>JAXMGD010000002.1:0-738120 GCA_046347475.1 Marinagarivorans sp. | reverse complement strand
GTGCAAATGGTTAGGTTTAAGCGCGATGCCCGATGCAGGCAGAGCCGCCCCCAAACCCAACGAATTAATTTGGCCCCCAAAGTGAACTAGCGCGATATTGCCAGCTGGATTTATGGAGCATGTATTGTGTGCAGCCTAGCACAGGCCAAACCCACTTTAAAACTGCCGAAATTTTATTAAAAACGTTGTACCGAAAAACCCAAACTGAGCGGAACCTAACGCCGTGCTCATTTGCGCAGCGGTTGTAGTGGATTTTTGTACAACAATGAGCGAAGCGAATGAACAAAAAGGAACGTAGACCGCTGCGTCAAATGGAGCACTTTGTTAGCATTTTACTGATTTATAAACTTGTCTCTACTCTTGAGAAGAGTTACAAACGTAGAAGGCCCAGATATTGCCATGAATACAAACATTCCAAGGCTAAGAACTGCCATGAGATCACTACCCATTTCGTACTTGTAAATTTCATACAAGCCACTACTTTTCGTACCTGGCGTAACTTTGCTAGGATCATTTGGTAAGGTCAGAACTGATACGTATTTACCGATAGGAAGTCTTACCCGAAAACCTTCTACCAATTGAAGCGAGTCAATTTCCAATTTGTAATAATATGTTGTTCCGCCCTTTCCGCTAGAGCTGGTGCGGTCAAGCTCTAAGACCAAAGCTTGTTTTTCTATACCATTTTTCCAAAAATTATATGTATCAGCGCTTAGATAATAGCCCGCCCAAGCCAGAAGCGGGAAGCCAGCCAATATAAATAGATATATAAACCAATTCCAAATTCTCTTCATGATGGATGCTAACGCCGCGATAAACGGTGGTTTTTAAGTTGCACTTTTGCCATAAAATGGAGCGAAGCGGAATGGCAAAAGTGCAACTTAAAAACCATCCGTTTGATTGCTTTGTTAGGCAGCCAGTTCATTGGCAATAATTTTCTCTAGACGCTCCCACCAAAAAAACTCGGAATCTATTGCAATAGCAGATTCCGTAGTTCCTAAAAGCGCTATTTCTGTTTCGATGCCTTTTTCTCTTAGTAATTTTTGTGCAGACAATAGATGTATTTTCTGACCAGTTAACCAATGCTTTCTTTCAGAAAGTAAATACTTTGCCTTTTTTGGAGAACAATTAAAGAGTCTGTGTATTTTTATAACGGTTTCTTTTTCATTATGGTCGTGACAACATATTAAGACATAATGCTTTCCGTTAGCCGCCCGAAGATCATATTTTTGCTGTAAAAATGATTCTACTGAAGTTGCACTACCCACAATTTCAATTTCACCAGATTCAGTATTAACCAAATACGCATTAACACCAACGTAACACATTGATTGATCACCACCCTCAACGTAAGCGCGGCTATTTGCACGAATAATCCAATAGTCTTTATTTTCAGACAATGTAGTGCCTGAAATAATGACAAACTCATTATCTTCGTCTTTTTCACGCCCAGAGTTGACTAACTCCAATACTTTTTCTTTTGCTTCTATTTCTGTATGCATATTTGCCTAACGCTCATGTTTAGCCGCTTGTCGGCTATAACTGTTTGTTAGGCTTTTATCTTTCCATAACAAATCATGAACTGCATGACTTTCTAACCTGCCCAACATCATTAGAGAACTACATACGAGCAGTTCGACAAGTGAGGCGGGCGTTTCGCTGTTCGAATCATCAATTACCCTACACTTTGCCACCAAATCCTTCGCCAACCCCTTCGCTTCTGACTCATCTATCACGTGAGCCAACTTATTTCTAATTTTATTTAACTGAGACATAAGTGCGAATAATTCTTTATCAGGTTTAGATAGTAGTAGTTGTGCAATACTTATTAACTGTGCGAATGATAGTTTTGCTTTATGTAAATGCTCCGGATTCTCAGCGATGTCTTCGATAATTTTTAAAAGCAACCGCTCAAAGATTAAGTGAATCTTTATTGCTGCAGCACAAAAGTCATCTGTAGCTGGAACACTTTCAAGAAGCGAGCCGGTAAGCTCACCGTAAACTTTTTGTGTGTTTTTAAAGCGGTCATTTAATTCCATTTTTTTACTCCGATCTCTTAATGTCTAACGCCGCGTACAACGGCAGTTTGTAAGTTGTAGTTTTGTGGGTTACTTTTGCGCAGCAAAACCACAAAACTGCGACTTACAAACTGTCCAGCGCACGAAGTGCGCGAGTTGCTACGCTTTGTTATGGCTTATGCTTTTTTGCACTTTTAATTGATATGTAACTAAACATGTAACTAATACCGCAGACCAATACCAGCCACCGTAAGAATTCCCAGCGGCATGCTGCACAGAAAAATATGCATACGCGTCGTAGAGACAAGCAAGCACGACCAATATGGCTAGAAAGAAGCCACTAAATGAAGCGAACTTACTTTCTTTATTAAGACCGATTTCTGATGCAACCACAGAAAGCATGGAAAATATTGATGCCACCATTACGCCCGGTATGAATTGCCCAACAAACAGTTGTGCAAACAATCCAAAAAAGGCCATAAGCAAAGTGATCGCTTTCAGTTTCTGCCTCCATAACGTTGAAGGTAACCGGCACCGGAGCGCCAGCGGAGGGGGCCCAAACTGCGCAGCAGTTTGGGTGTCCGGTTGACTGACTTGTTAGGGCATATTTGCACGGGTTGCCCTCCACGTTTGCGTCGCCTCTTTCACCCCGGGCCAACTTTCAAAGAAAGGGATGTTGCGCGAGTAGAATGTAGCCGGGTTGTTTCGAATGGTACGAGCCAAACTTGCTAGGAATGGCGCCCCGTTTGTGGAGAACTCCTCCAATTCAAGCCGTGACAATTCGATGTCTCGCGTAAATATGCCGACAGAGCCGCATGCAACTGAAAAGTAATATAGGTTGCCGTCATTGAATAGCATCCACGACCACGGCTCTTCACAAACTACGCGCACAGTAAGCCCTAACGTTGCGGTAAACGGCAGAATTTAAGTAGCTTTTTTGTGGAAATATTTTACGAAGTAAAACCACAAAAAGGCTACTTAAATTCTGTCCAGTGGAGCGAAGCGGAACGATGTTTGACCGCTTTGTTATGTACCTTTGATTTCTACCCGTTTTATGAACTTAAATATATATGGACCGTAACGACCTGCAAATTTAATTGAAAATTCTTCAACTTCCAATACGTGACCAATAGTTAAACAATTAAATTCCCAGTTTTCACAGATTTCGTATTCGACTAACTCACCATTGCAACAAATTTCCACGATATAGGCTATATGATTTGACCAATCAGCTCTCTCTCCTAAAAAGGTAATTTTTCCACTACGAATTACTTTCAAAATTTGATTTTTGTCATATGACTCCCACCAGGCACTAGAAGCGATAGCAGGATTTACTAAAAAATATTCGGGACACTCTTCTTCAATAGTGGAATTTATATCTTTCAACCATTCAAAGGCTTCTCTCTTTAGGTCATATACTACGGTCATAGATTACATAACGCCGCCAACAGCGGCCGAGCGTAGCGAGGTCCAGCGCACGAAGTGCGCGATGCTGCTTGGCCTTGTTATGCATTTAGGCGGCACTTAAATGCTAACGTGTATTCAGCCAGTTCAATTGACTCCCAATCTCCGGACTCATGAACTGGCATTTCAAGATTTGACTTAATTTTCTGAACGCCACCATCAAACACACAGAGTTCGACTTTTGCGACGCCGTTTACCAAACAATGGGAGATCGAAACAACCTCGCTTTCATCTATGCCTTCGTGATCCGTGATTCGGATAACCCCTCGCTCAAGAAGCTGATCTCCGAGAAAAAGTCCGATTTCTACGAGCACGTATCTCTCCAAGATGCATAACGCCAAGTTTTGCCGGAGCGTAGCGATCGGCAAGAACGTTTGGTTAGGTTTGAGCGCAATGCCCGATGCTGCCACAACTGCACTTAAACCTACCGATTAATTTGACCCCTAAAATGCGCCAGCACACACTCGCTAGCTGGATTTATGGGGCATGTATTTTTTGCAGCCTAGCACAGGCCCAACACACTTTAAAACTACCGGGATTTCGTTAAAAACGGTGTACCGAAAAACCCAAACCGAGCAGAACCTAACGTCGAGTTTAGGGGCGCCGTATCACGGCGTCCCAGCGCACAAAGTGCGCGCCCTACAACGACTTGTTAGCCAAGTGCAGATTCATAACGAGCCTCTGTCAGGACTTTTCCATCGCGCTCACTCGCCCTTGATGCATGGTGGTCCAGTGAAAACCCAATGGTGAGATAAAACTGAATTGCTCGTTCATTATCTGTCAGTACCCACAAGGTAACAGTAGAGAAATTGCGGGCTATGAGCCGATTCTGTGCTACCAGCCAGAGTTCTCGCCCAACGCCCTGCCTCCAATAATCCGGCAGAATATAAATGGCTTCTATTTCACCGACTGAAGGAGAAGCATCGTCATCCCGAGATGGTCCGAATGCTACCCAGCCCAGGATTTTTGAGTTTTGCTCTGCTACCCATAGTTCTGGAGCGCCATCAGAAATTGATCGTTGCCATGCTGTTTCACGCTTATCTACAGAGAGGCGATCCAGATATGAGTCGGGTACCAAGCCACGATATGCATACTGCCATGACGATACGTGTACTTCGGCTATTTGCCGAGCATCGGATAGGGTGGCTGGTCTAATATTCATCGCTATCTCTCTAGGGCGGCTAACGCCAAGCACAGCAGAAACTTTTGCGTAGTATTTTTTGTGCGTAAAATGAGCGTAGCGAATGCACAAAAAATGCGGAGTGAAAGTTTTCTGCTGGTGCAAATGGTTAGGTTTAAGCGCGATGCCCGATGCAGCCAGAACCACACCAAAACCCAACTAATTAATTTGGCCCCTAAAGTGAACTCGCACGATATTGCTAGCTGATTTAAGGGGTATGTATTGTGTGCAGCCTAGCACAGGCCAAACCCACTTTAAAACTACCGAAATTTAATTAAAAACGTTGTACCGAAAAACCAAACTGAGCGGAACCTAACGCCGAGTTCAGCGGCGGATTTTAAGGTGTAGTTTTGCGGCACAGTGAGCGCAGCGAGCCGCAAAACTGCGACTTAAAAGCCGTCCAACGGAGGCGCGTAGCGCCGGAGTGGTGCTGGAACGACTTGTTAGCTACATATAAACTGGCACTAATAATGAAATTCCTTTGTGATTTTTGGTAGCCCTAACTTTCTGCTTAACTCAATGAATTCGACTTCACTAAGCGGGCCCCTAGTGCTTTCATTGTAACTTTTATATATGTTGTCTTTGCTTTTATCCAGATAGAAATATGTGATTTTTTTAGATTCCCTATTGGATTGTTTAACAACGATGTATTGGCTATTACTACCAACAGCTACGACATTGGGCGGTACACGCTCTACAAAACCACCCTCACCAACATTTAAACTTAACGAAAGCCCTGAGGTATCGATCCAGATAAGTTCGTACTTCCCGTCTCGCCACTCTGTACCAGAATCGCACGCCGAAAGGGAAAATGCTAAAAAAAACAGAAGGAATGTCTTCATTTTTCTTTTCCCTAGCTAACGCCAAGCACAGCAGAAATTTTTGCGTAGTATTTTTTGTGCGCAAAATGAGCGTAGCGAATGCGCAAAAAATACGGAGTGAAAGTTTTCTGCTGATGCTAATGGTTAGGTTTAAGCGCGATGCCTGAAGCAGCAGAACCGCACCCAAACCCAACGAATTAATTTGGCCCCTAAATTGAGCCAGCACGAACCCGCTAGTTTGATTTATGGGGCATGTATTGTGTGCAGCCTAGCACAGGCCAAACGCACTTTAAAACTACCGAAATTTTGTTAAAAACGTTGTACCGAAAAACCCAAACTGAGCGGAACCTAACGCCGCATTTTGGCGAGCGCGTAGCGCTTCGCCAAGAATGCATGGTTAGGTTTAAGCGCGATGCCCGACGCTGCCATAACCGCGCTTAAACACAACAAATTAATTTGGCCCCTAAAATACGCCAGCACGAACTCGCTAGCTTGATTTATGGGCATGTATTTTTTTTGCAGCCTAGCACAGGCTCAACACACTTTAAAACTACCGGGATTTCTTTAAAAACGGTGTACCGAAAAACCCAAACCGAGCAGAACCTAACGTCGAGTTCAGCGGCAGTTTTTAAGTTGTGGTTTTATGGAATACTTTTGCGCAGCAAAACCATAAAACCGCGACTTAAAAACTGTCCAACGGAGGCACGAAGTGCCGGAGTGGTGCTGCAACGATTTGTTAGGCTTTACAGTGAAAAATGACGTTTGATGATGTCATGCTCAGGCTCGCCAAGTAAAACTAATTTTTCAGTAAATGATTCCGCAAGAATTTCATGGAAAATATCATGGTTAGCAACAACGAAATGGCGCATATTGGATTCATATTTTGTACTTGCGTATGAATACGATTTATGAGCCTCTAGTGGCCATTGTGATTCCGTTAACTCAACAATATAACTTGAACCCAATTCTTTTGGATTAATTCCGATTGCTGGACTACATTCGGTTCTTGCACTTCTAACAGACTTTGCACGCAAAAACTCTAGTTTTACAAATGAACCTTCGTGCTCTGGCTCTTCCGCAACTAAATATACAAAACATTCGTGAGGTGCGTAAATTAAAACGGCATCTTCAATGTGATCATGCTGATACCTTAAACTAATTGCAATACCCTTCTGCATGCACATTCTCCAATTATTTAGCAGCCTAACGTTAAGCACAACGGCAGTTTGTAAGGCGCGCGTTGTGGAATACTTTTGCGTAGCAAAACCACATAAGCGCGACTTACAAACTGTCCAGCCGCGCAGCGGCGAGTTGCTGCGCCTTGTTAACCATTTGCACTTGATGTTACAAACTCTCCGCCTTCAAATATACGCTGAAGAACAATATATGCAACGCGAGCATGCAAATCATAATGTGTTGAGTCATTTGGAATATAGCCAATATTCTTAAACTTAAAATTTGTACCGTATTTTTCATTAAACATTTGAGCACCGCGAAGAGCAGCTTTTTTAATTTCTATTGGGTCTACACCTTCGCTAAGCGAATATTTCATAGGCTCTTTTGCGTATAGCTCTGATTCAGAATCATTTGATTCAGCAAGTTCAAACTCAAGATATGCATCTCGGCCTGCGCCACATTGCAGTGTACCTATATATGTTTTATTTCGCTTTGCAAATAGAGGCATATGCTCAATTTCTACATTAGGTTAACGTTTAGCACAACGGCAGTTTGTAAGTTGCGCGTTGTGGAATACTTTTGCGAAGCAAAACCACATAAGCGCGACTTACAAACTGTCCAGCCACGAAGTGGCGTGTTGCTGCGCCTTGTTAGCAATGGATATTAGTTGTATCTGCTTCCGTATTGTGTGAAATAACCAAGCATTTCCCACCTTCAAAAGACAGTGAAACAAAAACGTTATTTTGTTTTACGCCATATTCAATAGATTTCAATACGCAACCAACTACACCACTCATTTCATTAAGATTTACTAAAACGAGCATGCTTTCTATATCAGAGTTCACCGGCTCTTGCGGCGCGTGACCTTCACCCCAAAAAACCATAAAGGGCTCAAAATATAGCCTAACCCAGACCTCTGCGAACTTGAAGTACGCCTCATTCGCAAAAGAAGAAACTTCGTAATTCGATTGGTATTGCGTTAAACAAAAACCTTGGCAAATTTGACCAATAATTTCGGGTTGATTCCTAGCTAAGGTGTACTCCAATTTTATTTCCTTGTATTTGCTAACGCCGAGTTCAGCGGCGGGTTTTAAGTTGTATTTTTGTGATAAAGTGAGCGCAGCGAGCCACAAAAATGCGACTTAAAAGCCGTCCAAGGAGCGTAGCGACTGATGCTGCAACGACTTGTTAGCAATTTCTAGCTCATATTTTACAACTTGATATTTACCCAAAACAGACTTGGAAACAAGTGAAAAGCCATATTTTTCATAGAATGAAATTAATCCTTGCCGACAATCGCAGTCTAGCCTGATATATTTCTTATTATTTAGTTCAGCCAGCTCTTTTACCAAATCAATTGCTCTATATCCGTAGCCAAACCCTTTATACTTTGGCAAAACTGCTAGCTTGTGTATATAGAGTGAATTATCTTCTTTAATTTCAGACCAAAAGTCCAAGTCTTTATGTTGGATGAAAAGCATTCCATAGATTTCACCCTTCGCCCCGAAAAAGTACAACTCCTCTAACTTATAGTTTCTTTTAAGTGCTGATATTTCAGCCTGATCTTTTTGCCAGAGTGATTTACCAGCTTGATCTAGAAATTCTATAGCTTGCAAAAGTATTTTTCTTGCAAGCTCCCAATCGCTTTCACATGTTGCACGAATTAGTTTCATAATGATTGCTAACGCCGAGTTCAGCGGCGGATTTTAAGTTGTAGTTTTGCGGCACAGTGAGCGCAGCGAGCCGCAAAACTGCGACTTAAAAGCCGTCCAACGCAGGCGCGAAAGCGCCGGAGTGATGCTGGAGCGACTTGTTACGTAACCGCTTTAATTGGATGAGTTTGCAGAAAACAGAAAGGAAGAAACAAAAAAAAACAACAATAAATCCAAGCCTTCCGAAGCAAACCAATAAAACCACAATGTAAGCGTTTAACCGCTTTAATGCCAGAGGCAACAAGCTACGACTTTGCGAAAATGTAGCCTTATGCACACAACTAAAAGTACTTGCGATGCTCTGCACTACCGCAGGCACAAGAAATATTTCAGAACGTTAAACACAGTGGCACAACGTTTCCGAGCTAGATAAACCAAAACGACTAAAACCTCAGAGAGATGGCTTTTGCTTTTTGGATTTAGCCGAAGCTGTAGCTTTTAATTTCTTGCCCTACGTAACAGTTTTATTAGGCGGAATGGATCCGTCTAACACGATTTTTCTTTCCGTCTAACACGTCCAGTCTAGCCGCCATTTTGGGTCTTTCTCCCGCAAAATCAGCCACCTAGCGCAGAAGTATCAAACCCCTCCCTCCCCACACATTTTGTTATGGCGGATTGAATCCGTCTAACAGGGGAATAGGCCTTTCCGTCTAACACACAGAGGTTGGTGGATGCTTACCTGCTAGCATGCGCGAGGCGCAATACGCCCTTAGGGACACCCTGAGCTGCCGTTGTTAGACGGAAACTTTCGGTGTTTATACTTGTGTTAGACGGATTGTACAAGTACTGTATATGCACACAGCTAAAAGGAGCCGCAGGATGAGTAAGTCGCCATTTTTAACCGATATAGCCCACAGAATGCGGGTGATGCGTTACGCCAAGCGCACTATTGAGACGTATATCCATTGGATACGCGCCTTTATTCTCTTTAATGGTAAGCAGCATCCGAAGGATTTAGGCGATGAGCAGGTAGAGCGGTTTTTATCGCATTTGGTGAATCAGCGGGATGTTAGCCAGGCCACCCAGCGTTTGGCGCTGAATGCTTTGGTGTTTCTCTACAGTAAAATTCTCAATCGCCCATTGTCGTTAAACTTGCAGTTTGTAAATTCTCAACGCCCTAAAAAACTCCCTGTGGTTTTATCCCAGGAAGAAATTCGCAGGCTTTTGTTGGCTATGCCGCAGGGGTTTTTATTGCCTGCCCAATTAGCCTATGGCAGCGGGCTGCGGTTGATGGAGGTGGTGCGCTTGCGGGTGCAGGATATTGATTTTAATTACGGCTGTTTGCGCATTTGGAACGGCAAGGGTGGCAAACACCGGCAGGTCACCTTGGCGCCACAGCTGCACGACGGATTAAAACAGCAGATTAAATTGATGAGCGTGTATTTGCAGCAGGATTTGGTCAACCCACTGTTTGCAGGTGTGTGGCTGCCGGATGCATTAGGGCGCAAATATCCTAACGCGCCAAGGGAGCTGGGGTGGCAATATCTGTTTGGTGCGGCGCGTTTGAGCCGCGACCCTATGGCCGCCGGTGAGGTGTGGCGGCGCCATCATATTGATGAAAGCGGGCTGCAAAAAGCGGTGCGTTTTGCCGCTACCCAGTGCCAGTTTAATAAACCCGTAGGGTGCCATACCTTGCGGCATAGTTTTGCCACCCATTTGTTGGCCAGTGGGGCGGATATTCGCACGGTGCAGGAGCAGCTGGGGCATAGCGATGTGGCCACCACGCAGATTTATACCCATGTGTTGCGGCAGGGGGCCAGTGGGGTTAAGAGCCCATTGGCGTTGCTGTAATTGAACGTGGTTATTTAATTTTGGGTTTGGACCTGGTGTAAAAATCATTATTTGCGATGGATGGGGTGAGTGGTTGGTGGCAGGCAATACCATTGGGTTACAGATTTGATGGGGTTTTCCTGTTGTTATAGGCTCGCCCATACCCCCCAACCTAATGTCATTAAGTTAAGCCCAGTCCCCTCACCCTAGCCCTCTCGATAACCGCTCCTGGCGTGACTCTGCCTCGATTTCATTCCCGATGAAATTCTACCTCCCCCGTCCTTGGGGGCGTCCTGTATCCGTGCAGTCGTCCTAAAGGGAGAGGGGACAGTAAGCGCTAACCTGGAGGGCTTGGTTTTAGCCCCCTCTCCCTTTGGGGTGGGTTGGGGTGAGGGTAAGAAAAGGCGCGGGAAATGGCTCAAAAGCCTTAACTTACTGACATTGCACCCAAGCCCACACCCTAAAAAAGGGGAGCAGGATGATTTTGAAAAAGCGAAATTTCTTAATTACTGCGCAAGGATTTATTTAGCCCCAGTCTTCATCCGCAGTAAAACGCTCGGCCCCGGCTGATTTTTGTTTTTGTTTCAAAATATTTGCCAGCCAAAATTCCATGCTGCCATTTAATTGGGCTTGGATGGATTCGATAATCTCACTAATATCCGGCCCCTCGCTTACTTTTAATGGGGTAATACCCATGGCGATGAGCTGGCGTGTGGCAGAGCCGCCGATGGAGGCGCAGTAAACTAGGTCGCTGCCGCTTAGCCAGGCGAGTTTCGGTTTTAATTTATCTTCGTTGCCGTCTTTGGCGGCGCGGGGGAATTGAATTGAGCCTAATAGTCGTGTGGTATCCGGGTGAATATCATAGACGTAAAAACCCTGCGCAGAGCCAAAATGTTCATCCACTATATCGCCTTCCATCGATGCAAAAGCGACAACTAAATGGGCGTCGGGTGGTGTGAGTGTGCTGACGTTGGCTGTTGAGGCAAATGCGTCTGCCGCTGTATGCAAGGAAGTGCTGTGCGCCGTCATAACCTGCTCCACAATCAAATTTAAAAACTGCCGAGCAAAAAATAGTCCATACTCGATTGCGTATTTCTGCTGCTTTTTTGCCTATTTTATTGTGTCGATACTGGTGTTTACTCAACGCGGCTTTGGTTTAAATGCAACAATTGTTGTATGTGTAACAGAACAGCAGCTATCAGTTCCGACTGCACGCCGCTAACCGCGCTCTGGACTCTTATTAACCTGGCGTTTCGTGCCGGGTTAATAAATGCCGGATGTATGCCGCAACGGCGGCTATTGGCGCCGCGAGGCTCGCTAAAAATAGCAGATCCAGGTGTCGGCGCAGGTTTAATGAGGCGAAGACAAAATAGATAAGAACGTTCAATTTTGTCACCAGGTTAATAGCGTGCTGGTTTTGGCTGAGTCTAAGGCGCTACTGATTAAGTGCCAATGTTGACTTTTTTCAAAACTGTCGCGGGCATGGAGCCTGCGCTGGACCTACAAGGAGGTGCGCGGGCACTTTTAAAAAAAGCAAAGCCTGGAATTAATCAGTCCATTTTGAGTGGTGATTACCCTCTGAATTTAATCTGCATAAGAGTGTTTTACCAAAACTGCCAGGCAGCAGTTCCTGCCGAAGTATTTCAGTAAACGCATTTGGGTGTATTTACACCAGGTAAAATACACATTTGCTAATCGCTGTGGGTTTCTCCATTTTGTTCTCGATGGATATTTCCTCGCCTAGCCTGAATCGTTATGAATATATCCAGCGATAAATTGATGCATTTTAAAGAACGCGCAATTGCATAGGTGGAGCTATTTGGCGCTATTACGGTGTGGGTTGTTAAATTTGCAATGACTGGATTGCAACTTTTTAAAGTCATTTTAACCATCAGAAATATTGATCAGGGTTATGTGCACCAGAACACAATTTAGCCCCGGTGCTGGGTCACAGAATCAAAAAAATAATGATGTTATCGTAAGACAATATCTTCAGGGTTTTGAAGGTATACATAAAACAATAAATCAGCTCGGGTATCGGCTCGCATTAACCTGCTCTGTGGGGCGGGCCGATAGATTGGTAGGTCCCTCTCATTAGGTCAGTAAACTATGATTACACTCACTAAAAAGCCGTTTACCTCGGCAATTCAGTTCACGGTTGTCACCTGCGCGTTGGTGGTGGCCGGTTGCACCGGCGGCGGTTCAAGCTCCAGTTCTTCCAGCAGCTCATCCTCCAGCTCTAGCTCCAGTTCTAGCTCATCAAGCTCCTCCAGCAGCAGCTCCAGTGGTCGCACTAGCTCAAGCTCTAGCAGCTCAAGTTCCAGTTCCAGCTCCAGTTCTAGCTCAAGCTCAAGCTCAAGCAGCTCAGGCGCCGCCGCGAAGAAATTCGTCGGCAACATCACGACTGGCGGCCAAGTGCGGTCAGATTTTATGAAGTATTGGAACCAAATTACGCCGGAAAACGAAGGCAAGTGGGGTTCTGTTGAAGGTACCCGCGATCAATACAACTGGTCGGCCCTCGACCGCATTTATCAATTTGCTCGCCAAAATAATATCCCCGTTAAAGCGCACAACTTTGTGTGGGGCGCCCAGGCGCCTAGTTGGGTAAGTAACCTTTCCGCCGCTGAAATTCGCGAAGAAATTGAAGAATGGATGCGCGACTATTGCGCGCGCTATCCCGATACTTATGCCATTGATGTGTTGAACGAAGCCATCGACGGCCACGCACCCGCCCAATATGCAATTAAAGCGTTTGGATCAACCTGGGTAACCGATGTATTTAGGCTGGCGCGCAAACATTGCCCGAATGCCGAATTAATCTACAACGATTACAATTTTTTAACCTGGGATACCGACAAAATCATCGCGCTTATTACCCCAGCTATTCAGGCCGGTTACGTGGACGGTTTAGGTATGCAAGCTCATAGCTTGTATGACCCGAAAGTTTGGTCTGCGCAGGAAATTAAAGATAAGTTGGATCGTATCGGAGCACTGGGGCCTGATCTGTACATCTCTGAGTACGACATAGAAGCCACTGACGATAATAAACAACTTGAATACATGAAAATGCACTTCCCCATTTTCTGGAACCACCCCAAGGTTAAAGGTATTACCCTTTGGGGGTATGTGGTGGGCAGAACCTGGAGAACCGGCACGGGCTTAATTCAAGATAATGGCACCCCACGTCCAGCTATGACCTGGTTGATGAACTACCTCAAAGAAGAGCGCGCTAAATAAGCGTGCTTAGCCCCGGTGGTTATGCCGGGGTTTTAGTAATTTAAAAAAGGCGCAGATTCTGCGCCTTTTTTATGTGCGAAACACTCTATGCGTATATTCAAACTTCCTTACAAATAAAATAAGTTTGTACCGAGCTAAGAGCCTGGTCTAACACTTGGGTGGGATGTTGGCGTATAGAAACCCGGTCAGTTTGCATAAAAATACTGCATCGTGCCCAGCAGGAGATGTTGCGTTATAAGGTGCCACTTCGATTAAAGTTGAGTGTTATCTAACCTTGTGCAATTAGGCCGGTGCCTGCTTGATTGGTTCGCGCCGCATTTTTTGGATTGACCTTCTAATAGTGGTCATTGGGATATTCTATTAAATCTTTAAATGCGCAAATGAGACGGATCAATATGTTGAAATTGATTGCTGGTAGACCGATCTTTTTTCTAATTAATTTGTCGTTCGATTTCTTTTCCTTTAAATAGACTTAAAATTGCCCTTGGATTTCTGCCAAGGGCACGGGTTAGCAATTAATTGCCATTAATTTTAAATTCAAACAGCGAGTATCCCCACTCCGAAGTGCGAGCCGTACCCATCATGCGTACATAGCGAGCGTTTTCTGCGAGAGCGGGGAATTCATCCGTGCGCGCGCCGATGCTCATGCCGGTTCTCGTGGCTACAGTTCTCCAGGCCGATCCGTCATTAGAGACTTCCAGAGAGTAGTCTTTGGCTGAAGCTGACTCCCAAATAAGAGTGACGCTATTGATAGGCTTAATTGCACCTAAGTCTACCCGTATCCATTGCGGGTCCCATGGCTTGCTAGACCAGCGAGTAAGGGGGTTGCCATCGCGCGCAAATTTAGCCGCGAAGTTAGAGTCGTTCTCACCAAAATTATCTTCAAGCGATGATGCACTGACGAGGGAATTATTATTTATTTTAAATTCATAAAGAGAGTAGCCCCATTGTGTAGTGCGGGCTGTTCCCAACATACGTACATAGCGGGCGCTCTCCGTTAGAGCCGGAAAATCATCCGTGCGTGCACCATTGCTCATGCCAGCTCTTCTCGCCACGGTTCTCCAAGTAGATCCGTCATCAGAGACTTCAAGACTGTAGTCTTTGGCTGATGCCAATTCCCACATAAGAGTGACGCTATTAATAGGTGCGATTGTACCTAGATCTAACTGTACCCATTGGGGATCCGAATATTGGCTAGACCAGCGAGTGTCGGTACGGCCATCCAGAGCAAATTTAGCAGAGTATGCGGAGTCGCCGTCAGATAAGCGGTCTTCTAGAGAGGAGGCGCTGATACATGGATGTATAACAGAACAGTTCCTGAAAATTTCAAACTTTAAATAGTTAATATTTATGGCCCCACCTTCGACATATATATGCACAGTGTGTTCACCTCGAGTTAGCTTTAGTGCGTCTAGGCGAATATCGTTGTAGGGGTTTTTGACATTATTGGTGTCGCTTACACCCTCCACATTAAAAAAACTATTGCCTATGCTCGGCACAGCGATCTCTTTGATGTCATAGAGTATGCCATCGATGGTTACGTGCAATTTCGAGCCGGGAGTGCGGGCCATGGTGCGCAGAGTAAGACTGTAAACGCCATCTTCTAGAGCTTGGATATCATATTTCAGCCATTCACCAGCATTGGCTTTAACGTCATAGGCGCCTATAAGATCTTGCGTATCGGCAATATCTACGTATTGATTAACCATTCTCGCGGCGTTATAGGCGACGCTAGAGTTACCGCTTGGCGTATTAGGTGAGGCTGCGTGGAAGTTTTCCGCTTCGATGCGACCAGGAATGGTGTAGGGGTCAACTTTTGTGTTGTCACTTTTTGCAAAGCTATGCTTAAAATTTTCTTCATAAAAAATTCGTTGCCATGAAGAAGCCGAATCAGGATGTGCGGCTTCATAGATTAGAGCATTTTGCCTTTCTCCTATTGGTTTGCCGGCGCAGGGCTCTCCTCGAGTGTCACTGGGGACGTTGGCTGGCATATTTCCAAAGGTGATTGCTTGGCAAGTTTCCCATGGGACCGTACTTACAATATTGCTTTGTATCGCTATTGCGTTGCATTTGTGGTTGCCTAGGTGAGACGTTTCGAGGGTTGCACAGTTGTCAATCCTGGTTGGCGACCCCAATAGTGAATTGAAACTTCCTATTGCACCAAGCGCAATGCTACTTGCCGTGTAGATTCCGCCTGGAGCAAAATTGTTATTTTCAACTAACACAGACTTAATCGGGTATTGCGCATAAACAACACCGTCTTTGTTTGTATAAGGTTCGTATACACCGTATCCATCGCCATCAATAGGAAGAAATTTCAGATTTTGCGGCAATTTGAGCTCTTGAAGATTTAGGCTTGAGTTGCTAAAACAATCTCCCGTATCAGTATCTGCACGGTAAATGTGATCTGAGCCTTGCGAATAGTCTAGCGGCCATTTGCTGATTTGAGGTTGAAACTTGACAGCGACATTTACAGGATCTATGACAGACTTACCTTGCGAATCAACACTAATACAGTCAACCGAGCAGTTGTCGGCATCTTTTGCCATGGCATTGTAAAAAGTGTTGTTGCTCACGGTGACGGCACGGCCCGCGTACCCCATAATGATGGCTTCAAGGTTTCGAGATTTTGGCGGGCTTGTGATGCTATTGCCGTGTACAATAATTTGAACCGGTGGGCTATCGCTTTGTTCCGTCGCGAAGGTAATTGTGCCTGTAGAAACGACTTTGAAGGGAGCCCAGGGCATTCTGTAAAAGTCGTTATAGAGCAACGCCACACAACGACTGCTGGATACATAAATCCTTCCGTCAGTACTGCTTAGGTGGTTTTGCTCAACGATGGCATCTTTAACTGAATGCAATGCAATTGGATCATCGCTAAAACCCGTTATGGTATTGCGAGCTATGTAAGCACCTTTAAATATATTTAAATCAACCCCTTCGTTGCCATTCGGCTCTTTATTCACTCTCGACCACTTATAATCGAGTGATTCGATGATGTTATCGACAATACGGATATTCTGTCTAATTCGACCTTTGTAGCGGGAATCCAAATTATTGTTGTCATTTCCAGAGCCAGACATCGAATACATGGCATTATTTAGATAAAAATGGTTGTTGGAAATTTCTGCACCATCGACTTGCCAAAAGAAAATTAAGCGCTGCCCATATAAAATGAGATTTTTCTTGGTTGGATCCTGTAGCTCTGTGCTTTTGCGTTTTAAAATTTCTTCCCGAGTAAAAGACGGGTCTATAGTAAATATTAAACCGCAAATTCTCCCGCTAAATTGACGCATTCTGGTGTACGGAGTTGTGATATTTGGCCAGTCCGGAGTCGGCATTGTCGTCTTGTCCCACCAAAGGGCCGTGTAATCACTGGGCATGTTATGGCTTATTGCGGCGTAATATTGCTTTGGGGTAAGCGCTCCAATATTTAACAGGGCGTCAGCGCCTTCCTTGGGGTTGAATAAAATCCCCGCCCCAGGCCCGCCACCAATTAAATTGGCGTTGCCCCAGATAAATAAGCCGGTTGAAATATTATAAGTTTTGGCTGCCGGAATAACGCAGGTATGCCCCCCTTGGGAGCAGTAAGTGAGGGCATTTTGTAGCTCTATATTGGGGTCTAAATTGCTAAACTGTGGGTCGTTGGTTTGGATAACACCTGCTGCTACTGTCAGTGACAATAGCATGGATGCGATTGAAGTGAAAAAGATTAGCCCGAGAGTGTTTAACATAGAATCATCCTGATTAATATTTAAGAAAGGATAGTGAAAATAATGCTGCAGCTAAATGGTATACCGCCCGATCATTGCGTTTTCATTACGGTGATGATTTTTTAACTGCCGCGAGGCAATATTGGTTTTCAATCGAAGTAAATGTGGTGTTATGAAGTGTCGTTTGGATTAATGGTGAATGATTTTTCAGTGTGAGGAGTTGGGATTTTTCTAACTTATATAGCTGGGGCTGTATTTTAAAAAAAGATAGGGGTATTGAGCAGTTGGATGCTCTTTTGGGGCCATTATTACTGCCTGGACACCAGCAATGAATACACATCATTTCAGCCACGTCGTGATTAATACTTTTAGGCTCGTTAAAAAGATCCCTCATTTTGACAGTCTGAAATGATGTGTATTCATTGCTTCCGTACCGCTAGTAACCTTAACGAGATGGATATACGGGTATTGCAAGCTGGTTATTCATCCCCTCTATATAATATGGCTTTTATTAATGCCGTTAAATCAGCCTAGCCCGCGCAAACAACTTGGAAACACTTCATTATGGCGGATGGATTTTGTTCAGTATTGAGTAGGGCAGCAGGATATGGCAGGGCTGTGAAGGTTTTTGGAAAAATTGGCGATAAATTTGTGGCTTGTGTGACAAAAAAATGAAGTAATTATTAAATGTCGTTACAGGTGGTGCACCTTAATATTCAAGTTTCGGGAGGATCGCTAGGTGTTTCGCGTGGAAGGTGGCGTCAATGCCAAAGCTTAAAGATGGATTTATGCGATATGAATAAATAGTACATCACGGATATTTGAGCGAGAGCCCGAGATCTATGTTCAGCGTTGAGGCTTGATTGTAAATATTGTGGGGGCAGCAACTATTATGCAGTCTCCATTGTTGTTTTCTAGGCGCTATTGGTCCTTAATTGGTTGCTAAAATTTAATATGAATCTATTTAGTGTGTAATATAAATTTAACGAAACAAATGTAGCGTTCAAAACAGTGAGATAGTGATTCGCTAGGGTAATGGTTTCAGGTATCGAATAAAGGGGATGCTTATGAATTTTAAATTCACCGGTTGTTTCGCTGCGGTAATTTTGTTCTTTAGCGGTGAATCAATCGCTGCAATTGACCCGGCAGGCAGCTTTTCTTTGTCACCTGACGAGAATAAAGGCTATCCACGTATTAGATTCCAAGAATCAGATAGCGCCGTTCAATCATATTATGTACAGAGGGTTACAGCAGGTAATCAGACCCTATGCCCCGGTGATTCCAGCCCGCCGATTTATAACAGCGCGACCTATTCCACAAGCTGTACTCGCTGGGTAACAGTGGGTGCCGATACTTCTCAGTACACATTGGTGAAAGTTAATGGTGTGCTGACTTATACCGACAAATCCATCCGCATGGATGAAACCGACCCAGTGGAATATGTCTATCAAGTATCGCAGGTGGCCGCAGGCACGCCGGTAATAATTCCCGCCGCATCCTGTCAGATCGACGAAACAATCAGTCCTATTGATAAATGGTTGTCAAGTTTTAATAAGCGAATTTTTAACAATCCACAAGTGGGGCTGAGTAAAAGCGATATTCCAGCTGTAATTAATGGAAATGCAGCATACAAGCAAACAGCAATTGCTGGTAATACAGTTTATGTATACGCCGATAATAAATATATAGCTGTATTTAACCGCTACGGGAATCCGATTGGTTTAACCCATAAAGCGCTGGGAGAGGAATTTTTTACGTACGCATCTAACAACAGCCAGCCGAATATTATTCGCAATCCACAGAACCCCGGTGGTGCAAATAATATGTACGATGCAGGATGGAGCTGGAAATTAATGATGGGTAATTCTAACCAATACGATCACGACGCTAATTGTGACGGAATGGTTGGCGCCACCAGCATTGATGCCACCCAGTCCCTGCCTAACGTAGTGCTTGATCCGTCGGGTACGCTCAAATTCACCTGGACGGGGCTTTCCAATCTTACACCGGGCGCGAGTGTGTCCGTGGCCTGGAACTTGGAAAAACGCAGCGATCAGTCAGGCTTAAAAGGGCGCTTTAGCGTTAACGGCGCTACCACCCAAGGAGGTTTTCTCTGCGCAGCGTTTCCCAAATTAGTTGGGCTTGGCATGAGCCGATTAACAGAGGATTCAACGTTCGTCGATTTTGTTGCGCCTAATGGCCTTACCGACAATCAAAATAACCAAGGAACCTTATTTAAAGGGTCGGCTGCATCGCAAATTGACACAACTATACGTGCTAACGCAGGGCGAGGTGCTCAATTCGTCGGTTATATCAAAAATGGTAAAGGGTTATATGTCGGTACAAATGATAGTAATTCGGCACCTATGAAAGTGACTTATGTAAGTGCTATAAAAATGAATACAACCACCGATACGGTTTTTAACCGCCCAGCCAATACCTATTTTGATCATTATCCATCAGATGGCACGGGTGTAACCGGCAATTCGCTGCAGCCAAATTATGATGTAATACTAAGGCCCATGTGCGGCTCCTGGCAAAAAATGGCCAAGTATTACCGAGGTTGGGCATTACAGGCCCCAGGTGTAAGCGCTAAAAAATCCTCCCAACGCACGGATATTGATGATCAGTACACTGACGGATTATTCTGGTGGCTATTTTTTGGTTTAAATAGTAGCGGCTCATTAACAAACGCAGTGCAAATTGCACCGAATAATTTGAAGGCAGAAATAGGGCCCACATCGAGTGGCGGCCAAGTCCCAATTGGCTTGCATCTGTATGAGTGGTATGGCGAGCCATATACTGAAAATGGTGCAACTAAATACTCTGGGCTGGATAAGTATTTGCCAAAATTTACTACCAAGCCGTTTATTCCAAATTCCATTACCCAGATTCAAAGTGATGGCACAAGTGTAATTCCGTACGTGAATACCAATGCCTTTAATATCAATGATCGCACCAGCCCCACCTATGCAGATTGTCCTTATGGGCAGCAGTATTTTGAACAAGACGGTTGGTTTAATAAAGATTTTACCTATGAAAATATTGCCGCTGGCCGACTGGCAAATCTTGCGCTGAAGCGATCAAAACCCAAGTCAGTTAATCAGGCGAACGAAGACTATTACGCTACCTGTTATAAAGGATCCAAGTCGGTGCTTATATGGGCGGACCCATCTAGCCAGGCTGTGCGCAGTGTTGCGAATGCCACAGTAAACAAGGTGGTGGCACTGCAAGCAAAAGGAATTTATTTGGATACCTACGGCATTGGTTATAACCCCGATTTTAACGCGCAGCATTCCCATGTGATGGGCCATGGTGCTTGGTGGCTTGATGGGCAAAAACTGATTGGCCAAAATATGCTGAATACTTTGGCTGCTAACGGAATAAATGGCACCCGCGGGATAACCAGTAGCGAATACTTTAATGAAGCCCTCATGAGCTACACCGATATAATTCTAAATTATGAGCCGTTACGCATTTCAGATATCCCTGTGCTTTGGTCAATTTATAGCGGTTACCAAATGTATACGTCTGGGCAGGGCAAAGCGGTAAGTGATATGGCGAAAAGTGCACTTTGGGGCCGCTCGTTTGTATGGGGCGCTCAACTTGGCCCTGTCACCCCGGTGCAGTTGTGCGGGTTGGATTTATGCCCTCCCAATGATCCAAGCTACCCAGTGGTTCCCTATGTCCGCAAACTGGCACAAGCGCGCAATAATATATTCTTGCGCGATTATTTATCCTACGGAGAGTTATTAGATTTAGCGGACGACCAAGATATAGCGCATCTTGTAGATTTTTCTGGTTACACCAATAGTAACAGTACACCTAAAAATGGTTGGTGTGCTTCCGATGTGAGTTATCCGTATGGCGACAGCTGCACAGGTAAGGCTCCAGCTGTTCGGGGTGCTCGTTGGAAACATCAAAATAACTCCGATGAAATTATTCTGCTAACTAATACCCAGGAAGGAGGTTCGGTAACCGCATCAATCAAAAAACCACGCACCTGGGATGCAGCACTTCTCTGTGAGGCAAATGGTTTGAATTGCTCAAGCATTTTCCCTGATAACTCTGGTAATTTCTTGATTGCTGTTGATTCCAAGCAGATTAAAGTTGTTAAGAAGGCGGGTTAAATTGACACAATGGTAATTGAGACTCTATTGGTGAGTTAATATCCATAAGGCATCAGTAGCACTTACCTAAGCCATTTGCTGCAGAAACTTTGAAGTAATCAAAGATATACGCTTTGTCGCACATGGCAAAGCCATGACTATATCAGCTGACTTCAGAAATCTTAGTGGCAAATTTGAGAGAATATTTCGAATAATAGTCTTTGTATTAAATTTCACGCGAAGTTATTATGCAAAAAATTCTGATCAGATTCATTCTTAAGAATGCGGGGCCCTCTTGTATTAAGAAGAACTAATTACACAGATAATCTGTTTTTCGAAAAATAAGGTTCAACCAAAAAAAATAATGTTAAGCTACTTTAGGGAATTCAAGATGAAACACTTTAAATCAATAGTTTCATTGTTGTCTGGCATCACGGGTATTTGAGTTCACGGAGCTGCCCAGGCAGCGCCTGTGTAATATTCGAATGAATTACTGGTGCAATTGGTCTCAGTTATCGATATGAATTACAAGGGAGACATTATCGGCGAGCAGGCTGGCTCATTATTTCATTGGAGCTTTGATTCTTCAGGAAATCTCAGCAAGATGACGCTACCTTTCTATAAGACAGATGTCTATGACATCAATAATCGGGGGGAAGTGTTGAGCAAAGAAGGATTATATAGCACTGCAAATAAAAGCCATTCGAAGTATAGTGGTATAAACGCTGATGGATTTGGATTTGTAAATGATAACGGTGAAATAGTGCTTAGTAACGCAATTGGTTACTTGCCAAATTCATCTGCCGCTGTGATCAAGCTTTCAAACGGAAAGGTAAACGCTGCCGCATTTAATAATAATGGATTGGCTGTTGATGCAGATGGCCGAGTTTGGGACGTGCATACCGGGAAATTGGTAAAGAATTATTCGTCGGAATTAAATGGCGGCAATACGGCGTTTTACTTAAATGAAAAGAGTCAAATATTATTTTCAAATTGGTAGTCGACTGTGAAGAATAGCTATCTATACGGTATCGATGGTGGTCGAATTCAGCTAGGTTTTTTTTGGTGTTGATTTAGATAATGCCGGTAACGTTGTAGGCAGCGTTAACAGACCCAATGGCTCTATCGCAGTAATATGGAGATCTGAATTTAATGCAGTATTTGATTTGAATAGTTACCTCAGTGTTGGTGTCCAATTTGTAAATGCTTCGCATATCAATGATAAGGGGTGGATCGTAGCTAAAGACAAAGTTGGCGCAACTTACCTGGTAATACCGGATCCTTTGTCTGCCAGCGGCTTGTTATTGTTCTCATCATTGTTTGCATTTTTTGCTATTCAATGGGACCGGGTTAAAAATTATTTCGCCGGATAAGATAGCTGTACTTGCAAAATATATAGTTTTTTGGTTAAATTATTATGCCTGCACCCCATCTGATCGAAAATTTCCGTTGGGGGCGTTCCATTAATTTCATAAGATTTTAAATTAATCGGTAATTCATCATTGCGATGCAGTTATAAACTGCGTCCCTTGTGTGTTTTCTGTTGCTGCTTAGATATTTTGGCGGAGTAGGCGATTATAGAATCGCTTTAAACTCTAAAATATTTGTAAGAGATCATCAAGTCCCACCTTGCCCTCGTCGCCCATTCGACGTGCTCTAAGTTTTTCTCCAGAAGAAATCATATGGGCTAGGCGTACCCTACATCAATGGCAAAAATCAAACACCCAACAGGTCCCATCCGGCCAAACTGCGATGGCGTTTTACGCGGTGCGGCGCCTAAACAACAAATACTTCAATTTGAAAAGAATAAATTGGTTGCCGAGACTGATAGAAAGTCGTAAGCGACCAATAAACCCCATCTAGCCTACAACAGCTCAAGGCATCAAATCCTCAATGCTGTCATCCGTTTTACGGCGCTTTAGCTGAATTCCCATTAATTTACCTGGCACTGTGCCAGCGCTAGACAAAAAGGAATGGTGACTGGGTGTGGTTCGATGTCGGTGGATATGGCAACCCAAGGGGCGGGCGGTGTAAAGCCTGTAACAATGCGGTAACAAATCATAGGCAAGCTAGAGTGATTAATGATTATGCTCTGAGTTTGGTTGTTGGTGACGCTCCAACGCTTCAAACATGCAACCTAAAAGATGACTCGGCTAATTTTTGGTGGGGTTTTTTGATGGGTATTTAGCATTGGCGCCATGAGTTATAACAATGCTCAGGTTGCTTATGTGTTGGTATAAATACTTATTAAGGTAGATGCTTGTATGTGGTGGCGTGTTTGAGCTTGAAAAAAAATGCATTTAGGCTCATTGCTGGCACAGGCGTTCAAGTATTTAGTCAGTTGATCACGATAGTAGTGCTATCGAGGCTGCTGTCGCCCAGTGAATTTGGGGTGGTTTCTGCTTCTGTTATTATTGTGCAGCTATTGCAAATATTTGCAGAGTTTGGCGTTTCGCCCTATTTGGTTCAGTTGAGGGTTCTGGATAACTTACTTTTGGGCTCTGCAGTTTGGGTTGCTCAGATTTCTGCAATTTTGTGGGCAGCTATTCTGATCTTGATTGCTAAGCCTGTAAGCACATTATTAAATATACAAGAAGTCGGTCATATTTTGCCGGTGTATTCTTTGTTGTATTTGTCACTTGGTCTTTGTTCTGTTCAAGATGCATTGCACCAGCGGAACCTAAATTATCTATTAATTAGTCGCGCTGATTCTATAAGCTACTTGGTTGGTTATGCCGGCATTTCTATGCTGTGCGCCGCGCTTAATTTTTCATATTGGTCTATCGTGATAGGGCATGTGAGCCAGTCATTTATACGCTGTTTAATTATTAGGTGGGGAATAAGAACACCCGCTGTCGCAATGCCAAAATATGAGGATATACATCATTTATTAAATTTCTGCTTCTGGCAGTCCATGTCGCGGCTGGCAAGTTATTCTGCAAGCCAAATTGATTCTTTTATTGTGGCCCAGAGGTTAGGCTCTGAGAGTATGGGTGTGTATGGTAGATCCAATCAGTTGGCCACTATGCCTATTCTACAGCTTGGTCAGATCCTTGATCGATTGATCTTTCCATATGCAGCGAAAGACAACCGAGAGAATGCTGGTGGTAATAATAGTTATATAAAGATGTATTCGATTGTATGTTATTTAGGTTTTCCATTTGCGTTAATCTTATCGTTATGTGCGAAATACTTTGTCCCTTTGATTTTGGGTAAGCAGTGGGCAGGAGCCATAGAGCCTGTCGAGGTGTTACTTTTGGCAATGCCTTTTCGATTAATCCATAAAATATCTGACCCTACGGCTAGAGCATATGGCACTACATTTGATCGCGCATGGCGGCAGTGGATCGTAGCATTTTTTTTAGGTTCGGCTGCGTTGATCGCTGTGAAATTTGAATATGGTATGCTTGGTATCGCCTATTGTGTGGTTATGGGGTCGATTTTAGATGCCGCTCTAATGACCATGTTGTGTTTGAAAGTTAGTAAAATTCCCTGGAGAAATATACTTGTGCCTATTGGGAGTGGTTCTGCTCTTATGCTGGCTGTATATGTTCTTGTCGTGTTGATTGTAAAATTTGCCAATTAAATTAAAGCGTAAGATTATGTATGGCGCATAGGCGAGAGATTGGAAAATTAATAATTGGGGCATCAATACTTGCGCGAGGCGTTCGCGATAATTCGGCTTATGCCGGGCCTAATGAAAATATATTTGACGTTGATATATCTAAATATACCCATGCCATTTTGCCGCGAGAGCATGGGCAGCTATTAGAGTTAAATAAACTATCCGTACCCCTTAGTCGGCGCTATCCATCTAGAGAGCATTGTATGCAGATGGTGGCCTTTACTAATAGTCGTGAGGCTATTCTCGTCATTGCAAATGATGAAACAGCTGCAATATCAGACTGGACGATATACCCTCAAAAGAAATTTACATTGAGGTATTTTGGTGCTCGAAAGGAGCCGCTCATATTTAAAGTCGCGCCGAATATAAATGCAATTGCAGAGGTATATCGCGATTGGGCTAATCGACACTTTTGGATGGGTGAGCCAAAGAGGAAAAATAACAAAATCGATTTTTTTTCTGTGGCTTCGATGAGTGATTTTGGGTTGGAGAAAGATCATTTTAGGCAGGTTAGAAGTAAAATAATCGGTAGGATAGCTGTTTGGTTCACTCAGTGGCGACGCTATCCATTTGACGTAATGTATCCGGATTATATCTCGAAAGATAAGGCGGGCTTTATGTCCCTGATTAAATATATAGAGGGTAATAATTCTGTAGCTATGCCCTATATAAATTCTTTGCTATTTGATAGTGCCAACAAAGGGTTTTCAATTCTTGCAAATAAAATTCAGTTAAAAGATATGTCGGGGCGTGTTAGTCATTACAAAGAGCAATTAAATAATTTGCGATATGCCTGCCCCGGTAATGATGCTTGGCGTGAGTTAATCGTAACGGCATGTGAGAACAGTTGTCAGGGGATTGATGTGTCTAAACATGGGGTTTACTTAGACATGTTGGCGGCAGCAAGCCCGCAGTTTTGTTGGTCGTCAGATCATGCTCATGCACCGGGTGATCCCCATGCTTGGCAGGATGGGCTGCTAAAGATTTTAAGGGCTGTAAAAGGTGTTGTGATGGTTGAGGGATGTGCAGAGATTTATCTTAACTCTGTGGATTATTGTCTGGCGCATCTATACACCGAAAAAGCTGATACTGTTCCATTGTGGCGTTATGTATATGGTGATATGGGGAAAATGGTTGGCTGGAAACTAAGTAATTCAGTGACAAAATCAGCATTTAATGCAGATAACCAGCGCATGAGTAATTTCGGTTTAAAAAGCCTTTATGGTTCGCCATGGATGGCTGGTGTTCCCGAGTCTACTTTGTTTAAAAGGCTTATAGATTAATTGCGGATATCAATGTTGTGTTTAATGCAAATTCTGAAAAGTTTGTTCCCGTTCAAGTTTCTGCAGAGTTAGGTGTTCAGTCCGATTGGCGCTGGTTCAAATTGCCTTTGGTGGGTATGGCATTAATGGCCTATGCCTATATATATTCTGCTGATGTTGCATATGTCTTCATACTTAATGCTTTGCTGTTGATGATGGCGGCACTGGTATTTTGTTTGTATCACAAGAGTGCTGATGTATTAAGCCCGGCCAAAATTTTCACAGTATTGTACTGTGCAAGTTTCGCTCTGCTGCCATTTTGGCTGGTAAGCGTCGGTGGGTATAACTTCCGCTACATAAAAGCTATGGTCCCAGAGTTGATGAATAAAGGGTCCGAAATGGCGCTAATGGGGTACCTATTCTTTTTGGCGGGATACTTTATATCTCTTGGTTTATTTTCGGGAAAGGGGCAAAAAGTTAATTCATTTGATTGGTCGAAACCATATATATCATTTTGTTATCTGGCTCTGCTCTCTTTTGGGATTTTATGCTTTCTAATGATTTTCTACACATTGGGTGGCGTCCAACATTTTACCGCCTTCAAACAGGGGCGAGCAGATCTACTGGTTGGTGTATATGGGGGATATTTTTGGGGTATGCACCTTCTGATTTCTGGTTATTGCATATTTTGTGTTAAACATATTAGTCGATCTCCAGTTATTTGCCTGGCTTTGGCGGTTATGGTTGCTGGGTTGTTTAGTGTCTTGCAAGGAAGAGATATGGTTGTTGCGCCATTTTTTTGCTGGCTGGTATTGTTCGATGGGTTCAGACGGTCCATATCATTTAAAGTGATTTTATTGTTTTTGTTTGTGCTAATGATTTTAAGTTCGATGATTGGTGCTGTTCGCAGCGGTGAGATGGGTGGCTCTCTTGGGGAGTTTGTAACGGTTTTCTTTGGTAATGCTCTTTTGTATTTTGCCAAATTACTTGCCGCCAATATAGAGCAATTCGATACCGCTATGGCGGCAATTAAGCACGCTGATATCGATGGGCGAGTGGGGATTATGGTGCTTATGTCCTGGTTTGAACCCATTGACCGTGCGCTATTTGGGAACAGTGTGAACAGCATAAACTCCGGTGTGTTGATCGATTTATTGTTAATGCCAGAGCATAAGGGTTGGAATACGGCTGCTAGCCCCTCTATTATTGGTGAGTTATACCTGGCTTTTAAATGGCTGGGGATCGCGTTCGGAATGTTATTCGTGGGTATTTTTTTTGCTCTATTGTCGATCTGGTATGATCGTAGGCAAAAAAATAGTCTGCTGTTCGCTGCCTATCCATTCGTGCTCTACGTCGCTACAAAAATGATTGTAGATGGTTTTCAGCACGGTTTCAGGGGTATATTAATTTTTGTCTCCATTGCTATTTTAAACCTCTTTAAGATTGAATCGAAGCGTTCCAATGAATAGTAAAGATGTTAAAAAAGTTATTTTTGTTCCTAATCACTCAGTTTTTCGGCGGGGTAATGAGCTTATCCTGGAGTCTGCAGAGTTGGATATCGTTAAAGCGCTTAAGTGTGACGGGTGGAATGTCAAGATATGCTCTTTTTTAGATGAGGCTAAGAACTCAAGTTTGAGCGGTGCTATTTCGTTTTCGGAGGTTTCATTCGGACGTTTAAATATATTTTCAACCGCTGCAATGATTCCGTTTAGGGTTTTAAACTATATCTATTCGTTGTTTTATGCGCCCTTCTATCTTGCTGGATGCAGATTTGCCTATATTTTTTGCCCTGGTCATAATTCCTATATCCTAGCTCTTTGGTGCATAATTTTAAGAATCCCATATGGCTTTTATGTGCGTGGTGTTTG
Organism: Marinagarivorans sp.; assembly: GCA_046347475.1. Classification (GTDB taxonomy): domain Bacteria; phylum Pseudomonadota; class Gammaproteobacteria; order Pseudomonadales; family Cellvibrionaceae; genus CAMCXE01. Next base: position 710,168 of record JAXMGD010000002.1, on the reverse strand, counting down.
GGCAAAGAACGTTGAGCGTTCATCGCCATGGAATTTTTTGTTTAAAAAAGCACGATTTATGATCGTAACTGGGAAGTTCTTCCAGCGATTGTTAGCAGTTTATTGCAGTCACGTAGAAAATGAAGTTCCATTGACTTCGCTCAGGCCTAGTTCCGCTGGTGTTGATGCTGGTGTGTCAAGAAACGCAATGGATATTCTTTTTGTGGGCCGTTTGCACGAATCAAAGGGTATATTGGATCTGATCCGGGCTATAGGTTTAATTTTTGGCAAGGGAATGGATGTGCGTTTGAGAATAGCTGGGGGAGGATTAGAGTCAGAAGTGGATGATATAATCCAACTTGTCGGCACGCTTGGCTTGTCTGAACGGATAACTCTATTGGGACATGTGTCTCAGAATCAACTATTGCAAGTCTATAAACAAAGTGGAATTTTTGCGTTCCCATCTTACTATGCCGAAGGTTTTCCTCGGGTTATTTATGAAGCAATGATGTTGGGTGCTTCTATTGTCACCTGTGAAATGCCCGGCACTAAAGAATTTATTATGGATCATCGAAATTGTTTGATCGTTCCTCCTAGAAACCCTGTTGCTCTTTCTGAAGCCATGTTTAAATTAATATCAGATCAAGAGTTGGCCTGTATGCTTAGGTCTCAGGCTGCAGAAGATGTAGAAAATGTATTTTTTGAATTTTCTGATGATTCTCACGCCGCACAATTGATAAGATTGATTTCTACGGATCTGTCTAATCACGCGTAAGTAATCAACCATCCCCATATATTGTCTTTTTTTGGTCGCCATTTCATAAATGGTGAAGCGTTATATCTAATTCCAATGTGCGTTGTGCGAATGAAGCGAGATTTGTGCTACTATTTTTTATTGTTTAATTCTGGTGGTCAAATCTACGGATTATGTGTGAGATGTACATGAGAGGATCAATAATAGACTTTCTTGGTGCGCTAGTAAAATTTTTTAGAGGGCTTGAAAGCTAGATATTTTGTTTGATCAATTGAGTTACAAAAGTTATTCCAATTCAAGCTTAAAGCCGTCAGAGATAATGGATAGTAATCTCAGAATCATATTCACAAGCGGTGAGATGAGCTGCCATACCGCAAGACGGATGGCAGCTTAGTAGATTTAACCCATTGGACTGGTGATGTTTTTATTTGGTTTGTTTCCTCTCGATTCAGTCGATGCCTTTAGGCATCGCGCGATAAACGTCTAAGCGCGCCAAAGATACTGAGGCCTGATAAAAACATCCAGACTGATGCGGGAAGTGGGACAGGGGTTGGTGTGAGCAAATATAATGCTTCGCCTTTACCTGTTTCAAAACCCTGAGCGACGATAAAATCAAAATCATTAATAGCCAAGGCTTGTGTAAGCTTGACCCCCCTTGCCGCATCCTGCTTTAAAAGACGACCAGTCAAGTTAGTCATTAAACCATCTTCTATTATAAACGCAGCAAAATTTCTATATTGCTGGCACCCTGGTTCATAATGGCCGTCGCAACTATAAGGTGGATTATACGATGTTCCGACGATTGTTCCGTTTCCATTTATATCACTAGCGGAAGCGAAAATGCGGTTTTCGAGAGTTCCAAACGCTGTAATAGTCCCATTATCGATAAGAAGGGCGCTTCTGGCATCTAAAGATCCAACAGCTTTGTTGTCATCATTAATAGCCCTGATATCCATCGATACTACACCCGACGGTTTGTCAATGATCTGTTTTACGCCATTTATATAAGTGAATACTTGTCCATACACTTCGTTTCCCGCCGCATTATAGGCTGAATTTACGGCTGTAACTCCCTGTGGTAATTCTAACGTAGATACAGTTCCCTTAAGATAGCTCACTATCTGAGAACCTTGTTTACCTATTATCTGGCCGTTATTATTAATGTCGATAGGCAAAATGGTGCCTATGTCCTGAATATATCCATCTTCATAGAAAAATCCATTTCTATTGGCACCAAATATGCCAGCTACTTGGTCGTTATCGTTAATATAAATTCTTTTAATATATTCATGCCCATCAATTATCCGCGTTGAAATTCCATTTTTATAAATATAGCCGCCAAAACCATTACCGATAGCCGCCACCACGGTACCTTTATTGTTAATGTCCGCCAGTCCAAATTGATATGAATCTAAATCTAACTCTGTATTTTCAATTCGAACTGCTTGATAGTAGTTATTGGGTTGAGCAATTATGTGTGGGGCATAAAGTGATACGGCGGATAGAATTGCAATGCCGAATTGCCTTGATCGTTTGGTTAGCTTAGACATGGTATGGCTCCATTGGTTGTTTAAAATGCGATGGTGTGCTGTGATTCTGTTGTAAAAGTATTGGGTAGATTGCTCGGTCACGAATTCACTTTACTGTTAACCCGTCGACAAAAAAGATAGTCCTGATCAATTTTGTCTTTGCCCGCTAAAGCGGGAGCAGATACGCGGATCTGCTCCCTTTTAGCCGGGCTTACGGCGGCTTAATCCGCCAGAGTGGCGTCCATGCTGCAGACATTAAACCGACACAAAGTGTCGCCGGGTGTATAAGTGGTGTGGGCGCTTTGCTAATTTAACGTTTATAACTCCGTCTAAACGCTTTCTAAAAAATATTTATATGCCAGGTTTCCTTTAAATCTGATTGTTGAATTGCTTATCGTTACTATTGCAATGGCGAATGTTGTTGAGTGTTTTTTTCAGTTTTTACGTCTACCGTTTCGATGCAATGCTAACGCGTAAATGCGATAAAATAGGTTTATTTGGCGATGGTTTTGTTGGGGGCAATAATTCTATACGCCGCGTTTGACTTATCCTAAAAGTTGAAACGCAAATGATATTGCGTCAAATCATCTATTGCAAACACTTGCCTTATATCGGCGATTAAATATGTGCTTGGTTCTTCTATTACCCTGAGAAGAGATCTGATCCGAGTTGCTTTGAGTCGGCTAATATTGATGTTTTGGTCGTCTGCGCTAGGCCTGCCTGATTAGAATGGATCACTACTCATAGTTTAATATTAATTTTGGTGACGAGTAGGCGCCCTCGACTGAATCTCTTATGCCAAATTCATGGCTGCCTGTTGTCATTAAATTAATGCCAATAAAGCAAATAGAGCTATTGGATCCGGCCCAGGTCGGCTGTTGCATCAGTTCGCGCATGATGGTTGTAATATCTATATCGATCCATGATCCAACAGCGTTTAACTCAGGGTTAGGAAATTCTAGAAGTGTAGATGCCGCTGTGTATTCAACACCGTTACGATAGGGTCTGTTGGTGTTTGAGAATGCAGTGCAATTGATATTTTTGTAGGCTTTGATCGCAACCTTAGGTGTTCCGGTGGCTGATGCGTTATTACGTAGCAATCTTAGTGTTGCGGAATATAGGTTGCTGGATTTCTTGGCTGTAGGAGGAACATGAAAGCGCAGTGCAGCGCCATAATGGCTATAGCTTGCCCAGGTCCCAAAATAGTTTCCGCCTGCGTCACTAAAGATTTGGTTGCCATTTGGCCGATAAATTTGACCAGCATCCTCAAACTCCCAACCATCATCCTCGTTTTCGCTTATAGAAATCTGCACCGAGTATGCGATAATAGAATTTTGCATCCTGGTTAATATGCTCAATAGGGAAATTCTATCTTTAGAGAAATCCTCAGTGGCTAATGATTTTGAGCCACTCCATGATTTATATTTTTGCAATAGTGTATCAAGCTCGGCTTTAAATGAATTGGCTGCAGTCTGATTTTTTACCGAAAGGCGCTGATAAAATTGATCAAAAAGCTGCAACATTCTATGGTCATCCATACCCTCTCGCATGGACTCCCATTGGATTGTGTCGATACCACCTTCTACAGATGGATAGACGAGGTTTAGCGAACGCTCGCCATTTGATCGCACCACAAAGTCATTAAAGGTATTATCTCGGATTTTCTGATATATGTAGGGTGCAATGCCTGCCAGGCGTGATAGGTGCATAAAGTAGCCGGAAAAATATCGATTTACCCTTGGCGCCTCCCGTGCTGCTTGCCAATAGATAAGCTCCTGTCTATCGGGGATTCTTTTGCCCGCTATTAGACTGCTGAAGTACGCATTTGATGTTGTGTCATTAGTGGGCGGTTCTGCATTTAAAATTGGAAAATCGAGCTTGCCTAATGTAAACGGGATGCTAGTGTTGGCCCACGGGAATTTGAGTGGGTTGTTTAATTGATCCGCATATTCTTTATTAATTGTTGATGCGACTTCACCACCAGCAGTGTGTATTTTGTTGGCATCTAAAACTTGCCAGGTTAGGGCTTGTGAAACATCGCTTCTTAAGTGAGGCTCGTCCTGACCTAGAAATAAGGCGCGCATATTTCTCTCGGCAAACCAAGTCTTCGTTGCGGCGATGTTTTCTAGGGATTTGAACATGGTAAAAGTGCTTAGGCCCGTCTCAACCGCCATATCAAGATATTCTTTTTCTTTCCCTGCCAATATAATTACACCATTAAATCCATGATCTCTAATATTCTTCAGCTGATTTTTGCATTTTGTCCTTAATTCGTTATTGTTGTTAAGCGTCCCAGAGAATTCATTGTAAATCGTTGCATATTTATTAAACGCTGGCAGTGTTATGTCAAGAATGGTGATGTAAATGGGAATTGAATATACAGAGCCATTATTTAATTTAACTGAAATGCTCCCCTGGTAAGTGCCGGGTGTTCGGTTTCCGTCGGGTCTAAGGGTGATGGCAAATTGTTTCGATGTATTTGCCTGAATGCTGGCAAAAGTCGTGCTAGATCTGGTAGAACCACACACATTAGAGTCACTGGGAGTTTGGATTGTCGTTTTACTTGGGGTGGTTGGAACGCTTGCCTCGTTATAAAGCAATAGCTCAGGTATAAAAGCAGGAATTGCTTCTTTGTCAACACTTGAGGCTCCAGATCCCGCCTGCCACCAATATTTCACTGTTCTAATCATCACGTCTTCGCAACTGATTTGTTCGCTAGCAGTAGCATTTGTGTGCACCAAATTTGAGAGTGCGACTTCTGCGATGCCTTGTAGGTTTGCCCCAAAATATACATTAAAAAACGTTGTTTCAAATTCATTGCGCGCCGCTACCAGGTCAACGCGCTCTGCAATTTCATTTGGGTTGGGAATTTGGCCGGGGAAAACAGGCAGATAGTCGGCCGTTTTATAGAAAACAAGCGGACTGCCTCCAGTATTGAACGGCCGAGGCGCATCTAATGTCTGGTCGAATGTTTCGTGTGGATCCCACACACCATTGTTCTTTTTCCAGTTTATAAAATCGTCAACTGGGTTTTCTTTATTGATAAATTCATCAGAATAAGTTTTGAAGTTACCAATTATTCCCTGTGCAGGGTTGCCACCTAGGTGATCTGTACCTAGGTACATATAGGGCTGATAAAATCCATCGGAATTGATGCTGGAAGATTTTGTTTCTACGATTGCGTATTTGCCATCAATATAAATGCCCATGGAGGAGCTGCCCTCTGCGGGGGTGCGAAAGTTCCAGCTCACAGTTATCTGATGTTTTTCTCCAGGTTTCCAGCCCATTATTATTTTTGAATCCCCAGTTTCGTATCGGCTTGTCGATATGCTGCGCTGGCAGGCGGAACCCGTACAATTGTTGGTGGCATCGTGCCTAAATACTAGATAGGATTTGACACCATCGTTGTAGATAATTACCTGAAACTGCTGGTCAGTATCACCCCATTTGAACAGGGTTTTTATTCTTGCTTGATTGCTCATTGGTTTTCCCCAATCACTTTGCTCTGTGCTTAGGGTGGTGTAATCAAATGATAGGGTTCCCTTGTTTTGATTGATGGATTGACCACCTGACATTGAGGTGGTTGCAATTTTTACCCGTGGAGGGTTAAGGGTTGGAAACTTTATACCTATTGGATTTGCAGTGTTAAAGTTGCCAGCCTGACACGCGGAGCCCTGGTATTGAACACAGCTACCGTTGGCTGCGTTTATCTGATCTATATTCTGGCCTGGCAAGTTAAGTAGGAGTGAGGTTTCTTGAACCGCAAAGACGCTGTGGGTAAGGATAATTGACAGAAGAACCCACGTAACACAGATTTTTGTTAGTCTGGCCATAGATATCTTCCATTATGTATGTGTGTGCTGCTTTGACGTTTTCGAGAGACTTGCGATAGTCAGGGTACGCAGTTCGACGTAAATGACCTGAGCTATTTATTAATGTGAACTATGATTCTTGCACTATTATGACTGATTAAATTATCCGTTCTCGATTCCGGTCTGGACCAAAATTGGCTTTGATCTTATTTTTATGTTGCTCGAATTCTGTTTCAGTGAATGGATTTAATTTATTGTGTGTGGTTTTAATTTTTATTCTATGGGGTGTATATTTGTTTTGCGGTTCCTTTTGTTTTTTCAGTTCTGGATGAGCTTCTAATAATGTCCAACGTCTTTGCGATGTATTCCTCCGGACGTGTAAGCCTATCTAGAAGGTATTTTCCATTTGTGGCCATTTTATTAAGTTCTGTTGGCAGTGAAACTATATGCCGTATTTGGCGGGCTGCTTCCGCAGGGTTTAATGGTTCAACATAGAATGCACTTTCCCCGCAGATATGGCGTGCGAAGTCTCTGTCGCTACAGATTTGAGCCAAGCCTGCTTTCCATGCTTCCATATAATTATTGCTGAAGCTCTCCAGCTCGCTAAGATTCATCAATATGTCAGTTGCGTCATAGATTGACTGGAGCTGGTCTGGTGGAATCTTCCCCAAATAATTTATATTGTGTAAGTGCTTGGCGTTGGGTGCTGCGGATTCTAGTTGTTCCTTTGTTAGACTAATATTGAATTGAATTTCGTCATTTTGAAGGATTTGACAAATTTCAATTAGGTATTCAATATTTTTGTGTTGCTCATTGCCAGTTAATAGTGTTATTTGAATTTTTCCGGAGAGTTCGTAGTGTTTGGCTGGTCTATCAATTAAGTATATGGTGGGGGAGGGGTTTATGGCGCAGGTTTTATCTAATGGTATGTTTAAGTGTTTTACGCTGCGCTGGCGCATTAATTCAGTTTCAAATACCCAGTAATCGGCTAGTTTTAATCTGCTTTGCCTAAGGCGAGTGTACAGCTTTCGTTTTAGATAATTTATGCCTTTCAATTTTTTCCAGTATAGGCTGTCTGGGTAACAGGTTGTCGCGTTTGCGGTGCTAACAATTGACAGTGTGCTTACTGGGTGGGGCAGGCCAAAGCCAAAGACGGAGTAGATTCCTTTAATATTACGTGTCTTCATCCATAGCGGTAGTTGTAGATATTCAAAAAATATGCGTGTGAGCCAATTATCTGGACTATAGAGTAATCCAATGCGGGCATCTAACTTTAAGTTGCTCAGCGGCCCTGTAGAGGGTAATAAGACCGTTAATTGGTAGCCCTTATTTAATAGTGCTTCTATTAACAGGGGGAGCCTATTGAGTGCAATTTGCACACCTCCACCTGTTTTTATCGCCCCAGCATCTATTAGCCAATGCATTGTTTTAGGCTAAGTGAGTTAAAAGTATTTCGGCAATTCTCTGCGCTGCACTGCCGTCCCAATATTTTGGTCTTTTTTCACTAAAGTCCTTAGTTAAAGCGCTGTTAAAGGCTTTAACTATGGCTGCAGGATTATTGCCTACCAGTGTGTTGGTGCCTTCACTGATGGTAATTGGCCGCTCCGTGTTCTCCCGCAGGGTTAAGCAGGGTACACCTAATACAGTGGCTTCTTCTTGGATGCCGCCGCTGTCGGATAAAATTAATTTGGCGTTGCTGAGTAGGCAGATAAAATCTAAATAACCCTGCGGTTCAATTAACAAAAAATTTCCGCTGTCAATTAGATGCATTAGTTTGAACTTTTCGATATTCGCTTTGGTGCGTGGGTGTATGGGCATGACCAGGGGCAGGTCTTTGGATAAGTCAGCAAGGCAGGTTAATAATTCTCGCAAAGGCTCTATTCGATCCACATTGCTGGGGCGGTGCAGGGTCACTAGGCCATAGGCTTGTGTGTTGTGGTTGCCATCCATGAGATTGAGTTGAGAGAGTATGGGGCGGCTTTTGGCGGCGTCTTTGTGTTTTAACAAGGTGTCGATCATGGTGTTGCCGACAAAAAATATTTTGCCGCCGTCTATACCTTCGCCCACTAAATTAAGGCGGGCGCTTTCTTCGGTGGTAAATAAATAATCACTGATGGCGTCAGTGAGGATTCTATTGATTTCCTCGGGCATTTCGCGATCAAAACTGCGTAGGCCCGCTTCGATATGGGCTACCGGAATACTAAGTTTTTTGGCATCCAGCGCGCAGGCGATGGTGGAGTTTACATCGCCGACTACGACCACTAAATCCGGTTGTTCTTTTAATAATACCTGCTCAAAGGCTTCCATGATGCGGCCGGTTTGTTGGCCGTGGCCGCCGGAGCCGACTTCTAAATTGTAATCCGGCGTGGGTAGGCCTAGTTGTTCAAACATGAGGGAGGACATTTCCGGCGTGTAGTGTTGGCCGGTGTGTACCAGTATTTGCGTTACGGTGCAGCCCTTGCGCGCGGCAGATGCATTAATTGCTTCGATCACCGGGGCAATTTTCATAAAGTTGGGGCGCGCGCCGACGACGTGAATAATTTTGCTCATGTTGTTTGCCTGACATCTTTTAAGCGGATGAGGGGCATTTTGCTGTGGCTCGGTGACAGTCCCGTGGCAGTCTGTTGACAAAAATGTGACAGTTGGGCTTTGGTTTTTTGAAACCGCTTCAGATTAATCGGCTGTTTTTGAATGCCGTGCGTGCATGGCGTTGAGCCTGGTTCAAGGGGTTTGGGTGTTGTTGCACGAAAAACACCGAAGCAATTCGAGTTGCCTTTAATAAAAATGTCACAAAAAGTTCATCTTGGTGGTGGGGTGGCTGCTTTTGCGTTTCGTCACCCAGTTGTCATAAACCCCAGTGACAATCAGCGCCCGCTCTCTTCTGTTCAATTTTGGCGTGTTGTGTTGTGGCTTTTATTCTTGTGTGCAGGGATATGCCCTGAGCCGCTTGAATACTTGTTCTTATCCTGACTATGCCCAGATGGTGTGTCTTCTTAATTTCAGCGGTTGACCATGACCCTTATTAAAAAAAGCCTTGTTATTTCTGCTCTGTATTTTGCTCTGCCCCTGTGGGCGGACACTGGTGGCTCCGAGCCTAAATCGCGCCCTAAACTTACTATTTATGAATACCAAATTACCGGTAACACGCTGTTAGATCCTAGGGATTTGGAGCGGGTGTTGGAGCCTTTTTTGGGGGAGAACCAAGAGGTGACGGCGGTGGAAAAGGCCGCTAAAAAAATTGAGCGCTTATATAAAGATAAGGGCTATCCAACCGTATATGTGAATATCCCAGAGCAGGATATACGCAAGGGCATTATTAAAATGTCGATTGTAGAAGGGAAGGTGCAGCGGCTGCGGATTACCGGCGCCAATTATTACACCCTCAGCGGCATACGTAATGAGTTACCCGCCGTGCAAGAAGGCCAAACGCCTTATTTTCCTGATTTTCAGCAGCAGCTAAGTAAAATTAATGCGCGCAGCCAGCATTTAAAAGTAACCCCGGTATTAAAGCCGGGTAAATTTCCTGGCAGTGTGGATATTGAGCTTAGGGTAAAAGACGAGTTGCCTTGGGTAAATCAGTTGTCTGTCAGTAATTATAACTCTGCTAACACCACACGGCCGCGTTTGGAATTTAATACGGCCTACAACAATTTATGGCAGAAGGATCACGGCCTCTCGTTGCAGTATCAAACCAGCCCGGAAAAAACCGAAGAGGTGAGTATTTGGGGGTTTACCTATTTAATGCCTGTATTAAAGGAGCACCGCGCCGCAGTTTATATGGTGAAAAGCGATAGCCAGGTGGCAAGCCTCGGTGGGCAAACGGCTTTTACGGCTTTGGGTAAGGGGGATATTTATGGCCTGCGCTACATTATTCCGCTGGAATCCCACAGCGATTTTTTGCATTCCATAACATTGGATTTTGACTACAAGGATTTTACCGATACCTTAGAAATTGCTGGCAATAAAGAAAAGGGCCAGGCCGATTTGCGGCAGGATTTGGCGCCCATTGCCTATGGTTTATTTGGCTTTGATTATGACATGACCTTTATGCGCGCTAAGGGCTCCGACCGTTTTGGCGTGGGTGGCCGTTGGGGAATGCGTGGCTTAAACGATGATAAAGAGTTTGAGGCCAAACGAAAAAAGAGTGAACCGAACTTCTCCTACGCTACTTTGAGCGCACGCCTGATGCGCGAGGTGATGAAGGGATGGCAGGTGCGGTTGAATACAAAAACTCAGCTAACCGATAGTTTATTAATTGGCAACGAGCAGTTTTCCATCGGTGGCAATGAAACGGTGCGCGGTTATTTTCAATCGGAAACGCTGGGTGATACGGGTATTTATAGTCAATTGGAACTGCGTACACCTGTGTTGATGAAATCGGTGAGTTGGCTAAAAGATTGGCGCGTATTGGCGTTTGTGGATGCGGGTGAAGTAAAAGTGAAATCGCCATTACCGGAACAAATATCCCGCACAACCCTGGCCTCGGTCGGTTTGGGTACGCGGTTAAAAATAACCTCGCAGTTGAGCCTGGCGGTGGATGCGGCCAAAACTCTGCACGAGGGAGCGAAAACCCCTGAGGATCATTGGCGAATGGATGCTCAGGTGCGTTGGCAATTCTAGCTTTGTTTGACTGTACCGATTATTGAGCCGTCTTTCTGCGCACTTTATTAAAGCTGCGGCAAATTCTTATTGATCCGGTAGCGCGCCTGCCGGGTGTTGTGTTAGCGAGTGAATATCATGATTGCGAAAATACCTGCCCAATCTGTAAAGCCGTTTGGTTTTAAACCTAAATCACTTTTGGCGTTGAGTATTTCTCTTTTAGTGTGGCAGCCGCCGGGTTGGGCGGATACCTTAGCGTCTGCTTTGCCGCAATTAAATACTGAGTCTACGCCCAAGGCTGGATTTGATACTCAGGTTAATGGCAACACACTGACGGTTAATCAATCTGCCGATAAGGTTATTTTAAATTGGGATAGTTTTAATATCGGCGAGCAGAATGCGGTGCATTTTCAGCAGGGGGCTAATGGCATTGCGCTGAATAATATTCTCGACCAAGCGCCCAGCCAAATACTCGGCAGTTTAACGGCTACCGGCTCGATTTATTTATTAAACCCGAATGGGGTTTTATTTGGGCAAAATTCCCAGGTGCATGTGGGGAATTTATTGGTGTCTACGCAACAGGTGGATAAAGACCAATTTTTAAAATCCAATATTTTTAATGCTATCGATAACGACCAACCGTCTTTAACGGCGCCGGGGCAGGCGCAGGGTTCAATCGATATTGAAAAGGGCGCCCATATCAGCACAGAAAGCGGCGGCTCGGTGTTGGTATTTGCGCCGAGCATTACTAACGCAGGCAGCATTCGCACACCAGATGGGCAGACGTTGCTGGCGGCCAGTAGCGACAAGGTTTACCTCACCAGCTCGGATAAGGACCCGGATTTACGCGGTGTGTTTGTGGAGGTGGGTACCGGCGGGGATGTGACTAACCTGGGTGAAATCGTCGCCGAGCGGGGCAACGTCACCCTGATGGGCCTGGCGGTTAACCAAGAGGGCAGGGTGCGGGCCACCAGTTCGGTGGATGTGAACGGCACCATTCGCTTGCTGGCGCGGGATGGTGCCAAGCTTGAAACCCTCAGTGATGCAACTCAGGAACAGTTGCTGGCCGTGGGCGTAGATTCCAAAACTGAACTGCATAAATCCACTTCAAGTAAAGTAGCGCTCTCCACTCATACAGGTGACTTAGCCCTCGGCGCCAATAGCCTTACTCAAGTTAGCCTTGAACAACCGCCGCAAGCTATTTTGGTGGACGAAGCCTTACTCAGTGGCGCCGCGTTGGCTCAGCTTAAAGCCCTGGCGGGTAGCAAAAATTTGGATATCAAAGATGCCGCAGGCCAAGCTTTTAAAGGTTTAGCGGTAACTCCTGCCGCCTATGCGCAGTGGCAAAAAAGCCAGGCGGATAGCCCTCGGCGGGTAACAGTTTTAAGTGCTGAAGGCTACATCGATCAATTGGCGGTGGATCGTATTCAGGGCGCTACCGCCGTGGATGCCAGCGCGCAAAACCCCAGCAAAATTGAGCTGTATGGCCAGCATATTGAGCTTGGAGAAGATGCGCAGGTGGCGGCCAAGGGCGGGGCAATTAAGGTGATTGCTACCGATGGCAAGCAGCCCATGAAAGCCACGCCTGATGAAGTACCGGTTCATCCTGAAGCCTCCATACACCTGGCCAAAGGGGCTTCAATTGATGTCTCCGGGGCTGAGGTTAGCCTCGGTATGGAGCGCAATTCTTTAGAAGTAGAAGTGCGCGGCAACGAGGTGCGCGACCAGCCCCTGCAGCGTGACGGTGTGTTGCGCGGGCAAAAGGTTCGGGTGGATGCACGGTTGGGCACCAATATGGTGGATACCAAAGGCAGCCTGGAGAAGCAGGCTAAAAGTGTGGCGGAGCGCGCAACTGCTGGCGGTTCGGTGCAGTTGCTCTCGGAGGGCAAGGTGGATCTTGACGCCCAATCCCAGGTGAATATCAAAGGCGGCAAGGTTAATTACACGGGCGGTGAGCTGGTTACCACGGGGCTGATTAAGGACGGCAAGGTGGTGGATATCAGCGCGGCGGACCCGAACCAGGTTTATGAGGGCATTCAAACCCTCTCGCGGTTTGAGGAGGGTTATACCGATGTGCAGGATGCGGGACGTTTTGAGATTCAGGCGCGCAACCTTCAATTTGATGGCAATGTTTTGGCGGGGCAGGCGCCTGGGCAGCGGCAGCTAAGCCTTGCCACTTTGCCTGCTCAAGGCTCCCTTACCCTTAACCTCAATCACTTTACACAATCGGCGGGCCAGTCCGTTTGGCTGAGCCCTTTAAGGCCTGAAGGGATGGATCTAGAGCGGGAGCTTTGGCTTGACCCCAAGCTTATTAATGCAGCGGGCTTGTCGCAGTTTGACCTGTTTTTGCGAGGAGATTTAACCCAAGAGCGCGGTGGCGACTTGATGTTGGCGCCTGGTGGGGCATTCACTGCCTACGGCCAGGAGATAGTATTAGCCGGCGCAATCGATGCGGCCGGTGGCGCCATCGATATTAGCAACAAGCCAGCCGTGGCCCATGAGTTGGTGGAAAAGGAGGATGCGATCAAAAATGCGCCGGGCCAACACAACCTTGAACTCCTAGCGGGTGCCCAACTAAACGTTTCTGGCAATTGGGTGAATCGCTCAGCAACCGTGAACGGTGGCCAGCAGGCGCTATCGGCTTTGGACGGCGGTAAGATTAGCCTGCGCAGCTTAGGGGATTTAAAGCTTAACGAGGGAGCGCAATTATCGGCCGATGGCGGCGCACTGTTGGGGGCCAACAACGCGTTGAGCACGGGCAAGGGCGGGGCTATTTCCCTCAAGGCGGGCTACCCCCAAGCGGCAGTGGACCTGGTGTTAGACGCGCGCCTATCGGCCCGAGGTTTCAGCCAAAATGGCAGCCTGACGGTTGAACTGCCGGAGTTGCAACTGGGCGCTGGCGAGCCCGTGCAAAAGCTTAAAGCGGCTACTGTGATCGACTATGATTTTTTTGCACCGGGTGGCTTTAGCAAGTACAGCTTCGCGACCAACCTAGGCGGCGCCGATATTCTGCCGCAGCAGGGCGAGCGTTTTGCCTGGCAGCAGCGCAATTGGGTGCTAACTGACAATGCCTTTTTAACCGCGTCATCCAATCGCTCCGTTGCACCCTGGGTGTCTACCGATCGCTTGCCTGATTATCTGCGCAAGCCTGTTAGCCTTAGCATCACGCAAAAGGGTGTTAAGGATATTGAAAATTCCTCCCAGTCTTCAGAGGGCTATGTACACCTGGCCGATGGGGTTAATTGGCAGTTTGACCCGACGGCCAGCCTCAGTATTACCAGCCTTAAACACCTGTATGTGGGCGGAACCTTAGCCGCCCCTGGCGGGGATATAAGCCTCGCCGTGCGTCCAAATGATACCGCTGTTTATGATGCCAGTGACGCGCTTTGGTTGGGGCGAGATGCCTGGCTTTCCGTAGCGGCCACCGCCCTCGACTTGCCCTCAGAACCGGGCCTGCAGCAGGTGAAACTCATTGACGCCGGTCACATCGGGATTGATTTAACAATTGGCCGTTTAGTCACTGAAGAAGGCTCGGGCATTGATCTATCTGGCACCGCTCGAACATTCGATGTACTGACCGCCACAGGCTATCAACGCCAGGAGCGCGCCGCGAACGCAGGAGCGCTGGAGCTGAGCTTAGCGGACGGCATGATCTGGCAGAGTCACATCAAAAGCACAGCTTTTCGAGCTGAAGGCGGCCAAGGCGCTAAGGTCGAAGTCAGCCTTAAATCAGAATATGTGTTAAATCACTATGCGGATAACATCGAAAAGTTTCCGCAACTGCCTATGGGCATCGACCTGTATAACGCCCGCCGCCAGGATCTTTTAGACGGGTTGGTGTTTGGGGACAAGCTGCCTACACACGTCGCGCAAATCGATGGCGAGTCGATGCAGACCTATGGCCGAGCATTACTGTTTGCCGAAGACCTCAATGCCTGGGATTTGGATAGCCTCACCCTTAATGCGACTGCAAGCGCTATCGACAAAAACGCGGGCGACAAGACGAAAACCTTCCGCTCAGCGGATATTAGCCTGCATGACACCCTTTCGCTCAGTACCAGGGCGCGACTAAGGCTCGATACTCAAGATGTGCGGTTGAATAACAATACCGAGATTGATATTCGAGCGCCTTGGTTGATCTTCGGTGAGAGCGATAAAGATGCCCCCTTTAAGGCCAATAAACCCTTGGCGGGCGAGGGGAATTTGATTCTTGCTGGCCAGGAGTTAGAGCTGACAGGAAATCTAGGAATCAGTGGTGCAGGGCAAACCTCTTTACTGAGCCGGGGCAGCTTTTTGGCCCACGGGACGTTTGAGAACAGCTCCACATCAGAAAGCACATCCACCCTGAGCAGCGGCGGTGATTTAACCCTGATCAGCAGTGTGCTCTACCCCGGTACCCGTTCAACGGTCAGCATCGAAAGCACCGCCCCGGGCGGCACGGTGGAAATTGCCAGCAACGGCCAAGCGGCGCCAAGGGTGTTAAGCGCAGGGGGCAAACTCAATGTTAAGGCGGATCAAATTGAAATCAGCGGTGCCATCAGTGCACCGTTTGGTACAGTTTATTTAGAGGGCCAGGATGTACACCTGGCGGCCAGCGCTTCAGTTAATGTCTCCGGCGATAGCCAGCTAATTCCCTTTGGCTCCATCATAGGTAACGACTTAGACTGGCTCTATAGCCTTAACTCTAATAACACCACCGTAATTCCTTCTCTTATCCCCAATACGCCAGAAAAACAGGTCAGCATCAAAGCCGACCGCATACTTTTGGACGAAGGCAGCCGCATTAACCTCGCAGGCGGTGGCGATCTTTTAGGTTATCAATTCGCCCCTGGCCCCACTGGTAGCAAAGACGTGCTGGCCACTAGCAGTCTCACAGAAGGCTTTGCCCTCTTGCCTGCGGGCAATTTTGTGGCCTACGACAGTGCCCTGCAGGGGCAGGATGCCATACCCACCGGCAGCCGCATTACCCTTAGCAACAACCCTTTGCTACCCGCTGGGGATTACCTTCTTCTGCCTTCGCGCTACGCCCTATTGCCCGGCGCCTATTGGGTGAAACCCACCGGCAAACTGGCTGCCGTTAATAGCAGCACAGAGTTGCCCGATGGCGGCCTTACCCTGAGCGGCCAGTTGGGCCTGGCTAACACGGCTATTCACAGTGCGGATTGGCAGGGCTTTACCTTCTATAAAAGCCGCACCGACGGCAAAAGCGCAGAAGCCCTGGCCCCCAACGGCATGGCCAATTACAAATTGCGCTTGAGTGACAGCTTCTTCAGCGCACGGCAGGAGGTGGCAGGCCAGCCCCACGCGGCAGATGCGGGCAGCCTGGTGTTGGATGCGCAAAAAGCCCTGCGCCTGACTTCCGGCATTAACGGCCAGGTGAGCGAAGGCCAGTTGGGTGCGCGGGTGGATATTCTGGGTGAGGATATTCATTTGGTCGCCAAAACCAACTCCAACGACCAAGGCCTGAGCCTATTGGCGGAGGATCTCTCCAAACTGCAGGTGGGTTCTACCCTAATTGGCGGTACGCGGGACGATAGCAAGCCCGGTGAGATTAAAGTCAGCGCGAAAAAAGTCACCGTAGAGGAGAACGCCAAAGTCACTATGCCTGCGGTGGTGCTGGTGGCTGAAAAAGAAGTGCGGGTAAAAACCGGTGCCGAGTTGACGGCTACGGCGGCACCCAGCGCAACACCTGGCCCCGCACTAAACCTTGATAAGCCCGCCGCCTTGCTGCGCCTGGCGGGAGAACAGGCCAGCGTAGAGGTGACTGCGGGCACCGACGCCAGTAAACCGGCGGGAGAGAAGGTCCGTGCGGAGGCGACTGCGAGCACCGACGCAAGCAAACCGGCGGGAGAACAAGGCCAGGTGAAGGCGCCTGCGCACACCGATGCCAGCGTATTGAACCTTGCTCAGGGCGCGGTATTAAAGGGCAGTGCGCTGTTGGCCCGCGCGGCTGCCACCGAACTTAACAGCACCTTAGCGCTTAATGAGGGCGGCAACTTGAGTATGCAGGGCGCCAATATTCAGCTGGGTGGCAGTAAGCCTGCGGCGCCTGGCAGCGATGGCGGTGCAAACAATTGGCTTTATTTCGCCGATGACGTGTTCACGCGTTTAAAGCTGAATGATGTTTCCCTGGCGGCCACTGAGCAGATGCGTTTGGCCGAAGGCTTTAACCTCGACGCGAAATCCATAAGTCTCAGTGCAGCGAGCATACTAAGGAGCGAAGGTTTAAAAACCTCTGCGCAGGCTGAGGGTATGGCCACATCAGAAAAGGCCAGCTCCAAAGAACCTGCGCGTGTAACCCTCAAGGCTGACCAGATTACCCTGACAGGCTCTAGCGCTAAGTTAGATCCGTCCGCCGTTAACGCAAGGGCAAACACCGTCCTGAACTTAGACGCCCAAGTTATCAGACTAGGCACAGTTGCTGAGCCAAAAGCGAGCATCCCTACAGAGAGCAGCCTGGCGCTTGATGGCTTTGGCCAGGTAAATATGATCGGCCGTGTGGGCATAAGCGGCCAGGGAACAACGAAACTTAACGTAGCTGGGGATTTGCGCCTAACCGGAACCCTTTCCACCGCCAAGCAGGGCAACCTAAACCTACAAGCCGCCGGCACCCTAACCACCGAAAACTACATTCCACCTGAGCGCGATAAAAACGACCCATCAGCGAACCCGGAACCTACCCTTAGCCCCCCCGAAACAGGCCTAGGTGGCCGCATCAGTTTAAGCGCGGATAAATTGATGATAGGGAGTCAACTGCAGGCCGCCTCCGGGCAAGTATCGCTTGAAAGCGGGCACGACATTCAGCTTCAGGCGGGTGCGAGCCTAGACGTAGCAGGTGTCAGCCGCAGCTTTGGCGAGCGCACCCTGTACACCCCTGGCGGCAGCCTCAGCCTTACCAGTCACAACGGTTCCATCGACATGGCGCAATCCTCTGCGCTGGTGTTCGGCGCCCAAGCGGGCAAAGAGCAGGGCGGCGGTGCGGGTAGCCTCAGCCTTTCAGCGGCTAAAGGGTCGCTTAGCCTCAAGGGCACGCTCAATGGCCGTGCGCCCGGTAAAGACGGCGCTGGCCAATTGCAGATGGATGCCCAAAGTCTTGGCGATATGGGCGAGCTTGCCGCGCTGCTGGCCAGCAGCTTTGACCCCCATAACAAGCAAAGCCAACTAAGCCTGCGCCAACGCCAGGGGGATATCAGCATCGCCTCCGGCGCCAGCTTCCAGGCAGGCGCCATTGATGTGACGGCCGATCAGGGCGCAATAAACCTCGCAGGCAAGCTGCTCACCGAGGCGGGTTCAGTGGGCCTGTGGGCCAAGGGCGATATTAACCTCGCCGCTAGCAGTAGCCTCAGCGCCCAGCGCATTAACCTCAGCAGCCAGGCAGGGGCGGTAAGCGCCGAGGGCGGCAGCCAGATGATAAAAGGCACTGGCCTTGGGCAACTCACCCTTACTGCGGGTGAGGAAGGCCTACTGAAGTCACACATCTATAGCAACACCGAGGGCTGGAACCTCAATGCCGAACTTTGGCTGCAGAAAGAAGTGGCCGAAGGCAAAGTTACTCTGGCCCAGTTGGAGGCTATGAATAAAGAGGCAGAAGACTTTTTAGCTGCCCATCCGCAACTATTCGCAAGCCTCACCCCGGACCAGACGACTCAAGGCGGTCTTAGCCTTAATGCCGAGCTTTACCGCAGCGGTGATATACACCTGGCCGAAAACCTGGATTTAAGCAACTGGCGCCTAGGTAAAACTCCGGCGCCTGAAACCACACCGGACCAAAGTGCAGACACTCCTGAAAATGAAGGAGCTGAATTAAGCGAAGTTCCAGCCGCGGAAGTCCTTGCTACAGTCGAAAATAGCGCCCCCGCTAACCCGGGCCGTGCGGGGCGCGTAACCCTGCGCGCAGGTGGCGATCTTTACCTCGACTACTCCCTTAGCGACGGCTTTAAAGCCGATACCAGTGCCTGGGGCAATAATTTCCACGATGCCAATGACCTACCGTTGGAAGCATTGATGAGTGAGGACTCTAGCCATATCAACCTCATCAGTGGCGCCGACCTCGCCAGCAGCAATGTCCTTAACACTCTGGCCAAGCAAGGCAATGCTGGCAGTATGCACTTGGCTAATAACGTCACCCTGCGTACGGGTACTGGTGATATCAACATCGCCGCCCAAGGTGACCTAACGATGATTCAGACAAAAGAGAATGATGGTAAAACGGCCAGCTCCAAGGACGCGACGGACCAAGATACGAGTGTGGGCATCGGCACAAGCCCTGACCCAGAAGCGCCCGTCGAGGAAGTGTTAAGCACGGCCAGTATTTACACGGCAGGCAAAACCCAAATGCGCGAGTATGCGGGCAGCGACGAAGCCTTGCCGGATTACGGCACGGTGCATCCTTATACAGTGAACGAATTTGCGCTGGGCAGCTTGTTTATCAACAAGGTGTATTACCCCGAGGCGGGCGGCGCCATCAACATTCGCACGGGGGGTGATATTCAGGGCCCCAAAAGCCATCAGCTGGTCAACGAATGGCTGCACCGGGCGGCGGGCACTTTTGTGCAGGTGCAAGACCCAGTCAACAACGCCACCGATGAAACCAATTCCGTTACCCGCAACATCACCACCTGGGGAATAGGCTTTCAGGATTTCAGCCAGGGTATTGCGAGCCTCGGCGGCGGTAATCTCAGTATTCGAAGCGGCGGTAGTATCAACGACTTGGCCGTCTCCTCCGCTAATACCGGCAAAGCGGTGGGCGAGGGCTTGAGCAACCAGGTGCAGCAAAGCCTCAGTGGTGCCGTTTCGATTCAGGCCGCAGGGGATATCAACTCCGGCCGATGGTATGGCGCCAACAATAGTTTTGAAGTGACTAGCCTTGGCAATATGGGTAACACCCAAGGTGAGTTAGCGGCGGTGATTGGGCTTGGGGATGCACCGGTGAAGCTCACCGCCACCGGGAATTTAGCTGTGGAGGCAGTGTTTAACCCCACTCAACTGAACATGGGCTATCAGCAGTTTGGCAGTAATACGGGTTCGGCTAAGGCATATGCTGAGAACAACGTTGCTTTGGTGGAGAACTACTTTTCCACCTACGGCCAGCAAAGTGCGTTGGGGGTGACGAGTGTTGCGGGGAATTTAAATATGTTAATGACCTCTGTGGTGCAACCTCTCTTTGAGGAAAGTAATTATTCTACCCCTACCATTCGAAGACCTGGCTTAAATATTCTGCCCAGTCAATTAGACTTGGCTAGTGTGGAAGGCGACATCAATATAAACGGTGGGATTGTGCTGGCGCCTGAATTAAACGGGCGTTTTAACCTCGCAGCCTTTGGCAACATTGTCGCCAACAGTCAGGCCGCTAAAAATAAAAACCAAGAAATAGCCATTCAGCAATTGGATCTATCACCGGAGAATTTTGGCACAGTGGCGCACCCATTAGCCGATTTTTCTCGCCTTGGCACTGGCCGATTTACTGATTTATGGGGGCGTATTAGGGAGACAAATTTACTTGATATTAGTAGCTCCAACGCGCATAGCGCTCAAAGTGTGTACCGCGGAGATACTGTCAACAACTGGATTTTTGCAGCGAATGGCGATGTGGGCCGATCGCCCGAGATGAACGACCGATTTATTTTGGTAAGCGCTAAGGGCTTGGATATTAATGCTAAGGGAGATTTTTCTGGTACGAGCGTGATTTTTCATCATCAGGATGCGAGCCAACACTCAAGCATCACTACAGGAGGAGATTTACTGTTTCGTGAACGGAGAAGTGACGACAATAAATTAAAAGAGGACAAGCGAAGTGGTATAGCGGTATTGGGTTCAGGAAGCTTGCGAATTCAAGTTGGCAGGAACATTTCTTTGGGAACCTCAGACGGCATTATGTCAATTGGCCAGGGTGAAACGGATGATTCGAAATTAACGCAAACCAACCCTTACCTCGCAGACAAAGCCGCCGATCTATTTATTTCTGCCGGAGTCAATAAAACACCTAATTATGGCGGCGTGATTAATCAATATCTCGCAGCACCCATTGCGCAGGGTAAAACATTTATTGAACTAATCGCTGAAGCGAGCCCAGAACGCTTAATTAGCCAGCTCAATTTAGTGATTGCGCAACCGGTAAAAACTCTTGAAGAAGCTCGCAACCAGCTGAGCACATTGCCGCTTTGGCAACAGCAACAAGTGGCCTTAGGCGCAACGCGTTTAAGCAATACCGCCGCAACACCCAATTACAGCCGAGAGCTGGTTGCCTATGTGACCAGCGCAAGTTTTGATGCGCACGCCCTGCAAAAGGCCCTTAATGCCGAATTAGGACTCGCGCTGAATGATGCAACTGCAGTACAAAATAAGCTTGCGGCCTTGCCCATTGAGCAGCAGCACAGCATTGCCCTTAAAGCCTTAGGGGATGGCAGCTCCACGCTGGCCCGCAACTTCCTTGATAGCCTGGTGCTGAGTGAAATTCGCCAAGGCGGTGAAGCCGCTATTCGCCAAGGCTTAAAACGCACAGACCCAGAAGGGTACGAGCGCGGCTATGCGGCCCTGAACACCCTCTATCCCGGCATCAGTAAGGACGCTAATCCCTGGGCGGGCAATTTGGCCATCGACAACACACAAATTCGTACCAGCGCCGAGGCAAATGTAAATATCCTGCTGCCCGGTGGCAATTTTGAAGTGGGCCTGGAAACGCCCACCCTCGATGCTGCCAATCGTTCCGTTGGCCTAGTATTAGGCAGCTACGGCGACATTAACGTCGCCGCCGCAGGCTCCATCAATGTCAACAAATCCCGCATCTTTAACCTCGGTGGCGGCGATGTGATGCTCTGGTCCTCCTATGGCGATGTGGACGCCGGTAAGGGTGCCAAAACGGCGCTGAGCGTACCGCCCCCCAAAGTGCAAATCGACCCCAACACCGGCGCCAGCCGCTTAGTCTTCCCCCCTGCGGTAGCCGGTAGCGGTATTCAAGCCACCAACCCCGCCCCCAGCAACGACCCGCGCGCCGCCGTTAGCGATGGCGCCGATGTACTGCTCTTCGCCCCGGCGGGCATAGTGGATGCGGGGGACGCAGGTATTAGCTCCACCGGTAATATTTTGGTGGGCGCCCTGGAATTTGTCGGCCGCGATAACGTAGCAGGCAATGTCACCATCTCGGTAGCCTCCGACACTTCGGTTGCGCTTCCGGCCGGTGCAGGCAGCGTCGGTAACGACGCCGCCCAATCCGCCGAAAAAGCCGCCGATAATGCCACCGGCAGCCAAAAAGAAGAGAAAAAACTCGCCTACCTGACCATTGAATTATTGGGTACAGGCAACGACGAGGATGAAGACGAGGAGGAAAAACGCAAAAAACGCACGAATTAATCGCGCGATTGCGAATAATTGACTGCACACAATACCCGCCCAAACATGTGTGGCGGGTATTCTAAAAAACGAAGAAATACGCATTTGCACCCCGGCCGCACCCATTTCAAGGTCCAGCGTCGCGAGCTTAATCCCGCTAATGTACGGCCACAGACTGACCAGGACGCGTCACTCCGCTGCTGCCAGATTAATTTCGATTCCGCTGATACAAAATTGGAGCGATTAATTATTTAGCGGGGTAACTCCTCGCGGCTGTCGCACTTGCCGTGCCATTGTGGTCGTCATAATTAACCGGCGCACTAAAATACGCCGAGTTGAAAGCAATTGGATAATGGTGGTTTCTAGGTTAATTATTAACTATTCGGTTATGGTCAAACGGTTCTGCTGGTAATGATGATTGAATAGTTAACTTTGTCACATAGTCAATCGAATACGTAAATTTACGTATGGGCGCAGTGAAAGGGCGAGGCTACAGTAGTTTTTCATAAATTACTGGGTGGCTCTCATGAAAATTAATCCTTTAACTTCAATCCTCGCTCCACTTTCGATAGCAATAATGGCTATTTTAGCTGGCTGTCAGCCGCCGAGTGACGAATCGTTAGAACCCATGCTGCGCTTTAATAACCTGCAAGCATCTGTAGATGTAAATGAAAGCGTTGCAGATACTAAAGAAGATACAACAGTGTTGAATTATTTGCCGGAGATCACGCAGAAAGGTCTCTCAGATAGAATTTCTTACAGTATTTCAGGGGTAGATGCAGAATTCTTTGCAGTAGACGCCGCAACAGGCGCTGTGCGATTTAAGGCGCCTGTCGACTTTGAGCAACCAAAGGATGCCAATCACGACAATCGCTATGACATCAGCATAACAGCAACTGCCGGTGCCCATATCAGCACTCAATCGATCAATATAAACGTCAAAGATGTCAAACTGCCCACCATTGAATGGCTTTACCCTCAACCCTACAGTAATTTAGGCTCAGGTAATTCAGGCGTTTATGAAGTTGCACTTAAAATTTATGATAAGGACACCAATCAACCTATTCCAAATGCCACTCTTTATTTAAATGGCAGTAAAATGGAGCAAAATCAGGATGCGACGCATGTCTGGAATGCACGTTTTACTATGATGGCTGAAGAGTTTGAAGTTAATGTAGTGGCGGAGTGGGGAAGCCAAAAAGCCTCAAGGTCAGTAGCTTTTTACAATAAAAAAGACAGAGTTTCATTTACCAGTATGTGCGTTTTGGCTAATAGTCACATTTATGCACACGACTACGCCCATCAGCGAGTGGTAGATATCGATTTACTGAATAACTATTCCTGGTCCACCTACATTGAAGACCCTTATTTACGCAATAATTTAGGCCTGATTGCCTGTGATTACACAACGTCACAGGCGTTTAATAACCCTAGTAATACGCTTGTGTCTATTCACGATAGTGCCAAAGGGCCCGCATTTAAAATTGCAGGTAATGTACAAAATATGGAGGCGATGAGTGATTTAGTACTTGATCCTGTAAGTAATAAACCTTCGATATTAGCAGTGGGAAGATTCAGTGCTACGGGTGTCTCCGCTTTCCAAGTAATTTCGATAGATGAACAATCCGGGTTCGCCGGTGAATTCAATCCGTATAAGGCCACCTGGGAGCAAATAGCCCCTTATATCTCGCGCACGGCTCCCTCCGCTAGTCGCCTATTGCTTCCAGAAGGCGATATTAAACTGGCAGTAAACGACATTGCCTATGATGATATTAGAAAGAAGATGATTTTGACTGAGCGTACCTACATTGACGGCGTTGCTAAAACACACATACTGGGTTATGTGCTCCCGACTGGTGATAAATACCTTGATGTGTGGATCGATGGCTATACTAGCAATTTTGTTGCAGATACTGAGCGGGGCCTATTTTATTTTGCTAGCGATGTTTTATCGTACGATAAGCAAAAAATAAACACTATGAATGATTCGGGTGTTATTTCTGAACTTGGGTACACTAAGAATTTATATAACCATATGTCGAATATCACGCAGATCAGACTGGATCCTGCACATCAGGATCTGTATATATTAAGTAGTGTCAGTGGCGCTATATTTAAGCTGCAATTAGACAGTGCACATGTGGAACCTATTTTTGAATAAAATGCAATGCCAAAATTGAAAAGGCCAGCAGTGCGCTGGCCTTTTTAAACAATCATTTCATGCAGAACGTTAAGGTTTTGGCGCGGGTGTATCCTTGAGGTGCTTTTTATTCGCTTGAGCATCAGCCGTCGCCCCCACAAATCGATAGGCGTCAATGTTCACCCGCCCCTTCACCCGGTAATACACATCGTGCACACCCTTAAGGCCTGTTAATTTCACTGCTTGAGTAGCAAATTTAGCTAAATCGCCGGTGGCTTTTACAGGGATAACCGCCGCCGGGGCGTTTTTAAGATCATCTAAAATCACCTCAATGGTGCTATCAGCCGCAGCTGCAACACTCAATTCGATAGCCTCTGCACCCGCGCCAAAATCAACCTTAGCCAGTTTAATCCAGCTGTTATCGGTAAAGGCAACGGCCAAGGCCTCACCCAAACGCTCCACCTCAATGCCGCCGGATTCTTTTTCCATGGTTTCCGCTTGCACTAAGGTGTAGGGATTAAAGTGTTTAAGTTGCGGCACACCCTGGCGGCTCGCCGTTGCTTTAATACTGCCATCGGCGTTATAGCTTAATAAATCGACATTAATGGAGCGCTGGTAATCACTTTTGCCGCGTTCGTTAGCGATGGCGCGGTTGTGGTAAAAAATGTACCACTGATCGCCCCATTGGATAATAGATTGGTGATTATTATTGCCGTTATCTTCCCAGGGGTTAGGTATCACCGTACCCCTATGTTTAAAGCCTGAGGTGGGCTTATCACTGGTCATATAATCGATGCGAATTTTACTGTCTGGGTCAGTTGAGTAGGAGTAATAATAAATTCCATTGCGCTTATGCACATAAGGCGCTTCAAAAAAATGCGGCGGCTCAATGGTAATGGCTGGGCCTTTAACACTTTTAAAATCACCGCTCACTTCAATGACACGCGCATTACCGGGCCCGCCACCGCCGCCAAAATACACATAAGCCCGGCCGTCGTCGTCAACAAATACACCTGGGTCGAATAACCATTTCACATCCGCATTGGGGGTTTTGCGGTCAATTAAGGGTTTACCTAAATAATCTTTGTAGGGGCCTTCGGGTTTATCCGCTACGGCCACACCAATGGCATCAGCGCCATCGGGGAAAAATAAAAAATATTTATTATCTTTAAATACCCAATCTGGCGCGTAGGCTAATTTGGCCCACTGAGTATCTTTGCGCACATTAAATACAATACCGTGGTCTTGCCAATTCACCATGTCGTCGCTGGAAATTAAATTGTAATCCACCAAGCTGCTGTAATCAGTGGCATTATCTTGGTCGTGGCTGGTAATGACGTACACGCGGCCATTAAATACGCGCGCTGCAGGGTCAGCTGTATAAATGTGGGAAATAATAGGGTTGCCAGCATGGCTGAGGGAGCTAATTCCCGCCGCCGAGATACAGCCAATTAATAGGCGGGCAATGCGAGTGCAAACAGAATGTGACAGCGTAAAGCCTAAACGCGGGGAATTCTTCATTTTTGTTTCGACCGTTTTTATCGTTGATTTGGGGGTGGCACTGCGCGGTATAACCGGCGCCCAATTGCATCTTAGATCCTATTATCACCCACCTACTCGTTAGAGCGGGTTGACTAAGTCACAGCAGGAATGATTAAAATTTGATCCAATTCGCATAAAGGTCAGACAATATAACAGACCGATGATTATTAGCCAAAAAATGCAGCAAAATACGCGGCTTAATTTTATTTTGACATTATGTCTGTGGGCGCCAATCCAGTCAGCTACAGGCTTATATTGCAAAGATAACTACCTAGGCACCAGCAATGAATACACATCATTTCAGACACGCCGTGAATACATCCCTATAGGCTCGTCAAAAAGATCCCTCTTTTTGACGGTCTGAAATGATGTGTATTCATTACTTCCGTACACCTAGTAAGGATTAAACCTGCGGCCTAGGTCACAGGAAGTACTTTAAAAAGGATAAAAGCACTAGAAGCGAGGGATTTATTGTGCCGCAAGATTAATAAGCGCCGCAGCGTCCTCATCGGGCAGAAATAAACCCTCATTGCGAAGGCGGGCTTTAAAGGCTTTCATGATGGGGCGGGAAAGCATGGTTTCCGCTAATAGGCGTTGTTCGTAAATATGCAGGCGCATGGCATCATCCAGTTGATGTTGTGCCCGGTGAATAATAAGGTGTATCTCTAGCCCAAGCAGTTTACCGGGTTGAGTTTTTAGTGCATCGTAAAGCGCCGTCATAAGTGTTTTTTCGGCAGGCGCCATTTTGCATTTGCCATCGAGTATTTTAAGCATCACGGTGTTAACGCAATCAATTTCCAGCGCCGTAAAGGTGCGGCTTTGTAGCCATTGGGCGAGCCTGTCTTTCATGTTAGGCCGCCGCTATGTCCATACCGCGAAATACGCTACAGCGTTCAAAAACCTCAAGGCTTGGCGCTACCGATTTATATTGGCAGTATTTTGCCACTAATTTACTCAAGCCTTTTATATCCCGCCCGCACGCCGTGGGAAATCGCTCCGCTAATGTATGGATTAATTCCGGTGCGACCGCTAATTTAAATTGTTCGGTCATTACCCGCCAAATGCGCCTGCGGTCGTCTAAATCGGGCGGCACATATTTAATTAACGCAATGCAGCGGCTCACTATGGCTTCGTCTATATCGCCAACACGGTTGGTGGTTAAAAATAATAGGCCATTAAAATATTCCAGCACGCGTAAAAATACGCCCACCACGGCGTTAGCGGCAATATTGTCATTGCGCCGTTTAATATATACATCCGCCTCGTCGATTAACATGACTGCCCCCCAGCGCTGGGCGCGGGTGAGGGTTTCTTTAAGGGCTTTTTCCATTTCGGCCACGCTAAGGCCAAGTTGCCCGGAGTGCACACGGTACAAGGGGCGTTTAATTATTTCCGAATACACCTCGGCGGTAAGGGTTTTGCCCACGCCTGCAGGCCCTGCACATAATACTGTTGTACCGCCGGATTTACCTTCCACTATATCATCCATTAATACATCCATTTCGGCGGTGAGAATGTCAATTAAATCCGTCTGCTCCGGCGGCAATACTAACTTTTCCCGCAATTGGGGTTGGTACTCGTATAACTGCATATCATCAACGTGCACCCAGAGGTGATGGTGCAATTCTAAATGAAACATTAAAACAAAACCCTGCACCGGCAATTGGGTGAACAGCCCATCGGGAATATCCTGCTGGGCTTTTTCCGTAGCTTTTTCCACTGAATCACTAAATTTCATATTGCGCCCGGCCTTGCGCAAAAACTTACCTAAAATATCGCCGCTGGTATCGAGCATTAATTCGCGGTTTTGAATAATTTCTTCATCATTGACTAATTTTGCAAAGCCGCCGCCAGAGGAGAGTACTACTACACTCTTGCGCGACCAGTCCTGGCTGCGGTGAGTGGCTGTAGGGTCCTCGGCATATATACCGGTGCCCTGGGCGATAAATTGGCGGCCGTATTGAGCCCGCCAGTCAAAATATTTTGCGGCTGAAGCATCGTAGCTGGCGAGCAATTCAGGTGTCTCCCGCATATAACCCTTGGTTGCAAACATCTGGGCTATGCTTTGGCCATCAATATCCTTATCCAAAAGTAAAACGGTATTGGTGGTAATTTTGCCCGCTGCGTGGGTTTTTAAATCGATCAAAATGCGGCCGGATTCTTCCTCTCCTGGGGGCGTAAAATCAATGCGGGTAACTAAATAGGCTAGGGGTTTACCTGCTGCATTAATTTTAAATAACCAGCCCCGTTCGGCCTGCTCTGTAAGGTAACGAGTCATTTCCGGCACCAAGCGCTCAAGATCGCCACGGGTAAATTTGGAGTCGTTGGCGCAGATGGCATTTTGCAAGGTACTAATTTGCGCCACCTTGCCGCGTAAGGCGGGGCCGGCTTGCAAATAAAGATTTTTAAGATAATGCATATGTTCATCGGAAAAGCGCTGGAAAGGTACCTCCGCGCGGTTACCGAATTTCAACTGCTCAGCTAAAAAGCCAAGATCAGAAAAGCGACTCAGCATAGCCTCGACATAGGGTTTTTCTAGCTGCAGATTCATAGATGCCTCATGATTAAAAAGAGTGCGCTTAGTGGGTTCCTAAAATACTACCGAGGCACCAGCAATGAATACACATCATTTCGGGCGCGCCGTGAATACCTCCTTGTAGGCTCGTCTAAAAGATCCCTCTTTTTGACGGTCTGAAATGATGTGTATTCATTACTTCCGTACAGCTATTAAGCTGAATAGTTAACAGCCTGTTGCGATATTGCCTTGCCAGAACCACGCCGCTTACTATTTCAATAGGTTGTTAAGGGATTGTCTGCTTTGTTGCAATTGTCGCGAACTTAACAGGCAGCCTTAGATGTAGTGAATCCCCTGGAAGAGTTTTGCAGTCAAAATGCACAGCCACCCAACTGCCGCGCGAGAACCCGAGTGCGATTTAATGCCCATATTGATTGCTGTACCTTACTTTGGTGACTTTTTTCAACTAATTTCCGCCTTCAACCGAATTTTGGGCAATTTTAGAATAGTGCGAACTGCCAAATTTATGCCAGGCAACTTTTGGCCGCTGCTTTGCAGTGCGGTATTACGGTATGCCAGAGTGTTATTTTTATTAATCCCGTGCCGCAAGACGCCTGGTTAACAGTGGGCTGAGATATTCCCTTGTATCTTGCAGTTGTTGAAATAATGCGTGCAAGGGTCTTGTCCTTGCGGGTGTCTCATAGGCTCACTTCGCGTCTAGATTAGGTTAATTAAGAATGGTGACAGCTGTAAAGCGGGTCGAAACGCCCAGCCTTAAAACTCCCATGGGCAGTTGGTATGCTGCGGTGGATTTTTTTAAAGCGAAAATGGCAGGCAAACAGGTGGTATTTATCGCTGATGAAACCTGCAGCCAAGCTCTACAGGCTTATTTATCGCAGCCAAACCTCCCCTTGCGGTTTGCCCTGTTCTACAGCCGCGCCGTGGGTATGAGCAAATCAATTCTGGCTCAGCGTATTCGTGCGGCCGACTGGTTAATGATCGGTGCTGAGGCAGAGAATGTATTTAGCGATCGGAGCGAATTAATGGCAGAGCTTGCGGCTATTAGGGTTCTGGTTGCTGAAAAACCGATAAAATTAATAGAGTCAATAAAATCTAACCGCAACTATGATTTTTGTGTTTGCTCCAGCACAGTCTATGGCGCTCATAGTGATGAGCAAATACACAAGTCTTCAGCGGAATCTACTCGGGACTTGAGTGTGCTCACTATTGCCGACGGTGTTGCGCTTGTGAATACCAGTGGCACAAGGCTTAACTATTTAAAACAGCAAATCGCCCATACCTATGCCAAAAGGGCACAATTAAAAGCAGAAATGGAGGCTTGGTACCAAGCGGGGAAGGGGCTGCGTTTTCCTAAGCGCTTGGAGCTTGAGTCGATTGATCGCTACCTGTCCCAGCTCGATACCGCGTATAAGCGGCTCTGGGATGCCAACCAATGAGGTGTCAACATGGTCTTCACCCTAAGCGCGTATTATCCCGCCGCAGAATTAAAAGAAAGCGAATTTGCCGCAGCGCTCACACGCATGGCCATTGCCCTGAATCTGGCCAAATCCCACGCAGCCCAATACCTGGGGCCTGAATTAGAAGTGAGTTTTATGCTCGCTTGCGACCAGGAGGCTCCGGGCTTTTCTGGTATGCGTATGGGCCAATTTGATAGCGTGGAAAAACGCCTGCGCTTTGAAACAGCAGTGCCCCAACGCTTTAATCACTCTACGGATGCTGCGCTGTATATTAAGGCTGCGCTGCTGGATGCCGCGGAAAATGCGGCGGATTTTTTGCTGGAGCAGAATTATTTATTCGACGTCAAATCCCATATGGCTTTAGTGGAAGGGCTTAATCCTTAAGGATACCTCCGGAAATTCAATTTTCGTGATGATCGCGGGGCATTTTCGCGCGGGCGACTACTTGGATGCGGGATTAGTTGCCGAGTTTACACGGAGTAAATGAGGATTTTCTCGCCAAATTTAACGCCACCAGATCTACCAAGGTAGTATTTCAACAAGCTACTAGGCGAATAGTTTAGTGCTGTGAGCCCTCAGTACTCCCCCGCAGTGATGAATACAGGTTATTTCAGACACGCCGTGAATACATGCGTGTAGGCTCGTCAAAAAGGTCCCTCTTTTTGACGGTCTGAAATAACCTGTATTCATCACTGCTGCACCGCGAATTGATTCTGTCGCCTGGCTAAATCTACCTTAATTTGCCGCCCGCGCTTAAGTGGGTAATAACGTCTGCTGAATAGCTACAAGAAAATGGGCTACCATGCAGAAATATTTCTAGTCCATAAAGAGCGCTTCAACTTAAAGGCTATTCACCGGGCTCCATTTGGCTCTGCAGGTAGTTGGCTATGCCCACTTTGTCGATTAAACCCAGTTGGGTCTCTAAATAATCGATATGCTCCTCTGTATCTTCCAAAATTTCCTGAAAAATTTCCCGCGAAACATAGTCTTTTACCGTCTCGCAATAGGCCAAGGCCTCAATTAATACGGTGCGCGAGCCCAGTTCAAGGGTTAAGTCCCCCTGTAGGCACTCAGGTACGTTTTCGCCGATCAATAAGCGGTTGAGCAACTGCAGATTAGGTAGGCCTTCGATAAACAAAATCCGTTCAATCAGTTTGTCGGCGTGTTTCATCTCCTCAATAGATTCTTCGTATTCATGTTTGCCGAGTTTAACCAAGCCCCAGTTTTTATAAATGCGGGCATGGAGGAAATACTGATTGATTGCGGTTAATTCATTGGTAAGTTGCTTGTTTAAATATTCAATAACTTTACTATCGCCTTTCATGAAGCCTCCGCCATTGGGATTAATTTGTGTTGAACGCTGGCCAGGGCCAGTTTGCCTACTTTATTTTGTATGCATTCACGGGCGCAGGAGGCGCATTTGCCGCAAGTGGCCGTAATGCTCAATTGCGCACGCAAATCTTTAATACAGCGTGCGCCATTTTCTATAGCCTCTGCAACCTGGCGTTCTGTCACTGCATGACATAAACACACATACATAGCCTAATCCTCGTGTTTTATCAGGTGCCACTCATCAATAGCGTATTAAAAGCGGTGGCCAATGCACAAATGCTCTGTAGCAAATGCGACAATTTATCAAATCGCGTTCACTTTATAGAGAGGGTAGCAATCGCCAGGCCAAATCTAGGTTGGTTGAAATAGTGTGCTTTGCGAAGGATTTTGGCCCGGTTGTCTTGGATTGAGTTTTGCACTTTAAGTGTTTTTTGGCGCAAAGCTGACAATCCATCGTACAGCTTGGGATTGGTATCCATTCTAAAAAGCTGAATACGCCTGTGCTGTTAATCAAAAAATCCCTTACTTTTCGGGTAGACGTTTATGAATCACTTTGTAGAAATTAGTGTGTCCCAAGCCGCCGAAATTATGGCGCAGAACAAACACCTGTGGTTATTAGATGCCCGCGATGCCCACGACTTTAAGGCGGGGCATATAGAGGGCGCCATGCAAGCCCATACGGGGTTAATTGAGCATTTAATCAAGCAGCGGGATTTTGATCGCCCCATTATTGTGTATTGTTACCAAGGTAAAAGCAGCAAAGATATAGCGAGTATTTTAGGCCGCGCAGGCTATAAAAATACTTACAGCTTGCAAGGTGGTTTTGTAGCTTGGAAAAAGCGTCGCGCGCCAAGCAGCGCCAAACCCTACAGCGATTCCACTACCACTTGGTTAGTTGCTGCAGGTTTTGCGCCCCAGGCATTAAATGTCAGCCTCGCTAACCAAACCACGCCATTAATATTGGCCGCGCGCCAAGGGCAGGGGGCGGTTGTGCAAGAATTAATTGCCGCCGGGGCCGATTTAGAGGCTGTTAATAGCGATGGCAATACGGCTCTATGGGCGGCCTGTTACGCTGAGCAGCTGCCCATTATTGAGCAGCTTATAGGTGCTGGCGCCAATATGAATCATCAGAATCCAGATGGTGCCAGTGCGTTAATTTATGCGGCCTCCGCCGGTAAAACCGCTGTGGTTGCCCTTTTGATTGCCAAGGGGGCCCGCACGGATTTAACCACAGTGGATGATTTTACCGCCTTGGACTTAGCGGCCAATCCAGCCATTATTAAATTACTGATGGCAGCACCTATACCGGCGCCTGTATAGTTGCCGTTTTATTGTTGGATTTAATTCTTATGCCGTTAATTTATGGCACCGCCTGGAAAAAAGAGCGCACGGTTGAGTTAGTGTTAAGCGCTTGGCAAGCGGGGTTTCGCGCTTTTGATACAGCCTGCCAGCCAAAACACTATAGGGAAGATTTGGTGGGTGAAGCCCTTGGGCAGATTCAACACGCTGGTGTCGCCCGCAAGGATTTTTATCTACAAACAAAATTCACGCCGCCCACAGGGCAGGATGCTGCCAGTATTCCATACACCCGAACTTTGCCTGTGGCTGAACAGGTGGTGCAATCATTTGTGGTTTCGCTACAGAATTTACGCACCGATTATGTGGATGGGTTAATTCTGCATTCACCCCTACCTACCTTAGCAGAAACCCTAAACGCATGGCGGGCTTTAGAGTGTATTTATGACAGCGGCGCTGCCCTTCGTATAGGCATTAGCAATTGTTATGACCTGGATTTTTTTAAACAATTGTACGCCCAGGCGACTGTAAAACCGAGCATTGTGCAAAATCGTTTTTACGCCAAAACCGCTTTTGATAAAAACCTGCGTGCATTTTGTTTGCAAGAGGATGTAACTTATCAAAGTTTTTGGACCTTGACGGCCAACCCGCACATTCTTGAGCAGCCTATAATCATGTTGCTGTGTCGCCGCTTGCGCAAAACCCCAGCACAAATTTTCTTTCGGTATTTGGTGGCGCGGGGCATCACACCACTTACCGGCACTAGCGATAGCGAGCATATGCTGGAGGATTTAGCCATTGGTGAATTTGAACTGGGGGCCGCTGATTTAATGGCGATTGATGGGTTGTTGGTGCCTTAAGGATTTGCAGTGATTTAGCAGATTTTATGGCCCTATTTTTAAGCTGGCGCGCAGTATAGTGCGCTGCCGCTGCGGGGGCCATGCCACACTTACTGCCCAGCCAACAATAAAGAATACATAGCATTTCAGACACGCCGTAAATACTTCCTGAGTAGGCTCGTCAAAAATATCCCTCTTTTTGACGGTCTGAAATACTATGTGTTCCTTATTTCCGCCCAGCTGGTTTTAAACCGGTATTCACCACTGCGGGCGAAGTAGGCACTTGCCAGATCGAATCCAGTGCGTGCAGAAACTGCCGTGCAATAACAATAAAATTTGCGGCGATTCTTTCGCAGGCTTTATTCCCCTTAGGTTCATGCCCGGCGGATAATAATCCGTTCTAAATAGCTATTTTATCACCGCTAATTATTCACCCCAGAAGCCATTTATAAATCTCCTGCATAATATGCCGCTCCAGGCTGCTTAACTCAAAACAATTGGGTAGTTCAATCCAGTGGGTGCCCGCAGGTGCTTCAAATGGCTGGTGTGCGTCCACGTGTAAACAATAAATTGGGATTTCTCCTCGCGGTGTATCAATCCATAGCCTAAATTCAGGCACCATGGCTAAATCTTTTTCCGGTATCTGCCATTGGCTGCAGCAGGCGTGAATATAACTGCTGGGGTGCGCCATGATTTTGTGCTCCTTGCGGGTAGTGCTGATTAAATCCGCGAGTTTAGGCAGGGGAGCAGGCAAACACAGGTGTTTTTTCTGGCTAATTAAAAAGCGTAGGCGAGCACTTACCGGGTGAATGTGAATAATGATGTAGCGCAGCGGATATTCATCCGAGCGCGGTGGGCTTGAGGTGTGTTGTGTCATTGGGAATTAAATTGCGGTGCTGGTTTTTCCATAACGACAAGCGCTAACCACGCAACTAAAGGCGTGCCCACCAGTTTGTGGGTGGGGTAGGGGTAGTTGTGTTCACAGAAGGAATAGCCCCGCCGCACATAAAAATTCAGCAGCGTGTCGCTTTTATTCACCACACACACCCGCAGGGTTTGGGCGCGTTTGGCGGCGTATTGTTCGGCAAAACTTAATAATAAGGTGCCAAGGCCGTTGCCCTGTTCATCCGGGTGAACGGCAAAGGCACCTAGTTCAGCAACGCTGCCATCAAAGGTAATAGCAATGCAGCAGCGGGGCATATCGTCTTCATCAAAGGCGGCAAACACGCGCACATTGCGATCCAAAATTAAATCCCGAATACCGCCAATACTAATGCGTGCACCTTCAATTAAGCCGTGTTCGCTGGTCCAGCGCTTAGGCCCAGAGGTGCCGCGATAGGCCGTATTAATTAACTCCGCCAGGGCGCTGGCGTGTTGAGTGTGTTCAACACCGATAAATTTCATAGTACATACGTTGGTAATAATTAAAGCTGCTGGCTAATAGGTGTTTTTAAAAAACCAAGAGCAAGATGTGTGGCAGGGTACAAAGATTTATTGTCCGCTTAATTTTGGCATTTTTATCAAAGTATCACTGTTTTAAATTAAACGCTGCTGAAGTTAGCAAAGTAGAATTTCAGCAGGCTATTAAAGGTGCTCTTAATAAAGCTGCAGGGTAAATACCCTACAGCAAGGGGCACTGCATATAAAAGGCTGCGCCCACAGTCGGCTTTTTTGCTCCTGTGCCAGCAGGCGTCTCATAAGGGCGCCTCCGGAAATTTAATTTTCGCGATGATCGCGAGGCATTTTCGCGCGGAAGGAGGGAGTTTATGCGGTATAAATGACCGACCGAGCGCGAAAATAACGAAGCGAGGGTGCGAAAAGTGAATGTCCGGAGGTGTCCATAACAAGCTGCTAGGATTGCTGCCATTTATTAGGCGCCGCCGGGTTCGCCGGTAAATTCTACCAATAAATCTTCATCGGTAATGATGGTTTGGCAGGCTAGGCGATAGGTGGGGGGGATATCATTTACATTGGCGCGCTCTTCTTCCCGTGCTGGCAA
The DNA here is from genome assembly GCA_046347475.1 of Marinagarivorans sp. GTDB lineage: Bacteria > Pseudomonadota > Gammaproteobacteria > Pseudomonadales > Cellvibrionaceae > CAMCXE01. The sequence goes on along the minus strand of JAXMGD010000002.1, from coordinate 675,026 downwards.
TTTTCCTAAGGATTTAAGCACCACGCGCTCCCGGTCGGTCAGTGCCATACCTTTTACGCGTTCGCCGTCTAAATGGGTAACTTTAATCAAACACGAGCCGCAGCGGCCGTCTTCACATTCGTGGGGGATGGGGATTTTATGCTCTTTGGCAAAACCCAGCAGTGTTGTGCGCTTACCGGCAACTGCCTCTAATTTTGTGTTTTTGTGCATGATGGGCGAGCTGAAATAAACAGTGGCCATGGGAGGCTCCAATAAAAAATGATGAGTGAAATAAGCTTGTAGGGCGCAGGCAAGTGGCAAGTTCTGTTCCAAATACCGGCGGCGGTTTTGCCGTTGTTATTTCAGTTGACTTGGATCAACCAAGTGGATTGGCGCAGGCGTGACGGGAATTTATTGGTTGATTTTTTACGAGGCAGCTAGATGGCTTAATTCGTGGCAAAACTATGGCGTTAATTTTGAATAGAGGTAAACGCAAGGGTTGTGGACGGCATTTTTTATACGTCCATTTTTTTACGTGGGCTTTTTAGTGGGGCCAGACTATGCAAGCGCCGGTATCAACATCTTCAGCTGACGACTGGCCAGAGCATCAGCGCTATTACCTGGCGCAAAGCCTACAATTACCTGAGCGCAGCCAGTTGGTGCTGCCCTGCCAGTACCGCAGCAAGCCTGCGTCCATGGTAGTTGTGCGATTAAATGGGCTGATTTATGGGTTTTTAAATCGCTGTGTGCACATGCCGTTTCGATTAGATTGTGAACACGCAAGCGTAATTGACCCTTTTGCCAACCGAATTAAATGTTCCATGCATGGCCTGGTGTTCGACCCCTTAACAGGCGCTTGCCAAAGCCCGACTATGTGTACAGGCGAGAAATTAACGGCCATAGGTGTATGTGAAGAAAGCCAGATTATCTGGCTGTAGGATAAAGATGTAAGGCTGCCAAATTAATCCGCGCAGAATTATTGGCTCTTTTTGTTGTGAGTTTGACGTTTATTCTGTCAGCTTCAGTACATTGTTGTGTCTGCGACAGGGGCGTTTGCCGGAGCAAAAGTAATGGTAACTATTCAGCACGATTTTGTTGTAGTGGTAGGCGATTATTGCGCCGAATAGACATCACCAGGCGATTGGGTGAATGTTGTGAGCGCAAAGTTACTCCTCCGCAGTAATGAATACAGGTTATTTCAGACACGCCGTGAATACATCCGTGTAGGCTCGTCAAAAACGTCCCTCTTTTTGACGGTCTGAAATAACCTGTATTCATCACTGCTGTACCGCGAATCTATTTTTACGCTGTTCTAACAGCTTGTTGAAATACTACCTTGCTAGTTCTGGCGGCGTTAAATTTGGCGAAAAAATCCTCATTTACTGCGTGTAAACTCCGGTTTTTTCGCCAAATTTGCCTTGCCAGACCGTCGCCGCCAACGTATTTCAACAAGCTGCTAATCTGCCTTAATTTGCCGCCCGCCCTTTGGAGGGTAATAGGGTGAGCTGAATAGCTACAGGTATTTAACTGTGTATTCATTGCTGGCGCCTGGGTAGTAAGCAGAATAAAAGTACACGCGGGCACAAGCAGATAAAATATTCCACACTCAAAAAATTATTCTCCCACTTTTTCCTATGGGCAATAGTTTATTCCCCACGAATAACCCACAAGCCCCGGCAGTGCGAGCGTTTAGGTGGATAAACACAACAGGCGGCTAAACACTTAATCGTAAATAAGGTAACACCAGCGCTGCTGGGATGCTCCTCAGTATTGTGCGCTGCAGTAGCGTGTCTCTGGCCTTGATCTTGCTGCCCAAGGCCCTCCACTTGCGGGGTTAAATACCATTTGACCAACCTGGGCGTGGACTGCTTATACTGCAGTGCAGAATACTCACATTGTTGTTATGAGGCCGCCTATGTCTATTCAGCCCCGCGTCGTCTCCAAGCTGCTGGTTGCCAACCGCAGTGAAATTGCTATCCGCGCTATGCGTGCGGCGGCGGAAATGGGCATCACCACGGTGGCCATATACTCTCAAGAAGATCGCTTCGCTCTGCACCGCTTTAAATCCGATGAAAGTTATTTGGTGGGGCAGGGCAAAAAACCCATCGCCGCCTATTTAGACATAGACGACATCATCCGCGTGGCGGTGGATGCCGGGGTAGACGCCATTCACCCCGGTTACGGTTTCCTGTCGGAAAACCCGGATTTTGCCGATGCCTGCGCCCGTGCAGGCATTATTTTTATCGGCCCCAGCCCCGATGTAATGCGCACCCTCGGCAACAAGGTGGCCGCCCGCAAAGCCGCCGAGGCCGCTGGTGTGCCAGTGATGCCCGCCTCAGGGCCGCTGCCTGCGGATATTGAACAGTGCAAACAGATCGCGAACAGCATCGGCTACCCCTTTATGCTCAAAGCCAGCTGGGGCGGCGGCGGGCGTGGTATGCGGGTGCTGGAAAACGAGGCGGATTTAATCGCCCTGGTGGATGTGGCCCGCCGCGAAGCGCAAGCGGCCTTCGGCAACGATGAAGTTTATTTAGAAAAACTCGTGCGCAACGCCCGCCATGTGGAGGTGCAAATCATCGGCGACCTGGCGGGCAATGTGGTGCACCTGTTCGAGCGCGATTGCAGCATGCAGCGGCGCAACCAGAAAGTGGTGGAGCGAGCGCCAGCGCCTTATTTGGATGCGGCCACCCGCCAGCACCTGTGTGATTGCGCTCTGCGGCTTGCCCGCCAGGTGGGATATTCCTGCGCTGGTACGGTGGAATTTTTATTAGATGCCGATACCAACCAGGCTTATTTTATCGAGGTAAACCCGCGTATTCAGGTGGAGCATACGGTCACCGAAGAAGTTACCGGGGTGGATTTAATTAAGGCGCAAATTCGCCTCGCGCAGGGTTATTTAATTGGCACGGCTGAGAGCGGCGTGCCCAAGCAAGCGGATATTCAGCTTTCCGGCTTTGCCGTGCAGTGCCGGGTGACCACCGAAGACCCGGAAAATGGCTTCACGCCGGATTACGGCCGCATAGAGGCCTACCGCAGCGCGGCCGGGTTTGGCATTCGCCTGGATGCAGGCACCGCTTACCCAGGTGCGGTGATCACGCCCTATTACGATTCCCTGCTGGTAAAAGTCACCGCCTGGAGCCGCGAATACCACGACTCGATTGCCAAAATGGATCGCGCCCTGCGGGAATTTCGTGTGCGCGGGGTGACGACCAATTTAAATTTCCTCGTCAATTTAATTAATCACCCTAAATTTGCCGAGGGTAGTTACTCCACCCGGTTTATCGACCAAACCCCCGAGCTGTATAAGTTCGCCAAAAAACGCGACCGCGCCAGCCGCCTATTGCGGTATGTGGCGGAGGTGAGTGTGAACGGCCACCCGGATGCCATCGGCCGCCCCGGCCCCGCTAGCCGTGCCCCGGCCCCGCTACCTTCTGTTGCGCCGGGGGTAATTTTGCCCGGCAGCAAAGACCGCTTAAACGAACTAGGCCCCGCCGCCCTCGGCCAGTGGATGCGCACTCAGCAACAGGTGCTGATCACCGATACCACCATGCGCGACGCCCATCAGAGCCTGCTCGCCACCCGCATGCGCACCCATGACATGGTCAGCATTGCGCCCTATTACGCCAGCCTATTGCCGGAGCTTTTTAGTTTGGAATGCTGGGGCGGCGCCACCTTTGATGTGGCCATGCGTTTTTTGCAGGAAGACCCCTTCGGCCGCCTGCATCGCTTGCGCAAAGCCGTGCCGAATATTCTCCTGCAAATGCTCCTGCGCGGCGCCAATGGGGTGGGTTACACCAGTTACCCGGATAACGTAGTGCAGTTTTTTGTCCGCCAGGCCGCTGAGTGCGGTGTGGATGTGTTCCGCGTCTTCGACAGCCTCAACTGGGTGGAGAACATGCGGGTGGCCATGGATGCGGTGATTGATACGGGTAAATTCTGCCAGGCTACCCTCTGTTACACCGGCAACATGCTGGCCGGTGGCGCCAACAAATACGACCTCAACTATTACCTGCAGATGGCCAAGGAACTGGAAAAAGCCGGTGCCCACGGCCTGGCGATTAAGGATATGGCCGGTGTGGCCCGCCCCGCCGCCATCAAACAACTGGTGACGGCCCTGCGCCAGGAAGTGGGCCTGCCCATTGCCTTTCACACCCACGACACCTCTGGCATAGGCGCCGCCTCCATACTCGCCGCCATTGAAGCCGGGGTGGATAGCGTGGATGCCGCCATGGACGCCTTCAGCGGCCTCACCTCCCAGCCCAACCTAGGCTCTATCAACCAGGCCCTGCGCGATACCGACCGCGCCACCGGCCTTGCCGTGGAGCCGGTGCAGGCCATCAGCGATTATTGGGAGGGTGTGCGCAAGTACTACACCGGTTATGAAAGTGAAATCCGTGCCGGCACCGCCGATGTCTACCGCCACGCCATGCCCGGCGGCCAATACACCAATCTGCGCGAACAGGCCAGAAGCCTCGGCATAGAGCACCGCTGGGACGAAGTAGCCGAAGCCTATGCCCAGGTCAATCAGTTATTCGGCGACATAGTAAAAGTAACCCCCACCTCCAAGGTGGTAGGCGATATGGCGCTGATGATGGTGACCCAAGGCTTAAGCCCCGACGATGTACAAAACCCGACGCGGGAAATTAATTTCCCCGAATCCGTGGTGCAATTATTTCGCGGCGATTTAGGCCAACCGCCCGGCGGCTTCCCGCCCGAATTAAGCAAAAAAGTCCTGCAGGGCGAAACACCGCGCAGCCTGCGCCCCGGTGCTGAATTGCCGCCCGCTGACTTAGACGCGGTGCGAAGAGAAGCCGCCGCTAAAGTGGGCTTTGAACTTAACGACTGGGCGCTGGCTACCTATTTAATGTACCCCAAAGTATTTACCGATTTTGCCAAACAATTAGAGTTATACGGCGATGTATCCGTGCTTTCTACACCGGTATTTTTCTACGGCATGGATCTGCGGGAAGAATTTTCCGTCAGCATCGAAAAAGGCAAATCCCTTATGGTGCGTTTATTGGCCATCAGCGAGCCGGACCACGAAGGATTTAGAAAAGTATTTTTTGAATTAAACGGCCAGCAGCGCATAGTCAAAGTATTGCAAAAAGGCCTGGAATCCCAAGCCCAATCCCACCCCAAAGCCGAAGAAGGCAACCCCCACCATGTGGCGGCGCCTATGCCGGGGTTAATTATTAGTGTGTCGGCTATGGCGGGCCAAAAAGTCGAGCGCGGCGATGCCTTAGTGTCTATTGAAGCGATGAAGATGGAATCTATTATTCGCGCCGAGCGCGCTGGCGTGATTAAAAATGTATTGGTAAAAATGGGCACAGTGGTGGATGCCAAGGATTTATTGGTGGAATTTGCTTAACGCGCAGTAAAAGTGAAAGTGAGGTAGGGCGCACCTAGGTGCGCCTTTTTTATACCTGCATAGTTTTAAATTCTGTCAAACGCCAGCCAGCCTTTCAACCGGTCAGCCAATACCTGCGCATAGTCCGCAAATTAGAGTTGACCTCAATCACACAAGGAGTGAAATACGTAAATTTACGTATAGCTAAATCTTTGCCTTCAATATTAGCCTCCTGCGCAACCTACCCTTAACTACAAAAAATAAGAGTTCGCCATGAGCATGAGCATCCCAAGCCCAGCGCTAAACAGCGCCGCTAAACTATCTAGCCTGCTATGGATAGCATTCGCCTGTGGTTGTATGGACGCCACTATACATTTTGATGCCGGTACGCAAGGCAAAATCAGCGTGCAGGAAAATACCCACGCCAGTGTGTGGCATGCCACTGCTCGGGCGGGGGATTCAAGTGTGGGGATCAGCTATAAACTTGCCGGTACCGATGGCCAACTATTTAGCATTGATCAGGCCACGGGAGATGTGTTTTTCAAAACGGCACCTGATTTTGAGCAGCCCTTGGATGCCGATAAAAATAATGAATATCGTATTGAAGTTGAGGCCAGCCACAATGGGCAAGTGGCCGTGCAAACGGCATTTATTACAGTAGAAGACGTTTTTAATCCGCAGATAGAATTGGTTACACCCAAAATGTACCAAAATGTTGGCGATGGCATTGAAAAGCAGGTGCGCACCCGAGTGCAATTTGTAGATGTTGAATCCGGTGCTGTTTTGAAAGGCGATTCGGTGGTTGTTAATAAAACAGCATTTTTAAAAGATGCCAATAACCCCGACCTCTGGAACGGGGTGCTGACTGTGCCCGCTGGTGGTTTAGAGTTTGAGGCGTCCGGCAGGCTCGAGAGCGGACTTGATTTGCACTCTAAGATAAAATTGCTGAATAAAGCCAATGCAATAAGCCCTTCTTACCTGGCACTGAACCCGTCAAACTACATTTTTACCTACGATGCCAGTCGGGGCTTGGTGGGCAAGCTAAATCTGCAAAATTATATTTTGGAGACTTACCTTGAAAGTTCTGGCTTAAAAAATATTTTAAATGTATCTGATTTTAATTCTGGGCAGCAGTTTTTTTATTCTTTGGTGGAGAAAGAGCTATACGCGGTGAATTTAGGCAGATCTTTACCGCAGGGATACGCTGCAGGGTGTTTCACTGAAGTGGGCTTTAAGCCTTTGAGCTTGGTTTATGATTTGCGCCAACAGCGCATCGTGCTTTTGACTCAGCAGCTTGTCAATGGCGCTAATCAATTGCGTGTGTTATCGATGGCCACAGACAATACCACGGGCCTAGCCAACGCAACCCTAATAACGGATTTGAGTTCGAAAACCTGTACCGCTCCCATTTATACTCCCATTTGGGATCTCCCCGTTGCGACGCTTCCCGGCACGTTCAAGCAGTTTGCACTGCACCGCGACAGCCGCACCCTGATTTTTGCCGATGAACGCATCATAAACAATCAACCTGTCACGATTGTGCAGGGCTTTAGTGAAACAGGTGAAAAACGCTTTGAAGCCCAAGTAGTCCCGGATATTTCTAACCTGGCTGTAAATCAATCAGAGGGAATAATTTACCTCGCCGAACGCCACAGCAGCGCCCGTGGCAAATTAAAAACGATTAATGTGAGTACGGGTGCGGTGGGTGATTTAACGGTGAGATACACAACGAATGAAATTGGTGCTTACAGCGATTTGCGTATGGATAACACTAATAAACTTTTATACATTGCTGATGCCGTCAGTGACAGCCTCTTTAAAATTGATTTGCAGGCGAAAATTTTAAACTCCATTGAATACACTAAGATCGTATCGGGTCCTCAATCAGAGTGAGCGCTAAGGCACTGATGGAGTTCATCTATTCAATAACGGGTGTTTCACTTATTGAAATGCGAGTTCGCTAAAAACCAGCAGACAAAATAGATCCCTGGGGTCTATTTTGTCTTTGATCTTTTTGGTCGAGCCAAATGCGTGGAGCCTATTTTTTATAGGCAAAGCAGCGTACTGCACGTTTGAGTTCAGTATCTATAAGTTCGGTATCTGTGCGTTCGGTATCTATGAGTTCAGTATTAAAACCCAAAGAATTCATCAATTAAATGCCATATGGTTACACTGCTGCCCCATAGCCAAGCACCGTTCATGCAGCCCCGCTTGATATTTCCCCAACAAGCCGCCACCCTAACGCCCTTCGGTTTTTTAAGGCGGCTTGATGCTCGGTTTTTTACTTACTCGTCACTGGCGCGATACACCCACAGGCGTTAGCCTGGAATTTTGGTGGGCCACTGAGCAGGGGCCTGTTTTAACTGAATTGGCAGGCCAAGAGGTGGTATTTTTTGTACCCCGCGATCAGGCCCAGGCCATTGAGCGCATTCTGGCGCCCGTGCCTCAGTGGCGTCTTTCTCCTGTGCCCCTTGCAACCTTTACGCATCAGCCGGTCTGTGCGCTGTATTTTAAACAGCACAAGCAGGCCCGCCGCGCCCAAGGCCTGCTCGCCGATGCCGCCATTGCCTGTTGGGAGGCGGATATTCGCCCCCCTGAGCGTTACCTTATGGAGCGCTTTATAACGGCCACAGCCTACTTAAATAAAACCCCTGATGGCCAGGTGCGCCTCATGCAAGCGGGCGATCAGCATTACCGCCCAACCCTGCGCTGTATTTCATTGGATATTGAAACCAGCTTCGACGCGAAAGAGCTGTATTCCATTGCCGTTTGGGCAGACGATATTCGCCAAGTATGGATGGTAAGGCCGCCCGCGATACACGCGAGTCAGAATCACTTAGGCGATGCGCCGATCATTGAATTAAATGATACCAAGCAATTATTAAGCGTTTTTTTGCATTGGCTGCAGGCCTACGACCCGGATATTTTAATCGGTTGGAATATAGTGCAATTTGATTTATGGGTATTAGAGCAAATTGCCAAACGCGAGCAGGTGCCCTGGCTGCTCGGTCGCCATAAACACGCCTGCCAATGGCGCCAAGAAGAGGGCGAAGCAGGCAGGCGTTTTGTGGTAATTCCCGGCCGCCAGGCTCTGGATGGTATCGAATTATTAAAGGCGGCCAATTACAGTTTTACGCGCTTTAATTTACACACAGTCGCCCAAGCCCTATTGGGTGAGGGAAAGTTACTGCACAGCCAGCAACAGGCGCAGGATATTACCGATCTTTACTTAACGGATCCGCAGCAATTTGCGGCGTATAATTTAAAAGATTGCCAGCTGGTGTGGGATATTTTTAACAAGCAGCAGTTGTTGGCATTTGCCATGGAGCGCAGCGAGCTGACGGGTCTTTTGTTAGATCGTATCGGCGGCTCGGTGGCCGCATTCGAATACAGTTATTTGCCGCGCCTACACCGGCAGGGTTTTGTGGCGCCCAATTTGGGCGAATTGCATTCGGATATCATCAGCCCCGGCGGCTGGGTAATGAATTCCAAACCCGGCTTGTACCACAACGTATTAGTGTTGGATTTTAAAAGCCTGTACCCCAGTATTATCCGCAGTTTTTTAATCGACCCCTGTGCCTTTTGGGTGGCGCAAAAAAATCAACCCAGCGATGCTGTGCCCGGCTTTAACGGCGCGTATTTTGCGCGCGAAGCGGCTATTTTGCCGCAGATGATTGCAACCCTCTCCGCCGCTCGCGATGAAGCCAAGCGACATAAAAATGCGCCGCTCTCCCACGCCATTAAAATTATTATGAATTCCTTTTACGGTGTATTAGGCTCAACAGGTTGCCGATTTTTCGATCCTAGAGTCTGCAGCTCCATCACACTGCGTGGCCACGAAATTATTCAGCGCAGTCGGCAGTGGATTGAAAGCCAAGGCCAAGCCGTTATTTATGGTGATACCGACTCATTATTTGTCTGGTTAGAACAAGACGGCGGGCCAATTAAAAGTGCAGAACAATGTCAGGTCATAGGCGCGCAACTGGCCCAAGGCTTAAACCAATGGTGGGCCGATGAATTAACACAGCGTTGGAGTTTAACCAGCGCCCTGGAAATTCAATTTGAAACCCATTTCAAACGTTTTTTGATGCCTACCTTGCGGGGCGCAGAGGTGGGCACCAAAAAACGCTATGCAGGCTTAATAGAAGATGCCAGCGGCCAGCGTTTGATGTTTAAAGGCTTGGAGTCTGTGCGCGCCGACTGGACGCAACTGGCCAAGGAATTTCAAATAACCCTCTATGAAAAAATATTTACCGAACAGGATTATACCGATTACATTCAAGCCACCATTAACGCTGTATTGGCGGGGGAAAAAAACAACGCCCTCATCTTTCGCAAACGCCTGCGCCGCCCCTTAAGCAGCTACCAAAAAACCACCCCGCCGCATATTCAGGCGGCGCGCAAATACCAAACCTGGACAGGACAGGCGCTAAAGCAAGGCGATTGGATTGATTATGTGATGACACTTAATGGCGCCGAACCCTTAGGTGCAGATGAAGATTTTGCCCTGTTAAAAAGTCCCATTGATTATGAGTTTTACCTCACGAAACAATTAAAGCCCGTCGCGGATAGTATTTTGTATTTTCTCGGTGCCAAAATGCAGGCGGGGCCTGCACAGTTGTTGTTATTTTAGGCGCAGCCCCAGCGCCCATTCGTGAGTGAGTACAGAATAAATCACCCACTTATTTTAAATATTTTTAATAGATGGGTGGCGCCAGGCTCACACCCACCTATGCGCCTGAACAATATCCCTAGCAAACATTGTCGCTGTAATGGCCGCTACTTTTTGGACGTTATTAAATTGCCCGCAGCATCCAAATCCATGCCGGTGGCCTTTTGGAACACGGCAAGGCTATCGCCTTTTAACGGAGTTCCTAATATATCGAGTTTTATACCCGGCTTTAATGGCGGGCTATTAAACTCGTCAAGCTGGCAATAGTAAAGACGCAAGTTTTGCAGTGAGGCGGCAGCAGGCCTTAGGTTGAGTTGCTTTAATCCAGTCACCTGCGAAAGCTCCAAATGAGTTAAATTATTAGAGCCGCCCGATAGGTCGAGTTGATTGATGGAAACTGAGTTCAGGCTAAATTGTGTGAGGGATTGAGATGCCCCTTTTAGGCCGAAATAGTCCATGTTTGTATTGGTTATTGTTAGGCTGTTGAGCTGTAGAAAATCATAAAAACTAAAACGCTCAAGACCTCGCACGCCAGAGAGGCTTATATTTTGAGTGCTGTGATTCAACGCTATTTGGTTATAGTTTGCCTTTGATGAAATGTGCACCGTTTCGGCAGCTATGCTGGAAATATCTAACTTCGCTGGCGAACTAAAGGAAATATCCAGCAGCTTGATGTTGGTGCCTCTAGTCTCGGTTAGGGTTAGGTCGTTGTTGGTGGAAATTTCAAGTTGTTCAAGTGGCAAGTAGGCAAAAACATTGAGGGGTTCTTGTTGGGTGGTTAGATTTAAATGGATTGTTTTTAAGCTTGTTAGGTCCCGGAAATTTAAACTGTCGATTGAGCCGCCTGAAATGGTTAAATCCTGTAGTTTACTGGCTAAATTTAAACGCGAGCTTGTAAACTCACCTGTATTGGTCAGTGTGAGCGAGGTTAGATTGGGGGCGAGGGGAACGGGTAGTAACTCGCCAGCAGGCATACTTACCTGGGTTAGGCTCGCACTATCAAAAACATTTTTTAGGTCTTCAGCAGGCACCTCGGTGAATGCAATATCCAAATTTTTAAGTTTGTTTTTGGGTAAGGCTTTTATCGAGCTGGTTTTGTTGTAACCGAGGTCTAGTTGCTCTAGGAAAGGAGCGGATGTGATATCTAATTTAACAATCTTGTTGGATTGTAGCGAGAGTGATTTTAATTTATTAAGCTTGGTTAGGTTAATATCGGTGAGATTGTTGTTGTTCAGGGTGAGTGTTTCAAGTGCATTAATGGTGGGGAGTGTGGCCAGCTCAATATTGGCAAGATTGAAGTTTGTGAGGCTGAGATTTTTTAGATTTTTCTGCAGGGAGAAATCTAAGTTGGGTAAGCGTGTGAAGTTGTCCTTGCTGAGTAATGCGCCGGATTTTTCGTCATAAAAGCGTGCATCTTTAAACGCATCTTTATGCGAATTTGCGAAGCTCTCTAAGGTTGAAAGCCCCATGAAACTATTGGTTGAGCTGCCGCTTAATATGAGGGTTTCAAGCTGGCCATTCGCAGGGAGTTTTAGCTCATGCAGAGGGTTCTGCACTAGCTCCAGGTATTTCAGATTGGTGTATTGGCTCACATCCAATTTTTGCAGCAGATTGCCGTTGAGTTTTAAATGGGTGAGTTTTTTGAGGGATGCCAGGTCAAGATTGGCAATATAGTTATCCGATAAGTCAAGTTCAGTTAAACCCGTTAGCTGCTCAAGGCCTTTGGTGGAAGCAACCAGCATTTCCGCGCCGCTGGTATTGCGTATAAAACTTTCAAATGCTTTTGGGTAACCTCGGCATGTTAAATGCGTCAATTCATCCGCATACTGAATGCTTTGCCCTCGCGTTACATCTGCAATGCAGGTTTTTATCCAAGGGCTGTCAAATGTTACTTCGCTGAGCTTTAGGCGAGGCTGAGTGGATTGGCTGCCGGGTGTAGTGCCTGGAACTGTTGTGCCATTGCATCCGGTTAAAACGCTAAGGGCGCAGACAAAGGCGCCGAGGGTATATTGTTTCATGCTAAGTCCTACCTGTGGTCCTGGAATGCTAAAAGCATAACGGTGGCATCAGCGGGACTATGTGAATAAGTTGGCACTGCCTTTTATGCTCGGACATTGTTTTAACCCTTTGCTCGTAGGCGCACAGTTTTAAACATGCAGAGTAAAAAATTTGGAGGTGTTGCGGAGCCTGGGTGTCTGAAGCCTTGGCCTGGCTCTTTTTGCCGGTGATTTTTAGCAGCGTGGTGAAATACCCCCTTGCTGGGGCTGACGGCGTTAAATTTGGCGACGAATCGGATTTTGCCTGCGGTAAGCGAGGATTTTTAATCGCCAAAATTAACGCCGCCAGAATTAGCCAGGCAGCATTTCAATATTCTGTTAGTGTGCCTCGAGTGGCGCAGGCCCCACGCCAGTACCATTGGGTTTTAAGCGCGCACTTTGCAACCAGCCATCAGTTTGCACGCCTGTTTTCGGGTGCATATAAAGCACATAGGTAAAGCCCTGATATTCGGCATAGGCTATTACTATGTCCCCCGGCACTATGAATAATTGGCTGCTCTTGCAGGCGCTATTAGGCGCGGAGTAAAAATAGGCGCGGCCTTTGCCGATTATTGAGTAGTTGGAGACATGGCTGGGAATCCGTATTTGCTGCGTTTGGGCATCCTCTGCGCTTTGTGTGCAACTATCGGCTAGGGCAGGAATAGTGTGTGCGGCAATCAATAATGTGGCGGTCATTATTGTTTGCCTAGCGAACCGATTGCGTAGCGCATAGTAATAACTAATGCTACGCAGGCGGTTTGCTGGAGGAGGGGAGGGCATTTGGTTAATCCTTTGCATAACGACTCTCTTAAAAAATAATCTTCGATTTTGCTCTGATTGAGGAAACCCTATTGCTAGGGTTCTTGTGCGTAGGATTTAATTTTTGCTTGAATTTCTGGGCTGTAGGTGATTTTGACGTAGCTTAGAAATTCGTCGCGTAGCATGTCTCCGAAGGCTTGGCAATCTTCTTCGGTAAAGTAGAATGGCCTTTCGCCAGACGTTAGTTCAGTAATTTCAAATAGAAAAAGTATAACTGCACGCTCGGTAATCGGAATGATTGTTTGTATGAGTGAGGAGCCGGTGCCATCAATACGTGCCAACTTATTGGTGTACCAGGGCAGGAGATCCTGCTTGGAAATTAAAAGATCCTCTGGCGTGGTGAAAATCCTAAAGTTTTTTAAGTCTTCTTCAACGCTGATCTCGGGGTAGAAATCTTGCGATATGTCCTTGGCCGATTTAACAAAATACTCTATTGCTAAGCGGCTTAATTCATTTTTTTTGAGTAGGCAAAAAGGTTTTGCGCCTAGCCAGGATTCAAACTCATCCAGCTCTAGGTTGACTAGCTTCATGTCCATTGAGACAGAAGCGACGTTCCACTCGCCTGCTTCATCTTGGGCTGAATATTTCCATTTGGTATCAACAAGTAATTTAAGCTTGGTTGTGGTTTGCCAGTTATCTATGGAGTCTTGGCTTGCCAAGACACAACGAGAGCCTTGTGAGGCTTCGGGTAGGCAAAATTGCAGCGTCGCGTCTTTAAAATCGAAGGTGATGATGTCGCACCGCTCAAGATCGGGGCCTGTGGCTCCATTGTGATATGTTTTCATCGCCAGTTCGCCATTTTATTTACACTTTCGATAAATGTGTTGGTGTTGAAAGAGATATTTTTATCTGTTGCGTAAGTGTGATTCTTCCTTGGGTCTAGATATTTTTTCCCCTCTTCCAACTTGTTAGTGGGTACGTTGGTGTCTTGGTACAGCTGCACCAAAACAAACGCATAGTTGTCGCCCGAGCCAGATTTTAAAACCTTCTCGCACAAAGACAGTCGGCTGTACGCTAGAGCAACCTTGGATGCATTAAACTCGGGTAAATGCGTATGGCCTGGATAAATCTTAACTATGTCTGCGTGGGAATATTTGCCTTTTTTGGCGTCGATAGATTGAATTAGGCTGGCAATATTCGTTACTGGGTTTTCAAGCACAAATGAGAACTTAGTTAAGTCTCTAATCTGGGGTAATGCGGAATGCAAAACATGCGCTCCGTAACCTTCGACATAAACTGTTACATCTGCGCCGGAGTAGCTGTTGAGTGCCTTCACTAGATTTGCAGAAACTTTTGTGGATTCTACCTGAGACCAAGCACCCATGAGTTTTAAGTCGTCGCCGGAGGTATAGAAAAGGTTGTACTCCCTGACTCCTAGTCGAGCGTAGGAGTTTGCGCAGGCTGCTGCTATATCATCTGCTAATCCATTTATGAACAGGGTTCTGTGTGTTAATGCGTCGATTTCCCTAAAGACAGCCTTGCCGTATTGCTTCTGCGCAACTTGGTAGAGCCCGGAAGCCTTCTTATCTGACTCGAAACGCTGCCTAAAATTCGTGATATACACCGTGGGTGTTCGATCCCCCTGGGCTTGGGTGATGGTGTAACACACTGTAAGGCAGCCCACCTCCTTGGTTTTTACAGCAGCATTATCTGTCCCTTGGGCTTGGGTATCCTGGGCTAGGGCGGTGAGTTGCTCTATCTTCAGAACTACATCTTGCCCCTCCTGGGATTTGGGGTTCACAGCGGTGATAAAGGCAACGGCAAGGTCTTTGTGGATTTTGACGGGTTTGCCTGCGCAGCTGCTGCCGGTTTTGGGGGAGAAATAGACGTAATCACTGGGGTTGAGATGGGATAGCGAGGTACTCATGTTGGGTTCCTTTTTTACAGCATTTAATGGGGGATGTTGATTGGCAGCGGCAGGCTAGTGGCTTGGGCTGTCGCTAAACCAACAATAGTATCTGCCGCATCTGGCTTAGGCAAGAATTGGTGATTCTGACTGTTGAAGTTGCTGCAGTTGTAGGAGTTGTCAGCTAGATCGGTTATAAGGCGGCTATTGGCCCAAGGGCCGAATTTTTACTTGCCTAATTTTGCACGCACAATACTGCGCAGGGGCGTTGCTTTTATTTTTTGGTTGAATATTTATTCCTAGCCCAAGCAACCATAAATTTATTATTGTAAATGGTGATTTTTTTGGTGGTTTTGTTGCTTTGCTTGATCGTTGTTGGGCATTACTGCCCAGCCTACTAATGCCCAACCTGTGAGCTGAATTAAATTTATTTAGATGCCGGTAGGGTGGATTTGGAGTGAAGCGACAATCCACCATTTGCGATCTATTTTTGCGACTCAGAATAATCAATCTCTGCTGCGAGGCCGATGGTGGGTTGCTTCGCTAACCCACCCTACGATTATCCAACTTGCGAGGTGAATTGGCAGTGTTCGGATATTCGAATTTGAGCACATACCAAAAAATAAAATTATTTCCTCAAGTTCGAGCGCGAAGCTGCGCGGGGCAATTGACCCGCCCTACAAGGCTCATTGCCCTACGATTAATCCACGTTGCGAGTTCCTAGATTTGGAAGTGTTGGGCAATGCTGTCAAGTCTTGTTACACAAGTATTTTCTTTCGGTCTATTCCGTTAAAATCCGCAAGTATTCCCAGTACAGTTTGGGCCTGGCCTGGTAAAAAGCTCGAATTATGAACCGCAGGCGAGAATGCTGATGCCTCGAAGATCATTGCAATCTCAAACAGTGTGGAACTGCTTAAATTTTTGGAAAAATATTCCCCCAAGATTTCTGCTCCCACATTTGCAGCTTGGTTTCGCAACTCGCGCTGTAAAGTGTCGGATAGCCCTGGTTGTGCAGCAATGCTCTCAACTAGCGCGGCTGCCATAGAGCCTACTTTCTCAGTGAAAGCTTCCCCGGAAACGCCATATCTAATTCCCTTCTCTATTATCTTTCTGCGCTGTTCTTGATTCTCTGTAATAAATTCCCTAAGAATAAAATCCATTGCAATCATAAGATGTGAGGTGGTTATATAAAGCAGGCGCCATGCTGGGATTCCGGATGCGATTTGAGTAATAATGTACTCAATATCTGTAAGCCAAGCATTACACCCATCGAAATTTAATGATTTTAGCAATCTCGATTTGCTTTCATCATAGCGTCCCCGCCAGTTGCCACCTAGGCGACCCAGTGATTCATTATTTAATTCTGATAGAAAATCTTCTTCGCTTATCCTATCTTTGTGGCTTCTAGCACTTTTGTTGAGTCGCGACAAAAATTTCCCATCTAGCACTTTCACATTGTGCTGGCGGCCGAACTCACTGACGTCCGGTCGAGTATCCGTAGTTGCGACTATGCAAGCGTCTAGTTCAAGGACGGCTTGGAGGCCCTTCGCCCAAAATATCCGTTCGAGGGCTTGCGGTGTTTTCTTATTTTTTATGTCAACGCAAACTCTCTCACGGCTTAATGGAGAGTTTCTAGCATATAGCCACAAATCAACATCAGTCACGTCAAACTTGCCGAACGTGAATTTTGCTCCTCTGACTACAAAATAGCCAATACTAAGAAAATAATTGCGTAAGGATTCTTCGGCTGCGGCGCCCTTGGGCAATGTTTGCTCTGTCATCTTTTTAGTCCGCCTGTGCGAATTTCTTGTAACAAATCACGGGTTTTAAGTTTTACTGCAGTTGTTGAATTCTTACGTTGTACTTCTCTATTTAATTCCGGAGAAATGTATTCCGTCACCTTGGCACCCGGCAAATGATTTACACTTTCTGCAGTAATGTCACCTTGCTCAATTACCGCAAGAGCGAGCCGCCCAACTTCTGGCTTAAGAAGCTTCATCGTGAACATTCCTCCATCAGCCGGGGATACGGCAACCACTCCTTTTAGCTCTAAAGCCTGATAGTCGTTACCTATTGCGGTCGCGGGACCTACACTGTAGCCTGCAATTAATTTGTTCATTAGCTTGGATATCATCTGTATCCGTCCTCGATAATGACTGCTGACTGTCATTCCGTAAGTAAGGGACGCCACTAAGGCTTTCGCCAAATCGAGGGCATCGTCAGTGATAGAATTATTGAATTTTGAGAACGCAGCTGGACGAGTCACGAAATGATTTTTTCCTTGATTGTTTCCCACAACGCTTACATCGAACAATCCTATAGAATGTAGGCGACTGAACAAATCCTCACCTAATATTTTCGTAATTGCGTTAAGTGGTAAGCAGCCAGCTTCAGTTAGTTTTAAGTTCGCTTCGTTAAGGGCAGTAGCTTCAGTCGTAGTCATTGACGATAAAATTGCGTTTACTTTTCTTGCGTCATCCCGTCTGAATAAATTGCCATTGAAAAGTAGCTTTTCATTTTGGGAAATGAATTCAAAATCGAAAAATCCAATATTTCCCGCTAGATCTAGAGTTTCTTTGACCTGGGGACTCGATAACTTAAATTCATCAGATAAAAACTCACTTATTATCTTATCTGAAGTTGGATTCTCAGAGGCGATCTCAGAAGCATGAATCACAGCAATCTCATGCTTCTCGGTAACACCCTCATCGAAGATTTGAGCTGTATATTCAAGAATCTTGTGACCAGTAAGCCCTAGCACTTCAAGCGCCCCATTGCCTTGCAGGACAAGCCTTTGACGTACTAACTCGTTGACAATAGCTGGCAATTCTGTCTTCGGGCTTATTTGATTGGCCCTAGCAAGTGCATCAAGCCGACTTTGAGGTACCACAGTCTGAGCTTCTGCAGAAATAGCAGATAACAAAATTCCACTTTTTCCAGCGAATGCAATCGTGTCGAAATCTTGATTCGTCGTCGCTTGAAGTTTTTGGCTATGATGTAGCAGCCAGGCGCCTTGGGTTTTTTTGTCCATTTTTTCGTTCTCTTGTGCTATTTATTTTAAAATTCACCTGTTCCGCTGGAATCGCAATTTGCATCTCAATTAGATGAAAATTGTGAGTGCAGTGCATCGACTAGGGTTCGCATGCTAAATGCCTGCAACTCTTTAGTGCATCTCCAACGATTCCAAAATTCAACTAAATCTAACACCTGCAGCCTACCCATGGCAAACCCACCGGTGTTGTTCATCTCTCCCTCCCGGATTCTGCTTGTGTTCCACCCAGACTGCTTTTTCCTCATGCCGCCGTAAACAAAAAATTACCTATAAAAAAGGCACCTCTAGGTGCCTCGTCAACCATTATTCAATCATCAAGACGCAGCCCTCTGCCCCTCATAATGATAAGCATAATAAACCACCGGTATCACCACCAAAGTCAGTACGGTAGAAACCAATAAACCAAAAATAAGCGATACCGCAAGGCCGCCAAAAATGGGGTCGTCGATAATAAAAAAGCCGCCTAACATGGCTGCAAGGGCGGTTAATAAAATGGGTAGGGCGCGCACGGCGGCGGCGTTTATTGTGGCGGTTTCTAGGGTTTTACCGCTGCGTACTTCCTGTTCGATAAAATCCACTAATAAAATGGAATTGCGCACAATAATACCGGCTAGGGCAATCATGCCGATCATGCTGGGGGCGGTAAATTGTTGGCCTAATAATGCGTGGCCGGGCATTATGCCGATAATGGTTAAAGGGATGGGCGCCATAATGATTAGGGGTACGGAATAACTTTTAAACAGGCCGACCACTAATAAATAAATCATGATTAAACCCACGGCATAAGCAATGCCCATATCGCGAAACGTATCCAGGGTAATTTGTAATTCGCCGTCCCATTTTAAACTCCATAAAAATGGATTTTCTGGTTGGGAATTTAAATATTGTTGAATCATGCTGCCTGCAATCGGGGTTTGGTTTAGTTGCCGGTAAATATCCGCCAGGCCATATAAGGGGCTGTCGGTGGGGCCTGCTACATCGGCGGTGACGTAGACCACGGGCAACATGTCTTTGTGGTGGATGGTTTGCTCGCGCAGGCTTGCCTGCACTTGGGTAACTTCTGAGATGGGCACAAGGCTGCCGTCGCGGGCGCGCACTTTTAAATCTAATAAAGGGGAGAGGCTATTTTTCTCGCCGGGTGGCAGTTGCAGGCGCAGGGGGATGGGCTGTTTGGCTTGGGGGTTGTGCAAAAAGCTTGCATCCCTGCCGCTGAGGGCGGTGCTGATGGCTTGGGCGATGCTGGTTTGATCCACCTGCAGGCGAGCGGCGCGGGCGCGGTCTATGGCGATCAGCCAGCGCGGTTGGGCCGCTTCGAGGCTGTCGTCTATGTCCACTATGTTGGCGGTGGCGGCGAATTGGTGGCGCACGGCTTGGGCCACTTCCTGTTGGCGGCTGTAGTTAAGGCCGTACACTTCAGCTACCAGCGGGGCCAGTACCGGTGGGCCGGGGGGTACTTCCACTACTTTTATGCGGGCGTTGTAACGCTCGGCTATGGGTAAGAGGGCTTGCCGAGCGGCGAGGGCTATGACGTGGCTTTTGCGGCTGCGCTGGTGTTTGTCCACTAGGTTTACTTGTATATCGCCCTGGTGGGGCTCTTGGCGCAGGTAATACTGGCGCACTAGGCCGTTGAAGTTGATGGGTGCGGAGGTGCCTGCGTAGAGCTGGTAGTCGGTGTTTTCGGGGATTTTGGCCAGTTCGTCGGCCATGGCTTGCAATACCTGTTGGGTGGTTTCCAGCGCGGTGCCCTCTGGCATGTCCAGCATTACTTGGAATTCACTTTTGTTGTCGAAGGGCAGCATTTTCAGTACTACCGCCTTTACCACGCCCAGGCCTACTGACGCGAAGATGAGGCCTAACAGGCTCGCCAGCAGCCATAAACGGGCTTTTTTACCGGCGGTTTGCCGCAAAAAGGGCGTCATGATGCGGGTAAAAAAGCGCTGAAAAAACGCCGCTAGGCCGCTTGGGCTGGTGGCTGGTGTATGACTGGAGCTTGGTTTGTGGCTGTGACTTTTGGCAAACAGCCTGCGGTATAACCAGGGGGTGAAAATAAACGCCACCGCCAGGGAGATAAGCATGCCGCTGGAGGCGTTGATGGGGATGGGCAGCATGTACGGCCCCATCAGGCCGCTGACAAAGGCCATGGGCAAGAGGGCGGCGATTACCGTGAAGGTGGCCAAAATGGTGGGGCCGCCGACTTCATCCACCGCTGCGGGGATGGCCTGTTCTAGAGGCAGTTGGCCGAGGGTCATGTGGCGGTGAATGTTCTCCACCACCACTATAGCGTCATCCACCAGTATGCCGATGGAGAAAATCAGCGCGAAGAGCGATACCCGGTTGAGGGTAAAACCCCAGGCCCAGGAGGCGAACAGGGTGATGGCGAGGGTGACGATCACCGCTGCACCTACCACCAGCGCCTCGCGCTTACCCAGCGACACCATTACCAAGAGGATCACCGAGAGGGTGGCGAACAGCAGTTTTTTAATCAGGGTTTGCGCCTTGTCCTCGGCGGTGGCGCCGTAGTTGCGGGTGACGCGCAGCTCTATGTCGGCGGGTATGTCTATGCCGCGCAGTTGCTCGATGCGTTCAATCACGGCGGCGGCCACCTCAACCGCGTTTTGGCCAGGTTTTTTGCCTACCGTTAGGCTGATGGCCGGGAAGCGGGCGCTGCCGCCGGGCTGACTAAGGCCTGTGCCATAGGTGACGTATTGGTTGGGGGCATTGGCGCCGAGCTGCACATCGGCCACATCGCGCAGGTATACGGGGCTGCCGGCAAATACACCCACCACCAGCTCGGCTACCTCTTCTGGGGTGTGTAAAAAGCTGCCCGCCTGTACTAATTGGTTTTGCCCTTGGGGCTGAGCCTCATTCGGCCCTTGAGTGATGGTGCCTGCTGCCAGCGAGAGGTTGGCGGCGCTAAGGGCTTGGCTCAGTTCCGCCGGGGAGAGGTTGTAGGCGGCCAGGCGCGCGGGGGATAGGTTGATGAGTACAGCCGGTTCGCCGCCGCCAAGCAGGCCGATCTCGCGAGTGCCGGGCACGCGCTGTAACTGGGTTTGCAGGTTGCGCGCGACGGCTAGCAGGTCGCTGGTGGTGGCCGCTGGATTGCGGCTGAACAGCGCCAGGCTGAGGATGGGCACGTCGTCTATGCCCTTGGGTTTGATCAGCGGTTGGCCTATGGCCGGGTTGGCCGGGTGCCATTTGCTGTAGAAAGCGTTGTAGAGACGCACCAGGGCGTCGGTGCGCGGCTCGCCCACTTTAAAGCGCACGGTGAGCACGGCAAGGCCGGGGGAGGAGGCTGAGTAGAGGTGTTCTACGCCGTCTATTTCGCTGGCGATATGCTCAGCGGGCGTAGTGACGAGGGACTCCACCTCCTGGGCGCTCGCGCCTGGGTAGGGGATGAACACATTGGCGAAGGTGACGTTAATTTGCGGCTCTTCCTCGCGGGGGGTAATCAACACCGCGAACAGGCCCAGCAGCAGGCCGGTGAGGGCCAGCAGGGGGGTGATTTGGCTGCCCAGAAATTGCCGGGCCAGGCGCCCGGCGAGGCCGAGGGGGGCGGCTGAGGTGTTTGTGTGGTTCATGGCGCGCCTCCAACCTGGGCCGCCGCATCGCCGTGCAGGCGTTTATACACAGCCGCAGCGGCCACCGGGTCCAGGGCAATCGTGTCGCCGGGGGTGAGGCCCGCCAAGACGCTAACTTTTCCGGCCGTGCTGGGCGAGCCTAGGCGCACCCAGCGCAAATCCAGGCCCTCGGCGGTGATCAGGTACACACCGGCAAGCTCACCGCGCTGGGCGATGGCTGCTGTGGGCACTTGCAACTGCTGGCTTTGGCCGAGGGTGAAGGCGATTTTTACTAGGGTGCCCGGCGCCAGGCCTAAGTCGCTAGAGGGCAGGTTGACCAGCACTTTAAAGCTGTGGCTGTTGGCATCGGCGCTGGGGGGAATACGCAGGTCTTGGCTGGTGAGGCTTTTACCCTCAGCCAATAACAGGCGCGCCGTTCGGTACTGGCGCAGGGCGGCGATGTGGCGCTGGGGTACATCCACCTGAACGCGCAGTTGTTCAAGGGACAGGCCGGTCAAGAGCGGCGTGCCCGGCGCCACCGTTTCACCCACTTTTATATGGCGGCTGACCACTATGCCGGAGTAGGGGGCATAAAGGGCGGTGTTAGCGGCGCCTTCGTCGGCCTCTTGGCGCCGGGCCTGGGCAGACTTAAACGCCGCTGCGGCCTTGTCAAAATCGGCCTGGGCGATGAGTTTTTTGCTCAGCATGTCCTGCATGCGGGTGTATTGGGCCTGGGCTTCGGCAAATTGGGCCTGGGCGACTGCAGCGCGGGCTTTTTGCTCCACTGAGGTGAGGCGCAGGATGAGATCGCCCTTTTTCACCCAATCGCCCACATCCACCGGCAGCTCTAGCACCCGGCCTGAGGTTTGCGCCGAGACAGTGGCCTGGTTGAGCGCCTCGATCACCCCATCCAACTGCACCTCATCGGCCACCGGTGTAAGGCTCAGCGTTTGGCGCGGCAGGGCGGCAAGCTCGGTTGGGGCTGTGCGCTCGCTCAGCGGGGCGGGGGTCTGTTTGGAGCAGGCGCCGAGGGCCATGGTGAGCAGTGTGATCAGTAGACGTGTGTGCATGCTGGCGTCCTAAGTGTTGTGTACTTTTTGTTGCTCGGGTGAGTCTTTGTGGAGCTTTGGGGCTAGTGGCCCTCGCCTCCAACCACCCCGTCAGGCTGCGCCTGCCACCCCTCCGGCGGAGGGGAATGTGTTGCGCACCCGGATTAATTCAGGGCGAGGTACTTAAATTCAGGGCGAGGTACTTAAATTCAGGGCGAGGTACTTAAATTCAGGGCGAGGTACTTAAATTCAGGGCGCGGTACTTAAATTCCCCTCCCTTGGAGGGGTGCCCCGAAGGGGCGGGGTGGTTCTAGGGCCCTTTTTTCCGCAGCTCAAGCTTGTCGTCCCTCCCAGGCGATTGGCCCACCGCTCCTCACTTGCCGCAGGCCCGGTTCATAGGCACGGCCACATCCATGAGCTTGGGGTTAGGTAAATTTAGACAGTTCATTAGAGCTATGTAGTCCGCCTGGCAATTGACTTGCAAACGCGGGTTGTGGGCCTTTTCTTCGCCTATGGTGCTTAAGGTCCAGCCCTTGTAATCGTGGCCGGGGTACACCCAGGTGTGCTCGGGCAATAACAACAGGCAGTGGAATAGGCTCTGGTATTGCTCGCCAGCATTACCGTTTTGAAAATCCGTGCGGCCGGTGCCGCGAATTAACAGGGTATCGCCGGTAAAGGCATAGGTCTGCTCACCCTCGGTTAACACAAAGCTGTAGGAGTCATCGGTGTGGCCGGGGGTGTGCAGGGCGGTGAGGGCGAGCTGGCCCACCGGGATCACCTGCTCATGCCTTAACGGCTGGGACACACAGGCCGACTGCGCCTCGGCCCCCAAATAGGTGGTGGCGCCAGTGGCGTCGCGCAGGGCGCCCGCCGCTGTGATGTGGTCAGCGTGGGTGTGGGTATCCAGCACCGCCACCAGGCTTAGGTTTAAGTCGGCCAATAGCTGCACATAGGCGGGTAGCTGGCTTTTGACCGGGTCGATCAGAGCGGCCTGGCGGCTTTGGGGGCAGCCAATTAAGTAGGTGTAGGTTGAGGATTCGGCGTCGAATAATTGTCGGAAGATCATAGCGGCCACCTAGTGGTGAAGGACAAAGGTCAAAAGGGACACGCCAAGCAGGCTAGCAGCAAACAGCTTTTGCAGGCTGGCGTTGGCAATTGTGTGGCTGATGGACTGGCTAACCCCCATGCCCGCCAGGCTGCCCACGAGGATCAAACCCAGCAGGCTAAGGTTGAGGGGCTGGCCGAGGGCTAGGTGGCTGATAAAACCTGCGCTGCTAATCAGGGTGATGACCACCAAGGAGGTGGCCACCGCCTGGGGCATGCCGATGGGGCTTAGGCTCAGCAGCAGGGGCACAATTAAAAAACCACCACCCACGCCGAACAGGCCAGATAACAAACCCACCAGCGCACCACCCACCAGCAGCCCGCTGATGCAGGGCAGGCGCAGTTGCAACTGGCCGCTGGGGCTTAGAGGGCAGAGCGCCTGGCTCGGCGCCACCGCCGCTAACTTGCTGGCGCGCACTACTTTGGCTTGCTCGGGGTTGCGCTGGGCACTGAGCCACATGCGCAGGGCAATGAGTATGGCCAGGCCGTTAAAGCCCAGCATCAAGAGGCTCTCAGGTGCGAGGCTGGCCAGCCACTTGCCCAGCGGCGCGAACAGCGCACCGGTTGCGGCCAATAATAAAGCGGGTGTCCAGAGAATCATGCCGTTGCGGCCATTGCGCAGGCTGCCCAACAGCGCAGCCGCCGCCACCGCGCCCAGGGCTATGCCGCTGGCCTCCTGCATGGAGGTGGCGGTGAGCAGCATTAACAGGGGCACGGCAAACACCGAGCCGCCCGCACCCGTCAGCCCCAATACCAGCCCTATCACACAACCGATCAGCAGCAACATAGCGGCCCCCCGTGGTTTAAAGGCTTAAGCGTTCCAGGGCATTTTGGCGATCAACATACCCATGGGGCAGATATCGGTAATGCCTGCGAACGCCAGGCCAGCACCGACAAACGCCGCTAGGCCATAAAACGCCGGGTTGAACCAGGTGCCGAGGATCGCCCCGGTAAGCACTAGCAACCCCGCCACTATGCGCACCTGACGCTCGAGGGGAATTACCCTGCGGCCAGTGGCTTTTAGCTCAATGTTGGATTGTTTTACCGCCTCCATACCGCCTTCGATAATGCACAGCTGGGCGTTGATTTTGCCTGTCAGTTGCTCGGCGGCCATTTCCGCCCGGCGCCCGGCCTGGCACAGCAAATAGATACAGTTGCCGTTTTTGCCACTTTTGGTGATTTCCGCCTGCAGGCGCTCCGGGGTTAACTCGTGCAGGGGTATGTGCAAACAGTCCGGCAGGCCTGCGGCTTTGACTTCGGCCGCCGTGCGCACATCGACAATACAGGTATCGGCGGTTTTGCGGCTCATTAGATCAACCGGATGGATACGGTGGGCGCTCATGGGCCTCTCCTTTAGTTGGGACAATAAATGGACTGTAAAACGGCGATGATTTTCATCGCCTCCTCCCCTTGCACCGAGTAATACACGGTTTGGGATTCTTTGCGGGTGCGCACCAAACCCGCTTCGCGCAGGCTGGCTAAGTGTTGGGAGAGGGCCGATTGGCTCAACGGCACCCGCTCGTTTAAGTCGCCCACGCACAATTCACCTTCGATCAGGGTGCACATAATCATCAGGCGGTGCTCATTGGCCAGCGCCTTTAACAGGCTGGCCGCCTGCGCGGCGTGGGCTTGCATGGTCTCGTTGCCTACAAATGTGTCGCTCATAACTGGGTGTTCCGTAGGGGCTTGTTTGAAGTATATGGGCAATTAATAAATTAGCAAATACTAATTTATTTTTTTTATAAATTAGGCGCTGCTAAGTTTTTGGTGGGGGATGGGGGATGGGGGATGGGGGCTGGGTTGTTAAGTTGAGTGTTTTTCAAATAGGAAACACTGGTAGGGGCGCCCCTTGTGGGTGCCCAGGGCCGAGCGAATACGCAGATTTATCGGAGGCCAACATTTGGCAACCAGAAGGTTTGCCCTTTTATCTGCAGTATTCCTTAGGTCAATAACATGCGTGTTGAAGGGGCTAATAATTAAATCCCTTATTTATTCTGTAATTAATAAATCATTTAAGTAACTGAGTGTTAACTATTAACCCAATGTATTTTAGCGCCGTAAAAATAGACTCAGCCCTCAGTTTCCAATCAACACAGGCTAGCGCCTGGCATGTGCCTTAAGGCGAGTATATGATCAAGTGAATTTTTATGATTGCCTACGCGAGGAATAACCTATGGCCACTTCAGTTAAGGCTAATACACGCAGAAAAAATACTTGTTTTACTCTGCTGATTTTAACCAGCCTGAGTTTATTGGGCTGCGGTAGTGGCGGCGGAAGCGGCGGCGGCAACAGCGGCCCTGCATCAAGCAGCTCATCCAGTAGTTCCTCCAGCAGCTCATCGTCCAGCTCATCCTCGGGAGCCGTAAGCGGATCTTCCAGCAGCTCTAGCAGCGGCGCACCGGTATTAACACCAGAGCCCAACGCCCCGCAACAAACGCGCGCCTTTCCAGAACAAACCCGTGCCCCTGAGCAGTTGAGCAGTTTTAGCGTTCAAGCCACATTAATCACCGATAAATTAAGCAGCCCCTGGGGCCTGACGGCGCTGCCCGATGGCCGTTGGTTAATTACCCAAAAAGGCGGCAGCCTGGTTATTGTGACGACCAGCGGGCAAATCTCCGCCAACATTCAAGGTGTGCCCAGCGTATACAGTGACGGCCAGGGCGGTTTATTGGATGTCAGCCTCGACCCACAATTTGCCAGCAACCGCTATGTGTATTTAAGTTTTTCTGAACCGCGTGAAGACGGTAAAAATGCAACTGCGGTTGGCCGCGCGCAATTATCCAATGATGAAAAAAGCCTGCAAAATTGGCAGGTTATTTTTCGCCAACAACCGGCCTGGAATTCATCTTTGCATTTTGGCTCGCGCCTAGCGTGGGATAAAAATGGCTTGTTATATGTAACTCTGGGGGAGCGCTCTTTGCCGGAGTCGCGGGTTTTTGCGCAGGATATTAATACTACTTTAGGTAAAACGGTGCGCATTAAACCTGACGGCACCATTCCTGCCGATAACCCATTTGTGGGTACTGCCAATGCCAAAGCGGAAATTTGGTCCTACGGCCATCGCAATGTACAAGGCGCGGCGATTCACCCAGTTACCGGCGAATTATGGACACTCGAACACGGCCCGCGCGGTGGCGATGAAGTGAACCGCCCGCAGGCGGGTAAAAATTACGGCTGGCCGATTATTACCTATGGTGAAGATTACAGCGGCGCCCCCATCGGCGATGGCATCACAGCAAAAGAAGGTATGGAGCAGCCGATTTATTATTTTGACCCCGTCATAGCCCCCGGCGGCATCGAATTTTACCGTGGCAATTTGTTTGCTGGCTGGCAAAATAATTTATTAATTAGCTCCTTAACGCCGGGCGGTTTGGTGCGTTTGGTATTTAAGGATAATAAAGTGGTAGGCGAGGAGCGCGTGGTAAAACAATTAGGCCGTGTGCGCGATGTGGCGGTGGCGGCGGATGGATCGATTTGGGTAGTAACCGATGCCGGGCAATTAAATCGTTTGACGCCTAAAACTTAAGTTTAAGCATTAGCCCGGCGCTTACTCAAACCGCCCGGGCTAATGGCATATAAAAGAATTACTGTAGCTGTCAGGAAATTAAGGGGATATAAATGAATTATTTAATGGTGTTTTTTGGGCTTTTTTGTTTGGTTAAGACGGTAAATGCTGCGTCCTTTGAGGAATTTATGCTGGATGGCAGGGAGGATATTGAGGGGGTTCCACTGGTTGAATACGCCAATATTTGGTGGCAGTGGACAGTGACTATGCCAGAGGAGCTAAGCCCGGTGAGGGATACAACAGGCCAGCACTGTGCAGTTGGACAAACGGGCAATGTTTGGTTTTTAGCCGGTGGATTCGGCACCTCCAAAATTAAACGCACCTGCGAAATATCTGCGGGTAAGTACATATTTTTCCCTGTTATTAATATGGTGTAATACGCGTCAAAAGATTTTCCGTTCACCTGTAAAGAAGTAAAAAAATACGCAGCGCTCAATAATGACGAGCTTTTGTCTATCGCGGTTGAGCTGGATGGAATTACCGCATCAAACCCTGCGCATACGCGCTTAGCGTCTGCAGATTGTTTTGATTTAATGGCTAGAGTTCCCCGTGAATATAATCCGCCCAAAGTGTTTCCGTCGGCCTCTGACGGTTACTGGGTTATGTTAAAACCTTTAACTAAGGGTAAGCACAGTCTTAAATTTAATGCTCAGTACGATAGGAATAAAGGACCCTATGCCAAGATGGCTCAGGATATTGAGTACGACTTGATCATTAAATAGATTGTAATCTGGCGGCAATTGACTGTTTAACTGCGCAGCCTACGTTATCGCGGGTTAATAAGAATATTTTGCGCGATAAACTGGGGCAGCTTGGTAACATCCTGAATGAGCCCCCAGGGCTTAATCGCCGATGCATCGCAGTAATGCTGGCGGTATTTACCGGTTTTAACCAATACTCCGCGCATGCCCACTGCCTGGGCGCCGCCAATATCCGAATCAATATCATCACCAATCATAAAACTTGCTTGTGCCGCGCAATTAAAGCGCGCCAATGCCTGCTGAAAAAAATCCGCGCTGGGTTTGCCCATAATGATGGCGCGGCTACTGGTGACATATTCGATACCCGCAACAAAAAAACCTATATCCGCTTTTAAGCCCGTAGCCGTTTGCCAATAGCGATTTTTGTGCAAGGCAATTAATTGGCTGCCCTGGTGTACACACTGAAATAATTGGTTAATTAAGGCCAAATTCCAGCGCTCGCCTATATCACCTAACACCACTATATCGGGGCTGTGTTCATCAACTGGGTAGTGGGCAAAGTCCTCCTGCAGCGCCTCGGCCACTAAAGGCCAAATACTCGGTGTGCGTCCGTTGCGCGTTTGCCACTGGCTTAGGTATTGCCAGGTTGCTTGTACGGGCGTGAAGAGTTCATCTGTGCTTATGTCTATACCCATGGAGGCAAGTTTAGCCACCAAATGCGTGGCATTTTGCGTGGTGGTATTGGTGATAAAACCCAATTGAATGGCGCCTCTTAGCTGCGCGAGGGCCGCCGCTGCACCTGGCAGCGCCTGATTGTCGACGTACAGGGTGCCGTCGAGGTCAAACAGAATTAATGAACCCATAAAAAACCTATGCACTGGGAATAAAGTGTCGCTTTTTGGACAGATATAAAAACCACGCAATTATCGGCCCAAAGTTATTCAAGGAGCTTCTGAACAGCATCCTCAAATGAGACGGCTATGCGGCATGGCGGGAGGAGCACTTTCATTAGGTTACGAATTTTCTGAGCAGAAATATTACGTAGGGGCGCTCCTTGTGGGCGCCCAAACCTCTGCGGCTACTGATATTTTTGGGCGACCATAAGGGTTGCCCCTACATATGCGCTTATCTTAATGACATTAGGCCAGAGGGGGAGGTGTGTGAGGCGGGAAGGCTTGGGTACAAATAAGGCCCCTCAGCGAGTTCGGGGCCGATGGAAAACCCATCAAGTGAAAAACCGGGCGGGCGCTCCTTAAAATTTCCCGCCCGATTTTTTGTCGTATTGGGAGCGCTTGGATGAAACCCCCGCAGCCACTCTGCCCAAGGGCTTGATCCTTGTATGTACGTAAATTTACGTATACGGCGCAATATGTGAGTCCCTTAACACAAAAAACTTCAGATTTGCTGCAATTGCCATCAGCATGATGATTAATTGTTCGCTTGGCGGGCCTTGTGCTCGGCCTCCATATCTACCTGCAGGCCGCTTTTTTCGTTGGGCGCTAAATCCTGCAGGGCCCATAAAAGCCCCTTGGCATAGGCCTCACCCTTGCCGCCGGTGTGGCCCATGCCGCTAAGCTCCTGGGTGCTGAGGGCTAAACCTGGGTATTGGCGGGCTATTAGGCGCTGTTGGTAGGAAATAATCGGCTCGGCAAAGGGCCCGTATTCCCGGCTGCCGTGGGAAATAAATAAGCGCGCATTGAGGGATTTTTCCGCGCGGGCCGCTTCCAGCTGCCCAAGCTGCGCTTCGCTACCGGCCACCGCTGGGTTGACGGCGATAAAACGGCTAAAAGGCGTGGATTTTTGTAATAAACCGTACAGCGTAAATAAGCCCCCCATACTTTGCCCTGCAAGCACGCGCCCAGTCGGTTGCGCGAGGGTGCGAAATTGCGCGTCGATACAGGGGATAATGTCTTGGGTTAAATGCTGATATAGCTGGCTGGCCTGGCCGGTGGGTGTTTTTTTCTGCGGATCAGAAAATATAGAAAAATAACGCGTGCGGTAGGCACCAAAGCCATCGCCCGCAATACTTAACCCCACCAAAATA
Organism: Marinagarivorans sp.; assembly: GCA_046347475.1. Classification (GTDB taxonomy): domain Bacteria; phylum Pseudomonadota; class Gammaproteobacteria; order Pseudomonadales; family Cellvibrionaceae; genus CAMCXE01. The sequence goes on along the minus strand of JAXMGD010000002.1, from coordinate 645,255 downwards.
ACCTCAGGAATCGCTTTGTCGTAGCGTAAATTGCCGTAGGTGGCGTACACCAGAGGAAAATCCCAATAGGCATCTAAATAATACAGTACGGGATAGCGTTTATTGGGTTCTTTGCTGTAGGAATCGGGCAGGGTAATAATGAGTTCATGGCTTAATTCACCCTGGCGTGCTTTTAGCGTTTGCACTGAAGTATTAGCAAAGCTGTAGGGTGCAGGTGTGGCCTGAGCGGTGTGATGCCAACATGAAAAATACAGGAGAAATAAACCTGCACTCCTGGTGCGGTTTAAAACCAGCGATAAAAATAGCTTGTGGCATGGGCGCAGGCACATTAAGACCGCCAAATAAAAACGATACTGTTTTGCGAACATATAAAACTCGTGGGTGGTGGGTTGAGTATTATTATTGAAAGCCCCAGCGTAAAACCCGCTGCGGTTTTTAGGATTATAGGTGCCGACAAGAATCAATGTGTGTGCTGTGCGGCCCGATTAGCAGTTTGTTGAAATACTGCCTTGCCATACCCTTGCTGCCAAGGTATTTCAATAAGCTGTTAGGTAGCAGGTGCTTCGCCTCGCTCCGCTGTGAGGATAGGCGCCCATCAGCGGGAAAATTCCCCATGAATTCGGTGAACAAATACCTATTGTCTCCCAGGCGGAGAGTTTTGTGTTGCCGCCGCAAGGCCTGTGGTAGCATCCGCAGCCTGACAGTCTGTTGCAGTGCTGGCCGCCCGCCCGTTGCCGCCATGTTATTCCAACCTGCTGCTGAACCTTAGACGCTCAGTCATGCCCCCGCACTTTTTATTAGCACAGGCCTTAATTCTGTGTGCCGCGGGCAGGACCGCTTGAGCCTTAAGGATTTTTTGCTGCCTGCTCCCATTCCTTGCTAAGAATAATGCCCCTGGTTTTTGGCGCTTAGCAGGCGCTTACCTGTAAAACTCGACCTGGAATGAATACGAGGTAATTATGAGTAGCTTAGCTAAATCATTACGAAAAAATGCCTATTGCGCGCGCGCTTCTCTATGGCGCCGCAACCTATGTGCCCTTAGCGGCTGTTTACTGCTCAGCAGCAGTGCGTGGGCTATGAGAGTTGAATTAATTGGGCCGGACGCCTCCACCTATAGAATCGCAGAAGGAACAACCCTACCGTTAAAATTGCGCGCCTCATTTGACAACGATGAAATTGCACCGGGCACAGAGTGTGTGGCCACCGGCCGCGTGATCACACGTCGTTATTCTGAATCAAATCCGATTGAGGGGCAGGACTACACCCTTGAGGGACAAAAATTCAGTATTAAATTTAGTACCCCTCCGCAGACACAAACCAGGGCCTTGTTTGCAGCGGAAGTGGGTGAGGCTGATTTTAATATTATTGCCCTGAAAGATTCCCAAGTAGAGGATACGGAAACATTCCAAATTTCTGCTGACGAAGTGGTGGTTAATTGCAGCGGGCCTAATTTTTACGGCGGCCCTATTACACCTTATGTGCCTTTTATGTCCTACGGCCCCTTGGTAGAAATTACCGACGGCACTGTGCCTGTGGATTATCAACAAGAAAAATTAGCCCTCTTGCCGGAATTGGAATCCATGACAGTGCTCACCATGAGTGGAGCCCAGGCGCGCAATAAAACGCTGGCCAAACAAATGGATTTTGCCCGCCAAAAAACGGCCAGTTCTCATCGTGTCAGTTTGAAATTAGACGGCACTGAAATTCCGCTTACCGGTGGCAACGCGGGCGATGAATTCTCCCCTTGGGGTGTGTTTGTGTCCGGTGATTTTGAGCGCGGTGACCGGGAATTACCCTCTAGTACAGGTTTTGATTTCACCACTAATACCTTGATGGCTGGGGTGGATTACAAACTGGATAATCACTGGGTATTGGGTGGTGCTATTTCAGGTTCACAGGGTAAGGCCGATCAAAACAGCCGCCCGGACGAAACTGAATTATCGCAAAGCGCGTTGAGTTTTTTCGGCAGCTTCTACGCAGATAATTTTTACCTGGATACACTGGCGACCTACGGTAAAAATAATTACGACATGGTGCGCAGTGTATTAGATGGCACTACTGTGAAAAGCCTAGCCAATGCCGATACTAAAGGCAGTGAGACCAGTTTTGGTTTAGGTGCGGGCTATCAATTTGATTTCACCAGTATGCAATTAAAACTCTTCACGCGCTTAGATTACATTAGCGTCGGCGTGGATAGTTACGCTGAGTTTTCCGGCGACGATACTATGCTGGTGGCGAAAATAAATGATTTTGACATTAAGTCTTTTACCAGTAACCTGGGTATGAGTTTTACCTGGGTAATCAATACTGGCTTTGGTGTACTAACCCCAGAGTTGGGTGTGGATTATGAACACCAGTTTAAAGGCGATGGTTTTAACGTTGACGGCCAATTTATTGGCGGCGAAAACAGTGAATTTTCCATTTCAACCTATGAAAAAGACGCTAACTATTTTAACGGCAACCTCGCGCTAAATATGGTGTTTACTCAGGGCGTATCCGCCTATGTAAGCTACACCGGGCAATTCGGCCGTGAAAATTGGTCGTCCGACCACTACGCCCTCGGCGCCCGCATGGAATTTTAAGCCCCAGGGTTTAATAGCGGGATTCACTCCCGCATTGCGTTATTCACCCGGCAGCAAAAGCCGCCGGGTGAATAACGCTACGAACTGCAACGAATAGGACCTGGATGGAGCCCATGCGACATCCAGGTTTTTTATGCAGTTTTTAATGATCATCTGATTAATTCTAGGTTTTGTCTTTTTGCAGAAGCGCTTGGTCTGTGTCCCAGTAGCGCCGCGCTCAACCCCAGCAGTTGACGTCTTAAACTCAGGTACAACCCAGAATAAAGTAGCTAAAGCTCAAATTTAATAAACGCTTGGCACCTGGGCTTTAAGCGCGCAGGGTATGGTTAAACAGCAGGAACTTGCCTGTGGCAAAAATTATTGGCATTTGTGAGCTGGGTGGTTATTTAGGCCATATCAGCAAAATAACCTCGCTATTACAGCGCCTGCAGGCCCTTGGGCATGAGGTGGTGGCGGTGTTGCCGGATATTTCTTTTGTTGCCTTTATGGAGGCGCAAGATCCGCCGATTCCTTATTTAATCGGGCCTAAATTGCCCATGCCGCCATTTAAAACCTCCCGCGATCCAGTGAATTTAAGCGAGGTATTGTTGTGCTCAGGGCTCGGAACGGACAGCGTTTTAACCCCCTGCGCCGATGCTTGGCGACAATTATTAACACTACTCAACGCTGATTTAATACTTGCGGATTATGCGCCCACCCCCTTATTAGCCGCGCGCTGTTTGCAGGTGCCTGCGGTGGTGTTGGGTACGGGTTTTAGCGTGCCGCCCTCTGTATCGCCGCTGCCGGCGTTTAATCGCCGTTTGGTCATTCAAGAAGCCGCTTTAAAAGCCTCTGAAGCCCAATTATTAACGGCGCTCAATACTTATTTAGCCAGGCACCAAGGGCCGCTGTTGGATTCGGTGAGTGATTTATTTTGGCAGACGGCGCAAGTGGCCATTACCCATGCACAAGAACTGGATCATTTTGCACAGGGGCGCCCGGCGAATACGCAGTATTTTGGCCTTGCCACACAAATGCCCGGTGGGTTAAACGTGCAATGGCCGGATGGGGCAGGCAAACGGGTATTTGCCTATTTAAAAACAGAATACACAGGCCTGCTTGATTTACTCAGCCTGTTGGCTGCACTGCCGGTGGTGGCTGTTGTTTATATCAGCGGTGAAAAAGCCGAACAATTTTTGACGATGCAGACAGAGCGCGTACGGATTTATTTAGCGCCAGTGGATTTAACGCTTTTAATGCCCACGGCGGATTGGCTGATCTACCACGCAGGCAGCGGTATGGCATCGCAGGCGTTAGTCTGCGGCAAACCCTCAATTTTAATTCCCACCCATTACGAACAATTATTTACCGCTGAAGCCTTAGCTGCGCGCCACTTAGGTTATGTGCTTAATCCGCATTGGCCGCCTGCGCGCATGGAGGCCAGCGTGCGGCAGGCGTTTGCCGATAGCGATATGCCCAAGCAATGCCAGGCCCTCGCGGGCCGGGGCAATAACCTTGGGCAGGATGAGTTGGTGGCCTGTATTGATGGGATAGCAAAACATTGATGGGATAGCAAAAAGATGTCACTAGCCGCTAGCGGTATTCTGCGAAGAAAACTCCCCTAAGGGCGTTTTGTTACGGCTTTGCGTGCATTTGGGGCTGAGCGGGTACCTGGTCAATGTCATTAAGGTAAGGGAATGTGCACAGGCGCCCATTGTGGTCGCCCAATGTTGGTCGCCAAAAAATATCAGTTGCTGCAGAGGTTTGGGCGCCGCCCCTACGGCAGATTTCTATTCAGAACATACGTAACTTAACGACATTGGGTTCCCGGTATTACTTTAGTACCGATATTTTTTATCGATTCCTAAAATTTATTCAGTCGGCGAGTTTTAATCCGTTAGCTACGCGCTTTTTTAACCGATTGAGCCAGGGCTTAGGCAATATCCGCCTGCTGATCCGCCGCTAATAGGTTTTCAAACTGCCGCGCCGACATAGGTTTGCCAAATAAATAACCCTGTCCCTCTGTGCAGTGTCCACGCTGTAAAAAGCGCAGTTCGGCTTCTGTTTCTATGCCCTCGGCAATGGTTTCTAATTCAAAATCCCGCGCCATATCTAAGATCGCCCGCACTACAGAGGCGTCCCGTTTGGAGGTGGAAATGCCGCGCACAAAGCTTTGGTCGATTTTAATGCGGCTTAAGGGATAGGTTTTTAACAGACTCAGGGAGGCGTAGCCGGTGCCGAAATCGTCAAAGGCTATGCCCAGGCCGCAGGCGCGTAGCTGTTGTAGGTGTTCAAGGATTAAATCCGCATCGGCGAGGACGATGTTTTCCGTCACTTCTAACTCCAGCGCTTGGCTGGGTAGGCCGTGGCGGGCGAGGGTGGAGAGTACGTCGTCGGTGAGGGAGCCGGTGGAGAACTGCGCGCCGCATAAATTGATGCCGATACGAAACTGCCCGTTAAACAGGCGGCGCCAGTGCGCGGCTTGGGCGCAGGCTTCGTTGAGCACCCAGGAGCCTACGGTGGCCGCCAGTGGGCCGTTTTCGAGGGTGTGAATGAAGCTTGCGGGGCTGAGCAGGCCGCGCTCGGGGTGGCGCCAACGGATCAGTGCTTCAGCACCGGTGATGCTGCCGTCGGTCATGTTGATTTGCGGTTGGTAAAAGAGCAAAAACTCGCCGCGATCTACCGCACGGTGTAATTCCAACCCATACAAGCGGCGGCTGACCGCCTCTTTGCGCAGGTTGGGATCGAACAATTGCGCCCGGCCCGGGCCGCAGGTTTTTGCTTTGAACAGGGCGAGGTCCGCGTTGCTGACCAGTTCAATGGCCTCTTGGGCCTGTTGGGGGGCCAGGGCCAGGCCGCAGCAGGCGCTGATGCGCACCTCTTGCCCGCGCAAGGTGAGCGGTTGGGCGAGGGCTAGGATGAGCTGTTGGGCGAAGCTGAGGGCGGCGGCGGGGCCCAGTGGCTGAGGGGACAATATGGCAAATTCGTCCGCACCCATGCGGGCCACACAATCATCCTGGCCCACACACTCGCTGAGGCGCTGGGCCACCGCCTGCAATATGTCATCACCCAGGCCTTGGCCGAGGGTATCGTTGAGGTCTTTAAAGCCGTCCAGGTCGATCACCAGCACGGCACCGTCCGGTGGGTACTGCAAGAGATGATTTTCGACCCGGCGGTAAAAGGTACCCCGATTGGCAAGTCCCGTGAGCGGGTCCAGGCCGGTTTGGGGCTGTTCGTCGGGATTGGCATCTTTAAAGATGACTTCAAAGGTCATCCGGCCCGCCTCGCGCCAGCCCAAAAGCACTAGGCCTATCGGGATCTCTTGGCCTCTATCACCGCTAATGGTGATGGATTCGGGAAAGTGCACCTGTTCGAGCAGGGTTTGGGCGCAGGCTTCGGTAATCAGGCTGCGAAAGCGCGCACGGCTGCTGGGGGCCAGCAGGCGGTCGAAGGTCAGGCCGATTTTGGCATCCAGGGGAAAGCCGAGCATATCCGCCGCCGCCTGGTTCCACTCCAGCAGTTGTAGGTGTTCATCGAACCAAATCACGGCGCTGGGCAGGCTGGCGGCATAGCTGGCAAAGGGTGGCCGAAAGCGCGTGCTGGCTACTTCAATACGGCGCAGCTCCAGCCGATCAGCCGCCATTTTGGCCAGCTCCGCCAGTCGGTCGGCATCGGCGGGGGAGAATTCCGGGTGGGGCTGGTGATCGAGAATACACAGGGCGCCGAGGGCGTAGCCGTCCGGAGAGCGCAGGGGCACTCCGGCGTAGAAGCGCACCTGGGCGGAGCCCGTCACCAAGGGGTTGTCGAAGAAGCGATCATCCCGAGCGGCGTCGGCCACCACCATTACCGAGTTTTGGTTGATGGCGTGGGCGCAGAAGGAGACATCGCGGCGCATATCCACGTCGCCAACACCTACGGCGGCGGCGAAAAATACATGGTCGGAGCCGATCATATTCACCGCCGCAATAGGCATTGCAAACATGTGGGAAGCAATTTGAACGACCGGATCGAGGCTTTTTAACATCTGCTCTTGTTCGAAGCCGTACCGCGCGAGGGCTTGTAAGCGTTCAGACTCGTCGGGCAACAGTGTTGGGCACTTCATCTGGCCTCCTGTGTGTGGCTGTTTTCGTCTATGAATCACACTGCCGTTGCAGTATAGGAAAGTTACAGCGAGTGGAAAGGCCGGGGGGCAAATAATTGCGCAGGTTAAGTGATCGGCTGCGCACTGCCGGTTTTTCATGGCACACGAGTGGGCTTTTAAGTGGGGGGTGGGTGATTCCGCCCTTCACGCTGAGCCCTTCGAACCATTCTTTGGCGGACTCAGGGTGAAAAGGGATGAGCTGGTGGATGAATATCGGGCTTCGCGGCTGCTCTTGTGGGATGAGATTAAGGGGGGCGACAAGTCGCGTTAAGGTCACCGCTTAGGCGTCTTCCATTAGCAGGGCGGCAAAGGCGTCGGCGGGGAGGGGTTTGCTGAAGTAATAGCCCTGAATTTCATCGCATTCGTTTTGCAGCAAAAACGCGTTGTGGGCTTCGGTTTCTACCCCTTCGGCAATCACTTTAAATTCCAGGCTGTGGGCTAAGGAAATGACGGCGCGGACTATGGCGGCGTCTTCCGGGTCGGTGAGCATGTCGCGCACGAAGGATTGGTCGATTTTTAAGGTGTCCACCGGGAAGCGTTTTAGGTAGCTAAGGCTTGAGTAGCCGGTGCCGAAGTCGTCGATGGAGAGTTTGACGCCTATGGCGCGCAGCTGGTCGAAGGTGGCGATGACTTTTTTCACGTCTTTGGCGATAAGGCTTTCGGTGAATTCCAATTCCAGTTGCTCCGGCGGCAGGCCGGTTTCGTCTAAGGTGCGGATCACCCAGCTGGCTACATCCTGCTGTAAAAACTGGCGGGCGGAGATGTTCACTGCGATGCAGGGGTATTTTTGGTAGCTGTCGCTCCAGGCTTTGGCTTGGCGGCAGGCGGTGCGCAGAACCCAGTCGCCGATGGGCACAATCAGGCCGGAATCCTCGGCGATGGGGATAAATTGATCCGGCGAGACGGCGCCGAGTTTGGGGTGGCGCCAGCGCAGCAGAGCTTCACAGCCGACGATGCGGCCGCTGGCCAGGTTCACCTTGGGCTGAAAGGCGAGGGTGAATTGGTTTTCGCTGATGGCTTCCCGCAGGTGGTGCTCTAAGTTCACCCGCCACTGGGTTTCTGCGCTCATTTCGGGGGTGAAAAACTGGTAGGTGTTGCGGCCCAACTCTTTGGCTCGGTACATGGCCACATCGGCGTGGTCGATGAGGGTTTCGGGGCTGTCGCCATCGTGGGGAAAGACGCTCACGCCTATGCTGCCAGAGAGGTGTACCTTGCGGTTGTCCACCAGGATCGGTGCGTCCAGCAGTTTGACGATTTTTTCCGTGGCTATGTAGGCGTCAGCGGCGCTGTGCAGGCCGGTGAGCAGCAGTAAAAATTCATCGCCGCCCTGGCGGGAGACTGTGTCGCCTTCGCGCACCAGGGCGCTTAAGCGTTCGGCGGCGGCTTTGAGCACCGCATCGCCAAAGGTGTGGCCGTAGCCGTCGTTGAGCACCTTAAAGCGGTCCAAGTCCAGGTACAAAATGGCCAGTTGGGAGCCTGCCCTACGGGCGTGGCGGATGGCTTGTACTATGCGATCCATGATCAGGGTGCGGTTGGGCAGGCCGGTGAGGTCGTCGTGGGTGGCCAGGTAACGAATGCGCGCTTCGGCGTGTTTGCGCTCGGAGATATCGTCGATAAACAGGGTACACACCTGGGTGTCGCCGGTTTTGAAGTTGGCGACGCGAAACTCGGCATCGAACACGCCGCGCGGGCCTTTAAATTGGGTGGTTTTGACACCTTTGCTGGAGCGGATCTTCTCCCAATCCAGCGCAGGGTCGTTCAGATGGACCAGGCTGCGCACATCCTGGCCGTTGAACTGCTCGCGATAGCGGCCAAACAAACGCTCAGCGGCGCGGTTCATTTCCAGAATATGCAGCCGGTCATCCAGGCTCAAAATCGCGGTTTTGGAGGAGTCAAAAATCACGCTTTTCAGGGTTAGGGAGGCGGCCTGTTGTTCCTTGGTTTCCACGTATTGCCCCACCACCAAACGCAGGTGATCGAGGGCCTGGCCGAGCAATTGGGTCTCGCGGAATTGGGCGGCGCGGGTATTGCCCAGGGGCGCGTTGAGGCTTAGCTCCTGTAGGCCGATTTGATTCACCTGCCGCTCCAGCTCCGCCAGCGGGGCGCCAAAGCGGCGGGCCATACGCACCGAGACCCAGACTAACCCCAGGGCAATGAGCAGGCCCATGGCGCCGACTTGGTAGAGCTGGCGCAACAATGGGGCTTCAATAAAAGTGCTGGGGTTAGAGGTGACCACTAGCCAATCCAGGTTCCCCTTAAGACTGAGCCGATTGGCCGCTACCCAACGGTGCTCCCCCTGCTGGGGGCGTTTGGCCACATAGTCGCTCTGGGCAGTGGCCACCAGGGCGGCAAGCTCGCTGCTCAGGGGCAGGGGCTCTTGTTTTAAGCTCGCATCGCCGATCAAACGAGGTGTTTCCCCCAGTTCAACCACCTGGATGTGGGTGTGGTATTCCTGTTCGAGGGCGCGCAAAAAACGGTTGAGGGCGGGCAGGTCGAAGTCGCTATCGAGCACACCCAACAGGCGGCCATCCTCGCTGCGCAGGGCCTTCACGTAACTAAAGCCCCAGAGGGATTCGCTCAGGTCCTCGTGCACGATCCATTTATAAGTGGGTAGCCAGGATTCGCCACTGGGGCTGTTCACCGCCGCTTGGTAGAAGGGCCGCGTGCGCGGGTCGTACTCGTAGCCGGGCAGTTCGCTGTGCAGCACAAAACCTGCGCGGGTTTGCAGGTAGCCGCGGGCGATGCGGTTGGGCGCTGTTTGGCCGGGGAATAGCCAGAGCAAAATATCCCCGCTGGCGGTGCGCTCTAAGTTGCCGTATTCACCGTTGGCCGCCAGCACTATGCCCAGATAACTCAGCTCAGGCCGCTGTTCAAAGGCGGCTAGGGAGTGTTCGATGGTGGTACGCAGGCTGGCGGGGGATATTTCTGGCGTGCGTGCGGCGCGCTCGGCAGACTCCCCGGTCATTTCCGCTGCGCGGATGAGAATCTTGAGGCGTTCGCTGACGCGCGCTTGGGTTTCAAGGGCTTTGGTGCGGGCGGCTTGGTGGGTGCTGGTGTAGGCCTGCCAAGCCATGCCGATGAGCAGCATCAGCTCCAGCACAATCACCAGGCCCACCACATTGGTGAGCAGGGCGCGAGTGAATGAGGGTACGCGCCCGTCGGTGGGGCTGCGCGTGGGCTGGTCAGTATGCTGAGCGTGCGTATTCATGGTTACCTATTGGGCTGGGGCAGCGGGTGGCTTGCCGGTAACTAATCCTGTGTACCCTGTCCTGTCGCTTGGCAACAGGGGCCGGGTTCCCGATACCTACGCTTCAGCCTACTCCTAGTGCTGAGGCAGTTATTTTTTAACCGGTTTTTATTTTTATAGTGTTGTTACCCATGCAGCCTGTCGCCTGCGCCCACTCTGTGGTAACCGCGCCGCACGAGCCGGGCAGGGTTTGCTGAAGCAATGGCTGTGCTCAAGGGCATTTGATTCTGGGCGGCAGGTGTCAACACTGTCAATTAGCCCGCCTGTTGCCAGGGTTAATAATAGGTGTTTTTAACCTGTTTGCAGGTTAAATAATGGCGCGGGGTGATCGGCTTTAAGCAGGTGCAGATATGGGTGGGGCCTAAAATTCCTCTCCTGTGGGGGCAATATCATCACGTTACGCGCACCACCCTCACCCCAACCCTCTCGGTAACTGCTCCAAGCGTGACTCTACCTCGATTTCATTCCCGATGAAGTTCTACCTTCCCCATCCTTGGGGTCGTCCTGCATCCATACAGTCGTCCCAAAGGGAGAGGGTTGGGGTGAGGGTAAGGATAGGCGCGGGCAATGGGTAACAATTCTTAAGTTAATGACATTGCCTTTACAGTTAACAGGCAGTGTCATCCAAAGGATTTGCCGCCCTTCACCGTCTGAATTGCGCTGCGCAATCCGGGGCATCCAATTTCCTCACTGCCCAATCCGCAAACGCAAAAAAAAGCAGCCCGTAGGCTGCTTAAAGGAGACAATCGAGGCTTATTTAACCTTGAACCGCCAGGTGGGGCTGTCGGTGGTGCCGCCTTTGCCGTCCTCGGCAATGATCTTCCAGAAGTAGGCCTCGCCCACTTTTAGGTTGCTGGGCACGAAGGTGCCGATGTCTTTTTGCTCCGGCAACAAGGTGCACTGGTTAAAGGTGAGTTTTTCACTGCTGGCCCAGAGGCAGAAGCGGTAGGTGAGTGTGTCGCCGTCTTTATCTAGGGTTGGCTTCCAGGTGAAGGTGGTTTTTTCACTCACGTCGGTTTGGTTGTTTTTCGGATAGGCCAGCTCCACCGGCAGGGGTTTGTTGTTGGCTTTTAACTGCTCAACCGTCACGTAGGGTTTGGCGAAGGCGGGTTCCGCCGTGGTGGCCACATCCTGGGCGCAGGCCTTGCGCAGGGCGGGGGTTTTCACTCCAGCGCAGTACTGTTCGGCGAGTTTTAACTCCATGGGTTTGATAGGGTCGCGCACCGCTATGCCGGGGATCTTCGGCACATAACAGTTTTTGGCCCCTTCTTTAGGCCAGCCGTCCAGCACAAAGGTTTTGCTGCCGGTGCCCGAGGCGTAGTCGAACAGGCTGGTTTTATCATCCACTCGCCAGGCGTCGGCGAACTTGTAATACAGCGTGTTGAACCGGTCGCTCAGGCTCGCGGGTAGGGCGCCGAGCAGATCGCCGCCGGGCAGGGCAGGCAGCCAGTTGCCCGGCGCCACCGAGCCCATCACCCCAGCTGTGCTGCGGGCGTTGCGTACATCCACGGCCAGGTACCACACCTGGTAGTAATCCCAAAAATACGGTGTGATCACGACTGTGCTGCCGCCGGGGAACTCCACCTGCACGCCGCCCGCCGCGGGGGTGCGGATGATGCGGCCGCCCTTGGGCAGGTTGATGCCGCTGCTGGTGAGGCTCACCAATTTGCCGTCGATGCGCAGCTGCATGCCTTTAGGGTCCGGCTCGCCGCTGAGGTTGGGCTGATAGGTGATGCGCTGGCCGCTCACATTCAAGGCCACCGCAGTGTTCAGGCTGGGGCAGGCGGCTATGCCGGTGTTGGGGTCGGTGATGGGCACCTCGGCGCCAAAGGGGGTTTGCCGAACTTGAATCTCCTCGTTAATACCCTTAAGGAGGACAAATTCACCGCTGCTTTGGAAATCAAAATTGCGCCCGTTTACCGTGGTGACGTGGGGATCGCCAATGGTGAGCGGGGCGCCGCCGACAATCCAGCGGCGGATGGTTTCTTGATCGGCGGTGGGCAGCGCAGGGCCACCACAGGGCATCATGCCGGAGGGGCAGGCCTCGCTGCTGTCGGTAATGCGCTGGTAGAGATAGCTGGTGGCTGGGTCTGCAGTTACTAGGCCATAGGCAAATCCATGGGAGCGATCCAGGCGATCCCCAAACGCGGCGCCCTCGTCTTCAGAAAAATTCAAATAAGCGGCGCTAAATTCAGATACAGGCGGGTAGTTAAGGCCGCCGTGGCACTCGATGCAGCTCTTGTTAAACACGCGCTGTACATCGGTGTAGGTGGGCACATCATTCACCCCCGGCAGCGCTGCCAAGGTGGCATTCACCGCTGGTATCAGGCTTGCGCAGCTGGTGGGCACACTCAGGCCTGGAATCGGCTCCGCCGTTAAGTTCGCTTCGATTTGATTGGTGATGGGGCCTGTGTAGCTGCCAAAAATATCCGCAAAGGTATAGGTGCGCGAGCGGCCGCGTACACCCATGGACCACTTGTCCACCGAGACCCCCAGGGGTTCTAAAAAGTAGCGGTAGAGGGCTACTCGGTCGGTGTTAAAACCGTAGATCTCCCGATCCACATACTTGCCGCCCATGAGGGTGGCGTCCACGCCGAAGCCCGACGTATCGCGGCGGAAGACTTCTTGGCGAATACGGCTGAGGCTAGTGGAAGTGCCCGCCGCCGTGGTGGCGCCGTACTCTTCAATTAAGCCGTTGCCGCCGCCGGGTAGGTAAAGATCACCGGCGCGGGTTAGGTTGAGTTTTTGAATATCCGCTTTGCGGCGGGGCAGGCTTTGGGCGCGGCTGCGGGTATCTGCCACCAACTGGTTAATGCTCATACCACTGCGCGCAGTAAAAAAGGCCTGGTTGACGGTAAGTGGCGTGCCCGTGGTGCTCACCACCTGGTTGCTGGCCACATCAATATTCAAACAGCCCTTGTTGATGGCCAGGGCGATGGGCCGCACATCCATGGGCACACTGCCGGTTGCCCAGCGGTGGCTGGCTACTTCATCGGCCACCCGCTGCTGGTTGAGGTTGCCATCGGCGCCGCCGAGCAGGTCAAAAAACTGCACCGCACGGCCCTCATCATTAGTGGGGGTGCCGGAGTGATGCAGGGTTAAAAAGTCGCCCCCCCGGCTATAGCTGGTGGCGGGCAGCACGGTGTTATTGGCAAAGCCGTAGCTTGACGTCGTAGAGCTGCTGCCACTGATGGCAGGCTCTGTGAAAATAGGTGAAAACAGGTCAAAGCCAAACACTATGTGGCCGTCATTGGCGCCGCCGTTGATGCGGCTGATGGCGTGGTTGGCCGGAACCCCCGGCGGTTGCAGTTGCAACTGCTCTAGCACCGCGCGCACCGGCTCATTGCTACGCCAGTTCCACAGGTTAAACAGTTTGCGAAAGGCGGCAGCTTCCACCGAGCCCTGGTAAATACGGTCGCGGTTAAAGGGCATAAGGCCCGCCCAGCTGTCGTAGGTATCCCAGTTGGGTTTGTTTTTGGCTTTCACCAAACCTACCGGGTCCCCCGTGGTGCCGGGGTCCATAGTGAAGTTCAACACATTGCGGGTGGAGTGGCAGCGGGTGCATTTGTCATCGTCGATCCCTACACCCCGGCTGCGGGGGGGCACAGTGCCCATGGCTGGCACCGGCGCCAGAACAATTTCATGGAAGCGAAAATTTTTCTCCGCCGGGTCCCACTGCATGTATTCAATGGCGTTGGGGTGGGCGCCTGGGTAGGCGCTGTGGGTGGCAAGGCCGAGGCTGAAGACAAACTGGGTATTGGCACTGGGCATCAGTATGCGCGGCATGGCGGCGGTGCCGGTTTGCAGGCTCTCGGAGCGTGTCATTAACAACCAGTTCTGTTTGAACTCATCCGGCAGTGCCTTCACAAATTGTGCGGGGGTTGTGATGCTGGGGTTGGCGGTGAGAAATGCCTCGATACCCTCTGGGGTGAAGCTCGCGAGGCTGGGGATGGGGGTGACGGGTACAAATTGCGCGCGCACCGAGCGGGCCAGGCTGGTGTTGACCACGCAGCTGCCAAGCCCTGCGCAATCCCCCTCCCAGCCTGCGAACATGGAACCGGCTGCCGGGGTGGCGTTGAGGGTAATGGTGAGGCCCGCTGCGTAGGGTTCATCGCAATCGGCGCCGCAATTGATCCCGGCGGTAGTGGACGTAACCGTGCCGCTGCCGATGCCCTGTTTCATCACGCGCAGATTGGCGGCCTGGGCGCCGAGGCTGGCGCCGCAAACTACAAGGCCCAGCAGCACCGGCCATATCAGCCCTCGCTGGGTTTTATTATTGGGTGTGTGCATTTTCCTTCTCCAAGAGCTTAAAAATTGAACCTGCGCACCGCTCATGTATGCCGTTGCACCCATGGAGCGCGCAGCCAAGTGCAGCCTATGCCGCCCTTGCGATACTGGGCTTACGCCCGTGCAGACTCTGTGTGGAAATAGCTTTGGCCCGTGTTAACTATTCACGTCGCGGAACTTTTTGCCGAAGGCGTGTGAAAGCCCTGCCCGAGGGCAGCGGGAGAGGCGTGATGTCATTCGGTTAAGGGCTGGTTAAACAGAAAATTCCAGTAGGGGTCCCCCTAAATCTATTTCTAATCAGAACATCCTTAAGTTAAGAATGCTCTGATTAATTCCAAATTTTGACTTTTTTCAAAAACGCCCGAGTACCTCCCTGTAGCTCCGTCGCGGACTCCATGTCCGCGACGGTTTTGAAAAAAGCCAAAACCCGGAATTAATCAGAGGCTCCTTAAAGGCATTACCGGGGGCGGCACACACTGTTCCCTCTCCCTTGGGGAGCAATGTCATTAAGTTAAGAATTTTGCCCAATTTTTCGCGCCTATTTTTACCCTCACCCCAACCCTCTCCCAGTGGGAGAGGGAGCTAAAAGCAAGTCCTCCAGGGTTAGCTCTTACTGTCCCCTCTCCCTTTGGGAGAGAGCTAGGGTGAGGGGACTGCGCTTAACTTAATGACATTGCCTTGGGGAGAGGGCTAGGGTGAGGGAACGGCGTTTGATTGGGGTATTGGATTTGAGCGGAAATGTTTAACGGCCGTGTTATGACTGCAACACTCTGTTTAGCTCATGACTGCAGTCGATAGTTAACAGACGGTTAACAATATATCGAGTTAATAAATAGAGCGAATGGTGCTACTTATCCTGCCAGGTAATAGCAATACAATTTCAGCTGAGGTTAATTGCCCGCATATACTGAAGTCTCAACAAGACACGTCTTGAGCCTTTCACAGCCTATGCGCCAATTTATTCGTCACCCAATTTCAATCCCTATTCAGGTTCATCCCCTTGAGCATCCAACGGCCAGTATTGAGGTGCAAAACTTAAGCGCCGGTGGATTGTGTTTTGTCACCGATACTAAGGTCGCGGTAGGTTCTTTAGTGGAATTTGTCATTCCCAATTTGGAGCCTGATTATCACGGCGATGGCATAGTGGTATGGCGCAAAGATCAAGCGCCGAATTTATTTGCCGTGGGCATGTGTTTTATTACGGACGATGAATATTACCGCACCCGTATGGTCGAGCAGGTGTGCCGCATCGAAGCCTACCGGCGTGAACTGGCCGAACGGGGCCGCCAATTAACACCGGAAGCAGCCGCTGAAGAATGGATAGCGCGTTTTGCGGCAAAATTCGATGATTCCCATGGGGTTAATTAATTTAATCCGAGCATCCTTAAGGGCATCGCCAGAAATTTAATTTTCGTAATGATCCTGCGGTATTTTCGCGCAGACGACCTTAGCAGCCTGTTGAAATACGTTGGCGGCGACGGTATGGCAAGGCAAATTTGGCGAAAAAACCGGAGTTGACACGGAGTAAATGAGGATTTTTTCGCCAAATTTAACGCCGCCACACCTAGCAAGGTAGTAGTTCAACAAGCTGTTAGGCTGCGAAAGCCGAATACGGAATGTGTGCCGTATCAATGCTCGATTGAACTCTCAAATAACGAGGCGAGGGCGCGAAAACTGGATTTTAGGCGTTATCGGTGGTTTGATGTGTTCACCTTATCAGACCTAAAAAACCAGTATATCTGCACGCTGCCAAACAACACGTATTTTCCACACTATTTCGTCAGCCCAATAAAAAAGCCGATCCATGACTGGATCGGCTTTTGATTAAATGGGTTTTAACCCTCGCGAAGATTGCCCATTAATTGGGGCAGTTAACCCGCTCGGTATCCACTACCACATCGTCGATATACACAGTGCGCGGTTTGCTGGTGGCGTGGTATTGGTCAACGCCTATGTGCAACTTATCAAAGCTGCTGGGGCCAGACCAAATATCATCCAGCGGGTGGCCTGCACAGCCTGCCACGCCACCTGAGCCAGGTGCTTTATCCTTCACACTCATGCCCAATTTAGTACCGTTGAGCCAATAGGTGAGCGTATTGGTGGTGGCATCAAAGCGCCACTCAAAACAAGCCCAGGTATCCTTCGGCACCGGCACGTAATTATCGTGGCTCCAGCAATCGGTTAGTGGCGCACCATAAGGTGAGGTATCGTAATTGCCCATAAAACTTTCATGGGCGCCGTCTACACGGGCGCGATAAATTGCGCGATTGCTTTGGCTTAAACGCGTCGTGGCCAAAATATTGGCAGGGCCAGAGGCCTCGACGAAAGTGAAATCACCAGCATTTTCACTTACCGCAGGTGTTTTTAACATTAAACGGCCGTAGTGGTTTTTGGTGAGGCTCGCGATTTTACTTAGGTCTAAATCAACACCATTGAAATTGCTCTTGCTGCCCGCGCCGGAGATTTTCAGCGATTTGCCACCAGAGAGTTTTTCCTCGCTCGTAAGTGCAGCCGTACCGACGCTGGTCCATCGTGGGTTAAGTTGGGTCTCTTCGAAATCTTCACAGACAACACCAGTTCCAGCTGAACAGGTATTTTTCGTCGGCACAGTAAAACCTGCTTTCACATAAGCGGCCACATCCGCTGCACACTGGCCAGAGCAGTTGCCGGGTGCCGATTTGGGCATAAAGGCCGCTACGTAGGATTCAAAACTGTATTGGCTGTTATTTTTGCTAAATACCACTTTATTGGTATTGATAGCGGGGCCGGAGGCGCCCGCACCGGCGACACCGTGGCAACCGGCGCATTTAGTATCGTATTGGGTTTTCCCGTCGGCTAATTTGCCGATTAAACCGCTCGCCGCCAGTGCGATGGGCGGGGTACCTGGCAACACAGCGGCGGCAAAACTGCCGCAATTATTACCTTCAAATACACCCACGTTATCTATATACACGTCCACATCACTTTTACCCAAATTGAACGCCAGGCGCGAGGAATCATCGCTAATTGTGGCGGAGAAGGTATGCTTAAGTGATTGATAATCGGTTGTAAGGTCTACTGTCTGCTTGCCGCTTAAACTGGCATACCCAGGGTCTCCAGCATCTATTTCAAACGTAATGGTGCGCGCCGCATCCGCTTTCGCATCGAAACAAATCGTATAGGTGGTGGATTCTTTAATCGCCAGGCCATGGATTAACTGCACGTGCCAGGCTTCAGTGGAGACAGCGCTAATGGTCGCTTTAAATTCCCCGTTATAGGTGAGCGTGGCGTTGTTAGCCGTGTCGCTGTAGTTCATTTTACCCGAGGCAAATGTGCCATCGCTGGTGAGTAAATTGGCGGCTAGCGTACCGGATGAACTGCTAGATGAACTGCTTGAAGAGCTACTGGATGAACCAGATGATGAACTGCTTGAAGAGCTACTGGATGAACCAGACGATGAACTGCTGGAAGAACTAGAAGATGAACTACTGGAAGAACTAGACGATGAACTGCTAGATGAGCTTGGGGTTGGGTTAGAGCTTTTGCTCGAACCACAAGCAGTTAGACCACTGGTTAACAGCCCCGCCGCAAGCAGCGGAACCCACAAAGGTGTGTTTGAAAAAACCATACAAATACCTTTTTATAATTTTATTAGAGAATTAAGCACTTAATTAAATTTGCTGCAGGATTCACCCGCTTGATCAGCAGGTGCAGCCCCGGTGCGAGATTGCTGCCTTTAAGACGGCGGCGACACGTTAAAACTTCTCAGCTTAAAGCGCCAGTGGCGAGGGCTAATTAAAAGAAAATTTGCGATGCGCTCACCTCAAGTATTAACCCTGCGATTTTTAATGCCTTGGTTAATAACAGGTTGCATAGAATCCTGCGCTTATCGGTAGTTGGGAGTGAGTTAGCGGTAAAGTCTTATAATTGGCGCACCTATTTTAGTGAGCAAACGCTGTACCCTGGGCCAAGCGCTAACGAACAGCCCGTGCATCATCCGTGTATTTACCCCGTTGCAGCGCTGTACTGCCTTGTTAAAAACAACAGCATCTTTGTGCGGGCACAGCTTCTTGCTGTGCGGGCACAGCTTCTTGCTGTGCGCACCAACACGATTTTTTCTCGCACCTACCGGCGTCATTCCATGCGTAAATGTCTTTTTTATAGCCTACTCATTCTGTGTTTTTCCGCCTGTGCCCAGCATAAAACTCCGGCCAGTCATCCAGCCCCTAAAACAGTGCCCGCACACGTAACTCAGCTTACAAGCCCTGATGGCAGTATTCAGGTGGAATTTGCGCTCTCGCCGGAGGGGCGTTTGGGTTATAGCCTTAGCCGCCAGGGTCACATAATTCTGCCCTGGTCTGGCCTCGGGCTTAAGTTGCAGAATAATGAATTTGTGACCGGCTTGAGCCTGGTGCAGGTGGCGGATATTCATCAGGTGCAGGCACGCTATGAGTTAGCCCACGGTAAAAAACATTTTGTTGATAATCAGGGGTATGAGCGTGTAATTAGTCTGCGCAACCAAGCGAATAGTCAATTCGATATTATTGTGCGCCTATTTAATGACGGCCTGGCGTTTAAATACCGCACTCAAGCAAACGGCGCACAGCCGCAGCATTTTTTACGTGAATTAACCGAATTAACTATACCCTCCGGCGCTAAAGCCTGGCTGCAACCGATTGCCCCTGCACAAACCGGCTACGCCAATACCAATCCCTCCTACGAAGAATATTATCAAATGGATATTGCCGCCGATGCCAAACCGGAATCGAAGGCGGGCTGGGTATTTCCGGCCTTATTTCGCACCGGTGATACCTGGCTTGCGATTAGTGAAGCGGGTATGGAAGGGAATTTTCACGCCTCGCGTTTATTGACGGACACCACAGCGGCAGGCCGCTATTTAATCGGCCCGCCGTCAGCGCCGGAAGTTTTTACCGATGGTGCGTTATTAGCCGTCGATGCGCCCGTAATCGAAACACCCTGGCGCATTATTGCCATTGGCAGCCTGGCCACTTTAGTGGAATCCACTCTGGGCACTGATTTAGCTGCGCCTGCACACACAGCTATGGCATTTGTAAAACCCGGTGTGGTGGCCTGGAGTTGGGCGCTGTTAAAAGATGCGGGCACAACCTATAAAACCCAGCGCGCATTTATTGATTACGCCGCCCAGATGCATTGGCCCTATCTATTAATTGATGCTTTGTGGGATAGCCAAATTGGTAAAACGCGCATGGCGCAATTGGCTCAATACGCCGCGTCTAAAGGGGTGGGGTTGATACTCTGGTATAACTCGTCGGGCGATTGGAATACCACACCGCAAACACCTAAACATATTTTAATTGATAAAAACCGCCGCTTGGCTGAATTTGCCTGGCTGCAACGCATCGGTATTAAAGGCCTTAAAGTGGATTTTTTTGCTGGCGATGGGCAATCCATGTTGGCCTATTACCGGCAATTGGCTGAAGACGCCGCGCAATTTAATTTAATGCTGAATTACCACGGTGCAACCCTACCCAGAGGTTTGCAGCGCACCTATCCGAATATCATGACCATGGAGGCGGTAAAAGGCTTTGAATTTATCACCTTTTCACAAGCCGCCGCTGATGCCGCTCCCAGCCATATGGCTATGCTGCCGTTTGCGCGCAATTTATTTGACCCGATGGATTTTACTCCTACCGCGTTTTCACCCATTCCCGGTATTCAGCGGCGCACCTCGGCTGGCTTTGAATTAGCCGCCAGCGTGTTATTTTTATCCGGCTGGCAGCATATTGCAGAAATTCCCAGCGGCATGGCGGCAGTGCCTAATTATGTCCAAAATACCCTGCGGCATTTACCGGTGAGCTGGGATGAAACACGTTTTATCGATGGCCTGCCTGGCCAATATGCGGTAATTGCCCGCCGCAAAGGCCGCGATTGGTATGTTGCCGGTATTAACGGCCATGCTAAACCCACGGCTTTAAACCTGAACCTGGATTTTGTGCGCGCATCGAGTGGTGAATTAATTACCGATGGCGAAGGGAAGCATCCGTTTATGCGACTAGCCGTAACACCAGGCCAGCCAGTGCCGATAAATCTAAAACCCTTTGGTGGGTTTTTAATTAAATACACGGATCAATAAACAATGGGTGAAACACCAGCCCAGATGCGGCGCAGCCTAATCCGGGGTTTGAATATCCCCAGATTAGGCTGCCTGACTAACTTAACGTAAAAATCTTGTAAACCCGTTACAGCTCTACACGCACACCTAGCGAATACTGCTGCGAGGAATAATTTTCATAACCCAGCGTTTGTTGCGCAGTAATAAACGCGCTAAACCCATTGGGAAATACTGCACTGGTGCCTAGGCTGACTTGGTAATAACTCGAATCAAATTCCTCCGGTGTCATGACAAAATTTGCTTCACTTAATGGCCCATAGGCAAAGGTGCCATTGACGGGGTCTTTGCTGCTGGAGGCGCGGCTAATAAAATTGGCGCTGGCGGTAGGTGTTAATACGCCCCAGCCAAAATTAAGCGCATATTGCCCCTGCAGGCCCGCTTCAATTTTGGTTTGTTGCTCTTTTTGTTCGCCGATGGAAACCTCATAACCACCTAAATTATTTTCGCCATAGGCATCCAGCGTGCTTTGGCTGACGCCCACTTTTAAGCTGGGAAATAGGCTTAGGGCGCGGTAGGAAAATTGGTATTGCACGGTGGTGTTGGCAAAAATTTGCTGCCCGCTGGTAGAGGCCGTTGAGGTCCATTCATTGGCTTGAGTATCGTTGTAATGAATGCGGCGATTGATATCGTAGCTGCTATTGCTAATACCCAGTTGTACATCCCAGCTAAATGCATCGAAATTCAGCAGGTGATAAAAAATTGCTGATTGAGTATCGGTGGTAACGCTGCCGTCTTTATTCAAAAAATCCAAATCATTTTTGCCAAAACCGCCCGCCACACCTATTACCCAATCGGCAGAGAGTCGGTAGTCAACACCCACCAATAAACTATTGGCCGAATAATTAAAGCCGTTTTCCAATTGGGTGCGGTCTTTATCGGCGGTTTCAAGCTGTGCGGTGGCAAATAGGCCCCAGGGGGAGCTGCGCAGGTCATCCCCGGCGGCACCGCCGATGTCCTGTTGCCACTGCTGGCCGTTGAGGCTGAAGCTAGTGCTGCTGTTTATGGAGCCTAAGCGTTTACCGAGGGCGGCGCTAATGGCTTCGGTAGCGCCGGTGGCGGCCTTGGCAAGCGCCAGGGTTTCCTCCGGGGAGATTTGCCGCACCACCTCATTGAGGCCACCCGGGTTGTTAATTTGTAAATACACCAAACCGGCGCAGCGCTGTTTTAATTCCAGTTGGCCTTGGGCGAGGTTATTGCTGTTGGCACTGTCCAGTGAATCACAGGCTTTTACCAGCGCTTGCCCAACCGATTGCTGGTTGCTGCCCGCGCTGCTGCCGCCAAAAGCCACCACGTTAATCACTATGGTGCCGGTGGTTTGTTGTGGCGCTGTTTCAGTTGATGCGTTGGGTATGTCTTCCAGGGTATAGGTAAAGGTCACCTGGCCTTTAAAATCGGCCGGGGCTGTATAAACAATGGCGCTGTCCTGTTGGCGCAGTGTGGCATTGCCTACGTTGGGCCTGCCGATACTGGCGATGCGAATAAGATCGCCGTCGGGGTCTGAGTCGTTATTAAGCGCGTTAATGGTGATGCTGGCACCCACGCTGATAGTGCGAAAATCGTTATTGGCGGTGGGCGCGGCTGCCCAGCTTAAGGGCGCGCTAGCCAGTGCAAGCGTGCCTATGGTGCCCAGTAGGAGTGTGCGCATGGGAGCCTCTGTGTTAATTAATAGTGGGGACTAAATTCATCGGGGCGGATGCTAGGTGTGTTTGGGGGCTTTGACAAGCGAAAGGGGTTGTGAATATTGCCAAACCAGCTCTGGTGCGAAAAACTGATGGGCATTTTGCTGCCATTGAGTTTTTAGCTGAGCCTGTTGGTAATCCACAGGCGAAAAAAAAGCCGATTTAAATCGGCTTTTTTGTGCTGCTTAGAATAAAGCTGCTTAAACTAAATTAAGCCGCTTGGCTGTATTAGGCAGCTTGGCTAAGGGCTTTAATCTGCGCGTTTAAGCGGCTCTTGTGACGAGCGGCTTTATTTTTGTGGATGATGCCTTTGTCGGCGATGCGGTCGATCACAGGTACTGCAACTTCATAAGCCGCTTTAGCAACTTGAGCGTCGCCAGTGGCAATCGCGTTAACGACTTTTTTGATGTATGTGCGAACCATAGAACGCAGGCTTGCATTGTGTAAACGGGCTTTGTCGTTTTGACGTGCGCGCTTTTTGGCTTGGGGAGTGTTGGCCACCGCAGGTGCTCCTACAAAATAATGAGTGTGAAAATTCGTTGTTTGGGCCGATTAAGGGCTGCATGATGTCGCAAAAAGCGGCTAGGCCCAATCAGGGACGCGGTATTATCCGCGTTTCGCCTCTGCTGTCAACTTTTTACCGCAGGGGCAGGGCAGGCCTGAGCACTTAGGCGCACTTTTGCGCCGCCCTCAGGCCGTTGCTGGTTAGCGCTGTAGGTATTTAATTTTACCGGCTACGCCATCCCACTCTTCAGCATCTTCCGGGGATTCTTTTTTCTCAGTGATGTTGGGCCACACCTGGGCTAATTCGGCGTTTAGCTCCAGGAAGACTTCTTGATCTTCGGGCAATTCATCCTCAGAGAAAATAGCATCCACTGGGCACTCCGGCTCACACAGGGCGCAGTCGATGCATTCGTCCGGGTGGATTACTAAGAAGTTGGGGCCTTCGTAGAAACAGTCTACGGGGCACACCTCAACGCAATCCGTATGTTTGCATTTAATGCAGTTTTCACCCACAACAAATGTCATTTTATAAACCTCGTAAGCTTAAGTGGCACAGGGCACAAATAGGTGGCGATAAAGAATCGGCGGGCATTGTAAGCAAGCAAGCCTAGGCTTGAAAAGCTATTGTGGCAATTCACGCTGTCAGCTCCAGCTCCTCTTTTAATTTATAGATAAGTTTGAGTGCATCCAGCGGGGTTAACTTATCTGGGTTAATGGCGGCAATATAGGCATCGAGTTTCCCGGCGGAGGCAAAAATATCCTGTTGGGCTTGTTTACTTTTGCGTGTTTTAGGCTCAGCCAGCGCGTTGCTGGCCGAGGGTTCCGCCTGCAGCGCGGCGCTGTCAGTTAAGGCCGGTGCTGGGGTGCCTTCTAAAATCGCCAGTTGCGCCTTGGCGCTGTCGATGACGGCGGCGGGAATGCCGGCGAGTTTAGCCACCTGCAGGCCGAAACTCTTGCTCGCAGGCCCGGCTTGAATGTGGTGTAAAAACACTAGGCGGTCATTGTGCTCAGTGGCGGCCAGGTGCACGTTGCCCACCTGCGGCAAGCGCTCGGGCAGGCGGGTGATTTCAAAATAATGGGTGGCAAATAGGGTAAGCGCGCGCACCCGCTGGGCCAAATACTCGGCGCAGGCCCAGGCTAAGGATAGGCCGTCGTAGGTGCTGGTGCCGCGCCCCACTTCATCCATTAATACCAGGCTGTGATCGGTGGCGTTGTGGAGGATATTGGCGGTTTCGCTCATCTCCACCATAAAGGTGGACTGGCCGCCCGCCAGGTCATCGGAGGAGCCTATGCGGGTAAAAATTTTATCCACCAGGCCCAAAGAGGCGGCGGTAGCAGGCACATACGAGCCTATCTGCGCCATCAGCACAATAAGGGCCGTCTGCCGCATATAGGTAGATTTACCGCCCATGTTGGGGCCGGTAATGATCAGCATTGGCTGCTCGCGGTTGAGGTTTAAATCATTGGCGACAAACGGGCTGTCCAGCACGGCTTCCACCACCAGGTGGCGGCCCTCGCTAATCTGAATGCCCGGTGTATCGCTAAAAGTCGGGCGGCACAGGCGCAGGGTTTCGGCCCGCTCACTAAGGCTGCTCAGCACATCCAGCTCACACAGGGCATTGCTGGTGGTTTGTAAGGGGTAGAGGTCTTCATTAATGCGCTCGATCAGCTCGTCATACAGCTGTTTCTCCCGCGCTAAGGCCCGGCTTTTGGCTGATAAGGCTTTATCCTCAAAGGCTTTTAATTCCGGCGTAATAAAACGCTCGGCACCCTTGAGGGTCTGCCTGCGGATGTAGTCGGCGGGGGCCTGTTCGGCCTGGCCGCGCGAAAGCTCAATAAAATAACCCTGCACCCGGTTGTAGCCGACTTTTAAGGTGGAAAGCCCGGTGCGGGCTTTTTCCTGTTGCTCTAAGCGCACGAGATAATCACCGGCATTAGTGCTGATGGCCCGCAGCTCATCAAGCTCCGCATCAAACCCCTCGGCTATAACGCCGCCTTCGCGAATCACCACCGGCGGGTTGTCCACCAGCGCGCGCTGCAGCAGGTCGGCAAGGGCCGGGTATTCGCCCACTTGAGTGGCCAGGGCGCTGATAGGAGCGCTATTGAGTGGCTGTAATAACTGGGTTAAGGCTGGCAGGGCGGCGAGGGACTGGCCGAGGCGAGCAAGATCGCGCGGCCTGGCTGAGCGCAGCGCGATGCGGCCTAAAATGCGCTCTAAATCGCCGATGGGTTTGAGCTCACTGCGCAGGGCTTCGTAGTGGTAGTTGGCCAGCAGTGCAGCTATGGCATCTTGGCGCAGGCCTAGGCGTTCGGCATCGCGCAGGGGTTGGTGCAGCCAGCGGCGCATGAGCCTAGCCCCCATGGGGGTGACGCAGGTGTTGAGCTGGGCGAAGAGGGTAAATTCTTCGCCGCCTTTGAGATTTTGATCGATTTCCAAATTGCGCCGGGTGGCGCTGTCCATGGCGACGGTTTGGGCGAGGCTCTCAAGCCTGAGGCTTTGAATCTGGCTTAAATGGGTGCGCTGGGTTTCTTTGGCGTAGGTATAGAGGGCGCCTGCGGCACAGAGCGCGCGCGCCGCTTCATCGCAACCAAAACCGATCAGATCGCGCACCGCAAAATGCTGGGAGAGCTGGCGGCGAGCCTGTTCCAGTTCAAACTCCCAAATGGGCCGTTTGCGCACGCCGCGCACCGGCAGGCACAAGTCGCCGCTATTAAACGTATCGGGAATTAACAGTTCCGCTGGCCGCAGGCGCTCAAGCTCGGCTTGTACTTCTTGTGTGTCGGCCAATTCCATCAGGCTGAAGCGGCCGCTGCTCATATCCAAACTCGCCAGGCCAAACCCGCTGGCCGCCGGGTGCAGGGCCACTAACAGATTGTCGCGGCCGGAATCCATAAAGGCTTCATCGCTCACCGTGCCCGGCGTGACCACGCGCATCACCTGGCGCTCCACTGGGCCTTTGCTGGTGGCCGGGTCGCCAATTTGCTCGCAAATAGCAATGGAATAGCCGTTGCGCACCAGCTTGCCTATGTAGGATTCCGCCGCGTGATAGGGCACGCCGCACATGGGGATGGGCTCGCCCGCGGTTTTGCCCCGCGCCGTGAGGGTTACATCCAGCACGCGGGAGGCAGTTTTGGCATCGTCAAAGAACAGTTCGTAAAAATCCCCCATGCGGTAGAACACCAACTCAGTGCTGTGCTGGGCTTTGATACGCAGGTATTGCTGCATCATGGGGGTGTGAAGTTCAGAGGCGGAATCAAGCATGGCCATATCAATCAGTGCGGCGAAAAAGGCGCGCAGTTTAACCCGAAGCTTCACCGCCATATAGGTGACAGCGGGCACACCTGCGGCCTGTATGTGCCAACCCTGTAACGCCTGCGTTTAGTCTCTTCTGCCTATGGCAATGTCATTAAGTTAAGGATGCTCTGATTAATTCCAAATTTTGACTTTTTTCAAAAACGCCCGAGTACCTCCCTGTAGCTCCGGCGCGGGCTCCATGCCCCCGACGGTTTTGAAAAAAACCAAAACCCGGAATTAATCAGAGGCTCTTTAAGGGGTTCATACGGTTTTTTTAGGCGATTTTGCCGTCCGCCAGAAACCCCACCCAGCCTCCCCTTGAAAAGGGGCGGCGCCAAGAAACCCTAAATGAAGGGGTTGTGCTTGTTTTCAAGGTTATTCGCTCCCTCCCCTTTTAAAGGAGGAGCAATTGGGGTGGGGTTTCTGGGGAGCGCAAACCGCTGGGATAATCGCACCAAATCCTTAACTTACTGACATTGAAGCCTAGGGGGAGTGGCACAGGTTTCGTCGAGTTAATTCCGGGTACACCGAGAATAACGACCTAGGGAACCTCCGATTAAGGGGTATTTTCAAAAACGCACGAGTACGTCCATACATGTAATTCGGCGCGGGCTTCCTGCCCGCGACGGTTTTGAAAATACCCTTTAATCAGAGCTTCCTCTAGCCAACAATAAAGAAAACATAGCATTCTCAGACATGCCGTACATGCTTCCCTAGTAGGCCTGCCTTCTTCAAAAAGGCTCCTCTTTTTGACGGTCTGAAATACTCTGCATTCTATATTTTTGCCCAGTTACTAACTCGATTGGTGTGAGCCAATTGCTGGAGGGCGCCAAGCTCACCACGAAGGGGCAAAAAATTCCCTAACACCAAGATAAATTACCTGCGCAACTGATACGAGTCCCCAGTAATTAGGCCCAGCCTAAATACATTAATCCTATTTAGTCCATTGGGTGAGGCCCCAATATTTGCCTTGTAACAGCGCATTTATCAAGGTGCATTGCGCCATTTAATAGCTCGGCGGAATCTGACTTAAGCCTTCAGTTAGTTCGCGGCTTGCAAATAAGCGCATTTAAAGTGCGGCTGTTGAGCGCGGCGGGAGAGAATTTGTCATTAATTAACCAATCCTGACGCCAAAACACTTCAATTGTTTTTATCGCTTGGTTTATTGGCATAAGAGCTGCTAATGCAGACGCGCACAATGATGTGTCGATGGTGATGCAAGGCGCAAACTGTTTTTATTGCCCTGAGGGTTGTTGTGTGCTGGTGAGTCTATTCGGCAAATATAAAGCGCTGGTTATTTCGATTGCGTTATTTCTATTGCTAGATGCTTCTGTGCTGGCGGTAAATTTTTATACCTCCTATCAAATAGCGCAGGATGCTAAAACCGTAAATATAGCGGGGCGCCAGCGCATGCTGTCCCAGCGCATGGTAAAGGCTTTATTTGAAGTGGAAAAAGCCCTTGCCCAGCAGGCCTCGCCCCAGGCCTATTTAAATGAATTGGCACAGGCCTCACAACTATTTGGCCAAACACTGCGTGCCTTTGAGCAGGGCGGTTTGGCGCCGGGGGTGCAAAATGATGCGGTGTTGCTGGCAGCTGTAAAACCCGGCGCAGGTCGCGATGCCTTGATGGCAACGAAAGAAATTTGGCAGGTGTATGAACAATTGATGGATCAATTGTTAAAACAAAAAAATCCCGAGGATTTCAAACAGGCCTTATCCATAGGCATGGAGTACGCACGGGCCAATAATGTCAGCCTGCTGAATTTAATGAATAACCTTACCCTTGAGTTGGAGCGAGTGGCGGGTGCCAAAGCTAGCCAGCTGCGCTTAATTCAAGCTGTGGCGATTGTGTTGGCGGTGGTGAATTTTATAATTATTTTATGGCACTTTTTAGGTCAGTTGCGCCGCAGCGACCAAGCCCTTGATGCCGCTCGCAAAGAAACCCAGCATATACTCAGTACAGTAAATGAAGGCTTATTTTTGCTGGATAAACACCTGCGGATGGGCTCGCAACACTCGGCAAAACTCACCCAGATGTTCGGCGCACAAGGCGGTGGAGCGGGGTTAGAGCACTGCCATTTTAGTGATTTTTTGCGAGATCGCGTGCGCCCCACCGATCTTGATACGGCGCTGCGGTTTGTCAATTTGTTATTTCGCCGCACCATCAAAACCAGCTTAATTGGCGATCTTAATCTCGACAGCAGGTGGAAATTAACCTCGCCGATGAGCAGGGGCTATACCACTAAATATATAAAAAAAAAAAAAAAAAAAAAAAAAAAAAAAAAAAATTACTTTGATTTTCGCCGGGTGGTTGTAGCTGGCGAGATTAGCCAGGTATTAGTTACAGTAAAAGATATCACCAAGGAGGTGGTGTTAAGTAAAGAGTTGGATTTTTCACGCGCCAACATAATGCGCAACAAATTGAAATGCTCACCGGTATTTTTGCACGCCAACCCTATGGTTAAAGCTCTTTATCCAAAATGCCTTTGATGCGTTTAAACGCATCAATGAGTTGTTTCGCACCCAGGACAAATCGGCCGCTGGGAATGGAGCGCAAATTGCGCGATATTTATATTGAAGTGCATACCTTTAAGGCCGAGGCGGGCAAGCCGAAATCTCTCCAGTGTAGTGAGCCGGCCTCATGAGTTGGAAACAAGCATTCAAACCGTGTTGGCCCAGCCTATAGTGGCCGGGACAGATTTATTTGCCGCCATTGTGCTGTTGGAAAAACTCATTTATTACATTGAGGGCATGCAGAATTTAACGGTGTGGGTGGCCCGGTTGGTCGAGGCTGAACCGGTTGTTGTGCCAAGGCCTAAACGCACCAACCGCTGGCAGCATTTGCACACCCTGGCCCAGGTGTTGGCCGCCCGCCAGGGGAAAAAACTGGTGCTGCATTTAACCGGGTTTAATGAAATCCAGCTCAATCAGGAACAGGCGCGCCTTATTAACGATATGTGTTTGCAGTTTATTCGCAATGCGGTAGTGCACGGCATTGAAAAGCCGCAAATGCGTCTGTTATGTAACAAGCCGGAAGTCGGCCGTATTGATTTAAGTATGATTCGTTTAAGCGATGGCGGCATTGAGCTGAACGTGCGCGACGATGGCCGCGGTGTGGATTACGATAAAATTCGCAACCAGGCCATTTCAATGGGGCTTGCTAAAGCGGATGAGCTGCGCTCGTGGAATAACAAACAAATTATCGGCCTGATGTTTAAACCGGGGTTTACCACAGCGGCGGATGTCAGCGGTGATGCGGGCCGAGGTATTGGTATGGATGTGATTATCTCTCGTGTGCAGCGCTTAAAAGGCAGTATTAAAATTGCCAGCCGCAGCGGCCAGGCCTGTCAATTTGTGGTGACTTTGCCAGGGGATAATGCCCTTAAATCCCAGGCTGCTTAATAATTATGTCGGCATTTGATAAACCTAAACGCATTTATTCTATGTTGGTGGTGGACGATTCCAATGTGATTCGCCGCAAAATTGAACGGGCGGCAGAGGGCGCATTTTTTCGCGTAGTGGCCAGTGCAGGCTCAGGTGCGGAGGCGTTAATTGCCTATGCTAAACACCGCCCGGAATTAATTACGATGGATATCACCATGCCGCATATGGATGGCATTGCGTGTATTGAAAAACTCATGGCCCACAACCCTGAGCTGCGCATTTTGGTTATTTCGGCATTGGCTGATAAGGCCACTGGCATTGAAGCCCTGGAGAAAGGTGCGCGGGGCTTTTTGTGTAAACCTTTTACTGAGCGCCAATTAAACGAGGCCTTGTGTGAATTGGTGGAGGATGCATTATGAATGAAGAAGCGCTGCAGGTATTTGTTGAAGGTGTGTTGAATTATTTTCACCACACGGCCGATAAAGGCGTCAAAGTGGGCTCGCCTTATTTAGCGGAAACGGCTGAGCCCGTCATGCACGATTTTACCGGTATTATTGGTGTTTCGGGCCCTTATCGCGGCTCGGTATATTTTTCCGCCCCGCGTTTATTGCTGACGCATTTATTGCTGGCCCTGGGTGAGGTGGATACCAGTGTGGATAATATTTTGGATTTAGTCGGTGAGGTGGCCAATACCATTTCTGGCAATGCGCGCAAAGTGTTTGGCCGCGAATTTTTAATTTCGGTGCCGGTGATGATTGAAGGCGCGGTCGATAAAATCTACACACCCAAACACACCCGCTGTTTTGTGATTCCTGTATTTTGGAAATCCTACGCCGCCACCGTGGTGGTTTGTTTGGAGCATTAAAGCAGGCTACCATGGCGCTTTTGCGCTACTTATGACCCAGCCAACTCCCGCCGAATCATCAAGCCCCGAAGCTTTTTACGCCTTTATCGATACCTGTGTCGCCCAATTAGAAGCCAAGCAGGCCAATCTGCTCGCCCGCTACAATATGGGCCGTCAAGCGCGCTGGTGGTTTGACCCGGCCAGCAGCGCATTGGCACTTTATGATGACCCCAAAGTTAAAATTGATCTGCGTGCCCAAGTGGTGGTGCTCGGCAGCTTCGCCCCGGAAGAGAGCACCTGGCTGTGGGGCTTTGCCAATAAAACCCTCTCGCCCGCTCAGCAAGCCGCCTGCGCGCCGGTTAAGGCCCTGGCTGAACAATTTGGTGTAGAGGATTTCACCCAGAGCGAGGCCTTCGAAATAGACCCAGGTATGGCCTGGGAACTGGCGGCCATGGCCTGTGCGCAGCTGGATCTGGTGGGGGTGTACCGCACCAGCGGCAGCCTTAATCAGCATCAGTGGTTCTTGGGTCTGCTCAGTATTGAGGAGAATCTCCCGCCTAGCGAATAGGGCTTAGGGGGGGTAAAAAGAAGTGAAGGGCGCCGCCATCTGGCCGGTTGCCTTTATGTATAATGCGCCGCTTCTTAGGAGCGGCCCTGCCATGTTCTTCGTCGATTCTCGCGCCCAGTTTTTCAGACCCCTCACCACTAAATACCGCGCCCAGGTTGCCGAGTGTTTGTGCCTGCTGCATCAGCGCCTGTATGGCGCCGCCGCCGAGTACGGCCAGTCCTTAAGCCGCGACCAGTTACTGGATATTTTTGAAGAGGCCCTAGCGCGCTCGCCGGTATTAGAGGGTGAGGAGAGCGAGCAGGAGCAGCGGTTTAAAAGCCTGCGCGAACAGGCCCGTTGGATTCTGCAAATTCTGTTGGAAAACGGTTGGCTGGATAAACACGTGGACCCGGCCAGCCTGCACACTACCTATCCGTTTACCCGCGCCGGGCGTTTATTTGCCGCCCCCTTGGTGGAGGCCGAGCGGCGCGCCTCCCGCACCCGCCACCGCAACACCCGCAATACCCTAAATGCCCTCGAGGCTTTTTTAAGCCGCGGTGAAATTCACGATTTATTAGATGCTTGGGATTTTTCTGAGCGCATTATCAGCGATTTCACCGATGTTATTAGTGAATTAGAAGAGCGCAAACGCGAATTGGTACGCGAGGCCGAAACACAATTATTAGTACAGCAGGCCACCGAGCAATTTTTTGATTTTATGGAAAAACGCTTTCAGCCGGATTTATCTGTGCGGTTAACCGCTGACAGTGTGGAAAAACACCGCGACCGCATCGCCAGTGTTCTAGGTAAAATTCGCCGCAAAGACAAGGCGTTTAAACAGGATGCCGAGCGCAAATTGCGCCATGTATTACCGGAATTAATCGACCAGCAGGCCTCTATTTTATGGCATCTGCTCGATACCATTGAACAGCGTATGCACAACGCCGCCGAAATTATGCTGCCCGCTTTGCGTCAAGCGCTGCAGGGCTTTACCAAACGCGCCGATATTATTATTCGCCAGCTGGGTTATTTAACGTCCAGCCGGGATGATAAATGGGTGCGCACCTGCGATGTGTTATTAAAATTACCCGCTGAGGAATGCGCCCGCCGTTTGGATTTGGCGGGTGATGCCATGGCCTCCGCCCAATTGGGCCTGGTGGACCCGGCGCAAATTAAACTCGGCCAAAAACGCCGGGAGCGTTTTGTTAGCACCCACATTGAGGAGCCAGAAATGCTCGACTCAGGCGCCCACCGCGAATTAATGGTGCAGGCGTTGCTCGATCAAGCCTTTTTAATTAACAACAAAACTCTGCGCCACTATATAGGCGAAGCCTTAAAAGAAACCAATACTATTCACACCAAAGATCTCCCGATTGATTCTGCCCAGGACTTATTAAATTTGGCCTATATAATCGAATTAGCCTCCACCACCAATCAAAGTTCGGATTATCGCTTTGTGGTGAAGTACAACCAGCAGACCTATTCCAACACCTATTTTGATCAGGCGGATGATTTTACCCTGTCATTGGAGATGCGCCATGATGCTTAAACAATGGTTAGCTGAGCGCTTAAGCAGCCTGCAATTATCCGCTGATGATTTTTCAGAAATTGTTATTCGCCTGCTGGATTACGGCGTCTTATGCCGCGATGAAAGCCAAATCGAGCAGAAACTCTATGATCGTTTTGTGCAGGTGGAAGCACTGGTGGAAGATTATTTAAGTGTACTGGCCATTCGCCTGCAGCACGACCGCCGCTTTGCTTTTGTGCGCGCCTACCCGCCGGGGGCGAGTGTGCCGGATATGCAAGATGATGAACACACGCCCTTTAACGGCGGCTTGCGGGCGCGTTTAAATCAAATGGAAGTGGCGTTAATTTTGGTGTGCCGCATTGAATATGCCAAACATCTGCGCGAGGCTAAAGTGGATGAAAACGGCTGTGTGTTGGTGTCTATGGAAGCGCTCTCCATCGCGTTTACTAATTTATTAAAACGCACACTGCCGGACAATCTCACCGAGCGACGCGCCTTATTTCGCCGTTTGCGTCAGTTGCGTTTATTAAGTTATCAACAAGAAGATGATTTAGAAAACCCGGAAAGTTACCTGCGTATTCGCCCCGCCATTACCAGTATGGTGAATGACGATGCCCTGGCGGTGCTGGCTAACGAGGAGGAGTTAGCGCAGCTAGATGCTTCGAGCGAAGAGGAAAACGACAGCTCAGAGGCGGCGGTTTCTATTCGCGATCAATCCAGTTTATTTAACTAAACCGCGCGCTTTTTAGCGGCTGCGCACAGCCCTGGTTTAACAGGGCATTAGCGCGGGGGCGAGCCGTACACTGTGTCTCCGCACGACATTTTATTTAACGAATCGACATTGACTCATGTTTTTAAAACGACTCATTTTGGTTAACTGGGGCAACATTCCAAAAATTGAATTGGAATTTGGCCCAGTGAATTTATTCTCCGGCGGTAACGGTTCGGGTAAAACTACAGCGGCAGACGCCATCCAAGCGCTGATGACCGCTGCCCACGAAAATTTATTTG
The DNA here is from genome assembly GCA_046347475.1 of Marinagarivorans sp. Lineage (GTDB taxonomy): Bacteria > Pseudomonadota > Gammaproteobacteria > Pseudomonadales > Cellvibrionaceae > CAMCXE01. Next base: position 612,094 of record JAXMGD010000002.1, on the reverse strand, counting down.
CCTTTAACCCCGGCCAAGATGAAACCACGCAAAAAGGCCGTGGCGGCAAACAAGTGCGCACACTAGCGTCTTATTTAATGGGCTGCGACGACGGCAGTTTTGCCCGCTTGGACGATACAGACGGTTATGTGGCCGGTGTATTTCACCCAACCCAGGGGGAACCTAGCGAAGTGTTTACTGCCGTTATGGCCATGCGCGGCCATGTGGAAAAATCCGGCCAGGTGAAACAGGCAAAATTAGACGATGTGTTTTTCCTCGTTGTGCCCGGCGAAGAACTCTCACTTGGCCATTTTATTCGCGAGGCAGGCGCTGAGCGGCATTTAACGCCCATTACCAAAATTCAGGCGGAATTTAAAAAATTCGCCGCAGTAGAGTATTACGATAAAAAAGGCGCCTACTTGCGCAGGCTCTACGGCGCCTTGCGGGGCCGCAAAGATTCGGTACCTGACCGCGAAGCGAAACACGCTGCGCGTACCTTTGCCGGTTTTATGGCCTATAAACCGGTAAAAAGTATCCACGAATTTGTCGCCCAGGAAATTTTAGAGCCGCGGGATTTAGGCGAAGCCATTCGCAGTGTATCGGATTTAATGAAAACCATCGGCAGTATGGAAGCCAACGCCGCCATGATTAAAGCCTCCATTGATACGCTAGAAGATGCCCGCACGCTGGTGCACCGGTATGTGCAATTATGGCTCGATCAACAATCGCTTAATTACACCGAAGCAGCCCGCCAGGCCTGGGTAAACCAGCAGCAGTATATAGCTGCGAAAAATATTCAAGCGGCCAATCGCCAGGCGATTACTGAGTGCCAGCAGCGCAGTGAAATAGCCGCTGAGCGCAAACAACATTTAATGTCGCGCATGGTGCAATTACAAGCCCAGCGCCAAGGGGTGCAAAGCCTGCGCGATAAAGACGCCATCAGCGCGCGCATTCATTTGCTGCAGAAAAAACTCACCGATGCAGCATTGCCTTTGCAAACGCAAATTCAGCAATTAAAAAATAATTTAACGGCAGGGCAGGATTTATTAACCCACCTGGATGAACATAACCTGGGCCAGGAAATTCCCGCGCTGGCCAAAGCCAATTTTATTCAACAATGCAAAACCGTCTGCCAAAATAAAAGCGCTCAAGAAGTGGATTTTCACCGCCTGATCAACCGCGATTGGGTGGGCGTGCAATCCATGGAAACGAGCCTTGACCAAGTGCTCTCGGTGCAGTCGCAACAAAACCTCTGGGTGGATAGTTTTGAATTAAAACCCGCTAATAATACCGGCAGCCTGCGCGAACAAGTGCGCCATTTATTGGATCAGCGCACCCAAACCCGCGATAAACTCGCCGCCGATATTCGCAAGCTCAGTCACGAAATTAATCTGCGCAGCAACCAGCATCTCGCCTATCCCTATTATGTAGAAGCCGCGTTGCGCACCCTGCAAGAACAATTACCAGCGGCCGATGCGCGGGTGTTGTGCGACTATGTGGATGTGAGTGAAGAGCAGTGGCAAATGGCCATTGAGGGTTATATTGGCGGCGGGCGGTTTGCCATTATTGTTGAGCGTGAATACGAGGCGGAAGCCATGCGTATCCTGCGCAATATGAAAGGCGATAAACGCAATAATGCGCGCGTAATTCAAGGCGCTAAAGCCAGTAAAGATGCCGACCGATTACATGCGCCGAAACATTCAATTTTAGAGGTAATGACATTTTCCCACGCTACTGCAGAGGCCTATATCAAAGCCTCTTATGCTAATGTGTTGCGCGTGGATTCCGTGGAGGAATTGCGCAATACCGCCCGCGGCATTACCGCTGAAGGTATGGCCAGTGGCGGTTACAGCATGTTCCGCTGCGATTTAGATGATGGCGAATTAGTATTTGGCCAAGGCGCGCGTTTGCGCGCCCTAAAAGCCAAAGAAAAAGAATTAGAAAAAATTCAAATCCAATACGCCCAGGCGGAAAAGCTGCGCCAAGCGGCCGAGCAGTTAATGCAGATTGTTGAGCGCATCCGCCATTTGGATATTGGCCAAGTAATGCACCATTTAATGGATGCCGCGCGGGAATTACAAAGCGCTGAACAACAATTGCAGCAGCTCGATAGCGGCGATACCCACGAGTTGGATGCACAGCTGGCCAGTTGCCAGGCGGAATTTACCGAGCACGAACAGCAATCGCGCCTGTTTGAGCAGGAAATGGGCCGCCTGCTAGAAAAACAAAAACAGGATGATAAACGCTTGGAAGCTATTTCCGCTGAACAGGAGCGTTTAATTTTACAACGCGATGCCATGGAGCAGTTGGTGTATCAAGCGGCGAGCCTGTATCCGCGTTTTAATGCCGATGACATTCTGCCCCAGTGTGAACAGCAAGCCCAAGACGCTCAGTCGGAAAGCCAGTTTACCGACGCTCTCAAAACCCAGCAGGATGCCCTGGTTAAAACCGAGCGCCATTTGTTTGAAGCCATAGCCAATCACAATATGACGGCGGCCATCGCCGATAAAATTGTCTATGAAACCGGTTATAGCACGCCCCATTCGGCGGAGTTTTTCAAACACATCAGCCAGCTTGGTGCGGTAATTGAGGAGCTGCACAACCGCCTGAAAAATAATATTCTGGTGGAAAAACACCGCCAGCTGGTGCAATTAAAAGACAGCTTTAACACAGCGTTTGTGAGTAATTTATGCCACTCGATTTATCAGGCCATTAATGAAGGTAAACGCATTTTAGATGACCTGAATAAAGAGCTGCAGCACCACCGGTTTGGTGCCGACCGAGAGACATTTTATTTTGATGTGGAGTGGGTGCCGGAATATCAAGAATATTGGCAATTCTTTAAAACCCTCATCAACATGCCTAATCTTGGCGAAGGCTCCACTCTGTTTGATGTAGAGCTGCCGCCGAAATTTGCCCGCACCCGCGATCAGCTGTTGAGTATGCTATTGGATAACGATGAGGTAACCGCCCATCGTGAATTGGCGCGCATCAGTGATTACCGCAATTATCGCCGCTACGAAATTTACAAACACCCGGAAAATAAACAACCGATTGCGCTGAGCCAATACGGCACTGGCTCCGGTGGCCAGTTGGAAACCCCGGCTTATATTATTCGCTCGGCGGCGGTTACTTCAGCCTTTAAGTTTAATGACGGCAAAAGCCATATGCGTATGGTGATGGTGGATGAAGCCTTTTCCAAAATGGACGAAGGCCGCTCCCGCGAAGTGATCCGTTATTTAACCGAAAGCCTCGGCTTGCAGCTGTTATTTATTATGCCCACCAGCAAATCCGGGCCGTTTTTGGATATTATTTCTAATCAGTTTGTCTTCACCAAATGCCCCACCAATGAACCGGTGGGTGAGTTGCAAACCCGTGTATTGGTGGATCGCAAGGTGTGTAATTCCGAGCAGATTAAAAGTCTCTGGGCTCACCATCGCAAAACTATTCGCCATCAGGCCATGTTGGATTTTATGGAAGACTTATAAGCTACAATCTGTTGTGACAGTAAAAACCCGGCTGAGTGATCAGCCGGTTTTTTTTGTTTTAATGGACTGGATGCAGTTGGTCGCGGGCCGGTTTTAAAATTTGTTTGATCAGTGCACGCCCTACAATAGTCCTTTGTTTTTTCTCCTCTTCGCTCAGGTGCAGAAATTTATTGGTGTTGCGCACCCATGGCGGAGCATCGGCGTTTTTGGGCATACCGGTAAATACGTCCGTGTCCGCCGTTAAATTAAAAGGCAGAACCTCCTGGTTGCATAGGGTATCAGCAGACGGTGTGGCGCCGGTTAATAAATAGGTTTCTGTAATAGTATCGGCACAGCTTGACAGCCCCGGTGTGGTATGGCCCCAGCCAGCAAGGGTCATTAAACGAGAATTAGGCAATAAACGTCGCATCATTTGCGCGCCGCTGTAGGGCGTTGCTGGGTCGAAGAGTGTATTGGCAATTAATATAGTATTGCGCGTGCGCGAGCTAAATGGCCCGGTGTAGCGATTTAATTGGTTGGCAGGCCAGGTGGCGCAGATGGATGAATTCCATGTCCAGCTGGGGCCAAAATAACCGGCGTCATGTTCGGCAACTATTGCCGCGAGCGGCCATATCCAGGCGTCGCGAGGATTAGTGGTATCACTGCAGAGCACCGAGAAAAACCCTAAGGGATTATTATCAAATGGCACAGGCGCTGGGTCGCTTGCCGTTAAATCATTGAGCAGCGCCGTATAGTGTTCGGCTGTGATAGCAGGTGGTGCACCTGCTTCGGTAAAGGCCAATAAATCAGCCAGATTTTGCCAGTTCCACACACTGTACAAACTGCTTTTTACTGTATTAATAAATAAAGCATTATCTACCTCAAATTCAATACCGTCCGCCGTCACAAGCCGAATCGGTTGAGCTTTTATGCTGTTGGCCAGCTGTTCAAAACGCTGAGCTGCATTAGGTGCAAAATGGCATTGCGCGGGGCCTGCTAAATCACACAGGCGAAAAAATTCATTCAGCGTTGCCATGCTGCCGTAGTCACTGGCGAGGCGTTGCGTTACCGGCACCAGCCAACCGCTAAAACCTCTGCTGGTGGCCCATTGAATAGGGTCTAACACGCCATCGAGCATCATGCGGCCAACCCGCTCAGGAAAAAGATTAGCGTAGGTTGCGCCAATATAAGAGCCGTAGGAATAACCGACAAAATTAAGCTGTGTATCACCCACCGCTTGCCGCAAGCGCTCTAAATCCCGCGCCACATCGGCAGTGCTCATATGCTGCATAATCTCTGCGGCATTTTGGGCACACAAGGCGCTTAGGTTTTTATTAACATTGATACGCTCTTTAATCTGTGCCGGTGTAGAAGGGAAATCCACGCTCGGATAATAGGGCGCGGTATTTTCCGCTGGCACTTGGCAGGTAATGGGTGAGCTGTAGTGAATACCGCGCGGATCAAAACTAATTAAATCATAGCGATTGCGCAGGGCTTGGGAGAAATAATGCGGCCCTACCGCGCGCAGCCAATCAACGCCGCTGCCGCCCGGCCCGCCGGGATTGATAAATAAACTGCCGAGGGGTTTTTGGCTGGTATCGGCGGCGGGTAATTTAATTAAGGCCAGTTGAGTGGTTTTGGCAGCATCAGCGCTGTTTTTGCGCGCTTGATAATTCAGCGGCACCTCAAGCGTTGCGCATAAAAATGCTGGGTTTTCATCACTATAACAGGCGTGTCAATTAATGGCGTTGGGCAAGTTATTCGCAGCGCTATCGGTATCGGCAAAGGCGGGTGGTACAAGGGTTAGGCTGGTGCTTAACAGCGCGTAATAATATCGGGCAAGTCGCATAATCATTTGCTCTGAAGAATCTGTGGAGGGGGAAAAAATTTTTAGCACACTATAAAAAACCAATCTCAACTCTTAGCAATGTCGAGGTGAGATTGGTGTTGAGCACAGGTACATAAGCAGGCCTTGATGAGCCGAAACATAGGCCACAGGATTAACCTGCCAACACTATGAAGCCGTTAGATAAATACACCGGGTTCATACTTCCTAGTCGATTCCTTTGGTGGTGAGGGCTGATAAGTCAGCCCTGTTTTGCTGTGTTTAACCCTGAGGGTTCGCCGCCTGAAACCAGGCAAAAAATTAACGCAATGTCGATCGGTGCTGCGCAGTAATTCAACCGAATCCGCGCAGGAATTATTGTTAACGGTTAAAAGACGGCTTGTACAGCTAGGTGGGCAGATAGTTTTTGAAGGGTTTTTTACCGGCTTTAATTAAGCCATGGGTAAGCTGATGGAGAATAAAAATTAACGCAGCCTTGAGCTGCAATGGCTAGTAAGCCTTCGGGGTGGGGATAAATAATGCTGGCGCTGTTTGGCCATCTAACAGCGTGTAGAAATACGTTGGCGGCGACGGTATTGCAAGGCAAATTTTGCGAAAAAACCCGACGACAGCATGGATGTAGGATGACCCCAGGGATGGGGAATGTAGAATTTCATCGGGAATGAAATCGAGAACGATGCACGCCTAAATGGATTTAGGCGTTAGAACGACGCAGGAGCCAAAGTCGAAGAGCCAAGGTCGAAGAGCCAAGGTCGAAGAGCCAAGGTCGAGGAGCCAAGGTCGAGGAGCAGTTGCCGAGTTTACACCTAGTAAATGAGGCTTTTTTCGTCAAATTTAACGCCGCTAGACCTGGCAAGGTAGTATTTCAACAAGCCGCTAATCGGTTTTGCGAATTTCGTAGCTCATATAACTATTGGCGGCACACGCAAGCTGTAAAACGCCCTGGTGTGCAGAAAAGCCCAGGCTGCGTACATTGCTGTCCTGGCGTTTAAGATAGGGTTGAATGGTGTTATGCATTAAATCCAATTGTTGAATATCCGATTCGTGGCAGGGGCCGCCGGTGACAAAAAAAGCACTCTCGTTTGTGGTGCCCAGCAATTGGCTGTGTTGCGGTAGTTGATCGCCCATGGCGGTGTGGTTGGGCTCTTGGCTATTTAATTGCCAGAGGCCCGCTTGGTTGGCGTATTGAAATAACACCGTATTATTCCAATTAAGTGCTGTGCCTACCTCACCGAAGGTCAGTTGTTTTTGTTGGTGAGTGTGCAGATTAATACGCCAAATATTGCGCACGTCATTGATATATTTTACCGCCAGCAGCATCTGAGTATCGGCATAGTAGGCGAGGGGGGTTAGGTCCTGGGCTTCGTCTATTAAAATAGTCCAGTGTTGATTGCCCAGTTCATAGCGGGCGATTTTATTATTGGCTTTTATGAGTAAATAATCTGCCGCTGGCCATAAAATGCTGTGCAACGGCCCATCGGTTTTATACAGCAATTCGGGGGATTGGCCGTTAAGTTGCCAGATCTGCGCTTGATTGTTTTGGTGTGTCGCATAGATGATGCCTTCGCCCTTGGGTGAATAAGCGACGCTGGCTGGAATTAAATTATTCACCTCAGCCAGTTGTTTAAGGCCTTGCGGGCTGGTTTGAATTAATTGCGCTGTATTGTTGCTGGCGGTGATAAAAATAGACTGGCCGTCGCCATTCATTTTTAAATGGCTGAGTGTGCCGGTGGGCGCGTTATTCAGTGGTGCAGGTAATTCAGATGCGAAAATATCGCCTTGTTTAGGCACAAAATAAATTTGATTTTGATGGGTGTCTAATCCATACACACCACTGCCATCGGCAGCCCAGCTTAAGTCGTTAATACTGGCGGGAATTGATTGTTTGCTCTGCAATTGCTGTTGTTCGTCTAAGAATTCCACCTGGGTTTTATCCTGCAGGCGGCTGATGAGCGCGGTGGTTTTATCGCGCACGCGGCTAAGAAGCGGCTGAAACCCGGAGGGCAGCGGGGGAAGGCTTGTGAGGGTTTGATCGGTGACTTGGTAGTGGTAGCGCTCTTTGCTGAGGCTTGTGCCCATGGTGGCGACAAATTCAAGGGTATTTTCATCCCGCCAGGTAATAGAATTGACCTTGCCTTGCCATTGGCTTAGGAGGTTTTTTTCCAGCAGGTGTTGGCCTTTTAAGTCCAGGGTAAATAAATGAATGTTGTACAGATACTGGGGCGATTGGTAATAGTCTGGGTCTTTTAATACGCCGTCGGCACGGTACAGTTCCAGCGCGGCCAGGGCTCGCCCACTGGGGGACCAGGTGAGGTCAACCCAGGCACTGTTACTGCGCGCCAGCAGCCAGTCTGCGCCTGCAGCATCGCGAATCATCAAATCACTCTGGTGCGCGCCGCCGGAAATTTCACTATCGCGCACATACGCAGCGCGTTTGCTATCTGGGCTGGGTGTGGTGTGGTGAGCGTTGGATTGCGCCGGTAAATAGTGGCTAATTATTTGCCAAGGCAGCTTGTGGGTTGGGGCCGCGCCCAGTTGAACCTTAGCGACGGGTTGCGGCTGCGGGCCGGAATGAGCGGGCTTACCTGCGCTGAACCAATACCCCAGCCCCCCCGTAATAAGGATCAATATAAACCCGAACCCAATCGGCACCAGCCGCCTGGGGGTTGTAACCTCGACAGGCTCAGGCTGATTTAACGGCGCTACACCAAGCGGGGCTACACCAAGCGGCGCTGCACTGGGCGCTGGAGTTAATTGAGCAGGCGGTGCGTTGGCGGTAGACATTTGGGCAATGTCGGCGTTTGGCGCTGCTTCGGCCGCACTCTTGGCGTGTGATGGGGCGTGTGATGGGGCGGGCTGTGCTGGAGTTGGATTGTTAGCCTCAATCCAGTGTACCGGCTGCATTAACTGGTAGCCGCGTTTGGAAAAATAAGCGACAAATTCCTGCTCGCCCGCAAGCTCAGTTAGGGCGGTGCGCAGTGCGTTAATACTTTTTTGCACCGAGGCTAGGGTAACTACGCGGCCTTGCCATACTGCCTGCAGTAATTCTTCATTACCCACAACGCGGGTTTGGTGCTGGGCGAGGTAATACAAAACCGCCATAACCTTGGGCTGCACAGTGATCGAGCGGGCAGCTAAGCGCAGCGTATTGTGTTGCGGAGATACGTCAATTGCGCCGACCGTAAAATTGCGGAGCGATTCGGTTGGGCTCACCCTGGGTGCTTCCTATTATGTAGTTATCAGGTAAAGATGCAGCTTGGCGTGCCGCAGCGGCGTTCAGTAGGAGGTGGCGACAGCGGAATTGTGCCGGATCAGGAGGGGGAAAGACAAGTAAAATTGTTTCCCGCAAAATCCATAACTTATTGATTTTTAATGGTATATTTTTGGTAAGTGAAGGGTGGGGCGGCGGTATATGTGCGGTCGAACAATTTTTATCGGCCTTCGGTATAGTGAATCCATCCCCGCAGCAGGGGACTATGGTTTTTTGGGGGCCTTATGAATCGCGTAATGGTAATGAGTTTTTTGCTGGGTATAGTTTGGGCCCCGTGGGCAGCGGCGGCGCCAAGCAAAGTTTATTTGAATGAAAATGTCGGCTTTAACGTGAAGGGCTACAAGTACACGCAAAAGACCTTTCCGTGTGAAGTGGATAAAAAGCTTATGGTCAGCATGCTGGATCAGGGCAAAAAACAAAACATCCCCATGGAGCTTGCAGGTACCCCTGAGAAACTGCGCAATGGCGCCATACCGGTGATCGCGGTGGATATAGAGCAGCTGGCCCTGGGCAAAGAAGGCTTTAATTATACCCGCAGCAAAAACAATAGCTTGCCCATGATTCAAGCCACTGCGGCGATTATCACCGGCGGCAATATGGTCAGCTCAAAACACACCTGCGCCTTTGCCACGCTCAATGAATTTACACCGGCAAGCAGCGTGTTAGATTTAGGTACGTCCACCACCGTGTGCCGCGCGATGAGCAAGTGCGCGACAGACCTAGGTAAAGACATCATGACCTGGGCTGGTTCTGAACTTAAATAAATACCGCCTTGCCGTGGCTTGGTGGCAAAAAATGTCTGTTATGTGCAGGAGAGACTATGAGCTTCCTTGAAGAATCATGGGAACAGCGAGAAGAAACGTCGTATAAAGAAGTATTCGGCGATACTGGATCTGGTATCTATCCTTTATCAAATAAAATTTTTGAGCGAATGAATGCCAAAGCAGTCGATCCACGTTGGCTAACACACGGTGTTTTTAAGTGCCCACCCAATGGAAACAGAAAGACCTGGGCGTATGTAACATCGGGTATGTCAAATCCATGGGAGGCCGAAGTTCCAGCAGAATATTCCGGTCTTGGAATTGAGTTTCTGATGGAAACGGAGGATGAAGAAACATGGGCTATAGAAATTCTCCAAACGCTGGTGGCATATAACCTACTTCTATCCGATGGCCAAATGGGTAATTTTCCTCCACTAGATTATGGGCACCGAGTACCATTTGCACTGTCTGAAACAATTAAAACAATGCTATTTGTTCGGCCTGTTAATTTTCCTAGCGGTTTTTCTATCAAATCCGGCCAGGTTGACTTTTTACAAGTTGTAGGCATCACTCATGCAGAATTAGAGGCAGCAAAGCAGTCCTCATCAGAGGAGATCAGAGCTAAGCTAATAGAGGTTACTGGCGGGCTTGTGACATATAAGGGGCGCGCAAGTGTCGTGTAAATCGCATAATAAACGGCTCAAGTGCGAACTCGGTTCCGTAGGAATTTTTTGTGGTCGGCATACCACAAAAAATTCCAACTACACTCCGGCGCCATAGCCAGGCGTTTTGCTATCTGTAAATTTATTGCTAAAGCGGTGGCTTCAGGTTCCGCAATGTAATAAGTGCTCTCAACTCGCCCCACCCAACTGGTTGAACTCTATGAATTGTTGTGATGCTTGGTGAACCAAGACTTTAGCGCCGGTAACGGCGCTTTTTTTTTGCCTGTTCATCTGCTGGCTTATTAAATTGGCGACACAAAAAATGCTGATTTATTGTGGCTGCTCAGTTTAAAACAGCTGAAGGTTCTTGGGCTTTTTAAGCGACATTGCAGGAGCTTGAGCCCCTGTTGCATTCAAACCGCATCTATTCACTTAATAAACACCGCTGCCCTCCTGGGTTATTTTCCGGCTCATAGTCATTGATACCGTAAAACTTCCTCCTTCTGTTATGGCATTCTCGACTTTAGCTCCTGCGTCGTTACCGCCTAAATCCATTCAGACGTGCGTCGTTCTCGATTTCATTCCCGATGAAATTCTACCTCCCCCATCCATGGCAATGTCATTAATATAAGGGTTTTCTCAATAGGAAACTCATGTAGGGGCGCCCCTTGTGGGCGCCCAAATCCGTGCGAATACTGAGATTTATTGGCGGCTAAGATTGTGCGATCACAAGGGTTGCCTTTACGATTTCCCTTAACTTAATAACATTGCCATCCATGGGGTCGTCCTACATCCCTGCAGTCGTCCGCGCGAAAATACCTCGCGATCATCAGGAAAATTGAATTGCCCTAGGCGTACTTAAGATTTAATCCACCGCGCCACCAGAGAAGAGTTAGTTAATGGTTGCCCCTTGGTTGTGGAAAATTCGCTACAGACTGGATAAATCCCTGTAGTGTTAAAGCCTGTAAAGAGCCTGGATTTTTAGTTAACCGCCAGGTTTTAGTGACACTAAGACACAAGAGATCAGGGTGATTAATTGTGTCGCCGGGTTAATAGGTGAGCCGCTCTTTGCAAACCTCGAATAATTGGCTTTTCGTCATAGCAAGGCCACCGCTCGTTCAAACACTAAATTTAGGGGTAGTTATGAATCTTTCAAAAATAAAAAAATTATCTGCACACGTATCCATAGCTGTGCTTGCCTGTAGCTCGCTCGCTGCGCTAGCCCACCCACCGGCTCAGCCCCTCGCCTTACAACCGGTTTGGACCTTACAGGGTATAGAAACACCTGAATCGGTGCTCGAAGTCGTCAATAAACGGCAAAATTATTTTTTGGTGTCATCCATTGATGGTGATCCTTTTACAAAAGATGGCAAGGGCGGATTGGTAAAAATAAATAGCCGCGGCGAAATTTTGGATAAAAATTGGCTGGTAGGTTTGAATGCACCTAAGGGCATGGCTCAGTTTAAAGATAAAGTTTTTGTGGCGGATATAGATGAGTTGGTGGTGGTTGATATTAATACCGCTCAAGTGATTGAAAAAATACCCATGCCGGGCGCCATATTACTTAATGATGTGGCGGCCGATGAGCGCGGCACTATTTATGTATCAGATACCTTAGCCGCCCGTGTTTATCGCTTAAAAAATCACAAGGTCGATGTGTATCTTGAAGAAGTGCCGAGCGCAAATGGCCTCTGGGCAGAACAGGATCGACTCTTGGTGGGCGCCTCTACACAACTTATTGCCTACGACCCTGGCAAAAAAACCAAGCAGTTAGGCGCTGATTTTCCATTTGAGATAGACGGCATTACACCTTTTAAATGCAATTCTTATTTGGTGTCGTCTTGGGAGGGGCAAATATGGTCTGTCTCTAAAAAAGGTGAGCAGAACTTATTGTTAGATTCGGTCGCTGAGGGCATCAACACCGCTGATATTATGTACAGTGAAAGCGCTAAATTATTATTTGTACCCAACTTTTTCGCCAATAGCGTTAGCGCGTACAAAGTTAAGGGTAGTGCAGAATAATTTAGTCTTTATATGGCACTGCGGCTTTTACAGGCCGACGCGCAGCATTTATAGCGCGAACGCTATGCTTTGCCTGCCAGGCATTTTATTAACCCGGCATAACACGCGCTGGGTTAATATGCTACCTAGGCACCAGCAATGAATACACATCATTTCAGACACGCCGTGAATACATCCTTGTAGGCTCGTCAAAAAGGTCCCTCTTTTTGACGGTCTGAAATGATGTGTATTCATTGCTTCCGTACAGCTAGTAATTTACCTATCCGACGTTGCATAAGTGCAGCTGTATTAAGGGAGCTTTTTGAAATCCACCGTTCGCACCCTCGCTTGCGGGCACCTCCAGAAATCCACTTTTCGCGCTCTCGCTTCGTTATTTTCGTGCTCAATCGGTCATTTATATTCTATAAACTCCCTCATGTCGCGCGAAAATGCCTCGCGATCATCACGAAAATTGAATTTTCGGAGGTGCCCTTACGTTGTTTCGTGCTCAGCGGGTGATTTATACCCCATAACATTCCTCATTCGACTTTGGCTCCTGCATCACTGCAGTCGTCCTCCCGAAAATGCCTCGCTATCATCAAAAAAATTGAATTTCCGCGAGTGCCCTTTACTTTTAGCTAGGCAATAAGCCGCTACTAAATATCGCAGTATGAATAAATAATTCTGCACTTAACCTTCTGGTGAACCTGCGTAGGGTTGATATTGCCTCAGGCACCCTTGATGACGTATGTTGGCCCCTCACGCGTATGCAATCATTCAGAATGAAGGGCTATTTATGACAGAACGAACCGGCAGTTGCCTGTGTGGCGCAGTAACCTATCGTATAACCAGTGAACCTGTGGCGGCGCGTATTTGTTGGTGCCGCACCTGTCAGCATGTATCGGCCAATGGCACGGTGAATATTATTGTGCCTTCAGATTCTTTAAGCGCAACGGGCGCCACCCAGGAATATAGTAGTCTTGCCGATAGCGGCAATGAAGTGAAACGCCGTTTTTGTCCCCAGTGTGGTTGCCACCTATTTGCCAATTCTTCAGCGCGCCCACAATTTACGGTTGTACGTGCTGGCACCTTAAGTGATCCATCCTCTATAAAACCCAGCGCTAATATTTGGGCTGCCAGCGCCCCGCAATGGGCCTGCATGGATCCGAGCCTTGAGCGTTTTGAGCAACAACCTGCGCCGCCACCACGGCCGCAACCCTAGGGCATCTGCTTAATGTGAGGGTTTCTCCAATGTTAAAAGCCGGTTGCGAAATTTTTGCTCATTACAATACCGTCATGAATAAAAGGCTGTACACCTGTGCGGCGCAGCTGGATGAAGCCGCGCTGCGGCTAGACCGGGGCGCGTTTTTTGGCTCCATTTTGGGAACGCTCAATCACATTTTAGTGGCTGATATTATTTGGCTAAAACGCATTGCCAAGCATCCTGCGCGTTTTAATGCTTTGCAGCCTATGACTGAATTTCCTACGCCTGCAGCGCTCAATGAAATCCTTTATCCGGCACTTGCGTCTTTGTTATACCAACGCCGCGCACTGGATAATATCATTAGCACATTGGTGCAGGAATTAAACGATGAAGTGCTCGCCTCGCGGCTGAGTTATAAAAATCTGCGGGGGGAGGAAATAAATAAGACTCTCGGGTTTGTAGTGCTGCATTTTTTTAATCATCAAACCCATCATCGCGGTCAGGTAACCACCTTATTAACGCAGCTGGGGCTTGATGTGGGCGCTACCGATTTATTCCTCTGTATTCCCGATCACTGAAGTTGCTGTAAGCAGAAAATAAAGTGCAGGCAATAAAAAAGGCCGCATAAAGCGGCCTTTTTTTGTATGGTGCCCAGGAGAGGACTTGAACCTCCACGGCTTGCGCCACCAACACCTGAAGCTGGCGTGTCTACCAATTTCACCACCTGGGCTAAAATGAGGCCGCGACTATAAAGATAGTCGCTACAGGTGTCAACACTTGCACCAGCTATTTGCGCCGATAGGCTGTATACTCTTGTCAACTCATATAGTGCAGGACTAAACCTTTGAAGCAACCGCCATCCTTTGTCGATCCGCAAGCGGCCCGCGAACTACAAAAATACGAAAATCCCATCGCCAGCCGCGAATTAATCTCCGAAATCCTGGCCGCAGCGGAAGGCCCCCTCAGTCATATGACGCTCTGTCAACGTTTGGGCCTTGATGACCCTAACGCGATAGAGGCGCTGCGCAGGCGGCTTATCGCCATGGAGCGAGATGGACAATTGGTGAGCAATCGCAAAGGCGCCTATGCGGTGGTGGATAAATTCGACCTGGTGCGCGGGCGTGTGCAGGGCCATCGAGATGGCTATGGATTTGTGATGCCTTTAGGCGGTGGCGAGGATATTTATTTAACCAATCGGCAGATGCGCAAAGTCTTTGATGGCGATGAAGTATTGGTGCGCAAGGGGCAAACCGATTTTCGCGGCCGTATTGAGGGCGCCATCATTGAAGTTATCGCGTCGCCTGCCAAAACCCTCGTCGGGCGCTTATATTCCGAGCGCGGTATACATTTTTTACGGGCGGATAACCCGCGTATCTTTCAGGATATTTTAGTGGCCGAGGATGCCTTAGGTGGCGCTAAAACTGGTCAATTAATTGCCCTTGAGGTGGTTGATCACCCCTTTAAAAACCGCTTTCCCTCCGGTCGAGTGGTGGAAATATTAGGTGAACATTTAGCGCCCGGTGTGGAAATAGACGTGGCGATTCGCTCCCACAATATTCCTTATCTGTGGCCCGACGATGTGGCGGCACAGGCGGCAGCAATTAATCCGCAGGTGCAAGAAGCGGATAAATTAATGCGCATTGATATGCGTCATTTGCCCTTAGTCACCATCGATGGTGAAGACGCACGGGATTTTGATGACGCGGTATTTTGTGAGAAAAAACGCGGCGGTGGGTGGCGTTTATATGTGGCCATTGCCGATGTGGCTCATTATGTGGCGGTGGATTCGCCATTGGATCGCGAGGCACAACTGCGCGGCAATTCGGTTTATTTTCCCGATTATGTTGTCCCCATGTTGCCGGAGGCTTTATCTAATGGCTTGTGTTCCTTAAATCCTGCCGTAGACAGATTATGCATGATCTGTGAAATGACCATAAGCGCCGCCGGTAAAATTACCGGTTTTGTGTTTTATGAATCCGTCATGCATTCCAAAGCGCGTTTAACCTATACCCAAGTGGGGGAAATGTTAAAAGAACGCAGCTTAAAGCACAGTGAGATTCGCACTCGGTTCGCCTCTGTTGTGCCGCATCTTGATGAGCTGGCTAATTTATATGCCGCCTTGCGCGGCGCCCGCGATGAGCGCGGGGCAATTGATTTTGAAACCACCGAAACTCGAATTATTTTCGACGCGCAACGAAAAATAGACAAAATTGTGCCGGTGGTGCGCAATGATGCGCATAAGCTAATTGAAGAATGTATGCTAGCGGCCAATGTATGCGCCGCTAAATTCTTAGAGGAATTAGCAGTGCCTGCGCTCTATCGTGTGCACGAGCCGCCTAAAGAGCGCAAATTAGAATTGTTAAAAGATTTTCTCTCCGAATTGGGTTTGTCGCTGCGCAGTTATGAGGATATTAAACCGGCTGATTATCAAGCGATTATTCAGGCTGTAGCACACAGGCCAGATGCCTCATTAATTCAAACCGTATTATTGCGCAGTATGAATCAGGCTGTGTATAGCCCGGAAAATAAAGGCCATTTTGGCCTTGCCTATCAAGCCTATACCCATTTCACCTCACCGATTCGGCGCTACCCTGATTTGCTGACCCATCGGGCGATTCGCAGTTTAATTCGCTCAGATCGTCCTTCTAAACGTGTGCGTCGCCACCCCGATGCTCCAATTGTGGCGGCCGCGCAAACCTACCCTTACTCGGTTACCGATATAGTAACCTTAGGTGAGCAGTGTTCGTTAACCGAGCGACGAGCAGATGAAGCCACTCGCGATGTAGTGGGCTGGCTGAAATGTGAATATTTGCAAAGCCGTGTGGGCGAGGTGTTCCAAGGTATTGTGAGCGCTGTAGTGGGCTTTGGTTTATTTGTTGAATTAAGTGATTTATTTGTTGAAGGCCTAGTGCATATTTCGTCTTTGCCGCAGGATTATTATCACCACCAGCCCGCTCAGCATCGCTTGCTGGGTGAGCGCACTGGGCGGACATTCCGCTTGGGGGATCGCTTGAGGGTAAAAGTGGTGCGTGTGAGTTTGGATGACCGCAAGGTTGATTTTGAATTAGTGGAGCATTTGGGTAAAAGTGTTCCCAACGCTAAGTTCAAACGCGATAAAAAACCGGTTGGGCGCGCTGGGTCTGTAGCTAATGAATCTGTGGCGAAAGCGCAGCAGGCTATAGCCGCAGAACACTTAGCTAAGTCTTCCGGCAATAAAAAGAAGAAAAAGAAATTATCAAAATCTGAGCGCGCCGCTAAAGCAAAATTGGCTGCCCATCCGGCACAACGAGTAGCTCCATCGGCTGAGGCCGAGGCGGCTAAGCAGGTAAAAACCCGGCTGAATTCTCAAGCGGCTGGTAAAACTGCAGTTATGGCGGATAAAGCAATTAAACAGACTACTGCCGAGTTAGTGAATGCCGCAGCCGTGACTGTGCGCAAACGCCCCGTGTCAGCAGTGCCTGTTGCTGCGGCATCCAAAGCGGCGGACAATAAGAAAAAATCCACTAAAACGCCTGCACTCAAAACATCTGCAGCCAAAGCGTCCGTTGGAAAAACCCAGAACGCTGCCAAGCCGTCAGTAAAAAAACCAGGCCAAGCTAAAACGGCACTTACGGATACCGCAAAATCCTTGAGTAAGAAAAAACCCCTTGCGCCAGCTAACAAGCCTGTGGCGGCTCAGCCAAAAGTAAAAGCAAAGGTAAAAGAAGAGATTAAGAGCCCTGTGGCTACAACTAAGGTCACGACTAAGGCCTCTTCTAAGGCTAAGTCAAAATCCGCTTCTGGGCCTAAAAGCGCAGTTGGTAAGCCCAGCTCTGTTGCCAAAAAAGCAGCTATAGATAAAAAAGATGCGGCGTTAAAAAAATCCACCGGCAAGCAAAAAGTGGCCGCAACTAAGCCTGTAGCGGATAAAAAATCCGGCACCTTAAAAACAAGTACTGTAAAAACAAGCACTGTAAAAACAAGTGCCGTAAAAAAGCCAGCGGCAGTTAAAAAAGCTGCTCCAGCTTCAGCCGCTAAAAGCCCAGAGGCTAAAGCTCGGGCCTCGTCCGCTAAGCCTGTGGGGCGGCCGAGTGAAAAGCCTAAAAAGGCTATTGCTAAAGCGACAGGGTTAAAAAAGCCTGCTGGTAAAGTCGCCAAGCCTGCAACTAAAGCCAAATCGCCAGGTAAAACGAAAAAATAGCGATTTATTTTTATTGGCTCGACAAATGCCATCGGGCCTGTTGCCCCTTTGTCCTAGCACCGTTATTAATCCGGCACTCAATTTTGCCGGGTTAATACCAGGTCGCAACTGCGTGGATGTGTGTGCTTGCGGTGTATTGGCGGGGCGCCGACATAATTAATTCTGCGCACAATCCACTGGAGTCATTGCGTGGGATAGCATGACAATTTATACACTCTGCACAATGCCTTGGGGAATCCAATACCCAGGGCTTTATTTTTAGAGCACTTTTCATGGCAAAATCTGAATATGTATTTGGGCTGCACGCTGTGCAGTCATTATTAAAAACAGCGCCCCTGCGCGTTGAGAAGTTATTCGTCTTGCGCGGGCGCGAAGATCAGCGCATCCAAAAAGTACTGAATTTAGCTCAGTCCCAGGGAATCAGTTGGGAGTGGCAAACCCGTAAAGAGATGGATGCGCGCAGCGCAGAAGGAAATCATCAGGGCGTCATTGCAGTGGCCAAGCCAGGCCAGTTGCACGATGAAGCTTTTTTATATGAATTAATTGCCAATGCCGCACCTATTTTTTTATTGGTGCTCGATGGTGTAACCGACCCACATAATTTAGGCGCGTGCCTGCGATCTGCCGATGCCGCCGGCGTACAAGCGGTAATTATTCCCAAGGATAATTCAGCGGGGCTGACGGAAACCGCCCGTAAGGTGGCCTGCGGCGCGGCAGATTCTGTGCCCTTAGTGAGCGTCACCAATTTATCGCGCTGTTTAGAAAAATTGCAGGAGTTAGGTGTCTGGTTAGTGGGCACCAGTGGTGATGCTAAAGAGACCATTTATGATCTTGACCTCACCGGTAATATTGCTGTGATCATGGGCGCGGAGGGCAGCGGTATGCGGCGTTTAACCCGTGAGCATTGCGATTATTTAGCGCACATTCCCATGTGTGGCAGTGTGAGTAGTCTTAATGTGTCGGTAGCTACTGGCGTATGTTTATTTGAAGCCCTACGCCAGCGCAGGTTATGGCAATCTAGTGCTTAGCGATTAGCCTCGCAGCGGCTTAGGCCGCCCTTGTGTCATCCTCGCTTATTCACTCGGCACTAAAGGTCGCCGGGTGGATATAAGCTGTATAACATTCAGCCGTGAATTTCTCGTAGTTTGCCTTTAAATTAATTTTATTAGGAGCTGATCAGCATGCGCGTATGTGTTTTTAGCAGCAAACCCTATGATGAAGCCTATTTGCGTCCGGCTTTAGCCGCTGAGTGTGAATTATTATTTTTGCCGGTGCATTTGAATCCCAATACAGTGGCCTTAGCCGAAGGAGCGACAGGTATTTGTTGTTTTGTAAATGATGAATTATCGGCACCTGTGTTGACGGAATTAAAATCCCGTGGTGTTCAGTTTATTTTGTTGCGCTGTGCGGGCTTTAATCAGGTGGATATAATCGCAGCCAAACAGCTCGGCCTGCAGATTGCGCGCGTGCCCGATTATTCCCCTTATGCCGTGGCCGAACACGCTATGGCACTTATATTGGGTTTAAATCGCAATATTCATCGCGCCCATAATCGCGTGCGCGAAGGGGATTATTCGTTACAGGGTTTAATGGGTTTTGATCTGCACGGTAAAACCATCGGTATTGTAGGGGTGGGTAAAATCGGCCAGGCCTTTGCGGCAATTGTGCGGGGTTTTGGCTGTAACCTGCTGATCTGTGACCCTGCGGCAGACCCGGCAAGCTGTGATTGGGCGCGCTGGGTGGATTTTGATAGCTTGATGCAACAGTCGCAGATTGTCTCCCTCCATTGCCCGCTTACCCCACAAACCCGCCATCTCATTAATGAGCGCACTTTGGCGCTTATGCCTAAGGGCGCTATGTTAATCAATACCAGCCGTGGCGCCTTAGTAGATACACAAGCTGTGATCGACGCGTTGAAGTCTGGCCATTTGGGTTATTTAGGTTTGGATGTGTACGAGGAAGAAGGGGATTTATTTTTTGAGGATTTATCCAATCAGGTAATCCAAGATGATGTGTTTGCTCGCTTGACGACATTTCCTAATGTATTAATTACCGCCCACCAAGCATTTTTCACCCATGAAGCACTCAGTCGAATTGCCGAGGTGACAGTGTTAAATTTGCGTGCCATTAAGCAGGGTGCATTGAAGGCGGCCAATCGAATTAGCTAATAGGCCTCAAATGTAACCATTTGATAGTCACACCGCCCACATTGTTTTTTCTGGAGTTACGCACGTGGTGATCGTTCGGCATTTTTTACTGTTCTGATTTGGGCGAGCGTTTAGGTAAGAAGATACTTATGTGAGATTTCTTCTCGCAGTAGCTGAGATGAAATAAGCCTAATTTAGACTGTCACAAATAGCGGTTTTTAATGCAGGACCAACATCAGGCTCTCCCTTGCAAGTCATTGCTGCAGGTGAGGTTTACATAATTATTTTGCACTTAACATCCCTTCGATTATGCTCAGCCTGGGCTTAGATCACGGCCAGCATGAATTAATGTGCCGAGGGTTAAAACTTTCAGTCCTAAAAATAACGGCACAAATTAACAGGCAAAAAAAAGCCCTCTAAAGAGGGCTTGATTAAATAAACGCTTAAACCTATTAGGTCACAATACCGCCGCTGCCATAGCTGCCTAAGCCAGCGGAGCCTTGTATGCCCAATAATTTAAAGACGTCTGGGAAGACACCGTAGTGATCAGTATTGGGAGTTCTAAAGCCACCGCGCAGTCCAGAGATTCCCGACGCTACGATAATGGGGCCTGCGTCAGGGGTGTGGTTTACACCGTCACCCATCTCGCTCACACACAGAACAACTGTGTTGTTGTAAATGCCCGCTTTTTGCAGCTTATCGATAATGTTGGCTACACCCTTGTTCATATACTCGCACACGGCGGGTAATAAGTTTAAGGCCTGGCCGCCGTGGTTAACCTGGTGGTGGTCAGCGTTGAAGGGAACTGCGTCGGCAGTGCCATCACCGGGTAACCAGCTGGCTTGGGTTTCGTTGAACTGAATGGAGACCACGTTGGTAATACCGCAGGCTAATGCCGCTACCGCTATATCCCCTTGCATGCGATATTCCGCCAGGGCTGACTTGCTGGTGGCAACGGTTGGTTTGCTACAGGAGCCGCCAGTGCTGCCACCGGAACTGGTGCCGCCTGAGCTAGAGCCAGTAGAAACTTGGCTTTTCAGGCGAGTTTCCAGCTGAGTGATGGTGTCCAGGTGGGCATCAAGACGGAAACGCTCGTCGTAGCCCAGTTTGTTGCGAATTGCATCTAGGCCCTGTTTGTTTGCATCAACAATAGCCAGCTTGCGCTCAACAGCGGTGGGGCCAGAGGTGCTACCACTGGATGAACTGCTGGTGGAGCCAGTCGTAGTTCCGCTAAAGACCTGCTGTAGGGCTGTGGCAGGGCTATCAATACGGGTTACGGCGGCGCCGTTCAAGCGGTTAATGCCCTCTTGAGTGCCAGACTGAACGCCCAGCTGAATGGAGCGCTTGGGCGTGTTGTTGCCAAGAATTTTGGCCACTTGTTGATCGATACTGCTGGAGCGCGCGTCGCTACCATTATAAGAGTCAGCGCCAGCAGCTTGCTGAAGGTTACCGTGGTTACCTGGTAGTCTGATGGACATGGTTAAAGCCGCCACGGTGTTGCCGAAGGGTTTTAACGGGTTCATGGCGATACTAGTTGTGTAACCGCGTGGCGCGCCGTTAGGGTGAAACAGCAAAATGAACTTTTTGTCGTTCGTAGCCGCTTCCGCAAAGCGGTTGTACATCATGCCGCTCGCAATAGTAGAGGCGCGTAGTACGCCAGCCGATACGCCTGCTTTGCTCAGCATATCGAGAAACTTACGGCGCTCTGAGTTGATTTGTTTGATGGTTCTATCAGTGATCTTATTCATTCTCGTGGCCCCTAATTACTGTTTAACTTGGCTGGAGTCGATGGGTTTGCGCACACGGACCAGGTCTAGAGTACCGATTTTGCGATAGAGGCTTTTGGCACTGCTGTTGTTCGCTGAGTAGGTATCCATCAGGGATTTCTCAGCGCAAGCAAAGCTTTCCTCTTGGTTTTTGGTCAGTTTAGCGGGTTCGTTGTCCTGACCTCCCTCAAGAGTTGAGTAGGAATTGCTGTTTAGCGGCATGCCGGTAGCCCAACGGAAGCTGTTGACGGCTAAACACTCGGAAACTGAAGAGAGTGTAGACATCTTCTTACCTAAATCCTTAGAGCCTTGGAAAGTAAGTGACGCAGGATCATCAATGCTCGCCAAACCAATCAATTCACCGAAGTTGTTCACGGGTAGGTTGTACTGACCGTTGGGGCCAAGGCCGCGCATGGTGGTGCGGAATTTACCCAAGTGGTCAATATCATCTATACCGAACAGCGGGTTGATGCGCGATTGGTGGCACGAATCACAGGCCGGGTCATTGGTGATGATTTCGTAGTATTCACGAGTGGTCAGGTCACCGGTAACGTCTTCACGCTGCTGGGCAGCTTTAACCAATTCGGCACGTTTAGAGGTGGTGTTAAGGTCAGTAGGTGGTGCGCCAATGTGGTGACACAGCATTAACTCACGAATGTCCACAGCCTTTTTGATGGGGCCAGAACGGTCGGGCTGTGAGTTGCCAACAGAGAAGGCGCCTGTACCCAAAATACCACCGCGGTTAGGAATGTTGGTGGCTTTCCAGTCGCTGGTGCCGCCGCTGAAACCGCTCACGCCATAGTATTGGGCCAAGCGGCTGTTGATTACGCTGTAGTCTCCGCCGTAAAACTGTGTGAACGGAGTGTTTGAGGTGAAGAATACATAGCCAAACAGTTCACGAACTTCCTTCGCCATGTCGTTCTTGATGTCGTCGGTAAATTCAGGATTGGCAGAGCGAACGGCTTTTAATACGTCGTCTGTGCGCACCCAGTTGGCACCAAACTCAGTGAGGTGCTCACGACCACGTGTGGTCTGCAATAAGCGGTCAATTTGTGAGTTAACCGCAGATTCAGAGTTGAGCTGATTATTCTTCGCCGCTTGCATCAAGGTTTGGTCTGGAGTACTTCCGGTATACATGTAAGCCAACAGGGTTGCGTACTCGTAGTTGTCTAGGATGTATGCACTTTGATCCAGGTTTTGCAGATTAAGCTGAGTGCCGAAATTTGATGCGTTATTGCGTGCTTCGCTCACTTTTGTTCCCAGCTCTGAGCGGTATAAGAACTGAGGAGAGGTAATTGCAGCAGCAAGGGCGATTTCAGAACCGACCTGGGCGCCATACTTGGTGAAGAATCCGTTGTAGGTTGATTTCTCAGCGTCTGTTAATGGGCGACGGAAGATACGCTCAGCCAGTGTAAGGAAGGAGTTCGCACAGTTGGTCGCGTTGGTGCCGCAGCCCCAAGAGTTGCGCAGGCGCGAAGCTGCTGTGGCAGAAATTTTATCAGCCAGCAGCATCATAGCGTCGTTGCGGTTATCGTCGATCGCAGTGGTTACGTGTGTGTGAATCGGGAATTTACTCTTGGTGTAAGTGGCGTCCTGAGTAAGTAAATCGTCAGTAACCTCACCGGATTGAGCGATTCCCAAGTCAATTAGAGAGTTTTTCAACTCGCGCGAGGTAAGCAGGCGCACAGCACGCATCCCGTAAGGTTGTACGCTGGTATTACAGGACGCGGCCGTTTGTGAGGCGAGTGACAGCATGTAGGCGGCAGTGTTGGCAGCACAATTATCTGTGGAGGCACACTTGCTAGGATTGCCCGGCGGCATTTTTTTCGCGATAAAGTCAACCAAGCCTATATCGCCGAGTCGGGCCTGCACTTCTTTGATGTTCAAGTTAGGTTTGTTTGGAATGGTAAATGCGCCGCTGCCTTGATGATCGTGGCAAACACTGCATTGGGCTTCAAATTGCGTGGCACCTGTAACGACACTGCCCAACACACCACTCGATGAAGAGCTCGAGCTTGAAGTACGGCCAGATGATGAGGAAGTGGACGAAGATGAGCTGGACGTTCTACCCGTTGATGAAGAGGAGGACGATGAGGAAGAGCTAGAGCTTCTGCCCGTCGATGATGAAGAACTGGACGATGAGCTGCTAGAGCTGGATGGAGTGGGTTCTATGACACCCCCTCCACAGGCGAATAGCAAGGCGGTAGTCGCCACTACTCCTGTAAGTTTGATAGCTCGGCTAGCTTTCGATAGCGACCTTATACTGAGCATAGTTATTACCCTATTAGTTTTAGTATTAACCCACAGACTATCGTTGTGGGCTGGTTAAGATGCGGTGCGCAATTCTTATATGTTTCAACTCCAGGTTACCTGAGGCTGTGGCAAATTTCTGTAATGGCATTCATGATTTGGGTTGATAAATATCTCAAAATCAAAATTATTCAGATTGATATAGCCAAAAATAACGCCGAAGCGCGAGCTTTCAGCTTGAGGTCTGCGCTTTTATAGGATAAAAGCGCGGCGAGTGTCTAAGTTTGGGTTGGATTTCGCTGTGTCACTGCTAATGAGTAATTACCATTAATCTGCTCGCCAAAATTACCTTTGGTATTAGATTGTGCATGCAGCGCGAGCGTCAACTCTGTGTTGGATGGTGGTTTTTTGTTGTGCTAAGTCGATTTTTTTTACGCTGATTGTGGTGGTTTTGCTGGCTGTACATCGATTTAAGCTGGGCAAAAAAGCCATTGGCTCTTCGGTATGGGGCCTGTGCTGGGCTGCTCGGTAAATTCGCTTTGCCCGTGGCAATTGCTGTATTTAAATTTCCTTGGGACCTACGTTTGATTGTCGCAGTAGGATTATGGTTGTGTATTTATTTTTCAGCGCGCGATGATTTATGTGTTGCACCCAGGTAAAAATGAGCAATCTGGTGTAAGGTTAAAAGCCTGTGGCGATTTCGTTTGGTTTGCACGCCAGTTGGTTGAGGGTGCGAAAAAACTTTATTGCACGGAGTGAATGACTGGGGAATTTTTGAAAAATGAAGGCAGGGGGCTGGTTGGGTGGATTTAGCGAGAAGCCTCGCCACAAAAACAGACGGCTATGTGGGCTCCAGGGCGAATAAAGTTATTTTTCGAGGTTTTCTGGAGAAGCATATTTGTTTCATCTCAGATTGGTGTGCTTGTTTGCCGCTGGATGTCATTCTCTTTGTCGGTCATCGGCTGTCAAAGTGATTCAAACAAGCGTAGTGGGCAATTCTTTTAATCGGTTTTATTCTCGGTGCGTGATGAAAAAAAATCTATTTGAATATCGCAATGCCATGCGATGGGCGTGTTGGGCGGCACCATTTTTTTTGGTTGCCTGTGGCGCCAGTAAAACACCGCCCACTGTGTATGCCATTAGTGGTCAGTTAAATGATACGGGGTCAACCCTTTGTGCCAGTCAAGATCAGGTGCAGCAATCCTGTCCGCAAACAGGGATGCCCGGGCAAGACGCCGAATTTGGCCGCGACGCCAACAAAGCGTTAAAAAAACGCGGCGCTGGAGTGGCGGGGTTTGATTGGACAAAATTAGACGCCAAGGGGCAGCCCCTGGCGCAACAAACTCTTGCCTGGGCCGATGGCGGTAGCGAAGCGGCTGGCACGCGTTGGTCCTGTGTGCAGGACAATGTGACGGGCTTGATTTGGGAAATGAAAGAAACCAATCCTGAGCACCCGCGTTATTTTGGCCACACCTACAGTTGGTGGATGGCATCTGAGCAATTAAATGGCGGTTTCGCATACCATACGTCACCGGGTCAATGTACCCAGGTTGAGCCTTGTGAAACTCAAGCTTATGTGGATTGGGTCAATCGGCAGGGGTTATGTGGTTATTCGGATTGGCGTTTGCCCAGTATTCGCGAATTGGTATCGATTGCCGTTATATCCAGCGAAATTCCCGCCTTTGATAAAAATTATTTTGCGGATACCGTAAAGCCGCGTTTTTTCACTTCACAAACTTACGCGGCTGAGCCATCCAGAGCCTGGTATGTCTATTTTAGTGATGGCAGTGTGAGTTCGACCGGTAAAAGTGACGCGTCGTTTGTGCGTTTGGTTAGAGGGGGTCAGCCGTGATTTTACGCGTGAATTTAAGAATGCTGATGCGCTTGGCAGCGAGTTTGATGCTATTGGCTTGGGGATCTGCCGTAAGGGCTGAGTGTAATGCGCTGTTAAAGCCCAGTTATGACCGCGCTAAATTCGTGGTCGAGGCTAGCGGGGTGGTGGTGGATCTCAGTACCGGTTTGATGTGGCAGCGCTGCCCCATGGGTTATGAATGGAAAAATTCAGCCTGCGCGCTGCCTGCAGGTGCGGTGACTGTTTTCTCCTGGGAGCAGGCACTTGTGCAGGCTGCTAAGGCGAAGAACTTTGCCGGCTTTTCTGATTGGCGTATGCCCAATAAAAATGAGCTGGGGTCGATTGTGGATTACGCCTGTGCGCAGCCTGCACTTGATAGCACTTTATTTCCAGAAACCGCCCCCAGCGGTTACTGGACTAACTCGCCCAATTCTTTTACCCCTGAGCGGGCCTGGGCGGTGAATTTTGCTTATGGGGATCACATGAGTTCAATACGCGCAGATCTCTTAGGTGTGCGGTTGGTGCGTGAAATACCTCGCTAAAAACTTGTGGTTTAGTGCTACTTAAGTAGTCTCTTATTATTTTATTGAGTGCCCATCATTAGGCCCGCGCAGATCTCAGATGTGCGCGGGTTTTTTTATTGGTGCCGCGCAGTGGTTGCTTCATCGATTCTTTAGGTGGGGCTTTGTTGTCGTGCCGGGTGAGCTGTGGGTTCAATACCGAGACGGCGCTCTAGGCTAGTTAGATAGGTGCGAAAACCGCCCACTAAGCAACGGCCGCCAAATATGCCTTGCTTCAATAGGCCTTATCCCCTACTATGCGCGCCCCAAATCTCACCGGGTGTTTTCACCCTGGTGGTTCTCCTTGTCTTACCGCGTGGCGGAAGACTATTAACCCGTAAGGAGCTAATCATGCGTCATTACGAAATTGTATTTCTGGTACATCCAGATCAAAGCGAACAAGTCCCCGCGATGGTGGAGCGTTACAAAAGCTCTATCACCAGTACCGGTGGTGCTATTCACCGCTTTGAAGACTGGGGCCGTCGTCAGCTGGCCTATTCCATCAACAAAATTCACAAAGCCCACTACATTCTGATGAATGTGGAGTGTGGTGAATCTGTATTGGATGAGCTGACCACCACGTTCCGTTACAACGATGCCATCTTGCGTCACTTGGTTATCCGCACTGATGAAGCGATTACTGAAGAATCGCCCATCATGAAAGCGGAAAAAGAAAGCCGTGAGCGCAAAGCCCGCGCAGAGCGCCGCCAAGAAGAAGCCTCAGCTCGCGCTGAAGCTGAACGTGCTGATGAAGACGAGTCTGATGAAGACTTGGACGATTCAGACGCTGATAACGAGGAGTAATTGCCATGTCACGTTTTTTCCGTCGTCGCAAGTTTTGCCGTTTTACCGCTGAAGGCGTAAAACAAATTGACTATAAAGATCTGGAAACCTTAAAAGCCTACGTATCTGAGACTGGCAAAATCGTTCCCAGCCGTATTACAGGCACTAAGGCGAAATACCAGCGCCAATTGTCTACCGCCATCAAGCGTTCTCGTTACATCGCCTTGATGCCATACACTGACAGCCACGAATAAGAGGTCGGCCAGATGGACGTAATTCTGTTAGAAAAAGTAGGCCGTTTAGGTTCTGTTGGCGATAAAGTCAGTGTTAAGCCTGGCTATGGCCGCAACTATTTACTGCCAAAAGGTAAAGCGATTACCGCAACTGCCAGCAACGTAGCTGCTTTTGAAGCCCGCCGCGCCGAGTTGGAAAAATCAGCTGCTGAGCGTAAGCAACAGGCTGAAGCTCGCGCAGCCGCTTTGGCTGAGTTGGTAGTGACCATCAAAGCCAATGCGGGTGACGAAGGTAAACTCTTCGGCTCTGTGGGCGCTCGTGATATTGCCCAAGCTATTACAGCTGCAGGCGTTGCTGTTAGCAAAGCTGAAGTGAAATTGCCCAGCGGTGCACTGCGCGATATAGGCGAGTACAGCGTGGATGTGCAGTTGCACGTTGATGTGATGCAGCCTGTTAAATTGGTTATCGAAGCGGAATAGAATTCCCCTTCCGATAAAAGGCACGCCGGGCGACCTGCGTGCCTTTTTTTATGGGCTGTATTAATTAAACCGCTCACTTAAACCTTTGGTGGCTGCCGTGGGTAGGCTCGCTAATGGCCCAACTGAGCTTTTGGGGTTAACCACTTGCTAAGTGGCGCTGAGAGTTTTTAATCTGCGCCGCACCTTCTATTGCTATTGAGGTAGCTATGTCTCAATCGGACCCATCTGCTGATTTTTATTCAGACGCCCCTCCAGCCGGGCCTCAAGAATTGACACTGCCCCATTCTATTGAGGCTGAGCAGGCGATTCTTGGCGGCTTAATGCTGGATGCAAGCAGTTTTGACGCAGTGGCCGAGGTAGTGGGTGAAGCGGATTATTTTCGCCCCGCCCATAAAAAAGTCTTCCACATCATGTTGCATCTGTTGGAGCACGAGCAGCCCATTGATGTGGTGACCGTGTCCGAAGAGTTGCAGCGTCGGGGCGAGCTTGAGTTTGTGGGGGGGCACAGCTATTTGATTGATCTGGCCGCCAACGTGGCGGGTAACGCCAATCTCGTGGCCTACGCGCGCATAGTGCGCGAGCGCTCTACTTTGCGGCAGCTCATTCAAGCCGCTACCGATATCAGCCGCGCCAGCTTTAACCCAGGCGCTTTAGCCGCCGATGAATTGCTGCAAATGGCGGAGAAAAAAGTACTGCAAATTGCCGAGGAGCGCCCGAAAGAGGGCGGCTTTATCGGTGTGAACCAGCTACTTAAAACCACCGTCGAAAAAATCGATAAATTATTTCGCTCAGAGTCGGATATTACTGGCCTTGCCACGGGCCTGGTTGAATTGGACAGCAAAACCTCAGGTTGGCAGCCGGGGGAATTAATTATCTTAGCCGCACGTCCCTCCATGGGAAAAACGGCCTTGGCGCTAAATTTTGTCGAGGCGGGCATCATGACTCAGCCGCAACCGGTACTGGTATTTAGCATGGAAATGCCCGCGGATTCTTTAGTCATGCGGATGATTTCTTCGATTGGCCGCATTGATCAAGGGCGTATACGCAACGGTAAATTATTGGAAGATGACTGGCCAAAATTGGAAATGGCTGCCCGCAAAATGAAGGACAAATTGTTATTTATCGATGACACGCCAGGCCTTACACCCGCCGAAGTGCGCGCCCGTGTGCGCAAAATTGCCCGTGAATACGGTAACCCTGGGTTAATTATGCTCGACTATTTGCAATTAATGCATGTGGCCGGCAGCACCGAAGGTCGCACCCAGGAAATTTCAGAAATTTCTCGCTCCTTAAAAGCCCTAGCAAAAGAATATTCCTGCCCGGTTATTGCGTTGTCGCAGTTAAACCGGGGGGTTGAATCGCGGCCTAATAAACGCCCCATGAACTCAGACCTGCGTGAATCCGGTGCGATTGAGCAGGATGCTGATGTGATTTTATTTATTTATCGGGATGAATATTACAACGAAGAAAGCCCAGATAAAGGCATAGCGGAATTAATTATTGGTAAACAGCGTAACGGCGAAATTGGCACCTGTCGCGCTGCGTTTGTCGGTAAATTTACGCGCTTTGAGAATTTAGCGCCGGAGTATTACCAAGACTTTCGCGAGTAGCCTATGTGATGTCGACTTGGCGGTGCTCCACGTGGAACTTGCGGTGTGATGTTGGTTCAATGGGTGTTCAAGGTTAATTATTGGATGTTTAATCCTTAAGAGGCAATTATGTCGGATTCTCCTTCTCTGCTCGCGCGCGCGCTCATCCCTTTAGGGGTCATTATTTTATTGGCAGTTGGTGCGGCTATTTTTCTGTTTTATTTGCAATCGCAAAGCCCTGCCGTTACCAAACCTTTGGCACATTTGCCCGCGCCAGAAACGCAAAAGCCTGCACCTGCGCCCCCTGTGGCTGAGGTAAACGCAGTTGACGTACCGGTGCCGCAAACGCAAAGCCTGCCTACAACGCCCGTTGCCGTGGCCGTTCAACGCACTGACGTATTTGCGGATGCCGCGGCGATTTGGGCTGCGTTGCAGGGCGCGTTAACGCCCAAAATCGCCGCGCTATTGCTGCCCGAAGAATTTGTCCGCAAATTTACCATTGCCGTCTACGGCCTGAGTGAGGGCAGGGTAGTGGCGCAAAATCGCCCCTATGTTACACCGGAAGGCCTATTTGCCGTTGCCAAGCTAAGTGATGGTCCCCAGGCGCAGTTTCGCCTCTTGCCGCAAAATGCTGATCGGTATGACGCCTATTTGGACGCATTGCGCTGGGCGAATTCGGATGCGGGCATGGCGCTTTATGAGCGCGCCTACCCTCAATTGCAAGCGGCGTTTGAAGAACTGGGTTTAGGCAAGCGCTCGTTCCATCAAATCGCCATTATTGCTATTGATAATTTGCTTGCGGCTCCTGATGTAACCGGCGAGCTTATTCTGGAGCAACCTAAAACGCGCTACACCTATTTAGATGCTGAAATAGAAAAATTACCCGCCAGTCATAAATTGATGCTGCGTATTGGCGCAAAACACAATCAGGTGGTCAAGCAGCAGCTTCGCCAACTGCGCCAGCGCTTAGTTGCCATTAAATTTTAATTCTAAAAACCTGTTGAACCGCTGCGCCACCGGGCCTGGTGGTCTCTTGCGCTGCTTGCTAGTGAGCGCTTTCTATTCTGCACAGTTATTTTAAATCTGATTTTTGAACATTTGCGCACAATTTTAAATGTAAGAATTTGTGATAGAGCAAACGCTTGCGGCTGATGAGGCTGTGATTATGGTCACGCCGTGCGGGCGGTTATGGGCGTTTAATGAAGTTACACCCATAACCATAAATAAATGCAGGTGTCTCGTGATTTCAGTGCAAAGTGCGGTTTCTTTGCCGCCTATAGTTGATTCTTCTATTGCCAGCCGCCCCGTTGACGAGGTTTTTTGGCTGCGCGTACTTCCACCCGATGCAAGCTGGCTCGGTACATACCCGAAAATTTGGCAGCTGGTGCAGGAGTTTGATATTTGTGTGCTTGAGCGTTTGCGGCAGGCGAGTTTAGTGGGTCACACGGATTTTGTGTTGGCAACACGCACCAGTTGTTCCAATGGCTTTCGCGTCATCACAGGCCATTGTTATTTATCGCCTGCCTTTGCTGATTTGGCGCAGTTAGAGGTTTATCTCGGTGAGTATCTGGTGGATTTACTGCACGTACATTTTTTTGGCGATCCGAAAATAGAACAGGCCGTTGCAGTGGGTTGAAATTGCACTATGGAAAACTTTAACTGCGCGTGTGCAGCGCCGCCTTTATATTTTTGCCAGTAGTTCAAACCAGATTCGAATAAGGAAAAATAACCCAGCCCCAAAAATTGCTGAGCGCACTAATACCCGGTTAAACATGATGTGCACCAGGCTGTGTAAGGCGCGGGATGTCACAAATCCCCAGGCGTTAAAGATTAATGCCTCGCTTTCGTGCTTAAGATTAAATGACAGTATGCAGGCCGCGATAAAAACCAGTGGCAGTTGAAATTGATTGTTGAGGTTGTTGGTTGTGCGTGTGACGTATGCTGGTTCTGTATCGAGGTTAAAAAGTTCGTAATGAGCGAGGGTAATACCGCTAAAAAACACGGACCAAAGTCGACAAACAAACGCCACCACAAACATTAATGCCATTAAACACAACATTAAGATCAAGGGTTCCTTCACATAAGCTCCTTGCGCGGCGCAATTAATTCATCGGCCTTTAATGAAATACGTTAAGCCTCATCGTCATCTTCAAATTCCGCCAGTAAATCCAACGGTTCAATTTCGTCGCCTTCCATATCCTGGTTCCAATTCGGGCCTACTAGGGTGAGGTCTTCATGCATACCCACCAACCAGTCGTCTAATAATTCCTCCAAGCTAATGGGGGTAACCCTAAACCCGGCCCACTCGTCCGCGCAATGAACCTGGGCGTACTCCGGTTGTGACCAGAGCGGCATGACACTCAGCTCGTCATTGAGATTGGACTGGCACAGTGCCCACCCATCAGGCCCTTCCAACCCCCACACGCATCCGGTGGCTTCTGCCTCTGCTAAAAAACGCTCGTAGTTCTCATCTAAATCACTGCCCAATGGATCGACGACTGTCATAGCCTTGCCCTCGTATTAACCAAACTGTTTATCCGCTACAAACGGGTTAGTGCGCCGCTCGTGCCCGAAGCTGGACATGGGGCCGTGGCCGGGGATAAAGCGCACATCATCCCCCAATGGCCAGAGTTTTTCTGCGATGCCGCGCACCAGTAAATCATGATCGCCACGGGGGAAGTCACTGCGGCCGATGGAGCCTGCAAACAACACATCACCCACCCAGGCTAGCTGACTGGGCCTGTGCACCAACACCACATGGCCCGGTGTATGTCCCGGTATGTGCAACACCTCCAGCTCGCAGCCGCCGACGCGCACCTTATCACCTTCGTGCAGCCAGCGGTTAGGCGTGAAGTGCTCCACCGGCTTAAAGCCCATCCAACGGGCTTGGCCGTCTAAATCGTCCAGCCAAAATTGATCGTCGGGGTGGGGGCCGACAATCGGAATGTTTAATTGTTTAGCCAGCTCAGCGGTGGCGCCAACGTGGTCGAGGTGGCCGTGGGTGAGCACAATCATGCGCAGGTTAACGCCTAATTGTTGGACTTGTGCTAACAAACGCTCAGGCTCGCCACCGGGGTCCACCAGGGCGCCCTCCATGCAGGCGGGGTCCCAAATAAGAGAGCAGTTTTGCTGATAAGGGGTAACGGGGATAATTCGAAATTGCATAACAAAGCCGCGTGCATAACTTATTGTGAATTTTGCCAGCATTCTAACTAGCGCCGACTAGAATAGATATTACAGCTCCTAACCCAGGCCATGAATGGCATGACCCGTACGATTAACCTCACCGAAGAACAGCGCGATTGCCTGCAGGAAGTCACCAATGTGGCTATGGGGCAGGCGGGCGATAATTTGGCCAGGCTTCTGGATACGTTTGTCATTCTCTCCATCCCCCATATTGCGGTGATGACGCCCTCTGATATTGCCATGGCATTGCAATCCATCAGCAGCTCAGATTCAGTATCGGGGGTGTGCCAAGGTTTTATCGGTGGCGGTATTGCGGGAGAGGCTATTTTATTATTTAACGATACAAGTTTTACCGACCTGGCCAAACTCATGAATTATGAGGATGTGCTGGATGAGCAGGCTGAGCGTGAATTGTTGATGGACACCACCAATGTATTATTTGGTGCTTGTTTAAAAGGCATTTCCGAGCAGATTGATATGGCGTTTAGCTTCGGCCCGCCTATGGTGCTGGGCCAGCACCAGCGGTTGGATACCCTATTTGACCCGGCCACTGCCATGTGGCGGCAGGCGCTTGTCACGGAAATTAACTACAAGTTAGAGGGTTACAACGTCAATTGTGATTTGTTGTTGATTATGACGGAAGACTCAATTGCACGCTTGTTGCTCAAATTGGACTATTTAATCGGTTAGTTATGGCGAGTGCAGACGAGTTTTTTAATGAATTTCACTGGGTCATGGATGTGTTGCAAAACATTGACGTGGGTCTGGTGGTGTTGGATGAAGAATTCAACGTGCAATTGTGGAACAGCTTTATGCAAAACCACAGCGCGCGCTCACCCAGCGATGTGTTAGGCAAAAAAATATTCGAATTATTCCCCGAGTTACCAGAAGCCTGGTTCCGCCGCAAGGTGCAGTCAGTTTCGCTACTGCGCAATTCCGCTTTTACCACCTGGGAGCAGCGCCCTTATTTATTCCGCTTTAAAAATTATCGCCCGGTTACGGGCCGCGCGGAATTTATGTATCAAAACAGCACGATTATTCCCCTGTCGGATATCAAAGGGAAAGTGGGCCACACCTGCATTATTTTGTACGACGTGACCGAAATTGCCACCAACCGTTTGCAATTGCAGCGGGCAAATCATCAGCTGCACATTATTAGCCGCACCGACGGGCTTACCGGGTTGCTCAATCGCAAAACCTGGGAAGAGCTGTTACAGCATGAATTTAAGCGATTTTCACGCTACGGCCACACCTGCAGTTTGTTGATGTTCGATATAGACCACTTTAAACGAGTCAACGACACCTACGGCCACCCAGCTGGCGACGAAGTTATTCGGCAAACAGCCGCCGTAGTGCGCAAGTGTGTGCGTGATATTGACGTGGCCGGGCGTTACGGTGGGGAGGAGTTTGCCGTTATTCTCACCGATACCGACGCGCAAGGCGCACTTATAGTGGCCGAACGCCTGCGTAAACAGGTGGAGGCTAATACGGTGTATTACGAGGATCATGTCATTCACTTCACCATTAGCATCGGTATTGCTGAGGTGCACAGTCGCATGTCGGAACCTACCCTGTGGATCGATAGCGCCGACAGAGGCTTGTATAGAGCCAAGCGCGCCGGGCGCAATCAGTGTTATATCTACGAGCCTGAATAAATATCGTCAGCGCCTGCGGCTTAAGCATTGAGCGACAAGCTGTTAAGATGCGGCCCGGTTTAAACGACGGGCCACTTTATGCACCTTTTCCACCATATTAAATCCCTCCGCCAAGCCCTCCAGCAGGCGCGCAGCGAGGGCAAACGCATCGGCTTTGTGCCCACTATGGGCAATTTACACCAGGCCCATTTAGAGCTAGTCAAAATCGCCCAATCCCACGCGGATTTTGTTGTGGCGAGTATTTTTGTTAATCGCCTGCAATTTGGTCTCAATGAAGATTGGGATCGCTACCCGCGTACCCTTGATGCCGATTGCGAAAAACTTCGCTCGGTGCAATGTGACGTTTTGTTTTGCCCCGATGAAATTGAAATGTATCCCAACGGGATGGACCAACAGGCGAAAGTTATTTTGCCTACCATGGCCGACGTATTGTGCGGCGCCAGCAGACCTGGGCATTTCACCGGTGTTACTACGGTAGTATCTAAATTATTCAATATTGTGCAACCGGATATTGCCGTATTTGGTTTAAAGGATTACCAGCAATTAGCTATTATCCGGCGTATGACGGAAGATTTGTGTTTCCCCGTGCAATTAATTCCCGGCCCAATTGTGCGAGAGGTTGATGGCTTAGCCATGAGTTCGCGCAATAGTTTTATCGCTGCGGATGAGCGCGGGCACGTGACCGTGCTGTACCAAAGCCTGCGCCATATGGCCGCCGCTATTGAACAGGGCGAGCGTGATTTTAAGCAGCTGGAAGCACAGGCTCGTGCGCAGATCGAAGCCGCTGGATTTAGAGTGGATTATGTCAGTATCTGCGACAGCAAAAGCCTGCAACCTGCGGCCTATGACGATACCTCGTTGCAGTTACTCGGCGCTATGTACACCCAGGGTGCGCGATTAATCGATAATATAGCGCTGGAATTAACTGCGAAAAATTAATGTGTGCTCGCGCATTAACCTGTTTCACGTGGCTTTAGCAGCTTGTTGAAATACGTTGGCGTCGACGGTATGGCAAGGAAAATTTGGCCAAAAAACCGGAGTTTACACCCAGTAAATGAGGGATTTTTCGCCAAATTTAACGCAGCTAGACCTGGCAAGGAAGTATTTCAAGAATCTGTTAAGCCGTGTTTTGGATTAATCCCGCGGCTGGAGCTTAGTGGTGTTTAAAAACGGAGAAATAGACAGGTTTGTAAAAATGCCGGCTTGGTAATAAGCCGGTTGCGCTAAAAAGGCGATCCTTATAAGAGCGCGCATTTAAATGGGCTAAAGCAAAATAGATCGCAGCAATTTATTTTGTATTTGGGGTGGTGGAGGTTGATATTTAATTATTGTTTTTAGTTGTGCGTTGTAAAGTGTTTGCTCACACGGCAGGCTGCGAAAAAATTAGAGTCAAATATGGGATCTATTGATTGGCTTGAGCTTTGAGCTTGGAAAGCACACATTAAATCCCGAAGTTAAGTTTTCTCGTTATTTTGCAAGGCGGCAAATTAGTTGAGTGAGGCGCGAGTTTACGTCGGTAATTCCAATGGTTGCGCAGCCTGCTCCATACCATCTTGCCGCCCGTCACCAGGTTTGCCACTATCTAGTCCGTTCGGGCTTTGGAGTGGTAGTTGAGCCATCAATACAGTCGTAAAAAGGGCAACTATAGTTGTTAAGTGATCTTCAGGTTTAAGAGGTACACATGCCTGCCACCGCCGTAACTGTCGCCGCCGTACAAATGGTGAGCGAACCTAATCTCGCCAACAATCTTAATAAAGCCGCTGAATTATTAGCTGAGGCCTCTGCCTTGGGGGCCGAATGCGCGGTATTGCCGGAAAATTTTGCCCTATTTGGTCAGGCGGGTTCGGCCGCACAGGGGCTGCGAGAAAGCCAGGGGCAGGGGGAAATACTGGCGTTTTTAGCCGAACAGGCCAAGCGTTTGAATCTGTGGTTAATCGGTGGGACTATTCCGCTGGCTTGCAACCAGCAGGGTTTGTGGGCCCAGGAGCATAAATCCTTTGCCAGTTGTTGCGTGTTTTCGCCGCAGGGTGAGCAGGTGAGCCGCTACGACAAAATGCATTTATTTGATGCCGGTGTGCAAGATGCCGTGGGCAGTTACCGCGAATCAGCGCAGTTTGAGCCGGGCAGCGCGGCGGGTTGGTTTGAGGGCCCTGGCGGTAAATGGGGCCTGGCGGTGTGTTACGACCTGCGATTTCCTGAATATTTTCGTTTATTAAGCCAGGCGGGCTGTCATTTTTTGGCGGTGCCGTCGGCATTTGTGTATACCACTGGACAGGCACATTGGGAGGTATTACTGCGCGCCCGCGCCATTGAAAATCAATGTTTTGTGGTGGCGGCCAATCAGGGGGGGCACCACTGCAGCCGCCGTCGCACGTGGGGGCATAGCATGATTGTGAATCCGTGGGGTGATGTTGTGGCAGTTTTGCCGGAGGGGGAAGGGGTTGTGACCGCTCGCCTTGAGCTAGGTGAGCTGCAAACCCTTAGAGAGCGCATGCCTGTTTTGAGCCATAGGCGTATTAATTAAAAAATATAGGCAGCGATGCATTCGCGCGCGATTAACACAGTGGCTGCACCTGGATTGTTGAATACTTTCTAAGTGAATGCCTACTCGTTCGCCAATGTATGAGGTGCGGCTATAACTCTATATAAATTCGATTTTTTGTTGTCTCGATAACTGTTGGTACGCGCAGGCAGTATCAGTCAAGCGCAAGTCACGATTGACTGGCGGTTGAGGTGAATATTTAACTGACAGATATATTCAGCAAAACACCCGTTTGAATTTTTAATGCTGAAATAAAGCTCAGATCAGGTGTGAATTGATTCTGGCAAAATTAAGAATGATCTGATTGATTCCAAATTTTGCCTTTTGTTAAAAGCGCCCGAGTACCTCCCTTTTGCTCCGGCGCGGGCTCCATGCTCACGACGGTTTTTACAAAAAGCAAACCCGGAATTAATCAGAGCCTGGCTAAAAAACGCAGCAGGTTCTGCTTAAGGCAATGTATGAACAGCGTCGAGCGTTGTTAGACGGCACAGTTGCACATGCCCACAGCAATGGCCATGTGTGTTGCAGCTGTATCGGTACCAACCGAAGCAATCATTCCAGCTGCCGCAATTTAAGCATTGCTTGGCACTGGAGCGACTTGGATGAATGATTGCCCTGAAAAATCAGGTGCATGATGGGGGCGTAGCGTGCTGGGAATTTGATTGCTTTTTAAGGTGTTAAAGTCTCAGCCACTGAGCCATGTGCTGGTAGCGCATGGCCAGGAAAGGAGCTTGTAGATTTGCGTTGCGCACGTGAGCGTTAAAATTATTAACCGTGCTGATACTACCCTGGGCATACAATTCTGCACAGCGATTTGGGTCTGCCCAGAATAAACTGTCATCGTCTAAATTATCTTCCTCTTCTTGGTCGATAAGCTCCGGGGCTGGAGCCTGTGCAGGCGGCTGCCCGGTAATGAGGAAAATTGCTTCGGCGGCAATTCGGTTTAATCTGCGCTCGGTCATTTGCTCCAAAAGCCAGGGAACTGCCTGCGGATCGCCTAGCAGTCCGCAGGCCTGCACGGCGGCACGTAGGCAACCTTGCGCTACCCATTCGCCTATCCAGGCCCGTGCAACGTCCAGAGGTAAATAATACATCGACAAGAAAAGTGCGCGCGGCGCCAAAAGAGAAAGGGTTTCTTCTTCGGATGTACACAGAGGTTTTAATTGCTCTGCAACATGATGTTTCCCAAGTTGTGCGCAGCAATAGATAGCCCAAAAAGCCACCTGGGGGTCTGGGTGTGCGAGGAATTTATTAGGCAGCTCAATAAGATCGGTGCGATAAAAATGACCCGCAGTTCGCAGAGCTTCAGCGAGTAATAGGCTATGGCCAATACAATCCTCTCGCTCAAAAATGGCGTTTAAAAATCCTGCGGGATCCTCTTTGCGCACTCGACAAGCAGCCAAGGCAAGGCGTTTGTGTTCAAAATTTTTGCTGTGGAAAAATTGTTTAATCCAGGGGTGTATTTTATTGCCGGGCAGCCACGCCAGCGCACTCACTAAGCCTTTAAACGTCTCATCATTTTGCAGCGCAAATTCAGTGGCGTATTGAATTTTAGTGACATCTTCACTGTGAAATGCCAAATAACCCAAACAAAAAGCCTCGCCGCCTTGCGGAAATTCGCCATTCGAGACAGCTATAGCCCAGGCGTCTTCGCCATAGAGCAGCAAGCCGTCTAAGTTGGCCTGAATGCGGCCGTCGAGCTCGGCGATATGCTCCGGGTAGACATGGGGTTCGCGGCGTTGGCGGCCGCGCAGTATCCAGAGGAAACTGGCGTTGTCGGCCATTTGTTGAATGATGTGCGAAAAGGCATTAGCTGGTGCGTTCACGCTTAACCCATGATGTTTTTATTGTTGTGGAATAAAGGGTCGCCCATGCGGCAGACATTTTTACCTTCGAATTTTACGTCGAAGGAATACATCATAAATTCGCACTCGCCTTTAATTTTATTGCTGATAACACCCATGGCGCTGCCGGCTTCATCGCCAGTGCTCATGATGTACACGGCGCCTTTTACCATGGGCATTTGTTTGTCGGTCTTCACCGAGGTGGGGCCTTTCATGGTGTCGGAAGATTTGCCGAGGTTTGGGTAGGGTATGGGCACTGGGCCTGCGGGGGTGGGAGTTTTGCACACATCGGGAAATACTAGGCTCATACCGTTGGAGCCCTTGTGGACGATGCCGCGCATGTTGGCGAAGGTAGTTTGTGGCATAAAAATCCTTACAGTTTTTTTTACACTAGCGCTGCAACTGCAGCGTGACTTGGCGAATGCTGAGCGCCTGTTTATCACAGGCTAAGCGCGCTTTAAAGGTTAGGCTAAAGCGCAACTGGTTCGGCTCCAGCAAAATACTCTCCAACACGAAGGCCGGTGTATGGGTTTGTGTGCCCATGAGGATTTCAGCGTGCAGTTGCAGCTTAGGCAGCACAAAATTTAGCTCACCCATGGGGTGCATGCCGGTAATGCTCACCGCCTCACCGCCGCTTAAAAAGCCTGGCGCAATGAGGTCGGGGTGGGCGCAGTTCATAAAGCGCGGCGAGTAGTCCTCCGGCAGAAAGGGCGCGCGGGTCTGCTGCCAGGCCTCATCATAGGTGCCCGCAAAACTGCGGCGCGGCAGCCAGGCGGGCGCTTTCGGGCCGAAGCTGGCGGGCTCCGGCCTATCCCCCAGCTGGCGGATGGGGTTGAACGGGTCGTCTAGCTGGGGGGCCGCCAGGCCGTCAAATTGGCTGCGCTCTTGGCGACCCAAAAAGCCTTTGCCGACGGGGTTGCGCTCATCGCCGCCGATTACTTGGCCATCTTGAATATGCTGCCCGCCGTAGGCGTTCTCGTAGATGATCGGCAAATGGGTGAAGGGCTGAGGCTGGCTTAATGCACCGCCCTGCCAGGTGCGCGCACCCCACACCCGGACGGTTTTTTGAATACTGCCCAGGCGCAGGCTGGTATCGAGGTAATACACCGGCTGTTTATCCACTGAGCAGGCGTGGCCGAGCATAAAAATATCCGTAGCGGCTTTACCTGGATGGAAATCGCAGGGGTATTTAAGGCTGGAGAGGCCCGGCTCACCGTAATACACATCTTCCATAAGCGGTGGCGTTTGCTCATCACACAGGCTTAGAGGATTGCCCATGTTAAAGTGGGCCTTGGCTACCACATACAGCGTGTCCACGCCCTCTTCATTGGGAAACAGGCCGATTTGTGCGGCGAAGGGTGTGTGGTTCAGCAGTTGAAGCATAGGGGCGATCCGGACAGGGCTGCGGTCTTACGGGTTGGCACCGATTATGCGGGCAACGCCGCCACCTGTCATCCTATCCTCTGGGCATTGTTTTTTTACCGCGTTAATTTTTACTGACCTTCAACAGGAGACTTCCATGTCATCGCCCCTCAGTCACCCCGTATTTACCGACCCGCAGTTGTTAACGGGCCTATTGGACGCTTGTATATTGGATGGCTCCAGCCGTCATCACGCGGAGCTGCAGTCGATTATTGATGCCTTGCACTCGGCGCCGGAAGACAGCTACAGCCCCCAGGCCCAGGCGGTGTTGATGGCCTTGCTTGCGCATCCGGCTTGGGGCGGGCGAGGCCTTGCCTACAACCACTGCGCTGAGCGCTTAGGGCAGCCGGTGCGCCCCTTAGCGGATTTAAAAGAGACCTGGTTTCATCAGTTGCAGCAACATTTTGTTGGCGGCAGCGGGCATTTTTTAGCGGGCAGCCGGGTGTTGTTTGGCCAGTCCCAATTGGTACAAGCCTGCAGCCGCAGTATTAAAAAAACCATTGGCCATTTGCGCGAGGCCGGTAAACCCTTTGCGGCTGTCACCAGCGAAGCAAAAGAATTTCTCGCAAGCCCTGAGGCTATGGCGATGGAAAAAAATAATCATGTGCAGCGCGGCTTTATTTTTGCCGATGGCAGCATGGTGCTTGAACATAAAGATGATCGCGCGCCGCGTATTTTTGACCGTTTCATTCTCTCCGCTAGCACCTCAGCCCAGGGCGGCCAATTAATGACGCGCTGGAAGCTTTTCGGCCAGTATGTATTTGGCCTGCCAGAACAGGCAGCAGCCCACAGCGAGTTGTTATTGCACGATCAGGTGCGCCTGCGGGTGCCGTTAAATTTGGTTGCCAAAGCGCAGAGTTTGGGCCTGGCAAAAGGCTTTTATTACGGCGCTGAGTGGATGGAAACCTGGGCGCCATGATTTCGGTTTGCGCAGGTTAAATCTGGCTGAAAGCCCCGCGTGAAAATGCCACCAGCGGTCGTGAAAAATGGCAAAAGCCGGAATTAATATGCTTTTTTACTGCCGGGTTAATATTTAACTAAAGGCGATGAGTAGCGTTTAGGTAAATGAGTTTTTAAAAAATCGATCATCACGCGTACTTTTTTCGGCACATAATCGCGGCTGGGGTATACCAGCCATGCTGCACTTTGAAACGAGCTGGCCGCCGCTTCATAGTGGGGTAAAAGATCAATTAAGCGGCCGTCGCTGAGCGCATCTAAAATGGCCCAGTGGGGCAATAATGCCGGGCCCATACCGCGCAGGGCCATTTGCCTTAGGGCATCACCGGTCGAAAGAATAAAATCACCCGCCACGGCCACCACTTCAGGCTCTTGATTCGGTAATTTAAATTGCCACAGGGGCGCAAAAATACGTTCAGGAAATAATAAACAGGCGTGGTTGCTTAAATCGCTAGGCTTTTTTATCGGTGTTGAGCGGGCGATATAGTCCGGGCTTGCCACGGCCCGGTAGTGGGTGTTGAGCAATTTGGTGACAACTAAATTGCCGCTGATGGAGGGGCCTAGGCGAATAGCTAAATCAATGTGGCTGGCAATTAAATCCAGCGGGTCATCCGTTAGCACACAATCTAATTTTATTTTCGGATATTGGCTGCGAAATTCACTTAACAGCGGCAGTAGGCAGTGGTGACCAAAGGTGACTGAGGCGGTTAAACGTAAGGTGCCTGTCGGTTCTGTGGTTGTGCTGGCGGCCTCCTCCATGGCGCTGTGCAACTCCTCAAGGAGGCTTTGCACCTTATCCAATAAACGCGCACCGGCCTCGGTTAAGAGCATTTTGCGGGTGCTGCGTTGGAATAAACGCACGCCCAATTCGGCCTCCAACTGCGCGATGGTACGGGAGATCAGGGATGGGTCCTGATTGCGCTGGCGCGCCACGGCGGCAAAGCTGCCACTGCGGGCAACTGCAACAAAAGTCTGTAGAGCCTGAGTGTTCATTCGTGCACTTTAATCATTAATGTTGTGCAGAGAATAGCATTTAATGATTTTAGGGTCGCCAATAAACTGATTCCAACGCAGCATCGAGCGCCTTTTACAACCCGCTCAACGATGAGCCTGCGCAATCACGTTTAGTTGGAGTCCTCTATGAACCTACACAATAAAACCCTGTTAATTACCGGCGCGAATCGCGGCATAGGTGCAGCCTTAGTCAACGCCGCGTTGGAATTTGGTGCCCGAAAAGTCTACGCCAGTGCACGCAGCCTAGCTAAATTACCTGCCTTTAACGATGAGCGCGTGGTGCCGTTGGAATTGGACATTACTCAAACCGCCTCCATTACGGCCGCTGTTGCCAAGGCAGGTGATGTGAATGTCTTGATCAATAACGCAGGCGTGCTGGCGTTCGCCGGGGTACTAACGGGTGATTTTGCCGATTTACACCAGGATATGAACGTCAATTATTTTGCCACCCTGGCCGTTACCCGCGCATTTTTACCTATTATTGAGCGCAACGGAGATGGCGCCATCGCGAGTATTAGTTCCATTGTGGGCCTTGCCAGTATGGCGGGTGTGGGGGGCTACAGTGCCTCGAAGGCGGCATTGGCATCGGCTATTCAAGCCATGCGAACGGAGTTACGCCCTAAAAATATTGCGGTATTAGGTATTTTTCCTGGCCCCATTGACACCGACATGGCGCGGGAATTTGATTTTCCTAAAACATCACCGGCGCAAACGGCCCGCGCCATTTACAGCCAAATGCAATTGGGGCAGGAGGATATTTTCCCTGATGCAATGTCCGCTGAAATGGGTGCCCTTTGGCGTTCTAATCCTAAAGCTCTGGAGCAACAATTCGCGCAGTTTTAAGCGGGCGGACTTTGTTGGCAATGAACAATTAATGACCGCTTAAAGCATGCTGGCGTGCAAATGTGAATCGGAGGGAACTTGCCGCGCAAGAGTTAAACCTGCGCGGTTGTTGTTTTTAACATCCTTTGATTAATTACAAATTTTGCCCTTTTTCAAAAGCGCCCGAGTGTGTTCCTGTGCTCCCGGCGCCTGCTTCATGCAAGCTACGGAACTTAAAAAAGGTAAACCCTAAAATTAATGGGGCACTCCTTAAGTAATGGCTAAGGACTTATGTAGTCGCGTTTAATCAATTCACCCTGGTCGGGTGATTGGAGCAAACACTCTGTGTTAAATCTCGTTTTAATAAGGGATTCGGCACAGACTTAAACCCAGTGGCCAAGGGTTTATGGTGCTATACCTAAGCATGGCCTGTGGCAACTCGGTTTCCCCACAGGAATTTGTTAAGGCATTTAGGACTAAAGCTATGCGCACCAATCTTCCGGTCAGTCAGCAGGAGCGAACCTTTAACAAGGGCACTCGTTTAATTTCGGTAACGGATCTGCATGGCTTTATTAAGGAATGCAATGATGCCTTTGTGGAGATCAGTGGATTTACTCGCCAGGAACTTATAGGCCAGCCACACAATATTGTTCGCCACCCGGACATGCCTTCCCAGGCCTTTGAGGTGATGTGGGCGCACCTTAAAGAGGGCAAACCCTGGATGGGGTTGGTGAAAAACCGCTGTAAAAATGGCGATTTTTATTGGGTGGATGCCTATGTAACTCCAGTAACTCATAACGGGGCCCTGATTGGTTATGAATCAGTGCGCTCATGCCCGCGCCGGGAGGATATAGCGCGGGCGGAGCGCGTGTATGCGGCGCTGAAACAGGGACGCACGCTGAACGTACCGCGCCGCCTTAGCGGGGCAGTTGGTTGGGCGCCCTTAATCGCTTCCTTGGGGGGCAGGCCTGTATACCTTGGGCATGGGTGAGTTGGCGCTGGGGATCCTAATGGGTGCAGCGGGCGCTCAGGCATTGCGGTATATGCAGGGGGGCTCCGTTGCGGCAGCTTTGCGGGGCTTGTTAGCCAGCAGCTTCAGCCACCCCTTGGCCGCGGCCACCTACACTGATGATGGCGGCGAGCTCGGGCTTTTGAAGGTGGCCATTTTAAGTCTGCGGGCACACCTTAGCACCGTCATTACTCGCATCGAAAACGCGGCTTTGAATGTTGCCCATGAATCAACACAGGGAAGCATGCTGACGCAAAACACCTGTGCAAAAATCGAGCGCCAGCAGATAGAAACCGCCCAGGTAGCGGCTGCCATGAGCCAAATGGCGGTGGCCATCAGCGAAGTTTCCCGCCATGTGGCGCAAACAGCAGGCCATGCGGAGACGGCGAATCAGCTCGCCCGCCAAGGGGACAGTGTCTCTGCGGTTACCCACAGTTCTATCCAGCAGTTGCGCGACACCATATCGGGGATTAGCACCTCAGTGGCTCAAGTGGCTCAGCAAACCGAGCGCATCGCCCAGGCGGCGCAGATAATCGAGCAAATAGCTTCGCAAACGAACCTGCTAGCACTCAATGCCGCCATTGAAGCGGCGCGGGCGGGTGAACAGGGGCGGGGGTTTGCGGTGGTGGCCGACGAAGTGAGAAACCTGGCCAAGCGAACCCAAGAATCAACCCAAGACATCTACGCCGTGGTGCAAGAGCTCAGTGCACGGGCCATGGACGCCGTGGAGCGGGTGAGCCAGGGGACAGAGGCCGCGGACCGGGGTTTGGCTCGCGTTGTCGAAAGCAGCAGCATGTTGCACGGGATTTCCGATGCCGTAGGCCAAATTGCGCTGATGTCCACGCAGATGGCGGCCTCCGTGGAGCAGCAAACGCAAGTGGCTAGAAGTATCCATGGCCAGCTTGCCAATATCTCTGAGCTTGCTGGCCATTGCGCCAGCGATGCCGGGCAAACAGCTCGCTCCATCGAGCTGTTAAAAGGCGAAGCGGACCAGTTGCATGAACTGGTGGTGCGATTTAGCCGCTAAATACTCTAAACCGTTAACTGAGGGCCCAGCGGCCTTCCGGCGCCAGGTGCAGTTGATGGGAATGAAACTGCGAGAGGCTTGAGCGATGGCCGATGCTCACCAAAATGGCTTGGGGCAATTGCTGGCGCAGCAGTTGGTAGAGCGCAAACTCCAAGCCTTCATCCATGGCGGAGCTGGCTTCATCCAAAAAGATAACCGCAGGGCGAATAATCAAGGCGCGAGCTATGGCCAGGCGCTGTTGTTCGCCGAGGCTTAAAACCCGGCCCCAATCGTCTTCTTCATCAAGACGGGCAACTAAATGCCCTAACTGCACCTGAGCTAGCAGGGTATCCAGCGGCTGATCGGTGACGGCGTTGGGGTAAAACAGTGCTTCTTTTAAAGTGCCCAAAGGCAAATAGGGTTTTTGCGGCAGGAATAAGGCTGCCCCATCAGGCAGGCTAAGCT
Organism: Marinagarivorans sp.; assembly: GCA_046347475.1. Classification (GTDB taxonomy): domain Bacteria; phylum Pseudomonadota; class Gammaproteobacteria; order Pseudomonadales; family Cellvibrionaceae; genus CAMCXE01. The sequence continues at coordinate 567,141 of JAXMGD010000002.1, read as the reverse complement.
CCCCCGTGGCATAGGGCCACAGGCCAGCAAAGGCGCGCAATAAAGTCGTTTTGCCTATGCCCGAGGGGCCTTGGATCAGCAGGGCATCACCGGGCGCAAGCTGCAGGGATAGGCCAGTGCACAGCGCGCTGCCATCGGGTTTTAAGGTGGAAAACCCCTGTATCGCAAGGCTAGAGCCTTGGTGCTTAGGTACAATGCGCGGCAGGTTTTGCGCCTCATCCACCACGTCTAAAAAACCGCTTAAACGAATCATCACCGCGCGGTAGTTGGCGAAGTTATCGTAGGACGTACGAAAGAACGAGAGTGAACCCTGAACCTCACCAAATGCTTGGGCGCTTTGCATCATATCGCCGAGTTTTATTTCGTGCGCAAATAACCTAGGTGCTTGAATAACTAATGCAAACACTGATGCAACCTTGGTTACAACATAGTTAAAACCATCAAATTTTAACGACCGATAAACCATTGCCCAAGCGTTAGCAATGGTTTGATCGAATCGGCTTAATAGACCTGTCTTTTCACAGGCTTCGCCCCGAAAAAATGCGATGCTTTCGCCATATTCGCGCAGTCGGATGAGGGCGTAGCGAAAATTTGCGTTGAGTTTTTCGTTTAAAAAATTCAATTGAATTAGGGGGCGGCCCAGCCAAATAGCGATCAAGGTTGCAAGAAACACGTAAGCATATGCCAGCACGACCATTGCTCGAGGAATTTCAATGCCGAAAATCGACAGGGCGCCTGAGAGTGTCCAAAGAATAATTGTAAACTCAAATAGAGATACGCACGCATCTAGCAAACCAATAGAAAGACTCAAGCTTAAGCTGACAAAACTATCAATATCTTGCTGGATTCGTTGGTCAGGGTTATCGATTGTGGTAGCGGTGTAATGGCTGCGAAAATAATTTTGTTGGCTCAGCCATTTTTCGACAAGCGATTGTGTAAGCCAGTAACGCCAATCGATCGTAAGCATATTTTTTAGATAGTAATTACCTAACGCATAACAAATAAAAGTAGTTGCGATTATGGCCCATATGCCGAAATTGTACCAAAAGTTCGATGCATTAAGTTCCTGCAATGCTGTATATAATCCGTTGTTGGCTTGAGAGTTGAGTATGGCGAGCCTGACACCAATGAGCGCAAACAAAATAACGGTTGATAATAGCACTAGAGGCTTGAGGCTTCTTTTGGGTGAAAAGTAGCCCCCACTTAGACGAATGAAATCCCTACCAGTTTGGGTGAATTTTAATACGGCACCAAACACAACAATAAAACCTACGCCGCTGATAACAAATGTTTTAACAAGCCAAATCAGGCTAGTGAGAATTTCTTCGCTCCAATTCATGGGGGGCCTTATGTGGGTGGATGGGTTAATACAGGTAATTTTAAATGCTTCAAGAGCTGCGCTTTGTGGCAAAGCCGGGTTCGGTTGGTCCGGTGCTGTCCTCGTGCTACAGCAACGTCCTTACTAGATAGGCACCAGCAATGAATACACATCATTTCAGACACGCCGTGAATACATCCTTGTAGGCTCGTCAAAAAGGTCCCTCTTTTTGACGGTCTGAAATAATGTGTATTCATTACTTCCGTACAGCTAGTAAGCAAAGGATTTTATCTGGTTTGTTAGGCGATTTTACCCTCTGCCAGAAACCCCCACCCAGCCTCCCCCTTAAAAAGGGGAAGGAGCCAAAAAACCTTCAACGAAGGAATATCGCTGTTTTTCAAGGCTATTCTGCTCCCTCCCCTTTTTAAGGGGAGGGCTGGGGTGGGGTTTCTGGGCGAGCCTATAACCACTGAGAAAACCGCAGCAAATCTTTAGCTGAATGACATTGCGCGCTACAGGTGATAATCCTTAACCGAGTGGTGGGGCTTCGTTGGCTATTATGAGCCTTCTCAACCGCTTTGCCCAAAACTTGTAACCGGCCGCCTTTAGGGTACACTCTGCGCCCAGTTAAAACTGACCTTAAGGGTAACCTATGAATGCTCGCCGTGCGCTGTATCCCTTTGTGGCTGCGTGTTTGAGCCTAATGCTCGCACTCAACACCCAAGCCGCCGACCAGACCGCCAAGGACGCACCGAGTTCCACCCCAAAAACCCGCATTACCCACGCCTTGACCCTCATGGGCGAACCTAAATACCCGGCTAATTTTGAACGCTTTGATTACACCTCGCCTAAGGCGCAAAAGGGTGGGAGTGTGCGGCTGGCAGATTTAGGCACCTTCGACAGCTTAAATCCATTTATTACCAAGGGAACACCCGAAGCTCTGTCAACACTGCTGTACGACTCGTTGACCCGTTCATCGGAGGATGAACCCTTTACACAGTACGGCTTGGTAGCGGAAAAAATCGAGTTGGCCGAGGATAATAGCTTTGTGATTTTTCATATCAATCCTAAAGCGCGCTTTCATGATGGTAAGCCCATTACGGCTGATGATGTGGTATTTAGTTTTAACCTTTTAACTACCCAGGGAGCACCTTTATACGCCAGCTATTATGCGGAGATTAAAAAAGTAGAGTCTTTAGATGCTGGTCGCGTTAAATTTGAGTTTAAAAACACTGCTAATCGCGAATTACCATTGATCATGGAGCTATTGCCTATTTTGCCTAAACATTTTTGGCAGGATAAAGACTTCTCCAAGTCGAGCTTGGATATTCCCCTAGGCTCAGGCCCTTACAAGATAAAAAAAGTTGATGCGGGGCGCAGTATTGTCTATGAGCGAGCACCTACTTATTGGGCTGCGGATTTGCCAATTAATCGCGGTATGTACAATTATGATGAAATAAAAGTGGACTATTACCGCGATGACATGGTGATCATTGAGGCCTTGAAAGCTCGTCAAGTGGACTACCGTTTCGAGCGTGTTTCTAAATCATGGGCTACAGCCTATGACACTCCGGCTGTAAAGAGTGGCTTGTTAAAAAAGCAGGAAATTGAGGATAAAAGCCCGAAGGGAATGCTTGCACTGCTGTTTAACCTGCGCCGCCCACCTCTGGACAATATGTTGCTGCGGCAGGCCTTTAATTATGCTTTTGATTTTGAATGGACTAATCGCAATGTGTTTTTTGATTCCTATATAAGAATAAATAGTTTTTTTATGAATTCTGAGTTGGCTTCACAGGGCTTGCCCAATGGGCGCGAGTTGGAAATTTTGCAGAAATACCGCGAAAAGCTCCCTGAAACAATTTTTACTCAAGCCTATGTAAATCCCAAAACAGATGGTTCTGGCAATAACCGTGACAACATTCTTAAGGCGCAAGCCTTGCTAAAACAGGCTGGGTACGAGCTGAAAGATGGCAAGCTCATTGATCCGAAAACTCAAAAGCCTTTGGTTTTTGAGTTAGTCACTCATGATCCCACCTTTGAGCGGATAGCCAATCCATTGGCGCAAAATCTTAAGCGTCTAGGTATCGAGTTAAATTTACGTCTGGTTGATGTGTCTCAATATATTAATCGAATCAATAGCCACAATTTCGATATTACATTCAATGCAATTCAGCAATCCCTCTCTCCAGGGAATGAACAACGTGAGTTTTGGAGTAGTTCATTGGCTGATGTGCAAGGTGGGCGTAATTTTTGCGGGATTAAACATCCAGTTGTAGATGATTTAGTGGAACAAATTATTAAGGCGCCTAATCGGCAGGAGTTAGTTGCATTGACGCGCGCATTGGATCGGGTACTTCTAAACCAGCATTATGTTGTGCCGTTATATAGCTTTAACAAGCACCGTTTGGTGTATTGGGATAAATTCGGCCAGCCAGAAACGAGCCCGTCTTTTGATGTTGGCTTCCAAGCTGGATTTTTCACCTGGTGGATCGACAAGGACAAGGAAGCAAAACTTAATGCCAGTAAGCCCTAATCATGGGGCAGTATATTCTGCGGCGCCTGGCCTTAATGGTGCCCACCCTGTTGGGTATTTTGCTGATTAATTTTGCCGTGGTGCAATTCACCCCCGGCGGGCCGGTGGAGCAGATGCTCTACCGGCTGAAAAATAATGACCACAGCAACCTAAGCGCCCAGGCCGAAGTGCAGCAAAGCGGCGCTGCGCGGGGGATTCCACCGGAGGTGATTAAAAAAATCGAAGCCCTGTACGGCTTTGATCAGCCGGCCCATGTGCGTTTTGGGCAGATGGTGGGGCGTTATCTCAGCGGCGACTTTGGTGAGAGTTTTTACCGCAATGCCCGCGTGACGGATTTAATTATCGAAAAACTGCCCACGTCTATTTCCCTAGGCCTCTGGAGCACGCTGCTGATTTATTTTATTTCCATTCCCCTAGGCATCATAAAAGCCGTGCGCCACGGCAGCCGTTTTGATATTGCCAGCAGCTTTGTATTATCTATTTTATATGCGCTGCCGGGTTTTTTACTGGCCATGGTGTTGATTGTGTTATTCGCAGGCGGCTCCTATTGGCAAGTGTTTCCTCTGCGCGGCCTCACCTCGGAAGGCTTTAGTGATTTTACCCTCTGGCAGCAAATAAAAGATTATTTCTGGCATTTGGCGCTGCCGCTTACGGCCTACACTATCGGTGGTTTTGCCACGCTTACGGCGCTGACGAAAAACTCTTTTTTAGATGAAATCAATAAACAGTATGTATACACCGCCAGAGCCAAAGGCTTAACAGAGCGCCAGGTGTTGTACGGCCATGTATTTCGCAATTCTATGCTGATTATTATCGCCGGGTTTCCCGCCGCCTTCGTGGGTATGTTTTTTACTGGCTCTTTATTAATTGAAGTGATGTTCTCTTTGGATGGCTTGGGCCTGCTGAGTTTTGAAGCGGTGACCCAGCGGGATTACCCGGTGTTTTTTGGCAGCCTGTTTATTTTTACCCTGTTGGGACTGGTGGTAAAACTCCTGTCGGATTTGGTGTATGTGTGGGTGGATCCGCGCATTCATTTTCAACAGAATAATACTTAAACCTCAGATGAAACTAAGCCCATTAAATGCCAAACGCTGGCAGCACTTTAAACGCAACCGCCGCGCTTTTATCAGTTTGTGGTTGTTTCTGGCTATTACTCTGATTTCTTCTGCGGCGGAATTAGTCGCCAATGAGCGGCCTTTGTTTATTTATAGCGAAGGACGCTGGTTGTTTCCCGTATTGGTTGACTACACCGAAGAGGATTTGGGCGGCGACTTTGCCACAGCGGCGAATTTCCAAGACCCTTATGTGCAGGATTTAATTGCCAGTAAAGGCTGGATGCTTAAGGCCCTGGTGCCCTATTCGTACAACACGCATATTCACCAATTGCCCACACCCGCACCCTCGCCGCCAACGGCGCACAATTGGTTGGGTACGGATGATCAGGCCCGCGATGTGTTTGCCCGCGTGTTATACGGCGCGCGCACCTCTATTGCGTTTGCCATGTGTTTGGCCTTGTGTGGCGCCGCCTTGGGGGTGTTGGTGGGGGCTATACAGGGTTATTACGGCGGCTGGGTGGATTTATTGGGCCAGCGTTTTTTAGAGGTGTGGTCATCGCTACCGGTATTATTTTTATTAATTATTCTCGCCAGTATTATCACACCCAATTTTTGGTGGTTGCTGGGTTTAATGTTGTTATTTGAATGGACCAGCCTGGTGGATGTGGTGCGGGCGGAATTTTTGCGCGGCCGCAATTTAGATTATGTTAAAGCGGCTAAGGCTTTAGGTGTAAGCGATGGCAGAATTATGTGGCGACATATTTTGCCCAACGCCACAGTGGCTACTATGACCTATTTACCCTTTTTAATTACCGGCGCTATTGCCACCTTAACCTCGCTGGATTTTTTAGGCTTTGGTTTGCCGCCGGGTTCTGCGTCTTTGGGGGAATTAGTGGCGCAGGGTAAAAATAATTTACAGGCGCCTTGGCTGGCCTTAAGTGCGTTTGGCATTTTGGCGAGCCTATTAATTTTATTGGTGTTTATTGGCGAGGGCCTGCGCGATGCGTTTGACCCGCGCTTGGTGCAGGGGCGTTGATATGAGTGAACCCCTGTTGGCCGTGCGCCACTTATCGGCCCAGTTTACCGGCGCGCCCGCAGCCTGTTTGCAGGATGTGAGTTTTAATCTGCAGGCGGGTAAAACGCTGGCTTTGGTGGGTGAATCGGGCTCGGGCAAATCGGTTACGGCCCAGTGTATTGTGCGTTTGTTGCATCCTAAGCAGCTGCAATTAAGTTCCGAGAGTGAAATTATTTGGCAGGGGCGCAACCTGTTGGCGCTGAATGAGCGGCAATTAAATCAGGTGCGCGGCGCGCAGATTGGGTTTATTTTTCAAGAGCCCATGACGGCACTTAACCCTTTGCACACTATAGGTAAACAAATTGGTGAAATCATTGCGCTGCACCAGGGACTGCGCGGTGAGCAACTGCAGGCGGCGGTGCTGGAGGTTTTGCAGCAGGTGCAGATTCAGGATGCGGCGGCAAAATATCAGGCCTATCCGCACCAATTATCCGGCGGCCAGCGCCAGCGCGTCATGATTGCCATGGCGCTGGCGAATAAGCCGCAATTATTAATTGCCGATGAGCCCACCACGGCACTTGATGCCCAGGTGCAAAAACACATTTTAGATTTGTTAAAAAAATTGCAGCAGGAATTAGGCCTAACCCTGTTGTTAATTAGCCACGATTTACCCATGGTGCGCCGTTATGCCGATGAGGTGGCGGTAATGCAGCAGGGCCGCATTGTGGAGCAGGGGGCAGTTGAGTCTGTATTTAATGCGCCTGCCAACGTCTATACCCGCGAATTATTAGGTTTTGATCTAGTGCCTATTACACCGGTAAGCGTGCCTGACAATAGCGCGTTATTAATGAATGTGCAGGATCTTAGTGTTAATTTTGTGGTGCAAAAATCCTTTTGGGGTAAACCCGTGCAGTTTTTTCGTGCGGTGGAGCGGGCTAATCTTGCGCTCTATACAGGGCAAACCCTCGGCATCATAGGTGAAAGTGGCAGTGGCAAAAGTACGCTGGTACAGGCTTTGTTGCGGTTAATTCCCGCCACCGGCCGAGTGATTTATTTGGGCGAGGATTTATTAGGTTTAAACGCTAAAGCGCTGCGGCCGCTGCGGCGCCATATGCAAATGGTTTTTCAAGACCCTTTTTCAAGCCTTAGCCCCAGGTTAAATATTTTAGAAATTATTGCCGAGGGTTTAAGTGTATTTGCTGCCGATGAGCACAATCATGAGCAGGCAGTTATAGAGGCGATGCAGGCGGTGGGGCTGGACCCGGCGCTGCGCTATCGCTACCCCCACGAGTTTTCGGGCGGCCAGCGCCAGCGTATTGCTATTGCGCGGGCGTTAATTTTAAAACCGAAGATTATTATTTTGGATGAGCCCACCAGCGCGCTGGATCGCACGGTGCAGCGGCAGGTGTTGCTGTTGTTGCAACAATTGCAAAAGCAATTTGCCCTGGCATTTATTTTAATCAGCCATGACTACCGCGCGATTAAGGCCCTAAGCCATCAGGTGGCGGTAATGCAACAGGGTAAAATTGTTGAATATGCCGATGCTGAGCAGGTATTTAATCACCCGCAGGCAGACTATACCCGGCAATTATTGCAGGCGGTTTATGAATAATTGAGCGCGCGGATTGCGGCGATTTAGTGCTTGTGACCGTTTTAAAAAATACAGCGCAGAAAAATTCTAACGCTTACTACCTAGCTGAAAGTAAAGAATACACAGCATTTCAGACACGCCGTGAATACGTCCGTGTAGGCTCGTCAAAAAGATCCCTCTTTTTGACGGTCTGAAATACTGTGTATTTTTTACTTCCATACCTCTAGTAAGTATCGCGTGCAAACATAGACTTAAACCCCGGCCATACACAGTACAGCAGGCTAGCCACCAGCCAGCACAGATAAATACAGACGAGATCATGGCTAATAAAATGGGCGCCGCGCAGTTGCTGCGCGCTGCCAAAGACTAGGCCGATTAATACCGCAGGTGCAAGCAATATAAACCGTTGGGCGGGGTAAAATTGGCGGCCTAGATAATACAAACACAACCAAGCCCAGCCGCTGCTGGCGTGGCCAGAGGGGAAACATCCGGCTGCATCCGGCCGCCATTGATAGGGGATAAATGCCCCCCAATCGTTAAGCGCTTGCCAAGGGCAGGGGAAATGCAAAATGTGTTTGCTTAAATTAATCAGCACAACACTAAGGCCTACGGCACTGAGCACATAGGCCAATCCCGCCGCGGGTGCGCCGTTTATTTTGCCTTTTAACCAATAAATAAATACGCCCGCATACAGCACTAAAGATGCTTTATGGCCGCCGTTGTGAATGACGTTGAGCAGCCAGAAGTTATCCTTATAGGGCCATTGGCGGTCTGTTAAAAAAAGCCCTGCCATTTTTTCATCCAGCTGCCAAACCCGTATAGCGATAAAAGCCGCCAAGGTCAGGATGCCCGGTAGCAGGCAATACCAAAGTAAAAACCGCGTGCGTGCACTCATGGGGTATCAGTGGCTCGGCAACCGGAGGTGAAATCCAGGCTGCTGTCGAATACTGAGGTTTTAACATCCAACAGCGACAATAGGCTACTGAATAAATGATCGTGGCTGAGGCGGTCGTGGGCTTTATTTTTAAGGCACGCCCAGTCTAATTTCATCTGCTGTTTAAAATCCTCCGACGCCCAGAAAATCATAGGAATTTCAATTTGTTCTTTTGGCGCCAGTGCATAAGGAAAGCCGTGTAAGTAAAATCCATTTTCACCCAGGGATTCACCATGGTCGGACAGATATAGCAGTGCGGTAGCGTATTGGTCTGAATTTTTCAGCTGATTAATTAATTGGCCTAATACATGGTCGGTGTAGGCGATGCTGTTATCGTAGGCATTGCTAATTTCTTCGCTACTGCAGCGTTGCAACTGGTTGCTGCGGCACTCCGGCTGGAAGGGTTTTAAGTCTTGAGGGCTGCGCTCAAAATAGCTGGGGCCGTGGCTGCCTTTTTGGTGCAGAACAATTAATTTCCCCTGGCTGGTACTCGCCATGCGCTCGGGGAGATGCTCAAGCAGGGCCATATCAAAACACTCGCCGTCGCGGCAGAATTCGTTATTAATGTGGGTGGGAATTTCTTCGTAGCTGACGCGCTGACACACGCCTTTGCAGCCGGAGTTATTGTCCATCCAATGCACATTAATACCCGCCCGTTGCACAACGTCTAGGAGATTTTCACTGTAATCGGCGCGGCTTAAATCGAATTTGGTGCGCACATCTTTTGAAAACATGCAGGGCACTGAGGTGGCAGTGGCAGTGCCACAGGATGTCACCTGATCAAAAAACACTATGTCTTCACGGGCCAAGGCCGGGTTGGTATTTTTGCCATAACCTGCCAGGGAGAAATTAGCTCTGCGCGCGGTTTCGCCCACCACGAGTATAAATACCACCGGTTTCTGGCTGGCTTGCCATAGGGGGCCTAGGCGCGCGTCTGTGCCAATAACCTGCACGGGCTCGCCGGTGGTTTTAGTTTTATCGGCTATAAAGCCGTAGAGAGAATACACAAAACTTGAAGGGATAATCAGGTGTTTTAATTCGCGATTATTGCGAAATAAAGAGGCGTAATCTTTGTAAAAAATCCCGGCCACGGCCGCAATTAATACCAGTGAAATTAAATACCCGCCAACATAATGCAGGGCTTGGGTTTTAATGGGGGCAGGTTTAATAGGCCATACACCGATTAACACGGCTGGGGCGAGGCCAAAGAGCGCAATCCACAGCACCATTTTGCCATTAAATAAGCCGTATGCCTCGCGATAGTCTGTGGCGAGAATATTTTGGATCATGGTTTTATCGTACAGGACGTGGTACTGCACTTGGTAATAACTGGCCGCCGCGCTGCACATGACGGCAATAATCAACCAAACCTTGTGTAAGCGCCCGAGTGCTAACGCGTGGCACACGCCGTGGGCTATGGCGAATATCAGCAGTGGGGCCGATAGGCAAAAGGGTATTTCGCTCAGGCTAATAGGGCTTAACAGTTGCAGCAGTTTTTGCCACAAGGCCCAATTGGCAAATAGGGTAATAAAAGCGGCACACAAAATGGTGAGCCGTGGGCGGGAAATAGGTGCTAGTGTCATTGAGCCTTCTGTGAATAAGAATGGTTTTCAGTAGTAAATAAATTCCCGCTTGGAGTCTAGTATCCCGCAGTGCTATGCACCGGGGCGGCACTCTACAGGCAGTTCCGCTTTGGCGCTAGGTGCTGCTGGCGCCGCTTAGCCTTGAGTCTATAATCCTTATTAGGCTGGCGTTTTTAGGGCGGTGTTTGCACCTGTAATTCCCCTTTAGTTGTGTTTGCACGGCTGAGCGGGCCTTGGATTAGCCAGCCGTTTTGCTCCTGCCGATTTACACTTCTGTGCCTGGTTCTGTGCCTGGGCTGGCACGCGCGCAAGCCAGACCCCGTGTCGGCGTAATCGTTCATTGCTGATGTACCTGTGGCCGGGTGCCCGCTGGTTAAAAACCCGTAATGTTGTTGGGTGTACACAATAGCCATGGTCGAATAAACGGGAGGCTGCACCCTGGCAATGTTCTACGCTTGCGAAATTTTAGGAGTATTTAAACAACACCTAGGTGGACAATGACAGCGCAATCAAGAACACATAAAGCGTTTGTGCTGGCCCTGGCCCTTATAGGGCTTGGTGTGATGATCAGTGGCTTGGTGGCGCTGCAATTTCATTTGGCCAATGACCGGCATGTGCAAAAGCATTTACAGGCGGATGCACAAAAAGAAGTTTCCAAAGTGGAGCTGCGTTTGGCCAGTTATCGTCAAGCGCTTTATAACGCCCGCAGTTTTGTCCTCGCGCATAATGGCCACCCCAGCCCGCAGGCGTTTGCGCAATACGTCGCCTTTATTAATTTAGCCGAAGAATTTCCCGGTATGCGCGGCATTGGTGTTATCGACCGGGTTAAGCCCGCTGATGAGCCAGCTTTTATTGAGCGCATGCATCAAGAGGGGTTGGATACCTTCAGTGTGCGTTTTATAAAACCCCACGATGGCGACCGGTATATTATTCGTCTGATCGAACCCTTCATGAATAATCGCCAAGCGCGCGGGCTGGATACTGCCTCGGAAGAATTGCGCCGGGATGCCGCCGAACGCGCCTATGCGCGCAATACACCGCAATTAACCGGGCCTATAACGCTAGTGCAGGCCCAGGATAAGGTTACGCAAGCATTTTTATTTTTTTTGCCGGTATTTGCCGACTGGCAAATCCCTAGCAACGAAGCCGACCGCGCACGCTTACACATCGGCTGGGTGTATGAGCCTTTAGTGATGCAGGAAATATTGCGCGGCGCGAGTTTTAATGATGATCTATTTCACTACGTGATCTCGGATGTCACCACAGCCAATTCACAGCGTATTTATGCCTGTGATGACTATGTGCTGGTTAAATCCGCTATAGCGGTGAATATGCAAAGCGAAATATTTGGCCGCCAGTGGCATTTTACGATTACGCCCACCGATAAATATTTACACCAACTGGATTTAACCGAACCTAAATGGGTGTTTTTAAGCGGTAGCCTCGCGACCCTTATGCTGGCATTTGTGGCGGCGATTCTACACTTGAGCCTTGCGCAACGGCGCCATACCCAAGCGCAAAATGCCCGCTTAGCGGCGCTTATAGAAGGCACTGAGGATGCGATTATCGAGGTGAATTTAAACGCTGCCATAGTGCAGTGGAACCGCGGCGCTGAGGTTATGTTCGGTTTTTTACATCAAGACGCAGTGGGTAAATCCTTAACCGAATTAATTGTACCCGAGGCCCAGCGCCAGCAGGCAGATACTGAATTAACCGCCGCCATAGAGCAGGGCACTAAAACCGATAGCCTGGCCCAACGCTGTACCCACGCGGGTGTGTTATTGGATGTTTTGGTTTACACCGCGCCCTTAAAGGGTGAGCAGAATAAGGTGATGGGAGCGGCCTGTATTATTCGCGATATGAGTAAATTGCGCGCGGCCGAGCGGGAATTAAAAGAATTAAATGCCGATTTAGAAACCCGTGTCGCGCTGCGTACCGCCCAGGTGGTGCAGGCGCGCGATGAGCTGGAATCTTTGGTAAATGCTTTGCCCTATGCGGTTTTGGCTGTGAGTGCCGATGGGCGTATTTATAAGGCGAATCAAAAAAGTCGCGAGCGGTTTGCCTCCGCACAGCTCAATTTATTAGGCCAGCGTTTAGAAGAAATTGTGCCGCCTGATTATTACGCGCAAATTGAGCCTTGGTTATTTTATCTGCCGGAGGGGCAGGTAAATGGTGGGCAATACTCCTGCACCCAGTCGCAGGGCTTAGCCCATTATCAATGGATATTAATCCCCGCCATTTCGCAAAATGTCTTCAAAGGGTTTTATTTTGTAGAGCAGGATGTCTCTATTTTGAAAAACAATAAAATAAAACTCGCTGCCACCTTGGCGGAGCAGGAAGCCCTGCTGAAAAGTATCAATGCGCAGTTTTTATTGTCGATTACGGATAAACACGGCAAGATCCAAAGCGTCAATGAACCCTTTTGTCAATTTAGTGGTTACCGCCAGGAGGAGTTAATTGGCCAAAGCCACAGCATGATGCAGTCAGGGCAGCATTCTGGTGAATTTTGGCATCAGCTGTGGCAACAAATTTTAAGCGGGGAACCCTGGCGCGGTGAAATTTGTAATCGCAATAAAAAGGGGGAATTATTTTGGTTTGATACCGTGATTGCGCCCATACGCGGTGCCGATGGCCAAATCGAGCGTTTTATTGCCCTGCGCAGTGACATTACCGCCCGGCGCGATGCGGAAGCGGCGCGCAATCGCGTTTCACAACTCTTGACCAGTGTGTTAAATGCCGCCAGTGAAGTGAGCATTATTGCAACGGATTTAAACGGGTTAATTACCGTATTTAATCGCGGTGCGGAGCGTTTGTTAGGCTATAGCGCGGATGAGATGGTGGGTAAATTAACGCCCGCCGTGATTCATGTGCCTGAGGAAGTGATGGCCCGCAGCGAGGAATTATCCGCGCATTACGCCGAACCTATTTTCGGCTTTGATACCTTTATTTATTTGCCGCGCAAACAAGAGGCGGAGACGCGGCGCTGGACGTATGTGCGCAAAGACACGAGCGAAATTCCGGTGTTATTAACGGTGACCAGTATTCGCAATGCCGAAGGCGGCATTGAGGGTTACTTGGGGATAGCGATGGATATCAGCGAGCAGCTCACCTCCCAAGCCCAGGTGGCCGCAGTCACGGAGCAATTATTACAAGCGGCGGAGGTGGCGAATTTAGGGATTTGGACCTGGGTATTTAGCAGCAATGAATTACATTGGAACGCACAAATGTTTGCGTTATACCAGCAAGACCCGGCGTTAGAGCACAGCGGGCAACTGAGCTATCAGCACTGGGCCGAGCGCGTGGTAGCGGAGGATTTAGCAGGCGCCCAGTGCGCCATGCAAGCAGCCATTAAAGGCGAAGCCGAATACGATTTAATTTTTCGTTTGAATTTACCCAGTGGCGCTCTGCGGTATATAAAAGCCCAGGGGCGTGTGACGCGCGATAAACACGGCACGCCTGTATCGATTACCGGGATTAATCTGGATATTACCGAGCTGTATTTACACGAGGAAGAATTGCGTTTAGCGCGGGATTTGGCGCAAGAAGCCAGCCGCGCTAAATCACAATTTCTGGCGAATATGAGCCATGAAATTCGCACCCCGATGAATGCGGTGTTAGGCATGTTGCAGCTGCTGCAAACTACGGCCCTGACCGAGCGCCAGCGTGAGTACAGCCACAATGCCATAGGCGCCGCCCGCTCACTGCTGGGTTTATTAAATGATGTGTTGGATTTTTCAAAAATTGAGGCCGGTAAATTACAGCTAGATGCCCATGAGTTTTCGCTGCAGGATTTATTGCACGATGTGGCTATAGTGCTCACGGGTATTCAAGGCAGCAAACAGCAGGTGGAATTGTTGTTTGATATAGGCGCTGATGTGCCGCGTTATTTAATTGCCGATAAGCTGCGCTTGCAGCAAATTTTGATTAATTTAACCAGCAACGCGCTTAAATTTACCGAGCAGGGTTTTGTTAAGCTCAGTATTCAATTGCTAGCGAGCGCAGGCGAACAGGTGCGTTTAGCGGTGCGGGTTGAGGATACGGGGATTGGTATTGCTCCTGAGCATCAGCAAAAAATATTTGATGGCTTTACCCAAGCGGAGGCCTCCACCACCCGCCGTTTTGGCGGCACGGGCCTGGGCTTGGTTATTTGCCAGCGCCTACTCACCCTGATGCATTCACAATTAAAACTCACCAGCAGCCAGGGTGTGGGCAGCGAGTTTTGGTTTGAGGTGCAATTGTTGAAGGGGGCACACCACGATATAAATGCGCCAACTGTGCATTATGAGCAGCTGGTATTAATTGAAGATAATGTGTTTGCCCGCCGTTTGGTGTGCGAGCAATTAACGCCCTGGGCAAGCCAGGTGCATAGCGTCAGCGATGTCCAGGCGGCATTAACACTGATTGAACAGATTGGAATTGCGTCTATTGGGCTAATTGTCATCGATTGGTGTTTGGCCGATGAGGAGGGTATGCAGGCCTTAACACGATTAGCTGCACGCAGCCGCGCGCAACTGCCGCCGGTAGTATTTATGGTGCGCGCTGATAATAAAGAGCGGCTACACCAGCGCTGCCAGCAGATGCACTTTACGCCCGCAGGCATTATGTTAAAACCGATTATTGCCTGGCATTGGGAGCCGTTATGGGCGCAGATGGCTGATCACACAAAGGCGAGTGTGTCCGTTGAGCCCTTACCTAAGGATACACAGGTACTGCAGGGCGTACGATTATTGGTGGTGGAAGACAATGAATTAAATCGCCAAGTGGCTTCAGGTTTATTAACGCATTTGGGCGCGCAGGTGGATTTAGCCAATAGCGGTTTAGAGGCGGTGGATAAATTAATTGGCCAAGAGGCCCACTACGATTTGGTATTTATGGATATGCAAATGCCGGATATGGACGGTTTGCAAGCGACGCGTTTGTTGCGCCAGGTAGCGCGTTTAGAGCGCTTGCCCATAGTGGCTATGACGGCGAATGTAAGCCCCGCAGATGTAGATGCCTGCTTGGCGGCGGGCATGAATGAGCATGTGGGCAAACCTTTGGATATTGAGCGAATTCTGGCGGTGATACGCCGCTTTTTACCTATGCCCGACGGTGTTTTAGCACCAGCCACTACACAAAACGCGCCGCTGTTGGATTCGGCTGTGACCGAGCCATGGCCGAATATTCTGGCGCGCTTTGGCAATAATATGAAATTAATTACACGGGTGCGCGAGCGATTTGCTGTGGAATTAACTGAGCAAATACGCCAATTGCGCGATGGGCAGCAGGCGCAGGATGCAAGCCAGCAGGCGCGGGTTTTTCACAGCATTAAAGGTGTGGCAGCTACGGTCGGTGCGTGTAAGCTGGCACACTGGAGCGCGGAGCAGGAAAAACTCATTAAAGGCGGAGCGGCTTTGGATGCCGATAGGCTTGAGCGATTAACACAGTTGTGTGATGAAGCGGTTACCGCCATTAACCAATTATTCGCCGAGAATATGCCGAATTAATTTCCTGGCGATCAATCATCGGTGTTTAAGTTCGCCCGGTTAAAACCAGCTGCGTACATCAGGGCCCCTTAACAGCTTGCCCAGCGGCGCAATAAATTGTGATACACCCCGGTTAGGCGCAGCACTTCTGCATGATTGCTGCCTAGATCTTGAGTTACCGCCTGAATGCTCTGGTCTAAATCAAATAATAAACTGCGCTGGCCATCATCCCTGATCATGCTTTGCAGCCAAAAAAACGAAGCTAAGCGCTCGCCGCGTGTTACTTCTGTCACTCGGTGTAAACTGCGCGACGGGTAGAGCACTAAATCACCGGCATTTAATTTAATACTCTGGGCGCCGTAGCTGGTTTCAATCTGTAATTCGCCGCCGTTGTACTCACTGGCATCGCTAAAAAATAAAGTTGCGGATAAATCCGTGCGAATGGCTTGGCTCGTGCCTTTGATGGGGCGAATTGCGTTGTCTATATGTAGGCCAAAACCTTCACCTACACCGTAGCGATTAAATAACGGCGGGAAAATTTTATCGGGAATAGCGGCGGATAAAAACTGCGCGTTGGCGCCCAGGCGGCGCAAAATTAATGCACCTAGCTGTTGGGCCAGTGGGCTGTTTTCCGCTAATTGCCGATTGGTTTTAACCGCCGCTGATTGTGTGCCCGCGGTGCTTTTACCATCCACCCAGCGGGCACCGAGTAATTGCTGGCGGGCGTCGGTTATTTCATCCTTACTTAAAAGAGCTTCAATCACAATTAACATGGGGTTTTCCGCTGTTATGAATTATTTGCTAATCATTGTTGTGTGGATTTGTCGCGCCCCATGCGTTGCAATAAAGGCAATTTTACGAGCGTTTGCAACAGCACAATCGCCGTTATATGCAGCAGAATAAGGGTAAATAAGCTGTAGACAATAGTGCTGTGCAGTAGCTCCACCCACTCCTCGCCCCAGAATGCGTCCGTGGTTTGTAAATAACCGCTGCTGGCGGCGGCTAAGATTAAACTCCAAATACTGACAATCATCAGCGCGCCCAGCGGGCTGTGGTGGGCGTGGCCCCATTGGCGTTGGCTAATTTGCCTCTTAATGGCGGCGACGCTGGGCAAGTTTAGTTTATAGGCCGGGTTGCGGCTAAACACTAAAAACCCCACGCGCAGGCACACCAGGCCCGCCATGCTAAAGCCTGCATATTTATGGGCCCATTCGCCGGGTTCTAACAATAGTAGGTCGGTGCTTAACAGGGCGACAAGCGACCAATGGATCAGGCGAATGGGCAGAGGCCAGGGTTTAATCGCCATTGACTTTTTTAACTATGGCGCCGGTGACTGGGTCAAAATACACTTCAATTTTTTCCCATTGGGTGCCGGTGGCATTTAACCCCCAACCGTAAATTTCATAACAATTGCCGGTGGTGGTAAATTTTTTAATGGAAAATTTATAGTCGTTGATGATTTTTTTTTGCATCTCGTACACCGGCAGCCATTTATCAGCAGGCGCTTTAGAGCAATCGGCATCGGCTAGGGCCTGGCCGCAGCTTAAGGATAGTGCGGCGAGCGTATATAGAGTTGATGTTTTTAGCATGATTAAAGTCTCCTCGGTTGATAAAAAGACCCCGGCGGCCTAGGCAAAGCCGCTGGGGTTAAGGGGCTTAAATATTCATTTAAATCTATTGAATCGTGTATGGCGTTAATTAAACGGTGTGTAGATAAGACTTTTATCGTTTTTAATTAAGTGTGTTTTACTTGCCACAGATTTAAATAAGGTGCTTGGGTTAAAACGACATTTTCGCGGTAACACTTAAACTGCGGCCTTCACCCACATAGGTAAATGGCGCTGCCGAGCGGTAGAGTGCGTCGTAATACACTTCGTCGGTAGCGTTTTGCAGGTTAAATTGCAGGCTAAATTGTTCGCTAATGTCCCAGTCGGCCATTAAATCCACGCGTGTATTCGCGTCAATTTTATTATTGGTGGTGCCGCCATTAGGTGTGCCGCCCCAAATTTCCCCTTTGTAGGTGATCATGCCGCCGAGGGCTAATTGCTCTAACACTTGGTAGCGCACCTGTGCAGTGGCGGTTTTTTCTGCTGTGTTGGGGAATTTCTGGCCCACTTCGCTGGGTGTGTCCGATTGGGTAATTTCAGTATCCAGCCAGGTAATACCGGTTTGCAGCGAGAGGCGCTCGGTGATGTTACCGGTGGCGGCCAATTCAAACCCGCTCACCTGTAATTCCCCCACCTGATTGACCAGGGTGACGGCCGGGTTGCTGTTGGGCACATTGGTGGTGGAGATGACATCTTCTTTAACGATTTCAAACACCGCGCCGCTCAGCAGCAGGGCATCGTCGAATAATTCCCACTTGCTGCCCAATTCATAATTGGTGTTTTTCTCCGGGGTGGGTGTAAAGCCGCTGGCGGCACCTGCGTTGCTGCCGTTTTGGCACAGGCCACCGTAGGCGCAGTTGGTGGCGGAGTCTAATTGCTCACCTGTGGGGTTGGAGGAGGTGCTGAAATTTAGGTAAATATTGCCGTAGTCCGTGGGCTTGTACACCAGGCCCAAATGGCCGTTGCCCATGGATTCATCGTAGCTTTTGGCGCCGTTGGTGGCACCGGTGTAGGCGGTGGCGCCGGAGTTGACGCTAAAGTCGAACTGGTCGGCGCGGGCACCGGCAAATAATTCCCACTGCTCGCTCAAGGTCCAGGTATCCATTAAAAATAGACTGCGGCTCTCGACGGTGAGGGTGGAGTAACCGGCGGTATTCACCGTTATTTTGCCGCCGTTTTGGCGCCAGTAGAAGTTGTTGGGATTGCCGGGGGTGCCCGCATTGGCACCGCGCAGGCTGTCGGAGTAGGGCAGGTTGGTGATGTCTTCATTGGAGGCTTCAATGCCAAACACCAATGAGTGTTGCATGCCGCCGGGGGCTATATCCCAGTTGAGGATGCTCTGAATGGTTTGCGCCTCGTTGGTTTGGTTGCGGTTTTGCGAGTTGGCGCGCACGAAGACGCCGGGGGTGTTCACGCCCACCGGCACACCGGAGCCGGGGGACGGATTGGCCGCCAGGCCCGAGATAGAAATCACATAGCGGTTGGTGGTTTTGCCATCGCGCAGGCTGGTCTGCCAGCGCAGGGTATTGCTGATGTTCCACTTGGCCACCAAGGTGCCTATATTGCTGGAGGTGCGCCAGAAATCGCGGCCTATCTGGCCGAAATAATCGCGGCCGGGCATGGGTTTGCCGGTGGTTGGGTCCCAGGCGATGCCGCCATCGGGCACATCATCGCTGGCTTGGTAGTAATAATCGGCCAGCAGGCTAAATTGCTCGCTGGCCTTCCAGGCGCCTGCAAAGGCTGCGCCCTGGCGCTCTTCACTGGCCAGCCCCCGCGCGGGCAGATCGCGCTCGCCGTACATCAGGTTGCTGCGCAGGGCCAGCTGGTCGTTGAAGACGGTGTTGTTATCCAGCGTGACGCGCTTTTTAGCGTCTGTGCCGAGGCCTGCATATACATCGGTAAAGTCGTTGGCGCCGGCTTTTTTGGTGACGTTATTAATGGCGCCACCGGTGGTGCCGCGACCGGCAAAACTGGCGTTGGGGCCCTTGGCGATTTCCACCTGCTCTACGGCAAAGGTCTCGCGGGTAGTGACGCCTGGGTCGCGCAGGCCGTCTACAAACACATCGTTGCGGGCTTCGAAGCCGCGAATAATAAAGCGGTCGCCAAAGGCGTTGCCGCCTTCGCCGGTGCCCAGGGTGATGCCCGGCTGAGCGCGCATCACATCGGCCAAGTCCTGCACGCCTGCATCCTGCATGGCTTCTTTGGAGATGACCTGCAGGGTTTTGGGGGTATCGGCGATGGGGCGGGTGTACAGCGGCGAGGCCAGCTCTTGCACCTTGTAGGGGGCACCTTCTTGGGCGCGGGGGTTGGCGTTGGGGGCCACTACCGCCTCCTCAACGGTGAGTTTTTCCAGCCGCGAGCTGCCGCTGGGGCCAGGCTCAGCGGCATAACTTTGGCTGACCCCGAGGGCTAACACAGGCGCCGTTAGCAGTTGGCGCAGGCTTAAGGGGCGTAAAACAGGTGTGTACATAGGGTAGGTTCCAGGCAGAAGAAAATTAACGCAGAGCAAATTCAATCGGCAGGCTCAAACTCAGGCGGCTTACGCCCAACTCTGCGGGTATGGGGGGAAAGGGGCTGGCGGCGGTGACGGCGGCTAGGGCGGCGGTATCTAGGCTCTGGATCTGGCTGGATTGGCTCACCTGGGCGGACAGCAAGCGGCCATCGGCGCCTATCTCAAAACTGATCTCCACCAGACCTTCCTGGCGAATGCGCTTGGCTTGCGCCGGGTAGCGTTTGTGCTGGGCGATCTGGCGCAGCACTATTTGGTAATAGGGGTTGGCATCGGCCTGTGGGGCCGAGGGGGCGGCAGGTGCAACCGCCGCTTGTGGCGCGGCGGGGGCTTGTTGACTGGGCGGCGTAACGGCCGCCGTTTGGACAACAAATTGCGGCGCACTCAGGCTCAGCTGGGGCAGGGTTGGCAGCATGGGCTCTGGTGGAGCTTCAAGAGGGAGGGGCGCTGTATCCTCGGCCAGGGTACGCACGGTTAATACAGTTTCTAAGCGCTTGTCGGAGCCGCTATCCCATTGGGTTAAGAGCAGAACGCCCAGGCCCACTTTCATCAGGCATACCAGGGCCAAGCAATTCACCTTGGCTACCGGTGATAAACCTGCTTTGCTGTAGGAGCGGGCCCGCACTGGGGCAGGGGCGACGGCGTAGGCTTCATCAAAGGCTAGGGTTGAACTGCTCATAGGTAGGCACCGCATCGAATACAAGTGCATCCTAATTGATAATTATTATCATCCGCAAGTAATTGCTGAAGGTTTTTAAATGCTATTTGAAAATGGTCGCGGTTTTTCCCGTTTGACGGTTGGCTCCCGCAATCAAGGCGGCGGGTTTATCGAGGCTTCCCGCGGGTATGCTCGCGTTGGCCGCCCCTTAAGTGCAAAAGGCGCGCTGGAGCAAATCCGCCTGGCGGAATCTTGCTGTACCATGGCCGCACTCCATTTTGTCGTTGCACGGTCGTACTTATGAAACTTCGTCTTTGCCTGTTGACTGCCTTGGCGAGCTTACTCTTAAGCCCCGCTGCCTTGGCCCTGCGCTGCGGTTCGAATGTTATTGACGAGGGCATGCGCAAGATTGAAGTGGAGCAAAAATGCGGCGCCCCCGCCTCCAAAGACTCCCGTATCGAATACCGCACGGTGCGCAAACAGCGCTCCGTACGCAACGATTACAGCGGCTACAACGACCTGTACGAACTGCGCCAGCGCCGCGACCGGCAGAGTGAGGAGGAAGTAGAAACCGTGCAGGTGGTGATTGAGGAGTGGGTGTACAACTTCGGCTCTACCCGGTTTATGCAGTTGTTGATTTTTGAAGATGGCAAATTGCGGGAGGTGAAGGATTTGGGGTATGGCAATTAGTTGTTGATGATGGATTTATTGGCAACATCGAGTGCTTCTACAGGCTCACTATATACGGGCGTGTGAGGTGTCATTCGTAAAGCGTCCACGGCCTTAGCTCTTTAGTTGTGTGTTCCTCACTCAACACCTGACAGACGAGCCGGTGTTGAGTATTAATGCGGCGAGAGTAGGCACCGGCTAAATCGCCCACTAATTTTTCATAGGGTGGCGGATTCAGATACGGATTCGCTTCGATTGTTAGTAATTCCTGCTCCTTATTCTTAGGGCCAGCGGCTTCCTAGGGGCAACCCTTGTGGTTGCCCGTTGTGCCTGGCTTCCATTGTGCCCAGGCGGGCTCGGCCGACCACAAGGGCCGCCCCTAGGGTTGCGCTCTAATCCGCCATTGGGCTGCCTGTTGCACTTACGCCAATCCTACCGGCCACCTACGCCAATCCTACCCACCTACGCCAATCCCACCGGTCACCTACTTGTCGCAGATCGTGCAAAACCTGCCCCTTGTAGGTTTTGCGACAGCCACTGATCCCCACTAAGTCTTTAAAAATCAGCCGCTTAAGTGCTGGTCTGGCATTTGCACCCCTCCAGTTAACCCAACCCCTACACACCAGAGCACACCTGCGCTGGTGCCTGTGTGGCCCCCTTAATTTTGTTTGCGAAAGGTCTGCCTATGAAAGCTAAGGACATCGCTCAGCTGCTTGATGAACCCGCCTGCGAACACAATAAGAAGGAGAAATCCGGCTGCGCTAAGCCTAAGCCTGGCGCCACCGATGGCGGTTGTGCCTTTGACGGCGCGCAGATTGCGCTGTTGCCGATTGCCGATGTGGCCCATGTTGTTCATGGCCCGATTGCCTGTGCGGGCAGTTCCTGGGATAACCGCGGTACCCGCTCCTCCGGGCCGGATCTGTACCGCATAGGTATGACCACCGATCTTACCGAGCAAGATGTGGTGATGGGCCAGAGCGAAAAACGCCTATTCCACGCCATAAAACAAGCCATTGAAGAACACCAGCCGCCTGCGGTGTTTGTCTACAACACCTGTGTGCCCGCCCTGATTGGCGATGACGTAGACGCTATTTGCCGTGAGGCCCAGGCGCGCTGGGATGTGCCGGTGGTGCCGGTGGATGCGGCAGGCTTCTACGGCACTAAAAATTTGGGCAACCGTATCGCAGGCGACGCCATGGTGCGCTATGTGATCGGCAGCCGGGAGCCGGACCCACTGCCTGCGGGCACCGAGCGCGAAGGTATCAAGGTGCACGATGTGAACCTGGTGGGGGAATACAACATCGCCGGGGAGTTCTGGCATGTGTTGCCGCTGCTGGATGAACTGGGCTTGCGAGTGCTGTGCACGCTGTCTGGCGATGCGCGCTTTCGCGAGGTGCAAACCATGCACCGGGCGGAGGTGAACATGATGGTGTGCTCCAAAGCCATGCTAAATGTCGCCCGCAAGCTGCAAGACTCGTTCGGCACCCCCTGGTTTGAAGGCAGTTTTTACGGCATTACCGATACCTCCCAATCTCTGCGGGATTTTGCTCGCTTAATTAACGACCCCGACCTCACCGCTCGCACCGAAGCCCTCATCGAGCGGGAAGAAGCCCGCATTCGCACCCTGCTGGAACCCTGGCGGGCGCGCCTCAACGGCAAGCGGGTGCTGCTGTATACCGGCGGGGTTAAGTCCTGGTCGGTGATTTCCGCCCTACAGGATTTGGGCATGAAGGTGGTGGCCACGGGCACCAAAAAGTCCACCGAAGAGGACAAACAGCGCATCCGTGAGCTGATGGGGGACGATGTCAAAATGCTCGATGAGGGCAACCCCAAACTCTTGTTGCAAACCGTGGCCGACTACAAAGCCGATATCCTCATTGCCGGTGGCCGCAATATGTACACGGCGTTGAAGGCGCGGATTCCCTTTTTGGATATCAACCAAGAGCGGGAATTTGGCTACGCAGGTTATGAAGGCATGCTGGAGCTGGTGCGCCAACTGTGTTTAACCCTTGAAAGCCCCGTGTGGGAAGCCGTGCGCAAAAGTCCGCCCTGGGGCGCAAGTGCAGGTGCGGCCCTTACCCTGGGGGCCGAGACCCAAGCGGCGCGTGCTGAGGTGGCCCTATGAGTGAGATCATCAAACGCAAAAAGGCCCTCTCGGTCAGCCCCTTAAAAACCAGCCAAACCTCCGGCGGCGCCTTGGCCTTTTTGGGGGTGGCCCGCTCGGTGCCTCTGATGCACGGCTCCCAGGGCTGCACCGCCTTTGCCAAGGTGTTTTTTGTGCGCCACTTTCGCGAGCCGGTGCCACTGCAAACCACCGCCATGGACCAGGTAAGTTCGGTCATGGGCGCTGACGACAACATAGTGGAAGCCTTAAAAGTCATCTGCGAAAAAAACAACCCAGCCCTGGTGGGCCTGGTCACCACCGGCCTTGCCGAGACCCAGGGGGCGGACATTCACCGTGCCGTCGGTGAGTTTCGCCAGCGCTTCCCCCAGTACGCCCAAACCGCTGTAGTAGCAGTAAATACACCGGATTTTAGCGGCAGTTTTGAAAGCGGCTTTGCCGTGGCGGTGAAGGGCATAGTGGAGACTTTGGTGCCCGCCGACACCAGCCGGGTGGGACTGCGCAAGCGGCAGGTGAATGTGCTCTGCGGCGCTAACCTCACGCCCACCGACATCGAATTTGTAGCCGAAAGCCTGGAGAGTTTTGGCCTGCGCCCACTGCTCATTCCCGACTTGTCCGGCTCCTTAGACGGCCATTTGGATGAAGGCACCTTCAACCCCCTCACCACCGGCGGCGTCAGCGTGGCGGATATTGCCACCGCCTGTGAAAGCATCGCCACCCTGGCAGTGGGCGAAAGCCTGCACCCGGCGGCGGAGGCCCTGGCCAAACGCACCGGCGTGCCCGCCCATAAATTCGGCCATCTGTTGGGCCTTGAGGCGGTGGATGAGTGGATTAACACCCTGGCGCAGATCAGCGGCAAGCCGGTGCCCGAGAAATGGGAGCGCCACCGCAAGCAACTGCAGGATGCCATGCTGGACACCCACTTTATGATCGGCCAGGCCCGGGTGGCCATAGCCGCCGACCCGGATATGTTATTGGGCTTTGAGCGCTTGCTTACCACCATGGGCGCTGAAGTGGTGGCCGCAGTGGTACCAGACCGCGCTAAATCCCTCGAAGCAAGCCGCATCACGACCATTCAGATCGGCGATTTAGAAGACTTGGAGCGCCGCGCCCAGGCGGGCCGCGCCCAGTTGATGATCGCCAACAGCCACGCCGCCGAGAGCGCCGAGCGCTTAGGGGTGCCATTGCTGCGGGCGGGCTTCCCCCAGTACGACCTATTGGGTGGCTTTCAGCGCTTATGGTTTGGCTATCGCGGTACCACGCAAGCCCTGTTTGATTTAGCGAATTTAATCAATGCCCACCACCAGGAAACCAAGCCTTATTACTCGATCTACGCCCAAAAACTCGACGGCCCCCAAGGCCAGCCCGCCGCGATAGCACACTGAAGTAGGAGCGCCTATGAGCCAGATCACGCGCAGATTACGGGTACTCGACGACCAGGACGACAGCACCCTACTGAAGGTGGCGTTTGCCACGTCGGACCGTGTGAATGTCGATCAGCACTTCGGCTCGGCGGCTTCCTTTGCCATTTACGGCGTGAATATGGACGAGGCGCGGCTATTTAACGTGGTTGAGTTTGGCGCCCTGGCCCAAGACGGCAACGAGGACAAGCTTGCGGGCAAGCTTGAGTTGCTCGAAGGCTGCATCGCGGTCTACTGCCGCGCCTGCGGCGCCTCGGCCCTTAGGCAGTTGCTGGCCATAGGGGTGCAGCCGGTGAAAGTGCCCGAAGGCGCCACCATCGCCCAGATGCTCGCCGCCCTGCAGCAGGAAATGCGCGAAGGCCCCTCCAGCTGGTTGGCCAAGGCCATTCGCCGCTCGCAACGCTCCTTAGGCGGCCGCTTTGACGCCATGGAAATGGAAGGCTGGGGCGATTAAGCCACTTTGAATTTAATAACCCTTTTTAACTACACCCTCACTGGACACCTGTTATGACCACCGACCTAATCGACGAAAAAGCCCCCTTGCTCGCCCACCCCTTCGTAAAACAAGTGGTCACGCAACTGCGGGCCATGGACAGCTACGGCACCTACGACACCTGGACCGACTGCCGCGTCCTCGACCCCCTAATCCTCACCAAAGAGCGCCGCCGGGAAATCCCCGTGGTGGGGGACCCAGACGACACCACCATCTCCCGGGTAAAAGCCTTTTACAACGCAATTTCATGCCGGGTAGAAGCCGAATCGGGCCTCATGGCCGTGCCCATGATCAACCTCTCCCACGAGGGTTTTGGCCGCGCGATTATCACGGTGGGCAAACTCATTGTGATGGACAAAATCCTGCGCGACGTACACCGCTTTGGTTTTGAATCCTTAGAAAAACTTATCGACGAAGTGGACAAACTCACCAACAAAGCGGTGGAAACCATCAACGCTCATCGCGAAGTGGCAGCGCTTTAGGCTTGAGTGGAATTTAATTCTCGGATTAAAACGCGCCCCTTAAATGTAGGCAGGACAATACCCTGGGATTTTATTTTTACGCTTTTTAGAGCTGTTGAATAAATTTGCATTATTTGTATTAGCGGTGATTTTTCGGAAGTTTAAAACGCGCAATTGTGTGTGCATGAGTGCAATTGTGTTGCCGCGTAAATCAGGTCAGAAAGATAGATTTGATTAGTTTTAGGTGTTTATAGGTAGAGTATTGGGGCGAGCAACAAACCCCACCCCAACCCTCCCCTTTAGACGGGGAGGGAGCAAAATAGCCTTAAAAACGAGGGAAGTGCCATCGTTTAAGGTTTTCTGGCTCCTCCCCCTTTTCAAGGGGGAGGTTGGGAGGGGGTTTCTGACAAAGGGCACAATTTCCTAGCTATCAGATGAGTTCCCTAACGAAATGACATTGCCTTTGTGGGGCAAGCTGGATTAACGGCCGCGTTTGGTTTTAACCCCAGAAAATAATGCGTTCCCACGCAGAGCGTGGGAACGAGAAAACTAGAGATTATTTAAATTTTAACCTTTTAAATTTCTACCGAAATTACGGTGTCAGGCGCCGAGGTAGAACCCTTCTTTTGGCCGAGTGGAGGTGCAATTTTGGGGGTCAATTGGGCGGGATGCCCAATTGAGGAGTGGAGGGCCATGGATGGCCCTTCGCGACGACCCCCAAAATTGTGCCGGAAGGAGGGTAGTTTTGCGCAGCAAAACCCAAAAGCAGGGTGCACTTTCTTTTGGTTACTTTTCTTTGTGCACGCAAAGAAAAGTGACCCGCCGGAGGCGCGGTATTTCCACAGGGAATTAAGTTTGAAAAGAAACTTTAGCTCGTATGCGTTCCCACGCAGAGCATGGGAACGAGAAAAAGCAGGGTGGCCTTTTGCAGCGCAGGGATGCGCAAATGCCGCGAGCGCCGGAGGCGCGGTGTTTAAACCGAGATTTAGTTTTTCAAATATGAGATGTAGAAAATTTGTCGATATGGCAGACCAATAAGGCGATGCTCCAAATAGGAAGCCAAAGAGAAAATTAAATTTAAGTCGAAGTATGCATTCCCACGCAGAGCGTGGGAACGAGAAATGAGTTAAACCGAAAAAACCAATTACGAAAAAGCACAACCCAAATTTCCACCCAGCAAAAAGACCACCTGTTATGAACGAAGAAGAACTCAAAGCCTTAAAAAAAGACGTCAGCACTAAAAAACGCATTGCCACCGATTGGGCCTCACAAATCCACGATCTTGTGGAAGACCGGCTCTTCAGCGATTACGGCACTTTAGTGGAATTGGCGCGGCAAACCGCCACAGCCTGTGAACAATGGGCCGAGGCAAAAAACACCCTGGACGCTGTTGAAGCGACCTGAGTTAATCGCGGAGGTACACCATGGCTGAATCAGCTGAAAACGTCATCACAGGCCGCACCCGAGGGGGCGAGCCGTGGATTCCTGAATACGTCACCGAACTCAACGCCAAAACCTGCATCGGCTGTGGGCGCTGCTACAAGGTGTGCCCACGGGATGTATTTGAATTGGTGGAGCGGGCCGGGGTGGTTGAGGACGATGACGACTTTTACGACGAGGACGATGAAATGATGGTGATGACCATCAAGAACCCCCTTGATTGTATCGGCTGCGTGTCCTGCGCGCGGGTCTGCCCGAAAAACTGCCACACCCATCAGGCGCTGCCGGGCTGAGCCCCCAGCGTTTTATCGCCGAACCGGGTGCGATTAAGCACACTCGGATTCACCTGTGCTCCCACCGGTAACCACTGGCAGTGGCACCAGGGCGCGCGCACTTTTTTAGGAGATGCCTATGCCTAGGCCTGAAATTCACGTGTTTATCTGTTCCCAACAGCGTCCTGCCGGTCACCCGCGCGGCAGTTGCGGTGAAAAAGGTGCCGCCACCTTGATGCCCGCTTTTTCTCACGGGGTAATGAAATACAACCTCGCCAATAAGGTTTCCCTCGTGGCCACCGGGTGCCTGGGCCCTTGCCAGGCTGGGGCGAGCGTGTTGGTGTATCCCGGTAATGTGCTGTACGCCAATGTAACCGAGGCCGATGTGGACACTATCATCCAACAACACCTCATAGGCGGTACTCCTGTGGCGGCTCAGTGCGCGCCTGCGGAGCTGTGGTGAACCCTATGGATGCTCAATTACAGCAGCGTGTGGCCGCTGAACAGGCCACCATCGCCGCCGTTGAAGCGCGCCTGCGCGCCGAATTGTCCCGCTATGGCTTTTTAACCCAAATGGAAGTCCTCGGCCGCGGTATGCACAACCAGCAACTGCGCATCGACGACTTTGACGGCAACCAAAGCCTCTATGCCGAGTGGCAAAACACCGACGGCCATTGCTTAGGCAGCCTGCTCATACACGGCACTGGCCAGGTGTACGCCGAGCTTGATGTGTTGCAGGACCATCCCACCAACCGCAAATGGTTTGTGGAATCGGTGACCTGCTGGGGTGGCAGCGATGCGCTTAACTGCGAGTTGGGCCTGCTGCCGGCCTTAGCGGACTAGCCCAGCCCATGCCGCAGGATCTGTACGCTCAGTTGCTCCGCTGCACTCAGCAGCCGGCCCAGGTGAGCAAAGTGATTCTGGGCCTCAACTGGACCCTAGCCGAGGTGGCCCTAGACGGCGGCAAAAGCTACGGCCTGTGCTTTAGCCCCCAGGACGCGCCGCGGGTATTAACCTGGCCCGGCACTCTGGTGGGTAAACCAGCGGCTGAGTTGGGCCCTTGGCTGAGCCATTGGGATGCCTGTGAAGCGGCGGTGGGGGGCGCCGTCAGCAACGCGGTGATCAACCACCGGTCAGCGAGTCTGGCCCAGGCGCAGCTGTTACCGGCGGTGGCGCATATTCCGCCCCATCTAGCGGTCTTCGCCCATTTTGCGCCCCATGTGCAGGGCACTAAAGTGGTGGTCATCGGCAGTTATCCCGGCCTTGAAGCCAGTGGGCTGCTTGGGGATTTTACTTGCCTTGAACGCCGCCCGCGCCCAGGGGAGCTGCCCGATACCGCCGCCGAATCTATCCTGCCGCAGGCTGACTGGGTATTTATCACTGCTAGCAGCATCGCCAACAAAACCCTCCCGCGCCTGTTGACTCTGAGCGCCCGCGCTCATGTTGTGCTGATGGGGCCGAGTGTGCCCTGGCTGGATAACTGGCAGGCATACGGCGTGGACTATGTGGCGGGAGTTGCCATCAAAGACCCCGAAGCCCTCAGCCAAACCCTTATGGAAGGCGGCGGCACCCGCATTTTTAGCCAGGGGGTGAGTTATTGTGTGTATGCGACCGGGCGGGTGCGCGGCGATCAAGCCTAGGGGCAAATCGTTCGGCCTCCCAATTCCCTCTTCTGCAGCAGTTCATGGGCTCCGTAGGGGCAACCCTTGTGGTTGCCCTGGGCGCTGCGGCTATAAATGCGCCGCGCTGCGGATGGCCAGAGCGTCCCGCCGACAAATCAGCCACTGTGGGCACACCAAAATTGATCTAATTCCGCCAGTGTGCCGTTGAATTGATCCCTATCGCAGCGGCCTATGCCATCTAACGTATGGGGTTCGGGGCCGAAGGCGCCGTCGGTGTATTGCCAGAGTGTCCAGCGGGGCCAAATTTTCGGTATTAAAGGCGCTGTGCTGTATTGGGCGATCCAAAGCCAGCACTTGGATAATTCTGTTTGGGCCGGGCTACTAATGCCTGCTTTGGTCAGGGCTTCTTTGATGGTGTGGCCGGAGTACAAACCGGGGTAGCGGCCGGTGAGGGTATTGATGTGATCAACAAAATGCTCCGCTTCATCCAGGCTCATATCCTGGCCCTGGGGGTTGCCTTCAAAATCCAGCACTAACAAGGCATCAGGGCCCGCCGTGGTCACTAAATGCTCCGCCTGAGCTATAGCATCTCCGGCCACACCAAAATGGTAGGCGCCCACTTTTATACCTGCTTTTAAGGCATTGGCGCGGTTGGCGACAAAGGTTGGGTCTTTGTATTGCAGGCCCTGCGTCGCTTTGTGAATGATGCCGTAAATACCGGCATTTTTTATTTTGGCAAAGCTGCTGACTTTGTTGTGGTGGGAAATATCAATCACGCTGTTAATCATATGCATAGCCTCAGGGTTTAAATGACGTGGGTGGAAATGCCTATGGAAAATAGTCTTCACGTGGCGGCACACAATCGCCTTGAGTTAGTGTTTATTGCTCCGCTAAAACCTGTGCAGCTGTGTGATTGCTTCAAAAAAATTAAAATTAATTCGGTTTTTTCAACGCTGTTGCGGCCAGGGGCTCGCTACGCGTTGCAGTTAAGCATTCGGCGTGATTGAAAAAACACACTCCAAAATTAATCAGTGCATCCTTAAATAAAGCGGCACACGCTTCGCAGTCCATTCAATGAGCGTTGGTCGGGCGGTTTTCTGTTGGGCGTTTTATGCAAGTCCTTTATGCTGAATTTGCTGCATCTTGAGCGTGTCGTGTTTTGTCTGAGGTGCTGCAAATGAATTGTTGCGAAATCAACTTGGGCGAATTGGGTTGGTTGCAGTGGTGCTATGTCGCACTCATGATTAGATGAAAAATACACATCGTAAATCTGACGTTTTGAGTACATCTAACCTATGCCCAACCCATTATGGCGTCAACAGGTAATTGCGCTGTTCAATAAATCCCGTTGCGTTATTTTTTATTGCGTCATAAAAATAACATTTTGACCGCAACGCCGAGTGTGTTTGGGTAATTTATTACTGCGGCTGGCCGGTTCGCTGGGTAGGCTGGTGCGGCGCTTGCTGTGCGCATTAATTTAGCGGCCTGGGGCGCAGAGATTCCCCTACAACCGGCTAATCCAGTTTTTTGCTTCGGGTTGCATAGTGGATCGGCCATTAATTAAGGCGCTTTAGTGTGCGGCTGGATGACTAAAACCTATTTGAAGGTGTGTCCAGCTGGAAGCGCTAGGCTAATGAGCCTGTAAAAAGCGTTAACTCATTCACCTGCTTCAGTGTGTCCTTTGCCATAATAAGGTTTTTACCGCCAAGGCTCCTGCATGTCTGCCACCAATCTTTCCCTGCCAATCCTCGCGCTTGAAACCTTTCAAAGCCAAACGGTAGTGGTTATCTCCACCTGTGCTCTGGTAGTTCTGTGTGTGTTAGTGCATTACGAGGCCTTAAGTGCACTGACCAGCCTATTAAAAAAAGTCCATTTAAGGCCGCGTATGCGGATTTTAGTGCTAATTTTTTCCATCCTCTTTACCCATGTGGTTGAGGTGTGGATGTTTGGTTTGACCTATTTTGCTTTGGTTTCCCATGAAGGGCACGGCGCTTTATTTGCCGAATACCCCCTGGGCCTTTTGGATTGCATTTATTTCTCTGCCGTGTGTTTTACCACCCTGGGCCTTGGCGACATAGTGCCGGTGGGTGCTATTCGATTTTTAGTGGGCACTGAGGCCTTGACCGGTTTTGTGTTGGTAACCTGGTCCGCCTCATTCACCTTCGTGGAAATGCAGCGTTTTTGGAAAAACTGAGCGCGTCTTTTTTGAATGCCGCCCGTCGGTCGTCAAGGGACTATCGGCGGTCGCAATTGCCGGCGGCTTTTGTTAAGGTGCGCGCCGTGAGTGGGTTAGACAATCGCTCCTGGCAACAGGGGAGGAAAGTCCGGGCTCCATAGGGCAGAACGCCAGGTAACGCCTGGGAGGCGCGAGCCTACGGAAAGTGCAACAGAGAATAAACCGCCTCAGACTTCGGTTTGCGGTAAGGGTGAAATGGTGCGGTAAGAGCGCACCGCGCAGCTGGTAACAGTCTGTGGCTAGGTAAACCCCGTTCGGAGCAAGACCAAATAGGAATCCATTGGCGCGGCCCGCGCTGGATTCGGGTAGGTCGCTTGAGGCCTGTGGTGACACAGGTCCCAGATGAATGATTGTCCGCGACAGAACCCGGCTTATCGACCCACTCCGCCTACAAAAAAGGCCCGGCAGTCACCACTGCCGGGCCTTTTTCTTATCTGTTTTTCTCTACCAGCGCTCAATAGTGTTGGGGAACTTGGCTAGGTCCTCCGCAGAGGCCGCATCCTTACACTCGCCGCGCAGCCGATAGTGGCTCTCACCCGCATAACGCCCCAAGGGCAAAAACCCCTGTTTGCAAAAGCCGTTGCTCGCCAATGCATCTTTTAACAGGCCTTTTAGCTGCCGCTCCGATGGCCCAGACTCCAGCCCGCGCCGGTCGGATTGAGGGTCTATAGGTACTGGCCTGGGAATAATGGTCAGCTCAAAGCGCTTGATATGTTCAGGCGTAATGAGGGTTTTAAACTGCAAGCCTTGGGAGTCGAAGGCTCGTTGACTGCTGCAACCGGCCGAGTCGAGGGCGAGCACTATGGACAGTGAAATGAGGAAAAACTTAAGCATGCAGGTCCTGAGGTAGAGGTGGGGTGGCGGCGCTGTCAACCTCGCCGCCACCTAAGCTTATCACGCAGGGCTTCTGCGGCGTGTTGGCTTACAGTGGGGATTTTTTAGCGGCGGGCTTTTTATCCTTTTCGTCGCATTTTTTCGGTTCATCACCCATGGCGCCATGTTGGCCGTCGTGGCCATGATGGCTGTGAGCCGCTTCCAATTTAGCCAGCTCCTCAGGGGTAAGAATTTCTGCCAATTTGGCGTGATGCTCTGCCTGCATAGCCTCGCGATCCTGTTTAAATTTAGTTTCCAGGGCATTTAGCTTGGCGGCGCGCTCAGGGTCTAAATCTAGTTTCTTCGACAGCGGGCACTTGCCATCTGGGCAGTCGCCGCCGGGGCAGGCCAATACACTGCTGGCCAAGAAAACGCTAACCAAAGCGGCAAATAGAATTTGTAACATGCTGAACTCCAATGGGGGTGAGGAAGTGAATTGGTTGCCGCACACTCACGCGGGTTCCAATAATTTAGGCCCAAATGCGCAAGCTTGAACTTAGATCACAGCAACGTGGGATCTAAGCGCGGCGGTGGCATTAGTATGGTGGTGGTTAAAAGGCCTTCAATGACGACTGTGTCACGTAAGTGAAGAAAAATCTGGCTCTTCTATGCGGGGCATTTTTTGAATATAACCGTCCCTTTTCTATGGCGGCACTGACTGTTGGGGATAGTGGTATTCAGGTTTATTTATAGGGGATTATGGCTTGCTGGTGTTGTGGGGCTGTAGCTGAGTTAACTTTTTTTGAGGAATTGCTTGAGAGACCTCACCTTTCAGCGTTTGCGAAATAGCATGTAAATTTGTAAGCATTTTTTGTATGTGTTTTGCCGCTTGTGTCAATTGTGCGCGGCCGCGTTCAGTATTGATTAAAAATACCAATTCCCCAGGTGTGTCAGTGAGTTCTGCGCTCAGCTGATTTAAATCTTCTATTAATGTGCGCTGTAACACCTGTTGTGAGGGGGTGTTTAACAGTGGCTGCAAGCCTACATGAATAAGTGAATGGGCCGATTTAAGCTCGGTTAATAGAGCTGATTTGCCCAGATTGGCGCGCCAGGCTTGGCTAATTAACGACTTGGCTTCTGGTTGGGTTAGGTTATCAATCGGCGCGATTAATTCCTCCTGTGCGATGCGCTCAAAGCTTGTGATGAGGCTGCTCACAATGGCCTGCAGTGCTTGGGTTTCTCCTTCTGATCCAATGGTAAGGCCCTGTGCTGGCCAGGCGCCATCTTCTCCTGTTTGCCATTTATTTAATAATACTTGGGCGTGAGCGTTGAGTTGATTGCCGGCTGCACGCAGTACATCGCAGGGCGCTCCGGCTAGGGCGGCATTGTCGGTGTAAAGGGTATCAAATAATAAATATTCTATTTCTGCCAAACCCAATTGGGCCGCGGGTGTATTGAATTCGCTACTGTTGGCATCGCGTTGGTTGAGCCTGTTGCTGAGATGTTTTGCTACCCAATTAAAACGATCCGGCCAAAAATACAGGCTAGTACGTAGGTTGTCGTCTTCGATGGGGCCAAAGTGCAAAATACTGATGCGCTGCCAGGCGATAAAGCTTGCCTGCCAGGCACTGCGCGCCTCTTGATATTCACCTGGGTTGGCGGGGTTTTGGCAAAAGCGCTCGATGCGTGCGGCCAGTGTTGTATTCGCCTGTGCAAATTCAGTATGCCAGGGAATAATCAGTTGGTTGCGAAGCGTAAGCATCGGTGACTGCGTATTGTGCGGTGTTTGGGATACTCGATCGCAAGCACTTACACCACTTAAGCAGAGTAAAAAAATACAGGCGTATTGGCGCATGGCTCGCATAGAGTAGGGTGAACGTAATTTTTTATATCAGAGTAGGAATGGCAAATAATTTTACCGCTAAGCCAGCAATCGCACTGATAATTAACACCTGAATAACGCTGCGTTTAAATTTAAACAAGGCTAAGGCTGCGCTAGCGGCAATTAGCAACGAAGCCAAATCCATGCTGCCTGCAAACCCCAGAGGCCAGAGTACATGGTAGGCAAAAAATAAGGCCAAATTCAAAATGACACCCACTACCGCAGCGGTGATAGCCGTGAGTGGTGCGGTGAATTTAAGTTCCCCGTGGGTGGATTCCACCAGCGGCCCGCCGGCTAAAATAAAAATAAAAGATGGTAAAAAAGTAAACCAAGTCACTAATATAGCCGCCACCGCGCCGGATAAAAAAGCTGCCTCTGGGCCGAATACCAGTTTGCCAAAGCCGCCCACAAAGGCCACAAACGCCACCACCATGATCAATGGCCCCGGTGTGGTTTCACCCAGGGCCAAGCCGTCGATCATTTGGGTGGGTGTCAGCCAGCCATAGGTGCCCACGGCGCCCTGGTATACATAGGGCAAAACTGCGTAAGCGCCGCCGATGGTCAGCAGGGCGGCTTTGGTAAAAAACCAGGCCATTTGTGTGAGCGTGCCGCCCCAACCCTGGCTGGCGAGCAATAGGCCCATGGGCAATAGCCATAAGAGGGCGCCGACTGCGGCTATGGTGGTCAACTGACGCCAGCTAAAGCGCGCGTGGGCGGGGGAGGGGGTGTCGTCGTCGATAAGGGCGGGGCCGTAGGATTTACCGCCCGCGCCGTGGCCGCTGCGCCCGCTAAAGTACTGAGGCGCTGTGCGCCCGCCCCAAAACCCTAGGATGCCCGCCGCCAGCACTATCAGGGGGAAGGGAATATTAAAGGCGAAAATAGCCACGAAGGCCGCTGCTGCTATGGCCCACAGTAGTTTGTTGGTGAGGGCGCGGCCGCCGATACGGTGGGCGGCCTGCGCCACAATGGCGGTTACGGCGGGCTTAATACCGTAGAACACACCGGCCACCCAGGTCACTTCCCCATAGGCCATGTACAGCCAAGACAAGCCGATCAAAATAAACAATGAGGGCAGCACAAATAGGGCGCCTGCCAGAATGCCGCCGATGTTGCGGTGCATCAGCCAGCCTATGTAGGTGGCCAGTTGCTGGGCTTCCGGGCCGGGTAGCAGCATGCAGTAATTAAGGGCGTGTAAAAAACGCCGCTCGCTGATCCAGCGTCGCCGCTCAACTAATTCCTGGTGCATGATGGCAATTTGCCCGGCCGGGCCGCCGAAGCTGATAAAGCCGAGCTTGAGCCAAAAGCGAAAGGCCACCCACAGGCTTACAGGGGCTGGTGTGCCGTTTTGCTCGATGGCTAGGGCGGTAGGTTCAGTCATGGAGTGGCCTGACAGCGCTGAAAATTTTTAGGTAAAAAAAAGCGCCCTAAGGCGCTTTGAAACTCTGGGGATTATAAACACGCTCTGGTTAAAACGCTTGCGCCAATACCTGCATCTGACCATCAGGATTTACCTGCAAAACCAGCTGAATATCGTTATCGGCCGTTTTGGCGGCTTGGCCGTCAATTAATAAAGCCGTTTTAATTGGGTACACGCCTTGGGGTAAGCCTTCCGGTAATTGGAAGGAAAATTCATTTTTATAGCGGCCGCCGCGTTTGGTTTGCGCGTTGACCTGTTTGGTCATGTTTTTTAATTCTTTGCTGTTATCTTCGTTATCAAAGATGCTGATGCGCTCTTCAATTAAGGCTTCTTTTTGTTGCGCGCCGGGCACTACTTCAATTTCAGATTGAATTTTGACTTTTTTACCCGGCTCTACCACTTTGCCCGGCAGGGTTTGGGTGGTGTACATGGAGGCGACGGGTTTGGGGGGTAGGGTTTTATATTTTTCTTTGTATTCGGCGATGACTTTACTTTCGTCGGAGACTTTTTGTGTTTGGTATTCCACCACCATATCGGCAATGATTTTGGCGGCTACGGCAACCGCAGCTACTTTAGCGGCCGCTTTTA
Source organism: Marinagarivorans sp. (assembly GCA_046347475.1). Classification (GTDB taxonomy): domain Bacteria; phylum Pseudomonadota; class Gammaproteobacteria; order Pseudomonadales; family Cellvibrionaceae; genus CAMCXE01. The sequence goes on along the minus strand of JAXMGD010000002.1, from coordinate 531,437 downwards.
AATGTTCTTTGTTTTTGCAGCCCTGGTCGGAGGGGTCGCATTTATGGCTTTTATCAATGGAATTTTTAATGTCGTTAAGACCAAGCCCCGCGTGGGCGGAGACGGCGGTAACTGAAGCGAGTACAAGTGCAAGGCTAAGCTTTTTCATAGAGTGGTTCCTTTAGTGGGGTTAAAAAAATGTTATTGAATGGAAAATCCGGCTTTAATTTTGCGCTGGGTTTCCACGGCTCGGTTGCGTATACCTGTGGCTTGGGAGTTGCCAGGAATAACTGCCAGGGCCGCTTCGCTTTTGGCAATGGCGCAGGTGTAATTCTTTTTATCCAGGCAACTTTGCGCTTCAACGAGCAGGTTATCAACTGTATTTTGCGAGGCTAAAAGTTGTTTTTGCGCCGCTTGCGCCTGTTGTTTTAATTCGATAGCAAAGGTGTTGGATTTGTCGATGGCCAGTGCGGCATTGGCCTGGTTGAGCGCACAGGTGAAATTATTTTGCGCCAAACAACTGCGCCCCGCCGCAACCAAGCCCGCCGTTTTTTGCGCGGTGGCTTGCACCACTTGCAGAGATTGGTTTTTAGCGGCAATGACTTTGCTCGCGAGGGCGACGGCATCCGGGTGTTGTCTGTTGATGGAGCTGACTTGTTCGTTAAGTACTTCGGCGCAGCCTAAATCATTCTTCGCTAAACAGGCTTCCGCTTGGCTTATGAGGCCCGCAATTTCAGCGCTTTTCATCAGCGCATCGGCCTTGCTAAGCAGTGCTTGGGCCTCGGTATTGGCTGGCGCTTGGTCGAGAATTTCGCGCGCTTTTACTTGCGTGCAGGCGTAGTTTTTCTCGTTTAAACAGGTGTTGGCCTCGCTTAACAAATGGCTGACGCGGGTTGCCTGTTGTTGTTTTTGCAGGCCCAGCTGGGCGTTTTTCATTAGGGTGGCGGCAGCCGTGTTATTGCCGTCCAGGCTTACCACCACCATGGCCTGCTCAACCGCGCAGGCAAAGCGGCTTTCGGCGAAACAGGTTTGTGCTTCAGCGAGTTTTTCGTCAATGGTGAGTTTGATTTTGGCCTTGGCCTGATACTGCTGGTAGCCGAACCAGCCTGCGCCCACTAACGACAGCACCGCAGCCGCTGCGACGATTTTCACCAAGGTGGCGGTGCGGTTGGGGATAAATTCGGCAATAAATTGGTTGATCGTTGCTGTGCGCTGCGCCTGTTGTAAGGCCAGGGCGTGGTTTAACGCCCGCCACTGGCGGTTGCTTAAGGTCTCGATACGTTTGGGTTTGAGGCCTTTTTCTAAGGCTTGCAGGGCCGAGCGCCGCTCGTAGGGGTGTTGGCCTGCGAGCATTTCATAGGCCACACAGGCCAGCGCGTACACGTCGTCGCTGTAACTCGGCGCTTCTCCGCGCAGCATTTCTAAGGTGGCATAGGCCGGTGTGAGGGCGCCGAGGCTGCCCGCATCAAAGCTGTGTTTTTGCGCCTCCACCGAGGCTGCGCGGGCGATGCCAAAGTCCAGCACCTTAGCGCGGCCATCGGCGGCGACGAATACGTTGCCGGGTTTAAAATCCGAGTGAATGAGGTTGCGTTGATGGGCATAGCCCAGCGCCGCCGCCATGTCTTGAATCAGTTTTAGCGCTCGCTCTTTGCCTAGGCCCCGGCCTGCGTGGGCCTTGATGAGTTTGTCGAGTGGCTCGCCTTCGAGCAGCTCCATGGTCATAAACAGGGTGTCGCCATCCCGGTCGAAATCGTGCACCGTGACTATGTTGGGGTGGGCGAGGGTGTGGGACTTGGCCGCCTCCTGCTGCAGGGTAACGAAGGCGTCTGGGTGCTGTTTAAAATCCTGGTTGAGCACCTTAGTGGCTATATAGGGGTTGGGGTCTTCCGCTTCGACTTTGCGCAGATCGCGGGTTTTATACACTGTGCCCATGCCGCCACTGCCGAGCACTTCCTCCAACACAAAGCGTTTTTTGAGCAGGGTGCCGTTGGAGGCCAGGGTGCTTTGAGCTATGGCGCGGGCCTTGGCAAAACCGGAGGAATCGTTGGCGCTGGCGTGGAATTCGGTGTAGTCGCCACTGCCTTGTGCAACGGGCGCTGGGGCGGGTACTTGGCTGATGGGGCGGGCAACCTGGCTTGGAGCAGTAGATGAACCTGCGCCCGCAGACGAACCGCTGGGCGGTGCAACACGGGTTTGGTCGTCACGTGGTCGGCTGCTTGCCAGCCGAGTTCGGTCGTCTTCAGTCACTACTGACTCCTTTGCCTAGCGGTCATTGAGGCGGGAGTGTAGCACGGCCTAAGGCAAATTCGCGTGCGCCAAAACACACGCGGATGGGCCTTGAACGCTGGGTTTTTAGGTGGGGCAGATGACAGTGTTTAGACGGTTAGTGAAAGGCCTGACGGGGTTGCAGCCCCTCAATTTAGGGGGGTAGCCCGGATGAGGAGACGTAGCCCGGATGAAGCGTAGCGCAATCCGGGGTTTTCGGGATTCAAGCCCAGTCCAACCCGGATTGCGCTGCGCTTCATCCGGGCTACGCCAAAAATTCCTGTAGGGGGCGCCTTGTGGGTGCCCCCGCCGGATGGCTATTGGCTGCAGCTGATGCTGGCGGTTTTCGCCTGGCCTGGCTCGTAACGCACATTGCTCAGCTCAACCGCTAGGGCGCGCTTGGCCTGCAGGGCGATGGGGCCGTCCACTTTGCTAAAGTCGGTAAAACTTTTGGCAAAGCAGGCGAGGTCGATGCTCAGGGTTTGGGTTTTGCCCTGTGGCCAGGCGGCTAAGAGTTTGCTCACATCCACCGTGCCAGAGGTTAAAGGGCTGCTCCAAATTTTGACGTCTATGCCCGGCCCTGCACTCACGGGGCTGAGCAGTTTTACGTCCACGGCCAGCACGCCCTGATTGGCCAGTGCCGCCAGCATATCGTGGCGAGGCGTGTTTTTATTGCGCAGCATTACCCGCGCTTCGCCCTTGCCATCCCAGCTCGCCGACACGCCATCTTTGATGGGTTTAACCGTTAAGGCGCCGAGGTTCGCGCCTTCGCCCAGCCAGCTGCCCTGGAAGCTGGGCAGTTCTAGTTTCCAGTCCCAGCCATCTTTGGCTGTAAATTCCATGCGCTTAGCGGCCGGCAGCTGGTTCTTCAGGCGGCAGCCATAGGCGTATTCGCTGGTGGATTCACTCAAGGGCTGCCAGGGCGTAAGGCTGCTGCTGTAGCGCAGGCCATAGTCGAAGGCGAACAGCGGTTTGTAATCGGCGTCGGTTTTATTTAGCGGCGTTTGGCAGGGGGTGGCGGGCCAGCTGAAGCTTAGGCGGCCATTAAAGTCCGCATTGGGGGTGCCATCGATTTTCGCCACTAACACATCGGCCACACCTGCGCCTTCGGTGCCGGGTTGCCAGGCGGCCACAAAGGCATCGGCGAGGTTAAGCTCTTTGTTCACCCACAGGGGGCGGCCACTGAGCAGCACGGCCACTACAGGAATACCCTGGGATTTAAACGCTTGAATCAGCTTAAGGCCGCTCTTGTGCGTGCCATCGAGTTCCAATGTGGCAAGGTTTTGAATATCGCCTTGGATCTCGGCGTAGGGTTCCTCACTGAGGACTACCACCGCCAGATCAGGCTTGCTAGTAAATGTGCCCTGTTCGCTGTACTGGGCTTCACCGCCGACGGCTTTAAGCGCATCGGCGAGGCCCGCGAAAATACTGGTGGCGCCGGGGAATTTATCGTTGGGCACATCCTTACCCTGCCAGGTAACGCTCCAGCCACCGGTTTGGTGAACAAGGGTATTGCCGCCAAGGCCTGCTACTAACACCTTGGATTTGGGCTTGATCGGCAATACACCCTGGGTGTTTTTCAGCAGTACCAATGATTCACGCACCGCTTGGCGGGCGAGGGCGCGGTGCTCTTTAGAGCCTATGACGCCTGCGGTTGCGGCGGCGCGCTGCAAGGGGCTGGGAGCGCTGAAGAGGCCCTGGCGCAGTTTCACACGCAGGATGCGCCGCACCGCATCGTCGATGCGCGCCTGGCTGATAACGCCCGCTTTCACCTGGGCCACCACATTAGCGTGGAAGTTTTTCCACTCGGGCGCATTGGGAATCATAAATAAATCTACCCCGGCGTTGACCGCTTCAGGGCAGTTATCCAAGGCGCAGCCGGGCACATGGCTGATTGCCTGCCAATCGCTGACAATCAAACCATCAAAGCCCAGCTGGCCCTTGAGCAGTTGGTTCATCAGGCGGGCATTGGCGTGGGAGTGAACGCCGTTCCAGCTGCTGTAGCTGGCCATCACGGTTTGCACACCGGCGTTTAAGGCGGCGATATAACCGGGTAAATGAGTGCGCAGCAGCGCCTGCTCCTCGCCTTGGGTATAACCCTGGTCATCGCCGTATTGGGTGCCGCCATCGCCGATAAAATGTTTTGCCGTGGCGAGGACTTTTTTCGCCGCTAAAAATTCTTTGGTGCCCGCCGTACCCTGCAAGCCTTCCACAAATTTGCCGCCCAGCTGGGCAACTAGGCTGGGGTCTTCTGAAAAACTCTCATAGGTGCGGCCCCAGCGGTCGTCTTGGGCTACTGCGAGCGTGGGGGCAAAATCCCAGTCCTGGCCGGTGGCATAAACTTCGGCTGCGGTAAGCGCCGCTAAGGATTTAACTAAGGCCGGGTTGCGGGTAGCGCCCAGGGCTATGTTGTGGGGGAATAAAGTGGCGCCGATCAGATTGTTGTGGCCGTGCACGGCATCTATACCCCAGATCACCGGAATGGGCGTGCGGCCGTTTTCACTGGACATAGATGCCTGGTAAAACCGCTCGGCCAGTTGCACCCAGTCTTGGGCGGTGGAGTTGGGGTTATCGTTGGGGTTCTGGCCGCCGCCGTTGAGAATTGAGCCTATGTTGTAGGCTTTGACTTCCTCGGGGGTTACCGCACCTATGTGCGGCTGAATCATCTGCCCGACTTTTTGCTCCAGGCTGAGTTTGGTCAGAATCTCGTTAATTTTGGCTTCTAGGGCTGGGTTGGCAGGCACAGGGTTAACAACCCGGTTCCACTCGGCGGGCAACAACACCGGCACTGTTTTGTCGGCGCTGGCAATTTCATGGGGCGGCGCCTTGGCCAACACCTGGGTATTGCTCACCAGTACGCCAAGGCCCGTGAGCACAGCAGTTGATAACATGCGGCGGGCAAAGGCATATCTGGGTGAGGGCAGGGAGGAAACAAAAGTCATGGGGGCTCCAAATTTTTTATTATGTGAGTCAGTCAGGTTTTAGCACGGCGCTGCTTAAAAATTCCTTAGGGTGTTGAACCGGAAGCATACTTCGCAAAAAAATACTCGGCGAAGCTTCAGTAGTTCCTGTGTAAAAAGTGCGGCTAATAAAAAATAAGACGTTGGTATTGTGCCTTGCGCTGCAGCATATGCAGCACTTTGACCAGTTGGTGCATCGCGCTCGACACTAACATTTTTAGGCGGCCGTTAGCAAAGTTAGCCTTTGATTTTAGCGTTTAATTCCGTGTTAAAAATTAGCGTCAGCGCAGCCGTTTTTAACGACTAAAAGAATTTAAATTCCCATTTGCGTGCGGGCTAGCGGTGTCGTCTGTTGGAATCGTTTGGCCTTTGTAGGCAGTTTAGGCCACGGCCTTTACATGAGATAAAAATGGTTGCCCCAATAAAAAACGCAGCCAAAAGGCTGCGTTTTTAAAATTTAATCACAATTCAAGGCTGTGAATTCAGCCCTTACATAATGCCAAAAAGGGATTCAGCACTTAGGCCTTGTTTTTCTAAAATATCGCGCAGGCGGCGCAGCGCTTCTACCTGAATTTGACGCACGCGCTCGCGAGTTAAACCAATTTCTCGGCCTACCTCTTCGAGTGTGCTCGATTCATGGCCGCGCAAACCAAAACGGCGGGATAACACTTCCCGTTGTTTTTCGGTTAATTCATCAAGCCAGTGATCCAAGCTGAGATTTAAATCGGAGTTTTCTAGCAGTTCAACAGGGTCGGAAACGTGTACATCCGGCACTGTATCGACGAGGGTTTTATCAGATGATGGGCCTATGGGGGCATCCATGGACGTGACGCGCTCGTTCAGGGCGAGCATGCGTTCTACATCTTCAACGGGTTTTTCCAGCAGTGCGGCAATTTCTTCGGGGGAGGGTTCGTGATCGAGTTTTTGCGATAATTCCCGCGCCGCGCGCAGATAAACATTTAATTCTTTAACAACGTGAATCGGCAGGCGAATAGTGCGGGTTTGATTCATGATCGCCCGCTCAATGGTCTGGCGAATCCACCAGGTGGCGTAGGTGGAAAAACGAAAGCCGCGCTCGGGGTCGAATTTTTCCACCGCGCGAATCAGGCCTAAATTACCTTCCTCAATTAAATCCAGCAGCGCCAAACCGCGGTTGACGTAGCGGCGAGAGATTTTTACTACTAGGCGCAAATTACTTTCGATCATGCGCTTGCGTGCTGCGTTGTCGCCTTTTAGGGCTTTGCGCGCAAAAAACACTTCTTCTTCAGCACTTAATAAAGGGGAAAAGCCAATTTCATTTAAATACAGTTGCGTGGCATCGAGATTTTTCGGGTTGGGGTCTTCCCCCTCGATAACGCCCTCACGGCCTCTCGGCACCAGGTCAAAATCATCGCTATCAATGAGTGCTATGTCGTCAATTGTGATGATGTCATCAATCTCATTCATTAGATGAAGATCATCGGTTTTGAGCGTATCGAAATCGACTGCTGGGCTTGCCATGGTGACGTCCTCAATTGGGGTGCGAAGCGCCTGACCGCTGGTTGCTTCGCCGGTAGTGTTGTGTGCACCTGGGGATGTAGTTATTGTTGTAGTTGCTAGCCACCCCGGTATTGTTGTTTTCGGCAAGAAAAAAATAACTTGAATTCTTTTTTTGCCCAGCGCTAGGGGAGCAGCTGTTGCGGGTCAATCGGTTTGCCGTCAGCGCGGATTTCAAAGTGAAGTCGCGTCGCCTCTGGCACCTTACCCATATAAGCTATGGGTTGACCTTTGCGCACCTTGTCCCCTTCCTTTACCAGCAGAGTGTGGTTGTTGCTGTAGGCGCTTAAGTAGCGTGCCCCGTGTTTGACGATAACCAGATTGGGATAACCCTTAAGCTCGTTACCGGCAAAAACCACCTCTCCGTCTGATGCTGCGACAACAGACTCTCCTAATTTGGACTTAATATCAATACCCTTATTTAACCCACCTTTGGCTGAGTATTGAGAAATAACTGGCCCCTTAACTGGCCATATCCAACCAGAAGTCCATTTTAAAATCTCATACTTTTTTACTGGTTCTGCATTTTCTGGTTGTTTTTTTATACAGCAGCCTCGATTGGGCTCCCTGCGTGAGGGGCTTGTTGTGGGGGCGATCGGGGTTTCCGGCTCGCCTGTTAAACGGATGAATTGACCGGCGCGCAGGGCGGAGCTTTGCCCCATGCCGTTGATACGCTGGAGTTTTTCTACCGTCGTATTGTTTTTCCACGCCAGGGCAAAGAGTGTGTCGCCCGCTTGCACCCGATACTGGCCAGCAGGTACCGCCCTTGGCTCTGCTTGAGTACCCATTTTTGTACTGCGGGCAGAATGGGTGCCGCAGCTGGTTAGAATGAGGCATGCGAATAAAATTTTAACCAATCGCCAAGGGCTGCCGTTCCTAGTCGCTCGAATCGGAATAAGTTTCATGCACATTCGTCACTTTTTACGCTGATTTATATTTATGAATTCAATACTTTTACTTGTTTATATTTCAAATAAATCTAAAAATTACAAAAAATAATAATTCAGTTAAGGCATATAAACTTAAGCATTAGTTAGATTAATGCCTTACTCATGATATTTAACCATCGGCTTGATTGTGCAGTTTGAGGCTCCTATCCCTAAGCTGGACGCACTCTCGCAGTAGGCTGGTGGCGTATTGCCCCGGTTGCAAGCTAAAGCTCAAGATCAGTTCAGTTGGGCTGGGCATTTGCCAGCTGAGGTCGCAGGGCAACAGCCACAGGGGCCGCCGCTCCTGATTCAGCCCTTTGTGTTCCAGGGCATTGAGTAGGGGCGCCAACTCACTGGGCAGTACTTGGGTTTCGAACTCAGCGTACTCAGCCGGTAGGCGGCCGCGGCCCCACAGGGCACCGCTGCAGGTCTGCAGTTCTTTAAGGGGGCACGCCTGTAGGCGGGCGCGCACTATGGCATTGAAGATGTAGCTGCGCAGGGCGCTTAAATAGATGCCCTCAAGGCCGCGTTTGATGCGGTGTTTTTCTTCAAGCCAGGTTTTAGCTGCCGGTAGATTTTGCCCTTCAATGCCAAAGCGCTGTTCGCCAAAATAATTGGGCACACCTTGCTGCTGGATGAGGGAAAGCCGCTCGGCAATGGCATCAGGGTGAGCGGTGAGGTTGCGCAGATGGATTTTAAAATGATTGGCGCTGTGCATGCCTCGGCGCAATTTTTTCGCTGCGCGTGTTTGCTGCAGTAATTCCAGTTCGCCTTCAATAACCGCGAGTAAGGCCGTGCCGTCGAGGTCTTTAATTTTTGGCAGGTACAGGCTGAACCACTGGCTAGTGGCGGCATGGCGGTCTTTTAAGCCGCAGTAACCCACGTCGTTCGAGTGAATACCCAGCTGATTAGCTAGCTGTCTGCCCAGCCACTCGGTGTTCACGCCGCGCTTTCGAATCTGCAGATACACATGCTCGCCCTGACCAAACTCCATGGGTGGTAGCTCCTCGTCCACAACAAAGTCATCCCACTGGGTGCGAAAGTCGGCATCGCCTAGGGGGGCGCCGTGGTAGAAGGGGAAGTGGGTATCAAACATAAATCGCTCAGCCATAAAAAAGCCGCAGTCAACAGGACTGCGGCCGCGCATTGTAACTATTTACAGTAGCGATTTATTGCACTGATTTATGGCTGGAGGTCGGTCTGCCAGCGCTGATTACCAAATGCCGTTCATAGGCCCGCTGGCTAAGCCGAATTTACTAATCGAGGTGTAACCGGCTTTTTGCGCTATGGCCGTTAATAGGTCGCCGTGGTTAGCACCTTTGCCGCCGTTGGAGGAGCGGAAATCCAGCGCGCGGTTGCCCTTAAGGCCTGTGTTCTTGCCGCCTGCCAATACAAAAGGCACTCGCCAGTGATCGTGCAGGGCTGAGTCGCCCAGCTCCGACACCAGCAGCACAATGGTGTTATCCAACAGGCTGCCACTGCTGCCATCGGGAATTTTCGACATCTTATCCAGCATGTTGGCGATTTGGCCGATCCACCAGGTTTTGCTGGGGGTGAATTGTGACGGTGAGGCGTGGGAGGCGTCGTGATCTCCCATGGAGCTGCCCGGCACCACAATCGGCGAGACCGGGTGTGAATAGGAGAACACCGCATGACGCACCAAGTCACAGGCCAGGGCTTGGATCATAATGTCCTGCTGCACCTCAGAGATGGTTTTGAGTTTTTCCACCGCCCGCGCCTCATTGGCGCCAAGGCCTTGCAAATTAATGCCGGAACTTGAGCAGGCCGCCGTGCCGCCGGATTGGTTGCCCTGGGCGGTGAGGCGATCTTGCAGGGTTTTAAAGGACTCGGCGTGCATATCCAGGCGCTCTTTTTCGATGCTGCCGAGCTGATTGCGCAGGCGCGCTAGGTCCTTACTGACGTTATCGAGAATGCGCAATTGGCTGGCGTTGCTGTTGCCGCCACTGCTGCTACTGGAGCCTGAGCTAAATAGTGTTTTGAAGGCGCTTTGCGGGTTGTCCTCAATGGGCAGCCGCGATGTGCCGTTAAAACAGATGGATTTATCCGCCCAATAGCCGCCAAAACAGCCAATTTGATAGGACTTAAATAGGGTGGGGGAGAGCTGCCCAAGCGCCACTTCAATGGAGGAGGAGCTGCTGCCTTGGCCGCCGCTGGTATCGTTGGCGGTAAGCACTTTTACCGCGCCGCCCTCGTGGGTGTCGCCCTTGCCCACCAAGTAAAAGCCATCCATAAAGGTGCAGTACTGCTTCACCTTTTCCAAAGGGGCCGATTGCGCCTTCAGTGAAGGGTTAGAGCTGCTAGCCGACGGGTGCCAAAGTTCCGGTGTGCAGCCGTCTGGGTGGTAGATAAATAGGGTGCGAATGGGGCGGTCGGCCGCCATGGCGGTGCGGGTGATCAGATGGGACAGGGGAAGCGCTGTCCACAGAGGAGCCGCCACTATGCCTTGAATTAATGAGCGTCTTTTCATGGGAGGGCTCCTCTTAGTTGCGTTTCAGGAAGGTATCGGACGAAACAGCTTCCAGCCAGAGTTCAGGCAGTACATAAGCCTTATTACTCCAGCGCGAAACAACGTTTTGCACGGTGCACTGATCCGGGTGGGCGTTGCCACCTACATAGACTTCAAACTGCTTGGCCAAACAGGCGGAGCCTGAGGTGGAGGTGGCGAGAATTTGCGCCAGCTCTTGGGTGCCGTTGTAGTCGGTCACGTCGGTATCGGTGCGGTTAACCAGGCCGCGTAGGCTGCCGGAATCGTCAACACTCAGGCCGTTCTCGCTGGTGCGGTAGGCGCCAATGCCGTCGTAGCGCTCGAAGGAGAAGCCAATCGGGTCGATAAACTGGTGACAGTTTTGGCAGGACGGATCAGAGGTGTGCGCCGCAAAACGATCCCGTGTCGGCTTGCTGGGGTCGAGGGCGGGTGGTTTCGCGTTGAGGCCCGGCGGTGGCGGTGGCAATTCCTGGCAGAGCAAGCGCTCGCGCACAAACTTGCCGCGTTTAATGGGCGAGGTCTGGTTGAATTGGGCGTGGCTGGCGAGCACGGCGGCCATATCCAATACACCACCGCGCTGGCTGCCGGAGTTTATTTTCGCAAAGCTGTTGCTCGCCCCGCTCAGGCCGTAAAACTGCGCCAGGGTTGAGTTGGCGTAAGTGTAATTGGCCAGATAAATATCGGCGAATTTACCGCTGGAGTTAAAAAATACGTCCTGGATGAACATATCAAACTCAGTATCAATCGCTGAGCGCAGGGCGCTGGTGAGCTGCGGGAAGATGGTCAGGTCTTTATTAATATCCGCCACCTGCTGAGCACCCAGCCACTGGCGGGCAAAATACGTCATGTGGCGGCGCGCTTTGGCATCGGCTAGCAGGCGGCTGGCTTGGCTGCGCAACTGGGCTGGTGTTGTCAGCTGGTTATTGGCCGCCGCGCTGGTCAAGGTGGTATCGGGCATGCTGCCCCAGAAGGTGTAGGAGAGCAGACTCGCGGTTTCATAAGGCGTCAGAGTGCCGTTGTTGCCCACTTCGGAGCGGTACAAAAAGTTGGGCGAGGAGAGCATGGCGCGGATCAGGTAGCGGGTGCCTTGGGCGGCATCACTGGCGTACATGAACAGGTCGACATAGTCGCTGCGCTCAGCTGAGGTAAGCGGGCGGCGGAAGACTTTGGGGCCAAAGTTATCCACTATGGTGCCGCCGCAGCTGGTGGTTTTTTGGTTGCAGGTATTGATGCTGCTGATATTAACCGTCTCGGCCAATACGCCTGCGGCGTCCCAGTATTTGCCCATATGGGATTCCGACACGCCGGAAGCCTTAGCGTTGTTGTCGTAACCGCCCACCGGGTCGGTAATGGGCAGGGATTCCGCCACTGTAGAGTTGATACCGAACAGGTCATTCACCGTGTTGCGGTACTCAGTGCGGGTTAATAGGCGCAGTTGTTTGGGCAGTGGCGTCTCAGCACCACTGCACACAGCTTGCGCTGGTGTAAAGGTGGCGCGGATGTATTTGGCAACCGCCGAGGCGCAATCGCCAGAGCAGGAGCCGGGCATGCTAGGGATTTTGCTGAGCAGGTAACTTTCGTTAAAGATTTCTTTATTCAGCGCGGGCGCCACATCCACAATGCCCTCGCCATTGCTGCCGTGGCACTTGGCGCATTTGCTGGCAAACAGCGACTTGCCATCCAGCGCCAGCCCGGAGGAGCTTGAACTACTGCTGGAGCTTGAGCTGCTGGTGTTGGTTACCCAGGAGCGAATATAGGCGGCGGTGTTGGCCGCGCATTCGTTGACGCAGTTGCCGGGTTTGCCCTGCGGCATGCTGTCGTGAATGTACTTAGCAAGATTGCTGTTGGCGGCGGCCACCTTGAGGGCTTTGGGGTTGATGTCTGAGCTGCCCTGTTTGCCGTGGCAGCCTAAACACTGTTGGCCATAGGCAATTTCACCTAGGGCTGGGTTGCCAGCTTGGGACCAAGAGCCACTGGACGAGCTGCTTGAACTGCTTGAGCTTGCGCGGCCTGATGAAGAGCTTGAGGAGCTGGAACTGGAGGAGCTTGATGCCGTGGTATCGCCACCACCACAGCCAACACTCAGGGCAAGGCAGCTTGCCACACACAGCGCACTGATCGAGCGCCAAGCCCCACCAACGCTAAAATGAGCCAAAGAAATATTCACGGATTCGCCCCCTGTTGAGCCCAAGCTCAATGCGGTTCTTAGTTGATTCGGTTTGCCACTAGCCAAAGCTAATAACCTAAGGGCAGATTTTAGGTGGTTTTGCAGGCTTTAACAGGCCATATTCCCCGCCTGCGCCATTGTAATTAAGATCTGTGAAATGCCCCGCAGCCTCAGGGTGATGCTTCAGGTCTTTGCGACCTTAACGCGATGCCTTGAAGGCGCTTTCATCATTAATTAGCTTATTTATCAACGTATTACACTGCACGCCCCGGCGGGTGGGTAGACGGAGGACAGGCCCTGCGGCCCTAGCGTAAAATGCCGCCCGAATTATCCGTCGTGAACCCCTATGCTGCGCCTAACTGATATAGCCCTACCTCTTAACCATGCCGAAAGCGCGCTCACCGACGCCATTCTGGTTAAGCTGAACCTGCCCGCCACGGACCTAAAAGGTGTCCATGTATTTAAGCGGGGCGTGGATGCACGCCGTAAAACCAACATTCAACTCATCTACACCCTGGATATTGAGCTAACACCCGAGACCGAACAGCGCTTGCTGGCGGCCGGTAACCTCCATGTGCGACCAGCCCCCGATACCACCTATAAATATGTCGCCCGCGCGCCGGAGCTGCTTGAGCAGCGGCCCGTGGTGGTGGGCCTTGGCCCCTGCGGGATTTTCATCGCCCTGTTGCTAGCGCAAATGGGCTTTAGACCCATAGTGTTGGAGCGGGGCAAAAATGTCCGCGAGCGCACCAAAGATACCTGGGGCCTGTGGCGCAAACGGGTGCTCAACACCGAATCCAATGTGCAGTTCGGCGAGGGCGGCGCGGGCACCTTTTCCGATGGCAAGCTCTACAGCCAAGTCAAAGACCCCAAGCATTACGGCCGCAAAGTGCTCAACGAGTTTGTCGCGGCGGGGGCGCCGGAGGAGATCCTCTATGTGAGTAAACCCCATATAGGCACCTTTAAACTGGTGAGTATGGTGGAGAAAATTCGCGCCGAGATTATCGCCCTCGGCGGAGAGATCCGTTTTAGCACACGGGTAGATGATATTGCCCGGCAAGACGGCCAGATAACCGGCCTGCATTTATCCAACGGCGAGTTCTTACCCTGCCGCCATGTGGCCTTTGCCGTTGGGCATAGCGCCCGCGACACCTTCGCCATGCTCTACGAGCGCGGTGTCTATATAGAAGCTAAGCCTTTTTCGATTGGCTTTCGCATCGAGCATGAACAATCCAAAATCGATAAATGCCGCTATGGCGACAACGCAGGCAACCCAATTTTGGGCGCGGCCGATTACAAACTCGTGCATCACTGCCGCAATGGCCGCTCGGTCTACAGTTTCTGCATGTGCCCCGGCGGCACAGTAGTGGCGGCCACTTCCGAAGAGGGGCGGGTGGTTACCAACGGCATGAGCCAATACTCCCGCAACGAGCGCAACGCCAACAGCGCCATAGTGGTGGGCATCTCCCCCGAGCAGGATTACCCCGGCCACCCACTAGCGGGCATTGAATTGCAGCGCGCGCTGGAATCCGCCGCCTTCAGCCTCGGCGGTGCCACCTACAACGCCCCTGCGCAACGGGTAGGCGACTTCCTAGCGGGCCGCCCATCAAGCAACCTGGGCGCGGTTAAACCCTCTTATACACCCGGCATTACCTTGACTGACCTATCAGCCGTGCTGCCCGCCTTCGCCATCGAAGCCCTGCGCGAAGCCATCCCCGCCTTTGACCGCCAAATCAAAGGCTTCGCCAACGCCGATGCCCTGCTAACCGGCGTAGAAACCCGCACCTCATCCCCCATTTGCATCAAACGCGGCGAGGACTTTCAAAGCATCAACACAAAGGGCTTGTATCCGGCGGGGGAGGGGGCAGGTTATGCGGGCGGTATTCTCTCGGCGGGTATTGATGGCATTAAGGTGGCTGAGGCTATGGCTTTGGCGATGCTAAATTTCCCGGCTTAAAAATGCCGATGTCTGAACGATTGCAGGCTTAATTCCAAGGCTGGATCGATGTTGGAAAAACTTGCCTAGAGCAGTTGACAAGCCTAGGCCCGATCGCGAGAATGGCGCCCCTCTTCACGGGGGCAACACATCGGCTAGGTAGCTCAGCCGGTTAGAGCACGGCACTCATAATGCCGGGGTCGCGAGTTCGAGTCTCGCTCTAGCCACCATTTATATAAATGGTGGAAACGATGTGTAAAAACCCGCCCTTCATAAGTCTGTATCACTCCAAACACCCCGCGTCTCATAAAGCTGTCATCAGTTAGCTACAGTTCTAGTCCTTCATTATCAAGCTACCCATCAATCCCCCTGCGGGCTTCAAGGCTGTCTGCCCCAGTGCTGTTTTCACCGTTCCCCAAATCTGTAACCAATTCTGTGGATTGCCCGATGCGAGGTGCGAGTGTCTGGCTAGGTTTGTTTGAGTATTTTCAACGTGATCGGACAAATAAAATTCTCCGCAATACTTTTTATAAACATGACCATAAGCGAGTATCGCTGGGAACCTTGTCACGGTTGAGGCGTGGAAATTTTCTTAAAATTCGCAGTGGAATCTTCCAATAGAAGTCGTCAGCCAAATCAATTGCTGTCGGCGGTCGTCAGATGAGGAGCGATATCGATAATGCGTAAGATACTAATTTTAGGAATGTTGAGCGCAATGCTCGCCGCCTGTGGAGGAGGGGGGTCTTCGTCCTCCAGCAGTTCATCAAGCAGCAGCTCTTCGAGCAGCAGTTCATCTTCAAGTGGGAAAGCCAGCAGTAGCTCTTCTACTAGCAGCAGTTCATCGTCGAGCGGCAAGACCAGCAGTAGTTCTTCCACTAGCAGCACTTCTTCTAGTAGCTCATCTACCAGCAGCAGTTCGTCGGGCAATCCATCCTCATCCAGCTCCTCCGGTGGTTTTTCCGGGAATGCGGCTACAGGTAAGACGACGTTTGCCTCCCGCTGCTCCCGCTGCCACAAAGATGATAACAATGACGGTTATTTTGGCTCGGATGAAGCCTCCGGCGATTCCGGCATCGCCCTTATAGACCCTGATAACTTGGGTAACCCTGATTCATACCCAAGCTACAACGGCGCTGCGGTAACCCAACTGGCCAACTTCATTCAAACCTCCATGGGGCCTGTGGCCAACTGTAATGCCCAGTGCGCTCAGGATGCAGCAGCTTATATATGGTCGTTAAAAGATGGCCAGAAGGGGCCTGGTGCGGCGGTGGTTTCCTGTGCTAACCCGGGCGCTATTCACTACGGCAAGCGCGTGTTGCACGTATTAACCTCCTATGAGTATCAAAACTCGCTCAGTAAACTCTTCGCCCTGCCATTGCCTAATGACTACTCCGCACCGGGTAAGGTTGGCTTAGACACTGAAGTGGCGCGCTTACCTAACCACGCAATCGAAGCCGTTAACGAAAGCCGTTTGAATAAGTACTACGACAACGCTATTGAGATTGCAGACTGGGCGATCGCGACTCGCGGTGCCTTGCCGTTTGCCTGTGATGATGCTGTGCAGTGTTCAACCGACTTTATTAATAACTTTGCCTATGTAGCCTACCGTCGCGCGCTAACCAGCGTGGAGCAGATGGAAATCTCCTCAATCTTTACCGGCGCCCCAACCCTTGAGGACGGATTGAAGTGGGCCATACGTACCGTATTGATGTCACCAAACTTCCTTTATCGCTCAGAACTGGGTACTAAAGTGGCCGATTTGCTGAAAAATCCGGTCGTGTCTCAGGGCACCAAATATGAGTTCCAAGGTACGCCAAAGACCTTCTCCGCCCTCAGCATTCAGCGCTATAGCCGCATCAGCGTGACGGCGTCGTCCAACCCTGGTTACCAGTGGACGGGTAAGGACCTAATCGCGATAACCATCAAGGGTGAGAAGAGCCCCATGGGTAACTGGCCGGTGCTTACCATCGGTACCGGTTATGACAACGGCGGTGTGCTCAAGCGTTTGACCATTGATCACACCAGCTATCGAACCTACTACATCACCATTGATAGCCTGCCAAATGGGCCGGTGTACTTCCTCAACGACGCGAGTTTTGCTAATAACGACTACCAGATGCCACCACTGCAAATCTCGTCAATTTCATTTGGCCTGCTGGGGCAATCCAAGCCTGTACAAGATGACGTGGCTAAGTTAACGGCGGCGGATCAAAACGCCTACGTGCTTGACCCTTACGAGTACGCTGCTGCTTTGTCCTTCGCTTTGACCGGTTCCGCACCCTCCAAGAGCTTATTGGATGCCGCCGTCGCAGGTGAGCTGGTTGATGTTACAAAACGCGGCGCGCTTGTTGATGCCATGATTGACTCTGATCTTGGTAAGGCACACGTCGAGCGTCTGGCTGGCAAGTGGTTCCGCACCGATGGCTTGAGTGAGAAGACCCGCAACGACGCAGAATTCACGCCCGCTGTGCGTCAGTCCATGATGCAGGAAGTGCGCGAGATCTATAAGTATGTGTTCTACAACGGTAACTTCCCCAGCATGTACTCCGGGGATTTCACCTTCTTGGATAGCACTTTGTCGACCTTCTACAAACTGCCGGGTGGCGGCGATGCGCCAGGCTCGTTCCGTATGGTGAGTACGTCCAATAGCCAGCGCGGTGGCGTTATCGCCTCCGGCGCCTACATGGCTTACAACGCCCATATGGATTACAGCTCGCCCATCCAGCGCTCCGCCCACTTCCGTCAGGATGTGCTGTGTCAGTCTATTCCTCTGCCGGTCAATCTTGAGGACTCGCAAGAGCGTGAAGCGGCGGCGCAGTTAGTGAAATCGCGGGTTGATGCCGGTGATATCACCACGGCAGATTTCTACGATATCCAGACTAATATCCCAAGCTCCTCCTGTGCGACCTGCCATAACGCCATCATCAACCCGCTGTTCGGTATGGACGACTTCGATCATGTAGGGCGTTTGCGTCCGCGTGTCAACGGCAAAGTGGTACAGGATGGCCTGTTAACCGTTAACGGTGTTGCGGTGCCCAAGGGCAAGGCGAACCTAGACATTACTCAGGTCAATAACGGCAGCTACCTCTATGCCTATAACGTGGTGGGTACCTTGTCTGGCGCCAAAGCAGATGCCGCCAAGGCTTCTGGCGATGGCTTGAAGTTCAATGGTGCCAAAGACCTTGGCAAAGTGATTGTGCAAAACGATCTGCCCGGCATCAGTGCCTGTTTGATCGAGAAATCCACGCGCTATGCACTCGGTTACAGTTTGGATAAGGCCTTCCTGGATCCTGTCGAGAATGGTCGCTACGGAATCAGTGACGCCCAGGCAGCGGAATTTGCGTGTATCAAAAACGAGCTCAGCTCCGCCTATGCTAAAGCGAAGAGCCCGCGTGACGTGCTTAAAGCGACTGTCATGTCCGATACATTCCGTTTCCGTAAATAACAAGTGTTGCTGCGGGATCCTTGGATCCCGCTGTACTGGCCAACGATAGGTTTATGAATATGAACGATTCGAAAAAATTACCGCAGCCAAACGATAAAATCGCGGAAGCTCAGCGCAAGGACGTGCAGAAGTCACGTCGTACATTCTTAGATTTGGTTGCCAAATCCGGTATCGGCTCGGCAACTCTGAAGTACTCCAGCTTGTTGGGTGGAGTCATGACCGCTCGCTACGCCAATGCGGCGGATGCGCCGAAACGGGTTGTCTACTTGTACATCCACAGTGGTTCGCCCGAGGATTGGCGGCCCAGCTCAGCCTCCGCTATTTCCACCAGCCAGTCTTCTTATCACTATGGCCCAGCGAGCTATAACGTCGCGCAAATCTGCCATTTCCGCGGCGTGGATACAGAAGTAGGTGGGCACGGTGGGGCGCGTCAAGCGCTGGGGGGTGATTATTCCCGTAATACTGTCGATGCTGACATGGGTGCAATTCTCGGCCCCAGAAGTTATTACTCAACAATTTATTTGGGCTCCAACGCCACAGATTCCGGCACGGGAGCGGGCGTGATCATCAGTAGCGCTGGCCAGCCAGAGGACGACCCACGGCGCGCCTTGAACCGCTACTTTGGCGCAGTGCCTGATGTCGGTAAAGACGACACTTACATCATGTCGTTTGACGCCCAAAAGCGTGCGCTGGATAACATTAAAAAGAAATTGAGCACAGACGAATATGCACGGGTGCAAAGCCATGTAACGGCGATTGAAAAAATCGAAAGCCGTATTGCGGACCTCGCCAATGCTTCAGCGCCTGATCTCAACGCCTGTAAGCCTACGCTGCCCGGAACCTACGACGATACCACCAACGCCGCCATGGTGGCCCATGCCAAATTGCAAGCCGATATTCTAGTGGCGGCATTTAAATGCGACCTTACTCGCGTGGGGGTGCTGCAGATTGGTAACCACAACGGCGCTGGCTGGACCTATAAAGGCTTTGACGGCCACAGCGCGGCGCACTCCGGTGGCGCATCTGTCTGGAACCCTATGATGCGGGACAAATTTGAAGTACCGGCTTACTTCATCAAGAAATTGATGGACACCGCCGATTCAAGTGGCCAGCCGCTCATCAATAGCACGGCTTTTGTGCAGGTTACCTGCTTTGGCAACGGCCTGTCTCACGCCTCAACCAATGCACCCTTCT
Source organism: Marinagarivorans sp. (assembly GCA_046347475.1). Taxonomy (GTDB): domain Bacteria; phylum Pseudomonadota; class Gammaproteobacteria; order Pseudomonadales; family Cellvibrionaceae; genus CAMCXE01. The sequence continues at coordinate 512,520 of JAXMGD010000002.1, read as the reverse complement.
TGTTGGCAACCAAAATGCCTGGATTTAAGGCTGGTTTTTCATCGAAAGGCACGGCTTCCACCAGCCGCGACTTTCATGCTGAAGTTGCCAAGGGCCTGGGTATTGACCCTAAAGGCTTGAAGTTAGGCGGTGCCACTGGGGGCGATGTAGGCCTTGTCTGATCGCGGTTAAACCTAGGCGACAAATCATTAGTGTTGAACTAAGCCCTGCCAAATGAATTGGCAGGGCTTTTTTATTGTGCGTTTTGAATACGGTGGATATTGTTTCTTTAGCGCATTTATTCTTTTGGGATTAGCTCAATGAACCAATTTAATTTTCCCGCTGGAATGCTGGTCTGCCCAGTTTGTGCACAACCCGCAGTCGCTGATCGGTGCAGCGGATGCAACACTGAATTTTTCGCCCTCGGGCAAATTCCCTGTCTGTTTACCACTGGTATCCAACAAAAAAATTTATGGCAGCATCAAATGGCGATGATGGAATCCCAGGGTGCTGACGCGCTTGAGCACCTTGATTATCTGCTGCAGGGATATGACCTTTCGCCCCTCACCCGCGAGCGCCTGGAGCAGGCGAGAGAGGCTATGAGCGAAAGCCTCGAGGTCATTATGGGGCAACTTAAAAATGCTGGTTTGCAAAGCCTGCGGGATCCTGTGTTCGAGCAGATGCGCGTGGATAATCCCACCGAGTATTACCACCATATTTTGCGCGACTGGGCCTGGGATGCAGTCCCCAGTCGGCATTTCAAAACGCATGTCAACGATGCGAATCTGCAGCGTGTGTTGAATGTATGGCCAAATCCCGCGCCTGGAAAAATGCTATTTCTAGGTGCCGGGGCGGGGCGCTTAAGTTGGGATGTGCACCGTGTACTCAAACCGGAATTTACAATCGCTGCGGACATAAATCCATTTCTGCTCAGTTGCGCCCACACGCTAATTAAAGCGCGTGAGTCGATCACTCTGCCGGAGCTCTATACCTACCCTCAGATTGGTTTTCCCTACGCAAAATCATGGCTGATGGCACCCCCACAGGACTCGGATGGACTGCATCGCAACTGGTTTGCCCTGGGGGCTGATGTGTGGAATATGCCCTTGCCGGAGGCATCGGTGGATACTGTTGTAACCTCCTGGTTGTTGGACGTGACCGGCGGCGACGTTAAAGATCTGATTGCGGTCGTAGACTATCTACTCAAGCCAGGCGGTTATTGGGTCAACACCGGCCCGCTGTTGTATTCCGGCCAATTGAGTTTTGACCTTAAATATTCCGCCGAGGAAATTCTCGAATTTGCTGATATGGCTGGCTTTGACGTGGAGCAGCGGAGTGTCGAAGAGGTCGCGCACATGGCATCGCCCTTAAACGCACGCTATCACCACGAGCAATTATTCTCGTTTTCTGCCCGCAAACGTACTCAACCCAAGGCATCGCCTGTACCTGGCAATACGGCCGGATGGCTGACACCGGCTTGGTTGGTAATGCATCACGTGCCGGTACCGGATATGTCATTCGAGTGTCAGATCGGCCATGAATTTATCGCACGGGTTTTAGCCCTAGTTGACGGCAAACGAAGTATTTATCTGATCGCACAATTAGTGCAACCCTATTTACCAGAAGGCGTGGATGCTAAAGAGGCTGTAGTTGCCTTATTCGGTCAAATTCTGGAGCGGATGGCGCAAGAGTGACTTTCCGATTAAATCTGCGCTGGTATGAATGGCGAGTTTAAAACGCGTTTAGTCAGTACACCCTCACGGGTGTTAGAGTTAAAAATAACCATTGGTGTGTGTTGAAGTGTGAGGCTGTCTGTTTACAGCGCAAAGCTGTCTGTTTACAGCGCAAAGCAACTGAGGTTCGGATAGTCTGGATTGCGAAGAGCACCACTTGTTTTTAAGTATTAGCATCATGTGCATAGCAGCCAGTTTGCGCCAAGCGAACTAACAAATAAAAAACCCGGCTTGGGCCGGGTTTTTTATTATCGAGCACGCTGAAGTGAGCTCGGATTTGGATATGGTGCCAAGGCCACACTCGAAAAACAGCCTAAATGACTTGTAAATACTGGCGTAAAATTATAAATACAGAATTTGTGCCCCCATTTATGCCCCCAGACTTTCTCCACTGCTCGGGTTTCATGCCCATTTGTCCTGCTGCAGCCCGTTTTTCTCCCGTTTTAACGGTCGTAATACGCCCGTCGCATTGTCTGCCACCTTAGCATTTTTGCCCCAGTAGCACATCACCCGCCAGTTCAAATACTAAGCTGGGAACCGAATCTGCTCGGCCCATCTTCGCGACCAAAATAATTTCAGGTTTTGTCAGGTTTTCATGGGCTTTGCAAAAACCAGGTCTTACCGTCCAATACGCGCGCGCGTAAAAGATGCAGTGCTAGCTAAGCACCTAAGGGGCAAAAAAGAGGATGTTTTCGGTTGCTGGGATACTGGGTTTTACTTGGGTTTTGGCTTGCACAGTTACCCGCTTATGCACACGGAATCTTAGCTTTTTGAGGGTAGCTTTTTTGCCGCCCGCGCAACCCAGCACGCAGCCTTCGCCTTTCCCTCCATTGTTTTCGGCCCAGTTGATATGCCCACCATGGAATTTACAGCGGCCCGACAAATATAAATCCGTGCGCTTACAGGTTGTGCCTCAAAGGCTTTTGGCACTACAGGCCATACCGTGTAAATCTTCAGGAAATGGAGGGGTACGAAAGTGCAGGCCCAATAGAACTTGCCGCCGGTAAATAGCCCGGCATTCAAGAACGTGCCTTTAGTAACGGCTGCCCATGACAGGGGGGGGGAGTGATTCAAAAATAATCGGAAATGTTCGGATTTCAGGTTTAAGCCAGCGCTGGTATACGTTGCCGCACCCTTTACCTAGGTGTGTAAATGTGAGGATTTGTAAGGATTTTGGGTCAACTCTCGAAGCTGCCCGCCACCAAATTGAAACTCCAGCAGCTTTTCAATCCAGCTAGGCCGAAAGGTGCTGCTCCAAATAAGCTATTGATTCAATTACGCGCGCCTGCGCGTACTGTTCCGATAAGCAAGCATAAAAGCGCGGCGGGATATAAAAAAGCTAGACTTGCCAGGCGTCACCTAAATTTGGCGAAGCGACGCTTCCACATAGTCATCAACACTTTGGCCGGGCGCCCGAGTGTACACAAACTCTCTACAGCTAGAACCAGGAGGAAGGGAAACCCTATAACCCTCGCTACTCGCTCTCTCCTGATTACGTTGTTTGTTATTTGCACTTTTTTGCCCATGCACTAATTTTCCGCTGTAAACCACGTCAGCACTGAGCTGCGGCGAAATGCTTGCCGAACTTTCTTGCCGAGGTTTTGCCGACATATTGCCGAGGGCTTGCCGAGAAATTGCCGAATCATTGCCGAGGTTTTCTTGGTCTTCTAGGCATCCCAGCAAATAGGTGTGACTCAGCTCCAAAGGGCTGCAACTGCTTTTGTCCAGCGCTACTCCATTGTTAATTTCCGCCGTTATCAACACCTCGCTCAATTTACCCAAATGCTCATGGAATTCCGAAAGGCGGCGCGGCATCGAAAATCCCACTTTTTCCCAGTATGTAATCAGCGATGAGCGCCGCTTTACGCGAAAACGCCCCTTGGGCAATTCCTGTCCCTTTTGTTTTTTGCAGGTGTCCTTAGCATAGGTCAATTCCGCGTTAAAACACATGCGGTAGGTTTGCCCGCTGAGCACATCGCCATAACTCAGCGTAACACCCGAAATAAGTTTTTCAGCTTTTTCAGCCCGTTCACCAAAGCGGTAACGCCCAGTACTGTATTGGCAGAATTCCAATATTTCCCTGCCGGTCAGCCTTGCTACGTCTTTTATTAACTGGGAGCGGTTTTGTTTGAGCCAGGGTTTTGTGGGTCGCTCGCCACTAGCGAATTGAATCATCAAGCGCCCACCCTCTACCGCTACAATATCCCCGCGCCGCAGCAGCTCGCCCAATACGGAATTCACACCCAGGCCCATTGCCAGAATCCTTAAATGGCTTGCTTGCGTGCGGCTTCGAGCTGAATTACTAGCTCACTTATTTGCGTATCGTTTTTACCGGCAATACGCGCTGAATTAAGGGCTGCCACTTCACTGGCGGGCCAACCCACTGTGCGGCCACCTAAAGACACAGGTTTAGTCCAAAGGCCCTGGCTGATGCGCAAATACAGTGTGGAGCGGGAGTGACCGCTTTCGGCTTGAACGGCGGGTAAACGTAGGATGGTCTTAGGCATGTTTAAACCCCTTGGGGTGTTGTTGAACATGCCAAAATTATTTCCCGCAAACCAATGGGCAAAGCCTAATTAGGGATTGGCACTTACCGAATACGGTTTTAGAGGGGGTTACGAAAACAAATCTTTGACCTGACTTAGAATCTTACGGATTGTGTCATCGGAAATAGGTTTGCCCATTGCTTCAGTAGCAGCAGCCAAAGAGGTAGAAATGCCTCGCTGGTCATAGTCAAATTTTGCCTCCTTACATAAAGCTCCAATCAAAATGAGCAAGGAGTTGCGCTCTCTGGTGGTCAGGGGCTTCTCTGCCTGTTTGGTCTCTTCGTCTAATTTCGACAAAAATTTCTCGATTTCATCGGTCTTTACAACATATACCCCATCTCGTGGCAATCCCCCTGCAGGGTAGTAATCATCTTCTCGTGGACGCTTCGCCCGATTTTCCAAGTATTTTTTTCTATCCTCTTTGAATGTATCGCGAATTTTTGAAGCCGCCTCTTTACCCATGTTCAATTCAATAATTTGCTTTTCTTGCACCTTTCCATAGGCTAACGAACCAGATTGGTAGGGATTCTCCTCCATGCTCTCCATTAATTGGCACACGACATCACCATTTGAGACAAAAGTGCCATCCAGTGCTGTTAACGTTACCTCTGGTCCGTCGATGAGTTGCTGGTATTTGTGCTCAACGTCAAGGCGCTCAGCGCCACGCATTACCAGATCCCAAACCCCGTCAATCTTCTGAATTTTCGTGTCGAATTGTGCGAAAAAAAACTCTTCAAAAATGCCTCCTTTAAAACTTTGAGGTGGTATATCCGCCCCTTCTGCGGGCAATTCCCCAAAATTGCGCAACTCTTTAAAAACTTCACATTCGGGATCGTCAAGATCGATGTACTTTCCCAACCTGCCATAGGTATGGTTAACAAAATCCATCGATAAAACCAAATGCTTATCCAATGCCAGCCGATAAATATCTGCCTCTGTTACTCGCTCCCCTAGCGAGTGAGTGAAGTGTTTTGCTGCATCCTCAACCGTTAACCACTTTTTTAATTTAATAAGTTTGCTCATCTTGAGGTGTCCTTTTAAATGTTGAGTTTTGGCAGGTCATTTACAATTTTCATGGTTTCCAGGCTTGCAGTAATCACCCGCATAAAGAGCTCCAGCGTATATTTAGTGTTGCCCATAGTTTCCATGTTCCAGTCGTTGGCGGCGTTGATTATGCCGTGATTGCCAGCCAAGTAAGCGTCGGTTTCTAAGGCAAATCCGGCACATAAATTTGTTTTAGTGGCAGTAACGCCCTGTATTTTGGCGATAATTTAGCGTAATTCTCCAGGACTAAATCCACCAGCTCATCACCATCTATTAAACGCAGTTTGGCTTTATTGCGTTCCAGTAGCCTTGCGGGGCGCGAATACGAACCTAAGTTAACAAACAAGGCATATTCACCATCACCTAAGGTGCCCAATAATTGATTGGCTTCTTGTTCACCATTTTGGCCAGTGGATTTTTTGCATTGCACTTTAACTATAGGCGGCTCAAACCCTAATTCATCTTTGTGCGCAATTACATCCACGCCGCCATCGCCCGACTTGGCTGATACCCGTGTTTTATAACCCATACACTCAAGTAGGTGAGCGACAAAATGCTCAAACTCATACCCATCCAACTTTGTGTAAAGCTGTTTAATTACAAAGTCCTCGGTGGTTTGTATCGCCTGCTGCGATAGGCCCTCGGTGGTTATATCATCGTCAGGCTCTTCAAAAGCGCTGTCCTCTGTTTTAACGACAGCTTGCGCTAGATTTACCTTAGCCAGAAAATCAGCACCATAATTCTTTACTGAAAAAAGCGTTATAAAAGCGCCAATTTCATTAAGCGCTGCTTGGCTGAAATCACTGCGAGGAAAACTAGCCAGCCAGGCAATTGAGCGCTGATTGGGATACCCATATTCGTCATTTTGAACAAACTTATAATCACTGGTAACGCGGCCAATATTCACCATGCGGTCAAATTTAGACGGATAGACAATAATGTCCCCCAGCTGAACCTCATTTATGAAACGAAACAACACACCCGCATTCACTGCCACTGCGCCTTTTTTTATATCCGGATAGGCATTTAGCAATGCTTGTTTAAGTTGTTCTCGGGTGCTAGCAATGGGCTTTAGATCCCCCAATTCCGGCCAACCTATTCCCACATAGTTCTTAACCAAAGGTGAGGAGCCCACCTTTTCACTCATATGTATGCCCCAAATGTTCATACCGATTGATCCTTTGGTGATTAAATATGGTTTAAAATCTGCTGCCTTACATCTCGCCCAACACTGTCTTGTACTACCGCCATCAAAAACAAGCACTGTCCGTCGCTTAACTCCGCCCACTTATCTCCAATTGCACGTTTCTCCGCTGAGTCATCATTGCTCACATAAGCCTCGCCCTTGTATTCAATCACCAGCATCCGCCCATCCTGCAACTCACAAATAAAATCCGGGTAAAATTTACTGTGCGCCAATGGCAGCCAAAATGATGCCTGATCCCGTTTTACTAGATTGCGAATCCAATATTTGACCGCTGGGATGCTATCAATGGCTTTAGCACACTCATACTCCTCACCTTCGGCTTTTAGGTCTTCAATCTGATTAACCGGGAAAAAATGTTTTTGAAATTTATAGCGCCCCATGTAGTAAGGTTGCCGAGATGGGTAACTCGTGGGCCTGAACTCATAAATAAATTGATCAGACAAACAAACAGTGCTGTCACTGGAGAACAGGCTGGCTTGGTACCCGGTCTTTTGGGCTTTTTTCCGATATAACTTAATTAAGTCTGCAATCGCTCTAGCTAAGGGATATTTGTTTCTGACAAGGGCCGTCAAAGTAATATGGGGGGATTGCAGTAATTTTTTAACCAATAGCGCAATGAACTGGATCAGCTGAGCTTGCAATATGTCGGGTTGCCGTAATTCGCGATCCAACCAGCGCACTAAGTCTTGTTCGGTAACATCAATAAAGCCCTCGTTAAATGGCACCACATCTTTTTCATCTGCAACCTTGTAGCTGAGTGATTTGCCATCCATATCAATGGAAAAACTATGGCTTGTTTCCAGCATTTTGAAATTGGCGAGTTCCGCCGGGTAATTTAATAAACTCCAATTGTGGGCATGTAAAAACACCTCAGATTCCACCAGCTCCAACTCGCCTTGTTCGTACATGCACACCAAGGGCAATGAGCCAAACGTGGCACCGCGTTCTGAAGGTGCCTTGGCGGACTCAATTTTTTGGTTATGTATACGAATATTCCGCTCAAGAATTTCCTGATCATCCTTTTTGCCCATCAGGCTCGTAAGGACTTTTTGAATATTGTCATTCACCTCACCGGTAATGCGTACCACTGCACGCTCACCTTCTTGAGTCATGCTGAATTGACGTTTTTCACTTTCGGATAATGTTGTTAAATCGGGTAATTGCGGCAGTTCAACCACAATGGCGGGCATTGGGGCTGGGTGGGTTATAGTTTCCCCGCTCGCGCCAAATAAATCATCTTGGCCCAGCGTAGGCGCTCCCTCCTTTAAAAAATTGGCAATTTCCATTTCCTCAAAACCCATGGCAATGAGTTTGTCGGTAAGCTCCTGTGCCGCTTTACTGAATTTACTGGTGGCCAAATGGGCATAGGCGCGGTTGAGGTCTTCTATCACGCGGCGCTTGGCGTAGGGCATTCGTAGTACGCGCCCCAATAATTGCTCAGCATCCTTGCTGGAGGACACCTGTTTTACCGAACAAAATACATAAGCAAACGAGCAATCCCAACCCTCTTTTAACGCTTCAATGGTAATGATGTATTCAATCGGGCACTGGTGATCAAATAAATTAATGCCGTCGATTTCCCGCTGGCTGCCCGTGGCAATGGCAATTTTCTGCTCATCAATATTTAGCTGATTAACTAGGTGATCCTTTAACGCATCCACGGTGATTTCACCGTCTTTGGCCTCAGCCTGAAACAGCGCAATGGGGCGAATATATTGATCGTCTTTTTGTGCATCAATCGCCAATTTATTCCGTGTAATAACCGCATCACGAATAGCGTCTTGCCAGTTCTGGTGTTCGGTCAACACTATGGGCAATTTAATCATTTCCTCGGCTTTTAATTCTGAAGCCGATACGTGAAACAACACATTGCTGCCGTTGGTTGTGCTCGTGTTGGGGGTGGCGGTTAGCTCTACAACGGCAGCGGGGTGGATGCGTCTTAGGGTATCGAAGGTTAATGAGGTGCGTGCATTGTGGGCCTCGTCGATAATGACCAAAGGCCGGTACAGGGCCAACAAATTGGCAAATGAATATTTTATTTTGCCTAATTCGCGTAGGCTTAAACCATTTTCTTTTAAATCACCTTCACTAACCCGCTCCAATCGTGCAAGGGAGGCGTGGTTTGCGGGGATTTTGGCAAAATGCGGCTCAAAATTTTCGTGGTACGCATAGACCTTACGGCCAGAGGTATCATTTACCCGCAAATTCGCCAGAGTGGACACCACCACAATGGCTTTATTACCTATATCGTGAGGGCGAATTTGCGTGACCTCATCAATATCCAGCACTAACACTTGGTGATTAAACGCAGCATCGAGTTTTTCCCGGTAGGGGTGCCCCGGTGTTTTTAAGGCTTCAACGGTTTGCAAGCGAATAGTATTTGTAGGAACCAGCCAAAGCGTAATCGGCGCCTCCGTATTTAAATATCGCCGCGCCGCCACATGCACTGCATACGAGCCCAAAATGGTTTTACCGCCACCGGTAGGAATTCGCAAGCACACATAGGGCACTTGCTCAAACCCATAATCACGGTAGGCCAGCGCGGGCATATTTTGCTCTTTTAAGGTTTCACGATAGGCCTCTTCCACGCTTGGTAAATTTAGGCAGCGCAGAAAAAAGGCATCCAGCGTCTCAACGGCGCGCTGTTGATAGGATTTTAAAATAAGCATATTTCCGTGCTCCTTAGAGCGAGCCAACGTCATAGGGGATTTGTTTAAAGGTGATATCGCTGCGCGTCAGCCGCGCTTCACCCAGGCGTGAGGATTCTCCATAAATAACAATTTTGCCTTGATGCTCATGTATTTTGGGCAGGCTGTTTAGAATGGCGCTGGTTAATACATTACCCCCGTCAGGGCGGCGGTCGCCTAAAATGCCGTTGTATAGCAAATAATAAGCGGTATCTTTGTGGGTACCCAAAAAGGCGGAGCGCTTCTTTTTATTTAAAGGCGTTCGTGTTTCCAAATACCAAATATGCGCGGCCAAGGCTGGGAATTTTATATTTGTGCTTAAGCAGCCATATTCATCAAAAACGGTTTGCCCGAGTTTGCAAAAACGGAAGCCGCCGCCGCCTGCCCATCCTTCGGAGTCACTAATTCCTGTCAAGTCACCATCAACTACGGATTTGATACGTGGTTGGCAATGCGTTATTGCCTGTTCGCCAATTTCAATGCCAATGAACCTGCGTTTCATTTTTATTGCTGCTGCCGCAGTACTTCCTGAGCCTAGAAATGAGTCAAGAACGAGATCGCCTGGCTTAGAAAATCTTGAAAGCATCAACTGTAAATAGTGCTCTGGCTTTTTGCCGCTACGAAAATCCACACCACCCTCATGACGACAGTTGCCAAACCGGTCAGCGAAATCGTAGAAATTAGGAATTGGTATTTGCTTTTCAGTTTGTTCGAGCTTATTCAGAGGAACTCCTTGATAGTATTTCCCTTTGGTGGCACTGGTTTTTTTGGGGCCAGTAAAGAAGCGATGGTCATAAATATCGTCTCCTATGCCATAAACTTTATAAATGACCTGAAGCCCATCGGCATCTACACGCCCACTTAAATAGTCACGAAAAAATCTGCCAGATGAATTCCCATCCAAAATGGAGCCTGTTGCCCAGATTTCTTTCAACCCCCTTTGAGAACCTGCTGAGTGTTCAATAATTTTGTATGCAGATTTTTCATACACTTCAACAATTTTGCCTCCAAGCTCTAGTTTTTTTGCTGGCGCATCCAGCAGCTTAATTTCAAATTTAAATTTATCAAAACCGCTATCTACAACAGGCTTTATTGGCTTGGCTAAAAATGACTTCCTGTAAATATGCACATACTCTATTTGTTTGTGGTAGGCCATGTCCTCTTTTAAAGTCTTCTCTGCATATCTAACCTGATTGTAGAATGTAGTTTGATAATTAGATCTGCCGAAAATCTCATCGAGAACTATCTTTATATAGGCTCCCTCCGAATCATCGATATGGCAACAGAGAAATCCATCTGGGGCGAGGAGCTGATGTAATAATTCAATTCTTGGATACATAAGAGATAGCCAAACGCTATGCTCCAGGTTGTCATCATAGTGCTCAAACGCCGTTTTAGTGTTATACGGCGGATCGATAAAAATGAATTTCACTTTGCCAGCATAAAAAGGTATCAACGCCTTTAACGCTTCAAGGTTATCCCCTTGAATAAGCAAATTTTCATTATCCGAATTGCCATACGAAAGTTCCGGCACTTCTTCCAGCAAACGATAGGCACACTGTTTTGCTGCCGTAACGGCTTGGTCTTTATTAAGCCACTGTAAAATGGGCATAGGGTTTTAACTCTATTTTTATTTGTAAGAATTTCGTGTGCAAGAATAATTGATTTTACTTATCACCCAACAAACCCGCAGCAAACTCGGCTTCAATCTCTTCAATACTGGGCAAGCTTTTCACTAATATTTCTGGCAATTCACGCAGCAATTGGTGCTGGGCAATACCGATGGGTTTATCAATTCCTGACAACGCATATTCTGCCACCAAACGATTTTGTTGTTTGCACAGCAATAGGCCAATAGTGGGTTTATCGTCTTCGGCTTTGATTTGGGCATCCACCGCGGCGAGGTAAAAATTAAGTTGGCCTGCGTGTTCGGGTTTAAAGTCGGTGGCTTTTAGCTCCACCACTACGTAAGCCTTTAGCCGCGTGTGGTAAAAAAGCAGATCAATAAAAAATTCATCCCCTGCCACCTCTAAGCGGAATTGCCGCCCTACAAAGGCAAAGCCTGCGCCCAGCTCTAACAAAAAACGGGTGATGTGCTGTATTAAGCCGTTTTCTATTTCCCGCTCATGGGCATCATTGCCTAGGCCTAGAAAATCGAATAGGTAAGGGTCTTTTAATGTTTCAACGGCCAAGGCCGAATCGGTTGCAGGCATACGGGCGGCAAAATTGGTAATGGCGGCGCCCTGGCGTTGTTGCAATTGGTTTTTAATGTTGATTTCAAGGGTGCTGCGCGACCAGCCGGATTTTACGGCTTGATGTGCGTACCACTCCCGCGCCGCCTCATTGTTAACTTTTGTTAACAGCGTGACTATGTGGAACCAGGGTAATTGGGCAACAGGCTGCTGCCCAATTTGGAGATTAGGGCAAAGCTGCGCGAAAAATGCCATGTATTTGAGGTTACGGCTAGAAAACCCGCGCATATCAGGGAAGGCTGCTTTTAAATCATTGGCCAGCCGATCTATAACTTTTGCGCCCCAGCCTTGCGCCTGTTGCCGCTCTAAAATATCGCGGCCAATGCGCCCATAGAGTTGGATTAGCTCGCCATTCACCGCCAGCGCGGCGCGGTTGCGCGATTGGGCTATATCCGCTTTTAACTGGGTTAGCCATTCACCGTAACCTTGGGGAATTGCAGGGGTATTGCTACTCATGGTTGCTCCCGCAGTTTGTCCAGATAATCCGCCCAGGCCTGCATCATCTCTTTGCGCTCCGGCAGGTGTTTAGTGCGGTTATAGGCCCGGCCATTGGGGTCTTTAACTGCGTGGGCCAGCTGCTGCTCAATCCATTCAAACCTATAACCCAAGGCCTCATCCAGCAAAGTGCGAGCGGTTGCCCTAAAACCATGGGGGGTTACTTGTTCGCGGGTATAACCCAGTGAGCGCAGCGCTGCCAAAACACCATTTTCCGACATGGGTCGGCCACCGCGTCGGGCGCTGGGAAATACGTAGGTGCCAAAGCCGGTGAGCGGCTGCAGCTGGCGCAAAATTTCTAGGGCTTGGCGGGCCAAGGGCACAATGTGGGGTTGGCGCATTTTCATTTTCCCGGCAGGCGTTTCCCACTGGGCGCTTTCCCAATTGATTTCGGCCCATTCCATATGGCGAATTTCTCCAGGGCGCTGGAATAACATGGGGGTGAGTAATAAAGCGGCTTTTACTTCCGGGGTGCCGTTGTAGCCATCTATTGCCACCAACAACTGGCCAAGTTCTACCGGGTCAATAATGGCGGCCCTGTGTTTCACTTTGGCGGTAACAAGCGCGCCCTTTAAATCTTGCGAGGCATCCCGCTCGGCCCGGCCTGTGGCAACGGCATACCGCAATACCTGCCCGGCAACCCGCTTAGCGCGGTTGGCAGTTTCGTGCAGGCCCTCTTCTTCAATTTTGCGCAGAGCATTGAGCAAAAGGGCAGGGGGCATTTCTGCCACGGATATGCCCCCAATGAAGGGGCATAATTTGGTTTTCAGTATCCATTCCATTTTGGCGATAGTGACCGGTGCAGCACCTTCGCGTTTACGCTTCTCCACCCACTCGCTGGCGACTGAGGCAAAGTCATTGGCGGCGGCAATCTGTTTGGCCAGCTTTACTTGTTTTTTAACCTCACCCGGATCGACACCGTCAGTGAGTTGGGCCTTTGCCTCCCTGAGCTTTTCGCGGGCTTGGGAGAGCGAGATAAAGGGGTACACCCCCAGGGCTAGGCGTTTCTCTTTGGCGCCAAATCGGTATTTAACTCGCCAGTACTTGGAGCCATTGGGCATAACCTCCAAATACATGCCGCCGCCATCGGGTAGCTTGTACGGTTTTTCTTTAGGTTTTGCCTGTTTAATTGCAACGTCCGACAGCTTGTTGTTGGCCGCCATATTTGTGCCCCCAGCTCTTCCTCAGTGTGCCCCCAGATATGCCCCCATTTGGGGGTGGATGCCATAGTAACTGATAGGACATAACAGGACAAACAGGCATAAAAAAACCCAGCATTTGCTGGGCTTCTGAGTGATTGCCGGATGTGTTTAAACATGCTCGGATTTTAAAATGGTGCCCAAGGCCGGACTCGAACCGGCACAGCTATTGCCACTACCACCTCAAGGTAGCGTGTCTACCAATTCCACCACTTGGGCTTAAATTATTTGTTCTCCAGTGCGCCTGCGCCTTCTGCTGGTTTCACATCGGCGGGTTTTTCATCAGCTTTGGGAGCTGCTTCTAGGGCTGCTGGAGCTTCTTCTTTTTTAGCTTCACTGGTCGTGCCAGGGGCTGTTTCAGTCGCTGGCGCTAAAAAGTGATCGTCAATTTTTGATTTGTGTTTGGACATAACCGCCAGGCTAGAGCTGGTGATAAAAAACACGGCAACCAAAATGGCAGTTAAACGAGAAAACAGATTGCCGCTGCCAACCGCACCAAAGATGGTTTGCGATGAGCCGGAACCAAAAGAAGCTCCCATCTCGGCGCCTTTACCCTGTTGCAGCATGATCAAGCCAATAATCGCCAGCGCTATGACAACATGCAGTACCAGTATAAAAGTTTCCATCAATCTCTCTCGTTACACACAATTAACATCTAAATGCCCCGACAGGTTTATTCAGCCGCCTGGCATATGTCTAGAAATTCTTTTGCTATCAGTGATGCGCCACCCACTAAAGCACCGTCTATATCTGGCTGCGCAAAGAGCGCCTTAGCATTGCCAGCTTTTACACTGCCGCCGTACACAATTCTGGTCAACATGCCAACATTGCCTAACATACTGCGAATGTGAGCGTGTACTTCCTGAGCCTGTTCTGGTGCGGCGGTAACCCCCGTGCCAACTGCCCAAAGCGGCTCATAGGCAACTACCGCTCTGGCCAAACGCTCAACCCCGCAGTGGTCGATTACAGCGGATAGTTGCCGTTCAATTACCTGCAGAGCTATGCCCGATTGCCGCTCAGCGAATGACTCGCCAACACACACAATAGGTACAAGCATGGATGCCTGTGCGCGTTCAACTTTGCGTGCCACCTGTTCATTGGTCTCGCAATGAAAGCGCCTACGCTCAGAATGCCCAACTATTGCGTACTGGCAGCCTACATCATGCAGCATCTCCGCGGAAACATCCCCGGTGTAGGGGCCTGCGTCATATGCGCTGACATCCTGGCCTCCCAGTGCAATATTCGATTGTGCAAGCTCGTTATAAGCGTGCAGCAAATGCACATGGGCAGGGCAGACAACTACTTCAGCCTGGTGAACACCAACCCAACCGGACACCAATTCGTGCAAAAGGTCAGTGACTGAACTGATGCTGCCATTGAGCTTCCAGTTGCCGATCACTATCTGGCGTCGATTTTTATTCACGTAGGTTCAGTTCGCTGTTGTCTCTACTGCCCGCCTTTCGACGACCCTCGCTGGAGCGGGCGGCAATCTTAGCTAAGAAGCCCCACCATGGCAATGCTGCAGAGGTGTAATTTATAAATTTCTTATGCTCTTTACGCGGCTATCTGAGCCCTAAACCCTGGCCTGTGCCAGGGGGGGTATTAGGCCAATGCCTCTTTCACCTGCTCAGCCAATTCTCGACAGAGGCGCTCAACCGTATCTGGATGTTTACCTTCCACCATAACGCGAACCACAGGCTCTGTCCCTGATGGCCGCAACAATACGCGGCCATCACCACCAAGAGCCTGTTCAGCAGCCGCAACAGCCGCCTGTACACTGGCATTGGCCATGGGATTTTGTTTGCTGGCCATGGGCACATTGATCATGACCTGCGGCATTTTCTGCATGGCGAGTTTGGCGAGGTGTAAGGGGCGGCCGTCGGCCTGCAGTGCTCGCAACACTTGTAGCGCGGCAATGATGCCATCGCCTGTAGTCGTCACATCGCTGCAGACTATGTGGCCGGAGTTTTCCCCGCCGAGGCACCAGCTTTTTTCTTTCATACCCTCAATCACATAGCGGTCGCCCACATTGGCGCGCAGCAGCGGTATGCCCAGTTGGGAGAGGGCCACTTCAAAGCCGAAGTTGCTCATCAGGGTGCCCACTACGCCGGGGCAGCCACCGCCGTGTTTGTGTTGATAGGCGGCGATAATAAAGAGCAATTGGTCCCCATCTATAACATCGCCTGTGCTGTCTACAAACATGACTCGGTCGCCGTCGCCGTCAAAGGCGATCCCCAGATCGGCGCCTCGTTCCAGCACCTGCTGCTGGAGGAGTTTCATTTTGGTGGAGCCGCAGTTGAGGTTAATGTTGAGACCGTCTGGATCTTTGGCGATGACCTTAACCTTGGCGCCTAGCTCTTCAAATACGGCGGGGGCGACGCGGTAGGTGGCGCCGTTGGCGCAGTCAAGGACCATGTTCAGCCCCTTTAAATTAAAGCCCCAGGGCAGGGTGCCTTTGCAAAACTCTATGTAGCGGCCCCGCACATCCTCAAGGCGCTCAGCTTTGCCGAGGCGCTCAGCTATTTGCATGGGCGCATCCAACTGAGCTTCGATGGCCTGTTCGACCTCGTCGGGTAATTTGGTGCCATCGGTGCTGAACAGCTTAATACCGTTGTCGGTGTAGGGGTTGTGGGAGGCGCTGATGACTATGCCTGCGGCGGCTTTGTAGGTGCGGGTCAAATAAGCGATAGCCGGAGTAGGCATGGGGCCTAGCAAGCCTACATCAACACCTGCACTTATTAGGCCCGCTTCAAGCGCGGCTTCAAACATATAGCCTGATATACGCGTGTCCTTACCGATGAGGACACGGCCAGGGCTGCCATTAGGGGCTGATGCCAGTACGCGGCCGACGGCCCAGCCGAGTTTTAAGAAAAAATCGGGGGTAATGGGGGCTTCGCCCACTCGCCCGCGTATGCCATCGGTGCCAAAGTACTTACGTGCCACGTTTTATCTCCAAATCAACAGGTTAATTCATACACTTTAACAATATCTCGGCTGGCCGCCACATCGTGAACACGCAATATTTTTGCGCCGCGCTGTAGGGCTACCAGCCCAAAGCCTAAACTGCCCGGCAGCCGTTCAGTCAGCTCACGCCCGAGCAGGCGCCCGATCATGGATTTGCGCGAGATGCCTACCAGCAGGGGGCAGCCAATGTCTGCAAACTGCGGCAGCGCTTTGAACAAGTCCAAATTGTGCGCATCGGTTTTGCCGAAGCCAAAGCCGGGATCCAGCACTAAACGCTGGGCTGATATGCCGTAACTGCGGCAGCGCTGGATGCTGTCGTAGAAGAAGTCGCGCACTTCGCGATCCACATGGTGATAACTCGGGTTATTTTGCATATCGCCCGGTTCGCCTTGTTTGTGCATTAGGCAGATAGGTAAATCCAGCTGGCTGGCCGCTTCGAGAGCGCCGGGCCACTGGAGGGCGCGCACGTCATTAATAAAACCCGCGCCTGCGGCGGCAGCGGCGCGCATGACCTCGGGCTTGCTGGTATCTACCGAGATAACTACGTCCAGTCGTGCGGCGATTAATTCAACTATGCCTACAACCCGGTCGAGCTCCTCCTGCAGGCTCACTGGGGCGGCGCCAGGGCGGGTGGATTCGCCGCCAATATCAATCAGTGCGGCGCCTTCTGCCAGCATCTGCTCGGCTTTTTTTAAGGCGGCGCTGCTATTGAGATTGCCCTGCTCATAGAGGGCTCCGCCGTCGGAAAAGGAGTCCGGGGTGGTGTTGAGAATGCCCATAATCTTTGGGCTGGATAAATCCAATAGGCGACGGCCGCAGGCAAGGTTCACACGAGCTTTCCGGCATTGGCATGGGTTGATAAATTCGAGGGTGTTTTAAACATGATGAATCGCTAAAAAGGGCCAGTATCTGCCACTGACTGACAATAAAAAAGCCGGTATAACCGGCTTTAGATGGAGATTGGAGGGCTTACACCTCTTTGGTTTGGCCGCTGACCAAGCCAGCGTCGCGCTCTTCTGCTGCCTCTGGACGAGGTTTGCGGCCGCCAAAATCGCCGTCGGACCAATCCCGTGGGGGGCGCACTTTGCGGCGGGCCATTAGGTCGTCCACTTGTTCGGAGTCAATGGTTTCGTACTCCATCAGGGCGTCTTTCATGGCTTCCAAAATATCGCGATTTTCTTCCAGGATGCGCTTGGCGCGGCCGTAGCAGTCATCAATGATGCGGCGGGTTTCTTCGTCGATCAGTTTTGAGGTGGCGCCAGAATAGTGGGGCGTGCCAATGCCCGGAATGCCGGATTCGGTCTCACCGTAATGCAGGGGCCCTAATTTTTCCGACAGACCCCACTTTGTCACCATTCTGTGGGCGAGGTTGGTGGCGCGTTCTATGTCGTTAGAGGCGCCAGTGGTGACGCCATCAAAACCCAGTACTAATTCTTCGGCAATACGGCCGCCGAACAGTGAACACAACATGGACTCTAGGCCGCGTTTGCTCTCGCTGTATTTGTCCTCAGTGGGTAAATACATGGTAACGCCGAGGGCGCGACCGCGTGGAATGATGCTCACCTTGTGTACAGGGTCGTGTTCGGGCACTAAGCGCCCGACAATGGCGTGGCCTGCTTCATGATAGGCGGTATTAATTTTTTCTTTTTCGTTCATCACCATGGTACGACGCTCAGCGCCCATCATGATTTTATCCCGTGCGCGCTCGAACTCTTCCACACCTACCAGGCGCTTGTTGGCGCGGGCGGCTACCAGGGCGGCTTCATTGACCAGGTTGGCAAGGTCAGCGCCGGAAAATCCGGGGGTGCCACGGGCGATGATGCTGGGCTCCACCTTGTCGTCGATGGGCACTTTGCGCATGTGCACCTTGAGGATTTGCTCGCGGCCGCGGATGTCGGGCAGGCCAACATACACTTGGCGGTCAAAACGGCCGGGGCGGAGGAGGGCTTTGTCCAACACATCAGGGCGGTTGGTAGCGGCGATGATAATGATGCCTTCGCTGCCTTCAAAACCGTCCATTTCCACCAATAACTGGTTGAGGGTTTGCTCGCGCTCGTCGTTGCCGCCGCCATGGCCGCCGCCGCGATGGCGACCCACGGCGTCAATTTCGTCGATAAAGATTATGCAGGGCGCTTGTTTTTTGGCTTGGTCGAACATGTCGCGTACGCGGGAGGCGCCCACACCGACGAACATTTCGACGAAATCAGAACCGGAAATAGAGAAGAAGGGTACTTTTGCTTCGCCGGCAATGGCTTTGGCGAGGAGGGTTTTACCTGTACCGGGTGGCCCTGACATCAGTACACCGCGCGGGATACGACCGCCTAAGCGTTGGAAACGGGAAGGATCGCGCAGGTATTCGACTAACTCGGAGACTTCTTCTTTAGCTTCGTCCACACCTGCTACATCAGCAAAGGTGGTTTTAACCTGATCTTCACCGAGCAGGCGGGCTTTACTTTTGGCAAAACTCATAGGGCCGCCACGACCGCCCGCGCCGCCTTGCATCTGGCGCATGAAAAAGACAAAGACACCGATAAATAAAAGGATGGGGAAACTGGCCACCAGTAGCTGTTCCCAAAGGCTAGCGCGGTGTGGCTCGGTGCCTTTCACCGTGACCTTATGGGCCAGCAGGTCATCCATCAATTTGTCATCGGTAAGGTCGGGGCGCACCACGGTGTAGGTGGAATTATCCGTGCGGCGGGCGATGATCATCTGGCCATCTACGCGCACCTCGGCGATGCGGTCCGTCTGCACCTCCTGCACAAATTGTGAGTAGGTCAGCTCATCTTTGTTATCGCGGCCACCAAAATTTTGGAAGACGGAAAACAAAACAGCGGCAATTACCAGCCAGAGCACTAAATTTTTTGCCATGTCGTTCAAGAGGATCTCCTCGGATATCCTAAAATCAAGGATGTGTACTAAGTGGAGTATAGCGCTAGAGCACTGCACGCCCACAGCTTAACTACGTTTTTCTTACCTTAATTGGACCGTGC
Source organism: Marinagarivorans sp. (assembly GCA_046347475.1). Taxonomy (GTDB): domain Bacteria; phylum Pseudomonadota; class Gammaproteobacteria; order Pseudomonadales; family Cellvibrionaceae; genus CAMCXE01. The sequence continues at coordinate 493,424 of JAXMGD010000002.1, read as the reverse complement.
TTTAAATTGTTTGGCGACTAAATAAACTTCTTTCGAGCGTGCGCGGGAGGCGTCGGGTTTGCGTACTTGGCATTTCACAAATTCTTGCCGACACAGCTTCATCCATTCATCTATACCTTCGCCTTGGAATACTTTACAGACAAAATCACCGCCAGGCTTAAGGGTATGGCGCGCCATATCCAGCGCGAGTTCACACAGGTACATAGCCTTGGGCTGATCAACGCCCGCAATACCGCTCATATTGGGGGCCATATCCGACAATACAAGATCGGCTTTGTGTTCTCCTAGGCGCTCAAGAAGAGCGTTAAAAACCGACTCCTCGGTGAAATCCCCTTGGATAAAGTCCACGCCTGCGATGTTGTCCATCAAGAGTATATCGGTGGCTAGCACCGAGCCTTTTAAGCCCACCAACTGGGCCGCCACTTGGGACCAGCCGCCGGGGGCTGCGCCCAGATCCACGACTGTCATGCCGGGTTTGATCAGGCGGTCTTTCTCTTGGATTTCCAGTAATTTGTAACTAGCGCGCGAGCGGTAGCCGTCCTTTTGAGATTCTTTTACATAGCGGTCGCTGAAGTGTTCTTGTAGCCAGCGACTGCTACTTTTGGAACGGGCCATAAAAAACGCAAGCCTCAGGGGGTGGGGAGTGTTTACAATAGCGGCATATTACGGAACCTGGCTCATTCTGAGAAGTTCCGTGTTGTGTAAGCTCGTACGTAGACCCCACCATGATCCTAAGCACCGAAACCAAAAAACACTACCGCACCATCGGCCACGGCCTGAATCCCATAGTCACCATCGCAGGCAACGGCCTGTCTGACGGTGTAGTGGCAGAGCTTGAACGCGCTTTAAATGATCACGAATTGATTAAGGTAAAACTGGCCATCAATGACCGCGAAGAGCGCAAAGAATTGGTGGTGGCGTTGTGTGACATCACTGGGGCACATCTGGTGCAGGAGATCGGTAAGGTGGCCTTGATTTACCGTGCCGCCGCAAGGCCAGACCCTAAAAAAACCAATATTCGTTAACCTATCTGTGGGTTTATTTAAAAGCCCATCAATGTGTCTGCGGGATTTTTGAATGTCCATCAGCCCGCTGTCTGCGAGGGCTGCTGGACTTATCCTGTGTCTTTGCAGTCCCTCTCTATTAAGCCCACCAATTCTCAAGTTGCGCTGCCCGAGAGTAGTTAAAAAATGGATGTTTTAGCTTTTTCACACCAATTTCCGCATAGTGAAAATTCTGGCTCTGGTCAGCGGATGATTTCGGGTTTGAGTTTTCCATTTAATCGGGGCTATCCAGCGATGATGGGGGCTATTGCTGTGCTTCTCATTTGCAAAATAATCAGCGTGCAATGCGTTCCATATGCTTTACTATTGAGGCACTGATGATCGGAATTTAACCGTGAAAAAGCCGCTTTCCTATACCCTGTGTGTTTATGCTGCCCTTGTGCTCTGGCTGTTTGCCAGCGCCAGCGGAATGCATGGGCGCCAGTGTTTGGATGGGTTGGAAGCGCCTGTATCGGTTCATTTTGATGTGTTGGGTGCTCACGATGAGAGCCAGCAGGGGCATCAGGATGTCGAGAGTAAAGCTCAGGTAAGTGCGCTTAAATTGGCCCATCTGGATATTTTATTTTTTGCGACGCTCATCTGGGTCGCCTGTAGTTGGCCCACTATTCGTGGCCAGATTTCGTTCTTCTTTAAAACACCGCGAGCCTGGTTGACCACCCTGGGCTTGCGGCCTCCTCTGCGCGCGCCGCCCGCACCCCTCCACTAATTTTCCGTGGCTGCCGTTTTACCGGCGGCATACCTGCGTTTGTACGCATTAGTTGGAGTTTTTTATGTTATTCACTCGAATTGGGCTCGCCTGTGCGGGCCTGTTGTTGTGCGCGTCTGTACTTGGCCAAAACCCGGCAGAGAACAAGCCCCCAGCGGGCGGCGCGCTTTCTTTACAGGCGGCCATCAGCGCCACCATGGCACACAACCCGGAACTAAGCGGCCTTAAGTTTCGCCGCCAAGCCCTAGAAGCAGAGCGCTACAGCGCAGGGCTCAAACCTGAAGTGCGGCTATCGGCCGAGGCAGAAAACGTCGCTGGCAGCGGTGATTATGCGGGTGGCCAAAGTGCTGAGATGACCCTGGCGATTTCCTCCATCATTGAACTGGGCAATAAGCGCGATGCGCGTTTGGGTGTGGCCGGTGAGCGCCAGGCGACGGGCTTGGTTGAAGAGCGCATTACCCAGCTGGAGGTGTTGGCGGAATTAACTCGCCGTTTTATTGCTGTTGCCAGCGCCCAAGAAATGCTGGGGTTGCAGCAGACAAGCCTGCAGTTAGCAGCCGCAACCACCCGCGCACTAAAAATTAAAGTGGCGGCAGGCAATACACCCGAAGCAGAACTAGCGCGGGCGCAAGCCCAAGAGGCGCAAGTGGGTATTGCCCTGCGCCAGGCGCAGCTGCGTTTTGATAACGCCAAAACCCAATTGGCGAGCCAGTGGGCCGAGACAAATCCGGCCTTTAGCCGCGTGCAAGCGGATTTGTTCAACCTGGGGCCCGCTGTGCCACTTGCCGAGTTGCTGGCACAGCTGGCCAATAATCCCGACCTGCACCTGTTGGCCAGCCAAGGGCGTTTAAAAGAAGCGCAACTGCGCTTGGCCGAAAGCCAGCGCCGCGCCGATCTGCAGTGGAGCGCGGGCATCCGCCGCCTGCAGGCAAGCCAAGACACGGCCTTCACTCTGGGGGTGAGTGTGCCTTTGGGAGCGGCAGGGCGCGCCCGTGGCGACATTGACCTTGCCCGTGCCGAGCGCGCCCTGGCGGACACCGAGCAGACCTCAGCCCAGCTGCGCCTGCGCGCACAGGTAACAGCACTGTATCAGGAGCGCGAAGGGGCGGTATTTGCCGCCTCTAGCCTGCGCGATCAGGTCATCCCGCATTTAACCAAAGCGGTGCGCGGCGCCCATACGGCCTTTGAAAAAGGCCGTTACAGCTATTTAGAGCTGGCCAGTGCCCAGCAGGAATTACTGGCGGCGCAAGCCGCGCTGATTGATTCAGCGGCCAATGCCCACTTGCTACGCATTGAAATCGAACGCCTCACGGGCAACTCCACCACACCCTTTTCCTCGGTACACACTTCACAGGTGGCGCCATGATTACTTTTTCAATTCATATTAATTTTTCAGTACAAAAATCCTTTATGCGCCATAAATTAATTATGCAGTGCTTGTTGATGTTCGCTGCGCTCTTTTTTACCAACGCAGTTTTGGCTGATTCTGAGCATGCGGAAAAAGATCATGATGAACAGCATGAGGAGCATGCCGATAGCGTTGAATTAAACCCCGAGCAACGAAAAACAGCCGGCATAACACTCGAACAAGTGCAAGCGGCAATGATACATGAGCGTTTGCCAGTGTACGGCACTGTTGCGCTTAATAGCGAAAAAACCCAGCGTGTGTCGGCGCGTTTTAAAGGTGTGGTGCGCAACGTTACTAAAAAAGTGGGCGATAGTGTGCGCGCAGGTGAGGTGCTCGCCAGCATTGAAAGCGACGAAAGTTTAAAAACCTACACACTTAATTCAACACTTGATGGTGTAGTACTTGAGCGCAGTATTAACCCAGGCGAACAAACCGATGATAAAACAGCGTTTGTGATTGCAGATCTCGCCTCCGTTTGGGTGGAACTTGCCTTATTTCCCAGTGATATGGCCAAGGTAAAAAAAGGCCAAACCGTGCGCATTATTAACCCGCATACACAGAATACCGCCTTGGGGGAGCTTAATTACCTCAGCTTAAATACTAGCGCACTGAATCAAACAGCCACTGGGCGAGTTTTACTGACTAACTCAGGGCAACAATGGCTGCCCGGCATGTTCGTGCAAGCGGATATTTTATTGGCAGAACAGAGCGCAGCGCTTGCCGTGCGCAGCAGTGCGCTGCAGGAGCATGAAGGCAAGCAGGTGGTTTTTGTGCAAGAAGAAGGCGCTTTTAAACCGCGTGCCGTGCGCATTGGCAGAAGCGATGGATTATGGACGGAAATTCTCGCTGGGGTGCACAGTGGCGAAACCTATGTGGCGCACAATAGTTTTGTGATTAAAGCCGAATTAGGCAAGGATGGGGCGGCCCATGATCATTGATGCATTATTGCGATTTTCCATCGCAAAGCGCTGGTTAATCATTTTTTTAACCCTGTTGGTAGCCGGTTTAGGTGTGTGGAATTACCAGCATTTACCTATAGATGCGGTGCCGGATATTACTAATGTGCAGGTGCAAATTAACACCGAAGCGCCCGGTTTTACGCCTCTAGAAGTAGAGCAGCGCATTACCTATTTAATTGAAGTGGCTATTGCGGGCCTGCCGTATGTAGAGGAAACCCGCTCCCTATCGCGTTATGCGCTCTCGCAAGTGACGGTGGTATTTAAAGACGGTACGGATATTTATTTTGCCCGTAATTTAATTAATGAGCGGCTGCAGCAGGCAAAAAATCAATTGCCAGAAGGGCTGGAGCCGAGCATGGGGCCGGTAGCCACCGGTTTAGGGGAAATATTTCATTACAGTTTAAAAGCGGACAGCAGTGCGCGCCAGCCAAACGGCGCCGCCTATGATGCTATGGCACTGCGTACGTTGCAGGATTGGGTTATTCGCCCGCAATTGCGTTTAGTGCCGGGCGTAACGGAAGTGAATACCATCGGCGGTTTTGAACAGCAATTTCATATCACGCCTATGCCCGCCAAAATGCTCGCCTATGGACTGAGTTTTGAACATATCATCAGTGCGCTCAAAAACAATAATGCCAATGTGGGTGCTGGTTATATTGAAAAAAACGGTGCCCAATATTTAATTCGCGCGCCGGGCCAAATAAAGGATATGCAGGCCATAGCCGATATTATTGTCGCCACACGCGAACAGCTGCCAATTACCCTTAAGGATGTAGCGCAGATTGGTTTGGGCGAAGAATTACGCACGGGCGCTGCCACCCAGGATGGCACTGAAACCGTGTTAGGTACTGCGGTAATGCTGATCGGTGCCAACAGCCGCACGGTTTCTCAAGCTGTGGCCGCGCAATTAAATGCCATTAATAAAACCTTACCAGCGGGGGTGCATGCCGAAGTGGTTTACGATCGCACGGTGCTGGTTAATAAAACCATCGCCACGGTGCAAAAAAACCTATTTGAAGGTGCAATTTTAGTGGTGGTGGTTTTGCTGTTGATGCTCGGCAATTGGCGCGCGGCAATTCTGGCTGCTGTAGTGATTCCGCTATCGATGCTGATGCTAATGACCGGCATGGTCCACACTAAAGTCAGCGCCAACCTGATGAGTTTGGGTGCGCTGGATTTTGGTTTAATTGTGGATGGTGCCGTGATTATTGTGGAAAACTGTTTAATGCATCTGGCTCGGCGGCAGCATCAAGTGCAACGTTTATTAAATGTGGAAGAGCGTTTAGCGGTTGTATTGCACGCAAGCCGGGAAGTATTTATTCCCAGCTTGTTAAGTGTATTAGTGGTTATTTTAGTGAATGTGCCAATTCTTGCCTTAACCGGCGTTGAGGGCAAAATGTTCACGCCCATGGCGGCAACGGTCATTATGGCCTTAATCGCTGCACTCGTTTTATCCCTCACCTTTGTGCCTGCTGCGGTGGCGCTTTTGTTAACTGGGCCGGTTAACGAGCAGGAGAATAAATGGGTGCAAGGCGCTAAACACTTTTACAGCCGAGTGATTAACCAAGCCCTACGCGTGCGGGGGGTTATATTGAGTGCTGCGCTGGCGTTAATTGTGTTGTGTGGTTTTGTTGCTACTCGTTTGGGGCATGAGTTTATGCCGAATTTGGATGAAGGCGATGTAGCGGTGCAAGCTCTGCGCATTCCCAGCACTAGCCTCAGTCAATCGCTGCTCATGCAATTTCAAGTCGAAAAAGCTGTTTTAACCGTGCCGGAAGTAAAAACATTTTTTTCCCGCGTCGGCACGGCTGAAGTTGCCAGCGACCCCATGGGGCCTAATATTTCCGACGGTTATGTCATGCTAAAGGATCGCAAGGATTGGCCAACACCTAAACGCAGTAAGGCGGAGATTGTTGCTGACATAGAAGAAAAATTAGCCCAGGTGCCAGGTAATGCTTATGAAATCAGCCAGCCTATTCAGCTGCGGTTTAATGAATTAATTTCCGGTGTACGCTCTGATCTCGGCATTAAAATTTACGGCGATGATTTGGAGCAATTATTAACCCTCGGCAATTCAATTGCCCAGGTATTAGCGGGTATTAATGGCGCTGAAGGCGTAAAAGTCGAGCAGGCGGATGGACTGCCTATTTTATCGGTGGATGCCAAGCCGCAAGCACTGCTGCGTTACGGCCTAAATATAAGCGATGTGCAGCATACCCTCGCCATTGCCACCGGCGGTGAAACAGCAGGGCAGGTTTTTGTGGGGGATCAGCGCTTTGATATTGTTGTGCGCCTGCCCGAGCAACTGCGCTCTGATTTAACTGCATTGGCGCGTTTACCTATTCCGCTACCTAATGGCGCCTATGTGCCTTTAGAGGAAGTGGCGCAATTAAATATTGTGCCGGGTGTTAACCAAATTAGCCGCGAAAATGGCAAACGCCGTTTGGTGGTAAGTGCTGATGTAGACGGACGTGATTTAGGTGGTTTTGTGCGTGAAGTGCAAAACACCATCGAGCAACACATTAAATTACCGCCGGGTTATTGGCTGGCCTATGGTGGCACATTTGAACAATTGCAATCGGCTAGCGAACGGCTGAGCATTTTAGTGCCGCTGACCTTGGTGGCGATTTTTGTTCTATTAATGCTCACTTTTGGCTCAGCCAAAGATGCCGCTGTGGTATTTAGTGGCGTGCCTTTGGCCTTAACCGGTGGCGTTATTGCCCTGTGGTTAACCGGCATTGCGCTTTCCATTACGGCGGCCGTGGGGTTTATTACCCTTGCCGGTGTTTCTGTGCTGACCGGTGTCATGATGGTGTCGGCATTTAAAGCGCAATTAAACGAAGGTTTAGCGCTTGATAACGCAATAGTGCAGGGTGCTTTGTTGCGTTTGCGGCCGGTATTAATGGTTGCACTGGTAGCAGCACTGGGGTTTTTGCCAATGGCACTTAATAGCGGCACCGGTGCAGAAGTGCAGCGGCCATTAGCGGTGGTGGTCATTGGCGGAATTATATCTTCCACCTTATTAAGTTTATTGGTGTTGCCGGGGTTGTATCGTATGGCCTACGGTGGGCGCAAATAAATTTAATAATTAATTAGGGGCAAAGGTGTTTTTAACCATTGCCCCGTTTTTTATTGCGCAGGCCAGAAACTTACGCGCTCGTCTAAAGGAGGGCGCACGCGATCTTCCGGTGTGCCAGGGTAATTACCGATATAAATAAACCCAGCAATATTATGCTCAGGCGCTACGCCCAGCAGATTTTTTACCTCCGGGTGGTAGCTGTACCACTCGGTTAACCAGCAGGCTTTAAAACCTAATGCATGGCTAGCCACTAATATATTTTGGCAGGCGGCCCCAGCCGAGAGCACCTGTTCCCACTCAGGAATTTTAACGTGTGGCCCCGCGGTAGAAATTACCGCAATAATCACCGGTGCGCGCAAAAATAATTGCTCTTGAGTGCTTGTTAAATCCACCGTCACCTCCGGGTGATCCGCCTGATAAATCTTTCCTAAGCTACTGCCAAATGCGCGCCGGGCTTCACCGCTAAATACAACAAACCGCCAGGGGCCGAGTTTGCCGTGGTCGGGCACGCGGTGGGCAGCGCGCAAAATGCTATTAATGTGCTCCGCATTCGGCCCCTCGCCCTGCATATCTTTAGGTGAAACCGAACGGCGCTGCAGTAATAAATCAAGAGTGTTTAAAGAATGCATACATATTCTCGCTAAAAAACGCGATTCTAGCGTGTTTTTTAGGCAGGTAAAAGAATTAATCCAATTTCCTGCCCTTGCTTTACCTGCGCCCAATGATTGCCAATCAAGCGCTAAACGGCATCAAAAGTGTGCCAAATAAATGAGGCGCCATGCACGGGGCGAAACTGAGTGTATTTCGACCTTTTGATTGCCATCAAATATTAGCCCGTCAAGTCAATCGCACATTAATTATCGAGTTCTGTTGTGGGGGAGTGTTCTGTGTTAGGGTTTGCTCGCGCCTAGGGTAATTAACCTGCGCCTTAATAGGTGGGCAAGGCTTTGTATATTCGCGCAGGGCCACGCACCGCACCTTATAATCCGCTTTAGTATTTAAAACCATGCTTGGGAGTAAATTGTATGTCGCACCGAACACATTTATTCAAATTAATACCGCTGCTGGCGGCTGTGTTTTCACCACTTGCGCTGGCCAATGTCGTGAGCATCACCATAGACGGCGGCGATGCTATTTTTTTAGCAGGCCGCACTGATTTAACCATCCCCGCCGCCAGCCAGCCCTGGACGGGCCCCGGCGATTACACTATCCGCCATGGCAGCCCAACCCCGGAAGAAATTGTTGAAACCCTACCGCCCACTGTCTCAGTAAGCGCTGGAGATGTTATTCGCGCCCTCGACCCAGCCGTAGGCGGCATTAATTTTTATAACGGCTTGGGTGAACCTTATTACGGCCCCTCCGGCAATGGGTTATCTGGGAGTAATTTATCCTCCCTCGGCGGCATCAGCGGTTATATTGGCCCGCAAGGAGCCTTGGCCGGCGTATTTTTAACTGACGCTATTCCCAATGGCACGGCACCTACCACACTTAATTTTAACCCCGATGGTTTGGGCGCTGAATTTTCCGTACTTAACCCTGGTATCGGCCAGGTGTTTTACATAGGTGACGGCAAAACAACGGCCAGCAATTTTCAGACTTTTATCGCACCAGTCGGTGCCACCCGCTTAGCATTGGGTATTCCCGATGGCTTTGGCTTTAATGGCGGGCCGGGTGCTTATGATGATAACGATGGCAGTTATTCGATCCGTTTGGGCATTAATGAAATACCCTCAGTGCCTGAGCCGAGTGCCATTGGTATGATGCTGGCCGGGTTGGGGTTGTTTGCTTTTATGCGCAGGTGTATGGCTAAGTAAAATAGATTTTTGGGTTTGATTTGGCTGCCGCTTTTGCGGCAGTTTTTTTAAGTGGGTGTAGGTGTTTTCGTCAATATGAATATTGACTCGGACAATTTTTCCTATAGATGCTGTGCGGAAGTAATGAATACACAGCATTTCAGACCGTCAAAAAGAGGGACCTTTTTGACGAGCCTACACGGATGTATTTACGGCGTGTCTGAAATGATGTGTATTCATTGCTGGTGCCTAAGTAGTATGTAACATTTTCAGTCCGTTGAGTCGAACAATCTAAAACGCGTCCTGCTATTTGCAACGCTCTAGCTGCTTCTTTTTATTTTCTGACGGTTTGTTTTGGCTGACTTATAAAACTAATTCTCAAGACGCTAAATTATGAAATCTAAGAGTAAAACCAATCATCTGGCCGCTACACCAACAGATTATAGCCAGCCCTGGATTACCGATACCGCCTGGATAACGGGTCTAACAGGCGCTTTTGCCATCCTGGTCATAGGGTTCTTGTTTGGATTATCACGGCTGCATGTGACTGGCCTGGAATTTATACAGGCGAGCGCACAAGAGGAGAAAAATGCCCTGATTCTGTTGGCGCTGGGAGCGGTTTCTATTCTCATGATAGCCGTCGAGCTGGTGCGCCTGGCTCTGTTTAAAGGCTTTGAGTTTATATGTAAGGATCCGCTTCTTGCGCAGGGAAAAATTGGCGCTTTTATTGTGGATGCCGTAAAGCGCTATCTAGCCCTGTTGTTATTGTTTTTTGTCTGCCGCTGGTTGTATTTTTCATGTAATGAATATGGCTATATCGCTAAGAGTAGTTATTATCAGCCTTGGTTCTACGTTCTCGACGTGCTATGGAGTCTTTTTATAGTTGGTGGGCTGCCTTATGTTTTATTGACTCGCGCGTTTAAATATAACGCCCAGGCAGATCAAAAAGACCTGTCACAATTGACGATTCGAGTTTTGATTGTGCTAGGCTCCTTCATCCCCGCCTTAAAAATACCTCGCCCGCAGTTCACTCTGGATGACAGGCGCGCAGCTACGGGCTTGGCGGTGAAGTTTTTCTTCGCGCCAGTTATGACGGTTTTTTTCTACGATAACTTTACCCATCTGCTCAACAACTCAGATTATTTGGCCTCCAATGCGCTGCCAAAGTTATTTAATGGTGAGTACGATCATGCAAAGTTAGCAACTGATCTTGGCAACATCCTCACCAATATTATTTTTACTTTGGATGTTGGGCTCGCATGGTGCGGGTATGTCATTTCTTCGCGTTGGCTTGACAATAATACTGTCTCTGCCGAGCCTACTGTATTGGGTTGGGTGGTCTGTCTTATCAGCTATCCGCCGTTTCGGGTGGTTGGAGGGTGGTTGCTCACCGGTCCTGGTGAATCTCTCTACACACAAATACCCAATCAGCCGGCAGTCGCGTTTTTTGGCAGCTTAATGATGGCGACTTATTTTCTCTATATGTTGCCGACTATTTGGTTTGGTCTGCGATTTTCCAATTTGACCCATCGCGGTATTATCCGCACCGGCCCCTATGCTTTTGTGCGCCATCCCGCCTATGCCGCGAAAAATTTAGCCTGGTGGTGTGTGGGCTTTCCCACTGCAATTTATGCTGGCTTTAGTGAGGGGATAAATCAAATGATAATTTACCTTGCAGGGTTGGTTTTGTTAACCAGTATTTATTATGCCCGTGCTATTACCGAAGAGCGCCACTTGAGGTTTGATCCAAACTATGTTGAATACTGTAGTCGGGTAAAATACAGATTTTTTCCTGGCCTGATTTAATGTGTGGTTAGTGGCGCGCGCAACTCGTAAGACGCACTTAAGTGCGCGTTTAAGACTGCACTGCGCAGTGTGCCAAGGCGGCGCCCTACGCTCAATAATCTCAATCTCGGTTAAACCTTTTGACTACACAGTCCATCATCCGCTGTGAATGCGGAAAATTTCAAGGGTCGATCAATAAGATCCAGTCTGCAACCAGAGCTATTTGTTATTGCGACGATTGCCAAATCTTCGCGCATTATTTAGCGCAGGCGCCGGGTATTTTAAACCCATGGGGTGGCACTGAGGTTTTTGCGGTGCGGCCTTGGCAAATTGTTATAAATCAGGGGTTGGACTATTTAGCCTGTCTGTCGCTAACCGAATCTGGCGCTTGGCGTTTTTATACACGCTGTTGCCAAACGCCTATTGCCAATATGACGCGCAATCATAAAACACTGCATATTGCGTTTATTCATTGCTGTGTGCAGCACAATGACGATGCCTGTGGCCGAGTTGTGCAGGTGAAACGCGGTAGTGCTATTGGAGTGCCGCCTACCAATAAAATTACCGATTTTGTTGTGGTGGCACTGCATTATGCATGCTCAGTAACCTTAGCTTGGTTGGCGCGCGGTTATAGATTTAATCCCTTTATTAACGCGGTGACAGGTGTGCCGGTGGTGAGGCCTATTATTCTTGCTGAAGGTGAATTTAATCGACTAAGGCTGTTGGTAAAGGAGCATAAAAATACGGTTTAGAGTGGTGTTGTGCACGCATAAGAATTGCCAGGGCGTGCCCCTATGCAACACAGAGCGCACAGGCTTTGTTTTTTAGCCTCTGCCAATCAATAGCTTGGTAGCCGCCCATTTGGCGTATAATCGCCGCCTTTTTCTCCTTGGAAGTTAACTGTATGACGGTGCGCACCCGCATAGCCCCTTCGCCCACGGGCGACCCCCACGTAGGCACGGCCTATATCGCTTTATTCAATTTATGTTTTGCCCGCCAGCACGGCGGCCAATTTTTGCTGCGCATTGAGGATACCGATCAAGTGCGCTCCACCGCGCAATCGGAAGCCGCCATTTTGGCGTCTTTGCGCTGGTTGGGGTTGGAGTGGGATGAAGGCCCGGATGTGGGTGGGCCCCATGGCCCCTATCGGCAGAGCGAGCGGGCGGCTATTTATGCGGGCTACGCCGAGCAATTATTAGCACAGGGCCATGCCTTTAAATGCTACCGCACGGCGGCCGAATTGGATGAGATTCGCGCGGAGCGTAAAGAGGCGGGTATTTCCAGCGCTTTAAAACCCTCGGATTTAATTCTGCCCGCTGATGAAATAAGCCGCCGTGAAGCGGCCGGTGCGCCCTTTGTAGTGCGCATGATGGTGCCGGAGGAAGCTGGCCCCTGCCCAGTGCCGGATATGTTGCGCGGCACCATTGAACTGGACTGGAGCCAGGTAGATGCCCAGGTATTATTAAAATCCGATGGCTTGCCCACTTATCATTTAGCCAATGTGGTGGATGATCATTTAATGCAAATCACTCATGTGATTCGCGGTGAGGAGTGGATTAATTCCGCCCCGAAACATATTTTGTTGTACCAGTATTTTGGTTGGCAGCAACCAGTATTTTGCCATTTACCGCTGCTGCGCAACCCGGATAAGTCCAAACTGAGTAAACGCAAAAATCCCACCTCGATTTTGTATTACCAACGTATGGGTTATTTGCCGGAGGCCTTATTAAATTATTTAGGCCGTATGGGTTGGTCTATGCCCGATGAGCGGGAAAAATTCACCCTTAAAGAGATGCAGGATAATTTTGCTATTGAGCGCGTGTCTTTAGGTGGGCCGATTTTTGATATAGATAAACTTAATTGGCTCAACGGAATGTGGATTCGCGAAAATAACAGCACCGAGGAATTAGCGGCGCGTTTGGTGAATTGGGCTTTAAATGAAAAAAACCTTTTGGCTGTTATCCCCCAGGTTCATAAACGCTTAAATACCCTCAGCGATTTTATGCCCATGGTGGGTTTTTTATTGGCCGGGCGCTTGCCGTTAAATGCCGGTTTATTTGATGAAATTAAACTCGATGCCGATACGCGCATTAAAGTGCTGCAATTTGCCTCTTGGCGTTTAGAGCAATTACAAACCTGGGATAAGGATTCTATCTTTGCGGCTTTAAAACAATTGGCCGATGGCTTGGGCATTAAAATGAAGGATTTTGTGGCGCCGCTTTTTATTGCCATTAGCGGCTCTTTAACCTCCTTCTCGGTGGTAGATGCCATGGCGCTGTTGGGGCCGGATATGTCCCGCGTGCGCATACGAGAGGCCTTGGAGCTGCTCGGCGGGGTGAGTAAAAAAGCCGCTAAACAGCTGGAGAAAGACTACGCTGCACTGGTGGCGCCTGCGGTGGCTGAGGACTAGAGGTATTTGAATTTAAATGCATTTTGGGGGTTGACGGGATAGGGATGCATCCCTAGAATGCGCGCCACTGTCCGGTACACGGCTAGGACGGGGCTTTAGCTCAGCTGGGAGAGCGCTTGCATGGCATGCAAGAGGTCAGCGGTTCGATCCCGCTAAGCTCCACCAAATTTTAAAACCCTCTAGGGCAACCTAGAGGGTTTTTTTATGCCTGGTGTTTTTTTGCGGTGTATTTCTGAAGCCTTCTATTTATTAACTTTTTATTGATGAGTAGCCAGGATGGAGCGCAGTCTAATCCGGGGTTTGCTGAGAATTTGATGGCAAATACAATCCTGGACTACAGCTGCGCTGGTTCCAGGCTACATAAATAGTTCCTTTTCTCGAAGCCTCAATGGCTTACGCTGCTAAGGCTTTGCCGCCACAAGCAGCGGCGACAAATGCGGCCATATATTATCCAGCAGCTTCGCTTGGGCATTTTCTTTCGGGTGCAAGCCATCCGCCTGCATTAAATCACTCTCCGTCGCCACACCCTCTAATAAAAACGGCACTAGGGGAATGTGGTGGCGTTGGGCTAAACGCGGGTAGATCGCGTAAAACCCTTCCGTATAACGCCTGCCCATGTTGGGCGGCAGGCGGATACCGATCAGCAGTACCTGGCTGCCACTGGCTTTAATCTGGGTAATTAACTGGCTGAGGTTGTCCTCAATTAATCCTAAGGGTTTGCCTTGCAAACCGTCGTTGGCCCCCAATTCAAGCAGAACTATGGCCGGTGTGTGTTGTTTTAAACTCTCCGGCAAGAGGGCTAGGCCCTGGGCTGTGGTGGCGCCGCTGATGGAGCGGTTGACGAGCTGATAATTCGGCAGGCGCACTTGTAGCAATTTAGGCCAGGCGAGCTCGGGGTTTATGTTGTAGGCGGCGCTCAGGCTATCGCCCAACACTACCAGGCTGGGTTTTTCCGCCCAGGCGCTTAAGGGGCCGAGGCATAACAACAGGATTAATGCGCGCATGAGTGATGAATACATATTACAAGTCTCAAATGTTAGCCACGAGGTGAGCCTATCAGACGGTAGCCGTTTGCCTTTGTTGCAGCAAGTGTCGCTGGATGTAAAAAAAGGCGAATCGGTGGCGATTATCGGCGCCTCAGGTTCCGGCAAAACTACCTTAATTACGCTGATGGCGACTTTAGATGTGCCCACCCAGGGCAGCATCAAAATTGCCGGGCAGGATGTGAGCGCGCTGGATGAAGAGGCGCGGGCGGCGGTGCGCGGCCGCTCTATCGCGTTTGTGTTTCAAAACTTTCAATTACTCGATGGCTTAACCGCGCTGGAAAATGTGCTCCTACCCTTGGAGGTGCGCGGCGTAACCGGCGCGCCGCAGGTGGCGGCGGAGTATTTACAGGCAGTGGGTTTAGGGGAGCGTCAACAGCATTACCCGGCGCAGTTATCCGGCGGTGAGCAGCAGCGCGTGGCCTTGGCGCGGGCCTTCGCCTGCCGGGCGCCGCTATTATTTGCAGACGAACCCACCGGTAACTTAGACGCCACCACGGGCGCCAATATCGCCGAGCGTTTATTCGCCCTGAATAAAAATGAAGGCACCAGCCTGGTGTTGGTCACCCACGATTTGGCCTTAGCCCGCCGCTGCGATAAACGCTACCACATGAGCGCAGGCCGTTTGGAGTTGGCATCGTGAGCCTGGCCTTTACACTTTTATGGCGGCAGTGGCGCACGCGCAATCTGCGTTTGATGTTCATTAGCCTGGTGGTGGCCATGGCCACGCTGCTGAATTTGCAATTATTAACCACGCGCATCGAGCACTCGGTGGCGCGCTCGGCCAAAGAATTATTGGCCGCCGACGTGCGGGTTGAAACCACTAAACCCTTGAGCGATGCGGTGCAGAAGGCAATTGAGCCCTTTACCGAACGCGCCAGCCGCGTGATTGAATTTCAGTCCATGGCCTATGCAACAGGCGCAGATGAAGGGCAGCTGGCGCAGGTAAAGGCGGTGGAGGCCGGTTACCCCTTTTATGGCCAGGTATTGGATGGGGAGCAAAAGGCGCTCAGTGGCCAGCCTAACCCTGGGCAGGCCTGGCTAAATTATAAATTGGCCGAGCGGTTGAAGGTCGGCATTGGCGATCAGTTAGATATTGGCGAAGCGCAATTTCGCGTTGCCGCATTATTTGCCAGCGAGCCGGATAATCCACAGGGCGCTTTTGCACTCTCCTCGCGCATATTAATTAATTACAGCGATGTTGCGCGCACACAAAGTATTAGCCCTGGCGCACGGGTGTATTACGCGCACTTATTAATGCTCAAGCCCGGCGTGCAAACCGCCTTAGAAACCAGCCTAAAACCGCTGTTAGACGCCCATACTCGCCTGGTGACGCTCACCAATTACCGCTCCAACAGCCAGGATTTTATTGCCCGTATCAACACCTTTTTATTATTGGCGGGCGCTTTAGGTGTGTTGCTGGCGGGGGTGGCTTTAGCCATTGCGGCGCAGGAATATACCGCCGCGCTGGCGCAGCCGTTTGCGCTGTTAAAAACCTTCGGCATGGGACCGAAAGCAGTTGTTAGCGTATTTTTAAAATTCGGCGCGACCTTTTTTATTTTGGCGGCAGCGCTTGCCGTATTGATCGGCATGGCGGGCCACTGGGCGCTGATGCTGGTGTTAAATAATTATTTGGCCAACACCCAATTAACGCCGATTACTCCAGTGTTATTAAGCCTATTGGCAGGCTTTGTTTTATTGCTGGCGTTTTTAAGTGTGCCCCTGTGGCAGCTGTGGCGGTTTGCCCCGGCGGCGAGTTTGCGCGAGCAAAAACTCAAAACCAAAAGCGCTTTAGTGCCAGGCTTTTTAGCGGTGTTTGGCTTGATGGGGTTGATGAGTGGCGCCTGGTTGCTAACCCTGTATTTAATGCTGGGCAGCCTGGTGTTAGTGGGGTTAACGGCCTTAGGAGCAGAGCGCATTATTGCGCCTATCGCCCGTTTGGGGCAGTTAATGCCAGGTGTGGGGCGGGCAGGTTTTTTAGCGCTCAAACGCCACCGCAGAAGCAACCGGTTTTTACTGGCAGTGTTTGCACTTTTGTTAGTGCCCATTATTGTAATGGCGCAATTGCGCAGCCGTTTAATTGATACCTGGCAAATGCAATTGCCCAACAATGCTGCCAATTATTTTTTATTTAATATTTACACTGACGATAAACAACGGCTGGAGCCTTGGCTGCACGAGCAGCAGTATAAGGCGGCACCTTTTTACCCTATGTGGCGCGCACGCATTACCGCAATCAATCAGCGCCCGCTGGCCGAAATCATCCCTGAGGAAGCCAACAACCCGAGTATTACGCGGGAAATTAACCTCACCAGCAGTGCCCAATTACCTGCGGGTAATGAAATTAAAACTGGCCAGTGGTGGGCGCCTGGCGACGAAGCCTTATTGATTTCCGTGGAGGAGCGTATTGCGCAAACTCTGCAGCTTAAAATAAACGATCACATTAGTTTAAGTTTGGCAGGGGAAATTGTCGAGGCGAGGGTGGGCAGCGTGCGCTCTGTGCGCTGGGATAATTTAGCGCCGAATTTTTATTTAATTACCAATAAAGCGCCGCAAAGTGAACTCACCGCCAATTGGATTACCAGCCTGTATGTGCCGCCTGAGCAGCGCACGACTTTAACGGCTTATTTAAAGCAGTACCCCAATATTAGCGCCATAGATGTGGCGCAAACCCTAGGCACGTTTCGGCAATTAATGCATAAATTATCGCAAGCGGTGGAATTGGTCTGGGTGTTTATGTTGCTCGCGGGGGTGTTGGTTTTATTAGCCAGCGTGCAGGCGAGTTTACCCTCGCGCAGGCAGGAAATTGCCCTTTTGCGTGTGGCCGGTGCCAGTAAGCGGTACGCCATTGCAGGCTTGGTGGGGGAGTTTTTTATACTCGGCTTGCTCGCATCCCTAGCGGCATTAATTGTCAGTGAGGCAATTTTATATTGGCTGCAAGTGCGTATGTTTAAGCTTGATTACGCCAGTGTATTGTGGCCTTGGATATGGGTGCCGCTATTGGCCTCGAGCCTTATCGCAGGCTTAGGTGGCTTTTATTGCCGCCAATTAGTAACTGTTGCGCCTGCGACTATTTTGCGCGAGCAGTCGCGCTGATGCAGTAAATCGAGTTGAGTGTGTGGCTGTTTAGCCGCTTGTTGAAATACTACCTTGCCAGACCGTCGCCACCAACCCATGTCAACAAGCTGCTAGTCGTTTGGCGTTTATGGCTTATTCAAAGCGTGTTTCAAATTGGGCCCATTAACGGGGCAAGCACAATAAATCGTGCCTTCTATGCAGGTCTAAAATACCTGTCCCCTGGTGTGCAGTCTTCGCGGCGGATTTTTTTTCGGTTTTTACACTGCCGATTTAAATAGCCGCGAATGTATTTCAGATTTTGCCTTTTACTCAACCCTTGTGGACATGGAGCCAGCGCCGGAGCGACGCGGGCGCTGTTGAAAAAAGCAAAATATGGAATTAATCAGCGCATCCTTAAGCTG
This sequence comes from Marinagarivorans sp., assembly GCA_046347475.1. Lineage (GTDB taxonomy): Bacteria > Pseudomonadota > Gammaproteobacteria > Pseudomonadales > Cellvibrionaceae > CAMCXE01. The sequence continues at coordinate 475,698 of JAXMGD010000002.1, read as the reverse complement.
TTGAGTGGCGGCTTTTAATTGTGTGTCACTCTACGAAGCGTCATAAACATAGGTCACATAAATATTTTTTCTGACGTGCTACTGTGCAAGGTCATCATCTTCTGATGGTGCGTTGAGATACGCAATAAAAAAACATAAGACACCAAGCATCGGCACATTATTATTTAATTGCCAATGATAAATTGTCAAACAATAGGGCAAATAATCATTATGAAAACACTTATTCAAAAACCACTGGCGTCCATACTGCCGCTATCCGTTTTGGCCTGCGCTATCGCATTAACAGGTTGTGGCGGCGGCGAAACGGGTTCATCTTCTTCAAGCTCGTCCAGTTCATCCAGCAGTAGCTCCTCAAGCAGTTCATCGAGCAGTTCTTCGTCATCCAGCTCCTCTGGGCGCACATCAAGCTCCAGCAGCAGTTCAAGTTCCAGTTCTAGCAGTAGCTCAAGTTCAAGTAGTTCCAGCTCCAGCAGCTCAGGTGCTAGTGCGAAGAAATTCGTCGGTAATATCACCACCAGTGGCGCGGTGCGTTCTGATTTTATGAAGTACTGGAACCAAATTACGCCGGAAAACGAAGGCAAGTGGGGCGTGGTTGAAGCCACTCGTGGCCAATATAACTGGGCGGCGCTGGATAAAATTTATGATTTTGCGCGCAAAAATAATATACCGGTTAAAGCGCATAATTTTGTCTGGGGCCAGCAAGCGCCCAGTTGGATTAGTGGCTTGAGCGCGGCTGATCAACGTACGGCCATTGAAAATTGGATTAAGGCGTATTGCACCCGCTACCCAGACACCGTGATGATCGATGTGGTGAATGAAGCCGTTGAGGGCCATGCCCCAGCCGCCTATGCTAAAAATGCATTCGCCGGTAAAGATTGGATTACCGAAGTATTTAAACTGGCCCGTAAACATTGTCCAAACTCTGAACTTATTTACAACGATTACAATTTCTTAACCTGGGATACCGATAAAATCCTCGCGTTAATTAAACCGGCTGTAGATGCAGGTGTGGTAGACGGTTTAGGTATGCAGTCGCACAGCCTGTACAGTCCTAAAGTGTGGAGCGCACAAGAAATTAAAGATAAGCTGGATAAAATCGGTGCATTGGGTACAGATTTGTATATCTCTGAATACGATATTGAAGCTACCAATGATCAGACGCAGCTGGATTATATGAAGATGCACTTCCCCGTGTTCTGGAATCATCCAAAAGTGAAAGGTATTACCCTCTGGGGCTATGTGGTAGGTAAAACCTGGAGAACGGGCACAGGGCTTATCCAAGAAAATGGCACCGAGCGTCCTGCTATGACCTGGTTGATGAATTACCTGAAAGAAGAGCGTGCAAAATAAGCATTCGCTAAATAAAAAAACCCGGCCTGCGTGATCGCTGCCGGGTTTTTTTTGGCCCTTTTTAATCTGGCGACAAATTTGCGGGCTTTATTGGCCCATGGGACTATCTTGGCTCATGGGACTATCTTGGCTTAAGGGACTATCGGCGGGATTAATAATGACCACTGCTCGGTATGCTTTCTTGGGTTGGTTTTTTTTCACTGGCCGGTAGCGGTTCGGCGGGAGCTTTTTCAGTAATTTTGCTATCGCTACTGCCTGCATAAAACACCAGTATTTTTACCGGTGTTTTGCTGATGGCGCGGCCATTGTGCAGAGTGTTAACCACTTCGGCTAAGGCCTCACCTTGTTTAATCACTTTGCGCGCACCACTTTTAAGTGTCACTTCTAATTCCCCCTCTAATAGCATGCCGAAGGAAGGCACCGGGTGCAGGTGCCAGCCGGTTTCGCCGCCCGGTGCTATTTCCACAATCATGCCGGTAATTTCCGCTTTGCCCTTGGGGTATTCGATGGCCGTGCCGTCCCAACTGGTTTGAGTTTTTAACAGGGGGGTTACTTTTACGCTGCTGGTGGCCTCGATGGCAAAAGTTGCACTGGTGCATAAAGCGAATAAACCGGCAACACATAACGACGTGATACGCATAAGAAGACCTTATTGAGGGGAAGCCAAGGGGGAATGGGAGGAAAAATTAAAGAGCGGCGAATATTAGCCGATAACCTGCTGTCGCGCGGCAGGATTATGCCAGTTTATGTTCCCCATTCCGCCCAACAAACCCCCGATTATCCCGCCCCATAGGGCAGGCGGCGTTGCGCCCGTAGAAAAAATACAAGAGCGCAGCGTGCCAAACGTCACTGACTCCCCCACCGACCGAGAGCGCCGGGAGCGCCAGGAGCGGCGCCAACAGACGCGGCCGCGCATCAAAGGCTATGACCTGCGCTCCGGCCAAGACCGCCGCAAAACCGACCGCAGCACACCCATTATTGATTTAGATGTGTAGCTTGGCATTGTTTTAGCAAAACCTACTCTGACATTAACAACTTCGGCAATTGGTTGCCGGATATTTTTGAGGATGGTTTTATGGCAATTAACTACACCAAAGCTGCGCACATTATGAATGAGCAGATGGAAACAATTACCTCTCACCAAATTATTTCCCTGCTGATGGACGGCGCCCTTGAGCGCATTGACCAAGGGATTTTGGCTCTGCACGCCCAGGAGTTGGGGGACCATATTGTGCTGAAAGAAAAACTGCTGGCCATTATTAACGGCTTGCGCAACTGCTTGGATTTTGAACGCGGCGGCGAAATAGCGCTGAATTTAAATGATTTGTATATGTATATGGCCGAGCGTTTGGAAGACACCGAAGGCGATGCCCATTTGCTTGCACTGACGGAGGTGCGGCATTTAATGCTAGAGGTAAAAGCCGGTTGGGATAATATGCCTAAAGAAATAATTAGCCAGGCGGTGGCCGCCTAACTCTTACACGAGAATAAAAAAAGCCGCCATTATGAGGCGGCTTTTTTATGCCCGTTAGGTGCTGATTTTAAGAATCGGGCACTCAATGAGCAGGTTTGCTAGCTAGCCTTTGCGGCGTTTTAATACCCCTAACAGGGTGAGGCCTGATATAAATAAGAGTGCGCTCGGTGGCAAAGGAACGGTGGATATTTGCAGATTGTCGTAAAAAGCACCTGAGGAAAATAATACTTCCCGCACGCCATTCACCGGGGTATTTAATAGCGCCAAGGCGCCCGGTTGGGTTTGATCAAGGCTAATCTGGCCGAGAATAGTTTTTTGACCATCTAAAAAATACACAGCCGATGGTGTTAAATCACCATAGGTGCTGTTATCCAGTTGGGCTGAAAAACTGCTGAGATGAATCGCCTGGTCAAAACGCATTAGGACCGGCTGCCAGAGTGCATTCAGTGCATTCGTCCCTGAGGGCGCTGCGCCATAACCGAAACTTGCCGGATTATCGACCGTCACTGGAAATGCTGACGTGCTTGCCGTATCGATTTGCCATTTTTCCGTGTTGGGGATTTCATCGCCAAAGGCGTCTGCATCATTTACAAAATGGGCTTGATAAAAGCGAATACCGGCAGGTGCCGCCACATTGGCTTGGCTGCCCGCGGCTACAGTATCAAAATTAATTTCTAAAGTAGCGGCCTGGCCAATAGTGGCAAAGGTACACAATGCGGTAATGGTCGCTAAGCTAAATATTTTTTTCATAAAATTATGCCTCAAATGGGGCGCATTATTATGCGCCGCTGGTTATTTAGCGCCGCCTACAGCCGCTTGCATAATGGAGAAAAATACCTCGGTGTTATCCATAACGCCGCCAAATAAACTGGCGCCTCGGCCTAATGCAGATAAGGGAATATCGCCGCCGGTGTGCGCTGCCACGGCTGAGCTTTGCGGAATTTGGCCGGTAATTAAAAACCCAGTACTGGCATCGCGTGCCAATGGATCAGCAGGGTAGGTATTTAAGGGCGCAGAATTATTAAACGGTTGCTGAGAATCGCGCAGGGGCTGTGCGTTGGTGCGCCAATCTTCGTAACGATCCACGTTAGAGGCATAACCAATTAACATTTTGTAATCAGGATCGGTGCTGGCAGGGTAGCCGTCGGCGGCTTTAGTGTATTTCGGAAAACCCGCCGCATCATAAACACCTACTACAGCATCACGTTTGCCCGCCACCGTGTTGGGGCTTGCTGCGAGGTCTGCATCGGTTTTAGTGGAAGCGCCAATAATGGCAACACCCGCGCATTCGTGATCGGCGGTTACTAATACTAAAGTGTCTGGGTGCGTTGCTGCGTAGTCCTTGGCTTTTTTAATGGCGTAATCAAATTCAATGGCTTCAACAATAAAGCGATCGCTATCCATATTGTGCGCTTGTTTATCGATGGAAGCGGCCTCTACCATCAAGACAAATCCGTTGGGGCTATTTGCATCTAATACATCTAGGGCTTTTTGAGTCATTTCATCCAGCATAGGCTGATTGGGAAAACCAAAATCATTTACCACTGCGCCATTGCCCCGGCGGCCAGCAATTTTATCCAGCGCTACGTTCATGTTCGAATAGGCAAATAAACCTAATAATTTATTCGGCGTACCCGCGGCATTTAAACTGGTTAGATCTGATGCGTAGGTCCAGCCGCTATTTTGCATCTCGGCAATTAAATTGCGTGCGGGGTCTACTGCGCCCGGTGCTGCGCCCCAGCCGCTAATAATATCGGCGGGTAAGCTGTAATCGCTGCTTGCGGCACGGGCCGATCCAGGTGTGCCATTGGGTAAAAACCATTTGCGGCCGCCGCCTAATAATACGGTTAAACCGCTTTTGGATGCGTCATCAAAAAATTGATCGACAATGCCTGTACCTGCGCCGCGATTGGATGTGTGCACGGCGTTGGCGGCGGGAGTTGCATCAAATACATCGGCGGTGGTGACTATGCCGAGTTTTTTCCCTTGGGTGCGCGCCAGGAATTCGGATAGATATTCAAAGCGGGGATTATCAAACGCGTCCTTGGTGTCATCTGGCCAAACGCCTTCTTGGTTATTTTGCGCTTTATTGCCGGTTACATAATTAGACATGCCCGGCGCCGAGTCGGTAATAATGGAATTTAACGAGGCGGTCATAATCATGGCGGTATTGGGAAATGTATCCATGGCCAAACGCTCCTTGGTTTTACCCTGCGCATAACCATTTAACATAATGCGCGCTGCGGTGCGGTGGCTGGCACCCATGCCATCGCCCAACATAATAATGATATTTTTTGCTTTGCGGCCTGCGTTGGCATTAATGCCGACAATTTCAAAATTACCTGTAGCGGTGGTTTGTTGATTATCGCTTTGCGTCACCTTAACGCTAAGGTTGTGAATGCCCGGCGTAGCATTGGTGTAGGCGCGCAGACTGGCTACTTTAGTTTCGGGAGGTAAACCTGCATTTAATGCTGAACCACCGGTTAAAGCCACGCTGCCGGAAACGGGGTTGCCGTCAACGAAAAATTGCACGGAAGTAATTGTTTTGCCCGCGTCTGGACTGACGGTGGCTTGTAAATCAAAGCGTTGGCCGGGAATAAAACGCGCGATGATCGGGCCTGCCTCAGCGCCTTGGCTGGCAAATAATTGGCTGGGTGGTGTTAAGCGCGATACCACAGGCGCGGCGTTGGCGCTGGCGGCGACACCGGCACACATTAATACGGATGCATGCAAAAGCTTATTCATAATTTTTCCTCACAAGTTAATTCGTAGTGGGTTTGGTGTTTTTAAAATCTTGCGCGCGGTTGAGTGTTTTTTTCGCTACGCTAGTTGAGTTCTGTGCATTGGGCATATCGCTTTTATCCATAATTAAGCGCACGTAGGAAATGCGTCCGTTGGGGTCTTCCTGATTACCTAATTGCAAAGTGCCGGTTAAGACCCAGGGGCCTGGGCGATAGGTGAGTATTTTCTGTTTGTCTTCGGCGGGCATATAAACCGTCAGCGTGCCTACGGGTAAATCATCGGCCATGCCGTCGGCTTTTTCGGCTACGTTGGCCGGTTGTGAGCTGAGCAAAAATACTCCGGCGGTCGGGTCATCTTCGTGGGCCATAAAGCCGCGGATGCGCACCCGTTTATTATTCAATGCTTGCAATTTCGCGCTGGGTTCTAAGCCTTGGGGGCCTGCGGGTAATTGATAAAAATCTTTGAAGGCTAAATCGGTAATGGCCGAGGGCGCTTGGCGCTGGTGGTTGGTTTGCGCTGTAGGTTCGGCCGTGCTGCAGAAAGCGCTAAGTGGGCTCAGGGTTAGAATTACTAACAGCAGATTCAGTTTATACATGGGGCAACTCTGTACTCAAAACAACATCAGTGCGAGTGTCGGCGCCTTGTGTGAAGCTGGGATGTTAAAAATATGAACTTTTTGTGACGCTCCCGGCGCTTGCTGTTTTAGCCATCTGCCTAAAGTTTTTACCCGCGCGGCCGTTAAACGGGGTATCACCCATTGAGGAGCGCAGTATGAAACTGGTATCGGCATCGTTAGTGAATGTAAAACGCGCGCGCAGGGAGATGGAACGGGCTTTTGCGGCGGGCAATTGGGACGGTGTGAAGCGTTGGGATACCTTGGTGGGCCAAGGCCTGGATGCCGCCTTTGACGACCCAGACCGCGACAATAAAGGCTTAGTGGAGGAATTGGAGAAGGTGCTGGGGTTGTACGCGCAAATTGTAATAGGGCTGCCGGAGCAAACGGCCGAACAATGGTTAAATGCCCCTTTATCTTCCGACGTAAAACGAGAATTTAAATAATCATTTTAAACCTGAGCCGATATCGGGAGCTGCTGGTTTTAATGGGGCTTCGGGCGGCTTACGCCGCTGATGCTTCATATCTGGGGCTCTATTTATCCGGCACTAAACGTCGCTAGATGAATAAAAGCGAGCATCTGAACAGAGTGGTTTTAAAAAAAGCGAATGCAGGGCATTCGCTTTTTTTGTTTGTATTATTCCCAGAGTTTTAACGGCGGCTAATTAAGCGTTTTGTTGAAGCCTAAAATAGTCTGCTGAGTTTAGGATGCCCTGATGAACACCAGGTGTATCACGGTGACGATTGGGCTTTGATTTACCGCCGCATAAATTCCGCCATGATAGGCGCAAAGGCGATCACCGTAGGATAGGTGGCCAGCCAAATCCATAAAAAGCGATTGAGGCCAAAAAGCCACGCATTGGCGAGATGAAACACACCCATAAAAATAAGTGCCGCGTAGAGGCTTGCGCTGTAATACAGGCTTAAGGGAAAACAAAACTCCACCAGCATAATCAACCAGCCCATGGCCCAGAGTAAGCGTGGGTGCTCGGCCCAGCGCCGGGTAGTGGTGCTGACGGGGTAATGGGTGCAGGCAAATACCTCCCAAAGGGCGCGCCCACTGCGCCAGTCGGGGTTGATGAGTTTGACCCAGCCGGATTGCCAATAGGACAGGCACAGCTGAATACACAAAAACCCCGCCGCTCCCAAACGCCACGCCGCTAACTGAGTGGTTTCGGCCACTGCCAGGCAGAGGCACAGTTGCAAGGTCATTAAATCGCTACCGCCACAATAGGGGCCGCCAAAGCGCTTTAGGCTGAGCACGCCCAACAGCGCTATGGCCCAGCAGGCGAGGGCGCGCAGGCGTTGGCTGGCGCTGCCTATTTGCGCGAAGGTCTCGTGTGTGGCAAAAGCGTGCGCGGTGCCCCACAAATGGCTTGCCCAGGGGGCGCCCTGCGCTAGCGCCCTGGCGGCGAAACCGGCAATAATCCCCAGCAGTAGCAAAAGTGCAGCGAGGCCGCGCAGGTCAAACAACCGCCGCTCACCCGCCGATGCGTGCAGGTGTTCTAAGGCCTGGCTGCCGACGGCGAGGGCCAAGCCCAGTTGGCTGAGCAATAAACCGAGGTTTATGGACATAGGCTGCGGTCGTCCTGCCAGCTCCTGGCCAGTTGCGCGAGGCTGCGCAGCTCGCTGGTGTATACCGGGCTGGCCGTTATTTTGCCTTGTTGGTCCCAGTGCAGCGCTTCCACCTGCCAGCGCAGGCTGGCCTCGGGGCTGGGCGGAATGAGAATACCGAGCCTGATGGCCTGCGCGAGGGCGAGAAAGATATTCTCCACGGCGCTGGGATCCGGCTCGTCAAACAGCCGCACGGCGCAGCTGTGTACGAATAGCAGTTTGTTGCCCTGCGGGTTGAGCAGCAGCCGCGCCAGCCGCTCCCGCATCGGCAGTTGCGAAGGCTTAGGGCAATACTCGGCCCAGGGCTCTGCGTCAAATTGCAGCATTACACGGGGGCTCGGCCCGATGCTGTTAAAAAAACGCCAAGAGGGGAAGAGGATGGGCAGCAATAAGCGCAGCATAAGGGGGCTCGTTTAACCTGTTACCCCAGTATAGGCGGGCCTGGCAAAGCGCGCGGTTTGCACAGGCCTGCACCACGATTTATCAACTTAACACGAGGTTTTCATGAGCAATCAGCACCGATGGAAATTCAGCCGCATAGGCGGTTTTGATCAGGCCCTTATTACCAGTACCGAGGACTTGCTCAATTTAGAGCAGTTGGATCAAAAGCTCTGGGCCGCGCTCAGTTGCCCGGTGAAGGGTTTGCAGTTGGACGAGGCCATGCTCGGGGCCATAGACACAGACGCCGATGGCCGTGTGCGGGTACCTGAGATTGTGGCGGCAGTTAAATGGGCCTGCAGCGCCCTTAAGGACCCCAACTTGCTGCTTAGCAGCGCCGATAACCTCAATTTAAGCGACTTTAGCGAGGGCGAGCTGGGGCTAAAACTGGTGGCTAGCAGCAAAGAAATTCTGGCGGCCCTGGGCAAGGCCGAGCAAACCCTCATAACCCTGCAGGATGCGCAAAGCCAAGAGGCCATAGTGGCCAATACCCGCTTTAATGGCGATGGTGTGGTGCCCCTGGCGGCTACTGACGATGAACAGCTGCAGGCTCTGCTCAACCTGATTATGAAAACCCAGGGCGAAAGCACCGACTTAAGCGGCAAGCCCGGTATTAATCAAGACGCCCTGGCGGGCTTTTTTACAGCCCTCCACGAGCGTTTGAGCTGGCTAGAAGCCGCTGGCCCGCAGGTAAAGCCCCTCAGCGACAACTGTGACAGCGCCTATAAAGCCCTCTTGGCGGTGCAGGGCAAGATTGATGACTTCTTCAGCCGCGTGCGTTTGGTGGCCTTTGATGGCCGCAGCCAAGAGCAGCTCAACAAACCCGTCTCCAGCTTAGAAAGCCTCGGCAGCGCCGACCTGTCCTCCGCCTGCGATGAGGTCAAACACTTTCCCTTGGCTCTGGTCAGCGCCGACGCCCGTTTGCCCCTAGTCGATGGCATCAACCCGGCCTGGCAGGCCGCCATGGCGGACTTTGCCGCCCAGGTGGTGGCGCCTTTGCTGGGCAAAGACGTAACTCAGCTGGACTATAGCCAGTGGCAAGGCCTCAAAGCGGCGTTTAATGCCTATGAGCAGTGGCTGGCGGCGGAAAAAGGCGCAAGCCTCAAGGGCATCTGCGCGGATGAACTGCGCGGCTGGGCAGATCCTAAGTGGCAGGCCGCCCTGGACGATTTAATGCAGAAAGACCTCGCCATGGCGCCCGCTGTGAAAGCCTTCGCCGATGTTAAAAAAATCCTCCTGCTGCGGCAGAACCTGAAAAAGCTCTTGAATAACTTCGTTAACTTCACCGAGTTCTACGGCTCAGTGGGCCAGGCGGTATTCCAAGCGGGCACCCTGTATTTAGACGGCCGCGCCTGCGAGCTGTGTATCCGCGTGGATGACGCCGCCAAACACGCCACCCTGGCGGGTTTGAGCAAATGCTTCTTAGCCTACTGCGATTGCACCCGCAGCGACGGCGCCAAAATGACCATCGCCGCCGCCTTTACCGCCGGGGACTCCGACTACTTATTGGTGGGCCGCAACGGTGTTTTTTATGATCGCCAGGGCCGCGACTGGGATGCCACCATCACCAAACTGATCGAAAACCCCATCTCCATCAGCCAAGCGTTTTTTGCCCCCTACAAACGCTTGATCCGGTTTGTGGAAGAGCAAGCCGCCAAGAGCGCCACCGCCGCCGACCCCTCAGGGGCTGCCCTGTTGGACAAAGCCGCCATCATCGCCGACCCCAAAGCAGCGGCCGCCGCCACACCGGAAAAACCCAAATTCGACCTGGGCATGATTGCCGCCTTGGGCGTAGCGGTGGGCGGGATTTCCACTGCGTTGGGCCTTTTAATGCAGGCCTTTTTTGGCCTGGGATGGCTGATGCCGCTGGGGTTAATTGGTTTGTTGCTGGCCATTAGTGGCCCGTCCATGTTTATCGCCTGGTTGAAGCTGCGCCAACGCAACCTCGGCCCCGTACTGGATGCCACCGGCTGGGCCATCAACGGCCATGTGAAAATTAATATCCCTTTTGGCGGCAAACTCACTCAGCAGGCTAAGCTGCCAGCCGGTGCCAGCCGCAGTCTGATTGACCCCTACCAGGAAAAACAAACCCCCTGGGGCAGTTACTTAACCATCGCCCTGTTAATACTGGTTTTAGTCGGGCTGGGTTTTTATCGCGTGAAGCAGCAGCAATGGCCATGGCATTCGGCTGTGAAACCGCCCGTACCGGCCGGAGCGCCACCGAGTGACGCACCCCCTGCAGAAAAGCCCTCTTCAGCAGTTTCTGTTGAAGGTGACAAAAAATAGTTAACCGCTGGGCAAGCCCGCTTGCCCAGCCTATGTCACACTTTTTTTGCTCAAGGCTCTACGGGCAACCCATTAATTGTTTTAATGGCAATTAAAGTGATTTGGGTGAGATTGGTAAATTCGGCCGTAAACACTATATCCTCCCTAGTAGGCATAGCCTTGAGGGCGTCGCATACAGATGGAACGCAGTTATAGGCCGGAGAGCTACTGCCAGGGGCGAATTTAATTGTACCGCTGGCGTTGATGAAATCTTGTTGCTTGGGGATTTCAAGGTCGAACGGTGCCGTTGCAGGTTGTTTATCTTCGATGGCTACCAATCGGTATTGTGTATCTAAACCGTCAGCAGCTATCTCGACGAGTTTTTTGACGCGTAATTTGTATCTGTAGCCCTGCTCATAAGCGAAATCGATTATGTCGGCGGTGGTGACCTCTGCGGCGGAAAAATCGGGCGTGGTCGATTTGGAAATGCGGTACACATATTCGCCGTAGCCATTAAACGGGTCACCTGCTACCCAGGTTTGGTGATGATCAACCCAGATAGTCGTTTCAGGTTCATTGACATTGGGTTTGCCGACACATCCACTTAATGCAGCCGAGATGATTGCTGCACAGACTATTTTTACTTTCATACCATTTGACTCCGTAATTATTAATTTAATCGTGTAAGCGAGCATAAAGAATTGCGGCGTTTTAAAACGTTAATTAATAGCAATTTGAATGATGAGTCGTGCTTAAACAATGAAAGCGATTTGGTATCCATCTTCTTTTGATTGGGCCGCTAATAATGAAGCCAGAACTTTACAGAGGGAACTTTCGAGCAAGGTAGGTAGCGAAGCGCTGGCTCGGCGAATTTGGTAAAAAGCGAACCAATGTGGGTTATAGCATGACCCCATCTATGGCAATATCAATAAGTAAAGGATTTTTGCCCTCTGACTTAGCCCGGATGAGTTGAAACGCAAGCCGGGTTTCGCGAATCACCCCAGATTACACTGCGCTCCACTCGGGCTAAAGTGTCAATTCTATGGATATGGATATGGATATGGATATGGATATGGATATGGATATGGATATGGATATGGATATGGATATAGAGGCACCGAAACCCTTCACTTAATGACATCGCCATGATTGGGGATCATCTCCGTGAGCGAAATGGAGGTAAGGGCGCCGTGGGAACCCAATCGAATAATAAATTGCTGAGGTTACATACGGTGAATGAGCGTTTTTTTGCCAAATTCAACGACTCTACAGCGAGTAGGCAATTTTTCCGAGGTTCTTTAGCGAAGGGGTACAACAATTTGCTAGGCATTTAAAGCCGTTAATTAGCGTTTGCTCCAGGTGCTGCAGGCGTTTTTAGATGGGCAAATCTGACTCCGACATACGGGTTCCAGCAGGTAGCTGTCCCAACTGCCAATGTTCTAATGCCCATTGAATCACTGCTGAAGGAGTACTTTGCGACAGTTCTTTGGGGGGGCGAGCGCCGAGCGCCCAGAGTGCCCTCCATAAATTATGCCCCGGTATCTGATTATCCAGTGCTTGCGCATGGTTTTGTTTACTGAGCTTTTGGCCCTGCGCATCGGTAATCACCGGAATATGGGCGTAACTGGGGGCCTTCGCGCCTAAAAGGCCAAACAAGTAAATTTGATTGCCGGTGGCGCCGAGCAGATCGCTGCCGCGCACCACATGAGTAAAACCCTGTTGCCAGTCATCCACTACCACGGCGAGGGCATAGGCATACAGGCCGTCTTTGCGGTGGATGATGTAGTCTCCCTGGGCACCTAAATTCTGTATCTGCCGGCCGAGGTGCCGGTCGGTAAAAACCACATCCTGATCCACTGCCACTGTTAGGCGCCAGGCAGCAGGTGGGGTTGCTGGATGCTGGCGGCAATAGCCGTCGTAGCGGTGGCCTAAGGATTCCAAACGTTTGCGGGTGCAGCTACAGGGGTAGATGTGACCGGCCCTGCGCAAATCCTCCAGCACCGCCTCATACTGGGCGCTCCTTTGGCTCTGCCAGAGCACAGGCCCATCCCAACCAAGGCCGTGCTGCTCCAAACTGCGCACAATACGCTCGGCAGCACCCGGCACTTCACGCGGCGGGTCTATATCTTCGATGCGCAGGTGCCACTGGCCGCCCTGCTGTTTGGCGTCCAGGTAAGAGGCGAGGGCGCATACCAAGGAGCCAAAATGCAGGGGCCCGCTGGGGGATGGGGCAAAACGGCCTAGGTAGGGCGAAGGCATAAGCGTGGGCGAGTGTTGGTGGGAGGTGGGGCAAAATAAAAAAGGGCCATCGGCCCTTTTTTAACTCGCAGCGCCCTGTAACTCGGGCGGCACCCTCAATCGACGTCTAACCGCCGATTTGTTTTTCTTTAATTTCCGCCAGGGTTTTGCAATCCACACATTGAGTGGCTGTGGGGCGCACTTCAAGGCGGCGGATACCGATTTCAACACCGCAGGTATCGCAGTAGCCGTATTCTTCGGTCTCTAACAATTCCAGGGTTTTGTCGATTTTCTTGATCAGCTTGCGCTCGCGGTCGCGGGTGCGCAGCTCCAGGCTAAATTCTTCTTCTTGGCTGGCGCGGTCGGCCGGGTCGGGGAAGTTGGCCGCCTCGTCTTTCATATGGCTTACGGTGCGATCCACCTCTTCCATTAGCTCACGCTTCCACGCCAGCAGCAAATTCTTAAAGTGCTTTTTCTGATCGGCACTCATGTACTCTTCGCCAGCCTTTTCAACATAAGGGGCAAAACCGTGTAACGAAAAACTACCGTTTTGTAATTCGGGCATTGTGAGCGAGCCTCTTGTCTGTGCGATGAAAGCGATCCTTGGGGACAAAAACATTCCCTGGGAGCGGCCCCACTATGAGGGCAGCTCTGTCTTTTTCAACCTAATACCCTCAGCCTAATGGCCGTGCGCGAAGGTGAAGTACTGCGGTGTTTAGATTCAGTGTTATCTAAGGGGCGCAAACGCTACCAGATTCCCCAAGCCTCTGCCACCACTTCTAGGAAAACATTGCCAGCGGCCATTTTGCGGTTGGCTCCGGGTTATGATGGAGCTTTTGAGCAACCCCACTTTTAACCGTCGCCTGATCATACCCGCCAGCAGCGCCTGGAGGATGAGCATAGTCAAAAGCTTAAGAATGTCATCATGATATTGAACCCCCCACTGCAGCAAGGTGTATTTTTGCGGCGCTATAAGCGTTTTTTAGCCGATATCATCTCGGCAACGGGTGAGCCGATCACCATTCATTGTCCCAACACCGGCAGTATGCGCGGCTGCTTAGCCGAGGGCAGTCCCTGCTGGTATTCCAGCAGTGACAACCCCAAACGAAAACTTGCCGCCACCTGGGAGATAGCCACCACCGGGCAGGGCCATTTGGCCGGTATTAACACGGGCCGGGCCAACGCTTTGGTAGGGGAGGCGATTCGGGCCGGGCTACTGCCGCAATTAAACGGTTGGCAGGATTTAACCGCCGAAGTGCGCTACGGCGAGGAGAACAGCCGTGCCGATTGGTGCTTGGCCCAGGCGGGGCGACGCTGTTTTGTGGAGGTTAAAAATGTCACCCTGCTGGAGCGAGGCTTAGCCGGTGAGGCAGGCCGCGGGCATTTTCCCGATGCGGTGAGTGAGCGTGGCAGTAAACACCTGCGGGAGTTAATTCGCATGGTAGAGCGGGGGCAGCGGGCGATACTGGTGTATTGCGTGCAGCACACAGGCATCAATGCCGTAGCCCCCGCCGCCCACATAGACCCCACCTATGCCCAGTGGTGTGTACGGGCCAAAGAGGCCGGTGTGGAGTTTTTCGCGCTCAAGGCGCAACTATCGGCCCAGGAAATTTGCCTCAGCCACTGCTTGCCGGTGGAACTGTGAGTCAACATCAAGGGTAATCTCCTGTGGTTCGGCAGGCTCACCACGAATGGGGTGAGGCCAGCGTCATGGAGAATGGCTGCTAAGCGGATCAACTTGGGGCGCAGTCAACCGCGTAACGACGCGAATTACCCCGAGTAATAACCATCCCCAATCCGTACGCCCAGGTTCTGCCTAGCCAAAGTGTTCGATGCGCTATGGCCGACAGGTTAATCAGCCGTTTGCCGCCAGTAGAGCCCATCGCAGCGCTGTACTAGATCGAGCGGCTCCAGAGCTTGCCCGGCGCAGGGGCCGCTCACGCACTGGCCGTTTTCTGGCAGAAATAGCGCACCGTGGGTTGCGCAGCGCAGTAGGTCGGTGTCCTTGCAGAAGAAGTTATCTTCCTGCCATTCCAAGGGGATTTTTAAATGTGGGCAGCGGTTGCGGTAGGCCAAAAACTGCCCCTGGTGATTTACAACTAAGAGCCTCTCCCCCTCAACACAAAAGCCTTTGGCACTGCCTGCGGCAATATCATCTGCAAGGCAGAGCCAATGTTCGTTGCTCATAGGGGCCTCATGATTGAGATGCGAAAAAAAAGCCCCGGCAGGGGCTTTGGGTTTAGACGTTGTAGGTGGTGGAGGCCGTGTTGCCGCCGCGTCCTGTCCAGTTGGTATGGAAAAACTCGCCGCGCGGTTTATCGGTACGCTCATAGGTGTGGGCGCCGAAATAATCCCGCTGCGCCTGCAACAGATTGGCGGGTGAGCGAGCGGTGCGGTAGCCATCGAAGTAGCTCAGGGCCGCTGTCATGGCGGGCGCGCTGATGCCCTGGCTAATGGCAGCGGCCATCACCCGGCGCCAGCCCGCTTGGCAGGCCTGTAACTTGTCGCGGAAGTAGGGCGTCACCATCAGGTTGGTCAGCTCTGGGTTGGCATCAAAGGCTTCTTTGATGTTGCCCAAGAAGGACGAGCGGATAATGCAGCCGCCGCGCCACATCAGGGCGATGCCACCGTAGTTGAGGTTCCAGTTGTAGTCTTTAGCCGCTTCGCGCATCAACACATAGCCTTGGGCGTAAGAAACTATTTTGGCGGCGAGCAAGGCTTGGCGCAGGTCTTCAATGAAAGCTTGTTTATCGCCGGAAAAGCTTGGCGTGGGGCCGCTCAGCAGGCTACTTGCCGCCACGCGCTCGTCTTTCTGGGCCGATAAACAGCGGGAGAACACGGCCTCAGTGATCAGTGTGAGGGGCACACCCAGATCCAGGGCGATAACGCCGGTCCACTTGCCAGTGCCTTTTTGGCCTGCGGTATCGAGGATTTTATCCACCAGGGCAGCGCCGTCTTCTTTGTAGCCGAGGATGTCGCGGGTAATTTCGATTAAATAGCTGTTCAGCTCGCCATCGTTCCAGGTTTTAAATACCTGGTGCATTTCATCGGCGCTCATACCCAGCAGGTCTTTCATGATTTGGTAGGCTTCGCAAATAAGCTGCATATCGCCGTATTCGATGCCGTTGTGCACCATTTTCACAAAGTGGCCAGCGCCGTCATCGCCCACCCAGTCGCAACAAGGGGTGCCATCGGCCACCTTAGCAGAGATGCCTTGCAGAATATCTTTCACATGGGGCCAGGCCGCCTTGGCACCGCCAGGCATGATGGAGGGGCCAGTCAAGGCACCTTCTTCGCCACCGGATACACCGGTGCCTATGTACAACAGGCCTTTAGAGGCTAAATAGTGGGTGCGGCGGGTGGAATCGGGGTAGTGGGTGTTGCCGCCGTCGATGATGATGTCGCCGGGTTCAAGGTGCGGAATTAACTGCTCGATCATTTCGTCAACGGGTTTGCCTGCTTTCACCATCAACATGATCTTGCGCGGCTTGGCCAGAGAATTAACCAACTCTTCTATGGAGAACGCGCCGCGAATGGATTTGCCCTGGGCGCGGCCGTCGAGAAAATTTTGTACTTTATCGGCCGTACGGTTATAGGCCGTCACAGTAAAGCCTTTGCTGGCCATGTTGAGAATAAGGTTTTCGCCCATTACGGCGAGGCCGACAAGGCCGATATCGGAAAGAGGTTTCATAGGCTACACAACGATCGTATAAGTGATATGAATCGGCAGCACAGACTGCCGCGAATTTTGCTGGAGGGTATGTAACACAGTGCGCCTATTGCTTGGTTTTACAGTGAAGCAATGGGTGCGCTTTAGCCCTGCGACAAGGGCGGGTACCATACCACTTATCCCCTGTTTAGGGAATCAAAAGACCCTTTGGATGATGCGCAATTAGTGTAATTCTCGGTTGAATCCCCTGTGATAAACACGACAGAGCGCACACTGTTTTGTCGTGTTTTAGACGCTATTCTGCCCATCAACAATTAAAATAATTGTACGAGTTTTTATGATGATTCTCTCTCAATACCCTATTTTAGTCACCGTTGTGTTGCTCACCTTCAGCAATATTTTTATGACATTTGCCTGGTACGGCCATTTAAAACATCTGCACGAAAAGCCCTGGATTATCGCCGCTTTAGTCAGTTGGGGGATTGCCCTTTTTGAATATTTATTGCAAGTGCCCGCCAACCGCGTGGGCGCGCAGGTGTTAAACCTGGGGCAGTTAAAAATTCTGCAGGAAGTAATCACCCTCACGATATTTGTACCCTTTGCGGTTTTTTACATGCGGGAGAGTTTTCGCTGGGATTTTGTGTGGGCCGGCTTGTGTCTGCTGGGGGCCGTATTTTTTATTTTTCGCGAACGGATTATGGGAGCCTGAGTTGCTACCTAGGCATCAGCAATGAATACACATCATTTCAGACACGCCGTGAATACATCCTTGTAGGCTCGTCAAAAAGATCCCTCTTTTTGACGGTCTGAAATAATGTGCATTCATTGCTTCCGTACGGCTAGTGCGCGCTAATAGCCGTTTTAGGTTTAATTGGTGGAGAGTAGCTATTAACCCGGCGACAAAATAGATCGTCCTGATCTATTTTGTCTTCGCCCCGCTAAAACGGGCGCAGATACGTGGATCTGCTTGTTTTAGCGGGGCTCGCGGCGCCTTAGGACGCCGGTGCTGCATCCATGCAGCACTTATTAACCCGACACTAAATGTCGCCGGGTTAATAATAGTGTTAGTTTTAAGCCTAAAACCTACAGGCGGCCTCGCGACGAGTTTACCTGGGTTTTTGAGTTAAATAGTCAGATCAATAAACAGGCTATTAAGCGTCGGTGGAAGAATTAATCCCTTAAATCGGCCACACACTAAAAGTTAACAGCTTGTTGAATTACCTAAGAGGTGATGATCTGGCAGGTTAGCATTTCAACAAGCTTTTACGAAGCGACAGATTAATTAGGCTTTACCTATAGGTGCGGCCAGCCCTGTGGCTTTTTTCACACCTTTGCCGGTGTACAACATGGTTTGATGATCTTGTCCGCGCAAAATGCCCACCAGGGTTTGGTGGGTGGCTTGGCCGCGGTGGATGAGTTTGCCGTTCACTTCATTGGCCTCTTGGCATTCATTAAGTAAATGTTTTAACAATGCCCAGCGCTCACTTAAATGTTCGTGATTGTGCTCCGTCAGCCATTGTAAAAACGCCGCACTCGGGTCTGCTGTTTGCGTTAAACCACTGGTTTCCAAACAGCTTTGACGCAGCCTAGCCGAATGCTCCAGTTTTTTCAGCCAAGCGGCCTTTTCTTGAATGATTAAATCCAACGGCTCAAATGCCCGCTCAGCTAATAAATCCCGCTCATGATGTAGCAAACTAATTAACTGCTTGCAGGCGGTGATATCGCTCTCGATAGAATCGGCAATCTGTTTTAGGGGCTCGGGCTGCATAGATCTACTCGTGTATTGTTTAAAATGCCTAGGGTTAGCCAATATTCAGATCTGGCCTTCTGCATGGGGCTCTTAACGAGTGTTGTGGTTTTACGGGTAATAAGCGCTGTACGCAGTATAGTCGCGCTAGCAAAAAGTGCCGGGTCTACTAAGAATTCGCTGGCAGTAGGTTCTAGCGACGAAAGGGGCGGTGTTAACTGCCATATCAGGTTGAAGTGCTAATCGTTGCGCTGAACTCGCTTACGAAAGAACTGGATAAGGCTGAATAGGGCGATACCGAACGACAAAACACACCACTTGCTGAACGGTTTGTTGTTCAACATCACAATGGCGCAGGTGAGGAAAATTAAAAAATACGCGAACTCAAAGCGATAAGACCTGTTTTTGCTTGCGAGTGTTATTACATCCAGCACTACGCGGATCAGCAATAACACTGGAATCAGAACAGAAATATCAGGCATGCCAAATCTGACAGTGTGAATACCCGTCAGACGAGCCTCAGGACGGGTAGGTGCGAGGTGGCGGTGCCTCGCTGTAATTTAAGGGGTGTGTTAAACGCATGGCAGGAGGCACCTGCCGTTTTAATAGCCCTGCTGTTCGGCGTCCAACATGGCCTTGGCAATTTGCTCAGGGTTCACCCTGTAACGTCCTTCGGCAATGGACTGCTTAATCGCATCTACCTTTTTGCGATCCACCTCAGGGGCTTGGTGGACTCGGTTTTCCAAACGAGCGAGCGATTGGGCTTTAGCGCTTAAGGAGACGTTGTCCGCAGCCGCAGCTGTGGGCTTGTTGCTAGGAGTTGCCGCAGCGCCACTGGCGCCTGCCGTACCCTTTGCACGCTCCTGGCTAACAGCACTGGAATATCCCTTTTTGATGGGGATCTTGCCAAAGTTTGAGTTGCTAGGATCAATTACCATAATCATATCGCCGCAGCGTATTCGTGTAGGTTCATCGGGTTATCGGCACGTTTCACAGATCCTTTAGGGGCAATGATCAAAAATCTTTGTGCCTAACTCAGGGCGCGCGCCTTTGCCCTTATTCGTATCGGACGCGCACTCGGCCGGGCGCGATGACCAAGGCATCAACAATTTTATTGGACTGTGCATTCTTTACCTGAATCCGCTCCCCTACCTTGCCATTGGCCATAGCTAGCCCTGGTGCAGCCACGTTTAGGCCCAGCGCCTGCGCTTCTAATGTGACTCTATCGCCCCGCTGGACGATTTTGGGCAGCTCTAAATAGGATAGCCGCAAGGGCTCGCCCTCTCGCAGGGAGCGCTTTAATTCCTGCCCGACTATAGCGGCTTTGGGGTCCACATAATTGGCACCGATTTGGTTGAGGTTTTGCCGCACGAAATGAAAGTCGCCTGCTTGAATGAGGCTGCCGCGCTCTAGGCTGTGGGAGGCCACAGCGGTTTCACCAAACACGGCAATTTGCGCCGGTGCATACAAGGTCCAGTGTATTGCGCCGCTACAGCTGACTTTAACCGTGGCCGAGCTCGCGGATGTCACGGGTGAATTGATCTGATACTCCACGGGAACATCGCAGTGGCTTAACCGCAGGCGTGGGTCCAACGGCAACATTTTGACTTCGATATCCCCCGCCGCTGTGCCTGCCGATTGTTGTATGTGATCCACCAGGCGCTGGTGGGCCGTGCTGCGAAGGGCATCAATGGATTCAAAGGGTTCTTGCGCCAGTGCCTGGGTGTGTATGAAGAGGCCGATAAGCGCTGTAAGCCCTGCGCGGGCAAAACCACCTGTGCTCATAATGATTAACCTTCGCTGTGTGTGGCATGACATATCTACACTGAGTAGATGACGGATTTTTGTCGTTATTTTGAGTGTCCTTAGGTCTAGGCAATTGCTGTGCCTTGTGCAAGGTACGGAACAGTGTACCCGTTAGGTTTTCCGCTCAACACTCTTTTTGCGCCAAATCCCTCGCAAAAATACGTCTGTTTCGCTATTACGCCGCATCTTTGCCAGCCGCAGGGTTTTCACCATACACACACCGCAAGGCATAAAACACATCATGGGTTGTTTGGTAGACAAATTGATGTTTTATGCTACCGAAGACCTGCACATTTAATCCTTAATTGTTTTTCTGTGCAGGCGGGAGTCTTGACTACACTTAGGCAGATAGGCGCCACTTAGGCGAGCTAAACCCACGCAGTGAAACCTCTGAATAGTTTTGTAGGATATTAACGGGCAGCAGACAACGGCAGGTACAGGCCTTTGTATATGAAGTGCAGCCGCCCATTTTGCAGGGGTTGCCTATGTTGTGTGGGTTAAATAGGGCCTAACAAGGGCAGCGGATACGGTTTTATGTGCGTAAACCTTATTTCGCGTAAGTATCGTCGCAACTTTTTTTGTGAAATCGCTTGGAGCGAATATGGCGAGCATTCTCGATAGCGTAAATCAGCGTACGCAATTAGTCGGTCAAAACCGCTTAGAACTGCTGTTGTTCAGCCTTGGTGGTAATCAGCTCTACGGCATTAATGTATTTAAAGTGAAAGAAGTATTGCAATGCCCGGTGCTGAGTAAAATTCCTAAGCGCCATCCTGTGGTGCGGGGTGTGGCCCATATTCGCGGCGGCACTATCCCCATTATGGATTTGCGCCAGGCCACCGGCGGTATGCCGCTGGAAAATGCCCAAAATTGTTTTGTGATCATCACCGAATATAACCGCTCCACCCAGGGTTTTTTGGTGCGCAGCGTGGAGCGCATCGTCAATATGAATTGGGGTGCTATACACCCGCCACCTAAGGGCGCCGGGCGCGATAACTATTTAACGGCGGTTACTGAGGTGGAAGGCCGTCTAGTCGAAATTATCGATGTGGAAAAAATTCTCGCCGAGGTATCACCGCTGCCTGAGCATGTGAGTGCCGATGTGATTAAAGAAAGCGAAAGCAATGCGGTACAAAGTCGCCATGTATTAATTGTCGATGACTCGGCTATTGCCCGCAAACAAATTCAAAAAGTAGTGGAATCCTTAGGTCTTCGGACCGTCGTGTTAAAAGACGGGCAGGAGGCGCTCAATTATTTGTTGGCCATGCTCGATGAGGGTAAGGATCCGTTGAAGGAATTATTGCTGGTGATTTCTGATATTGAAATGCCAGAAATGGACGGCTATACCTTCACCGCAGAAGTGCGGGCCAATCCGCGTTTGTGTCAATTGCATGTGATTTTGCATACCTCGTTAAGTGGCGTATTTAATGAGGCCATGGTGCGCAAAGTGGGCGCAAATGATTTCCTCGCTAAATTCCATCCGGATGAGTTAGCGAAGCGGGTGAATGTGCGTATTAAAGAATTGGAAGGGCAGTAATTCAACCGGACAGAGATTCCTTGAGTGTTCAATATTCTCTAACATGAGGGCGGGATCGCGAATGACGGAGTTAAAGGAAGTCGCCAGCGGCAGTTGTTTATCGTGGATTTTAGATCCGGGCGAGATGGGGTGCGTCTGCACACTGGCTGATGCGAAAAAACAAAACAGGGCGGAGAGTGTGTTATGACATCGCGCCCATTGGATGAGCCTTTGCATTTTTCTTCCCATGAGTACGATGAGTTTTGCGCGTTTTTGCAAAGTTCCTGTGGTATTGATCTGGGCCACAATAAACAATATTTGGTTGCCACTCGTGTGCGGCGCATTATGGTGAGCTTGAATTTAACCAAGCTTGCGCAGCTGACCGAATTAATCAAAAAAGCGGATCAGCGTCAGGTACGGCAGAGTGTGATTGATGCCATGACCACTAATGAAACCTTTTGGTTTCGAGATAATTACCCGTTCGAATATTTTGGTGCTAAGTTATTGCCGCGTATACAGGCTCAAAAGCCTGGCAGCAGCATAAAAATTTGGTCCGCCGCCTGTTCCTACGGGCAAGAGCCCTATTCTCTGAGCATGGTGGTGGAGGAGTTTAATAAACGCCCGGCCGCTAAACCCCTGGCTGTGGATATTTTGGCAACTGATCTTTCAAGTGCTGTTTTGGAGCATGCGCGTACCGGTGTGTATGACCGAATTTCCATTGCACGCGGCTTAACGCCTGACCGAAAAAGCCAGTTTTTCGAAGCGGTGGATGAGGATAATTGGCGCTTAAAAAGCTCAGTAAAACACCGCGTGCAGTTTCGCCCACTCAATCTGCAGGATTCGTTTTATTTATTGGGTAAGTTTGACGTTATTTTTTGCCGTAATGTGTTGATCTATTTTTCGCAGGAGTTAAAGGCTGAAATACTGCGCAAATTACATGGCCAGCTGCATACCGGCGGGTTTTTGTTTCTCGGGTCGTCAGAGGGGTTAACCGGTGTGGCGGAGTTGTTTGAGATGGTGGATTGTGCTCCCGGGCTTGCTTATAAAGCGGTTTGACGGTGGCGGTGAATAGCCGTAGGTAATGTTCCTAGGGCACAACAGCTAAATGCTGTGGGCTATCAGGTTTGCAAAAAAAAAAGCGGGGCTAGGCCCCGCTTTTTTTATTCGGCAGATTTAATTATCGCCCGCGTGCCTGCATGACATTTTTGATTTTGGCGCGCATGGAACGCAGGGCGGTCTCTGTGCTGGGCCAGTCGATACAGGCGTCGGTGACGGAAACTCCGTAGGTTAGTTTGGATAGGTCTGCGGGGATTTTCTGGTTGCCCGCGCCTATATTGCTCTCCACCATCAAACCGATGATTGAAGTGTTGCCTTCAATTATTTGGTTGGCGACGTTATCCATGACCAGCGGCTGCAACTCATGGCTTTTATTGGAGTTGGCGTGGCTACAGTCCACCATGATGTTGTTGGGCACGCCCGCCGCCAGCAGTTCTTTTTCACACAGAGCTACACTGACGGAATCGTAATTGGGCTTGCCGTTGCCGCCGCGCAGCACTACATGGCCATAGGCGTTGCCGCGCGTATGGACTACCGAGACCCGGCCTTCTTTATTGATGCCTAAAAAACGGTGCGGGCTGGAGACGGACTGCAGGGCGTTGATGGCGACGGTGAGGCTGCCGTCGGTGCCGTTTTTAAAGCCCACAGCGGAGGATAAACCGCTGGCCATCTCCCGGTGGGTTTGTGATTCGGTGGTGCGCGCACCAATGGCGGACCAGGAAATTAAATCGTGCAGGTATTGCGGCGAAATTGGGTCCAACGCTTCGGTGGCACAGGGCAGGCCAAGCTCGGAAATATCCAGCAGTAGCTTGCGGCCCACGTGCAGGCCGTCTTGAATTTTGAAGGAGTCGTTGAGGTAGGGGTCGTTGATCAGCCCCTTCCAGCCAACAGTGGTGCGTGGTTTTTCAAAGTACACGCGCATGACTATGTATAAACAGTCGCTGACCTCCTCGGCGAGGGTTTTTAAGCGGCGGGCATAGTCCATAGCGGCTATGGGGTCGTGGATAGAGCAGGGGCCAATCACCACGATCAGGCGGTGGTCTTTGCGATCGAGAATATCGCGTACCACTTGGCGGCCAGCGGCCACAACTTCTATGGCGCGCTCGCTGGCGGGCAGTTCGGCTTTTAATTCAGCCGGGGAAATAAGGATTTCTTGGGAATTTACGTTGAGATCGTCAACAGTGGGGCTGGTCATGCAGAGGTACTCGGTCTGGGCCGCAAGGCCATGGCAATAAGAAGGTTCATGTTATTGTACTGAAAACTGCGCCCGTTACACGCTCATAGGCCTTCGATTAAAAGACAGGGAGGCGCTGGCATGGTTGGTACTTTACCTGGCGAGCCGAAGTTTGTAACCTCGGCCGCCTCTCATAGCCTAGGCCAAAATTCTCCTAGGCTCTTAAAACCACTCTCCCCGGAGGTACGCATGAAGGACGCAACAGAGAAATTAGTGCACTGGCTGTGCACCCAGGCACTGCCGCGTTATCGCACTGCCGCCTCAATACCCGGCTTGCCGCCGGGCATGTGGGCCACCTATGAAGCGCTCAAGGCCGACGGCACACCCAACGCAGCCTTGAACCTGCGCGTGCGCGTGCAGGCGCGGCAGATGTTTGTCTACTGCCGGGCGCAGAAGATGGGTTGGGCCTCTGACGCAGAACCCATGGTGCGCGGCCTGGCTGAATTTATCGGCCATTATGCGGTGACAGAAGATCGCAGCGATGGTTATGTACACCTGCTCAAGCCTGATTTCACCTGTGCCGACCGCAAAAAAGACCTCTACGACCACGCCTTTTTTGCCCTGGCCTATGCGGCCCTCTACGACACCTTCGCTAATTACGACGACCACCGCAAAGCCAGCCGAATGGTTAAGTGGCTCGATAAAGAGTGGCCCCACCCGGCGGGCGGCTGGCACGAGGGCGACTACCCGGCCCCCTGGCGCCGCCAAAACCCTCATATGCACTGGCTGGAAACCTTTTTATTTCTGTATCAGGCCTCTGGCAAAGAGAAGTGGGCGCTGCGCGCTAAACAGGTATACCAGCTGTTTGAGCAACATTTTTACGACGCTAAGCACCAGGTGTTGCGGGAGTTTTTTAACGACGACTGGAGCCTTGCGCCAGGAGCCGCAGGCGAGGCGGTAGAGCCCGGCCATATGTTTGAGTGGGTTTGGCTGTTGCGCTGGTACGAGCGTTTGTTCGGCGAGGACACCTCCCGCACTGCCAACGCCCTCTGGTCTAAAGCCTTGGCCATTGGCCTGGATGCAGAAGGCCTGGTGTACGACCAGGTGACGGCCGACGGCCGCGTCACCGAAGCCACCAAGCGCCTGTGGCCCATGACGGAACTGATTAAAGCCGCTGTCAGCCAGGCCCGTGCCGGTGTGCCCGGTGCCGAGGCCATTGCGGCCAAGGGTATAGCCGATTTGCAGCGTTTTTATTTAACGACACCGGTCGCAGGGGTGTACTTGGATCGGTTGGGGGCTGCCAATGAGGTGGTGGATGATGGGGCGCCAGCGAGCACTTTGTATCATTTAATTGGTGCGGCGATTGAGGCTCACACTTATTTAAATGCCAAGGCCTAAACCGACAAACCTCAGTTAACCCTACTGCGACCGCCGCAGGCTTGAATCTGAATGGTTTTCGCTACAGCCGCTCAAGCATTTCCCTAGCATGGGCCAAGGACTGGGCCGATTGCACCTGGCCTCCCATCATGCGGGCGATTTCTCCCACTTTTTCCTCTCCCAACAAAGGCGCTATATCGCTATAGGCGCCTTGGTTAAGTAAGTTTTTGCTCACTTTTAAATGCTGATGGGCTTTGCTGGCCACCTGGGCTAAGTGCGTCACGCAGAGTACCTGGCCGCTCTCGCCCAGCTGTCGCAGCAGGCGGCCCACTACATCGCCGGTTTCGCCGCCAATGCCTACATCCACTTCGTCAAAAATAAGTGTGCTGGGTTTGACGGCTTGGGCGGTGACTACGCTGATGGCGAGGCTGATGCGGGAGAGTTCGCCGCCGGAGGCGATTTTGGCGAGGGGTTTAGCAGGGGCGCCGGGAATGGTGCTGATTAAAAACTCTACCTGTTCCGCCCCCTGCGGGCTGGGTGCGGCGCTGGGGTTGAGGCTGATGCTGAACTGGGCATGGCCGAGGCTAAGCTGGGCCAATTGCTGGTTGACCCTCTGGCATAGATCGCCCGCAACCTGGCTTCTGGCCTGGCTTAAGGCCTGGGTTGCGCTTTGATAGTGAGCGAGGGCTTGTGCTATGGCCGCTTGTAGGCCTGCCAGTTGTTCATCACCACTTTTAAGCCCAGCCAGCTCTGTACCTAAACGCTGGTGCAGCTCTACTAATTCCTCAGGCCTTACCCGGTGCTTGCGGGCCATTTCATAGAGGCTGGATAGGCGCCGCTCGATTGAGGGCAGGTCGCCGTCAAGGTGGTGGTTGGCATCCAGGGCGTGCATCAGCTCGCTGCTGGCTTCTTCAATATTAATCTGCGCACTCTCAAGCAGGGCTTGGGCTTCTTGCACAGATTTATTCTGCACGGGCACCTGCCCAAGCAGTTGAATGGCGCGGTATAGGCGATCGCGCAGGCCTTTATCGGCCTGGCAGATGTCCACGACGCTCTGGCAGCAGTGATTAAAGGCGTCGGCATGGGTGAGTTGTTTTTGCTGCTGTTCTAAGCGGTCAAGTTCACCTTCGTGCACCGCTAGTTGGTCGAATTCGTCCACTTGGTAGCTCAGTAACTGGTGGCGGGCATTGAGCTCGTCTGCCTGGGCGCACACCTTCTGGTATTCCTGGCTCAGCTGCTGCCAGCGGTTAAAGGCCTCCTTGACCGGTTGCAAAAGACCTTGCAGTTGGCCGAAATGATCCAGCAGCCAGCGGTGGTGCGCGCTGTCCATCAGCGCTTGGTGTTCGTGCTGGCTGTGCAGATTGATCAGTTGCTCGCCCAGGCTGCGCAGCTGGGCCAGGGTGACCGGGCGGTCGTTGATAAAGGCGCGCGAGCGGCCCTCTTTGCTAAGGCTGCGGCGCAATATGCACTCCTGTTGCTGGGCCAGGTCTTCCGCCTCCAGCCAATTGAGTATGTCCGCTCGGTTGCGCAGATCAAACTGTGCGCTCACCTCGGCCTTATCTTCGCCCTGGCGGATTTTGTCGGCATCAGCCCTGTCGCCGAGGGACAAACCAATGGCATCCAGCAGGATCGATTTGCCTGCACCCGTCTCGCCAGTCAACACCGTAAGCCCAGGCGCCAGTTCTAAGTCGAGGCTGTCTACCAGGGTTAGGTTGCGGATACTTAGATGAGTGAGCACGCCGAGGTCTCCAGGCTGAAAGGTGGCTGTTTATACAGTAGAACCGTGCCTAGAGCTAGCCCAGTAGGGCGGCGGTTTTTGATCATGTGATGGGCCTATTTAGGCTCGGCGGATAATTTCCCCAGCGCTCTTGAATGCCTAATCCTAAACCCCATATAGGCTGCAGTTTAAAAACCGTCAGGCCAATACATCGTCAGGCCAATACGTTATTAGGAGAGTCCTGTGAGTCAAGATCCCACTTCAACCCAGCCATCTGAAGATCAGGTGGAATTTTCGTTTGCTAGCAGCTCAGCTTCTTCCTCCGCAGGCGGCGCCTATGCGTCAGCCAGCTCATCCGGTGGTGGCGCCGCAGCTGCCGCCTCAGGCCCGCTCACTTTTGAGCTGGAGGCGGAAATCGAGCGTTTAAAAGACGAGTTGATGCAGACTAAAGAGCAGTCTCTGCGCGCCATGGCGGAAGCGCAAAACATCCGCCGCCGCGCCGAGCAGGATGTAGAAAAGGCCCATAAATTCGGCCTGGAAAAGTTTATGTCAGACCTCCTACCCGTGGCGGACAACCTGGAGCGCTCCATTGAGGCCGCCGCCTCCAGCAGTGATTTAAAAACGCTGATGGAAGGGGTGGAAATGACCCTTAAAACACTCCTTAGCAGCCTGGAAAAACAACAGCTGGTAGCCGTAAACCCCGTTGGCGAGCCCTTTGACCCTCAGCTGCACCAGGCCATGACAGCGGTGCCCAATGCCGACTGCGAGCCCAACACCGTTTTAAATGTGTTCCAAAAGGGCTACACCCTGCACGGCCGCTTGCTGCGCCCCGCCATGGTAGTGGTATCGAAAAAACCCGAATAATTCGCCCCGCCGCTGCCAGTAACCACAAAAAATCTGGGCAGCTGGGTTGAAAAAGCTCAAGCGGTGCCAATATTGATGCCAAGTGCAACAAAACGGGCCACGCGAAAAGCCAGTTATTTATTGATTGCAACGCCCCCTGGGGGCACCTAACTAACATTCATGTGACATTCGGCCAGCACGGCCTACGAGGAGACCATCTAACATGGGCAAAATTATTGGTATCGACTTGGGCACAACCAACTCGTGTGTATCTATTCTCGAAGGTAACAAACCTAAGGTTATCGAAAACGCTGAGGGCGACCGCACTACGCCTTCCATCGTAGCCTTTACCCAGGACGGCGAAATCCTGGTAGGCCAGAGCGCCAAGCGTCAGGCCGTAACCAACCCCACCAACACACTGTTCGCTGTGAAGCGTCTGATCGGCCGCAAATTCACCGACGACGTAGTGCAAAAAGACATCGCCATGGTGCCTTACAGCATTGTTAAAGCCGATAACGGCGACGCCTGGGTGGACGTTAAAGGTGAGCGCCGCGCGCCGCCGCAAATCTCCGCTGAAGTATTAAAGAAAATGAAAAAAACCGCCGAGGATTACCTGGGCGAGAAGGTCACCGAAGCGGTTATTACGGTGCCAGCTTACTTCAACGACTCCCAGCGCCAAGCCACTAAAGACGCTGGCAAAATCGCCGGCCTGGACGTTAAGCGCATCATCAACGAGCCCACCGCTGCAGCCCTGGCCTACGGTATGGACAAAGCCAAAGGCGACAGCACCATTGCTGTGTACGACTTGGGTGGTGGTACCTTTGATATTTCCATCATCGAAATTGCCGATGTAGACGGCGAGCACCAGTTTGAAGTGCTCGCCACCAATGGTGACACCTTCTTAGGGGGTGAAGACTTCGATATGCGTTTGATTGAGTTTTTCGTAGAGGACTTCCAAAAATCCAGCGGCATTAACCTGAAGAACGACCCACTGGCCCTGCAACGCTTAAAAGAAGCGGCGGAGAAAGCCAAAATCGAATTGTCTTCCAGCCAGCAAACCGAAGTGAACCTGCCCTACATCACCGCAGATGCCTCCGGCCCCAAACACTTGGCGGTAAAACTGACCCGCGCCAAGTTGGAATCTCTGGTGGAAGACCTGGTTAAGCGCTCCATGGAGCCAGTTAAAACCGCTCTGAAAGACGCCGGTATCGGCGTAGATAAAATCAATGACGTGATTTTGGTGGGCGGTCAAACCCGTATGCCACTGGTACAAAAATACGTGGCGGATTTCTTCGGCAAAGAGCCGCGCAAAGACGTGAACCCAGACGAAGCTGTAGCTATTGGTGCGGCTATTCAGGGCGCGGTGCTCTCTGGCGATGTTAAAGACGTTCTGTTGCTGGACGTTACCCCGCTCACCCTCGGCATTGAAACCATGGGCGGCGTGGCGACTCCCTTGATCGAGAAAAACACCACGATTCCTACCAAGAAATCACAGGTGTTCTCAACGGCAGAAGATAACCAAACCGCAGTTACCATCCACGTGGTGCAAGGCGAGCGCAAACAAGCAGCACAGAATAAATCTCTGGGCCGTTTTGACCTGGCGGACATTCCACCCGCTCAGCGCGGCATGCCGCAAATTGAAGTGACCTTCGACATAGACGCCAACGGTATCTTAAACGTGAGCGCCAAAGACAAGGCCACCGGCAAGCAGCAGTCCATCGTCATTAAAGCCAGCTCAGGCCTTAGCGATGATGAGATCGAGCGCATGGTGAAAGACGCCGAAGCCAACGCCGAGGCCGACCGCAAGTTTGAACAGCTGGTAACCGCGCGCAACACCCTGGAAGGCCTGATTCATGCTACGAAGAAAACCCTGGAAGAAGCGGGTGATAAAGCGACTGCAGATGAAAAATCAGCCATCCAAGCCGCCCTCAGCGATGCCGAAGCCGTCGTCAAGACTGACGATAAAGAAAAAATTGAAGCGTCGACACAAAAGTTGACCGAAGCCTCTTCCAGCCTCGCGCAAAAGCTCTACGCCGAGCAGCAAGCGGGCGCTCAAGGTGGTGCGGAACAATCCAGTAGCAAAGGTGAAGAAGGCGCCTTTGACGCTGAGTTTGAAGAAGTCAAAGAAGACAAGTAATCCCGCTGCGGCCTTGCGCCGCAGTGTTTTATTTGGATTGGGTTAAGCAGGGCTACGCTCTGCTTTGTTGTTTCTGACCACGGAAAAAGCGTTACATGGCTAAACGTGACTATTACGAAATTTTAGGAGTTGCCAAAGGCGTCTCCGAAGCGGACTTAAAAAAGGCCTACCGGCGTGTGGCGATGAAATACCACCCGGACCGCAACCCCGACGACAAAGACGCCGAAGAGAAATTCAAAGAGGCCAGCGAGGCCTATGAAGTACTCTCCGACGAAAACAAACGCGCCGCCTACGACCAATACGGCCATGCTGGCCTTGAAGGCGCAGGCGGTATGGGCGGCGGCTTTGGCGGTGGCGGCTTCAGCGATATTTTTGGCGATGTATTCGGCGATATCTTCGGTGGCGGCGGTGGTGGCCGCAGAGGCGGCCCCGCGCGCGGCTCCGACCTGCGCTACACCCTCGAGCTGAGCCTGGAAGATGCCGTTAAGGGCACCAGTGTCAAAATCAAAGTGCCTACGCTGGTCAGTTGTAAAACCTGCGACGGCAGCGGCGCCAAATCCGGCACCAAACCCGCCACCTGTACCACCTGTGGCGGCCACGGCCAGGTGCGTATGCAGCAAGGCTTTTTCTCGGTACAACAAACCTGCCCGACCTGTCGCGGCAAGGGCAAAATCATCACAGACCCCTGTAAAGACTGCCACGGCCACGGCCGCGTTGAGGAGACTAAAACCCTCAATGTGAAAGTGCCGCCAGGCGTGGACAACGGCGATCGCATCCGTTTAGCTGGGGAGGGCGAAGCCGGTGCAGAAGGCGGCCCATCGGGCGACCTTTATGTGCAGATCTCCGTAAAAGAACACGAGTTCTTCCAGCGCGACGGCAAAAACCTCTACTGCGAAGTGCCCATTGGCTTGGTGGAAGCCTGCTTGGGCGGGGAAATTGAAGTGCCGACCCTAGATGGCCGCGTGAAACTCAAAATCCCCGAAGAGACCCAAACCGGCAAACTCTTCCGCCTGCGCGGCAAAGGTGTAGCCCCCGTGCGCGGCGGTGCCGCCGGGGATTTGCTGTGCCGCGTGATTGTGGAAACACCGGTCAACCTCACCTCCAAGCAAAAAGATCTGTTGCGTCAATTGCAGGAGGATATGACCGGCAGTTCTACTCACTCGCCGAAGCAGTCGAGTTGGTTTGAGGGGATGAAGAACTTTTTTGGAGATATGAAGCTGTAGGTTGGGCAGTGATGCCCAACACATTGATTCAGTCGATAAGAAAAACTATTTTCAAAATTGAATTTTTTAGTGGGTCAGTTTTGGTGTTGGGCATTACCTCCTTCTAGTAATCTATCCGGGTACCTTAGGAATTTGGTATTCGAATAAATAATTACTAATTTAAAGGTGAATTCTGTGGCATCTGATATTTTCAACTTGCATGATGTTATAAGTGTTAAAGAAGTAATTCGCGGTGACGATGCTGATCGCCATCTGAAACTGGGGTGGATTTTGCTGGGGGTTGGAGGGATGACTCTAAAATATAGCCTCGGTTGGCCTAAGCAAAATGGCGAGATTTGTCATCCAGCGAAAACAATTGAAGAAATTGAGATGGAGGAATTTTCGAAAGTGACGGATATCCCATATTGATAGAACAGAAGCATGAATAAAGTATATGCGCTAGTCGTTTTTGGGATTATTGGTAGAGAAAGGCCAGCAACGCTGGCCTTTCTTTTTGCACATTCGTAGATGCGTTATGAAATTCTTAGCCAATATCTTTTTAAAAGGCTTTTTATTTATCCTGCCGCTGATGATCACCTTCGGGCTGATTTATTGGCTGTTTGACGCCTTAGAATCCGTATTAAAAATCCCTCTGATATTATTATTGCCCGAAGGCCAATACATCACCGGTATGGGGGTTGCGTCGGCTTTGGTGTTAATTTTTTGCGCGGGAATTTTGGTACAGGCCTATGTACTGCGGCAGATTTTCGCTTGGTTTGACTTGTTGCTCGAGCGTATTCCGCTGGTGAAAACCCTCTACACCAGCACCCGCGATCTGCTGCATTTTATGGCGGGCAATAAAAATTCTGAGCTGCAAAAGGTCGTGTTGGTAACCCTCGATAGCGATGTGCGCCTGTTGGGGTTTGTCACCTGTGAGGATGTTAGCCTAGGCAGCCAGACCAACCTTTTGGCTGTTTACTTACCCAAGGCCTATCAAATTGGTGGCTTTACGGTGTACCTGCCGAAAGAGCGCTGCGAGTTTTTGGATATAAGCCCTGAACAGGCCATGCAACACGTATTAACCGCGCACGTTACGCGCCCCGATTGAATAAAGTGGAGACAAGATGACAACTCGAATTGCCATAACCGGTTGCAACGGCCGCATGGGCCGCGTGCTCGTGCAGGCGGTCACTCTCAACCCGGACGCGAGCCTCAGCGGCGCCACCGCGCGCCCCGGCAGTAGCCTTTTGGGGGCTGATGCCGGTGAGTTGGCGGGTATTGGCCGCTTAGAGGTGACCGTGGTGGATCGCTTAGAAGGGGTGATCGATCAGACTGATGTGGTTATAGACTTCACCACCCCGGAGGCCACGCTTGCCAACGCCGAACTCTGCGCCGCCAAGGGCAAGGCTTTGGTGGTGGGCACCACCGGCTTTAGCGCCGAGCAAAAAGCGTCGCTCTTGGCCTACCAACAGCGTATGCCCTTGGTGATTGCCTCTAACTTCAGCACCGGGGTGAACCTGTGTTTTAAATTGTTGAAAATAGCTGCTGAAGTTTTGGGCGATGATGTAGATATAGAAATTGTTGAAGCCCACCACCGCCACAAGGTGGATTCCCCCTCTGGCACGGCGCTGAGCATGGGCGAGGTAGTGGCCGATGCCTTGGGCCGGGATCTAGATGAGGTGGCGGTGTACGGTCGCCAGGGCCAAATCGGCCCCCGCAACCGCGATACCATCGGCTTTGCCACCGTGCGCGGCGGCGATGTAGTAGGGGATCACACGGTGATGTTTATGGCCGAGGGCGAGCGGGTGGAGATCACTCACAAAGCCTCCAGCCGTATGTCGTTTGCCCGAGGCGCCGTGCGCGCGGCGGTCTGGCTAAAAGGGCAGGGCGCCGGATTATTCGATATGCAGGATGTGCTCAACCTGAAATAAGGCAACCCTATGCACTGCCCTTTTTGCAACCAAATTGACACCAAAGTGATCGACTCGCGCCTGATGGCGGACGGCAGCCAGGTGCGCCGTCGCCGCGAATGCATCGCCTGCAAAGAACGCTTCACCACCTTTGAAGTGGCGGAGCTGGTGATGCCGCGCATTATCAAACAAGACGGCACCCGCCAACCCTTCGACGAACAAAAGCTGCGCAATGGTTTATTGCGCGCCCTGGAAAAACGTCCGGTGAGCGTGGAGCGCATCGAAGCGGCGGTGAACAGTGTGAAGCATTATCTGCAGGCACTTGGCGAGCGCGAAGTGAAATCCTTGGTGGTAGGCGAGCGGGTGATGGAGGAGCTGCGCGCGCTCGACGGTGTGGCCTATGTGCGTTTTGCCTCGGTGTACAGAAGCTTCCAAGACATCAGCGAGTTCCGCCAAGAATTGGATAGGCTCGAGAAAGACTGATGCACGCCTACTGGATGCGCCAGGCCCTTGAACTTGCGGCCCTGGGAACAAACACCACTACACCCAACCCCGCCGTGGGCTGTGTATTGGTTGATGCCGCAGGCGCCAAAGTGGGCGAGGGTTATCATCAACAGGCTGGCGGCCCCCATGCGGAGGTACACGCCCTGCGCGCTGCGGGCGAACGAGCGCGCGGCGCCACCGCCTATGTCACCTTAGAGCCCTGCAACCACCAAGGCCTCACCGGCCCCTGCAGCCAAGCGCTGATCGATGCCGGTGTGGCGCGGGTGGTGTATGGCATGGTGGACCCCAACCCTCTAGTGAGCGGCCAGGGTTTAGCGCGGCTGCAGGCGGCGGGTATTGAAGTGAAAGGCCCCTGTTTAGAAGCCGAAGCGCAGCAGCTCAATCGCGGTTTTATCAAGCGCATGCGTGACGGGCGCCCCTTTGTCACCTGCAAACTTGCCATGAGCTTGGATGGCCGTACGGCTATGGCCAGCGGTGAGAGCAAGTGGATTACCGGCCCGGCCGCGCGGGAGGATGTACAGCGTTTGCGCGCCCGCAGCTGCGCGATTATTACCGGTGTGGGCACGGTGCTGGCGGATGACCCCAGTATGACCTGGCGGTCACAACCTGCAGGCGTGACGCGCCAACCCTTGCGTATTGTGTTGGATCGCCATCTGCAAACGCCGCCGCATGCCGCCATCTTGCAACAGCCGGGCACCACCTGGCTGATCAGTCCCAAGGCCGCCCCAATCGCCTCACCCTTAGCGCCGTTTGTGCAAACCCTGGCCGATGATCTGCCCACCTTGATGGCTTGGTTGGCGAGCCTCGGCTGTAACCAGGTATTGCTTGAAGCCGGTGCTCGGCTGGCTGGGCGGTTTTTAGCGGCGGGGCTTATTGATGAATTAGTGGTATACATGGCGCCAACGCTGCTCGGCAGCAGCGCGCGGCCATTAGTTGAATTGCCCCTGGCGCAGATGAGTGAGCAAGTGCCGCTGCGGATTCAGAGCATCAGCCCGGTGGGCGATGACTGGAAAATTCTGGCTGTACCGGGTAAAAGCGCGGTTGAAAAAAGTTAATCTACAGAAATCCTTAGGCCGGGCGCCAAGTCCCCCTCCCCTTAAAAAGGGGAGGGCTGGGGTGGGGTTGCAGCTGCAGGATGGAGCGCAGCCCTGTGCACCAAAAACCTGGATTGCGCTGCGCTCCATCCAGGCTACTTAAAACGGGTTCAATTAGGCCTGGCCAAAGCTAAAGCACAGCCCGCAATCCTTAACAGAGGTTTATATGTTTACCGGCATCATCCAAACCATAGGCACTGTGGCTGCCTTGCAACCTAAGGGCGGAGATATGAGTGTTTATATCCGCGCCGCCACCAGCCCAAGCTGGGACTGGAGCGATGTGGCCTTAGGTGATTCCATCGCCAGCAACGGCGTTTGCCTTACGGCTGTTAACCTGCCCGGCGATGGCTTTTGGGCGGATGCCTCCAATGAAACCCTCAATCTCACCAGCCTAAAACACTGGCGGCTGGGGCAAAAAATCAACCTAGAAAAAGCCCTCACCCCGCAATCGCGCCTAGGTGGCCATATAGTCTCTGGCCATGTGGATGGCCTGGGCCAGGTGGTCAAACGCGAGGCCGACGCCCGCTCCGAGCGTTTTACCCTGCGGGCGCCGGATGAACTGGCTAAATACATAGCCCATAAAGGCTCAATCACCGTGGATGGGGTGAGCCTAACGGTCAATGCGGTGAAGGGCGCCGAGTTTGAATTAAACATAGTGCCCCATACCCTGAGCCACACCGTGATGGGCACTTACCAGGCGGGCAGCTGGGTGAATTTAGAGGTGGATGTCATCGCCCGCTACTTAGAGCGCCTACTCTTAGGTGACAAGGCCGCCCACAGCGAGGGCACCCCCCAATTAACAGCGGCATTTTTAGCGCAAAACGGCTACTGGAAATAACTATGCAACTGAACACCACCGCAGAACTGATCGACGATATTCGCCAGGGCAAAATGGTCATCCTGATGGATGATGAAGACCGCGAAAACGAAGGCGATTTAATTATGGCCGCCGAAATGGTGCGGCCCGAAGATATCAACTTTATGGCCATGCACGCGCGCGGGCTGATCTGCCTGCCCATGAGCCCTGAGCGCTGCCGCCTGTTAGAGCTGCCTTTGATGGTGAAGGAAAACCAGGCCGCCCACGCCACTAACTTTACCGTGTCCATCGAAGCGGCCCAGGGCGTTACCACCGGCATCAGCGCCAGCGACCGCGCCCGCACCATTCAAGCCGCCGTCAGCCGCAATGCTAAGCCTAAAGACATAGTGCAACCGGGGCATATTTTCCCCCTGATGGCCCAGCCTGGCGGTGTTTTAAGCCGCGCCGGGCATACCGAGGCGGGCTGTGATCTGGCGCGCATGGCGGGCTTTGAACCGGCGGCGGTGATCGTGGAAATTATGAATGAAGACGGCAATATGGCGCGCCGGCCGGATTTGGAAATCTTCGCCAAAACCCACAATTTAAAAATCGGCACCATCGCCGATCTTATTCACTACCGTACCCTGCACGAGCGCACGGTGATCTGCACCAACAGCCGAGAGGTGGATACCCAACACGGCCCCTTCACCCTGAAAACCTACAAAGACACCGCCCGCAACGAATGCCACTTCGCCCTGGTAAAAGGCACCATCGACCCGGCTGTGGAAACCCTAGTGCGGGTGCATGTGGGCTCCACCCTGCGCGATGTGTTAGGCATCGCTCAGCCCGGAGCGCAAGGCCCGGCCTGGACCTGCCAGTCCGCCCTGGCCCGCGTGGCGCAAGAAGGCGCGGGGGTGGTGGTGCTGATCTGCCACAACGAAACCACCGACGATATTGAAGAGAGTATCGACTGGCTGCTCACCGGCAAGGTGCGCAGGCCCAATGTTGAGTTGGCCTATAAACAGGTGGGCACAGGTTCGCAGATACTAAAGGACCTGGGTGTGTGTAAAATGCGCCTGCTCAGCGCGCCCTACAAATTTAACGGCATTTCCGGTTTTAACCTCGAAGTGACCGGTTATATCGAACACCCGGGCGGGTAGGTCGGAAAAGCGCAGCGCCTTCCGACGTGAATGTCTCCCCAATACCGCGATGTAGAAAATGACATTGGGCCTGTTCGGGAGATGTCGCGCCTGTTCAGGAGATGTCGGAAGGCGCCTGCGGCTTTTCCGACCTACGTTAGAACGAATTTATTGCTTATTTCATAAGGCCCCCAACCTTTAGAGGGGTGCACTTAAGAAGTTAATCCTGTTAATTGAGAGACCAACATGAACAAAATCGAAGGTGATTTTAAACACAGCCAAGGCCGCTACGCCCTCTTGGTGAGCCGCTGGAATAGCTTTGTGGTAGAGCATCTCAAAGACGGCGCCATCGACACATTGCAGCGCCACGGCATCAACCCTTCTGACATCACCGTCGTCTACGCCCCCGGCGCCTTTGAATTTCCCTTAGCCGCTCAGAAGCTCGCCCGCTCCGGCAAATTCGACGCCATTATCGCCCTCGGCGCCGTCATTCGCGGCAGCACCCCGCATTTTGATTATGTAGCCGGTGAGTGCACCAAGGGTTTGGCTCAGGTCTCGTTAGACGCAGGCATCCCGGTGAGTTTTGGCGTGCTAACGGTGGATTCCATCGAACAGGCCATCGAGCGTTCGGGCACCAAGGCGGGCAATAAAGGCGCTGAAGCGGCCGCTACCGCATTGGAGATGGTGTCCCTGCTCAGTAAAATTTAATCCAGGCGCATTTTGTTTTAGCCCGCCATATTGAGTCGTTACAGGCGGGCATTATTTTTTTAGCATCCGAGATAACACCCATGCCATCTACACCCGCTGCCCGCAGCAAAGCTCGCCATTACGCCATGCAAGCCCTTTATCAATGGCAGATGACGAAAAACCCCATCAACGCCATCCTGGCGGAGTTCCACGCCGATAACGACATGGGGGTGGTGGATGTGCCCTATTTTCATGAAATCGTCCACGGTGTACCGGCAGAACTCACTACTCTGGAAACCGATTTTTTACCCTTCGTCAACGACATGAGCCTGGCCCAAATCGACCCTATCACCCTGGCGATTTTGCGCATGGCCTGTTTTGAATTGCGCCACCGCATCGATGTGCCCTACCGCGTAGTGATTAACGAATCTTTGAACCTGGCGAAAAAATTTGGCGCTACCGATAGCCATAAATTTATCAACGGTGTGCTGGATAAAGTGGCAGGGCGAATTCGCAGTGTTGAAGTCAACGCAGGCAAAAATCCCTAAGTGGACGAATTCGCTTTAATTCAGCGCTACTTTGCCAGGCTAACTCCCCCCTCACCGAATGTGCTCTTGGGCATCGGCGATGATTGCGCGCTGCTGGCACCCCCGGCGGGCCGATCTCTAGCCGTTTCGATTGATAGCCAGGTTGAAGGCGTGCATTTCCCCGTTGGAGCACCCGCCCGCCAGGTGGGCAGCCGTGTAGCCTGTTGCGCGCTGAGTGATCTGGCCGCCATGGGGGCAGAGCCCTTATGGGCAACCCTCGCACTCACCCTGCCCAAGGCGGATACCCAGTGGCTGGAGGGTTTTGCTGAGGGCCTGGCGTCTGTGTTGCGGCGTTTTAATGTAGCCCTAGTGGGTGGCGATACTACCTCTGGGCCTTTGAGTATTACCCTGCAAGTACACGGCAGCGTGTCGCCGGAGCACGCCTTGCGGCGCAGCGGCGCCCAGGTAGGCGATCGCATATATGTCACAGGTTATTTAGGCGATGGCGCGGCGGCTTTAGCACTTCTGCAAGGCCGTATTGAGGTGCCTGTCTCAGCCCAGGCTTATCTCACCGAGCGATTCTATGCGCCGGAACCGCAAATAGAGGCGGGGCTTAGGCTGGCAGGGTTGGCCAGTAGCGCCATCGACATATCCGACGGCCTGCTGGCCGATCTCGGCCACATACTCGCGCGCAGCCAAGTGGGGGCTCGATTAGAGCTTACGGCGCTGCCGCTCAACTCCTGCTGGGCCGCCCAAGTGGAGCCAGAGTCTGCCCGCTGTTGGGCATTGAGTGGCGGTGATGATTATCAACTCTGTTTTACCCTCGCGGCCGACCAAACACCCCCCGTGGCGGCCACACTTATCGGTGTTATTACTGAGGAACTGGGCATCCTAGGTGTTGAGCCTGGGGGTGAGACAGTGCTGACGGGAGGTGGTTTTGCGCATTTCCGGTGAGGTGCAGGCCATCAAGCCCGACTGGGCGTTTATCAGCGCCAAACCCTGGCGCTTGTTGGCCTTTGGGTTTGGCTCCGGCCTGCTGCCCAAAGCCCCCGGCACCTGGGGTACCCTCGCGGCGCTGCCGTTTTACTTTCTCTTAAACGCCTTACCCAACTATGCTTATTGGATAGGGCTGGTGTTGGCATTTTTAGTCGGCGTATGGATCTGCGAGAAAACCGGCAAAGACCTGGGCGAAGATGACCACGGCGGCATGGTGTGGGATGAATTCGTTGGCCTGTGGTTAGCGCTTGCCTGGGTGCCCCCCGGCTGGGGCTGGGTACTGGCGGGTTTTCTGCTGTTTCGTCTGTTTGATACCCTCAAGCCCTGGCCCATCAGCCTGGCTGACCGCCGCTTACACGGTGGTTTAGGGGTCATGTTTGACGATATTCTGGCGGGGGCGGCAGCCCTTGGCAGTCTAAAAATTCTGGAGTGGTTATGGTGATGCGACGGGTATTAACTGGATTTTTTTGCGGTCTTGTTGTGTTAAGTGCGCCGTTGGCGCAAGCCGATGCCGACGACGATATAGTTCCTGTAAACGCCGCCAAGAAAAACGCTGCCCCCGTCGAAGTGGTGCCCTTAGGCCTATTCAATAACTCTGCCGTAGTGAAGATTAACGGCCATGAGCGCATACTCCGGCAGGGTAAAACCTCACCGGAAGGCGTCACACTCATTTCTGCCAACGCCCGCAATGCCGAGGTGGACATCAACGGCCAGCGCCAAACCCTCGTTCTCAATCGCGGCGTGGGCACGCGCTTTAGCGCCCCACCGGTTGCCGAGGCGCGCATTGCCAGTCAGGTGAATGGCCACTATTTCACCCCCGGCCGTATTAACAATCAAAACGTCGAGTTCCTCGTAGACACTGGCGCCACCAGCATCTCCATCAACGCCACCACAGCGGATAAACTTGGTTTGGAATATAGCAAAGACAAACCCGTTGGCGTCCAAACAGCGCAGGGTATGACCAATGCCTACCCGGTGGTATTAAATTCCGCCTCGGTGGGCAATGTGACCCTCAACAACATTGAGGCCTTGGTGTTAGAAGGCGAATACCCCACCGCTATTTTGTTGGGCAATAGTTTTTTAAGCCGCGTCGATTTAAAAGTAGAGCAGGGCGTTATGGTTCTGCAGAGTAAATATTAAATACCGTGCCCGCGCGGTAAATTCTTATAGGTATTGTTGTGTCGGTTGAATTTGTTGAATCCTGTAAATTGCCCACGCCATTTGGCATGTTTGTTATGCACGGGTTTTTCGACCACACCCATCAAAAAGAGCATGTTGTGCTCACCCTCGGCGACATAAAACCCGAGCAAACTGTTTTAGTGCGTATTCACTCCGAATGCTTAACCGGCGATAGTCTATTTAGCCTGCGCTGCGATTGCGGCGCACAGTTGCAATCAGCCATGTACAAAATATCGCTGGCAGGCAGCGGCGCCATTTTTTATCTACGCCAGGAGGGGCGCGGCATTGGCCTACTCAATAAAATTCGCGCTTACCACCTGCAAGATCAGGGCGCCGATACAGTTGAAGCCAACGAACATCTGGGTTTTGCCGCTGACTTGCGCGATTATTCCATGCTGGCCCCCATGTTTGCGCACCTGAATATCAAGCGGGTAAAACTGCTGACGAACAACCCGAAAAAAATCAAAGCCCTGGAAGCCTTGGGCATTGAAATCGAAACCCGCCTCGCCCACGAAACTGGCCGCAACTCCCATAACCACCATTACCTCGACACTAAAAAAGATAAGTTAGGGCATATGTTGGTGGGGGAATAATTCTGTTTCTTTACGTTTAATTCGAATGCTAATTGGCCGAAAGAGGCAGTTGATTGTGCGGTTAAAAATACAGCCTTCATGCCGGATCTAATTATTTTTGACGGCATGTGCAATCTGTGCGCCCGGAGCGTGCAGTTTGTGCTTAAGCATGAAGCCTCACCCCATTATTGCTTTGCCTCGCTGCAGTCCACCACCGGGGCGCAAACCATGCGCAAGTACGGGCTGGACCCTTTGGATGCCAAAACATTTGTTGTTATCGAACACAATCAGTTGTTTGTCCGCTC
Organism: Marinagarivorans sp.; assembly: GCA_046347475.1. Taxonomy (GTDB): domain Bacteria; phylum Pseudomonadota; class Gammaproteobacteria; order Pseudomonadales; family Cellvibrionaceae; genus CAMCXE01. Next base: position 435,013 of record JAXMGD010000002.1, on the reverse strand, counting down.
AGATGCAGCCCTATGTATTGCGCGCCGCCTGCGTATGCCATGGCGACTCTTGGTGGTTGCGCGGATAGTGCCGCGCAGTATTCGCAATTGGGCCTACGATCTGATCGCGCGCCATCGCTATGCCTGGTTTGGACGCCGCCCGCAGTGTTGGTTGCCCAGTGAGGCGCAGGCTGAGCGTTTTATCGACTAGTTCAGCCCAACAGCCTGTTTTGCGAGCCAATACTCGCGATGTGCGCAAAAAATGGCGGCTCGTTAATATTTTTTAGTGGCCGCCAATGAAGCGCGTTTGGGGGCATGTGTAATCAGGCTCAGCCTAGCACCTATATAAGCTCGATTATAAAAAATGCCACCCGGGGTACGCATGCTGGCTGTTGCTAGCTAAAGCTATTTAATAATGCCCTGAGAGGCAGTGCGAATATTCACTTGGAATTTTCACCTGTTGAATGCTTCGTTTATTTCTAATTAATCAAATTGGCCCAGGGCAGCGCACAATTAATTCCTTGCTATATCCCTTGGCTTGGCGTTAAATCAATAACCAGTGGATAGGTGTTTTAGACTCCTTGTCTCCCAGTCGCTTATTGATGTTCAGGTAATTTATTTACCGAGCAAACAATTCACTTAATACAGCGCCATATGTTTCCTAAAACCCTGCGGGCAATGGTGATAACCCCTAGGGTCATTTTAAGTTCACCCATAAAGTAGACAGTATATGAGTAAAGGCACAGTTAAATGGTTTAATGCAGACAAAGGTTTTGGTTTCATTACTCCAGAGAATGGAAGCAAAGATTTGTTTGTTCATCACTCTGAAATTCAGGCAGGCGGTGGTTACGCTACCTTGAATGAAGGCCAATTGGTTGAGTTTGAAGTGGGCCAAGGCCAAAAAGGCCCCTGCGCTAATAAAGTACGCGCAGTTTAATCCTTAAGATTCAAAATGTTCGGGTGAGCAGAATCCTGTAAACCTATTTTATTAAGCCTTGCGCACGCTCGTGTGCAAGGTGTTCCTCCTCCACACAACTCCCTTCTTGCACATTATCTAATTTTCATTTCAGAAAATATTCAATACTCCTAGTCCTCCTCGTTTAATTATCCGTAAAAAATTCCGCCCTTCGCACTTTAATACATCAAGCTGGACTTATCGCAAGCTTAGTTGTGCCTTTTATGCAGTGTTGGCTCTCTGGTCTCTGTCGAAAACCAGTGCTTTTAATCTTGGCAGTGGCTCCCGCGTAATTTGCGACTTGTTCGCTGAGCTGAAATTAAGAATACGTAGTATTTCAGACCGTCAAAAAGAGAGACCTTGTTGATGAGCCTACAGGGAAGTACTTACGGCGTGTCTGAAATACTATGTATTCTTTATCCTGGGTTAGGTAGGAATTAAGGATCCACTCGCTGTTATCCGCGTGTCTGCTCTACTGAGCTATTCTTCGCCATTGCCAAATGAGCGCATAAAAGTAAACCCAGCGCCGCCTTTTTTAGGGCGAAAGAGCGCCGCAGTTCGCCCGCGCCCACCTTCCGGTAGCCCTTCGCCGACTTCTTCCAATAATTCATCCACGGGAAATTTGCGCCGAAAGGATTTTTTTTCTAATTGGGTGCCCATTAATTCTTCATAGGTGTGTTGTAATTGGGTGAGCGTGAAGGGGGCATTTAAAATGTACATGGGCAGCGCGGTATAGGCGGCTTTCGCGCGCAAACGCTCACGGGCTTGGCGAATTAAATCGCCATGATCAAAGGCGAGATTTTGTTTTAGGGCTAAATCCATCGGCCACCAGCGGGCATCGGCGACGGATGCTATGTGGTGCGCCGTGGGTGCATAGGCAATCAGCGCCATATACAAAGACGTTACCGACCAACCGCGCGGATCGCGACTGCTATTTCCGAGCGTTACTACTTGCTCTAAATGGGGTGCCTTCACGCCGGTTTTGTGTACCAGGCTGCGCTGTGCCGTCGCAGTTAGGTCTTTATCTGTGTTCTGATCGATAAAACCACCGGGTAGAGCCCAGCGGCCTTTATGGGGAAATTCACTTCGCTCCACCAGCAATAGATGCAGCGCGCCATCAAGTAGCGTAAAAATCGCCACATCCACGCTGACGAGGGGAATGTCATAATCATGGATGCTGTAGTGTTTGAGGTATTCTTTTTCGCTGCGAAACATCGGGGCCCCAGGCGGATAAAAATGACTTGCCAATTAAGTGGCTTTTGGCCAATAATAATTTCGCGCGATCGATAAAGCAAGTTGCCCGGCTCGTTGGGCGGTTCTTAAAGCAGCTTTAGAGCTGCTTTATTTAAAGCCTGCTGCGGTTGTCTGTATTTGTGGTTGTCTGTATTTTTCACACTAAAGCAAGGAGTATTGCCATGCATAAACATTTTGATTTCGCCGTATTTATCGGCCGCTTTCAGCCATTTCATGCGGGCCACTTAAAAGTGGTGCAGGAGGGCCTAAAATGCGCGGACAAACTCATTGTATTAATCGGCTCCGCCTGGCAGCCGCGCAATACGCGCAACCCCTGGAGCCATCAAGAGCGCGAGGAAATGGTACGCGCATGTTTAACCGACGAGGAAAACGCCCGCCTGCTGTGTTTACCTCTGATGGATGTGCCCTATAACGATGAGCTGTGGGTGCGCAATGTACAAACCAGCGTGAATGGTTTGGTCACTGCCCATTACAGCAGCCCGCACCGCCCGGCAAATATTGCCTTAATTGGCCATAAAAAAGATCAAACGGGTTTTTATTTAAATCTGTTTCCGCAGTGGCATAGCCTGGGTGTGGAGAATCACCGTGCAATCAGCGCAACACCCCTGCGCAATGAATATTTTATGGGGGATGCCCAGCAGATTGTTGCAAATTGGGTTGGCCAAGAAATCATACCCGCAGCAGTCGGCAATTATTTAAGCCAGTTCGCACTTCACAATGACGGTTTTGCTCAGGTGCGCGATGAAATTTTGTTTGTTAAAAAATATCAGCAGGCCTGGAGTACCGCGCCCTATGCGCCCACGTTTGTAACCGTTGATAGCGTACTGGTGCAATCGGGCCATGTGTTATTAATTCAGCGCAAAGCCAGCCCAGGTAAAGGCTTGTGGGCATTGCCGGGCGGTTTCTTAGATCCGGGCGAGCGTTTATTAGATGCTTGTATTCGCGAATTGCGCGAAGAAACCAAAATAAAAGTGCCAGGCCCGATATTAAAAGGATCAATAAAACGCCAAAGTGTGTACGACGATCCCTACCGTTCAGCCCGCGGCCGCACTTTAACCCACGGGTTTTATATCGAATTGGAGCCCAGTGCTGAGTTGCCCAAAGTAAAAGGCAGTGATGATGCAAAAGTTGCCCGCTGGGTGCCCTTAAGTGAATTGGACCCGCAGATGATGTTTGAGGACCATTATTTTATTGTTATGGATATGCTGGGCAACACCTAGTGTGAGTGCAAAAAATCTAAATGCAGACATTTTTCAGCCTACCTATGGAATTATATTGAGGAGATAGTGCGATGAGTATATTGGACAGGGCGCAGGGATGCTTAGTAGGGCTAGCCTGCGGTGATGCCGTAGGCACTACGTTAGAATTTAAACAGCGCGGCAGCTTTGAACCCATAACGGATATGGTGGGTGGTGGGCCATTTAATTTAGTGCCTGGCCAGTGGACAGACGATACCTCCATGGCGTTGTGTCTCGCCCACAGTCTGGTATTTAAAAAAGGCTTTGATGCGGTGGATCAAATGAACCGCTACTGCAATTGGTACCAGTATGGGTATATGAGCAGTAACGGTGTCTGTTTTGATATTGGTATTACAGTCGCCGCCGCATTAAATCGTTATTTATCCAGTGGCAATCCTTTAAGTGGTTCAACCGATGAGCGCTCATCGGGCAATGGCTCCTTAATGCGTCTTGCCCCGGTGGCGTTATTTTATGGCTATGCAGCGGATGAGTTATTGCATTATGCAGCGCTGAGTTCGCAAACCACTCACGCCTCGGCAGAGTGTATTGATAGCTGCCGATATTTTGCGACTCTTTTGGTGGCTGCATTAAATGCAGAGTCTAAAGAGCAGATTTTGGCAACGGCCTATCAAGCGTCCACTCCAAAACTCGCAGCTATTGTGGCTGGCGATTATATCCACAAGCCCTACACACAGCTCACAGGTAGCGGCTATGTTATTGAAAGCCTCGAATCGGCTTTGTGGTGTTTTTATCAAGGGCAGAGTTTTCAAGAGGCTATTTTGTTGGCAGCTAATCTCGGTAACGATGCGGATACTACGGCGGCAATATGCGGTCAGTTGGCGGGCGCGTTTTATGGCTACGAGGCCATCCCATTGCATTGGCGCGAGCAGTTACATGCCGAACCCATGATTCGGCAGTTGGCGCAAGATCTCTTGCAGGGCTAAAAACCCATAGTTAATAGTGGCACAAAGCCACCTTTAAGCTTGACGCAATAGTGGCTATTTGCCACCATATAGCCATGGGGCAGGAACTGTTCCATGGCAAAACAGCTCACAGCACCGGATAGACCAGTGTTAATTCATTTTTTAAAAGGATACCGCTTATGCAAAACCTCATTTTAAACACCGACTCATACAAAACCTCTCATTTTGTTCAGTACCCACAAGGGGCTGAATATGTCTCAAGTTACATCGAATCACGCGGCGGCGCGTACCCTGCAACCGTATTTTTTGGTTTGCAATTATTTATAAAGCAGTATTTAACCAAGCCTATCAGCTTGGCCGATATTGATGAGGCTGAAGAAGTTTGCAGTGCCCACGGCGTACCTTTTAATCGCCCCGGTTGGATGCATATTCTTGCTGCACACAACGGCTTTTTGCCCTTACATATAGAAGCTGTAGCAGAGGGAAGTGTGGTGCCTACGGGCAATGTATTAGTGCAAGTGGTTAATACAGATCCCACCTGTGCTTGGTTGACCAGTTATATTGAAACGGCATTATTGCGCGCTATTTGGTATCCCACCACTGTGGCAACAGTTTCTAAAAACTGCCGGACTATTATTGAGCGTTATTTAGCAGAAACCGCGGATGATCTCACTGGTTTGCCATTTAAATTACATGATTTCGGCGCCCGTGGTGCCAGCTCAGAAGAAACCACGGCCATTGGTGCATTGGCCCATTTGGTAAATTTTATGGGCACCGATAGTTTATCGGGTATTTTGGCTGCACGCCGTTACTACGCAGAGCCTATGGCGGGGTTTTCTATTCCCGCCGCTGAACACAGTACGATTACCAGTTGGGGGCGTGAGGGCGAAACTGCCGCCTACGCAAATATGCTCAAAGAATTTGGCGGTAAAAATAAATTAGTCGCAGTGGTAAGTGATTCTTACGATATTTGGAATGCGATTGATAACATCTGGGGCGTCGAATTAAAAACTCAGGTGGAATCTACCGGCGGAACCTTAGTGGTGCGCCCTGACTCTGGCGAGCCTGTGGAAATAGTGCCCAAGGCAATTGAGCATTTAATGGCTAAATTTGGGTTTAGCACTAACCGTAAAGGTTACAAAGTATTGCCGCCTTGTGTACGCTTAATTCAAGGCGATGGCGTTTGCGCTGCCTCCATTGAAGCTATTTTGGCGGAAATGCAAAAACGCGGTTTAAGTGCGGATAATGTGGCGTTTGGTATGGGCGGAGAGTTATTGCAAAAGGTAAATCGCGATACACAAAAATTCGCCATGAAGGCCTCAGCTATTTGTATTAACGGCCAGTGGCGCGATGTTTATAAGGACCCCATTACCGATCAAGGCAAACGCTCTAAAAAAGGCCGTTTAGCCTTAATTAAGGAAAATGGCCAATTTAAAACTGTGCGGAAAGAGGAGGCGAGTGCCGAGCTAAATCAATTGGTGAGCGTGTACCGTGATGGGCGCGTTTTAGTGGATTACACCTTGGCCCAAGTGCGAGAAAATGCGCGTCAAGGTTGATGCTTGAAGGAATTGTAAAATGGCATATGGCGCTAAGGTCTTAAACTTAAAATATTAAGACAATAAAAAAGCCTAACCCTTTGGGGTTAGGCTTTTTGTTTTTGGTGGGCCCACCAGGACTTGAACCTGGGACCTGCCGATTATGAGTCGGACGCTCTAACCAACTGAGCTATAGGCCCTTTAAGACGTTAATTACAGTCTAAAAAAGAGGGCGCATTATAATCTGCGCCCCCGTGCATGGCTAGCCTTGCGCGCTATTAATCGTCCAAAAAGCCACGCAAATGATCGGAGCGGGAAGGGTGGCGCAGTTTGCGCAGGGCCTTGGCTTCGATTTGACGGATACGCTCGCGCGTTACATCAAATTGTTTGCCCACTTCTTCAAGCGTGTGGTCGGTATTCATATCGATACCAAAACGCATACGCAGCACCTTGGCTTCTCGTGCAGTTAAACCGGCCAATACCGCTTTAGTTGCTTCCATCAAGCCTTGAGTCGTCGCCGATTCAATAGGGGAGACTATGGATACGTCTTCGATAAAATCGCCTAGGTGAGAGTCTTCATCATCGCCGATGGGGGTTTCCATGGAGATGGGCTCTTTGGCGATTTTCAGAACTTTACGTACCTTATCTTCCGGCATTTCCATGCGCACGCCTAATTCTTCCGGTGTGGGCTCGCGGCCCATCTCCTGCAACATCTGGCGGGAAATGCGATTGAGTTTGTTGATGGTCTCAATCATGTGCACGGGAATACGAATGGTCCGCGCTTGGTCGGCGATAGAGCGGGTAATTGCTTGGCGAATCCACCAGGTGGCGTAGGTGGAAAATTTATAACCGCGGCGGTATTCAAATTTATCTACCGCTTTCATCAAGCCGATGTTGCCTTCTTGAATTAAATCCAAAAATTGCAGGCCGCGGTTGGTATATTTTTTCGCAATCGAAATAACCAAACGCAGGTTGGCTTCCACCATTTCTTTTTTGGCGCGGCGGGCGCGGGCTTCGCCGATGGACATGCGGCGGTTGATTTCCTTAATGGTTGAAAGATCTAGGCCGGTGGTTTCTTCAATTTCTTTTAATTTGTTTTGCGAAGCAATGACGGTTTCAGCTACACCGCGCAGCGCATCCGTGTAGTCTTTTTTCTTTTTAGTGGCATTGGCAATCCACTCGATATTAGTTTCGTTGCCAGGAAACTCTTTAATAAAGTTTTTGCGGGGCATTTTGCCGTACCGCACACATTGCATCATGATGTCGCGCTCGTGGGCGCGAACCTCGTTCAGTACATCGCGGGCAGCGTTGTAAATTGGATCGAATTGACGGGGTGGCAGTTTGAAAAATTTAAATACCTCCCCGAGTGCATCCAATTCTTTACCGGCAGCTTTGCTCTGACGGCCGTGTTTGCTGATGGCAGCATTGGTTTTTTCAAGCTGTGCACGCAGACCGTCAAAGCGCTCTTTCGCGTAGGCCGGGTCGATGCCTGTATCGGCTTCTTCCTCTTCTTCTGCAACACTTTCTTCTTCTTCCTCCAATTCGCCGACAACTTTTTCGGCCATGGGCGGCAAATCGGCAACAGGTTCTGGAGCGATGGTTTCGACTGGATCTAACCAGCCGGCGATCACATCGGTTAAACGGCGCTCGCCTTTTTCGATGAGGTCATATTCGGCGATCAGACGCTCGGTGGTTTCCGGCCAGTAGGCCAGGGCGTGCATTAATTCGCGCAGGCCTTCTTCAATGCGTTTGGCGATGGCGATTTCGCCTTCGCGGGTGAGCAGCTCCACGGTGCCCATTTCACGCATGTACATGCGCACTGGGTCGGTGGTGCGGCCTACTTCGGTCTCCACCGCAGCTAATGCGGCCGCAGCTTCAGCGGCGGCGATTTCGTCGGTGTTGCTCTCGGTGTCTTGCATCAAGAGCTCATCGGCATCCGGTGCGGTCTCGTAGACGCGGATGCCCATGTCGTTGATCATTTGAATAATATCTTCAACCTGATCCGGGTCGGAGATATCTTCGGGCAGGTGGTCGTTAACGTCGCCGTAGGTTAAGTAACCTTGTTCACGGCCACGATTGATCAAGTCTCTGATTCGCGATTGTTGATTTTCGCTCATTAATTTCCCGCGTCCCCGGTGTGTGTTGAAGAAATAAAGCCAGCAAGTATAACGGTATCTGGTGGCGCTCACCAGAAATTACAAGCAAGGGGCTTTGGTTTGTGCTGATGATCGAATTTTAAGTCGGTTGCCTGCCGGACCTCTGTTGGGGCTGGGCCTAAGGGCGGCTGAGCAATTTGATTTTCAGCAGCTCCCGCAGGCGATTTTTTTGTGCCTCGTTTAGGGCGTCCAGTGGGATTGTTTGGAGCTGCGCAAGTTCAGCCCGCAGTTGTCTGTGCTGGGCTTGTGCTGTGAGTTTCTTGAAGGCGTCCTGAAGCTCCTGTTCGGCATCAAACGGCGAGAGTTTTTTGACTGCGCCTAAAAATTGATTGCTGACCATTTGGGTGAGTTCTTTTTGCGCGGCGACGCCATATTCGCCCGCCCAAAACCCCATGATGCTATGAAAGCTCTGCAAATTATGCTGGTTAATGTCGGTTATTAATTGCTGCAGCAATTGTTCGTCTGTCTCGCTGGGCTCCGCGTGCCATTGCCCGTCGAGGGTTTTGATTAATTCAGGGTGCTCAAGCAGCAGTAATATGGCCATGCGTGCAGGCGTAATTTTGATGCTTTGAAATACCGGCTTGGCGGCAGCGAGGGGTAGCGGAGGGGCGGGTTGAGTGTGCGGGCGGGCCTCCTTTCGCGCAGGGCTCTCGGCCAATGGGGTGGGGGCGGCCGGTTTATTGCGCACCTCAATTGTGGGGTTTACTTCTTGGGGGCTATGAATTAATTCCTGCAGTACATCCAGGCTAAGCCCTGTGTGGCGAGAGAGATGCTGGAACATAAGTTCCCGGTAAACGCCTGGCGGCAGGCGGTGCAATTGAGGGGCGGCCAATTTACTAAAGCGTGCCCGCCCCTCCATGCTGTGCATATTTAAGCCTTCGGCCAGCGTGCGGAAAAAATAGTCTTCCAGGGGGATAGCTTGGTCAATTTCCCGCTCAAAGCGCTCTTTACCAATCTGCCGTACCAGGCTGTCCGGGTCCTGGCCTTCGGGTAAAAATAGAAATTTCACCTGGCGGCCATCCGACATGCTCGGCAGGGTGTTTTCCAGTGCGCGCCGCGCCGCGTTGCGACCTGCGTTGTCGCCATCAAAGCAAAAGACAATTTCTGAGCAGTATTTAAAGGCCAGGTGCAGGTGATCCTCGCCGCAGGCTGTGCCTAATGTGGCCACAGCATAGTTGATATCAAACTGGGCGAGGGCAATCACATCCATATAACCCTCTACCACAAGCAGGCGCACGAGCTGGCGGTTGGCCATGCGTGCTTGATAGAGGCCATACAGCTCACGGCCTTTATGGAACACCTCGGTTTCGGGTGAATTTAAGTACTTGGGGCCGCCGGCTTTAATTTTGCTGCCATCCGGCGCTGTGACGGTTTCGCTGCCGAGGATGCGGCCACCAAAGCCAATGGTGCGGCCGCGTACATCCAGAATAGGAAACATGATGCGCTGACGAAAGCGATCGTACTTGCGTGTTTTATCTTCATTCTCGGTAATCAGCCCGGCGTCGAGCAGCTGTTTTTGCGCCTGTTCACTGGGGCCTAAGGCTTTGAGTAAGTTGTCCCAACCCGCTGCGGCGTAGCCTATGCCAAAAAGAGCACAGATTTCCGCTGTAAGGCCGCGCGTTTGTAAATAAGTGAGGGCGGTTTTGCGCTCCGGGTGCTCGCGCAGCTGTCGTTTATAAAATTGGCTGGCTTGCTCAAGCAGGGTATAGAGGTTGGATTCTTTTTTGGGGGCCTTGGAGGGGTGGGTGTCCTCGTAGGGCACCGTAAGGCCGAGCATTTTGGCGGCCGACTCCACCGCGTCGGTAAAGCCTTGGTGGTCGTATTCCATGATAAAACCCAGCGCATTACCGGAGGCGCCGCAGCCGAAGCAATAATAAAATTGCTTGTCGGGGCTTACGGTAAACGAGGGGGTTTTTTCTTGGTGAAACGGGCAGCAGGCCATGTAATTTTTGCCGCTGCGTTTTAACTTCACGCGATGATCCACCACATCGACTATGTCGAGGCGATTTAATACATCATCGATAAAAGAGGAGGGGATTCGGCTCATAAAAAATAAGCCGCTAAGCGGCTTATCGGGTAGCAGGTTGGGCGCTTAAGCAAACTGAGCTTTGATCAGCTGGCTAACCTTGCTCATATCGCAGCGGCCCTGAGCTTTGGGTTTGATGATGGCCATCAATTTGCCCATGTCCTGAGCGGAGGCTGCACCGGTTTCGGTAATTGCTTCTTTAATAAGCGCCGTCAGCTCATCATCGCTCAAGGATTGCGGTAAAAACTCTTGAATTACCGAGATTTCAAAGGTTTCTTTTTCCGCGAGTTCAGGGCGGCCGCCAGCGGTGAATTGGGCTACTGAATCGCGGCGCTGCTTGACCATTTTGTCGAGCAGTTGCAGGGCGCGGGCGTCATCCACTTCGATGCGTTCGTCCACTTCAACTTTTTTGTATTCCGCCGTAATCAAACGCAAAACACCCAGGCGATCTTTCGCTTGAGCGCGCATAGCATCTTTTACTGCAGCGTTAACGCGTTGTTTGATTTCAGTTGACATAGGGTATGCTCAGGCGAGGTGTTTATCTGGATTCTGTGCGCCAGATAAACACCTGGCGATTAGTACATACGGGTAAACTTGCGAGACTCGCGAGATACCTTTTTAGCGTGGCGCTTAACAGCTGCAGCGGCTTTACGCTTGCGTACAGTGGTGGGCTTTTCGTAAAACTCGCGGCGGCGAACTTCAGCCAGAACACCGGCTTTTTCACATGAGCGCTTAAAGCGGCGCAGGGCGATATCAAAAGGTTCGTTTTCTTTGAGTTTTACTGAAGGCATAGAGCTACCTGTTTAGGATTTGACTGAGGCAGCGAAGTGCCACCGGTATTTGAGGGTGCCGGATTCTAAACCTCGGGGTTCCCCATCGCAAGTTAAATTTTAGCTGAGTCGACTGTTTTTGGCTGTTATCAGTGAGCGCGTGTAGATAAGTGCTTGGCGAGGCGGGGCTCTACGCCTACCATGGCGCGTTTTCTGACAACCTAGGTCTGTCCATGCGCATATTGGGTATTGAAACCTCCTGCGATGAAACCGGTGTGGCCCTGTACGATTCCGAGCAGGGGCTGCTGGCGCACAAACTCTATTCACAAATTAGCCTGCACAGTGAATACGGCGGTGTAGTGCCTGAACTCGCCTCGCGCGACCATGTGCGCAAACTTGTGCCCATGGTGCGCGAAGTCCTGGCGGCGGCGAAGTGCGAGGCGAGCAGTATTAATGGTGTTGCTTATACAGCGGGGCCTGGGTTAATTGGTGCTTTATTGGTGGGTGCCTGTATGGGGCGTGCGCTTGCCTATGCCTGGAATGTACCTGCCCTAGGTGTGCACCATTTAGAGGGGCATTTATTAGCGCCCTGTTTAGAAGAAAATCCACCGCAATTTCCCTTTGTAGCGCTTTTGGTGTCGGGCGGCCACACCCAGTTGATCAAGGTCGGTGGCCTGGGTGATTACCTTTTATTGGGTGAGTCATTAGATGATGCAGCCGGTGAGGCGTTTGATAAGGCCGCTAAGATGATGGATTTACCTTATCCCGGCGGCCCGCATTTGGCCCGTTTGGCGGAAAAAGGCGATAGAACGCGCTTTAAATTCCCGCGCCCTATGACCGACAGGCCAGGTTTGGATTTTAGTTTCAGCGGCTTAAAAACCTTTACGCTCAATACCATCGAGCAACACGCCTTGGCCGATGGCCTACCCGATGATCAGACCTGCGCCGATATAGCCGCCGCCTTTGAAGAGGCTGTGGTGGATACCTTGGTGATCAAATCGCGCCGGGCACTGGAGAGCACTGGTTTAAAGCGTTTGGTTATTGCCGGTGGTGTATCGGCCAATAGCCGCCTGCGGGAAAAACTGCACGCGGCGCTGGGCAAAATAGGTGCTGACGTATTTTATGCGCGCCATGAGTTTTGCACCGATAACGGCGCCATGATCGCCTATGCCGGCTGTCAGCGCCTGTTGCGCGGTGTACAGTCGGGCCTGGCCGTCGAAGTGACGCCGCGTTGGCCCCTCCATAACTTACCCAGCCTGGCCTAACGTATGGACTGGATTTTTATTCGCGACTTACCACTGGATACCTGCATCGGGGTGTTTGCCTGGGAGCAGGCAATTGAGCAGCGGCTTTTTTTGGATGTTGATTTGGCCTGGGATATTCGCCTTGCCGCACAGACCGATGATTTAGCTCATGCACTTAATTACGCGGCTGTGGCGGAGCATCTGCAAGCCTGGGCGCGGGACTATTCTTGCCAATTAATTGAACGGCTGGCGGAATATTTAGCCCAGTGTTTACTGCGAGAATTTAATATCCCGCGAGTATGCCTGACGCTGTATAAACCCGGCGCCGTACCAACAGCTCGCACGCTGGGTGTGCGCATCGAGCGTGAGCGAGAGCCATAGGGTGCGGCAGGTTATTTTAGGGCTTGGCAGTAATATCGAGCCCCGCAAACACTTGAGCGAGGCTGTTGCTCGTTTGCGTGCTCAGTTTGAGCCGTTTGAGTTGTCGCCCATTTACGAAACTCAAGCGGTGGGCTTTAGTGGAGCCAACTTTTGGAATTTGGTGGCAGGCATTCAGACTGAGTTGGCGCTGGAGGTATTAAAACCGGTTTTGCGCTCGATTGAGTACGCGGTAGGTAGGCCTGAGGAGGCGCCAAAATGGGCCGATCGCTGTATCGATATTGATATTTTAATGTATGGTGATGTTCGAGGGGCTTCGGTGGTGGGGCCTTTGCCGCGGGCCGATATATTGCGCTACGCCCATGTGCTGGCGCCCTTGGCGGATTTGTATCCGCAGCTGTGCCATCAAGAAACTGGCCGCAGTTTTTTACAACACTGGCAGAATTTTGCAGGTGACAAAAATGGCATCGGCCAGCCTATGCCGCCTGAATGTTTGTTTGTGCATGAAACATCTAATGGCGCCTTAAAACCCCACGGGGTTTAATTAAGGATAGCTGCGAGAATAAGTTTTTTGCATCTTTGTTACGTTGTTTTCGCCTGCATTTCGTAATTCGCGTGCTTACTACCTAGGCACCAGCAATGAATACACATCATTTCAGATACGCCGTGAATACATCCTAAATAGGCTCGTCAAAAAGATTCCTCTTTTAGACGGTCTGAAATGATGTGTATTTATTACTTCCGTACAGCTAGTAAAAAACGTCTGAAAAAATTACCCCGCCACATCTGCGGCGGGGTTAGGGTGATGTTAAAAATATGGACAAAATTAAAAGCTAGGACAAAATTAATAAAGCTACTTAACTTCGATGCGGCGCGTAGCTGGCGGTACTTCTTTGTGTTTGGGGGCCACAAGCGTCAGTATGCCATTTTCGAAAGAGGCGCTAATGTCGCTATCTTGCACCTGCGGGCCCAATTCAAAACTGCGTACATATTTGCCGTAGTGACGCTCTTGGCGCAGCACTTTATCGCTCTTTTCTAGGGTTTCTTGCTTGCTTTCCGCTTCTATTCTAAGTACGCCAGCGTGAAGGGTGATGGCGAGATTCTCCTTTTTAACCCCCGGCAGCTCCAAGGTAATTTCAAAGCTATCGTCTTTTTCTTTTAAATCTACCTTGGGCGCCAGAGCGCCAAAGCGGCCGCCGTCATAACGAAACGGCAGCCAGGTGTGATCAAATAGGTGTTCTATTTCATTGAGTGTATTGCGTGGTATTAAACTCATAGCGGTGTCTCCTCAAAAAAATAATTAACAGACATGACTGTGGGGGCAGTTCATTAAGTTGGTTGAACACCAATTGGGTCGAAAATATGCAAATTCACCTGCGTTGAATTATGGGGCTGCCACTGCTCGGTGGCGGGCGGCCACACTTTAGCGCTCTGTGAGTTTCGACTTAATCTGTGGGCAACTGTTTTACTGCTCGCCTAAAGATAGTGTGGCCTAGGCAAATAAAATCAAGTTGTGCCAAGTCAAAAAAAGTAATCAGGCGCAACAACCTTTGCGCAAAAACTGCCTTGTAGTGATGCCTTTGGCTGAGCGCTGCCTGGCTTAATTTGCCTTCCCAGAGTTTCGCGCCAAACAATTTCTCGGTCACCATATTGCCGTTGCCCAGCTAGCCCTGAACGAGCAATTACAATGAGTTAAAGGGCACCTCCGGAAATTCAATTTTCGTGATGATCGCAAGGCATTTTCGCGCAGAAGAAGGGATTTTATGCGGTATAAATGACCGACTGAGCACGAAAATAACGCAGCGAGGGCGCGAAAAGTGAATTTCCGGAGGTGCCCTAAAGATTTTCTGTATGGAAAACTCCCTCTCCTCGGGCGCTTTTGCAAAATGGCACAATATGGAATTAATCAGAGCATGCTTAAGCCTGTAAACGCTTATATTCGCCCAGTATTTTAATGCGCTGTTCGTGAATGGCTGTACCCAGTGCGGCATTGGCAAGGCCCTGTGCAATTAATGCGCTGACATTAATTGCTTGACAGGCCGCGAGTGCGCCGCGCAGGTACTCAGCCTGAGGATAGGGGCGCTCTTCAAATCCTGTGCGGCCGCGGGCGTCGGCTTCGCAACAGGCACAAAATGATGCTAAGCGCGCCGGGCGACGGAAGGCGTCTAAGCGCGTGAATAATTTCACCAGGCTCTGAGGCGTTAACTCCAGGGCTCTGTGGCTGTGGGTATGAAACTCCGCACTTAATAGTGCTAATTCAAGAATATCGTTTGGTAGCGCGAGGCGTTTGGCGAGGGATTTAATGGGCGCTAAACCCGCTAACTCGTGGCCGTGGTGGCGGGGTAAAAGATCGGCTGGCGTGAGCGCTTTGCCTAGGTCATGGATCAGGGCGGCAAACCGAACGGCTGTGCTATCACTTAATAAACAGGCCTGGCTGAGAGCCATTAAACTGTGCACACCTGTGTCAATTTCCGGGTGATATTCCGCCCGTTGAGGCACGCCAAATAGAGCGTCAAGCTCCGGCATTAAACGCTCGAGCGCGCCGCAGTTGCGCAGTACCTGAAAAAATACGGCCGGCGAGGGTTCGTGCAGCGCGCGGGCGGTTTCTTTCCAGACGCGCTCAGGTACCAGGTGATCCACTTCGCGGGCGGCTACCATTGCGCGCATTAAGTCGAGTGTTTCAGGTGCTATGGTGAAGCCCAAATGGTGATAACGCGCGCTGAAACGGGCGATGCGTAAAATACGCACGGGGTCTTCGCTAAAGGCCGCCGAAACATGGCGCAGCATACGCGCCTGCAAATCCTGCTGGCCACCATAGGGGTCGATGATTGCGCCCTTATCATCCTGAGCCATGGCGTTGATGGTTAAATCCCGCCGCAGTAAATCCTCTTCCAGGCGCACGGTATTGTGTGTATTAAAACTAAATCCCGCGTAACCCGGAGCGGTTTTGCGCTCCTGGCGTGCCAGGGCATATTCCTCTTGGGTGTGTGGATGTAAAAATACCGGAAAATCTTTGCCGACGGCTTTAAAGCCTTGGGCCAATAACTCATCGGCACTGGCGCCTACCACAACCCAATCTTTTTCCGTTACCGGCAGGCCTAATAATTGATCGCGTACAGCGCCGCCGACGAGAAATATCTGCATGGGGAGTTGACCTGGAGAATTAATTCCCCGACACTGTAATTGAATTTAATTTCACCGACAAATTACTTATGTCTCAGCACGCTACATTAGCTTTGTACACAATTGCCGCCCGGTCGCTACCGGCTGCGGTAATTATTGTGCGTGCGCGTGCAGCGGTGTGGCGCCCTGCGCTAATGGCGCGCTGTAGGCTTAGGTAAGTTTATTTTTATTACTAAAGCCGCAGCAGAGTCTGCGGCTTTTTTTTGCGCGGACGCTCGGCAGGGAGAGGGTATGCAGCTGATCAGCGCCTATTGCGCCGTATTATTTATTTGGGCCACTACTCCGTTGGGTATTAAATGGAGTAACAGCAGTTTAAGTTTTAGTGCCGCTATCACGCTGCGTATGGTGTTGGCATTAGTGCTGTGCGCGGCTATTTTAGTGGTGCAGAAAAAACGCTTAATACACAGTGCAAAAGACTGGCAAGCCTTTTGTGCTGGTGCGCTAGGACTATTTCCCAATATGCTGATTGTGTATTGGAGTGCACAGTATTTACCCTCCGGTTTGATTTCGATTTTACTCGGATTTTTTCCGCTATTTTTGGGTGTGTTTTCTTGGTTGTGGTGCGGTGAGCGAACACTGCATAGGCGGCAAATACTGGCTTTGTGTTTGGCGTTTTGTGGTCTAAGCATTATTTATGCGCAACAAATGCAATCTTCCTGGCAGGCGATAGTGGCGGTATTGGGTGTGGTCCTCGCAGCTGCGCTCTGGGCGCTAAGCTCAATATGGGTTAAATCTATAGGGGTTGAAATAGACGCTATGCGCCAATCCACGGGGACTTTATTAATTTCTGCGCCAGTATTTTGCGTTTATTGGCTTTTGTTCGATCGCCAGGTGCCTGTTAATTGGCAATTAAAATCTCAAATTGGGGTGGCTTATTTGGTGGTTGCTGGCTCATGTATTGGCCACACTCTGTATTTTTATGTGTTGCGCCGATGTTCTTTAGCGGCCACTGGGTTGTTAACTTTATTAAGTCCAACGGTTGCTCTGTTAATTGGCTTTTGTGTGCTGGGCGAAATGCTTTGTGGGCGTGAATTAATCGGAATTGCGTTGGTGTTGACTGCGTTGGGTGTTTACTCGGGGGTATTTACCCAGTGGGCGGCATTGATTTCACCCCTTGCAGTGCGCATGCGCAAAGGGATAGGGAGCAGCCCAGGGTGAGACAACTACAGAGTGCGTAACCTGCGCTGGGTGAATAGGCTCACCCAGCGTGTGATTTTTTGTGTGGCCGTTGTTGCCGCACTGGTTAACCCGGCACTAAAACTGCCGGATAAAAATTATTGAAGAGCCTTGTAGGCGGTCAAGGCTATTTCCCGGGCTTCTTCATGATTTACCAGCGGATGTGGGTAATCCTCGCCCAGTTTAATGCCGCATTGGGCCAGAAGTCCTTTGGGTGCCTGCCAGGGTTTGTGAATGAACGCTGGGGGTAAGCGGGCTAATTCCGGCACCCAAGTGCGCACGTATTCACCCAAAGGGTCAAATTTTTCACCCTGTACTATGGGGTTAAAAATGCGGAAATAGGGCGCTGCATCGGCACCGCAGCCAGCCACCCATTGCCAACCGCCAATATTGTTGGCTTTATCAGCGTCTAAAAGCGTATCCCAAAACCAAGCCTCCCCCTCACGCCAGTGAATTTGCAGGTGTTTGGTTAAAAAAGACGCGCAGATCATGCGCACCCGATTATGCATCCAGCCCGTGCGCCACAACTGACGCATGCCTGCATCCACTATAGGGTATCCGGTTTGACCCTGTTGCCAGGCGTTCAAATACCCTGCATTGGCCCGCCAGGGGAACCCATTAAATTTATCTTTGAACGCGCCACAGCGCATATGAGGATAGTGATGCAGCAGGTAATAGTTAAATTCCCGCCAGAAGAGTTGGCGTGTAAAAGGCGCGGCCTGCTCGTCCCCGCAGTGTTTAATCGCCTGTTGCATTACCTGCCGAGGGCTGATTTCGCCAAAATGCAGGTGGGCCGATAGTCGGCTGGTGCCTGCGAGGGCAGGGAAGTCCCTTTGCTCGGCGTAGTCCTCTACCGCCTCAGATAAGGCTGTGTTGAGCGCTGCCCAGGCACCTTGTTCGCCAGGGGTGAAGTGTGCGGCGAATTCTTTAGCCCAGTTGGGTTTGCTGGGCAATAGCGGCCACTGGTTGAGGGTGTCAGTGGTTAGTTGCGCCGGGCAGGCTGCGAGTGTTGTGAACGAGGGTTTAGCCGCTGCCTTGATGGTCTGCCCAATTAACGCGCGGGTGTGGCGGTAAAAAGGGGTGAATACCTGAAAGGGTTTGGCTTGTTTATTAAAAATGGTGTCGGGTTCAAGTAACAAATATCCACCGAAGCGTTTGGCGGCGCCACCGCGCGCCGTGATGGCTTCATGCACCTGGCTCTGCTGCTGGCTGAGGTACGGCTCGTAACTGCGCGTCATGTATACAGCCTGCGCACCCAGTTCTGTGGCGAGCTTAAGGAGCTGTTGGTGGCTGCTGCCACTGCGTAAAATCAACTGTCCTCCGTGCGCGGTTAGATCCTCAGCAAGCTTTGCAAGGCTGTGGTGCAGCCACCAGCGAGCGGCGCCCTGCGGGCCTTCGGGGTTTGCTGGGTCAAAGATGTAGGTGCAATACACTTCGCTGCCATCTTTGAGGGCCGTACTGAGGGCGGGCTGGTCGTTTAAGCGTAAGTCCTGGGTAAACCAAACAATTATTTTCATCATGGGCTCTTTGGGTCTGTCGGTTTGCTACGCAGAGTCAGTAGAATCGGATCCTCGCAATTTAGAAAGGTAGGTGTTGTTTGGCCTTCAAGATAGTCTTGACCGAAACGAATTCGCCCTTTGCCAGGGCGCTGCTGCGGGAGTTGGAGCACCACACCTTTGCGGTTGTGCTGCCTACTTCCGCTGAGCAACAGGCTGTCGAGACCGGTGTGCTGGTGGATACTCGGGCCTATGCCGGGCTTAGCCTGGAAGCGGTGAGTGATCCGCTGGAGGCTTGGGGATTGCCCATTATCCATATATCCAGTGGCGAGGTATTTCAGGGGGCGGCGGCTTCAGGGGGCGGTTTTGTGGAGCTAGACACGCCTACGGCTACCTCAAGCCGCGCGCTCAGTTTAATTGAGGCGGAAATGCGTGCCCTGGCCCGCAGTAAAACCCTTGTTTTGCGCCTGCCCCTGTTGGTGGATCTGGGTGCAGAGGATTGGTTTGCTGCCCTGTTAGAGCGCTTGAGCGCGGAAGCCGTATTGAGTGTGTCTGAGACGACTCGGTTGGACCCCGTTTGTATAAAAGAAGCCTGTCGCGTGGTCATTGCAATGGTGCAGCAAATTGCCTGCGGGGCGGAAAACTGGGGCGTGATGCATCTGCGCTCGGCGGAGCCCTGTTTTGAGGCTGAATTTGCCGATCATCTCGTGCGTCAGTTGAAGAAAGACGGCTGGCCCGCCGCTCGCTTGGATGTTACCAAGGGGCTGGGGGTATACGGCGGCACCATGGCTGTATTGGCCGGGCGGCGTTTAACCGATGCGTTTGGTGTCCAGATGCGCTCGTGGCGGTTGGGCGTAAAAGCCTTATTGCAGCGCTGGATAGATGAGCGCCGACAACTTGCCTTGCCCTTAACTGGCCAGGACAACCAGAATTCTGAGCCGCAGGTGGGTTCTGCGCCGTCGAGCCGAGCGGCGCCTTAACTCATTCAGCAGGTGCGCCGGGCACCTACCGAATGGCCGCTGACTGGCGGGTTAATAGCGCTGAAAAATCAGCGTGGCATTGGTGCCACCAAAGCCAAAGCTATTGGACATGACCTTGTTTAATACCACCTCACGGCTTTGCAGCACGATAGACATGTTCTCAGCTTCTGGGTCCAGGGTGCCTATATTGGCCGAGGCGGCAACAAAGTTGTGTTGCATCATCAGCAAGCTATAAATCGCTTCTTGCACACCGGTGGCACCCAAGGAGTGGCCGGTGAGGGATTTGGTTGAGCTGATGGCGGGCACCTGGCCTGCGCCGAAGACTTCTTTTACCGCGCGCAATTCGGCTAAATCACCCACTGGCGTACTGGTGCCGTGGGAGTTGATGTAGTCGATGGGGCTGGCGTCGGTCATGGCGATGGCTTGGCGCATACAGCGTGCGGCACCTTCCCCTGAGGGAGCTACCATGTCGTAACCGTCGGACGTGGCGCCGTAGCCGGTCAGCTCCGCATAAATAGTTGCGCCGCGCGCCAGGGCGTGGTCGAGGGATTCCACTACCAAACAGCCACCGCCACCGGCAATCACAAACCCATCGCGATTGGCGTCATAGGCGCGGGAGGCCGCACTGGGGGTGTCGTTGTATTTGGTGGAGAGCGCGCCCATGGCATCGAACAGGCCGGTGAGGGTCCAGTGTTCTTCTTCACCGCCGCCGGCAAAAACTACGTCCTGTTTACCCAGTTGAATCAGCTCCATAGCATTGCCGATACAGTGAGCGCTGGTGGCGCAGGCAGAGGAAATGGAGTAGTTAACGCCTTTAATTTTGAACGGCGTGGCTAAACAGGCGGACGCGGTAGAGCCCATGGTTTGGGTGACCCGATAGGGGCCAACACGTTTTACACCTTTCGAGCGAATAATATCGGCCGATTCCACCACATTGGCGGTGGAGGCACCGCCGGAGCCCATGATAATACCGGTGCGCTCGTGGGAGACTTGCTCAGGGCTCAGGCCTGAATGCTCAATAGCGCGTTGCATGGCGATATAAGCGAAGGCGGCGGCATCGCCCATAAAACGCAATTGTTTGCGGTCTATGTGCTCGGCCAGGTCCAAATCAATGGAACCGGACACCAGGCTGCGAAAACCCTGCTCGGCGTAGGAGGGGTTGTAGCGAATGCCTGAAGTGCCGTTGCGCAGGGCGCTTAATACGGTTGCCAGATCATGACCAATACAGGAAACAATACCCATGCCTGTAATTACAACGCGTTTCATATCTGTCCTCTTGCCTCTGGGCTTAATTAGACTGAAAAAGGTGGTACTAGAAAGAATCGGTGTTGCCGAACAGTCCTACGCGTAAATCTTTGGCGAAATAAATGTCCTTACCATCGACGGACACGCGGCCATCGGCAATACCCATAATCAATTTGCGCTCGATCACCCGCTTAAGGTTGATATGGTAGGTGACCTGCTTGGCGCTCGGCAAAATCTGCCCGGTGAATTTTACTTCGCCCGCACCCAATGCGCGCCCGCGCCCTGGGTTGCCTTTCCAGGCAAGGAAAAAACCGACCAGCTGCCACATGGCATCCAGGCCCAAACAACCGGGCATCACTGGGTCGCCGGGGAAGTGGCATTGGAAAAACCACAGCTCAGGGTTGATATCCAACTCAGCCACAATCTCACCCTTGCCGAATTCACCACCGACCTGGCTGATATGCGCAATACGGTCTAGCATCAGCATATTCGGCACGGGCAGCTGGGCGTTGCCGGGGCCAAACATCTGGCCATTGCCGCAGGTGATAAGTTCCTCGCGGGTGTAAGAGGCTTTGGGTTCAAATGAGTGCATAAAAGACTCTGAGCAGTTGGATGACAGGCCCGAATGTGCGGACCCCTGGCAAAAAGGCCTGCCATTCTACCTGCAAACCCCGTGATGTCCAGTCTTCGCCAGGTGGGGATAATCCATGGGCTGTGCTATATTCGCGCACCTTATTTGTACCCCAGGCGCACCATTCTTCTTTCCTTTAATTGTTAACCATGTTGTAAGGGCTCCTTATGATCAAGAAATGTATCTTCCCCGTGGCCGGTTACGGTACTCGATTCCTCCCCGCCACCAAATCCATGCCTAAAGAAATGCTGCCAGTGGTGAACAAGCCCCTGGTGCAGTACGGTGTAGAAGAAGCCTTAGAAGCCGGTTTAACAGAAATCGGCTTTGTGACCGGCCGCGGCAAGCGCGCCATTGAAGACCACTTTGATGTGAGCTATGAGCTTGAGCATCAAATCGCAGGCACTGATAAAGAAGCCTACTTAACCTCCATCCGCGAAGTTATGGCTAAGTGTACCTTTTCATTTACCCGTCAGCGCGAAATGCGCGGCCTGGGTGATGCTATTTTGAATAGCCGCCGCCTGGTGGGCGATGAGCCCTTTGCCGTTGTCTTATCGGATGACCTGTGCGTCAAAGATGGCGAGCCGGACGGCGTATTGGCGCAGATGGTAGGCCTGTTCAAACAATTTCGCTGCAGCATAGTGGCCATTCAAGAAGTGCCTGAAGATCAAATTCATAAATTTGGTGTAATTGGCGGTGAGCAAATTAAAAATGGCATTTTCCAAATTAACACCATGGTGGAAAAACCCAAAAAAGAAGACGCGCCTAGCAACCTCGCCATCATCGGCCGCTACATTTTAACGCCGGATATTTTTGAAATTATTGAACAAACCAAACCGGGTAAAGGCGGCGAAATTCAATTAACGGACGCACTGCTCACTCAAGCGCAAAAAGGCTGCGTGATCGGTTATAAGTTCAAAGGCAAGCGCTTTGATTGCGGCAGCGTCGACGGCTTTGTAGATGCAACCTCCTTCGTGTACAACAACATCTACAACGTTAAAAAATGAATATAACTTGTTTTAAGGCCTACGATATTCGCGGCCGCGTACCCGATGAACTCAACGAAGATGTGGCCTACCGTGTAGGCCGCGCCTTTGCGGAATATTTAAATGCCAAACGCTTGGTGGTGGGCCACGATATTCGCCTGACCAGCCCGGTGCTGACGGATGCGTTGGTGCGCGGCATGACCGATGCGGGGGCGGATGTGATCCACATCGGCCAGTGCGGCACCGAAGAAGTTTATTTCGCTACTTTCGCCCTAGAGGTAGATGGCGGCATATGTGTGACGGCCAGCCACAACCCCATGGATTACAACGGCATGAAGCTGGTGCGGGAAGGTTCTAAACCCATCTCGGGGGATACAGGATTATTGGATATTAAAGCCCTTGCGGAATCCGGCCAATTTAAAGCCTCTGCCCGCAAAGGCCTGGTTGAGCAGCGCGAAGTGCGTGCCACCTACGTGGATCATTTGCTCACCTATGTGAATACCCAAAACCTTAAACCCATGAAGGTGGTGGTAAACGCCGGTAATGGTGGCGCAGGTGCGGTGGTGGATGCCTTGCAAGCGCATCTACCCTTTGAATTTATCAAAATTCACCACACCCCCGATGGCAACTTCCCCAACGGTATTCCCAATCCATTATTGCCGGAAAATCAGGGCGTAACGGCGCAAGCGGTGCTTGAGCATGGCGCTGCTGTGGGCATTGCCTGGGATGGCGATTTTGACCGCTGTTTTTTCTTCGATGAAAAAGGCAATTTTGTTGAAGGCTATTATGTGGTGGGTCTATTGGCCGAAGCGTTTTTAGCCAAACACCCCGGTGCCAAAATTGTCCACGACCCGCGTTTAACCTGGAATACCGTCGATGTAGTCAGCCAAGCGGGCGGCGTACCAGTGCAGAGCAAAACTGGCCATGCGTTTATTAAAGAGCGTATGCGTTTGGAAGATGCTGTGTACGGCGGTGAAATGAGCGCGCACCATTATTTTAAAACCTTTGCCTACTGTGATAACGGCACCATCCCCTGGTTGTTGGTGTTGGAATTAATGCAGCAAAAAAACCTGCCTTTATCCGCTTTGGTGGAAGAGCGTATTCGCAAGTTTCCCTGCTCGGGCGAAATTAACCGCACGGTGCGCAACACGCAGGAGATGTTAGCTAGGGTAGAGGCGCATTTTGCCCCTGAGGCCGTTCTTATTGAGCGCGTTGATGGGCTTTCCATGGCGTTTGAGCACTGGCGGTTTAATATGCGCAGTTCCAGTACTGAGCCTTTGGCGCGGCTCAATGTTGAGTCCCGCGGCGATGAAGCCCTTATGCGAGCGAAAACCCAGGAATTATTAGCGCTGATGGATCAATTTTAATTGCTTGAACATGGCCCGCAGGGCCATTTTTTTTGCCGCTAAAACCCTGAGCCTGTTAGTTGAGAGCTTGGCGAAATAATTATTCACCTCGCGACCAAAGAGAACAGGACGGTCTGTTTTATCGCCAGGTTAATATCGGAGCGATCCACAGCTCGCCCACCCAATCCCTGCATTGGCTTAAGTGCTCGGCGTTTCACTTGATACCGTCGCCAATGAATCAATAATGCCGCTAATTTTATTGTCTATCTCGAGGCCTGCTTCAAAATGGCTGAGGGATTCCGAGACAGCTTTGGTCATGATTTCCAATAATTGCTCCTCCTGTTGATCGGTAAGGCCCATATTAAAAAAAGACGCCTCCACCTCCCTTACCATTTTCTCCATTATGTCGATGCTTTGTTTCTTGTGGGCCTCTTGGGTCTCGCGAATATCGATGAGTGCGTGTTCAGCATTTTTGATGACGCGGCTGATATTGCTGCTGAGCAACTGATTGAGTTTAGCTTGGCTGTTGAGGCTAATTACTTTAGCGATAATACCCTCCAAGAGAATCATTAAATGATCCTTAATGCGGGCGGCTTTTTCAGAGGATTCCGGCAGGTTTTTAATTAATAACACAACCCCGGGTTTAATCAGCAAAAGCCTATTGCCGATGGTAATAATGGGCTCTGGGCTGGTTATGATACGTTTAATCAGGTTCATTTCCAGTTCGCTGGGGCTGCCCTCAGTACCCGCAAATACACCACCCTCATCTAAATAAATATAAGCGCAGGCGGTTAAACCAAACGCCGATAGGGCCGAGCAGATTTCATGGCACAGATCGGGGGCGGTTTTGATAGCAAAACTGGAGCGCAAAAAGTTAACAATAGTGCCTAAATCACCCGTGTCACTCATGGCGCTCATGGCCACGGCGCCTGCGTATTTGGCCGCTTCCGTCAATTTGTGTAAATCGCTTCTGCGGGTGATGCAGGCTTTTATTTTTGACAATAAAATCAGCGGCGCATAGGGCTTGACTATGTAGTCGCTGGCGCCTGCGTTAAAGCCTTTTAATACCTCATCGGTTGAGTCATTGCTGGATAAAAAGATCACATCAATGCCCGCTGTTTCCTGCGAATCTTTCAGAATTGAACAGGCCGTGTAGCCGTCGGTGCCGGGCATGTTGACATCCATCAGCACTATATCCGGCAGGGTTTCAGAAATCATTTGCAGTGCAAGATCAGCTGAGGTGGCGGCGGTGATTTGAAATTCACTTTTTAATTCGCTCATTAAGAGCCGAATATCCTCAGGTGAATCATCGACAATTAATATTTTGGTTTGACTGCTCATAGGATCGTTTGCTCAAAGCCATTTAATATAAGTTCACGCACGGCGCGCAGATTAAATTGATAAAACACCGTGCGCAGTTGCTGAGCGGAATCATGCCATGGCGTGTGGTTGCACAGATGTAAAAGTGTTTCCACTGCATCCTCCGCTTGCCCTAAATCACTGTTGAGGTGTGTATCGATGCGTTCAAGACACTGTTTAATCGCCTGTTGATTAACAGGAGTAGCCGATGCCTGCGGTGTTAACGCCGCTTGAGTTAAATGAGTGGCAGTGGTTATAAGTTGTGTAATGGCCAGGGCTAATTCCGCCACCTCTACATCACTGGGTAATTGGCCCTGTTTACACTGGGTTTCAAGCCGTGCGGCTAGCGGCGCTACGCGCACGGCGCTTAAATTAGCGGAAGTGCCTTTTAGTTTATGCAAAATACGTGTAGCGGCTTCGTGTTCCTGATTACGTATGGCCTGTTGTAATTCAGGAATAATGTGCGCGGCCTTGTCCGCAAAGGAGACGAGCACTTCTTCTAATAGGCTACGATTGCCGCGCAGGCGGGCGAGGGCAGCGGCTAAGTCAATGCCCGGTAATTCATCCTGCTGCGCAATGGCAGGCGAAATAGGTGCACCCGAAATGTTGGGTTCGTGCAGAGTCTTGTGCGCCAGCCAATGGGTTAATTGTTGTATTAATACAGCGGCGTCTATAGGTTTACATAAATGCCCTTGCATACCTGCGGCAAGACTTTTTTGTTCGTCTTCGGGGCTGTTATTGGCGGTCATGGCCAGAATAATTGGGCTTTTATCGGCATAATCAGCGCGAATTTTAGCGGTAGCCTCATAGCCATCCATCTGGGGCATTTGAATATCCATCAAGATAAGATCGGGCATGCTAGTGCTGATAAAACTCAGGGCTTCTTCGGCCGATGGGCGGCACACGATGTTTAAATTACAGCCATCAAGCAGCGCTTCAATAAGATCAAGATTTAGTGATTGATCATCAACCACTAAAATTAACTGGCCATTAAATGAAGTGCTGCTGTTATTCTCAGGTATCGCGGGTGTTGGTTTTGTGGCTAGTACCAATTTTAAGGCGCGAATTTCTTCCTCAAGCATAATAACTTTGGCTAAAGCGCGCTCTTTCTGCTCCGTTTCAGCCTGCAGCAATTGCTGCATTTGGAGTACATCCTGGGGTTGTGGTGTACCGTTTCGCGGCGAGAGCATCGAATTCGGATCTGTGGGCATAAAGTAAGTGCCTATATAGTTACCAAAATGCTCGGTATGCTGAGCCTGCTAATCCACTGGGATGTATTTTTTAAAGCAGTTGCTGATTACCATCAGGTATGCCTTTTTACATAAATGGCCGAGCGTTTCCCTGCAATACCCGTAAAAAAATTGCCCTTGGATTTGTGAAAAAAACTTAGGTTAAACCCACGTGCCCAAAAATGTTTAGCGTATCCAGGCGGCACATTTAAAATTCAGGTTCAACTCAGTACCGCCATTTTAGCCACAGGCCTTTAGCGTTAAATTCTTGACGCCTAGGGTATGTCACACAGGCGCGGTCAAATTCTTGGCTATTAACACTTGGGCTCAGCCTTGACTGAGTATAGTTGGCCTGCCGGGTTATTTCGCAGTAAATACCTACAGGTATGGGTTTGTGCCAGCACTCGATGGGGCGGCACAGATGTAGGGGCGCATTAAATTCACGGCGCCGGCTAAAGGTCATTTTTTATAGCCAAATTACCTATAAGCCGAATTTTTAGCTTTTTCAGCTTTAAGCAGCAAGTCTGGGATGCTGGGTTAAATTTTTTAATAGAAAAGTACTAAAGATATTGAGGCGGGGGCCGATAGGGTAGGTAGAAGCGCTCAATTACTGAGCTTTCGGATTGCCGCTGGCGTTAAGGCTTGGTCGCAATCATAAGACCAACGTGTTAGGAGGCTCTATGCCACTGTTTATTAATACCAACGTATCGTCAATTAATGCTCAGCGCCAGATGGTAAAAGCCGGTGCTGAAATGGACAAGGCCATGACCCGTTTGTCATCCGGTATGAGAATTAACTCAGCCAAGGACGACGCTGCGGGCCTGGCCATTTCCAACCGCCAAACATCGCAAATCCGCGGTCTCGACCAAGCCGTGCGCAACGCCAACGACGGTGTATCCCTTATTCAAACCGCTGAAGGTGCCCTCGGTGAAAGCACCAACATCCTGCAGCGTATGCGCGAGCTGTCCGTACAGTCCGCTAACGGTATCTACAGCGATGCTGACCGCTCCACTCTGGATGCGGAAGTTAAGCAGCTCACCAAAGAATTAGACCGTATCGCCAAAGCCACTTCTTTTAACGGCCAGAATATTCTTGATGGTTCAGTTAAAAAAGTGGAATTACAAGTCGGTACCCAAGCCGGTCAAACCATTGACTTAAAATTGCAAGCAGTAGATGCGAAAACCCTCGGTATGGGTTCACTTACCTCCGATTTGATGGGGGATGAAATTACAGCAACGTTTGATTCTCAAGTATCTTTAACCAACGGAGACTTGCTTATTAACGGGCAGTCCGTAATTAAAGATGCAGACTTCGTCGGCAGTACGGATTCAGTTGAATCCTTGTTGAATAAAATCAACGCTAACGTTCAGGGCGTTACCGCGTCCATGGTGGTTGAATTAAACGCTTCGAATGTGGGTACAGGCGTGACTGGCAGTGCAGGCACTACAATTACTCTGACTAAGCTTAATGGTTCTGCTTCTACCTCTGTGTATAACATCGCTGATACCAAAAACTTGCAAGAATTTGCCGATAAAGTAAATTCGGTATCCGGGGGCGCAATTAGTGCCACCATTGATGACAAAGGTCTTCTGCATTTAATGGCAAAAGATGCGCAGACGCTCGCAGTAGGTGCTGCTGGAACTACAGGTATTGGCGATACTTCTGATAGAGGGCGAATTGTACTTACTTCCGACAATGGAGACCCGATTACTATTGAGCGTGGTGCAACGGGAACATTGGATAAATTAGATCGATTGGGCTTTAGAGAAATTCGTAAGGCAGGTACCATTGAAGGAGCTGCAATCGAAAATAACTCAAACGGTGCACATGAGGCATTAGATGTTGGTGAATTAAAAATTAACGGTGTTGTGATCGATAATACAGACACTAATACACTGCAAGGCAAAATTAATAACATTAACAAGGTTTCTGCCGAAACAGGGGTCACAGCTAAAGCGTCCTCAACCGTCACTATTGATTTTACTGGATATCTTGCTTCTTTGGCCGCGACTGCTGATCAGCTGTCGCTAAATGGTGTGACTTACGATCTCAACTTATCGATCAGTGCAACCAATACTGATATTGCCAGTGCAATCAACACCTTCAAGGAAGAGTCTGGCGTAACTGCGCGAGTTGCAGGGCGCAATATTATTTTAGAATCCGACAGAGGTGCAATAACTATAAATGCTGCAGTTAGCGCCGCTGGTGTAAGTCTGCTTGGTACTGGTGCTGGATTGCAAAATATTCAGCAATCGATGGTAGATTCTTCTGGTTCTTTTGTTACTACCACTACTGCAATCACTACAGGCGGAACAGCTACTTACCAAGCACGTGCGTCTTTGAAATTGGAAAGTGTCAATGGTAATCCAATTAGTATTGAATTGAGCAATGATTCCGATGCGGCGCGTTTGGGCTTAAAAG
The DNA here is from genome assembly GCA_046347475.1 of Marinagarivorans sp. Classification (GTDB taxonomy): domain Bacteria; phylum Pseudomonadota; class Gammaproteobacteria; order Pseudomonadales; family Cellvibrionaceae; genus CAMCXE01. The sequence goes on along the minus strand of JAXMGD010000002.1, from coordinate 406,506 downwards.
AAACCAATAACCTCAGTGGCGGATCCTTCGGTCAATCAATTTCCTCAATTAGTATCGATACTGCGGCTAATGCATCCAAAGCATTAAAAGTAATTGATAATGCTTTAAACACCGTGAACGACATTCGCTCACAACTCGGTGCGGTGAACAACCGGCTTGATTTTACTGTGTCGAACTTGATGAACGTATCGGAAAATACCTCAGCTGCTCGCTCTCGTATTACCGACGCAGACTTTGCGGCAGAAAGTGCCAACTTAAGTCGCTCACAAGTATTAGCTCAGGCATCACAAGCCATGTTGGCGCAAGCGAATGCAAAACCGCAACAAGTACTCTCACTCCTACGATAGTGGGGTGATTAATGAATTAAAGCGTCTATTATTAACTAGGCGCTTTCAATTCTCGAATAACACCGGGGAGTACCTCCCCGGTTTTTGGCGTTACGGAGGTTTTATATGAATGAAGTAAGCCAAGTGAGACCGGTGCCGCAGGTGGCGCTTTCAGCTTCAGCAACTAAGTCTGACGCTAATCGCAAAGTGTCGGATAAAAGCACTGCTACAGCCGCACCTGCTGAAGCCCAGGCGGTTATTAGCTCCAATAACTCTGTGCCATCGGATGAGCAAAAGGGTAAACAGCTAAAAGAAGCCTTAGGCACCATGCAAGACTTTGTGCAAAACGTTAAACGGGAATTGCAGTTTAGCGTGGATAAAGACTTAGGCCGCACAGTCGTTAAAGTGGTGGATTCAGAATCCGGCGATTTAATTCGGCAAATTCCTGAAGAAATATTTCTCGAGTTGGCAAGAAAAGTGAAAGAGCAGGGTGAAGTGAATTTATTTAATGCCACAGGCTAAATATCGGCCATTATTGGCCGATAAATAGACAACATTTCAGCATTTGCGGCAAACCTTCGCCGAGGTGCGGCAATGGGTTGCCGGTAGCAGGTATGAATTATCGTGTGGATTTGCGCGCGCGATGGGTACTTGTAGCGCGGCGAATGGGCATGGGGTCACTGTGTAAGGAGTGAAATGGTCGTTTTTGCGTTGTGTAGAAATCTTTACTGATAAAACCTGTGTGGTTGCAGGGCGTTTGCGTGTAGCTACAGCGGTTATGAGAGGGTTTTATGATTGACAACAATATTGTCAAATCACTGGGGGCAGGTTCCGGCGTGGACTCGGCCAACATTATTAAGCAGCTCAAAGAAATTGAAAAAGCTGGCCCTCAAGCGCGTATCGACGCCAAAAAACTCAAAGCCGAAACGCAAATTTCTGACTTTGGCTTAATTTCCAGCTCCTTAACGGCTTTAAAAACCGCCGCTACAGCCCTTACCGATAAAGAAGGCTTTTTTAGTAAAAGTGCTAGTTACACTCCCAGCGACGCGTTTACACCGGTTAAACTCGACACCAAAGTGGCCTCGGGCACCTATGCGTTTGATGTCACGCAAATTGCAAAATCTCAATCGCTCTCCAGCGTAAAATTTTCTTCCCTGTCCGATGCAGTGGGTACCGGTACACTCACGTTTGAATTAGGCAGTTGGAATTCAAGTTCAACCGATTTTACTTTGGATGGCACCAAAACGGGCACCAGCGTTACCATCGATAGCTCCAACAATACCGTGCAAGGCCTGCGTGATGCGATTAATAAAGCGGCTTTTGGTGTGCAAGCCTCGGTGGTAAAAGATGGTACGGGCTATCGTTTAGCGCTCACCGCGGCCTCCGGGCAAAATAATCAACTGAGCATTAGTGTGAGCGAAGACGGCGGCACACCATCCAATACGGATAATACCGGTTTATCGCGATTTGCATTTGATGAAACAAGCCGCCAAATGGGTGAGGATCAAAAAGGCCAGGATGCCACCTTTACTGTCAATGGCCTGAGCCTTACCCGCGATAAAAACAAAATTGATGATGTAGTAGAAGGCTTTACCTTTCAATTAAGCAAGCCCGACCCAGGTAAAGTGGTATCCGTTACGATTAGCGACGACAAAGCGTTTGCTGAGGAAAAAGTGCGCGGTTTTGTGGATGCCTACAACACGTTTTTAAATGCAGTAAAACCTGCTTTTGCCTTCGACCAAGAGAAACAAAAATATGGCTCTCTGGCTGGGGATTCTCTGGGTAAATCCGTGCTCACCAGTGTTAAATCCCTTATTGCCCAATCCATTCCAGGTTTAAGCGATGCGAATATGACGGCGCTTACCAATGTAGGTATTCGCACGGAAATTTCGGACGGCACCTTAAAAATTAATGAAACGGACTTTAAAAAAGCCTTTGAGAATAACTTCACTGATGTACAGCGTTTGTTCGCACCGGATACACGTAGCACCAATAGCGCCATCACAGTAAATTCCTATGGCAAACAAACCACCCCGGGCTCTTATAATGTTGTGGTTACCACTCCGCCTAAACAGGGTTATTACACCGGGGCCGTTTTGGCCGGTGCCTTTCCGTTGGATTCCACTGGCAAAACCTATCAATTTAAAGTGAAGGTAAATGGTGTTGAGTCCGATTCAATTACCTTGCCTACTGATAAAAATTATAGTGACAGTAACGATCTGATTAGCCAACTGCAAACCTCGATAAATTCCGATGCGAAATTGCTCGCCGCAGGCGTTACTATTACCGCGGATATGGTCGGCGGTGCCATTAAATTAACCTCAGCCCGTTATGGCTCTAATTCCAGCGTGCAACTCACCGAAGTCCATGCTGATACCGCCGCTGACTTGGGCTTGAGCGTTGCCACGGGCACGGCGGGTATCGATGTGGCCGGTACCATTGATGGTGTGGCGGCATTTGGTTTTGCCAACGTATTGCGGCCTGAATTGGGTGCAAAATCCGAAGGCCTCAATTTAATCGTGGGTGAAAATGCTACCAGCGCCACGGTAACCTACACCAAGGGCTTTGGTGGTGAGCTAACGTCGTTGGTGGATAAATTTCTCCTCAGTAAAGGTTTGATTGATAATCGCAAAACAGAATTGAATACTCAGTTGGATTCTTTTAAAGACGATCAAAAAGATTTAGACCGCCGTATTTCTGCATTCGAGACGCGGATGAGCAGGCAGTTTCGCGCCATGGAATCTATTCTCAATGGCATGAGTGGCTCGGGTAAATATTTGGATAATTTATTTAAGTCGCTTCCGTTCACTGCCAGTAGTAATTAACGGCCTGCACACGGCTGAGTTTTGACTCACACTCGGCCAATGTCATTAAATTAAAGATTTTTCGATTAGACGTACCTGTAGGGGCACCCCTTGTGGGTGCCCAAGCTGGTGCCGATACTGAAGACTTATGAACCGCATTGGGCGACCACAAGTGCTGCCCCTAAGGAATATGACATTGCCTTCTCTGCCGCCGATAGGAAAGCGGTATTTCGATATGCCTCGGTAAATTTAGTAATTTCAGCGCTAGGCTCGGCCTGGCACTTGTCTTGCTCCTCTGCCTGTTAAGGAATTTCTCGTCAATTTTTTGTCAGGCGATCGCACCATGCTTTATTGTAGTGAATGTATTATGCCCTCCACCCGTCCTGAGCAGGTATTCGAGGATGGGATTTGTGATGCCTGCCGTTCCGCGCAACGCAAACACAGCGACATAGATTGGCCTGCCCGGCGTCAAGAATTTGAATCTATTTTGCAGCACTACCGTGGCGACGGCAGTTGGTATGACTGCATTATTCCTGTCAGTGGCGGTAAGGATTCCTGTTATCAGGCCATCACTATGAAAGAAACCTACGGCATGAACCCGCTCTGTGTCACCTTCACACCCTGCGAGTTAACGGACGTTGGGCGGCAGAATTTAGATTTTTTGCGCGAGCAGGGTTTTGATTTAATTCAGGTGTCCCACAACCGTAAATCCTATGCCCAATTACAGCGTATTGGTTTTTTTAAACTTGGGGATTGTTGTTGGCCGGAGCACATAGGCATTTTTACGGCGCCCATTCGCGTGGCGGTGCAGTACCAAATTCCGCTGTTAATTTGGGGCGAGAATTCCCAGTTTGAGTACGGCGGGCCAGCCAGTCGGCGCGATAACCCTTATTTAGATCGCAGCTGGTTGGAGGAATTTCAAATGTGTGGTTATCGCATCAGCGATGTGGTGCACGATGGTGTTAACCTAAATGATATCAAAACTTTTTTATATCCCAGCGACGATGAAATTCGCCGGGTGGGCGTGACTGGATTGTTTTTAGGCCATTATGAAAAGTGGGATACCCAACGCAATTTAGAGGTGTGTGAAGCGCGGGGATGGCACCGCAACCCCGATGGTGTAGTGGAGGGCGCGTTTAATGATTTTGAAAACCTCGATTGCAAATGGATCGGCGGCCTGCACGACTATATGAAGTTTATTAAATTCGGTTACGGCCGCGCTACCGATCAGCTCTGCATTGAAATTCGCGCAGGCCGTATGAGCCGCGCGCAAGCCATCGACGCTTTGCATGCCACCGACGAAGGCAAAATCCCCTGGAAATACGTGCCGGATTTTTTGCAGCGCTTAAATATTACTGAGGCCGAATTTTTAGCTACGCTGGATCAATTTACCAATAAAGCCATTTTTGCGCGGGATGCGGCGACGGGAAAATTGTTAAAAGACGCCGAAGGGAATTTGGTGCGTAAATTTTGGCCCCAATAAATATTGCTACTGCTTAAGGAAATAGTGTGAGCGAACCGCTGCCCCCGCCAATGCCCCATGCGCGCATCGCTATTATTGATTTGGGGATAGGCAATATAAACAGTGTTGAAAAGGCCCTTAAATCCCTAGGGGCTGAGGTGTTTGTACAGCAGGATTACGCCCTGCTAAACGATGCGACCCATTATATTCTGCCCGGCGTGGGGAGTTTTGCGGCGGCTTCTCAGGCTATGGTGGCGCGGGGCGGTGTTACGGCGTTAAATAATCTGGTGGGTGATAAACCTCTGTTGGGTATTTGTGTGGGTATGCAATTATTTGCCCGCAGCGGCGCCGAACACGGCGTTAACCCTGGCTTGGGTTGGGTGGATGGTGAGGTGGGTTTATTGCCTGTGCCATTACCGCTGCCCCATGTGGGCTGGAACGATATTACCCCCGTCAACGACTGCCCATTATTTTTTAATATGCCCGCGCAGCCGTGTTTTTATTTTACCCACAGCTTTGCTTTTACCCAGGTGCCAGTGCAGCAGGCGGCGGCCTATTGCACCTATGGCCATTCTTTTGTGGCGGCGGTGCAGGCCGGAAGGCGTTATGCTGTGCAGTTTCACCCGGAAAAAAGTCAGCAATTAGGGCTTTTATTGTTGCGTAATTTTTTGCAGTTTGGATGATTTATGTTGCGCACCCGTGTTATTCCCGTGATTTTAATTGATGGGTTTTCGGTATTAAAAACCCGCCAATTCGGCGTGCGGCGCAATTTGGGCAACCCTATTCAGGTGGTGCGCACCTACAATACACGCAATGTGGATGAGCTGATTATTCTGGATATAGACGCCCACGCTCAAAACCGCACCATCGATTTATGGACTATTCGCGATATTACCGAGGATTGTTTTATGCCGCTCACCATCGGCGGCGGTATTCAATCATTAGAGGATATTCGCCAGACCCTATTGGCAGGCGCTGATAAAATTTGTCTCAATACCCAAGCACTTCTACAACCACAATTAATTAAACAGGCCGCCGAGCAATTTGGCCGCCAGTGTATTGTGGTATCGGTGGATGTGGTTTGGCAGCAGGGCGTGGCCTATGTGCACAATACTAAAATTGCCCCAGGCCAATTAGCCTTGTGTGATTGGTTGGAGGAGGTGCAGCAGCTAGGTGCAGGGGAGATTTTAATTACCAGTGTGGCCGTTGAGGGCACCATGCAGGGGCCAGATTTAGCGCTGCTGCAGTTAATTAAAGACAGGGTACACATCCCCTATATTTATTGCGGCGGTGTTAAGCAGGCATCGGACTGTGTAGACATTATTGAGCAAGGCGCCCACGCGGTGGCGGCCAGCAGTATTTTTCATTTCACCAGTATTACGCCGGAGGAATGTAAACAGGCGATGGATAAGGCGGGAATTGCCGTGCGGTTATTTTAAATAGCAGCCATAAATAGATTTATTCATGCTGGCCATTAACCCGGCACTAAATGCCGCCGGGTTAATAAATTGGCAGACTACCTGGCTAACTCTTCTAAACACCAATCAATGGCAGTGCTGTAGTACTGGGGTGGCAGCAGTTGTTCCAGGTGCTTAAGCGTAGTAACAATCTCGCTGTGCTCATGGCTGCACACATTAATATGCCCCACTTTGCGGCCCGGTTTTACCTCTTTGCCGTACCAATAAGTGCGAGCGCAGGGTAGGGCGAGCCATTCTTTTTGGTAGTCGGTGCCAATTAAATTAATCATCACACTCTGGCCGGTAATTTGCGGGGCAGGTGTGGCTAAATCAGCTATGGCCCGCAAATGGTATTCAAATTGGCTGATGCTGGCACCGGCTTGGCTCCAGTGGCCGGAATTGTGTACGCGCGGGGCTAATTCATTAATTAATAATTCATCGCCCACGCGGAAGGCTTCCATCGCCATTACGCCCACATAATTAAGCGCCGTTAAAATACGCCCGAGCATCTGCTGCGCTTGCGCTTGCAGAGCGTGTAAACGGGCCAAGGGCGCAATTGAGGCGTAGAGAATACCGTCCAAATGCAGATTGCGGGTGAGGGGGTAAAACACACATTCACCCTGGCGGTTGCGCACACCCACTAAGGAGACTTCTTCTGCAAAATTAATGGCCTGCTCGGCAATGGCCTCGCCCTGCCAGTCATCGGGCACTGCATCAGCGGCGCTGCGCAACCAGTGTTGGCCGCGCCCGTCATAACCGCCGGTGCGGCGCTTTAACAGCACCTTATCGCCAAGCTCAGCGCGCAGTTGAGCCGCGTTAATACCATCGGCCACCAAACGCCAGGGGGCGGTTTTAATGCCGAGGGAATCAATCAGTTCTTTTTGGGTTTTGCGATCGGCCAGGCGGCCAAACACATCTTTATTAATGAAATTGGCGTGGGCGGCGAGGGTTTGGGTGGCGAGGGTCTGCGGCCAGAGTTCGCGCTCGGCGGTCACCCAATCGCAGGCCTCAAGGCGGGGCGCTGCGGTTTCATCTATATCCACCGGGCACACCTCAAGGCCTAAAGGCATGCCGGCATGTTTGAGCATGGCGCCTAATTGGCCTGCTCCTAATACCCATATTCGCGGCTTCATGGTGGCCCCTTCTTAAGCTTGATCGCGCGGATCGGGGTTATCCAACACCGCTTGTGTTTGCTCTGTGCGGAATTGCTCGATTTTAGCGGCGAGGGTTGGGTCCTTAAGGGCCAGAATTTGGCAGGCCAACAGCCCCGCATTAAACGCCCCGGCAGTCCCTATGGCGAGGGTGCCTACAGCCACACCTTTGGGCATTTGCACTATGGAGTAGAGGCTGTCCACGCCGCTTAAGGCTTTGCTTTGCACCGGTACACCGAGGACTGGCAGGCGCGTATGGGCGGCCACCATGCCGGGTAAATGGGCGGCGCCACCGGCCCCGGCGATAATCACCGCATAGCCATCGGCCACCGCTGATTCGGCAAATTCGCTGAGTTTTTGCGGTGTGCGGTGGGCGGATACTACCTCAGCGGTGTGCTCCACGCCCATCTGCTCTAAGACTTCTACCGCCGCTTGCATGGTGCTCCAATCGCTCTTAGAGCCCATGATGACTGCTACTTTATTTGCCATAGTGTGTTACCCAAAACCGTCGCGCGCTTAAGCTTGCCAGAATAAAAAAGGCGCGGAGTTTAGCATAGGTGGCGGGGAGGTAATGCCATTAAGTTGAGAATGCTCCAGCTGAAAATAGCTGTAGGGGCGCCTCTTGTGGGTGCCCACTCACGGGGTGATTCTGATTGGCGGCGAGGAAGCTGGGCAACCACAAGGGTTGCCCCTACAGGCTTGCCGTAAGCCAATAATAGTGAGTAGGGAAGGGATGGCAAAACTAGAGTTTTACAGGTGTTCGCGCAAAAACCGCAAATGCTCTTCAATAAAGCTAGCAATAAAATAATAACTATGGTCATAGCCCGGCTGCATGCGCAGGTTTAAGGCAAAACCTTTTTTCGCCGCTGCGTCTATTAAAGCCTGCGACTTTAATTGTTCGGCTAAAAATCCATCCTCATTGCCTTGGTCAATCAGCACAGGCGGTAATTGATTTAATTTTTTGAGCAGCTCACTGGCATCATGCTCCGCCCAGAGGGTTTTATCCTCGCCTAAATAAGCATTAAACGCCTTTTGCCCCCAGGGGCAATTGATGGGGTTGCAAATGGGGCTAAAGGCGCTGATGGCGCTGTAGAGCTGTGGGTTTTTAAAGCCCAACGTGAGGGCGCCGTGGCCGCCCATGGAGTGGCCGCTGAGGGCGGCTTTGCCGGTGGTGGCGAAGTGTTGATTAATTAAATCCGGCAGTTCTTCGGTGATATAGGTTTGCATCTGGTAATGCGCCGCCCATGGCTGTTGGCGAGCATTTAAATAAAACCCGGCGCCCAGGCCCAAATCGTATTTGCCCTCGCTATCGTCCGGCACGCCGTCGCCTCTGGGGCTGGTATCCGGCGCCACAATAATTAAACCCAAATCGGCGGCCACCCGCTGGGCTCCAGCTTTTTGCATAAAATTTTCATCCGTGCAGGTAAGGCCTGATAACCAATACACCACGGGCAAGGCTTGGGTTTGCGCTTGGGGCGGTAAATAAATAGCAAAACGCATGGTGCAATTTAATGCGCTGGAGGTGTGGCTAAATTGTTTGTGCCAACCGCCGCAGCTTTTATTTTGTGAAACTAAATTAAGGCTCATAGCGTTAACCTAAAAATTATGCGGAGTTGAAGAAGGATCGTGTAGCGCTAATTTAAAAACTCTGTGTGTTATTAATTGTTCTTCGTAGGGGCACCCCTTGTGGGTGCCCGTGCCGTCGTGGCAATTACCAGTAGAGTCGGGTTAGGAGCAGGGTTGGGCGACCACAAGAGTCGCCCATACGCCTTCTTTTAAATTCAGGACACTAAAAATGATCGGCTGTTTAGCCAACCCGAGTAGAGGCGATAATTACAGATCAAAATGAATAACGCTGCGAATACTCTCACCCGAGTGCATTAAATCAAACGCCTTATTAATGTCATTCAGCCCCATGGTGTGGGTAATAAAATCATCCAATTTAAAATCCCCGCGCAGGTATTGCTCCACAATGCCTGGCAATTGGCTGCGGCCTTTTACGCCGCCAAAGGCGGTGCCGCGCCAAACTCGGCCCGTCACTAATTGAAAAGGGCGGGTGCTAATTTCTTGGCCTGCACCGGCCACACCAATAATGACCGATTCACCCCAGCCCTTGTGGCAGCACTCTAAAGCTGAGCGCATTACGTTCACATTGCCGATGCATTCAAAAGAAAAATCCACGCCGCCATCGGTTAAATCCACAATTACTTCTTGGATAGGCTTGTCGTAGAGGCTGGGGTTGATGCAATCGGTGGCGCCGAGTTTGCGGGCCAGATCGAATTTACGCTCGTTAATATCAATGGCAATAATGCGCCCGGCTTTGGCCATGGTGGCGCCAATAATGGCGGATAAGCCAATACCGCCCAGGCCAAAAATTGCCACTGTATCGCCGGGATTTACTTTGGCGGTGTTTAATACCGCACCCATGCCGGTGGTGACACCGCAACCTAGCAAACACACTTCTTTTAACGGGGCGGCTTTATTGACCTTGGCGAGGGAAATTTCTGGCAGCACGGTGTATTCAGAAAAGGTAGAGCAGCCCATGTAATGAAAAATAGGTTTGCCGTCGAGGGAAAACCGGCTGGTGCCGTCGGGCATTAACCCCTTGCCTTGGGTGGCGCGGATTTTTTGGCAGAGGTTGGTTTTACCGGAGAGGCAAAATTTACATTCGCCGCATTCAGGGGTGTAGAGCGGAATCACGTGGTCGCCCACGGCCACTGAGGTCACCCCAGCGCCCACTTCCACCACTATGCCGCCGCCTTCGTGGCCCAAAATCGCCGGGAAAATTCCCTCCGGGTCGCTGCCTGAGAGGGTAAAGGCATCCGTGTGGCAGACGCCGCTGGCGATGATTTTTACTAGCACTTCACCGGCTTTGGGTGGCGCAACGTCCACTTCAGCAATGGTAAGGGGAGAGCCGGGAGCAAAGGCGATGGCGGCGCGGGATTTGATCATGGGGAGATTCCGTATAAGAAAATGGTTGAATGGTATGGAGAACGCTGAGCAATAAAGCCCTGCTGGGCGCCCAAAGCCTCATCGGCAAAAGGCATCGCGGGATGCCTTGAGGATTGATATCAGGGCAGTATGCCTAGGCCTGCGGAGCTTGAAAAGAATAGCCTGTGTACGGCGCGCCCAGCTAAATAGCTTCAAACCCACCCCCTGCTTAGAACTTAAAAATTCCCCATCCTTTGCAAACGGCAAGCTATGGTTTAAGGAGAATAAAAAAGCAGGTGATGCTATGCGTGTGTGGACCTTCGCCAACCAAAAGGGCGGTATTGGCAAAACCACAACCTGTGTGGCCCTGGGCGGCTTGGCCGCTGAATTGGGGCTGCGGGTGTTGATGGTGGATTTAGACCCGCAAGGGTCCTTAAGCAGTTACTTTAGATTGAACCCAGACCAAACCTCGGCCAGCAGCCTAAGCCTGTTTCAAGAGCGCAAACACCTCTCGGCGGATTTTATCGGCCAGCTCATTATCAACACGCCGTTTAAAAACCTCTGTTTATTGCCTGCCTCCATGGGCCTTGCCACCTTGGAGCGCCAAGCCATAGGCCCCGAAGGTATGGGGCTGGTGATTAAAAAAAGCCTGGATTTAATTGCCGATGATTTTGACCTGGCACTGATCGACTGCCCGCCTGCGCTGGGTGTGTTGATGGTGAACGCGCTGGCCGCCTGCGATTTATTAATTATGCCGGTGCAGACGGAATTTTTAGCCCTTAAGGGCACCGAGCGTATGCTCAATGCCCTCAATATGATTAACCGCTCCCGCAGCAGCCAAATGCCCTATTTAATGGTGCCCACCCTCTACGACCGGCGCACCAGCGCGTCGGTGACGAGCCTTAGAACTTTGCGCCACACCTACGGCAATGCCGTTTGGCCGGGCCGTATTCCCATTGATACCCGCCTGCGTGACGCCAGCAAAATGGGCCTGCCGCCGCACCTGGTGGCGGAGGAATCCCAGGGGATTGATAGCTACCGCAGCCTATTGGGTTATTTATTGCCGCAAAAAGAGCTGAAAACTCTGCGCGCACAGGCGAGTACCGCATGGCCGACCGCGCCGAGGATTTAATCGGCCAGTATCTGACCGAATTATTCCAGTCGACGGCGGATCCCACCGCCAGTGAGCTGCCGTCCTCACCGGCGCCACCATTGGCGTCCCAGGTGCATAGCCCGGCTAGCCCACCTGCGCCGGGTGAGCGGGATGCTCCCTGTGTTTATCATTCGCAACCCATTAGCACTCAGGCGTATGAACGGCCTAGCCCACCTGTGCCAGCGCCGGCTCATGCTGTAGCAAATACCCCTGCGACACCCGCACACATCACCCTGGCTGAACCTGCTCGTCAGCAGCTTCAACAATTGCTCAATACCGCCTGGCAAAAGCCTATCCCTGCGCCTGCACAGGACTTGCCCCCGGAAGCGGCCGAGCCCGCAATTGCAGAACCGCCAGCGGCGCCCGCCCAGTCAGCTTCAGCGCCTGTGCTAGAGGCCGCACCCCAGCCATCCACGGGCAAGCCCGCCTGGGCTACCCAAACCTTTGATAGCCTCTTGGTGGATGTAGCGGGCCTGAAACTGGCGATTCCGCTGGTGGTGTTGGGGCATATTTTCCAAGTGCAGGAGCGCTTTGCCCATCTGCCAGGCCAAGGGCCATTATTTCTCGGCGCCATGACTACCCCTCGCGGGCCCCTGCGCGTTATTAACACGGCCCTGTTAGTTATGCCCGAGCGCTACGACCCCGCATGGGTGGAGCAGGTGCAATTGGTCGTCTCCCTCGCACGCGCATCCGGCCAGGGCCAGCCCTGGCAATTGGCCTTGGCGGTAAACCGTGTGGCGCAGCCGGTGACCATCAATAGCGATGATGTGGTGTGGCGTGGGGAGCGCAGCAAGCGCCCGTGGCTGCTGGGCACAGTGAAATCACAGATGTGCGCCCTGTTGGATGTGGACGTGATCGGTCAGATGATGGTCGATCCTTCGCGCCCATAGAGCACACTGGCGCGCCTTGCGCCCTTGACTATAGTTAATGAGGATTTTTTGAATTTTTAGTGCCGCCAGGCAAGAGGAATTTATGGCGACCAATGTCAGCGCAAGTTTAAGTAAAAGCAAAACCAGTGACGATCCCATTCTCCAGTGGGTGACTTTTCATCTGGCCGGAGAGACCTACGGCGTCAATGTGATGCAGGTGCAGGAAGTGTTGCGTTACACGGAAATTGCCCCAGTGCCCGGCGCGCCTTCGTATGTGTTAGGCATTATTAATTTGCGCGGTAATGTAGTGACGGTGATCGATACCCGCCACCGCTTTGGTTTGGAGCCGGGCGATATGACCGACAATACCCGCATTGTCATTATCGAGGCGGAAAAACACGTCGTCGGTATATTGGTGGATAGCGTGGCGGAGGTGGTGTATCTGCGCCAGAGCGAAGTGGAAAGCGCGCCCAATGTAGGCAATGAAGAAAGTGCGAAGTTTATCCAGGGTGTATGCCACAAAAACAATGAATTATTAATTTTAATCGAATTAAATAAACTCATTACCGATGAGGAATGGGGTGAAATAGGCGCATTTTAACCCCACAGCTGCTACCGGCAGGAGATGATTATGGACCCTTGGGTCAGCGGTCTTTTAATCCTTAGTGGCCTAAGTGCGTTTGGCGCGCTTACGGTTTTGTTCGTCAAAAAACAGCAAAAATTGTCCTGTGAAATCACCCGCTGCACACAGCAAATGGAGGCCATGGAAAAATCCATTGCCATGCAAAACTCCATTGCCATAGGTATGGGGCAGCGTATTTTATCCCTAGAACACAGCCTAAAAGCCGCCAGCAATGCCCGTGGCGAACCCGTAGCGGCAGAGGATTTTAGTTACACTCAGGCCATGCAAATGTTTGATCGGGGCTTGGACGCCGCAACCGTATCGGCCAGTTGCGGTATTTCGCGCTCTGAAGCGCAACTGATGGAATTAATTCGCAAGCAGGGCAAACACGCGCGCTTAACTGAGGAGTTAGTCTAATGCGCCCGCTGTTGGCGTTGCTCATGGCGCAGTGCCTTACCGGCTGCACGCTCTACTCCAGCAACCAGCAAACCCAATTTGCCGATGCCGAAGGCCGTGTTCCTGCACAGTTATTTTCCCGTTTAGAGCAGCCGTCGGCCAGTAAACCCTGGGTGTTAAAACGATTGGGTGAACCCATGGCCGTTAATGGGGTAGGCCAGGGCGCTCAGGTATATACCTGGGCGCTCACCCGTAGAGAAATCCGCGAGCGATCCGTATTTTTACTCTATAAAAGCCAGCGTACCCATACGCAACAAACCTATTTGCACCTGGTGTACAGCGGCGATGAATTATTAAAACATTGGTTGGATCGCGATGCGCGGGTCGATACCAAAGCGCTCTTAAACAGCCGCGACCTGCAACGGCTTGCGGTGAGCAACCTCGAAAAAACCGCCACCACTCCCGCTAATTTCACTCCACTTGAGCGCCCAGTAGTTACCCGAATTTCCCCTGCAACGGATAACGACGAATAACGAGTGTTCAGCCGAAGGCTTCAGGCTTAAAGCAGCACATAGTTGGCAGAAATTGATTCGCTCGCCAATATCATTTAGCTAAGCATTCTTTGCACAGAAACCACTTCGTAGGAATGTCTCTCGTGGGCACCAAAACCCGTGGGGATACTTAATTTATTGGATGACCACAAAACGTACCCTCCCGTATCCTTTAAGGAGCCTCCGATTAAATCCAAATTTTTCCTTTTTTCAAAACTGTCGTAGGCATGGAGCCCTAGCCTGCGCCGTAGGGAGGTGCTCGGGCGCTTTTGAAAAAAGCAAAATTTGGAATTAATCAGAGCTTCTTTGACCTATCCCACTAAAATCGTAGAGAGCACCGCCGGGCCTAGCAAGGTAGTAGGTTTACAAGCTGTTAGAGCTTTTTATGCATTGTGCGCAGTGGTACGTGGCGAGGAATTTTGTGCTTTTTAGCTGTTGCGAGGAGGCAGACAACTTTCTTATCACGCACCTGCAACAAGCAGCAGGTGCGTGTACAAGAACGCCATCTAACTTAAGAGCCGTAGGATGGCGCAGCAAGCGATGGTCACGCCGCTTCTGGAATGGCCTCTTGGACCCAGGCTTTATCCCAAATAGTAAATACTTGATTAAATCCTGCAAAAATATCATCCACCATTGCAAGCATGGTGTCGGTGCGCATTTGATGCGGACTATCCGGCGCTACTGGCAATTTACCCCCTTCATTTAACCAACTACCCATGGCGTGGGAGGACTCTTCGGTAAAGTGATGTTCCCCAAAGTATTTTAGTGTTTCAAAATGCCCCGAACGCTGGGTTAAATAATTTAAATTCACCACAAAGGCTGCAAATGCTGCCTCCAGGCATTCAACTAAAATGAGTTTTTCATGGGTGCTACGACATTGAAACAAATGATGCATTACACGGTATACCTGATTGCGCACGGGAAAGTCCGCATCCGACCAAATGAGCGCCAGCGCACTGCCAATATCGCCGCCCCATTTTTCCACGTCTAATTTAAGTGTATTTAAATCTTCTAAAAACCATTGCCAGTGATCGCTATCTTCGTGGCAGTGATGATTGAGCATATGGTCCACAGGGTTTTTAGGGGTGGCAACTTGCAAGTTTTTTAACATGTCCTTAAACCCCAAAACGAAAAAGGCCATATGCGGAACAAAACTAAAGTCGGCGGGTGTGTGGCCTGAGTAGCTGCGTAAGTGCTGGCAAAATGGATGGTCAATTAGTGCTAATTTGTGTTGTTCAATAGCTTCAAAAACGATGTTGATCATATTAACTCCTAAAAAAGGCCTATAAACGCAGTGAAATTATGGTTTGCTCTGCGCTTCACTTAAGTTAGAGCCCTGGCACGTGTGATTATTAAGCTATTGAGTGCCGCGCTCTAAATAAAATAAAGCATAAGACCTTGCTGCGGCTGATATTGATTCGGAATAGGATTCCGGGGCTTTTAATTATCATTTGAAGTAAGTGGTATAGAGCGGTGCGGGAGGTGTTTGATTTTTTTTAAGCAAGAATTGCAATACCGCAGCGACAGGATTTTTGCTTTCTGCATATTTATTCTTGTCTGTGGGCAATTAAATAACCGTGTTAACTAAGTGATTTTATCTTGGTGGCGGCTAGCTTAGCTATGTATGAAGGGCTGTTTATGCGCAACGATTCTATTAATTCGTCACTAAACCTCGCCCGGTTAATAACCATCGCCACTATTTGCCCATTGTTAACCTGAGGGGTAATTTATTTGGGGCGCCTTTAAACACTGTGGGGCGTCAGGCGCGCATAAATCCCGTTACCTGTACGGTTGTGAGCATGTGCTAAATATCCTTTTTTGTTGTGGGTTTACTTTTAGCGTGTGGTGAGTTTGGTCGGCTCGCGCGGTGAGCCCGATTAGCTTTGTTGGGACTGACGAGGGAAGCATGCAGCTAATGTTGCGTAATCTCGACCTCAGGTGTGGGTTAGCCTGATCGTAATAGCTGGGGCGCAATCACCTCTGGTATTAAGCCCTATCTGTGTTCGTAGTGCGCTTGTCGAACCACCTCTCGACGGCACAAGGCGATTGGTTTAGTTCTGGCTCAAAGGGAGGATAAAGTGCAGCCGAAGATGGGTATCAAAACGCCCCTGAATAAAATCAGCGGCCATTGGGGGTAATTCCGGTGGGGGCGCATTCATTGGTAAAGGGGAATCGGCTATCAATCTGCCCGATTGCTGCAGGCGAGTCGCCAAAGGCTCAGTCTTGTAACAGTTCATTAGCGCTCTTGCCGATGGAAGGGCGCGTAGTCAGCCAATCATTCTTCTGGTAAGGTGCCTCGGCTTGGTCGAGCCTCTTAAAATGTGATCAAGGCCTTGAATTGGCAATCTTCGGCCGCAAATTGGGGGCAACCCATGGCGGGCTGCTCAACAGTGTACTCACGGCCATCGCGCTCCATTATCGCGCAGCCGGAGTTTGCTGGGGGCGAGCGGCAGGGTTTTCCCATTTTCCCCCGGTGCCACACCTTGGCACCCAAGTTACCCCAACTCCCACAAATTGGAAGATGATCTTATGGCTATTGAATTACCTGCATTGCCCTACGCCAAAAATGCTTTGGCGCCTTATATTTCAGAAGAAACCTTAGAATTCCACTACGGCAAACACCATCAAACCTACGTAGACAAGCTCAACGGCTTGTTGCCCGGTTCGGAGTTTGAAGGTAAGAGCTTAGAAGAAATCGTCAAAACCTCCAGCGGCGGTGTCTTCAACAATGCGGCACAAATTTGGAACCACACCTTCTATTGGCACTGTTTAGCTCCTAACGCAGGTGGTGAGCCAACCGGTGCCATTGCCGACGCCATAGCGGCATCCTTCGGCTCCTTCGCCGCATTTAAAGAGCAATTTAATACCTCTGCGGTTAATAACTTTGGTTCCTCTTGGACTTGGTTGGTCAAAAAATCAGACGGCAGTCTTGCCATAGTGAACACGAGCAACGCGGCAACTCCTTTGACTGACGCCTCAACCAAACCACTTTTAACTGTAGATCTTTGGGAACACGCGTATTACATTGATTTTCGCAACGCGCGACCTAAGTACCTAGAAGCCTTCTGGGCACTGGTTAACTGGGATTTTGTAAACAAGAATTTCGCTTAATTTAAGCTCGGTTGTATGAGGAGGCTTTGGCCTCCTTTTTTCGTTTTTGTTATTCACAATACTGACAATTCACCACACACCTGACCACCATAAAAGGTTGAAGCATGATCGAGCGTCGAGAACCTACTCTTTCTGGCCGCACAGAAGCAGACGAATCCTTAAATCGCACACCCGGCAACACACGGCCCACTAGCGCACCCGCTGCACGCACGCAAACCAGCTCCGGCTCATCACCTTTAGCGCCCTTTGCCGTTTTATTGGCCTTGGCAAGTTTGGCGTTGGGGGCGTTTTTTTATTGGCAGCTAACGCAATTTCAACAACAGGCGGTGCAGCAGGCCAGCTTGCTAACTGCGGCGGAAACGCGCGTCACCGAATTAGAAAAGCGCTTAAATTCAACGGGTGAAACCTCAGAACAATCGCTGGCCGCATTGCAAGATAAGTTAAAAACCAATGCTAACGAAGTGGCGAAGCTATGGGATGCTCAAAATCAGCTGAAATCCAAAACATCGGCCGCCTTAGAGGAAAATACCGCGGCCGTGAATAAACAAATTCAAGCTGCGCTGCGTGATGTGGAGGGGAAATCCAAACAAGCCGTAGCGGATGTGCAAACAGAGTTAAAGGTGCTGCAGGATTTGGTGCAAGCCCAACAGTCCTCCTCCGGCCGAGACGATGAAGCCCGCAAAGAGCTAGCGGCTAAGGTGAATGATTTATCAAAACGCTTAAAGTCAATGGAGTCAGACTTGAGTGAGCGGGTGCGCAACACGGAAAACGCCATCGAATCCATTGATGCGTTTCGCTTGCAGGTGAATCGTGAAATTAATAAGTTAAAAGGCGGCCAATAAGGCCTACCATTGACAGGCTGCTTAAGCAGCCTGTTCTTTCTGCGCCACTGACAGCGCTTCTATATCCCTCCTGGTCCTAAACTACATAGACTTTATCCCCGTTCAGCCTCATCGTTTTATCTTGAAGGTGTAGGCAGGCTGAGTCGTTGATATTTGAATAACGCGGTAAGTAATAGGGGTTTGTATAGCTCGTATGTGTTATTGGGCTGACTTAATTAATTGCCAGTTAAAACTCTTACTAGCTACCCATCTACTATTCGTGCTGGCTCGGCTCTCCATTGAGCGGTGCTAGCGTCAACCTTGGGCATGTGGGTGCTAACTTAGATGGGGCGTCCACGCCTGAAGAGCGTTGATCCACTCTCTCCTTGTGCCCGTGTTAAGTGCTCTTTATCTATTTGTGTGGCGCGCCAGTGTTTCTGGTGCGGACTGAAAATCACTGTTGGCTAAGTTGATACCACAACTGGCCATATCAATAAGCCTCTTAGGAATACTTATAGGATAATTCCAAATGCTCACACAATTGGGCCGCAAAGGCCCACTAAGTGCTGGTTTTTCGCAGTGTGTGGCCATGTTTAATGGTAATTTTTACTTGCTTGGTTATAAGTGTTGTGATCGCTATAACCGAGGGTGCCGTAACGCGGGTTTGGTGGGGTAAATAACTCTTGATTAATTTCCCTCGGGCTGGCAGTTAAGTTGATAACTTTGGTCTATGCTGACGTTAATAAGCTACAACAGCCGATAGATGCTTAGTTGATTTAAACCGGTTATAGTTGCCGCCTTGTGGGATAGGCTGGGAAACATAGAGGCTTCCTCCGCTGCGCTCGGTTTATCGCTTGCGTGCGGATGCAATCAAGGCTACGCGGCGTTGGTTGCGGCTGGGTTGAGGTGCTCAATTTTAAGGATAGAGTGAATGTATTGGGTCTAGGGTTGGTGCATGCTGCACCTGGATCGAGTTTCTTAAGGCGCTAGGGGCTTCTTAGGCGTTTGGTTAAATATCAGTTGGAGGACTAATCTATGTCAATAAACTCATCACTTTCTTCGGACGGACGCACACTGACAATTGCGGTTGATGGCCGGTTTGATGCAGGTTCATTAGATGAATTTCGCTCGTGTTATGAAAGTGCCGTGCGAGATGGCCCGATTCATTTTAATGTGGATTTAAAACGAGCCGAGTATTTGGATAGCTCTGCACTGGGAATGTTATTGGTGTTGCGCGATTACGCCGGTGGAGAGAGTGCATCCATTACGATTTCTAATTGTTCACCTGAGGTTAAGAAAATTTTCGCCATTTCCAGTTTTGAAAAGTTATTTACGATTCAATAAATAGGCGATGCGTCGTTTGAATTAGCAGGATAGGATTAGCGCGGGGTTACAGTGAGTAAAGCAATTCCTCAATCGCCCATAAAAGTTTTAATCGCCGACGATTCACCCGTTGATCGGTTTATCCTGCAAACCATGCTAGAGCGGCTGGGGTATTCAGTAATCCTCGCGGAAGATGGCCAGCAGGCGATTGAGCGTTTTTTAGATGAAAAACCCGATCTCGTTTTTTTAGATGTATTAATGCCCAATGTCGATGGGGTGGAAGCCGCAACGAGTATTAAAGAAGCTGCTGGGGAAGATTTTATTCCCGTAATCTTTTTGACTTCCTTGGTGGATGCTCCATCCTTGGCGCGTTGCTTGGATGCAGGTGGCGATGACTTCTTATCCAAACCCTACAATCAAATTATCATCGAAGCTAAAATTAAAGCTTTTAGCCGCATGCGGGTGATGAACAGGACGCTGAGCCTGCAGAAAAACCTGATCGAGCGCAATAATAAACATCTGCTGCAAGAGCAGACAGTCGCTAAACAGGTATTTGACCGCATCGCCAATACCTCTTCACTGAATCTCTCCATTATCCGTTATTACATGTCGCCCATGGCCGTATTTAATGGCGATGTTTTATTGGCGGATATCAGCCCAACGGGCAGCCTAATGGTTTTATTGGGCGATTTTACTGGCCATGGTTTGCCTGCGGCCATAGGCTCTATGCCGCTAGCCTCTATTTTTTACGGCATGGTGAATAAGGGTTTTGGCATGTCAGAAATTTTGCGAGAAATTAATGGCAAGCTCAATAAAACCTTACCCATGGGACTGTTTTGTTGCGCGACTTTTTTAGATATTAATTTGCGTAAAAAGCGTTTATTGGTGTGGAGTGGCGGCTTGCCGGATGGAGCTATTTATCGGGCCGGGGGGAAAACCGTTGAGCGCTTAGCATCACGCAATTTACCGCTGGCAATATTATCCAACCAAAGTTTTAAAGCAGAAGCCGTGCGTTATGTGTTGGAGCCGGGGGATAGGGTATTACTCTGGTCGGATGGTATTCAAGAGGCGCGCAATACCGACGGCGTGATGTTTGGCGAGGAGCGCCTCAATGCACTTTTAGAGCAGGAGCTGGATAATGTGCATATTTTTGATGACATACTGCAAAAGGTTCAGCACCACATAGGCGAAGGGGAGCGAGACGACGATGTTTCCTTGGTGGAAGTGCGTTTCCCCGACGAAAAAGAAGCGGCCGAGGTTGAAAAGCAGGGGTCGCGCGGCCGCGGTTGTTTGCAGGATTGGTCTTTAGATTTTCGCCTGGAGGCCAGCTCCTTGCGAGTTTTTGATCCCATGCCTTTGCTCTTGCATATAACATCGGAAGTGCCCGGTTTGCGGCAGAGTAATTCAGTTTTATTTACGGTTATTTCTGAGCTGTATAACAATGCGGTGGAACACGGTGTATTAGGGTTAAAATCCAGTATTAAGCAGTCACCTCAGGGTTTTGCAGAATATTATCGATTGCGCAAAGAGGGCTTGGAAAATTTGCCCAAAGATTGTTTTGTGATTTTGGAATTTAGCCATAAAGTGGACCCTGGTGGCGGTGTGTTACGTATTCGTGTGCGCGATAGTGGCGCAGGTTTTTGCCCGGATAAAACAGTGGCCACCCCCGGCGGAGTGCCCGTATACCACGGTAGGGGTTTTGCGTTGCTGCGTAGCATGTGTGAATCCATTACAGTGTTGCCGCCGGGCAATTGTGTAGAAGCTCAATTTAGATGGTTGGCAGAGGATTAGTGGTTATGGCCTATGAGGCATCCTTAAACGCGGAAATGCTCAACGAATTGCGCGAATTACTGGCGGAAAATTTCAATGAATTAATTAACCGCTATATTGCCGACTCACACATGCGCTTTAATGCCTTACAACTGGCGATTGCTCAGTTGGATTTTAAAGTCATTTATTATGAGGCCCACGGTATTAAAGGCAGTAGCCGCAATATGGGCGCCAATACATTGGCTGAAATTATGGGGCGCCTCGAAGCACTGGGGCAGGAGCAACGTGTGCAAAACCTAAGCGAGATTTTCTCCGACGCTCAAGCGGAGTACTCGAAGGTTCTGATTGGTTTGGAGTCCTTCCGCTCAGTTTAAATACACGAGTGCTTGAGGGTTTTATTTTCACTACATGCTTGACCCTTGCCACATTTGGCAAGGTAGCTTTTTATCCTTTGATGCCTGCCTTTAGGGGTGTAGAATTCCGGCTGAATCCGTCCAGTTGAGAACACCCAATGCCCATAATTGTTCGCCAAGACGACATCATTACCAGTGTGGCTGATGCGTTGCAGTTTATCTCCTACTACCATCCCGTCGATTTTATTCAAGCGCTCCATCAAGCGTATTTGCGCGAGGGAAACCCCGCCGCAAAAGATGCTATGGCGCAGATTCTGATTAATTCACGTATGTGCGCCCAGGGCCACCGACCTATTTGCCAGGACACCGGTATTGTTACGGTATTTGTCGAAATGGGTATGAATGTGCTGGTTGAAGGTACTATGAGCCTAGACGACATGATTAACGAAGGCGTACGCAAGGCCTATATGCAGCCGGACAATGTCTTGCGTGCCTCTATTCTTGCCGATCCTGATGGCGCTAGAAAAAATACCGGCGATAACACACCTGCTGTTATTCACTACAAAATGGTGCCCGGCGATACCATCGATATTCACGTTGCTGCCAAGGGCGGCGGGTCGGAAGCGAAAACCAAATTCGCCATGCTCAATCCCAGCGATTCGGTGGTGGATTGGGTGTTATCGGTAGTGCCGCAAATGGGGGCTGGCTGGTGCCCGCCGGGTATGTTGGGTATCGGGATTGGCGGTACCGCCGAGAAGGCCATGCTGCTGGCCAAAGAGGCACTCCTAGAGCCAGTGGATATTCAGGAGCTGCGCGAGCGCGGCGCGGGTAATCGCGCTGAGCAACTGCGCTTGGAATTGATGGATAAGGTAAATGCGCTGGGCATAGGCGCTCAGGGGTTGGGCGGATTAACCACGGTGTTGGACATTAAAATCAAAGACTACCCCACCCACGCGGCCAACAAAGCGGTAGCCATAATCCCCAACTGTGCGGCCACACGCCATACGCATTTCACCCTGGACGGCAGCGGCCCCGCGCTGCAAACACCGCCTTCATTATCCGATTGGCCAGAGATCAGTTGGGAAGTGGGCGATAGCGTGCGCCGGGTGGACGTAAATTCCGTCACCCGTGCGGACATAGCCACCTGGAAAACCGGTGAAACTCTGCTGCTGTCCGGCAAAATCCTCACCGGGCGCGATGCTGCACATAAGCGCCTAACCGATATGATCGCCAAGGGAGAGCCTTTGCCCGTGGATTTCACCAATCGATTTATTTATTACGTAGGCCCCGTTGATCCGGTGCGTGATGAGGTGGTTGGACCCGCTGGCCCCACAACGGCTACACGGATGGATAAATTTACCCGCACTGTACTTGAGCAGACCGGCTTGATGGGTATGATCGGTAAATCTGAGCGAGGCCCAACAGCGATTTCGGCCATTGCCGATAACAAGGCCGTATATTTAATGGCGGTGGGCGGCGCCGCGTATCTGGTATCAAAGGCAATTAAAGCCGCTAAGGTGGTGGCCTTTGCTGATCTGGGTATGGAGGCTATTTATGAATTTGATGTGCAGGATATGCCGGTAACGGTCGCCGTGGACACGAGCGGTGAATCGGTCCACATCACCGGCCCCAAAATTTGGCAGGCCAAAATTCAGGAGCAGGCCCTCAAATTGTCTTAATTTATTTGCCTCAAGCAGGGACGCTTGGGGGCGAAATAGCGGCGGGTTTTTATCTTAGGCGCCGATTCCCCAAAATTCTCGAACACCCTCCCGCTGCAGATTTGCACGCTTTGGTCTCTAATCCGTCCGCTCGCAAGCATTGCCCGATAAAAATGGATCTGAGTCAACGCGGCACCTGTGCGCCATCCCACATGTACAAAATTTAACCGCAGACTTGTTGCGCACGCCTGCTTGCGGTGGTCTACTGTCACCTAAATTCCCTTGTGGCACTTATCTGCTGTAGCCGATGGCGTTAATTGCGGGATGTGATTACTGATCCAGCGACCCGTGTTGCAAGCTGGTCTAATTTATTCGCGGCCAGTAGCGGTTCAAAGTGTTGGGCAAGCGTTTGAATACCCCAGAGCAAAGGATTTTTAAAAAATTAATATATCCACTGGCGCCGTTGTATTAAGAAAAAATGCTCATGCACTGTCTGGAACCTCGGCAATTACTCCTGCCATGCGCGATGCCGTAGTTCACTTAATTAGTTTAGTTAGCGGTTGGCCAAACTTTGGTGGTTAGCGTATTTATGGGTGGTCATCAGTTTGCGAACCCCAAATACTAAAAAGCATAATTTTTTAGCGTTTGTATTCATCAATTTAATGCGTGGAGTGTACTAGGTGTTAGCTGCGATGCGCCGTTTAAAAATCAGCGCAAAACTGACCTTGATGTGTGTTGTGACCACCGCCGTTGCGTTGTTTTGTGTGCTGCTAGGATTTATTGTGCAGGATTTGCGGCTGGTTAAGGCGCTTAAGGATGAGCAAATGAATACCGAGCTTACACTGTTGAGTAATAATTTATCGGCGCTGGTCGCGCAGGATGACACCTCGGCTATTCATGTGGTCATTCGCCATAGTCTCAGCCGCCACAGCATCGCGGCCATTTGGGTGCAGGATCAAGATGGCAGTCTTATTGATGCCTATCCTGAGCACATCAAAACCTACAGCGATTTCACGCAATTTCCCATTCGTTTCCCCACCCATTATTCCATGCGCCTGGCGCAGCGCGAATTGACGGCCGGTAATTTACCTCTTGGGGATGTATTAGTGTGGGTGAGTAATTCCGATGTGGAAAGTCGCGGCGAGCAGTTGCGCTATTACGCCCTCATGGCGTTTGGTTTTGCGTTAATTCTGGCGGTCATTATCGGTTGGCTGACGCAGAAAATAATTTCTGCCCCCTTAAAAACCCTGCAAAGACTCTCGCAGAATATTATCGAGTCGGGGGATTACAGCTTGCGTTCGAATTTGCACAGCCAGGATGAAATCGGCCAGTTATCCAGTGTTATTGATCGCATGCTCAGCCAAATCCAGCAGCGCGACGCCATGCTGGAAGGACAGGTGTCCCAGCGCACCCAGGAGCTGCAACAATTAGCTGATGATTTTCGCTATCGCGCCATGCACGATATGCTCACCGGGCTGCCCAACCGGGCATTTTTGGCTGAAGAATTCCCCCGTGCTGTGGCACACGCCAAACGTGTGAATAAGAGTTTTGCTCTGCTGTTGTTGGATTTGGATAATTTTAAAACCATCAACGATAGTTTTGGCCATGATGTGGGCGATGAATTATTAAAGCAAGTTGCTACTCGTATGCGCAGTGTTCTGCGCGGTGAGGATATGATTTGCCGTTTGGGCGGTGATGAATTTGTGGTGCTGGTGGAGGATGTTGAAGAGGCGGAGCATGTACGCTTAGTGGGCGGTAATTTATTGCAAACCCTGCATGCGGAAATGTGGCTTGGTGGACGCTCCATGCGCATCAGTGTCAGCATCGGCGCTGCATTGTTTCCCGACAATGGGCGGGAGTTATCGGATTTAAATCGTGCAGCCGATATTGCTATGTATCGCGCTAAAGATACCGGAAAAAATCAAATTATTCTGTACAGCCCGCACATGGAGCAAAAAGCCCTTTATCGCATGTTAGTGCAAAATGATTTGCGTGACGGCATGGTGCGCGATGAGTTAATTGTCTATTTTCAACCTCAAGTGGATGCCCGCCTACACCGCTTGCATGGGTGTGAAGCGCTGGTGCGTTGGCAACACCCTTTAGAAGGTTTTTTAGTGCCACAAACTTTTTTAGGCTACGCGGAAGAACACGGGCTTATCCGTCATTTGGATTATTATGTACTGCGTAAAGCCTGTGAAGCCTGCATGCGCTGGCGCAGTGAATTAGGCGCAGATATTCCCGTGAGCGTAAATTTCTCCGGCGCCCATTTTCACTCGCGGGCGCTCTTAGCCAGTATTAAAGAAATTCTCAATACTTCTGGTTTGCCTGCGCATTTGTTGATGGTGGAAATTACGGAAGGCGTATTAATTGAAGACCCTATAATGGCCCGCCAGTTAATTGCCGAGATTCGCGAGCTGGGGGTGCGCATTGGTTTGGATGATTTTGGTGCGGGATACTCAACGTTGAATTATTTGCGCAGTTTAGAGGTGGATACCGTAAAATTAGATCGCTCCTTTTGTCAGTCAGTGCATAGCGATGAGACCGAATACCGCATGACCAAAGGAATTATTTCTCTGGCGCGTGATTTTGGTGTGGAGCTGATTGCTGAAGGCGTGGAAAATGCCGATCAATTACATGTTTTACAGGAATTAGGCTGTGACTATATTCAAGGCTATTATTTTTCAAAGCCCCTGGCGGAGGGTGAATTTGTCGCCTGGTACCAAGCATTTAAGCGGCAACCGCAATGGGAATGTGTGTAAACAGCAGGCGCTTCTATGGGCGATGTAATCCCGTTTAAACGCCCTAGCCCCTCGCAAAAACACAAGGGTAAAACTCTGTGTCGAGAGGGCTTTCACAAATGGGTGGTGGCCCAAGAGAAACAATTTGATGTCAAACAAGGCAGGCTTGTGACCCTTTATCGGTGCGCCCGCTGCGGTGAAACCAAGGTGCAAGCTCACTAGCAGTGTGTTGAAATACGTTTGCGGCGACGGTATGGCAAGGCAAATTTGGCGAAAAAACCGGGGTTGACACCTAGTAAATGAGGATTTTTTCGCCATGTTTAACACCGCCAGACCTAGCAAGGTAGTATTTCAACACGTTGCTAGAGGTGTGTGCCCGCTGCCTTTGTAGGCTCAGATCGGGTAAACTGCGCAGCTTTTGTAGCTGCCGGGGCTTGTGATGAGCGATTTATTTGACGAGGCCGTAGAGGAACTGCAGACCTTTGTGGATTGGGTTCGTTTTGGCGCCAGCCGTTTTACCGAAGCCAATTTATTTTATGGCCACGGCACGGATAATCCATGGGACGACGCCGTAGCCCTGACGCTTGCGGCTGTGCATACCCCATTTGACCGCCTGGGGCAGATCGCCCACGCCAAACTGACCCGCACTGAGCGCGCCCACTTGGCGCGTTTGTTTCAGCGGCGCATCAACGAGCGGATGCCGGTGCCTTATTTGACCGGCGACGCTTATTTCGCCGGCTTAAAATTTAAAGTTACACCGGATGTATTAATTCCTCGCTCGCCCTTGGGTGAAAAAATCGAAGAATATTTTGAACCCTATTTGCCGCAAGCACCTGAGCGTATTTTAGATTTATGCACGGGCTCAGGCTGTATTGGGATCGCCTGTGCCTTAGCGTTTGAATCGGCCGAAGTGGTGCTCAGTGATATTTCTCCTGCCGCATTAGATGTGGCGGCCGATAATATTCAATTGCACCAGGTTGGCGAGCGCGTCAGCCTGCGTTTATCGGATGGATTTGCCAATCTTGTCGATGAGCAGTTTGATTTAATTGTCAGTAATCCACCCTATGTCGATGCAGAAGACATGGCGAATTTACCGGCCGAGTTTTCTCGCGAACCTAAGCTTGCGTTGGAGTCCGGTGACGATGGGCTGGATTTTACCCGCATGTTACTGCAACAAGCGGCGAGCCATTTAAATCCGGGCGGCCATTTGATTGTTGAAGTGGGTAATTCCTGGGGGGCGCTGGAAGAATTATTTCCTGAAATTCAATTTACCTGGATTGAATTTCAACGCGGTGGTGGCGGTGTGTTTATTTTTAGCAAAGAAGAATTGCAGCAGCATCAACCTCTATTTGATGCCCGCACTTAATCCTTAATTCAGTTCACGTCTAGGTTTTTTATGTCTGGCAACAGTATCGGCAAATTATTTACCGTCACCACCTTTGGCGAAAGCCACGGCCCTGCTTTAGGCTGCATTATTGATGGCTGCCCGCCCGGCATTGAATTGTCGGAAGCCGATTTACAAGCGGATTTAGACCGCCGCAAGCCCGGCCAGTCCCGCTATACCACCCAGCGCCGGGAAGAGGATTTGGTGGAATTATTCTCCGGCGTATTTGAGGGTAAAACCACCGGCACCTCCATCGGTATGATGATCAAAAACACCGATCAGCGCTCGAAAGATTACGGCAAAATTAAAGATCAATTTCGTCCCGCCCATGCCGATTACACCTACATGCAAAAATACGGCATTCGCGATTATCGCGGCGGCGGCCGCTCTTCCGCGCGGGAAACGGCTATGCGGGTTGCGGCGGGTGCCGTCGCTAAAAAAGTGTTGCGTGAGCGCTGGGGCATTGAAGTGCGCGGTTATTTAAGCCAGTTGGGGCCAATCAAAATTGACCGTGTTGATTGGAATGAAATTGCCAACAACCCGTTTTTTTGCCCTGATGCCAGCAAGGTGACGGCCATGCAAGACTACATGGAAGCGCTCAATAAAGAGGGTAATTCGGTGGGTGCTAAAATTACCATCGTGGCCAGCAATATGGTGCCGGGTTTAGGTGAGCCGGTATTTGATCGCTTAGATGCCGACCTTGCACACGCTTTGATGAGTATTAATGCCGTTAAGGGCGTGGAAATTGGAGCTGGGTTTGCTTGTGTTGAACAAAAAGGCACTGAGCATCGCGATGAAATAACGCCAGAGGGGTTTTTATCCAATAATGCCGGTGGTATTTTGGGTGGCATTTCCACCGGGCAGGATTTAATTGCTCATATTGCGCTTAAGCCAACCTCTAGTTTGCGTATTCCAGGACGTTCGGTGGATATTAATGGTGAGCCTTGTGAGATTATTACCACCGGTCGCCACGACCCTTGTGTAGGTATTCGTGCAACACCGATTGCCGAGGCTATGATGGCCATTATTTTACTTGACCACGCGTTGCGCCATCGCGGACAAAATTCCGACGTAGCCTTGAGTGTGCCGATTATTCCAGCGCAAGCGCCGGGTTATTAATTCTCTCTCTCTTTTGGCCTGTGCATTTAGCCTGCATGGGCCTTATCCATTATCCGCTAATCAATTTCGGTATTCATTCAATATGCAGCAATATTGGCGCCTGGCCAGTGTGTATGCCGTCTATTTTGCTGTGCTGGGGGCCATTGTGCCTTATTGGAGTTTATACCTCCACGCACGCCAATTTAATCCTGTGGAAATAGGCATTTTATTAGCCATTCCCACCCTGACTAAAATAATGGTGCCCAACCTCTGGGGTTATATAGCCGACAAAACTGGACAGTATAAAAGCATTATTGTGCTTGGTGCGGCAGGGGCGCTGATCGCGTTTTGCGGTATTTATTGGGCGCACAGTTTCACTGCGATTATTCTGGTGATGACGCTCTACAGTGCGTTTTGGAATGCAATTTTACCGCAGTTTGAAGCGCTCACCTTACATAGCTTGGCGCAGCGTGCGCACAGCTACACGCGCATTCGCTTGTGGGGTTCGCTGGGTTTTATTCTATTAGTGCTAGGTTTAGGTTGGTTGTTTGATCGCGTCTCGGTACTGAATTTACCGATCATTTTAACTATTTTGATCGCCGGGCTGTGTGTGGTCTGTGTGGGGCTGCCCCGCATAGAATTGCATAAAACTACAGCGGCAACGCACACACTCAAAGCCGTTATGGCGGCGCCCCAGGTGCGTAGGTTTTTTTTATCGACGCTTTTGTATCAGGCCAGCCACGGTATTTATTACGGTTTTTACAGTATTTATTTGCATCAACACGGTTATGCGGCGAGTGTGATTGGCGCCTTATGGACCTTGGGCGTGGCGGCAGAGATCGTTTTATTTTGGTGGATTCCCCAGGTGTTGCCGCGTTTGAATCTCGCGCGCACCGCGCAATGGTGCATGTTGGTGGCTGCTGTGCGCTGGACGCTTATCGGTTTTACGGTTGACTATTGGCCCTGTTTAATTTTGTTGCAGCTGTTGCACGCTATCACCTTTGGTTTATTCCACGCCAGTAGTGTGCAGTTTATTCGTCAGAGTTTTGGCCCGGGTTTGCAAGGTCAGGGGCAGGCGCTGTACGGCGCGATTGGCTATGGCGCGGGTGGCGCTGCAGGGCTGTGGTTGTGTGGTGTTTTATGGCAGCAAGGCGCGCATTGGGCGTTTGTGTTTGCGGTGATTTCTGCGCTGTTGGCGGCCTGGGTGCAACACAGCGGCCTAAAACAAGTGTTAAAAAAGCCGAGGTTAATTCAGTAGGATTAACCTCGGCTTTTTATTTTCAGGTGTAACTATTTTAAAAGTGCACTTCAAGCCCGGCAATTAAACCGTCCATATAGGCGTCGGCGTAGAGGTTACCTAGGTCGGTGGATTTAAGCACCATTCGGCGATAGCCACCGTAAACACCAACATCCAAGGCGATTAAATCCAGGTCATAACCCAGGCGCACGTCAGCATCGTACAGCGTATTTCCCTTGTATGAAATTCCATTAATGACTGATTGCACATACACGCCGTTGACAAATGGTATATCTAAACGCCCGTTGAGATAAATCATGGGCACAATTTCATTTAACTTAGAGCGATCTTGTATTGGGCGAGTTAAACCATCACCTATGGTGGAAATAGCTTCAAATTCACCATTGAGCGAGCGTGCGGTTAGGCCGACATCAAGGTTCAACCAGTTGTCGAGCACTTCATAATAAAATGTAAAATCGATGTTATCAAAAAGCAGCGCGACGCTATCCTGGGTGTAATAAGTTGTAACGCCCGCCGTGTGTTTAATGGTTTTTTCTTTGGCGTTTTCTATGTTTGTATAGGTCATGCGAATGTTGGGTGCAAACGGCACGGGATGTTCAAAGTTCACCCATACGGAGTTGTAGGTTTCGCCATAAAATTGCCATTCATCAAACTTAACCGGTTTGCCGGTTTTTTTAATTCTGGATGTGCGGTTTTGCGCCTCACCCGATAAATCCGCATTCCAATATTCCACCCCTGCGCGCAGGCCTAGGGTGTCGGCATGAGTGGTTTGTGCGAGGGTGAATGCAGTGGTGACCAGCAGCGGTACAAGGAGCGTGTGCTTGGCGAGCATGTTCGTCTTCCAACGTGAGAATTAATCGGCGCGGGCAGTTTAATGCATATTGCCGCTAGGCTGGGTGGCCTAGCGGCATTTTTGTCTGCACGCAGGGTGCGTTTGTGAAACCTGTTGTGCTTCAAAGCTCAAACCCATGTTGAGAAGTGGGTGGGAAGCACTTTATTTTCCTAGAAGAAGTGCGAACCAATATTGAGGCTTATCGTGGATGCCAAATCACCGGACAGGTAATACTGGTACTGCAGGGCAAGTTCCACCGTATTGGCTATGGTGCCGCCGAAGGTGAACGAGCCGTAGGCACCGCCGTTGATGTCGAAGTCTTCCTCCCAGCAATTTTTACAGTTGTCGATATGGCGGGATGAGCCGAATACACTACTAAGACCTACACGGCCCTGCAGAAATAACGCGGAATTAAGTGGGTAGTTTGCACCGGCCTCCACAAACAATAGGGTGCCGCTGGCTGAGGAGTCTTTGCTGTAGGTATCGCCTGAATATTCTTCGCGCACTAACTGGTTAAAGCCCAATTGATCGTCGTAGCTCAAAGAGCCGCCGCCCGCGTTAATCATCCAGGGGGAGTTGGCAAAATAATATTGCACATTGAGGGTAAATAAATCGGCGCTATCGCCGATAAATGCCTGGGCGGCGGCTTCTTTATCTAGCTGCGCTTGGCCTGCGGAGAGGCCAAATTCCCAGCCGGCAAATTCTGGCTGCATGGCCCTGGGGTTTTGGCTTTCTGCCAAGGCCAATGTGCTGAATGTGAGTGCGGCAGTGGTTATGAGTGTGGCAATCGGCTTGATGAGCATGTGGGTTCCTTAATTAAAACCTGCGGAGGATAGTGCACAGTAAAAATGTGCCTGGAAGCAGAAGTGTACCGGTTTGCCCAAGCGCTGAGCTCTACCCAAGGCGACCTAAGCGATGTTTTTTGCGTTATTTGCAAACCAGTGCGCTCTGGCCTTATTAACTGCACGCACCTCATTCTCAGGCTTTCGAAGCCGATGTGCCCTCGTCGCTAAGCAGCTCTAAAAAGGCTGTGGCCGCCTTGCTGAGCGCCCGTTTGGGGTGGGTTATCACACCTAGGTTGCGGCTGATGACTAAGGGTAAATCCAGCACCATCAGTTGATCATCCACTAGGGTTTGTGGCAACAAGCTCCAGCCTAGCCCCACACTGACCAGCATTTTGATAGTTTCTAAATAATTGGTCGCCATGGTGATATTCAGCGGCAGGCCGTGTTCGTCAAAACAGGCTTTTACCAAGCGGCCGGTATAGGTGCTGACATCCGGCAGAATGGCGGGCAGGCGGCTTAGGTGGGCCAGGGTGATGCTATCGGCTGCACCGTTAAACAAGGCTTTGCTCGCCACAAATACCAGCGGGTCCGGCCAGAGGGTGCGCTCGGTGAGTAGCGGGTGGGGTGTTGGCCCTAGCGTTACCACGGCCAATTCGCAATCGCCTTTGGCCACGCGCTGATAGGCGATTTCCGAATCCAAGAATTCAAACTGTAGATTCACCCGTGGGTAGCGGTGGACAAATTCATGCAGCACGGGTGGCAATTTGTGCAGGCCCACATGGTGGCTGGTGGCCACTTTTAACTCGCCGCTGACCGCGCCGTCCAAATCCGCCAGGGCTTGGCGGGCCTCTTCCAGGGCTTGCAGAATGGCCAGTGCCCGCTGCTGCAACATCACGCCCGCCTGAGTTAATTCCACCCGCCGGTTGATGCGGTGAAACAGCGCCTGGCCCAACTCTTCCTCCAGCGCCGCCACTCGTTTGCTGACGGCGGGTTGGGTCAGGTGTAAGAGGTGCGCCGCTTGGGAAAAACTGCCCTGCGCAGCCACGCTTAAAAAGGCTTTGAGGTTCTGTGTATCCACAATTTGAGTATTCCTGTTGGGAATTCAAAACATAAAAAGAATGAATTGGAGTTATTTGATCTAGGTTGCGACAATAAGCCTATAGGGTCAATAACCGAAGGGGATTTTTATGGCTGGCAAAACGCTTTATGACAAACTCTGGGATGCCCATGTGGTATCACAACGGGATGATGGCTCAGCGCTCATCTACATCGACCGCCACATAGTGCACGAGGTCACCTCGCCGCAAGCCTTTGAAGGCCTGCGTTTAGCCGGGCGCAAACCCTGGCGGTTGGACAGTATTTTGGCCACTCCCGATCACAATGTGCCCACCACCGCCAACGAGCGCGCCTCGGGTGTGGCCGGTATTGAAGACCCGATCTCCCGTATTCAGGTGCAAACTCTGGATGCAAACTGCGATGAATTGGGGATTTTGGAATTTAAAATTAACGATCAGCGCCAGGGCATAGTGCATGTGGTGGGTCCGGAATCCGGCGCCTGTTTACCCGGCATGACCATAGTCTGTGGCGACTCCCACACCTCCACCAACGGCGCCTTGGGTGCACTCTCCATCGGTATAGGCACTAGCGAGGTGGAGCATGTGATGGCTACCCAATGTTTGGTGGCGAAAAAAATGCGCAATATGCTGGTGAGGGTGGACGGCCAATTGGCCCCCGGCGTTACCCCCAAAGATGTGGTGCTCGCCATTATTGGCGAAATCGGTACCGCCGGTGGCACAGGGTACGCCATTGAATTTGGCGGCGAAGTGTTCCGCTCCATGAGCATGGAAGGGCGCTTAACCGTGTGCAATATGGCCATCGAAGCGGGCGCCCGCGCCGGTATGGTGGCGGTGGATGAGATCACCATCGAGTACGTAAAAGGCCGTCCGTTTGCGCCCAAGGCTGAACATTGGCAACAGGCTGTCGCCAATTGGCGACAGTTATATTCTGATGCCGATGCTGTGTTTGACCGCGTGGTGGTGTTAGACGGTAGCGCTATTGAGCCGCAAGTGAGCTGGGGTAACAGCCCGGAAATGGTCTTGCCTGTGGGCGGCCGTGTGCCCGATCCCGCCGCTGAAGTTGATCCGGTGAAAAAAGCCGGTATTGAACGGGCCCTTGAATATATGGGTTTGCAGGCGGGCCAAGCGATTACCGACATCAAGGTAGACCGTGTATTTATCGGCTCCTGCACCAACTCCCGCATCGAAGATATTCGCGCGGCGGCAGAGGTGGTAAAAGGCAAAACCAAGGCGGCATCGGTCAAAGAAGCCATAGTAGTGCCAGGCTCCGGCCTCGTGAAGCAACAGGCCGAAGCCGAAGGCCTGCACCAGATTTTCCTGGCGGCGGGCATAGAGTGGCGGGAGCCGGGCTGTTCCATGTGTTTGGCCATGAACGCCGACCGCTTAGAGCCCGGCGAACACTGCGCCTCCACCTCCAACCGCAATTTCGAAGGCCGCCAAGGCTACGGCGGCCGCACCCACTTGGTCAGCCCAGCCATGGCCGCCGCTGCGGCAATTGCCGGTCACTTTGTTGATGTTCGGGAGTTCTAATTATGAAAGCATTTACCCAATTAACCGGTTTGGTAGGCCCCATGGACAGAGCCAATGTAGATACCGACTTAATTATTCCCAAGCAGTTTTTAAAATCCATCCAGCGCTCAGGCTTCGGCCCCAACGCCTTTGATGAATTGCGTTATTTAGATAAAGGCGAGCCTGGGCAAGATAATTCTCACCGCCCCATTAACCCAGAATTCCCCTTAAATTACCCCCGTTACCAAGGCGCGAGCATATTGCTTACGCGGGAGAATTTCGGCTGCGGCTCCAGCCGCGAACACGCCCCCTGGGCCCTGGAAGAATACGGCTTTCGCTGCATTATCGCGCCCAGTTTTGCCGATATTTTTTATAACAACTGTTTTAAAAATGGCATGTTGCCCTTGGTGTTGCCTGAAGCTGTGGTATCGCAGTTGTTTGCTGAACTGTATGCGACGGAAGGCTATAGCCTCACCGTTGATTTAAATGCCCAGCAGGTTATTACCCCCAGCGGCGAGCGGTTTGCTTTTGAGGTGGATGCGTTTCGGAAACATTGTTTGTTGCACGGGTTAGATGATATTGGGCTTACGTTGCAGGATGCTGAACTGATTCGAGGCTATGAAAGCCGCCGGAAGTTAGAGGCGCCCTGGTTGTTTGCCAATTGAATTTAATATTTTCTCATTCCCACGCTCCACGTGGGAATGGATATAAATTTAGAGTTGTGAGTGTCACATTAAATAAACGATTAAAAATATCACCGCATTAGCGGCAAACAAGAGGAACTCCCCTTGAGCAAAAAAATTATCATTCTCCCCGGTGACGGCATAGGTCCAGAAATCATCGCTGAAGCCATGAAGGTATTAAAAAAAGCCGATGAACTCTTCGACTTACAATTAAGCTACGAAGAAGATCACATCGGCGGCAGCGCTATAGATGCCTACGGCGTGCCCTTGGCTGATAGCACCATCGAAAAATGCCGCACGGCGGATGCGATTTTAATGGGCTCGGTGGGCGGGCCTAAGTGGGATAAATTAGATGCGGCGATTCGGCCGGAAAAAGGTTTGCTGAAAATTCGCTACGATTTAGGCCTGTACGCGAATTTGCGCCCTGCTATTTTGTATCCACAATTAGCCGCTGCTTCCAGTTTAAAACCAGAAATTGTGGCGGGCCTGGATATTTTAATTGTGCGCGAATTAACTGGCGGTATTTATTTTGGCCAGCCGCGCGGTATTCGTGTTTTAGAGAGCGGCGAGCGGCAGGGCTTTAATACCGCTGTGTACAGCGAAAGTGAAATTGAGCGCATCGGTCGCACCGCGTTTGAGATGGCGCGCAAGCGCAATAAAAAAGTCTGCTCGGTGGATAAGGCCAATGTGCTGGAGGCCACCGTATTGTGGCGCGAGGTGATGGATCGTTTAAGTGCGGAATATCCCGATGTGGAATTAAGCCATATGTACGTGGATAACGCCGCTATGCAATTAGTGCGCGCGCCCAAACAATTCGACGTGATTGTGACCGGCAATATGTTTGGCGATATTCTCTCGGATACCGCCGCCATGCTCACCGGTTCCATCGGCATGTTGCCGTCGGCATCTTTAAATGAAAAAGCTTCCGGCCTGTATGAGCCGGTGCACGGCTCGGCGCCGGATATTGCAGGGCAGGGTATTGCCAATCCACTGGCGACTATTTTAAGTGCATCAATGATGCTGCGTTATTCCTTGGGCCGCAGTGATGCCGCCGATGCTATTGAAGCGGCAGTCGGTAAGGTGTTGGATCAGGGGCTGCGCACGAGGGACATTTATTCGGCGGCAAATCCTGAGCGCACCCGCAAGGTGGGCACGCGAGAAATGGGTGAAGCGGTAGTGGCGGCTTTAACGCGCTAAAAATTAAATTCTTTTTTATTCCAGAAACTACACAGTTGAAACAGGTGAATTTATGTTACGAATAGGATTTGTCGGTTGGCGCGGAATGGTAGGCTCAGTATTAATGGGCCGTATGTTAGAAGAAAATGATTTCGCGCATATTGAACCGGTGTTTTTCACCACGTCAAATGTGGGCGGCAAAGGGCCTGCTATAGGCAAAGAAATAGCACCCTTAAAAGATGCTAATAACATTGATGATTTAAAAACTCTGGATGCCATCATCAGCTGCCAAGGCGGCGATTACACCAATGAGGTGTTCCCTAAATTGCGCGCTGCTGGTTGGCAGGGTTATTGGATCGATGCGGCCAGCTCACTGCGCATGAAAGACGACGCCATTATTATTCTCGACCCAGTGAATAAAGATGTTATTGAGCAGGGCATAGCGCGCGGCGTGAAAAACTACATCGGCGGCAACTGCACCGTAAGCCTGATGCTGATGGGCTTGGGTGGTTTGTTTAAAGCCGGTTTGGTGGAATGGGTCAGCTCCATGACCTACCAAGCGGCAAGTGGCGCAGGTGCGCAGAATATGCGCGAGCTGATCAGCCAGATGGGCGCTATTCACGCCAGTGTGGCCGATAAACTCGCCGACCCGGCCAGCGCCATCTTAGACATCGACCGCCAAGTGGCCGCCACCCAGCGCAGTGCCGAATTTCCGACGGCGAATTTCGGTGCCCCCCTGGCGGGCAGCTTGTTGCCCTATATCGATAAACAGTGGGAAACCGGCCAGAGTAAAGAAGAGTGGAAAGGCATGGCGGAGACCAACAAAATCCTAGGCCCAACGAGTGCCATTCCCATTGATGGCCTGTGTGTGCGTATAGGCGCTATGCGCTGCCACAGCCAGGCCATCACGCTTAAGCTGAATAAAAATGTCCCCATGAGCGATATTGAGCAATTAATTGCCCAAGCCAACGATTGGGTAACCTTGGTGCCCAACACCCGCGAAGCCTCATTGCAGGATTTAACCCCCACCAAGGTAACCGGCACTTTGAATATTCCCGTCGGCCGCCTGCGCAAAATGAACATGGGGCCTGAGTATCTCAGTGCTTTTACTGTGGGCGATCAGTTGTTGTGGGGCGCTGCTGAGCCGCTGCGCCGGATGCTGCGCATTTTGTTGGCGCAAGGCTAGGACTTTAGCTGTTGGGCGCAACTGGCAGGTGCCTCATCAGTAACAGCGTCTAAATAGTCGGGCAGGGAGGCCCACTGTAGGCAAATTCACTTAAATTCACGCCTAAATAGACGTTAGGGTGAAAGGTATCGCGCTAAGCGATGGCGCATCGAAACGAAAAGAGTTTTCCGCCAGGCGGCACCTAATGACTGACATTTGGCGCCTAAGTTGAAAAAACGCCGTTTGTCATGAATACTTACGCTGATAAGCGAATAAGATAGGCGCGCCCACTGGCCATTCGGTTTTAAACTCAGTGCCTCGGCTCCGCCTAGTAATAGCATAATAACAATTAGTGTCTGTAAGCCGTGCGCTCAATACCCTTCAATTGATTGTCTTGTTGATCGGCTGTTGTGTCGCTCTGGGTTTGCGGGGTTATCCAAACAGGTGAGTCTTCCTCCTAAAACAATAAGGATTACCCTTATGGGTCTGCGAAAACCAACGATCTTTTTAAGCCTGATCTCAACTCTGGCATCGCCCTGGGTGATGGGCCTTGGCCTGGGTGAAATCAAGCTCAAATCGACGCTTAACCAGCCTCTTTATGCGGAGATTCAACTCACGCAGACTAAGGATCTTACCGATCGGGAGATTCTGGTAGGGCTGGCTTCCGCCGCAGACTTTGCCCGTGTCGGCGTAGAGCGCCCCGGTTTTCTTGGCGACCTTAAATTCCAGGTGGTGATGGAGCCGGGCAAAGGCCCCTTGGTGCGCATTACCTCCTCTAAGGCTGTCGTTGAACCCTATATCAATTTTATTGTGCAGGCCCAGTGGCCGAGCGGCAAGCTGCTGCGTGAGTACACCGTGTTGGTGGATTTGCCCACCTACGGCGGCGATGAAGCGCCGAGCGTAGCGCCTGCCGTCAGCCGTCCTGCGGCCAATGTGCCCAAAGTAGAAACTCAATTAAACGAGGCCTCTGAGGCTCCGCGCCCGCGTGTGACTCGCCCCGCCGCGGCCGCTACTGCACCGCGTCCTAAAGCCCCACGCCCCGCACCCGTCGCACAAGAGCCGCCTGTTGAGGCGAAAGCCTCCGGCGACACCTACGGGCCGGTCGCCGACAACGATACCCTCTGGAAGATCGCCCGCGCCAACCGCCCGAGCGGTGCCAGCATCCAGCAAACCATGTTGGCAATTCAAAAGCTTAACCCTGATGCCTTTATCAACGGCAATATCAACTTGTTGCGCAAGGGGCAAACCTTACGTCTGCCCGCGGCTGGCGATACCACGCAAGTCACGCCGAGTGATGCGGCGCAACAGGTAGCCTCTACCCCGCCAGCCAGCCGTAAAGCACCGGCAGAAGAGTCCACTGGCCCGCAGCTGGATGCTTCCAAATCGGTGGCTAAAAGCGAGCCTAAGTCTGCCAATCTTGAAGGCCGCGTGAAGCTGTCCTCTTCTAACTCCGCCGAGAGCTCTAAATCGGGCCGGGGTGCGGGTAAAGACAAGGGCAATAAAGAGGCGTTGAGCAATGAGCTGACCATTACCAAAGAAGAGCTGGATGCCAAATCCCGTGAATCAGCGGATTTAAATGCGCGCCTCAAAGCGGTTGATGAGCAGATTGAAAATACCGAGAAGCTCATTCAAGTTAACAGCGAAGAGATGCGCAAACTTGAGTTAGCGATCGAGAAAAACAAACAAAATGCGACGGCGGCCTCCGCGCCTGTCAGTACTGAGACAAACCCAGCCACAGCGGAAGTGCCTGCCGCTATTTCCGCGGACGGCAAGGTTGTGGCGCCCACCGACCCGGCCAGTGCAACAGCCCCTGCCGAAGGAGGCAAAACCGAGGGCCAGGCAGCGGCTGTAAGCGGGCAGCAGTCCCCCAGCCCCGAAACGCCTAAAGTAGACGGCCCACAAGAGACCCCACCTGCTCAGGAGCCCAAACCAGCAACCGTTGCGCAGCCTAGCCCTGCAAAGGCGGAACCCTCAGGTGTGGTTGATCTGTTGAAGAATAACCTGCTGTATATAGGCGGCGGGCTTGCGGTGCTGCTGGGCTTAGTACTGGTGCTGCTCAAACGCCGCCGCGGCGAGGAAGAAGATCCCGCTCCCTGGGTTAGTGCCTCTGACAATGCAGGTGACGCTTGGGGGGCGGATTTTTCCTTACCCGCCTTTGATGAGACCAAGCCTGCTGAGACTAAGTCGTCCGAGGTGGATGACACAACGGCCTTTCAATTCGCGTCCACGGCAGACAGCGTTAAGCTTGAGACAGACGACGTGGTGTCCGAATCGGACATCCATATAGCCTTGAGCGATTTTGATACGGCCGAAAAACTCCTGCTCAGTTCTTTGGAGCAGGATCCCGCCAACAGTCGCGTGCTGTTGAAACTGCTAGAGGTTTATTCTCGCAAGCAGGATGTGGACAGCTTCGATCGGCAGTACGCCAAACTTAAAGCCTTCTGTGACGAAGATTCTGCCGCTCGGGCAGAGCAACTGCGCAGTTATATAGACAACGCGCCACCGTTCGACGCCCACAAGTACTCTGAGGAAGCGTTTCTCGCTGCGGTTAACGGCAAACTCGACGGCGACGACACCACACAGCTGTCCCCGGCCCTGGCGGCAGCGGGAGTGGGTGGTGCGGTAGCGGCCGCAAGTTTTGTTGCCGAGCCGTTTGCCGATTTTGATTTTGATGCGCGACTGGACCCTTCCGAGACGCTCGACGGTGTGGATACTTTGGCTGAGGAGCCTACCTCTGCCGATGTAACCCAGTTTATGCAGCCGGTGAATGATGAAGAGAGTTTTACCCTTGATTTTGAGGATCCCACACCGGCTCCTGCCGCCGACCGCAAAAGCTTGGCGGAGCTGCTGGCCGATGAGGGCGGTGAAGAGAGCCTTGATCTGTCCGATTTTGACGATTTGAGTTTTGCTAAGGGCGAGGCTCCTAATACCTCATTGGATGAACCGGGGATTACCGCCGATGATCCTCTGGCCGATCTGGATTTTTCGTTTGAGGCGGAAGGCTTGGACGAGTCCGACTTTGAGTTGGATGAAAATGCCCTAGGCAATGACTTTGAGAGTATCGCGGCGGATGAATTGCATCTGGATGCGAGCCTTGATGCAGGTTTCGACGATTTGGACGAACCCCTGGCTCCAGCCCCTGTGGCCGAGCTGGAAGATGAGTTTGCTGATCTGGATTTAAGCGCCCTCGACTACGATCTTAATGAAGATTTGGGTGATTTGGATGAGGACAGCGCCGAGGTGGACCTTGCCGATTTGGCCGCGCCTGCGCCTGAAGCGGGTGATGGGCCTGCTGACCATCTGGACTTAACCGATGAGTCAGCGCCGCCTGCGAGCGCGGCAGAGACGGCTGGTGACGATTTGGATTTATCCTTCGCTGCAGAAGCGGCTGCCGATCCTGATCTGGCCGCCGCCATGGCGGAGTTAGACGCGCTGGACGAGCAAACCCTCGATTTGGATCAAGCCTTGTCCGAACTTGATCAGAGCCTGGCAGCCCCGGCGCCCTCCAGCAGTTTAGAGTCATTGTTGGATTTTGATGCTGATTTCGGGGCGGATCTCGATGCTAGCGAGGCGGCTTACGCCCCGGCTGAGGATCTTGATGAACCCAACACACCCACGCTGGTGATGTCGGCCATTACCGATAGCGACATTGCAGGAGCCGACCTAGATTTCGACGAGTTGGATGCAGACTTGGGCGCTCTAGCGGCCGAATTTGATGGCGACCTATCAGACCTGGATGACCTGGATGCGCCAACCCTAGCCGATACCTCCAGTGCATTTATGGATGAACCGGTCACCCAATTTGGTGAGCTGGATGATGTGGACCCAGCGGACATTCTCGGCGATGGGCCAAAAGAGCGTCCCGAGATTGATCTTGCCGATTTTGATGATTCGGTGACATTTGCCATCGAAGACCCGCTTACGGATCTGGATGCCGAGCGCGATCTTAGCCCTTCAGGTGATCACTTCGCTGCAGTAGCCGGAGAGCTGGGTACTGCGGTTAATTTAGACGCCGCTGAGGATTTGGTGGAGTTTGAAGATCTGGATAACCTGGATGATTTGGCCGAACTGGATCTGGATTCTGGCGATGCGCTGGCGATTGATCTTGACGATGACGACCTGGTTATCCCTCGCGTTAGTGCCGCCGATGTGCAGGCCGACTTCCAGTTACCGGATTTTGACCCTGAGTCCGACGATGACAGCGACCTTGGCGCACTGTGTGATGGTGACGAGCTGGATACTAAGCTCGACCTCTTGCGCGCCTTTGTTGATATGGGTGATGAAGACTCCGCCAAGCATACCCTTGAAGAAATTCTAGAAGAGGGCACAGAAGAGCAGCGCAAGCAGGCGCAGGCGCTTATGGAGCGTATCAGCTAAAAACTTTGATTTTCCATCAAGGCCTCGCAGCCTGCTGCGGGGCCTTTTTTATTGGGCGATTATTTATGTCTCACCGCAGGGCCCTGTTTAGGGGTATCCGGCTTTACAGCCTGTTTAGCCACGGCGCGCTCGATGCCTGGCCATTCATTCGCTCTATACGTGCGGCGCTCACAGGTATTGTTGTGCCGGCGCTGCAACAAGGAGGCCGGGGTGAATAATCCAGGTGCCGCCCTCTATACCCCAGGCTGTGAGCTAAAGCCAGGCATGACACCGCCTGATAATGCCCAGCGCTGGGCGTTGATTGTGGAGTATCTGGGCCGCGACTTTAATGGTTTTGCCCGTCAAGCCAGCACACCCAACACGGTTCAACAGCGCTTAGAGACGGCCCTCAGCCAAGTGGCCTGTGAACCCATTCAAACCATTTGCGCCGGTCGCACGGATGCGGGTGTGCATGCTACGGCGCAGGTGGTGCATTTTGATACTACTCAGGCGAGGCCCAGCAAAGCCTGGGTGCTGGGCGCCAATACTTATCTACCCGCCAGCATTCGCGTTCACCACGCCCAGGCGGTGCCTTGGCACTTTCATGCGCGCTTTTCGGCCCAAGCGCGCACCTACCGCTATTTGCTGGCTTCGGCTCTGGTGCCCAGTGCCACCCTGAACGATCAGGTCAGCTGGACGCGTTTTGCCCTGGACATCACCGCCATGCAGCAGGCGTGTCACTACTTTTTAGGCGAGCAGGATTTCACCTCATTTCGAACCGTACAGTGCCAGGCCAAAAGCCCCGTGCGCTGCATTGAGCACATACAGCTGCACTCAGTAAACGGGCTTTTTGTGCTAGAAATTACCGCCAACGCCTTTTTACATCATATGGTGCGCAACATTATGGGCAGCCTGATTGAGGTGGGGCGGGGCGCAAGGCCTGCACAGTGGATTGGTGAGGTGTTGGCCGCTCGCGATCGCAGCCGAGCTGCACCCACCGCCCCCCCTTCTGGCTTGTATTTGGTTGATGTTACCTACCCAGAGGAATTTGCACTGTACAAGGGCCCCAAGGGGCCGCTGTTGGTGCCGGAACAGCTGTGCTAGGGCACTGGCTCCCTCAGGCGCGTTCAGGCTGGGGCTGCCGCGCGGGCGCACAACGGGGATTTTTAGGTTTGGGCTAAGTCTGGTACTATCGCCGCCCTTTATCCCTTGTTGCCTACCTGGTGCAGCGGGGGCGCTTTTGCTGTGAGGCTCGGTTGTGGCAGTCAGAATTAAAATGTGCGGCATCACGCGGGTGGAAGACGCCCGCGCCGTCGAGCACCTAGGTGCTGATGCCCAAGGTTTGGTGTTCTACCCTAAGAGCCCCCGTTTTGTGGGTGATCTTGCTCAGGCGGCGGCATTGGTTGACGCGGCCGGGCCCTTTGTTACCAGTGTGGGTTTGTTTGTAAACCCAAGCGCCCGCTGGGTGAATCAGGTGCTAAGCCAGGTGCCTCTGCAGCTTTTGCAGTTCCATGGCGATGAAGGCAACGATTTCTGCGCGGCCTTTGCTCGACCTTTTATAAAAGCTCTGCGTATGAAGCCTGAATTGGATCTTGCTGCGGCCATGGCCCAATACCCGGACGCCCAGGGGTTTTTGTTGGACACCTATAAACCCGGTGTACCCGGCGGTACCGGTGAGGCATTTGATTGGCATTTAGCGCCAGCCTCCAGCCCCAAAGCTTGGGTACTGGCCGGTGGCTTAACGCCTGAAACAGTTGCGGATGCCCTGGCTCAAACCAGTCCCTATGGGGTGGATGTCAGCGGTGGGGTGGAGTTGGCGCCGGGCATCAAGTGCCACAGCAAAATGCAAACGTTTATTCAGCGGGCGCGGGGGCAATAAGCCTCTTGCCTATTGTTTTTATTTACTACGGGATCGACTTGTGAGTTCACACATACCTGCAGATTTCTCCGCCGTGCCGGATGCCCGCGGTCATTTTGGCCCCTACGGCGGCCGTTTCGTGTCCGAAACGCTCATTTATGCGCTGGACCAATTGGAGAGCATCTATCAACGCTTGAAAAATGACCCCCAGTTCATCGCTGAATTTGACCGCGATATGGCCCATTACGTGGGCCGTCCCTCACCGCTGTATTTCGCTGAAAGCTGGACCCGCAAGGTGGGCGGCGCGCAGTTGTATTTAAAGCGCGAAGACTTAAACCACACCGGCGCCCACAAAATTAACAACACCATCGGCCAGGCGCTATTGGCCAAACACACTGGCAAACAACGGGTTATCGCCGAAACTGGCGCTGGCCAGCACGGCGTTGCCACGGCGACGGTTGCGGCGCGGTTGGGTCTTGAGTGTGTGGTGTATATGGGTGAGGAAGACGTGCGGCGCCAGTCTCTCAATGTGTACCGCATGAAGTTACTCGGCGCTACGGTGGTGCCGGTGACTTCGGGTTCCAAAACCCTCAAAGACGCCATGAACGAAGCCATGCGCGATTGGGTGACCAATGTGGACGATACTTTTTACATCATAGGCACCGCCGCAGGCCCCCATCCTTACCCGCAGTTGGTGCGGGATTTCCAATCCATCATTGGCCGCGAAGCGCGTGCCCAGTGTCTATCCCAAACCGGTCGCCTGCCGGATGCCCTGGTAGCCTGTGTAGGTGGCGGTTCCAACGCCATTGGCCTGTTCCACCCCTTCTTAAGCGACAGCAGCGTGGCCATGTACGGCGTTGAGGCCGGTGGCTTAGGCATAGACAGCGGCAAACACGCAGCGCCCTTAACCGCCGGTATCCCCGGTGTGTTACACGGCAACCGCACCTATTTGATGGAAGATGAAAACGGCCAGATTATCGAGACGCACTCCGTCTCGGCAGGCCTTGACTACCCAGGCGTTGGCCCTGAACACGCCTGGTTAAAAGACCTCGGCCGAGTGAATTATGTAGCGGTGACGGACGATGAAGCCATGGCGGGGTTTAGAAGGCTCACCCGCGCTGAGGGCATCATGCCCGCTTTAGAATCCAGCCACGCCATTGCCTATGGCGAGAAACTCGCAAAGACACTGCCAGAGGACCGCATCATCATAGTTAACCTCTCTGGCCGTGGTGATAAAGACATATTGACCGTGGCTAAGCTCGACGGCATTGAGGTTTAACCCATGAATCGCATCAACCAAACCCTCGCCCGTCTCAAGGGCGAAGGGCGCAAAGCACTCGCCACCTATCTTGTCTGCGGCGATCCCAAACCGGATTTCACCCTCACCGCCATGCATGCGCTGGTTGCGGCCGGTGCGGATATCATTGAACTGGGCGTGCCTTTTTCCGACCCCATGGCCGAAGGCCCCACCATTCAAAAAGCTCACGAGCGGGCCTTGGCCTTTAACACCAGCCTGCGCACCAGCCTTGAGGTAGTAACCGCCTTTCGCGCCAGCAACCCCCACACCCCCGTGGTGCTGATGGGCTACGCCAACCCGGTTGAGCGTATGGGCTATGACACCTTTGTGAGCGCCGCTGTGGCGGCTGGGGTGGATGGCCTATTAACCGTGGATTTGCCGCCGGAAGAAGCCGCCGACTTTAATCAAAAAATGCGCGCGGCGGGCTTGGAGACCATTTATTTGG
The DNA here is from genome assembly GCA_046347475.1 of Marinagarivorans sp. Lineage (GTDB taxonomy): Bacteria > Pseudomonadota > Gammaproteobacteria > Pseudomonadales > Cellvibrionaceae > CAMCXE01. The sequence continues at coordinate 362,088 of JAXMGD010000002.1, read as the reverse complement.
TTGCGCCCACCACGGCACCTGAGCGCGTGTCCGCCATCACCGCCGCCGCCACAGGTTTCGTCTACTACGTCTCCCTTAAGGGTGTGACGGGGGCGGGCAATTTGGATGTGTCGGAGGTGGCCAGCAAATTAGCAGGCATCCGCAGCACCACCCAAACGCCGGTTTTAGTCGGCTTTGGCATCAAAGACGCCGCATCCGCCAAAGCGGTGGCTGCCACAGCAGACGGTGTTGTGGTCGGCAGCGCCTTGGTTGAGTTGATGGCTGCAGCCCAGAGCGACGACGCCCTTCTGCAGGCGCTCACCGCCAAGGTGCGCGATATTCGCCAAGGCCTCGATAGTCTGTCCTAGTGGACGAGCCACTGCCACCTGAGAATTTAGAGAACGATATGAGTTGGTTAGATAAAATTGTGCCCGCCGTGCGCGCTGTGCGTGCAGGCACCAGCAAAGTGCCGGAAGGCCTGTGGAAAAAATGCGGCAAGTGCGATGCGGTGTTGTACCGGCCTGAGCTGGAAAAAAACCTCGACGTATGTCCCAAATGCGACCACCACATGCGCATCAGCGCGCGCCGTCGGTTGGATATATTTCTCGACCCCCAGGGCCGTGAAGAACTGGCCACCGACGTGCTGCCGATTGATCGCCTGAAATTTAAAGACATCAAGCGCTATAAAGAGCGCTTGACGGCCGCGCAAAAAGAAACCGGTGAAAAAGACGCCTTAATCGCCATGAAGGGCACCCTCAAAGGCATGCCTGTAGTAGCCGTGGCTTTTGAGTTCGCCTTCCACGGTGGTTCCATGGGTTATGTGGTGGGTGAGCGCTTTACCCGCGCCGCCCAGGTCGCGCTCAAAGAGGGCTGCCCGCTGGTGTGTTTTTCCGCTACGGGCGGCGCCCGTATGCAAGAGGCGCTCATCTCGCTGATGCAAATGGCCAAAACCAGCGCGGTGATTGAGCGCATGAAACAGGCCGGGGTGCCCTATATCTCCATCATGACCGACCCAGTGTACGGCGGCGTGTCCGCAAGCCTTGCGCTGTTGGGCGATATCAACGCCGCCGAGCCTGGCGCCCGCGCAGGCTTTGCCGGTCAAGCCATCATCGAGCAAACCATTCGGCAGAAATTGCCCAAGGGCTTTCAGCGCGCAGAGTTTTTGTTGGAGCACGGCGCCATCGACATGATCATCCACCGCAAAGACATGGTGGAGCGAGTGGGTAGCCTTTTGGCCAAATTCACCCGCCGCGCGCCCCTGAGTGCTTGATGCCCAGCCAGCCTTTACCTGAGCTATTACCGCGTTTTACCCACCTGGCCGATTGGCTCGCCTGGCAGGAGACCTTGCACCCTAAGGTGATTGACTTGGGTCTGGAGCGGGTGCGAACAGTGGCGGTGAGGCTGGATGCCGAGTTGGGCGGCGGCCTGCTCACACCCAAGGCGCAGACGATCTTAATTGCGGGTACCAACGGCAAAGGCTCCTGTGTGGCAAGCCTTGCGGCACTCCTGAGGCATCGAGGTAAGCAGGTCGGTTGTTACACCTCACCGCATTTGCAGCGCTACAACGAGCGCATTTGTATAAACGGCCTGCAGGCGAGCGACGCTGACCTGTGCCGCGCCTTTGCCGCCATCGACCGGGCGCGCGGTGAGATCAGCCTGAGTTATTTTGAATTTGGCACCCTGGCCGCCTATTGGCTGATGGCCCAGGCCGCCCTGGATGTGTGGGTGATCGAGGTGGGCCTGGGCGGTCGACTGGATGCCACCAATATTCTGGATGCCGACATCGCCATCATCACCTCAATTGCCTTGGATCATGAGGCCTTCCTGGGCAACAGCCGGGAGCTGATTGCGGTGGAAAAACTCGGCATCGCCCGCCCGCAGAGTGTGCTTATCTGCGCTGAGGTAGACCCACCGGCGAGCCTCACCCAGGGCGTTGCACAATTAAAGTGTCCTGCCCTTTGGGCGGGGCGTGATTTTTCTTGGCGGCAAGATGAACGCGGCGTTGAGATACAGCTGCCGCAAGTATCCGCCCTTCGCCTGCCCCATCTGCAATTGCCTGTACCCAGCGTTGCCGCGGCCCTTATGGCCTGTGCTCACCTGAAGTTGGCCGCCAATCCTGCGGACCTGGTAGCTGTGTTATCCCAGTTGCGTCTGGCTGGGCGCTGGCAGCGTTTTAGTTGGCAGGGCGCCTCAATTTTGCTGGATGTGGCCCACAACCCAGCATCCACTCAAGCCCTCGCAGATTACCTGCAGCGGGCAGGCGGGCCTTATGTGCTCCTCATGGGCATGATGGCGGACAAGAATATTGCCGACAGCCTCAAGCCGCTTATTGATGCGCAGTATCTGTTTGCCGTGAATTTGCCGACGGCTAGGGCGGCCTCAGCGGATGACCTTGCCGCCAGTGCACAGGCTCTGGGAATTAATGCCAGCGCCCACCTTAACTTGGCCGCTGCGCTGGCACCGGCCTTGGCTCAGTGCCTCAATTCGGGTGCCCGCTTGGTCATCTGCGGCTCCTTCTACACATTGGCCGATGCCTATCCCGCCCTAAGCGAGTTAGGGGCGCAGGAGATAGCCAATGGATGACGGATTAAAGCAGCGCATTGTGGGCGCCTTAGTATTGCTGGCGCTGTTAGTGATTTTTTTACCCGTGTTGTTTGATCGCAACCGGGTGGAGCCCGTGGACCCCACCAGTCAAATTCCTCCTGCCGTCAGCGTTCCCGCCGCGCCCATTCAAGCGCCCAACGTCCCTACGGTGGCGGAGTCAGACATGGCACCACCGCCAGCGCAGATGCTGGTGCCGGCTGAGCATCTGGCTGAAAAACCGGAGCAGATTGCTGCCCAAACGGCGAAGCTCGAAGCTGCTAAAGCGGCGAAAAACAATACGAATAAGTCCGATGGCAAAAATGCGCTTAAATTAACCAAAAGCGAAAGCCTCAAACCGGTTTTAGAGCCGCCAAAACTCAATAACAAAGGCTCTGCTGAAGCCTGGTTGCTACAAGCGGCCAGCTACAAAACCGCCGCACAGGCTAAAAAACTGCGCGATGAATTAGCGGCGAAGGGCTTTAATGCTTACACCCGAGAAATATCTACCCCCAAGGGGCCTGTGGTGCGGGTCTTTATCGGCCCTAAATTTGATAAGGCCACCGCCTTAGAGCAAAAAAAACGCATTGATGAATTGTTTAAGCTCAACCTGCTGCTCCTGCCTTATACGCCCAGCAATTAACGGGCGCCATTTCTATTTTCGAGCTGTTGATTAATTTTAGCATTTACCTATTTTCAAAACCGCCGTGTGCATAAAGCCCACACAGGAGCGTCAGTAATCCACTCCGGCGCCTTTGAAAAAGCAAAACCTGGGGTGAATCAGATCATTCTCGATACTGAGTGTGTGCTGTGCACCTAGCCTTTGCGAGAGGATGCGGCTCTTAAACTCATTGGCCGGTGGTATGGATAGAGTGCAACCCCTCCACAACCAACAAATTCGTGTTTTGTCACCCTGGCATTGGCGTGATTAAAATGCCGAAGCTTTGCGGTGATTCTTTTTCCCTCCTCTGCTGAAAATCTAGTTATTAACCCGGTGGCTTAAGCCGCCGCGAGCCCCGGTAAAATAAGCAGATGCACATATCTGCACTGGTTTTAGCGGGGCGATGACAAAATAGATCAGGGCGATCTATTTTGTCGCCGGGTTAATAAGTCAAAACGCTCACAGACCAACATTAATTCACACCCGTACCTCAATTTATAGTTGTAACGACTTTTACCCTCACTTCATTTATTGCCCAACATATTTGTTAAGTACTATTTCCTCTGACAATTTTCCTCGCCAGAGAATAGTTTCCTTTATGGGCACGGTAATTAATGGTTATGGTTCAAAAGTCGCGCGGGATCTAGATGGGCCGCTAAGCACAAGGCGAATACACCGGCCGTGAATTTATCTTTTTATGCCAGCGCATTTTGCTGTACAGGCGGCCTAAATTCTGGATTGCGGGGTTTTGCGAATAGGGTCTGCTGACAGGTGAAAACTTAACGTGTAAGCTGCAGCGCGCGGTCGTGGTTTGCCGCCCATTCCCATCCACCTGCTAACCCCTGAGGGTTTTATGTCGCCATCACCGGAGTCGCCTAACTCGTCGAACATCCTAGAGCATCCGCTCTATATTCAGTTGTTACAAACCCGCAAAAAAATAACAAGGCCATTAACGATTGCGGGCTTACTTTCTTATTACGGTTTAATTATGGCAGGAGCCTTTTACCCGAAAGAACTCGGCCAGCCACTGTTTGAAGGCTCGGTCACCTCCTGGGGGATTGTATTGGGATTTGCGGTCATTATCGGCTGTTTAGTGATTACGTCCATTTACGTGTATTACGCCAATAAATACATAGAGCCGATTTTGAAACAATTAAAAGAGCAGGTGAAACCATGAAGTTAGTGCTCGCATTATTAGTTAGCCTCTGCCCCTTGTTGGCTCACGCTGAAGGTCAGGCGCCAGATCACACCCTGGCGATTGTTATGTTTGTGGTGTTCGTTGCCATCACTCTGGGAATTACCTACTGGGCCAAACAACGCACGCGCAGTTCAGCCGATTTTTATACCGCAGGTGGAGGGATCACCGGTTTTCAAAATGGCTTGGCGATTGCTGGTGACTATATGTCCGCCGCATCCTTTCTCGGTATAGCAGGCTTAGTATACGGCTCAGGTTACGACGGTCTGATTTACGCCATAGGTTTTTTGGTGGGCTGGCCGCTGGTGTTATTGTTAATTGCTGAGCCTCTGCGCAACTTGGGCCGCTACACGTTTGCAGATGTTGCCTCCTTTCGTTTACAGCAATCACCCATCCGCATTTTGGCCGCCAGTGGTTCATTAATTACCGTAGCTTTTTACCTGATTGCTCAAATGGTAGGGGCCGGTAAATTAATTGAATTATTATTTGGCTTGCCCTACTGGGTGGCGGTGGTCACGGTTGGGGTATTAATGACTTTGTACGTAGTATTTGGCGGCATGTTGGCCACCACCTGGGTGCAATTAATTAAAGCGGTTCTGCTCCTAAGTGGCGCGTCCCTAATGGCATTTTTGGTAATGGTGCAATTTGGTTTTAGCTTTGAGCAATTATTTGCCTCTGCTGTGGGTGTGCATAAAAAAGCCGCGGCTATCATGGGCCCCAGCGCTTTGGTTACAAGCCCAGTGTCGGCCATTTCGGCGATCTCTTTAGGTGTGGCTCTGATGTTTGGTACTGCGGGCTTACCCCATATTCTGATGCGCTTTTTCACCGTGCGCGATGCTGTTAACGCGCGCAAATCCGTGGTGTATGCCACAGGGTTCATCGGCTATTTTTATATTCTCACCTTTATTATCGGCTTTGGTGCCATTGTGCTGTTGGTTCAACACCCGGAGTTTTTCAAAGAGGGCGCATTAATTGGTGGCACTAATATGGTGGCCATCCATTTATCCAACGCCTTGGGTGGTGAATTATTAATGGGCTTTATATCCGCCGTTGCCTTTGCCACTATTCTGGCTGTAGTGGCAGGCCTTACCTTGGCGGGCTCCACTGCCATCTGTCACGACCTCTACGCAAAAGTGGTGCTTAAAGGCGTGCAGAATGAGAAAAAAGAAATGCTCGCCTCTAAAATTGCCACCGTGGGCCTTGGTGTTATGGCCGTTGGCTTGGGCATTATTTTTGAGAAACAAAACGTGGCCTTCATGGTGGGCTTAGCCTTCTGTGTGGCTGCCAGCTGTAATTTCCCCATTTTGCTTTTGAGTATGTACTGGAAGGGCTTAACGACCCGCGGTGCGCTTTGGGGCGGTGGCAGTGGTTTGGTGTTGGCGTTGGTGCTGGTGATTATTGGCCCTACCGTGTGGGTTGATGCGCTGGGTAACAAAGAGGCGATTATCCCGATTAAAAACCCTGCGTTGTTTTCGGTTTCCCTCGCCTTTATCGTCTGCTGGTTTGTGTCCATCACTGATAAATCCGCTCAGGCGGCGAAGGAAAAAGAGTTATTTGACGATCAAAATGTCCGCGCTCAAACGGGCCTCGGCATTCATGTGAGCGGTTCTCACTAAGAACCGCGGCCCTTAAAACGGCGCTTTAGCACTCGGTTGTATTGCTCGTTCTGGCCTTGCTTTCGCAGGCCGGATAGGGGGGCACGGGGCTGCTAGGCGCCGTTTTTTTGTGTTTTGTTTATGGAGCACTATAGTTTTTACAAGCCAAATTTGGCCGCATGCACATCCAACGATTGGGGAGAAAAGTAATGAACTGTGTTAACAACAGAGGCAGGCATGGCGCAGGGGCGCTGCCACGGCTCGGTCAATACATTTTAGGCGCAGCTCTGGCGGCGTTTAGCTGTGCCCAGGCGTCGCAGGCGGCCGACTTTAAGTGGCCAAATCAGTATAAAGCGGCGGTCAGCCTCACCTATGACGATGCGTTGGATTCACAATTGGACAATGCCGTCCCCTCGCTCAATAAATTTAAAATTAAAGCGACGTTTTATTTAGTTGCGGCGAGCCCTACTATCAAACTGCGTTTAGATGCTTGGCGGAAAGTGGCACAGCAGGGCCATGAATTGGGCAACCACACCTTGTTTCATCAGTGCTCTAAATCCCAGCCTGGGCGGGATTTTGTAGAGGAAAAAAATGATTTAGATAAAATCAGTCTTGATCAAATGGTGGATCAGGTAAAGCTGGCCAATACGTTTTTGTATATGTTGGATGGCAAAACTGAGCGCACCATGACAACACCCTGTTTAGATAAAAAAGTGCGCAATGGGGAAAACTACGTTGAGGCTGTGCGCTCTTTATTTGTGGGTATTAAAAATACCCCCGGCACAGGCGTAACGGAGGATATGGCGACCTTGGACCCTGCCTACGTCAGTGTGACTATTCCGTCCAATGCAACAGGCAAGGAATTAATCGCGATTGTTGAACAGGCGGTTGCCAAGGGCACTATGGCTAATTTTACCTTTCATGGCATTAATGGCGACTATTTAACGGTATCGAATCAGGCCCATGAAGAGTTATTAAGTTATTTGGCTGCCCATAAAGACACCATCTGGACGGATACATTTTTAAATATCATGAAACACGTCCGCAAAGAGCGAAAAATTTAGGGGGTTCGTTTTACCCGGTGGCTTTGAGTGCTGGGTTAAAACCTGGAATTAATCAAAGGCTCCTAAAAATATCGGGGCGATTAGTCCAAGCGCTTTTTAAAACGTAGGGAGGCAACTAAAAGGCCGCCTAAACAAAACAGCAGCAGCCAGCCGAGATCGAAGGAGAGGTCAGTCAGGCTGGCAGAGCGTAAAACCACGGCGCGCACGCAGCGCATAAAATGGGTGGCGGGCAGTATTTCGGCAATGTATTGCGCCGCTGTCGGCATGGCTTCAAACGGAAACATAAAACCCGACAGCAAAATAGACGGCAGTAAAATAAATACTGTCATTTGCATGGCTTGCAATTGGGTCTGGACGAGGGTGCTGATAATTAGGCCTAATGTAAGGCTGGCGAGAATAAATGCCAGTACCACACACAATAAATTCGCCATGTCACCGTTGATGGGCACACCAAATAATCCGTGGCCTAGGCTTAAAATAATGGTTGTTTGGATCAATCCGGCTAGCACGTAGGGAATGATTTTGCCGAGCATTAATTCAGTTGGGCGAATGGGGGTGGTGATTAAAAATTCCATATTGCCCTGTTCGCGCTCGCGCACAATGGCCGTTGCGGTAAATAAAATCATCGTCATGGTGAGAATAACCGCCAAGAGGCCCGGTACTATGTTAATCGCCGTGCGTTGCTCGGGATTAAAATAAAATACCATGTCAAATGTGGGTTCCAATTGTTTAGGGTGCTCGCCCAGTATTTCCTCCAGCGGCAATAAACGCAGATTTTTAATCGCGGCCGCAACCAGCGTGTCGGAGCCATCCACTAACCATTGCCCCAGGCGCGGTTTTGTCACATCCCCCGTGGTCATGGCGGTGTTGAGTTTATCTTGGATGCGGCGGCTAAAATCCTCGGGCAAAACGAGGGCGGCGCGCACTTGGCCTGCGGTAATAGCGGCTTCAGCCGCGGCGATGGAATCAAATGACGCGGTAAAGTGTGCAACACCTGTGGCGCTGATACTGGCGATGGCGGCGCGGCTAAAATGGCTGTGGCTTAAATCCACGACCGCAGCCGGAATTCCTCGCACATCGGTATTAATGGCGTAGCCGAATAACATCAATTGAATCAGTGGCACCATCACCACCATGCCAAAGGTGAGGCGGTCGCGGCGTAATTCTTTAAATTCTTTGCCGGTAATCGCAAAAATCCGTCGCAGCATAAGCCTGAGGTTAAGCATGGGCCGGTTCCTTGCGGGTACACATTACAAACACGTCCTCAAGGCTTGGCCGCACCTGTGCGAGGCTGTAGTGGGGGGCGAGCTGCCCGCGCAGCCATTGCGTGGGTTGCGCCACTTGGGTGGTAATTAATACGCGCAGGCGTGTGCCCAGTTGAGCGGCTGAGAGTACCGGTTGCAATTGCAGCAATTGGTGTTTGAGGGCGCGCAAATTATCGCCTTCCACCTCAACCACATGGGCGGCCATTTGGCCCATCAACGCCTGCGGGCTGCCTTGGGCTTTGAGTTCCCCCTGATCCATGATGGCAAGGCCATGGCAGCGTTCGGCCTCATCCATGTAGTGGGTGGAGACCAGTATGCTGGTGCCCTGTTCGCATAAATCAAATAAACGCTCCCAAAATTCGCGGCGATTTTCCGGGTCAACCGCTGAGGTGGGTTCGTCTAAAAATAACAAGCGCGGTTTGTGTATGACAGCGCAGGCGAGGGCCAAACGCTGTTTTTGCCCGCCGCTTAGGGTGCCCGCTAATTGAGTTTGACGCTCGAATAACTGGAATTGATGCAATAACTGCTGAATGCGGATTTGGCCTTCGCTGCGATTTAAGCCATAAATGCGCGCTACAAACGCTAGGTTCTCGTACAGGGTTAAATTCGGGTAGAGGGAGAATTTTTGCGTCATGTAGCCTATGTGTTGGCGCAGTTGTTCGGCATCGGCCGGTAGGTTAAACCCCAGCACACAGGCAGACCCAGCCGTAGGTTTTAACAGGCCGGTCAGCAGGCGAATACTGGTGGATTTGCCGCAGCCATTGGGGCCTAAAAAGCCGAAGATGTGCGCTTTTTCAATGGCTAAATTCAAATTATGCACGGCCCTAGCCGCGCCAAACTGGCGGCTAAGGCCCTGGGTGTATATTGCCAGGCTGGGGTCGGCAGAGCCGCTTGGCTGCGCGCTCATGGTGTTATCCGTATCGACGTCATGGCCGCTGCCACTGCACTGAAAGCCCGGCAGGGATTTTTTTATCCCCCGGCGGCAAGCTGACTTCGGTTAGATACACCAGGCGTGCGCGCTCTTTTTGATTGAGGGCGAAGTAGGGGGTGAATGCTGGCGCTTGGGCGATGCTGCGAACGGTGCCCTGCAGCGGCTGCTCATAACCGCTAATGCGCAATTGAAGGGCGGCCCCAGGGGCGAGGCTGGCGCGCTGTTGCTGGGGAATATATAAACGCGCATAGGCTTGATCGCCTTGCAGAAGCGTGGCGAGGAGGGCGCCGCTGGCCACGCGCTCCCCGACTCTATAGGGCAATTCATCGACCTGGCCATCGCTGGGGGCGCTGAGGGTTAATTCCGCCAACCGCTGGCGCTGTAGGGCGAGGGTAGAGGCCGCTGCCGCTAAGCGCGCGCGCCCCTGGGCCAGTTGTTCATCGCGGCTGCCCGCTTGCAGCAGTTTGAGATTTTCCTCGGCGGCGCTGCGTTGTGCCTCGGCGCGGGCCTGCTCGCTGTGCGCGCTATCCAGTTCGCTCAGGCTGAGCATGTTGGCTTTAGCCAGAGCGTTAGCGCGCGCGGCTTGAGCGGCGGCGTTGCGGGCTTTGGCGCTGGCGTCTTGCACTTGAGCCTGTGCAGCGGCAATGGCCTGGGTGCGTGGCCCCTGGGTTATTTCGGCGAGCACGGCTTCGGCCTCCTGCCATTGGGCCTCGGCTAAACGCACTTGTTCTTGGGCCCGCTGGGTATCCAATTGCACGAGCAGGGTGCCTGCTTGTACCCATTGGCCCTTTTGTACGGGTACAGCGCTGATTACTTCGCTTGCTGGAGCGGTTAGGCGAATAAGATCGTATTCGGTGGTACCAAAGGCTATTTCATCAGAATTACTCTGGCAGCCAGCACACACCACTAGGCACAACAACCAAGCTCGCAGCATCAGGCATCCTCACAGGTTCAGGCTTCAATCAATAAGCGGGCAGGCTTGCCCAGTGTCATGAGGTTGCAGCTCCCACTCGCGCTGAGCCTGTCGAAGATGGGTTCGACAGATTTACCAGAAGCGGCATTGATGCATACTGCTTCACGGGCGGGGCGATGGGATCCGCCGTATTTAATAACCATGCGGCAATTAAAGCGCTGTAATTGTACGCGTTATTAATCGTGGTTTGCGTTTATTCAAGGCTTTTGCTGATTTGGAACAAAGTCGGCACCGGGTATTCTTTATTAACGGCTAAGCGGTCAACAGCCAAATCTTTTCCCATCCTGATGGGCAATAATAGTGGCACATGGCAACTGCTATGCTGCAATAAAGAGAATAAACGCGGAGGCAATGGCATGGCATTTACGGCGGCGCAGGCTCAGCGTCTTAAATCCCAATTGGGCGAATTTAATGGCTCCGCAGACCTTGGCAGCAGTGCTGAAGCGCTGGCCTATGTGAATTTTTATGGCTTGGATCAACTAGGCGCCCAGCAGTATGCGGCGGGTTTTTACCAGCCTAAGGGCGTGCTTCGGAAATGGGGCAGGCTTATGACCCACTATTGGCGCTGCCCAGAACAGGCCGGCCGTCATGGCACTATTTGTTTAGCGCCCGGTTTATTTGATCACGCCGGATTATTCGCGCCACTGATTAAGTTTTGTTTAGCGGAAGGTTATGACCTGGTCTGCATTGAAATGCCCGGCCACGGGTTAAGTGATGGCCAATACTGCGCCATTGATAGTTTTTTTACCTATGCCGCTATTTGGGAAGCCTTTATTTTGCAGCACGCGCTGTTGTTATCGGCACCCCTCGTGGGCCTCGGCCAGAGCACCGGCTGTACCGGGCTTACCGCACTCGGCCTCAATCCGGCTGGCCCCTTGAGTGCCAGTATTTTTTTCAGCCCCCTAGTGCGTCCGCAACACTGGTTAAAGGTGCAAACCACCTATTTTGCCCTGGGCAATTTTTTGCAAAAAGTTACCCGCGGCCTGCGCACCAATTCCCACCATGAGCCGTTTAATCAGCTGTTATTTAACGATCCTTTGCAGCCGCAATTTTTATCGGTGCAATGGGTGCGGGCATTGATGGCCTGGGTGGAGGCTGTGGATGATTGGCCGGGCCCATGCAGCAACTTGCCTGTGTGGATTTTTCAGGGCACCGATGATGAAGTGGTGGATTTTGAGTGGAATATTGCCTGTTTGTCGGCCCGTTTTTGCCGTTTAAATGTGGCCATGATCGAAGGCGCCAAACACCATTTGGCCAACGAAGCGCCCCACCTTACTCAAACCCTCTGGCCTGCCGTTGCTCAGGTGCTGCAAGGCCTGCGTAAAGGGGCGGGCCGCGGCGGAGAATAAATAGGAAAACGGGGGCGGTTTTTGCAATAATACGGCGCACATTCTCCCCATAGGATCTTCCATGCCTGATTTTCAGTACGACTTTCTAGTGATCGGAGCGGGCCCTGCCGGTGAAGCGGCGGCCATGTCAGCAGCGAAAAATGGCCTAAAAGTAGGGGTGGTGGATGATCAAGGCCTACTCGGCGGCAACTGCACTCACAAGGGCACGATTCCGTCAAAATCCCTGCGTCATGCTGTAAAACAGGTCATTCATTTTCGCAAGCAACCTGAAGTGTTGCAGATGAGCACCCTAGGCCCGGTGTCTTATCCTGCAATATTAGAAGCCTCGCGGGCGATGATTCCGCGCAAAGTGGCCATGCACAAAGCCTTTTACACCCGTAACCGGGTGCCGGTGCACGCGGGGCACGCGCGTTTTTTAGGCCCCCACGAAGTGGAAGTGGAGATGGGCAAGGGCGTTAAATTATTAATTCACGCCGATAAAATTTTAATAGCCACAGGCTCAAGGCCTTACCGGCCCGACAATATCGATTTTAGCCACCCGCGGGTGTACGACAGCGATACCATTTTAGAAATGCACCACACACCGCGCACCCTGGTTATTTACGGCGCGGGGGTGATCGGTTGTGAATATGCGTCTATTTTTGCAGGCCTAGGCATTAAGGTGGATTTAATTAATTCCCGCGATCGCTTGCTGTCGTTTTTAGACGGCGAAATTTCCGATGCGCTGGGTTATCACCTGCGTGATAAAGGCGTGTTAGTGCGGCACAGTGAAGAATTTGAATCCTTAGAGACCAACGAATCCGGCATTATTTTAAAACTGGTTTCCGGCAAGCGTATAAAAGCGGATGCGCTCTTGTGGTGTAACGGTCGCACCGGCAATACCGATAATTTAAATATAGGTGCCGCAGGCTTAATGGCCAACCATCGCGGTCAAATAGATGTAAATAAACATTACGCCACGGCGGTGCCATCTATTTATGCCGCAGGTGATGTGATTGGTTGGCCGAGTTTGGCCAGCGCCAGTTACGATCAGGGCCGCGCTGTGGTCAGTGCCATCATCGGCGAAGAGGTGCGTAGCGTGGTGGATGCGCCTACCGGCATTTATACCCTGCCCGAAATCAGCTCTATCGGCCGCACTGAAGCAGAATTAACCGCTGCTAAAATTCCCTATGAAGTGGGCCGCGCCTTTTTTAAGGATACGGCGCGCGCGCAAATTTCTGGGGAAGATGTGGGCATGTTAAAAATTCTCTTCCACATAGATACCTTGGAAATTCTCGGTATTCACTGCTTTGGCGCCGAGGCGGCTGAAATTATTCACATCGGCCAGGCGATCATGAATCAAAAAGGCTCAGCCAATTCAATTTCGTATTTTACCAATACTACTTTTAATTACCCGACCATGGCGGAAGCCTATAGGGTGGCCGCGCTCAATGGGTTAAATCGGGTGCAAAGGCCTTAAATAATTGTGTTTGCCAATGCGGGCCGGGTGCCCGCATTTTTTTTGCGTGTTTTAAGGCTAAACGCGCGATTTTTAAAAACCTACATTAATTATTTATTCTTCCATGTCCTCATCAGTGGATGGCTCGGCAGGTTCTGCCGCAGCAGCGGGCGCTGTTTGCGGCTGGGGCACGTGTTTTACCACGCTGTGAATCGTGTGCTCGTGCTCAAAATAGACGGTAAAACTCGGGTATTCCCAGGTGCTGATGGGCGGCTGGCCCACCGGGCCGCTTTTGTGTTCGGGCTCGCCATAGCGGGAGATGACCTGGCTCATGCTCACCCCTTTGCCGGGCATATTCACATGGGCGCCCTGTTGGGAGCCGACGGGCACCACAATTTGTTCGGCCCATACGGTTAGCGGAAGGCAACAGGCTAAAGCCAGGCTGGTAAAGGCTGTGCGGAGGGTGGATTGCATAATTGCCTCTATTTTTTAGGGTTAGAAGTAGATTAGCCATGTAGAGGTGGGTTTAACACCACCAAGGCCCTAAAGGGTCGATCTTATTTGCGCTTTGCCGCCATCCGTTTACAATCCCGCCCCCTTAAGTGGTAACTTAAGGCCGGTTTCGACGGCGCGCCCCAGTAAGCTCAAAGGGTAGCGCCCCTGTCGCAAGTTTCCTAGCCCCTAATGCGCTCCCGCCATGGCTCACGCACTTCCTTTATTAATTGGTTTTCGCTACACCCGCGCCAAACAACGCAATTCATTTATTTCCTTTGTGAGCCTATTTGCATTTTTAGGCATGGCGTTGGGGGTTTTTGCGCTGATTGTAGTGCTGTCGGTCATGAACGGTTTTGATGCCGAGCTGCGCGAGCGCATTCTGCGCGCTGTTCCCCACGGCTATATCAGCCAAACCGGCGGTTTAAGCGATTGGCCAAAATGGGCCGAGCAGCTGCGCACCTATCCCTATGTAAAGGGCGTGGCGCCTTTTATTGCAGGCCAAGCGCTCCTCAGCGCCAACGGCCTGGTGCGGCCGAGTGAATTGCAGGCGATTGATATTAAGGCGGAGCCTGCGGTGTCTAAAATTCACCAGCATATTATTGCTGGCTCCTTGGAGCCCATGGTGCCGGGTGAATTTGGCATGGTGCTCGGCAGTATTGCCGCGCGCAATATGGAATTGGCCATAGGCGATAAAGTACTCGTCACCCTACCGCAAATTTCCATCACTCCTGCCGGTGCCTTTCCTCGTACCAAGCGTTTTACCCTGGTGGGCATTTTTGAAGTGGGCGCCCAGGTAGACCAAAGTTTGGCGTTAATTAATTTAGAAGACGGCCAAAAATTATTTAAAAAAGCTGACCGTGTGGATGGCTTGCGGCTGGAGTTCGACTCCATATATGCCGCACCTAATTATTTAGCACAATTAACCCAAGCCTTAAAAACCTCGAATGCGAGTGAAGGGGAGTTGATTGCGCGCGATTGGAGCCAAACGCAAGGCAGTTTATTTCAGGCGGTCAAAATGGAAAAAACCGTGGTGAGCGTTATGCTGGCGATTATTATTTTCGTCGCGGCATTTAATATAGTCACCAGTTTAATCATGATGGTGGGGGAAAAACGCAGTGACATCGCCGTGCTGCGCACCATGGGTATGAGTGCGCGCAGCATAGTGGCTGTTTTTATGGTGCAGGGCATAGTCATAGGGGTGCTGGGTATTATCATTGGCAGCCTCTGTGGTATAGGTGCTGCGCTGACTATTTCGCAAATTATTGAGGCAATTGAGGCGCTGTTGGGGATTCAAATCTTCGACCCAGAGGTGTATTTCGTCAGTTATTTCCCCTCCGTGTGGCAGTGGCAAGACACCCTCAATGTAGTGCTGGGCGCAAGCCTTACCTGTGTGTTGGCCAGTATGTATCCTGCCTGGCGGGCCTCACAAATTGCCCCGGCTGAAGCGCTGCGCTACAACATTTAAGGACGGTGTTGACAGCACCCATTAATTATACGCGTCCATTATTTAATTCTTTTTTTAATACTGAGGTGTTATGACCGCGCCGGTTTTGCAATGCGCTAATTTATCCAAAACCTATGCCCAGGGCGAATTGGTGGTGGATGTATTAAAAGCGGTGAATTTTTCCGTCCAGGCGGCTGAACAGGTGGCCATTGTGGGCGCCTCCGGTTCAGGTAAATCCACCTTGTTAAATTTATTGGGCGGTTTAGATAAGCCCGATACCGGCTGGGTTAAAATTCAAGGTAACGAATTTTCCACGCTTTCGGAAAATGCACGCGGCCTAATGCGCAATCGCCATTTGGGTTTTGTGTATCAATTCCACCATTTATTAGGCGAATTTACCGCCCTGGAAAATGTTTGCATGCCCCTGTTAATTGCCGGTGTGCCGCAAAAATCGGCGCAAGCGCAAGCGCGGGATTTATTAGGCCAGGTGGGTTTGCTTGAGCGCATCGCCCATAAACCTGCCGAACTCTCCGGCGGAGAGCGCCAGCGTGTGGCCATTGCCCGTGCACTGGCGAATAAACCGGCCTGTGTATTGATGGATGAACCCACCGGTAATTTAGATGGCAAAAGCGCCGCTGCCGTGCAGGCCTTGATGCAGCGCTTAAGCGCTGAGCTTGCCACCGCGTTTGTGGTGGTGACCCACGATGTGCGTTTTGCCAATACCATGAACCGGGTTTGGCAATTAACCGATGGCGAGCTTAATACGCTTGAGGTGGCGGTGTGAGTTTGCCGCTGAGTATTGGGCTGCGCTACGCAGGCACCAAAAAACATAATGCATTATTGGCTTTTTTGGCGCGTATTTCTATTCTAGGTCTCGCGGTTGGTGTCGGTTTATTAATTACCGTTTTATCGGTGATGAATGGTTTTGATCGCGAGTTAAAACAAAAAATCCTCGCCCTTATGCCGCAGGGCATTATTTATCACCACGATGGCATTGAGGATTGGCATTTATTAAAACAGCGTTTATTGCAGCAGCCCGGCATAGTTGCCGCTTCGCCGTTTGTGGAATTAAATGGCTTGGTGAGCAAAAATACGGCGGCAGAACCTGTGGTGCTGTACGGCATCAGCCCGGATGAAGAAATTGCCGTTAGCCAGTTGCACACTTATATCAGCGCCGATGTGATGCGCCAATTAAGCGAAGGCGCGCGCGGCTTGGTGCTGGGTAAACCCTTAGCGGATAAATTACAGGTGCAAGTGGGCGAGATGATTATGCTCATAGTGCCGGATACGCAAAATACCCAAACAGCGGCCAAACTGGATTATTTCACGGTGTTGGGTGTGCTGGAGACAAAAACCGAATTAGACCAACACTTGGCGATTACCTCGCTAGAAGCCGCTGCGCAATTAAATGGCAGTAGCCATGTTGTGTCCGGTATGCGGGTAAAAGTGGCGGATTTATTTGCCGCGCGCAATTTGGTGTGGCAAGCGGTGATGGGCTTAGGTGAGGGTTATTACGGCACCAGTTGGATGACCACCCACGGCAATTTATACACCGCCATTCAAATGTCGAAAAATCTCGTGGGTTTGTTAATGTCCTTAATTGTCGCTATTGCGGCCTTTAATGTGGTGAGCACCCTGGTGATGGTGGTAGTGGAAAAACAAGGCGACATCGCTATTTTGCGCACCCTAGGCCTTAGCACCTATCAAATTATGCAAATTTTTATGGTGCAGGGCACGCTGATTGGTGTTATCGGCACCAGCCTTGGTGTATTGGGCGGGCTGGGTTTATCCCTGTGTGTAGAATCGTTAGTGCGCGCCATAGAGGCTGTTTTTCATGTGCAGTTTTTAAAAACGGATGTGTACCCACTGACGTATTTACCGGCGGAAATTGTTTGGGGCGATGTAGCCAAAGTGGCCTGTACCGCGTTACTCATGAGTTTTGTGGCAACGCTATATCCGAGTTATAAAGCTGCCCGCATTCAACCGGCGGAAGCGTTGCGCTATGAGTAATGCGGGCAACTAATTTAAGGATGCTCTGATTAATTCCAGGTTTTGCCTTTTTCAAAAGCGCCCAAGTACCTCCCTGTAGCTCCGTCGCGGGCTCCATGCCCGCGACGGTTTTGAAAAAGGCAAAACCCGGAATTAATCGGGAGGTTCCTTAAGATGAATGCGCATAGGTTTAAGTGGGCAGATGATGCGCCCCGGCATCCCAGAGCAGCCAAAGCCCGCTTGCCAGCGTGAGTATTTCAAACATTTTTTTAATAAATGCATTGCCTTTTAAAATGGCGATATGAGTGCCCGCGTAGCCGCCGAGCAGGGAGCCTAAAATAAGTGCGGGCAGCCAATTCCACTGGGCAGGGCTTAATGCATTGACGGCCAAAGCGCCCGAGCCATTCCAAAATAAACCTACCAGTATCATGGTGTAGGCAACCGCCTGTTTATAATCCAAACCAAACCAGCGAATTAACCACAGGGTGACAAATAAACCTGTACCTGAGGCTAAAGCACCGTTTAATACACCGATCATAAAAATTACCCAGGCGCCAAGCCATAAACCGCTGCCTTGGCGATTTAATATTTCAGCTGTTTGGCCCAATTGTTTATTGCGCCATGAATAAATGCCTAAACTCAGGGTGAGTACACCCAGGCAGGTTTTAGCGAGGGTTTCCGGCAAATGTACCGCGCCCACAGCGCCGATGATTACGCCCGGTAAACCGGCCAATAAAATAAAACCGGCAAAGCGCAGATCGAGTGTGCCCGCTTTTAAATGCTTAATACTGGCACCCATTCCCAATGTGACTGTAGCGATTTTGTGGGTGGCCATGGCGGTGGCAAAGGGCAGGCCTAAAAATATCAGCGCAGGTAATTGCAATAAACCCGCGCCGCCTCCTGCGAGGGCCGATAAAAAATTAGCCAGCAGGCTTACCAAAAATAAAATGATATGTTCGGACATTAATTGGGCTTAAAAATATAGGTGGGGGTAGGGTGGGGAATAATATTTCCCTCTTAATAAGGTTGTCGCATATAAAGAGGCGTTGTGTGCTTTTGTCTTGGCGTTTTGAGCTTTGCTAACCAATGTGTCAGAAAACTAAGGGAAACCCTAGGGACGCCCCTTGTAGTCGCCCAATTCTAGCCCCTCTAAATCCTAGTATCTGCATCGGTTTGGGCACCCACAAGGGGTGCCCCTACAGGTGTTTTCTATGCAAAAAAACTTACCTTTATGACATTGGGTTGGGTATAAGTTGACAACACATTAGCCTCTGCCCCAATTCAATTGTTTGGAATTAATCCTAGATCACTAAGAAATAAGGCGCACCGGGCTTTCATGTGGGTCCCGGCTTTTTCCGGCGGCGGCTAATTGCTGCTCGTAATCCTGCCAATTTTTCGCCTGAAACTGGCCCAATTCATACAGATAATTCCAGGTATAAATGCCCGAATCGTGGCCATCGTCAAAAACGATTTTAATCGCGTAATTGCCTTGGCCTTCGATGGATTTAATCTTTACGTGTATTTTGCCCTGTTGCAATACCTGCTGCCCAGGCCCATGGCCCTGCACTTCTGCGGAGGGTGAAAATACGCGTAAATACTCCGCCGGCAGAAAAAACTGGGCGTCGGCATATACCAATTCCAACTGCTGGGATTTTTGATGCAGATGAATTTTGCTGGGGGCAGGGGTAGCTTTACTGAAGGTTGACATAGGGGCATCCCCAATGAAAAAAGCCCAGTTTAGCTGGGCTTTTGGGTTTACAGGATATAACGGCTGAGATCTTCGTTTTTCGCCAGTGTGCCGAGTTCTTCATCCACAAATTCGGCGTTGACCTCCAGCGCGGTTTGCTCCACGCCAGCATCAAACGATACCGATTCTAATAAGCGCTCCAGCACTGTGTGCAAACGGCGCGCGCCGATATTTTCCGTGGTTTCATTCACCTGGTGGGCGATTTCGGCAATGCGGCGAATACCGTCAGTGCTAAAACTTAATTGCACGCCTTCAGTAGCCAGCAGGGCTTTATGCTGGGTGGTGAGCGAGTGGTCGGGCTCGGTGAGGATGCGCTCTAAATCATCTGGTGTGAGCGCTTCTAATTCCACGCGAATGGGCAGGCGGCCTTGTAATTCAGGGATTAAATCCGACGGCTTGGTTAAATGAAAGGCGCCGGAGGTAATAAATAAAATATGGTCGGTTTTAATTGAGCCGTGTTTAGTGGTGACGGTACAGCCTTCAATTAAGGGCAATAAATCGCGCTGCACACCTTCGCGGGATACATCGGCGCCGGAGTTGCTTTGGCGTTTGGCGACCTTGTCGATTTCGTCGATAAACACAATGCCGTTTTGCTCGGCCGCTTCAATGGCGCGGGCTTTTAATTCTTCTTCATTAACCAGTTTGCCCGCCTCTTCATCGGTGAGTTTTTTCATGGCTTGTTTAACGGTTAATTTGGCTTTTTTGGTTTTGCCAGAAGCGATAGAAGAAAACATATTTTGCAATTGACTGGTCATGTCCTCCATACCCGGCGGCGCCATAATTTCCACACCCACGGATGCAGCTGCTACATCCAGCTCAATTTCTTTATCGTCCAGCGCGCCTTCGCGCAGTTTTTTGCGGAATAACTGCCGGGTGGAAGACTCGTGTTTGTCCTCTGCATCCGCGTTAAAACCGCTGCGCGGTGGCGGTAATAGAGCGTCCAAAATGCGCTCTTCAGCGGCGTCTTGCGCTTTACTGAGCATTTTTTGTTTGGTTTGTTCGCGCAGCATTTTGATGGAGCTATCTACTAGGTCACGAATAATGGAATCCACGTCGCGGCCCACATAACCCACTTCGGTAAATTTAGTCGCTTCCACTTTAATAAACGGCGCATTGGCTAATTTCGCCAGGCGGCGGGCAATTTCGGTTTTGCCAACGCCGGTGGGGCCGATCATTAAAATATTTTTAGGGGTAATTTCATCGCGCAGGGTGCCGGTAATTTGCATGCGGCGGTAGCGATTGCGCAGGGCGATAGCCACCGCTCGTTTGGCAGCCTGTTGGCCAACTATGTGTTTATCCAGTTCGGCGACGATTTCGCGAGGGGTCATGTGTGCCATGGCGAGTCTCAAATTAAATGCGGTAAAAAATAGGTGCTAAAGAGCGAATTAATATTCCAGCTCTTCAATGGTGAAATTATGGTTGGTATAGACGCAGATATCGCCTGCAATGGAGAGGCTTTTTTCCACTATGTCGCGCGCCGCCATATCGGTGTTGTTGTACAGGGCGCGGGCGGCGGAGAGCGCAAAGGAGCCACCAGAGCCAATGGCGATTAAATCCTGCTCTGGCTGAATCACATCGCCGTTGCCGGTAATAATTAAGGAGGCTTCGGCATTGGCCACGGCCAAGAGGGCTTCTAAGCGGCGCAGGGCGCGGTCGGTGCGCCAGTCTTTGGCCAGTTCAACCGCCGCGCGCACCAGCTGGCCGCCATGGCTTTCAAGCTTAGCTTCAAAGCGCTCAAACAGGGTGAAGGCATCGGCGGTGCCGCCAGCAAAGCCCGCTATTACTTGGTTTTTGTACAGGCGGCGCACTTTGCGCGCATTGCCTTTCATGATGGTGTTGCCGAGCGACACTTGGCCGTCGCCGCCAATCACCACACGGCCATTGCGCCGCACCGATAAAATGGTTGTTCCCCGATATTGTTCCACGCCAACTGCCTCATTGTGCTATTGCCTTCGATAAGGCGAGGTTAGTGGGGGCGCGGCTATTGATTTCAAGCCTGGGGCAGGGGCGGGGACATTTAGGGGGCGACTTTGAGTACCAAGGCGTCGTATTTGTTGTCGGTGAGCACTGCGCGCATACGGTCGGCTTCAGCCACTGATTTAACCGGGCCGATGAGTACTCGGTGCCAGGTTTCGGTGTTGCGCAATGTGACTTTTTCCACCCGTGCGGTAAGGCCAATCAACAGCAGTTTTGCCTTGGTGGCCTCGGCGTCCTCGGCTGTTTTGTAGCTGGCGACCTGCAGTACAAAGCTGGCGTTGGCATCCAGCGGTGCGCTGGGATTGTTGCTCACCGGTGTTTCGCTGCGCGGGCTGTGGGGTGGCTGGTTTTCTTTTAATAAGCGGTAAAAATCGTAGCGCGGCTTAACGGTCTCGTCGCCGTCGGGTTTGCTGTCGGCGGCGGGTTTAGCGCTGTTGGCCACGTCACTAACTGGGGGTTTATCCGGCTGGTGCGGCGCCGGGGGAATTTTCGAGACATGCAACAGGAACATCACAAAGGCCCCCAGCAAACAGCCGGTGAGCAACCAAATCCAGCCGGGTACAGGCGGTTTGGGCTGGCGTTTGGGTTCGGCGCCGTATTTTTTCCGTGTTGGTTTTGCACTCATGCGGCTGGGCTTAGGCTCAAAAATGGGTGGGCATTTTAGCCATGATGCTGGCTTTTAGGTCAAATCTTGTGGGTCTACATCTAATGACCAGCGCAGCCGACTGGACTCCGGCCATTCGCGTATGGCGATCATGAGGGGTTTGAGGAGTTGTTGCAGCTGGCTCTTGGTGTTGCAGCGCAGGTGCAATTGGTAGCGGTAGAGCAAATTGCGCTTTTCTAACAGTGCAGGGATCGGCCCTAGGTAACTGTACTCCCGGCTGGGCGGGGCGAGTTGTTCGGCGTGCTGGCGAATTTTGTTGAGGAAATCCTGCGCTTTTTGGCTGTTTTTATCCTCAAGGCGGATGAGGGCTAGGGCACCGAAGGGTGGCAAGCTCACTTGGCGCCGCTCATCGAGTAGCATTTGGGCGTAGCGGCTGTAGTCCTGCTCGAGCAGGCATTGCATGAGTGGATGATCCGGCTTGTAGGTTTGCAGCAGCACCTGGCCAGGTAGCGCGGCACGGCCTGCACGTCCTGCGACTTGGGTAATCAGCTGGCCTAAACGCTCGGTGGCGCGAAAGTCACCGCTGAGTAAGCCTTGGTCGGCGTCCACTATCACCACCAGTGTCAGGCGGGGAAAGTGATGCCCCTTGGCGAGCATTTGGGTGCCGACCAAAATACAGGATGCGCCGCTGTGCACCTGATCGAGCAGCGCCTGCATGGCGTGTTTTCGCCCCATAGAATCCTGATCCACGCGGAATATGGGCGCTGCCGAGAAGTGCTGGCGCAAAAACTCCTCGGCCTTTTCCGTACCTTGCCCCAGCGGCATCAGGCGTTCGCTCAGGCAGCCGGGGCAGCGGCTGGGTGGGCGCTGCTGGGCATCGCAGTGGTGGCAGTGTAAATGGTGCGGCGCAAGATGCAGAGTCATGGGGGCGTCGCAGCGAACGCAGAGGGCACTCCAGCCGCAGTCTTGGCAGAGCATGCTGGGTGCGTAGCCGCGCCGATTGATAAATACCAAGGCCTGTTCGCCGCGGCCTAAACAGGCATCCAGCGCATCTAAACTCGTCATGGACAAACCAGCCTGCTGCTTTTCCAGCCGCATATCCACCAGGCTGATCTGGGGCGGTTGCGCTGCTCCCGCTCGCTGGGTCAGGCGCAGATGGCTAAAGCGGCCCGCCTGTGCATTGTGCATGGATTCGAGTGATGGCGTGGCACTGCCCAACACCACCGGCACCTGCTCAAGGTGCCCGCGCACTAGGCTTAGGTCGCGGGCGGAATAACGCAGCCCTTCGTTTTGTTTGAATGAGGCGTCGTGCTCCTCGTCCACTATGATCACGCCCAGGTCGGGCAGGGGGGTAAACAGCGCAAGGCGGGTACCGATGACAATGCGCGCCTCGCCACAGGCGGCGGCCCACCAGTGTTTTACCCGCTCGCCCTCGCTCAGGTTGGAGTGTAATTCCACCAAGGGCACACAAAAGCGCTGGCGAAAACGCGCCAGGGTTTGCGGCGCCAGGCCAATTTCCGGCACCAATACCAGGGCTTGTTTACCGGCTTCTAAGGCCCGGCCAATTAGTTGTAAATAGACCTCGGTTTTACCGCTGCCGGTGGTGCCATCCAGCAGCACGGCCTGGAATTGGCCGAGTGTGACAGCATTGAGGGCCGCCAGTTGTTCCTCGTTAGCCGTCTGGTGGGGTTCGCGAAGAATGGTGCTGGGTGCTTTGATGCAGGTGTATAGGCAAATTTCTTCAACCAGGCCTTTTTCGATCAACTGTTTGATACTTGCGGGCTTAAATCCGAGAGCGCGGCATTGCTCCTGGGTGAGTACTTCTTCATTTAATAAGTACTGGTGAATCGCCTGCTGGCTCTTGTTGCGCCGCAATGCGTCAGGCCCGAGGCCTTTGCCCTCAAAGCTGTGGCGCCAGGCTTTGCTGTGTGGCAGTGGGCCGCCTTTGCGCAACACTCCAGGCAGCGCACCCCACAACACGTCCCCTAGAGGATATTGATAATAGTTGGCCACCCACTGAGCTAAGGCGAGGTTGGCAGCACTGATAATGGGGGCCGAATCGAGGAGGACATCAACGGCTTTGAGCTTTTGCGCGGGCACATCGCTCAGGTTGGTTACCTCAATCAAAAACCCCACCACCGCTTTTTGAGTGCCGAATGATACTTGGCAGCGGATGCCAGGCTGTAGGCTGGCAGCCTGGCTTGGGCTCAGATCCACGGGGGGGAGGTAGTCAAACAGGCGATTAAGGGGGGAGCTAATGGCGAGGCGCAGGTAAACAGGCGGCATGGAGTCTATTTGATTCGGTTAATGCTTGCGCAGCGTAAGCTTTATTAATAGTATGCGCGCTCGTTTTTACCACCCACAATAACGGCTGTGCGGTGCTCGGCACAAGTTCGAGTGGCGGCACACATCGAGGTTAACTATGCAAGAATCTATTCAACCCAAATACGGCCCAATGGTTGCGACCTGCAGCTGCGGCAATGTAATCAACACCCGCTCAACCATGGCCAAAGCGATCCACATCGACGTGTGCTCTGAGTGCCACCCTTTTTACACCGGCAAGCAAAAAACCGTTGACACAGGCGGCCGTATTGACCGCTTCAAGAAGCGTTTTGCAGGCATACGCTCTTAAGCGAGATCCGCAAACACTAAAAAGGCGCCTCGGGCGCCTTTTTTATTGCCTGCATCAAAGCAGAATTTCGCTTGTTGTGAACTGCCTCGGTGTGGGTGTTGAAAGGGCAGTGCTCTGCTCATTCAGGTCATAAGTTTTTAAAGCGAAGTTTATAAAATTGCATATTCCCCGCGCCCTAGGTTTTCTCGCTAGAGCGCACTGATTGTGTTGGTTAAAACAAATCGTCCGGCAAGGCCTGCTGAGGATTGCTGGAAGAATCACTCGCCGGATTATCCTCTGGGCCTTCACCGGCTTTGAAATATTCAAACACAGCATCGGGTTCGCCAGGTTCCGCCCGGTTGCCCGTATCGGGGTTAATTTTTATCGTCACCAAGCCCGCAGGTTGCGCGTGAATAACTTCGGGTTGCCCCTCTAGGGCATGCTCCATAAAGGAAATCCAAATGGGCAGCGCCGCTGTACCGCCAAATTCCTTGCGGCCTAGATTAGTGTTTTGATCAAAGCCGATCCAAGCCGTGCCGGTAATATTGCCGCCATAGCCGGAAAACCAAACATCTGTGGGGCCGTTGGTGGTTCCGGTTTTGCCGGCAATATCGTTGCGGTTGAGTTTTTTAGCGGCCGTCGCTGTGCCCTTGCGCACCACGTCTTTTAATATGGAATCCATAATAAAAGCCGTTTGTTCGTCGATCACGCGGGGGGCGGGCTTAGTGGTTTTAGCGAGCTTTTGTGTGTCGCACCCAGTGCAAACCTGATAACGAGGCGTTTGGTGAAGAAGATTGCCATCTCCGTCTTCTATACGGTCGACAAAATAGGGCTCAACCTTATAGCCACCATTTGCAAATACGCTGTAACCCTGCACCACTTCTAAGGGCGTCATCGCATGGGTGCCAAGCGCGATAGATAGGTTGCGCGGCACCTTGTTTTTATCAATGCCAAAGCGGTCGATGTGCTCAAGCGCTTTATCCAGCCCCAGGCTTTGTAAAATGCGAATGGAGACTAGGTTGCGCGACAAATACAATGCTTTGCGCAGCGGGATCGGCCCCATAAATTTCCCGCCAGAGTTTTCTGGCCTCCAGGCATCATCGGGATTGTCCGTTTCAAACACTATGGGCGCGTCATTAATGATGGTGGCAGGGGTGTAACCATTTTCCAGCGCGGCGGTGTAAAAGAAGGGTTTAAAGTTGGAGCCGGCCAGGCGCTTAGCCTGGGTGGCGCGGTTAAAGCTGCTCTGGGCAAAATCAATCCCGCCTACCAGGGCCAAGACGGCGCCAGAGTTTGAATCTATGGCGACAAACGCAGCTTGTGCACTGGGAATTTGTGTCAAAACATAGCCATCATCCTTGGGTAGCACGCGGATCACATCACCGCTTTTAAACAGCTCCTTGGCGGATTTTGGATAGGCACCCACCGCATTTTCGTTTAGATAAGGCGCCGCTTTTGACAAGCCCTGTTCCCAGTTGAGGGTGATTTCTTTGCCTTCGGCCAGAGTTGCCTTGATTTTGGTTTCTCCAACCAGAGTGACGACAGCAGGCAAGCAATGGGCAAGGGTCGGTATCTTTTCCAGCGCACCCAACCAATTGGCCAGTGTATTGGCATCGGGCGGGCCCAATTTCTGTAGGGCGGTGGCATTTTTAGCGGCAAAAGACTGCTCGGGCCCTCTGTAACCGTGGCGATTATCGTAATCAAACAGGCCATCTATCACAGCTTCTTGCGCAAAGGTTTGAAAACGGCTGCTTATCGTTGTATAAACTCGGAAACCATCGGTGTATGCCTTGTTGCCAAACAGATTTACCGCCTCCCGCCGCGCCATTTCTGCTATGTAGGGTGCGTCAAATTCTATATTGGCGCCGTGGAATTCAGCTTTCACCGGTTCTTTTTGCGCCAATTCCATGGTCTGAGCATCAATTTTACCCAGCTCATGCATGCGGCCCAAAATCCAATCGCGTCGCTCACGGGCGCGATTGGGGTTGGCAATTGGGTTTATGGTTGAGGGGGCTTTGGGTATTCCGGCGAGGGTTGCTAACTCGGCTAGGCTAAGCTCATTAAGGGATTTACCAAAATACACCTGTGCTGCGGCTTGTATACCGTAGGCGCGGTTACCAAGAAAAATAACATTAACGTACAGCTCTAAAATTTCCTCTTTGCTCAATTCGCGCTCAATGCGCAGGGCTAAGAGAATCTCGTTAAATTTGCGCTTAAATGTTTGTTTATTGCTGAGGAAGAAGTTGCGCGCAACTTGCATCGTTATGGTCGAGCCGCCGGAGTGTATGTCACCGGACATGGCTAGTTGAGATGATGCGCGCAGCAATGCCTTGATAGACACGCCTTTGTGGGTAAAAAACTGGTCGTCCTCGGCTGAGAGCAAGGCATCTACATAGCTGTGCGGTATGTCTGAGAACTTAATTGGCATCCGGCGTTTTTCGCCAAACTCGCCTATAAGTTTATTATCGCTGGAGTAGACCCGCAGTGGAGTTTGTAAACGCGTATCACGAAGGGTCTCAATGGACGGGAGGCCGGGGCTTAAGTACAAGTAAATGCCGATTAGGCTTAGTGCTATAGAGCTAAAAGCTGCTATAGTCATCCAGAATAAAGTAGTAATAAATCTAATGGCTGAGCGCATTCGGGGCAGTCTTAAGGTTTTGTGAGGTGGGCCTTATCGGGAGCGGCATTATAGTGGATTTTCACACTTTACCTACGAGCTAGCGTGTTGCGGCTCTAAGTTAAAGTGCTATAACATGAACCTGAGCTAAGTAGCGGATAAAGATAGAAAAATGAGCTTTCTAAGTTTTTTCGAAAAGAAGACAAAACCCATGCTTGGCCTGGACATCAGCTCCACTACCATCAAGCTGTTGGAATTAAGTCGCTCGGGGGATTCCTTCCGCGTCGAGAACTATTCCGTGAGGCCGCTGCCACCCAATGCCGTAGTGGAAAAAAACATCAATGATCCGGAAGCGGTCGCTCAGGTTATAAAGGCCACCATCAACCAATGCCGCACCAAGGTGAAGGACTGCGCGGTGGCGGTAGCGGGTTCTTCAGTCATTACCAAGTTAATTGAGATGCCGAGCGGCTTATCCGAAGACGCTATGGAACTCCAAATATCTATTGAAGCAGACCAGTACATTCCCTTCCCGCTGGATGAAGTCGCCTTGGATTTCGATGTGCAAGGCCCATCTGCCCGCAACCCCAATCAAGTAGAAGTACTACTGGCGGCCTGTCGTCGCGAAAATGTCGAAGCTCGCTCCACCGTGTTGCAACTGGCCGATTTGCGTCCCAGGGTTGTGGATGTGGAGGCTTATACTATGGAGCGCGCTTTTCGTTTAATTCGCGAGCAATTGGATGATCAGCAGGATCAGGTGGTTGCCATCGTGGACATAGGGTCCACCATGACGACCTTATCGGTGTTGGTGGATGGCAAAACGATCTACACCCGTGAGCAGTTATTTGGCGGTCGGCAGTTAACAGAAGAAATTCAGCGTCGTTATGGCCTTTCAGAGGAAGAGGCCGGGCTTGCCAAAAAACAAGGCGGGCTGCCGGATGATTACGGCCCAGAGGTGCTGGAACCCTTCAAAGAATCTGTCGTACAACAGGTGACTCGTTCTTTACAGTTTTTTTTCTCCTCTACTCAGTACAACGACGTGGACCACATAGTACTGGCAGGCGGCGTCTCCTCAATGCGGGGCTTGGCTGAAGTAATTGAGGCCAAGCTTGGCACCTCGGTTACCGTAGCTAATCCATTTGCCAATATGTCCGTAGCCTCACGGGTTAATTCCACCGCGCTCGCCAACGATGCCCCCGCCCTAATGATCGCAACCGGTCTTGCCCTGAGGAGTTTTGATCTCGATGGCTAAAATAAACCTATTGCCCTGGCGGGAAGAGTATCGCCAGGAGAAGAAAAAAGAATTCATCACCCAAATATTCGGCTTTTGCCTACTGGTAGGGCTGTGTTCCTACGTGTGGATTACTAGCGTCGATAGCGCCATAGATAACCAAAAGCAGCGTAATAAATTGCTTGAAGATGAAATTGTTTTGCTGGATGCGCAGGTAAAAGAAATTCAGGAATTAAAGAAAAAGCGCAGCGAGTTGATTGCGCGCATGAAGGTTATTCAGGATCTGCAAGGTACGCGTCCAACCGTTGTGCGTTTTTTTGATGAGCTAGTGCGGGCCATTCCTGACGGCGTTTTCCTGACCTCGCTGGTCAAAAATGGCGAAATGCTATCCATCGACGGAATTACGGAATCCGCCAACCGCGTTTCGGCATTCATGCGCCAACTGGATGATTCCCCCTGGTTTGCCGAGCCCAACCTCAAGTCTGTTACCAATGATCCTAAATTTGGTGAGCAGGCGGCTAAGTTCTCTCTGCAGTTAAAAGCTGTTCTCCCCGCCGAAAAAGATGAGAAAGACGTGAAAGACGCAAAACCAAAAGGGGGCGGCAATGGCTGATCTTCGCGAATACCTTGAACAGCTTAAGTCCATTGAGCCTTCGGAAATCAATTGGGAGCGCGTGGGCGTTTGGCCCTGGCCTGCCCGTGCTTTTTTAGCCTTATTTGCCGGTGGTGCAATTGTGGCGGCCGCCTATTTTTTAGTGGTGAAAGACAAGCAGTTGCAGCTTGAAGATGAGACACGTAAAGAGGTCAGCCTGAAAGAAACCTTTCAGAAAAAAGCCTTTGAAGCTTCTAACTTAGAAAAATACCGCCAACAAATTGCCGAAATGGAAGAAAGTTTTGAAGCCTTGAAAAAACAACTGCCCAATGACACTGAGGTGCCCGGTCTGCTTGAGGATATAGATGAGAAAGGGGTGGGCAGTCGCCTTGTGATTGACAGTATTACATTGCAGCCAGAAAAGCCCGCCGAATTCTATGTGGAGCTCCCCATTGATATTAAGGTTACAGGTGGTTATCACGAATTCGGATCCTTCGTAAGCGGTATAGCAGGTATGCCCCGCATAGTTACGCTGCACAATTTTTCAATCTCGCGGAAAAAGGATTCCAGCAGTGCGTTGGTCATGGAAATTCAGGCTAAGACCTATCGTTATCGCAATCAAGGTGAATAGCTATGACTGAGAGAATTATTCGTCTAGTTGCGGTAATAACGAGTGTGATGGGATTAAGCGGCTGTTTTTTTCAGGATGACCACGCAGATCTTAAAGCCTATATTGCAGAAGTTAGAGCGCGCCCACAGGGTACTATTGAGCCACTGCCGCCCGTGCGCACCTATGATGCATTCATCTATGGCGCCACCGCATTGCGCAGTCCGTTTGATCAGCCCGTTGAAGTCAAAGCGGTTGTAGGGATACGTAATCCCGATATCAAACCTGACAACAGTCGCGAAAAAGAATTTTTAGAGTCATTCAACCTTGATGAGCTTGCGATGGTTGGTATGATGGAACAGAAGGGAAGCCTGTGGGCTTTGATGAAGGACGGTGTAGGAGGAATCCATAGGGTGACGCTGGGTAACTATATGGGTAAGAATCACGGGAAAATAATCTCAGTGACGGCAGACCAACTGGATCTGCTGGAAATTGTTTCTGATGGTTTGGGTGGCTGGGTGCAGCGTCCGCGAACTATTAAATTATCTGAGAAGGAATAATTGGCATGTCGTCCTATTATAAAATTATAGCCACCTTCATCGGCGGCATAGTGTTGGCCAGTTCCACGCTCGCCAGCCAATTAACCAATGTCAAATTTGCTGAAGCGCCAGGTGACAAGGTCGAAATTCGCCTGAGCTTTGATTCCGCCACCGAGGCGCCCAAGGGTTACACCATTGAACAGCCTGCGCGCATAGTGCTGGATTTCCCCAATGTGGATAATTCCCTTGCGCAAAAGAAATTCCCCATGGGTGTTGGCAATGTCAGCAGTGCCGTGGTGGTGTCGGGCGGGAATCGCACCCGTCTGATCGTTAATATGAACGCGCTTTCTCCATATGTTACCCGCCAAGAAGGTCATGACGTCGTGCTCGAAGTGGGCAGTGCGTCAGTTAAAGGCGAGTCCAAAGTAAAAGCCCAACCAGCTTTAGTGCCCCAGGGCATAGGTAAGGCTAAGAATAATTTCGATAAGGCTACTTCAGCCATTACCAATATAGATTTTCGCCGAGGTGATGCCGGAGAGGGTAAGGTAATTATCAATCTTACTAACCCTGGCGTGAACGTGGATGTGGAAGAGGTTGCTGGCGGTATTGAAGTCAGTTTTATGCAAACAGATTTGCCTGCCGAGCTGCGTCGCAAGTTGGATGTGGCTGATTTTGCTACGCCTGTGAAGATAGTGGGTGCTAATACTAATAATTTACGCGCTGTGATCAATATTGCTGCTAGTGGCGAATATGATTACCTAGCCTACCAAGCTGATAATCAATATGTAATTAGCGTTAAGCCGCTGACGAAAGCACAGCTTGCTGAGAAAAAAGAAAAATTTGCCTTTACTGGTGAGAAGCTCTCGCTCAATTTCCAAAATATTGAAGTGCGCTCTGTCTTGCAATTGATTGCCGACTTCACCGATTTGAACCTCGTAGCGAGTGATACAGTTAAAGGCAGTATTACCTTGCGCTTGGATAATGTTCCTTGGGACCAGGCCTTGGAATTGGTTTTAAAGACCAAGGGCTTGGATAAGCGCCAGGTGGGCAATGTATTAATGGTGGCCCCGGCAGCCGAGATCGCTGAGCGCGAACGTCAAGAGCTGGCCACGCAAAAGCAACTGCAAGAATTGGCGCCTTTGAAAACTGAATACATTCGGGTTCGATACGCAAATGCTCGTGCGCTGTTTGAATTATTTATGCCCGAAGGTGGTGGTAGTGGCGGTAGTGGTGGTGGATCCGGCGGCAGCGGATCGCAACGCAACTCTACCACCAGTATCCTCTCAGACCGCGGCTCTGCAATTGTGGATGAGCGAACCAACTCGATTATTCTCACTGACACAGAGGACAAGATCCTTGAATTCCGTAAGGTCATAGAGCAGGTTGACATACCTATTCGTCAGGTGATGATCGAAGCTCGGATAGTTATTGCTAATAATGAATTTCGTAAAGAGCTTGGCACGCGGATAGGCGCCAATATGACTTCCACAACCCAGCAGGGAAGAACCAATAATGTTCGCGGCAGTGTTTTCGGAAATGCTGCTGATCAAGCAACGAACTTAAATGTATCTGATCCGTTTGGAGCAATTACTCTGAGTGGAGTTATTGGTAAAAACATTAATTTGGGGCTTGAATTGTCCGCTCTTGAAGATTCCGGCTTTGGTGAAATTGTCAGCCAACCCAAAGTTATTACTGGCGATAAGCAACAAGCTAGTATCGAAAACGGTACCCAAATTCCTTACCAGGAGGCCAGTGCTAGCGGTGCAACTACTACTGCATTTAAAGAGGCAGTATTGAAATTGGACGTAACCCCACAAATTACGCCTGATGACAATATCATTATGACCCTTAAAATTAATCAGGATTCTTTAGGTAAGGTAGTTGCCCAGTCAAACGTGCCGACTATCGATGTTACCGAGCTGAACACACAAGTTTTGGTTGCCGACGGTCAAACAGTTGTGCTGGGTGGTATTTTCCAGACGAACAAGGTTAAGGGCGTCTCCAAAGTACCATTGTTGGGTGATGTGCCTCTGGTTGGACGTTTATTCCGTCGTAATAAAGACAGCGATACTAAGCGTGAGTTGATTATCTTTATTACTCCTCGAATTATGTCGCCAACACTGACTAATTAGTTCGGCGTGCACAATATAGTTCTTGTAGGCCCAATGGGGGTGGGGAAGTCGACGGTGGGTCGGCTTCTTTCATCCAGATTGGGCTTTCAGTTTTTGGATACTGACACGCTGATTGAAGAGCGCTGCGGTGCGAATATCCCGTGGATTTTTGATGTAGAAGGTGAAGCAGGATTTCGTCAGCGGGAATATCAAGCACTGTTAGAGTTGCAAGATCGCAGGTCTACTGTGGTGGCGACTGGTGGTGGCATAGTGGTAACACCGCAGAATCTTCCCTTGTTAAAAGCACTGGGTAAGGTGTTTTTCCTGACCGCTTCGATTGATCAGCTAGTAGCGCGCACGAGTCGGGATAAGAAGCGGCCTCTTTTGCAAGTGGAAAACCCACGTAAGCGTATCGAGGAATTGATTGCTGTCCGAGATCCTCTTTATCGGTCTGTGGCTGATTTTGTCATCACTACGGATGTGAAGGGGACTAAAGGTGTAGTGGGACAAATTATGGATATTGTTAAGCAGGCTTAGTTGGCTTAACTTGGAAGTTAGCTGTTCTTCGATTTTGTTCCCTTCTCTAAAGTTTAGTTTTACCGTCTAATC
Source organism: Marinagarivorans sp. (assembly GCA_046347475.1). Classification (GTDB taxonomy): domain Bacteria; phylum Pseudomonadota; class Gammaproteobacteria; order Pseudomonadales; family Cellvibrionaceae; genus CAMCXE01. The sequence goes on along the minus strand of JAXMGD010000002.1, from coordinate 329,888 downwards.
AGGCGTTATATGCCTCGCGATACCAAGATAAACATTACCTACTAATTTCTGCTTGCCTACCTCAAGGCCGTAAGTCTGTTCGCTACTGCGAAGCATAATTATAGCGGCCCAAAAGTGCCTGTTCCCTCCATTGGATTAATTGCTTATATTCACTGCGAAGTCCCGCAGAATTCCTCTGCCCACTATTAGAATATTGGCAATTGCGCGCTTTGGCTATTCCAAGATTGATTTATAAAACCGAGTATGGAGTATTTTAACGCTCCGGTGAGTAGGTGATAGTGTGATGCTGCGATTTAACCGTAGCGGCAAGGGCTGGTTTTTCGCCGATGGGCTGGCGATAATAAGCGCTTCTTAAATTAGGTTTAGTCTGTTTATGGCGACGATAAGTGTCGGATTGAGCGAGCGCTCATATAACATCGAAGTGTCTGCAGGTGCGTTAGCATCTACAGCAATATTTAAACAATTTATTGGCAAGGGCGGTGCACTGATTGTGACCAATGAAACGGTTGCACCTCTATACCTCGAAAGTCTACAAAATAAGCTCTCTTGGGTTGAAAAGTGTCAGTCGCTTATTCTTCCGGATGGTGAGCAATATAAAACACTCAGCACCTTAAATTTAATTTTTGATGCCCTGCTTGCCGGTGGCTTCGGGCGGGACGCTACGTTAATTGCCTTAGGTGGTGGTGTAATTGGCGATATGGTGGGATTTGCGGCGGCTAGTTACCAGCGTGGCGTGCCTTTTATTCAAATTCCCACCACACTATTATCCCAAGTTGATTCTTCTGTGGGCGGTAAAACCGGTGTGAACCACCCCATGGGTAAAAATATGATCGGCGCCTTTTATCAGCCCAAAGGTGTTGTGATTGATACGCAGGTGTTGGTGAGTTTGCCTGATCGAGAATTTTCCGCCGGTATGGCTGAAGTAATTAAATATGGATTTATATACGATGCTGATTTTCTTGCTTGGCTCGAAGCCAATATCACTGGATTAATGAATCGCAATTGGGATCTGGTTGAAACAGCGATTGTACGATCCTGTGAAATTAAGTCGGCCGTTGTGGAAGCCGACGAGCGTGAACAGGACATGCGCGCAATACTAAATTTTGGCCACACCTACGGGCATGCTATTGAAGCGCATTTGGGGTATGGCGAGTGGTTGCATGGCGAGGCGGTGGGTGCGGGTATGGTGATGGCCAGCGAATTATCCCGCAATCTAGGCTGGATATCAGAGGCTGATCATCAGCGAGTGGTCGATTTAATTGCTCAATGTAAATTGCCTGTGACACCTCCTCAGGGAATGAGCGCAGAAGCTTTTATGCGCTACATGGCTTTAGATAAAAAAGTGGCGGCAGGGAAATTAAAACTCGTATTGTTGCAGGCTTTGGGTAAGGCGGTCACAACCAGTCAATTCCCGCCGAAAGCTTTGGCGGCACAATTAAATAATTTAACCTAGCAAGTTGGGATTTCAATAAGCTGCTTGGTAATTATTTGAAAATAGTTCAGGAACGGCTCTGGTTAGGCGAATATTTCTGTGGGCGCAGAGTCGCATGGATGCAAAGGTGCTCGACCAATGAGTAGGCTAAAACTTGTTGTGCGCCAAATTGACTTGGTGCACGGTAGGTTTGCGCCAGTGAATGTGTGTTTTGCGGTTAGCCTGACCTTGTATGTAACTATGCCAAAACGGGAAATGCATAATTTCTAGGCTGCGGTACATCTCTCGCATCTACTACCTAGGCACCAGCAATGAATACACATCATTTCAGGCACGCCGTGAATACATCCTAAGTAGGCTCGTCAAAAAGATCCCTCTTTTTGACGGTTTGAAATAATGTGTATTCATTACTCCCTTACAGCTAGTATGTGGATTTTTAACCAATCATTCGGGCCGATACTTATTTGCCTTCGCGAATAATAGTGGGTAAGCCCTACAGTTTATCCGCTGTGTGGTTTGATGTTTGATCTTGTAATAAAGGCCCGTTTAGCACAAAAATTTTCAATCTACGAAAATCCTCGTTAGAGACTGAGTCGGCGAAAATAACCAAGTTATTTTCGCCATATGGTGTGGGTTGTAAAAATAGAATAATTAGGTTGGGAAGTACCCAAGCCTTAGGCCGTAGCTCGGTGACAGATTCTTCGGCGGCGGCAACAGAGCTGGGCTGTAGGGTAGCTGCATTACCCACTGGGAAATTCATGCCGATATGCCTGAATAATTGGGCGCGATTATTTTCAATATTCAATTGGGCCAGGCGGGCATGCTGAGCATACAGGCGCAGTTGGTGGCACAAGCTGCTAGCAATTAGCGTTAGAAAAAGTAAATGATGTAATAATGATACATCTATGCACAGGCTTGCGAGACTTGAAAGTGTGTGTAGCACCATCAAAGCCTGCAGGTAAAACCTTGATGGGCGTATTCGAACGGTTAATTTAAGATTTTTTCTGCGCATAGTCGCGGATCATCCTGACCATTTTGGCAAAATTCTCATCCTCCGGTTCTTGCCGGTTGAGTAGCCAAGCAAACAAATCCTGATCTTCGCAGAGTAATAGATCGGCAAATATCTGCTGCCAATCGGCGCTGAGGGTAGGGTAGGCCTTCTCTACAAAGGGCAGCAAAATCAAATCCAGTTCGAGCATCCCGCGGCGGGAGGCCCATTTAAGACGGTTGTAATCCATAGAGTACTCACTGACAAAAACAGTCGGGCAGTATACTGCTTGCTTTATACGCTGGGCAGCGTGGATTGGATATTTGTGGGATTATGTTGGCGCCCTATGTGGGCCTAATAACCTTTGATGGAATCAGATCTTGGGCGAAACAGTCGATCCACTATTTTTCTGTTGACCTAGGTGTTGGGGGGGGGGAAACAAGCTGTAACACCTAAATATTGGCCAACTCTCTGATGTGGGTTGGCTGATGCTGGGGCGAAGGGGTTGTGTTGGAGCGCAGGGAGCGCACCATATGCGCTTCGCCCCCAGGATTCCTAAGTGTTTATCGAGGCACATCCAGCTTCATTGATGCGCAAAGACAATCGCGCAAAGACAAGGCAGACGCTTGTTAGATTTTGCCTTCGAATCTATATCGTTGTGATGCCTGCAACTATTGTAAATGGTTTAAAATTGAGCCCATTTACTAGGGGGCTAAGGAATAAGTTAGTTTCCGATTTAGTCTTCGCTAGCCTGATGTTAGTTTAAGGATGTTCTGATTAATACGAGGTTTTGCCTTTTCTCAAAAGCGCCCTAGCGCTTCCCTGTAGCGCAGGCAAGGGCTCCATACCTGCGACGGTTGTGAAAAAAAGCAAATTCCGTCATTAATCAGAGGCTTCATAGATAGATTTTAAGCGGCGGCCAATTGGCTAAGCGTCCCCACCAAAAAATTAAGCAAGTGCAGACACCATCCCCATCGAGTGGAAAAAGATACCTGAGGCTTTAATATGCGTGATACAAACAGTGGTAAAGATGTAACCTCGATTAACTATTATTCACTTGAAGATTATCACTACCTTGAATTGTCTGGGCCCGATGCCCTTAAATTTATTCAATCCCAGGTGACCTGTGATATGCGCAGGTTAGAGCAGCAGGAGTGGCTGCTCGGGGCGCAGTGTAATCCTAAAGGGCGAATGGTTTTAAGTTTTGTGGCATTTCAAAAACACGCGTCTATTTTTTTGCGTGTTCATCGCAGTTTAGTGCAAGCCTTTGATGGCTTAAAAAAATACGCTGTATTTACCAAGGTGAATATTTCGCAGTGTGAAATGCCCGCCTGTGCGCTCGTGGGCGAAGATATTCTTGAGCGCGCAAGCACGAGTTTGACGCTTGCTGAGCCTTTAATAGCTGGGAAATATCAGGCCCTGGGCGATGCCGTATTGGTGGCTCGAGGTCGTGATTGGTTAGAAGTGTACGGCTCCAGCGATGCGCTCAGTCAATGGCTGGCACAGGGTGGTGCCGATGCAAGCATCAAGAAAGCAGAGAATTTTGATGCCGAATTAATTAAACGTGGTATTGCGGAAGTGCGCGGGCCAACTGTGGAAGAGTTTATTCCCCAGATGTTTAATTTGGATCAGGTGGATGGCATTAGTTTTAAAAAAGGCTGTTACACCGGGCAGGAGATTGTTGCCCGCATGCAATATTTAGGTAAATTAAAAAAACATTTATACCGAGGATCTATAGCTGGAGCGCACCTGCCTGTTGGAGCGCAGCTTTACAGTGCCGCACACACTGAGGCTTCGGGCCAGGTGGTGCTCAGTTGTGGTGAGGAATTTTTAGCGGTAGTAAATGACCAGGCTATAGAACAGGGTGGTTTGAGCTGCCCAGGGTTTGAGCACAGCAAAATACAGTGGTTATCGCTACCCTATGCTATAACTATGTGATTAGGGGCCGTGGGGCTCGCGGCTTAGGAGTGCTTATGACTAATCTCGTAGAAAAAATATCGGCAATTATTTTAAAAGCCATTGATGATGACAGCCTGGTGTTGCCCACCATGCCTGAAATGGCGTTGCGGGTGCGGGAAGTGGCTGATGATCCTAATGCCAGCATCAAGCAATTGGCGGCTATTATTGGCCAGGATGCGGCACTGGCGGCGCGCATCATCAAGGTTGCCAATAGCGCTATTTATCGCGGCGCTAAGGTTATTGAAGATCTTAATATGGCCCTCTCGCGATTGGGCATGAGCACAACCTGTGCCTTGGCGACTGGCCTTGCCATGGAGCAGATGTTTCAAGCCACTAGCGATTTGGTTGACCGCCGCCTGCGCTTGGTATGGAATCAATCCGCTGAAATTGCCGGCATTTGTACGGTGCTGTGCAAGTTTAAAACTAAGCTTAAGCCTGACGAGGCGGCCCTGGCTGGCCTTGTTCACCAAATTGGCGTATTGCCTATTCTCTCCTACGCTGAAGACCACCCCGCATTGTTGCGCGATAGTTTCACCCTAGAGTCGGTGATTGCTCAAGCGCATCCGCACATAGGCGCACGTATTTTAACGGTGTGGGGATTTCCGGCCGCCATCCAACAGGTGCCGTTGCAATATCTGGATTTTACCCGCGTGGTGCCCAAAGCGGATTATGCGGATTTGGTTACGGTGGGTTTTTTACAAAGCCTGGATGCCAATAATATCCATTACCAGGATTTAGATTATTCAACCGTTACCGCGTTTGATCGCTTGGGTTTGGATTGGGATATTGATAACGCTGAAGCGGAGGATTTATCCGAGGCCATGGCAAACGCCACCAGTATGCTTAAATAATTCTGGGGCGCTTAGCTCGTTATTATCCTCTATTGCCGTCGTTGTGGCGGCACGCCATTTCCTCCAATAAATACACTTCTATTACTACCTAGCTGAAAGTAAAGAATACACAGTATTACAGACGCGCCGTGAATACATCCTAACAGCTTGTTGAAATACTACCTTGCTAGGTCTGGCGGCGTTAAATTTGGCGAAAAAATCCTCATTTACTCCGTGTAAACTCCGGTTTTTTCGCCAAATTTGCCTTGCCATACCGTCGCCGCCAACGTATTTCAACAAGCTGCTAAGTAGCTTCGTCAAAAAGATCCCTCTTTTTGACGGTCTGCAATACTGTGTATTCTTTACTCCCGTACCGCTAGTAACAGCTATTGGTGAGGCTTAGGCAAATTTGATTGGGGTGATTTTTTCGGCGATTTAAAAAATACCACCTTAACAACAATTACACGCTTAGCCTGGTTTTTAACTGAAGCGAGCCTCTGGTGCTGTTTATTTAGGGCTTTCACGCTCCGGCAGCCTGTTGAGCTACTATCCTGCTAGGCCTGGGGCGTTAAATTTGGCGCAAGGGTCCTCATTTGCTTGATTTAAAAACCTGTTATTTCGTCAAATTACCCTTGCCAGACCATCCCCGCCAGCCTATTTCAACAAGCTGCTAGTACGCTGTCCTCTGTGGCCCCAATCCAGTATCCTAACCGCTTTTTTAAGGTGTGAGCGCGTATGGGGCACATTCATATATTGGGGATTTGTGGAACTTTCATGGGGAGTTTAGCGGTGTTGGCCAAACAATTGGGATTTCGGGTAACCGGCAGCGATCAGCAGGTTTATCCACCCATGAGCACCCAGTTAGCCGCTGCAGGTATAGAGCTAATTGAAGGTTACGATGTGGCTCAGCTGGATTTAAACCCGGATATTGTTGTGGTGGGCAATGTAATTAGCCGAGGCAACCCGGTAATGGAAGCGGTGCTTAACCGCATGATTCCCTACACCTCAGGCCCAGCTTGGTTGGCTGAGCATGTGTTGCAAAATCGCTGGGTGCTTGCAGTGGCTGGCACCCACGGCAAAACCACCACGGCCAGTTTATTAACCTGGATTTTAGAGTATTCCGATTACGCGCCCGGTTATTTAATTGGCGGTGTGCCGTTAAATTTCCCTACGTCTGCAAGCTTGGGTGGTTCGAGTTTTTTTGTGATTGAAGCGGATGAATACGACTGCGCATTTTTTGATAAACGCTCAAAATTTTTACACTATCACCCGCGCACTACAATTTTAAATAATCTTGAATACGACCATGCGGATATATTTCCGGATTTAGCCGCTATTCAACGCCAGTTTCACCACCTGGTGCGCCTGGTGCCCGACGAAGGATTAATTATTTACCCAGGGCAGGATAAAGCCTTGCAGCAAGTATTAGCGCAAGGGTTATGGACACCTACCCAAACACTCGGCGCCGGTGGCGATTGGCAGGCAGAATTAATTAATGCTGACGGCAGCCATTTTGATGTGTATTTTCAAAGCGAAAAAGTGGGTAGCGTCAACTGGTCATTATTAGGGACTCATAATATTGCCAATGCGCTGGCCGCTATGGCCGCTGCTCGCCATGTGGGTGTAGAGCCCCACACCAGTTGTGCTGCATTAGGGGAATTTTTAGGTGTAAAACGCCGTATGGAATTAGTCGGCGAGAGCAAGGGGCGAAAAGTATACGATGATTTTGCCCATCACCCCACAGCAATTGCCACCACCTTAAAAGGCCTGCGGGCCAAAGTGGGCAAGGCGCGCATTATCGCAATTATTGAGCCCCGCTCGAATACCATGAAACAAGGCGTACACGCGCAGACGCTGGGTTTAAGTTGCCAAGCGGCGGATGAAGTCATTTGGTTTGAACCGCCCGGTTTAAACTGGTCCCTGCGCGAGGTAGCTAAAAATGCCGGCAATAAACAAAAAGCGTTTTGTTCCGTGGATGAAATTATTGAATACACTCTAGGTGAAAGCCGCAGTGGTGATCACATAGTCATTATGAGTAACGGTGGTTTTGCAGGCCTGCATCATAAATTGTTGGAGGCATTGAACGATGGCTAATTGTTCAGCGCCTAAAACTATTACCCTGGCCATTACCGGTGCGTCGGGGGCGGATTATGGTTTGCGTTTATTGCAGCAATTAATCGCCGCCGATTGCCGTGTGTATTTATTAATTTCCCAGGCTGCTCAGGTGGTGATTCGTACTGAAACATCCCTGCTGCCGCCCGATGAATTTACCGAGCAGCAATTATTCTGGCAAACCTGGAGCGGCGCACGCGAAGATCAGCTGCACCTGCTTGCGCGGGATGACTGGTTTGCGCCGGTAGCATCGGGCTCATCAAGCCCCGCCAGCATGGTAATTTGCCCGGCCAGCGGCGGTTGTATTTCGGCCATTGCGTGTGGTGCCAGTAATAATTTAATTGAGCGGGCGGCGGATGTGGCCTTAAAAGAGCGGCGGCAGTTAATTATTGTGCCGAGGGAAACACCCTATTCACACATTCATTTGGAAAATATGCTCAAGCTCACCCAGATGGGGGCGGTGATATTACCGGCAAGCCCAGGTTTTTATCATAAGCCTAGCTGCATTGGTGATTTAATCGATTTTATTGTAGCGCGTATTCTCGCTCAATTAGGTATACCGCAAACGCTGCTTGCACCCTGGGGCGAGTGATAAATTAGCTATAGGCTACGAAGGGGTTTTATGCTGCGGTCTTGGTGGAATCGTTTTTCTCAGGCGGATGCATTTGGCGGCATCTTATTAATGTGTGCGGCCGTTTTGGCGTTGGTCGCTGCTAATAGCCCTTTCGCGGGGATCTACCATCAATTTCTCTCAGTCAAATTGGTGGTGGCCCTGGGTGATTTTAGTATCGCCAAACCCTTGCTGCTGTGGATCAACGATGGCTTGATGACGCTGTTTTTTTTAATGGTGGGCTTGGAATTAAAACGCGAAATACTGGTGGGGGAATTAAGCCAGGCGTCTAAAATTGCCTTTCCGGCTGCTGCGGCTGTCGGCGGTATGCTGGTGCCCGCAGTCATTTATGCGGCATTTAATTACCAGGACCCAATTGCTCTGCGCGGTTGGGCCATTCCCACCGCCACGGATATAGCCTTTGCATTAGGTGTGTTAAGTCTCTTAGGGTCAAGAGTACCGGTTGGCCTTAAACTATTTTTAGTCACTCTGGCCATTTTTGATGATATAGGGGCTATTGTCATAATCGCTTTATTTTACACCGCCAAATTGTCATGGCTTGCCATTGTGTGCGCGGGGATGGGGTTGGCTGTATTAGCCCTTATGAATTGGCGGGGCAGTATTAACCGCGCGGCTTATTTATTAATTGGCTTGTTTGTATGGGTGAGCCTATTAAAATCCGGTGTGCATGCCACGCTTGCCGGAGTGGCGATTGCCTTATTAATTCCCTACACAGGAGTGGACGCAAGCGGGCGGCAACAAACGCCTGTTGCGGATATAGAACATGATTTACACAGTGTGGTGAACTTGGGTGTATTGCCACTATTTGCTTTTGCCAATGCGGGGCTTTCATTTGCGGGTTTACATGCAGCTGCATTAACCTCTGGCGTTCCGCTGGGGATTTGCCTGGGTTTGGTGGTGGGAAAACAGTTAGGTGTGATGTTATTTGCGTGGCTCGCCGTGGTATTAAAAATCGGCCGCCTGCCCAGTGATTGTACGTGGAGCCATATATATGGCGCGGCATTATTGTGTGGCGTGGGCTTTACCATGAGTTTATTTATTGGCTCATTGGCTTTTGAAGAAACTCTAGTGAGCGAGCCGATGAATGAGCGTTTGGGCATTTTATTAGGCTCGCTGCTATCGGCTATTTTGGGCTATAGCTGGTTGGCGCGCTACGCGAAGAAATCTCAATAACACCTGTAGTAAGGCAAAGCGCTTACTGCCTAAATTTAAATTATTAACCGAGGATACCGCGATGGATGTTGTGTTGGCCTATCAGTCATTAAATTCTAATTCCAGTACCGAACACGATGTGGCGGCCAGCACACGACAGGCCTTTCAACGCGCCGCACAGCACACCTTAGCGCCCATGTATCCCAAGGGCACAGGCGTGCTTCGCTACCCATTTAATCCCCAATTAGACCCTTCGGTTATTTTGGAAGGGCCAGCGGAGTTAGTGCCCGTAGGGGATAAAAATTATTTGGATGATAAAAAACCCAGCAAAAAACGCAAACGCGATGAGGCGGATACTGGCGACGATTTAAAATTTGCCGCTGCTAAATCGGAAATGCTCAGTATGGTGGAGGGCAAGGCCCGCCAGTTATATCAATTCGCCTATCGCGAAGTGGGGGCGACAATTGATGCGATAGTATTTGGTGAACTCGATTCCACTCACGCCCAGTGGCAATCCATTAGCAAAGAAGCCGGTAAAAAAATACATGTTTCGGTGCGGCCAAAGGCCTGTAATTGTTTTAGCATCCACGGCCCTTCAGGCATTACACACCCGATTGCCGAGGGCGAAGGCTGGTGTGCGGTGCGTTGTAAAGGTGTATTAGCTGTGTTTGTTCATGTGCCCAATAGCCTGGCTGCGAACAAAGATGCGGCCACGGTATTTTATCAAAACATTAAGAATACTTTGCTGAATCATGCCAAGGGCGGCGTAGTGGATGTAGTTATTGGCGATACCAACCAACCGCGCGAAACCTTTAGCCCAGAGGTAATTAGCAGCGGCATGGACCAAACGTTTGTGGATGCCCATAGTGGGGCGATTACACTTAACGATACCTGGGCGGAAAAACCCGTGGTACACAAAGGAACCAACTCGGCGAATAGTAAAAAATTTGACGTTGCAGTGTATAACACGGCGACGGTTAAAAAAATTGAGGTGAAGTATATTTCGCAGTTTTCATTTGCAGGGAAAAGTGCGGTGGCTTATACGGATCATATGGGGGTTTTGGTTAAGGTGGAGAAGAAGTAGGGTGGATTCGGAGCGAAGCGACAATCCACCATGTCGCGGCACCGACCTCTGCTGTTAAAACAATAATTCTTTGTTACGAGACCGATAGTGGGTTGCTTCGCGAACCCACCCTACGATTGATGCACCTTACGGGTTTTGGTGTAGGGTGGGCAATTTATTGCCCACCCTGTTTGGAAATTTTAGTTTGCGCTGGATTTGTTGGCTTGCTTAGAAGTTGGTGGGCAAGCGAGTTGCCCACCCTACACCTACGCAGGAATTGATGGTTCAAATTGCGCCGTAGAGTTTAGGCTGCAGGTGCAGTTAGCGAACTTGCGCTGTAAATATTCATCAGTGCAGGTTGTGTCGTCTGCGTACAATGGCACCCAGGCCGAGCATGCCCGATATAAGTAACCAACTCGCAGCGGGGATTGGAACATAACCAAATGTGCTCGTAATAGGGTTAAATTGAACTCTGCCAAGTGATTTGGCAACGCCGTCGGTGTAGTCAAAACCCGTTATACCGTTAAATACTAATGTAATAAAATCGCCCGCTTTTGCACTGGTGTTCTGCATGTACCCTCCCTGTGAATTGCCCCAGATCGAACCTAAATAATTTGATCCTTCCGAGGAAGTGGACTCATAGGTCTGATTAATGGATATAGATGGATCGGATGTTTCAAAGCGTGCAACCCAATGCCCCAGCGTATCTCCACTGCTAATTATAAAGTTGCTTAGATTCTGATAATTTAGGGGTGAGTTGATAAATAATTCTGGATTTTGAGTTGTGAATATTGCGCCAATTTCGCTTGGGTTATCAAATCGTTCACCGTTATTCCAGTCGTTTCCCACATAGGCGTTCCAGCGGACGTTGGAAAAATCATAATTGAAAAAGCTTTTGTAGTTTGGGTTCGCGTTTGAAAGGTTAAATGAAAACCATTCATTGCTGCGCACTTGACCAAAATTTATGCCGGTATCAAACAGCATTGCTTTTCCTTGGCGATCATCCCAAAGAGCCAAAACCATCTCGCCGCCTCGACTGGTGGCGGGGTTAGCTCCGGTATCTAAACTGGCCCCGGCAGTGGATGATAGTAGGGATAAGGCGACATATGCTATTGGCTTGATGGCCATATTTGGTACCTTCCTAATTGGGTAAAAGTCGGCGATATGTACTTAGACTGCATCTTCTCTGTTGGCTGCACCAGGCTAGCTAGCGGTGTTAGTGGGTGCAGCTTTTAATAGGCAGCTTCAAGGGCCATGGTTACGATTTGTTTACATATTTGTTAATTTTGTTTATTTTTTTATTAACGATACCAATTAGCTTTGGTGATCTGTAAGTAGGAAATGTATGGGGAGATGAGATGGTGGCGGGGTTTTACATCGGTGGCAGGCAAGTTGCCCACGCTGCGCCTATGCTTACTTAAATAATTATTTCCCAAACCCTTATCTTGATTCGATTGGTGTGATCAATAAAGTTTGGCATCAGGCTGAGGGCTTTGGAGTGGAATTGCTTTGTCAATGGGCATGTCGGCTCATGTGCATCACAGAGAAAAGGCGTCGCAAATAAATTTGCGACGCCTAATTATTGGTTAAAAATTACTTTTTCTTCTTTTTGGTTTTGGGCTCCTCTGTGGTGCCATCTTCAGCGGCCCCCAAAGTGCCTAGCCCGTAGGTTGGGGTGAGCTTGCGAACCCCAACATCCTATAAGGTGTAGGGTGGGCAATTTATTGCCCACCGTTTTTGGAAATTTTATTATGCCCTAGATTTGTTGGCTTGCTTGGAGGTTGTTTGGCAAGCGACTTGTCTACCCCACGGTTTTTTAAGGTTTCGAATTGAACCGGCTTACGAGTTGATATGAGCACCCGAGAGGGCAAATGGAATCAAACCAATGCACGTTTCAAGGTGGAAGGAGAGCAGATGACCACTCAGTTGGGGCAAGGCCGTGCTCTGGATATTTTTAATGAAAATCTCATAGATTTTGTGAGACTACCTAAGAGATCTCAATAATGTATTTGCAATTGGATAAAAGTCCCGTGCCCATGAGGTTGGTTTATTCGCTGCCGCAGGCGTTGCAAGATAATCCGAGGGATGTTGACCTGGCGCAAGCACTCACGCTTGACACTACTAGGCCGCTGTTGGGGCTAAAGGGGACGTACGGTCTTTATGGGTCACAGCAATGGTGGGCTAGCATTAAGGAACGCAAAATGCCTTTGCTGTTCATTTCAGGCATCATCCAGCGTGCATACGTAACCGGAATGGATGACTGTGATGAGAACAACGCTATTGATTTGGTGTTGGATGATGGCTCGATACGGATGATGGAGGGAATTTATGTCAACAACAATGCTGACATAAAACTGTTTCGAATGGGGTGTCGGGTTGAGTTAGTTTACGTACTGGATGAACTCAAAAGACAACCGTCACCAGACGGCAATACCAACTATTTAGAAATACCGTTGGAAGTGGCGGTCTCCCTTAGCAGTTGCGCAATCTGATTAACTCACATGTAAATGGAGAGTTTGTTCAGCGGGTAGTCTGGCTCTTGCCTCATTGAGCTCGCCTACTTGGACAAGTGAGCGGATTTCGTGGGCCAATGGAGTCACCTCCGTAACCTTCTGAATCCATTCGTTCACATAAAGTTCAATGGCCTCGTTACTGAGGCCGATTTGAATTGCTCTATGCTCAAGTGGTTGTAAAAATAAATCTCGTTCAGGATCCCACTGAATGCGCACTGGGGAGTTATTTTTAAATTCGTTCCACTCTTCGTTGCTCATGGTTGGATCACGGTGACTAGAGCAGCTATGTGCGAGCGCCCACTCAAAACCTTCTCGTGTAATGTCTATCGCAAGAATACGCTTCTGTCCTTCGTCTTTCTTTCCCCAGCCGGATCGGTACATCATCCATAAGAATGATGGTTTAATCCACGTCATGCGCGACATCTTGAATGGCGGTGAAACGAAGGTGCCATGTGCGAGTGCTGAATCCGCAATTGAGTCGCTATAGGCTTGATAAACGCGAACTGTTTTATCGTCGTAAACAGCGCGAATTTGTCTTTCTGGAATGCTCATTTAGTTAACGCCTAAAGCCCGTAAGGCAAGTCAGTCGTTGGCAACATCCCTCCTCGCGCCAACGCAAGCATTAAATAATAAAATCAAAACAAAGACGACTACTATTTGACTTTTGGCCTAACTTCTTCGCCAGCGACCCACAAACCCCGCCTATTTCGTAACCCGTAAGGTGGGACATTCGTAGGTTGAGCTCGTAGGCTGGGCAGTAATGCCCAGCAAAATGCTATCTTTGAGTGCGACACGATATAAAGTGCAAAATGTATTTATGTTGTTTTCTCTCCGTGAGCGTATCGCTGTGTCGGGCATTACTGCCCAACCTACCTCTTTTCCAAAAATTACCCCAAATCCCCCCACTGATACTGCACCAAACTCAAAGCCACTAAAGGCGCCGTTTCCGTGCGTAAAATTCTCGGCCCCAACACCAGGGGGTTAAAACCTTGCTGCTCGGCGTGTTGAATTTCCTCTTCGCTTAAACCACCTTCCGGCCCAATTAATAAACACACCGATTGTGGTATGGCGTAGCTGTTAAGGGCTTGATTGGCGCGGTGGTGGAGGACTAGTTTTAAATCGCTAGAATCAGTAGGTAAAAATTCACTCAGTGTCAGCGGCGCGTGTAAAAGTGGCACTAGGTTGCGGCCGTTTTGCTCGCAGCTGCTAATTAAAACCTGCTGCCAATGCTCGGCTTTTTTATTTTGTCGCGCGGCATCCAAACGCACCTCGGTGCGGCTGGTAAACAGTGGGTAAATTTCGCTGGCGCCTAGCTCACAGGCTTTTTGCAGCACATAATCAAAACGATCACCCTTGGATATGCCAATCGCCAGACTACATTTCAGCGGGGACTGGTTGTTTTCAGCGCTAAATTCACCAATGGTTACCACGCAGCTATTTTTACTGGCTTGCATCATTTCGGCGGCGAAACTACCGCCTTGGCCATTAAATACAATGAGCGGCCTGCCCGCTTCCATGCGCAATACCCGCGTGAGGTAGTGGGCTTGGGTTTCTGGCAGGCTTATGTTGGCCCCGCTGCTAAGCGCTAAGGGCACATATACGCGGGGGACTCGCATTAATCATCCCAGCCTAGGTTGCGCAAAATGGTGGCGGTAGGTTCGGTTTGGTTCATGGTGTAAAAATGCAGGCCGGGAGCGTCGTTATCCAATAGGGTTTCGCACAGTTCGCTCACTACGTCTAGGCCGAAGGCTTTTAGGCTTTCGTTATCCTCACCAAAACTTTCTAAGCGTTTACGCAACCAGCGGGGAATTTCCGCGCCGCAGCCGTCGCTAAAACGGGAGAGGTTTTTGTAATTGGTGATGGGCATAATGCCGGGCACTATGTCTTGCGTAATACCCTGCAGGCGGCATTGTTCGACAAAATAAAAATAGGCATCTGGGTTGTAAAAATACTGGGTAATGGCCGAATTCGCGCCCGCGTCGAATTTACCTTTTAAAAACCGAATATCGCTATTAAAACTTTGCGATTCCGGGTGAATCTCCGGGTAGGCGGCGACTTCAATATGGAAATAATTGGCAAAATGCTGGCGAATAAACGCCACTAATTCATTGGCGTAGACCATACGGGTACCGCCGCCCATGCCGGAAGGGCGGTCGCCGCGCAGGGCGACTAAACGGTTAATGCCGAGGTTTTTGTATTCATTTAATAAGGCCAATAGTGCTTCTGGTGCGTCGCCGCCAAAGGATAAGTGGGGCGCAACTTCCTGGCCGGCTTGTTTAATTAATTGCACTATGCCTTTGGTGTGTTCGCGGGTGGAGCCGCCAGCACCGTAGGTGACGGAAAAAAATTCGGGGTTAAAAGCACTTAATTCCTGCTGTACTTGAATTAATTTATCCCGGCCTTGATCGGTTTTGGCGGGGAAAAATTCAAAGCTGAGTCGAATGTTATCGTTCATGGGATTTCTCGTGTCGAATTCCGACCATTAATGTAGGGTGGGCAACTTGTTGCCCACCATGTGTGGCATTTCAGTGAAGTGCTTTTTGCTCACACATTGAGTTTGGTGGGCAAGCTCGCTTGCCCACCCTACGCATTCCCACGCAGAGCGTGGGAACGAGGTGTTACTGGCTTACGGTATTAATATTTATAACTTTCAGGCTTGTAAGGGCCGTCTTGTTCTACACCAATATATTCCGCCTGTTGCGCGGTTAATTGAGTTAAGACACCGCCAAAACCTTCCACCATATCGCGGGCTACTTCTTCATCGAGTTTTTTCGGCAACACACGCACATATACATGCTCGGCCTTTTGGTCAGCAGGCAATTTAGCAAATTGGCGCTCGTATAAATACATTTGTGCGAGCACCTGGTTGGCAAAAGAGCCGTCCATAATTCTGGATGGGTGGCCGGTGGCGTTGCCTAGGTTCACCAGGCGGCCTTCGGATAATAAAATTAAATGATCCTTAGTGGCTTTATTGCGGTACACCTTATGCACCTGGGGTTTAATTTCTTCCCACTGCCAGTTAGCGCGCATAAAGGCGGTGTCGATTTCACTATCGAAGTGGCCGATATTACACACCACTGCAGCATTTTTCAGGCTTTGCAACATGGCGGCATCGCACACATTGACGTTGCCGGTGGTGGTGACGACTAAATCGGTGGTGGCCAATAGTTCTATATTAATATCGGCCAGTTCACCGGTGTTAATGCCATTTTTATAAGGCGATACTACTTCAAAACCATCCATACAGGCTTGCATGGCGCAGATGGGGTCGATTTCGGTGATTTTTACAATCATGCCTTCTTGGCGTAAAGACGCCGCCGAGCCTTTGCCCACATCGCCATAACCAATTACCAGGGCTTTTTTACCGGCTAATAAATGGTCTGTGGCGCGTTTGATGGCGTCGTTTAAACTGTGGCGGCAGCCGTATTTGTTGTCGTTTTTACTTTTGGTAACCGCATCGTTCACATTAATGGCGGGCACTTTTAAGCTGCCTTTTTTCATCATTTCCACTAAGCGGTGTACACCGGTGGTGGTTTCTTCAGAAATACCGTGGATGTGGTCGAGCATGTGCGGGTATTTTTCATGGACTATGCCGGTGACATCGCCGCCGTCGTCCAAAATCATATTGGCATCCCAAGGTTTGCCATCTTTATTAATGGTTTGTTCGATACACCACCAGAATTCTTCTTCGGTTTCACCCTTCCAGGCAAATACGGGAATACCGGCGGCGGCGATGGCGGCCGCGGCGTGGTCTTGGGTGGAGAATATATTGCACGAAGACCAGCGTACTTCTGCACCTAAATCCACCAGAGTTTCAATTAATACGGCGGTTTGAATGGTCATGTGAATACAGCCGATAATTTTCGCATCGGCTAGGGGTTTGCTGGCTTTGTATTTACGGCGCAGGGCCATTAATGCGGGCATTTCGCCTTCGGCAATTTCAATTTCTTTGCGGCCCCAATCGGCTAGGGACATGTCGGCAACTTTGTAGTCGGTGAAGCTCATAAAAAATTCCTGTGTATAAAGAGTGTGGGTATACGCCGTTGGATACTTAAAGGGCCTTTTGCAGGGCGGCGGCGCGGTCGGTTTTTTCCCAAGTAAAATTCGGCAATTCACGGCCAAAGTGCCCATAAGCAGCCGTTTGTTGGTAAATGGGGCGTTTTAAATCCAGCATGGCGATTAAACCCTGGGGGCGCAGGTCAAAATATTCGCGCACCAATTTAATAATCTCGCTATCGGCAATTTTGCCGGTGCCGAAGGTGTTGAGTGAAATAGAGGTGGGTTCGGCCACACCAATGGCGTAACTCACTTGAATTTCACACTTATCGGCCAGGCCTGCGGCCACAATATTTTTGGCTACATAACGGCCTGCATAGGCGGCGGAGCGGTCTACTTTGGAAGGGTCTTTACCGGAAAACGCGCCGCCGCCGTGGCGCGCCATACCGCCGTAGGTATCAACAATAATTTTGCGGCCGGTTAAACCACAGTCACCCACGGGGCCGCCGATAATAAATTGGCCGGTGGGATTAATGTGGTATTGAGTACCAGCGTGCAGCCATTCTTGCGGCAATACTTGGTTAATTATTAATTCGCGCACCGCTTCATGAATATCACTTTGGGATACATCCGGGCTGTGCTGAGTAGACAATACAACGGCATCAATAGCGACGGGCAGGCCATTTTCATAGCGCAGAGTAACCTGGCTTTTGGCATCCGGGCGCAACCAGGGCAGGGTGCCGTTTTTGCGCAATTGGGCTTGTTTTTCCACTAAACGGTGGGCGTAAAAAATCGGTGCGGGCATTAGTACGGGGGTTTCATTGGTGGCGTAACCGAACATTAAACCCTGATCGCCCGCGCCTAAATCTTTATTAGCGCTTTCATCTACACCCATGGCGATATCGGCCGATTGTTTGCCGATAGCATTTAATACTGCGCAGCTGGCGCCATCAAAACCTACATCGCTAGAGTTGTAGCCAATATCTAAAATAACTTGGCGAATTAAATCTTCTAAATCCACATAGGTGCTGGTGCGCACTTCACCGGCCACAATCGCCATACCGGTTTTAACTAGGGTTTCCACCGCCACGCGGGCGTTGGGGTCGTCTTTTAAAATGGCATCTAATACGGCATCGGAAATTTGATCGGCCAGTTTATCCGGGTGGCCTTCGGAGACGGATTCAGAGGTAAAAACTGAGTATTCGGACATATGCTTACACTCCCGTGGGTTTAAAAAATTGGTGTATTTGAATTTGAAAGCCATTGCGCAGGGCTAAATAACTACTTTGCCCTTGGGTGAGCTGGGCCGCCTTGGCCCATTCGGTTAGGTCATCGGCCTCAAAACCCTGCCATAAATCACCGCAGGCTTCTAAGGTCCAGCTTTGTTCGTGGCGGCATAATTCGCTAATAATTAATAGCCCGCCGGGCACTAATAATTGGCTGATCTCCTGCAGCATTTGCGCAGGGGACGCCAGGTGGTGCAGCACCATATTCACCACAATGCAGTCCAGCTGTAATTGCTCGCGCACTAAAATTTCGGTGCTGCCGAGTACAAAACGAATCTGCGTTAGGCTTTGCGCCGCAGCAAGCGCCTGGGCTTTAGCGAGCATGGCTGGGCTATTATCCAGGGCGATGACATTTTTAAAGTGCTGCTGTAATACGGCTAAAAATTCCCCTTCGCCGGGGCCGACTTCCAGCGCACAGGTAAATTGCGGCGCGCTGCTGAGCAGGCCCTCCACCGTGGCGGCGTATACGTTCACATTGGCAATTAAGTCCTGCTGCTGGCGGAATTTATCGGCGTTGTCTTTAAAAAACGCCGCGCAGGCTTTGGCGCGCTCGGCGTGAATGCCGCTTAAGCGTTCTTTAAATTCGGCCGGTACGGGCAGGGTTTCTAAGCTGGTGTAGAGGCCTTGTTTAAAGCTCAGCCAGTGATCCGAGGGGGTTAAACAGGCGCGGCGGTAAAAAATGGAATTGCCTTCGCGGCGAGATTGAATCAGGCCTGCTTGGCTGAGGATTTTTAGGTGGTGGCTCATGAGGGATTGTTTCACCGCGAATACCTCGCTCAACTCCAGCACCCCTAAAGAATCCCGCGCCAGCACCCGCAGGATCTCCAACCGCAGGCCATCCCCCACGGCCTTGCATAGGCTGGGGAGGTCGCAGGGGGGAAGTTGGGCGGCGGCTAGTGTCATGAGGGCAGTCTAGCAGCAGCTCCCACCTATATCAAAATATTTTGATATAGATTTTTAGCCCATGGATTCTGAAACAGTTGGGATTTGCCGTTATATCCCCTAAGCTTGCCCCAGGCCCGATAGCGTCCTTAAGGATTCCAATGATTGAGTTAGAGAACATTCACAAATTTTATGGCGAGGGCGAGCGCCGCTTGCATGTTTTAAAGGGCATTAACTTGCGCATAGGGGAGGGCGAGTTGGTGTCGATTATGGGGGCGTCCGGTTCGGGCAAATCCACGCTGTTAAATATCCTCGGTATTCTCGACTCCCACAACGAAGGCCGCTACCGCCTCAACGGTATTGAAATAGACGGCTTAACGGAAAACAAAGCCGCTTATTTGCGCAATCATTTAATCGGCTTTGTGTTTCAGTCGTTTAATTTATTGCCCTTCAAAAACGCTATGGAAAACGTTGCCCTGCCGCTGTATTACCAGAAAGTCGGCCGCAAACAGCGCAACGCCGCGGCCATGGCACTGCTTGAGCGCGTGGGTTTGGGTGATAGAGCGTTGAATATGCCCAATCAATTATCCGGCGGGCAAAAACAGCGTGTAGCCATTGCGCGCGCCTTAGCGGGCAACCCTAAATTAATTCTTGCCGATGAACCCACCGGGGCACTGGATAGTGTCACTACCGAGGAAATTATGGGTTTATTTCAAGAAATGCACCGCGATGGTAAAACCGTGGTGATCGTCACCCACGAGGCCGATATTGCCCGCCAAACCCAGCGCCTGATCCAATTAAAAGACGGCCATATTCTCTCGGATACTCAGCAGGCACCGGCGGCATGTTAAGTGTTGACAGCCTGCAAGAAATTGCCCACACCCTAAAACAAAATAAATTGCGCACGCTCTTGACCGCGTTTGGTGTGTTTTGGGGTATTTTTATGCTGATTTTATTGTTGGGTGCGGGCAAGGGTATGCAAAACGGTATGGAGGCTATGTTTAGCAGCGACCTGCGCGATTCCATTTGGATTAACCCACGGCAAACCTCGCTACCCTACAAAGGCTTATCGCCGGGCCGCACCATTCAATTAACCGAACAGGATATAGCGGCCATTCGGCAAAAAATCCCCGATGTACAGTTTTTATCGGCCGAAAACCCACTGGGTTCTGCCCGCCAGGCCGATACAGTGGTGTCCTATCAAAATAAAACCGGCAGTTTTGGTGTGATGGGTGTGGCCGATGGTTATTTTAAAATTAAGGCCTATCAGGACTATCAGATGGGCCGCAGGCTCAATGAACTCGATCAATTAGAAGAGCGCAAAGTGGCCGTAATTGGCACCCGCGTGTATGAAAAATTATTTGCCAAAAATGAAGACCCGCTCGGCAAAATTATTAACGTCAACGGCGTGACTTATAAAGTAGTCGGCGTGTTTTACGACAGCGGTTGGGAAGGGCGCATGTCTGAGCGGGTGTATGTACCCTTAAGTGGCTTTCAAAAAACCTTTGGCAAGGGTGATTTTGTATCACTGATTGCGCTCTCGCCTAAGCCCGGTGCCGATGGGTTTGCCTTGGAAGAACAGGTGGTGAATTTATTAAAAGAGCGCCATAAGATAGCGCCGGATGATAAAAAAGCAATTTTCTCTTGGAACCTAGCCAAACAAACTCAGCAATTCTCCCAAATGTTTGCCGCGATAGATGCATTTATTTGGTTTGTGGGCATAGGCACATTAATGGCCGGTATAGTCGGCATTAGTAATATTATGTTGATCACCGTAAAAGAGCGCACAGTGGAAATTGGTGTGCGCAAAGCCCTCGGCGCCACACCGAGGCAAATAGTCGGCACACTGTTGTTAGAATCCATACTAGTAACCTCAATAGCGGGTTATTTAGGCTTGGTATTGGGTGTGGCTTTGTTGGAAGCTGTGTCGTATTTTCTCACCAGTTTTAATATTAAAACCCAGTTTTTTGCCCGCCCGGAAGTTGATTTTGCTATTGCTATTAAAGCGATTATTTTACTGGTGGCCATAGGCGCCTTTGCCGGATTTTTACCCGCCTGGCGCGCAGCTAAAATATCGCCCATCGAAGCTATGAGGGCGGCGAAATGATTGATTGGGACAAATGGCAGGAAATTTACCTCACCCTGACAAAACATAAATTGCGCACAACCCTCACCGCCTTTGGTGTGTTTTGGGGCATATTTATGTTGGTGGTATTACTCGGTGCGGGTAATGGCTTAAAAAATGGTGTGGTAGGTATGTTTGGCGGCCAGGCCAATACAGTTTATATGTGGAGCGGTGCACCCACACAAATTCCGTACGCCGGTATGCAAAAAGGCCGCAGGTTAGCGCTAAAAGATGAAGACCTAGTGGCCATCCGCCAGGGGTGCCCAGAATTAGATGTATTAACGGGCAACAACGATTTAGGCCTTTGGGATGGCGCGCAGTATGTTGTGCGCGGTACAAAATTCGGCGCCTTCCCTGCCAAGGGAATCCAACCGGCCAACCAACAACTCAAAGCCTACAGCATGCAACAAGGGCGTTTTATTAATGCCGCCGACATAGAAGACAAACGCAAAGTAGCCGTCATTGGCACTCGTGTGCAGGAAACCCTATTCGATCCAGGCGAAAACCCCATAGGCCAGAGCATTGAAATTCGCGGCATTTATTTTTTGGTGGTGGGTGTATTTAACGGCCCTAAGTCGGGCGACAACGCACAGGAAGATGCTGAAACAGTATTAATCCCCAACAGCACCTTGCGTTACACTTTTAACCAACTCGGTTGGATTGGCCATATCGAATTAACACCAAAACCCGGCTTCGACGCAGTTGCGTTAGAAGCCAAGGTGAAAAAAATTATTATGGAGCGCAATAAGGTGCACCCAGATGATGTGGGTGTAATTGGCTCTTTTAATGTGCAAAAAGAATTTAATAAATTTATGGCGCTTTTTGCTGGGATTACGGCCTTTAGCTGGGCCGTAGCCATAGGCACTTTGATTGCCGGGGCAATTGGAGTCGGCAATATTATGCTGATTGTGGTGAAAGAGCGCACCAAAGAAATTGGCGTGCGCAAAGCCATAGGCGCAACCAACACCTCAATTATTGCCATGGTAATTCAAGAAGCTTTGGTGATTACCTTATTTGCTGGTTATTGGGGCCTGGTGGTGGGAGTGTTTTTGCTGGAATCCATTGCCCGCCTGTTGGGCGGTGGCAATGGCAGTGTATTTGCCAACCCGGAAATTAATTTATCTACTGCTTTTTTAGCCATGGCTATTTTAGTGGTGGCTGCCATATTAGCGGCTTTGCTGCCCGCCTCCAAAGCGGCCAGTGTTAACCCCATTGTTGCCTTGCAAGACGAATAACCCCTGATTTTCATCTTTAATGGATATGTAGTGAGAGCACTATGAAAAAATTTATTGCACTGTGTGTAGGCCTGCTTACCCTCGGTTTGTTTGTGGGTACGGCTGTTTTTTTGTATAAGAAAAATCAACAAAAGCCTGTGGTGTATGAAACTCTGCAGCCGAGCAAAGTGGACATAATAAAAAAGACGGTTGCCACTGGGCAGATTGTGCCGCGCAAAGAAATTGAAATTAAATCCCAGGCATCGGGTGTATTGCAGGAGCTTGCCGTGCAGGCTGGGCAGTTGATCAAAAAAGGCGATTTAATTGCCAAAATTGAAATTATCCCCAATATGCAGGTGCTCAGTTCGGCGGAGTCGCAGTTGGAGCGCGCCCGCTTAAACTTGGAAAACGCCCAAAAAGAGTTTGACCGCCAAAAGAATTTGTTTGCACAAAAGCTGGTGCCGGAATCGGAATTTACTAAATACCGCTTGGAGCTGGATCTGCAGCGCGAAGCCGTAGTGGCGGCGGAGAACAACGTAGCCTTAATTAAAGAAGGCGCCTCGAAAAAAGCCGGTAAAATTTCTAACCAAGTAAAAGCCACCGTCGAGGGTATGGTGTTAAACGTACCGGTGAAAGAGGGCGCATTTATTATGGCCTACTCAGATTTTAAAGACGGCACCACCATCGCCAGTATTGCCAACATGCGGGATTTAATATTTGAGGGCAAGGTGGATGAGTCTGAGGTGGGCAAAATTAAAGAAGGCATGGAGCTGGTGTTAAATGTGGGGGCATTGGGGGCCGAAAAATACCGCGCCAATTTAGAGTATATTTCCCCTAAGGGTGTTACCGATCAAGGCACGGTGAAATTTGAAATACGCGCCGCAATTACTTTGCCTGAGGGCAGTTTTTTGCGGGCCGGTTATTCCGCCAATGCGGATATAGTCCTCGCCCAGCGCAACCAGGTGTTGGCTATTAATGAGGGTAATTTAATTACCGAGAATGGCCAGACCTTTGTGGAGGTGATGACGGCACCGCAAGTATTTGAGCGCCGCGCGGTGAAAGTGGGTATTTCTGATGGGATTAATATCGAAATCCTTGAGGGAATTACTGCCAGTGACACTATTAAAAATATGACCCCAACGCCCGGCGCGGCTGCTAAGTCGCGCTAAGCGGCCTCGTTTGTTACACCTTGTGAAGCCGCTGGCTTAATATTCTTGGTGAACCAATAATATTGAAGCGGCGGCCTATGTCCTTGAGAGTACAGCGCCTTATCCTGCCCTTTTTCGAACTCATTAAGCCTTGTAAAGGAATCGACGAAAATTCATTTTTCATGTCCTCTGTTGATTGCTTAGCTCTCAAGCGGTTATTTACACTGCACAATCTCCCTATTCGCCATTGGCGCCTTTTGCGATAGACGACCCGTTTTAAATCTTCTCACTGAAATACCACCTTGCCAGATCGCCGCCAAGCTATTTCAACAAGCTGCGGATAGTAATGTCTGTAAATAAATAATTTTTTTAACCAGTAACCCTCCTCTGGGGCACCTAAACCTCAGCAGATTTGGATATTTATAAAAAGCAAAACCCTGAATTAATCAGAGCATCCTTCACTTAATGACATTGTATTTTTTGTGGGCTTCATGCATCCACGCACCATCGGCGTGTAACTGCTTGTGTTCATCACAGACTGCAAATTGCCGCAACGAAAAACTTCAGGGCAGTTTGAGGTATTTCCGGCTGAGCTAACCGCAGCCAAGGCAGCGTTCAACCTATCTTCTCGTTTAGCCCCTTTAGCAGCTTGTTGAAATACTACCTTGCTAGGTCTGGCGGCGTTAAATTTGGCGAAAAAATCCTCATTTACTGCGTGTAAACTCCGGCTTTTTCGCCAAATTTGCCTTGCCAAACCGTCGCCGCCAACGTATTTCAACAAGCTGTTAGGTTTATTTATCTCGATCCGCCCACTTGATTGGCACAGGCGGCACCTTTTTGTTGCTTTTATTTGGCACTTCAATTCGTGCGTCTCTGAATGCCAAATCAGTCCCGAGCCGCATCAATTGGGGCGCAGGCGTTTTATATTTGTCTTTTGAATGCTTGATTTTAAGGTCGGTGGCGCATTTGTGCGCTGGCGCTCAGTTCTTATCTGCCTATACTCAGTTGTGAGATAAATCGACAGCAGGTGTTTTCGCCCATGGGCGCCGAGGTAGAACAGTCTGAAGTCAGTGCCCACGCCTATTCTGAGCACCTGGCCCTCGTCAATGAGGTGAGCCGGGTAGTTGCTATTGAAGACATTCGTAATGTGCAGGGGCAGCTGTTAGTTGCGAAGGGTGGAGAAATTGACAACCGCTTGGCAGAGAAAGTATTGCGCTTTAAATTGCTGCGCCCTATTGAAGATTCTGTGGCAATTGAAAATGAATTTAATGTGGAGTCCTTGTTAAGGCGCATCGATTATTTTCTTGAGGCCGACCCGTTTTTAAAATTCCTCAAAGGCTTGATGCCGCCACTGGTGATTAAATCCTGCTGCGAGGCGTTTTGTCGCTTTGCTGTGCTGCGCCAAAAATTGACCGTGCTGGCCATTCAACTGCCGATAGTGTTTGAACAGGCACTATTCGTAGCCTGGTTTGGCGCTTTGGTGCGGCATAAATCTAAGGGCAGCCCCGATGAGTGTATGGCCACGTTTATTGCTGGCCTGGCACACGATTTTGGTATGTTGCACATTAGCCCTACAGTGTTAAATAAACAGGGCGCGTTTGAGCCTGAAGAGTGGCGCCAAATGCAGGCCCACCCGATTATAGGCGCTAAGATTTTGCAGGTTATTGCCAAGTTGCCTCCAGAAGTAGCCAGAGGCGTGTTGGAACACCATGAAAATCTCGATGGCACCGGTTATCCACGCGGTTTGGTGGGGGATAAATTAGCCGCGTTGGGGCAATCGCTCAATTTGTTGGATAGTTTATTTGCCATTTACCGCAAGTATTTCAAACCTTTTAACCGCTCGTTACGGGATTTAATTCCGATTATTCAAATGAACAGCCATAGCCGCTACGGTTCAGCGGGCGCAGGTGCCATTATGCTGCTAAAAAAGCTGCCGGAAAATAAAGCCTGTGGCGTGCCGTTGGAGCTTATGCCGGATTTTGTTGCGGCCGTAAAAGCCCGCAATAATTACCTCACTAGAAGCGTGCACATTATCAATGCACTGGCAACTCAAATAGGCTATCAGAATAAAAATCCCCGTGTTATTGCTATTCAAAACTGCATTATTCACATTGCAGTTTCTTTAGCGCAATCAGGCATTATCAATGATGCCTACATGCGTTGGTTGGACCAGGTGCTCAATGAGCGCTTGGATTTTGCTTACCGGGAGGTGGAAGAAGCGTTTATTCTCATGCAGGAAGTGGTATTCCATTTGGATAAGTTAAAGCAGCAGCTTATTAGCTTTGTGGAATTTGACCCTGATGCTATCAAAATGCCTTTTTTAATACCGGCTATGGAGCAATTGGATGCGGTGCCTATGCAGCCAATCCCCGACTCTCTGCGGGAATTATGGGTGGGTCGGATGGTGGTCTACTAAGGGCCATGCTCATATTAACTCCGCGTGTTTAGTGCCGGGTTAATAATGGTCTACCGGCGGCTTAAGCCGCCGCAAGCCCAGTTAATAAGGCCCCTAGGGTTTTCACTTTACTTGTTTTGCTGCTATACCTTTTTTATAAGGCGTAATCTATCGGCGCGCCATCACGCTGCCAGATGAGGATTTAAATGGCGGATTGGCTCCTATTTTTGCATCGATCACCCCATTTTGGACGGGTTTTCACAACCTATTGTGTGTTGCTGTGCTGCCTGTTGTTAGCCCTTGGCGCAATGCCCGGCCGTGCCGAGGATGCCACTGTGCCCGATGTGCGGGTGCTTATTGATGTGTCTGGCAGCATGAAGGAAAACGATCCGAATAATTTGCGTGTGCCGGCTATTGAATTATTGTGTCGTTTAATGCCCCAGGGCAGCCGCGCAGGGCTTTGGTTTTTTGCCCAGGGCGTAAACCCAGTGGTTAAGCTCTCAAATGTGGATAACGGGTGGAAACAAAATGCCATTCGGCTAAGTAAAACAATTCACTCGCAAGGCCTGCTCACCGATATAGGCGCGGCGTTGGAAAAAGCCGCTGCCGAACCCAGTGCGGCCGGCTTTAAAAAACACATTATTTTGCTCACCGATGGCATGGTGGATGTGGGCCCGGACGCAGAAAAAAACCAAGCCCAATGGCGCCGTATTAGCACCGAATTATTGCCTAAATTAAAAGCCGAAGGATTTCATATCCACACCATCGCGCTGTCGGAAAAGGCGGATAAAAATCTACTGGAGAAATTATCCTTAGGCACCGACGCCGCTTCAGTAGTGGCACTCTCCGCCGATCAATTGGTAAAAGCATTTTTGCAGGTGTTTGATACCGCATCCCCGCAGCCGCAACTGCCTATTGAGGGCAATCAATTTGACGTGGATAAAAGCATTGAAGAAATTACTGCTTTGATTTTTAGAGGCGATGTGGCGGGGCAGATTAAATTAATCGATCCCCAAGGCCAAGAGTTTACCGCCCAGTCAGCGCCCAAAAATGTAAATTGGTTTCGCGCCGATAGTTACGATTTAATCACCCTAAATAAACCCGCTACCGGCAAGTGGACGTTGGGCGGCGCATTAGCGCCCGGTAGCCGCTTAACTCTGGTGAGCGATTTAAAATTAGCCGTGCAACCCTTGCCGAATAATATTTTTATTGGCGAAGGGCAGGATTTAAGTTTGCAGCTGCAAGAGGCAGGTAAAACCTATATTAATCCTGAATTTTTAAAACTCATCCAATTCACCGCTGAAATAGTGCCCGCCGATGGTAAAACCGACGAGCCTCTTTGGCTGCGGGATTTAACCGCCGCACAGCCCCCGGCCGATGGTATTTTTCACGGTTTAATTCCCGGCCTTAGTAAACAGGGGGTGGTGAGCCTTAGCTTGGTGGCCGATGGCAAAACCTTTAAACGCGAGTATCGCCAGCGCATCAGCGTGCGCGAGCGATTTAGTGCTGAAATCGAGGCGGTTTCTGACAATGGTTACGAATTAGTGGTGAAAACCTATGATGAAAGCATTGATAAAAATTCAGTGACTTTTTTAGCCAGTATTGAAAATGCCGCCCATGAAAAACAAGCGCTCAGCCTGAACATTACGCCGGTCGATACCTGGGTGGGTGCCATAGAAGTGCCTAAACCCGGCACCTACACAGTGAAAATTACCGCCAAGGCCACGGGCAAAAACGGCGCCCCTATACTGCACGAATTCGCTCCTATTCCCATAGCCCATCAATTGGATAAGGCTGCTAAAGAACCCGTCGCCCCACCACCGGTGGTGGAGGCCCCGGTCGCCGAACCGGCCCCTAAAGCGGAACCTGCCGCAGCGGAACCCAGTTCTACAGGCGGTATGCCTAACTGGCTGTTTTATTCCTTATTAGCCTCTGCCAATTTAGCCTTAGTTGGGCTCGCGTATTTTCTCTATAAAAAATTTGTGGGTGGAAAATCAGACGAAGAAGTGTTGAGCGCGTTTAGCCTTGAGCCAGAGCCTGAGGCGCCGGTGGAAAAACCCAAAAAAGCACCGCCTCCACCGCCCCCCATGGAAGAATATGATGAGACCCAAATGCAAATACCTGCTACAGAGGATGAAATTCCCCCCATGGAGGATTTGGACCCCGATTTGGATATGTCCATGGATGCGGATGAGTCATCGTCCAGTTCAGAAGTGGATATTGATGCGTTGTTAGCGGAGCAAGCTGAGGAACCCGCGCCGAAAAAAGATGAAGCCGATGATATGGTACAAGCCATGTTGCGCGCGCAGGGTTTGGATTTGGCGGAAGATGAAATGGATGATGCCATTTCCAGTTTAATTGATGAATTAGATGGCGCAGAAGGCAACGCTAATGCAGCTGCAACTATGGACGGCGGCGCAGATGATTTCGATAATTTTGATAATTTTGATGATTTTGGTATGGATGAGGAAGACAAAAAATAATGGCTTAGTTAGCCATGTGTGCCTCTGTTTGTTTTTACTACACAACCAACAATAAAGAATACATAGCATTTAAGACACACTGTAAATACTTCCTAAGTAGGCTCGTGAAATAGGTCCTTTTTTTGAGGGTCTAAAATACTGTGTATTCTTTATTTTTGCCCAGCAAGTATATGGCATCCATGGCACCGTATTAACCCGGCGACAAAATAGATCGTCCTAATCTATTTTGTCTTCGCCCCGCTAAAACTGGCGCAGATACGCGGATCTGCTTGATTTAGCGGGGCTCGCGGCGGCTTTTGCCACTAGTGCGGCATCCATGCCGCAGTTATTACCCCGGCACTAAATGGCGCTGGGTTAATAATTGCCTGCTTAATCAATAATGGGCCTGCGTGCATCGGCCACTAATCGCTCTATAAGTCGGTCGGTTGCAGGGTTAATAATTTGTCGGGATGGTTCTGCTTCAAACCAGGCCAATGTTTCTTTTATGCCATCTTTAAAGGCGGTTTTAGCCGAAAAATGAGGCACTAGACTTTTTATTTTACTGTTATCAAACAGCGCGCTGACTGATTTATCCCCCAATAAAGTGCCGGCGTAATGCTCATCGAATTGACAAATTCGATCAGAGGTAACGTGAACAATATTTGCCTCTACCCCTGCAGCGGCTGCCGTTAACTGATAGATTTCATTCCAGCTTAAATATTCATCTGACGTGATATGAAAATCCTCACCTATGGCTTGGTTATGGCCCAGTAAACCTATAAAACCCACGGCAAAATCCCGTGCATGCGTTAGTGTCCAAAGGGATGTACCGTCCCCTTGTACCACAATGGGTAGCCCCTTTTTCATGCGTGCAACACAGGTATATTCAGTCCAGCCGCCAATGGTGATGGGAATCACTCGGCTATAGGTGTGGCTGGGGCGCACTATAGTGGCAGGGAAGTCCTCTGTGGTAACGCTGTGCAGGAGGGCCTGTTCGGCAGCAATTTTATTGCGTGAATAATCCCAATAAGGGTTCGCAAGTGGTGTGCGCTCGGTAATTAACGCGGTGGGGCCGGGGTTTTGGTAACAGGAGGCGGAGCTTATGAATACATATTGCCGGGTTTTATTGCGAAATAGGGCTACATCCCGCTGAATATCCGCCGGGGTAAATGCAATCCAATTTACTACTGCATCCCAGTTGTGATGATTTAATTGGGTGAGGCTTGTTGGATCGTGAATATCGCCGCGCATAGTCTGGGCGCCATCAATGCCTGCGTTGCCACTGCGATTTAATAGCCACAATTCATGCCCGAGGGCAACCAGCTGTTGGCTAACCGCAGAACTGATATTGCCGGTGCCGCCGATAAATAAGATTTTCATAGGATAAATAAACACAAAAGGGAAACTAGCCCGCATTTTATAGTGGTGTTTGCTGAGCCGCTAGAGGTAAGAAAGCGTTTAGTTACTTAACAGCTTGTTGAAATACGTTGGCGGCGACGGTATGGCAAGACAAATTTGGCGAAAAAGCCCGACGACTGCATGGATGCGGTATGACCCCATGAATGGGGGAAGTACAATTTAATCGGGAATGAAATCGAGGTAGAGCAACGCACGCCTAAATGGATTTAGGCGTTAGAGCGAAGCAGGAGCCAAAGTCGAGGATGCCAAAGCCGAGGAGCAGTTGCCGAGTTTACACTGAGTAAATAAGGATTTTCTCGCCAAATTTAACGCCGCCAAACCTAGCAAGGTAGTATTTCAAAACGCTGTAAAGCCTGCGCCTGTGTCGTGTGGGTAATCGCTACTAAAATAAGTGACTGTGTATCGTCTTCTGCATATTTAAATAACAGTTGTGCTGTTTTTCCAGGTGTTGGCAGTTTTTATTAATAATCGAGTCTTTTACTGTGGCTCCAGCGCTACTTTGGTTCACAAGGTTTTTGAACTCTGGCAAAAAGTCAGAATTCATCTGCGGCAGTTCAAAGGGTTACACACAGGAAAAACCCGGCTGGAGCCGGGCGGGGATTTGTTTGTACCGTTATTGTGTCGCGTGTTTTCTGCGTTGCAGGCAGAAGGCTTAAGCGTTTGTAGATTGAATACTACCTTGCTTCACCCACGTTGACACCTGGCTAGGGCAGGCTTAAAACAACTTTTACGGCGCTTGTAACCGCTTTTTTATCCACATAGGCCACGGCAGTTGGATCTGCCGCTACCTTGGCGACGGCTTCTATTGAGCTAGGTAATTCCGGTGGCGGTGTGCCCTTGCCGGTGAAGACCAATTTTGACCAATAGGCTTTTAACTGGCTGGAGGATTTCCCTAAGGCTTTTTCGTTAAATAAAGTGCGCGTAGCTTCTTCGCCACTTAAATAAAATGGTGAAGCTTTGCTGCCATCTGAGAATGTGGATTTTTTGACCATAAAAATTGATTCTATGTCCTCCAGTGCAAAAGTGTTTTTATTGCTGGGGTGCACTATAACCGCAACGTCCGCCAGTGCGTCTAAAGATACGATTAAACTGAGTAATAAAACGATTGATTTCATTTGTAGGCTCCTTAAAACACCATGTCTACGCCAAAGCGCAGGAGTTTATTTTTTTCGCCTTTGTTATTATCAGTTTGTGTTAATGCTACTTTTAACGCCGCATTACCGTGAAAGTCATAGCGTAGCGTAAAGTCGATTAAATCTAACTCCTGTTCCGTGGCGGCTACCGCACCACCAATGACTTGGCCAAATGACGCTGGCCCAAACGGAATGCCCATCAGTGGGGCTGGAACCTCATTGAGTAAATCGGTTGGCGCATCACTTTTAGATTTTGACACAGTGAGTAATGGTATCCATTTGTCTAAGCGATAGCCAAAGCTGGTGTAATACGCATCGGTTTTGGCCAGCAAACTATTGTCAACCTTGTAGGTAATATATTCAGCATCAAACAAGTAGTTGTTGTAATCAATTCCCAGTGCTAAACCGCCAAAAGTACCATTATCACCATTTAAACGAATATCGCTCGAGAGCTTAGATAAATCCATCTTGGTCGCTTTGCCCAGTGTGTCTACACCGCTGGCGAGTTGTTCTACATTGCTAATTTCAATATTGGTATTTGAGCGCATGTAACCGGCGCGCAGGGTTAACCATTCACTATTGACCGTCCAATTAAAGCCCGTTAGGTCATCTAGAATCACAGGCGTTCCATTCAGTTCGCCCTCAAGTCGGCCATAAATAAATTGGACGGTGGAATCCCATGAGCCAAAGGTTTTTGTATGCACTAATGAGATGCCGTCGTAGCCGGGGAAGTCGAAGCCATAAACAGTTTTAGGCGGTTGCAGCCAGTTGTAGGTGTAGCGCACATCAATGAAATCCGAATAACGATAAAACGGAATGCGAATACGGCCGGCATTTAGGCGAATATTTTCGTTGATATCGTAGGATACATAGGCCCATTCTATGATGGGCTTGTAATCATTTTTACCCCGCGCAATTAATTGCATGGTCGCGCTTAGGCCTTCGTCGAGCTTTGTATCTGTTTGCAACGCAATCAGTGAGTCATTACGAAAATTAATTTCATTGCTGTAGTTATATAGCGATTCATCTGAGCCCAGGGTTTTGCCGCCTGTAAAAGAGGCATAGCCTCTAAATTTCATATCGGCCGCCAATGCGTGGCTGCCGTGAAAAAGTAAACAGGCAAACGCCCAGCGAGATAATTTCATAAGCCCTCCAGTATTGGCTTTTAACAACTGAGTTGGGTTGTTGCTATGAGTGAGTAATATCATTATAGGCAGTCTTGAAATTTTGCCAGTAAATCTCGTTATAAATAGGGTGTCACTGAGTTTTACGCAGTATTTATCCTGCTATATACAGCTTATTTTAATGGTGCCTTAGGTTCTGTGCCCTATAGATGCATCCAAGCACAGGCCTTTGGTGTGTTAAAACGGATTCAATTTTTTTAATAATCGGCACGTTCAAACTGCTGGGGTCATCGCTGGGATGCCATACAGGTGTATGGGTATTTTTTCCTTTGATCTTAACCTTGTTATCGCCGCTCTGCGCTAAATGGCCTGTCCTCTAGACTGGTTTTCTTAAGGTGCAAGCTCCTCTTGACGCTTACGCTAGTAGGCGCTAAGCAAACAAAAAATAGGTAATACGCAGCGGGCCCATGACTCACCTGTATACCTTTTATAGGCTCTTAAATGAGGTTAGCTTTCCTGCGGTGGGAGCGCCTTCTTTTGTCATATTTAAATCTAATAACTAATCGCGTGTTATCAATATTGGGAATGAAAACCCCCATCTTGGGCCTTTCTGAGCTGGATGTACTATCGGTAAAGGTTATTTTGGGGCCAAATAACCTCGGCTGCCTAACTTCCCATCTCAAGCCTTTGTAGATACACCTATACTTTGGTAGATGTTTCGTTCTAATTATTAACCTGAGTCCCAATGGTGCCGGGTTAGTATTTATATCGTGTGAAGGAAGACCCGCCAAAAAATAATCTGGTCGGCGGGATTGAAGAGGCTGTTAGAGCCTTTTTTTAACCTGGGAGTAACGCGTGACACTATTTACACATTTATCAGTGCGCTGGAAAATCTATCTCATCGCAATTATTAGTATGATTGGGTTTGGCGCCTATCTGGCTTTTAATGTGTTGGTTAATAACCGCAATGCCGCACTCCTGGCAACTCTGCATACACAGAGTTTTCCTGTGCTGGAGAAATCGAAAGAGGCGCGGGTTAGCTTGGATAAAATTGTTGAGTACCTGAACAACTTGGTGATTATGGGCGAGCAAGAAGATGCCGCTCGGGCCGATGTTGAGCGGGACAAGATAATGGCAATTTTGGCGCAGATTAGAACTATCGATAGCGGCGCAACACCTTTAGTGCTTGAAATTAACACGCAGTTTGAGCTGTTTTATCGCCTCGCGCGCAAGCTCGCCACCGATATGGCGGCAGGCAGTCAGGATGCCGATGCCTTAAAGCCGGCAGTGGATCAAAAGGAGCTAGCGCTAAAGGCCGTTGTGGAAAAATTAGATCGTTTGATTGCGCAATCCTCGGCGTCCTTCACTGAAAAGGTCAATAACGCGAATCAAACCTCGCAGTATTTGTTGCGCACAGGCTTTGTGATTTGGATCACCACAATTTTTGTTCTGGTGGCGTCTGTTTATGCCATAGCACGTATTATTCTCAATAACATTAATGCAGTGGCGCAATCATTAGAAGCAATTGCCCAAGGTGGCGGTGATTTTAGCAAGAAGATTAGTGTTGAATCCGAAGATGAAATCGGTCAATTGGCAAAGAGCTTTAACGGCTTAATGGATAATCTAGCGGAAAAAACTAATGACTTAGTGAGTATGATGAGCCATATGCACCAGGGGCTTTTTACTATTACAGCTTCTGAATCTATTCATAAGGAATACTCACTTTATATTGAAAAAATATTCAATACCCGTGAAGTGGTTGGGCGCCATTTTATGGATTTATTATTCGAGCACGCCAGTTTGGGCAGCGATACTCGTAACCAAATTAAAGAAGCGGTGGGCTGTTTGTTGGGGGCTGATGAGCTCATGTTTGATTTTAACCACCATCTGTTGATCGGCGAATATACCATTTCCCTTGAGGGCGTAGAAAAAACCCTTGAGCTTGATTGGGACCCGATTGTTCACGAGGGTATCATCGATAAAATTATGGTAACTGTGCGGGATGTTACCGCTATTAAGCAGATACAGTACGAGGCTGAAGAACAAAAGAAAGAGCTGAATATTATTGGCCAAATTTTAAAAGTCTCGCCAGATAAGTTTTCCTCCTTTTATACTAATGCCAAAACCCTAGTGCAGAAAAATATGGCCTTGATTCAATCTGCGGTGGGTAAGGGGGGTGATTTGGTTGCCGAGTTGTTCGTCAATATGCACACGATTAAAGGCAATGCACGTACCTATAATTTCACCCTCATTACCGACCCGGTTCACGAGGCGGAAAATATTTATGATCGATTGCGCAAAGAGGATGATTATCCCTGGCAGCCTGAGCAATTATTGTCGGATGTTGAAAAAGTGAGCCAGGCTCTTGATAAGTATGCACAGGTAAAAGACGAAAAACTCTCCTTTGGCACAGACGCAGTGCCTGTGAATACTGAGCAGCTACTGGTGCCCCGCGCGTCCTTTACACGCTTGGTTCAAAGCATCGAAGCATTGCCTGCACCTACTGCGGCCCTGCTGAATATGCTCTACGCATTGGATGCCAAACCCTTGGATGCGGCGCTAGCTGAACTGATGTCGTCGTTGCCGTCCATTGCTCGGCAGATTGATAAAGATGCGCCACAAATTGAAATTGACGCGGCCAAAGTGATGATTCGCACTGAATGTTGCGCACTGGTCAGTGATGTATTTACTCATCTTCTGCGCAACGCATTGGATCACGGTATAGAGCCCGCCGCTGAGCGATTGGCGGCGGGCAAAGCGGCCCGGGGCACCATTTTTATTCGTGCCCAGTGGGTGGCTGAGGGGGCACAATTAATTATCCGCGATGATGGGCGCGGTTTAAATATTCAGCGTATCCGCGCTAAGGCGCTTGAGGCAGGACAACTCTCTGCGGATGATGCCAACAATGTGCAGAAGATTGCCGATTGTGTTTTTTTATCTGGTGTTACCACTGCGGAGAAGGTTACTGCCATTTCTGGGCGCGGGGTAGGGATGGATGCGGTGCGGCAATTTTTGCGGCAACAAGGTGGTGCCATTGAGTTAAAAACGGCAGACCAAGCTAATGTTCAGCAGGCATTTGTGGGATTTGAATGGGTTATTTTTCTGCCTAATAAAATGCTGGTTAAGTTGCCGTAGGTATTATTATCTGCGACGTTTAGTGGCGGCTTAATTAGGGCGGCAAGGATATTCTACCGATAGTTTGAGCCGTAGCGAGTATGAAACCAGCGCCGGAGTTTAAGGAGCTGCTCAGGTGCTTTTGAAAAAGGAAAAAGCTGTTGTTAATCTGCGCATCATAAAAGTTGGTTAAGCTGTATTGACGCATTTTTTACTGCGGTTCTTTGGGCGGCATATTCAGGTGATAGTTCCGCTGTAGTTGTTCAATAATTCCCTTGGTTTCAAGCGAAGCGTAACTGATCTCAAATGCCGACTCGTAAAACCCTGCTTTTGCACTCGGTGTTGTGCGCACGACTTTGGCAATTAGATTAATCATTGCAGGTTTCTGTAGGGTTTTAGGCAGTTGGATATTTAAACTGTATTGCTGCGATTGCCTTAGCGCCTGTTCGGCTAATAACAAAAATCCTCCAGCATTAATCTCAACAATATGGCCTAGGGGTGCATTAGGCTGGGTATCAATTGCGGTTAAATACACCGATAAGGTGACGCGTTTGCGCAATCTTCTTTCATTGGACATAGGGTGGCACCTTAAGGAAGCTTTTGCCTATACGAGCAGTTTAACAGCTTGTTGAAATACTACCTTGCTAGGTCATGCGGCGTTAAATTTGGCGAATAAATCCTCATACACTCTGTGTAGACTCCGATTTTTTCGCCAAATTTTCCTTGCCATACCGTCGCCGCCAACCTATTTCAACAATCTGTTAATCGGCGCGAAGATGAATATATTAAGGATGCGCTTATTAATTCTAAATTTTGCTTTTTTCAAAAACGCCTGAGTGTCTACCTGTAGCGCAGGTAAGGGCTCCATCCCTGCGACGGTTTTGAAAAAAGGTCAAAACTTGGCATTACTAAGAGGCCCCTCAATGCGATTTCTTTTGTCGCCGAATTAATCATCAGGCGATATTAGTGTCGGTCTTTAATATCCGCCTGAATCAAATTCGCCCATTGATAGGCTTGAATGTAACATTCACTGAGGGTGCGCTCGGCAATTTTATAGTGAGAGGCGGCGGGGGTCACCTTGGCCCAGTGTTGCTGTTCAATTGCTAGGCTTATGGCTAGTACATGGCCGAGTGTGCCCGTGTGTTTAATTAAGCCAGTGTGCATCTCATCTGAGAGGCTTAGTTGCTGGGCAATAACCTTAATGGGCATTTTCAGGTAGATATCCAAGGTGGATAAAAGGCCAAGGGTAAAACAGTTTTCGGCAAAGGTTTTATCGCCGATCTGTTGGCCTATTAATTCACACAGCTTTGCGCGCGCGCAGCTTTGGGTATAAATCTCTTGCGGTTCTGTGCCGTTACTGGTGAGTAATAATAAGGTGGCCCAGTTGCGGATTGCATTGAGGCCCAGTAGTAACACGGCCTGCTGAATAGAGCCAAATTTGGCCGACTGATTTTTGCTGGCACCGTTGGCGAGTTTTAATATTTTATAGGTTAGGCGCGCATCGGAGGTGATGGCGGCGCAGACGGTATCAATATTTACCTCGGGTGCCATCAAGGAGGCGAGCAATTGCAGTAAGGCTTGCATATTGCCCGAGGTTTTGACGCCTTCAACAATTTGAGGTTTTGATAAAAAATAGCCCTGAAACCATTCAAACCCTAAGTCTACACACTGTTTGAACATGGCGTGGGTTTCTATTTTTTCGGCCAGCAGGCGGATGGAGTAGGGTTTGGCGGCGCGAATGATACGCTTGATATCCTCCTCGCTGGTATTTAATACGTCCACCTTGATGGTGGAGGCAAACGGCAGCAAGGCGTTGCTGTCTTTATTTAATACAAAATCATCCAAGGCAAATTCGTAGCCTCGGTTTTTTTTCTCCTTGAGTGACTCCAGTAACAATTTGTCGCAGGTGATATCTTCGAGAATTTCAATAACTAATTGTTCTGGTGGCAGCGGTGGGTCGCCGAGCAAAAGGTTGCGGGTGAAATTAATAAAGGCTTTTTTCTCGCCGATCACATCATTGATACGGTGCTCGCCAAAGGCGTATAACAGTACGTGGGAGCTGGCGCTATCGCCGTCGATAAAGTCAGCGCGATTGTGTTGGGATGAGCGAAATAATAACTCGTAGCCCACCACCTCGAGTTTGGCGGTAAATATGGGCTGGCGGGCAAATAAAGGCGAAAGGCTCATGGGGCAAATTAAAACAATTCAATTTCATCTTCGTTGTTTTTATTGCCACTGGCATCTATTTGTTCGCGGTATATGCGTAAGGCTTCAGCAACGCTGCCGCCTTGCATGATGTAGTCGAACATCAAGCGCTCCGCTTCCATGGTGTAGCTGCTTTTTATGTCTAATTGAATTTTGCGCCAGGCATCGGGCTGGCACAGGCTTTCGCGGGAGGACATGACGGCGGAGACTTTTTCTAAACTGCGGGAGACGTGGTCCAGCCGTTGACAGACGCGATCATAAAATTGGA
This sequence comes from Marinagarivorans sp., assembly GCA_046347475.1. Taxonomy (GTDB): domain Bacteria; phylum Pseudomonadota; class Gammaproteobacteria; order Pseudomonadales; family Cellvibrionaceae; genus CAMCXE01. The sequence continues at coordinate 292,437 of JAXMGD010000002.1, read as the reverse complement.
AGGCGCAAATGGAGGCGCTGATATTGGTTTTCATTTCCTGCGCGGTGTTGTCTATATCCTTTTTAAAGGCTTCTAATTCCGACGGCTGTGTAAGGTTCTGAATTTGCTCACTCACCTCACTGGTGTGATTGGCCAGCAGGGTAAACGAATTGGTGAGTGTGTCCACCGAGGTATTGCTGTCAGCCATGGTGGCTTCGATTTGGCAGACAGCCAAATACAGCATATTGATGGTTTCGCGCACATGGGACCAAGACTCAATACTGCTGCACTCGTTCTGCGAATCCATGTGTGCTCCTAGGGCATGAGGTAGGTGGTTACCGTTCATGCTTAAGCATAGATCACAACCGTTGTTTTGCCTCCGTTTGACTGACCAGGCTTTGCGGTTGGCCAAGCCTGTAGCCGTATATCACTGAGAAACTCAGTACGTTTTGCACGTATTGGCGGGTTTCGTTAAACGGAATGGTTTCAATCCACACATCAAACGGGCGCTGCTGCTGGGATTCCCCCAACCATTGGCGCACCCGGCCGGGGCCTGCGTTATAAGCGGCGGCGGCGAGAATACGGTTGCCGTCAAAGCGCTCCAATAGGTCGTTTAAAAACGATGTACCCAGGAGCAGGTTGTAGCTGGGGTTTAATAGGTCAGAGGTTTTGTGGCTGTAGCCCTGCTTTTTGGCTACTTCCTGGGCCGTGGTGGGCATTAATTGCATCAAGCCCAACGCGCCGACGGGGGATTTAGCATCGGCGGCGAATGAGCTTTCTTGGCGGGCGATGGCAAATACCAGGGTGGGTTGCAAATTATTGCTGTGGGCCGCTCGTTTAACCTCATTGGCGTAGGCGAGGGGAAAGCGGCTGGTGAGGTTATCCCACAGGTTGCCCTTGGTCATGGTGCGGATGCTGGTGGCGTACCAGCCCCATTGTTCGGCCAGCGCCCCCGCTGCGTACAGCTCATCGGCGCTCAATTTTTTGGTGGTGTGGTTCCACTCCGCGCGGGATTCATCTTCATAGCCCATGGCCCAGAGTTCTTTGGCCCTGCGAATGCCGTCCAGCTGATTCACGCGCATAAAACTTACCTGATCCATAGGCTTGGATTTATCTTCCAGCGAGTAGTGTTTGCGCAATATGTCGGCGGCTAAAAAGCCGTAAAAGCCGCGTTTCTCCGCCAGGGCGGAATAGGCATTAATGGTTGGGCCAAAATCCGCTTGTTCGAGTTTGAGTTCATCCAGAGCGCGGGCCCGCCAGTATTGCCAGCGCTCGGTTTTTTGCGCCGTTGTGGGCAGCATCAAAATGCCTTCATTTACCTTTAGCCAGTCCATGTTCTCAAGGCTGACGCGAATCAGCTCCTCCACTAGGCTGGTTTCCCGTAAGGCGTAGGATTGGCTAATGAACTGCTGGGCCGCTTCGGGGAAGCCCTGTTTTACCAGTTGCTTCAGGATGGCGAGCTTGGTTTCGCGGGTCATATCATCGCCAAACAATTGCTGAGCTTCATACAGCTCCCAGTGTTTGAGCGCTTCTTTGGCGTCTTTACCGGCCAGTTTGGTAATGCCATTGGCGATAATCTGCTGCATGGGCAGGGATTGTTGTAGAAACAACTGGTGGTTTTTTAACAGCTCAGGGCGTGTGTCCACTTTCAAAAATACTTTGGCGTACTCCGCATAGGGCTCCACCATCAGCAGCTGCATCTGCTTGGCCAGCTCCGGCTTTTTATTAGTCATCGCTTTAATAAAGCGGCTCCACACCAAGCCCTGGCTGAGCTTGCCCGCCGCCCGCCAGCGTTTAAATAAATTATTACAGGCCTCCGGTTGCTCTTTGCCCACATCCCAAAGGCTTGCGGTTTCGTCCAGGGCGGCGGGGTTGCCGTTGGCGATTTTGGCGCTGATCAGGTGGCATTGAATTTCGGCAGAATTAAAATCGCTCGTGTAGTAGCGCATAAATTCCGGCCACTTTTTATTGACGGCCAGGCTGCTGAGCAAATTCGCCTGCAGGCGTTCGGCTAATAAAGAGCCTTTGTAGGTGGAGAGGAATTCATCAAATTGCGGCAGGTTGGGGTTATCCAGCTGATCTTTCAGGCGTAAATAATCCAGGTATTGCACCAGAGGGTAGCCGCCTAGCTGGCTGTAATGCTGCTTAAATACAGCTAGTTGGTTTTTATCCAGAGCCTCTTTGGCCTTCAGATAGTGTTGGCGCTGGGCGTTCACGCTAGCGTCATCGGCCAGGGCAGGCAGGCTCAGGCACAGGCTGGTAATCAGCAAGCAAAACAGACGGGGCAGGCGCATAGGGGGTCGTTACTCCGGGCACTCACGGGTGACTTAAGGATACATGCTGCCATAAAAGGTTCGGCCAGGCAGTGCTTAATCGCAAGTATTTAAGCCCATTTCTGGCCTTTAAGGGCGGTCTGCGGCAAGATGCGCGGCTTATTTACCCTACCAAAGGCCGCCTATGCCGCTTCTTAAGCTCGATAACCTATCGCTCGCCTATGGCCAGCAGGTGTTATTCGATTCAATCCAATTGCTGTTAAATAAGGGCGACCGCCTGTGTTTGGTGGGCCGCAATGGGGTGGGTAAGTCCACTTTATTGAAAGTGATTGAGGGCTTTGTGGAGAGCGACGGCGGCAGCCGTTGGTTGGACACCGCCGTTAAGGTGGCGGGCCTGAGCCAAGACCTACCGGAGGCCAATGACGAGCGCGTGTTGGATTTTGTCGCCTCCGGGCTTGCCCAACTGGGGCAAGACCTCGCCCAGTATCAACGCTGTATTGAAGCCCCCGATACCGATCTTAACCTGTTGGCGCAATTGCAAAGCCGCATTGAAGCGGTGGATGGCTGGAGCCTGCAAAATCGTATTGAACAGGTGCTCAGCCGCCTGGAGCTAAACGCCCAGGATCGCCTGGCGGACCTCTCCGGTGGATGGCGCCGCCGGGTGGCATTGGCGCGTGCCCTGGTGTGTCAGCCGGATGTTCTTTTATTGGACGAGCCCACCAACCATTTAGACATTAAAGCCATTGAATGGCTGGAAGCGGAAATAAAACAGTTTGCCGGTGCCGTGGTATTTATCACCCACGACCGAGCGTTTTTGCGCGCGGTGGCCAACCGGATCGGCGAATTAGATCGCGGCAAGCTCGCCATATGGGATGGCAATTACACTGATTTTCTCGCCTTTCGCGAGCGCCAACTAGCGGAGGAAGAAAAACACAATGCCGAATTTGATAAGCGCCTAGCGAAGGAAGAAATTTGGATTCGCCAGGGTATTAAAGCGCGCCGTACGCGCAACGAAGGCCGCGTGCGCGCCCTCAAAGCCATGCGCCAAGAGCGCGCCGAGCGCCGGGCTCAATTGGGCACGGTAAAAATGGCGCTGCAAAACGAGGGCAATTCCGGCAAATTGGTGGCGGAATTTAATCAGGTCTGTTTTTCCTATGGCGATAAGCCGTTAATTGACCGCTATTCCGGCGTTATCACGCGGGGCGATAAAGTGGGTTTAATCGGCCCTAATGGCGTGGGTAAAAGTACCTTTTTAAAGCTGATCACCGAAGAATTAACCCCCACCAGCGGGGAAATAAAACTCGGTACCAATCGCTCGGTGGCTTATTTTGATCAGTTGCGCGACCAGTTAGACCTGGATAAAAGCGCCATAGACAACGTCGCTGAGGGACGCGATTTTATCGAAATCAACGGCCAAAACCGCCACTGCATCAGTTATTTAAGCGATTTTATGTTCACCGGTGAGCGCGCCCGCACGCCTATTCGGGCCTTATCCGGTGGTGAGCGCAACCGCATTTTATTGGCGAAATTATTCAGTAAACCCGCCAACGTATTAATCATGGACGAACCTACCAACGATTTGGATGCCGAGACTTTAGAGTTATTGGAAGAATTATTAGTGGATTACAAGGGTACGCTCTTACTGGTAAGCCACGACCGGGAATTCTTAGACAATGTCGTCACCTCAACCCTAGGCTTTGAGGGGGATGGCAAATTAGTGGATTATGTGGGCGGCTATCAAGATTGGCAGCGCCAGGGGGGTAAATGGGCCGATACCAGTCGCGCGCCCGTTAAACCCGCGCCAACTTCCACGCCTGCCCCCAGTGCTGAGGCGACGGCTCAGGTAAAAACCCTGGAGCCTGCAGCTAAAAAATCCGCCAGTAAATTAAGTTATAAATTGCAGCGGGAATTAGATGCCCTGCCAGCGCAGATTGAACAATGGGAAGCAGAGCTGCTGGAATTATCCAACCAAATGGCGCAGCCGGAATTTTACAACCGCTCGCCCGAGGCCATAGCTGCAGCCAGCCAACAAATTGCTGATAAAGAAGCCGCGCTGCAAGTGGCTTATCAGCGTTGGGATGAATTGGAAAATCTCAAAGGGGAATAATGCAGTGCTCTTAAATTTGGTGTTAAGAGTGCAACACAATTTAATATCCATTAGCTGCAGCGGGTATTTGCAATGGCAACCATTTTAAAGCCGGTTTTGTGCGTGCTCCTTGTGGTATTCAGCAGCTGGGCCAGCTTTCCAGGCAGCACCAACGCCGCACCAACCCCTGAGTCGATCAACATAGGCCCGGTGGAAATTAGCGGCCTCTGGCAGCAGGGCGAATTACTCAGAGGTAAAGCTCCGGCAGGTGCTAAGGTAGAAGTGTTCGGCCAAACCCCTGTTATTCTGCCCGACGGCCGCTTTTTAATTGGGCTTGATCGCGATGCCCCCAGCTCCCTGGATATTCATGTGGCGCTAAACAAGCAACGCTGGCAACAATCCCTGCACATTACTCAGCGCCAGTACAATCTGCAGCGTGTAAATGGTGTGGAAGAAAAATACGTAAACCCTGATCCTGCCCAAACGGCGCGCATTGCCCGCGAAGCTAAATTAATTGCCGCCGCACGCGCCCGCCGCGATGCCGCGCCTGCGGCGTTACAGCCCTTTAGTTGGCCAGCCAAAGGCCCTATTAGCGGTGTTTACGGCAGCCAGCGTATATTTAATGGCGTGCCCAAACGGCCTCATTATGGAATCGATATAGCAGGCCCGGTAGGTGCTAAAGTGTTGGCACCTCAGGCGGGTTTGGTCACCTTAGCCGAGGCCGATTTATTTTATTCCGGCGGCACCATCATTATTGATCACGGCCTGGGGCTAAGCTCCACCTGCATGCATTTAAGCCAGGTGTTAGTGAAGGCGGGCCAGCGGGTGCAGCACGGTGATTTAATTGGCCTCATCGGTAAAACCGGCCGCGTTACCGGCCCGCACTTAGACTGGCGGATGAACTGGCACAACCAGCAAATAGACCCTGAGCCTTTGGTGCGCGGCAAACCCATGCCGGAATTTCAATAAAATCTAGTGACATCTAAAGTCTAGTGACATCCATTCAAGCGGCAAAACGAGTGTGAATATATGATTGATAAAAAACTCTTGAGTATTTTAGTCTGCCCCGTTAGCAAAGCACCTTTGACCTGGTTGGCTGAGTCGAATGAATTAATCTGTTTAGCCAGCGGCCTTGCTTATCCGGTACGCGATGGCATTCCCGTCATGCTCGAATCAGAAGCGCGCCAAATTAGCCTTGATGAAAAAGAGGCGCTTACGCCTAAAGCCTAAACTCTGGGCGCCAGTTATGCGCGCGATATTGTCTGAGTTTCATCGCATAAGAAGCCCCTGCACAAGAAGCCTCTGTTTAGTGCCAGGTTTTACTTTTTCTAAAAGGGCCGCGCGTGTTAGCGTCAATCGCCAAGGGTTTAAGCTTTGAATGGTGCGGGCAGGCAAAACGGAGTGTGTTTATCGGATGTGTCCTTGCTCTGCCCAGTATGCGTGTGAGCGTTTTTATCCCGTCGAAATTAAGGCTGCCCGGCTAACAAACATTTTTAACTCAATAAGGTCATGCTATGAGCGAAAAAACTATTTTCAGCCGTATTATCGACGGTGAAATTCCCAGCCAATTTATTTATCAAGATGAGCTGTGCGTGTGTGTTAAAGACATAGCGCCACAAGCGCCCGTACACTTACTGATTATCCCGCGCAAGCCCATCCCGCGCTTGGCCGACGCCACCGCGGAGGATAAGGCCATTCTCGGCCATTTAATGTGGGCCGCCGGGGAAATTGCGCGCCAACAAGGCGTGGACGAGGCCTTTCGTTTAATCGTTAACAATGGCGCTGGGGCAGGGCAAACGGTGTTTCATTTACATTTGCATCTGATGGCCCAGAAGCAATTTCACGAAGGGCACATGTGGGAATAATGGCCTTCAAATAGGCAAAAAAATCCCCGCGACCTGTGCAGGTGGCGGGGATTTTTTTATGAAGGGCTTAAGCGCTCTTGGTTTCTTTGGTGTTCACTTTGATATGCAACTCACGCAGTTGCAGTGTATCCACTAAGCCCGGTGCATCCGTCATTAAACAAGCCGCCGACTGAGTTTTCGGGAAGGCGATGACATCGCGAATGGATTCGGATTTGGTCATCAGCATAATGAGACGATCCAAGCCGAACGCCAAACCACCGTGGGGTGGTGCACCGAATTTAAGCGCATCGAGCAAGAAGCCAAATTTTTCGCGCTGTTGCTCAGGGCCAATGCCGAGAATTTCAAACACGGCCTGCTGCAGATTTTGATCGTGAATACGAATGGAACCGCCGCCGAGTTCGGTGCCATTTAATACCATATCGTACGCGCGTGACAGGGCAGGTGCTGGGTTAGCTTTGAGTTCTTCAATGCTGCAAGAAGGTGAAGTAAAGGGGTGGTGGCAGGCACTTAAGCCTTGCTCGGTGACTTCGAACATGGGGAAATCCACAACCCACAAAGGTGCCCATTCACAGGTATACAGGTCTAAGTCGGCACCTAATTTACAGCGTAATGCACCCAAGGCTTCCGAAACCACTTTGCCGTTATCGGCGCCGAAGAAAATAATATCGCCATTTTGTGCGTTGACGCGGTTTAATATTTCGCGACGTACCTGAGGCGGTAAATGCTTAACGATCGGCGACTGCAAGCCTTCTTCTAAATCATTTATGTCGTTTACTTTGATATAGGCAAGGCCTTTGGCGCCGTAAATGCTGACAAATTTGGTGTAATCGTCGATCTGCTTGCGGGAAAGTTTTTCACCGGCACCGGGTACATTGAGCGCGGTTACACGGCCTTTTGGATCTTTAGCGGGGCCTGCAAACACCTTAAATTCAACCTCATCCATCAGGTCTTTAATTTCCACCAGCTGCAGTGGAATACGCAGATCCGGTTTATCCGAGCCGTATTTTTCCATGGCTTCAGAAAAGGGCATACGCGGGAATACGCCCAGATCCACCTGAATGAGGTTGCTGAACAGATCGCGAATCATGCCCTCGGTGACAGCCATGATTTGCTCCTCGTTCATAAACGAGGTTTCAATATCAATCTGAGTGAATTCAGGCTGGCGATCCGCGCGTAAATCTTCATCGCGAAAACATTTGGCGATTTGGTAGTAACGGTCGTAACCGGCCACCATCAAAAGTTGTTTGAAGAGTTGCGGCGATTGAGGCAATGCGAAAAATTTGCCCTCATGGGTGCGTGAAGGCACCAAATAATCCCGCGCGCCTTCGGGAGTGGCGCGGGTCAGAATAGGGGTTTCAATATCCAAAAAGCCATTGGCATCTAAATAATTGCGCATCAAGTTGGTGACTTTCGAGCGGAAGCGCAAATTGTTTTGCATTTGATTACGGCGCAAATCGATGTAGCGGTAACGCAGGCGTACATCTTCACCCACATTGCTAGCATCCAGTGGGAAGGGCGGTGTTTCGGCGGTATTTAATATAGTCAGCTCAAGGCCATAGACTTCAATTTCACCGGTGCCCATATTTTTATTGACCGTGTTGGGCGTGCGGGCGCGCACTTTGCCGCGCACCTGTAAGACGAATTCCGAGCGAACGCGATTGGCCAGTTCAAAACTGCTATTCGCGTCCGGGTCAAATACCACCTGTACAATACCGTCGCGGTCGCGCAGGTCGATAAAAATGACACCACCGTGATCGCGGCGGGTATCCACCCAACCACATAACTGGACTTCTTTATCTATATCGGCGGCCCGAAGGGCCCCACAATAAACGCTGCGCATGGTCTGTACCTATTCGATGGAGTTTATTCTTTGTTAGCAGAGGCCGCAGGTGCGGACTCTTTCGCGGCGGCTGGCGGTTTCTCGCTGCTGGCGGATGTTCCGCTCTCGCCTTTATCTACTAAATTCTTTTTATTGCCTGATTTGTAGTCTGTTTCGTACCAACCGCCACCGGCTAGGCGAAATCCCGGCGCGGATACTTTTTTCACTAATGTGTTGGTATTGCACGCTGGGCACAGGCTGAGCGGTGCATCACTTAATTTTTGCAGCGCTTCTAGCTCGTGGTGGCAGGCGGTACATTGGTACTCATAAAACGGCATGCGAAACCTCGGTCTTGATGGGGTAAACAAAAATCGCTGGCCGCGCAACGCTGTGACGGCGGCGCGGGGGGCGCATTATACATGAGCAACCCACCCACAAAACACCGCCGCAGAGCACTAAAATCAATCGATCGCACAGTTATTAACCCTGGGGCAAACTAAATAGCCTCCGGCGGTTTTCTACCCGCTAAAAACGCGCTCGGGGGTGTGGATTCGGCTGTTTTGCCGATGCGGGCGGCAATCTAAACGGCGGCCGTGAATGCCGGAGCGCTACTTAACAGCTTGTTGAAATACTACCTTGCTAGGCCTGGCGGCGTTACATTTGGCGAAAAAATCCTCATTTACTGGGTGTAAACTCGGCACTTTCTCTTGTATTACTCTACCTTCTGCATCCATGCAGTCGTCCGGTTTTTTCGCCAAATTTGCCTTGCCATTCTGTTGCCGCCGACGTATTTCAACAAGCTGTTAAGCGGATGGGCCCTGTAAAACAAGGAAATTCGCGCATCTTCGCGCGCCGGTGTCACAAGGGTTTGTGAGCTTCTATTGGGTCGCCAACTTAATAATAAGCGGCCAGGCTAGGGCTAAAGCAGATGGTGCGATGGCTGAAGTCGCCACCGGGTAAATGCCGATGTCAATAGATTTGTCTCGGTGCTAATTGTCAATGTTGTGATGAATCGCGGTGTAAATTTTGGGGGAACGATCACTCTTGCCTGCTGCGAATATAGGATTTTTCGCCCACTGGATGTGTAAAGATCGGCGCAGCAGTGTGCAAATATGCACTAAAAAGAGCAGCGCGGCTGGCTCATTTTGCTGAATACTGTTGAATATGTGCGTTTTTCTACGCTTTTTTATCGCTTGGGGTTGCTTGAATCAATACAATACTCTATAAATATTGCATAAAATAATTCAAGTTTCCCATTCCAAAAACCATTGAGGTTCATACCATGGCAGCCCCCAAAGCTAAAAAACCCGCTCCAAAAAAAGCTCCAGCCAAAGAAGCCGTAAAAAAAGTTGCTAAAAAAGTAGAAGCCAAACCCGCTAAAGCACTGGCCGGTGTAAAAGAGCGCTTTTCAAAAGCTGAGTTGCTCACTCATATCTCTGAAGCAACCAGCCTGAGCAAAAAAGACGTAGCCGGTGTAATCGACACTCTGGCTAACGTAATTGAAGCGCACATTGGCAAGAAAGGTTGTGGCGAGTTTGTGTTGCCAGGCATTTTAAAAGTGGCTACCGTCAAAAAAGCAGCTAAAAAAGCCCGCAAAGGCATTAACCCTTTCACTGGCGAAGAAACTACCTTTAAAGCCAAGCCTGCGAGCGTTGCGGTTAAAATCCGCCCACTGAAAAAACTCAAAGCGATGGTTGAATAAGCCTTCCGAGTGCAATTTGGCTTCGGCTAATCTGCCTCAGATAAAAATGCTGCCGTTTGGCAGCATTTTTTTTGCCCCCGCTTTAGGTTAAAGCCTTTGAATTGGGCGCTGATCTTTCGCAGCCTGTTATGACACTTGGCTATTTTTAACATGGCGACACAATAAATCCTCCTGATTTATTGTGTCATCGCCCCGCTATAATCGGCGCAGGTGTGTGGATCTGCTTGTTTTAGCTGAGCTAGCGGCGGCGCGAGTCGCCGGTGCGCATTAGTGCCGCACTTATTAACCCGGCACTAAATGTCGCCAGGTTAATAAACCCCATATTTTTATCGGCAGGCTGACTTAATCGTATTGGCTCTGCGCAACAAAACCTTCACCTACTAAGGCGCTGCGCAATTGGTTGATGCGCTGTACGCGCAGCTCATCAGTGTAGGCTGAAGCAGGCAATAGCCCCCAAATGGGTTTGGGCCAAGCAGGGTCCTGTTCAAAACGCGCCACATGATGCAGGTGTAATTGGCTCACTATATTGCCAATGGCCGCGACGTTTAGCTTTTTGGGAGCAAACAAATCCACCATGACTTCACTTAAATGGCAGGATTCGCGCATAAGTGCAATCTGATCGTCACTGTCGAGATGGTGTATTTCCCGCAAATCGTCCCGTGCGGGCACGAGTATGACCCAAGGATAGGTAGCATCTTTATGCAGCAGCACCCAGGAGAGTGAAAATTTACCGATTAAATAGCTGTCGGCTTTTAATTGGGGGTGTAATTCAAACATGGATTCTGTACTCCTAGGTGCAGTGTCAAATACAATAGGGGTCAGCCCAAATGCCTGCGCTGGCCGCGTCGATGTGCTTATGGTTTGTCGCAATGGGTCTTTACACTTAACAGTTTGTTGGGGCAGCCGGGCGCGATCTAAGCGCAGCGATGGATTTTTGAAAGGCCGCCTTTGCCTTTGTGCCCAATTGCAATTGGCGGAGCAGGTCTTTAGGCTCGCTTGCTGATTCCGCCTTAAACGCGAGCCTGCACATCCCTGCGCGGCATAAGAACATTCCTTTTAGCGCCATTTTTTTAGTCATAATGAGAAACCCATGCGTACCAGTCAATACTTAATCGCCACTTTAAAAGAAACACCGGCCGACGCGAGCGTCATCAGTCACCAGCTCATGCTGCGTGCGGGCATGATTCGTAAATTAGCCTCGGGTCTTTATTCTTGGTTGCCCTTGGGTTTACGTGTTTTGCGTAAAGTGGAAGCGATAGTGCGCACCGAAATGAATAAAGCAGGTGCACAAGAAGTGTTGATGCCGCTGGTACAACCGGCGGAATTATGGCAGGAGTCTGGCCGTTGGGAGCAATTTGGCCCAGAGTTAACTCGGTTTAAAGACCGCCATGCCAATGGCTTTTGTTTGGGCCCCACCCATGAAGAGGTGATCACGGATTTAATTCGTTCGGAAATCAACAGCTACAAACAGTTACCGGCTAATTTTTACCAAATTCAAACTAAATTCCGCGATGAAGTGCGTCCGCGCTTTGGTGTAATGCGGGCGCGGGAATTTATTATGAAAGATGCCTATTCATTTCATCCCTCGCATGCATGTTTGTTAAAAACCTACGAGGTCATGCATCAAACCTATTGCACTATATTTCAGCGCATCGGTTTAAATTTCCGCCCTGTGTTGGCTGATACAGGTTCCATCGGTGGAACCGGTTCTCACGAATTTCATGTCTTAGCCGACAGCGGCGAAGATGACATAGTATTTAGTAATGCGAGTGATTATGCCGCCAATATTGAAATGGCCGAGGCTTTAGCGCCCGCGGTAAGTGGTGAAATTAAACGGCCGATCCAAACCGTTGCAACGCCCGGCTGTAAAACTATTGAGGAGGTGTGTAGTTTTTTACATGTGCCCGCCGATAAAACCCTCAAAACATTAATTGTGTTGGGCGCGGCAAACGAGCAGGGTAAACAACCCTTAATTGCGTTGGTTTTGCGCGGTGATCATCAGTTAAATGAGGTTAAAGCCAGCAAATTAAACCAATTGGCCTCGCCTTTAACCTTTGCCAGCGATCAACGGATTGCAGATGAATTGGGTTTGCCTGTGGGTTTTCTGGGGCCTTTGCAGCTGACTATTCCTGTTATTGCCGACCGTGCTGCAGCGGCGGCAATTAATTTTGTTTGCGGCGCCAATAGGCTTGAGCATCATGTGGTTGATGCTAACTGGGGTGATAGCGCTGCATTTACGGAAATCGCCGATATTCGCAATGTGGTAAAAGGCGATCCTAGTCCTTGCGGCAAGGGCGAACTCGATATTAAGCGCGGCATTGAAGTTGGCCATATTTTCCAGTTGGGCACTAAATATTCTGAGGCGATGAAAGCGCGTGTTCTGGATGAAAATGGTAAGGAGCAAACCATGGTGATGGGCTGTTATGGCATCGGTGTTTCCCGTGTGGTAGCCGCCGCCATTGAACAAAATCACGATGAAAAAGGCATCATTTGGCCTCAGGCTATAGCACCCTTTCATGTTGCACTTATTCCTATTAATCTGCATAAATCACCCGCTGTGGCCCAGGTGTGCGAATCCCTTTATCAGGCGTTAACAGATGCCGGTATAGAAGTTTTATTTATGGATGAAGCTAAAGCACGCCTCGGCGCCATGCTCGCCGATGCGGAATTAATGGGTTTGCCCCATAGGTTAGTGGTGGGCGATCGCGGTCTTGAAGAAGGCGTGGTTGAATATAAAGGCCGCCGGGCTGCCGAGAGCGAAAATATACCCTTAGCCGATGTGGTAGCCACACTTAAAAGCCGTATGAGCCTTTAAGTTTCAGTAGCCAAAGTTAACGCCGCCGACAAGCAAGGTAGTATTTCAACAGGCTGTTAGAGGTTGGCTGCGTTGGGTTTTGGTGGCGCAGGGGTTTGGTATAAAACCGTTAAAGCATTTTTAAAGTGATCAAAATGGTAGGGCTTGCGTAGATAACCATCTGCGCCAGCCTTTTTAGCGGTTTCTTCATCTTCATTAAATGCAAAGGCGCTGATTACCAGTATCTTAACCGCATCCCCTTCGGCGCGAATTTCTCGGATGAGGTCTAGGCCATTGGCATCGGGTAGTTGTACATCCATCAAAATGCAGGCAAATTTCCCTTTGTACTGCCGATATAGGGCCCTGGTTTGGGCGCCATCTGCAGCTGTTTTGTAGGGCAGTTCCAATTTTTTCAGCATCCCTTCGATAACCATTTGATTCACTGGATTATCTTCGACAATTAACACGAAATAATCATTGATGCTGGCCGGAGCCTCTGCAATGTCAGCCGGTTGCGCGGCGGTATTGAGGTCACTTTGGCGGCCGGCAATAATTAAGTTGTCTGCATCCTGCACAGCCTCTGCAGGCATTGGCGCCGTATCGGCTTGGCAACGCTCGGCGGGAATGGTGCAGCGGATGCAAAATCCTTTGCCTGTATCGCTATCAATCTCCAGGCAGCCGTCCATTGCCGATAACATTTCAATCACAATACTTAAACCTAAACCGACCCCACCTTTTTGCGAGTATTCATTCTGTTCAAAGCGCCGCGTCATTTGGCCAATTTTCGCTTTTTCCACGCCTTTACCGTCATCGCGGATTTCCAGATGGAGTTCACCGTGAGGCCCGTGGATTGAGCTGTAAGCCAGTGTGCAATCGATTGTGGTGCATTGGCTGTGTTTGATGGCGTTATTAATTAGGTTGTAAATAATCTGTTTAATCTTGCCTTCATCGGCAATCACCCAATGTGCTAGGGATGGATGCTGGGCAAATTTTAAAGTGCTCTCTTGGGTGCCCTGTACTGCGTAGTGATTGGCGACATCTTTAATTAGTGTGTGCAAGCAAAATGATTTTAAGTGCAGGGGCACTTCGGAGGATTCGAGCTTGGAAAGTGTTAGTACGTTATTGACGAGATTAAGCAGCTCATCGCTGGACTTGCGCACTTGGTTGGCATAGGTGCGCTGATGCTCTGTCAGTTGGGATTCCAGTAATAAATCGTTCAAGCCCAAGATGCCGTTAATCGGTGTGCGAATTTCATGGCTCATATTGGCTAAAAAAATGGTTTTGGCTTTAGCAGATCGCTCCGCCGCAATGAGTGCCGATTCTAATTCCAGCTCGGTGGCTTTGTGGCTTTCAATCTCATTGCGTAATTTATTGGCCAATAACTCGGCAAGAAAATTATTAATAATACAAGGCAGCAAAATGCCGAATAACATGGTGGTGGCTATGACGACGCTATAGCCCACCACGGCCATTTCCGGTATGGGCCTTAAGAAGGGGTAATCGAGAAAATGCAGCCCATTGATCATTAATACACAGGCGAACAGTTTGACTAGCGCTGAGGACTTATCCGATGGGCTGCGTAGGGCTCGATAGGCCCAATACAATTGGGGGGCCGCGAGCGCGCAGGCAATCGGCAGGGATTTGAGCCAGAAATCAAACTGCGCAAGGTGCCCAGCCGCGAGCAGCAGTAAACTCGCCCCCCAGCCCAGCCAAAACGGGCGGAATTCAAACGGCTCGTGCAGCACGGTTGAAATGATGCGGCACAAACACCAGCTGCTAAAAATGTAGGTACCAAACCCTAAGATACTGCCCAATTCGGTGTTGAGGGTGGCGGCTTGGCTGACAAAGTTGAATAGTGTGAAGGCCCAGGTGCCAATTAATGAGATAAGAATAGGTTTGCGATAAACAAACCACAGCACTATGGCTACTGCGCCGTTTAGGATCAGTAGCAGGCTGTAAACGACCAACAAGGTTTCAAGAACGTTCACGTTCGGCCCTCAAGAATCAGCTTTGGCTGAATGCTCAGCCCCTTTAGCGGGGTTATATCTAGTCATTGTTGGTACGGGACGGTTTAACGGCTAGGTATTTCACGTTTAATTGTGTTGCTCAACTTAATTATAAACCACATCAAATTTCACAGGTTTTACACATCATTATCTATCGTTGGGAGCGCACCTTAACACACGGCTCGTATCCCGAAACGCCTGGCCTGTGATGCCTATGGGCTTTGTATCGTTAATCAGCCCACATGTTTCGCAGGCTAATCAAACCTTTGGCCTTAAACCTCAGAGAGACATTGCTGCAGAACTGAAGCATCCAAACTGCTATTAAATTGACTAGGTGTCGCTTAAATAACAATTGCATCGATGCCTGCTGCTCGGCTGGCATTTTCCTGGCGCGCCCTATATTGCGATCCATTGGCGGCTTTTAATTCGCGTGTGCCGTGCGGCTGAGGTACAGGTTAATGTTGAGTATAAGCCAGAATATTGCCTCGTGAATTTTAAGGCGTATGTTCTGCACTGGAGTGCGCAGGGCAAATTGATTCAGCATTGGCGTGTGCACTTTTTTAGCGCTATGGCATGCATAAGATGTTTGCCTTATGAGTGTCACCCGTGCCGCTTATGGCTAAAAATATTCATTTCTACGCGTTGCTTTAAGCGTTCCGCAGCAAGATTGCACTTCGATAGGGCTTGGCGCCGTATTTCATCATTTGCTCAAAATCTTTGATGGGCACAGGCACATAAATATTATCGAGACTGCTCTGCCAGTGTTCAGAGTCCACATCTGGATCGTTGATATATACGTAGTCGTCGTCGATGTGTACAAGCCAAATCCAGTGCGGCTCTTTGCTGCGGTTAAATCTATAGGTGCTAATTAATAAAATAATGGCCCAGCCATCCTCCAGTTGTTGCTTGAGATTTTCGATTTTGCTGGGAAAACTGTGGGTGGGAATGGCTTCTGTTTGTAGGCGAGCTAAAAAATCGGCGTGAATGAGTTCGATAATATGTTTTTTCTCTTCGCAGCGTACACTGGCGACAAACGGAGCGGTGGTGACTGACAGCCATAGGGCGCAGGTGAATCCGCGTTTTTTCGCCGCCAAGGCCAAACCCAAGGGCGAAGTGCCGCCGTGGCCTTGAGTCATAAACACCGTGGTAGCCTCGCGCCAGAGGTTAATTTCTTCCAGTTGGGTCATATTGGTCTGCGGGCGCAGATACTTCATCGCCATCATTAACGCAGCAGGCCCGCAGGTAAACTCTGTGGTCTGCGCATAGTGGGGTAGGTGAGGGGGTTTGGTGAGGTGGCGCAGCAGGCGTTTTTCCATGCGGATGCCGTCGTGGCCATCTTCGTAATACTGTGGTAAGCGGCGGATCGGTTGGTAATGCATGGCCTCGTATAAACGGATGGCGTTGGTATTGCTGTCGGAGACCTCCAAGCGAATAAATAGGGTGCCGTGTTCCTCTGAGGCCTGTTCCAGTTGTTCGATCAGCAGACGGCCATAACCCTTGCCCCTAGACTCAGGGGAGACGGCCAGGGAATAGATGCGGGCTAGGCAAGTGCCGCGATGGAACAAAACCAGTCCGTAGGCTTCTACGGGATCTCCAATGACCCACAATTGCGCTTGCGCTTTGGTTATAAAATAGCGAAAACTGCGTTTAGTGAGCTGGTCGTAGTCAAAACAGGCCATCTCAAGTGCTACAAGAGCCGGTAGATCGTCAAGGGTTGCAAGCCGCGGTGTGGTGAAGGTCATAGGTCTCTTGCTAAACGTCAATAATTTGCCAAACTGGCTTGGGTGCCAGTTTATAACAGGCCTTTCAGGCCGCCTCATTATCCCTTACTCGAGTTCAAAAGTCTTTCATGCCTCAATTAAAAATTATTGTAGAAAACGCTGCTGATTGGACCAGTTTTTATCCGTCTGAGGATGTTGTGTTGGCGCGCGATTATCTGGCGCAACCCGTAGGTAAAGAGCGCTACCGGGTAATTAATTTGTGTAATCAATACGGGTATTTAAGCACCGGCTATTACTGTTCTTTACTGGCGGAAGCACGCGAACATCAAGTGATTCCCTCGGTGAAGCACATTCGCGATTTGTCGCGGCGTATTTGGTTGGGTGTGGTGAATGTAGATGCCTCAAAGGATATTGCTGCCGTAGCTGGTGATGCGGAAGAATTTGTGCTGTGGATTTATTTTGGCTATACGGCCAATGCTGAATTAAAAGAGCTGGCGCGACAGATATTTGAGCAGGCACCTATTCCAATTTTGCAGGTCACTTTTGCGCGCAAGGATGATTGGAATTTAAGTAAACTTGAAGCGGGCGCGCTTACTGATTTAACGGAAGATCAAAAAACTGACTTTGCCAATGCATTGGATAGCTATAGCCATTTAATTTGGCGCAAGGCGCGTGCGAAGAAAAATTATCGTTACGATATGGCAATATTAATTGATGCCGATGAGCCGTTCCCGCCTAGCAATAAATTAGCTTTAAAAAAATTCATCAGCGCCGCAAAAAAACACGATATTCGCGCTGAAACCATCACCCGCAAGGACTTGGGTAAGCTCGCCGAATACGACGCACTGTTTATACGCGCTACTACCTCGGTGAATCACTACACCTATAAATTCGCCCGCTTAGCGCAGGCCGAAGGCCTGGTGGTGATGGATGATCCTGATTCTATTTTGCGCTGCACCAACAAAATTTATTTGGCGCAATTATTGGAAACCCACGGCCTGCCCATTCCAAAAACCCGCGTATTAACCCGCGCGGATATGACCCGCATTGACGATTTAATTGCCGATTTGGGCTTGCCTATAGTGCTTAAAGTGCCAGATGGATCTTTTTCCGTCGGTGTGAAAAAAGCTAAATCTAAGGAGGAGTTGGAGACGGATTTAAAATCCATGTTTAAGAAGAGTGCGCTGTTAATTGCGCAGGCTTATTTATACACCGAATTTGACTGGCGCATCGGCATGTTAAATGGTGCGCCCTTATATGCCTGCCGTTATTACATGGCCAAAAATCACTGGCAGATATACAACCATTCTGGCCCCAGCACGACAAAGTCCGGCGGTTTTGATGCTATGCCGACCTTTGAAGTGCCCAAGCAGGTGATTCGTGCGGCGGTGAATGCCTGCAAACAAATTGGTAATGGTTTATACGGCGTTGATATAAAACAATCGGGCAAAGAGGTATATATCATTGAGGTCAATGATAATCCGTCCATTGATTCTGGAGTTGAGGATCAATATTTGGAATCGGACCTGTACGATGAAATTATGGAAGAATTTCGCCGTCGCCTGGATGATCAATAATTCCGAGGGCCGCTCGTTTACATCTGGTGTGAACGGGCTTTGCTGAGGCTCAATCTTATTGCGCCCGCTGGCTAGGCCATTTATCAGTGGTCGTTGGGTTTTTTATCTACCCGCTCCCCGAGGGCGGTGCGCTAAACAGGCCTGCTGCCCGCTTAAGGTTTGAGCTTTTACCCTCGGGCACCTATAATCGCCGGTTTTATTTTCGACGCCCCTAGGTGAGGTTTTGGCTATGTTACGGATCGCTCAAGAAGCGTTAACGTTTGATGATGTGCTGCTTATCCCCGGTTACTCTGAGGTAACGGCAAAAGATGTGAGCCTGAAAACCTCCCTCACCCGCAATATTAGCCTGAATATTCCGTTGGTTTCCGCCGCCATGGATACAGTGACGGAAGCGCGCCTTGCCATAGCACTGGCCCAAGAAGGCGGTATAGGCATTATCCACAAGAGTATGAGCATTGAGCAGCAGGCGGCTGAAGTTCATGCCGTGAAGAAATTCGAAGCTGGAGTGGTGCGTGACCCCATCACCATCGATTCCTCTGCCTCTATTAATGATTTGATTAAGCTGACCCGCCAGCACCGCATCTCCGGTGTGCCCGTGATGGAAAACGGCAACCTGGTGGGCATAGTTACAGGCCGCGACGTGCGCTTTGAGTCCAACCTTAACGCCACCGTTGCCTCCATCATGACCCCAAAAGAAAAACTCGTGACGGTAAAAGAGGGCGCTTCGGCCGACGAGGTACGCGGTTTATTGCATCGCCACCGTATCGAAAAAGTTTTGGTGGTGGACGACCGTTTTAACCTGACCGGCCTCATCACGGTTAAGGACATTAATAAAGCCGAAACCTACCCCAACGCCTGCAAAGATGATTTAGGCAGTTTGCGCGTGGGTGCCAGTGTGGGCACCAGTCCGGATACCGATGATCGCGTGGCAGCTTTAGTGGCGGCAGGTGTAGATGTACTGGTGGTGGATACCGCTCACGGGCACTCTAAAAATGTGCTGGATCGGGTGCGCAAAATTAAGCGCGAATACCCACACATCCAAGTCATTGGCGGCAATATCGCCAGCGCCGATGCCGCTTTGGCTCTGGTAGAGGCGGGTGCCGACGCCGTTAAAGTCGGTATAGGCCCAGGTTCCATTTGTACCACGCGAATCGTAACCGGCGTGGGCGTGCCGCAAATCAGTGCCATTGCCAATGTGGCCGAAGCCCTGCGCGGCACCGATGTACCGGTAATTGCCGACGGCGGTATACGTTTTTCTGGTGATATTGCCAAAGCCATAGTAGCGGGCGCCCATGTGGTGATGATGGGCTCTATGTTTGCCGGCACTGAAGAGGCGCCCGGTGAAGTCGAGCTGTACCAAGGCCGTACTTATAAATCCTATCGCGGCATGGGCTCCTTGGGCGCCATGGCTAAAACCCAAGGCTCGTCCGATCGTTATTTCCAAGATTCCAGCCAGGGCATGGAAAAGCTCGTGCCCGAGGGCATTGAAGGCCGTGTGCCCTACAAAGGGCCGCTACAAGCCATAGTGCATCAATTGATGGGCGGTGTACGGGCGGCTATGGGTTATACCGGCTCGCAGGATTTGGCCACCATGCGTACCAAACCGCAGTTTGTGCGCGTGACTACGGCAGGTATGGGTGAAAGCCACGTACACGATGTGAGCATCACTAAAGAAGCGCCCAATTACCCGGTGAGCGGGCGCTAATTTTTCGCCTTAACCGTTTTGACTAAAACCCGCTCTGGCGGGTTTTCTTTTTATCTGCACGAAGAGAATTTATGAGCACCAATATCCACGCCCAGCGCATTTTAATTTTAGATTTCGGCTCCCAATACACCCAATTAATTGCCCGCCGCATTCGCGAAATTGGTGTGTTTTCTGAAATTCGCGCCTTTGATATGAGCGATGAAGAAATTAAAGCCTATCAACCGGCCGGTATTATTTTGGCGGGCGGGCCGGAATCGGTAACCGAGGGTGCCTCGCCGCGCGCGCCGGAATGTGTGTTTTCCTTGGGAGTGCCGGTTTTAGGTATTTGTTACGGCATGCAAACCATGGCCGAGCAACTGGGCGGCAAGGTGGAGTCCTCCAGTGTGCGTGAATTTGGTTATGCCCAGGTGCAGGTGCACGGCCAAGCAGAAATACTGGCGGATATCAAAGATCATTTAGGCGTGAACGGCGAGAGTTTATTGGATGTGTGGATGAGCCATGGCGATAAGGTGGTGGCCATGCCAGAAGGTTTTGCGCTGATGGCCTCCACACCCAGCTGCGCTATCGCGGGCATGTACCACCCGCAAAAACACCTATACGGCGTGCAATTTCACCCTGAAGTCACCCATACATTGCAAGGCAAGCGTTTATTTGAACACTTTGTGTTGCAGTTGTGCGGTTGCCCAGCGGTATGGACACCGGCCAATATAGTGGAAGATGCCATTGCCAAAGTGCGCGCGCAGGTAGGCGGTGACCAAGTATTGTTAGGTTTATCTGGCGGTGTGGATTCATCGGTGGTGGCGGCGTTGTTACACAAAGCCATCGGCCCGCAATTAACCTGTGTATTTGTAGATAATGGTTTATTGCGCAAAAATGAAGGCGATCAGGTGATGGATATGTTCGCTAAAAATATGGGCGTGCGGGTAATTCGCGCCGATGCGGAAGATTTGTTTTTGTCGAAATTAAGGGGCGAGAGTGACCCGGAGAAAAAACGCAAAATTATCGGCGCTGCGTTTATTGATGTATTCGATCAGGAAGCAAAAAAACTCAACGGCATTAATTGGCTGGCTCAGGGCACTATTTACCCGGATGTTATTGAATCGGCGGCCGCTAAAACCGGTAAAGCCCATGTGATTAAATCCCACCACAATGTGGGCGGCCTGCCAGACACCATGAAAATGCAATTGGTGGAACCGCTGCGAGAACTATTCAAAGACGAAGTGCGCAAAATTGGCTTGGAACTGGGCTTGCCCTACGACATGGTTTATCGCCACCCCTTCCCAGGCCCAGGCTTGGGTGTGCGTATTTTAGGTGAAGTAAAAAAAGACTACGCCGATATTCTGCGCGAAGCGGATGCGATCTTTTTAGAAGAATTACACAGCGCCGGTTGGTATCACAAAACCAGCCAGGCGTTTGCCGTGTTTTTACCGGTTAAATCGGTCGGGGTCGTTGGCGATGGCCGCCGTTATGAATGGGTCATTGCCCTGCGCGCGGTAGAAACCATTGATTTTATGACTGCTCGCTGGGCGCATTTGCCCTATGAGTTGTTGGAAAAAGTCTCCAACCGCATTATTAATGAAATCTCTGGCGTGTCCCGCGTCACCTATGATGTAAGCAGTAAACCACCGGCCACCATTGAGTGGGAATAATACCTCTGGCTTCGCTCGCACTAAGTGAAATTAAAAATGTTTAATTTATTTACCCCCAAGCCGATTATTTCCGACGCCAGTGCGAATTGGATCGAGGCCTGTTTTGCCTGGGCGAGTGAGCATTTTGATGGCGAGCGTTTTGCCCAGCAGACGCAGTTAATTCAACCGACCAATAAGGATTTCCCAGGCCGGGTTGATTCGCCCAACGCCATGGCGGCAACGGTATTAAACCATGTGGTGAATTACAGCGGATTAAACCACTGGCCTTTGCGTTTGGTCCATGTTGCGGCCGAACCGGTACCCATGCCGCCATTACTGGCGCTCAACCCCAATCAGCGCGGCGCTACTATGCCCGCAAACACCTGGGCGGAAGATGAGGTGCTGCCGGTTTTTTTCCACCCGGAGCAGTGTAAACAGCCCGGTGATTTAGCGGCCACCTTTGCCACGTTGGTGGCGCAACACATGATGTTGCAAGCGCGCCAAACACCGCCCGGTGGTTTGGAATTTTTTAGTAATGCCGCTGAAGTTTTAGCGGTATTTTTAGGCTTCGGCGTTCTGCTGGCTAATTCTGCCTACAATTTCCGCGGCAGCTGCGCCAAATGTTATAACCCTATGGCCAATCGCCAAGCGGAGTTAAGTGAAGCCGAAGTGGTTTATGCGCTGGCCTGGTTTATTTACACGAAAAATATTTCGCTAAAACCTGCTTCATTACATCTAAAGCCGCATTTGAAAACGCTGTTAAAGAAAGCATACAAATACATTTTATGGCGACAAGAGCGGGGTAAAAAATTAGTGACTCATTTTTAGGGTAACTTTAATTGACCCCGAGGTTTGCCTTTTTTCAAAAGCGCCTTAGCGCCTCCCTGGCAATCCGTCGCGGGCTTCATGCCCGCGACGGAGTTGAAGTTACCTCAATGCATCCACTTTTTTATCTAATAGCAAGTTGGATTGCTCCTTGTTAAGGTATGGTGTCGTTAAAATTGACGAAAAAATTTTTATTTTTCGGGTGATAACTCGGCAACTGATCGTGCAATAATATGCATTATTCATTCGTTCATTTTTTTGTTAATTATGCCTGGCCTGGCACTAGCTTTCAGCATATTTCAATAAAATGCTAATGAGTGGTTGTGCGATACGCAAAGCGAAGCCTGATAATTGGCAGGCTGCAGTCATTTCATTGCTTTTGGGTTTAATAGTCCATTTATTTAAATGATCTGTTATTGTTGAGTATTTCCAGCTTGTGCCAACCGAGAGGCTGCCCACAAAATAAAAAGAGTTACGGTGCGGATTGCCCAAGCGTTCCGTTCCGGATTTCAATTAAATAGGAATGTGATTTTGTGAGGGATAAATAGAAAAATCAGGGGAATGGCGACGTAAAATTTTTAAGAGATGGCGATCGGATCATGTTTTTTTTGGCTGGATATTAGGATTTTATTGGGTCGCTATAATGCAGTTAGCCTTGAGTGCATCCTTGTGGCGCGAGGCTCGTTATATGTTCGCTTCGATTTTGAAAATACAGCAAAATTGAGGGTTGTTTAAAATTATGGTTGCATTGTTTTAATAATGTGAGAGTTTAAAAGTATATTGCGGTGGTGTAATCTAATGAGTACAAAGAATGGTTTTAACCAGCATTGAAATGTGGCCGTCGACCCATTTTAGTCACTACGTCTCCCAATGCCGACTCAATTAAACGCAAACGCGGATCGTCGCGTTTTTCCTTGGGTTTAACGCTCCAAACGGGAATAAATGGCAAGGTATACTCAGGCAAAATACGTACAAGTGCTCCTTCAGCAATTTTGGATTCAACTTCAGCATAGGGTAGTGCACCTATGCCCAGCCCCGCGTAAACGGCAGCCGCTCGTGTGCGAACATCATTGGATTGGAAACGTGAAGAGGGTTCAATATTCTCAATGACCCCATCATATTTGCGTAGTGCTAAACTGTAACCGGACTTTTTTTGCCAGGGCAAAATGTAATTAAATCGAGTCAAATCCTGTGGGCAAGTAATTAAATCAGGATTGGTTACGTAGTTTTTTGATGCACATAAACAAAATACGACTTCGCCAATCTTTTTAGCAACTAACGATGAGCTGGGAAGTTCTCCTATCATTAACGCGAGGTCTATACCTGCGCCTATCACGTCAAGGGGCATATCAGAAACCAACAGCTGAATTTCTAAATTATTGTGTTGCTGGAGCAATCCAGTCAGTGCGTCAAGTAAACCAAATTCCACTGTGGTTGTACGCACTGCTATTCGTAAACTACCGCTGATTGGGTCCGTTGACTTGTTTAGTTGTTTCTCTAAATTATCAAAGTCCGCTAACAATTGTTGTGAACGTTGAAAAAGTAATTCGCCCTCTGGCGTCAGGGACAGTTTTCGCGTGGTGCGATTGAGTAAGCGAACACCCAGTGCAGATTCGAGTGATGCAACCCGCCTGCTTGCGACATTGGTAGGCACTTTAAGACTTTCGGCGGCAGCGCTGAATCCTCCTGATAGCACTACTTGATTAAAGACTCGAATTTCGTCAAGGCTATCGAAGCTCATGATGCTCCTCTGTATTTTCTTGATAGGCTATTGGTTCAAAATATGAAAAAGACTTTATCGTCATTACTTCTGTATACCAATCTTCGCTCCCTTTACAATCTTGTCTTCAAATTCAATCGAGGGGTCTGCAATGTCTTCAACAAATCCAATAATTTTAATGATGCTCGTGTCACTAAAGCCAGATCAACAGCAGAAGTTTGTTGAATTTGCGCAAAAAAATGGGCCTTTATTGAAAAACTATGGCATTGAGCCCATTAAAACCATCGCTATCAACATCAAGGGGCAGCTGGCGGGTGAAAACCTTATACCGCAGCCTGATTTTGTTAGCCTGTTTAAGGTTCCGTCCATGGAACAGTTCATGGCCTATATGGCAGACCCGCAGTATAGCGAATTAAGTGCGTTGCGTGCCGAGGCTACCTCAAACGTTATAGGCTATTTCGGGCACGAACAAGACTTACCCTGTGAATTGAATAGTAAGTCGGCGCCAAGTGAGCGTATGTATGTAGTGGGTTTGGCCAGTTTTAAGAACAAAAGTCCTGCCGGGTTGGAGCTTTTTAATAAGCGCGCTATAGAGACAGGGTTGTTTGAAACGCATGGTATGCACGTTGAGTATCAGCTTCAGCCGTTCAAAGCGGCCACTGTAGTGGGCGACCATGCGGTGGTGACACCAGATCGTATCCAAGTTTTCTTTGTCGATAAACCTGAAAATCTCAAGAACTACATCAGCGATCCGCTGTACAAAGAGTTATCACCGCTCCGTGATGAAACTTTAGATAAGTACGATTTCTTTGCAGGTGCTTTGAAGTAGGTAATACAACTTTAGAGGTTTGGGGGAGGAGTTCATGCCAGGTTGGCTTGCTGGCAACGACCCTCCCCAAAACAATTTGAGCAGTGGCGCTAGACTCTGCAAATAAATGCGCTAACTGGCGTCAAAAAGCTCGGGCCCATCGGAGTTGGCTGATCAAAAACCGCAGTTAAATGCAGCGATAAATCGCAACGTCATCCTACGATATTTTCAATGTTTGAACAGATTTTAATACTGTTCAATTTTCGTGATAATTAACACCCCTGTAATAAATCCTATTTGATTTTATAGGTTCAACTGCAGCTTTTAGCTAAATCACCTGCGCTAAATCGCCTTTATTTTCCAGCCAGGATTTACGATCCCCAGCGCGTTTTTTTGCGAGCAGCATATCCATGATTTGATTGGTGGCGGTGCTATCGTCAATCACTAATTGCACCAGGCGGCGCGTATCGGGCGACATAGTGGTTTCGCGCAATTGCAGTGGGTTCATTTCACCCAAGCCTTTAAAACGCTGCACGTTTACTTTGCCTTTTTTCTTTTCCGCTGCGATACGTTCCAAAATACCGAGTTTTTCACTTTCATCTAAGGCGTAATAAACATCTAGGCCCACATCGACGCGAAATAATGGCGGCATGGCTACGAACACATGGCCCGCCGCCACTAACGCGGGGAAGTGGCGCACAAACAGCGCACACAGCAATGTGGCTATGTGTAAACCGTCCGAGTCGGCGTCGGCGAGGATACAAATTTTGTGGTAGCGCAGGCCGGAGAGGTCGTCCGAGCCTGGGTCTATACCTATGGCCACGGAGATATCGTGCACCTCTTGAGAGGCCAATACTTCCGCGCTATCAACTTCCCAGGTGTTCAGAATTTTACCGCGCAGGGGCATGATGGCTTGGTATTCACGGTCCCGCGCCTGTTTGGCAGAGCCGCCCGCCGAATCACCTTCTACTAAAAATAATTCACCGCGCGCAGGATCGCCGCTAGAACAGTCGGCTAATTTGCCGGGCAGGGCTGGGCCTTGGGTGATTTTTTTGCGTTCGACTTTTTTGCTGGAGCGCACGCGTTTTTGTGCGTTGGATAAACAAAATTCCGCTAGGGCTGCGCTTTGGTCGGTGTGTTGGTTGAGCCATAAACTAAAGGCGTCTTTGGCAACACCAGACACAAATGCGGCCGCCTCGCGAGAGGATAAACGCTCTTTGGTTTGGCCCGAGAATTGTGGGTCCGCTAATTTGCTTGAAAGCACAAAACTGATGTTATTCCAAATATCCTCCGGGGCGAGTTTAATGCCGCGCGGAATTAAATTGCGCATTTCACAGTAATCGCGCATGGCGTCTAACAGGCCAGTGCGCAGGCCGTTGACATGGGTGCCGCCCTGGGCGGTGGGGATGAGGTTTACATAGCTCTCTTGCACCAGCTCACCACCTTCGGGTAGCCACTGCACCGCCCAGTCTACGGCGGCGTGTTCGGAGGCGAAGTGGCCGACAAAGGGCGAGGGGGGCAATACTTCAAAGCCCTGGGTGCTGGCGGCTAGGTAATCTTTTAGGCCGTCTTCGTAATACCAATCGTCTTTATCTCCGGTGGCCTCATCTAAAAAGCTCACCCGCAAGCCGGGACACAAAACAGCTTTGGCGCGCAGCACATGGCGCATACGGGAGACGGAAAATTTAGCTGTATCGAAATATTGCGGGTCTGGCAAAAAACGCACGGCGGTGCCGGTTTGGCGTTTGGGGCAGCTATCAACAACGTGTAAATCTTTGGATTTATCGCCATTTCTAAAGCCGATGCGGTGCACCTGGCCATCGCGTTTGATGGTGACTTCCAGAATTTTGGAGAGGGCGTTCACCACGGAAATACCCACACCGTGTAAACCGCCGGAGAATTGATAATTCTTATTGGAGAATTTACCGCCTGCGTGCAGGGTAGAGAGAATGACCTCAACCCCAGGCTTGCCCTGCTCCGGGTGAATGTCCACCGGCATACCCCGGCCATCGTCGGTCACACTCACCGAGCCGTCTTTATGCAGGATGACGTCGATGGTTTTGGCGTGCCCGGCGAGGGCTTCGTCCACCGAGTTGTCGATCACCTCCTGCGCCAAGTGATTGGGGCGGGTGGTGTCGGTGTACATGCCAGGGCGTTTTTTTACCGGGTCAAGGCCCGTGAGTACTTCAATATCTTCTGCGGTATAGCTGGCCATAAGCGCGTGGAATCTTCTCTACCTGTGGAAATTCAGGCGCGCAATATACCTTTTTTAGCCCAAAAATCCGCAAAAAAATGCAGCAGGGCGGGTAGGCGCGCCTCGAAGCCTGTAAAACTGTGGTTGCCACCTTCTTCTATATGCAGGCGGCAGGCGGCGTAATACTCAGCGGCCTGGCGATAATCCAGGGTTTCATCGCCCGTTTGCAGCCACACCCACAGGTTCTCAGGGCGCGTGAGATCCCCTGCGTCGCACTGGTGTAAAAACGCCGCGTGTTGCTCGGTTAACACATAGGTTTCGGCACTATAGTAATTGGTGAGGCTCTGGCCTATATAACGGGCCAGTAATTTATCCGGCGCAACAGCGGGGTTAATCAGCACGGCCGGCAGGTCATAGCGTTGCACCCAATACTTAGCCCAAAAGCCACCGAGGGAGCTGCCAACTAGGGCCAAGTCTTGGATTGGAAGAGAGTCGATTACTTGCCGCAATTGCCGCTCAGCTATATCCGGGTAAGAGGAGAGGGCGGGGCAATGCACCTGCCAGCCCTCATTGTGTGTTAAATAAGCCATTGTTTGGCAAGCCTTGCTGGAGGCCGGGCCGCTTAAAAAGCCGTGTATATAAAGAAGGTGCTTCATGTTGGGTGTGCGGTAGTAAATGAAGGGCTAATAGTAACGGGCATTTTCCCTTAGCGGGTGGGGTGTGCTCGATAGGATTTATCACTGCGGGCCAAGTATTAAGGGCTCGCAGCACTAAAGTACTCTTCTGATTGTTTACAGTCGGTGCGAGCATCTCGTCCAGTTACACTAACGAGGTGCTGGCTAAAAAGGCACGGAATAGTCTTCTGGCCCGCTAAATTAGCGGTATTAAATTAGTATTATTTTGGAGCCATAACCAATGCAGCTGGATCGTAAAAAAGCCGACATCTTTCTTGAACAATATAAATTGGCGCTGCTGCTGCTAACGGCAATAAGGAGCCTGCCAATATGCATGAGTTCGTGCAGGCACGAGATTCGCTGTATGGGCTGCACAAAACCGCTCAGGCGGCTTTGCGCAAAAAAGTCAACCAAGAGTTTTTTGCTTGTATCAAGGGTGCTTTGTTTGGGCGCTATATTTACTGCCGAAAATATAAAAACGGTTATATCTTTCATAGTTTAGATGACGCACGCTTCTACAGAGCTGTCGCCTTGACCAGCCCGATTGAAACGCTCTTCGATAACTATTGGCTGACTAAAACCGCGCTGGTGCCTTTTGACGGGCAAATAGTCTGTGATGGTTTATTCGCTGGAGGCGTGTTAATTGGCAAAAATATGATTGGGGAATTGCGCGATAAATACAGGAGCGAAAAACTGCTCGGCAATATAGTAACCCAGCTGCCGAGCCGAATTTAGGTGCGTCGCTACATAGCCGCCGATTGGGATACAGGCCCGCAGCCTATTTCCTCTATGGTTTTACTGCGCGGCAATATAAAGCGTGTCAATTTCTCCTGCCCCATTCAGCCCCAGCGGCTAAACACATCAGAATAAATTCGAATTGTTCACATTCAGCGCCACCATTCGCCCTCGATACAACGCAAGTGGCCCTCTTTCCGGCCATTTAAATTATTGTTTTATATGTTTTTATTGCCCTTCTGCCAGCGTTTGGACCGGTGCTGAAGTGTGATGCTCATAACTAAAATTAACATTTTGGTCTTACAATAAAACTAATAATTGGGTTTGAGAGCTATTCCCCAGAATTTCCTTGGGCGCCCAGTAAGATGGTGAGTAGTTGAGTTTGGTAATGGAAGCTCCGTGATGGCTATGGTCGGTTGGGTTTGCCTGTTGGCTAACTGCACCGCCCGATAACTTATCCAGAGCCAGATCAACGTGATAAATCACTAATAATGGTGCCTGTATGAAGACTCACGTTAAATTTAAAAAACACTATGGCCTGGCTTTATTAGCCAGCTTAATGATGACCGGCTGCGGCGGTGGTTACGTGGATTCGTCCAGTAGCAGCTCGTCCAGTTCCTCTAGCTCCTCCAGTTCTTCCTCGTCTAGCTCTTCGTCCTCTTCCTCTTCCAGCAGTACGTCCAGCAGCAGCTCTTCAACCGGCGGCACAGTGCACGCAACCTGCCCCAGCACGAATGCGGCGGCCTTCCAAAATTTTGCGGCGGTAATACCGGGTAAGGTTGAAGCCGAAGATTTTGACCCTGCGGGTTATTCAGATTCCACGGAAACCAACGAAGGCGGTGCCTATCGCACGGACACCGGCGTGGATATTAAATCTATTTCCGGTGGTAATGCAGTGGGTTGGATTACCAATGGCGAATACCTTGAATATTCTCTGTATGTGCAAAATGCCGGCACCTACGATATTTATGTGCGCTCCGGTGCTGTGGGTGAAGGCAGAACGTTAAAAATTACCCAGTGCGATCAAACCCTCGTGCAGGAATTTAAAGTGCCTAATGTGGCGGACTGGGGGCAATTTAAAACCTGGAAAGCAGGCAGCGTGCGTTTAACCGCAGGCATTCAAAAAATTCGTATTACCGCAGGTGCTACGGATTATTTAGATCTTGATTGGATTCATATAGGTCCCTACTCAGGCACTGTAGATGCACCAGATCCCGTTTCAACTTCTTCAAGCTCTAGTTCTTCAAGTAGCAGTTCAACAACAACCTCATCAAGCGGTGGTGGCCGAACCCTTCCTAAGTTTTTCGTGGGTAACATTACGACGCGTGGACAGGTGAGGTCCGATTTTGGTCAGTACTGGAACCAAATTACGCCAGAAAACGAAGGAAAATGGGGCTCCGTTGAAGGCACTCGCGACCAATATAACTGGGGGCCACTCGATAATATTTATAAATATGCTCGCATGGCGAATATCCCAGTTAAAGCTCATAACTTTATTTGGGGTGCCCAACATCCATCTTGGGTTGATAATTTAAGTGCCGCAGATACTGCTGCTGAAATCGAAGAGTGGATTCGCGATTATTGTACTCGTTACCCAGATACAGCGATGATTGATGTTGTGAACGAGGCGGTGCAAGGCCATCAACCTGCGGCTTTCGCACAAAAAGCGTTTGGCAATAACTGGATTATCAAATCGTTCCAGTTGGCGCGCCAATACTGCCCTAAATCGATTCTGATATTGAATGATTACAACACCTTCCAATATCAGCATCAGCAATTTATCGATTTAGCTAAACCCGTTGCTGCCAGCGGATATTTAGATGCTGTGGGTATGCAGTCGCACGATGTTACAAACTACTCTGCTGCAAACTTAAAAGCCGGTTTGGATGATATCTACAATCAGCTAAAGTTGCCTATTTATATCTCTGAATATGATATTGGCTTAACGAATGACCAGCAGCAGCTGCAAAATTTCCAAAATCACTTCCCTGTATTTTTCTCTCATCCAGCGGTTAAGGGTGTAACCGTATGGGGTTACGTTGAAGGCAGTACTTGGATCACCGGCTCCGGCTTAATGTCCGCCAACGGCCAAGCGCGTCCTTCATTAACCTGGTTGATGAATTACATCAAACAGAATCCCAAGCAGTAGTTTTCATCGGTAATCTCAAGCTAGCCCTCTTAGTGGATAAGGATATCCACCTTTTTCATAAAATTAATCAACGTTTTGTGTTGTGCGATGAAACGATATAAAGAGCTGGTTTGAGTGTGGCACCAGCGAGCCCTCCCTCGCATTGATGAGGTTAAACAATGCAGATCAACAACGATTTATCAAAACATTGAGACTTGTAACATGAGTACACTTTTAATTAGCAAAGTGATTCGTGGCCTAAGGCCCATTGGTTGGCAGGGTTTATTATCCTCTGTAGCCTTAATTTCATTTTTAACCGCTTGTTCCGGTGAAAATCCGTCAACAAGTTCTTCATCATCCTCAAGTTCTTCCAGCAGTTCTTCCTCTTCCAGCAGCTCCTCTTCCAGTAGCTCATCCTCGGGCAGAACGAGCAGTTCTTCCAGCAGCAGTTCATCATCGAGCAGCTCGTCCAGTTCAAGCTCCAGCTCAGGCGGCATTCCAACCGGCGCATCCTTGGTGTATGCCGTAAATGCTGGCGGCCCAGCGGTTACCCTCAATGGCGTGCAATATCAGGCGGATCGTTTCTCCTCAGCGGGTACAGCTAATTCCACCACCGATGTTATTTCCGGCGGTGCCTTGTATCAAACCGAACGCTACGGCACGTTTAAATATGAGGTGCCGGTTACTAATTCCACCTACAGCGTAAAATTACATTTTGCCGAGTTGTATCAAACCACGCGCGCTGCACGTATTTTTAGCGTGAGTGTAGAAGGCCAGCCGGCCGTACAAAATGTTGATTTATTTGATCTGGTGGGCCAGGACACCGCTTACGATGTAGTGGTAAATAACATCCGAGTGGCCGATGAACAACTCACCATTGAGCTTACCGCTACGGTAGATAATGCGACCATCAGTGGATTTGCCATTTATTCCAATGCGGGCGGTAAATTTGTGGAGCCACCGGTCACCGATCCAGGCACCGGCGGTGGCGGCTGTGATCTACCCAGCTCCATTCGTTGGACCTCGTCGGCAGCGCCGGTTATAAATCCACGCAATGGCGACGCCTCTGTAAAAGACCCATCAATTGTGTACTACAACAATAAATACCATGTATTTGCCACAGTTTATAACGGCGGCTACAAATCCATGTACACGAGTTTCTCGGATTTTGCCCAGGCCGCATCGGGCACTTATCAATCATTTGCACCGGGTGGTAGTTCTACCGTAGCACCACAAGTGTTTTATTTTGCTCCGCAAAATAAGTGGTACATCTTTACTCAATGGCCAGCGAAATACACCACCTCTAGTAATATTGAATCCGGTTGGAGTGCACCCAAAACACTGTGGCCCGGTAACGATCAATACGGCGGTGCTTTAGATTACTGGGTGATTTGTGACAGCACCAATTGTTATCTCTACTTCTTTAAAGACGATGGCAAAATGTATTACGTGAGCACCACTATTGCTAACTTCCCTAATTTTAATGTCAGCCAAGTCAAAACGGCCAACGTGCAAGGCGCAGGCGGACAGAGTATTTTGTTTGAGGCAGGCAATGTTTATAAGCTCAAAGGTGTCAACAAATATTTGTTGTTGGTTGAAGGTTGGGGCTCGGCTGAATCTAAGCGCTTCTTCCGCTCCTGGACGTCAACCAGCCTAGATGGCCCCTGGGTACCGCATAAAACCTCGGAAAGTGATCCATTTGCCGGTTTAAATAATGTCACCTTCCCATCGGGGGCTTGGAGTGGGCAGATCAGCCACGGTGAAATGATTCGTGCAGGTTACGATGAAAAAATGGAAATTGACGCCTGTAAAATGCAATTTTTGTATCAGGGCGCTAACCTCAACGGGTACAGCGGCACCTATGATGCAAGACCCTACAAACTTGGTTTGCTAAAAGCTAACTAAACCACAGGCTCCACATTAAATCGCTTAGGTTTAATGTGGAGCCATTACGCTCCCCTTTTAATACCTGTCTATATTTTCCTTCTTTTCCCTTCCCGCTATACCGTCTTCGCAGGTGCGCCTGCCTCCACGCTTAATACATTACGTTAAAAATTCTGCCACTCTCCGTTGGTTGTTTTCAGTGGTGTTTTTTGCGTCTTTCGCCCTAACATTTGTTTGCTAGTGGTGGGATGTAAAGAGTATGCAGGATTTAAAATGGTCAAAAAGAAGGACGTTTTTTGACGGGCCTACTGAGAAATGTTCACGGTGGGTCTGAAATGCTGTGTATTCTTCTCTATTAGCTAAGTAGTAAGTGAAAACCGGGTTTTGGCTTTTTTCAACGCTGTGCGGGCATTGAGCCTGTGTCGAAGCTGCTGCGCGGTATTTGGGCTCTTTTTAACAAGGGTAAAACTTAGCATTGATTAATCATCATCAGGGAAAGGCTTCAAAATGGTCGTCGTCGATGGGGTTGGTAGTCTTAGGTACCAATTCATAAAAATCTTTTGGCCTTAAGAGTGAGTTAAAAATAATTTTAAACTCAACGCTGATTGCTTCTGGAATTAAATGATCCTTGATCAGAAGGTAGCGGAAACACAGCTGGGGTGTGTGGTTGCCAAAGTTTATATATTTTTGCTTGTGACTGACGATAATGGGGATATTCACCGGCGCTCGATGGGTTTCGTTGCCGTAGGCCAGTTGGCACATTCTGCGCACCTTGCCCCAAAACTGATTGGTCACTTCGCTGATAAATTGATTGCAGTGGTCGTTGGAGTTTTGGGTGCGGTTGAGTGCAGTGTGCTCGTGCTCAATGAGATTGAGCGCATCACTCTCGTTAATTGAAAACGTGATGGCGCCATTGCCGAAGGGTAATTGGATGGGCAGTATGCTGGTGCATTCAGTTGCTAGTGCGTAATCGTAAATTAAAAAGGGTACCGAGCTTTTTATTTCACAATTTTTAATCGTGGAATTGAGCGTAAATAAACCTGCCTCAATAAAGATATGAATCAGATAATTGGGAAAATAAAAACCATATAAAAAGTGGTCGGTAATTTTTTTGAGACGCTCTGGGTCGTTGGTGTTGTAATAGCCGGTGATGGCCTGGCGCTGTTCTAAGGGTAAATCGTTCAGCGTTCGGGTACCCGAGAGGCGCATAAAAATGGGTATATTACTTTTAGCGCTGTGAATTCGCGTTGCTATTTCCAGCCCTGTCAATCCATCGCTGTCGAATTCTTCACTGAGAAAAACGGCGCAGATATCGCTTTGCGTAAGGCCTAGCTGGGCGATGGTCGCTAAAATCCCCTGGTCCTCTTGTTCAGGAACCACAATAGCGCCATCTGCGGAGAGTGACTTAATTAAGTCCACCGCCTGATCGCTTTTGTCATACACCAAAATGGTACACCCAATCGCACTGCAGTTGATGGGGTGAATGGTTCGCGTCAATGCTAGCATGGTGCAGCCTTTCTTGAGCCGTTACAGTGTGTCGATAATGATAGTGTTAACCATATCGCCAGTGTGCGTTGATGCCCGTGATGGGTGGGGCCGCAGCCTGCGGCAACGCCCAATTCTATCAGTGTAGTTTATATATTGAGGTTTTCGTACAACCTAGCCATCTTGATCTAAAATAAACAGGCAGGCGGCGTAATGGCCTGGTAAATCAATTAAAAGGGTGGAGGTAAGTCTATGGCGCAAGTCATGTTGATCGATGACTCGGCTGTGATGGTAAACGAGGTATCCTCGTTTCTTAAAGGACATGGGATTGACTCGCTGATTGCCTGCAATGGGTTGGAAGGCCTCATGCTCTTAAAGGAGCACACCGACATACCCCTAGCCATAGTTGATATTAATATGCCTGTGATGGATGGCCTGACCATGATTGAGCGGGTCAGACAGGAGCTGCCCAATTGCATCACGCAATTTATTATGCTGACTACCGAATTTGACCGTGTATCTAAGGAGCGCGGTAAAGAGCTGGGAGTGCGGGGATGGATTATTAAACCTTTCCGCGGCGAAAGTGTTATCGGGACCATCAAGAAGTTTATTTAATATGGCCGGTCACATTGGAGTCTTGCTCCATTCCTTGCCTGTCCCAATGTTGTTGTGTGATAGCGAAGGAATTGTGCTCGATACTAATCAGCGCGCCCAAGCCATTCTTACGGCTAATCCCGTTGGT
Organism: Marinagarivorans sp.; assembly: GCA_046347475.1. Lineage (GTDB taxonomy): Bacteria > Pseudomonadota > Gammaproteobacteria > Pseudomonadales > Cellvibrionaceae > CAMCXE01. Next base: position 258,087 of record JAXMGD010000002.1, on the reverse strand, counting down.
GTGCATTTAGATCAATTATTGGATTTTAGCCGTTCAGACCTCGTCGGGTGCAGAACCTTTGAAGAGGTGGCCGCTGCGATGCGCGTGCGCAGCGCGGAATTAAATGTCATCAGCCTGCCGATTAACCGCCCACCGGTTAGCTTCATCACTGTGTCATTTTCATTTATTGATGAGGGGGATGAAGCCTGTGTGCTTGTTGGTATCAACGATGTCAGTGAGCGGTTTAGCCTTATTAAGGCGTTCGAATACCAACAAAATCTACTCGATAATATTTTGTCTACGTCCACTGACGCCTTGGTCGTGTTTGATGGCCGCGGATGTGTGGAGTTGTTTAGTCCGGCGGCTGAATCCATGTTTGGTCGCACATCCACTGAAATGATTATTGATGAGGTGCATTCCTTATTTGATGGGCCGTGTCACGAGCGCGTAAGCGCCATATTTAATCATTTAAAAACCATGGAGTGCGCGGACGATATACTGGTGTTTGAGGACCTGCTGCCAGTCAATTCCAGCGGTGAGGTGTTTCCCGCGTCTATAACCTTCTCTCGGTCAAAAAAACAAACCGACCCGCTGTTTTTTATGGTGGTGTCTGATAAAAGTTTATTTCAGCGTTTTATCAATTCCGTCAATGATGCCTACATTAAAACTGACTCGGCCGGGTACATCATTGATGTTAATAATAAAACAGAACATTTATTTCATTATGATCGACGCACGCTCATCAGTAAGCATATTAGCTTTTTGGGTATAAAGCGCGGTCAATCCCAGGATGTAGTAAGCGATATAGCCTTTTTGATTGATGGCAAAGGTGAAGAGGATTATTTCGCCGCCGATAAGCGCGGCTCGAGCCTGGTGTTAAACCTTACGGCTTGGCCCCAAGAAATTAACAATGTCCGTTTGAATAATTTAATTATTCGCGATATTAGTCAGAAAAAATTGGCCGAACAACAGTTGATAGTATCGGCTTTTACTGATTCGCTTACGGGTTTATCTAACCGAGCCAATTTTACCCGTGTATTGGCGGAGCAAATCAAAGAAGGTGAGCGCACCGGCAAGCCCTTTTTCTTGTTGGTGATTGATCTTGATAAGTTCAAAGAGGTTAATGATAGTTTTGGCCATGATTATGGTGACCGATTGTTAAAAGCCGCTTCTAAGCGCTTGTTATCCTGTGTGCGCGACCATGATCTGGTATCTCGCATGGGGGGGGGATGAATTTACTATCGTATTGCGTGAAATCGACACCGAAGCGGATTTGCTCAAAGTCGCGCAGAGAATCCTGCGCACGTTCAGACGCGAATTTGCTATTAAAGAGCGGCGCATTTTTGTATCTGCCAGTGTGGGCATAGCCGCTTACCCACAGGATGCTCAGTATGCTGAGAAATTATTGAAATCCGCCGATATGGCTATGTACGCCGCCAAGCGTGCGGGCAAGGATGCCTTCCGTTTGTTTACGCGGGAAATGTACGTGCAGTACGAACGCCATAAACTCATTGAGCGAGCGCTGCAAAAAGCAATTGCGAATAACGAGTTGGCGCTGCATTTTCAGCCCAAAATTTCCTATGCTGGCCAGGAGGTGGTGGGCTTTGAAGCATTGTTGCGCTGGAATACGCCTGAATTGGGTTTTGTTTCACCCATGGAGTTTATTCCTATTGCGGAAGAGAACGGCTGTATTATCGATATAACCCGCTGGGTAATTACCCAAGCGGTTCGAACCATGGCCCAGTGGGCTGAGCAGTGTGATTATTTTACCGGGCGCCGATTAATGGTTTCGGTGAATATTTCCGTGGATCATTTCAAACACGATTTGTACGGCGACCTGCACCGCATCCTAGAGCACGAAGGTTTTGAGCCGAGTTTGTTGGAGATTGAAATTACTGAAGGCACGCTGCTGACTTCAGCCTCAGAAGTGGTCAAAACCCTTAATATGATTAGTGCGCTGGGTGTGCAGATTAGTATTGATGACTTCGGTACGGGTTATTCATCCCTGCAGTATTTAAAGAATTTCCATTTGGATACAATAAAAATTGATCGAGCCTTTGTGCGCGATATTTTTGCTGATCCACACAATGTCTTAATTGTGGAGTCGATCATTTCTATCGCCAAGCGTATGAATCTGATGTTGGTGGCCGAAGGGGTGGAATCCAGCGAAGAGGTTCAGCATCTGGTCGCCTTGGGATGCGATGTTTTTCAAGGGTATTTTTATTCCAAGCCGCTGCCCGCTGGCGATATTCCCGCCTTTTTAAACCGCTTCGGCGCGCTCGGTAAACACGCCGACTGAGCGAAGCCGTCAATCTATTGCCTTATTTTCTTCTGTTGTGCTTTCTCCCTTCTTACTATCTCCCGCCTTACTTTCTTCCTCCTTCTTATTTTCTCTCTCTCGCTTGAGCTGGCTTCAACTAATACATAGTTGCGCCGAGTTCGGTGCCTTGCGTTCAAACACTCAGGTTCGGCTTCTTTTAACCAAGTAGCGGTTCTGCGCAACCGCTACTCCTACCTCGCCTCCACGTAACCTTAAAAATAATCGCCTAATTATTGCTCAAAGCTGGCGCTAACTTACGCCATGGGTTGCTAATTTCGCCCGCTTCCAGCCCACGCGCCTTGACTTTACTGGGTTCCCGCATATAGTGTATCGAAGTGGTAAAAAGTGTTTTTTTGTGGGGGTTGGTGGGGTAGATGAGCTTAAGAGTGGGGGAGCGTGTTCCAGGGTAGTCACGCAATCAATATGGATGCGAAGGGCCGCATCGCGGTACCGGCTAAATGCCGGGAATCCTTAGCGTCTGTATGCCAGGGGCGGGTGGTATTGACCGCTCATACCCAAGATCGCTGCGTGCTGCTCTACCCAGAACCCGAGTGGGAGCAAATCCTGCCCAAAATCGAAGCCTTGCCGAGTTTTAATAAAGCGGCGCTGCGCGCTCAGCGCTTGTTAATTGGTTATGCAACACCCCTGGAACTCGATAGTGCAGGGCGTTTATTGATTCCACCGACCCTGCGCGATTACGCGGGCTTGGATAAGAACCTGATGTTGGTGGGATTGGGGAAAAAATTTGAATTGTGGGATGAGGCGGCCTGGCTTCGCACCTTAGCGGATGACTTAGATGGCGAATTACCACCTGAAATGTTGAGCCTGTCCCTGTGAGCCAAGAATTACATTGTTCAGTGTTGCTGCGCGAATCCGTTGAGGCGCTGGTACAGGATGCTGAAGGCATTTATATCGATTGCACCTTTGGTCGCGGCGGCCATAGCCGAGCGATTTTGGAGCGTTTGGCGGCCAGCGGACGGTTATTGGCGTTTGATAAAGATCCGGAGGCGATTGCCTATGGTCGCCAGCAATTTGCTGATGACCCGCGTTTACAGCTCATCCACAGCAGTTTTGCGGATCTTTCTGCCGTAGTGGCTGAATTAAATTTGCACGGCGCCATAAGTGGCGTGCTGATGGATTTAGGTGTGTCGTCTCCGCAATTAGATCAAGCCGAGCGCGGTTTTAGTTTTATGCAGGATGGCCCGCTGGATATGCGGATGGATACCACCTCTGGGCAAAGCGCCGCGCAGTGGGTTAATAGTGCCGCTGAAGCGCAGATGATGCAGGTATTTTTTGATTATGGTGAAGAGCGTTTTGCCCGCCGAATCGCCCGCGCCATTGTGGAGCGGCGGCTGAAAAAACCTTTTGAACGCACAAAAGACTTAGCCGATGTGGTCGCTGCGGCCAACCCTAAATGGGAGCGAGAAAAACACCCGGCAACGCGGGTTTTTCAGGCGATTCGCATTTTTATTAATAAAGAATTGGAAGATTTGCAGCAGGGTTTAAGCGCTGCTTTTGATGTGATTAAACCCGGCGGACGGGTGGCGGTGATTAGTTTTCATAGCTTAGAAGATCGCTTAGTTAAGCGCTTTTTTAAAGAAGGCGCTAAAGGCGAGGACTTCCCCAAGGGGCTGCCGATTCGCGCCGACCAAATTAACCGCACTATGGAGTTGGTGACCAAGCCGATCAAAGCCAGCAGTGAAGAATTAAAAAATAATGTGCGCGCTCGCAGTGCCGTGTTGCGAGTGGCGCAGAAGTTGAGCCCCGCAGGTGGGCGGCAATCGTTTAATAACAATAAGTAAGAGTCATGAGTCGTTTTTTTGTCATTGCGCTGCTGTGGATGGGCTGTTTAGTGTCGGCCTTGGCTGTGGTGTACGAATCTCATTTAGCGCGCAAGGCTACCGCTAGTTTGGAAAATACGCGCCGGGAATTAAATGCCCTGCAAGTGGAGTCTGGCCAATTAATGTTAGAAAAGAGTTCCATGGCTGCGTATGCGCGGGTGGAAAGTGTGGCAGGCGAGCAATTAAAAATGGTTAACCCCAGTAATGTGCGTTTTATTGCTTTACCTAAAGATGCCTTATAAAGATGAACAACTGCGTTTTAGTTAAGGACACACCATGATTCGTTTGCTCGCCAAATGGCGATTAACCTTGTTGTGCGCGCTGCTGGGCATTATGCCCGGCGCGATGATTTGGCATTTAGCGCAATTACAAGTGCTGCCAGGTCAAGAGCGAGGCTACGATTTTTTACAGCAGCAAGGCCAGTCGCGCACCCTGCGGCAGGAAAAAATAAGTGCCTACCGCGGCATGATTACCGATCGCAATGGTGAATTATTGGCGGTGAGCACACCTGTGCAATCGATTTTTGTCAATCCGCAAAAAGTTGACAGTAAAGATTTTCCGCGTCTGGCAAAAGCCTTGAAGTTGACCACGGCTGATATAGAGAAAAAAATCGCTGCCAATGCTGATCGCAAATTTATTTATTTAGCCCGTAAATTGCCGCCCCACGATGCCGAAGAAATTACCCAGTTGCAAATACCCGGTGTTGGCGTAGAGGAGGAATATGAGCGCTATTATCCGGCGGGTGAAGTGGCGGCTCATTTGGTGGGGTTTACCAATATCGATGATCACGGCCAAGAAGGTATGGAATTGGCGTTGGATAGCTGGCTGACGGGCAGCCCAGGCAACAAAGAAGTGATCAAAGATTTAAAAGGCAATGTGGTAAAAGAATTGGGCCTTAAAAAAGCGGCGGTTGCGGGTAAAGATGTGCAGCTGAGTATTGATTTGCGCTTGCAGTATGTGGCCCACAAGGCTCTCAAAGCTCAGGTGGAAGAGCGTGGCGCACTTTCAGGTAGTGTCGTGGTGTTAAATGCAAAAACAGGTGAAATATTGGCGATGGCCAATCAGCCCAGTTTTAACCCAAATAACCGCATTAATGTGCCCTTGAATAATTTGCGCAACCGCGCGATTACCGATGTGGTCGAGCCAGGCTCCACTATAAAGCCGTTTGCCGTAATGGCGGCACTGGAAACGGGCCGCTATAAACCCGATACGGTAATTAACACCAGCCCCGGTTATTTGCAGGTGGGTAGCAAAACACTTAAGGATAAGCACAATTTAGGGCCAATTGATTTAACTACGATTATTCAAAAATCCAGTCAAATTGGTATCAGTAAATTAGCCTTGGATTTAGAGCCGCAATCCGTGCGGGATTTGCTGCATAAAAGTGGTTTTGGTGAAATAACGGGCGTGGGATTTCCCGGTGAAAGCGCAGGGGTATTGCCCAGTCACGCCAAGTGGCAACCCATCGAGCGGGCCACCTTGGCCTTTGGTATGGGCATGAGTGCAACACCCTTACAGTTGGCGCAGGCTTATCTGATGATTGCGAATCAAGGGCAATTTCATTCTGTCAGCCTGTTAAAGAAAGACGCCAAGGTGTTAGAGGATAAAAAGCCCCAACAAATTATTTCGCCCAAGGTCGCAGCCCAGGTAACTGAGATGCTCAAAGCGGTGGTGCAACCTGGCGGTACGGCCTACAAAGCCCGCTTGGAGTCCTACACTTTCGCGGGTAAGACCGGCACTGCCCACAAGGTGGATTCCACCGGTTATGCCGAGAATAAATATGTGGCGATTTTTGCTGGTATGGCGCCTGCGGATAACCCTGAAATAGTCTCGGTGGTAGTCATTAACGAACCCACTAAGGGCAGTTATTACGGAGGTGATGTGGCGGCGCCGGTATTTGCCAAAGTGGCCGATGGCTCATTGCGCCTGCTGAATGTACCTCCGGCGCTGCCGCGCCAAGTGGCGGCGGCAGGCCCATGACACTTCACTACACAAGGCCCCTCGGGGCCTTTTTGCCGAATATCGATGCCGCCCGCGCGCCGCTTTTGGCCGGTGGGCTGCAGTTGGACAGTCGCCAGGTTGTACCTGGCGATGTGTTTTTTGCCTTGGCCTGTGAACCCCAGCGCAGTGCTCATATAGCGCAAGCGCTGCTCAGGGGCGCCCGTTGGATTGTGGTGGACTCCGCTCTGCCGCTGCCGTCTGTCGCGGCCGAGACCTTGTTGGCTCTGCCTTCGCCCGGGGCGCATATGGCCGAGTGGGCGGCGGAGTTTTACCAGCACCCGAGCCGAGCCATGCGGCTTATCGGCATCACCGGTACCAATGGCAAGTCCACAACGGCTTTTTTACTGGCTCAATTGTTGGAAGCGGTTAGCGGTGCAAGGGGCGGGGTGATTGGCACCCTGGGCTTTGGGCACTGGCAAGCGGCGCTTACCGACACGGGCAAAACAACCCCCGATGCGATTAATCTGCAGCGTATTTTGCGTGGCCTGGTGGATGAGGGTATTACCCAGGTGGCCATGGAAGTTTCCTCCCATGCGCTTGATCAGGGGCGTGTTGCGGGCGTGGAGTTTGCCGGGGCGGTGTTTACCAACCTCAGCCGTGATCACTTGGATTATCACGGTGATATGGACAGCTATGCCAGCGCCAAACAGAAGTTGTTCCACTGGCCCCAGTTGCCGCTTGCGGTGCTCAACGAGGACGACACCTACAGTGGGACCATGCGCCAGGGGATAGCGGCAGGCACCCAGGTACTTGGCTACGGCCTGGACACGGCCTGTGATGTGCAGGCGACCGGCTGCAGCTACAGCACGGAGGGGATCAGTTTTGATTTGAATAGCCCTTGGGGTGCGCAGCGTTTAAGTGCCCCTTTGTTGGGGCGCTTCAATGTGGAGAATTTATTAGCCAGCCTCACCACCTTGCTGGCTTTGCAGCCTGAAGCTTGGCCGCGCTTGGCGTCTATCACGGCGGGGTTACAGCCGGTTACTGGCCGTATGCACCTGGTCAGCGGCCCTAGGGCCGCACCTAAAGTGGTGGTGGATTACGCCCACACACCCGATGCCTTGGCTAAAGCATTGGCCGCGGTGCGTGTGCACGCGACGGGCGAGGTGTGGGTGATATTTGGCTGTGGGGGCGATCGCGATAGGGGCAAGCGGGCGCTGATGGCTCAGGCCGCTGAAGCGGCCGCTGACAAGGTGGTGATCACCAGTGATAACCCCAGAAGTGAAGACCCGCAGCGTATCCTGGCCGATATATCCAGCGGGCTCACTCGGCCTGCCTGGTGCGTTGAAGAGGATCGCCGCAAAGCGATAGCCGCGACGATTGCTGCGGCGGAGCCAGGCGACTGGGTATTGTTAGCCGGTAAAGGCCATGAAACCTATCAGTTGATCGGCGAGCAGGTACTGGCTTTAAGTGATATTGCCGAGGCTGAAGCGGCTTTGGCGGCCTATTCGCCTTCCGAGAGTTAATCCCATGAAGAATTTACTTGCCTGGGCGGCAGCAGCTCAGGGCACCCTAGTGGGTGAAAACCGCACTGTGAGCCGCGTGTGTACCGACAGCCGCGCGCTGCAGGCTGGGGATGTATTTATCGCCCTTAAAGGCCCCCATTTTGATGGCCATGATTATTTGCCGCAGGTGGCCGCTGCCGGGGCCGCCGCTGCGGTAGTGGAGCGGCTTGATACCAGCCTGGTGCTGCCGCAAATTCTGGTTGCCGATGCGGTGGTGGCGCTGGGCAAAATTGCCCATCAGTGGCGAGTGGAGCATTTTCACGGCACCTTATTTGCCATCACCGGTAGCTGTGGCAAAACCACGGTAAAAGGTATGTTGAAAAGCATTTGTGAGCAGGCTGGGCGAACCCTCGCTACCGCGGGCAACCTCAATAATCACCTGGGTGTACCGCTCACACTCATGCAGCTAGAACCCAGCCATGAATACGCCGTGATTGAAATGGGCGCCAGTGGCCGCGGTGAAATTGCTTATCTCACCGCGTTGGCCGCACCGGACGTTGCGCTAGTGAATAATGTCCAGCCCGCCCATGTGGAGGGCTTTGGCTCATTGGCTGGGATTCGTGAGGAGAAACTGCGTATTTACTCGGGGCTAAGTGCGCAGGGTACAGCCGTGTTTAACCTGGATGAGGCCTACGCACAGGAAGCCCGAGCCCAGATTCAGGCGCTACCTCAGCAGAAGATAGGTTTTAGCCTGCAAACTGCTGCCCCGCCTGGCACCCCGTCCTGTCACTTGAGCCAAGCGGCCCGCTTGCATCGCTTGCCCACTGGAGCCTGGGGGTTTGAGTGGCGGCTGGAGGAGAGCCCTATTCCCATCGAGCTTGCTGTATTGGGTAAGCACAGTGTGGCCAACGCCTTAGCGGCCGCCAGCATGGCCTATGCCGCTGGAATCGCGCCGCAGGAAATTCAGGCGGGTTTGGCTCTGTTCAGCGGGGAAAAAGGCCGCATGCAAGCGAAAATTGCGCCAACAGGTGCAATCCTCATTGATGATACCTACAATGCCAACCCCGGTTCGGTGGCGGCTGCCATCGGCTACCTGGCCGAGTGCGCCAGCCCGCGCATTTTGGTGCTGGGGGATATGAAAGAACTGGGGCACGATGCCCTGGATGAGCACCGCAAAATCGGCCAGTTGGCCAGGCAGGCGGGTATTGATCAGCTCTATACCGTGGGGGATTTAAGCTATGCAGCCAGTGAGGCCTTTGGCCTGGGGGCTGCTCATTTCTCCAATCAAGCCGCCTTAGTTGCCGAGCTGCAACCCCTGCTGAGCCGCACTGCACATTGCCTGGTCAAAGGCTCTCGCAGCGCGCATATGGAGCACATAGTCGAAGGGCTGATGGCCTTCGGCGCCACACTTGATCGTCAATCGGAGCATGAATAGATGTTACTTTGGCTCGCCCAGCACTTTGAGGCGCAATTACATATTTTGGGTGTGGTGCAATACCTCACTCTGCGGGCCATCTTAGGCGTGTTGACCGCTCTGGGCATTTCGCTTTTGGCTGGGCCCTGGTTCATCCGCACGATGGAAAGCAAACAAATGGGGCAATCCGTTCGTACCGACGGGCCCAAAAGCCACCTAAGCAAATCCGGTACGCCCACCATGGGCGGCACGCTTATCTTATTTGCCATATGTGTTAGTTTGTTGTTGTGGGCAGACCTCACCAACCGGTTTGTGTGGGCGCTGCTTTTTATACTGGTGGTTTATGGTCTGGTGGGTTGGGTGGACGATTACCGCAAGGTGATTGAGAAAAACTCCAAAGGCCTGCCCGCCAAGTGGAAGTACATCTGGCAATCATTGGGGGCTCTGGCCGTGGGGCTTTATCTCTACAGCACGGCCAGCCTGCCGTCGGAAACTCAACTTTATGTGCCGTTTTTCAAAAACATCGCCCTCGACCTCGGCGTGTTTTACATCCTCCTGGTGTACTTTGTGGTGGTGGGGGCGAGCAATGCCGTCAATCTCACCGACGGTTTGGATGGCCTCGCCATCATGCCCACGGTGATGGTGGGTTCAGCCCTAGGCATCATCGCTTATCTGGTGGGCAATGCTAAGTTCGCTCTTTATCTGCATATCCCCTACGTGCCGGGCACCGGTGAGCTGGTGGTGTTTTGTTCGGCCCTGGCGGGCGCTGGGCTCGGGTTTTTGTGGTTCAACACCTATCCGGCTCAGGTGTTTATGGGCGATGTGGGCGCTTTAGCGCTTGGCGGCGCGCTTGGTTTAGTGGCTGTGATGGTGCGCCACGAGATAGTATTTTTTATTATGTCGGGCATTTTTGTGCTCGAGACCGTCTCGGTGATTCTGCAGGTGGCCTCGTTTAAGCTAACCGGCAAGCGTATTTTTCGGATGGCGCCCATTCACCACCACTTCGAATTAAAAGGCTGGCCTGAACCTAAGGTAATTGTGCGCTTTTGGATTATCACGGTAATTCTGGTGCTCTTCGGACTGGCCACGCTCAAACTGCGCTAATGAATCACGCCCTATATCCATTCACGAGCCAGGTGGCCGTTCGATTATGAGTCTAATTGCTTCCTCGCATACCACCCTCGTGTTAGGGCTCGGCGCTACAGGGCTTTCCGTGGCGCGCTACCTCAAACGCTCGGGTAGGCCATTTGCGTTGGCCGATTCGCGGGCGGCACCGCCCAATTTGGCGGCGGTACAGGCGGAATTTCCCGAACTCACACTCCACTTGGGCGAGTGGTCGGCTGAACTCTTATGCCAGTTCAGCCAGATCATCCTAAGCCCAGGTATCCCCCGCGAGGAACCGGCGGTGGCCGCCGCCATTGCCGCTGGTGTACTGGTGATCGGTGACATCGACCTATTCGTGCAAGAGGCGGCCGCTCCCATTGTGGCCATTACGGGCTCCAACGGAAAAACCACCGTCACCACCCTGGTGGGTGAGATGGCAAAAGCCTGCGGAGTGGATGTAGGCATCGGCGGTAATCTGGGGGTGCCTGCGCTGGATTTGCTTAGCCCCAGCCGCCGTCTTTATGTGTTGGAATTGTCGAGTTTTCAGCTGGAGAGCACCCGCAAGCTCGGTGCTCAGGTGGCCTGTATCTTGAATTTAAGCGACGATCATATGGATCGTTACCGCGCGGTGCCCGGCTTTAGAAGCCCCATGCAGGCATATCACCACGCCAAACAGCGCATCTACTTCGGCGCGAAACACATAGTGGCCAACAAAGATGACGCCCTCACGCAACCGCCCCTAGCTGAGGGTGTGAAGTGTGTGCAGTTTGGCCTGTCTCAGCCAGATTTAACTGATTATGGCCTGCTGCAGGACGGCGCAGAGGTGTGGTTGGCCAAGGGGCTTACGCCTGTGCTCAACACCGCTGAACTGCGCATTCGCGGCCGCCACAATTGGGCCAACGCCCTCGCGGCTTTGGCACTGGCTGAGGCGGCGGGCCTTGATCGCCACTCGGCTCTTGAGGCGTTAAAACACTTTAATGGTTTACCCCACCGCTGCCAGTTCGTGGCGGTTAAACAGGGGGTGGAATACTTCAATGATTCCAAGGCGACCAACGTGGGCGCCACTTTGGCGGCCATAGCGGGTATGGCCAGCCGGCCTCAGCAGATTGTGTTGATTCTCGGTGGCGACGGCAAAGGGGCGGATTTTGCTCCCCTGGTACAGGCGTGTATTTCCTCGCCGCAAACCGGCCCGAGTGCCGTCAAGGCTGTTGTCACCCTCGGCCGCGATGGCCCCACACTGGCGGCCCTGTTGCGCCCTCATTTACCTGTTGAAGAAGCGAGCGACTTGCCTGAGGTGGTACAAAAAGCCGCTGCCCTGGCGCAGCCGGGGGATCTGGTACTCCTATCGCCCGCCTGTGCAAGCTTGGATATGTTTAAGAACTATGAAGCGCGCGGTGCGTTATTTGCCCAGTGGGTCGAGCAACTGTGATAGCCCCCAACGCACACCGCAGCCTGGGCCCTGGCCAAAGCCCTACCGCTCGCCTGCGACCGCGCCCGGTGGCCGCCAGTCCGCAAGGCCTAATCAATTGGCCCCTGTTGCTTCTGGTGCTGGCCCTAATCTCCTTTGGCGTGGTGATGGTGGCCTCGGCCTCCATGGATTTTGCCGCTAAAACCTATGCCGACCCTTGGTACTTTGCCAAGCGCCATTTGTTGTTTCTAGCGCTGGGTAGCGCTGCTGCCATAGTGGTGTTTTGTATCCCGAGCGAAGTGTGGAACCGCTTCGCCATAGGCCTTTTGCTGCTGGGGCTTTTTCTACTCTTGATTGTGTTGGTGCCGGGCATCGGCAAAAGCGTTAACGGCTCCCGCCGCTGGCTGGGGTTGGGCGGCTTTGCCATTCAGGCCTCCGAGGTGGCTAAATTTTGTTTTGTGGTATTTTTTGCCAGCTTTTTAGCCCGCCGGACTGAAGAGTTCCAACGCTCTTGGAGCGCTTTTTTCAAACTGATCGGCATTTTGGGGGTATTTGTATTGCTGCTCTTAATGGAACCGGACTTTGGCACCTCGGTGGTGTTGAGTATTACAGCCGGCGCCATGATGTTTGTGGCCGGCGTGCCGCTGTTTCGCTTTATATTCCTCGCCGCGTCAGGTGTTGCTGGGCTCGCTATGATTGCCATCGCCTCGCCGTACCGCTGGCAGCGTTTGGTGACATTTTTGGACCCCTGGGCCGAGCAGTTCTCCAGCGGCTACCAACTGGTGCAGTCGTTGATCGCCTTTGGTCGCGGCAGCTGGACCGGCTTGGGGCTGGGCAATAGCCTGCAGAAGCTGTTCTTTTTACCTGAAGCGCACACAGACTTTATCTTCGCTATCATCGCCGAGGAATTCGGCTTAATCGGCGCCATAGTCTTAATCGCCGCTTTTTTCGGCTTGGTTTGGAAGGTATTAGCCGTTAGTTTTCGCGCCCGCGCCCTGGATCGCTCCTTTGTCTGTTTTGCTAGCTTCGGCATCGGCATCATGCTGGCCGCCCAAAGCTTCATCAATATGGGGGTCGCATCTGGGTTGCTGCCCACCAAGGGGCTGACGCTGCCGTTTATTAGTTCCGGTGGTAGCAGCCTGATCGTCTGCTGCGCCTTTTTAGCCTTGGTATTGCGCATGGATGCGGAGATGCGCCGATGAGTTTGCGTTTTTTGATCATGGCGGGTGGCACCGGCGGCCACGTATTTCCGGCTCTAGCGGTGGCCAAGGCGCTCATGGCCCAGGGCCACAGTGTTGAATGGTTGGGGACTAACCGGGGCTTAGAAGCTAGAGTTGTGCCTGCCGCAGGAATCCAGCTGCATAGCTTGAATATTGCCGGTGTGCGCGGCCGAGGCGTGCGTCACTTGTTGCTGGCACCTTGGTTGATTATTAAAGCCGTATTTACGGTGAGGCAGATTTTGCGCCGCTTGCAACCTGCCGCAGTGATTGGCCTGGGCGGCTATGTAGCGGGCCCCGGTGGAGTGGCGGCTTTTTTAAGCCGTATTCCGCTGCTCATTCACGAACAAAATGCCGTGGCAGGCACCACCAACCGGCTACTTGCCCGCATGGCGCGCCGTGTTTTATGTGCTTTTCCCGATATGTTGCCTGGGGCTATCACCATCGGTAATCCACTGCGAGCAAGCTTTTATGACCAAGCTGAGCCAGCCTCGCGCTTTGATGGCCGTGAGGGAGCGCCCCGCCTTCTGGTGCTCGGCGGCAGCTTAGGCGCACAAGCGCTCAACCAAACCCTGCCGCGGGCATTGGCGCTACTGCCGAGCCAAACGCGACCTTTAGTGCGCCACCAAACCGGCACTCAACACGCCGCCGCCTGTGAGCTGGCCTATCAAGAGCGCGGCCTGAACGCCCGCATCGAGCCCTTTATTGAGGATGTGGCGGAAGCCCTGGCCTGGGCTGATTTAGTGATTTGCCGCGCCGGGGCGCTCACGGTGGCGGAGCTGAGCGCGGTGGGTGTGGCGGCTGTGTTGGTACCCTATCCCCATGCTATCGACGATCATCAAACCGCTAACGCCCAATGGTTAGTGGAGCGGGGCGCCGCGATGCTCGCCCCCCAAGAGTCCTTAAGCCCTGAGCGCTTGAGCCGTTTGTTAACTGAGATTTTGTCCGATCGCCCCCGCCTGTGTGCCATGGCCACAGCGGCGCGGGCGGCGGCTACGCCCGATGCCACCGAGGTATTCGTGCAGCATATTCTGGAGCTGTCCCATGGCTGATTTTCCTGTTCATCAGGTTCCCGAGATGCGCCGTATCAAGCGCATTCACTTCATTGGTATCGGCGGCGCCGGTATGAGCGGCATTGCCGAGGTCTTGCTCAACCAGGGCTATAGTATTTCCGGTTCCGACCTGAAAATTTCTGAGGTGACCAAGCGGTTATCCGCTATGGGCATGCAGATATTTATCGGCCATGCCGCCAGCAACCTTAAAGACGTTGACGTGGTGGTGCGCTCCACTGCTGTCAGTGAGAGCAACCCGGAGCTAGAAGCCGCCCGCGCCGCGCGCATTCCTATAGTGCGCCGCGCCGAAATGCTCGCCGAGCTGATGCGCTACCGCCACGGTATCGCCGTAGCGGGCACCCACGGTAAAACTACGACCACGAGTTTAATCGCCTCCATACTCGCCGCCGCAGGCCTTGACCCCACCTTTGTAATCGGCGGCCTGCTCAATAGCGCTGGCACCAACGCCCGCTTGGGTGAGAGTCGCTTTTTGGTGGCCGAGGCCGATGAGAGTGACGCATCTTTTTTACATCTGCAGCCTATGGTCTCAGTGGTCACCAACATAGACGCCGACCATATGGAAACCTATGGCGGCAGTTTCAGTAAACTGCAGCAGACCTTTGTGGAGTTCCTGCACAACCTGCCTTTTTACGGCCTGGCGGTAATGTGTGGCGACGACCCTGTGATCAAAGAACTGCTGCCGCAGATTTCCCGCTCAGTGATTACCTACGGTTTTGGCGACGACAGCGACTACCAAGCCCTCGATGTGGTGCAGACAGGTCGCAGCCAAGTCTTTAAAATCCGCTGCCCTGGCTCCGCTGAGCCCGTTTGCATCAGCCTAAATCTGCCCGGTCGCCACAACGTGCTCAATGCCACCGCCGCTACGGCCGTAGCGATGGAAGAGGGGGTAGGCATTGGTGCTATTCAGCAGGGCCTGGCGGAATTCTCCGGTGTAGGGCGGCGTTTCCAGGTATACGGCGAATTTTCCCTAGGGCAGGGCGAGCCGGTGATGCTGGTGGATGACTACGGCCACCATCCGCGCGAAGTAGCGGCCACGATCGCGGCCGTGCGCGCCGGTTGGCCAAAGCGTCGCCTGGTGATGGTTTATCAGCCCCACCGTTACACCCGTACCCGCGACCTGTTTGATGATTTTGCCCAGGTGCTCTCAAGCGTGGATCAATTGGTGCTGCTGGAAGTGTACAGTGCGGGCGAGGATAAAATTGAAGGTGCCGACTCACGTACCCTGGCGCGCTCCATTCGCAACCGCGGTACCGTTGACCCCGTGTTTGTCGAGCAGGTCGATGGGGTTTTAGACGTCCTTAAACCACTCTTGCGCCCAGACGATATTGTGATCACCCAGGGCGCCGGCAATGTGGGTAGCCTCGCCGCTATATTGGCCAATAACCTAATGCAATGATGTGTGTTTGCTATGAATAAATTTTCTTCTGTCAGCCTCGATTTCTTCGCCGACCCCAACGACAGCGCCGCTCTCGTGCGTGTGCTGGGCCGTGTGGCTGTTATCTATGGCGGCACCTCAGCTGAACGGGAGGTATCCCTGCACAGTGGCCAAGCGGTGATCGCCGCCCTCCAGGCTGAGGGCGTCGATGTCCTGGGGGTGGATATCCGGCAAAATCCTATTGCCCAGTTACAAGCACTCAAGGCCGACCGGGTATTTATAGCGCTGCACGGCCCCGGGGGTGAGGACGGCCGTATGCAGGCATTGCTCGAATACATGCAACTGCCGTACACCGGAAGCGGCGTTGCCGCCTCGGCCCTGTGTATGGATAAACAGCGTACTAAACAAATCTGGCAAGCCTGCGGCCTGCCCACCCCCGAATACGCGGTGTTAACAGCTGATACCGACTGGGCCGCCGTCTTCGCCCAGTTGGGCCCGGATATTATCGTCAAACCTATCCATGAAGGCTCTAGCATCGGCATGATGCGCGTCAATAGTCTGGAAGGGCTGCAACAGGCCTTTGAAAATGCCCAGCAGTTCGACAAGGGTGTGTTAGCCGAGCGATTTATCAAGGGAGCTGAATTCACGGTCGCCCAGCTCAATGGCGTCACCTTGCCCCCTATAGGCCTTAAACCGGCGGAAGCCTTCTACGACTACCACGCTAAATATATTGCCGAAGATACTCAGTACCTGTGCCCCTGTGGCCTCGATGAAGCGGCCGAAGCGCGCCTTAAAGGCCTCGCCGCCCAGGCCTTTGCTGCCGTAGGGGCACAGGGTTGGGGGCGGGTGGATGTGATGGCCGATAGCGCGGGCAATTTTTATCTACTTGAAGTGAACACCGTTCCGGGCATGACCAGCCACAGCCTGGTCCCCATGGCCGCTAAAGCGGCGGGCCTGAGTTTTAACAAGCTAGTGCTGGCTATAGCGAGCCAAACCCTTTCATGATGGATGTGCGCCGTCGCGAAGTGCCGCCCCGTCGTTCCAGGCGTTCTGCTGGACAGGGCGGCGCTTCGCCACTGCGCACGGCTAAACCGGCCCGCCAGTGGAATTTTCGCTGGCTCAAGCCGTTGTTGTTGTGGCTGGTATACGGCGGCCTGTTCTCAGGCATAGTGGCCAGCATTGTTTGGTTGGATCCTAAAACACGCCTTGAAAACCTTATGAATCGGCCCATCGCGGGCGTCAGTGTCGAGAGTGAGTTTAAGTACATCGCTCAGCAGCAAACCCAGCAGTTGGTTGAACAGCATCTGTCGCCGACATTCCTTGAGCTGGATATGCTGGGGCTTAAAAAAGCGCTGGAAGCCAACCCCTGGATCGACAAAGTGATTATCGCCCGCACCTGGCCGGACAAATTGTTAGTGCGCATCCAAGAGCAAAAACCCATTGCGCGCTGGGGCACGGAAGGATTTATCAATATGCGTGGGGAAATTGTCCGGGTCAGCGATGCGGCGCAATTGACCTCACTGCCGGTCTTCGATTGTGAGGAGCGGTATGCTGCGGAGGTGATGCAGCAGTACCAGGTGATCAAAAATATTGTTGCGGGCAATGGCTTTACACCGGTGCGGCTAACTTTAGACAAAACCCTCGCCTGGACTCTAGAATTCTCTCCAGCCCTCACCATTCGTTTGGGTAGAGAAAAAGCCCTAGAAAAATTGCAAAATATAGCCAAAATTTTGCGCACGGAATTATCCCGCGAAGTATCGCGCATGAGCCAAATCGACATGCGCTACGACAACGGGTTTGCCGTGACCTGGAAAGAGGCTCCGCCAGTGGAGCCTCTGGCCACTAGCCCAACCGCACCGGCTACCCACAAACAAGAACAAACACCCTCATCCGCAGAAGAATAGAGCGCATACAGGCGCTGGAGTAAAACATGGCTCAAGCTAATGGGAGCAAAATGATCGTCGGCCTGGATATAGGAACATCCAAAATTGTCGCCATCGTCGGCGAAATCTCGCCGGAAGGAGAGCTGTCCGTCATAGGTCTTGGCTCCCATAAGTCTACCGGCCTGAAAAAAGGCGTGGTGGTGAACATCGACTCCACCGTGCAGGCCATCCAGCGGGCAATCGAAGAAGCGGAGCTAATGGCGGGGTGTCAAATTCACTCGGTGTTTGCAGGCATCGCAGGTTCCCACATCCGCAGCCTCAACTCCCACGGTATTGTGGCCATCAAAGATAAAGAAGTGCTCACGCAGGATTTAGATCGCGTTATTGATGCGGCACAAGCGGTTGCTATCCCGGCTGATCAGAAAATCCTGCACATACTGCCGCAGGAATACCTAATTGATGAACAGGATGGTGTTAAAGATCCACTGGGTATGTCCGGTGTGCGCCTTGAGGCCAAAGTACATCTGGTGACCTGTGCCATCAACGCCGCGCAAAATATCGAAAAGTGCATACGCCGCTGTAACTTGGAAGTCGAAGACATCATTCTTGAGCAGTTAGCGTCCAGCTATGCGGTGCTCACCGACGACGAAAAAGAGTTGGGGGTGTGTATGGTGGATATAGGCGGCGGCACCACCGACATCGCCATATTTACCGAGGGGGCCATTCGCCACACCGGTGTGATTCCCATTGCGGGCGATCAGGTCACCAACGATATAGCCATGGCCCTGCGCACACCCACGCAATATGCTGAAGCCATCAAAATCAAATACGCCTGTGCGCTCGCCACTTTGACAAACCCCGATGAAATGATTCAGGTGCCCAGTGTCGGTGATCGCCCACCGCGCAGCCTGTCACGCCAGTCGCTGGCTGAAGTCGTTGAGCCCCGTTACGACGAACTCTTTACCCTCGTACAAGCTGAACTGCGCCGCAGCGGATTTGAAAATCTGATCCCCGCGGGCATAGTACTTACAGGGGGTACGTCTAAAATGGAAGGCGTAATTGAATTGGCCGAGGAAATTTTCGACATGCCAGTGCGTTTGGGGATACCACAAAACGTACGCGGTATGCGCGATATAGTCACCAATCCGATTTATTCAACTGGGGTTGGATTGTTGTTGTATGGGATGAAACAGAAAGGCATGCATAAGGTTGCCTCATTCGGTCCGCGCGAGAGTTCATGGAATCGCCTAAAAGGTTGGTTAGCGCGCAATTTTTAATCCCATCCACGCAAGCAATTGAGTACAATGGCAAATTCAGGGGATATCTGGGGAGCTGAAAATGTTTGAATTAGTCGATAACTTGCCGCAAAACGCGGTAATTAAAGTAGTGGGTGTCGGTGGTGGCGGCGGCAACGCAGTCAAACACATGATTAACAATCATGTTGAAGGTGTTGACTTTGTCTGTGCCAACACTGACGCCCAGGCACTTAAAAATATAGAAGCCCACGCCGTTTTACAGCTGGGCAACAACATGACCAAAGGCCTTGGCGCAGGGGCTAACCCCGATGTGGGGCGCCAAGCCGCACTGGAAGATCGCGATCGTATCGCTGAGGTGCTGCGCGGTGCGGACATGGTGTTTATCACCGCTGGTATGGGTGGTGGTACAGGCACAGGCGGCGCGCCGGTTGTGGCCGAGGTAGCCCGTGAGCTAGGCATCTTAACCGTCGCGGTAGTCACCAAACCCTTTCCATTTGAAGGCCGCAAGCGCATGGCTATTGCCGAAGAAGGTATCAAACACCTTCAAGAGCGCGTTGACTCTTTAATTACCATTCCAAACGAAAAATTACTCGCTGTATTGGGTAAGACCACTAGCTTACTCGACGCCTTCAAGGCTGCTAATGATGTTTTATTGGGCGCCGTACAGGGTATAGCCGACCTTATTATCCGCCCGGGTATGATCAACGTGGACTTCGCCGACGTGCGCACGGTGATGTCGGAAATGGGCATGGCTATGATGGGTACCGGTGCCGCGCGCGGCGACAATCGCGCCCGCGAAGCAGCTGAGGCCGCCATCCGCAGCCCCTTGTTGGAAGATGTAAACCTGCAGGGCGCTAAGGGTATTTTGGTCAACATTACTGCCGGTATGGATTTATCCTTGGGTGAATTTACTTTGGTGGGTGACACCATCGAAGAGTTTGCCTCCTCTGATGCCACGGTGGTAGTGGGTACTGTGATCGACCCAGAAATGAAAGACGAACTGCGGGTTACGGTGGTGGCGACAGGTCTTGGCTTGGTTGCCAAACCCAGTGTCGCCACCAAAGCGCCCGATCCGATCCGCGCTCAACCGCAACAAGCTGAACCACAAAAACCCGTCTACGCAGGCGCAGCCATAGAGCGCCCGCAGGGGCCTTTACGCGCCAAGCAAAGCACTATTTCTGTGGCGCAGGCGTTGGATATGCGCGATAAAGACATGGATTACTTAGATATTCCAGCGTTTTTGCGCCGCCAGTCTGAGTCGCAGTAATTCCGCCGTTGTAATGGCCTGCTTAGCGCAGGCCGGAGCAAAAAAGCCCCTTGTTAGGGGCTTTTTTGTGTCGGAGCCGTAGCTTGGAGGCTGTGACCTAATCCCAAAGTTCAGCTTAGATTCATCTGACTTCTCTAGAATCTGTGAAGTATCGAGGTAGCCTCGATTAATTCCTTTAGCCACTGCGGTATCCGCACAGGTAGATTCAGATGATCAGACAGCGCACCTTAAAAAACGCCATTCGAGCCACCGGGGTGGGTTTACATACCGGTAAGCAAGTCACGCTCACCCTGCGTCCTGCGCCGATCGACCACGGCATAGTGTTTCGCCGCACGGATCTTTCGCCTGTTGTCACTATCCCAGCTAAAGCACATTTTGTCGGCGATACCACTTTATCTACCACTTTGATCAAAGATGGCGTGCGCGTTTCCACCGTCGAGCATTTGCTCTCTGCCATGGCTGGATTAGGGATTGATAATGCCATCATTGAATTAAATGCTGATGAAGTGCCCATTATGGATGGCAGCGCGGGCCCGTTTGTGTTTTTGATCGAGTCTGCTGGTATCCAAGAGCAGCGTGCCGCGAAGAAGTTTATCCGTATTCTCAAGCCAGTTACGGTGCAAGATGGTGATAAGACCGCCAGCTTTTTACCCTACGATGGCTTTAAGGTCAGCTTCGGAATCGACTTTGACCACCCCATATTTCGCGATCACAAAAAGGCGGTATCGGTTGATTTCTCCAACGCATCGTTCGTTAAAGAAATCTCACGCGCTCGCACCTTTGGCTTTATGCACGATATTGAAATGCTGCGCGCCAAGGGGTTGGCCAAAGGCGGCAGCATTGATAACGCCATTGTTATTGATGCGGGCGGCATCATGAACAAAGACGGTTTGCGTTATGAAGACGAGTTTGTGAAGCACAAGGTACTCGATGCCATCGGTGATTTGTACTTATTGGGCTTTGGGATTGTAGGTGAGTACAGTGCGTTCAAATCAGGCCACGGCTTGAACAATAAATCTCTGCGAGAACTGTTAAGCCGCACAGATGCTTGGGAGTATGTCACTTGTGAAGATACAGCCAAGGCACCTATTTCTTACATCAAACCGCTGATTGCTGCATAAGGTCAGTTTGACGCCCTAAAAACCCGGTTTCACCGGGTTTTTTTTCGCCAAATGGTTTGTGCTCGCAGCTGATTTTTCCAGTTTAGTTCCTCCCCATGACCTATTCTATTGAACCGGGGCGCGGCCTGTGCCATATTCCGCGCCTCAAAAAGCGCTGGCTCCCGTAATAACCACAATAGATCCTAGGATGATTTTGGCGTGAAGTTCATATTAATCAACCCTAAACGAGGCCGCACTTACAGTGTGACCTTCGGCTTTTGGGCTAAGGCGCTCTTGGCGCTCTGTGGCATCGGGCTGCCCTGTGGGGTGGCTGCGCTATTGGTATTGAACTTATCACAGGTTTCGCGTTTTCTCGCTCAGCCTGATACAGCTTGGAATGATCCACTTAATGCGGCGCTTGAAGCGCGTGATCAACAGGCCAAAGTAAATGCTTTAGCCATGCGTGTGGCTGAGTTGCAAGCCAAACTATTGCGTTTGGATGCCTTGGGTGAGCGTATTAGCAGTAATGCGCAGCTTGACCTAAAAGAATTCGATTTTAGTCAGTCCCCAGGTTTAGGTGGCCCGGTAAGTGAACGCTCTGCGCGTGTATATGCATTGAGCGAGCTTAATAACCTGGTTGATGAACTCAGTGCTCGACTTGAAAACCGTCAGCACCAGTTGGAGTATCTGGATGAGTGGGTGTCCCAGCAAAAATTCGCCAGCGATGCTCTGGTGCAGGGCGCACCGGTAAAAGAAGGTTACCGCTCTTCTGAATTCGGTTGGCGTACGGACCCGTTTACTGGCCAGAATGAGATGCATGAGGGCGTGGATTTTTCCGCTGCTGAGGGCAGTGAAATTTCCGCCGTGGCCTCTGGCCTTGTGACTTGGTCGGCCGAGAAAACAGGCTATGGTAATTTAGTTGAGATAAACCACGGCAATGGTTTTAAAACGCGTTACGGGCACTGCAAGAAAAATCTTGTGCACGTTGGCGATATGGTGCAAAAAGGCCAAGTAATTGCGCTCTTAGGTAACACCGGCCGCTCCTCTGGCCCCCATGTACACTTTGAGGTGTACAAAAATAACCGCGTTGTTGATCCTGCCTCCTACATCCGCACGACCGTCCCCTAACTCTTCCTTTTCTGCCCCAAAGCAGTGTGCCAGCCGCGCTGCGTGTATTTCCCTTAAATAGACTTTCTTTTACTATGCCGCCCCCCGGCTGGGTGGCTTGATGGCGATTTTATGATTGGCAATTTACTGAAAAAAATTATTGGCACTAAAAACGATCGCGAATTGAAGCGGATGCGCAAAATCGTAGATCAAATCAATGCATTAGAGGCGAGCATCAGCACCCTTGACGATGGGGCCCTGCGGGCGAAAAGCGCCGAGTTTCGGGCGCAACATCAGTCGGGCAAGTCCTTGGATGCTATTTTGCCGGAGGCTTTTGCGGTGTGCCGTGAGGCCAGTAAACGCATCATGGGCATGCGCCATTTTGATGTGCAGTTGATTGGGGGTATTACCCTGCACGAAGGGCGCATCGCGGAGATGCGTACGGGGGAGGGTAAAACCCTGATGGCGACTTTGGCCATTTACCTCAATGCGGTGTCCGGCCGTGGTGTGCATGTGGTTACGGTGAACGATTATTTGGCCCGCCGTGACGCGGAATGGATGCGTCCGTTGTATGAGGGGCTAGGTTTGAGCGTAGGGGTGATTTTGTCCATGCAGCCCCAGTGGGAAAAGCGCGAGGCTTATACGGCCGACATCACTTACGGCACCAACAACGAATACGGTTTTGACTACCTGCGCGACAACATGGTCATGCGCAAAGAGGAGCGTGTACAACGGCCCCTTAATTTTGCCGTTGTGGATGAGGTGGACTCCATTTTAATCGATGAGGCCCGCACGCCCCTGATTATCTCCGGCGCGGCTGAGGATTCCTCCGAGCTTTATCGCATCATGAACAGCTTTATTCCCGAACTTAAACCCAAGAGCGAGGGTTCAGAGGAGTCGGGCCACTATGTGGTGGATGAAAAAACTCGCCACATTGAGTTGACCGAAGAAGGCCATGAATTGGTGGAGCAGATTCTCACCAAGCGCGGCTTACTGGCGGAGGGCCAAAGCCTCTATGCGGCGGGTAACCTCAATATGCTGCACCACGTGCACTCAGCTTTAAAGGCCCACAAACTGTTTAACAGGGATGTGGAGTACATACTGCAGGACAATCAGGTAATTCTGATCGATGAGCATACCGGTCGCACCATGCCAGGCCGTCGTTTGTCCGAGGGTTTGCACCAGGCGATTGAAGCAAAAGAAGGGGTGACGATTCAAAACGAAAGCCAGACCCTGGCCAGCACCACCTTTCAAAACTACTTCCGTCTTTATCCAAAGCTCTCGGGTATGACCGGTACGGCGGATACCGAATCCGTTGAATTTCGGCAGATTTACAATCTGGATGTGGTGGTGATTCCCACCAATAAACCCATAGCCCGCAAAGACCTCAACGATCTTATCTACCTCAATATGGAAGATAAATTCGAGGCCATTGTGGCTGAAGTGAAGCGCTTAAAAGAATTGAATGTGCCCGTCTTGGTGGGCACGGCGTCGGTGGAAACCTCCGAAGAAATGTCGGCGCGGTTTAAAGCCGCAGGTATCAAACACGAGGTGCTTAACGCCAAACAACACGAGCGGGAGGCCGATATTATCGCCCAGGCCGGTCGCCCCGGTGCGGTGACTGTGGCCACCAACATGGCAGGTCGCGGAACGGACATTATGTTGGGGGGCAATTGTGAAGCTGAGTTGGCTAAATTGGACAATCCGTCCGAAGCGGAAGTAGCCCGTATTCGCGCGGAATGGAAGGCGCGTCACGAGCAAGTGCTGGCCGCTGGCGGCTTGCATATTCTCGGCACCGAGCGCCACGAATCCCGCCGCATTGATAACCAGCTGCGCGGCCGGGCCGGGCGCCAAGGGGACCCTGGGGTATCGCGTTTTTACCTGTCTCTGGAAGATAACCTGATGCGCATTTTCGCCTCGGATCGAGTGCGCGCCATCATGAACAAACTCGGCATGGAGAAGGGCGAGGCGATTGAGCACCGCATGGTGACCGGCGCCATTGAGAACGCCCAGCGCAAGGTGGAGGCCCGCAACTTTGACTACCGTAAGCAACTGTTGGAATACGACGATGTAGCCAACGATCAGCGCCGTGTCATTTACCAGCAGCGCAATGACTTGTTGGATGCCGACTCCATTGCCGATGCCATTGCGGGTATTCGCGAAGATGTCATTAATGATGTGATCTCCAATTACATTCCGCCGCAGTCCATGTCGGAACAGTGGGATATCCCCGCCCTTGAGCAGAGCCTATTAGCGGATTTTGGTGTGGAAGTGCCTATCGCCCAATGGCTTAAAGAAGATTCCAAGCTCTATGAAGAGCCGTTGCGCCGCAAAATTCTCGACCTGATGAATAGCTTCTACCAAGACAAAGCCGGCCGCTTGTCTTCGGTTATTCGTGGCCTAGAGCGGCAGGTGATGCTGCATGTGCTGGACACCCTGTGGAAAGAGCACTTGCTGAATATGGACCACTTGCGCCAGGGCATAGGTCTGCGCGCCTATGCGCAGAAGAACCCCAAGCAAGAATACAAGCGGGAATCCTTTGAGTTGTTCCAAACTCTGTTGAACAACCTCAAGCACGAAGTGACCCGAGTATTGTTCCGCGTGGAGCCCATTACGCCTGAGCAGATGGAAGCGATGGAGCGGGCCCAGGCGGCTGAGGCTGAGCGGGCGCGTCGTCAGCAACAGTTGCAGCACGATCAGGTATCGGGTTTCACCGGTGAAGTTGTAGCACAGCCGCAGGTGGCCTTAACTCGTCGCGGCGCCAAAGTCGGCCGCAATGATCCCTGCCCCTGTGGTTCTGGGCAAAAATACAAAGCATGCCACGGCAAGTTGGCTTAAGAGGGTAGACCCATGGCGGTAGGTGAGGCCAGCTGGCCAGTAATGCATCCCATCAGTGGGGTGCGCTTGGGGGTGGCTCAAGCAGGTGTGAAGTATGCCGGTCGCAACGACCTCTTGGTGATTGCCATTGAAGAGGGCGCAAGCGTAGCCGGTGTGTTCACCCAGAGCGCTTTTGCGGCCGCGCCCGTGTTGATTGGCCGGGAGCATATTGCCAACGGCGACATCCGTTATTTGGTGGTGAACTCGGGCAATGCCAATGCCTGCACCGGCGAGCGCGGCATGCAGGATGCTCGTGCCACGTGCCGATCCGTGGCGGAGCTTACCGATGTGAAACCCCATCAGGTGATTCCTTTCTCCACGGGTGTTATTGGCGAATACCTGCCGATTGATAAAATTATTGCGGCTATTCCGCGGGCCATTGCCAGCGCCCAAGAGGACAACTGGGCCTTAGCTGGCAGCACCATCATGACCACGGATACTCGCCCCAAAGGCGCCTCGGTGCAGTTTGAGTTCGACGGTGAGCTGATCAGCGTGACGGGCATCGCCAAGGGTGCGGGCATGATCCGTCCCAATATGGCCACCATGCTGGCGTACATAGCTACCGATGCGGTCTGCGCACCCCATGTGTTGGAGGCCATCGTCAAAAAAGCGGCCGATAGATCCTTTAATCGCATCACTATTGATGGCGACACCTCCACAAATGACGCCTGTATTCTAATTGCCAGCGGCCAAGCAGGGCTGCCAATGCTCAATTCAACCCATGGCGAGCTGTACGAAAAACTGCTGGCGGCGGTCACTGACGTACAGCAGCAACTGGCCCAAGCCATAGTCAAAGACGGTGAGGGCGCCACCAAGTTTGTGGCTATTCATGTGGAGCAGGGCACTAGCAGCCATGAATGCTTGCAAATTGCCTATGCCATTGCCCATTCACCGCTGATTAAAACGGCCCTCTACGCCAGCGACCCCAACTGGGGGCGCATAGTGGCCGCCATTGGTTATGCCGGCGTGAAAAATCTCGATGCGCGCCTGGTTAATGTTTGGTTGGATGATGTGTTGATCGTCGCCAACGGTGGTCGCGCTGCCAGTTATACCGAGGAAGCCGGTGCTGCCATTGTCGGCAAGGCAGAATTCACCATTCGTGTGGCCCTGGGCCGAGGGGATGCGGCAGAGCAGGTATGGACCTGCGATCTCTCCCACGAGTACGTCACCATCAACGCCGAATACCGCTCCTAAGCCACCTCATGTCTGCGCTTGCCGTTGTTGTCGGCGTGATTGTTAACGGCGCAGGTGAAGTTCTGTTGGCTAAACGGGCCGCCCACCAACATCAAGGCGGCCTGTGGGAATTTCCCGGCGGCAAACTTGAAGCGGGTGAAGCGCCCATAGCCGGGCTCTGGCGTGAGTTACACGAAGAGTTAGGCATAGCGGTTGTGGCGGCTGAGCCGCTTATCCAAATTCACCATTCCTACCCGGATAAATCCGTTTTGCTGGATGTATTCCGGGTCAATCAGTTCGACGGTGTTGCCGAGGGCCGTGAAGGCCAGCCACTCGCGTGGGTTAAACTCGGTGAACTGGATCGCTACCCACTGCCAGCGGCCAATCGCCCGATATTGCAGGCGCTGATGTTGCCCAGGCAACTGTGTATCAGCGGAGCCGCCGCGACACCACAGCTTTGGCTGAAACAATTTGCCCTGAGTCTGCAGCCTGGTCGCGTCATGCTGGCGCGCCCCCACAGCCCTGAGCAACTGGGCTGGCCTTGGGGCGAGTTGATGACCGCAGCCTTGGCGCTGTGTGAAAGCCATAATATTGGTGAAAACCACAATACCCGGCTTATGCTTCATAGCAGTTTGCTGCCTGCTATAGCACCTGGCTTTCACCAGTTAACTAGCCAGGCCCAAGGAACCCTATTGCGCCAGTATTGCCACGGTCTCCACCTAACGGCCGCTGCCGCCCAGGGGCCGGTTTCGATCCCTGCCGGTTTGATGCTGGGTATGTCGTGTCACGACGCCCAAGAGCTAGAGTTGGCCTGCGCTCTGCAGTGCCACTATGCGTTACTCTCGCCAGTACAGCCCACCCAAACCCACCCAG
Organism: Marinagarivorans sp.; assembly: GCA_046347475.1. Taxonomy (GTDB): domain Bacteria; phylum Pseudomonadota; class Gammaproteobacteria; order Pseudomonadales; family Cellvibrionaceae; genus CAMCXE01. The sequence continues at coordinate 231,377 of JAXMGD010000002.1, read as the reverse complement.
GCGCCGCTGCCTTGGGGTGGAGCGAATGGGCGCGGTTGAGCCGCTTAGCTAAGCTGCCGGTATTTGCCCTGGGCGGGGTTGATCAGCGGCACCTGGGGCTGGCCGTCAGCCTTGGGGCCCAGGGCGTGGCGGGTATTGGGGGGTTTTGGAGCCGTGATTGCCCTTAACCCAGCCCACAACTGGCGGGCTTGCCCAATCCCATAAGGTTAAACTCCGCCTGCCTTGAGCCTGTGCAAGGGTGGTACGACAGGCTCACCCCAAACGGCGATTCGACGGGCTTACCACGCGCGGCAGTGATTTGTTTTATTAAAATTATCTAATGACGTGAACTGCTCAAATTAAGGCCATCAGGCCTATGCCCATTTATTTCACACACGAGGATTAACTATGTTTAACCAGGTTCGACACCACACCCACCGAGCCGCGCGCGTGGCGGCCGCCGCCGTTGTGTTATGTTCTTCCGCCGCAATGGCGTTAAGCCTTGCCGATCTGACTGAAAAAGATGCCAATGCCGGTTTAAAAAGTGCGATGGAGCAGGGCTCTATTGCTGCCGTCAGTAAATTAGGTGTTGCCGACGGTTTTTTAAATAACGATCGGGTGCGCATTCAATTACCCGGTAAATTTGACAAGGTGCGCAGCGTGTTGCAGCTCACCGGCCAAGGCCAAAAAATAGATGATCTTGAAGTGGCCATGAACCGCGCTGCTGAAACGGCCGTACCGCTAGCCAAGCCTTTGTTAATTAACGCCGTAAAATCCATGACGTTTAATGATGCGAAAAATATCTTGGCTGGAGGAGAAACCTCCGTGACCGATTTTTTTCGTGAAAAAACCTCAGCATCTCTGGCGGTAAAATTTCTTCCCCTGGTAAAAGGTGTGACCGATAAAGCTAAATTGGCGCAGAGTTATAACTCGGTAATGTCCAAGGCCCAAGCTTTGGGTTTGGCCTCCGGCCAAGAATCTACAGTGGAAGGTTACGTAACCAAAAAAGCTGCAGAAGGCTTGTATCTGATGATTGCTGAAGAGGAAAAAGCCATCCGCCGTGACCCCCTCGGTACAGGCAGTAAAATTATCGGTAAGGTATTTGGGGCCTTAAAATAATTACTCCTTATTCGCCATTTAGATTTGTGCGAATTAAGCCTAAGCGCTAATTTTTTCCCAGTTATTTTAAGCCCACATTTATTGGTTGGAGCTGTTCTTGGTGCGATAAAAACCCTGTTTTATTAACTTGGCACTGTTTGGTGTCGTGTTAATAAGTGTAATCAGGATGTCGCACCGGCAGCCTAAGCCGCCGGGCAATTAACAGTGGGCCGCTGTAATAAATGCAGCCCATTGGCGTTTAAGTTTATGAGGTACACTCGCCCAGCTAATTACAAGGCGCTAATAAGACAGTACAACGGTGGAAATACTGCGGGCGGCCACTGTAAAGCTCGCCTTTTGGCCTGTTGCCGTGATAGCCGTTTTCGCTCGGTTCGTAAGGCGCGATGTGGAAAAGTATTCCGCGTTTTTAATTGGTTCGGGCGATGCGAATACCACATCATTAATGGCTGCCTGGGAGCGATTTAATATAACTACTACCAGTTTGTTATCTCCTTGGTAGGCAGTTAATTCCAGCCCGTTGGCTTTAGTGCTTTTATCCGCCTTAATGCGTACCAAGCCTGGGCGAACATATTTCGCGTACTGGGAAAATGCCCAACCGCGTTTGAGTACGGCTCGCTTGGCGGTGCCAAATTGGCTGTCGCCGTCACCGATAAACGAATAATACCGGCGCAGCCACATAAATTGCGATAGGGCTGAAAATACAACCGGCGCAACGCGGGTGTGCGTGCATCGGCCGTAAAGCGGTTTTTATGTGTTGGATATCTATTATTCAAGGGCGCCAAACCCCATATTCAAAACTCCATATTTAAAGCCATTAGAGTTAAAGCCACTAGAGTTGTTTTTTTAAATATTGATAGCCTTTTTCCAAAAAAATGTGGGTGGTTTGAGTGGAAGCTGCCTGTCCGCGCCAGATTTTATTACGCTTGCTTAGCGTCCATATTTATACATAAAACCCATTACCCAGATGAGATTGGCGAATCCATAACTCAGTGCCGTTGTGAGTGAAGGATACTTTGATTAATTCCAAATTTTGCCTGTTTCAAAAACATCCGAGCACCTCCCTGTAGTTGCGTCGCGGGCTCTATGCCCGCGACGGTTTTGAAAAAAGTCAAAAGCTGGAATTAATCCGAGGCTCACTTAAACAAGTGCTGGTGGCGATATTGTTTAAGCGGATTTTTATTGGCGTTTATGTGCGCCAATATTTATTCGGCAGGCAATTTTATTTAATTGTTCAATAATACAGTATGACAAAACGGTAGTTGTGAGCATCTGATAAATGTGTGAAATGGCCGAGCGGAAATCCACGTGAAATTGATTAGTCTGTCTGCGCGAGTAAGCAGGCCGGGATTTTTTGTCAGTCTATTAAATGGCGGCGGTAGGTTTGATGTGCTGTGGCGGCTAGATAATTTCGTCGAATAAGCCTTTGCATAATATGGACTTCGAGGATAGAGCAAGCCGCTGCTCAATAACCAAAAATAAAAACCTGCTATAGCCAAACATAATTTCAATCCATACATTTGGTGATCAACATGAAAACAACACAAACTCCCTGGAGCCGTTGGGCAGCTCCGCTTTTATTGTCGTCATTGTTGGCGGCCTGTGGCGCTGATCCTGTGCCATCGAGTTCCAGTTCATCAAGCTCCAGCTCCTCGTCCAGTTCATCAAGCTCTTCTAGTTCTTCTTCATCCAGCTCGTCGTCATCCAGCTCTGGCCGAACCTCTTCAAGCTCCAGCAGTTCATCCTCCAGCTCCTCCAGTAGCTCATCTTCCAGCAGCTCTGGTAACGCGAGCACCTGCACCATTCCGAATTTTACCGATGCAGGTAACGCCAAATACAACAGCATAAAATTGCCGGATCCATTTACCTTTTACGATGGCACACCGGTCAACACCAAAGCCCAATGGGAATGCCGCCGCAAAGAAATTCTGGCAATGGCTGCAAAATATTTATACGGCCCCGTACCGGGTGATTGTGATTCAGTCTCCGGCTCAGTAAGCGGTGCGAATGTAAATATCAGCTGTAAAGTGGGCACAAAAACCGGCACCTTCACCGCGACTATTTCTGGCAGTGGCAAGGCCATTACCTTAGATTTATCCTCGGGCATTTTGCCTAGCGGCAGTAAAAAATTAGCCTTTGGTAGCGGTTTTGAAAACGGTATTAAATCTCTTTATGGCCTGAGCGAATTAAACCCCAATATCGCCAAAGGCTGGATGATTAACCGCGTAATGGATGTGTTAGAGCAAAACCCCAACAGTGGCCACGACCCGAGCAAAATAGTTGTTTCCGGCTGCTCCGGTTGCGGTAAGGGTGCATTTTTAACCGGCGTATTTAGCCGCGTACCTGTGGTGGTAATTGTCGAGTCGGGCGGTGGCGGCGGTACTAGCTGGCGCATGACCGAGTGGTTCCGTCACGGTGCAGGTAAATCTCGCTGGAACTGCTCTGATCAACCGCAAGGAATTGATAACTTAGAAGACAATGGTATTTGTGGTCCTTGGGTAACGAAAGCCGCCGACCCATTCCGCTCCAGCCCTGCCAAAGTCAACGCGCTTCCGTTCGATCAACATATGCTGCTTGCCACCATTGCACCGCGTTATTTAGTGCATTTCACCAACGCCAATGGCGCAGGCTCCTGGTGCCACCTTGCGGGCACAAGCGAAGCCTTAGCCGCTTGGGCCGCGTACCCCGTGTATAAAGCCCTCGGCGTGCCCGAAAATATGGCCTTTGAGGTATACAGCGGCGGCCACTGCGGTGTGGGTGATACCGGCATTGCCGCGAAAATGTTTGACCGCGCATTGTTTGGCAACACCAGTATTAGCACCGGCGGCTTAAAAATCCCCGACAACCGCGTGCAAATTCCAGTGAGTGAATGGAAAACGCTGTTTGTTGATTGGAATATGGAAAAAACCTTGCAGTAACTTTATCTAAGCTGTCCTTGCAAAAAAGCCGACTTTTTGAAGTCGGCTTTTTTATTTGTATCTTGTTTTGCTTAAGCTTGAGTTGCAAATCTTTGTGTTTTAGGTGATTTTTAGCGCTTCTGTTGTTTTTAAGATCGGCGAGAGGGGATGTTTGAATCAAACAAAAGGGGGCAATGTGTATGCATGCGGTCTGCTGGAGCGTAGCTGATTAGGTATTCATGGTTGGGTGTTGTTGGGTAAATTGGGAAAAAGTTAGCAAAAGCTGTTGGGTGAGTTGATTGGTGCTATGTTGGGCGTGTGAATTAATCCGGCTGATTTAATTTTTCATATTTGAAAATAACTATGTAGATAAAGAATATGCCTATCGCGTAAGCAAAATAATATGAGTAACCCAAAAGCGCTTTGCGCATTCTTTGCGTTTCCGACAGCGAAATGTTAAGTGTCTCGCTTTTTAGTGTCCAAAGTTCTTGTGCGCCATTTTGAAAAAATATGCCCGCTTCAATGCAGTCCCCAGCTTTTAGAAGTCTCAAAGCTGATGCGTCATAAACCGTTAAAACTCTAGATTTGCCATTTTGTTGTAGAGTGATTTCTATATGCCACTTGGATTGGCGTCTACGTGTAGGTATTTCTTGCATTTGGGTGATGGTGCCAGTGACGAATTCAAGCTCAGTTAAATTTGGTGTATGCCAAGATGTGCCACAGTAAACGGCATATAGCCAAAATGCCGCGAATAGTAATTGAATGACTCGTTGCATGAGCGCTATGTTCTGAGTTGATTATGGAAGTAAATTTCTAATTAAGCGCGGTAATGCCAATAAAGAGACTGTAAACCATTCTGTGTAACCACCCGCCTAAATATGAGCCCTTAACTGCGGCTCAAATTCGATGATAAAGTGATTCATAGCCTCTTTCCAGTTACGTATCGGCATGGTCCATTTCTTAGAAGCTGCCTGGATAGCAAGAAATATCACCTTGGTAGCCGATTCGTCACTCGGAAAGAGTTTGCGTGTTTTTACCGCCTTGCGAATAACGCTATTTAACGATTCGATCGCATTCGTGGTATAGATCACCTTGCGAATATCGGCAGGAAAATTAAAGAGCGTAATCAAGTTGGGCCAGTGATTTCGCCAGGATTGGCTTATGTGCGGATACTTTTCATCCCAGGTTCTAGCAAAATTATCCAGCTCCATTAACGCCTCCGCCTCAGTGGTTGATTGATATATTTTCTTTAAATCGCCCGTCACCGCCCGATAGTCTTTCCAGGATACATATTTTAAAGAATTGCGTGTCATATGAATAATACACAGCTGAATGCGTGCATCGGGATAAGCAGCATTGATTGCCGCCGGGAACCCCGTCAGGCCGTCGACACAGGCAATTAAAATCTGTTCAACCCCGCGATTTTTAAGCTCTGTAAGCACCTGAAGCCAAAATTTGGCGCCTTCATTTTCAGACACCCACAGGCCTAATAATTCTTTTGACCCTGTAGATTAACGCCCAAGGCTAAATACATCGCTTTGTTGATCACGCGCTTGTCGTGGCGAATTTTGATGTGGATGCAATCTAAATACAGGATGGGGTAAACCGCCTCCAGCGGTCGATTTTGCCATTGAACAACCTGCTCCAATACTGCGTTGGTCACTTTGGATATCAGCCCCGCCGAAACCTCAGCGCCGTACATTTCCTGAAATGCAGCCACAATATCGCGTGTGCTCATACCCCGAGCATAGAGACTGAGAATTTGTTCATCCATGGACGTAAAACGCGTTTGACCTTTTTTAATTAACAGCGGTTCAAAGCTGCCGTCGCGGTCACGGGGCGTATTGATGATTATTTCGCCGTGGTCGCCCTTGAGCTTCTTCGGGGTGCTGCCATTGCGACTATTGCCCCCGTTGCGCCCTTCTTTGGCGTGGGCGGGGTAGCCTAGGTGTTCAGTCAATTCAGCATTCAGCGCGGCTTCTACCACCATTTTGGTCAGTTGTGCGCTGAAGGCATTGAGGTCAGATGGGGTTTTTATCCCTTTGGCCAGCTCTTGCGCGAGGGTTTTCAGTGTGTTGGTGTCCATTGTGTTGCCTCTTATTTGGCGGGTCGCCAAACCCTATTCAACAATGGGCGGTTACACAATCTGGTTTACACTCTCCCAATAAATAAAAAACCCCCACAAGACAAAGCCCTGTGAGGGTTTCAAACAAACTTAAAAAAACTATTAACCCAAAGTAACTACCACATTCCCAACAGAACCGGCAGCCAACAAAGGCAACACATTACCTTGTACCGCCTGCCCATCCACAGTAATAGAAGCAATTCCCTTACTAACACCATTAGGGTTTTTCACTTCGATATTGTAGGTGGCGCCGCGGTATTTACGGCTGACTTTAAAGCCTTTCCAGCCTTTTGGAATACAAGGGTTTACGCCCAGGCCGTTGTAGTCTGGCTTCACACCTAAAATATATTGGGTGATAGCGGCAAAGTTCCAAGCGGCGGTACCGGTTAACCAAGAGTTTTTCGCTTCACCGGGTTTGTAGGCGTCTTTACCTGCGATCATTTGCGCGTATACATAAGGCTCTACACGGTGCAGGTCGCTAATTTCTTCTAAGAACGCGGGGGCGATTTTGCTGTAGTACTCGAATGCACGGTCGCCGTTGCCAATTAAGGTTTCGGTGATCATGATCCAGGGGTTGTTGTGGCAGAAAATACCGGCGTTTTCTTTGTATCCGGCGGGGTAGGTGGAGATTTCGCCGTATTCAATGTAGTACTTGGTAAAGGCAGGTTGTTGCAGCACGATACCGTAAGGTGTATCCAGCCACTCTTTTACCGAGTCCATGGATTTTTGCACCATGCCGTCTTCTAAACCTATACCGGCCATGCCGCAGAAGCCTTGGCTTTCAATGAAGATTTTGCCTTCTTCATTTTCTTTGCTGCCGATTTTTTTGCCGTAGTAGTCATAAGCGCGCAGGTACCACTCGCCATCCCAACCGTGATCTTTCACCGCTTGAATCATGGCGTCAATGTGGCCTTGGGCCTCGGCGGCTTCACCGGTTTTACCAATTTGGTTACACAGCTTCACAAACTCTTTGCCGTACAGCACGAACAAGCCTGCAATCATCAAAGATTCCGCAGTGCGGCCCACTTTGTTGCCAGTGGTTTGGAAGGATTCGTTGGGCTCTTCAGAAAAACAGTTGAGGTTTAAACAGTCGTTCCAGTCCGCGCGGCCAATCAACGGCAATTTGTGCGGGCCGAGGTTGTTAACCGTGTGGTAGAAGGAGCGTTTAACGTGCTCAAAGTGGGTGGTAGCTTTGCTGTCGTCGTTGTCGTAGGGCACCATTTGATCGAGGATCGAATAGTCGCCGGTTTCTTTGATGTAATCGGTAGTGGAGAGAATCAACCACAGCGGGTCATCGTTGAAATTGCCACCGATAGCATTGTTGCCGCGTTTGGTGAGCGGTTGGTATTGGTGGTAGGCCGAGCCGTCTTCAAACTGGGTAGAGGCGATGTCGATGATACGTTGACGGGCGCGCTCAGGCGCTTGGTGGACAAAGCCGATGAGATCCTGGTTGGAGTCGCGGAAGCCCATACCACGGCCGATGCCGGATTCAAAGAAGGACGCAGAGCGGCTCATGTTGAAGGTGACCATACACTGGTATTGGTTCCAGATGTTCACCATGCGATCCAAGCGCTCGTCACCGGAATTAACGGTGTAGGTGGATAACAAGTTGCCCCAGAATTCTTTAAGTTTTTCTAATTCGGCATTTACTTTTTCTACTGTGTCAAAACGGGCAATTACTTCTTTGGCAGGGGCTTTATTAATTACGCCTTTGCTTTCCCATTTTTGATCTTTGGGTGCTTCGATATAACCTAAAACAAAAACAAATTCTTTGCTTTCGCCTGGTGCTAATTCCACTTCAATGTAATGAGAGGCGATGGGTGACCAGCCGTGGGCTTCAGAATTGCGCGGTTTGCCTTCAAATACAGCGTCTGGGCGGTCGAAATTGTTGTACAGGCCCATAAAGGTTTCGCGGTCGGTATCAAATCCTTGGATTGGGGCATTTACCGAGAAAAACGCGTAGTGGTTGCGGCGCTCTTTAAATTCGGTTTTGTGGTAAATAACCGAATCTTGAATTTCCACTTCACCGGTGGAGAAGTTGCGCTGGAAGTTGGTCATGTCATCTTCCGCGTTCCACAAACACCATTCAGCAAAGGAAAATAACTTGAGTTTTTTTACGCCGGAGGTGGTGTTGGTGAGTTTAATTTTTTGAATTTCCGCCCAGGTTCCCAGCGGAATAAAATACAGGGCTTCGGCTTCCACGCCATTGCGCTTGCCGGTGATACGGGTGTAGCTCAAACCGTGGCGGCAGCTGTAGCTTTCTAATTCGGTTTTGGTGGGTTTCCAGCCTGGGTTCCATACATCGCCGCCGTCGTTGATGTAGAAATATTTACCGCCGTTATCCACGGGCACGTTGTTGTAGCGGTAGCGGGTTAAGCGGCGAAATTTGGCGTCTTTATAAAAGGTGTAGCCACCTGCGGTGTTGGATACTAGGCCGAAGAAATCTTCGTTGCCGAGGTAATTGATCCAGGGGTAGGGGGTTTTCGGGTTGGTGATTACGTATTCACGCGCGTTGTCATCAAAGTGACCAAATTTCATGGGTCGGCTCCGCTTGGGATTAGAAGGATAGGAGAGTGGGGCTAAAAAAGCGGCCAGCCGGTTAAGGCTGGCCGCCCGGATAAAAAAGCGCGCTAGTGTAACTGGCTTGGGGGGCGTTTGCAGCCGCCTGCGTCGAAATTCTTTTGCGGCCAGTTGATCTTAAGCACTTGACGCCAGCGCGCATTTCTTCGCGGCGCGGGCGCTTGGTGAGGCCTGTTTTAAAACCCTGCGTAAGGATCACTTGTAATACTTTTTCTTGTGCCTTTTATTAACCCAGCGACACAATAGATCGTCCTGATTTATTTTGCATTCGCCCCGCTAAAACTAACGCAGATACGTGGATCTGCTTGTTTTAGCGGGGCTCGCGGCGGCTTAAGCCGCAGGTAAGGCATCCATGCCGCACTTATTAACCCGCCACTATATGTCGCCGGGTTTATACCACTTTTTCGAGTGCTTTTGTTGCGGCGAAGGTGGTGTCCAGCGGTTGTGTATAACGGGGTGGGCACCTGATGCTGTGCAGCAATTGTGTATACTGGGCGCCCTCATTAATTAACCTTGAGACGCGCGCTATGCTGCGAATTCAAAATGGCCCCTTAAGTTTGGCCGTTGACGCCGCCACGGGTGGCCGCATTACCGAATTTTCCCATCACGAAAAAAATATCCTATTTACCGGTAAGCCCGCTTGGGGCTCTACCTTTTGGCCGAGCCCCCAATCCTCTTGGGGCTGGCCGCCACCGGCTGTGTTAGACCACCAGCCCTATTCAGTGACTAAACATACCGCCACTGAGTTGGTGCTCAAAAGCGGCATCTGCCCGCAAACGCATTTACAGGTGCAAAAGCGTATTTATGCCCAGGGCCGTGGCTTTGCCGTTGAATATACCCACACCAATATCAGCCAGGGGGTACTTAGCCTGGCGCCCTGGGAGATTACCCGCGTGGCCGGTGGGGTAACTTTTTTCCTCGGCAAATCTACTCCTCAGGTACAGTCAACTTTGGCGCTGAGCCACGATGGCAATTGCTGGTGGCATGAATATAAGGTTGAACAGCAGCGCGGTGAAAATCAAAAGGCGTTTGCCAGCGATAGCGAAGGTTGGTTGGCTAATGTGCATGAGGGGCTGTTGTTGCTTAAGCGCTTCGCTCCCGTGTCGAACGAAAAAGAGGCCCCCGGCGAGGCAGAAATTGAAATATATGCCCACGGTGATAGCGCACACCCTTACATAGAAGTTGAACAGCAGGGCGCGTATCAAACCTTGGCGGCGGGCCAAAGCAGTAGCTGGACCGTACAGTGGGATCTAGTATCTGCTCCCGCCGACCTATTAAAGCCCTTGGCGCCTGCCAAACTCGCCGCCTGGGTACAGACCACCATCAGCCAACTCGAACGGTAGGAGCACGCCATGACTGCACCATCCCGCGTTGTATTAGTAACCGGCGCCGCCTCCGGTATCGGTTTTGCCATCAGTGAACACTTAGCTTTGGAAGGCCATCATGTCATTCTTAGTGATGTAAATATAACGGCCGCAGAACAGGCGGTGGAGCAGTTGCGGGCCAAAGGGTGCAGTGTGGAAGCCTGGGCGTTAAATGTTGCCTCCCAGAGTGATATTGAAAAAACCCAAGCCAAATTTTCCCAGGTGGATATTTTAATTAATAACGCGGGTTTGCAGCATGTGGCTAAGCTGGAGGATTTTCCAGTGGAAAAATGGCGGCTGCTCAATGATGTGTTGTTAGTGGGGCCAGCTATGCTGACGCGGGCATTTTTGCCCGTCATGAAAGCCAATAATTTCGGCCGTATTATTAATATTGGGTCCATTCACGCTGTAGTAGCCTCGCCGTTTAAAAGTGCTTACGTGGCTGCTAAACACGGTATTGTGGGATTTTCTAAGGTGGTAGCCCTGGAGACGGCTGAGTTTGATATCACCATCAACTCCATTTGCCCCTCTTATGTAAAAACAGCTCTGGTTGAGCATCAAATTAGCCAGCAAGCTACCCAGCACGGGATTTCGGAAGACCAAGTAATTAATACCATTATGCTTGAACCTATGCCGAAAAAATCGTTTATCAGTTTTGCTGAACTGGCCGGTACGGTGAGTTATTTAATCTCCCCTGCGGCTCGCAATATGACCGGCCAAAACCTCGTATTGGATGGCGGTTGGACGGTTAAATAAACGCGCCGCTGATTGGAACTGTGTTGCTTATCACCTACAGAAGCAGGCTTATGAAGCAAGAAGAAAAACTCGAAATACTGGGCTACCTGACTAAATTCAACCACGTATTTAATGACATGATTGGTGAGGTAACCAAGCGGGTGTTATCCAGCCAGGTTAAAGCGGAAATTAATCCGTTTTCACAGACGGAAAAACTCGCCGATGTGCTCTCCTCCGGCGTTAAGCTCGATACCAAGTTGTTCTTGCAGCAGCAGTTTGATTTTTTGCAAAAACAACAACTGCTTTGGCAAAACGCCAGCCGCATTTTTATGGGGGAGATGTTGGAGCCTTTGGTACAAGAGGAAAAATCCGATAAGCGTTTTGCCGACGGCGACTGGGAGGGCAATCCGGTATTTAATTACATCAAACAGGCCTATTTACTCAATGCCGAATATGTAAGCCAAATGGTGGAATCGCTGGAGTTTGAAGATGGCAAAATGGGCGAGCAGGTGCGTTTTTACACTCGCCAGCTGGTTAATTCCATGGCGCCGTCCAATTATGTATTTACCAACCCGGAGGTGTGCCGTGAAATATTAAAAACCGAAGGCGAGTGTTTGGCGCGCGGTATTGATAATTTTATGCGCGATCTGGAAAACAGCCCCAGTGAGGCATTTAAAATTACCCAGGTGGATATAGACGCATTTACCCTCGGCGAAACCCTTGCCTATACGCCAGGCGAGGTGATTTTTAAAAATCGCTTGGTCGAGTTGATTCGTTATTTCCCGGCTGGCAGTGAAGTGGTGGCTACGCCGCTGTTAATTGTGCCGCCGTTTATCAACAAGTTTTATATTCTCGATTTAGATGCGCGCAAATCCTTGGTGAAGTGGTTGGTTGAACGCGGCTACGAAGTGTTCATGATCTCCTGGGTTAACCCGGATGAAACCTACGCCGATACAGAATTCGGCGATTATATGACGGATGGTGTTTTAGCCGCATTGGACGAAGTTATTAGGATAACGGGAGCGGAGCAGGTGCAGGCGGCGGGTTATTGTGTCGGCGGCACTTTGTTGGGGATTACCCAAAGTTACTTAACTGAACGCAACGATTCTCGCATCAGTTCGTGTACATTTTTAACCACCTTATTTGATTTTTCCGAGCCCGGTGAGGTTGGTGCTTATATTTCTGGAACCCTGCTGCCATTGTTGGAGCAAAACGTCGCCAGTAAAGGTTATATGGATGGCCGTGTACTGGCCTTGAGTTTTAGCCTGTTGCGGGAGAACAATTTATTTTGGTCATTTTTTATTGAGAATTACCTTAAAGGTAAGGATCCAATGCCGTTTGATATTTTGTATTGGAATAGCGATTCAACCAATCTTCCGGCTAAGGCGTACCTTTATTACCTCAATAATATGTATGTAGAGGATAAGCTCAAAGACCCAGGTGCGCTTATTATCGGCGGCCAGCCGATCGATCTTAGCCTGATCGAAACCCCCAGTTATTGTTTAGCCGCCCGAGCCGATCACATAGTGTTATGGCATGCGGCCTACAAAAGTGCCAAATTGTTAGGAGGCGCTGTGCGTTTTGTACTGACGGAATCGGGCCATGTGGCAGGTGTTATTAATCCTGCTGCCAATGGTAAATATCCTCATTGGGTGGCTGAGCATTTACCTAAGCAAGCCGATCAGTGGTTTGCACAGGCGCAAGAAAAGGCCGGTTCTTGGTGGTTGGATTGGGATGCTTGGTTGCGGGCCAACTGCTCGACAATGCGCCCCGTGGTAAACCAAACCGCGTCCTCGCTAACGCCTGCACCGGGTGACTATGTGAAGCGCCGGTTGGAAACTATGTAAGGCCGCAACAGTCGGGGCGGCGGAGCTCTGGCTATACTCATTGGACTTGAATTGAGGTAACACCATGATCACCATTAAAAAGTACCCGAATCGACGGTTATACGATACGTCCAAAAGCCAGTACATCAACCTAGAGGCAATTAAGCTGTTAGTGATGACCGGCCAGGAATTCCAAGTGGTGGATTCAAAAACCGACGAAAACCTCACTAAGAGCATTTTGCTGCAGATTATTACTGAGCAAGAGGGCAACGAAGGGCAAGCCCTGTTGACCCAAACGGTGCTCAAACAGTTGATTCGTTTTTACGGTAGTGACTTGCAGGGGTTTATGAGCCAATACCTAGAGCAGAGCGTGGCGACATTTTTGGATCGCCAAGAGGCAATGCAGACTGTGATGCACGATCTACTGGATAAGGCTTCACCGCTCAATGTGTTTAACCAACTCATGGAGCAAAACATGAGTGTATGGCGCAGCTTTGCTAACCCCATGAGCAAGCCGGCGAATGAGCCCAAGAAGGACTGATGCCTGGCTTTTGCCGGTTGAGCAGTGAATTTATTGCGTCGCAGCAAAAAATTGCTTGACGCTCAAGGAATCGGCAAGTAGACTTCAGTTGTATTCTGCAATGCAGCAACTTGTGGTACAAAGGTTCTGCTAACTATCCACTGAGGAGACAGCCATGTACGAGAAATTTTTTGAGCAAGCACAAACTGCAATGAAGCCATTTAGCGAACTTTTGACGTTGAATGCCAAAATCGCAGAAGAAGCCGCCGAGAAGCAAAAAACCTTCATCAGCGAATTGGTCAACGATAGCGTTGCCTTTGCAAAAACCCTGAGCGCGCAGAAAGATTATTCTGGCATCTACCAAACTCAGAAGTCTTATTTAGAGGGCTTGCAAGCTAAGTGGATGGCAGCCTCTACCGAGGCATACCAAACCTTCACTAGCACCAGCGAGTCAGTAGGCAAAGTGATTAAAAGCGCCGCCACGGTGCAGTAAGTCAAATAACACCCGAAAAAGCCTGGCTTAGCTAGGCTTTTTTTTTGTCTTTTAACTGATCTTGGCTTATAAATTACCCCTAGGGATCGCTCCGGTCTGCGCTTGGAGGCGGCGATTGCTGTAATCAGAAAGTTGTAACAGTTAAGACGTAAGTTTCGTACCGTTTATCAACGAGGAGACGCTCCATGTACCAACAATTTCTGGATCAAGCTGGAACATTGTTCAAACCACTGCAGGATTTGGTGAGCCTTAATCAAACTGCGCTCGAGGCCCTTACCAATAAACAATCGGCACTGGTATCTGAAATCATCAACGACAGTATTTCCTTCACCCAGAAAGTGTTGGCGGAAAAAGACGGCAATTACTGGGATTTACACAAGGCCTATTGGGAGGGCGTGAATCAGAAGCTCAACCAAGCTAGCCAAGATGCAGCAGATTATTTTTCGGCGACACACACCAAACTGAGCGACATGATGCAGGAGAGTCTGCTCGGCAGCGCTATGGCTGAAGTGACGAAAAATATGCCCTCAGTGGAAGCGGCTATAGCGTCGGCACTTAAGCCTATGGATACGGCCAAGATTAAACCTGCCGCTGAAGCCTCCAAAGTGCCTGCCGCAAAACCTTCCCCCGCACCGGCCATACCTAAAGCAAAACCAGCCGCTGCAAAAACTGTAGTTGAAAAGCCAGCTGCTAAACCTGCTGCCAAGGCCGCAGCCCCAAAAGCAGCTGAAGCTAAGCCTGCAGTGAGTAAGCCTGTTGAGTCGAAAAGTGCCAAAGTGGCGGAAAAACCTGTAGTAGCTAAGCCATCGGTAACTAAGCCATCTGTATCGGAAGAAAAATCTACCCGCGTAGCTGGTGATGATGCCACTGTGGAGAGCGTAATTCGCTCCATCATGGCCGAGCGCAATCATTAATTATGTTGATGTATGTTCGCTGTTAGGTGAGCAAGCAGCGGTAGGCAAAAGTTAGTACACAAAAAAATCGCCCCATCGGGGCGATTTTTATATCTGGCTCAAGCAGCCTTAATACATGTGTTGGCCGCCATTGATCGACAGAGTTGAGCCTGTGATGAAGCCGGATGCATCCGACACCAAAAACTCCACACCGCGCGCAATTTCGTCGGCCTCGCCTAAACGCCCGACGGGAATTTTGGCGACGATTTTTTCTAATACTTTTTCGGGTACCGCGCGCACCATGTCAGTGGCTATATAGCCCGGCGCTATGGCGTTGACCGTGATGCCTTTGTTGGCGCCTTCTTGGGCGAGGGCCTTAGTAAAGCCGTGAATGCCCGACTTGGCGGCGGCGTAGTTTACTTGGCCATACTGACCAGCCTGGCCATTGATGGAGCCGATGTTAACAATGCGGCCAAAATTGTTGTCCCGCATCTGCTCAATCACAGCATGGCACAGGTTAAAGCAGGAGCTTAGGTTGGTATCGATCACTGCATGCCAGGCTTCTTTGCTCATTTTATGGAGAGTGCTGTCGCGGGTAATGCCTGCATTGTTAACTAAGATTTCGATGGGGCCAAAATCTCGACGGATTTGCTCCACTGCAGCGGCGCAGGCGTCAAAATCCGCTACATCAAACTTGTATACCGGAATACCGTGTTCAGCTTTAAAGGCCGCTGCGGCTTCATCATTACCGGCATAGGCTGCTACTACGTTGTAACCTGCTTTTTTTAATCGAAGGGAAATTGCGGCGCCAATACCTCGAGTGCCACCTGTTACAAGAGCGAGTCGACCCATTTGGGATCTCCTACCTAGTTAATAGAGGCGACATAATAGGATGGGATTGATCGCTTGGCAAAAAAGCTTGCGTCTTAACAAATGCTGCAGCAGCGCGTGCCCCTGGCAATTTTGCTTAGCTGGCTACTTGTAATTGTGGCGCCCAGGCGCAACTATTTGTGGCTAATTTCTGCGAGTGTGTCCCATGGAAACCTGTGTCTCTATTAATGCCTCCAACGCTAAACAATATTTAATCGATGAATCCATGCAGCGGCCGGTACTCATTGATTTTTGGGCGGATTGGTGTGCGCCGTGCAAAACCCTCATGCCCTTATTGGAGCGCTTGGCAACCGAATACGCCGGTGCCTTTTTGCTTGCCAAACTTAACGCCGATGAGCAGCGCATGATCGCCTCGCAGTTTGGTGTGCAGAGCTTACCGACGGTAATTTTGATGAAAGATGGCCAGCCCATTGATGGCTTTGTGGGGGCTAAAACTGAAGTCGAAATTCGCCAATTCCTCGATAAACATCTGCCCAAAACCTGGGACGGGCAATTTATGGAGGCTCAGGTGTTGATGGCGGCAGGGGATTTTAATGGGGCTGTGAGCTTGCTGCGCCAAGCCCAGCAGGATTCAGGTGGGCGGGCGGATATAGTTTGCGCCTTGGCGGAGTGTCTTGTTCATCTGAAACGCTTAGACGAGGCGCAGGGATTGTTGGCTCAGGTGCGATTGGTTGATCAGGACGCGCGTTACCAGCAGGTACACGCCCTGTTAGAGCTGGCCAGTAACGCCCAAAAAGCACCTGAAATCACCGAGCTTGAAGCCTTGCTGGCGGCGCAGCCCGACAGTGCCGCACTTGCTCATCAGTTGGCTTTGCAATATTCCCAGCATGGCTACACCTCAGAAGCACTGGAATTATTGTATTCGCTGTTGAAGAAAAACCTGCAGGCAGAGGAGGGCGCGGTCAAGCGCACCTACACCGACATACTCGCCACTTTGCCCAAAGGAGACCCGCTGGCGGTTGCCTACCAGCGCAAGCTCTATGCGCTTTTGTATTAGAACCCGCCATAAGGGGGCATTTATCGGTATCGGGCCGTCGCTGGCCCGAGTTGGGTTCTGGGCGGCAGCTAAGCGCGGCGCTGACGTAGAAGTTGCATAATCTTGTGTTGCCGACTATTTGACCCAATGCCCGCTTGCCAGGAGGGGCATTGCTGGCATAATGTCCGGCCTTTTTCGTACCCTTTAATAGTTAATAGGCCGCAGGCTCAGACCTTGTGTGGCCAGTACCGGCCGGTGCCACCAACCGGCTCTATTCGTTTTATTTTTTATCAGTCGAGAAAAACCATGCAGCCAAGTGTAAAACCCGCCAATCCCAATTTTTCCTCCGGCCCCTGCAGCAAACGCCCCGGTTACTCGGTTAACCAGTTGGTGATCGATACATTGGGCCGTTCACATCGCTCGGCGCTGGGTAAAAAAGCACTGGAAGCCGCCTGTGTTGAAACCGCAGAGTTGCTCGGCCTGCCAGAAGGCTACCGGGTGGGTGTAGTCCCTGGCTCCGACACGGGTGCGGTGGAGATGGCCTTGTGGTCATTACTCGGCGCCCGTCCGGTGGATGTGTTGGCCTGGGAATCCTTCGGTTCCGGTTGGGTCAGCGACATCATGCAGGAGCTTAAAATTAAAGACGTGCGCAAGTTTGTGGCCGATTACGGCACGCTGCCAGACCTGTCTGCCGTTAACTTTCATCACGATGTGGTGTTCACTTGGAACGGCACCACCTCGGGCGTAAAAGTGCCCAACGGTGACTGGATCGCCGCTGACCGCCAGGGTTTGACGATTTGCGATGCCACCTCAGCGGTATTTGCCATGGATATGCCATGGGAAAAACTTGATGTGGTCACCTTCTCCTGGCAAAAAGTGTTAGGCGGTGAAGGCGCCCACGGTATGTTGATCTTAAGCCCCCGCGCCGTTGAGCGCTTGGAGTCCTACACGCCGCCCTGGCCTATGCCGAAATTATTCCGCATGACCAAAGGCGGCAAGTTAGTGGAAGGCATTTTCAAGGGGGACACCATTAACACCCCGTCAATGTTATGCGTGGCCGACTATCTCGACGCGCTTGCCTGGGTTCGCTCGATCGGTGGTTTGTCAGCGGCTATCGCTCGCTCCAATGCCAACCTCGCTGTGTTGGAAGACTTCGTTGCCAACACCCCCTGGATTCACTTTTTAGCCAAAAACCAAGCTGAGCGCTCCAATACCAGCGTGTGTTTGACCTTGGATGTGAGCGAGGCCCAGGTGAAAACCATCATTAAATTGTTGGAGCAAGAGAAGGTTGCCTTTGATGTGGGCGCATACCGCGACGCACCTCCCGGCCTGCGCATCTGGTGCGGCGCTACGGTGGAAACGGCGGATTTAAAAGCGCTACTGCCTTGGATCGAATGGGCCTATCAGCAGGCCACTGCCGCTTAATCGAAGCTTAGCTATCTGGATGGCGCCGCTTCTGTGCGGCGCTTTTTTGTCTGGGGCTATGGAAAGGCGGTTCTTGAAATCTCAGCTGTTGTTTCGTGTTTCCGCTCGCGCGCCAGGCAAGACCTCTGGACAAAAATTCTAGGCAAAAAAAAGCCCCGATATCTCTGGGGCAAAAATCGAAGAAACAAGGTTTTACCAGCTAAAAATTCCAGACCAGCAATTTCTAGTAAGGTGACCGGGTTTAGCACATATAAAGCCGATTTATATATTTTTAATAAAATCATGTTGTTAAGTTTAATTGCTGGAGCTGTCTGTCAATTGTTTCGACATTTTGACAGGGTGCGTCAGCGGACGGATTGATACATTCACGGGGCTTCCCATGTTCAAAGTAAAAACCTATAACAAAATTTCTGAAAAAGGTCTCAGCCGATTTGCCTCTGGGCCTTACCAGCTGGGCGCTGACCTAACCGACGCCGATGCGTACATACTGCGCAGCCACAAACTGCACGGCGAAGCTGTGCCCGCTAGCCTGCTGGCCGTGGCCCGGGCGGGTGCGGGTGTGAATAATGTGCCGGTGGCTGACTACAGCAAGCAGGGTATAGTGGTGTTCAACTCCCCCGGTGCTAACGCCAACGCAGTGAAGGAGCTGGTGTTGGCCGGTATGTTGTTAAGCTCGCGGGATATTCTCGGCGGCAAAGCCTATGCCGACAGCCTCACCCAAATGACCGATGCGGCCGAGATGTCCAAATTGCTAGAGGCGGAGAAATCTCGCTTTGCGGGCAATGAGTTGCTGGGTAAAACCCTCGGAGTTGTGGGCCTTGGTGCCATAGGTTCCATGGTGGCGGAGATGGCCTTGGCCTTGGGAATGGATGTGGTGGGCTTTGATCCTGCGCTCTCGGTAGAAGCAGCCTGGCGTTTGCCTAGCCAAGTGCGCCGCATGGAAAATCTCAACAGCCTGCTGGCCGCATCGGACTATGTGACCCTACATGTTCCGGCCATCGACGCAACCAAACACATGATCAGTGCCACCAGTATCAAAGCCATGAAGCCCACCGCTGCGCTATTGAACTTTGCTCGCGAGGCGATAGTGGATTCCGAGGCGGTTAAGGCTGCCCTGGAGAGCGGGGCTCTGCGCCAATATGTGTGTGATTTCCCTGAGCCTGGCATGCTCAACCGTAAAGATGTGATTGCGCTACCGCATATTGGCGCGAGCACTGAGGAGGCCGAAGAGAATTGCGCCATCATGGCGGCCAACCAGCTGCGGGATTTTTTGGAGAACGGCAATATCACCAATTCCGTAAACTTCCCTGCGGTTTCCATGAGCCGAGTGCCGGGCCGCTGCCGCCTCACCTTCAGCAATAACAATGTATCGGGCGTATTGGGCAATGTGCTGTCGATTTTCACCGAGCATAAGGTGAATGTGATCGACATGACCAATAAAAGTCGCGGTGAATTGGCCTATAACATTCTCGATTTGGAACAGGTGCCAGGGCAGGACGTGTTATCAGCCATCGCGAATGTGGCGGAAGTTATTCGGGTGCGTTTAATTTCGGCTTAACCTAAGCGGGTGAGGGGCACTCCTCTCACCTAGTCTCGTGTTCGGCGGCCCTAGGCCTGGGTGCGATCTAGTTCTTGCAATCCCCAGTAAAATCAGGATAATGCCGCCTCCCAGCAGCGTGTGCTGCTGCGGTCTGTTATGGTGGTCCTTATCGGTCCTCCCGCAATGACTTGCCGTAAACCCCGCCAGGCCCGGAAGGGAGCAACGGTAGCGGTTCAGTTGTGTGCCGGGATGTGGCTGGTAAGGGCCCCTCCAATCTCCTTTGCAATTCATCTTTTATCCCGTCGTAAACCCGCCAATTAGTCGCCCGCGAGTGCGTTTTAGCGCGTGCAGTTGCGTTATAATCCGCCCCCTTTTGAGCCTGTGAGACGACTGTGAGTTATCAGGTACTGGCCCGTAAATGGCGGCCAAAAATATTTCGTGAAATGGTGGGGCAAGAGCATGTGCTGCGGGCGCTAATCAACGCCTTGGATCACAACCGGCTACACCATGCCTACCTTTTTACTGGCACCCGTGGCGTGGGTAAAACCAGTATCGCCCGCATTCTGGCGAAATGTTTGAATTGCGAGCGGGGGGTTACCTCTGAGCCTTGCGGGGTATGCTCCGCCTGCAAAGAAATTGCCGAAGGGCGCTTTGTGGATTTAATCGAGGTGGATGCCGCTTCGCGCACCAAGGTGGAGGACACCCGCGAGCTGCTCGATAACGTGCAGTACTTGCCGAGCAGAGGACGCTATAAGGTGTACCTGATCGACGAAGTGCACATGCTCTCCAGTAGCAGTTTTAACGCGCTACTCAAAACCCTCGAAGAACCGCCTGAACACGTCAAATTTTTACTCGCCACCACGGACCCTCAAAAGCTGCCGGTGACGGTGTTGTCCCGCTGTTTGCAATTTAATTTAAAAAACATGAGCCCTGAGCGCATTGTGGGGCACTTGGGATTTGTACTGGGCGAAGAGCAGATTCCCTTTGAAGAAGCCGCCCTGTGGCAATTGGCCCGCGCTGCCGACGGCAGTATGCGCGATAGCCTGAGCCTTACCGACCAGGCCATCGCCTTCGGCTGCGGTAAGGTGGCGAGCAGTGATGTGGCGGCGATGCTGGGCACCATTGATTACCAACTGATCGCTCAGGTGATGCAGGGGTTAATTGATGGTGATGGCCGTGCGCTGCTGATTGCGGTGGCCGCCTTTGCCGAACATGCACCCGATTACTTCGGCGCCCTCGGCGATTTGGTTACCCTGTTGCACCGAGTGGCCATTGCTCAGGCCTTGCCCGACGCGGTCGATAATAGCTTTGGCGATCGCCAACAGATTTTAAATTTCAGCCGCGCGCTTACGCCGGAGGATGTGCAGCTCTTCTATCAAACCGCCTTGATCGGCCGCCGCGATTTACACCTAAGCCCGGACCCGCGGGCCGGGTTTGAAATGACCCTTTTGCGTATGCTCGCGTTCAAGCCGCAGGGCCTAGTGGACTTGCCTCAAGAGACCCTGCATTTTGCCGGTGGGCAGGCGCCAGCACCGCAAGTACCGATTGCAGCCGTGGCAGAGGCGCACGTAGCAGAGGCGTACGTAGCAGAGGCGCCCAGGGCAGAGGTGTTAGCGCCGGGGCCAGCCTTCCCGTCAGCCACTGAGCTGCCGCCCCTCCAGCCTCCCGCGCAAACCTCAGCCGTGCCGCCGAGAACCAGTTTTGTGGCGGCGCCAGAGGCTCCGGTGCAATCCCATGCCGACCCTGAGTGCGTAGATGACACACCTGTTGCCTTGGATATTCCTGCACCCTTCGCGCCTGAACCGCCCAGGGTTGAGGATGCTGAGCAAAGCCCAGTTGTGGTTCCTGCCAGTCTGGAGGCTGGCCTTGAGGCAAAAAAGTCGCCGACCCTCAGCGCTCAACTGACGGCTGAGCTGGGGCTGAGCCGCGCAGCCGATTTGATCCACGAGCGCAAAACCCGTGAAAAACCGGCTGCGGCCGAACCATCAGCGGCGCCACTGCCAGTGGCGGGTATCAGCCTGGAGGAATTCACGCCCGCCCATTGGGTAGGTGTGTATCAGGCGCTGAATATTCGCGGTGTTATCCAAAGCACCGCGTCCAACGCCGTGCTCACGGGGCGAGAGGGAAACCAGCTGTATTTTTTATTGGATGAGAGCCGCGCCAGCCTTTATGAGGATTCCCACCGCCAGCGCTTGGCGGACTTATTAAGTGATTATTTTGACCAGCCCCTGAAGGTACACATCAATATCGGGGCTCTGGCGTCTGACCACTTAACCCCCGCTCAGGCCGGTATAAACGAGCGGGCGGAAAAATTAGCGCAGGGCATCGCCACCTTGCAAGCCGACCCTTTTGTGCAGCAATTGGTACGCGATTTTGGCGGCGAATTAAAAATTGACACTGTAAAAGTACTTTAGAGGAGTAGACCCTATGGGCCTTGGTGATCTGGGTGGCTTAATGAAGCAAGCGCAAGCCATGCAAGAGAAAATGCAGTCTATGCAGGAAGAAATGGCCAACCGCGAGGTTGAAGGCCAGGCCGGTGCGGGCATGGTTAAAGTCGTTATGACCGGCCGCCACGACGTGCGCTCGGTAACCATCGACCCTGCGGTGATGACGGAAGATAAAGAAGTGTTAGAGGATTTATTAGCCGCTGCTGTAAACGACGCGGTGCGCCGTATTGAGGAGCTGAATAAATCCAGCATGGGAAATTTAACGGCGGGGCTGAATCTACCGGCTGGCTTTAAGTTTCCGTTTTGATAGCCGCGCGCTTGGGTGACCGGGCAGGGCTGCCGCTGTTTGCCCTCTGCGCCGTTTGATTGTGTATCTGAGGCAATCGCACCGTTGACAGCGCTGCGGTGCAACGCCTGAATTTTTTAATCTTTATCTTTAGAGTGTTCCCTAGGCCCCGATGCTAAGCCCACTGATCGATCAACTCATCGCTTCGCTGCGCACACTCCCTGGTGTGGGCCCCAAATCCGCGCAGCGGATGGCGCTGCATTTGTTGGAGCGCAACCGCCCGGCGGCTCTGCAGTTGGCGGCTAATCTGCAGGCGGCCTGTGAGCAGGTTAAGCGCTGTGACTGCTGCCGTATTCTTACCGAGCAGGCTCGCTGCCATATCTGTGCAAGCCCTAAGCGCCAGCAGGATGTGTTGTGTGTGGTGGAAAATCCCGCCGATGTAATGGCGCTGGAGCAATCGGGTATTTTTCGCGGCCGGTATTTTGTGCTGTACGGCAAGCTCTCGCCCATCGACGGAATTGGCCCTGCGGAACTCGGCCTTGATAGCCTGTTTGGGCGCCTGGCCAGCGAAGGGATCAGTGAGCTGATTGTCGCCACCAACCCCACCATGGAGGGCGAGGCCACAGCGCATTTTATCGCCCAAAAATCCAAACCCTTAGGTGTAAAAGTAACCCGCATCGCCCATGGGGTCCCCATTGGTGGTGAACTTGAATACATAGACGGCGGCACCTTGGCTCATGCGCTTAACAGCCGTCGGGAACTATAAGTATGTCCACTGATTCCCTAGCACCCATTCAAACCCTTATGCCCACCTGGGTGACTACCGATAAGGCTCTGGCGCAGTTGTGCCAAGGCTGGCATGACGTGCCCTGGCTTGCGGTGGACACCGAATTTTTGCGCACCAATACCTATTTCCCTATCGCGGCGCTGGTGCAAATTTTCGATGGCCAGCAGGTGTATTTTCTCGACCCCAAGGGAATTAATCAGTGGCAGCCACTGGCTGAGGTGATGGCTAACCCCAAGGTGTGCAAAGCCCTGCACGCCTGTTCGGAAGATCTGGAAATTTTTGCCCTCCTGTTGGGTGCCCTGCCGGTTAACCTGTTTGATACCCAAGTGGCGGCCGCCATGGTGGGGCAGGGGTTTTCGGTGGGGTATGCGCGTTTGGTGGAGCAAATGCTCGCCGTGCATCTACCCAAAGATGAGACCCGCTCTGATTGGCTCGTCCGCCCGCTGAGCCCGGCGCAAAGCCTCTATGCGGCCTGGGATGTTTATTACCTCTTGCCCATTGCTCACCAATTGCACGCCACATTAAGCGCGCAGAATCGCCTGGCTTGGTTGCAGGAAGACTGCGCGGCGCTTTTGGCCCACAGCCAAGACGCTCAAGACGCCTCCTTAAGCCATCTGCGTTTAAAAGGTTTGCAGCGCATGAGTCGGCGCGAGCAGGCCTTAGCCGCGCGGCTATGTTACTGGCGGGAAGTGGTGGCGCAGCAGGCGAATTTACCGCGCAACCATGTGGTAAAAGAAGCCGCTTTGTATCAACTGGCGCAGAACAAACCCAAACACATCAGCCAATTGCGCCAGATTGAAGACCTGCCTGAAAAAGCCATTCGCCGCTACGGCGAAGAGCTGATTGACCTCATTCAAGAGGTTTTGGCCCTCAAAGACGATCAGCTACCGGCTGCGCAGCCGCGCCCCTTAAGTGGCAGCCAACAGCAACAGGTAAAACATTGGCGTCAGTGGGTGGAGGAGCAGGCCCAATTATTAGCGGTTGCCCCGGAAGTGCTGGCGCGCAAACGGGATTATGAATACCTCGCGCGCGGCCTGCCCGAGGGCGAACCTGCGCCGAGTATTTTGCAGGGCTGGCGCCGTCCGATTATCGGTGAGCGGTTAGTGCAACTGTGTTCGTCTGAGTCGACCCCGCCGGTTGCCAACCTGATTTTGGATTAAAAAGTTATGAGTGAAGCTAACTCGTCAGCCAAGTTAATTTGCGACGTATATAAAAGCGTTAAGAAGCAAGACTTATATTTGTATGTCAGCAAGGCCGAGGGCCTGAGCCGGGTGCCTGAATTATTGCTCGAACATTTCGGCGCCCCGCACCATTGCCTAACACTGGTGCTAACGCCGGAGCGCACACTGGCCCGCGCCAGTGCGGAAAAGGTATTGGAGGCTATTGCTGAGCAGGGGTTTTATTTGCAAATGCCGCCCCAGGCCGACGACGAAATGCGCCGTATCCATCAGCTCAATAATAAATTCTACGGGTAATAAAGCGCATTATGATTAGCGAAGAAGCCTGGATTGATGTGCAGATGCGCTTGGCGTTTCAGGAAGATACGCTCTCGCAGATGAGCCAACAAATGGCCTGGCAAGCCGAGGAATTGAAAAAAGCGCAGGGCCATATTTTATTGCTCAACCAAAAACTCAACGACCTATTAAGCGCGCTGGATAATCAAAACCCCATTATTGATCAGCGCCCACCGCATTATTAAGGCCTAGCATGTACAGTCACGATGAATATGTAACGGGATGGATGTATTACGGCGCCGGTGTGGCCGTATTTTTACTGGCCTGGTGGTTTTTAACCCGCGCCATCGCCTTTAATGAATTGCGCCAATTATTGCGTTTTATCCCCGCCGTAGCTTTGATTGTGCCCTGGCACGCCGACCCGGATTCTATTTATTTAGCACCCGCCTGGGTAATTGCTATTACGGAGGGTGTATTTGAAGGCCCCGCTGCATTTTGGCGTGCTGGCACTCCGTTATTATTTGCAATGGTATTAATGCTCATCATGGTTACTATTGTGAAATTAATAGGCTTTTTTATCCGCAGCCGAGATTAACTACCTCGGCAATGGGGTTGCGCCGGTATGGCATTCATACCGCGTTTATTGGTCCGATACTCAATGTGCCGGATTAAAAATGCACAAATTCGGCTTAATAAGAGCGCAGATGTATGAATTTTCTGTTGCCACCCAATAGCGCTTTATTCTGGATAAGCTTGGTTTTTGCTGTGCCTGCCGTACTTGCGGCGGCAGCCTCTGCACCCTGGCGTCTATTATTGGCCGCGCCCGCTCGGCAACATTTATTTTTAGCCAGCAGCCTCGGCTTAAGCCTAGTTTGGTTATTTGGCGTTACGGTTAAAAATGCCATTGTCTTTCATCCTATTTTGATGACCGCAACCACCATGGTGCTGGGCTGGAGCCTGGCGCAGATGGCGGGCTTAGTCGCGCTTATTTTATTGTTATCATTTCAAACTGCATTGCGCTCGGCCTGGGTCGGTTGGGACTTGGCCTATTCTCAGTTGCATCTAACCACAGTGCCGCTGGATTATTGTTTAAATGTACTAGTGCCCGCTACATGGACTTGGATAGTGATTGGCATTGTGAATCGCTGGCATTTTAAAAACCCCTTTACTTATTTTTTAGGTGTCGGCTTTTTTGGTGCTATGGTGGGGTGTTTATGGATTGATTTAGCTGCGCTTGCCCTGTGTTATTGGGCGGGCAGCACCGCTCATTGGGTCATTCTCAAAGATCACTTTTGGTTATTTTTGTTAATGACGTTTCCCGAAGGATTTATCAACGGTACCCTGGCAACCGCATTCACCGTATTTATGCCGGATTTAGTAAAAACCTACCAGGAATCCTGGTTTGTTCAAAGTGATAAACAATAATG
The DNA here is from genome assembly GCA_046347475.1 of Marinagarivorans sp. Taxonomy (GTDB): domain Bacteria; phylum Pseudomonadota; class Gammaproteobacteria; order Pseudomonadales; family Cellvibrionaceae; genus CAMCXE01. The sequence continues at coordinate 205,616 of JAXMGD010000002.1, read as the reverse complement.
CTGGCACCGGTACCGCCATTTCAAATTGAGCAATAAAGCAGAGTATGCTGCACGGAATAATCGAGACTCATATGCCAACTGCGGATAATTCAAGCGCTAAATCTCAAATATACGAGCGTGCGCCGGATGCTGAAACATTAAATCGCGGCTGCTTTTGTGTGACTTTAGATGAAACCCAATTGCGCACGCAGTTGTTGTCAGATCATGTAGCGGAGGATTTAACCCTCAGCCATCCCCACCTGTTTTCACACACCAGCGTATTTATCTCGCCCCACCATGCGCAACGCATGCAGCGCGTAATCGAGGTAATTACTCAGGTAGTCAATCGGCCCGAATTTTCTCAGCAGGTATTACACCAATCACCGCAATCTGCTGAAACCGCTACGCCATTGGGTGTTTTTATGGGCTATGATTTTCACCTCAGTGAACATGGGCCTAAATTAATCGAGATAAATACCAACGCAGGTGGCGCCTTTTTAAATGCACTTTTAGTGGATGTGCAAAGCCAATGTTGCCGTTCGGCCCAGAGCAAAGCTCTGAGTAAGCAGAGCTTGCATCAAGCATTTTTTGAGATGTTTCAAAACGAATGGCGGCTAATGCGGGCGGATAAGCCTTTAAAAACCCTAGCAATTGTTGATGTTGAACCCGACCAGCAGTACTTATACCCAGAATTTAAATTGGCCCAGCAGATGTTTAGGCAGCGGGGAGTGAGCACCATTATTATTGACCCCAGCGCGCTGTATATGGAGGACAATATTCTGTGTGCACGGCACGAAGGAGATATTTATAAAATTGACATGGTTTATAACCGGCTGACCGATTTTGCGCTTAGTGCCCCCCAGCACCAGGTGTTGTATCAAGCCTTTATGAATAATAGTGCCGTGATTACACCCAATCCTATCCATCACATGCGTTACGCAGATAAACGCAATTTATGTGTGCTCAGTGATCGAGCGCAATTAATGGCCTTGGGGGTGGAGGAGGCTGATACGGATCTATTGTTGGAGTCAATTCCCACTACGCGTTTAGTTGAGTCGTCTCAGGCGGAGCACTTGTGGGCGGCCCGCAAGCAGCTATTTTTTAAACCCTGGGCGGGTTTTGGCAGCCGCGCAGCCTACCGTGGGGATAAGCTCACGCAGCGAATTTGGCAGGAAATTGTGCAAGGTCAATATGTCGCGCAGCAATTAATACCGCCGAGCGAGCGCGGAATTCTAGTTGATGGCCAGGAAACCCGGCTTAAAATGGACATACGCGCCTATGTGTACGCTGGCAGTATTCAGCTGCTGGCGGCACGCCTTTATCAGGGGCAAACTACTAATTTTAGAACCCCTGGTGGCGGCTTTGCGCCTGTCTATATTATGTCGCGCTGACCTATTTACGCTAACCACCACAATTCAATCTTTTATTTGAGTTGACCCTAGCAGTCCGGCAGGCTGAATTCTCGTTTAGCCGCTTGTTGAAATCTTATCTCTTTATCTCACAGCGTTAAAATTAACGAAAATTCTTCTATGCCAAGTGTACACAGCGGCGTCTGCGTCAAAACTTCCTTGTTAGGTCGTAGCCGCTAACCTATTTTAACGGCCTACTAAATTTATATTATTCAGACCTGCGCCTAGTCTATCGCACCTGAATTTAATCGAGGTTTTGAGATTAGCGGCTGGTGCGGCTTAATGGGGTTAGTTACTACCTTGTTGCTGGGGCCTTTTATAAACTAAAAGCCTATCGGTAGGGGATTCATTTTTCAATTTAATCTTAAGCTCCATGCTTGAGGTTTTAATAGCCTCTCGATGCTAAAAAAAATCTGCACATTTATAAATGGTCGAAGCGTTGGCGCTTGAGTGATCCTGTGAATATTCCAGCGGGCATATAATTAATGCGTGCAGCGACCCTCGCTGTAGCATTTACTCTGTTGCGCAATACTCATTGCAGGAGGTAGGTATGTCCGTTGCTGATGTATGTGTTTATGTGGTGATGACGTTGAGTGTTTTGACTGTGTGTGCATCTGCACTTGATTCCGCATAGTCATGCTGCCCCATTTCATGCTTAGAGGCCGTTAAAGGTGCGAGTGTGAATAGGGTTTGTGGAGCAGTGGGCCGACCTCAGTGCGAGTGCTGAGGTCGGCATTATTGCGTTGAATTGACGGGCTGAATCTCAATTAAAGCGTTTTTAGGTATTCCACTAATTCCCAGCGCTCGGTTTCCGTCAATTTACGCCCAATAATTCCCGTGCCTGAGCCGTCATTGAATTCGTGGCCGAGATTGGAATTGCCGGGTAGTGTAGTATTAAATGGAATAATATTGGCGTTAGGTGCCCAGTCGTAGCCCACCATTTTTGCATCAAATAAACGGCTTCCGGTAGTAAATTGGCTGGGGCGCTCGCTGGCGGGTGACAATAAATGGTACAGCGTGGGCACTGAGCCGTTATGTAAAAAAGGCGGGGTTGCCCATATGCCGGTTAAAGGGCGCGCCATATAGGCCTTGGGTGTGCGAGGAGGTTCTGCCCCGAGCTTGTGGCCGTTGGTATATTTTAATTGATCCTCTTCTGAAATAGCGTGATCGGTGAAATACCGTTTGGCTACTTGTTCTACCACGTAGGTTAAAGCCTCACCGCCGTTAATGACGCCGAGCCCTAAATTGCCTGTATCAATGGTGCGATTAATAAAATCCATCGCTTGTTTGGGGTCGGTGCCGATCACATCTAAATCGGTCATCACTACTTTTAATAGCGGTTGGCCGAGGCTGTTGCGGGCCGTCCAATAAATGGGGGATTCAGCTACCGCATCCCGCTGTAAAACATCTCGGCTGGCGTAATGACAACCGATGCAGAGTTCAGCATAAAGTTTTTGGCCGTTGGCGGCTTTTTCTTGATCCACCGCACCTAAATATTGCTCAGGCCAACTGGGGGCCTGCAGCCCTTGATAAGGCGCATCGCCTGCGAGCCACTCCTCCATTAAAACTAGGTTTTCAATATTAACGGAGGTTTTAAACCAATTACTTTTATCGCCAGTTAAAATAATAGGCGATTTAACCCCTAGGGATTCACCAATATTACGCACTAATGGGTTGGGGATGGAGCCGTTATATTGCACATAATCAAACCAGGAAGTTTCCCAAATATGCGGGAAATTCACAGGTGCGCCGGATACGCCCCAGTTTTTTTCGCTCAGCTGGCTGGCAAATACCTGGTTGCCAATATCGTTCAGCGCATCTACGCGGCCAAAGCCTAATTCAATAGGGTAAATATGTTTGGTCTCGCGTATTTTTTGCAGCTGCAAGCCGCTGCGCACCAATTGTTTGAGTTGATTTTTTAAACTGGCTTTGGCTTCGGCACTATAGTTGGCGCCTAATACTCGTTTGGCAAAACGATTAAAGCGGGTGGGGATTTTTTCTGTGAGCAATAGAGCTTTGCCTAACTCGGCTTCAAATAAAGTGGGGTTCGCCAATGAGCCACCACCGTCGATGCGTATACCGATGCGCTGATTGTCGTTATCAATGACATCCAATTGGCCGGTGTGACAGGCTGCACACGTAAAGGAAACAACCGTTTTGTGCTCCTGAGTATAAGGGTCGACAAATTTATCGTCTTTAGCAAAACCCACTGGCAAACCATCCGGGTTTAAGGCGGATTTATCGGCGGGCAGAAATCCAAAGCGGCCTAGGTAGTTGGTCTCGCTAAATAAAGGTATTTTGTAAAAAGGATTAATTGATAATTGGGGTTGCTCCAAGGCGAGAAACCAGTTGTAGGGAATAATTTCTGTCCCTTGGGGCGTGTGATAAAAACCCTCCCACACTTCGGGGCTCCAGTTTTGGTTAAGCCAGTGCACTTGATGGGGTGCATGATATTCCGGCAGCTTGCCTTCGCAACCACAGAATAAAAATGATACCGCTAATAAAGTGGTGCGTATGGAAAAGCTCATAATGTTCCTCGTTAAACCGAACCCATTTTAAAAATATGGTGGGTAAATAGGATTGTGGTGCCCTTGCCAGCACTGTGTTTGTGCTCATAAAGGGTATGTAAAATGTGTGGTGGTTAGAAAATTTTTTGAAAATTACAGTGCAATCTGTCTATTTAAAAATCATGTCTCGATAATTCAGTGCTACAGGTTTAAGTTGCCGCTTCGTTCGCCTGTTTAGGTTTGAGAATGTCGAGATTTCGCTCTGGTTGCCAATTGCCATCGCTGCCAATAATGCCGTTTTTATTTAGCATATCCCAGGTCAGCCGATAACCCAGCTCCCTATAGGCCTCAATTTGTACTTCACTAAAAAATTGATCCGCCGTAGGCTCGTGGGGAAACGCAGGGTTTGATTTTTTGTAATTGTACACATCCGCTGGCAGGCCTTCAATTAAGGTGGCCTTAATGTAAATAAGGCGGCCATGGCTGCCATCAGGGTATTCTATAGCCGCTACGGCAAAGCTATGTTTGGCAACATCATAGGCGGCCTCACAGCTTTTAGATGCAGCGCCCGGTTGCAGATTGTCTAAGTTATACTCATCGCTAAAGCGAATGTGCACACCGAATTCCACGCGAACTTTTTCCACCGCATTGCCCAAGTCGTCAAAACAATAGTTAGGGTCGGCACCGGCATCGGAAAGAATAATCAGTTTTACCCTGCGGCGAATTAATTCATAGAGCGCTAAATTATCAAAATGCCCCCCGTCACTTAGTTCAAGAATGCTTTGTTTCTCGTGTAAGCCGGGGCCTAATAAGCTGCCATTTAAACCTGGATAAATTAAATTCGGCTTAAACCAGCGTTGATACACGCGTTTGGGGTTTACAACCCAATAACCCAAGCGGATGTTAAGCAGGGTTAAGAGTGTAGAAACTAATTTGGAGCGCGTGGGCCCGCGCCCAGAATTGCCCGCATTAGGGTTCACCGACGCGCCCGAAACCGCCATGGCTGAAGCCAGGCTAATGCCAGAGCTGCGTGCGGTTAATTTTTTGGGTTTGCGCTGCCAGGCGCAGGTTTTTACCCAGCCGGTAGCATCTGAGCCTGAAAATAGAGGTGACAATACAAAACTGTCGCCGCCGCGTGAATAATATTTTGATACCAAAGAGTCGCTTAGCACCAAGTTGGTATTGATTAAATGAAAGGGTCGCTCATTAGGCGTTTGGCAGAACTGATCCAGCGTTGTGTTATCAGCACCTTTTGCCAAGCGCCATTGATTACAGTCCACTGAGTCATGGTCCGGTAAAAAAGCCTCAATTAATCGGTCGCGATACATGCGATGCAGGCCTAGGTAATTCGTATTCACAAATAAACCAAGGATTATGGCCAATAGGCCACCGCCAAAAAATACCCAGCGCCCTATGTGAAATTCAGCAATAGCGCTATTAAATACAAATGCGCTGTAGGTGAGGCCATAAAGAATAAGTGCTGATGCTATATAAAAAATAAAGGAGTTATCCGTGGTGTTGCCGCGGCGAGCACGCACATATTGGATAAACCCTATCAAAGACCCTGCGGATGCGGAAATGGCCGCTATCACCCCCTGTATGCGTTGAAAATGCTCGGCTAGATTGGCATTGTCTTCAGATGCATTCATTTTCCAGATCTCGTAACCTTCCGTCATCTTTAAGGATAACAGCAGTTCTAAACTCAATTGGTGCAGCCAGGGTATGCTGCCTACCAAAAAGCTTAGGGTAATGATTGTCAGTAATCGACCCAGACGTTTTTGTGCGTTCGTTCTAACCGTATAGCGGAATAACGATGATTTCCACGCGATTCCAGAAAAAATGGCGAACCACAAGCACTGCACAATAAATGCCCCCATGGCAATTAGTGTGGCAAGCCAGCAATAATTGTGTAGAAATAGTTGCAGCGGTGTGCCGTGTAACTGTGGCAGCCAGGTTACGGGCTTAAAAATTCCCAGCCACATAGGAACCAGCATGAGTGTTGATAGCAGAGTAAAATAGGCGATTAGGGAAATAGTGCTGGTGCGTAAAATTAAGCCTAATAATGACCAGCCGTTGATTTGAGTGGTGGGTGTTAAATAATTGCCGTGCATGCGGATAAAATTTAACGCTTTATTTTGCGCCGCATCCGCAGGCGCACGGGCTCGGCCCAGAGGGAAATTATCCGGTTCAACGCCAGCGGGTTCATCAGGGCTTATGCCGCGATGTAAACACCACGTGAGTGCCGAACCTATATAGCCGCCCCCTGATGCAGTAGACATATAATCTATTTTCTTTAATAGATTGGCTGATACTAAACCCTGTATTACGCCTAGCGCAAACGATGCAGAACGAATGCCGCCGCCTGAAATTGCGAGCGCTGTATATACGTCTGTGGGCATTCCCGCGCGCTCGCGGCTGGCGTTAATATGATGATGTTCCAGGTCCAGAACGTCTTGAAATTTTTGGGTATAGTGCTCACTCATACTTCGCCCCCTTAGGACTCAATATTGGCATTTACTGGTAACCCTTATGGATGTGCGCAGGCCTGTGTTGAGCGCATAACAGCGCTCCGCGCTGCTATTGTTTTGGATGCTTTGTTAATTCCTGGTGTTGCCTTTTTTAAAAGCGTTGGCTTGCTCCGGTGTGGGCTCCATGCCCGCTGCTGTGCGTTTGAAAAAGTATTGAAAATACCAACCATGGAATTAAGGCGATTAGCCCAGGGCTGGTGGTGGCTTAGCAGTACATTGAAGTGCTACTTTGCTAGGCCTGGCGGCGTTAAATGTTGCGAATTCTGACTATTAATGAATTTCAAAACGTTGCTAATTAAATCAGCAGTTCCTTAAAATTTTTCGCCCGCTAGAATAACCTCCGCCGCTTTTTCGCTGATCATGTATACACAGGAGACGATAAAAAAGCCGGGAATTTTAGGGAATACTGAGGCATCCACTACCCGTAAATTTTTCACCCCGCGCACTCTAAATTGGCTGTCCAGCACAGCCATGGGGTCGTTGTCGGCGCCAATTTTACAGGTGCAGGAGGCGTGGTGGCCCCAGGCATTGTCTTTGATCCATTGTCCTATGGCTTCGCGGCTGGCGATTGCCTGGCCGGGAATAATTTCTTGTTTAATGACATCGCTTGCGCTTGCGGTCATTTTGCGCACAAATTCCACGCCATTAATAACCGACTCTAAATCCTCGCCTGCAGTGTCTGTCCCTTCATCGAAATAATGGAAATTAATGTCGGGCACATCCCGCGGATTATTGCTGCGCAATTTAACGACCCCACCGGTATTATTGGTGTGTGCCTTAAGTATGGCCCAGGTAAAATACTTATGCCCTTCGGTAATTATTTTTGAATAGCCTGGGAAGTAGCCATAAAAATTACCCGCCAGGGCAAATACAAATAAATCAGGCTCGGTGCGCTCGGGGGCCGAGCGCAAAATGGCGGCTAAAACGGCACCATTGGTTGTGTATACACCTTTTCCCTCCAGCCAATCTTTAAATTGGGGATCGGGGGTTTCACCGGCTTCAGGGGCGCGAAAAGTGGAACCCTCCAATAGGGAGAAGGGCTGGTTCATTTCACTGACGACACCAACTTCATAACGATCCTGCAGGTTGCGTCCCACACCGGGTAAATTTACGCGCACGGCTATATTGTGGCGGGTTAATTCTTCTTCCGGCCCTATCCCTGAGAGCATTAATAGCTGGGGGGTATTAAATGCACCTCCTGAGAGAATCACTTCGTGTTTAGCAAATTCCTGCTCGTAGCCAGCCGGTGCTTGTCCATTGGCGCGCGGGTCAGCGGCATATAAATGTTTGCCAATTTGGTATTCAACGCCTATTGCGGTATTGGTTTCATCGAATAGAACACGGGTGACTAATGCGTGTGTGCGGACAATTAATCGCTCGGGGAATTCTTTGGCTACCGCGCGAATATAATCTCGGGTGCCCATACGCTTGCCTTGTTTTGTCGCGAGAGGCGTGTAGCGTAAACCCTCTGCACTTTGTTTTACCAAGCGCCAATCATTAGGGTCAAGTAGGCCTTTTAAACCGCGCTCAAGCGTTTGCACGGGGCGGCCAATGGCTTTAAATGCAGCCCAGGCAGAATCTTTTAGTAATTCAAGTAATTGTCGATCTTTTAAAATATCAGCGCCCGGATTGGGCATGCTGGAATTTAGCCAGCCATTAAAACCAAAGCGGGCAGGGTTGATGCCCAGCATGGCCCATAGACGTTTAAACGGGTGAGCACGATTATTTTCAAAACGCTGAAAATAATTGCGCATATTATCGCTGTTCCAAGAAGCATCGCCGGTAATAGTTGCGATGTAATCCCAGTCACTATTGTGCGGGTAAACTGTAATCATAGCGTTGTGGGCGGTACAGCCGCCTAGGGTGCCCGAGCGGGGATAGAGCACACCATTTTTATCGGGTGTCATTTTGCTGTCGCGCTGTTGCTGAGCCTCATCCGCATAATGGCGCACGAAAAAATCCCACCTTAGACTTTCATCTTCAGATGCATTGGGATGAAATACCGGTACTTGATAATTGTAGGGTTCATCATCACCGCCCGCCTCCAGTAATAAAACCTTTTTACCGGCTTTAGCAAGATTTGCAGCGAGTGGGCCTCCGCCTGCCCCTGAGCCAACAACAATATAATCAAATTCAGCGTGGGCATGGGGCATGGGGCTTCTCCAAATAATGTAGGGGCGCTTGTTCTGCGCATAGGTAAATTAAATAAGCCGCAGATTATCTGCGCTAAGTGCGTGCTGTCCCTACTTGATGGTTTATCTGGTTTAGGTTCTTTTAAACTATTGTTCTTTTTAGACAGCTGTTGCTCTGAACGACACGTTTTATTAGCTGTGCTTGTCAGCCAAATTTAACGCTGCCAGAGCTAGCAAAGTGGTATTGCAGCAAGCAGCTAGGTTGGCCGTTTGATCAGCTTATCCCTACACGAGTCTTTTTATTTTTAGCAGGAATCGCAATGGTTTAAGCCGCTCATGCGGCATCCATGCCCAATTTTTCCCGGCACCACACCCACCCAGTTAAAAAGTAGATGAGTATTTGATTGTATACCCAGGTGATAAACACAGTTGAGTAAATCAAATAGCCAATAGAGGCGGAAAAACCCAATGGCACATCCCTGTGCGTGTCGATTAAAAGTATTTCATGTATTCAATCAGCGCGTGTTTATCGGCCGCTGATAGATCCGAGCCGTAGTAGTGGCCGCGGTCTGTCACATAGTCTGGGCATTTGCTAATCGAAATCAAATCATCCACTAACGGCTTTAAGGCGTCTGCGGCGGCATCGCCAGTTAGGTTGTTTTTATGAATTTCTTTTAGCGCCTTTTTAACTTTTAACAATACTTTTAAATTGGCTTTTATCTTTTCAACATCATCCAAGGTCATATCGATATTTACCAAAAGGTTGACGGGCGTTCCTTTCGGTATGGGGCCAATAGCGATATTACCGTCGTCATCTTTTAATTCGCCCAGCAAAGGCTGCAAAAATTTAGGTATAAAACTGGGGCTAACGCGCAGCCAACTCTCTTCTGTTGTGCGGTATACCGAGGCTAAACCCAGGCGTTTTTCGGGGTTGAGTAGCTTATCTATGGCGTCATCAAACGCTTTCATACGGCCTTGCACGGATGGATCTTGGTTGTACGCACCGACTGAATTATTGTGTAAATAAGGTGCGCTCGCCCAGGTGGCGACCAGACTTGCTACCCGCGTATAACCCGGCCCGCCACCCGGCGGAGTGTATTTAAAGGTAGCACCGGTAAGTGGGTGCTGCACTTCGATGGGGCCGACCGCAGGTAAATTTTTATAGGTATCAGAGGAAAAATTATCCCATACATGGCCTTTCATTGCGTTGGTCGCTAGGGCACTACAGGCATTGGTTTTTAATTCTGTGACCGGGATGCGCTCATCGGTGGAGAGATAATTATTTTCTAAAAAGTCATCTTCCAATACCAAATCGCGCATCTCGCTTTTATAGTCATCAGAGCCTTTCGCCGCTTTGGGTTGTTTGCTGGAGTGACAGCTTGCACAGTTATCCGCGAAGACGAGTTTGCCTTGTTTTAAGGTATCGTCATCATCACTTAAGAATGCTTTGCCTTCAGGTGTCGCCGCCAAGGGCATGGGGCCTGCCGCTTTTAAGAAAAACGCTGCCAAGGGGCCTACACGTTCAGATGTGGATTGCCAATAAACGGAATTTTGTTGGGCTTTTTCAACGGGAAAAGGTGTTTGCGGTTTGCCGCCTAAAATCGGGTTATGATTTTCAAACCACTGTTGGTGAAATTGCCCGATATTGACATAAACACGGCTCAGCGCACCGAGAATACCGACAGAGTCGGAGCCATCTTTTAAAATATGCGGTACGGCCATTTCACTTTTTTGCCCTTCAAAATGCATGTTTTGTGGGCCTTGTTTTTCCACTTGACCAACACCTAAGCGGGCGCCCACATTGTAGATGGCATTCATGGTGCGCGGGTTGTTAATGTTGTCAGTGGCAATAAAGGACGTATCAATAGCACCGGGTTGCATGGTGTTGAAAATTTGCCAGATAAAATTGTCGGGTTTTAAATCGTAACCAAATACTCGGCTGATCCACATGTACTGTGCGCCGATATTATTGGATAGATTAGCCCATTTAGGTTCGGCAGGATTTTCTGGGGCGTGGTTGGGGTGAAATGAAACGTGGCAAAAGCCACAACTCATTCCCACCATGTAGGGGCGTACTAATTTAGGGTTGTAATAATAATCTTGGTCACTGTAATAGCGCTCTGCATTCCAAGCCGCCTTGGCATTTTCGTCAAAAGCAGGATTCGGATACAAACGCAAACCCACTATGCCGGAGGGCACGCCATAAACCTTAGGGTCTACATCTTTAGGTAAATCACCTTTTGGAGTATCCAGCCACAGACCATAGGCGTCAGGCTTGCTGGCCTGCTGCATGTCTGGGTCGTTAATAACGCCGTACCAATCAAATCGCTCGGCGCGTTTGCGAGAGTCGAGAATTTTTAATAAATCAACGGTGCCAAAACTATGAGTGGCCATGTGATTCCAAAATTCTTGGTTGCCACCGGTCCAAATTAACCAGGTATTGCGCCCTTTGCGTTCTTCATCGGTCAGTGATACGCCGTCGTCCATGGCGTCAAACCAGTTGGAGGCTGTTTGCGGGAAATCAGCGGGGGTTTTACCTTCTGCTTTTGGTGTATCAATAGGATCAGGTTTTTGGCTAGCCCACCAGGCGAGCAGGCCAATAACGCCTAACCCGGCGAGTACAAGGCTGGTTTTTTTTGACATTTTATACTCCAACGCGTGTGTAATCTGGAGAATTCCAGAGGTAGCGGATTTTATGATCAATAAAAAGTGGCAGAGCAATAACGGGATACTGCAGGGCAGCAAGGCGCACATAATATAGTGCTTAACTAATTAATTCAAAAAACTCAGCAGGGTAGATTGTTATTAGCTCAGTGTTTAATAGAGCAGAATGAAGTGTAAATGCAGGCCAACTTAAAGTGCTGTGAACTATTAACATCCTCAGCGGCTACTAAAGCGGCCATCTTAACGGCGTGTTGAAATACGTTGGCGGCAACGGGATGGCAAGGCAAAATTGGTGAAAAAACCGGACGACTGCATGGATGCAGGATGGCCCCACGGATGGGGGAAGCAGAATATCATCGGGAATGAAATCGAGAGCGACGCACGCCTATATGGATTTTGAGGATTTTTTCGCCGAATTTAACGCTGCCAGAACTCGCAATGTGGTATTTCAACAAGCTGCTAAAGAAGCCCTTTTGGAAAACAAGGCCCACACATGATTTTGCCTGCGCCAAATAGAAGCACTCGCTTATTTTCCGGTGTTTTCGATGAAAGGAAAATCCTGGCGCGTTATATCATCTGCGTGTGATCTTATGGGATGTGACAAGTGCAAGTACTTACTGCTGTTCTCGGGCGTAACGGCTTATATTTTGGGTGTATTTAATTTTTCAGTTAAACCTCCCGCCTGCAGAAAGCAGGCTAGGGGGCTAGAGTGCCTGGTTTTTGTGTGTGCAGGCCCATTCAACATTTGCTTGGGTAGAGAATCGGCGTATTTAAATTGAGCACTCATTAACCCTGCGACATTTGGTGTTGGGTTAATAAGTGAGACACGGATGTCGTACCGGCGGCTTAAGCCGCCGCAAGCCCGCTAAAAGAAGTAGATCCACGTATCTGCGCCGGGTTAATAGGCTTGGAGCTAAACGGCAGCAAGGCTTTTTTAGTGGTATTTACCTTGGTGATTAAGTCTTCTATTTCCCTGTTTTTAATAATGAAATTATCGGGCTCAGGCGATGTGTTGAATAAGTGACAAAGGATATTGCTCGCCGCGCTGGTAGCGATGAATATCATTTAATACCAACGGGCTGCGCAGCTGTGTTTGGCGAGCTTGAATTTCGTCATAAGATAACCATACGGCTTCGATAATATCGCTATCCAGCTTGGCATCCGGCACCTGACGTAATGGTTGTGCAATAAAGCTAATCCGCAGATAGGTAAAGCCATTAATTGGGGAAATGTAGTGGCTAATGCCCAATACATGGCTCAGCTCTACCTCCCAGCCAGTTTCCTCCAGCGTTTCTCGCCGTGCGGCATCCATAAGACTTTCATGTTCGTCCCAGTGCCCGGCCGGTTGGTTGTACACGCAGAGTCCGTCAGACTGTTCGTGTACCAACAAAAATTTACCGTTTTGTTCAACAACTGTCGCGACTGTGACATGGGGAACCCATTGCATCATGATTATTTCCTGTGGCGTTGGCGGGAGGGTGTGTGGAGTTTGCGTGGGTAATTTTGCTTGGGCGCGGGGCTATCTACTTGGAGGCTAGCGTAGGTGCCGGGCGCTAGGCCGCCCAATTCGTATTCGCCAATTTGTGTGCGAATTAATCTCAACGTTGGGTAGCCCACCGCAGCCGTCATGCGCCGCACTTGGCGGTTACGACCTTCTTTAATGCTCAGGCTCAACCAGGAGGTAGGAATGGATTTGCGCTCGCGAATGGGCGGTGTGCGGGGCCAGAGTTCGGGCTCTGGCATGGCCCATGCTTCTGCGGGCAGTGTCATGCCATCGTTCAGCAGCACGCCTTGGCGCAGCTGCTCAAGCGCTGTTGTCGAAATGGTGCCTTCTACTTGGACCCAATAGGTCTTGCACCACTTTTGGGAAGGATGGGCGATTTGATGTTGTAATTGCCCGTTATCGGTCAATAATAAAAGCCCTTCAGAATCGAAATCCAGGCGCCCAGCGGGGTATACATCCGGCACAGGTATAAATTGAGCCAAGGTTGTTTTATCGCCATCTTGGCTAAATTGTGAGAGCACTGCGAAGGGCTTGTTAAATAGAATCAGTGTAGCCATGGGGTCAGGGGTTATTTCAGCTCAGGGCTCAATGCTATACTCGCCGGGTTTTATTACCGTTCCACAAGCACAGGCTGTTAGCCGTTAAAAATAGGAAGACTCATGAATAAAATCAAAGTAGCCAATCCGGTAGTCGAGTTAGATGGCGATGAGATGACACGTATCATCTGGAGCTTCATCAAAAACAAACTGATTCTGCCCTACCTCGATTTAGACATCAAATATTACGACCTGGGTATGGAAAGTCGCGACGCCACTGACGACCAAATTACCATTGATGCAGCTGAAGCCATCAAGAAGTACAACGTAGGTATCAAGTGCGCCACCATCACCCCCGATGAAGCGCGGGTTGAGGAATTTAAACTTAAACAAATGTGGAAATCGCCCAATGGCACCATTCGTAATATTCTCGATGGTACTGTATTTCGCGAACCCATTATTTGCAGCAATGTACCGCGTTTAGTGCCGGGCTGGACTCAACCCATCTGTATCGGCCGCCACGCATTTGGTGATCAATACCGCGCCACTGATTTTGTTACTAAGGGTAAGGGCAAATTAACCATTACCTTTCAAGGTGACGATGGCAATACTATTTCTCACGAGGTGTATAACTTTAAAGGCGACGGTATTGCCCTGGCGATGTACAACACGGATGAATCCATTCGCGGCTTCGCGCGCTCTTGTTTCAATATGGCGCTCACCAAAAAATGGCCTCTCTACCTCTCTACTAAAAATACCATTTTGAAAAAATACGATGGTCGGTTTAAGGATATTTTCGCTGAAGTCTACGAGCAAGAATTCCTCGATTCGTTTAAAGCCGCAGGCATTACGTATGAACACCGTTTAATCGACGACATGGTTGCCGCGTGTTTAAAATGGAACGGCGCCTTCGTTTGGGCTTGTAAAAACTATGATGGTGATGTGCAATCCGATACCGTTGCTCAGGGCTTTGGCTCTTTGGGCTTAATGACTTCTGTGTTGGTTACACCCGATGGTAAAACCATGGAAGCGGAAGCCGCCCACGGTACCGTGACTCGCCACTACCGCCAGCATCAACAAGGCAAGCCCACTTCAACTAACCCGATTGCATCCATTTTTGCTTGGACCCGTGGCCTCGCCCACCGGGCCAAATTGGATGATAACGCTGAGCTTGCTCGATTCTGCCGCGCCCTTGAGGAAGTCTGTGTAGAAACCGTTGAGTCCGGCAAGATGACCAAAGACTTGGCGGTCTGCATTTATGGTGACGCGGTTACCAAAGAGCAGTACCTGACCACTGAAGGCTTTTTAGACGCCTTGGATGCAAATTTAAAAGCTAAGTTATCGGCTTAATCATCTGCTGATCAAAGGCCAGCTCAACGCAATTGAGCTGGCCTTTTTTGTTTTTACTACCTAGGCACCAGCATTGAATACACATCATTTCAGACACGCTGTGAATATATCCCTATAGGCTCGTCAAAAAGATCCCTCTTTTTGACGGTCTGAAATGATGTTTATTCATTGCTTCCGTACAGCTAGTACCTTGCTGACATAAATTGGTCTTAAGCTAAATTTCGGTTTTATTATTTCGATTCAACGCTGGCGACGCAATAAATACCTGGTCGAATGCTCAAACATTGGCAAATTAGTTTAAAAAATAAACCCATCCTCTCGCGCACTCAACCCTTTGCTTGAGATTCCCCTAGTGCATTCGCCTATATCCGCACATCTATTTAGCACCGCTTAGTTGTCAGGCGACTAGTTGTCAGGCGACGCCCTTTGTCCTTTTTGCTGATTTTGTTTCCACGGCCAGATGCTCTTGGGCGAGTGCTGTTTCATTGCCTTTTGTTTGTTTAAAACCTCACCCTGGTTCAGTGTTCTAGTTGGATAGCGTTTGAAGCTCCAGCTGTTCTGGGCTGCGAAAAAGTTACTAAAATCGGCACATTCTCCCTTTTTTGGTCTAAGAATATATGTGGATATAAACCTGCTGCAGGCAAAAGCCTGGCAGGGGCGGTGTGTTCGAGGGGGGTTATTCCGGCTGCGCCATTCAACGGCGCGAGCGGTGAGGGCCTTTGAGGCGAGGCACAGGTTTGTTTATTCGCTGCCATCAAACCGCAAGGTTGATAAGCCATGCCGTTACATTCAACGTATCAAGCCGCATAGGCCACTTGTTTTTATGCCCGAGGCCCCAATTGTTTTGCTTTGAAAACGGGCTTTTTATTCGGAATTTTTTGCAACATACCGATAGGTGAGCGCTCTATGTATAGCGACCTGGTCTTAAACATGAGAAATCCCTTTCAAATGGTGCATAAAGTGGTCGTTTTATCATCAAAAAGGGCGTGAGGTGACGCAGTTCTGACTGTTTTATGCACATTTTTGCGGATGTTTTGCTGCTAGTGCGATAGAATCAGAACTCGTTTGCTTAGCTGATACACACGGGTTCTCATGGGTAATCTCGAAATTCTTCAACTACCATTAGTTGGAAGCCATCGTACAAACCTACCGTTGGATGACGATGCTGGCCTAGCAGTGGAAAGTCAAAAGCCCAAGCTGAAAAGGCCGCCGCTGTATAAGGTAATTATGCTCAACGACGATTACACACCAATGGAATTTGTCGTTGAGGTTCTGGAAGTGTTTTTTGGTATGGATCGTGAAAAGGCTACTAGCGTCATGCTGGCGGTACACACACAAGGAAAGGCTGTCTGCGGCATCTATTCTCGAGATGTTGCCGAAACTAAGGCGGCTCAAGTCAATCAGTGTGCTCGAGATCATGAACATCCCCTGCTGTGTGAAATTGAAGCGGTGGAGGATGAGGATCCCTAGATTTAAAAAAGGTTAGGTGTTGCGATGTTGAGTAAAGAACTTGAAGTTACCTTAAATACTGCATTTAAAGGTGCACGCTCCAAGCGTCATGAATTTATGACCGTGGAGCACTTGTTATTGGCGTTAGTGGACAATGAATCTGCGGCCAACGTGCTGCGGGCTTGCGGCGCTAACCTCAGCGCACTTCGTCAGGACTTGATTGAATTTGTGGACTCCACCACGCCCTTAATTCCAGAGTCCGATAGCGAGCGCGAGACTCAGCCTACTCTAGGGTTCCAGCGTGTATTGCAACGTGCGGTGTTTCATGTGCAATCCTCCGGTAAAAGCGAAGTCACCGGGGCCAACGTGTTGGTCGCGATTTTCAGCGAGCAAGAGAGCCAAGCTGTCTATTATTTGAAGCAACAAAGCATTGCCCGTATTGATATAGTTAATTTTATTACCCACGGCATTACTAAAGTATCGGGCTCTTCAGGCAATTCACACCCTGAAAATAATCACCAACAAGAACACCACGAAGATGAATCCGCAGTGAGTGGCGATTCATTGGGTTCCAATCCCTTAGATAGCTTTGCGACTAATCTAAATGAATTAGCCTCACAAGGCCGCATTGATCCCTTAGTGGGGCGCGACTACGAAGTTGAGCGCGTAGTGCAAATACTTTCTCGCCGCCGTAAAAATAACCCTTTGTTAGTGGGTGAAAGCGGCGTAGGTAAAACCGCCATCGCTGAGGGCTTGGCGAAAAAAATTATCGACAACGAAGTGCCCGATATTTTGCACGGCAGCGTGGTCTATTCTCTGGATTTAGGCTCTTTATTGGCCGGTACAAAATACCGAGGTGATTTTGAAAAACGCTTTAAGGGTTTATTGGCGGAGCTGAAAAAGCGTAAAAACGCTATTTTATTCATCGACGAAATTCACACCATAATAGGTGCAGGCGCCGCGTCCGGCGGTGTGATGGATGCGTCCAATTTATTAAAACCTTTGCTGTCATCTGGCGAATTGCGCTGTATCGGCTCAACCACCTTTCAGGAGTATCGCGGTGTATTTGATAAAGACCGTGCGCTTAGCCGTCGCTTTCAAAAAATTGATGTAGTCGAACCTACCGTTGATGACACCTATAAAATTTTAAAAGGGTTAAAAAGTCGATTTGAGCAACACTTCAGCCTGAAATATGCCGATGGTGCCTTGCGTGCGGCGGCTGAATTGTCAGCCAAATATATTACTGATCGTTTCTTGCCTGATAAGGCCATAGACGTTATTGACGAAGCTGGCGCCCATCAGTTGTTGCTGCCTGCTAGCAAACGCAAAAAACAAATTGGCGTTAAAGATATTGAAGACGTAGTTGCCAAAATTGCCCGCATTCCCGCTAAAACCGTTTCGTCTAGTGATAAAGAGCAATTAGCGAAGTTGGAAGACGTGTTGCGCATGACAGTATTTGGCCAGCCCGAAGCGATTGATGCTGTGGGCTCGGCCATTAAATTATCCCGCGCAGGGCTAACAACGGGTGAGAAACCTATAGGCTCATTCCTCTTTGCAGGCCCCACCGGTGTGGGTAAAACAGAGCTGTGCCGCCAATTGGCCAAGGCCATGGGTGTTGAGCTGATTCGCTTTGACATGTCTGAATATATGGAGCGCCACACGGTTTCACGTTTAATTGGCGCACCTCCCGGTTATGTTGGTTTCGACCAAGGGGGCTTGTTGACCGACGCCGTTACCAAACATCCTCACTCGGTTGTGTTGTTGGATGAAATTGAGAAGGCCCATCCGGATGTATTTAATTTATTGTTGCAAGTGATGGATCACGGCAAGCTCACCGATAACAATGGGCGTGCGGCGGATTTTCGCAATGTTATTTTGATTATGACAACAAACGCTGGTGCCGAGGCCGGTGGCAGGGCGTCTATTGGTTTCACCCAACAAAATCACACCACTGATGCTATGGAAGTCATCAAGAAAACCTTCTCGCCAGAGTTTAGAAACCGCTTGGATTCTATTATTCAATTTGGCGCCTTGAGCATGGATGTGATTAAAACTGTGGTTGAAAAATTCCTGATGGAATTGCAATCTCAGTTGGATCACAAAAAAGTTACCCTGGATATTACCGACGAAGCCAAACAGTGGTTAGCGGTTAATGGTTATGATGTGAAAATGGGCGCGCGTCCTATGGCGCGTATTATCCAGGAAAAAATCAAAAAACCTCTGGCGGAAATGGTGTTGTTTGGTTCCCTGTCTGCCGCCGGTGGCATTGTGACAATTGGTGTGGATGCCGCGCAGGATACCCTGGTTTTAAAGGCTGAACCGGCTTAATTTCTGCCCCGTGTCCAACTAAAAGCGAGCTTAGGCTCGCTTTTTTTTGCGCTGTATATTGGGGGGTTAAAGCTGTGGGCCAGATACCAGGGTTTTTTCCGGCACTATGGGTGCGGATTTTTGGCTTATTTGGTACGCGAAGGCAATGATGTGAGCGACGGCAATATAAAGTTCTTGAGGAATTTCATCGCCTAATTCTAAGCGCGATAACAAATCCACCAGGGGGGCGTTTTCGCACAAGGGTACCCCGGCATTTTGCGCTAACTCGATAATGGTTTGTGCCTCCTCACCTAAGCCCTTGGCGCTGACTTGTGGCGCACC
This sequence comes from Marinagarivorans sp., assembly GCA_046347475.1. Classification (GTDB taxonomy): domain Bacteria; phylum Pseudomonadota; class Gammaproteobacteria; order Pseudomonadales; family Cellvibrionaceae; genus CAMCXE01. The sequence goes on along the minus strand of JAXMGD010000002.1, from coordinate 186,909 downwards.
CTTGCCGTCGTAAATTAAGGCTACTGCCTTTTGCAGGTTTTTATCCATCAGGTTTGTATATCCACCAAGGGTTGGTTAATGGGGGCGGGCGGTTTTGCGATGGGTTCTTCACTTAAACACAATTGGTCTGCGTTAATACCGCCTGCCTGCAGGGCCTGTTTCAATTGTTTTAGTTGGTCTTTTAATTGGTGTTTGAGCTTGGGTTGATTTGCCCAGACTTTGCCGCGCAGCAAGCCTGGTTGCCACCAAAATTGCACCGCAAGCAGTCCATTGTGCGGCAAATTAAATTCTAAAAATAAACGCCAGGAGGTTGGCGGCGCTGTGCGTGCCGCCTTTTCGGCTGATCCATCCTCATCGGCTTGATTGGGGTGTTGCGGAGTTAGATGTGCAGACAGCGTGATCCAACCTTCCGCACTCGGCAACGGCAGTTCAAACACCAGACTGCCAGGATTTTTGGCCTGCTCGGCTAGGCTATGGGCCTGCTGTAATTGCAAGCCTGCAAGGGTTTTGTGCAAGCTGGGCATTAGCGTTTCAAGCAACAACCAATGCGCGTTTTTTTGCGGCGCAGGCGCTGCACCTTCTTTACCGCCCATAAATAAGTGCCACAAATTATCGGGCCAGTCTTGATTGCTCTCTGTGCTTTGCGGTGTTAATTGATTAATGGCGCTGAGGGTTTTCAAAATTTGCGCTTTAAAATCGTAATGAGTTATGTCCTCCAGCGCCTCAGGTTGCGCAGCGGCCGGTAGGTGAGTAATGGCCCGCAATTTAGGTTCGAGAAATAAACCGCTGTGGTTGATGAGCGTTTGAGTGATTTGCGCGATCGGGTTGGGTTGGGTTGGATTAGGCGGTGACTTCACCTGATTTAGCAGGCTTCCGATCTGTTGGCTTTGTCGCTCTATAAACTGTTGGATCGGTTGAAGAGGGTGGCTGGTACTAGGCAGATTGGCCAGGGGTTTTACCAGGGGGCTCATCAAGAGCAGAAGTTGCTTGGCCGGCTGCGCCAGGGGCAGGCTTTTGCGCCAGAGTTCACCTAATGCGGCCTGCTGGGGCGCGGCGGTTTGTGGGGCGCTTGGCGGCAGCAGTATGAGCTGGCCGTCTTTACTGGGTTTTACGGCAAATAATGATTTCGGTGGCAGCTGGGCGAGGGTGCTTGCAAACCACTCACGCAGTGTTGCTGCCCATATTTTTTGCCCCGAAGGTAATTTTAATTCCACTAATTCTAGCGGCAGGTCGCCCAATAGCGGTTGCCAGCTGGGTTGTGGATTCATTTTAGGGCCAGCGTGTTGCCCCTGTAGCGTCTGCTGCTCAACCGTGGCCAGGGGCATGTGGCGAAGTAACTCCACTAATAGGCTTTTCTCGGCTGGTAGCGTCAGCAGGTTATTCATCGCCCCGCGCAGCAATAGAACGCCCTCACGCAGGTTGGTTAGCTGCGGCTGCGTTAGGCTGGGTGGAATTAGCGGAGGGATATCCATCGCGATGCTCCAGGCGTTTATGTGTTTAGCCTAGCATCATGCGAGGCAATTTTCAGTTATGCGGTGGGGTTTATACGGTTTGAGATGGGGTGAATAAAAGGGGCTAAGGGCTTTTTACATATAACAAGGCAGGGATGTGAATTGTGGCTCCGCAGGTAGGTAATTATGTGTTTCCTATTTTTCTTTCTGAGTGTGTGCTGGTATTACCCGTATGTGTGTCAGTGTGTGTGCAAAGGCTCTAATTGAAAATCGTGGAGGGTTTCTATATAAAAAATTTCATTTTTTTAGAATGTCGATTGCTGGCGGGGTTTTCAATTGCTAAAGCGTCACGCTCAAGTCTTAGTTGTGGTGGCTTGACGATTTTTATGTGGGATATTTTATAAAATGCGCGCTACACAAATCAGGGCTCGGCGATTGGTGTTCAATATGGGTGTGGTGTGGGAGAATTAATTGACTGTATGTGTGTCTGGGTGAGTGGCTTATTTGTGTGGGTGGTCAAGCCGATGTAAGGCTGTATAGGATTTATCCATTATTTATCCATTATTTATCCATTATTTATCCATTATTTATCCATTATTTATCCATTATTTATCCATTATTTATCCATTATTTATCCATTATTTATCCATTATTTATCTGGAATTTTTTGTTGAGTTTTTGGGGTTGTAATAGCGCGTTAAGCTATAATGGTTTTTTTGAATTGTGTAGCTGTTGGGGTGAGGATGAATTTAAATCGACGTCAAATAATCAAAGGCTGTTTGGGTGGATTGGCTTGCCAAGGTTTAATATCGCCACCATCGATATGGGCCAAAGATGTTCAAACGCTACGAATGATGTCGAGAGGCGACATCAACAGCGATTATTCAATAGGTTTACTAAAAATAGCGCTAACCAAGGCCGGAGTCCCCTATAAATTTGAGATCAATGAAGGCGATTTTGCGCCCATGCGACAACGCCAGGAGTTGGTAGAGGGTAAGTTAGATGTTTTGTGGAGTGCTACATCCACGGAGCTAGAAGATGTGACTTTGCCAATTCGAGTGCCCTTATACAAAGGGTTGTTAGGTCACAGAATCTTAATTGTGCATAAAGACAATAAAGAGCTATTTGGCCAAGTCACCAATTGGGAACAAATGCTTGCATTTAAATACGGTCAGGGGAGGGATTGGACAGATACCACAATAATGCGAGCAAACGGCATGAAGGTTGTTACAGCGGTTAAGTACGATAATCTGTTTTTAATGGCGGATGGTAAACGCTTTGATGCCTTTCCACGAGGTGTGCATGAACCATGGGCTGAGCTTGAAAAGCGACCTTCGTTAGAACTCGCGGTTGACCCCCATGTAATGATGGTATATCGCATGCCATTTTATTTATTTATAAACCCGCACAGAAAGACTTTGGCTGACGATATTTATGGCGGAATGATGATGGCCGTACAAGACGGCACGTTTGATGAGTATTTCCATAATAACCCTACAGTCAAAAGCGTATTAGAGAAGGCTAATTTAAAAGGACGTGCCGTATTTACGCTTAAAAATCCAAATTTGCCTCCGAAAACACCCGTTGAGGATAAAAGGTTGTGGATAGATGTGGGAAAAATTTAGGCTTTTTACATGGGAGCCAATCTAACTGCTGTTAATATTCGAGCTTTATTCCTTGGTGATACGGCTGCGGCAAAATGTAATAGGCGCTTATCAACTATTTCGTGCGGGTGAATCGGGTGGCGTGAGTGGTGTTTGGTGGTGTGAGAGTAGTACAAAGTAGTTCCGCCCGTTGTTTTTAGCGGTGTATAACGCTTTGTCGGCTCTTTTGAGGCCTGAATAAAACCAATCGCCTGAATCTAAGGTGGTTGCACCGATGCAAATGGTGATCTTCAATTGTTGTCGGATTCGAATAGATGGGCGTGTCCGAAACCGCCTATGCTGTCAGCTTGCGTGGCCTGGTGGCATTAGATTTAGTGAGAAATCATTATTTCCCAGTGTAACGTCAAATGTGCTTTGCTCGCCCGCCGCTGCCAAGGTGGTTCAGCAAGCTGCTGAGAATTGTCTGATTAAGTTCAATTTTAAATCACCGTGGACAAGATGCGCGTCGGCGATAAAAGTAGGTGCTCGTGGATGTTTGAAGTAGAAAGTTCCTAGTTATAAACATCTAGGAATAGCCTGCCAGGCAGGGTTACCACCAACTTAAATTTACGTTGTTGTATATTTGGTTCAGTATCCTCTAACCGAAGAGAAACATCGCAGTTTTTTTCTTTTAATGCACATTTAACCGCGCTAAGGCCAATGCCTCTGCCTGAGATGTCGGTAATCTCCGTCTTTGTCGAGACCCCAGCCTCAAAAATAAACTCAGCCTGTTCTAAATCGGAAAGGCTTGCGTAATCCTGCCCGCTCGCCGCTATGATGGTATGGATTTTTGAAAAATCTAGGCCTCTGCCGTCGTCCCCTATCACAATATCCAGTGATCCGTCGGCGGCAGTGGTGGGTGATACGTAAAGCGTGCCGGTTGGATTTTTACCGGTTCGTTCTCTCTCCTCTGGTGGTTCAATGCCATGGTCTAGGCTATTGCGAAAGAGATGCATAAAAACATCGCTGAGTGTAGTGGCAATTGATCGGTGTATAGGGATTGAGTCACGCTCAATGAAGACTTTGGGTGTGGGCTTTTTAAGGTAAAACGCAATTTCAGGTAAAGACTCTACAATGGGTTGAAGTAGGCTGCCCAGCGTGGTGAATGCTCTGGAGCGTAGCAGATTGTTGAATAGCGGATCATTTTTTAGGTGCGGCAGGTGTTCCTTTATCTCATCAAATGAAATTAGATCATCTGATTGTTGAGGAGTATTCTGATCATAAAATAAATCCGTAAATACCTGTTTATAGTCGTCAAGATGTCGATCAATGCAGGCAATTTTTTCTGATAATTGAAGATGTAATGTGGGGTCGGTTGGGGTGAGGCTGAACAGCTCAATGAGCGTTTCGGATTCGTGGGCAAGGTTGCTGATCTCAAACATGCCGAGCATTCTGGCGTTTCCTTTGAGCGTGTGTAGTGCTCGGAGTATTGAAGTGCGTTTGGAGGCGAATTGAAGGGATTGACTGGATGATTGATTGCGTACGAAATTAACCTGATCTTTTGCGTTTTGATAATAGGTTGTGAACACGCTTTTATTAATTTTGGTCAGTGTATGGATGACATCAAGTTCTCGTTTCTTTTCGGCTGTTTCATGTTCTAAAGCTATTATTTGAGTTTTGTCCCTTACCGTAACCATTAGGTGAGTCGCCAGGCCATCACCATTTATTATGGGATTCCAGGTGAGTTCTAAGTGTTTCACTTCATTATTGGCACTCATTGTTTGGTACTGGGTGATGAGTAGGTGACAATTCAGGTCGTAGTTGATGTGGTCCTCACCAATAATGGACTCTATGCAGTTTTTGGTCTGGTTGATGGTGTCCTGGCTTAATAGGCTATTGGTAAAGAGTAAGTCTAGCGCGCGTCGATTGTGGATGTTGTGAGTGTCAAATATTGCTTCTAAATAAACAGAGTAGTCTTTGGTTATGTTGCCGCACTTATCAACCGTGAATAGGCCCAGCTGCATGGTGTTGAGCATGGTGTGAATATTGAGGGATTTCTCTTTTATTTCTTGGGTTCGCTCGTCAACAAGGACTTCTAATTGCCTTGAGAAGGCTTCTGCTTTTTGCCGCTTATGAATCAGATAAAGAATGATGGCCGCAGGAATCGACAGCGCCATTAATAGATAAATTCCATATGCCCACCAGGTTTTCCACCAGGGTGGCAGAACCTCGATAACAAGTTGGGCCTCTTGATCACTCCATAGGTTTTCGTTATTGGCGCCTTTGACGCGAAAAAGGTAGGTGCCAGGGTCGAGATTTGTGTAGGTGCTCGAGTGATTGGTACCTGTGGCAATCCAATCTTTGTCAAAACCTTCCAGCCGGTGGGTGTAGTGGTTGGCTTGGGGGATGTCAAAATTGAGTAAGGCATAATCAAGAGAAAACACCGTCTGATTATGATTTAAGACAATTTTTTTAGTTAGGCTGATATCCGGGCGGAGTGGTTGGTATTTAGCTTCCTCTGCGGTAGGCGTTTTATCTTTTATGGATTTATTTAATATTTTAATATCCGTCAAGACAATATTTGCTTTGAATTGATTTGAATACAGTTGTGAAGGATACACTAGGGTTAAACCATTAGTGCTGCCAAAGGCTAAGCGATCTAATGGCAAGCGAATCGCGGTTGAGCGTTGGTGATAGTTGCCCGCGATACCATGTTCAACCGTATAATTGCGGAATACATTATCGGTTGGGTTAAAGCGGGAAATACCTCCGGCGGTACTAATCCAGATATCCTTGTGTTCATCTTCAACGATTCCACTGGCCCGGTTGTGTGCTAATCCATCCGCTTGGGTAAAATTTTTGAATGTATCCTGCTTGGGGTTCCACACATACACGCCTCCGCCATCGGACGCGAACCAGATTTGACCCTTAGAATCTTCGTATATCGTTAAAATACTTTGAAATTTGGGTGAAATGGTGTGGGTGTTTTGATTGTCGTAATGGATAAAACCTTCGCTGTTGCGGGGTTTATGAAACAGGCCATTATCAGCCCCTACCCAAATACCACCTTTACTATCTTCAAATAACGCTGTAATGCGGCTGGTGACTTTGCCAGGATTAATTTCAAAGGCTGTGAATTGGCCTGCATCCACGTTGAGTGTGTGTAACCATCCTCTGTGCGCACCCGCCCAAAGGGTGTGGTGGCTATCAACTAATAAGCTCCAAATTTCACTGTTATTTAATCCCGAGTTTTTGTTATCCGCCGTGTAGGCGGAAATGCAGGCGTCTTTAAGACTACATTTTTTTAATCCCCACCATGAATTGCCAATCCATATTGTGGGGCCATCCAGGGCAATGGCGTCAACGCCTCTGCCCTGGGCGTCCATTTTTGATTCAAAGTGGTGTACTGAGTAGTCGGTTAAATTAACCTGATTCAACCCCTCTTCCGTACCAACCAGCAATTGGTTGCTGTCATACAGGGCCAGTGCATTGACGTTGGATGAATCTAAGGATGTTGGGTCGTAGGGGGAATGTCTTAATACTTTGATTGAATTGGCGTAACGATCGAGTTTTGCAATGCCTGCCTTATCAAAGCCAAACCAAATTCCGCCACTGGCATCCTCGCCAATTGCAGTAGTCACACTCGCGTCAACTTGGGTTACCTCATCAAAATCTGCGTTTATTTTATTGTAGCGGTAAATTTTTTTATCAGTACCTGCCGCCCAGACGGTGTCTGTTGAATCGACAAAAATTCGATTTGCGCCAAGACTTTTAAAGCCATTTTTGCTGCTTTCCTTGCCATTGAAGCTCTCGGAGTGAAAATTGGCGCGGTGGATTTTATCAATTCCACCATTGCCAGACGTCCAAATATTACCTGCTGCATCTTCAGCAATGCCGTCAACTTGCGTATTTGCATTGGGATGATGGGATGGGTGAATGTGTTTAACTGTGTTCGCTGTTACGCCAGCTTCAAGGGGAACATAATCTAAACCCTGTGTATCGTAGCCCAGCCATAGATAACCGTAGCGATCGGCGTGAATAGATTTGATTGTTTCACCCGCCAGGCCATCGTTGACATGATAGTGAGTAAATTGCCTTGTGGCCGTATCCAGACGATTGAGACCGCCTGCATAGGTGCCGAACCATATGTTGCCTTTGGCATCCTGAGTTAAACAGGTGATGGCGTTGGAACTCGGGCTATTGGCCTTAGGGTCGAAGTTATAGCGGGTAAATTGCCCTGCTTTTGGATCGTACAGGTTAAGGCCCCAGTAGGTGGCAATCCATACTTTGCCTTCGCGCCCCATTAAAATATCCGTGGCACTGTTGGTGCTCAGGCTGTTCGGGTCGTGCTCTTGGTGCGCAAATAACTCTACGCTATATCCATTGTAACGGGCCAGCCCGTTGCTACCCACTATCCATATAAGCCCTAAATCATCAGCTTTGATTTTGAAAACAGTTCCTATGCTTTCAAGTTCAGTGGATTGTACATAGTTAATTTTTAAACCCGCATCTTGCGCCCAGGTTGGCTCCTTGCACACCAAGCTGAGCAGAGTGCATAAATAGAGTAAAAGACGGGCAAGCAATGAATTAAATTTTGCTATAAACACCTTGCCTGCTCCATTGGTCTAAAGGGTTAAAAATCACAGCTAAGTATAGTCCTCATGCACTCGGGTGCCACCATTCGTTAAATGGTATGTGTTACCTGTATCGTGATAGGTTTTTCACACGATTTACCTACTAACAGTACTGACGCAATGAATGCACATGATTTCAGACCGTCAACAAGCGGGAGCGTTTAGACGAGCCTACTTAGGATGTATTTGCGGCCTGTCTGAAATGACGTGTATTCATTGCTGGTGCCTCGGTGGTATGTAGGCTAGAAATATAACGGCTCTATAAACGTGTTAAAACGTAATAAATCAAAAAAATAACTTCACTGCCAGTTTGGTGAATCGGTTGGCGCCGAAGCTCTGGCATAGAAAATTTAACGAAATGGCCCATGTTTGCACGTGGTAAATGGGTTTTTTCCCCAGTTTTGCCTTGCCATCCCGTCGCCGCCAACCTAATTCAACAGGCTGCTAGGCCTTATATTTTTTCCAGTTCCTGAAAGGTTGCTCTATACCCAAGGCCGTATACTGATTGAATAATTTTTTTATCTGGTAAGGCGAGCGCTAATTTCTTTCTTAAGTTCTTGATGTGGCTATCTATGGTGCGGTCATTAATGCTATGGCTGTTTGAGTAAACCCGATCTAATAAATCATTGCGGGAGAATATTCTGTCTGGGTTTTGCATTAATAAATCCAAGATGTTGAATTCAATCGGGGTGAGGTCAAGAGCTGTGTTGCCAATTTTGGCTATCCGTTCCGACTTTTTTAAACTGATAGCCCCTGAGCCTGCTGCGATTGCTCGGTGCTTCTCCTGCGTTCTTTTTAAAATCGCTTTGATTCGAAAAGTTAATTCACTCAGGCTGATCGGCTTGCATATGTAATCATCTGCACCCGAGTCAAAGCCCTTGATTGTGTCTGCTTCGTGATTAAGAGTTGTGGCTAAAATTATCGGCACGTTAAAATGTGTGCGTATGTCTCTACATAAACTAAAGTCATCAGAATCGGCCTGTGATGCAGCTATTATGACCAGTGATATTCTTTGGTGTGTTAATGTCTCAATGATGTCATCTCGGTCAGTTGCCCATAGGGTGTTAAAATTAAACTGGCGTAAATGTTCAATGATGGTGCTCGCCAGTGTGGGCTCATGCTCAATAAGAAGCAGGGTTGCTGGCGGGAATAATTCAGACATCTTGATGAATCTCGTTTAATACTGTGTGCGCTCAATGGGCGACCTGATGTGCCTAGGGTAATAATTAATCCTTTCGATAAATGATGTGAGCCTAAGTTGAAGAGCTAGCAGATTTTACGCTAGACGTATTATGGGTTTTGCAGCCTCAATTTAGGCGGTTCTATATTTTACTTTTTTAATCATACCCTAGCCGCTCCCTATGGCTGCATCGCGGGCGCCATGCACGCGACGGCTTTTAAAATAAAAATCAAAAAATCAGCGGCTTGTTAGGCAATATCCTGTGTTAAGGCAACACTGAGTTTGAACCTGCTGCGCTGATCACTTTTTAATTTTTTGAGTATTCATTTTTCATCTCTGTAAAAAATATTCCACACTATTGATCGCTCGATATTCAGCCGGTACCGAATGCTTTTATGTCGGTCAGCTTTAACGCCTGAGCGCGTTATCCTCATGGATCTATCCAAACTGCAATACACCAACCACAGTTACACAATCAGTTTGTGACGGGGCAGCTGGTGTGCGGTTAGACACACCAAACCTTACTACTAGGCACCAGCAATGAATACACATCATTTCAGACCCGCCGTGAATTCATCCTTGTAGGCCCGTCGAAAAGATTCCTCTTTTTGACGGTCTGAAATGATGTGTATTTATTACTTCCGTACAGCTAGTAATTACAATTTGCCTTCTGCTTATCTCACATCGACGCAAATATCCGGCCCGCCGCGTAACAAAGGGCAGGGCGGTGCAATCAATTTGGTATATGTCACAAAGCCTGCGCAAACTCATCCGCAGAATTACCGGAGTATTCCTAATCTCCATATTTATTACATATTTATGCCTTAAAGTATAAACGACTAAAAGGCGGCGGTCGATGGTTTGTGCCCATCTTTGCTGATGCTGAGGGTTTTATTTATGTAATCGTGATCTGCCTATGTGGGCCGCGTTTTAGATCAATCCTGGGCGAAGTTAAGCGAATCTGCACACGCACATCCGATAAAAAAATAAACAATTCTTACCTTTGGAGTAACCTAATGTTGAATAAACCCTTGATAACGGGGCTGCTCGCCTCCGTGGTGTTGGTGGGTTGCGAGGCTGATCCGGCTGCAAATGGTGAAGGCTCCAGCTCTTCTAGCTCCAGCAGTAGTTCTTCTAGCTCCTCCAGTTCTAGCAGTAGTTCAAGTAGCTCAGGAGGGCGCGCTTCTAGTTCCAGCAGTTCATCATCCTCCTCTAGCAGTACTAGCTCCGGCGTGCGTCCCTCCAGTTCGAGTAGCTCGTCGTCATCCAGCTCCAGCAGTTCCTCGTCAAGCTCTGGGCAGGTGGTCCAAATGGGGCGCCAGATGGAAAATTTATCGCGGGGTTTAGTGGCCGTGAAGGTTGCGAACGGAGTATTTTTATCTTGGCGTCTATTAGGAACCGACAGCGCCAATACCGAGTTTAATATTTACCGCAACGGCACATTTATCGGCAGTGTCGATGAGGTGACAAATTATTCCGATCCTCAAGGTGATGCCAATAGCACCTACATCATTAAAGCGGTCATTAATGGTAAAGAAGTGGCCTCTGAATCCGTGAGTGTGTGGGCAACAAATTCGCGCACGTTAAAATTGAATCGACCCGCAGGCGGCACTACACCCGACGGTGTTGCGTTTACCTATGCACCTGGGGATTCTTCGGTTGGGGATTTAGATGGTGATGGTAATTATGAGCTGATCGTAAAATGGGACCCCAGTAATCAAAAAGATAATTCTCAATCGGGTTATACGGGCAACGTATTTATAGATGCATATACTTTTGACGGCAAACAATTGTGGCGAATTGATCTCGGCCGCAATATTCGCGCCGGTGCTCATTACACACAATATCAAGTATACGATTTTGATGGTGACGGAAAAGCGGAAATCGCCATGAAAACTGCCGACGGTACCAAGGATGCCGCCGGGACCGTCATCGGCAATGCAAGCGCTGATTTTAGAAATACCTCCGGTTATGTTTTGTCGGGGCCTGAATATCTCACGGTATTTAACGGTGAGACAGGAAAAATCATGGCGACCGCAAATTATATTCCCGCCCGTGGAACTGTGAGCAGTTGGGGGGATAGCTATGGAAATCGGGTTGATAGGTTTTTAGCTGGCACAGCGTATTTAGATGGCAAGCGCCCATCGATGATTTTTTCACGCGGTTATTATACGCGGGCAGTAATTGCTGCCTGGGATTGGCGAGACGGTAAATTAACCAACCGCTGGACGTTCGATAGCAATACCGACAAGAGTTACGAGCACCAGGGTGCGCACAGTTTAAGCATTGCAGATGTGGATGATGATGGTAAGGATGAAATTATATTTGGTGCCGCCACTATTGATGACAACGGCAAAGGCTTAAGCAATACAAAAATTTGCCATGGCGATGCGTTGCATGTGAGTGATATGGATCCGAATCGCCCTGGCATGGAAGTATTTATGGTGCACGAAAGCCCCGATTGCTACGGCAATCATGGCGTTGAAATGCATGATCCCCGCACCGGTCAAATTATTTGGAGCTTTCAAGGCGGTGGAGATGTGGGCCGTGGTGTGGCGATGGATATTGACGCAGCTCACCCAGGTTTTGAATCCTGGGCGAGCGCCGGAGGGCTGAATGATGTGACAGGCAAGAGCCTGGGTACGACCAAACCGGCTGGCGTTAACTTCGCTATTTGGTGGGATGGTGATTTGTTGCGAGAAATTTTAGACGGAAACAAAATTGATAAATGGAACCCGGCAAAGAAGGCCAATGATCGGCTATTGACCGGCAACGGTTCTTCAATTAATGGCACTAAATCAGTACCTGTATTATCAGGCGACTTGTTTGGCGACTGGCGCGAGGAGGTCATTTGGAAGGGTAATGATGATGCGAGTGTCATTATTTACACAACCACTATTCCCACACAATATCGCATGCATACCCTAATGCATGACTCCCAATACCGCAGCGCAATTGCTTGGCAAAATACGGCTTACAACCAGCCGCCTCACACCAGCTTCTTTTTCGGTGCAGGGATGAAAATGCCCAAACAGCCTGCGGATATCTATTTAACACCGCGTGCTAAATAAAGACATAGCTGCTTAGAGATATAGCTGCTCGGTGCCATGCGTTGAGCAGCTTAAGGATGCGCTGATTTATTCCAGGTTTTGAAAAAATGCAAAACCTGCAATGAGTCAGAGGCTTCTTTAATCGTTGTTGTGCCCTTTTGCAGAGTTCAATATGAACTCTGCCTTTTTTGTTTTTAGGGTCCGCTGATTAATTCCAAATGTTGCGCTTTTTCCAAAGCGCCTGAGTGCCGTCCTGTAGCTCCGTCGTGGGCTCCATGCATGCAACAGTGTTGAAAAAAGCAAAACCTGGAATGAATTAGAGACGCTTGTATTAGTAATGGATTAATTTTAATCAGTGATGGACTAATTTAGAGGTTGGGTTTGCGATGTCGTGAGGCAGCAGGGTAGGGGCATGTGCCTGTATGGGGCATTCTTTATGGTTGTGGGGTTTTATGTGTTCCGGTGCGCCTTGCAACGTGTTGAAATACTACCTTGCTAGGTCTGTGGGCGTTAAATTTAGCGAAACAATCCTCATTTGCTGCGTGTAAAACCAGCTTTTTTGCCAAATTTTCCTTGCCAGAGCGCGCCGCCTAGGTATTTCAACAAGCTGCTAGAAAGCGCAGTTATCTAACATGCCACGAATAAAAAATAGTTATGGTTTTGGAATGTTATTTTAGCAATATTTATTTATAATTCATCGTTTTGATTTTGGTATTTAATCGTTCGCACCTGTGCTACGCCCATGGCGCTTTGATTGACGAAGTTATGGTAGTGGCGCAGCGCAGCGCGCCTCAGCACACAGCCGATGCAGGCAGTGTATCGGCGGAAGACCTGCAGAGCCTGCCGCTCAGCCGCAATGGCGATTTAATTGAGGTGGTGCCCGGTATGATGGCTACACAACATTCGGGCAGTGGTAAAGCCAATCAGTATTTTTTGCGCGGTTTTAATTTAGATCACGGCACGGATTTTTCTCAAACGATAGACCTAATGCCCATCAATATGCGCAGTCACGCCCATGGGCAGGGTTATAGTGATCTTAATTTTATAGTGCCGGAATTATTGCAGCGCCTGGATTATCGCAAAGGCCCGTATTTTGTGGATGCAGGAGACTTTTCTGGGGCGGGAAGCGCGCATTTTTATAGCGCCAATCTGGTTGAAAATTTTGTTGCGCTTGAGCGGGGCCAGTTGGGTTACGAGCGAGCTGTCGTGGGCTACAGCACCGAGGTTGGTCTTGCGCAGCTATTGATCGGCGGTGAATATCAAACCTATGGTGGAGACTGGGCAAATGTTTCTGAGGATGTTAATAAAAATAACCTTTGGATTAAATATGCTGAAGGTACACCCATTGATGGAGCTGAAGTTAGTCTTATGGCGTACAACAACAGCTGGAATGCGGCTGATCAAGTGCCTGCCCGTGCCGTTGATGCGCAGGTTATTCCTGCCGATTATGCGCTCGATCCTTCCGATGGTGGGCACTCGCACCGTTATAGTTTAGCGGCTCAAAAACGCTGGGCGTTTGCAGAACACCAATTTTTACTTAATGCTTATGCCATCGAGTATGGTTTAGATCTGTGGTCGAATTTTACTTATTTTACTAAGCCACTCGGTGATCAGAGATTGCAGGCTGACCATCGCAAGACCTACGGTGCTGATGCAATATGGACTTTTGCTGATTCCCTGTGGGGAAAACCCAGTGCCAACACCTTGGGAATTAACTGGCAATTAGATGAGGTTGATCAGTTGGGGCTTTATGATACTCAGCAGCGGCGCATAGTGGATGTGATTCGTGACGATAATGTGTTGGAATCGAGTTTAGCGATTTATGGGCAGAGCGCTGTGCAATTATCCGATCGGCTGCGCGCGGTCTCCGGTATTCGGTTTGATCGTTATCATTTTGGTGTCATTGCCAAAAACGCGGCTGTCCCTGCAACGCTCGATGCCAATAGCGGTGCAATAAGCGCCGGTATTCTTACCGGTGGGCAAAAAATACTGTATTCCATCGGGCCTAAATTGGCAGGCTATGCAAGTGTTGGGCGCGGATTTCACAGCAATGATGCGCGTGGGGTGTTAACCAGACAAGATCCTAGCAGCGGTGCTCCGGCCGTTTCTGCTGACCCACTGGTGCCCGTTTGGGGTTATGAGGCAGGGGTACATTGGGGTGAGCAGGATGATGTTTTTAATACCTCGGTGGCGTTATGGACGCTGAATATTAATTCCGAGCTTTTATTTGTAGGCGATGCGGGCACAACCGACAACACCCAAATTGGTAGCACACGACGAGGCGTTGAATGGGTGAATAGCTTGAAATTAACACCCAGGCTGAGGTGGGTTTTAGAATATTCTGCAAGTCATGCCGCGCTTGATCACGCCCGTGATGGAACGCGTAGGATCCCTGGTGCATTGCGGCATACCATGGTAAATGAATTAATATTTTCACCGGTTCATAATTGGACTGTATCTTTGCGCAGCCGTTATTTTTCTTCGTATCCTTTGGACGGGGGTGCGTGGGCGCCAGCCAGTAGCTTGGTTAATGGCCGCATAGGTTTTGTTGGCGAACATTGGCGGATAAATTGTGATGTATTAAATGTGCTTAACAGTCGTGACCACGATGTGGAATATTTTTATGCTTCTCAATTGATGAATGAGGATTCAGAAGTGGAAGATCGTCATTACCACATGTTTGCCCCTCGTTCTGTAAGGGTGTCCTGGCGTTATGCTTTTTAAGCGTTTGTATTTAAGCGCCTGTATTTAAACGTCTGTATTTAAGTGTCTATAGAAAGGCCACCTCCGCAAATCCAATATTCCCGCGGTATGAGCGTGTTTGTGGCATATATTTGGCCGAATAAGCACAATAATAATCAAGGGATGCTGGGGAATTAACCGGGCGTCAAAATGGCTTGAGTTACTAGCTGTACGGAAGTAATGAATACACATCATTTCAGAGTGTCAAAAAGAGGGATCTTTTTGGCGAGCCTACAAGGATGTATTTACGGCGTGTCTGAAATGATGTGTGTTCATTGCTGGTGCCTAGGTAGTAATGCGCCAATTATATTTATTTCAATTCAGTCTGGGAGTTCCTGGGTGAGCAATTTATTCCCTAGTTTGCATAGAACCTGTGCTAACCGCCAGTTAATCCTGCGCCTTGGCCTGTGCGGTGCGATGACTATAGTGAGCGCACAAGCGCTGGGTCATGAGGATTTGGATCTGGGGGTTAAAGAAATTAAATTTGATTTAACCTGCAGGCCAATCGTCGTCATTAAAAATACGGGTGAGCGTCCATTGCCTGCAACATTTTATATGGCCGTAAACCCCGCCTATATAACGCTGGGCAAGGGCCATGCTCAGGTGCAAACATCTAAATCATTACGTGCATTGGATCGTCATAAAAAGTTATTGCCGGTAGGGGGGGAATTGGAAGTGCCTTTTTCGCCGCAAATTGATAGCGCCACTGAGCCCTATATTGCGCAGATTTTGGTTCAAGGGGAGTTTTGGGAATACAACCAAAAAAATGACCAGTTAATTGCGACTAACGACTGTATGGTTGGCGTGGGTGTCATTCCCGTCGCAACCTCAGTGCCGCAGGTGGCGGATCTTGCCTTGGCACCGATTCAGGCTAGCGGCGCTAGTTGCAAGGTGCGGGTAAAAATCATTAATGCGAATCATGGCCCATTACCTGCCCAGGCTTGGGCCGGTACAGAGGGAATTGTGGTGAGTATTTACGATATGGATCGTCAAATGCGGCTTGCGCCGCTGGCATTATCAGCAATCGACTCTAAACACGCGCTGGTAGATGGCAGTGTTGAATTTGACGATATTCGCAGCCCCGGAGCCTACCGATACAGTCTGTGGCAAGTTGCGGGTGATCCTGATTTTAATAATAATCACCAAGAAATTAATTTAAACAACTGTACGGCTGAAACGACAAAATAGCCCCCTTGCAAAGAGAGCTATTTTAGACGCAAAAAAAAACCCGGCTTGCGCCGGGTTCAGTGGGTTAGATTTTATCGAAGCGGAAGAGTTTGCTATCAGTTCCGTTACATTCAGCCTGCGCAATTCGAGTGCCGTTTGCTGTATTGCTATTTTGCACTTCTAAACACTTGCCGCTAGCTGCATTTTGTATTTGATAGTAACCGTTGGTGTTGATTAAATTCCAGTTTTGGTTGTTTTGGCCCGCACAGTTATATTGCTGAACTAGGGTGCCAAGCGTAGTTGTGCCATTGGGAAGATCTAAACACTGCCAGCTATTGGTTGGGCGGATCGTCCAAGTGTTGTTGCTACTGATATTCATGGCCCATTTTTGGTTGCTGTTACCAGAATAATCGTACTGTTGAATTTGTGCGCCCACACTAGTGCTATTGGCTACTACATCAAAGGCTCGACCGCTCAATTTGCTCACAATCTTGTAGTTGCTGCCCGCAGTTATAGCTGTTGTGGTTGTAGTTGCAGTAGATCCGGTTGAGCTAGAGCTAGAGCTAGAGCTAGAACTTGTGCCTACAGAGCCAGAACTTGAACTACTAGAACTGGATGAACTTGAACTAGAGCTTGAACTTGATGAGCTAGAGCTAGATGAACTTGGTGTGGTGGTTGTACCCGTGCTGGCTGTGGGCTTATTGAAATAGACTTTTAACCAACGACCAGGGGCCGTTAAATCCGCATCAGTCCAGGGACCTGCTAAGGGCGCGGTTGGTAACAAAATTGACGATGCTTCATCTTTGTTGCCGAGTGACCAGTTGATCCAGCTAAGGCCTTTCGTGTTCATAAAATCCATCCACTGTTGTGCAACGGCCATATTGTTAGTGGAGGTGCCTACGTCAGATGAACCCCATTCAGAAACAAATATTGCCAAGCCAGCATTCAGAGCTGTTTGAATTTTATTTTTCATCTGGTTGATATCATGAGTCGCCGCGTAAAAGTGGAACGCATACATGACGTTAGAAAAAGTTAAAGGATCTTGCGCTGCGGCATCAACGTCCTGGCTCCAGTTGGGCGTACCTACTATTACGACGCCGTCAGGGTCATTGGCACGGATGGCGCTAATTACAGTGTTTGCATAGGGCTTAATGCCAGTAGACCAGGAAACCGCAACTGGCTCGTTGCAAATTTCATAAATGATGTTGGGTAGGCTACCGTAGCGTTTGGCAATATCGGTAAAAAATGCTGTTGATTCCGCAGTATATTTGCCCGGTGTGTTGTGAATGTGCCAGTCAACCAACACATAAACTCCCGCGCTAACAGCATCTTTAATGGCTTGATCCACACGCGCCATCATCGCGGTTTTATCGGCGGTATAACCGCCCCAATAATCAGATGCGTCGGTTGGTGCGTAATCTTCAATATACATCGCAAGGCGAACGGCCTCAGCACCTAAAAATTCTGCGGCGTACGGAATTGTCTGTGCGCTGGCTAATGGAAACCACTGTAAACCGTGTGCGCTTACGCCCTTCAATTGTACAGGTTGATTGTTTTTATCCAGCAATTTGCCGCCACTCACGCGCAATTGACCGTATTTTTCCACTACATTGGATTTGTAGGGGTTGGCAATATTGGGTGCGGTTTCCTCTGTACCGAGTCCCGATGGCACATAAGCAGAATCATTGGTGACTAATAATTTATCCAAATGAACATTCGGGCCGCCTTCGCGCTGCGCCAAATAAATGGTGTGGGTTCCTGCCGTGAAGGTGCCGGTGAATCCCGAATCGCTCCAGCCCCAAGTGGTCAAGGCAGGCGTTGCTTGCCAGCGTGTCCAGGCTGAGTTGTTGGACATATCGCTGTTATCAATACTGATGTCGTAGGGGCGCAGACCTGAGCTTGCGCGCATTCTCGCCCAAATTTTATAAGTTCCTGCTTCAGGAATATACACAGAAAAAGCAATTTTACCGGCAGCCGCGTTGCGCGTGGCGTAGTCAGCCCATTTCCATGAGCCTAGATAAATTTTTTGAGATGCACCAGCATCTGATTTAACTACGATCGGGTTGTATTCCGCACCTGATTCAGCCTCAACCCAAACATAGCGCGTTTGCGCATAAAGGGCCGAAGAGGCGAATAGGCCTAGTGCCGTCAAAATACCTTTCGAGAGTTTCGCAATCATGGAAAACCTTCTTGTTGACTAGTGAATTTGGTCTTGGTGAATGGATAATACTCGTACATTTTTTAATCCGCAAAAAAATGTTTGGTAGAAAAGTATGAGTTTTTGCCCGCGAATTTAGGCGTTATTCGCCAGCTTGTTGGCGAATTAAGGAGGGAGATGAATGAACCTGGTGGAGGGGTCAAAAAACTGTCGAGCCCTGCTTACTTTGGGTCATAAAAAATCGCGGCTTATACTCGAATCCTAGTTGATATAGTTAAAACGATTTCTGGCGCCAAAAATTCTCGGGCGCTTGTATAAGAGCGAAAACGAATTTAATAACTGAATTTTATTAGAAATCCTACGGCTGCATAAAACAGTCTAAACAGACGCTATTCCGTGGTGAGTTTGTGAAGCCTATAACTCTTTTATGGCGAAAAACTCAGCGGATCACTGGCTGGACTATTGCGCAGAATAATAGGCAAAACACCCTATGTTGTTTTTTGCATTGCAAAATAAGGGCTGATAAAGGTTTTGGGTATAAAAAACTGTGCGATGTATTTGAAGGGTAATCATTAATTGAGTGAGCTGGGCAGTGTTATAACCAGGCTGCATCTTTTTGCCTGCAGGATATGCCGAGCGGGGTTTTGTAGCGGGCCGTGAGCTTTTATTTATTTTTAACCTGACCTCTTGCTCTGCGTTCCTATTCCGGCTTTTACTCGAAAGGGTGTGAGTTTTAAATCTTTGCCTGGAGTCTTGCTTGCGCGCGCTGGGTAACTTACTACCCAACCAACAATAAAGAATACATGGCATTTTAGACACGCCGTAAATACTTCCTAAGTAGGCTCGTCAAAAGAGGGATCTTTTTGACGAGCCTACATATATGTTTTCACGGCGGGTCTGAAATGGTGTGTATTCAATACTGGTGCCTAGGTGGTGATAAGCCCGTAAAGTCAGCGTTCACGGCAATGCGCGGTAATTCACCCGGTGTAAAATACGCCGGGCACCTGCATTAGCCGAGTTTTTCCTTCTGCATATTTTTCACATCGATCAAGCGCTGCTCTAAACGCGCACGGCCTTGAAAATCGTTGCCGACCAGTTTTAGGGCGTTTCTCAGTTGAATTTCGGCCTTGTCGTAAATGCCGTGCAAAATAAAATATTCCGCGCGCGCTTTGTGCACATCCAGTATATGCCCGGCCAGGCCGTGTACTTCAGCTAATAAATACCAGGCGTAGGCATTTTTCGGTTTAACTTTTACATAGTCTTGCAGTAATTTTTCGCATTCGCCGTAGCGGGAATTTTCCATCAGCAGCTCCGCGAGGCGGATACTGTACAACTGGTTGAGGGGTTGAGTTTTTAGCGCATTTTGCAAAATCTCTATGGCCTGTACGCCCTGGTTGTTTTTTGCGGCTATGTCGGCCTGTGCCACGGTGAGGGCGTGTAATGCGGGGTAGTCTTTTTGCAATTCAACCAACACATTTTTAGCTTTGTCCGTTTGGTTGGATTGAATAAGCGCTAACAATAAACCGTAACGGGCGGTAAGCGAGGATAAGCTGGTGCCTTTTAATTCTTCGCTAAAGCGCTTAACGGCAAATTGTGGGCTCTCCTCCGCTTGAAACAGCGCGCGTGCTTTGGCGATTTGGAAATCCACATCAGGGGAGGGGGGGCGTTTGGGGTAGCGGTCGGCACGGCTGCGTGAATCGGCAATGCGGTTTTCCGTTAAAGGGTGCGTTAATAAAAATTCCGGCACGCGGGTGCGGTAACGGGCGTTATTTTGCATTACCTCAAACATTTCCGGCATAGAGTCGGCGGGATAACCGGATAACACTAGCGTTTCCATTCCTATACGATCAGCTTCTTGTTCCATGTCGCGGCTAAAACGTAGGCGCGCATCTAACACACCCGCTTGTGCTGCCGTAATAGCGGCCATGCCGGCATCAGGGCCTGCGGTTGCGCCCAGAATAATACCGCCAATCATTCCTACTAAACCGGCCATATTGGCTTTGGCTTGTTTTTGTTGGGTGCGAATAAAATGCCGTTGGCTTAGGTGGGCTAATTCGTGGGACAAAATTGAAGCCAGTTGCGCTTCACTTTGAGCGATTAAAAATGTCCCGGTATTAACACCCACTATGCCACCGGGGGCGGCGAAGGCGTTGAGGTTTTTATCTTCAATCACCAAAAGTTCCAAGCGTTTATCTTTGACGGCGCTGTAGGTGACGAGTTTTTGCAGCAAAGCCTCTAAATAAACTTCAAAAAAAGGATCGTTGGAGGTAGGTAAATTGGAGCGGTAAATGCGCAGGACTTTTTGGCCCAATTCATATTCTTCCGCCGGTGACATCATGCCACCGCCAGCATCGCCTAAATCGGGGATTTGTAATTCATCGGCGCGAGCCCCTGCGCCGAATACCATACAGGTGGCGAGCAGGCAGGCCTGGGCTAAAGGTTTACATCGCAGAGAGAAAAAGGTTTGTGGAATCACAGGTTGGTTACGCTCTTATAAAGCCAGGGTTCCCCTGGTTGTTACCCTGATGCAGGTGTAGCCGAGTGGGTTGTTTCATTTAAGGTGGATCTATTCGCTATTAGGTGCAGGCGAAATGTTCAACCAGGTCACCCCATCAACAGCGGTTGGCCCAGCCGAACGGGTTTAGCAGATGCCTTGTGTTAATCATTGCAAGCGCACAGTGTACACTGCGCGGCCCAGCGGTATTTCACGCCTGCGTGCTGCGGGGACTGCACCAAGAGGGGCGCTAGTTTAGAAGTTTTAGCCCCGTGTTAACAGCGCCGATGGACACTGTCGGCCTCACTTAAGTTTCCCAGTTGAGCCTGCCATGCCCTTTAGTGCTTACCCTTCCGCCGATCTCACGATTGATGCGCGCCAGTTGGCTTGCCCTATGCCTTTGTTAAAAGCCAAGCAGGGATTGCATCAATTACAGGTGGGGCAATACTTATTGGTGTGGGCCACTGACCGCGGCTCGCTGCGGGATTTTCGCAGTTTCGCGCAGTTGAGCGAGCATGAATTGGTGCATGTCCACGAAGGGTCCGACGAATTCGGTTATTTGCTGCGCAAGGGGCAAAAACGATGAAAATAATTATTGCTCAGTGGGTCAACCGCTATTTGGCGCACGAAGAAGCAATTGTGGTGCTCACTATTGCCGCCTTGGCGGTGCTGGCCTTGGCGTTTTTGGGGGACGTGATTGCGCCCATTATCACTGCTGTAGTGCTGGCGTTTTTGCTGCAGGGGGTTATGAACCGACTGGAGCGTTTGGGTTTACACCACGGGGTCTCAGTGGCGGTGAGTTTTAGTTTATTGCTGGGCACAATTGGGCTCGGTTTTTTTGTTTTGCTGCCGAGTTTGTGGGATCAAAGCCAGAATTTAATTCAGGAATTGCCCAGTATGTTAAGCCGCGCCCACGCTACCTTGGATCATTTATCCCGGCGCTTTCCGCAGTTTATTACTCAAGAGCAATTTGGCCGCTTAAGCGGTGCATTCGCAGATGATATGGCCCATTTGGGGCAAACCCTGGTGAGTTATTCCCTGGCGCAGTTTGGTATTTTGCTCGGTTTATTCGTGTATTTAATTTTAGTGCCCACCATGGCGTTTTTTTTATTGAAGGATAAAAGCCTTATTTTGCAGTGGCTGAGTGGATTTTTGCCGGATGAGCGGCCAGTATTGGCGCGCATTTGGCGCGAGGTAAACGAACAAATCGCCAATTATGTGCGCGGTAAATGCGTGCAAATAATTGTAGTGAGCGCTGTGTGCAGCTTGTCCTTTGGGCTCTTGGGTTTAAGTTATTCCCTGTTGCTCGGGGTGTGCATGGGCTTGTCAGTGATTATTCCCTATCTCGGCGCCGTCATTGTAAGTTTGCCGGTATTTTTAGTGGGGTATGTGCAATGGGGCTGGAGCGATTCTTGGCTTTATTTGTTGGCCACGGTTGCATTAGTCCATGCCCTCGACGGCAATGTATTGGTGCCCTTGTTGTTTTCCAACGCCGTTAAAATGCACCCTCTGGCCATTATTATCGCCATTTTATTTTTCGGCAGCCTATTGGGGATTTGGGGGGTGTTTTTTGCCATTCCTTTAGCAACCCTAATCAACGCCATTTTGCATGCTTGGCCCGTGGTGGCCAATGATTCCGCTTCGGAGCCATCTGTTTAATTCCCCATGGCTTAGCCCGGATGAAGTGAAACGCAATCCGGGTTTTCTTCGAAACACCCCGGATTAGGCTGCGCTCCATCCGGGCGACTAAAGTCAATTTAAGTGAGGTAGCGACAGCAAAACGCTTAACTCAATGACATTGCTCCCGCTGGTATTGTTAGGTTTGGGTAATCCGCCTGTGTGGCTGCCCCACGCTGCCGCCCTCTAAGTCTTGGTATGCACACCGGTTTTGGTGCTCTACACCTGTTGCTAATGCAAAACGATGGTCAGCAGGGCAGTTTCGTACAGCGATCTTTTTTGCCTGCCACCTCTATTGTCCTGGCATTCTCCTTAGGGCTAGGTTGCCGGGGCTTTTGTCCTCGATCTGAGTGTGGGGATGACCATTACACGGGCTTGGCCGGTGCCACAGGTGCAGCATTGCGCGCGTATCGGTGGGATTTTCGGCTGCCTTAACAGGCCCAAAACCCGCCCTTAATAACCGCCAAAGCCGCGCCAATGCTGCATTGCAGCTTGGTCGCCTGCTAGATTAATCAAAAGTGAGTGTGTAGAATCCCCCGCGCTTGGCCAGGCCTTGGCCAGCCTCAGTTGCCCAGGATGTGACTGGGATGTTTGTGATTCATCAGTGGTAATAATTCGGTGCCCGCCTGCAGCTTGTGGCCGGGTAATATCGACGCCAGTGTGGTTAGCAGTTCAGATCACTCCCGTCTTTATGTGGCATGGCGCCTTGGTGTGTTGTGTCCGCTCTCATGTGAATACCCTGGCGCGCCTTAATGCACCCTGTGGTAGATCATGGATCCATGTGTAAAACGGTGCTTTTTTCGGCCTGTTTTATTTTTAACGATTAATTCCAATCACCTATGCGCACATCCCCGCGCAGAAGAAGAGGAGGCTTTAATGCTTGAGGAAATTGATGCTCTCGAAACCCGAGAGTGGCTCGATGCTCTTGAATCAGTCATAAAACATGGCGGTTCCGAGCGCGCTGCTTTTTTGCTGGCACAACTGGCAAACGCAGCAACTCAATCCGGCGTACGACTACCGTCTGCGATCACCACCCCCTATTGCAATACCATCCCTGTCGCCCAAGAGCAAAAAATGCCCGGCGATATTACCCTGGAGCGTCGCATTCGTTCGTTAACTCGCTGGAATGCTCTAGCGATGGTAATGCGCGCCAATGACAACGATGAAGGCTTAGGCGGCCACATTGCTACCTTTTCATCTGCCGCTACCCTGTACGATGTTGGCTTTAACTATTTTTTCCGCGGCAACGACGGCGAACAACCCGGCGATTTAATTTATTTCCAAGGTCACAGCTCGCCCGGTATGTACGCGCGCTCTTACCTTGAAGGCCGAATTTCAGAAGAGCAGCTGGATAATTTCCGCCGTGAAGTAGACGGCAACGGCTTATCTTCGTACCCACACCCATGGTTAATGCCCGATTACTGGCAATTTCCCACCGTATCTATGGGCCTTGGCCCAATTAACGCCATTTACCAAGCACATGTGATGCGCTATATGTCGGCGCGCGGATTGTCCGCTCGCGGCGATCGTAAAGTTTGGGCCTTTTTAGGCGATGGCGAATGCGATGAACCGGAAACACTCGGTGCTATTTCATTAGCGGGCCGTGAGCAGTTAGAGAATTTAATTTTTGTTATTAACTGTAATTTACAGCGCTTAGACGGCCCTGTGCGCGGCAACGGCAAAATTGTCCAAGAGCTGGAAGGTGTCTTCCGCGGCGCGGGCTGGAACGTCATTAAAGTCCTTTGGGGCAGCAAGTGGGACCCACTGCTGGCCAAAGATAAAACCGGTCTGTTGCAAAAACGCATGGACGAGGTTGTTGACGGTGAATTGCAAAATTACAAAGCCAATGGCGGCGCTTATACTCGCCAACATTTCTTCGGCAAATATCCTGAGCTGTTAGAGCTTGTGAAGGATATGAGCGACGATGAAATTATGCATTTAAACCGCGGCGGCCACGATGCACAAAAAGTTTATGCTGCCTACGCGGCTGCTATGTCCCACAAAGGCCAGCCCACTGTCATTCTGGCGCAAACCGTTAAGGGCTATGCCCTGGGCGCTGCGGCTGAATCCGCCAACGTAGCTCACTCGGTGAAAAAACTCGATATCGAAAGCTTAAAGCGTTTTCGCGATCGCTTTGGTATTCCAGTTGCCGATGAAGATCTGAAAAAAGTGCCTTATTACCGGCCTGCAGCTGATTCACCGGAAATGCAGTATTTGCACAAAACCCGCAAAGGCTTAAACGGTTATGTCCCCAGCCGCGTAAAAGATTTTGCCCCGCTGCAAATCCCCAGCTTAGAGCCATTTGCTGCGTTGCTTAAATCCACCGGCGAGCGGGAAATTTCCACTACAATGTCCTTCGTGCGGTTTTTATCGACTCTTGTAAAAGATAAAAACATGGGCGACAAAGTGGTGCCCATAGTGCCGGATGAAGCGCGCACGTTTGGTATGGAAGGCATGTTCCGCCAATTGGGTATTTATTCGTCCGAAGGGCAAAAATATGTGCCCCACGATTCCGACCAAATTATGTTCTACAAAGAAGATAAGCGCGGTCAGATATTAGAAGAGGGTATTAATGAATCCGGCGCTATGTCCGCCTGGATTGCCTGCGCCACGGCCTATTCCAACTACCGTGTGCCCATGGTGCCTTTCTACATTTATTACTCCATGTTTGGCTTCCAGCGCATCGGCGATTTGGCTTGGCTGGCCGGTGATATTCAAGCCCGTGGTTTCTTAATTGGCGCCACAGCGGGCCGCACCACACTCAATGGTGAAGGTCTGCAGCACCAAGACGGCCACAGCCATATTTTGGCCAATACCATTCCCAACTGCCGCTCGTATGACCCGACCTACGGTTATGAATTAGCGGTGATTATTCAGGACGGTATGAAGCGCATGTATGAAAACAAAGAAAATTGTTTTTATTACATCACCACTATGAACGAAAACTACGTTCACCCCGATATGCCCGCCGGTGCCGAAGAAGGCATTGTGCGCGGTATTTACAAACTGCACGAGAGCAAGAAAAAAGCGAAGAAAAAAGTGCAGCTGATGGGTGCCGGTACGATTTTGCGCGAAGTGGAAGCGGCGGCTGAATTGCTGCGCGATAACCATGGCGTGGAAGCGGACGTGTGGAGCGTAACCTCGGTTAACGAATTAACCCGCGATGCACAAAAAGCCGAGCGTTGGAATCGTTACCACCCCACGGAAAAAGCGAAAAAACCCTACATCACCAGCACGCTTGAGGGCAGTGAAGGGCCGTTTATTATCTCCACCGACTACATGAAAAACTACAGCGAGCAATTGCGCGCCTACATTCCCGGTGATTATTACGTACTGGGCACCGACGGCTTCGGCCGCAGCGACACCCGCACAAAACTGCGCCGCTTCTTTGAAGTGGATCGTTTTTATGTGACGGTGACTGCGCTTAAAGCTCTGGCAGACCAAGGCAAGCTGGATATGAAAGAAGTAGTTGAAGCAATGAAAAAATACGGTATCGACGCTGAAAAAGTCGATCCTATGACCTGCTAAGCGGAGGCTATAACGTGGCGATTGAAACCATAAAGGTGCCCGACATTGGCGGCGCCGAAGGTGTAGAAGTAATTGAAGTCTGTGTGAAGCCAGGCGATAGCGTCAGTGCTGAGCAATCCCTGATTGTTTTGGAGAGCGATAAAGCCTCCATGGAAGTGCCTTCCCCCAAGGCGGGCACGGTTAAAAGCGTGTTGATTAAAGTGGGCGATAAAGCCTCGGAAGGCACGGCGGTCATTGAGCTGGACGTGGCCGGAGCGGCGGCAGCGCCTGCTCCTGTCGCGGCGCCAGCACCTGCTGCAGCGCCCGTTGCCGCTGCGGCCAGTGCTGAATTGGCGGTGAGCGTACCGGACATAGGCGGCGCCGAAGGCGTTGATGTGATCGAACTGTGCGTTAAAGTCGGTGATCAGGTGAAAGAAGGTGATTCGCTGATTGTGCTGGAAAGCGACAAAGCCTCTATGGAGGTGCCGTCCCCGGCCAGCGGTACCGTCATCAGCTTGGCGATTAAGGTTGGCGACAAGGCTTCACAAGGCACGCCCGTGCTGGTGTTGGCGACCGGTGCAGCACCTGCGGCGGCCGCGCCTGTTGCCGCGCCTGCAGCTGCCCCCCTGGCGGCAGCACCTGCCGCTGGCCCCTTGGCGGTAGCGGTGCCCGACATCGGCGGCGCTGAGGGCGTGGACGTTATTGAAGTCTGTGTTAAGGCGGGCGATGAGGTTAAAGAAGGTGATTCGCTGATCGTGCTTGAAAGCGATAAGGCGTCCATGGAGATTCCATCGCCTGCGAGCGGTAAGGTGATCAGCCTGAGCATCAAGGTTGGCGACAAGGCATCTCAGGGTACGGCCATTTTGCAATTGGCCGTCGCTGGTGCCGCGGCCGCTGCGCCAGCGGCTGCTGCGCCTGCTCCCGCCGCAGATCCGGCTCCGGTCGCCGCCGTTTCGGCTGCAGCCGTGGCGCCCGAGGCTACACGGGGCGCCAGCAGCGACTACTACGCAGGCCCTTCAGTGCGCATGCTGGCCCGTCAATTAGGGGTTAACCTGGCTGAAGTTAAAGCCTCTGGCCCACGCGGGCGCATCGTCAAAGATGATGTAAAAGCCTACGTGAAATCCGTGATGGAAAATCGCGGCAAAGCATCTGCGGGTGGTTCTGGCGGTGTGGTTGGTGCGGGAATTCCTCAGGTACCGGAAATTGACTTTTCGCAGTTCGGCCCGATTGAACTGGTGAAAATGAGCAAAATTAAAAAGGTCACTGCGGCCAACATGACCCGCAACTGGTTAAATGTGCCAGCCGTTACCCAATTTGATGATGCTGATATCACCGAAATTGAAGCCTTCCGCAAAAGCATTAAAGATGAGGCGGAAAAATCCGGCGTTAAACTCACGCCGCTGCCGTTTTTAATTAAAGCCTGTGCGGCAGCCCTGCGGGCGGAGCCTAGCTTTAATGTATCCATGCACGCCGATGGTGAACACATAGTGCAAAAAGACTATGTGCATATTGGTATGGCGGTGGATACACCCAATGGTTTGATGGTGCCAGTTATTCGCGATGTGGATAAAAAAGGCATATATCAAATTGCGCAGGAATCCAACGCGTTGGCGAAAAAAGCCCGTGAAGGTAAGTTAACACCAAAAGAAATGCAGGGCGGATGTTTTACGATTTCCAGCCTGGGCGCAATTGGTGGCAAGGGTTTTACACCCATTGTGAACTGCCCGGAAGTGGCCATTCTCGGCGTTTCCCGTGCGGAAATGAAACCGGTGTGGAACGGTAAAGAATTCGCACCGCGTTTTATGTTACCGCTGAGCCTTACCTATGATCACCGCGCTATTAACGGTGGGGATGCTGGCCGCTTCTTCACTTATTTAAATGCCGTATTAGCGGATGTAAGGCGTTTATTGCTTTAATTGTTCGCTTAAAAACAGAACCCGCCGAATGGCGGGTTTTTTTTGGAGATTTATTTATGTCAGTTACTTTTAAGGTGTTAGTTGTACTTTTATTGGCGTCTGTTTTATCAGGCTGTGCTACTTATACTTATCAAGACTTGAAGCCGGATCGTTATATGGCGACTCCACTTAACAGCCCAGATGGGGGTAGTAGATTCTGTTTATATTATATGCCTAAGAGTGTAATTGCGAGCCCTTATGAGCCTCTTATATATTTGGATGATAAATATGTGGGTATGCTTGGAGTTGGTAAGTATGTTGAGTTTTCCGTGGCACCCGGTTCACATAGTTTGCGAATGGAGTGCCCAGGTTTTATTTGTGGTGCAAAAATAAAATCTACAATATTTATTGAGGGGGATAGAATTTATTATTATCAGTTTGGATTGGATATGTCGGCATATACCGGTGGGCCAAGGCTTTATCAAATCACTGAAAAGGTTGCTGGGAATCTAAACAAGACATTTGTTAAAGATGATTCGCTCAAGTAGGGGGTGAACAATGGTTTTAAATGCCGTATTGCTCAATAGAGTGGTTGCGAGAGGGGGGCTCATAGTGATGTCTGTTTTGATCATGGCGTGTGCACCTAATAAATTTATTAAATCGGAGGGTTTTGGCGCGCATGGGCCTGTCAATGGGGAAAATATTATAGTTTATTCTATGTTGGATTTACGGGAGCCCTATTTGGGTGTTCCGTTAATTCAATCGATACATAATGCTATTGTTAGTCAGTTGAGTGCTGCTAAATGCAAGGTGGTGGTGACTATGTTTAAAGATAGTCGTGTGGGACAAAACTTTTCTTGGTCGGGTCAAGGGCTGGTACCATATCCCAGGTTCGTTGAGGAGAATGCATTTAGGGAGCGTAGTGAAAATATAACGTATAGATTGTTAGTGATTCCTGCCTATACATTCGATGGCGGGATTTATAGTTATTTTGATCTGAACTTTATGCTCTGGGATATTCATCAGAATCGGCTTATCTGGAAAGGGGTTTACCGAGGAAACGACATGAAGTTGGGTGGGTCATTGCCATATGCAGATGAGTTGGTCGCATATTTGCTCAAGGAGCTTAAAAGTAAAAAATTGTTGCTAACTCCCTGATTGGAAATGGATTTGAGAGGCGGGGGATATTATTTGCGTTGTGTAATTTTGTGGTAGATTTTTTATTTTTCCTGTGTTTTTTAGGTTGTGTTGTTGGGTTGCAAGTTTTTTTGGGTTTTTATATGCGGATGTGATCAGTTGTATTGAGTATAGTGTGTTTTAGAACGGATTTTGGTGGGGATGTGATTCGTGAGGTTAATCATCGGCTGATTATGAATGGCTGTAGATGAGTTTTGAAAAAAATTGGTTGAATAAAAACGTCGTGGTTTTATTGTCTTTGTGTTGTGAGATGTTTTCTGTGGGGTTGCCATAGTATGGAGCGTTTTGGTGTCTTGTATGACTAGACATTGATTCGTACGTTTATTGCCTTAATTGATGCCGGCAGTATGCAGGCGGCCGCGCGCAAAATTAATTCCAGCCAACCAACGGTGGGCCGTCATATCGCGCTTTTGGAGCAGCAGGTCGGCAAGCGTTTATTTGATCGGCGTGCTCGCCAAGTCATTCCCACTGAATTAGCACTGCTGATTGCTCAATACGCGCGCAATATGGAGGCCAATGCCTGTGCCATTGACCGGGTGCTCAAAGGGGCACCCTTGGCCGAAGGTAAAAAAATATGCCTTACAGCGCCGCAGGGTTTAGCCTGGGGTTTTATTCCTATTGTTTTGCCCGCATTACATCAGCGCCATCCCAATGTGGTATTTGCTATTTGCGCTACTAATCAGGTAATGAATTTATCTCGTGGTGAGGCCGATATTGCCCTGCGTATGTTTCGCCCCCTGCAAGATGCCTTAATTGTGCGGCGAGTGGGCTCGGTTAAAATGGGCTTATTTGCCCACCAGCGATATATACAGCGGCGAGGTTTGCCTAAGACCTTGGCGGAATTAAAGAACCATGAATTAATTGTTTTTGATAATGCCTATTCGAAAGCCAAGTTTTGCCAGTTGTTGGCTTGCGATGAGCGCGAATTGGTGGTGCGGTTCCAGAGTGATGATTTATATGTGCAAATTCAGCTGCTGATGCAGGGGCTGGGCGTTATGTTGCTGCCTGAATTATTTGCCGCCGCAGATGGCAATTTAGTGCGCTGTTTGCCGAACGCGCACATTGCACCCATGGAAATTTGGTTAACCATGCATGAAGATTTACGTTCTTGTCCGGTCACTATGGATATTTATCAGCAATTGGCGGACGCCATCGAAAAAACCCTAGAGAAAAATATATCGCTCTTTTTTGATGCGCTTTTTATTGCGGAGCCAGACCCAAAGCCGCAGCGGACTGTTGCCGAACCTTCACCTTATTAGCGCGATTAAAATAGTGCATGCAGAGTATTCATTCCGCTTTTAATTAACGGCTCATTAAAGGCTAAGCAATAGCAGCCGCTTTAATACACGCCAGCCTTGTTGTTTTTAATGAACCTGCATAAAAAACACATAGGCAAATCACCTTCGGCCGTTAAATTTCATAAATAGTCGGCGCCGCTGTACCGCCTGGCAGGATGCGCATAAGTGGTATTTAACCTATTTATTGCCCGAAGGGCGCCTTAAGCTCTTTGCAAAGCGCGTGAAGCGCGGAATCTTTGCTAGATTTAACCAGTAGGATCAGGCCGCTGCAGCGCACTTTGGGGTGCATAGGTGTGTTTGAATGTCGTCTAACGCCGCGAGCAATAAGCGCCCTTATGATGGATCAATCCTCCCAGCAATTATATTTTGGGTACTTGCGCCGGGCCGCTCGGGCGGTTGGGCGCCTATGGGCGCCGCAGCCTGAGCCCATAGGCGCCTATCCCTCTACCTGTGTCTCGGTTCAAAATCCTTCCCGGCTTATGGGCCTTGTGGGGCTTGTCACACTGGTTGGCCTCTGGCTGGTGTCGCCTGGGGGGCTGTGCGATGAGGACTACCCGCGTAAGGCGAGCTTTGAGAATGTAATGCAGAGCCAAGATATAGCCTTGGGGGAGGTGGAGGCCATAGTGCAAGACCACGAAGGGTTTATGTGGTTGGGCGGACGAAATGGATTATTGCGCTATGACGGCGCCGAGTTTTTAAATATTCCCATCATCAGCACTGCCAATACACAAACCCAATACGCGAATGTAAATCAGGCCATAGACCTTTACGAGGACAGCCGTAAACAATTATGGGTTGCCACTCGCTCAGGTTTGTATATTTATAATCGCGAGCGTGAATATTTAACGGAAGCCAAAGATGCCAAAACGGGGTTAGCGCCATTTGCCAAAAATGTTGTCAGCAGTATTGATGAAAGCCCCAGCGGTGAAATTCTTTTAGCCTCTTGGAATGGCTTAACTA
This sequence comes from Marinagarivorans sp., assembly GCA_046347475.1. Taxonomy (GTDB): domain Bacteria; phylum Pseudomonadota; class Gammaproteobacteria; order Pseudomonadales; family Cellvibrionaceae; genus CAMCXE01. The sequence goes on along the minus strand of JAXMGD010000002.1, from coordinate 155,916 downwards.
TTTTTCAGCCCGAAAGCGGCCAATATCTACCTTTCTTAACGGCGGATTCGCACGCCAATGAAGTGCTGCAAAGCGCTTGGTATGATCAGGTTGTGGATCGCCGCCACGCAATTGTTTGGTTGGCCGGTGCCAAAGGTTTAATAAGGCTTGATTGGGAGCGTAAAACGCTCAAACAGTTTTTACCCGATCACAACAGGCCCGATTCCATCAGTAATAATACGGTAAAAACTCTGGCACAAGACCCCGAAGGGGAATTGTGGTTGGGGACGGATAATGGCTTGTATCGCTTTAATCCAGACACGGAACAATTTACCGCTTATTTTCACCAGGCGAATGATCCGCGCAGCCTCAGCGACAATATAGTGCGGCATATTACTGTGGGTAAAAATGGCTGGGTGTGGTTGGCCTGTCAGGGTGGACTTAATTTATTTGACCGCGCGCATAACAATTTTATTCGTTTTCTCCATGATGAAGGCGAACCAACTTCCATAAGTAGCAGTATTACACGCCGCGTATATGAGGATGCCAACGGTGATATTTGGGTGGGTACTTATCCTGCAGGCGTTAATTTTTATGATCGCTCCAGTGATGCGATACGGGTATTAAAACCCCATGCGGACACTACTCGAGGTTTATTAAATAAAACGGTTGAAGCCATCAGTGAAGATCAGCAGGGCCAACTGTGGATTGGTGCGGGGGGCATTACCCGTTATAACCCGCAGGATGATAGCTATGTTCATTACCGCGCCGCCGCGCAGGATGCAAAACCCAGCGCCAACACTATTAAAACGGCCGAACCCATTAGTGGCCTTACTACTCGCGGCGGCGAAATTTGGTTTGGCAGTTGGTTAAATGGCTTACATATATATAACCGAAACGCCGATCGCTTTGAGCAATTACCCTTTGATATTCAGCTGGCGAGTGCTGCCACTAAGCAGGCGGATAAATTGCCAGATAATTCGGTATGGTCGGTGTATGAAGATCGGCAACAGAATATTTGGCTGGGTACTCATAATGCAGGCCTACTCCACTATGACCGCGCCACACACATCTATAAAGCCTTTGCGCCTATAGCAGGCGATGATCAATCGCTAACAAATGCCGTGGTGTGGAAAACATTGGAAGATTCCAAAGGGCGTTTTTGGGTGGGCACCGCTAAGGGGTTAAATCGAATGGATCGCACTCTGGGTACATTTAAGCGGTATGAGGCTAATGCCAATAATCCCCACCAATTAGCCAATGATTCAGTATTGGCCATTTATGAAGATCACACCGGAAGGCTTTGGTTTGGCACGGATGCAGGCCTGCATCTGTATCGCGAGGCTAGCGATGATTTTGAAGTGTACGGCAGCCAACAGGGATTTGTTGATAAGGGTATCCGCAGTATTACCGAGGACCCTCTGGGTAATTTATGGCTGGGTACCAACAACGGGATTGTTATGTTTAATCCCGACAGCTTGCAAGTGCAAAATTATATTCGTCACATGGGGGAAAAAATCGGCGGCACCAGTACAGGTGCATCGCTTACAACCACCAAAGGTATAGTAGCGATTGGCAGTAAAAATGGTCTGTTTTTGATTGATGTAAAAAAATTACGCGTCAATCAAACCCCGCCGCCCATAGCCTTGACTGAATTGCGTGTATTTACCCAAAAAGTGCAACCAGCAGATGAGACGGGTATTTTGCAGCGGGTGGTTAATCAGACGCCTGCAATCACCTTAGATTACAAAAAAAACATGCTGTCCTTGCATTTTGCGGCTTTAAATTATCGCAACCCAGATAAAAATCGCTATGCCTATAAGTTAGAAGGGTTTGATGATAAGTGGCGAGAAGTGGGCAACCAGCGCAGTGCCTTGTATACCAATTTAGATGCAGGCGATTATACCTTTCGTGTGCGCGCGGCTAATAACGATGGTGTGTGGAATCAAGAGGGCCGTTCAATACGGATAATACAGCGGCCACCACCCTGGAAAACTGCTTGGGCCTACAGCATCTATGGGTTAATACTCGTATCGGCTGTACTGCTGTTGCTACAGTCGCAATTGAAAAAACGCCGCCGCTTGGAAGAACAAAGCCGCGTGTTGGAATTAAAAGTGGCCGAGCGCACCGCCGAATTAAAGGAAAAAAACACCGCTATTCAAGCTATGTTGAGCAATATGCGGCAGGGCTTGTTTACGCTGGAGCCAGATGGCCGCATACACCCTGAATATTCCCGCCATTTAGAAGAATTGTTTGCCCAGCGGGAACTGGCGGGTAAAAACGGCTTTGATATTTTGTTTGCTCATTCCTGTATTAAAGCGGATTCTTTAAGCCAATTAGAGTCAGCACTTGCCTCTATGATCGGTGAAGACGAAACTAATTATGAGTGCAACGTCCATCTTTTATTAAATGAATATGAGGTGGACATCAATGGTGTGCGTAAATATTTATCCTTAGACTGGGATCCGATTATTGAAGATCACACAGTAGTTAAAATGATGGTATCGGTGCGGGATGTAACCGTCTTGCGGCAAATGGAGCAAGAAGCGCGCGAGCAAAAACGCGAGCTGGCCATTATCGGCCAATTAATAAAAGTACCGGCGGATAAATTCCGTGTGCTCGCCGCGTCCTGTCGCAGCTACATCGCCCAAAGTTATACTCAGTTGGATGGCGCGCAGGCACAGGATTCCGCCGTCATTGCGCTAGTATTCCGCTATTTACACACCATTAAAGGCAATAGCCGCACCTATCACCTAAGTTACCTAAGCGAAGCGGCCCATCAGGCGGAATCCTATTGTGGGCAATTAACCCACCAGGCCAATTTGCCCTGGGATGAGCAAAAACTGCGCGCGGATTTACAGCATATTGCAGCAATTTTAGCGGAATACGAGCAGGTATTTATTCAGGTATTAGGCCGCAGCCTTGACGAACCCGATACCCAGCCGGGAATTTGGTTGGACGGCCCAACGGCTACACGCTTAGGCAATTTTTTATTCGCCCAGCAAGCGGAGCTAAACAAGTTTGATGCAACACTGTTGCAGCCATTTGCACAGACGCTGCACCCAACATTGTCAGAGGTTTTAGCCGATATTTTACAGTCACTGCCTTCTTTGGCCTTGCAATTGAATAAACCGGCCCCGCAGGTGCAAATAAATTCAGCCGGTGTAAGGTTCACACCAGCAGGGCAAACCCTACTGCACAATGTGTTTACCCATTTGTTGCGCAATAGCTTAGATCACGGTATTGAGGCACCAGAGCGGCGCCAATCCTTGGGTAAAGCGGCCGCCGGTACTATTTATATTAAGGCACACGCCATTGATCAAAAACTTATTATTACCCTGGGGGATGACGGCCAGGGATTGGATATACACAGGCTTTTTCAATTAGGTGTTGAGCGGGGAATTTGGTCGGCTGACGAAATGCCGAGCGCTGATGCCATAGCGCAGATTATTTTTCGCTCGGGTATTTCATCAAAAGAGCAGGTGACGGATATTTCCGGCCGCGGTGTGGGCATGGATGCGGTAAAAGAGTTTTTGAATGAGCAGGGCGGGAGTATCCACCTTCGGTTGGATAGCGATACCGCAACCCCCAGCCTTGAGCGCGCGAACATACCCTGTGAATTTATTATTAGCTTGCCGCCCGCGCTATTTATTCAACAGCCAGCTGAGTATGGGCTTCCCGCCCAATAAATATTGATTCGCCGGGTAAAAACTATTTGCGCGTTAATAACCTTTGCTTAAGCCTGAGAAAACCCCGCCAAAATAAGCCCATTCACCTATTTGCGCCGCTTTGAGCGGGCTAGCGGTTTCAGCGGGACAGGCTGAACAGAGCAGAAAACGCTATTCGCTCGCCAGGTTAGAATAGGAAATAAATGCAAATTCATTGGAATCCGGCGCCCAACAGGGCACATTCAAGCTGCCCTGGCCGCCGTAAAATATATCGGTAAGTGCGGTGGTTTGGCCGCTGGTTAAATCCAGCAACATGATTTGCACATCGCAACCAAAAGGATGCGCTTGCCCTTGATCAACTAAATACCGCAGAAAAATAAGTTTTTTGCCATCGGGTGAGGGGTGAGGAAACCAATCGGAGTGGGCTGAATGAATCAGTTGCTCCGGGTTTTTGCCATCGGCCTCCATGCGCCAAATTTGCATTTTACCTGCACGATAACCATTAAAATAAATAAAGCGCCCACAAGCTGAATAATCTGGCCCATCATCTAAACCTGGCCCAAAGGTGAGTTGCTCTTCAATACCGCTGCGTAGGTCAAGGCGATAAATTTTAAAATCACTGTGCTGCGCCCGCCCAGCCACATACGCGAGGTACTGGCCATCGGGTGACCAGCCATGCCAATAGGAGGGACCGAACTCAGTTGCTGGTACGGGTGTACCGCCCTCAAGTGGCAAACGGTATATCACTGAAGCACCTTCCTGCTCGGCAGCGTGATGGCTAATGACCAATTCAGTGCCGTCGGGGGAAATACCGTGGTCGTTATTACACCGCTTAGCAAAATCAGTGTTAATGGGTATTAATTGCGGTGCATCCAGGGCAACACGGTACAACAACCCTTCACTATTAATCACCAGAAAGCGGCCATCCCGGCTCCAATTCGGCGCCTCAAAATGAATATCGGCTGCCAATAAGAGGCGGCGTTTTTGCGTATTGATATTATAAATTTCCAAACAACTGCGCAGGCTAGGCGATGACATGGTGGTGTACTCACAAGGCGAAAATAGGGCGCAAGTTTAGGTGCGGGCAAAATGAATAGCTAGCAGCGGCAGCATTAACCCAGCGGCTTAAGCCGCCGGGAATGCTGATACAAGCCTGGAATGCTTACATATGCTGAGAATTTTTAAAAACGCTAGAAACGTTAAAAAAATAGACTCGTGAATCGGCATTCACATCGCTGCGGTACGAAAAATTGATCAGTACAATTTATTGTGTCACCGAGTAAAATCCTGGGGTGATATATCAGATTACGGCTCTGCTTAATTCGATATTTTACTATTTTTTTATTTGATTCCATCAAGCTGTGATGGGCGCCACAATGGCTGTCATTTATCACCTTATAATCATGCTGACTATTGCTGGGCTCGACATCTAATATTAATAGCGCATTTTTGCTGGATATTGAGATGCTAGCCAAGGGCACGGCCGCGCCTTTTTGAAAATAATACTTATAAATCACAACAGCTTTTATCAGCACACCCAAAGCAGGCGGTTATCGCGCAGCATTATTCTGGGTATTTATTATTACAACACTCATTTAAGTTGAGGGACGTATGAACAATTTCATGGCTCTTGCGCGCTTAGGTATTCGCCTTGCGCAGCGGGTTAATTCTGCTCACGCACGGGTGCTTGTGAGCACTTGGGTATTGGCCGCTTTAGTAACCGCCTGCGGCGGTGAACCTAACGCCAGTAGCTCATCCAGTTCGAGTTCTTCATCGAGCAGTTCAAGCGGCAAAATAACCACAAGTAGTAGTTCTTCGTCTTCCTCCAGTTCAACGTCGTCATCTAGTTCCTCGTCGGGCTCCAGTGGCGCTAGGCTACGTTATTACAGTGATTTCACACCCAATAGCACACGGGGCAAAACCCTTTATGAAAGTGCTGAAGGTGGCTGTGTGGTGTGCCATGGCCTCGATGGCAACGGCAATAAAAAAATTAGCGTCTCTAAATACCCTACTAGCGAAAGTCTGTTTCGCAAAATTAATGACACTATGCCGGTGGATGCGCCGGAAACCTTTGTTAACCAGGAAGCCGCAGATATAACTGCTTATTTAGAAACCTGGCGGGTAAAACCCACCGCCTGCCGCACCGATCAGCAGGTTTTATACGGTGAGCGCTCGTTAAAATTATTAACCTCTTACGAATATCGCAATTCCGTACAGGATTTATTCCCCTCAGCGACGGTTCCCGCAGAATATTTAGAAACCACGGGTGATATTGCCATAGGTGGTTTTCCCAGTCATTACAACGCGGTAATGACCGGCGCCGTGGCGGATTTGTATTATGCCAATGCGCAAAAAATTGCCGATTGGGCCATAGCCAAAGGCTTACCCTTTGCCTGCGGCGACAAAACGGCCTGTGCGGAAAAATTTATTACTGAGTTTGCCTACAAAGCCTTCCGTCGCCCTTTGCAGGATGATGTTAACGGCGCGCTAGAAGTTAGCGGCTTTAAAGAATTATTTAGCAAAGCGCCCAGCCCACAAGCCGGTTTGCGCTGGGCTATTGTGGCCACTTTAATTTCCCCCAATTTCACTTATCGATCAGAACAGGGCATTCCTGCAGCCGATGCGCGGGCGAAAGGGTGGGGAAAAACCAATACCAGCACTAGTGCCAGTGATTATGAAGCGGTGGCCGGTGGTGTGAATGTAAAAGGCGCTGCCTTTACAACTAAAAGTACCGGTGAGAGCCTGACTGACGGAACCCATGATATTTACACTGCAGGTAATATTGCGCAGAGTTTTACCCTGACTGATCCTGCCTACATCAGTATTCGCGCCCGTGCGAATGATTACAAAGGCGCATGGCCGGAAATGACCGTGAGTTTAGGCGGCCAAGTATTAGGCAAGGTAGTGGTTGATCAATATGAGGTGCAAACCTATAACTATTTTGTGGCCGGTAAAACCGGTGCGCAAACGCTGACTATTGCATTTAGCAACCAGGATCAAGGCGAACAACCCTATGGTCGCATGGGGTTTGATAAGGATTTATTTATTGTTGATGCCACGGTTTCAGCCGCCAAGAAAAAAGCCGCCACCACAGATACCAAAAGTGCCATTGAATTGGCCACGACTGATTCTTATGTATTGGATCCCTATGAATATGCCGCTGCTTTAAGTTATATGTACACCGGGAGCACACCCGATGAAACCTTATTAGCTGCTGCCAAAAATGGTGATTTAAATGCGCCGGATAAGGTTGCGGTGCAGATTGATCGCCTGCAGGCGTCTTCTCGAGGGCAAGAGCATGTACGTCGCTTTGCCGCCCTGTGGATGCAAACGAATAAATTGTACGGCCAGAATTTTATCCGCAACGATAAAAAATTCACCGATAAGGTCAGGGATTCTATGGCCAAAGAAGTGGAAGAAAATTTTGCCTATCTATTTAACAACAACGTCCCGTTTGTGGAATTTTACACCGCCGATTACACCTTCCTAGACGCAACCTTAGCCACTTACTACGGAATTAACCGGAACGATGGTGGCGCCGGTGCGGATAAATTTGTCAAAACACCCACCAGCACCCGCGGCGGCGCGTTAACCACGGGTGCATTTATGACTACCTTTGCGCACCCAGAATCGACCTCGCCCATTTTGCGCGCGGTATATGCCCGCGAAATTATGCTTTGCCATCACATAGCGCCACCGCCCGCCTTAAATGGCGAGCGGGCCGCATTAACGGCTAAGGTGGATGAATTAAAAGCCGGTGGCGCGCTCACCACGCGAGACTATTACGAAAAACTCACCAACGATCCATTGTGCGCCGTTTGTCATGTCAGCATGATTAATCCGCTGGGCGGTGGTATGGAAGATTTTAACGAAATTGGTTTGCCACAAAGCCAGCAATTGGATTTCGGTTTACACCGCAATTTAATTCCTGTGGACAGTAGCGGCACACTAATCGGCACTGAAAATCTCAACGACGGTATGCACATTCCGTTTAGCGGCGCTAAAGCCTTGTCTAAAGCCATTGGGGCACTCTCCGCTAGCCAAGCCTGTTTAATTGAAAAAGCCTACCGCTTTAGCACCGGCCACGCCCTCTCGGCTAATGCGCTGGATCAATATAAATCGGAAGCGGCCCCCTCTAGTGCTCAAGCGAATGATTTAAGTTGCGCGGCGGAAAAATTAAATCGCGTGCTGCAGGATTCCAATCAGAGCCCTAAAGCCATGTTTAAGGCCTTGGGTCTGTTGGACTTAATTCGCATCCGTAAATAACGCAGCTGCGTACTTGATAAAATGAGGATTAGCTCAATGAATCGCGACATTTTAAAATCTGAACGCAGCGCCAACCGCGAGCGCCGCCATTTTTTAGATATGCTCACCAAGCTGGGTGTATCATCTACGTTATACCGCGCCATGCCTTTATTGGCCGGTACTCTGGCCAGTCGTTATGCACAGGCGGCGGACGTGCCCAATAAACGTATTGTGTTTATGTATTTACCCAACGGCGCACCACCGGGTAAATGGTTGCCTAAATCACAAACGGAAATGAATATTGCCACTGAGTTTTACGCACCAGTAGCCAGTGTGTGTGAGTTTAGCCAGGTGGATATGGGCAACGGCGGCCACGGTAATACTTGGCGCTCCATGGCCTCTTATAATGACTCCTGCCAAAATACGGTGGACGGTTATTTTGCCCAGCAATTTTTAACGGCGCCCTACAAAATTATTCGCGCCGGTGTGCAATCAGCGGGCGGCGAATTATTTACCCGCGAAGCGCGGCAGGGCGCAAGTAACATCGATGGGCCAGAAAAACTTTATAAAGCCTTATTCAGCGGTGCGCCACCTGCTAATAATAACGACGATTCTTATGTGCGCGCCTTTAAAATGAGCCAGGATGCACTGGCTTCATTGCGTAAAAAACTCAGCGCTGATGAATACGACCGCATTCAGGCGCACCAGCAATCCCTCGCCGCTATCGAGGCGCGAATTAAAGCCGCTGCTACGGCGTCTGTGGATACCAGTGCTGAGTGCAAAACCCCGGCGGTATTTTCTTATCCGGCTTCCACTAAACCCCACATAGTGGATGAAGGCAAAGCGGTATCGGATATTATTATTGCCGCATTAAAATGTGGGCTTACTAATGTGGCTACTATTCAATTAAGTACCGATCAGGCTGGCTGGTTTCCCCAGGGGCGTATTGTGGGCGGGCAGAATATACAAGATAGCCTGAATCATCATAATTTTTCCCACAGCGGTAATGATTTAAACACTGCCAAAGTGGTGGGCTTATTAGGTCAAGTGCCCGCCTATTTTATTGAGCAATTAATGAAAACCAAGGGGCCAGATGGCCAGGCATTAATTAATACTACGGTATTTGTGCAGGTGACGGATATGGGCGATGGCAACCACGGTTTGGCTGGCGCGCCCTTTTTAGCGGCATCAAAAATGGCTGGTTTTTCGGCCAAGGCTACTAGCGGCGGTTCCCATAAAACCTTTATGGAATCCATTATTAACCGTATGGGGTTACCGGGGGTTAAATTAGAGGCCTAAAAAACTGCGCTTGGTGTGCCCATAAAAGCTCTGCATGTTTGAGTTTTTTATGGGCACCTCGGCAAATCCACTTATCGCGCCCTCGCTCGGGTTTTTTCGTGTCCAGTCGGTCATTTATACCGCATAAATTCCCTTCTTCGGCTTTGGCGTCCTCGACTTTGGTTTCTTGACTTTGGTTTTTCGACTTTGGTTTTTCGGCTTTGGCGCCTGCGTTGTTTTCGATTTTATTCCCGATGAAATTCTACCGTCCCCACCCATGGCAAAGTCATTAGGTTAAGGGAATGTGTAGGGGCGACCCTTGTGGTCGCCCAATGTTGGTGGCCAAAAAATATCAGTAGCCCCAGAGGTTTGGGCGCCCCTACGGCAGATTTCTAATCAGACTATTCTTAATTTAATGACATTGCCACCCTTGGGGTCGTTCTGCATCCATGCTGTCGTCTGCGCGAAAATACTTTGCAAGCATCACGAAAATTGAATTTCTTGAGGCGCCCTTCAAAAATATGTGGCTCCGTCGCAGGCTTCCTACCTGCGACGGCTTTGAAAAACCTACTACTTAGGTACCAGCAATGAATGCACATCATTTCAGATACACCGTGAATACATTCGTGTAGGCTCGTCAAAAAGGTCTCTCTTTTTGACGGTCTGAAATGATGTGCATTCATTGCTTTCGTACAGCTAGTAATGAGCGCTTGCCTAATTAATTCAGGGGTGTTTTTTATTTGAATGTGTCAGCCGCGTTGAGTGAATTTACTCTTCATCGCGCACTAGGCGTGTATTGGCAAAATGTGTAATCGCATCAAGGCTTCCGTAATCACCCGCTGTGAAATTCACATACCACACATTAAAACTATCAGCGTAATTCACGGGTGTGGATGTCCAAAAATATCCGCTGGGTGTGTTGGGAAATATTCGGCTATTAATTGCCGGTTGAGTGCAGCTGTATTCAATTAGCGACGCTAGTTCTTTTTTATTGGGCAATCGCCAGTTGCTAAACCCGCCGAGACGATTTAAGCCTGCGCTGGATAAGGCCGTAGACCACCTACTGATGCTGGAGCCTAGACTTATGGTGCAGCGATTATTTGCCATGTCCCACACAAAGCTCGCAGCACAGCGTTGCCAAATGAGACCCGTTTTATTATCTCGCACCATGGTGCCGCCAGCGCGCAGTTCAAATTGTGAATCGGGGGTTGTTAAGGGAAGGTCAGGGTTGCAGCTTGCCCAGGTGTTAAGGGTGCAGGTGAGGCTTGCAATAAAGGCTAAATATTTCATCTGCGTTAATTCCCGCTGACAACAAGAATATTGGCCACACTGGTTTTTGCGATAACGCCATTATCGCCTGCGGTAAAATAAACATACCAGGCCGCATCGGTGCGCTCCGCATGGGTTTGTGCTGTCCAGTGGGCATTAAAAGACAGGTTGGGAAAATAGTGTGTATCAACCGCCGGGTTGGTTTGGCTTTGGTCAATTATGGATAAGAGTTCACCCGGTGTAGGCAGGCGCCAATTATTTTTGCCGCAGAGTTTTTCTTGATTTATCCGCTGAATAAAATGTTCGCTATCACAGGGCTTTTGATTGCAAGTACCGAGGTCTTGGCCGCCGGGCACACCGCCGTTGCGCGCGTCATTCGGTGCGTACCAGCTGAAGGTATCCCCATCGTAATGCAGGCTTGTCGGCTCGCTGGATTTAACCTCCCAGACTAATCCGGTGTGATTATCCTGTACGCAATCCCAACGCGTACCGAGTGCCTCATTGCCGCTTTCTTGCCAGGCTTGGTTTTGTATGGTGAGTTTTTCACCCTTATGGCCGATTTTAGTAAAATCAAAGCCTGCAGTACCGCCGCCTTGTTTAAATAAAGCCGCCTTCAAAACCTGTGCGTCTCGGCCATATTGAGCATCCTGTCCTTGCGCTCCCAGGCGCTCACATTGGCCTATATCACCAATGCCCGTCCGGCATTGAGTAACGCCAGTATCATTCAAGGGGTTGCTGGCAGGTGGCGTTAATTTTACGGAAGTACCACCGCAGGCACTGAGCCCAGCCGCTGCAATAAGTGTCACTAATCTAGGCCTCATAAATTTTCCAAATGTAAGGGGCTTTTTGTTAATTCTCTGTTTTGCTTTTTTAATATGTGTGTTGGCAAGAGCCCATGCCTGTGCGACCGTGAGAAATTCGGCTGCTTTTGAAAAAACCTGGAATACATTTACGCGCCTTAGACGTAAATTGTTCAGTTCCGGTTGATTTCATGGGTTACTGCTCAGGTTCATTCTGGGCGCGGCCTATGCACGGTGATGCGGCGGGCGTAATACGATATTTAAGATATAGCCATGTTTTTAATAGGCTGCTAGTGTAATTTATTTTGCAACAAGTGCCAGCTTATTGGGTGCAGGTTAGTGCGCTTGCGCAAGTTTTTTAACAGAACTGTTGCTAATCTACGGCTGATGGCTCGTTTTGTTAATTTCCACGCATTGATGGGGTGCATATCAACTTTCTGCGTCTTTGATATTCTCGACACTATGATTAAGTTGTGACTGCCTATGGATCTGCCAGATTCTGTTGCATGAATGCCGTCTTGCTCAGAAAATTCCTTATGATAATGAACAGAGCCCAGGTTTGGCGTTGATCAGAGGTGTTTTAATCGTACATGCCTTTGAGCCTGCAGGTTTTATACGGCGCATTTATTTTTGTGGCCGATGTGGTATGGTGAGGCCTTTATTAGATTCGGATTAATAGGATTAATGTATGCGTCTTGTGCTTGCTCACGGCATTTTAGGTTTTGGAACGGATAGGTTCGATTTTGGGATTAACTATTTTAATGGTGTGCGGGCAATTTTTGAGAAACAGGGGTTTGAGGTGTTTGAGCCAACGGTTGACCCCTTAGGTTCTCTGGAGGTGCGCAGTAACCAATTGGCGGAAAAACTCGCAAAACGCTGGAATGATGGCGGTGATATCTATGTGGTGGCCCATAGCATGGGTGGGCTTGATGCTCGCCGGGTTATTGCACGGTTTCAGATAGGCACATGCATTAAAAAACTCATCACCATTGCAACCCCTCACTATGGCTCACCGGTTGCCGATGCTGTACTGGGAAAAAATTCCACATTATTGGCCTTAATTCCAAAACATGTGCGCGCAGCGCTCGAGCAATCCACTGGTGCAATAAATGATTTAACTACTCGCGATCAATTGCAAGACGCCAATCAAGATTGGGTGAATTATCAGGCCATTGCCTGCACTTTGCGCGATAAAGGCTTTTTTAAAAATTCTCAATTATTTGCCCTGTCTCAAGCTATAGGTACATTAAATCACGAGCCCAATGACGGGGTTGTGCCTTTCAATTCGGCAGTAGGGGGTAATAGGGTTTATTCCGTATGGGAGGGTTTTGACCATAACGACGCGATTGGTTGGTCAACGGGCTGGTTTGGTGCTGCACTTATTAAAAATCTACTTAAAATGTCCTCGCCCCACACTAAGCGCTACCATGAATTGGCGGTGCAGCTTGCGCAGGCGTGGCGCGAGGCACATGGGGCGGCCCAGAGTGGGTAACTGATTCTGCCTAAGTGTCATGCGGAGCCTGGATGTTCTCAAAGCCAATAATTACATAACCTATGCGCACTAGAATAGGGTTTTTACAGCGATCAATGATTGCTATTTGATTTTCTACGTTCTTAATAACTCGGCGACAAAATGGATCTTGGTGATCTATTTTTCACAGAGTTCTTATTAAGAAAACTCTTCTTAATTATTGAAAGTTTTGTGATTGCTTGTTTCAAAAGCACCTAGGGCTTCACCGCAGGCTCTTTTTTTGCACTGTCTATGCTTCCACTTGCCGCATTTGCCCGCAAGGGTTTAAAAATAAAAACCGGCAACCAATCTAATTGAATACCGCTGTGAGCGTGCTGGCTGCATTGGGCACTGTATAGGTGTAAATAGCCTGAGTGGAGATGCTGGCGCCTGCCGCATCCTGCCAGCGCACAAAACGATTTGTGCTTTTGGCGCGGGCGCGCAACGTGAGTTTAAAAACCGCTGGTTTGCATCTGTAGGCTATTGTTATACGCGTATTCTGCATGCCGCTTTTATCGCTAACATGCCCGCGTAATTGCTTTATTTTCCCTTGCGGCGTTTGGCCAACATTAGGTTATGGGTTCGCTTACCGGCAGGATCATACCGGGAATTATCTGACCTAAGTGGTAATTGGTTCGTGCTTTTGTAACACTGCTCGGCGTTTGCACAGTGTCTGTTTGGTGCGGGGAAAAGGACACGGCTACAATGCCTGAAATACCGGTAGGGGCTTTGCCTACCGGGTGTTGATTTGTATCAGCCGAGAAACTGAGTAAGACTTGAGCTGGCGTGAAATTCTTGATTTTTAATTTGATTGAGGTTGCATTTTTTATTCTATGGATATTATTAAAATTGGTTTATTGCTGGTGTGCGGCAGTGTGTTAGTTGCCTGTAACAAATCCTCATCTAATGCTGCTAATAATAGCAGTGCGATGGATAGAGGTTTAACCAGCTATCGCTTAGTGAGCGCTGATGTGGATATTGACGATATGCTTATCCCTCACGAGCAAAAAATTTATTACTTATATAGTAATAACGGAGAAATAAGCAGTGCCCAGGTGCGACAGAATGGGCAGTTGGTAACCACCTATGAGTACACCAATGTGGATGCGGCCAGCTGGTCAATAAAGTTGATTTCTGCCGCCACTGGCGCGGAAATTATTGCCATTGATCGGCAGTATTTTGATGTGCAGTTCATATGGAATACTGCGCCGGATTGGTCTAACTCAGGTTCTACGGGTGAGCCGATTTGGTTTGGGGTAAATCCGCCTGATTCAAACCAACCCTCGCAACCTGATGCTATGACGCCTGTTGCACCTATAAATGTGACTCGTTATGAGCGCACATTTAATGCGGCGGGTTTTGTAACTCGCTCTTTAGGCTATACGCTCAACGAAAAGGGCGAACCATTTCTTTTTAGCGATTCTGTTTTGGAGTATGCCAACAACGCTGAATTAAAAAGTGTCACCATTACTGGCTCGAATAGCTTTGATCCTAATTATTCTTCTCGTAGGCAGTATTCATATCAGTATGACGTGCAGGAGAACCGTATCAATATGAGTATTCTCTCGTCACCCGAGGGTAAAACCTATACCGCCCAGTATGAAAAAGCTGCGTGTGGCCCTATGCTCACCGAGCGCAGCAAAACAATGCTGCCTTCGCCAACACCCTATTGTATTTGGCGCTAAAGCAAATTCTAGTTGTATTTGAAGTTTAAGGATCTGATGCCCCATCGCATTAATGGATAAGGGTTATTTCAGACGCGCCGTGAATACATCCATGTAGGCTCGTCAAAAAGATCCCTCCTTTTGACGGTCTGAAATAACCCTCATCCATTACGGCTACACCGCGAAGCAATTACGCATGTGGGATTATCGTTAATTAAACACTTGCCTGGCTGAGGAAGCTAAAAAACACGTACCGCATAGTTACTCAAGATGCTCCTGACAGCTTTTTCACGAGGAAGAATACTTGCGCCCGCATTAATCAAATGCGGTGCAGATTCAAACCTAGGCGCTTTCACTAAGGGACCGCAGAGATTTTTAAAGCGCTTTTAACTGCAGCGTTATTTCCTGCCCAGCTCGCACAATCGCAGGCCTATCCCCTTGGCCTGCAGGGCTTTGGCTGATCACAATTTGGCTGTCGTCTACGCTTGCGAGCACTTCGCCTTTTTCATCCACCCAGCGCACGGAAAGCTGTAAAGCCGCAAGGCGCGCATTGGCATCGCCGACTTTGCTCTCCACCACATTGGGCACCACCCGCAGTTCATCCACGCCATTGGGCGCGGGCACGGGGACGATTTTAAAGGTAAGTTTGGCGCTGATGTCCGCCTGATAACCAAAGCGGTTGGCGTAGCCTGCGTCCACGGGGGTGGCGTAGAGTTTGTTGGTGAGGGCGGGTAGATTGAGGCCCTGGCGGGCGAGGCTGGCGTTGATTTGCGGTGTGCTGCTGGGGGCGGCGGTTTGGTTGGAGCCTAAGCGCAGGGCGATGCGTACTTCGCCCGTGGTTTCCGGCAGGGTATAAAAGGTGGGGTTGTAGCCTATGTCCCGCAGCATCTGCAGCATTTGGCTGCCGCCTTCGGAGTAAATTTCCAAGGTTTTTGCCAGGGAGCCTTCATCTAAGGCCTGCTGGGCGTCGGCCACGCCCTGGCCGACAGCGGCTATAACTTCACCTAAAGGGGAGGCCACTACGTCGGAAATAATATTCGCCAGTTCAGTCATACACAGGTCTCAAGGGTTATTCCACTGCAAACACCACCAGCACCGCTTCGTTGCGGGCGACGGCGCTGCCGGGGGCGGGGGATTGGGAGAGCGCTTGGCCTGGGGAGACGTTGTTCAGCCCAGCCGCCGAGCGGGTGATTTTTTCCAGGCGCAGGCCCACCGAGCTTAACAAGCGGCGCACGACGGATTCGGTAAAGCCGCTGACATCCGGCACTAGGGTGGTGTTTTCTACCGGTTTGTTGTTGCTCGTGGTGAGGTCGAGGCGCACGAGCGAGGTATGCGCGAGGCCCTCTTTTAACTCGCCAAGCTTTACTAGGTTCATGGCTTGGCCGTCGCCACTGAGGGTGCCGCGCAGTTCCACCTGAATATTTTGGATTTGATAGGGCTTTTGTTCGGACTGCAATTTTTGGTTAGCCGCCGCCACCTGGGCGCCGATGTTGCTGGCAATGGTTTGAATAGGGCTTAGGCGCACCGCCTCGGCTTTGAATTCTTCGTTCTGGGTTTTTAGCTGGGCCTCAGAGGCTTTGAGCTGAGCCAGCTCGCTTTTCAGGGCGAGGGATTCGGATTGGACGCTCTGTAGTTCGGAGGCTTTAGCTTGCAGGGCCAGGTCTTTGCTCTGCAGTTGGCGGTCTTTATCGCTGATTTGCAGTTGCAGCTGGGTTTCCACAGCTTTGAATTTAATTATCTCGGCATTAAACGTACTCAGCACAGAGCCGTCTATTTCGGCCGGTTGCGCCACGGCGATGGCGGCGGCATCACGGGCGGCTGTGGTTGCGCTTGGAGACAGCTCCAGCGGGCTGGCCGTGGCTGTGCCTCGCGCTAAGGGGCTTATGGCGCTGGGGTTTAGGCTAGCGGCGCGCATAAGCAGGCTGGTGGTTACCAGGCTGTGTTTGGCGGCGCCCGCAATCATAAGCGGTTGGTTGGCGAACTGGGCCTGCACGGCTTGTAGCGCAAAGGCTTGGTCGCCGAGCACTTCAAGCTGGCCAAAATCACACAGCAGCGCTTGAGTGTTGGCGGTGTAACTCAGCTGCGCCACCTGGGCTATTACCCGGCTGTCACTGGCCTCTTCACACAGGCGCAGGCTGGGGGCGAGCACATCGGCGGTGGCGAGTTTTACGCTGAGCGAGACCTGGCCCTTGGCATCGGCAGCGCCGCTAACCAAAGGCGCCCAGCTATTGTTGGCCAGTTGAAAGTGTTCCAGGCGCACCTTAAGGCCAGCGGCAGGTTTACCCTCGGCGTTTAATAAGGTGGCGACGGCTTGTATGGATTTCATGCATAAGCTCCCAAAAACGCAGGCTTAATCAAAGTGCTCATCAGGCCTGGGCTCCTGCGCTAACACTGATACTGGCGGTGTACTGGCCGTACTCGGCGGTGACCACCACGGTGGTTTTGGCGGGCAGGCTGTTGTCCAGCTCCAGGCGCGTACTGGCGCGGCCGCTGTCATCGGTGCGCACCAGCGCCTGCTGCAAACGGGTGTTTTTCAGGCTGGTAAGGCTCACGCCATCTACGGCCGATAAACTGAGGGAGGCGGCTTGATTGAGGTTGATCTCCACCGCGGCTCCTACCAGTACTTCACCGGCACTGTTATTTAATTGCACGTTTAATTGATAAACGCCGTTAACACGCTCGGCGCGCAATTGCAGCACGGGGACCGGCAGGCCCTCGCCGGGGGGCACCGCCACAAAGCGGCCTGAGAGGGTGCTGCTGATTTGTTGGCTGGTGGTTTTTTGGCTATTGGCGAGCGGCAATACCCGCAGCAAACGGGCGCCGGATTCGCTGGTGGTGCTGTCCATATCCACCTGCAGCTGGAAATCTAAATAGGGCAGGTGGTAGCTGGGCATGGGCCTGCCCAATCGGTCGAGCGCAGGCATTTGGCTGAGTGCCTCCTGGGCTTCGCGCACACCGTTGGCTATGGCCACTAGCAGCTCGGCTAGGGATTCGGCCACAAACTGGCTGTTGTCACTCATTCGGTGTCCTCGTGTTCACGTCGTCGTTGTTGCGCGCGCTCGCGCCGGGCTTGGTCGCGCCGCTCTTGCCACTGCTGCTCCTTGCGGGCCAGCAGCGCACGCTCGCGGTTTTGTTGCATACGGGCGAACAGGTCGCCTGAGCCGCCGGTTTCGCTGGCGAGGCGCTGGCGGGAGCGCTCCACATAACTGCCGAAACGATCCATGGCGCCGCTGATCTGGTTGCTGCGGTTCTGCCAGGCGGTATCCAATCGATCGACAATCTGGCGCGGGGCGCTGAGGGCGTCGTCGGCCCGGCTTAAATAACGCTCGGCGGTATCCAAACGATCCGCCCCCAACTCCCGTAGGGCGGCGCGATCCTCATTGAGGCCCTCGCTGGCCAAGCGCTGGTCCAGGTCGCGCAGCTGCCGGTTGGCATCTTGCAGCTGGCGGCGGGCGCCGCGCACCGGTTCAGCCAATTGCTCAAGAGGGCTTAAGCGGTCTCGCGCCTGATCGCGCAGGCGGCGGCGGTCGGTATCGCGCGCATTTAACCATTCGCCCACCGGTTGGCTGAAGTCGCGCAGGCCGGAGCGCAGAGCGTCGGCCTGGGGTTCATTAGGTTGCCTAGCGCCAGGCGCGCTTACCTCCGGGCGGTTGCGGCTGCGGGCGCGTTCGGCCTCCCACTGGCGCTGCTCGGCGAGGCGCTGAGCAAAGCTTGGCACCTGAAAGCGCGCCGCTTCCCGCAGGTCGCCGCCACCGCCGCCCACCAAATTCTGCATGCGCTGCTCTAGCTGCTGGCGCTGGTGTAAAAGCACATTCAAGCGCTCAGGCAGGGGCGCGGTCGGCGGGCCTGCAGGCTCTGCCGGGCTGGTCAGCGCGTCCGGCGCACTTGTTGGCGCGCCGCGCAGGCCGAGCCTGTCTTGCCACGAATTACCGGGCATGGCTTAGGGTGTGGGTGGTTTGTTGGAGGCTGCGATCATAGCGCGGATGCGCTCCTCCAGTAGGGCGGGCGCTGGCACCGGCACGAGCTTGGTGCGCATCAGTGAGCTGCCTTCGGCTGAGTATTGATATTTGGAGGCATAGCTGGCACTTACGGTGGAGACGCGCATAGAGGCTGAGGCTGAGAAAAACCCCACGCTGCCTTTTACGTTGGCATTGACCGTGGTGGTGGACGTATTGAAATTGGTTTCCCGCGACATGGAAATGGAAATTTTAATTTCAATCAGCGTATCAACGAATTGATAAAACGTGGGCGTAAAACCCAGCTCCAGCAGGCTGTAACTTTTGCCATCGCCTAAGGGAACCAGCATGGTGCGCTCAGGGCTTGAGCTGGAAGGCGGCGGCGCCTTGCCGTCTTCGGGTTCTGGGTCTGGCGCGTATCCGGCCATTAGGCGCGCGATTTTCATCGACACCAAATCCAGCTCGTACTGAGCCTCGGCGATGCTCACACCGAGGGTTTTAATCATCTCAGGAAAAGGCGCGTTTAATAATTCTGTGCCGATGCTCATGGTTGTCTCCCCAAGGCCTTACATTAGGTAGTTGGCGCGTTTTCGGCGATGCGTTTTTCCAAACTGGCTTGGCGGCGTTTGGCTTCGTTTTCCATTAAATCGCGAATACGCTGTTCCATCATGGGCGGAGGCGGCACGGGGCTGAGTTTAGTGCGCAATAGGCTGGCGCCTTCTGCCGAGTAAGAATATTTTGCAGCATAGGTTGCATCCACCTGGGAAGTATTCACCTGTGCATTTGTGCTGGCGCTACCATTGTTGCCCCAAAAACTGTTTTTATGGCGGAAACTGTTGGTTTTATCGGTGCTGGATGTTTTGCTGGTGCGCGAATATTCGCTGGTGCGGGTAATTTTAATGGCAATTTTAACTTCGATAATGGTATCAACAAACTGATAAAAAACCGGCGTAAATCCCAGCTCCATCATGGATACACGGGTAGGTACACGTATTTCCATTTTCTTAAGCTTGGCAGGGTCGGATTCATTTAAGCCCGTTTTTATTTTGGTGAGCACATCAGAGAGCTTAATGACATCATCACCCATGCTGCCGGTCATGGCGTCATCTATAGCCGCATAGGCTTCAGCTTCCTCCACCGACATATATTCATAACCGAAAAATACACGGCTATCGTCAAAGCTCACCTTGCCTTGTTCATCAAATACGGTGGTTAAACCGCCCATCATTTCCGCCACATTGATGGAGTTTTCGTCTAATTTATATTGGGCCTCAGCAATAGCAAACGCCATCTGCCGAATCATATCCCCCATGGGCACATTCAAAAGTTCTTGACCGATTGAAGCCATACTCATTTCCTCTGGTTTAGGTTAAACGCCTGTTGACATGCAGCTAGGTAATAGGGCGTTCAAATTGACGTTTAATTAATTGTGTAAAAACATCCGGTGCTGGCAGTGATACTAAGCGCGCGGCAATAGAGCTGGCCCCTTCAGTGGAGACGGAAAATTTGCGCGCATACGAAACATCAATAGACGCCGCCGCCATAAATACCCCGTAATTCACCCCCGCTTGTACCCCCACGGCAACTGAGGTGTCGGTGGATTCGGTCATGGTAAAACTTAATTTCGCCTCCACCGTCGCCTCTGAAAACGAATAAAAACTGGGCATAAAACCTAGGCTTAACAGGTTGTAGGTGTCATCGCCAATTTTGACTTCAGTGGCCGCCATGGTTTTGGCTAATTCAATGGAATTGGTATCCAACGCAAATTGCGCTTGTGCAATGGCCAAGCCTAGTTTTTCAATAATTTGCGGCAGGGGCGCCGTAACCAGCGCCCGTGTCACCTCGACGGTTTCAGCCATTAGTTGCCTCCGCCGTTATTACCGTTGTTGGCATTGTTAGCCGGTGTTAAAAAACTGCGAATGGTCTCTAAAAATTGCGGCGGCGCAGGAATAGACACCAAGCGCGCCGAGATAGATGAATTACCCGTAACATTCATTTCAAATTGGCGGGAGAAACGCACATCCAAAGACGCACCCACGGCTACAGCGCGGTTGCCGGTATTTTGCCGGGTTAAATTAGAGCTGCTGCTGCGGGAAAATTGTGTAGTCACCGTGACGCCAGAACTGCCTTGTAGCGTAATGTTGCGATTTTCTGAGGTTACCAGCGTTAACTGGAATTTATCACCCTCTTTACTCACCGTTACCACGTTGGCATTAGCAGACGCTTGCAAATGCGCCGCTGTATTTGCATTTATATCGTCGGCTAAATTCTTGGCGTAGGCCTCTGGGCTGTTGGCGGTGAAGCTACCGGCTGCCGTGCCTCGGTAATTAAAATTAGTGCCGTCAATGGTGACGCCGCCGGTTAAATTTAACGGCGAGGGTTTATATAAAAAGATAAAACCATTATCGCTGGAACTATTGCCCACCATATTAGGCGTAACTGTATTTAAATTCGGCTCTGAGCCATTGGCGTGCACAAATACTAAATGGTGGGTTCGGCCCGGCGTAGTGATATCCACTTTGCGAAACGCCTGGTTATCAATGGGCGCAGCAGGTGCGGCATCAGAACCAGTGGACGCGGTAAGTGTAATTAAATTCGCGGGCACACCATTAGCGATTAAGAAATTCTTGACCTCCTGGGCGCGATTATTGCCGAGGGTAATATTAGCCGTGCGGTTTCCACTATCACTCATACCTTCAAAACGCTGGCGGTCGGCAAAACCCTGCAGAGTAATGGGCATATTAACGGCAGTCACAAACTGCGCGAGCAGGCGTAATTGGTCCATATCGTCTGAGCGTAAATCGTGCCGCCCGGTATCAAAATGGGCGGTTAAAATTGGCTCCGATGGCGCGCGGTGAAACGTGGTGTAATTTTGGGCGGCAATAGTGGTGGCCACATGTGCGGCATAGGTGGCAAGGTCTGCCTGTGCTGTGGTGTTAGCCGCTACCGCAGCGGGTGCGTCGTCCAGGCTAAATACGGTGTTTTGATTTTGCCCTATACGAATAATACCGCGATCAAACCCACCGCCGATAAACGCAACGCTGTGCGGTGTTGTCACCACACTTGGGCTATCGGGGTTTTCTGTGATGGTCAGGTCAGAACCCTGTAATTGAAACAATACAGTATCAATGCCTGTGGCGCTGTCGGCGGTAATGGCATTTTGTAAATTGCGAATTCGCTCGGTGGGGCTTGCGCCATTTAATGCAAAATTTTGCCCGCCTACCACCAAAGCACCGCGCGATGCGGAGGTGATTTCTACATTGGCGGAGCGGCTTTCGGTGCGCGTGGAGCTGCCACTTTCCGATGAGGATTCTGAGCTGTTGCTGTTGCTGGAATTATTGGTGTTATCGCTAAAAGAGCCATTTAAATTCAGCCCCAGGCTTAAATCTTTTTGCACCCGCAAACTCAATTGCATGGAGCAGGTGATGTCGGCGTGTTGGTAGTGATAAAAAGCGGGTGAGAGGCCGAGGTCTAACAGAGTTTTGCCGCCTAAGCCCTCGCGCGGTTCAATAAATTCGGCAATTTGTTGCACCGAGTTTTCATCCAACGCCCGCTGCGCCTCGGCAATGCCAATTCCTAAACTCTTAATAAATTCCGCCACGCTGGCATCGGCTAACACTTGCCCGGGGGTTAAACCATCATACTCAGCCATGGGGCCTCCAAAATGAGTTTATTAAAGAATTAAACCGTCACTACCTATCTCAAAACAGCAATGTTCAGTGCATCCCATTCGCTTAAAGACTAAATTGTCGGCTGGGTGCGTTTAAGGATTCCAATGAGCGTGCTTGGCTTGCATTGACTTGCTCTGGCCGCACCACAAAATAATGATGCTTTTTTTGTAAGGCCAGCAAACGGTTGTTATCCACATGCAAACCTCTTTGCAACCACTGATTTAATTCCTGTGCTAAGGGCATAGGAATGTCTTCTGCACAGCCGAGGGCGCGGTGAATGGCTTCTTTGGCGGCCGCTATTTGCCCGGCTTTAACTAAATTAATGGCTAAACGCTCTAAAACAGAGGCCCAGTCTTTTTTATGTACAGCGCGGCTAACTTCTAGTGCACTGTAGTGGCGGTCGGCGTTTTCGCAAAATTCAATTACATCGCTATAGGTGCCGGTTAATTCCAAACTCTCCAATACACATTGGGTGTAATGGCGAAAAAATACCTCTGGCGCTTTAATGGATACGGCCATACGAATGGCTTCGCGATAATGCCGGAGAGCATCGGTATGGTTTTTTTGCAGTGCCATGACCTTGCCATATTCGGCCACGGCAAAATGCATTTCGTGGGCATTGCGCGTTGGGGCTGCTTGGGCAAGGCTCATAAAGGCTCCACTAGTGTTTGGTAAATTCAACCTGCACACCGGCTTGTTGCAAGCTGGCGTGTAGGACGCGGGCGTGAATTTCGGGGAATTGCTCGTTTAGGGTTGTAGGTAAACGTGTAACCACAGTGTTGCAATTAAAGCTGGCTAATAGGCGATTAAGGGCGGCAAGGTCAGGGCAGCTCATTATGGTTAAACCCAATAATTGAAAGGTAATTAAATCGGCTCGCACCGCTAGGTCAACCTGTGCAAAGCCTTCTAATATAGGGTTTAAATCGCCATAGGCGATGCTTTCTCTTATGGCCACGGGTGCCGCTTGGGCTACCTCGTCGGTTAATTCAAGCGGAATATCGACCCAGTGTACTAGGGCATTTTTTTGCTCAGGTGTTAAGGCCTGTGCAAGGGGTAAAAGCGTTAAATCAAACCGCAAAAAATCTTGGTGCACTATGCGCAGCGCACTATTGGTTTTATGCCGCTGCCAAATAGGGTCAAGCGCGCGGCGATTAATGCCGCTGGCAATTAAACCTGAGTCATTAATTAATGGCACACCCGCCGCTGTTAAATCATCCAGCAGGCGTTTTTTAACAACAGCGGGGCAATCGGCTAAAAACACATCAAACAAACCTTGAGTTTGTGAGGTGCTCACCAGCTCAACGCTATCACCCATAGCATCAGCCAGTGCTTGTACTGTAGCGGCACTTACCGAACCAAGCGCCAGCCCCGGCGGTTGCAAGAGCATTTTTATCGCGTCGGCCTGGGGTAGGCCGGTAAATTGTGCGTAGCGCTCAGCCGCTTCGCTCAAACGGCTGGCATCCTGCAAATACAGGGCAACATCAAATAATTCACTGGTTTTAGCTGGCGCGGCTGCACTGGGTAGTGCATCCGCGTGAAAGCCCATTGAGGCTAATAAACCTGCTAAATGTGCCGCTACGCGCTCTTCGATATGATCCACCAAAATAGCCGGTGCGCGATACAAACACTGCACCACATCGGCTGCGCTAATACCTAAACCTTTTGCGACGGCGGCCGCTGAAGCGAGGGAGGCGCGGCCAATGGACTGGATGACTACCGAATAGGTGTGGCTGGCAGGGGTGCCGTCAACAGGATAGGTAACAGGTGGTGTTATATCGTGCATGCCGATCTCATTCGCGTTTGTATGAAGGGGGAAATCCTTAACGGATTCTGCGAACTCTATACCCTAGGGCGTGACAATTCTGTGAACTATTCACAAAACGCACTCCGTGCGTGATGGCAAAGGTTGGCCTTTAACTTGCTTTTGATCCATCTGTTAATGGACAGAATTAATCGAGCAACCAGCGGTGTGTCAAAGCCTGAGGAGCTTGTGCAGTTGTTGAGCCCGGATTAATGTCGGGTGGTTTTAAAGAAGGAAGTATTGGAAGCGAAAATTTATGGGTGTTATCTATTTCGCCCTAGGTGGCAGCGGTGTAAGCCAGTGTGCGTTTTGATAGAACACCGTGGGTCGGTATTGTTATAACGGTGCAGCGCCTGTCTTCAGGCTTGAGGTGAACTAAACTCAGGCTGAAAACAATCGGCAGGGGACGTGACTGCGAGCGTTTTAAATATCACCGCAGCAATGAATACAGCCTATTTCAGACAGGTCGTGAATACATCCTTGTAGGTTCATCAAAAAGAGTCCTCATTTTTGACGCTCAGAAATAGCCTGTACCCATTACACAGCGAATAATTGCTCGTATAGGTGTGCTTATGCCTAAACCCTTGCGAACCGGAGAAGAGTAAAAATCGCTAATGAATTATATTTTTTAATACACACTTTTGGGATGATTTCCCAACTATGGTTTGCTTAGCGTTGCATACCGTATTT
Organism: Marinagarivorans sp.; assembly: GCA_046347475.1. Lineage (GTDB taxonomy): Bacteria > Pseudomonadota > Gammaproteobacteria > Pseudomonadales > Cellvibrionaceae > CAMCXE01. The sequence continues at coordinate 131,385 of JAXMGD010000002.1, read as the reverse complement.
GCGCATTTTTTCCACCAGGGTGGTGCGGCGGATCATGAGTCGTTCAGCCGCCCTCGCCACTACTCCGCCGGAATCATCCAGCGCTTGCTGAATTAGGCTTTGCTCAAGGCCGGTAATATATTCTTTAAGGTCTATGCCGTCTTCAGGTAATAAAGCCGTATCCGTCATGCGTACCACACTGGGAATTTGTGCGGCGGGTGCTTCCACCTCTAAATCATCTTCTACTTCTACATGGCGATATTTCTGCGGTAAATCCTGCACGCCCACAACCCCAAAGGGATGCATAATCGCCATGCGCTCCACTAGGTTGGCAAGCTCACGCACATTGCCAGGCCAAGGGTGGCGGCAGAGGGATAAAATAGCGGCGGAATTAAACCGTATAGAACCGCGCTGCTCGTTTTCCAGCCGGTTGACCAGTTCGTTAATTAACAGCGGAATATCTTCCGCGCGAGATTTAAGTGAGGGCATTTCGATAGGAAATACATTGAGGCGGTAATACAAATCCTCGCGAAATTCGCCGCTGGCAATCATGTCATCCAGGTTGCGGTGGGTGGCGGCAATGATGCGCACATCGGTATGAAAGGTTTTATTGCCGCCGACGCGCTCGAAGGTTTTCTCCTGTAATACACGCAGAATTTTTACCTGCATGTGCAGAGGCATATCGCCGATTTCATCTAAAAATAAGGTGCCGCCTTCGGCTAGTTCGAAGCGCCCGGCGCGGGAATTAATAGCGCCGGTAAAAGCGCCTTTTTCGTGACCGAATAATTCGCTTTCTAATAATTCGCCTGGGATCGCCCCGCAATTAACCGGCACAAACGGTTTGTCGCGTCTGGGTGAGTGGTAGTGTAAATTGCGCGCTACCACTTCTTTACCGGTGCCTGATTCGCCGGAAATTAATACGGTGACATCGGTATCTGCAACCTGATTCATCATGATGCGCACCTGCTGAATATCTCGGCTGGTGCCCACTAAAGAGCGAAATAAATGCACTGGACGTTTTTCATTGCTTTTGCTCGCCGCCATGAGCGCTTCGCGAAAACGCTGCGCGCGGTGCAGGGCATCCACCCAAGGGTTGTAGGCGGGTGGGTTGCTTAGGTGCGCAATTACGCGGCGTTTAATTTGTGGGTCCAAATCCTCCGGCCATTCCAGTGTTTTATCGCCCAACAGAATAATAGGGGTAAAGGGTAGGCGATCTTTGATGCGTTTAATTTCTGCGATTAAATCCAGGCGCTCGTACGTTTCGCCCAGCACAATACAGCTGATTTCTTCGCCTCGGTTGGCAAGTGAGTCGTGTAATTGCCGCCACTGTAAATAGGTATGTGTGGTGACGGGTTCATTTAAAAAACGTAAAACCACGCTGATATCGTGTTGGGTTTTACTGTTGTCGTCTATGACTAATATTGTGTGTTCTCCCAGCATAGCCGTGTGGTGCCTCATTATTTTTTGTTATGGGGTGTGGCTGGCGTTTAGCACAAGCACTGTCACCATCTGGGCCTTTGAGTGTGCTGCTGCCACATGCACCCCCTCAAGGCCCAATGGGTTAAGACGCGCTGAATGCGGTGTAGGATTTAAAAATCTGCCGTAACATCAGCGCCCTAGGCCAGTAAGTAATAGTCAAGGTTTAGGCGCAGGTCAAATTACTGACGACAACATATTGGCGTGTGAAGCCTTGCTGGCGCGGGAAATGCCGTTAAATGGGCAGGCCGCGTTCGTAATTGCTGACGCATAGTCCAAGCGGCGCCTACTGCTATCCCAACGCTTGCCCTTGAAATTCGTTGTTAATTGAATGACAGAAGGGCGCGCGCCTCTTTTGCGTCATCTTGCCCTTGGGCCTGGGATTGCGTGCATATGGTTTAATAGGCGCTCTTGGTTTTTATATTCTGCCGCTGCTGAGCACGCGTGTTTAATGTTGGAAATGTTATGGCGTTTACAATCGCCGCAGGTTTAATTGAGCCTGCCCGCTGGGTGCCCTCACCCAATTATTCCACCCGTCCGAGCCAAAGCGCGATTAGCCTGGTGGTTGTGCACAATATCAGTCTGCCACCCGGTGAATTTGGGGGCGGTTTTATAGAGGATTTTTTTCAGAATCGCTTGGACGGCCAGGCCCATCCTTATTTCGCCACTATCGAACACCTGCAGGTTTCGGCCCATTGCTTGATTGATCGGGGCGGTGTGTTAACTCAGTTTGTCAATTTTGAGCATCGAGCCTGGCATGCCGGTGTTTCTCGTTTTGAAGGGCGAGAAAACTGTAACGACTATTCCATTGGCATTGAGTTGGAAGGCACTGACGATACCGCTTTTACTCCCGAGCAATACGCTACTTTGGCGCAGGTGTGTAGGGCCTTGATGGATCACTATCCCTTGATCTCGTTAGGCCGAATTGTTGGCCATAGTGATGTAGCACCCGGACGCAAAACCGACCCTGGGCCCGCATTTGATTGGGATTATTTTCAGCAGGCGCTCAAGGCCCTGCCTCAATTGGCCCCCTAGTCATGGGGTTTAGCACTATGCCGCGGTTTGCTGCCGGGGTAGCCATTGCGTACACTTTTTATAGCTAACTTGTGTTGGTTAGGGGCTGATTTTGGGCATTGATTGCAGTGCTGCGGTATTTCGTACCTTCGAGGCGTGTTTGCCGGGGGCGAATGTGTGCTTTGAAAACAAGGGGACAGAATGGTTTTTTTAGCGGTGGTAATGGCGCTGAGCGCGGTGCAGCTAGTTGGCCGGCAGACATCTTGGCGCGCTCTGCACAGGATGGCGGCGTCCGTTTGCGCGGCTTCCTTTGGCTGGGTGTTGTTTGTTTGTGTTCCCACGCTGGTTGTGGCGGCGGTTTATCACTGGTTGTCGGTTCATGCCTGGCTGTTAGCGCTGCCGCTGGCCGCGGCTGTGCTCTGGTTGAGCATTGCAGTTGGCGAGCACAAAAGCGCGGTTGAACAATTTATTAACGCGGGGCGTGCGGGTGATTGGTCAGTGGCCTTGGCGGCTTGTCAGCGGCTGGGGGGTGAGGTCGTGCAAGAGGGTGACTGGCCAGGGCTGAATAAAACCGCCCTTGAGCGCGCCGCTTATCTGGGCTTTGCGCAGTTTTTTGCACCTGTGCTGTGGTTCTGTATTTTGGGGCCCGCCGGTGCGCTTGGGTATCGCCTGGCCTTGATAGCCGCCGAGGGACAGCCTGAGGCCAAACTGGTAAAACTCATTTGGCTGCTGGAGTGGCCAGGCGTGCGGTTATTAGGGTTAACCTTTGCGTTTACAGGCAATTTTTTAAGCTGTATGGAGCGCTGGCTGGGGTGTTTGCGCTGCACCTCGCGCAGCAGTGCGCAAATTATTACTCATTACGTGTTGGGTGCTTTGGGGGTATTGGAGAGCAATGGGCAAACCTGTGAAATTACCCGGCGCGAGTTGTTTGCGATGGGTAGGCTTTTGCGTCGCAGCCTGTGGTTTTGGGTGGGCGCACTGGCGTTAGCGGCGCTGCGCGGATGGTAAATACTCAATAGAATTAATAGGTTACGGCATATTCTAAAAATAATTGTTAAAAGCTTGACCGCCTCGCAAGGCAAGTCATAAGATGGCTTCACCTATCAGCCCTTGGGCTAGCTTAAGTCAGCTCTCCCCTGTTGCATGGATGTAACCCCGCTCCCTTGAACGCCCTGGGGCTGATAGGCCTTCTAAGCCTCCCGCCATCTTAGCTTCTTGTTAACCAGGCTCAGTTTCTAGCTATGCTTGGCTTCCAGCGCTCCGCGCAGCCGCCATAAAATCCACAGCCCCGGTATCACCATCAGGCTGGTCAGCACAAAAAACAACGCCCAATTGCCGCCCAGCGCCGTCACCAGCACTCCGCTGTTGGCCGCTATATTGGTGCGGCCAAAATTGCCGATGGACGCGAATAAAGCGTACTGAGTGGCGGAGAATTTTTGATTGCACTGGGCGGAAATAAACGCCACAAACGCCACCGTCGCCCAGGCAGAGGTAAAGCCATCCACCAAAACGGCAGCACCCAGCCAAAAGGTATCCGGCCCCTTGATGGCAATAAAACTGAACATCAGGTTGCTCGCCGCCATAAAAATACCCGCTAAAAACAAGCCTTTAAATGTGCCGAGGCGGGCGTTGAGCAGGCCGCAGGGAATTGCGAACAGCACTGTCGCCCACCAGGTGAGTAATTTGGAGTACTCGGCTATGTCGGTATTGCTAAACCCCACCTCCTTATAAAAGACAATCGACATGCGCCCGAGCATGGCTTCGCCGAGTTTAAAGACCAGCATAAACGCCAATAAACTCAGTGCGTAGCGCGTGCCCTGGCGGCGGAAAAACTCATCGAGCGGCTCGATGATAGTGGTCATCAGCCAGTGCAGCAGCCGATCAGCAAGGCCCGCGCTGGCCACTGGCGCAGGGCTAGGCACGAGCATAAGGGCGCGAATAATCAGGATCAGGTTCAACAGGCCCAGCAGAATCAACACGGCGGTTAGGTAATCAGTGGCCAGCCCCGGCACCTGCGCCCAGTGGATACCCGCGCCGGATAAGGCACCCCAGAGGATCAAAATAAAGGGGCCCAGCATTAGGCTTACAAGTTTAAGTTTGCGAGTGCCGGGCAGCCGGTATGCGTACTGGGTTGTATCCAATTCAGGTTGATGGCGGCAGGGCGGGTCGGGCAGGCACCAGGTAATCACCCAGAGCCCTAGCATGATGGCGGCCATCAACAGGTAGAGCTGCGGCCAGCTCCAGCCGTGGTCGGAGAGAATCAACGGCAGGCCGCCAAGGCCTGCATAACCCGTCCACCAGCCCGCCATGGTGGCGACAGAATTGGCGGAGAGGTTTTTGGCATCCTCAAGTTTCAGCCCGTCTGTGCGGTAGGCGTCTACCGCTACGTCCTGGGTGGCGGAGCAAAATGCCAACAACAAAGCCACCGCCATAAGCGCCGCTGCGGAGCTGGCGGGGTCAAACCCTCCCATAGCCCAACAGCAAAGGGCGATGGCCAGCTGGCACAGCGCGATCCAGGCGCGCCGTTTGCCTAGCTTAAACAAGCTCGGCGCGTAGCGATCAAGCAGTGGCGCCCAGAGGAAGTTAATTGCATAAACGCTGAAAATTAACCCGGCAAAGCCTATAGCACTGCGGCTGAGGTGTGCTTCTTTTAACCACAGGGTCAGGGCTGAGCCGATCATCACCCAGGGGAAACCGCTGCTGATACTCAGCACAAATACACTGATGACGGCTTTGTCACCGTAGGGGCGCAGCGAAGTGGAGAGGGAGGACATGGCAAGGGCTCTGAAAGACAAGCGCGCACACTAGCGGCTAAAGGGCAAAATTTCAAAGCCGCTCGCTAAGGCGCGCACAGCGGGCAATTGTTTTCATCTAGTGCGCTTGAATTTACGCCGCGCCCCCCAAGATAGCCTGCCGTTAGCCACTGATGAGATACAGGTGATGGGCAGAATAATAGGCGTGTGGTTGTGCCTTGAACTGGTGGTGGCTTGGCTTTTAAGCCATTGGATTGGGCTGGGTGGGCTGTTGCTCAGCTGGCTAATCGCTATTGTGCTAGGCAGTTATTTATTGCGCGGCCTAGGTGAGCATCTGCGCAGTTTGCGCCAGGGTGCTGCCGGTGTGGCGCTTACAGGGCCGCTGGCCAGAGTGGGGGCGGCGCTGTTGTTGATTATCCCCGGTACGCTGACCGACCTGTTAGCCCTGTTGCTGTTGATTCCCGCCACTCAAACGCGCTTGTCTGGCCGCTGGGCCGCAAGCGCTAGCAGCTGGCGTTCCACCCAGCAGGGGTTTGGTGCTGGCCGGTCGGGTTTTGATGAGCGGGGGCGCTCGGCGCAGGGCGATGTGATTGAGGGCGAGTGGGTTGACGAGACCAAGCAAAACCCGCGCATTGGCCCCCGCCCATAAAATTATTTAACTCTGGGTGTTGAAATCCTCTTTCCTGCACCCATTTTCCGACCACACCAAAAAGCGCTGAGGAATTTGGCCAACCGGCAAGCTCCTCGGGCCTTAAATTTACTACTTGGCTCGGCTAAGTATTTCCACTGACCATTGTTACTTTGGAGAACCATTAATGAAAATCCGTCCTTTACACGATCGTGTTGTAGTACGTCGCAAGGAAGAAGAAACCAAAACGGCAGGCGGCATTGTGTTGCCTGGCTCTGCGAAAGAGAAACCCAATCAAGGTGTTATCGTTGCGGTAGGTACCGGTAAAGTTTTGGATAACGGCGATGTGCGTCCTGTGGACGTCAAAGTGGGTGATGTTGTGGTGTTCGGCAAATACGCCGGCAGTGACACCATTGAGGTTGACGGCGAAGAGCTGGTTATCCTCAGCGAAAACGACATCAAAGCCGTACTTGTTTAATTTCTCGTTTATTAACAACTCACTGAATTAGGTAGGAAAATATCATGGCAGCTAAAGACGTATTGTTTGGCGATAAAGCCCGTCAAAAAATGTTGGTCGGTGTAAACATCTTGGCCGACGCCGTAAAAGCCACCCTCGGCCCCAAGGGTCGCAATGTTGTATTAGATAAATCCTTCGGCGCACCCACCGTAACTAAAGACGGTGTATCGGTAGCCAAAGATATTGAATTAAAAGACAAATTCGAAAACATGGGCGCACAAATGCTCAAAGAAGTGGCCTCACAAGCGTCTGACGAAGCCGGTGACGGTACTACTACTGCTACCGTTCTGGCCCAGGCGATTGTCAACGAAGGCTTAAAAGCCGTCGCCGCTGGCATGAACCCTATGGATTTAAAACGCGGTATTGATAAAGCCGTTGTTGCCGCTGTTGCGCACATCAAATCCATCGCTCAGCCCTGCACCGACACCAAATCTATCGCACAAGTGGGCACCATCTCTGCCAACTCCGATGCTTCTGTAGGCGCCATCATTGCTGAAGCTATGGAAAAAGTGGGTAAAGAAGGTGTGATCACCGTTGAAGAAGGTTCAGGCCTTGAGAACCAGCTTGATTTGGTTGAGGGTATGCAGTTTGATCGCGGCTACCTGTCGCCTTACTTCATCAACAACCAAGAGAGCATGAACGTTGAGCTGGAAAGCCCCTTCATCCTGTTGGTCGACAAAAAAATCTCTAACATCCGCGAGTTGTTGCCCGTGTTAGAAGCCGTTGCCAAGTCTGGCAAGCCATTGGTTATCGTAGCTGAAGACGTTGAAGGCGAGGCGTTGGCAACCTTGGTTGTGAACAACATGCGCGGCATCGTTAAAGTTTCTGCGTGTAAAGCGCCTGGCTTCGGCGACCGCCGTAAAGCCATGTTGCAAGACATCGCTGTATTAACTGGCGCTACTGTGATCTCCGAAGAAATCGGCCTTGATTTAGAAGGCACCTCTTTAGAGCACTTAGGTCAAGCCAAGCGCGTGACTATGTCTAAAGAGAACACCACCATTGTGGATGGCAATGGCGACGCTGAGAGCATCAAAGCGCGCGTTAACCAAATCCGCATTCAAATCGAAGACACCAGCTCTGACTACGACCGTGAAAAACTGCAAGAGCGCGTTGCCAAACTCGCAGGCGGTGTTGCGGTAATTAAAGTAGGTGCGGCTACCGAAGTTGAAATGCGCGAGAAAAAAGCCCGCGTAGAAGATGCGCTGCACGCTACCCGCGCCGCGGTTGAAGAAGGCGTAGTGCCTGGCGGTGGTACCGCTTTGATCCGCGCTGTGGCCGCTATTGTTGATCTGCGTGGCGACAACGAAGACCAAAACGCCGGTATCGGCATTGCTCGCCGCGCCATGGAAGCACCTCTGCGTCAAATCGTTGCCAACGCTGGCGAAGAAGGCTCTGTGGTGGCTGACAAGGTGAAAGCCTCCGGCGCTGCTAACTACGGCTACAACGCTGCCACTGGCGTGTACGGCGATATGTTGGAAATGGGTATTTTGGATCCTGCCAAAGTAACTCGCTCCGCACTGCAAGCCGCTGGCTCTATCGCAGGCTTGATGATCACGACTGAAGCTATGATTGCCGATGCACCTTCTGACAAGGCTGCGGCTCCAGATGCTGGCCATGGCGGCATGGGCGGCATGGGCGGCATGATGTAATAAAGCCCTCAAAGGCAACTTAAAAACCGCTGGAGCGATCCAGCGGTTTTTTTTCGCCTGGCAAAAGTGGGCCTAGGCAGATGCCCGGTGCTGTCGCTAAGCCCGTCTATACTCCAAAGAGTGCTGCGCGCCTGTGCGGTGGTAGAGGCTTAGGCCTGGGAAATTATAAAAAGAGAGCAATCCTTGTTGTCACTGCTGCTTCGAATGGCGATGTTTTGTCTGCTGGCGTGCCTGCCGCTGCGCGGCTATTCGGCACCCGTGCCCTCCTTTCGGCACTTGCTCACCGATGAAGCCAGCCGTTTGCAAGACAACATCAGTGCAGTAAACGCCATAGCGCAGGATCAGCAGGGTTTTATTTGGGTGGGGGGCGAGAATGGTTTGGCCCGTTACGACGGTCACCAGTTTGTGTTTTTCCACGGCGGTACCCCAGGTTCTGGCGCTTTGTGCGGCAACTATGTTTTATCCATGGTGGTGGACTACACCGGCGCACTGTGGATTGGCACCCAGCAGGGCCTAAACCGGTACCTGCCAGCGACCGAAGCATTCGAGTGTTTTCTCAACGATCCTACCCTTAGCACCTCCCTGGCCGATAACTATGTGCGCGCCCTCGCAGTAGATGCAAACAATCGCCTACTGGTGGGAACCGCCCGTGGCCTGGATGTGTTCGATCCGGCCAGCCGCACCTTTGCTCATCTGCGCACTCAGCCCATGGCGCTGCCGCCCATTCGCAGCCTCGAAGTGGATAGTCGCCACAGGGTGTGGATCGGGACGGCTGAGAATGGCTTATTCAGGCTCGACGACATACCCGCCGATACCCGCAACACCCTTGTCAGCCTGGAGCATTACGGCGCCGAACGGCTTATTCACCCGAGCGTAAGCGCCATAGCGGAAGACCGCCAGGGTCGCTTGTGGGTGGGGACGGCGGCTGGAATCAGCCGTATTGAGGCCGACTTATCCTCCATTACCCACTACCCGCCACAAAAAAATAGCAATGGCGTGGCCTCGAAAGCCCGTGTGCAGGATATAGCCGTTGACTTAAACGGCGTGGTGTGGGTGGCCACCGACCGCGAGGGTTTATTTATATTTCAGGAGGACGATAATCAATTTGTTGCCGTGGGTTTGCAACAGGATCGCAACCGCAGTCTTAGTAGCAATAATACGCGCATTATTTTTAATGACCGGGACGGTGATATTTGGGTGGGTCTATTTCCCCGCGGCGTAAATTATTTTAATCGCGCTACCGAGCATATTCGCAATTATATTCACCAACCTGGCCAAACCAATGGGCTGCGTACCCGTGCCGTGGAAAGTTTATTTGAGGATGACAAGCAGTTAATTTGGCTGGGCGGTTATACCGGTGTGAGTATTTTTGACCCGCAACTGCAGAGCTTTCGCCATTTGACCAGTGATGACGCGCCGGTGGAAGGGGTGATTTCGCTTGCACAAGCACCCGACGGTGATATGTGGATGGGCACCTGGTCGGCAGGGTTATACCGCTATTCGCAGCAAACAGGCCGTTTTAAACAATACCTGTCGGCGCCGCAGCCCTCGGCCTTGGGTAGTGATTTTATTTGGCATTTATTGGTTGATCCGCAGGGGCGGCTGTGGGTGGGCACCGAAGATGGCGGTTTGAATTTATATGAGCCCGCCTCCGATAGCTTTCGGCATTTTGTTCATCAGGCCGACAATCCCAAAACGATCAGTAATAATTTTGTTTGGAACATGGTTGTGGCTGATGCAGAGCATTTATGGTTGGCCACATCGGGTGGCTTAAATTATTTTAATACTAAAACCTTTGAGGTTGAGCCATTTAAACCGGGCTTGGAGAAAAACTACGGTTTAAAGAGCCAGTTTTTGGTTGAATTAATGGTGCATTCCAACGGCGATTTATGGATAGGAACTCAGGATCAAGGTATCGCCATTTTAAATGCCCGCACGGGCGCTCTTAAAACCATTACCACCCAAGATGGATTGGCCGCCGCCTATGTGTCTAGCTTGGTGGAGGACGATGAACACAATGTGTGGGCCGCCACCGTCAGCGGAATTTCACTGCTCTCCGCCGACGGTACACACATTAAAAATTATGATTTAAATAATGGCTTGGTAGGCAACGGCTACAACCGAGACACGGGTTTAAAAGATCGCTCGGGCGGCATTTATATCGGCGGGACGGAAGGCTTGAATTATTTTAAACCCGGTGAGCTAATCGTCAATCGCCGCGCACCCAATGTATTATTAACCGGTTGTTACGTGCGCGAACAAAATTGGTTAAAAGCAGGTAATCAAACGCCATTGCAGCTGAGTTTTGAGCAAAACTCGTTAAAATTTGTTTATTCCGCCATGAGTTTTCGGGCCAGTCAAAATAATCTTTACCAAACCCAATTAGTGGGGCTTGAGACGGACTGGACTGCGCCCATAGCCTTGAATAGCGTTAACTACAATAATTTGCTGCCAGGCAGTTATGAATTACATGTGCGCGGCGCGAATTCGGACGGAACCTGGAGCGAGCAATATTTGCGGGTGCCCTTTGTGATAGCACCGCCACCTTGGCGCACCACCTGGGCCTATTGTGCTTATGCTACGCTTGCGCTGTTTGTGTTGACCATGGCAATACTTTTGCACCGCAGACACCTGCAATTAAGCAACGAGCAAGCGCTTAACAGTAAATTAAATAGCCTGGATAAAATGAAGGATGCCTTTCTGGCCAACACCTCCCAGGAATTGCGCGCGCCTTTAAATGGCATTATCGGCCTTGCCCAGTCGTTGTTGGATGGATCTGTTAATCAGCTGGATGCACAAAGCCGCCATACACTGAATGTAATAGTCGCCAGTGGTAGGCGGCTGGCTCACTTGGTAGATGATTTGCTCGACAGCGCTAAATTAATGGGCCAGCAATTGGAGCTGGAAAAAACACCTATTAATCTATATTCCTTGGTTTCCCATGTCAGTAGTCTGCTACAGCCTATGGCTGCACAAAAAAATCTGCTCTTGCTGAATCAGGTTGCGAAGAGTACACCCGCTGTTTTAGCTGACGAAGCGCGTATTCAACAGGTGTTAATGAACCTTGTAACCAATGCCATTAAATACACGGAAAAAGGCCGCATTGATATTATCGCCCAGATTTCCGAACAGGAAATTGCCATCAGCGTTAGTGATACGGGTGTGGGTATTAACCTGGTCGATTTAAAAACTATTTTTCAGCCTTTTAGCCAGGTGATGGACAACAATACGCATAAAAGCCGGGGGCCGGGCTTAGGGTTATCTATTTGTCAGCAATTGGTGGAGTTGCACGGCGGGCGTTTAACTGTGTCCTCGGAAGTGGGGCAGGGCTCAATATTTAAATTTACCCTGCCCAGGGTTGAAGGCGGGCTAGTCAGTAAAAAAATCAACAGCAGTAAAATGGATGAACCCTTGCCCATGCTCGATACCTACATTGCAGAGCATAAAACAACGAACCATCACCACCTGCGCAAGATTCTTATGGTTGATGACGATCATGTCAGCCGATTAGTGGTAAGTAAAATGTTAGCCGCCGAGCCGTTTACACTCATTGAGGCCTCCAGCGGTGAAGAAGCGCTTGTGCTACTTCAGGCCGACCCAGCCATAGATTTAATATTGTTGGATATTATGATGCCGGGTTTATCCGGGTTTACTATCTGTCAGCAGATCCGCGAACAATTTAATGCCGCTCATTTGCCGATTGTATTAATTACATCAAAAGATATGCCCGACGATGTGGTGCGCGGGTTCTCCAGTGGAGCTAGCGGGTACATCATTAAGCCTATTAATAAAGCCTATATTGTAAAACTGATTTATCAGCAACTGGCCTGGGTGGATAACAGTCCGCTACTTGAAAGTGCCACAATCGAAATGTATGAGCTATTCCGCTCCTTAATTCTTACCTATTCACCTGGGCAAACGCCTATTGATCGTATGGCAGAATTATTAGTGGCATTTAAGCAGGGGTTTAGATTAACCAAGGTATTAGGAATTTGGCGGCTGCGCCAACAACAGTTCGAAACCCTCTACAGTGATCCGGCCTGCCCAGTTAAGCCGATTCACGGCAGCAACCGGGTGCGTAAATTAACTCAGTTGGTGAAAGCGTTGGATCAGCAGCGCTTACTCACGCCGCTCAATGAAGGCGATTTAGAAACCCTTGCGGATTATTTGCCTGCACAGACCATAAAAGAATGGGTAATGGTGCCTTTGGTTTACGAAGGACACTGCTTGGGCGCCATTGCCGTGGGGGCTCAAGAAGCCTGGCCAAAACATGATTTGACTTTGTTTACGGAGGCTAAACCTTTTTGTGTTGCCGCTTTATTGCCGCTTTTGGCGGACCGAGTGTGAATACATAAAGAGCTTCTGATTAATTCCAGGTTTTGATTTTATTAAAAACGTCGCGGACATGGAGCCCTTCCTTGCGCTACAGAAAAGTGCTGGAGCGCTATTGAAAAAGGCAAAATTTGGAAGTAATCAGAGCATCCTTAACCGACGTAAATTGTAAAATACCCAGCCAGTGGTTTACTGGCTGGGTAGTCCATTAATTTTCGTTATTCTGATTCACCTCTAGCCGCTGGTTGAATTGCTAACAGCGTGTTGAAATACTACCTTGCTCGCTTTGGCGGCGCCGACTTAATTGCAATAAGCAGCTAGGTGTCGTCATCCAAACCTAATTTCTGCAACCTATAACGCAAGGAGCGAAAGGTGATGTTGAGTTCTTTGGCAGCTAGGGTTTTATTCCAGCGGGCTTTCTCAAGAGCCCCCATCAATACTTCTTTTTCAATTTCGGCTAAATACTCATCCAAGGTGGGAAACTCTAAGGCGCGGGCAAAATGATCGGTGGTGCTGGAGGAAGCGCGCTCATTGGGTTTGCGGGTTTTGGGTGGCGTGGTACTGGTTTGTAAGTGTAAATCGGCAGCCTCAATACTATCGCCTTCGCACAGGGTAAACGCGCGCTCTAAAATATTTTCTAATTCGCGCACATTGCCGGGGAATTCATACGCGAGCAATGTCTTTAACGCATCTTTAGATAGTTTAGGTGCGGGCAATTGCATTTCTTTGGCGATGTTGGCTAAAAAGAGCTGACATAAATCGGCTATGTCTTCGGGGCGCTCGCGCAGTGGTGGTACTTTTAATTGAATGACGTTTAAGCGATAAAATAAATCCTGGCGAAAATTGCCCGCGGATACCTCATCCTCTAAATTTTTATGGGTCGCCGATAAAATACGCACGTCAATGGTTTCCTCTTGGGAGCCACCCACCACCCGTATCGCTTTTTCCTGAATGGCCCGCAGGAGTTTAACCTGCATATCCAGAGGTAAATCAGCCACTTCGTCCAAAAATAACGTACCGCCATCGGCGGCCTTGAATAAACCCGTTTTATCAACGTGGGCGCCGGTAAAAGAGCCTTTTTTGTGGCCGAAGAATTCACTTTCCATCAGCTCTTTAGGGATGGCACCGCAGTTTACGGGTACAAAAGGTTTGTTCGCGCGGGGCCCCAGTTGGTGAATAAACCGCGCCGCAAGCTCTTTACCGCTACCGGATTCACCAAAAATATAAACAGGTGCTTGAGAGCGGGCGAGTTTGCGTACGCTGTTTTCCAATTGCTGCATACAGGCCGAACGGCCAAATAGACCGGCCGGTTGCGCGTTGGCATTGGGCAGTTGATGGGTTTGTAAGGCGCTGGCGACGAGTTTGCGCAGTGTGCTTAATTCCACGGGTTTGGAGATAAAATCAAACGCGCCTACTTTCATGGCATCAACCGCAGCGTCGGTGTTACCATGGGCGGTAATAACGGCGACCGGTAAATTAAATTGTTGTTGGTTTATCCAGCGCACTAAATCTATGCCATTGCCATCGGGCAATTTCATATCGGTAAGGCAAAGTTGATAATCCCGGCTGACTAATAGCGCTTTGGCTTCTTTTACTGTGGTGGCGGTATCGGCGCTAACCTGCATGCGCGCAAGGGTGAGTTGGAGTAATTCACAAATATCCGGTTCGTCGTCAATAATAAGCGCGTGCAGAGCATTCATAATTAAATCATGCGTAAATGATGGGGGAAATCGATGCGAAAACAACTCTCGCCACGGGTAGTTTTAAAATAATACAGGCTGGCTTGGTTAATTTCACACAGCTCTTTACAGATGTATAAACCAAGCCCTGTGCCGAGTTCTTCAGTGGTGAAAAACGGCTCAAATATCTGCGCCAACTGCTCACCCTCTATGCCGGGGCCGAAGTCTATCACCTCTAAAAAAACATTGTCATTCGACTGGTTAATACCCCCGCGCAAAAGCAATTTTGCCTCACCTGTTTGCTGTTTGCTATAGCGCAGCCCGTTGTCGACTAAGTTGACCAAAATTTGTTGCAGATTAGTGGTATCAATACGTAAAGGCAGCGGGCCAGGCTCTAATTCCAGGCTGATATTAGCCTGCTGATGGCTGGTGTAATTGCTGATAAATTGTTCAAGCCAAGGGTGTAAATCAATCAGGCTAATCTGAGGATCTTTGCGGCGGGACAGCGCTAGGGTATTTTCAATAATTTGATTTACCCGTTTGGCATGTTGATAAATAATATCGCACAAGCGTTTGTCCACTTGGGTGATAGCCTCTGATTCCTGCAGCAATTGCACCGCATGGGAAATAGCCCCTAAGGGGTTGCGAATTTCGTGGGCGATACTCGCGGTGAGACGCCCTAAGGAAGCTAATTTTAACTGCTGGGCTTGTTGCGCAATGGTGCGCGTATCTTCAACAAAGATGACTTGGCGGTTGTCCTCACCTACGTTAAGTTGCGCCCGACTAAAACGCACCTCAAGGCCTGCATCACTGCGTTGTTGGCGTAAGTGAGGTTCGTCATCGGCGCTTAAGTATTTTTTTAATTGGCCCAGGGCAGGGGTGTTATCAAGCTGGGCAGAGGCGGTGGCGCCGAGTAACTGGGAGGCCGCTGTATTCATTAATTCAATGTTATTGTCCTTGTCTAAAACAATAATGCCAGTGCGCATACGCGCCACTATGGCCTGAGCCAGCCGTTGCAAGTGTTCAGCATACAGCCGTTGTTGAATGGCTTGCTCGGTACTGAGTTGAATTTTTTGTGTTAAGCGCTGAAACGTAAATGCCGTAATAAATAATAATAAGCCGAGCACCACCGCCGAAAAAATGGGTTTGGCACCTAGGTTTAGGCTCTCCACTAAATATAGGGTTTGCGCCAGCATTAATAGGCTCACCATGGTGGCGAACATGATGGCCATCTGTTGGCGCATAAAAATACTGCTGATGGCAACAATCACCAGCAATAAATAACCAAACCCTGAATCCACGCCGCCGCTAGCGTGAATAAGTAATAAAAGCGCTATTACATCTAAAACTAAAAAACTTGTGATGCGGTGTAGGGAGTGCACTAATTTATGCGCGGGAAATACCGCCAGGCTGAGCGTGGCAATTACAATCCAGCTGCCGCAGGTCCAAAAAAATACATCCGGATACAGCCCGCCTAAGGCCTTACCGGTACGGCCACTTAAAAATAACAGCAATAAAATAAAACCAAGGCCGATCCGAAAGGCATAGTAAATATTTAAAAGTGGTTTGCTGTGTGTCAGTGGTGCTATGGGCTGGGGGGCCATGGTGAATCCGATGATTAGGTTGCTGGGTCTTATGTTGAGGGTAGGGGGGCTTAGATTATTCACGGCCGCTTAAACCTGGTGGCCATTTGCCCCTCGCGCGCCACACACCATTTTTAAATAATTCTGCAGGGCTTAGGCGCATTCCTGGAGTAAAATGCCCGCCTTCGGCCCCAATACGCGGCTACTGCTGGAGTATGTGTAGTATATGTCAATGTTCACTGTCGCTATGGCGCAAATAAATCCCTGTGTCGGCGACATCACAGGTAACTGCAATAAAATCATTGCCCTAAGTACTGAGGTTGCGACCCAAGGGGCCGCCGATTGGGTGATGTTCCCTGAGTTAACCTTAACAGGCTATCCGCCGGAGGATTTGCTGTTGCGCCCAGCCCTAAAGGCGCGCATCGAGGCGGCCATGTTGCGCTTGTGTGCGGAACTGCCTCCAGAATTGGCCGTGGTGGTAGGCTACCCCAGAGTCACTGAGCGCGGTGTTTATAACGCTGCGGCCATCATCTGTGGCGGGCAACTGCAGCTGGAATACTTCAAGCAGTGCCTGCCCAATTATCAGGTATTCGACGAAAAGCGGTATTTCATACCCGGCGATGTTATGCCAGTGTGGCGCCATAAAGGCTGTTGTGTGGCCTTATCGATTTGTGAGGATATCTGGCACGAGCAACCAGCCGCGCAGGCCAAAGCGGCCGGTGCCGAGGTGTTGATCAACCTGAATGCCTCACCCTTTCACCGCGGCAAACAGCTGACCCGTGAACAGGTGGTGAGCGAGCGCTGCGTTCAGACCGGCCTTGCGGTGTTGTATGTGAACCAGGTGGGCGGCCAGGATGAATTAGTCTTTGATGGTGGCTCTTTTGCCATGAATGCACAGGGTGAGCTGCTGGCGAGGGCGGAAAGCTTTGTTGAGCAAACCCTGCTGGTGAATCTCAACGGCACCGCCCAGATAGCACCACCAGCCTCCGATCTGGCCAGTGTATACAGTGCCTTGGTGTTGGGGGTGCGCGATTATGTGACTAAAAACAGCTTCAAAGGCGCAGTACTTGGGCTCTCCGGCGGCATAGATTCAGCCCTTACCCTGGCCATTGCGGTGGATGCTTTGGGGGCGCAGCAGGTGCATGCGGTGATGATGCCGTTTCGCTACACCTCGGATATGAGCCAAACGGATGCCGCCCTGCAGGCAAGTTTGATGGGGGTGCACTACCAAAGCATCAGCATTGAGCCGATTTTTTCGGCCTTCGAGACCGCCTTAAAACCCGCCTTTCACAACACGGCGGCCGATAAAACGGAAGAGAACCTGCAGGCGCGCAGCCGGGGCGTTATCCTGATGGCACTGTCGAACAAAACGGGCAGCCTGGTGCTCACCACGGGAAATAAAAGCGAAATGGCCGTGGGCTATGCCACTTTGTATGGCGATATGGCGGGGGGCTTGGATGTATTAAAAGACGTGCCTAAAACTCTGGTATTTGCTCTGGCCCGCTACCGCAATAGCCTTAACCCGGTGATTCCTGAGCGCGTCATTACACGCCCGCCATCGGCTGAGTTGGCCCCAGGGCAGAAAGACGAAGATTCATTGCCTCCCTATGACATTCTCGATCAAATTTTGGCGTTATATATAGAAGAAGACGCCAGTGCGGCGGATATTATCGCGCGGGGATTTGCCGCTGAAACGGTAAAAAAGGTGCTCCGCATGGTGGATCTCAATGAATATAAACGCCGCCAAGCGGCAGTTGGGATTCGCATCAGCCAGCGCGGCTTTGGCCGCGATCGGCGCTATCCTATTACCAACGGCTGGGCGCTGGACGACTAACATCTTTGACTTTTTCCTTTATTCAGTGAGCATTCTATGCACGAGACATGGCGCTGGTTTGGCCCTAAAGATCCCATCAGCTTAGAGAAAATTCGCCAGGCGGGCGCTAGGGGCATAGTGACTTCCTTACACCACATTCCCACCGGTGAGGCCTGGACGGCAGAGGAGGTATTGGCACGTCGACAGGAAATTGAGGCGGCGGGCTTGGAGTGGTCGGTGGTGGAAAGTATTCCCCTGCACAATGACATCAAGCTGCGCAAAGGCAATTATCAGCAGCTGATTGAACACTATCGCCAGTCGATAAAAGCCGTGGGCGAGGCCGGGATAAAAACCGTGTGCTACAACTTTATGCCGGTTGTGGATTGGACGCGGACTAACCTTAATTATCGCTTGGCCAATAACGCCGAAGCCCTGCGGTTTGAAATGACGGATTTTGCCGCCTACGACGTGTTTATGTTGCAGCGCCAGGGCGCCGCGCAGTCGTATCAGGCCGACTTATTGGCGCGGGCAAAAACACGCTTTGATGCTCTGAGTGATGAAGAAAAAAATCTGTTAGAGCGCAACATCATTGCCGGTTTGCCCGGTGGCGAAGGCTCCTATAATCGCGATGGCGTGCGCGCCGCCATCGAAGAATTTATCGCTCTGGGCGAAGCACAGTTTCGCGCCAATTTAATTGCCTTCTTAGAGGACATTATTCCTGTTGCCGCAGACTACGGCGTCAATATGTGTGTACACCCGGACGACCCCCCGTTTTCACTCTTCGGCCTGCCCCGCGTTGTCTCCACGGCGGCTGATGTGCGCGCAATCTTCAGCGCTGTACCCAGCCCCCATAATGGCTTAACCCTGTGTGCCGGTTCTTTTGGCGCCCGCGGCGATAATGATTTGGTGGCCATTGCCCGTGAGTTCGGTCCATTGGTGCAGTTTGTTCACCTGCGAAATGTTAAGCGTGAAGCGGATGGCTCTTTTTTTGAGGCCGAGCATTTAGACGGTGACAACGATATGGTGGGCCTTATTAGCGCCTTGTTAGAAGAGCAGGCGCGCCGCAAAGCCCAGGGCCACGCCCATTGGCAAATTCCCATGCGCCCTGACCATGGCCACCTGCTGGCGGATGAAATTGGCCAGCCGGGTGTAAATCCGGGTTATTCCTACCTGGGGCGCTTGAAGGGGCTGGCTGAATTGCGCGGTGTTATTGTTGCTTTGGAGGCGGTGCGAGCAGCGCCCTCCATGCAAAGAGCACCTACACTTTAAGCTGTGATTGTGAGTTATGGCCTGGGGCATATTTAAGGGCCTTGCCATAAAACTCAGTATAGGTTTCAGTTGGGGCATAAATTGTGAAAGGCTCGCAGGGGATTTAATCAACCTTGGCGCGGGCCTTCAAAAAAAGCTAATTGAGAATTGTTTTAATTAAGAGCTGAAATTTATTCCGCGACGAGAAAATTACGCTTTGATGCGAGGCTAAAAGTAAAAATGAATTTAAGTACAATCAGTGTCGCTACTCATATTTTTTTGAGTAAAAGTAAAAATGAATTTAAGCTGTCGGCGTGATTTTAATGCTGAAAAAGGTGTTAAAAAAAACACGAGCACGTGCGGTTTGGATCGATTTAGGACAAAAGTGTATAGGGATTGGTTTATTCAAGTAGTGCTGCGTCTCAGAATCGCTAAGCTGTACTTATCTGATATTTGCAGTAATACGATATGGCTTATAATGCGGTCAGCCCAATTATAATAATTTAGACATCCTATGAAAGTTAAAAGCGCCAAACCTAAAAACTTCAATGCCCAAGTGGTTGAGTACATTGGCTCGCGTATTTTGCACGGCCAATACAATGAGGGCGAAAAACTCCCCGTTGAGAGCGAGCTGTCACGGGAGCTGGGTGTCAGCCGCCCCATTCTGCGCGAGGCGACGAAGATTTTATCCTCCAAAGGGCTTTTAAGGGCTAAGCCTAAGGTGGGTACCATTGTCACCGAGCGCAAGCATTGGAATATGCTGGATAGCGACGTACTCGGTTGGTTGATCGAATCAAAACCCGCCGATGAATTTTTGGATATGTTGTTTGATGCTCGCTCCGCTATTGAGCCGCGTGCAGCTGAACTGGCCGCGCAAAAAGCAACTGAGGCCGATTTAGAAGATATCCGCCTAGCCTATGAAGACATGGCGCGAGTGGAATCTATATACGAATCCTTCGAACCGGATATTCGCTTTCACCAGGCCATACTTGCCGCCACCCACAATGAAGTGGTTATGTATATAGGGCATACCCTGCATAACGCACTGGCGATTTCCTTCAGCCTTACCACTTGGGACAAAGAGCTTTACATGGTGGCTGTTGCGAAACACAAAGCCATTTACGACGCAATTGCCGAGCGCAACCCACAAAAAGCTGGTGATGCCGTGCGTCATCTGTTAACCGCATCACGAGAAGATTTCAATCTGCGCCAAGCTGAGGAAGGCCCCGTGCCTTCGCTGGCTGAATTGGACGGTTTGTTTTCCGAAGTGCAATAACGCCTCCTCCCTTGGTAGCAGGCTTAGCTTCCTCTGGCTCGGCCTGCTCCTCTCTCCTTTATTACGCACCTGGGCAATGGCCGCAACTTGCGCCGCCGGTAGGTGTGTTTTATCACAATAATCGCTGATTCAATCTTAGTTGGTGCTTCATTAGGTTAAACTATTAGACAAATACCCCGATGGGTTTTGTACCCTTCTGCTTGGGTGATAAAAACTCGCCCCGTCTTACGCAGGTCGGCGTCAATTGCCTAGACTTGTTAAGGCGGACGCGTGTCTTAAACGATAGAGTCCTAGATGAATTTAACCAATCATTACCCGAGCCTGGCTGGCAAATTGGTATTAATTACGGGCGGCGCCACTGGCATAGGTGCAGGCCTTGTGGAGGCGTTTTGTGTACAAGGCGCTCGGGTGGTTTTTCTCGATATATTAGAAGACGAAGCACGTCGATTGGTGGGAAAGGTTACAGCGTTGGACGGCGCAACGGCCCCAGAATTTTATTATTGTGACCTGGCGGATATTCCGGCATTAAAGACGGTTATTGCCACTATTGAACAGCGTTTTGGCCAGGTTGCAGTACTCATTAATAATGCCGCCCGCGATACGCGCCATGACTATAGAACTGTCTCTGAAGACTATTGGAGTGACATGCTAAATGTGAATTTACGGCACGTGTATTTTGCCATACAGGCGGTAAGTGCTGGGATGAAAGCCTTAGGCGGCGGTTCAATTATTAATTTTGGCTCTGTCAGTTGGTATAGATGTCAGGCCAATTTAACCTGCTATGCAACCAGTAAAGCGGCGTTAGAAGGTATGACACGCAGTTTTGCCCGCGATTTAGGCAGCGATGGCATTCGCGTTAATACGCTAATACCCGGCTGGGTGATGACGGAGCGGCAACTGCGCGATTGGGTTAATGCCGAAACCCTCAGTGAAATACAAAAAGTCCAGTGTCTTAAGCCGAGTGTACAAGTAGAAGATGTATGTGCCTTGGCATTATTTTTAGCATCTGACGACAGTAAAATGTGTACGGCGCAAAATTATATTGTGGACGGTGGCTGGATTTAGCCGCACCTACTGAGGGTTTTTGTGTGGCGTTTATTGACCTGGCAACACAACATTACACAAGGCTGATAGGTTCGTTTTGCTAATTTTTACACCCTACACGCGCTCACGCCAAGGTGCGGGATCCATGTCTACTTTATCGCTCTACACCAATACCCATCGGGTTAATAAAACCGCCCGGCGGGTATAATCAGTTCGCCGCCCCGTTTCGCTGATTTTAAGTCTATTTGCAGTCTATTTAAAATAGCGCCTAATTAGGCTTTGCTATTTTGTCCTATAAATTAATTGCGTCTCAATTATTAGCGTTTGCTTCTGTGCTGACTTTTTTATTCGCAACCGCTTGGTTATAGTGCGGTGCTATCATCTGCCGCTAAATATAGGGCTATACTCACGTGTTCGCCGTTAAATTCTGGTATTAATGGCATTGCCCAACGTGATCCAAGAGGTATTTCGTCGCAGGTGTAATTGCTTTGCACCGTTTATTCATTCAGCGGGTTAAGAAAATACCTATAACCCTCTCCGGGAGAAAGTCTCGGCTTAGAGTCAAATAACAAATATCCTAAATTAATTTTAGCGTTTTTTCGGAGTCCATATGGTTTTGCGATTGCCAATAAGTTTGTTGTGTTGTGCTGCTTTGACTGTTGCCTGTACACACACCTCAGTAAAATCTCAAGGGGCGCTACACCCTGCAGGTTATTTTGCAGCGCCGGGTGTGAATGTTTTTGCATTTAATAGCCCACCGGGCGGGTTATTTTTTGATGCTAAAACCAGCGGTGTAGAAATTATTCACTATGGAGAGCGCACGGCCACCAATGGCGATGTGCGCATGTTCGCCACTCCCGAGCAGTGGGATGGTATGGGCCAATTGGTGAGCCGAAAGGTCGATGAACAAGCCAAAACGATTACCACACAATTAAGTTATCCCGAATTAGGTTTTAATTATTCTGTGGTGGTGCGCGCGGCCGACCAGGGGTATACCGTCAGCGTGTATTTGGATCAGCCGCTGCCGCCTGCGTTGGTAAATAAAGCCGGTTTTAATATGGAATTTTTACCTTCGGTCTATTGGGATAAGGCCTATTTGATGGATGCTAAAGCCGGTCAATTTCCGCGCGCGGCCGCCAATACCAATCCAATGGGCCTTAATCCCAATGGAACCACTGAGCCCACCCCATTAGCAGTAGGTAAACACCTAGTCTTGGCGCCGGAAGATGCTCAGCAGCGCATCAGTATTCAAGATGCCAGTGGCGATAACCCTTTGATGTTATTTGATGGTCGCCGCAAAGCCCAAAATGGTTGGTATGTGGTGCGCTCGATTATTCCGCAGGGAAAAACCGGTAAAGTTATTGAGTGGAATATTGATATTACATCCACACCCAATTGGATTCGCGAACCGGTAATAGGTTTTTCTCAGGTGGGTTATCACCCAGCACAAACTAAGCGGGCGATCATTGAATTGGATGACCATGACAAGGCCGCTTACCCTCTAACCCTGTTGCGAATTAATACCGATGGCTCCAAAACCCCTGTATACAATGCCCCTGCTAAATCCTGGGGTAAGTATTTGCGTTATCAATATGCGATTTTTGATTTTTCCCAGGTAAAAGAGCCTGGGCTGTATCAATTGCAGTTAGGCGCGCAGATGACGCCCGCTTTTCCGATTGGCAGCGAGGTAATCGCCAATAGTTGGCAGCCCACCTTGGATTTTTTTATGCCGGTGCAAATGGATCATATGCGTATAAAAGAAGCCTACCGCACCTGGCATGGTTTATCGCATATGGATGATGCCCTGCAGGCGCCCGCTAATTACAACCATTTCGATTTGTACGCGCACAATGGGCAGTTGGATACTCAGTACAAGCGCTTCGACCATATTCCTGGGCTTAATATTGGCGGTTGGTATGATGCCGGTGATTTTGATATTCGCACCCAATCGCAATATGAAACCGTAATGGGGTTGGTCCATGCTTTTGAAGAATTTTCAATCGCCCGCGATAACACAACTATCAGCCAAGCAAAACATTATGTGCAAATTAATCGCCCAGACGGTGTGGCGGATATTCTGCAACAAATAGAACACGGAACCCTGGCATTAATTGCGCAACATCGCGCGTTGGGGCATGCAATTCCCGGGATTGTCGAAGGGCGTTTGTACCAATATCCTCATTTGGGCGATGGTGCGAGTAAAACGGATAATAAAATTTACAGCAAAGCCTTAGATCCTCACGCCGCCAGTCGAAAAGTGGGCGAGAATTATGAACCCTCCACTGTGGACCCCACCCCTGCAGAAGCACTGATGCCAGAAAATGGCTTGGAAAGCGGCCGTTTTGATGATCGTTGGGCGTTTACCAGTAATACAACACCCTTAAATTACGGATCTGCTGCGGCCTTGGCGGCGGCGAGCCGAGTATTAAAAAATACCAATCCCACCCTTGCCCAAGAGTGTTTAACCACGGCGCTGAAGGTTTGGCAGACAGAATCAAAACGCACTCCCAATACCTATCACGTAGGAAACACCACAGGTGGTAAATTGGAAGATGAGCAATTAAAAGCCGCTGTTGAATTATTGCTAACCACAGGTGATACCCAATACACAGCAGTGATCGCTAAATTATTGCCATCTGTGCGTGAGCGTTTTTACGGTGGCAATGTGGAGTTATTAATTTTAGCTGCACCCTTTATGGATGCAGAGTTTAATAAAGCCCTGCGCAGTATGGCTGAGGCTTATGTCGCCCAGGCTAAGCAAATGACCAGTGAAAATCCTTATGGTGTACCGATTACGCGCGGCAGTTGGGCAGGTAATGGTGTGGTGATGAGTTTTGGGATAGCCAATTATTGGCTGCACAAAAAATTCCCCGACCTTGTGGATGCCGACTGGGTGTATCGCTCTTTAAGTTATATTTTGGGCACCCATCCGGATTCTAATTATTCTTTTGTCTCCGGCGTGGGCGCCCAGTCGCAAACTAAGGCCTATGGCAATAATCGGGCGGATTTTTCATTTATCCCCGGTGGTGTAGTGCCCGGTGTATTAGTACTGGCGCCGGACTACCCAGAAAATAAAAGTGATTGGCCATTTTTTTGGGGGCAAAATGAATATGTCATTCCCATGGCCAGTCACTATATCTTTTTAACCCATGCGGCGGCAGCTTTGGCGGCGGGTAAATAAAGCGTTAACACTTTTTTAATGCCTGATTACTGCGTGTTTTATTAACCCGGCACAATAGCCGGGTTAATAAACAGCTAATCTTTAACAGCTTGTTGAAATACTACTTTGCTTGGTCTGGCGGCGTTAAATTTGGCAAAAAAATCCTCTTATACTATGTGTAAACTCGGCAACTGCTCCTGCGTTGCTCTACCTCCTGCATCCATGCAATCGTCCGGCTTTTTCGACAAATTTGCCTTGCCATACCGTCGCCGCCAAAGTATTTCAACAAGCTGTTAAGTGGCCCTCTTAATTATTTATCCGCTAAATTCCATCCAGTCGAGTCGATACCATCACCACTTGGCCTTCATTGTCTGTGAGCAATGGATAATCGTTGGGGCCAGGAATTAATATCAGTGGCACATTCATTTGAATTTGCTTGACGCCTGCCATTAATGGATGGTTCGGGGCGGTAATAGCAAGTGCCGGGCTTGTGCCAAATGCGTTTGAGTATTCTTTGCCTGCCTGTAGTTTAAGGCCCAATTTGGCGAATAGATCATTTTCTACTGTCTCTATGGCGGAATATGCCAATGGGCCCTCTCCCATAAAGACAATACGCCCACCTTCGGCGGCAAATTTTTTCAGGGCGGCAACTTTTTCTGCAGAGAATACGGCGCGTGGCGCCCATAAAAAGATTACTTTCACCTCTGCGGGAATGTTTTTGTAGAACGCTTGGGTGACGGGTGTGGAAGATGTCTCGGTTTGGAAGATGGTGACGCGCCAGTTGTTTTCGGTGTAAAGCTTATTGAGCTTGCCATAACTGTCGCTGCTGGCGCCGTATTCCGCGTCAAAGACAATGACCTTGCCATCATTGCGCGGTTTACCTGGTGCGGAATAATCGATTAGATTCAGGGCAAAGCGCTGATTATTGGCTGAGGCAAAGTAAGCGGCTAAGGGATCTAAATCGTTTATTACCACTAAATCGCCGCCAGGAATAAACGCAGTATTTTGATAATAGGTAAATGTGCTAGTAGCCTGGCTTTTACTTTCGCTGGAAACAGCGTCCAGGCTTAAGCGAATGATATTGCCTTGCGGTGAACTATCAGTACCGCCCAACAGTTCCGATGATTTCATGACCACTGTAAAGTCACCGGTATTATTAATGCTGCTGAGTATATTTTTCGAGGTTTGATTGCTGGTGGTTAGGGTTGCCCGAGTCAGAGCGGCAGCAGAATAAACCTTGCCGGTAACCACAATATCCCCGCTAGCAGTGCCGTTGTTGGCAGGGGCTATTAGAAGTGTCGCGACACTGGGTTTTTTGTAGTTGAATTCTGTTTTAACCGCACTGGATAAACCCTGGCTATCAGTGATGCTTAGGGTAATGGAATTTAAGCCATCTTTTAGCTGGTTGGGGGATAGGTAATAACTGTATTGATTGGCTGTACTGTATTGCGCAATCGATGTGGACGCTGCACCGTTGATCCATAAATCAAGGGCTTTTAGCGATTGATTTCCTAGGTCAAAACTGCCGGTTACCAGGACAAAATCGGTTAAATCCGCGCCGTCTATTGGGCTAGTTAAAATAAGTTTTGGCGGCACCGCATAAATAAAGCTGCGTGTTTGAGACCCGCTAAATGCAGTGGCGCCGGCAAAATTAGTAATGGCTGTGACTGTCGCGCTATGGGAGCCTGCCGACAGGGTGGATATCGGAATTGTAAAGTCAAAATTGGGGCTCGTTTGTGTGTTTACTATATTGGGTTGGGCACTATTATCCAGGGCAAGTTGAATTGCGCTTAAGGCCAGTATTGATTCAACGGAGCCTGTGATACGCACGGCGCCGTTGACAATTTGATTGGCGCTAGGCGCACTAATGGTAACGCTTGGCGGGGCCACCGCAATTTTTTGCACCTGTAATTGCGTAACGGCGCCGAGATTTGAGGTGGCCCGTATTATTAAACTGTTGTCGCTGGGTTTTAGGCCGCTTGGGTTAAATGGCAAATTAAATACACCACTGGTTTGGTTGTTTTTGAGAATTTGTGGATTGCCGTTGTTAAGGATTAATTCAATTTGTGCCGTTTCTTGGCTGGGTAAATCAAGGGTGCCTGATATTTGTGCTTTGCTGAGTGTATCGCCGTCTTTAAGTGCAAGGCTTAATGCCGGTGGTGTGGGCGCAAAAGCAAAGCTAAATTGTTTTTGGGCCGTTTGGTTGGCATCGTTGCTTGCATTAATGGTTAATACATTACCGGCGGCTAATAGCTGTTGATTGGGTAAATCAAAACTAAAATTACCGCTGCCATCCACTTTAATGGCGGCGCCTATGTTGGCCGTAGGTAATGCCAGTGTCCAATTCATACTGGATAAGGTGGTTTTGCCATACAGGCTAACATAGCCTTTTACTGTAATAGCTCGGGTTTGCAGCTGGGAAAAATCTGGCGAGATTTGGGTGATGACCGGCGAGGTGTTGGGACGATTAGCCGCTATGAGCGTTGCTGTGCCCACCAATCCGTTGGAATCTTTTGCTTGTAATACCAGTGTATTGGCACCGCTAGGGAGGCTGCGTTGTTTTACAACAAAATCAAAATTAGTGGCTAGAGGACTGCTGAGTACGCTGGTATCAATATTGGTACTTTCGCGCTCCAAAATATAGCCTGCAATAAATTGTGTTGCCGTGCTGGCCACTGCAGACCAACGCCAATTTTGATTGGCTTGCATGGCGCCTACGGCTTCATTGAGCGCGATATTTGGCTGGTCTAACCACCAGGCAGAATAATTCATCATACTGTTATCCGCCCAGAGCCAGCCGCCAGTGGCATTTTGCTTAGCGCCCATTAAAAAGCGGTTATTTCCTTCGGCATCGGGAAAGCGGGTGGTTAATTCTTTGGCTAAATAATCTTGCTCTTCTTGATTATTAATGATCGCTAAATGCCAGCCGGTAGGGATTGCGGTTTGAATGGCTTGCCAGCTTTTGTTGGCGGCGACAATAAATTGATACTGCGAAATCATTTGCGCTTGGTTATTGGCGAGTAATTCCAGGCTGGCCAGTTTTGTGTCAGGGCTGAGCGCTACATCAGCGGTAATTTTAAAATCGCCCTGAATTACAGCGGGTGATTGAGGTGAAACTAGCGTGAGACGCGGCGCTCCGGTTGAGCTTGAGCTGCTTGAGGAGCTGGAACTGCTCGATGAGCTAGAGCTACTTGAGGAGCTAGAGCTGCTCGATGAGCTAGAGCTACTTGAGGAGCTAGAACTGCTCGATGAACTAGAGCTGCTTGAAGAGCTTGAGCTGCTGGATGAGCTGGAGCTGCTTGAAGAACTCGAACTGCTCGATGAACTAGAACTGCTTGACGAGCTTGAGCTGCTTGAGGAACTAGAACTGCTCGATGAGCTTGAGCTACTTGAAGAGCTAGAGCTGCTCGATGAGCTAGAGCTACTGGATGAGCTAGAACTGCTCGATGAACTAGAGCTGCTTGAAGAGCTTGAGCTACTGGATGAGCTGGAACTGCTTGAAGAACTCGAACTGCTCGATGAGCTTGAGCTACTTGAGGAGCTAGAACTACTCGATGAACTAGAGCTACTTGAAGAGCTAGAGCTACTGGATGAGCTGGAACTGCTTGAAGAACTCGAACTGCTCGAAGAGCTTGAGCTGCTAGAAGAGCTAGAACTGCTTGAAGAACTCGAGCTACTTGACGAGCTTGAGCTACTTGAGGAGCTAGAACTGCTCGATGAACTAGAGCTACTTGAGGAGCTAGAACTGCTCGATGAGCTAGAACTGCTTGAAGAACTTGAGCTGCTTGACGAGCTAGAACTGCTCGATGAACTAGAGCTACTGGATGAGCTTGAACTGCTCGAAGAACTAGAGCTTGATGATGAACTGGAACCGATCCGGCTGGGATCAAAAAGGACTTTTATGGTAAAGCCCGTATTGGCGGCGTATTGCCCGGACAGGTTAAGGTAAATCTCTTGTGTTGTATGACTTACCGCAATTTCCAGCCCGGTGTTATTACTGACAAGGCTCGCACTTTTGATGGGGGTTGCAAATCCAGAGAGCACAAACCCATCAAACACATCTGAATTTGCAAGGTACACGGAAGGTTCGACGAGCATAAACTTAATATCATTCGCTTCCGGGTCAATAATGGCGTGCTCAAGTTGATTGGCGCCTGCTCTCCAGCGAATTTGATCGGCAGGGCCCGCAGTTACACGGGTGGACACGGAGGTTGGGTCCCAGTTCGTGTAGGGGGTCGAGGAGGTTGGGTAATTGCGTGTAATCACCAGGGTGTTGCCCAGCATAGTGTCGAGCGGGGCGCTGCCCGACGAACTTGAGCTGCTCGAAGAACTGGAGGATGAGCTTGAGCTGGAGGATGAGCTTGAGCTGGAGGATGAGCTTGAGCTGGAGGATGAGCTTGAGCTGGAGGATGAGGAAGAACTGGACGATGAGCTTGAGCTACTCGAAGAGCTGGAGCTAGAGCTAGAGCTAGAAGAGGCGCTTGAACTAGAGGCGGCGCTGGAACTTGATGATGAGCTGCTGCTGGATGAGGATTCGCCCGCATCCGCCTCCGTGACATCAAAACTAAAAATATCCTGGCTATCGCCATTGCCGATGGAGCCGGCCAGTTGGGTGCTGTTGTCGCCCCAATAGATGCGTGCGGTGTAGTCAGAGCTCAGCCCTGCAACGTGGGTGAGCCGCACGGTGTACCGGCCCACGGGGGCCTGCCGGGGCCAGAAGATATTTTGCTGCGGATCGAGGCTTGATAACTCTTCAAAGACACCGCGGGCCCCCAAGCAATCGGCCTCGAACCGATTGGGTGCAATCCATTGGGCGCAAGGGTCTTGCACGGCCAATTCCAAACGACTGGCGGCGTCGGACCACACCAGGTTAACCCGCACTTGCCCAGCTTGGCTGCTTAATTGATTTTGCGGTTTATCGGCGCTGGGGCTTGGGGTAGGTTTGGGGCTGGTGGGAGGAGAGGTGCCGGTTTCGTTGTCTTTGATAACCGCAAGGCCGATGGCGCTGAAGGGGGATTGGGCTGAACCGCCGGTTACCCGTAGGGAAAAGTACTCGCCCTTTTCGCGGGTTTTATCGTCTATCACAACAATAGAGACCGTTTTTTCCTGCTCACCGGGGTTAAATACCAGCCGCGCCGCCACGGCTACATAGTCGCTACCGGCTTTGGCGGTGCCATCGTTGGTGCTGTACTGTAATTCGGTAACCTCGCTGGCGGGTTTATTCAGGCGCACAGTGAAATCCACGCGGCCGGCATTTTCCGTCAAGCCGCTGCTGACAACCTTGGCGGCGTTGTTGAGGGGGTAAACAAACAGATCGAGGGTATCTGAGGCCACCTGCTGGTCGGCGGTGGTGGCACTTAAGCGAAAACTGAGCTTGGTGTACTGGTTTACATCCGGCACCACTACTTGCGCTTGCAGCTGGTCGGGGTTGATGAGTGTGGCCTCAGGGCCATCAATTTGCACCCAGCGGCTGCGGACGAAGCTCAGCTCACCCGGCGCTGTGCCCGGTAAGTCCACTAACAAATTGGCGTCGCTGAAAATATCCGGCCCTGCCTCAACCTTAGGGCTTGCGTTAGCGCTGGGCTTGCTGGGGTTACTCACCTCTAAGTCTTTACCTGCCTGCACGCGCTCGGCTTCTTCCCGGGCTTGAACTTGTGCGGCTGTGAGCTGGGCCTTAGCAGGGTCAACGCGGCTACTTTTGCCGTCGCCACAGGCGCTAATTGCCAGCGCAACCAAGGGGGCGAGCAGCCAGCGGGCGGGTAGGGACTTGAACATGGCAGATCCTCAACAAAAGCGCTTATGTGTTAAACCAAAAAACGGTATGAAATCCGGCCGGGTTGACGTTTACACCCAGCGCAAACCCTGCTTGGCAAAGCTCAACAAGCGGGGGGGCCGCAACAGCGGGTAAATACAGGTTAAATCCAGCGCGCGGGGCGCTCAGAAACAGTGTCCGTGTAGAACAATGGCAGGCGTCTTACCTGGCCTTGAGGTGTGACTTATTAATTAATTGCCTGGCGGCAAACTCGGCCTTTATGGGGGCGCCGGTGTAGGTAAGTGGGCGCTGCTGGGTAGGCTGAGGTTTGGTTGCGGTGGTGAAGCCGTTGGCTGGCCCAGCCCTCGCAGGTTTAATTTCCGTGCGTTCAATTGCCGCTGCCTGTTTGCCTATTTACGGGTTTAGCCGCCATGGGCAGCGCCGGGCATTGGCCTTAAAAAACCTGCGCTAGTGTAGGAAGCTTGCTTTGAAATTGCCAGAAATTGGTCTAGCTGTTTTATTCGATTATCTAATAGTGTTGTCTTTAGCCCCGCACAGTACGTGTTTGCCGGGGGAAATGTACCCTGCGCGGCCCCTAAAAAAAGCTGCCGAATTGTTTAACACCCAAGATATTGGCTGGGGGCAGGGCTGAGTCAGCCGCCGCCATGGGGCTTAAAGGAATAAATACACGGCCAGGGCGAGAAACATCGCCAAAAAGCCCAGGCTCGCCAGCAGCGGCCAGCGCGATTGCGCAGGTTCTACCGGGTCGATGCGATTGCCCGGTGAGGTGGGTTTTAAATCGCCGCGGCGGGCGGGGGCGCGCAGTTGGGTTTTGGCTTCGCTGGGGCTGGGGCCAATCACTTTAAAGGTATACACGTCTAAGCGCAGCTTATCGCCCGGTACGGCCTTGCTCGTCTGAATGCGGGTTTCATTGACGAAGGTGCCATTGGCGGAGTTTAAATCTTCCAGCGCTAAGTGATCCTCGTGAAGGGTAATAGCCAGATGCTGGCGGGACAGGTGGGTGCCGGGAAACACCAAGTCACAATCCTTGCCGCGGCCAAGGGTTAAACGCGTGCTGCCATCGGTGTTGCCGGGTAGAGGAAATTCCTGGCCGGATAAAAAATTCGAACAGGCCACCAAAGACCAGGTGCGCAAACCGGATTTCACCCCGTCCAAACTGGCCATGGGGTCCACCAGGGAGAAGCTGATCTCGCCCAGGCGCAGTTGGTCGCCAGCGGTAATTTTGGCTTGTGAAACCGGCTCGCCGTTGACATAGGTGCCCAGGTGGCTGCCGTTGTCTTTGATCACAAAGCCGTCGCTGGTGGCAAGAATGCGGGCATGGCGAGGGCTGATCGAGGGGTCGTTAAGAATAAGCTGATTGTCGTCACCGCTGCCGATGGCTATTTGTTTATCGGTCAGCCAGTAGGCTTCAAAGCGCGGGTCGGCAAAAACAATTTTTAACATAATCCTAAAAACCTCAGTTATACCCTTAGTTTAGGTGCCAAAACCGCGCAGTGAAGACCGCTGCAGCACGTGCCGCTTGCCATGGGGCGTGAGATGCACGTAAATCCCACGGCATCACAATGAATGGGGCCACAATAAATGGGGCAGGCATTATGCCAAAGCTTGCCGCCAGCGCACAGTTATCGAGGGCCGGATCGGTGTGAAGGTGCGTGCAAAAAAGTGACAGCCACTAGGGTTTGATTGTGCAGGCTGTAACGATCTCACACATTTATCTGTGGCAGTGCCGTAAATTCGCTAGAATGGCGGCCCTTTTTGGCTCGCCAGCGCCTATACCCCGCGCAAGCTTCTGCCCAGGCAGCACATCCTCTTTGCCCACTTCTAATCCTTACACCGAGGTAATCATGGAATCACAGCAACTACCCAGAGTGGTTATTCACTACTGCACCCTGTGTCAGTGGCAGTTGCGCGCCGCGTGGATGGCGCAGGAGCTGCTGAGCAGCCTAACCGGTGAACTGTATGAAGTTGCGCTGCGGCCGGGGCAGGGCGGGGTGTTTGAAATCTGGGTGGATAAGCATTTGGTGTGGGAGCGCAAGCGAGACGGCGGCTTTCCCGGCGCTAAAGAATTAAAGCAGCGCGTGCGCGATGTGGCTTGTCCCGACAAAGTTTTAGGCGCACACCTAGAGCGCGGCGCCGAGCCCCCGCCGAGCCCAACGGAATAACTGGAGTAGAACACAGCTATGGCGCACAGTCATTTCACCCATACTTGGGTTTCATGGGTGATTAAAAATCCCCGTTGGACACTTCTGTTGCTGACAGTCTTAACCCTCGCCGCCGCTGCTGGCTTGCCGCGATTTAAATTAGACGCCTCGGCTGATTCATTAACCTTGGAAGCGGACAAGGATTTAGATTATTTCCGCCAGGTAAGCAAACGCTATAATTCCGGTGATTTTTTGGTGGTGACCTATACCCCCAAGCAGGATTTATTTTCCGATAGCGCGCTGGATCACTTAAGTAAATTGCAAGCGGAACTTGCTGCAATTGAAGGCGTTGAAACGGTGAATTCCATTTTAAACGTGCCTTTGTTGTACAGCCCAAAACAGAATTTACGGGAGATCGCCAAACAGCCGCGCACCCTGTTATCGCAGGGGCCGGATGGAACCCCCACGGATAAAACCCTCGCCAAACAAGAATTTTTAACCAGCCCGATTTACCGAGAATTAATTCTCAGTCCCGATGGCCAAACCACGGCGCTGCAATTAAATTTAACAGTTGATAAAACCCAGATTGACTTGGTGAGCCAGCGCGATGCGCTCATTTCAAAGCGCAACGAAACGGGTTTAAACCCAGCCGAAGAGCAGCAGCTGGCCAAGGTGGCGGCGGAGTATCTGCAGTTGCGCACAGCGGCGGATGCGCGCGCTCACGCCCGCGTGGCCAAGGTGCGCGAGGTTGTAAGCCGCTATAAAACCGACGCACAAATATTTGTCGGCGGCCTCACCATGATTACCGCTGACATGGTGGATTATATTCGCAGCGATTTAATGATTTTCGGCACCGCCTCGTTTTTGTTTATGGTGCTTATTTTGGCGGTGTTATTTCGCAATCTGCGCTATGTATTAATTCCGATTGCCAGCTGTGTGATGTCACTGGTGATGATGCTGGGTTTTTTAGCCTGGATCGATTGGCGTTTAACGGTTATTTCCAGCAACTTTGTCGCCCTGCTGATGATCATCTCACTCACGGTAACCATCCATTTGGTCATGCGTTACCGCGAATATGTTGCCAGCCACCCTAACTGGAGTCGCGAGCAACTTATTATGGCTACGCTGTCGTTTATGGCTATGCCCAGTTGGAACAATACACTGACCACTGTAGTAGCGTTTGCTTCCTTCGTGACGAGCGGCATTCGGCCACTGATTGATTTTGGCTGGATGATGTCAATTGGGCTGATGGTGGCTTTGGTTTTATCCTTTGTGACACTGCCTGCTTTTTTAATGCTATTACCAAAAGATAGCGCCGCCCCCGCTGTACACCCGCTGACTAAAAACCGCCGCTCGATTAGTGCATTGTGTGGTGTATGGGTGGAAAAATTCGGCCCCGGTATTTTTTGGGGCGGCTTATTGTTAGGCGGCCTGAGTGTGTGGGGTATTGCCAGGCTTGAAGTGGAAAACCGTTTTATTGATTATTTCCATGCCGATACGGAAATTCATCAAGGTTTATCCTTGATCGATAATAAACTCGGTGGCACCACCAGTTTGGATATTATTATCACGCCCAAACCCGCCAGCAGCGAGACGGGCGGTGAGGCGGATCCCTTTGCGGACCCGGACAAAGAAACTGATCCTTTTAGCAATGATGAAGACGCCTTTGCTGATGGCGATCCCTTATCGGAAAATGCCGCAAAAACCAGCGTGTGGATGACCGTGGGCGGTATGGAATACGTTCAAAAAATCCACGATTATTTGGAGTCCTTACCCGAAGTGGGCAAGGTGCAATCGCTCGCTACACTTTATAAGGTAGGCAAGGATATCAACGGCAGTTTAAATAATTTTGAACTGGCCCTAATGGAAAAATCATTGCCCGAATCAGTCAGTCGCGTGTTGTTTAATCCCTACTTGGATAAAACCACCGATCAGACTCGCATTACCCTGCGGGTAAAAGATTCTTACCCCGGTCTTAAGCGCGCAGAATTAATTGATCGCATCCGCACCCATATCAGCGCTGTCGATGGCATGGAAGTGCAAGAGGTGCGCTACAGCGGTTTATTGGTGTTGTACAACAATATGCTGCAAAGCCTGTACAGCTCACAAATCGCCACCTTAGGTTGGTCATTTGTGGTGATTTTTATTATGTTTTTGGTGCTGCTGCGGTCTTTTTTACTCTCCGTAGTGGCAACCGTTCCCACGGCTATATCCGCCGCCGTTATGTTAGGCGGGATGGGTTTTGCCGGTATTCCACTGGATATGATGACCATCACCATAGCCTCCATTACCGTGGGTATAGGGGTGGATAACACTATTCATTATTTACATCGCTTTGAGGAGGAGTTGCAGCTTGATGGTGACTATGTGGCAACCATGCACCGCTGCCACGCCTCCATAGGTCATGCCATCTACCACACCAATAATATTATTGTGTTTGGATTTTCAATTATGGTGCTCTCCTCGTTTATCCCCACCATTTATTTTGGTGCGCTCACAGGGGTGGCAATGATGGTGGCATTGGCGGGCACTATGTTTTTCTTACCGCAGTTTATTCTCATGTTAAGGCCATTTAAGGTCTTTAAACCGGCGGTCTAGTCGCAATTGCCCACCCATAAAAAACCCGGCGTAAGCCGGGTTTTTTATGGGTTTAAAGCTGTAATAAGCGAAAGTATACGTCTTTGGGTTGGTGGGTGCGGTCAAATAAAAGCGGATGATTGGTGCGTCCTTTGATTGGGAAATCATTCAGCCAAGTCATATCATCGGAAATGCCCCAAAGGGTTACGCGATCTATTTTATCTTTGTGTTTAATGAATAATTTAAACAAGGATTCATAGCGAGCACTCAATTGATCGTTGCGCTCTTTAGTCATGCTTTTTATATAGGGGTCGCGCTCGGGTGTGTAGTCAAAACGGGTGGCTATATCGGCGGTGGGGGAATCCCACTCGCGGGACAACACATCTACATCTAGCTCAGTAAAATGTACCCGCAGGCCTAATTTTGCGTAGGCTTCAATACTTTTTTCAATATCACTGATACTTGGGCCGTCCATCGCAATATGGCCCTGAATACCCACACCCTGCACGGGCACACCGCGTTTTTTCAAGCGCCCTAATAACGCCAGCGCGGCTTCACGTTTGCCGTCTTTTTCAATGTTGTAATCGTTGTATAACAGGTGTGCCTGGGGATCTACCTCATGGGCAAGATTAAACGCCAAGTCGATAAAATCCTCCCCTAGAATTTTATAATAATGGCTTTTGCGCATCACATTGTCATCGCCCACGGCTTCATTTACCACATCCCAAGCGGCTAATTTGCCTTTGTATCGGCCAACCAGAGTGGTGATATGTTCGGTCATTTTGCGGCGCAGTTCGGCAGGTTTTATATAGCTGCCCTTGGCATTTTTAAACACGCTATCGGGAATCTGGCTGTGCCAGGCTAAGCAGTGGCCAACGGAATGAATTTTATGTTCCTGGCCAAAGGCGACAAAATTATCGGCATCGGTCCACTTCCAGCCGCCTTCTTTATCGCGCAGGCTCTCCCATTTGAGTGCGTTCTCCGGCGTAATGGAGGAAAAATTGCGTTTAATAATTTCTGTTATGTCGGGATACTTGCCCCGCGTAATATCGGCATTAACGGCCGTGCCAATTAAAAAGCGGTCTTTGAAGGTGTCTTTTAAACCAGTGCGCAGATCCGCCCATACTCGGCTGGTCAGCGGGCTTAAAGCGGTGGCAAGGCTTGAATTGATTAAAAAGCGTCGGCGATTAAGCTTCATAAGAGTTCTGCCCATGGTAAGTGCAAATTCGGGTTGGATTAATTTAGTACAACAGTGGAAAAGATTAAAGGATCGAAATTCACAAGGCCCTGTTAACGGGTTTTTGATGATGCGTGCCACAGCATCCGTGCTGTTGTGTGGCAGGTAGATTACCGTGCGCCCTTACTGCGGCAGTTGAAAAGTCACCGGCTCATCAGTGAGTGGCTGTTTGTTCCTGGTTTTATGGCTTTGTGCAACGAAGCTATACGTTCAAAGCGAAGATATACCTTAAAAACGAAGCTATATCTTAAATGCGAAGCTATCCCTTCAAACCCAAACTATGCCTTCAAAAAAACTATAGCTTTAAAACCAAATATATCTTCAATGAGTACAAAGACGTCGCAGGTTATGATGTATTTTAACCCCTAAGTGTTAATAAACACTTATTACTAGCGGTAGCCCTAAGGTCCTTTTTGAGGGTCAAACCAAAGCTCTTCACGTTCTAGCGGAGTTTCCTTCGTCAGGAAGGGGTTGTTTAGGTTAAATATGCGGCGGTTTTTCATGTTGGCCTTATCTAACACATCTTTAATATTCGGCTCGCTGTAAAATATCTTATCAAAACTGCCATCGGCAACCGCGCGGTTTAAGCCGGTTTCAATGTCGTTGCCTAATTTTGGATTGTCGCGGGAGACAAATAAATAAAAGGGCATGCGATACACCAGCAGTATGGTGTCTTCTACTTTTAAATCAGGTAAATCTGGGCGCTGAGCCAGTTCGCCAAACGGCTCGTTCACGCCTCTGGGGAAGGCGTCGAAACGATCACCGTCCACCATGTGAAATAAGCCAGGGTATTTGTTGGTGGTGACTACTTTTAGGCCATTGGCTTGCAAAATTTTGGTGTCTGTCCAGGTTTTGCCTTGGCCGAATGTAAACTGTTTTAAATCGTCCAGTGTTTTAACCTGGCTAAATTTGGGTTGATTTTTTTTGTTGATAATTAATATGCGATAGCCCAATAACCCTTTGAGTATGGGGATGCGAATTGGCCGTAGTTCTTGTTCGATTTGTGGGTCTGATGTGGTCCAGCAGAGGTTAAGCAAGCCCTGGTTTTTCACTTCCTCATTCGTGCGCGCTTGGGTGAAATTTTCGTGCAACACGGTAAGTTTGTATTTTGTATCTACGTGTGCCAGAGCATTTTTAAGCTGGCTGATAATGTAGCGGCTGTTAGGGTCGGTGTACTCATTGACTCTGATTTCATAGTCTTCAGCGCGCGCTAGCGTGCTGAAGACTAAGAAGAGTGGCAGCAGGAATTGAACACAGATTTTCACGTATTAGTTACCTACATAAGAATTAAAATTGGCCCGTTGAGTGGCGACAGAATAAGAAGCAAACGAGTCTAAACACCGCGTAATATTGTAGCTGGCTGTATGAACCCAGGCTGCAACAGTCTGGCGGGTAATAAGGCTAGGGAGTCTTGCGATATGAATAGTTTTCGTCCTAGTGTTATTGAGATTGGCTGTAAAACGCTTATTCATTGGGCGTAAATTCGGTAATCGCTTGTGCGCTAAGCTCATTCGTGCATTCAAGCAGTGGTGTGTTTCTTTATATGGGCGCTCAGCGCAAATGCGCCTTGCCGAATTGTTGCTGCCCAAGAGTTGCACCAGGTTGCCAGTGCGAACGCCTGCGCAAAGCCGTGCGGTGAAGAATTTTAAAATGCCTCTAACACTCATTATCTGTGTAAACAGCGCTGTTGAGTGTTGATCGGTGGTCACTTGAATACTCCTTCGCTGGCGCTTAGCTGATTGAGCGCTAAAGGCCTGCCAAATGTGCTGT
Source organism: Marinagarivorans sp. (assembly GCA_046347475.1). Taxonomy (GTDB): domain Bacteria; phylum Pseudomonadota; class Gammaproteobacteria; order Pseudomonadales; family Cellvibrionaceae; genus CAMCXE01. Next base: position 93,736 of record JAXMGD010000002.1, on the reverse strand, counting down.
GTGTTTTATCGTCGTTTTGTGCGTCAATCATCTTCACTGCCCAGTGGCACCGCTTAGGTTGAGCAAACCGCGGTGGCGGCTGAAGCGTTTTATTTAACCTGCGTGTTACTACAGATGAAACTCGACTCACTTGAGGTTTATTGATGATATTTTTCAGTTTAGTCGTGCGAGGCAATTGTGCAAATTGGTTAAGAATTCCCAGGGCGACTGTGTAAATGGAAATAAGCTCATAGATGCGTGCGAGTGTTAGCCGAGTACTAGCGGCCAGAGAGGCTGCACCTTGGTGATGTCGGGCGCAGGTGCATGCGTTACTGTGTTTCGGCTAAGCCTAATTGTGGGGCAGGGAGTAGGTGGACGCAGGCGCGCTACTCGGGATGAATTGGCCGTTCGTTCGTCAAGGCCGTTTGGTAAGGAGGCTCGTGGCCGTCTGTGCCTTGGGATTCTCATTGGCGCCTTGAACCTGTAAGCATCCCCCATTCACCGGCAAGCCCTATGGGTAATGCCCTGCAGCCGCTTGGGCCGATAGGGCGAATCGGCATATTGAGTGTCATTTTCTTATGTTACCTTGAATAGTCACTCACTCATCCTCATAAAAAGGCGGCTATAATCTCCGCCCCTAATCAGGCCCAGGCCCTCCAGGGCAGCACTAGAAAAGCTATAAACGATTATTCATCTGTTGGACCTATGCATGAAACCCTATCCTATTTGGAAATACCTCGCCCTTATCGCCGCAACGGTGTTAGGTGCCATTTATTCGCTGCCCAACCTTTATTTGCCTGATCCTGCTGTGCAGGTGTCTGGCTACTCCAGCCGCATCAAGGTTGACCAAGTTATCTCGGATAAGGCGGTCGAAAGTCTAAAGGCGGCCAATATCCCAGTATTGCGGGCCGAGATGGGTAAAGAAGGGGTAATGATTCGCCTGACAAAGGCCGAGGATCAGTTGGTTGCCCAGGATGTTTTGGATAAGACCCTCAATGATCAAAGCGGCAAAAAGGGCGCTGATTATGTGATCGCTCTTAATAAGGCTTCAACCACCCCCGCGTGGCTTGAGAAGCTCGGCGCCAAGCCTTTGAACTTGGGCCTTGATTTGGCGGGTGGTATTCACTTTGTGCTGGAGGTGGATACACCCAAATCGGTCAATGACCGTATGCTGGATATCGAAGAGGTGGTCAAAAAGGCCATCCGCGAAGCGCGTATTTTTGATGTTGATCTGAAACACAGCGGCACCGAATTTATTCTGGGCGTGAAAGATGAGGCCGCCCGTGATGCGGTAAACAAGATCCTGCAGGATTCTGCCCGTGAGCTACAACACACCAGCACCGGTGATGCCGCTACAGGTTTTGTGATTAAAGCCACCCTCACTGAAACCGCCATCCGCGAAATTGAAGAACACGCCATCTCTCAGAACCTCACCACCCTGCGCAACCGTGTGAACGAATTGGGCGTAGCCGAGCCCATTGTGCAGCGCCAAGGCCGTAACCGCATTGTGGTGGAGCTGCCCGGTTTGCAGGACCCTGCACGGGCTAAAGCCATTATCGGTAAAACCGCCAACCTGGAATTCCGCTTAGAAGCCAATGCCACCTCCGCTAGCAAAGAGAAATTTGATTTTCGCAACGAGGCAGACCAAGCCCGTTTTGGCGGCGCCATGCTTGAGCGTCGCCCCATTGTGACCGGTGAAGCGGTGGTTGGCGCCACCCGTGGCTACGATCAGCAAACGGGCCAGGTGCAGGTGAATATTTCTCTAAGTGGTGACGGCGGTGCGGAAATGCACCGGGCTACCCGCAACAATGTGGGCCGCAAACTGGGCGTGGTATTTATTGAATACCGCACCAGCAAAACCATGGTTAAAAATGATAAGGGTGAGTCAGTCGAGCAGACAGTACAAATCCCAGAGCGCCACTGCATCAGCTTGGCCACCATCCAAAGCGCCTTAGGGCGTGAGTTTCGCACCACCGGTTTAACGGAAGATGAAGCGGGTGAGCTGGCCTTACTGCTGCGGGCCGGTTCCTTGGCGGCCCCCATGAAGTTTGTGGAGGAGCGGGTTATCGGGCCGTCGTTAGGGGCAGAGAACATCAAAAAAGGGTTGGATTCGTCCCTCTATGGGTTTATTGCTGTGGCGATCTTTATGATGCTCGGCTACAAGGTGTTTGGTTTAACCGCCAACATTGCTCTGTGTATCAATCTGGTCATGTTATTAGCGATTATGGCGGTGATGGGCGCCACGCTTACCTTGCCCGGTATCGGCGGGATTGTGTTGACCATGGGTATTGCGGTGGATGCCAACGTATTGATCTTTGCGCGGGTGAAGGAGGAGCTTGAGGCGGGGCTCAATCCTCATGCTGCTATTGTGGCCGGCTTTGATCGCGCGTTTATTACCATCCTAGACTCCCACTTAACCACCATGTTAGTGGCCGCCATTTTGTTTGCTATAGGCACAGGTCCCATTAAAGGGTTTGCGGCCACTTTATTCGTCGGTATCTCCACGTCTTTGTTTAGTGCCATTGTAGGTTCCAGGTCCATGATTAATTTGATTTATGGCCGCCGCAACGTAACCAAACTTCACATTTAATTGCTCTGGGATTACAACAATGATTACAAAAAATGCGATTAATTTTATGGGAGAGCCACATCGGCGGGTGCTGATGTATATCTCACTAATTTTGACGGTACTCTCACTGATTAGCCTCGGTACTAAAGGCTTAAAATTCGGCTTAGATTTTACCGGTGGAACCTCACTTGAGTTGCGTTACACCAAGGCGCCAGAGCTCAAACAGGTGCGGGAGACCTTGGTGGCAGCTGGATACCCTTCAGCGGTAGTCGTGAACTTTGGTGCCCCCGAGGATATTTTAGTGCGCGTGCAAAGTTCCGCGGCTAATAATGAGCTGGGGCAAAAAATTACCGATATTTTGCGCCAAGCATCCGGCCAGGAAATTACCATTAAACAATCCGAGTACGTCGGCCCTCACGTTGGCGAAGAGCTATTAAATTCCGGCGGTATAGGTTTGTTGGTAGCTATTTTGGGCGTGTTTTTATATGTGGCCATGCGCTTCCAATTTAAATTTGCTATGGGATCCATTCTGGCCTTGTTGCACGACGTGGTATTAATCCTCGGCGTGTTTTCATTTTTTCAATTGGATTTTGATTTAACCGTGTTAGCGGCGGTGCTCACCATTATCGGCTTAACCATCAACGAATCCATCATTGTGGCCGACCGAGTGCGCGAGAACCTGCGGATTATGCGCGGCGTTGATGTAAAAGAAGTTATTAACACCTCCATTACCCAAACCCTCAGCCGTACCATCATGACCTCAGGCTCCATTAATATGAGCGTGCTGGCTATGTTCCTCTTCGGAGGAGAGGCTTTTCACCATTTTTCTCTGGCCTTGTTGTTCGGTGTGACCTTTGGTAACTACTCCTCAGTGTATATTGCTTCAGGTTTATTAGTTACCTTAAACGTAACCCGAGAGGATCTGATTCCTGCCGAAGTCGTCCAGGAAGAGGTGGATGAAATGCCATAAAAAAGGGCCGCAAGGCCCTTTTTTTATGGTAGCTGAGTGGGTAACGTCCGCTAGACGGGCATCACCGAGATTGGGTTTAATGCGGGGCTGAGCTTTGGGTGCCCTCATGGGTGCTTGAAGCAGGCAGCCAGAGTTGATCGGGCAGGGCGGCCTCAGCCATGGTGGCGAATAGATATTCCAGCTCAAGGCTCAGCGAACGGCTCAATTGACTCCACATAAAATGCTCCTCACAGGCTGGTTTTACTCAAGTATAGCGGCTGTGTAGCGAGTATTAAGTTCGCTTAGTCATAGGGGTTTGGGCTTCAAGCGGTAATTGGTTCTATAGGAATTAACACGTGTTCAAGGCTTTAATTCAGTCGCTATTGCATCGTCGCTCGCCTGCGCAGGAGCAAGACATATCCGATATGCACGCATCCTTGCAGCGCCACCAACGTATTTTCCGCTCCAGCCATGGCTATGGTTATTTTGACTGGGATTTAAAAAAGCAAAAAATGGATTGGAGTGGGGGTTATTGGAAATATCTGGGTTACACGGATGAAGATGTGGAAGTGATTTCTATGTCCTCCAATTATTTTGATTATGTCCACCCGGAAGATGTCAGCCGCATGCAGGAGGCCATTTGGAAATTATTTAAAGCCCACACCCTGATGGGCGAAGTGACCTACCGGGTACGCAAAAAAAATGGCGGTTATATCTGGACGGAAATTCGCGCCGATGCCACCCGGGATGATCAAGGCTGGGTGACCTTTGTCAGCGGTATTGCCTTTGATGTCACCAAACAAAAACAAATGCAGCAGGCCCTGCAATTAAGCGAAGAACGCCACGCGCGTATTTTGCAATCCTCCAACGACGGTATTTGGGAGTGGGTTTTAGACCAGGATGGCTTTCATTATTCCTCCCGCTGTTGGGAGCATTTAGGGTACACGGAAAACCACGAAGCGATTGCCCAAGGCGTGGATCATATGGCCGCCTGGCGCAAGCGTATGCACCCGGACGATTTACAACAATTTGATCGCGTTTTAGCGCAACACATCCGTAAACAAGGCCCGTTTGATGTGGAATACCGCATACGCGGCAAAGGGGACCGTTGGTTTTGGGTGCGCGCGCGCGGGCAGATGGTATTTAATGAAAAAGGCGAGCCGGTGCGTATGTCCGGCTCCAATATGGATATTACCGAATTAAAAGAAGCCGAAGAGCGGGTAATTAAAGCCAAAGAAGACGCCGAAAAAGCCAGCCAAGCTAAAAGTGAATTTCTCTCCAGCATGAGCCACGAACTGCGCACACCGCTCAATGCTATTTTAGGTTATTCGCAAATACTGGCTATGGATGAAAGCCTTGCGCCCGTGCAGCGCGACCATGTGGCAGAAATTACCCGCGCGGGTGATATTTTATCGCGCTTAATTAAGGACTGTTTAGACTTGGCGCGTATTGAGGCAGGGCATTTAAACCTGATTTATAAAACCCTTTCGCCCTGCGAACTGATTCAGCGCTGTTTGGGTATGGTGCAAAACATCGCGGCTAAGCGCAACATCAACCTGGTGTTTTATCCGGGCAATTTTGCCTCAGTTACCATTACCGCCGATCAAACCCGTTCAGAGCAGGTCTTGCTGAATTTAATTACCAACGCGGTTAAATACAATCGCGATCGCGGGCGGGTGAATATTGCCTGCGCCATAGAGGCGGATACTTATTTTCGGATTTTGGTGCAGGACACGGGCAAAGGTATTCCACAGGAAAAACAAAGCCAAATATTCCAGCCGTTTAATCGCTTAGGGGAAGAAAATTCCAAAACCGAAGGCAGCGGCGTGGGCCTGGTAATTACCCAGCGGCTGGTGCAACAAATGGGCGGGCGCATTGATTTTTCCAGTCAGGAGGGCGTCGGCAGCCGGTTTTGGATTGATATCCCTCTGCGTCAGGAAACGCTCGTTAGCACGCCTGTGGTTGGGCAGCCGCCTGAAGCGCCGGAGCCCGCCAGCAATGAATTAGAAATCGCTGGTCGCCGCCGTATTTTGTACGTTGAAGACAGCCCCTCTAACCAGCGTTTGATGGAGCATTTATTGGCCCGTTTTCCGCAGTTGGAATTACAACTGGCCGCCGACGCCCTCAAAGGCCTTTTTTATGCTCGCACCGAGCACCCGGATTTAATTATTATGGATATTAATTTACCGGGCATGGACGGGTTTGAAGCTTTAGAGGTGCTGCAATCGGATTTGGCGACCGCCCATATTCCCGTCATCGCCTTAAGCGCCAACGCCATGAGCCACGATATTGAAAAAGGTTTAAAGGCGGGGTTTGTTAGTTATTTAACCAAGCCTTTAGAGTTTGGTTTGTTAATTGAAGTGTTTAATCGGGTTTTAAAATAGTTATTCTTCTCGTCGTTCTCGTTCCCATGTTCGGGCGTGGGAACGCCTATGTTGGTCGGGTAGTGTTGGAAACGTGTTGCTCACGCGAAAATGCCAATGTAGGGTGCATTTACAAACAAAAAATAAACTCGTTTGAATTTTGCCGTTGGATATGTTGAAATCGCTACTGGCCCGAATCTGGCCATAGGCAATAGGGTGCCTACACTACCCACTAATCATCTTGAATATCTGCCAGAGCAGCTCGTGGCATACTATTCACGTCTGTTCAGTAGGGTTTATTGAGCTTTTTTAGTTAGCTTTGTTTTTATTTGTCACCTCCCAGCCGATAGATGCCGGAGGCCAGGAGCCCTTTGTGTTCGGCCAAATTGGCTCGCATCCAGAGTTTTATAGTCTTCCAATTTTAAATCGGCCGGTTGCCCCCCAATATTCTGCGCGCATTTATCCCAATATTTGCAAAACCCGCTTTGCGAATGGCTGTATCTGGGCTATTTGCGCGTTCGGATAGATTTTTTCCGGCTGCGTGGTTGGTTAAGGCTTTTTCTTATCGTCTTTGAGTTTTTCAGCCAAATCCAGACCAGCGCTCACTGCTGTGTATTCTCGCTCAAACGTATTTAAATACCTTCCACTTTCAAGAGCTAAAAGCAAACTTTGCATATAACCTGGCGCATACCCCAGATACTTTTCAGTCCTCTTGATTTAACGCGCTGCCAATTAATATGGTTTTGGACAGCGGGTGTTTTCGCGACGCCGGATTGGTGAAACGTATTTCTTGGCTGAGTTTTAGAAAAAACTTATCCACGAGTTTTCTAACCCGCCGATAGATTTTCCGTAAAGCGGGCTTTGATAACCACATCATCTTTTATCATCAAATATAACAATGACCTGTGGGGCGATGTCAACAGTTCCTTAATACGCATTCAGTTTGCTTTGCATTTGTGTCTATCAGCACGGATACAGTTTTTATCTGTGCCGATGGCTGCGTCTGGCTGATATCTTTTACACCCGACATAAAATATCCCCTCTGGGCATCCGCAAGGATAGTTTTTCAGGCAATAAAAGGATAAATGTACACGTCAGAATGGGCATCGGCGCCGGACGGGTTTATAACGTAGGGAGTAACCCAGCTAGGGTTAGTCCATCATGCACTCCCTCCTCAATAAAATCAGCGGGGGGTGCAGGCAGCACTACCTCTGCTTGCGTAACGTGGAAAAACTGCTGCTGAGTTTTTTGTGGGGTAGAGCACAAGCTGATAAGAAAACCACACAGCAAACAACTAAAATCTTCAGATTCATAATAACCTTAATACATAGTGGAAAATATTTTTATAGTTTTGGGTGACTTATAGCGTCTTGAATATTATGTAATTGTCCGGCTTGCTGCACGCAGCTCAGACAAGGTATCCGGTCACCAGGAATCGCAGCACTCAGAGCCTCAATTTCCACTCTAGCAAAAATGCTCTGCCTTGGCCCATCTGAGCGAGTTTAATCGGCACAATGGTCGGCCTAGCCCTTGGCTCGACCCCATACGGCAAAATGCCCTAACTCATTTGCTTTGAATAAAACGGCGAAAACGCCAAGAGAGAGTTCAGCTTGCCACTAGATTCAATCGTTAAAGATGGTCAAATCCCATAAATATTTGCAAGATGTATTACTGTCAACATGCAAGGTAGTCTGGTAGCGTGGGCAACGTGTTGCCTACGCGAAAATGCCAATGTCGGTGCAATTTACAACCTAAAAATAAACTCATTTGAATTTTTCATTGGGTATGTATCAAATCGCCACTGGCTCGACTCAGCTGGGCAAAAAATTTCACCACTCACCGCCCCAATCTTCAGAGTCTTAATTATTCTGTAAAGCGTTGCTGCCAAACCACAGCCGTTTAACACCTTCCAACACCACTAAACTCACCCCGCCAAGTGCCAGGCTGATTAAAAACTCCGTGAGGTGAAAACTGCCGAAATTAAACAGCGCTTGGGCCGGAGGCCAGCCTACGGCGATCATAAGCGTAAGGCCCACAGCGCTAAACAATATCCATAACGAACGATTGGGGCGCAGAAATGCTGTGGCTAAGGAAGCTTGGAAGGAGCGGTTAATTAAAATTAGCCCCATGTTAAATAACACCAAGGCGGTAAATACCCAGGCGCGCAGGTCGTTTTCCGCCATCTGCAGATACATACCCGCCGCCAGCAGGCCGCCGAGCAGTGCCAGCGCCACCAGGCCTTGCACTATGGCCCAGCTGATGCGCTGGCCGATTAATAGTGGCATTTGCGGATCGCGGGGCGGTCGTTTCATTACGTCCTCCTCCTCTTGTTCCGCTTCAAACACCACTGAACATGCCGGGTCGATCACCATTTCTAAAAATGCGATGTGAATGGGGGTGAGGATCATGGGCAGGCCCATCAGCAGTGGCAGTAAGGCCAGGCCTGCAATAGGAATATGCACGGCGACTATGTATTCGATGGCCTTGCGCAAGTTGTCGTAAATTCGTCTACCTAGGCGGATGGTTTTTACTATGGAGCCGAAGTCGTCGTCCAATAGCACTATGGATGAGGCCTCGCGGGCCACATCCGTGCCGCGCCCGCCCATGGCTATGCCTATATGGGCGGCTTTGATGGCCGGGGCATCGTTCACGCCATCGCCGGTCATGGCCACAATGTCGCCGTTGCTTTTAAGGCACTGCACTAGGCGCAGTTTCTGTTGTGGGCGAATGCGGGCGAAGATTGAGGTGGTTTTGACGCGCTCGGCCAGTTCCACATCGCTCATGCGCTCCAGATCGTCGCCGATGAGCACATTGCTCGGCGGCAGGCCTGCCTGTAGGGCGATGGCTTTGGCGGTGGTGGGGTAGTCGCCGGTGATCATCACCACGCGCACACCAGCGGATTGGCATTCGGCAACGGCGGCGGGGACGGTTTCGCGCAGCGGGTCGGCAAAGGCCAGCAGGCCCAGGTACTCAAACGGCAGTTCGCAGGGTGAGGCTGGCGGACGTACCGGTGACCGGTGCGCGAGCGACGGCCAAAACTCGCATCCCCTGCAGGCCAGCTCATTGGCTTGGCCGCGCAGCCGGTCAAATCTCCTCCGCCCCCAGGCGGCAAAGCTGGGCAATGGCTTCCAGAGCGCCTTTGCTAAAGGCCCGCGCCTGCTCCTCGCCGGGCAATCGCAGCACATGGGTGGTAGCAAACAGCTCTGGCCGCAGGCCGTAGGTTTGGATGGGCGTTACCTGTGGTGGCAGGGGCAGCAAGTGCTGGCCCTGGGCTAGGCGGTGGATAGCGACATCCATGGGGTCGCTGGGCACTTGGGGGCAGGCGAGCAGGGCTGCGCTGAGCAAGGCCCGGTCGCCCTCGCCAAGGGGCTGTTCGGCGGCGGCAAACCAGGGGGTATCAGCGCTCACCAGGGCCATTAGGGTCATGCGGTTGTGGGTGAGGGTGCCGGTTTTATCTGTGCAGAGCACGGTGGTGGCGCCGAGGGTTTCGATGGCGGCGGCGCGGCGGGTGAGCACGCGGGCTTGCGAGATACGCCAGGCACCCATGGCCATAAACACCGCCATCACCCGGGGGAATTCCTCCGGCAATAACGACATACCAATGGCGATACCGCCGAGTATCGCCTCCAGCCAAGAGCCGCGCAGCAGGCCGTATAACATCACCACCGCGAGGGCCGCCAGGGCGCCAAAAATGGCGAAATCCCGCACCAGCCAGCGCAGTTGTTTTTGCAGATGGGCCTGTTCGGTATCGATGCTGCCAAGGGCGACGCCTATATGGCCCATTTGGGTGTTAAGGCCGATGGCGCTTACCTCGGCTATGGCGTTGCCGCGCACGACTAGGGTGCCCGCAAAAACCAGGCTGTGCTCCTCATCCAAGCTGGCGGCGGGGTTTTTGCCTACCGCCACGGATTCACCCGTGAGCAGTGATTCATCCACTAACAGGTCATCGGCGCTGAGCAGGCGGGCGTCCGCTGCTATGCGGTCGCCTTCGTTAATCACCAACAGGTCGCCGCGCACCACCTGGCTGCCCGCGACCCACTGGCGTTCGCCATCGCGAATGACTTGGGCGCGTGGGCTGGCTAGATCGCGCAGGCTCTCCAGTACACGTTCGCTGCGGGATTCTTGCACAAGGGTAATGGTGACGGAAATGGAGGCGAAAATAAGTAATAACACCGCCTCCAGCGTGTCGCCCAACAGCCAATACACCAGCCCGCCGCCGATTAATAACATGAACATGGGTTCCTGCAGCACATCGCGCAGAATACTCAGGAAATTGCGCTGGTTCGGTTTGGGCAATTGGTTGGGGCCTTCCGCCTGTAAGCGGCGGGCGGCCTCTTGGCGGCTGAGCCCCTGCGGGGTTTGGGTGGCGGAGGCGTCAGTAAGAGTGGAGGTCATAGGTTGGGCCAGTGATATTTGCCTTAACCATAGCACCAAGGCGCAAGGCCCCCTTGATAGGCATCAGGGTTCGCTCTTGTTTAAAGACTCAATATTTGCTGTGCGCTTGAGCGCTGGGTATCAGGTTTTTAATCAGACTGGCGACTTATTAAGGCGAACCGCTTTTTTCTAAATATTTAAGTAACTGATCCCGCGCCGCATTTACCTGGCTGGCCAAAAAATCACTGCCGCCGCGATCTGGGTGGAGTTTATGAATTAATCGGCGGTGGGCGGCTAATACATCGCTTTTAGTCGGTGTGCCGCTCAGGCCTAAAATATCCATGGCTTCTTGCAGGTCAGAAACACCCGGCGGGCTAGGTTCCTGGCGGGTGTGTTCGCCGTAAAACCCGCGTCGCTGTAATAGGGTTTTAATGAGGTAATAAGATTTTTTATCGCGGCTTTGGTAATACTCCAACAGCTCCTCAAGTTGGCTTTTATCCAATTGATCGAGCCGGTAGTTGGCGTAGAGGCCCTGTTTTATATGGCCGTTTAAATTCATTTGATTAACGTCTAATTCGGCCGCTATGTGTTCGGTGGTAAAGCGGGCCACACCACCATTTTTGGCCAACCAAAAACGCCCGAGGGTAAGCCCGGTAAAAAAACCGGTGCGCAGCAAGGCGAACGCGGCAGCGGCCGCGGCGCCGAGCCAATGTACCTTGCCGGTAAACACACCGATTAATAGCAGCGCCGCTAGCGCCCACATGGCGGTAAGCCAAAGCATTTTTTTGCGCTCGGCGGCGGGCATGGGTTTGATTTTAAAATGGTAATAAACCGCCGCGATTAAACCCACAATTAACATCAGTTGCAGCATATTATTTAAATCCTAAATACAGCCCGGCGGAGGCTAAATAATTGGCCTCTATTTCAAGGCCTGCCGTGGTAAGTGGGTGTTGTTTTAACCACTGCGCTGGAAAAGTTAAATAAAAGCGCTGGGCGCCGCGTTGAATAATTTTTGGTACAAAGGGTAAATCTTCCCTGCGGCGATTTAACAATACTGCTAAGCGCAAACACACCAGCAATGGTAGGAGAGCCGCTAATATCTCCGGCTCTAGGTAATCCATGCCATCGCTGAGGATTTTTTTGCGCTGCCCGCGCACCATCTCGGCTAATATATTTTGCTCATAACGGCCGAAGCCTGCTAAATCGCTATTTTGCAAAATATAGTGGCCGTGGTTGTGGTGGCCGGAGTGGGATATCGCCAGCCCTACCTCGTGTAATAAGGCTGCCCAGGTTAATAATTTAGTGCGGGAGACGGCTGGAATTGTGGGTGTTTTCAATTGTCGCCAGAGTGCCAGCGCGCAATCAGCCACTCGGTTGGCTTGTTTGGTATCGACAAAATATTGTTTTTGCAAGCGCTCCACACTTTGCGGGCGGTCGTCTTCGTTATCAAAACGGCCGATCAGATCGTAAATCAAGCCTTCTTTTAAGGTCGCATCGGCAACGTGAATTTTATCGATATTTAATTCATCAAACAGCGCGTGTAAGACGGCGATGCCGCCGGGTAAAACAAACTCTCGGGCGGCATTTAATTTGGGGTGGTGAATTTCTCCGTCTTCAATTAATACCTGCGCCAATTGTAACAGTGCGTCTTTATGAATTATGGCGTTACCTTGGGTATCGGCTAACACCTCGGCAATGGCTTTCATGGTGCCGGAGGTACCGTAGACTATGTCCCAGCCCGCCGTTAAATACGTGGGCCTCACCTGTTCTATTTGTGCTTGGGCGGCGAGGTAGGCGCGTTGGTAGGTTTTTTTGCTGACTTTTTCTTTGCCGATTAATTGGCTGGCACTTACACAGCCTATATTGAGGCTTTCCATAATGTGCGGCGTGGCATCGCGGCCGATAATCAGCTCTGTACTACCGCCGCCTATATCAATTACCAGGCGGTTGTAATTATCGTTGGCTACAGAATGGGCTAAGCCCTTGTATACCAACCGGGCTTCTTCAAAGCCGGAAATAATTTCAATGGTGTGGCCGAGGGTATCTTCGGCCGCTTTAATAAACCCTTTGGCTTTATCCGCCGCCCGCAAGGTTTTAGTGCCCACCACACGAATTTGCGAGGGCGGAATCGTCGCGAGGCGCTCGCCAAAGCGCGTCAAACAGGTGAGGGCGCGCTTTTGCGCCGCCGAGGTAAGCCCGCCGTTGGGGGTGAGCCCGAGAGCTAGTTGCACCATGTCTTTTTCCCGGTCAACAACCTCTAAAGCCCCCTGTTGTAACCGCATAATCAACAAATGAAAACTATTGGAACCCAGGTCAACAGCAGCAAAATAGGGATTGGCAACTTTGGGCATAGGCAAACCATTGCAAAGGGGGAGGCGGGATTATGCCAAGGCCACCGCCCATTGCCTACCGCTTTAAACACGCGCTCACAAACGCCTTGCCCCTAGGGTGCGCTTCGGGGTGTAATCCATCATTTTAAGGGTGGAATGCCTGTGCGCTCACTATTCGGACTTCATTTGCTCACCGCACAGGATGCGCGGATTCGGCGGCTAAAACGCACCCATCGCTGCGCGGTACACGGCCAAAAAGTGTGGCGCAGCGCCAGTGTGTTGCTGGACTATTTTCAAGAATATCCCCTGGATAAAGGCTTGAAGATTTTGGAGTTGGGGGCCGGCTGGGGCTTGGCGGGTATTTACTGCGCCCAGCGCTTTAATGCCCAGGTGACAGCGTTGGATATAGACCCGGCGGTATTTCCCTATTTGGAGCTACACGCTCAGTTAAACGACGTGGCCATTACGCCTTGGCAATTGGATTTTAGTGCGTTAACCGACACGCATTTACAGGCCTTTGACCTTGTCATCGGCAGTGATATTTGTTTCTGGGATCAGCAATCTGAGGTTTTATTAGCGCTGATGGAAAAACTACAGCGTTTAGCCATTCGTACCATTATCGCCGATCCGGGCCGCCCACCTTTTCTTAAGGTGGTGGATACGCTTTTGTCGCAACCGGCCGCTCACACCCTTGCCGTAGAGAATTGGTCCGTGCCGCACCCGTTTAACCTGCACGGGGTTATTTTGGATACAGGAGCACCTTATGTGGAGCTTTGAACGCAAGAAACAACAGATGGTAAGCCGCGACTTGGCACTGCCGGGCCGCGCCGAGCCTATGCCCGTGCGCACGCCCCATGCCGTGTTGGGTGTGGGCCTAAACCCGCCTTATCCCGCCGATTGCCAGCCGATATTGTTTGGTATGGGCTGCTTTTGGGGGGCTGAGCGGGTGTTTTGGACCTTGCCCGGTGTACATCTGACGGCAGTGGGCTACAGCGGCGGTTTTACACCCAATCCTCTGTACGAAGAGGTATGTTCCGGGCTGACAGGGCATACCGAGGCGGTATTGGTGGTGTATAGGCCAAGTCAGCTGCCGGTGGAAGACTTATTGCGGTTATTTTGGCAGAGCCACAATCCTACGACACCCATGCAGCAGGCCAATGACATAGGCACCCAATACCGTTCCGCTATTTATTGTTATGACACCGCACAATTAAAGGCGGCGCAGGATTCCAAACACCACTACCAGGCCCAATTGGGCGAGCAGTTACCGATTAGTACGGAGGTTGATAGGGCGGGGGAATTTTATTTTGCCGAAGCCTATCACCAGCAGTATTTGGCGAAAAACCCAGGTGGTTACTGTAATTTACAGACTGTCGCTAAAACCGGGTTGCCACATTATTAATGCCGTGCCAACAGCCTACTTTAATAGGCTGTCCACTTTGGCTACTAATTTATTCCCGTCTATAGGTTTGTTGATAAAACCATCTATGCGGTAGTTTTGGTTATGGGAGAGGCTGACAAAATCACTGGCGTATTCGGTTACCCATAAAATAGGAATTTGCGCCGTTTCCGCTTGCGTACGCAGCTTTTGCACCAGACGCAGCGCGTTATTGCCGCCCAGCTGAGCATCCAGCACTATGATATCGGGTTGGTTTTCGTGGATTTGCGCCAGGGCATTGTCCACATTATTAGCTGATAACAAACTAAATTGGCCGTGCAGTGCGCGATCGACCGCATCCACAATACCGCCGTGGGCGTCCACCACTAATAGGGTGTTTTGTGGATTAAAGGTTTTAATCACGCAGCGGTTGCGGCCATTTTGTTTGGCGGCGTATAGCAATTTATCCGCTGAGCTTATTTGACCCAGCAGGGTCGTGCCTGCGGTGATATGAATGATGGAGCCGCCGATACTCACCGTTACATGGTCGGCGGTTTGGGAATCCTGGTGGGGAATGCGCAGGGCAATGACCGACTCGCGAATGGATTCGGCCACATGGCGGGCGCCCGCCTCACCGGTATTGTGTAGAAGGGCAATAAATTCCTCGCCGCCGTAGCGGGCTAACACATCGCCGGGGCGGTTCACGCAGCGGGCGATGGCGTTAGCCACTTGGGAGATACAATCGTCCCCGGCCACATGGCCGTAGCAATCGTTGTAGGCTTTAAAGTGGTCAATATCCAATAACAAAATGGCGATGGGTTCGTGGCTGCGCACGGATTGTTTCCAGCGCTCTTCAGCGCGGTCTTGAAATACCCGACGGTTGTACAATTTGGTCAGGCTATCGCGCTCGGAGAGATCACGCAGTTCTTCGTTAACGTGACGCAATTGGTCACGAATGGCAATTATTCGTTCCATTGCACGAATTTTCGCCTGCAAAATCACCCGTCTAACGGGCTTAATTAAATAGTCATCACCGCCTGCATCAATGCCTTGCGCCAGGTCTTCGTCGTTGTCTTTGCCGGTGACAAAGATGATAGGGATCCAATGGTTGAGCAGCATTTCGCGAATTAAGCGCGTGGTCTCAAAGCCGTCCAGGCCGGGCATTTCTACGTCCATTAAAATCATATCCACCAGGGTGGATTCGACTATTTGCAGCGCTTCTTCACCGCTTTGCGCGATGATCACCTCGTGGCCTGCGTGGCGAATATCGCCCGTTAATACGTGGCGCAGCGTCGGGCTGTCTTCAACCAGCAGGATTTTGAGCGGTCTTAAAGGCGTTGTCATTGCACTTCACTTAATTAGGATTATATGCAAAGTAGGGCGGGCAGCTTACCACGTCACGGCCTTTTGCCCTGTGATATTGGCACATAAATCAGCCTGAATTGAACCCCATGCGACGAGTGGTCGCACCTGCACGGGTGGCAATTAATGTGTCTTTTCGGTATGGTGTGTCGCCGTTTACCTAGCTAATTTTGTGCCGTTATGTCTGAATTTGATGATATTCGTCCCTATAACGATGACGAAGTAAAGCCCACCTTAGAACGCCTATTAAATGACACTGAATTTTTAGATACCATCGCGAGCCTTAAATTGCCCGCTTGGTTAAAGTCTATCCGGCCTTTAGTGCGCCCCTTAATTAAAAGACGCCTAAGCCAAGAGGTGAGCGGTATTAGTAGTGTATTTGCGTTTCAGCAGCGCATTGAGTACTACATGGGCCAAATGCTGGAAAAGACGATAACCCACCTAACCATTTCCGGTTTGGATCAGCTGGATAAAAACAGCGCTTATTGTTTTATTAGTAACCACCGCGATATTTCCATGGACCCAGCATTTGTGAACTGGGCCTTATTTCACGGCGGCTATCAAACTCTGCGTATTGCGATTGGCGACAATTTATTAACCAAACCTTTTGCCTCAGATTTAATGCGCCTGAACAAAAGTTTTATTGTTAACCGTTCGGCAACGGCCCCGCGCGAGAAATTCAAAGTCGCGAAAAAATTGTCACACTACATTCAGCATTCTATGCACGAAGACAGGGCCAATATTTGGATTGCCCAGCGTGAAGGCCGCGCCAAAGACGGCAATGATAAAACTAATCCCGCTATCATCAGTATGTTGGCGCTGCACAAAGATAAGCAGCAAGAATTTAG
Organism: Marinagarivorans sp.; assembly: GCA_046347475.1. Taxonomy (GTDB): domain Bacteria; phylum Pseudomonadota; class Gammaproteobacteria; order Pseudomonadales; family Cellvibrionaceae; genus CAMCXE01. Next base: position 77,584 of record JAXMGD010000002.1, on the reverse strand, counting down.
CGACTATATCGCCAACACCCACATAGTGCCCGTGTCCATCTCCTACGAATACGACCCCTGTGATAGAGCCAAAGCGCGCGAACTCACCCTTAAAGCCGAAGAAGGGCAATATCTAAAAGGTGAGCAAGAAGATGTGCAAAGCATTGCGCGCGGTATTACCGGTTATAAAGGTGCTGTGCACCTGGCCTTTGGGGCGCCCTTAGGCTTGGGGTTGGAAAGTGTGGAGCAAGTAACAGAGCGTTTGGATGATGCCATTATTGCTAACTATGTATTGCACCCCTCCAATTGCATCGCCTACGAGCAGCTTACCGGCCAAACGCCTGAGTTGCCGGTAGGCGCAGATCAACGGCCATTTACCACTAGCGATTTTGTACAGGAGCGGGCGTTTTTCGCTGAGCGGTTATCCGCCTGTGAACCGCGCTGGCGCCAACACTATATAGAAGCCTATGCCAATCCTGTGGCGGCAAAATTGAAGCTTGCCCATGCTGGATGATGATGTAAAACAAATCATTCAAAACAGTTACCGCAAGTATTTGCAGAGCTTACAGCTGCAGGCGCGCTACGGGCAAAAATTAATGATCGCGCAAATTGCCCGCACCCTAGGCGGTGTTTCCCTCTCCCAAGATGGCGAGCGTTTTGGCGCTAATCATGTTTGTGTGGTGGAAGCGGGCACGGGTACAGGTAAAACCGTTGCCTATTTATTGGCCGCTATTCCCATGGCCAAGGCGCGCAAAAAAAAGGTGGTGATTTCTACCGCCACCATTGCGCTGCAAGAGCAAATTGTTTTTAAAGATTTGCCGGACATCGCCAAACACTCGGGGCTTAATTTTTCCTATGTGCTGGCAAAGGGACGCGGGCGTTATTTGTGTTTAAGTAAATTGGATCGGATTTTATCCACCGATAATCAGCCATTAATTCCGCTGTATGATGAATTAATTACCGAGCAGGATAACCAGTTATTTCAAGCCATGATGACCGCGCTGAGCGATGGCAGCTGGGGTGGCGATAAAGACGCCTGGCCGGATGAATTACCGCAAGACAGCTGGCAAAAAGTCACCACCGACCACCGCCAATGCACAGGCCGTAAATGTAGCCATGTGCGCAATTGTGCATTTTTCCGCGCTCGCGACGCTCTGGATGATGCCGATGTGGTGGTGGCCAATCACGATTTAGTACTCGCCGATTTAGCCCTTGGTGGCGGTGCAATTTTACCTGCGCCCAAACACACATTTTATGTGTTTGACGAGGGCCATCATTTACCGGATAAAGCCCTCAGTCATTTCGCCTGCCACACGCGGGTGGTAGCGACTGTGCGTTGGTTAGGGCAAACCGAAGGCCAGTGTAAACATGTGTTAGAAACCATAGCGGGCCTTGTTTATGTGCAAACGCTGGCGCTGCCTTTAGAGGCGCATTTAAAAAATACCCGCAGTAAATTAGAAGCGGTGCAGCCTTTATTATTGCCTTTTATGGCGCAGATGGATCGCACGGCATCGGTGGTGCGCTACCGTTTTATTCAGGGAGAAGTGCCCGCAGAATTAAGTGTGTTAGCGCAACAACTGCATTTATTATTCGCTGAGCTAGTGCGCGTACTGGATAAAATTGTCAAAGAATTAAACCGCGCTTTGGAGGATGAGGATAGCGCGGTGCCAAAAGTAGATGTGGAAACAGCATTTACCCTATTTGGCAGTTGGTGCAGCCGGGCGGAGAGCAACAGCGAATTATTTTTAAGTTTTGCCAATTCCACGCCCAACCCCAAATGGCCGGTTGCCCGCTGGTTGACCTTAATTAGCCAGGGTGATGTGGTGGATTTTGAATTGGTATCCAGCCCAATTTTAGCCTCCCATACTTTAAATGAACACCTGTGGGAAAAATGTGCCGGGGCCGTTGTTACCTCGGCCACACTTACCGCATTAGGCAATTTTGAGCGCTTTAAACTGCGCGCCGGCACGCCAGAGGAGACAAATTTTTCGGTGGTGCCAAGCCCGTTTGATTTTGCCAACAGCGGCGTATTGCACCTGCCGAAACAGGCCATAAATGCCACCGATGCCAACGCCCATACCTTGTCCATAGTGCAGCTTTTACCGCAGGTATTAAATGCCGGTGAAGCAAGTTTGGTGTTGTTTTCATCGCGCAAACAAATGCAAGAAGTACAAAATTTATTGCCCGCCACCTGGCAGCAAAAATTATTGGTGCAGGGGGATGAGAGTAAACAGCGGCTATTAGAAAAACACCGGCAGCGTATTGATGAAGGGCAGGGCAGTGTTTTATTTGGACTGGCAAGTTTCGCAGAAGGATTGGATTTGCCCGGCGCCTATTGCCGCCATGTGGTCATCGCCAAAATTCCCTTTGCCGTACCCGATGACCCCATTGAAGCGGCTATGGCGGAATGGATTGAACAGCAGGGCGGCAATGCGTTTATGCAAATCGCAGTACCGGATGCCGCCATTAAATTAGTGCAGGCCTGTGGGCGTTTATTGCGGACTGAATCCGATCGCGGTCAGGTTACTTTATTGGATCGCCGGATTGTTTCCAAACGCTACGGTAAATCCATTTTAAATTCTCTGCCACCGTTTAAACGGGATTTACAATAATTGTATGGTGCAGCGTTTTGCCGAATTAACGCGATTATTGGAAACTCTTGAAACGATTATGCGTCGCGATGGACTCTGGCATCACAAACCGCCGAGCCTAGAGGCTATGAATAGCAGCATGCCGTTTGCTGTGGATACGCTGGAATTTACTGACTGGCTGCAATTTATGTTTATTCCCCGTATGCAAACCCTAATCGACCAGAAAATGCCCCTGCCCGCCACCTGCAGTATTAAACCTGCTGCCGAAGTGGCCTTGATGGGGCGCACAGGTGTTGATGGTTTGATGGCTCAATTGCAGCACATCGATGATTTTTTCGTGCGCCTCTCAAGCGTAACAGATGGCACTTAACTCAAATAATGTTTTTATGAGGTGGCTATGGACTTAATTCTACAACCCTTGGCGGCAAAAAAATCCATTGCACTGATTGCCCATGATAATCGTAAAAAACACCTTATCGCCTGGTGCCAAACCCACCAAACCATTTTAAAAACCCACCGCTTATTTGCAACCGGGACCACTGGGGCATTAATAGAGGGCGCCACAGAACTTGCGCTGACTAAATTAATGAGCGGCCCATTAGGGGGGGATCAGCAAGTGGGGGCGTTAATTGCGGAAGGAAAAATTGATGTATTAATTTTCTTCTGGGACCCCTTTGAGCCCTTGCCCCACGACCCAGATGTAAAAGCCCTTTTGAGAGTGGCGGCGGTGTGGGATGTGGCGGTGGCCTGTACGGAATTAACGGCCAATTTTTTAATTCAATCGCCTTTATTTAATGCAACCTGTGAGCGGCGGGTGCCGGATTATGGGCGGTATTTGGATGGAAGGGTGCCGAGTAAGTGATTTATTTTAAGGCTACCGCGGAAACTCCCTTTTCTCGCCTTATTTCGTTGGTTTTAATGTTCCAACGCTTGCTTTTGCTGCGCTAAATTGTTGTTTTTGCCTGAAAATGCCTGGTGATGACCGCAATCATTGAACCTTTATTAATGTCCCTGAAAATCTTGGGTGGCGATTTTGTATGGTGGAATTTGAATTGTTTATTGTTGGGCGCAGAGCGCTGAATTTATAGCTATTCCTTCTGCTGCTGGCCCAATTTTCTTAAAGACATTGGCGGCAATACATGGGTATTCAAGTACTTCTTTGTGTGAGATGGCGCCCATATTTACGACATCTACGGATTTGCCTTGGCTGACCAAGCGTTTAGCTAATTTTAAAGATTCTTCTGGTGGTATAACCGGGTCATTGGACGATTTTAATAGTGCTATTGGCTTTGTGTAGTTTTCCAGTGATTTATCAATCTGGAAGTCGGGAGACTCCGCGTCAAAATTTACACGTAGAAAACTTCTGAATATACCCGCTCGAGAAGAGACTAGAGACTGTAAGTTGTTGTACGTGGATTCGAGTACAAGTGTGCTATTGAGTGGGTATTTACCTGCTAAGCGGGCGCATATGGTGCCGCCAAAAGAACGGCCCCAAAATATCACTTTGGTGAAATTGTTGTCCCTTTGCCATTTGGCTATGTGGCGCCACAGAAGATCAGTTGCAATCACAAACTCCTGCGCTGTGGCTTCGCCGGTTGATTGCCCGTAACCGGGGTAATCAAAAAGCAGAATATTAGTGGCAGGTGAAAAAGCCTTAAAGAGTGCGTGAGCAGATTGACCTTGCCTAAAAGCATTGCCGCCGCAATAGACAATCGCGGTATGTTGAGTCGGAATATTGAATTCTGTGATGGAAAGATTGACCTGATTGTCCTCGCTGCTGATTCGCGAATATTTGAGCGTTGACCCCAAGGGTAGGTCGTCCATGTTGGTGGTGGGAATTCTAAAGGCAACGCCATGGCTGCGAACGGTGGAATCGATTGTGGGTGTAGCTGCCCAGCGGCAAATATCCACCTGTACACACGAAACTAAAAGTACAGAAAATAATAGGGCGGTTGTGTTTTTTATCCGTTTAGTTAGGTAATTCACGAGACTTTTGATCCTTGATGCGATGGGCCGAATTATCAGCCGCTTTCATATAGTTGTCTTCAAATCCATATAGATAATATTGGGTATTACAACGAGCCCCCCACGCCGCCTTTCGTATCCACCCAAAGATGAGCCAGTTCAAGGCTGTTTAGCCATTGGGGGCCGTCTGCTTCTTTGAGCATTCCTATGGTGGCGCCGCTGCCTGCCAGTACACAACACTCCGCCACTACCGTCACTGCCACCAGATGCTGAACCGGCCAGCCGGTGGTGGGGTTGAGAATGTGGCCGTAGCGCTTGCCGTTGATTTCTATGGCCCGCTCATAATCGCCAGATGTGGCGATGCCGCCTTGGGTCAGTTCAATGATGTGCAGGGGGCCGGTTTGTGGGCTGCGCGGGTGTTTGATGCCGATGCGCCAGGGGCTGCCATCGGGGTGGGGGCCTAGGACGTGGATATCGCCGCCGAGGTTGATGAGGCCGTGGTGGCATCCGGCCTGTTTGCATAGGCTCGCGATACGGTCGGCGGCGTATTCTTTGACTATGCCGCCAAAATCCAGCTGCATACCGGCAGCAAGCTGCAGGAGCGGGGGCTGCCAGTGCAGGCGATGCCAACCGATGTGTTCCAGTAGCCCGTTAATCTGTTGTTGGCTGGGCAGGCGGCCGCTTTTGAAATCCCAGGCTTGGCGCAAAAGGCCTGAGCTGATATCAAACAGGCCTCCACTGTGTTGGTAACAGGTGTGGGCGTAGTTGAGCAGGCTGGCGGTTTCGTCGTCTACCTGCACGCAGCCGCCTTGCACCGCAAGCTGGTTGATCTGGCTGAGTAGGCTATCGGGCCGGTAGCGAGAGTAGCGCTGCTCTAAGCGGCGCGCCTCGGCTATGGCGTCCTCGGCGAGGGCTTGCCGGTGTTGATCGGTATCGCAGTAGAGCTGCAGCTCACAGGGTGAACCCATGCAGGTGAAGCGGACAGTGCCTAGCTGCATGGGTGTTAACCGCCTAATTAAAAGTGTTTGCCCAGTTTAACCTGCAGGCTGCCCTGGCGCTCCAGCTGGTAGCCCGCCGGTGTGTCGGCCACCGGCTGCAACCATTCCAGCGCGAACTGCATGCCTGTAAATGGCCCCTGGGCGATAGATGCGCTAATACCGATGCCCAGATCCTGAAATACGCCGCCGTAATTACTGGGGTAATCGCCTGGGCCGATGGGTGTGTGAGTGCCAGTGTAGGCGCCTTTTATCGGCTCTTGATCGGTATAGACCGCCCGCAAGGAGGCGCTAATACTGTGGTTTAAAGGGATGCTGCCCCACAGGCTGCCTTGGATAATGTCGCCCAGTGCATAGCCTGCGCTATTGCGCTCCTCCAACCGGTGGGTGGCGCTTATCTGGGCGCCCCAATACAGGGGGCTGGGCCAGGCCAGGTGGGTTTCACCGCTCAGGGTGAGGCTCGGCAGCAGGTCCCAGGTGCCACTGCCCAGTTGCATGCCGTATTCCAAACGGCCCATATCCAGGCCCATCATGGGGCGCATGCTCAGGTTTACCTTCCCGGTGGGGGCGCTTAGGCCCAGGCCGAATAGCAATTGGCTGTTATCGGTCTTAGCGAGTTTAAATAGCCCCTGCACCTGGGTGTCCCCTAGGCCGGATGAGGTGTGGCGATGCTGCGCGTGGGTGATGGCCATGCCGATGGCATCCATGCCGCCGTTGCGAGGGGCGTCTGCCAGCAGGCGCATGTCCATGGTCATGTCCATAAACTGCGGCATCAGCATAAGGCTTAGCCAGTCGGTGGGGGCATACATTATGTCCAGCATATGCATAGCCATGTGCATATCTTTGGGCCGCACATAACAGGGCTTGCCTTGGCAGGCCCGGTTGACCAGGGCGTAGTCGCTTTGGGCCGCACCGCCTTGGTGGATGTCGCCACTGAGCTGCTGATGGTGTTGGCGGTAGCTCAGCATCCACTGGCCTTTGGCCAATAGGTGATCAAACTGTACGCCAGCGGGATTGCCGGGTGCCTTGCTGTGCTCGTGGGCCTGGGGTTGTTCTGGCGCCGTTGGGGCCTGGGGGCTGAATAAGGCGGATGGGCCCAGCGCCATAGACAGGTTTAGGTTGATGCGCTGGGCGGCAAAATCGGCATAGGCCTCATCGCCGCCGCCCAAGGCCAGGCTGCTTGCCCGGCGCAGGTGCTCGTAGCTGAGGTCAAGCTGCAAGCCCCGTGTGAGGGTGCGGCTTACCAGTAAGCCCGCGGAGAGGGTGCCAAAGCGCGCGAGGCGGGCGTCGCTGGAGTAATGCTGCGGCAAACGGTCGCGATCAAACGGCAGGCTGTCTTGTTTGAGGTTATCCACCAGGCTTTGATCCGCCACCGCCTGGCCGCTACCCAGCTCCACTATGGCGCCGCCCCGGCGCCCCACAACTTTCTGGCCGTATTTGCGCGAGGCTGGGTTGGTGTCGAGGGCAGGGGTGATGGTGCCGGTGAGGTCTTCGTAATAGCGCAGGCCGTTGGTGGTGGCGCGGCTGTCGAGGTAAATACTGCCTTTGGTTGCATCCACGCGCGGAGTGAACAGGCCCTGTTCACTCACCAGATACGGCGTGTAAAAGTGTGCGGGTGACTGGCTGTAATAGCGCAGCCTGGGTGTGACAGTCCAGTCTTGGCCGAGGGGCTGCACCCATTGGGCGTCCAGGCTGTGGGCTCGAATGCCCCAGGTGTCGCCAAAGGTGCGCAGGTTCAGGTGCAAGGCGGCGTTTGTGGCGCTGATGTACTGCACGTAGCGCAGGTTGAAGGTGGACTGGTTGCGCAGGTCTGGCCGCTGCTCCATAAGGGCCACCAGTTCAGCGTCCCATACGGGGTTGGCCGCCGTCTGTTTCAGCGGGTCAATAAAGGCCACTTCCACCGCTTTATAGGGGTTGGACTGGTAGCCCAGGCTGTGGGTAAAACCCAAGTCTGCGGTGAGGTAGGCGGAGGGGTTCAGAATTTGACTGAGGCTAAGGTTCACCCCCCAATCCGTGCGCTCACCACTGAGCCTGGGGCCCAGTGCGGTTAAGTCCAGGCGGCTCGTGCGGTGGGTGCGGTTGTAGGTATCGTCGCCGCGTCGCTCGTAGCTGAGCATGTAGGGCTCGTACACGTGGGGCACCGCATCATGGTCCAGCAGCGCATCGGTTTTCGCTTGGGTGTAACTAAGCCCGGCCCCGAGGCTCGTGCGTTTGCGGTTGAAATCCCAACTGCCGCGGGCATGGCCAAATAGGGCGGTAAAATCGTGCTCCTGGGACAGGCCGCCCCCCAAGCTGAGGCTAGATCCCGGCCCGCGATGCTTAACATCCAGGTCAAACTGCTGGCGCACCTCGGGCGATGCGCTGGATAGGGTATGCACAAGCTGGCGGTCCAGCCCCCCGCTCAGTTTGCCGTCGCTATCGGTTTGCAAGGGCCGCAACTGGCTGTCGAGCGTTAACTGGCTGTACAAGTAAGGCGAGGCGCCGGTAAGGGTTTGCACCGGCGTTGGGCTCGTCTCCTCTTCCGCATCGTGCAGATGGCCGCCCGCCTCTACGGAGGCACCCGTAGTGGTGTGGGTGTGGCTGTGCGGTGTAACGCGATTGCCGCGCGCGGAGCTAGGGGCGGTGGCTACCGGAGTGGCACCGGACCAAGTGTCCTGGCTGAGATTCAGGCTGGCGCTGAGGTCATCGGTGAGGTTAAAGCGGGCTTGGCCCAACAGGGAATCCACCTGGATGGGTTGGAATTTACTGCTCAGGCCATTGAGGTTGCGCGCACCCTCGCTGTAATGCTCGTGCATGAGGCTCAGTGACGCCGCGTCCTCGGCCTGGGCCGTTGCACTTAACCCCGCAAGACAGGTGGATAAACCCGGCAGCGCCATGGCCGCAAGCCGGAGTGCCTGCAAAGCGCCGCCGGGCTTTTGCGCCTGGCCGCCCTGGATGGCAGTGGGGTGCACCTCAGTAGCAGCCACAGCCGCCTCCACTGGACACATCGCCACCGGCTGCCGCCTCCCGGCTGCTGTGTACATGGGCCCGTGCGCTGTCCTGCAGGCTGTGAATATCCGCCGCCATCTGCGGCTTAGCCAGGCGGCCGCGCTGCCAGGGTTCAACCGCTGTGCAGCCGCTGGCGGCGAGGGTAATGAGGGCTAGGCTCGCCAACCGTCGGGCGCAGGTCATACAGGTGTCTCGTTTATGGCTAGGGGGAAGGGGGCGCCCAATGGCGGCGCGTAAAGGGTGGCAAGCATAGGAGCTGATTTGGTTCGTCGGCTCAGGCCTGCGCCCTGGTAGAACCCATGCTAACAGCTAACGACCGCGCCAGCCTGCGACATTTTGTCGCATTGTCCACCTCAACCGTGCGCCAGATAATGGCCCGCCCAAACCCCACCCCTGCCGATAGCGGCAGGAGTTTCAAACCGCATTGATTAGGAATACGCCATGAAAATATCCGCCCTCGCTCTGTGTATATCCGCGCTCGCCTACGCAAGCACAAGCCTCGCCCACGTAGGACTGGCCAACAATACCCTGCCCATCTCGGCGGCTGGGCAAGCGGCATTTGCCGTGGCCAACACTAGTAGTGAAATTGTATTTATTGTGGGCCATGGCTGTAACGCCGAGGCAGAGCCCAAACCGCCTGCCAACCTCGATACCACCAAAATCGACATCACCGTGCCTGCCGCCATAGTCACGGCCACAGGTGCGGCCTCCGTGCGCCCCAGCCACCAAGGCGAATTTGGCAATGTAACCCGCAAAGTAAATGAAGACGGCTCCATTCGCTTCACCTGGACTAAAGTCGCCGCACCCACCGCCGATGATGACCAGCTCTATAAAGTGAGCATCCGCCTGAAAACCCCGGCAGCTGCCTCGGCCAGCGATTACGCTATTAAAAAATATCAATTCCTCGCCACCCAAACCTGTGCAGTGCCAGGTGCTGGAGACTATGTATTAAATTGGGGGGTAGACAGCCCCTCACTGTTGGTCTTCCCGGAGAAACGCAAAGGGTTTAATAAATTCACCCTAGACGCCACCACGCTAGGTGATTTTGCTGTGACGGGCACCAACACCAAAGCCGCCAAATTAAAAAGTTACTTTGGCGATGCCGCCATAGTCTGGGTGGGCAAACGCGCCTATAGCGCCAACGCCATCACCAGCGAGAAAATTGACCAGCTGGCCAAAAAAGACCTCACCTACAGCAATTTGGCTACTGAAACGGGCGTTTCCCTCAGCGCGGATGAAACCATTTGGGTGAGATACTAATAATGAAAACAATCGTAATCCTGGCAAGCCTAACAGGCTGCGCACTCATTGCCGGCTGCGGCAGCGGCAAATCCGGTGGCGCCAGTACCAGCGCTAGCAGCAGCTCATCGAGCAGTTCCAGCAGCAGTTCGTCCTCCGGCGCCATAAGTGCGGCACAAGCCTACCTGGGCAGCACCCTTTTACCTCCCGATGCAGGCCTTGCTGCGGCCGCCTCACTAGACCCAGAGGACTTTCCGCCGGATGCCAGCCAAACCTCCAGCTTAGAAGGCGATTTGCCGCCGCAATAATGTTAGTTGCCCTTAGGTTCTATCTGCCCCCGTGTGGTTTTGTCCGCTGGGGGTTTTGGGGGTTTTTATTGTGTGTCTTCCTCACACAGCACCCCCTCCCAATGTCATTAAGTTAAGGATTCTTGGCGCCTGCACGCCCTAAAATTCCCCTCCCCTGGAGGGGTGGCAGGCTGGCCTGCCGGGGTGGTTGCGGTAGAGAACCCTGTTTTATTTCAGGGGACGAGAAAATTTTTTGCCAATAGTTACAGCGGGCTGCGAACAAAAAGCAACACAGCGATCTACCACCCCACCCCTTCGGGGCACCCCTCCACAGGAGGGGAATTTTAGGTCCTGCCCATGCTGAAACAAGGCCGCGAGCTGACATTACCCCCCACTGCAACACCCCCTCCCCCCTACTTCGCCAGTACCCCCACCCACTTCACCACTGTCCAAATGCAGTTCTAACCCAGCTCGCCGAGTGAAAAAGATAGCTAACCGGCCTTCAAAACAAGGATGCCGCAGTAAAAACATAGGCCGCCGTATGTTTTTACTGCCTGGGCAGCATTAAAAAGCTGCAGCGCCCTTGTTTCGAGATAGCAAATTGCAGCTCCAAGCTGCGGCGAGCGACTAAAAACACTCGCTGGCGAGATTTTGATGTGGGACAGGGGTGTTGGTGTAAGCGGGTAGGCAGGTTTTAGCCTCTGGGACGCGTCTCTCTAGTCCGTATGCCTTAAGTTCAAAGTCACGCTTGGCTGTGGCCTCTTTCAGCTACAACAATTGACGATCATAAAGACCAAGCGCTTGTGAGTGTGACGCAAACGGTTGTTCGTGAGCGCGGATTGGGCACAGCGGCAGCTGCTTGAAGTATTTTCTCTGCTGGTTTTAACAAACAACAGGTATTTGAAATTATATTGGTGGTAGCGATAAAAACGCTGCCAAATTACACCAATCATCTAATAGCTTGTTGAAATAGGTTGGCGGCGACGGTCTGGCAAGGCAAATTTGGCGAAAAAACCGGAGTTTACACGAAGTAAATGAGGATTTTTTCGCCAAATTTAACGCCGCCAGAACTAGCAAGGTAGTATTTCAACAAGCTGCTAAACAGGCCGGTCCCCAATCCTGAATTGCTTGTCATTTTATAAATGCGGAATCGGCGTACAAATGCTTAACTACTCATCTTATGGCGCCACCAAAATCATGGTGGCGAGCAATTGTTGAGTAAGGTGGCGTGGGCAACTTGTTGCCCACGCGAAAACGCCACTTCTGAGCGCAAGTCACAGCTAAAACATAAATGCAATTGAATGTTCCGGTGGGTATAGTTTGAAATTAGTGCGGGACTGTACCTCTCCGTGGGCAATAAATTGCCCACCCTACTACTGGCGCCTTGGTCCTGCATTTTAGGCGGCGTTGCGAAATTATTTTTGTAGGGTGGGCAAGCTTGCTTGCCCACCATTTGTGGTCGATTAGTTGCGTGTTTTTTGCGAGAAATGCAACGGCTCAGAGGTGGTGGGCAACAAGTTGCCCACCCTACCTACTATGACCCCTCGATTGGTATTGGTCACCGGATTAATAATATTTTTTTATAACAAACTCTTTCCACTCTAAAAAGATCTGATCTATTGGCTTTTTCGTGACGCTGATAAAATCTCCATTAGATTTTATCAGCAAACTAAATGCTTCATTGCCCCATGAGTTTTCAATAAACTCGCCAATTGTGTAACCAATCTCGTATATTGAACCTGTGTCGCCCATCATTAAGCTTTGGGACATGTATTCAAAACGATTGCGAGTAAGGCCAGGTTTTTTGGCGTATTTCCAATGTTGCTCGGATTTATAAATTGCTATTGACTCCCACAGCCAACGCGGATTATTTGCGAACGAGGGGTTGAGTTCCAAGGTAACCAAATGAACGAATTCATGCAGGGCTGTATTTGAGATATTTTTATCACCTCCGAACAATCTTAACTCACCCGGTTTTGAGCCATTCTTTAGAGTGACATAGCCCCCGGAGCCTGGATATCTTTTCCCTAGCGCTCTCTCCTGCTCAGACAAATAAGCTTCTTGGTCTCCCCATATTCGAACTGTTACTGTTTCCATGGTGCTCAGATTAAATTCATTAAGCAACTCTGCCTTTTTGTCTTTTAACGCTTCGTGAATATTTGACACGATGGATTTTGGCAAGTCATTGTAAATGAGGTAGCGAAACTCGCCCTTATCCACTTCGTAACAATCGCCACAAGTCTCGCCTCGCATAAATGTGATAATTGCAAGCGCAGATATAAGTAGAACAGCCCCAATTAAAATAAATAATTTATGTGCCTTGTTTAGTTTTATTGCAAGCATTAAAAATACACCAATCCTCTGAGCATTTGCAGTCTGGCGCCCACATGAACGGCGCGAGCTTGTGAGCGTGTTTAATGTGTTTGTGTGCGTCCAGCATGGACATGAGCTAATGGGGTGAAAGTCCCATATGGGAGGACCGCCGTTAAGTTGCGATTTTACGCTAACTACTACCAATCAAGGTCTCTGCCCCCTAGATTCAATTAGAAGCGCACTTTTGCCCAATTAGGCCTCAAACAATGGGCGGAAAAAGCTGCGTTCATAGCTAATAATACAACGCGTGTCCTCAGCATAATTGAAGGCCGCTTGACATTCTTTATCGTGAAGTGAGCTGCTACGGTATTCTTCTTAAAGCGCCATATTGGGAAATGTAATTAGTGCTAATGCTACATTGTTGGCGCCTTCAGAAGGCAGGAAGTATCCGTGATGCTTGCCGCCGAATTTCTCGACGAGTGGAATCCAGAGCTTTCCGTAGTGTTCAAATTCTTTTAGCTTATACGGATCGATAATATATCGCAGATAACAGGTAATCATTATGCTCCTCTTGGTGCCTACAGTTAGTTGGCCGGATTAAATCCACCTAACTCGATTTTAATTTCCGTCCAATCAAGTGATTAGAGGTGTTGGAAAATGGTTTCAAGGTCTCTGACCCCTTGATTCCGCTAAATGCTACGGATTTGAGGTGGTGGGCAACAAGTTGCCCACCCTACCTGCTTGCTGCGGTTATTTGTTAGATGCAAGTGTGTCAAGATATTCACGCAGTCTATACATTGTGTCACCAGGGTTGTTCGTACTATAAGACAAGAAAGGACCGAAACCAAAATCCGTGAGTATGTACCAAGAAGTCCCATCCATAACGACGATTTCTTCATCTTCTTTTTCTTCTGTAATCGATTCCCTTATTGTGGCGATAGATAGCTGCCTAATATTATTTTTTTGTTCTAGTGTTACCTTAACTCTACAAACTTCTTTCTTTCGGCCCCAATTGTAACCACCTAATCCATAATATTTCCTTAGAACTAGCTCATCCGAATTTATTTCGTATTCAAAAGGTTGCGAAAACGATGGAGCTACAGACATATAGAAACTTGGATTTTTCTCTTCAAAATGCTGCTCTGCCCTAAATTTATTAAATGTGCAAGAGGTCGTTGTGATTAAAACTAAAAGTATAAGTAATTGATTCATAGTGTTGGCTTAGAAGTTTTATTAGACGGATTGATCCCGTCTACCTCCGATTTAAATTCCAGTCAAATTCGCCTACGCCAAGTGCCCGATTTAAACCCTAATCGTTCAAATTCAGTCAGTTAAAGCAAAACCATCAAAAGTACAACGCTACGCGTTTTTTGTTGTGTCGAATGCAATCCGCATAACACAAACCAAGGGGGCGCCCGCCTGCTCCAGAAGGTTTGCAGGCGCTTACCCGGCAGCTGAAAAACCCCTGTCAGCCACAACCTTATAAAACAAAAACCGGCAGCATTTATACGTGCCACAGACGCCAAGCACAATAAGGGCCCATGCCTTCACCCACAAAAAGCCGAAGGATTAACACAATGCCGCACATGCTAATCACCCCCGCATTTAATTCAGAACCAACTCCATTACTTGCTCGCCGCCTTCCACGCCCGCCAACCGCCAAACCCACTGATATCCGTGGCGCCTTCAAGCGCCACCGGTTCGCAAATAAACGCAGTTACCCAAGTGCCATCCGCCAATTGTGCTTGGCCTAGGCCCAAGGGGGGGGCTATGCCGGTGAGGAAGCTGCCGAGGGTGTGGGTGGGTAGGCGCCAGATTTCTACTGCTATGGCGCTTTGGCTGCCGGGGGCGCGCACGAGGGCGGGGCGTTTGCCGTCGGGTAGGGCGTAGAGCTTGTAGCCCGCTGCGGTGTGGGTGGCGGCTTTAAGGGTGGCGCCGCGTTCGATGAGTTGCCAGTTGAGTGGCTCCCCGGCTAGGTGGGCGCCGCAGACTAATAAGTCGGTGTAGGCGCTGGGGGCGGCGGGGCTGGTGAGGTTTTGGGCGGGCGGCAGATGGGGTGTGGCGCCTTGGGGCAGGTGGGTAGCCAGGTGGAAGCTGCGGCCGAGGCTGAGTAGGGCCATATCGCTAAAGGCTGGGCCGAATAGGGTGATGCCAAAGGGCAGACCGTTGCTGTGTTTGCCTGCGGGCAGGGCCAGGGCGGCGTAGTCCAGCAGGTTCATAAAGTTGGTGTAGGTGCCGAGGCTGCTGTTGGTGCCTATGGGGTCGGCGTCGATTTCGGCGCGGGTAAAGGGGCGGGGGAAGGCGGGGGTGAGGATCATATCCACCTGGGCGAGGATGTCATCGCACTGGCGCTTGCATTCGGCCAGTTGGTAAATGCCTGCAAAGGCTTGGCTGGCGGTGGGCTCAACGCTTTCGGCAATGATGGCTTTGATCACCGGCAGCATGGCGCTGGGCGCCACACCCTGGGTGGCTAGCTTGCGCTCGGCGATCCAGGGGCCTTGGTAGAGCAGGCGGGCGGCGGCTAAAAAGGGCTCGAAGTCGATGGGCACGGCGGTGCCGCCGAGGGTGATCAGCTGGTCGCAGGCCTGTTGGTATAGGCGCTGGGCTTCAGGGGCGAGGGTGAGGTTGGGCAGGCCGAAGCGGAAGGCCTTGGGCCTGGCCGGGTAGTAGCGGGCGCGGTTGCTGTGGGGGTTGGGGCGGGCAAAGGGGTCCGCTGGGTCGTAGTTGGCGAGCAGGTCTAGCAGCAGGGCGCCGTCGTCGCAGTTGAGGGCAAAGATGCTCACGCAGTCCAGGCTTTTGCAGGCGGGCACTAGGCCTGTGGTGCTCAACAGGCCTTTGCTGGGTTTTATGCCCACCAGGTTGTTAAGGGCGGCGGGCACGCGGCCGGAGCCTGCGGTATCGGTGCCTAGGGCAAAACTTACCAGGCCTAGGGCGGTGGCTACAGCGGAGCCGGAACTGCTGCCGCCGCTGATGTACTCGGGCAAAAAGGCCTTGGGCACTTGGCCGTAGGGGGAGCGGGTGCCGTTTAAACCGGTGGCGAATTGATCCAGGTTGGTTTTGCCCATGGGGATGGCGCCAGCGTTTATGAGGAGCTGCACCGTGTGGGCGGAGCTTGTGGCCAGGTAGGCGAACTCCGGGCAGGCGGCGGTGGTGGGGTAACCGGCTAGGTCTAGGTTGTCTTTGATGGCGAAGGGCACGCCGTAAAGGGGCTGGCTGGTTGGGTCTTTTGCCTCTATTGCCTCGATGTACTTGAGCAGATCCGCCTGGCTCACCAGGCTGATAAAGATGTTTTTTTCTCTGTGGGCTTGGGCCTGTTGGTGTAGGTCGAGGAGGAGTTGGCGGGGGGTGGTTTGGCCGGATTGGTAGGCCTGGTGGAGGGCGGCGAGGCTGAGGTTGTGGGCTGTCATGCTGGGGCCTTTTGTTTGGGGATTTTGTTTGTTTTGCATTGGTAGCCCGGATTTCGCTGCGCAGTCCCGGGGGTTGTGTTCCTGGTTTGTGAGTTTGGGTTGGGCACCCACGAGGGGTGCCCCTACATTCGTTACTGCCGAATTCGGGCTGAGTGCTTACCCGGATTGCGCTGCGCTTCATCCGGGCTACTTGGTTTGTGCATAGCCCATGGGTGTGCAATAGGTTTTTGCCTCGGCCAGCCCCCCTCAGCCCAATGTCATTGGGTTAAGTGCAGCTCCCTCACCCTCACCCTAGCCCTCTCCCAGAGGGAGAGGGGACAGTGTGTGCTAACCCCGGAGACTCTGCTTTTAGCTCCCTCTCCCTCTGGGACGACTGCATGGATGCAGGAGGTAGAGTCACGCTGAGAGCGGTTACCGAGAGGGTTGGGGTGGGGTTGCTGGGCGAGTGCACAACCCGTTCAAAAGCAATGTAAAACCCTTCGCTCGATGACATCCCCACCAAGGGCGGGAATACAAACACCGCCTGTGCCCCGTTAAGTTGTTTGCAACCAAAGCAAACACTGGCCCAACCCTAAACTCTGGCCCGGTTGTTTGAGGATTTTGCTCACCTGGCCTGCCGCCGGGGCGGTGACTTCCAGCTCCATCTTCATGGATTCCAAAATCGCCAGCACCTGGCCTGCCGCTACCGTGTCGCCTTCCTTCACTAACAACTGCCATAGGCTGCCCGCCACGGGGCTTTCCACGGCGCGCGTGCCCTCCGGTAGGGCGGCTTCGCTGCTTTCGCTACTTATCTCTTCCGGGCTTGAGTAGGTGAGTTGGCCTGTGGCGCGCCAGTGTTCCAGCTCGGCGGCGAAGGCGGCTTGGCGCTGGGCGGTGAAGGCTGTTATGCCCGCTTGGTGTGTATCCAAAAAGGCTTGGTAGGCGGCAAGGTCGAACTCGCAGGGCTCGATGCGCAGCGGGTAGCGGCCCTGGGGGAAGTCGCGGCGGATGGTTTTTAGCTCTTCGGCGCTCACCTCGTAAAAGCGGATCTGGTCGAAAAAACGCAGCAGCCAGGGCGCGCTGAATTCCGCCGTGGCCTTGTAGGTGTTCCACATCTGCAGGGTGCGGCCCACAAACTGGTAGCCGCCGGGGCCTTCCATGCCGTACACGCAGAGGTAGGCGCCGCCTATGCCGACGGAGTTTTCCGCCGTCCAGGTACGGGCGGGGTTGTATTTGGTGGTGACTAGGCGCTGGCGCGGGTCTAGCGGGGTGGCCAGGGGCGCGCCTAGGTACACATCGCCCAGGCCTAGCACCAAATAATCGGTGTTAAAAAACAGCTCTTTAACGGCGGCCAGGTCGGTAAGGCCGTTGATGCGGCGGATAAATTCTAGGTTGCTGGGGCACCAGGGGGCGTTGGGGCGCACGCTGGCTGTGTATTTGGCGATGGCCTCGCGGCAGGCTTCGTCGTCCCAGCTAATTGGCAGGTATACCCTGCGCGAGGGCAGGCGGCTGGGGGCGGCGCGGGTGAGTTCGGCTTCTGCCAGGCGCAAATGGGTGAGCAGCTGGGTAAGGCTTAACAGCTGGCTGTTGTAGTGAATCTGCAGAGAGCGCACGCCGGGGGTGAGTTCCATGAGGCCCGCCAGGCGGTTGCGCTCTAGCCAGAGCATGAGCGCGTGGACGCGAAAGCGGCGGGCTATGTCCAGCTCCAGCGGCCCCAGCTCCACCAGCAAAAAGTGGTCGCCCGCTAAGCGGCAGGCGTAGGCGTCGGGGCCGAACTGGCCGGTTTGCACTATGGGGCTGGGCAATTGGGTGGGATCTACCGGGGGGCTTGCGAGGCTTACCTCGGCGCCGTTTAAGCGGCTCAATTGGTGCAGCTGCTGAGCCTCCAGGCGCACGGCGTCGCTGTGGCTGACCGCTACAAAACACAGTTGATCGCCCGCCTTGAGCTGGCCGAGTTTCCACAAATCCGCCGCAATCACCGTGGCCGGGCAAACAAACCCGCCCAATGACGGGCCGTCTACCCCCAGAATCACTGGCATGTCGCCGGTGAAGTCGATGCTGCCGAAGGCGTAGGCGTTGTCGTGAATATTGGAAGGATGCAGGCCCGCCTCGCCGCCGGTCTCCCGCGCCCAGGCAGGTTTAGGGCCGTTCAGGCGCACGCCGGTGCGGCTGGATTGATAGTGCACCTGCCAGGAGGTGCTAAACAGGGTGTGCATATCCGCCGGGGTGAAAAAATCCGGCGCTGTGTGGGGGCCGGGGATGACGCGCAGCGTCCAATCCGCCCCTATAGCTGGGCGCTGCTCTGGCGGCAGAGTGGCCTCGGGCGCGGCTGCGGCGCTTTTTAACTGCAGGGTATCGCCCGTGGCCAGCGCCCTGCCGGTGCCGCCGAACTGCCCCAGGGTAAAGGTGGCGGCCGAGCCTAAATATTCGGGGCAGTCAAAGCCGCCTGCCACTGCCAAATAAGCCCGCGCCCCCGCGCCGGTCACGCGGCCTAGCTGCAGGATTTGCCCCGGCTGCACCCAAAAGGTTTGGTACTGGGGGCAGGGGGCGCCGTCTAGGCTCAGCTCAATGGCGGCGCCGGTGACGGCCACTTGGCTTGCGCGGTGGAATTTAAGGCTGGGGCCGTTGAGGGTGATCTCCAGGGCGACGGCGCCCAAGGGATTGCCGAGCAGGCCGTTGGCCAGGCGAAAACTTAAGGCATCCATAGGCCCGGAGGGCGGCACGCCCACATGCCAGTAGCCTATGCGGCCGGGGTAATCCTGCAGGGTAGTTTGGGTGCCGCCCGCCAACACGCTCACGCAGGCGGGGCTGTAGGCGAGGCTTGCCAAGCTGCGGGTGAGCAAGTTACCGCTGATGGCTTCTAAGCTTGCCAGCAGGCTGCGCACGTAGGCGAGGTTGGTGTCTATGCCGTAGAGGCTAGAGTTGGCCAGGCTGGTGTCGAGTTGCTTAAGTGCGGCGGCGCGGTCTTCACCATGGCAAATCACCTTGGCGATCATAGGGTCGAAGAGGGCGGGCACCTGTATGCCTGCCTCCACCCAGGTGTCGATGCGCAGGTGCTTGCCGTCGGCCTCGGGCCAGTGCGCATGGGTGAGGCGGCCGCTGCTGGGGCGAAAGTCCAGGTGGGGCGCTTCGGCATAGATGCGCGCCTGCACGGCATGGCCTTGGGGCCTGAGCTGGCTGTGCTCGAAGGCTAAATCCAGCTCGCCTGCCGCCTGGCGGATCATCCAGTTCACCAGGTCCACCCCCCACACCTGTTCGGTTACGCCGTGCTCCACCTGCAGGCGAGTGTTCACCTCTAAAAAATAAAAGGCGCCTCGGTCTACGTCGTAAATAAACTCCACCGTGCCTGCGTTGCGGTACTGCACCGAGGCCATCAGGGCCTCGGCGGTGGCGTGCAGCTGTTGGCGCTGCGCCTCCGGCAGGTTGGGGGCGGGGGTTTCCTCCAGCACTTTTTGGTTGCGCCGCTGGGCCGAGCAGTCCCGCTCGCCGAGGGCTTTGGCAAGGCCCTTACCATCGCCAAAAATCTGCACTTCGATATGGCGGGCGCGGGCGATGTAGGCCTCTAAAAATACGCCGTTATTGCTGAAGTAATTGCCGCCTAAGCGCCGCACTGAATCCCAGGCTTGGCTCAGTTCGGTTTCATCCTGGCACACCTGCATGCCAATGCCGCCACCGCCTGCGGTGCTTTTGAGCATCACCGGGTAGCCCACCTGTGCGGCCCATTGCTGCGCTTGGGGTAAATCCTCCAGCAGCGGGGAGCCGGTCACTAGCGGCACTTGGGCCTTAGCTGCCGCCTCACGGGCGGAGTGTTTGAGGCCGAAGAGGGCCATCTGCTCGAGGGTGGGGCCGATAAACACCAGGCCCGCCGCCTCACAGGCGCGCACAAAGGCTTGGTTCTCACTTAAAAAGCCGTAGCCGGGGTGAATGGCTTGGGCACCGGTGTCGCGGGCGGCTTGGATGATTTTGTCGATGTTGAGGTAGGTATCGGCCGCACTGCCTGCGCCTAGGCACACGGCTAAGTCCGCCAGCTGTACATGCAGGGAGTTGGCGTCTTCCTCGTGGTACACCGCCACGCTCTTGATGCCCATCTGTTTGAGGCTGCGCAGGATACGGGTGGCGATGGCGCCTCGGTTGGCGATCAGTACTGTGTCAAACATGGTGAGAATCCGTGTTTGGGCGGGCCGTCCCGCGTTTATTTGATAGGCTCCCAGGTCGTCCTGGGGGGCGGTATTACTGGTTTTGCTTGGTAGCTACAAGGGTTTTATTTGGTAGCTCGAATGTATTTATTCGTGGGCTTTGTTCTACAAACCCCACCCCAACCCTCCCCTTGATAAGGGGAGGGAGCCAATGCGCCTGGGGCACTAGCAACCTGCCTCAGGCTAAGGTTTTTTGCTCCTCCCCCTTTTCAAGGGGGAGGTTGGGAGGCAATGTCATTAAGTTAAGGATTTTGAGCCATTTCCCGCGCCTTTTCTTACCCTCACCCCAACCCTCTCCCCGAGGGAGAGGGGGCTAAAACCAAGGCCTCCAGGGTGAGCTCTTACTGTCCCCTCTCCCTTTGGGAGAGGGCTAGGGTGAGGGAGCTGGGCTTAACTTAACGACATTGGGCTGGGAGGGGGTTTTCACTCCTATTACCCACGGCTGGGAGTTGCGCTCTTGCTCCCTGCCGTAGCCCGGATGACCTGACGTAGCCCGCATGAAGTGAAACGCAATCCAGGTTTTGTCGAACCACCCCGGATTAGGCTGCGCTTCATCCGGGCTACGGACGCCTACCCTCACCCCAACCCTCTCGGTAACCGCTCCCGGCGTGACTCTACCTCCTGCATCCATGCAGTCGTCCCAGAGGGAGAGGGAGCGAAAAGCAAGCTCGCATCCTCCACTCCAACCTGGCTACCCAACCACCTCACGCATCCCACACCAACAGTTCTATAGGCGTCGGGTTATAGGCATTACACGGGTTGTTCAACTGTGGGCAGTTGGAGATCAGCACCAACACATCCATATGAGCCAGCAGCTCCACATATTTACCCGGCGCCGAAATACCATCGGCAAACTGCAAGCCGCCTGCAGGGCTCACCGGCACATTCATAAAAAAGTTGATGTTGTGGGTTATGTCCGCCTTGGTGAGGCCGCTCTCCTCGTGCTCCTGCAGCGCCAGCATCCAGCTGTCTCGGCAGGCGTGCATGCAGCGTTTTTCTAGGGAGTAGCGCACGGTGTTGGACTCAGTGGCACAGGCGCCGCCGATGGTGTCGTGGCGGCCGCAGGTGTCGGCCACTATGCTCAGCATGTCGCGCAGCAAATTGGTTTTGAGTACAGAGCCGGGGCCTACATACAGGTTGCCCTGGCTAGCGATGGTGTCGGTGGCGCTGTAGCGCTCGGTTATATCCGCCGCGTTATAGAAGAGGGTATCGGCGGCCTGGTTGCCCTCTAAGTCAACAATGCGCAGCACCTGGCCCTGTTTTAAGGTGCCCAGGTAATAATCACCGGCGCGCACCGTTTGCCGCTGCTGTGCCTGGTCGGGGTTGCGGTTACTGGGTTGAATCTGCATAAGGGCACCTATTGAGAAACGAGGCCCGATGCGGGCAAGCCAAAGTGGTAGAGGGCGTTGTTATCAAAACCCCGGCGGTTCTCCGCGCAGTGGTTTAAGCACAGGTCGTCCTCGGCCATGGGGGGGGCTAGGTCTAGGGCGAGGTTTACGCCCAGGCGCGGGTAGCGCGCAGCGCTGTTTAGCCGGTGGGGGCAGCTGTGCATCACCACTAGGGTGTCCATTTCAAAGCGCAGGCAGAGGTAATCCCCGGCCTGGCTTTGGCGGGTGAGGCTCAGCTGGCCGCGCTCATCGGCCCGTACTTCACTGAAACAATTCACATTGGCGGCCAAGTCCCTAAGGCCCAGGCCGTATTTGGCCAGCTCCACTAAAAAACTGTCCTGGCCGTTTTGCAGCCACTCATTGCGCTGGGTTTGATAGTCCCGCTCGCCCCAGCGCCGCGCCACATCACTTTTGTGGCAGGTGCCGGCGATGGTGTCGTGCCAGCCGAAGCTGTCCTCGGTAATGGAGCAAAAAATGCGGCCCATATCCGAGTACAAACAGTGGCCCCGTGTGAGCTTAAAGGTGTGCTGGCACTTGAGGGTATCCGGCGCGTTGTACTTTTCACCAAGGCTAATGGGGTTGTACATCAGCAGGGCGAGGTTAGCGCCGCCTGCGGGGTCGGTAATTCTTAAGCGGGTGCCGCGCCGCAGGATGAGCGACCAGTGGCTGCCGCCGGGCAAGCGGGTGTTGTAGCCGCTGGGGCCGGGATTGGGTGTTATCTCACGCATGGGTTGAGTCTCCGGTGCTGGGGCTGAGCTGCAGGCGCGCCACATCGGCGGCATCGAGCTGCTCGGCTATCTCCTGCACCGCTTGTTGGTTGTTCGAATGCAGCGCCAGATCGTAGGTGATGGTGCTGCCGTAGCGATCCGGCGCTTGGGGGTCGTGGCGGGTTTTATCAAACACCCACAGGCGGGTGCCTAGGTAAAACCCCTCGTGTAAATCGTGGGTGACCATAAACACCGTCAGCTTATGCTGGCTCCACAGGCGCAGCAGCAGCTGGTGCATGTCTTTGCGAATGCCTGGGTCCAGGGCGCCGAAGGGTTCATCCAGCAGCAAAATACGCGGCTGTTTGATCAGCGCCTGGGCGATGGCCAAACGCTGCTGCATACCACCGGAGAGGCTGTGGGGGTAGAGGTCTTTCGCCCGGCTTAGGCCCACTGCATCAAGCCAGAGGGCAACTTCTTCTAATGCGGCCTTTTTCGCCCCGCCGAACAGCTTGCCCAGCCAAGGGCTGCGGCTAAATTCCAGGGCCGCCAAGACGTTTTGCTGCACCGTAAGGTGGGGGAAGACCGAATACTTTTGGAACACTATGCCGCGATCCGGCCCCGGCTCTGCCGCCAGGGGCTTACCACCTAAAAAGGCCTCGCCGCTGCTGGGCTGCTCGGTGCCGAGGAGCATTTTTAAAAAAGTGCTTTTGCCGCAGCCGGAGGTGCCCACTAAGGAGACAAACTCGCCCTCCTGCACCTGGGTGGAGATACGCTCCAGCACAATATGTGAGCCATATTCCTTACCCACGCGGCTAAAACGTAAAAGAGGTTCTGCTGCGCTCATAGTCAGTGCCTGCTGGCTGGGTTGTACCAAGGGAAGGCCCAGCGGTTAAGCCGCGCCAGGGCAAAATCGGTTAAAAAGGCCAAGAGGGTAATCCAGGCCACATAGGGCAGAATCACATCCATGGCCATATAACGGCGCACCAAAAATATCCGGTAACCCAAACCATCGTTGGAGGCTATGGCTTCAGCGGCGATTAAAAATAACCAGGCACTGCCCAGGCTCAAACGCACGCTATCAATTAAGCGCGGCGTTAATTGCGGCAATAACACCCGTAGCATCACCTGGCCGGAATGCGCGCCGAGGGTTTGTGCTTTTACCCACTGCTCGGCGGGTAATTCGCGGCAATTGTGATAAACGCTACGCACTAGCGTTGGCGCTATACCAATCACAATCAGCATGACTTTGGATAATTCATCCAAGCCAAACACAATAAATAAAATCGGT
Source organism: Marinagarivorans sp. (assembly GCA_046347475.1). GTDB lineage: Bacteria > Pseudomonadota > Gammaproteobacteria > Pseudomonadales > Cellvibrionaceae > CAMCXE01. The sequence continues at coordinate 54,262 of JAXMGD010000002.1, read as the reverse complement.
AGTACCGCCATGGGTGGAATTAGTGAAATAGCGGTAATAAACGGCGTAAAACCCGCCCCCAGCATAGGCAGCGCGCCGGTTAATAAACCCGCCAATAAACCGATGGAGGCGGCGGCTAAAACCCCCAGGCCTAAACGCCGCAGGCTGCTTTGGGTGTCCTGCCAAAATAAATATTCGCCCGTTCGCGCGCTCGGCTGCAGCACTAATTCATCCATGGCCGCACCTATCTGGCTGAAGGCGGGCAATAATTTATCGTTAGGGTTTTCCTGTAAACGCAGGTTGGAACCCCAGAGATAAATAAAAAATACCAATACAAAGGGCAGGGCGCCCAACAGTGCTGCCACAGGCCGCGACGGCCAAGCATTAATCCAGCGTTTCATAAAAGAACCCGCTTATAAAGGCAAAAATGGGCACAGCGCAGTGCTGTGCCTGCTCATTAAATGCAGTGGGTTAAACCCTGCTGCGGCCGTTAAAGCTTGCCGTCCTGGGCCATCTGCATAAAGCTGGGGTCAAAACGCAATTTGATATTTTTCTCATCGCCATAAACACCGGCGGGGGTTTGAATGCCAATAGCCGTGGCGGATTTAGCACCCTGGCCTAAAATGCCGTGCTCAAAACTAAATTTGGCTACGGTTTCCATGGTTTTTTTCAGGTCGGCGCTTTGTGTAAAGGCCACTGCTTCAGCGGGTTTATAAAATAATTTGGTGGAAGCTAATTGCGCATCAAAACCGGCTACATTGGTAGCGGAGGCTTTGGCCATGGCTTCTTTGGCGGCTTTATCGGTGGCTAATTTATCGAGAATTTCATACCAAGCGCCCACTAAGGCTTTACCAAGATTCGGGTTTTCCTGCAGGGTTTTGCTGTTCACCACCATCAGGTCGATAATTTCGCCGGGGATTTGTGAGGAATCAAATACTTTTTTCGCGCCGGGAATGGCCAGAATCTCCCCCACTAAGGGGTTCCAAGTGGTTACCGCTGTCACGTCTTTAGTGCTGTAGGTGGCCACCATATCCGCATCCGAGGTGTTCACCACTTTTACATCTTTTTCACTGAGTTTTACCGATTCCAACGCGCGGGCCAATAAATAGTGGGAAACACTTAACTCCACCAAATTAACCTTTTGGCCTTTAATATCTTTTAAGTCACTTTTATTTTTTAAAATGACGGCATCGTTACCGTTGGAAAAATCCCCCACAATTAACGCCGTAGAATCCACGCCGCCCACGGCAGGAATGGTCAGCGCGTCCATATTAGTCATGGTACAGCCATCAAAACCACCCGCCGTGTATTGGTTGATGGATTCCACATAATCATTGATTTGCACTACATCAATATCAATGTTGTATTTTTTTGCCCATTTTTTCACTATGCCGGTTTGCTCCCCATACCCCCAGGGCATCCAACCGACATAAATGGTCCAGCAGACTTTAAATTTATCCTTGGCTAAAACAGGCGCAGACGTACCCAGCAGCGCCAGCGCCAGCAGCGGAAGGCTCAGCACACGCAGAGATAATTTCGGCAGGGAATCAAAAAGCGGGGAAAAACGACGGGCGAGAAAAGGCAATTGCATGGACAAAACTCCAGTCAGTGAGAGGTAAGGGCTAAAGGCACGCTTGGCGCATGCGCCCACAATCCTAAAACCTATAGCTAGGGTTTTAGGGCATTGTCCTCCCGGGTTTTTGTCCCGCCGTGTAACCTTGGTTGTGTTTTTAAACTGGGTTTGCCCAGTGTTAAAAACACATCCACATCCCTATCCAAGGTCGATAGCTCTCGGACCAGCACTCATTCTTTACCGCACAAAATTATGCACCGCAAAAACGAATCGGAACCCTAGCCATCCATTGGTTGAATCAGGTCAGGTAAGTAACCTGCGCATTCATCTTTGCCAAGAATGCCCTGTAACTTGTCTCAAAGCAAGTGCTGGGCCATCAGTATTTTGGCGTACTAAGTCGAAAATAGAGGTGGTATTGAACTAACTAGTGAATACTAATGGTGCAACGCAAAATATTTTGAACCTAATTGGTGCCAGCACACAAATTTAGTTGTTCATCAAATTAATCTCATGGGTTGAATTGGGCGGTGTGTTTGAATCTTCATTTGGATATACAGGTACGACATAGCTGCGGTAAAAGTCGGGTTGTGAACGCAATTCAAGCAGCCATACACAGGAATTGGCGTGATGGTTTAAATCAGAGGCGGGTAGCCCCGCTGGCAGTCGTATGCGGAAGTGCAGGCTGCGATCATTGGTTCCTGGTTTGATCACTACACTATTTTCAGAACACCAAAGTATCAGTTTATTCTCAGCTTTGATTCTTACGCCCCGTCTAAGGTTTTTTATACAACTTAAGTGAATCGCCAGTGATATCGCTTGGTCAGCTCGCATGGGGATGTTCACCCTGGCGCCAAAATATCCGCCAATTTTCCCAGGAAAAGGTGACATCTCTAATGTGCAGCCACCAAACTTTAAAAATTCAATAATGTTGCGGACCGCCCAGATGCTAAGCGCAACGCCTATGGCGGGTATTATTAAGCCCAGTATAGAGATCAGATTACCATCGGCTATTGCATAGAAAACAGACGCGTATACAGATAGAAAAATAGCGTTATAAATAACTGCTACTAAAATCGAGATAATTAAGCCATTAAATTGTCGAGGTTTTATTCTGTTGCTTGTCCAGTCGCTGTTATGTAGCCGAGCATGTGTAACTATTGATGGGCTAATAGTTTTGGTCTCTTCAGCCTTAGCGAACGCTATGAATAATATACCGGCGGTGAATAACAACACGCATACACCTAAAAGTAACGCAATACCTTCGGCGGCAGATTTATCGATTATTGAATTGTCGGGGTTTTTGGGGTCTAACCAAATGGTAATGGGGGTGTTACTGCTGAAATCCTGCATAAGCTGCTTGCCCAATTGCTGAGGGTGAAATCGTTCCGTCACTCTGGAGCTTATATATTGAGTCTTATTAAAAGTGTAGGTGTATTTGGCTTCAATATTGAAGCGTGTTAGCCCTCGATGGTCCGGCTGAGATTCAAGTACAACCTCAATTAACGTGGCTTGAACGGGCATCCACCATGCCATATGGATTCGCTCTAGGACTCTCGGTGACAATTTAAATGCAGCAACTAGAATGCCGAGAGTAATAAATGCCAATCCAAACGTAATGTGCTTTTTGTTGTGTCTCTTATCTATCAGTGACATAGGTTACTGTGTTTTATATAAGGGATGATCGCATGCGTTTGCGAGTTTTGAATGATTTAAAAGTTTACAATTGTCTAGCTCTGAATTTTGCCATTTTCTTGACACTACGAGTAAATAAGGCCGAATTTATCTTCGGCTAACGATAGCCAAAGCCCGTGAGTGTGCAAATGCGCTCCAACCAATATTTAGCCGCCGCCTCACCCGGAATTGAGCCGGTAATTGGGACGGGTTTGCCCATTACTAAACAGGCTTGCAGCTTGTAAAAGGTTTTATATTTGCCCTGATGTTGTGTTGAATAACTCTGCTTTAACGCCAGGTACTGAATTTTTTCCCGCTGAATAAATTGCTGAACAGAAAATAATCCTAAATAACGTTTCTCAAGCATAATGCCGTCAGCGTTTATGCGTACCGTTTGTTTATGCAGTAGGGAGTGTAAACAGCCCGCCGCAGCAACAGCGCCAATCAAAATAAAAATATAGGGTAAAAACACCGGCGCGCCTACATGGAGAAAAAAACTCCCAACGGCAATAAAAATAATACCAAATAGGAGTAGCGGCGTTATTGCCCGCGCGTTGTGCCCATAACCGCGTTTGATAATTACTCCGTCGGGCTCAATTGCAATATTTAATGCGCTTTGTGTATCTGCAGCTTGTTGTTTGGCCATCATAGGATGCTGCTGGGCATCTGCGAGTGCAAAACGCGCGGTTTCGCCAGTAGCAAAAACCGGCACTTCATACTGGCGGGAAAACTGAGGCTCAATGTGCTCACACTCAATGTCTAATCGCCATTTAATATAATTGTGTTTTGGTTGGGGCGGCTCTGATGAAGGCAAATGATCAGGGATGCTAAAGCGAAAATACAAAGTGCCCCCGCGTAGGGTTGGGGTGAGCGCGCTGGCGCCCTCTATCTGCCAAATAGGTGTTTCTAAGGTTTCGTTATCACTGCCATAATTGGGTTTAACGTTCAAACAGGTGAGGGTTAAATTAAAATTTGCCTGCTGGGCGCAGGGTATTTCAACACAGCCACCAAAATCTCCGCCAATAGAACCGGGGAAGGGATCCAACATCAAAACCGGGTCCCCATAGCGGCGAAAATCTGCAGTCGTCTTAATAGCCCAGCGCAGCAGCCCCAAACCTACAATAGGAAATATCAATGCAATAAGCGCCACATAGTTGCCGCGAGCAAGGTTGTCAGGCACCACAAAAATACTTAAGGGTAGGGAAATCGCATTCCAAATATCGGCAAAAAACCAGGTGAACTTAACTATTGATTTTTGTGCAGAGCGAATTTTGTTATCCGCCCAGGCCGGGTAATTAAGCCAGGGCGCCTCCAACCCTTTGTGGCTGTGTACATAGTCATTTTTTTGCCGCCAGGCAAATAACAGCAAGCCAATCCCCGCACCGCCAAATACCACAACAAAAATTAACTTAAAAAATAACAACCCCACCCGTAAAGACCGATCGATAATGGCATCCTGTGGGTCCTCGGGGTTGTACCAAATCTCGATGGGTTTTTTGGCCGCAAAGGCTGCCTCAAGCCTATAACCTAAATCCTCTTGAAACGAGCCTATATTATCGCTGCGGTTACTGATGGCTACCCGATCATTGGTGTAATAGACGCCATTTATCTGATAGCTATAACGCGCCCTCGCTAAATAGGTTGTGGATTTTGAGCCTCTCTGCGTGTCCAGTTCCGCAAAAACTAATTCTGCCTGGGTGGAGGGCCAGCTGGACATGCGCAGCACATCGTAAAACGTGGGTATTATGCTAAACACCAATAGGCCAATGCCCACGCCTGCAAATGGTAAAGAAAAAATTATAAGGAACCAAGAACGCTTGGGTTTGGTTTTTGAGTCTGACATTGGTCGTATCCATTCAAATTAATTTTTTCTATGGTGGTAAAAGTTGATTTTCAGAGGAGCTTTTAAAATCCTACGGTGCAAATACAGGTACAGTATATTGCCTGGTAAAAGGCGGAGACGCATCAAGGCTCTCAATTGCAATCGTCCATGCGTAGTAACTTCCCATCGTCTTAGGTGGGTCGGATTTTGGTAACTGACTTGGGATATCGAATCGAAAGCTTAGGCGCCGCCTGTTAGAGTCGGTTTCAATTTCGCTGATCACTTCTCTAGTCCAAATAGGTATTTCTACGGTGTTATCATGGCTGCGGTTAATGCTTAAACAGCTAATTCTTATTTTAAACTTTTGTGGTTTGATGTGATTCACATGGAGACTACCGCTCAGTTCGCCGCCGATCACACCTGGATAAGTGTGCATATAGAGCAACGGGTCACCCTGCCTCAAAAGCGTGATTGTTACGCGAAATGCCCAAATCCAAAAAATGAGGCCTATTGTTGGAAACAGTAAAATAAAAAACAAAGCCAAATAGTCGCCATTTGTATAACTTTTTGGTGCTAGAAAAATCGCGAGCGTGAGTGAACATCCGTTCCAGAGTAGGTTATAGATCCATGCGTCCCAAAGGTTGTTTTTAAAATCGGAGCGAATGGTGTGTGTGCGCCAAGGGCGATGATGAAGCCATGGCGCAGAGCCACTTGTAAAATGGTGCTTTGACTCATTGCGGCTGCGCCAATCCATAACTATTACGCCGATACCGCAGATAAGCATACCAATAGCTAAAGTGATTTGGATTAGAATATTTTTGAGCCCGAGTGTTCGATTAATAATGGAATCTTCTGGGTAATCGAGGTTATACCAGATAGTAATGGGCTTTTTTGCATCGAATGAAGCTTTAAGGTTGTTGCTCAATTCTACGGGATAAAAATCTGCATCAAATATACTGATGGCAACCCGATCGTTGTTGTAATAAACCCCGTCAACTTGGTAGCGATAACGCGCCTGGACCTTATAAGAAGGTGAATCATTTGAATCACTATTGGTGGTGAGCTCTAGGTGTACTAGTTCAGCTTGGGTGGAGGGCCAGCTCGACATGCGCAGCACATCGTAAAACGTGGGTATTATGCTAAACACCAATAGGCCAATGCCCACGGCTGCGAACGGCAGGGAAAAAAGTATCAGGCCCCAGGAGCGTTTTTTCCTGTTGGGAGGTGGCATAGAGGGTTTCCTTGTTGTGGGGGTGGCCTGTCCATAATAATAAAAAAGCCCGCATGCGGGCTTGTCTGACTGCAAATAAATACTCTGCAGGTTTTTAATCGAGTCACCCAAAGGGTTAGTAGTACTTCAATTGCGTCGCCTTGCCCCAAAAAATCCGGTAGGCAAATAGGGTATAGAGCACTATGGTGGGCAGCACCAGGATTACGCCGTACAGAATAAACTGCAGTGATTCTGCAGCGCTGGCGGCCTGCCAAATGGTTAATTGATTGGGCACTATATAAGGGAAAAAGCTAATGGATAAGCCGATAAAACACAGTAAGAAAATACCGGCAACAGCTACAAACGGCGCCCAGCTTAGGGGTTCAAGACGCTGGTGGTTCTCTTCACTGCGGCCAAAACGGCGTAAAAAAATCATCACGGCCAGGAATAATCCGCCGCACAAGATGGGAATTATTAATAAAAAAAGCCAGTTTGAACTGCTAAACCATTTTGCAAAAATCGCCGGGCTAATTAACGGGTTGACAACACTTACCAAGCCTATTCCTAGGGCGGTTAAATAGCCGCATCGGCGCGTCCAAACCACAGCCCGCTGTTGCAGCTCGCCTTCGGTTTTCATCACTAACCAAGCGCCACCGATAAAGCTGTAACCGGCGGTCACACAAATAGCGCTTAAACAGGCAAATAAATAGGCCCATAGGCTCACTTCAAACCCCATCACATAAATACCTAACATATAACCCTGGGCGAGGGTGGCTAAGAGTGAGCCGAGTTTAAATAAACGATCCCAGAGGGTTTTGTGATCCTGCGGCGCCTTGGCACGAAAATCAAAGGCGACGCCGCGCAGTATTAAACCCGCCAGCATAATTGTTACCGGCAGGTACAAATGAAATAACACCAGACTATGGGCTGCCGGGAAGGCGATTAACATAATGCCTACCCCGAGCACCAACCAGGTTTCGTTGGCATCCCAAAAAGGCCCGATCGAGGCAATCATAATATCCCGCTGGGGTTCATGCTGCAGGGGCAATAAAATGCCCACACCTAAATCATAGCCATCTAAAATGGCGTAAATAAAAAAGGCCAATACCATGAGGCCGCTAAAAATAACCGGCAACCAATAGGCGCTGCCGCTGGCAAGGCTTAGCTCGTTCATACCATTTGCTCCCCTTTAACGGCTGGGTTAGCCAATAATTGCTCCTGCAGTGTGGCGAGAGTTTCCGGTGCATCTACTAACACAGCTTTGCGGGCCATAACAAAAATAGTCCGTATATAGGCAAATAATAGAGCGCAATAAAGCGTGACATAAATAACCAATGAGAGCGCGACATTGCCCGAGGCCACCTGGGTTACGGCATCGGCGGTTTTTAACACGCCGCTGACTAAATAGGGTTGGCGGCCAATTTCGGTTACATACCAACCGGCGAGTGTGGCAATCCAGCCGGAAAACGTCATGGCCACGCAGACTTTTAATAACCACGCAGGCAATTCATTGTGGCGCCAATAATAAAAGCCACACAACCAAGCTACCGCAAGCATTAATACGCCTATGCCCACCATTATTCGAAAGCCAAAAAATAGCGGTTTTACCGGTGGCGCGCTGCCGTGAAATTCATTTAAACCTTTGATTTCGCCGTCTAACTCGTGGGTTAAAATAAGGCTGGCCATTTTGGGGATGTGCACGGCGAATAAATTGCTTTGGGTGTTGGCATCGGGAATAGCAAATAACAGCAGCGGCGCGCCGCGTTCGGTATGCCACACGCCTTCCATAGCGGCGATTTTGGCTGGTTGGTGCTGCAGCGTATTTAAGCCGTGTAAATCGCCGAGGATAATTTGCACCACAATTAGAAAGCTGTTAGCACACGCAGCAATTTTTAAGGCTCTGCGCGGCGCAGGTTTAGGATCGCCTTTTAAAATGCGATAGGCGCTCACGCCCGCAATTAAAAAACCTGCGGTTAGGCCTGAGGCGGTGAGCATATGGGCCAAACGATAGGGCATGGAAGGGTTAAAAATAATCGCCCACCAATCCACCGGGTAGGCCACGCCATCGCGCAATTCAAACCCGGTGGGGGTTTGCATCCAAGAATTAAGGGCAATAATCCAAAAGGCGGAAAGGCTGGTGCCAAAGGCCACTAAAAAAGTCGCCAGGGTATGGACTCGGTTAGAAACCCTGCCGATGCCAAACAGCATAATGCCTAAAAATGTAGCTTCCAAAAAAAACGCTGTTAAGACTTCGTAGCCGAGCAATGGGCCTGCAATATTGCCAACCTTTTGCATAAAGCCCGGCCAATTAGTGCCGAATTGAAAACTCATGGTGATACCACTCACCACACCTAGGGCAAAGGTGAGGGCAAATATTTTCACCCAAAAACGGTAAATACGCATCCAGACTTCATCCTGGCTGCGGGCGTATTGCCATTTAAAATAAAATAAAAACCAGCCTAGAGCGATGGTGATGCTGGGGAATAAAATATGGAAGGAAATATTAGCGGCAAACTGCATCCGCGATAACACAAGGGTATCGAGTACCATGGCGGCCTCCTCAATTACTGCATAAGGTTTGCGGCACTATTTTTTACGCGCCAGAGCCATGGGCGTGCCACTCATCAGCAGATCCAGGTTATAAAAAGCTCGAAGTGGAAAAGTTACAATCACAACGGGCAATTCCAATCACGAGCGTCCTAATAGTTTGTCTTTCATATTTAATACCTTGCCTATATTGCTGCCTAATTTCGACAGCTTAGAAAGGTTAGAGGCGTCCAGGCGCTGAATTTCTGTGGTCCAAACGGTGAGCATTTCAATTAATTCGTGCATGTCTCGCATGCGCTGCTGGGCGTACGCCTCATCATCGTTGGCGGGGGCTTCTAGCAATAAATTGCGCAGGGTAGAAAGGGTAGGGTCAATTTCGCGTTTGCGGCGCTGTTCAATAAGGGTTTTGGCTATATCCCACACATCCCCCGGTGCGCTGTAAAACTCCTTACGCTCGCCGGGCAGGTGTTGCAATTTAATAAGCTCCCAGGAGAGTAATTCTTTAATCCCCATGCTGACATTGGAGCGGGAAAATCCCAAGGAATCGGCGATTTGCTCCGCACATAAGGGCTGTTTGCTCAGGACAAACAGGGCATACATTTGCCCCACGGTACGGTTGATGCCCCAACGGCTGCCCATTTCGCCAAAGTGCAGCACACAGGACTGAATCATCGGAGTGAGGCCAGTGACCATTTGTTAATTCCTGTAATTTCAGTATTTACTGAAATTACAGGAATGTTTGATGTGCGTCAAGGCAAATGAAGAGAATAATTCCTCTTGGGCTCCAGGCGGCGTTGCCTTAACCCTGAGCTTTAAGCGGGTTTTTAGATTGAATAATAATGAGTGCGGCGGATGGGCAGGGCCTATGTGGCCGCGCCGGTTGCTTTAGGCTAATATCGCCGCCTTTTGCTTCAGGAGCCTCGCCATGTACGCCTTGATTCGCGATCTATTATTTCGCCTGGATGCCGAAGTCTCCCACGAGTTGACTCTGGACTGGTTGGGGGCTGCCCAGCGTTTAAAACTGCTCTCCTTATTTGCCAGTCCTATGCCGCAGGCACCGGTGGAACTATTCGGCCTAAAATTCCCCAACCCTATTGGCCTGGCCGCAGGCTTGGATAAAAACGCTGACTATATTGATGCCCTAGGGGCTTTGGGCTTTGGTTTTATCGAGGTGGGTACGGTTACCCCTTTGGCTCAGTCGGGTAATCCGAAACCTCGATTATTTCGTCTGCCGGAACGGCAAGCCGTTATTAACCGCATGGGATTTAATAACAAAGGTGTGGCCCACCTCGTGAGCCAGGTGGCGCAAAAACGCGGGTACCCAGGAATTTTGGGTATTAATATCGGCAAAAATAAAAATACCCCCGATGAAGATGCCCTGAAGGACTACGAGCATTGTTTAGCCGCTGTGTATGCATACGCCGACTATATAACCGTTAATATTTCCTCCCCCAACACACCCGGTTTGCGCGCGTTGCAATATGGCGACACCCTCAGCGCATTATTAGATGGCCTTAAAGTGCGTCAGCAGCGGCTTGGCCTTGAGCAGGGAAAACAGGTGCCTTTATTGGTAAAAATTGCGCCGGATATGACGGATGATGAAATTAGCGATTTTGCTCAGCGGATCATTAATTCGGGTATGGATGGCATTATCGCCACCAATACTACGCTAAGTCGCGAAGGGATCGAAGGCGTTAAACACGCCGATGAAACCGGCGGTTTAAGCGGTGCGCCGGTAAAAAATAAATCAACACACACCATTAAAGTCTTAGCGCAAACCCTGCAGGGTAAATTGCCGATTATTGGCGTGGGAGGAATTTTAAATGGGGAAGATGCCGCGGAAAAATTACGCGCTGGGGCAAGCCTTGTGCAAGTTTATTCGGGTTTTATTTATCGCGGCCCGCAATTAATTCATGAGGCCTGTGCGGCTATTCGTGGATCAAACAACTAAGCCCAACTGCTGGGGCTTAGTTGCCAATAGGATGAAGATTAAAAGTTACTAATTTTTTGTGCTTGAGCTTTGCTGTTAAAGCCGTTCCAATGATCCTCGCGCGCTTCCCGCCAACCGGCCATCCAACGTTCGCGGGCTTCGCCGCTGGCAAACGGGCACATGTCCCAGGAGCCGCCGCTGGCACCGGTTTGATAGCCACGCGCCTGAGCGCGATCGGAGGGGTTGCGTTTTTGTCGTTTCATAGGCATTCACCTTTAGGATAAACGGGCATGGAAAGGGCAGCTTTGGCAGGGCCGGTGACAAGGATTCTAAGTAACACCTTTTCACGGCGGCACCCGACAAAGGGACCTTGGCAGCAACGGTGAGTTCACCGCAGCCAGGCCCATGGTACTCTGCTTTTATTAGCCTAGACAGCCTCTGCTGTAATGCGGAAATTTCCGCGTAATTTGTGACAGAATCCGACGAATAACCATTTTTACTCAGGTTATGGCATAACAACTGTTAAATCATAACCTTAACCTTATAAATCACCATCGTGCGCCCAGTGGCGAACGATGCTCACGAGACAGAACCATGCAATTATTTGCCACCTGCCCCAAAGGCCTTGAAAACCTCCTGCAAGACGAACTGACCGCCCTCGGCGCTCGCGAGGCCCGCGCCACGGTGGCAGGCGTTTATTTTGATGCCGATATTATTCAAGCCATGCGGGTCTGCTTGCACTCGCGGCTGGCCAACCGGGTTTTATTGCCTTTGGGGGTGGAGGATGTGGCCAGCGATTACGATTTATATTCCGCCGCCTATACCATCGATTGGCACAATCATCTGCGGCCGGATTGCACCTTTGCGGTGGATTTCACCGGCACTAACGACGCCATTAAAAATACCCAGTTTGGCGCCATGCGTATAAAAGACGCATTGGTGGATAAATTGCGCGATCATACCGGCACGCGGCCCAATGTGGATCGCCACACGCCGCGTTTTCGCGTCAATGCACGCCTGGCAAAAAATAAAGTACACATAGGCATAGATTTATCCGGCGAGAGTTTGCACCGGCGCGGTTACCGCTTAGAGCAGGGCGTGGCACCCCTAAAAGAAAACCTCGCCGCCGCCATTTTAATGCGCGCCAATTGGCCGCAAATTGCCGCAGCGGGCGGGCATTTAATTGACCCTATGTGCGGCTCCGGCACCTTATTAATTGAAGCGGCTTTAATGGCGGGCAATATTGCACCGGGTTTATTTCGGCAGGATTTTGGTTTTATGGATTGGCTGGGTTTTGACGCGGCTGCCTGGAATGAATTAATACAAGAGGCGCAGGCTCAGCGCCACGCCGCTCTTAATAAGGGCCTGCCCTTAATGCTCGGTTGTGATGAATTCTCCCGCGTATTAGAAGCCGCCACTAATAATAGTCAGCGCGCCGGTGTCAGCGATTTTATCCAATTAAAACGCGCCGCTATTAATCGCTTTGAAAAGCCCTCCAGTTGGGAGCAGGGTTTGATTTTAACCAACCCACCTTATGGTGAGCGTTTAGGGGAAGTAGAAACCTTAAAAAATACCTACCAGGATTTAGGCCGCGTGGTAAAAGCTCAGTGCAGCGGCTGGACCTTTGGGGTATTTACCGGCAATGTGGACTTGGCTAAAGAACTGCGCCTGCGCTCGAATAAACGCTATAAATTATTTAACGGCACCATCGCCAGTGAATTAATTTTATACGAGGTATTACCGCCGGAAATGGCCAAGCTGCGCGAGGATGGGCCGCAGTCAACACAGCAGCAAGCTGTGCCACAAGAGCTGCCGCCACTCAGTAACGGCGCCACCATGCTGGCCAATCGTTTGCGCAAAAATTTAAAACAATTTAAAAGCTGGGTGGAAAAAAACAGCATAGACGCTTACCGCTTATACGATGCCGATATGCCCGAATATTCCGCAGCCATTGACCTCTATGGCGAATCCATCCATGTGCAGGAATATGCGGCGCCCAAAACGATTGATCCTGCTGCTGCCGCCAAACGCTTTGATGAAATTATTGCCGCTGTATGTGATGTATTTAATCAGCGCCCTGAACACTTGGCCATTAAAACCCGCCAGCGCAATAAGGGTAAACAGCAATATGAGAAACTGCAAAACAGCGATGGGGAATATTTTGCTGTGCAGGAAGGGCTAGCCGAATATTGGGTTAATTTGACCAGTTATTTGGATACGGGTTTGTTTTTGGATCACAGGCCGCTCAGGCGTATGGTAGCCGCTGAAGCCAAGGGCAAACGGGTGTTGAATTTATTTTGCTACACCGCCAGCATTACCGTACAGGCTATTTTAGGTGGTGCTAAAAGCAGTGTGAGTGTGGATATGTCCAATACCTATTTACACTGGGCGAAGAAAAATTTTGAGCTGAATAAAATCTACGGCAATCAACATCAATTAGTTCAGGCAGACTGTTTTAAATGGCTGGCGCAATGCCGCGAAGGGTTTGATTTAATTATTCTCGATCCGCCGAGTTTTTCCAATTCCAAACGTATGGAAGACGTATTAGATGTGCAAGAGGATCATCTGGGCTTGATTAGCCGCTGTATGGAATTATTAAACCCCGGCGGAACCTTGTATTTTTCCACCAATTTGCGCAGTTTCAAACTGGATACTGAAGGCTTAAGTGCGTTTAAAGTCGCGGATATCAGCGCTGCCAGCATAGACCCGGATTTCGCCCGCAACCCGAAAATTCACCAGTGTTTCCGCATTAGCGAGGCATAATTAATGGCCAATAAAGTGAATTCCTACCCCGAGGACGAGCAGCCCTTTAAGTTGGTGTGTGAGTATAAACCGGCTGGGGATCAGCCGGAGGCCATTAAACAACTGGTGGCGGGTATCGATGCTGGCCTCGCCCATCAAACTCTGTTGGGGGTAACTGGTTCGGGTAAAACCTTTACCATCGCCAATGTGATTGAAAAAATTCAGCGGCCCACTTTAATTATGGCCCACAATAAAACCCTGGCGGCGCAGTTGTACGGGGAATTTAAAGAGTTTTTCCCTCATAACGCAGTGGAATATTTTGTCTCTTATTACGATTATTACCAGCCAGAAGCCTATGTGCCCTCATCGGATACCTTTATTGAAAAAGATTCGGCAGTTAATGAACACATAGAACAGATGCGGCTCTCCGCCACTAAGGCTTTAATGGAGCGCAAAGACGCCATCGTAGTGGCCACAGTTTCGGCTATTTATGGTTTGGGTGATCCAGAAGCCTATTTAAAAATGGTCGTCCACCTAGTGCGCGGCGATAAAATTGACCAGCGCAGTATTTTGCGCCGCTTAGCCGAATTGCAATACACCCGCAACGATTTGGAATTTTTCCGCGCCAATTACCGCGTGCGCGGCGATGTGATTGATATTTTCCCGGCGGATTCTGAATCCATCGCGGTGCGCGTGGAATTGTTCGACGATGTCATCGAAAAAATAACCCTTTTTGACCCGCTTACCGGTGAGCAAAAAGGCAAGGTCGCCCGCGTGACCATTTACCCAAAAAGCCATTACGTGACGCCCCGTGAAACCATTGTGGGCGCTATAGAGAGTATTAAAGAAGAATTAGCGGAGCGCTTAAGTTTTTTCCGTCGCGAGGAAAAACTATTAGAAGCCCAGCGCATTGAGCAGCGCACTAAATACGATTTAGAAATGATGCAGGAATTGGGTTATTGCACCGGCATTGAAAACTACTCGCGGTATTTATCGGGCCGGGAGCCGGGTTTGCCACCACCAACTTTATTCGATTATTTACCGGCGGAGGCACTGCTTGTAATTGATGAGTCCCACGTAACCGTACCGCAAATTGGCGCAATGTATAAGGGTGATCGCTCCCGCAAAGAAACTCTGGTTCAATACGGTTTTCGTCTGCCTTCAGCGCTGGATAACCGCCCTATGCGGTTTGAAGAGTGGGAGCGCCTCGCGCCGCAGATGATTTTTGTCTCCGCTACACCCGGTAAATATGAAGGGGAGCACCAGGGCCAGGTGGTTGAGCAGGTGGTGCGCCCCACCGGCCTTGTGGACCCCGTGGTTGAGGTGCGGCCAGCTACCACCCAGGTGGATGATTGTTTGTCGGAAATTCGCCGCATTGCCAATCGCAATGAACGTATTTTGGTAACCGTTTTAACCAAACGTATGGCGGAGGATTTGACCGATTATTTAATTGAGCAAAATGTGCGGGTGCGTTATCTGCATTCGGATATAGATACAGTTGAGCGCATGGAAATTATCCGCGATCTGCGCATAGGGGAATTTGATGTGCTGGTGGGTATTAACCTGTTGCGAGAAGGCTTGGATATGCCGGAGGTCTCTCTGGTGGCTATTTTTGATGCGGATAAAGAAGGCTTTTTGCGCTCGGATCGCTCCTTAATTCAAACCATTGGCCGCGCCGCGCGCAACGTCAATGGCCACGCGATTTTATATGCTGATAAAATTACCGCCTCCATGCAGCGCGCCATGGATGAAACCCAGCGCCGCCGCGAAAAACAAGTGGCCTTTAACGAGCAACACGGCATTACCCCTAAGGGTATTTCCAAAAATGTTGCCGATATTTTAGAAGCGAACCGTATTCCAGGTGCCCGCACGGGCCGCAGTAAAAAAGCTGCCAAAAATTCACCTGAAGAGATTTTGCAAAAAATTGACCCTTATAAAGATTTATGGGGCCAAATTGAGCAGTTGGAAAAATCCATGCAACAGGCGGCGAAAGATTTAGAATTTGAAAAAGCCGCGGCCCTGCGCGACGCCATAGCGCAATTAAAAATGCGCGCCATGGCCAGTTAATTGTACTGGCTCCTTTTAATTACTTTTACGAGGCAATACCCATGACCATATGGATCGATGTTCGAGCCGCTGATGAATACGCTGCAGGCCATTTAACGGGCGCAATTTTAATTCCCCATGAGGAAATCGCCGCTAAAATCGGCCTGTTTAATTTCGCCCATGAGGACGATATTCGCGTGTATTGCCGCACCGGCCGCCGCTCGGGTATAGCAAAAGACGTATTAAATAACTTGGGTTATGTAAACGTCATCAATGAAGGCGGCTATGAGGAGTTGCTGCAGCGCAGGGCCCTCGGGCAGCCAATTCCCTAAATTCGTTTACCCTGAGCCTGGTTCGACAGGCTCACCACGAACGGCTGACGGCCCATAGCAAACCACTAGGGTTTCACCGCAACGGAAGTGGCCTCACCACGAGCTGGATCAGCCGCTCCTCGTGGCGTTGTTATCTCGATGCACGCCGCCTGTATTTCTGCAAGCGTCTTGAGTGATTGTGCACAAAAAAACACAACCCTCGGGCTGCTGTGACGGCCATCAACGCTCATTAATATGACCTTTGCCATGCTAAGAGGGTGGAAAAGCCATAAGCATTTTTGGTGGAGTGGTTGGCTTCCGGGGCTCGGCTTGAGCCCTTGGCAAATGTGGCTAATTCACAGTATCGGTTTGTACCCCACACCTAACGCCGAACGTTTATGGGTTGCCTTAGCATATGAATCAGCTTCTTTTTAATACACACGACATAGTGTTGGCTGTTTACATTTTGTTTTGTTTGTTTTTTGCCATTGGCAATAATCTCAGCCAATTATTTGCGCCAGCGGTGCGTAATACCCTAACAGTTTTTTTTGCCCTCAACGCCTGCGCCGCCATTGATACCCTGGTATTTTGGGGCGACGGTGTACGTTATGCGGCCTTTTCTCTATCACCGGCTTTATCGGTGTTGTTTAGCTTTGCCTCGTTCGCCTTGGGCCCCGTGTTGTATTGGTTTGTGCGCGGCAGCCTAAACCCTGCGCATAAAGTCAGTTTGCGGGATTATTGGCATTTAGTACCCGCGTGTTTATCCCTGCCGTATTTGTACTGGGCCTGCTTGCGCCACCCCTTGGAGCAACAGCACACGTTGATTTTAGATTTCGCCATTTTTAGTAATACCCAAGTACATTTTTTTGCCTTCTTAACCCTTAAAAAATTATTGCCAGTTGTGTATGGGCTTAATTGCCTGGTGCTGCTGTACCGAGGTGCAGGCAGTTTGTCGCCCAGCCTAAGGCCGGTTGTGAACCTGTACGGGGGTTTTGTATTGGTTTGGGTTTGGTGTTTGCTGGTGCATCTAGGGGGACAGTATTGGCCACTGGCCATGAGCGATCGGCTCGGCGTGGTGGGCAATTATTTGAGCTTGGCCTTGTTGCTGGTTATTTGGTTCGAGCGCGCAAAAACCACTCTGGTGGTAGAACAATTAACAGTGAACCCTGCGCCTGACGCCACAGAGCTCTCCACTGCCGTGCTCACAGCCGCGCCGCCTGCTGAGCCGAGTGTACAAACGCCTGAGCCAGATGCTGAATGTTTTATCTTGGCGGAACGTATTCAAGCGCTTATGGATGAGCAGCGGCCCCATTTAAATTCGCAAATTACCCTAGAGCGTTTTGCTCATTTGCTGGGGGTCTCGCCCCGTCAGGCGTCTGTGGTGATTAACCGGTGTTTTAAGCAGAATTTTCAGGAGTTTATCAATAGCTTTCGCATCAGCGAGGCCAAGCGGCGGCTTAAAGATCCGTCTCTGCTTGAGTGCACCATAGTCGAAATTGCCCAGCAGGCAGGTTTTAACAGCAAGGCCACGTTTAACCGGTTGTTTAAACTCCAGGTGGGCGTGACACCCAGCCACTTTCGGCAGGAGTGTGTGCCGAGCTTTATGTTAAACACTCCGCATTTTGGCGCGTCTCAAGATCTGCACAACCTAAATTGAAGCTTTATCCCCCTGTGTAAGCCCTGCAAGCTGCAGTTTGCGCCTCGAGCATTGCTCAGAGGCCTTACTTTGGTCCCTTGGAGGAATCTCTACATGCTTACAACAACAAAAAAATGGTTGGGCGCATCTTTAGCGGCTCTGTGCTTAACCACAGGCGTTGCAGAAACAGCTTTGGCAAAGCCCTATAAATCAGCGGAAATTTTCACCCCTGCAGCCAATCTCTACGGCAAATACGTCGTGCGTATGCGGGCAGCTAAAACCAGCGGCATGATTTCCAACTTCTTCCTCTGGAAAGACGGCTCGGAAATGTCCGGTGTGTTTTGGGAGGAGGTGGACGTAGAAGTATTTGGTAAAAATAATGCTACCTCCTGGCAGAGCAACATCATCACCGGCCAGGGCACCCGCACCACATCCGAGCAGGTACACAACAACGGCTCCTCATTCGGCGACGGTTACAACACATTTACCCTAGAGTGGAGCCCGGACAAAGTTCGCTGGTTGGTGAACAACCAAGTGATCCGCACTACCGAAGGCGGTCAGGCGCGCAACCTATTAAGCCCTTCGCAGTTTCGCTTTAATTTCTGGCCACCTAACAACCCAGAGTGGGTTGGCAGCTGGAATGACAGCGTGCTGCCCCAGTACATGTTCGTAAACTGGATTGAATTCCATCGCTGGAACGGTTCAGGTTTTGAACTGGCTTGGCGGGATGATTTCAACAGCTTTGACTCCAACCGCTGGGGCAAGGCCGACTGGACCTTCACCGAAAACCGCGCGGATTTTTCACCCAATAACGTAGTAGTGAAAAACGGCTACCTCGTTTTGGCCATGACCCGTGAAGGGCAGGAGGGGTACAACGGCACACCTCCTACGGATACCGGCGGCTCTTATAGCAGTTCCTCCAGCAGCAGCTCGTCTAGCTCCTCTTCCAGCAGCAGTTCTTCTAGCAGCTCCTCCTCCAGCAGTTCCTCCAGTAGCAGCTCTTCGTCTAGCAGCAGCTCAAGCTCGTCGGGCCGCAGTTCAAGCAGCAGCTCCAGCAGCTCAAGCTCCTCTTCGTCGAGCAGCTCAAGTTCAGGCGGTAGCGTGGGCGGTGCGATTGGGCCTTGGGGATTATTGGCCATGGGCCTTGTGTTGCTCGGTCGCTTTCGCGCCAAGCGCAGCGCTTAAGGCTTAAAAACTCAAAAACCTCTGTCGCTTGCGGCAGAGGTTTTTTTATGGGCCAAACACATGTTCATCCGTGCAGCGGGCTGCTGCCGTGTTTTCCTGCCTATCCCTTATTAAGGCAAATCAAACCACAGTGCTTGTATATCGGTTTCGGCTGTTTCTATTAACACCTGCTCTTGGCCTGCCACCTTGGCGCCATCACCTGGGGTTAATGGATGGCCGTTCAGGCTCAACGACCCCTTGATGAGATGCAGGTAATAATTGCGCTGGGCATTTAGGGCTAAATCCAATGAGTGGTGCCCTGGTAACAGTAGCTGAAAAATACGTGCATCTTGTTTGATTAATAAACTGCCTGCCTCCCCATTTTCACTGGCCACCAGGGTTAAGCCTGGGTTGTTACCAAAGTGTTTTTGTTGGTAACCGGGTGCTTGATTTTCCACATTGGGTTTAATCCAAATTTGCAAAAAATGCAGGGGCTGTTGGGTGGGGTTATATTCGCTGTGGGCTATGCCGCTACCGGCCGACATTAACTGGAATTCCCCTGCCGGTAGCCGCGTCACATTACCTTGGCTGTCCCTGTGGGCAATCTCTCCTTCTAACACATAGCTGAGGATTTCCATATTAGCGTGGCTGTGGGTATCAAAGCCTTTGCCTGCGGCGACGTGATCATCGTTGATCACCCGCAAGGCAGAAAATCCCATCTGGTTGGCATCATAATAACTGCCGAAGGAAAAACTGTGTTGGCTTTGCAGCCAGCCAAAATCCGCTGTGCCGCGGCTGTGGTGGGGGCGAAGGGTAATACTCATGGCGAATTCCTCTACTAAAGGGTTGGGCCTATGGCGATAATTGGCTTATAGATGATTATTAGGCGCTAAGTCTTCGATCCAAACTCAGGCTGCCACCCCCGGACACCAGAAGTGAGACACTAGCTGCTAAGAGTGCTAAGGCAAACTCATAGCCGTTGTTGGCCATAAAGAGCCCGTTGGGCAGGTGCACACTCAGGGCAGCAACGAGCATGGTAAAGGCTAAAACGGCAGCGGCAGGTCGTGTCAACAATCCCAGCAGCAGAGCTATGCCGCCAAAAAATTCGGCGCTTCCAGCCAGTGCGGCCATAAGTACCCCTGGGTTTAACCCCATGGACGCCATAAATTGCCCTGTGCCCTCCAGGCCGTAGCCACCGAACCAGCCAAATAATTTCTGCGCGCCGTGGGCGGCAAAAATCACACCCAGCGGCAGGCGCAGCATTAGGGGGGCAAAGCTGGTATTGGTGTGAAGAAGGCTGTGCAGTCTGTTCATAAAAATTCCTCAATTATTTTGATCACTTTATTCGGCTATCAACTTGATTGGCGCCGGTTGAAAATACTTTATGGCAGTTGATACGGTTAAAAAAGCGGAAGTTTTTGACTAAACTGTTCAAAAAAATTGAATAAATGGGGGCTCCATGCGCCATGCCATCAGCCTAGATGCCTTGCGTATTCTTGATGCGATTGAGCGCAAAGGCAGTTTCGGCGCCGCTGCAGAGGCTATGCACAAGGTGCCATCCGCCTTGTCGTACACCGTGAATAAGCTGGAGGCTGATTTGGCGGTAGCGCTCTACGATCGCAGCGGCCAGCGCGCGGTGTTAACCCCTGCTGGGCGGCTGTTGTTAGAGGAGGGCCGCCATCTGTTGGCCGCCGCCGAGCGTTTGGAGCTGCTCATCAAACAGCTTGAAAGCGGGTGGGAGCCTGTGTTGCGAATCGCGCGCGACACCATCCTACCCATGGCGCCGCTGCTGGCCATGTTGGGACAATTCAACGCGTTGGATAAACAGGTGGAGATCCGCTTGAGCGATGAAGTGCTCGGTGGCAGTTGGGATGCCCTGGTGGCGGGGCGCTGTGACCTCACCCTCGGCGCAGGGGGTGAGCTGCCGCGCGGGCATTTCGAGTACCGCACCCTCGGCGAGGTTGAATTTGTATTTGCGGTGGCAGCCGATCACCCCTTAACCCAGCGGGCGACGCCGGTTGATCAGGCGGCCATCCGTGATTTGCCCACCATAGTAGTGGCCGATTCCTCGCGCAGCCTACCGGGTCGCTCCTCTGGATTATTAGAAGGGCGCCACACGATTCGAGTCGCTAGCATGCAAGCGAAATTAGATGCTCAAGTGATGGGATTGGGGGTGGGTTTTTTACCCAAACATCTCGCTGAGTCAGCCCTGCAACAGGGTAGCCTGGTGGCTTTGCCCTGCACGATTCCGCGCCCCAATATGCCCGCCTATATGGCCTGGCGTAAAGACAATAAAGGCCTTGCGCTGCACTGGTTTATAGAGGCCTGTGCGAAGGTGCGCTGGTTTTTATGATCAGTCAGCCTTGATGTCATTGGCCGGGCCGCTCTGCTTGAGGGCTTCATAAAAAGCGCAGCCTAAAATTAAGCTGCCGCCGATGAGCGTATTGAGGTTGGGGGTTTCATTGAGCGCCAACCAGCCGAGCACTATGGCCAAAGGCGGTTGAAAGCAACTGATAAGGCTTACGGATTTGGCCGCCAAGTGTCTTAAGCTCACCACAATCAGGGTGTGGGCAAATGCCGTGCTGACGAGCCCTAATCCCAGAATTAGCCACCAATCAGTAGTCGTGAGCGAGCCTAGTTGATCAAACCGGCTAAACGGCGCACATACCAGCGCCGCCACACCTACTTGTATCACCATGCTCTGTACGCTGGAGGTGTTATTTAGCCAGCGGCGCTGAAATACATTGCGCGAGGCGAGGGTGAGGGCCGAGCAAACACCAAAGAATATCCCCCACAGGGTTTGGCTGCCCCAATGCCACTGGGGCACCATGATCCCTAAGCCCACCAGCACTAATAGGGCCGCTATCACATCGGCGCGCTTAGGCAATTGCCGATCCAGCAGTGGCTCAAGGGTAACGGTCACCACCGGTGTGGTGTAGTGGGCCAGAATGCCGATCGCTACCGTGGACACCTGCATACCCTTAAAAAAACAGCTCCAATGGATGCCCATCAATACGCCAAGCCCCACCACCAAACAGCGCTGCCGCACGGTGATAAACCCCCAGGGTTGGTTCTGCCAAAGCGCAAAGGCTAAGAGCGCAAAAAAAGCGATGCCACACCGCAAGCAAGTTACGGTGATGGCATCCAGTGGAATGGTTTTGGATAAGACGCCATTGATGGCCAACAACACCATGGCCGTATAGATAGCGACTAGGCCCTCAGTACGGGCGTGCATGGCCTTAGCTCAGGTGTTGTTCTAACCAGGCGGCGGCGCCAGCGAAGGCGACTTCAGGGTGCACAATCAAATCCGCAGGAACATCAGCCACATAACCTTGCTGCGCGCCCTTAGCGGTAAATTTTTCGCTAAAACGGCTGGTGCGGAGAAAATCAGCAAAACGCGGCAAAATACCGCCTGCCATATAAACACCGCCGGTGGCGCCATAGGTGAGGGCCAGGTTGCCTGCAAATGAGCCTATAAAGCTGCAAAATGTTTGCAGCGTGAGTAGGCAGCTGGCGTCAGTACCGGCTAGGGCGTGTTGAGTAATATCGGCGGGCTTAAAGGAGCCGGCCGCCACGCCTTGCACGGCTGCAATGGCTTGATGCAGGTGAACTAGGCCGGGGCCAGAGATAAAAACCTCTGCCGACACATGCCCAAACAGAGACATAGCCGCCTTGATGATATCCACTTCAAAGGCATCGCTGGGCGCGAGGTTAACGTGGCCACCTTCGCTGGGTAGGGGCAGCCATTTGCCGTTGTAATTCACAACACCGGCAACACCCAGGCCAGTGCCAGGGCCAAACACCGCTTTGTTGCCGTGGGGGTCGGCGCGGCCGGGTTTGATATTAATTAAATGCTCCGGGTGAATATCACCTGCAGCGGCGGCCACAGCTGCAAAATCGTTCATGGCGATAAAGCGCGCCAATCCAAATTCTTCAGCCACAGCTTTGCAGGAAAAGGCCCAATTTAAATTGGTCATACGCACCTTGTCGCCCACCACTGGGCCCGCAATCGCCGCGCAGATGGCTTTGGGTTGTAAGCCCGGCACTAGGCCTATATAGGCGCGCAGCGCATCGCTGAAATTGGCGTAATTGCCGGCTGGCAAAATGTGAATATCGCTAAAGGTAAATTGATCGTTGGCGCGACCGCTGATCAGGGCAAAACGGGCGTTGGTTCCGCCGATGTCGGCGACTATAGAAGGGTACATAGGCTAATCCAGGGCGCAAAAAATCGGTCACAATAGTGAAGCGGTTGGGCTGGGTCAAGTTGAGCCAAACGCAAAAAAGGCCCTTGCGGGCCTTTTGCATCAGTAGGCGTGGGTGCTGGCGATTAACGCTTGTCCCGCGCTGGGTATTCGCGGGTGGGGTAACCCGTGTAGAGCTGGCGAGGACGGCCGATTTTTAAGCCTTCAGTCACCATTTCATGCCAGTGGGAAATCCAGCCGACGGTGCGGCCCACAGCAAAAATAGCGGTGAACATTTCGGTGGGGATACCTATGGCTTTCATGATGATGCCCGAGTAAAAGTCCACGTTGGGGTAGAGTTTTTTCTCGATGAAGTAAGGGTCTTCTAGGGCGATTTGTTCCAAACGCTTAGCGATCTTCAACAGTGGATCGTTCTCCAAGCCGAGCTCAGTCAAGACCTCATCGCAGGTCTGTTTCATTACTTTGGCGCGCGGGTCAAAGTTTTTATAAACGCGGTGGCCAAAGCCCATCAGGCGGAAGGGATCGTTTTTGTCTTTTGCCTTAGCGACGTATTTTTCAATGTTGGACACATCGCCAATTTCTTCCAGCATATCCAATACCGCCTCGTTGGCGCCGCCGTGGGCGGGGCCCCATAGGGTTGCGATACCAGCAGCAATGCAAGCAAAGGGGTTGGCGCCCGAGGAGCCTGCTAAACGCACGGTGGAGGTAGAAGCGTTTTGTTCGTGATCGGCGTGCAAAAGGAAAATGCGATCCATGGCGCGGGCCAGCACCGGGCTCACGTTGGGTTCATCGCAGGGAGTGCCGAACATCATGTTGAGGAAGTTTTCGGCATAGCCCATTTTGTTATTCGGGTACACAAAGGGTTGCCCCATTCGGTGCTTATAACACATGGCCGCGAGGGTGGGCATCTTAGCGATCAAGCGATGGGCGGAAATGATGCGGTGCTGCGGGTCAGAGATGTCCATAGCATCGTGGTAAAACGCCGACAGGGCGCCTACTACACCACAGAGCATGGCCATGGGGTGTGAGTCGTAGTGGAAGCCGAGCAGAAAGCGGGCGATGGACTCGTTCACCATGGTGTGGTGAGTGATGATGTGTTTGAACTCGGCGTTTTGCTCTGCGGTAGGTAGTTCGCCATTGAGTAATAAATAGCAGGTTTCCAGATAATCGGATTTTTCCGCCAGGGTCTCGATAGGGTAACCGCGATGCAGAAGTACACCTTTATCGCCATCGATAAATGTAATTTTCGATTCACACGAGGCGGTGGAAACAAAGCCCGGGTCGTAAGTAAAGTAGCCTTTACCAACCAAGCCGCGCACGTCAATTACATCTGGGCCCAGGGCGCCGGAGTAAACGGGCAACTCAATAGGGGAAGACAACCCTTCGACCGTAAGTTGAGCTTTCTTGTCAGTCATTACGGACTCCTAAATTGTTGAGTGGTGTTATGGGTCAAAGGCTTAGGTACTAACCGGCCTCTATGTTTGTGTGCGCATTGATATAGCAGTAAATAGGCCGACTCCTATGGAGGCAGATTAAACTCCATCCGCAGAACCGAAACGGTGCCCATCGTTTTGACTAACCGGGTAAACGCCTGCTTCAGATGTAATCTATTTGCCCAATTATTATTCGCATTGCAAACTAAATCGGCCGCTATTTTTTGTTCAGTTTCTTCATTTAATTACGCATAAGTAACTTGGCTTAATTGAAGCGTTCTCCAATTCTTTACTTTTGCGCTGCAATTGGTTTTTCTTAAGTTGAATTGCCACTGCCATCTTTATTACACAGCTAAATTCTCTGACAACTTCACAGCCTTGCAGGCCAGAGGCAATTCAATTCCATTGGGTATCACCTGCTCATACGTTGCATGTCGAGTATTCGCTGTGCTGGATCAATTGTTCTGAATGGCACCTATGTGCCGAGCGCAACTTCAAAACAGCAAGTGTACCTTTTGGTGGAGTATAGAGAAAAAGCACCAAATCAAGGAAGCAAAGAATGGCAAAAGCCAAGGTTAAATCTGCATGGACGGCGATGCTATTCCATTTTGCGCATTCAAGGTGCGAATTTTGTGAAAAATCCCAATATGGGTGCATTTTTACCTGTAGAGCCCAGAGAAATAAAGGGTTTTGCCCTAATGTTCGTTTGTATTTTCTGCCCTGCGTATCTATAATTCGCGCCGTTTTTGCAATCGCAAACCTTCACTTTTCGACTATTTCGTTTTGTGAAGACGTGTTTGCCTTATGGTTAATTCAGATGTTTTGCTGTCTTCTCTGTGCATTTGCGCTATCGAGAAAAGACGGCCTGTAACGCTCTGATCAGCCCCAAGCACGATTGCAGCCAATCAGCATACTTGTCGCCTAATTCTTGGGCCACAGGTGTTCCGGCGGCTAAATTCGCACAATTTACCAGCGCGCTCCTCGGCTTCGGTTGAGTACGTAATCAATTAAATCCTGACACGAAGGTACACAAACTGTGAATAAAAACAGACCCGTCAACCTCGATCTGGCAACGATCACGCTGCCCGTGACCGGTTATGTCTCTATCCTCCATCGCATCAGTGGCGTCATCATGTTGGCAGGTGTGCTGGGTCTGCTTTGGTTGCTCGATGCAACCCTCAGCTCAGAAGCCGATTTTGCTTCGGTGCAAAAGTGTTTGGCATCCCCCGCGGCTAAGTTCGTAATCTGGGGAATTCTCTCCGCCTTGGCCTACCATTTGGTTGCTGGCATTCGCCACTTAATTATGGATATGGGCGTGGGTGAGTCACTGGAAGGCGGTCGTTTGGGGGCCAAGTTGGTGTTGGTTATAGCGGTAGTATTAATTGTAGGTTTGGGGGTGTGGTTATGGTAAGGGCGGCAACCAGCTTCGGTCGCAGCGGAGTTAGCGATTGGATTATTCAGCGTTTTAGTGCCGTCATTCTGGCCGCGTACACCCTGTTTATAGTGGGTTTCTTGCTGATACATCCCGGTTTGGATTACGCCACCTGGCATGCTCTTTTCGGCAACCTGGCCGTCAAGATTTTCACCCTGTTAGCACTTTTATCAGTGGCGGCCCACGGTTGGATAGGCCTTTGGGCTGTGATTACCGACTACCTCACCGCACGGGTTTTAGGCTGTAAAGCACTGCCCTTGCGTATGTTTATTCTGGCGACTTACGCCGTTGTGACCTTCGCCTATGTGGCCTGGGGAATTCAGATTTTGTGGGGTAATTAAGTTATGGCAAGTCTTCGTACCATGAGTTTTGACGGCATCGTAATAGGCGGTGGTGGTGCCGGTATGCGCGCTGCGCTGCAGATGGCGCAGTCAGGTTTTAAAACCGCAGTAGTCACCAAAGTATTTCCCACCCGCTCCCATACAGTATCGGCCCAGGGCGGTATTACCTGTGCCATCGCCAGTGATGATCCGAACGACGATTGGCGCTGGCATATGTATGACACAGTCAAGGGCTCCGATTATATCGGTGACCAAGACGCCATCGAGTACATGTGCTCAGTAGGCCCGGAGGCCGTATTTGAACTTGAGCATATGGGCTTGCCCTTCTCGCGTACCGAAAAAGGCCGCATTTACCAACGTCCATTTGGTGGTCAATCCAAAGATTTCGGCAAGGGCGGCCAAGCGGCGCGTACCTGCGCGGCGGCGGACCGTACTGGCCACGCCCTGCTACACACCCTCTACCAACAAAATGTCAAAGCCAACACCGTGTTTTTAAACGAGTGGTTTGCCGTTGATTTGGTGAAAAACCAAGACGGCGCTGTGGTGGGTGTTATTGCTATTAATATGGAAGACGGCGAAACCGTTTATATCCGCTCCAAAGCAACCGTACTGGCTACCGGTGGAGCAGGGCGCATTTATGCCTCCACCACCAACGCCCACATCAACACCGGTGACGGCGTAGGCATGGCCCTGCGCGCAGGCTTCCCGGTGCAAGACATCGAAATGTGGCAATTTCACCCCACCGGCATTGCAGGTGCTGGGGTGTTGGTAACTGAGGGCTGCCGGGGTGAAGGTGGTTTTCTGGTTAACAAAGATGGCGAGCGCTTTATGGAGCGCTACGCCCCCAATGCTAAAGACCTGGCAGGCCGCGATGTGGTGGCGCGCTCCATGGTGCGCGAAATCATTGAAGGGCGCGGCTGCGGCCCCAATGGCGATCACGTATTGTTAAAGCTTGATCATCTGGGCGAAGACGCTCTCAACGCCAAGCTGCCGGGCATTCTTGAACTATCCCGCACCTTTGCCCACGCCGACCCGGTTAAAGAGCCGATTCCTGTGGTGCCTACCTGTCACTACATGATGGGTGGTATCCCCACCAATATTCACGGCCAAGCCTTAACGCTGGACAGCAATGGCCGCGATCAAGTGGTGCCCGGTTTGTATGCCTGCGGTGAAGTGGCCTGTGTATCGGTGCACGGCGCCAACCGGCTCGGCGGCAACTCGCTGTTGGACTTGGTGGTGTTTGGTCGCGCCTCCGGCTTGTTCATTGAGAAGGCGCTGCGCGAGGGTATTGAACTGCGCGAAGCCAGCCAAGCGGATCTGGAGCAGGCGATGGCTCGCCTCAACCGCTTAAATAACAGCACGGGCGGCGAGTCGGCGACAGTTCTGCGCAAAGAGCTGCAAACCATCATGCAGAATTATTTCGGTGTGTTCCGCACCGGTGAATTTATGCAAAAGGGCATTGAGCAGTTGGCCGCCCTGCGCCCACGCATTGAACAAATTGGCCTTAGCGACAAGAGTGCGGCGTTTAATACCGCGCGCATTGAGGCGTTGGAAGTGCAGAATCTGTTTGAAGTGGCTGAAGCCACTGCCATTGCCGCTGAAGAGCGCAAAGAATCTCGCGGCGCCCATGCGCGGGAGGACTTTGAAGAGCGCGATGACACCAACTGGTTGTGTCACTCTATTTATTTCCCAAGTGACAAACGTGTGGCTAAACGGGCGGTGAATTTTGCACCCAAAACCGTAGATGCGTTTGAACCCAAAGTGCGTACTTACTAAGCGGGACAGGTGATTTTATGTTGAAAGTAGAAGTTTACCGCTACAACCCAGAGACCGACGCCAAGCCCTACATGAAAGCCTACCAGGTGGACACGGGCGGGAAAGATTTAATGGTGTTGGACGTGCTTGAATTATTGAAGGGACAGGATGAAACCCTCGCTTACCGCCGCTCCTGCCGTGAAGGTGTGTGTGGCTCAGACGGTATGAATATCTCCGGTAAAAACGGCCTCGCCTGTGTTACCCCACTGTCCGCCTGTGTTAAGAACAACACCTTGGTGCTGCGTCCGCTGCCCGGTTTGCCGGTAATTCGCGATCTGGTTATTGATATGAGCCAGTTCTACGAGCAGTACCGCAAGATCGAGCCCTATTTGCAAAACCACAACCCGGCGCCCGCTATTGAGCGTCTGCAATCGCCCGAAGACCGCGAGAAGTTAGACGGCTTGTACGAGTGTATTCTGTGTGCCTGTTGCTCAACCAGCTGTCCTTCTTTCTGGTGGAACCCCGATAAATTTATCGGCCCTGCTGGTTTGTTGCAGGCCTATAGGTTCTTGGCCGATAGCCGCGACACCGCAACGGCCCAGCGGTTGGGTAAGTTGGATGACCCCTTTAGCGTGTTCCGCTGCCACGGTATCCAAAACTGTGTGGCGGTCTGCCCCAAAGGCCTAAACCCCACCCGTGCCATAGGCCATATACGCTCTATGTTATTGTCGCGAGCGACCTAGGCTGTTCTAGTCTTTAGTTAGTTTTTAGCCCCGCCTTTGCGGGGCTTTATTTGAGTAGGCCACAGATGTGGTTTGATCTATTAATGGCAACAGGCTCTGCACGACGGCGAGCGATAAAAGGTAGGTTGGCATCATGCAAAACAATTTGATGGAGCTTCTTTGGGGCACGTCCCATATCAGCGGTGGCAACGCTGCCTATGTTGAGGAGGTTTATGAGGCGTTCCTTCGCGATCCAAGTTCGGTATCGTCAGATTGGCGGGAGTATTTTGAAAAGCTGCCGCAAAACGGCCACGGCGGCAGCCCCGATGTACCCCACTCTGAGGTAATTGAATACTTTGAGTTGCTGGGTAAAAACCGCGCCCGCCCCCTGGTTGCGCCTGGCTCAGGCGCCATTGATGTCAAACACGAGCGCAAACAAGTTGAGTTGATGCAGTTGATCAACGCTTACCGCTTAAGTGGCCACAAAAAAGCCAAGCTCGACCCCCTCGGCTTACAAAAGCCTGCCACCGATATTGAAGAGTTGAGCCTGCACTTTCACGGCCTCAACAACAACGATTTAGACCTAGTGTTTCAAACTGGTGACCTTTCTTTTGGCAAGTCCGAAGCCAGCCTGCGTGACATTGTTAGCGATTTAGAGAAAACCTACTGCGGCACGATTGGCGCTGAGGTCATGCACATCACGCGCTCCAAGGAGCGCCGTTGGTTATTAAGCCGCCTAGAGTCCAGCCGCGCCAAAGCCGTCTTATCGCCAGAAGCCAAGCGCGCTCTGTTGGAGCGCTTAACCGCAGCGGAAGGTTTAGAGCGTCACCTTGATAGCAAATACCCCGGCACCAAGCGCTTTGGTCTAGAGGGCGGGGAAAGTTTGATTCCTATGCTCGATGCGCTGATCAAACGGGCAGGTTCCTTCGGTGCCAAAGAAATGGTGTTGGGTATGGCCCACCGTGGCCGTTTAAATACCTTAATCAATATTTTCGGTAAAAGCCCATCCGATCTGTTCGGCGAGTTTGAAGGTAAAAAATTGGTGACTACCTCCGGTGACGTTAAGTATCACCAGGGTTTTAGTTCTAACGTGATGACTCCCGGCGGCGAAATGCACATCGCCATGGCCTTTAACCCTTCCCACTTGGAAATCGTCTCGCCTGTGGTAGAAGGCTCCGTGCGCGCCCGCCAAGATCGTCGTCACGACCCTAAAGGCCACACAGTAGTGCCCGTGGTCATCCACGGAGATGCCGCCTTTGCAGGCCAGGGCGTGGTGATGGAAACCTTCCAGATGTCACAAACCCGCGCCTATCGCACCGGCGGCACCATGCATTTGGTCATCAACAACCAGGTGGGTTTTACCACCAGCCGCAAAGAAGATTCCCGCTCGACGGATTATTGCACCGACGTAGCCAAAATGATCGAGGCGCCTATTTTTCACGTCAATGGCGATGACCCAGAGGCGGTGATTTTTGTTACTAACCTAGCGATGGATTTTCGCAACGAATTTAAGCGTGACGTAGTAATTGACCTGGTGTGTTACCGCCGTCGTGGCCACAACGAAACCGACGAGCCGTCTGCCACCCAGCCCTTGATGTACAACGCCATCCGCAGCCTGAAGACCACCCGCGCGCTGTACGCTGAGAAGTTAGAATCTGAAGGCGTTTTAGCCAAGGGCGAGGCCGATCAGCTGACTACCAACTATCGTGCGGCTTTGGATCGCGGTGAATTTGTGGCGCAGGGTTTGGTAAACGAGCCCGATTCAAGCCTGTTTGTTGACTGGCGCCCCTACCTGGGCCACGACTGGAATACACCTGCCGATACCCGCATGGAAGTAAAAGCCCTGCAGGATTTAGGCGCCCGCATTAGCCATATCCCCGATGGCGTGTTGGTCCAAAAACAGGTGCAAAAAATTTACGAAGACCGCATCAAAATGGCCGCCGGTTCCCTGCCCATCAACTGGGGTATGGCGGAATTGATGGCCTACGGCAGCCTTATTCAGACAGGTATTCAGGTGCGCATTACCGGCCAAGACGTGGGCCGGGGCACCTTTTCTCACCGCCATGCGGTAGTGCACAACCAAAAAACCGCTGAAACCTATGTACCGATTCAGCATTTAGAAGACCGCAAAGCCAACTTCGATATTTACGACTCGTACCTGTCCGAAGAGGCCGTGTTGGCCTTTGAATACGGCTACTCAACCACTGCACCTAACGCTCTGATTATCTGGGAAGCTCAGTTCGGCGACTTCGCCAACGGCGCTCAGGTGGTGATCGACCAATTCATTACCAGCGGTGAGCACAAGTGGGGCCGCTTAAGTGGTATCACTATGCTGTTGCCACACGGTTATGAAGGGCAGGGGCCAGAGCACTCATCGGCTCGTTTAGAGCGCTTTATGCAGTTGTGTGCCGAACACAATATTCAAGTCTGCATCCCCACCACACCCGCTCAGGTGTTCCACATGTTGCGCCGTCAAGCGCTGCGGCCGCTGCGCCGTCCACTGGTGGTGATGAGCCCCAAATGGATTCTGCGCCACAAGCTGGCCACTTCTTCCCTGGAAGAATTAGCCAACGGCCAGTTCCACAATGTGCTGGGTGAAAACATTCTTGCCCCGCAAACTGTGCAACGGGTTATTTTGTGTTCCGGTAAGGTTTATTATCACCTGCTTGAAGCGCGGGAAGAGCGCAATGTGAATCATGTGGCTCTGGTGCGTATTGAGCAGCTCTACCCGTTCCCAGCGGCTGAACTTAAGGAAGCCTTGGCACCCTTCAAACACATCAATGATGTGGTGTGGTGCCAGGAAGAGCCCATGAACCAGGGCGCCTGGTTCTCCAGTCAGCACCATATGATCCATGCTCTGGCGGAGATCAACCCTGCAGCTACCTTGCGTTATGTGGGCCGTGCGGCCTCCTCGGCGCCAGCAGCGGGTTATATGTCCCTGCATTTAGAAGAACAGAATGCCTTTATCAACGCGGCTCTTTCAGTGTCCGTTTAAATCCACCCGCAAGCAGCCTTAACTGAAGGACATTATTAGAATGACCATCGAAATTAAAGCGCCAACTTTTCCTGAATCCGTCCAAGACGGCACCGTTGCAACTTGGCACAAAAAACCCGGCGAAGCGGTTTCCCGCGATGAGCTGATCGTCGATATTGAAACCGACAAAGTGGTACTTGAGGTTGTAGCGCCTGCCGATGGCAGCATTAGCGAGATCCTGAAGCAGCAGGGCGATGTTGTGTTGAGCAATGAAGTAATCGCCTACTTTGTGGCCGGTGCAGGCGCCGCTGCAGCACCAGCTGCCGCGCCTGCCGCCGCAGCCCCTACAGCAGCCAGTGCCAGCGCACCGGTAAACCCAGCCGCTAAAAAGCTGGCCGCTGAGAAGGGCTTGGATACTGCAAGCATCGCCGGTTCCGGCAAAGATGGCCGCGTGTTAAAGGAAGATGTGCTGGCCGCCTCCGCTAAGCCCGCCGCTGCACCAGCCGCCAAGCCTGCCGCTGCCGCTGTTGCGGCACCCGTTGTGGCCGAAGGTTACCGCGTTGAAAAGCGTGTGCCCATGACGCGCTTGCGCTCGCGCATCGCTGAGCGCTTGTTGGATGCCGCTCAAAACACCGCCATGCTCACCACCTTTAACGAGGTGAACATGGGCCCGGTTATGGCCCTGCGCAACAAATACAAAGACCAGTTTGAAAAAGCCCATAAGGGCACTCGCTTGGGCTTTATGAGCTTTTTCGTTAAGGCAGCGGTTGAGGCTCTGCGCCGCATCCCAGCTGTGAACGCATCTATTGATGGCAACGACATTGTCTATCACGGCTATCAAGATATAGGCGTGGCGGTTTCCACCGAGAAGGGCCTTGTTGTACCTGTGCTGCGCAACGCCGAGCACATGGGGCTTGCCGATATTGAAAACGGCATCCGCGATTTTGGCCTGCGCGCTCGCGATGGAAAATTGGGCATTGAAGAAATGACCGGCGGAACCTTCACCATCACCAATGGCGGTGTGTTTGGCTCCTTGATGTCCACGCCGATTCTAAACCCACCGCAAGCGGCCATTCTGGGCATGCACAAAATCCAAGAGCGCCCCATGGCGGTCAATGGCAAGGTGGAAATTCTGCCCATGATGTACCTGGCTCTGTCGTACGACCACCGTTTGATCGACGGTAAAGAAGCGGTGCAATTCTTAGTTGCTATCAAAGATATGATCGAAGATCCAGCACGCATTCTGTTGGATATCTAAATCAATCCCCAAGGGGCGGTGCGCCGCCCCTGTGCTTAGATTGAACGCGTCTCTACACCTATTTGGAACTACTTATGTCTGAGAAATTTGATGTCATTGTGATTGGCTCTGGCCCTGCGGGTTATGTGGCTGCCATCCGAGCTGCACAATTGGGTTTAAAAACTGCCTGTATCGAAAAATGGAAAAATAGCGACGGCAAGGGCGTTAACGGTGGCACTTGCCTTAACGTCGGTTGTATCCCCTCGAAGGCGCTGTTAGACAGCTCGTATAAATACCACGAAGCGGCCCATGCCTTGGCCGGTCACGGTATTGCTATCCAGGGCGTAAGCGTTGATGTGCCCGCCATGATCGCCCGCAAAGAAAGCATTGTTAAGCAATTAACCGGCGGTATCGCTGGCCTATTTATGGCCAACAAGGTGACGGCTCTGTACGGCACCGGCAAGTTGTTAGCTGGCCGCAAAGTGTTATTCACCGACTTCGACGGCAAAGAACAAACCTTGGAAGCTGACAACGTGATTCTGGCGTCAGGTTCTATCCCCGTGAATATCCCGGTGGCGCCCATTGATAACGATGTTATCGTTGACTCCACTGGCGCCCTGGCATTTGACCGCGTACCTGGCCGCTTGGGTGTTATAGGTGCAGGTGTCATCGGCCTGGAGTTGGGTTCTGTGTGGAACCGTTTGGGTTCTAAAGTGGTGTGCCTTGAAGCCATGGAATCCTTTCTTGCGCTTATGGATCAGCAAATTGCTAAAGAAACGCAAAAAATCCTCACCAAACAGGGTTTGGATATACGCTTAAGCTCCCGCGTGACCGGCACACAAATTAAAACGGTCGGCGCTGAAAAAGAAGTTGAAGTAACCTTCATCGACAAAGAAGGCAAAGAAGTTAAAGAAACCTTCGATAAACTCATCGTTTGCGTCGGCCGCCGTCCCTTCACTCAAGGTCTCTTGGCGGAGGATTCCGGCGTTAAGCTCGACGAGCGCGGCTTTATTTATGTGAATGATCTGTGCTCCACCAGCGCCCCGGGCGTATGGGCGATTGGCGATGTAGTCCGTGGCCCCATGCTGGCCCACAAAGGCTCTGAAGAGGGTGTGATGGTCGCCGAGCGCATCGCAGGCCACAAAGCCGTACTCAACTACGACATCATCCCCAGCGTGGTCTACACCCACCCTGAAGTCGCCGCCGTGGGTAAAACCGAAGAGCAGCTCAAGGCCGCCGGTGAGAATTACAAAGTCGGTACCTTCCCCTTCGTCGCCAGTGGCCGCGCTTTGGCCGCCGATGAAAAAGACGGCCTGGTGAAAATCATCGCCCACGCCGACACCGACCGCATCCTAGGCGCCCACATTGTCGGGCCGTCTGCTGCTGATCTTGTGCAACAAGTGGCGATTGCTATGGAGTTCGGCTCTAGCGCTGAAGACCTGGGCATGATGGTATTCGGCCATCCGACTCTGTCTGAAGCCGTACACGAAGCCGCTTTGGCGGTGAACGGCCACGCCATTCACATCGCCAACCGCAAGAAGAAATAAGTTTGGTTGCGCTTGCGCAGCTAGTCGCGGCACCTCTGGGTCACAAACCTGTGGGTGCCTTTTGCTCCTGGCTTCACCTGGGGCAATAAATGTCCAACGAATAGGCCACACCAGCTTGTTCACTATGTTTAACTCGCGCCAGAGCGCGCAATCAAACGGATACATGTCATGAATTTGCATGAATATCAGGCAAAACAGCTATTTGCCGAATACGGCTTGCCCGTTTCCAAAGGGGTAGCGGCTGCTACGCCTGCTGAAGCCGCTGCCGCCGCCGATACTATTGGCGGCAATATGTGGGTGGTGAAGGCTCAAGTTCACGCTGGCGGTCGCGGTAAAGCGGGCGGCGTTAAGTTGGTATCGACCAAGGCGGAAATTGAAGAGTTTGCCAGCAGGTGGCTGGGCAAAAATTTGGTGACCTACCAGACCGATGCTAAGGGGCAGCCCGTCAGCCGCATCCTGGTTGAATCCTGTACCGACATCGACAAAGAGCTGTACTTAGGCGCCGTGGTAGATCGTTCTACCCGCCGCATAGTGTTCATGGCGTCTACTGAAGGCGGCGTGGAAATTGAAAAAGTTGCCGAAGAAACCCCGGAAAAAATTCTTAAAGCAGTCATCGACCCACTGACCGGCGCACAGCCTTATCAAGCTCGCGAATTGGGTTTTAAGCTGGGTCTTAACAGCGAGCAAATTAAGCAGTTCACCAAGATTTTCATCGGCTTGGCAAAAATGTTCCAAGACTTTGATTTTGCTCTGTTAGAAATCAACCCCTTGGTAATCACCAAACAGGGCAACCTGCACTGCTTGGATGGCAAAATTAATATCGACGGCAACGCGCTGTTCCGCCAACCTAAAATCAAAACCATGCACGATCCTTCCCAGGAAGACGCCCGTGAAGCCCATGCCTCTGCGTGGGAACTAAACTACGTTGCACTTGAAGGCAACATAGGTTGCATGGTGAATGGTGCTGGCCTCGCTATGGGCACCATGGACATAGTGAAACTACACGGCGGCCAACCCGCTAACTTCCTCGACGTAGGTGGCGGCGCCACCAAAGAGCGCGTAGTGGAAGCCTTTAAAATTATTCTCTCCGACGACAACGTTAAAGCCGTGCTCATCAATATCTTTGGCGGTATCGTGCGTTGCGACATGATCGCTGAAGGCGTGATTGGCGCGGTGAAAGAAGTGGGCGTAAAAGTGCCTGTGGTTGTGCGTTTAGAAGGTAACAATGCCGAGTTGGGCGCTAAAGTACTGGCCGACAGCGGCCTGAACATCATCGCTGCCACCAGCCTGACAGATGCTGCGCAGCAAGTGGTAAAAGCCGCGGAGGGTAAATAATGAGCGTCTTAATTAACAAAAATACCAAGGTACTCTGCCAGGGTTTTACCGGTTCTCAAGGCACCTTGCACTCTGAACAAGCGATTGCCTACGGCACCAACATGGTGGGTGGCGTTACCCCAGGTAAAGGCGGCCAAAAACACTTGGGCCTGCCCGTATTCGACACTATGAAAGATGCAGTGGCCGAAACCGGCGCTGATGCCACGGTCATTTATGTCCCAGCGCCTTTCTGTAAAGACTCAATTTTAGAAGCGGCCTACAGCGGCGTGAAATTGATTGTGGCCATCACCGAAGGTATTCCCACTCTCGATATGCTGCAATGTAAAGTGCGTTGCGACGAACTCGGCGTGCGCCTGATCGGTCCCAACTGCCCCGGTGTTATCACGCCAGGTGAATGTAAAATCGGCATCATGCCCGGCCACATTCACTTGCCTGGCCGCGTAGGTATTGTGTCGCGCTCTGGCACGCTCACCTATGAAGCCGTCAAACAAACCACTGATTTTGGCTTTGGCCAGTCCACGTGTGTGGGCATCGGCGGCGATCCAATCCCAGGCTCTAACTTCATCGACATTCTCACCCTGTTCCAAAACGACCCACAAACGGAAGCGATTGTGATGATCGGTGAAATTGGTGGTACAGCTGAGGAAGAAGCGGCGGCCTTTATTAAAGCCAACGTTAAAAAGCCAGTTGTATCCTACATTGCAGGCGTAACGGCACCTCCCGGCAAACGTATGGGCCACGCGGGCGCTATTATTTCCGGTGGTAAGGGTACAGCCGCTGAGAAATTTGCCGCTCTGCACGATGCTGGCGTTGCCACTGTTAAAAGCTTGGCCGATATAGGCAAAACGCTGAAGGAAGTTACTGGCTGGTAATTTCGACAAGCCTTAAAAAAACCGCCCTGGGTGACCACGGCGGTTTTTTATTGATCCCTACCACTAAAAGTGGACACCCTAAAAACGGTTAGAATAACCCGAGAGGTGACCCCATGACTAAGAAGACTCCCCCAAGATCAAACAAAAAACATCCTACCGAATTCAAGCTAGAGGCGCTAAACCTAACGCGTAAGCCGGATCAATTCGAATCCGAAAAAATCCGTAGGGTGGATTCGCTAAACGCGTAAGGCGGATCAATTTGATTCCGAAGAGAAACTAGTAGGGTGGATTCGCGAAACGCGTAAGCCGGATCAATTTAATCTCGAAGAAAACCCGTAGGGTGGATTCGCGAAGCAATCCACCGTTGATCTCCGAATCCACCCTACGCATCGCCACTATCGAGCCGTGTAGCGCGGGTTGTAACCCGCGCAGATTGCATTTTCATCAAGATAACATCTGAAACTAAAAGAGTTTTTATTGTGCGATTTAAATTTGGTTTGTGATAGGCAGATTTTTTGCCGCGCGGGTTATAACCCGCCCTACATGGCTAACGCAAAACAATCCACTCCAAATATTCCCCTGTTGCGGGCGTTATGAGAACCAAGAATGGTAGTGTTGCGCGAATTTAATATAGCGGATGTTGCTCTTTTGAAGGAGCACCTAAACAATCCGAATGTCACCAGGTATCTCGCCACAAGTATACCTCAGCCTTATACAACTGAGGACGCCAGGTGGTGGATTTATGAAGGCAGTAAAGCTGGAATTGTCCGGGCCATTGAGTATAACGGTGCCCTTGTCGGCTCAGTTGGTGCGAACAGGAGGCAGTATGAATATTCAATGTCTGCAGAGATTGGATATTGGATAGCAGAGCCACACTGGGGTAAAGGTATTGCCACACACGCATTGCAGGAATTGTCGGCCTTCGTTTTTCAAACAACTGATATCGTCAGGCTTCAGGCACACGTGTTTGAGGGTAATCATGCGTCAGGCAGAGTATTAGAAAAGGCCGGATACAGATTGGAAGGTATTCTGCGAAAGGCGGTATTCAAGCACGGCATACTCATGGATGCCCGCTTATACGCTGCAGTCGTGTAGGGCGGGTTGCAACCCGCCCTACACGGCTCCGCATTTTTACGGTGAACCCAGGCGTTAGACATCTCGGAGGACTCAACGCGTAAGGCGGATCAATTTAATTCCGAAGAAAACCCGTAGGGTGGATTCGCGAAGCAATCCACCGTTTATCTAACCGCGAGCATCTATTTGAACTACAAGACCGTGGCTTCGATCCGGTGGATTGTCGCTGCGCTCCGAATCCACCCTACAAGGAATTAAAATGTCGAACTATCGGAGAGTGTATCAAGAAGGTGGCAGCTATTTTTTCACCGTCAATCTGTAGATCGTAAATCCGATTTGTTGGTGCGACATCTTGATGTCCTGCGCGATTCCACTCGACGGGTTAAAAATAAATATGCGTTTGAAATTATTGCTTGGGTTGTGTTGCCGGATCATATGCATTGTATTTAAAAATTGCCTGAGGCAGATGCTGATTTTTTCATGCGGTGGCGTTTAATTAAATTATTGTTCTGCAAAAAATTACCCAAAACCGAGCATCTATCTGTTATTCGGTGTAAAAACAGTGAGCGCGGCATTTGGCAGCGACGTTTTTGGGAGCATCTGCTGCGCGATGAGTTGGATGTGGAGCGGAAAATTAATTATATTCACTATAACCCGATGAAACACGGCCTGGCCACGCAGATAAAGGATTGGCCCTTTTCAACGTTTCATCGATTTGTTGAGCGTGGTTTTTATGCTGAAGACTGGTGTGGCATTGATTGCGCCGAACAAACGCGTAAGCTAAATCAACTTAATTCCGAATAAAACTGGTAGGGTGGATTCGCGAAGCAATCCACCATTGGTCGTGCCGCAAGAAATTGTTCAAACTGCAAGACCGTGGCTTCGATCTGGTGGATTGTCGCTGCGCTCCGAATCCACCATACGCATGACCACCTCATCGCAACACCCGCCTAATCCAATCCAGAACCCTGCCAAAGGGCAACAAGCCCTGATGATCCACCGCGCAACCCCAGCCCCCAACGCCAAGCCAAGCATAAATCCCCAGCCTGGGCTGCGCCGGGGTGCTTTATATTTCATAAGGAAATATAAACATCAGCTAACGGTGGATGTTAATTAAAAAATGCTTTTAAAAAGCAGGCTAACTAACGCCTGAGAAGGCTGTTGGGTCGGTTTTATCGTCTACACTCAGATCGCAGTATTATAAAAAAATCCTATGCGGCTGTTTTGGTTATAAAACACCCATATAGGAGCTTGTGCGGCGGGTGTGGTGTGTATCAATAGCCCGTTCAGTGTGTTGGCAATTTTAATAAATAGCCCTGCAGCTGTTAAGCCAGTCGGCCTAAAGCTGCGCAGCGGGTGGCAATGTCATTTAGTTAAGAGTTTTGGTGTCGCTACCTCAATTAAATTGATTTTGTAGCCCGGATGAAGCGCAGCGTAATCCGGGGTGTTTTGATGAAACCCCGGATTGCGTTTCACTTCATCCGGGCTGCGCCAGAGGGCACAAATCTTTAACTTAATGACATTGCAGTGGGTGGGGATGCGCGATAAGTTTTTGACGCCTAATTTTAACGGTGTTGATACGCGTGGTGTGTATCGTATTGCACGGCGGTGTTGATGACTGCTCACAGAATAATAAAAAATTAATCTCGGTTGCTGTCTATGGCGTTAAAGCAAAAACAACCGACCAAAATATTTGGCTTGGTAGATTTATTCGGTGCAGGTAAAAATTTCTGAGTGGGTTAATTACAGCTTTATTGGGCAATAAAATGCCTGGCTGTAGATTGGGGTTTGCAATTGTTATCAGCGAAAACCCCGTTTTAATGTTGGATGCTAAACACGTTTTAGCAACGCACAATCAGGTTTTATTACGCCGATTTTTAACCTTTATACACGTATGCGGGACGGCATTTAGCCGTTTAGCCAGCTGATCTAAGTAGGAATTTATGCCATCTAAAACAATGCAATTTATAAGCGGTTTTTCGCGTTCGGGCTGCGGAGTACGGAGCGCCTTAGCTGCTGCAGTGATCGCACTGAACACCCAAGCCTTGGCAGCGCCAGGGGAGGGCGCTGCTAAGGCGGCGCAGGATGAGCGGCGCATTCGCACCCAGTTAATCTCGCCGGATGCGGTGGTGATCTCCAGCGAGCTCGGCGGCAAAATCGCCGACCTTAACCTGCGAGAAGGCGATGCCTTTAAACGTGGCGATAAATTAGTGGGGCTTGATTGCAGCCTGTACGAGGCACAATTTAAAAAAGCCCAAGCCGCCAGCGACTCCGCCCGTAAACTGCAGCAAGTCACCGCCCGTATGGCCAGCCTTAACGCTACCGGCGAGCTGGAGCTGGAGCAGAGCGCCGCCAAGGCCCGCGAGGCCGAGGCGGAGCTGAATTACATGAAAACCAGCATGGGCAAATGCCAGCTTACTGCGCCCTTTGATGGCCGCGTGGCCCGCCGCATGGTGGCGCCCCATCAGTTCGTCGCTGCAGGCACACCGCTGCTGGACATCCAAAGCAGCAGTGGCCTTGAGCTGCAACTGATCGTACCCAGCCACTGGTTGAGCTGGCTCAAAGTCGGCAGCAACTTCGCTGTGAGCCTTGAAGAAAACGCCAAAACCTACCCGGCGCAAATCACCCGTTTAGGTGCCCGCATAGACCCGGTCAGCCAAACCATCGCCATCACCGCCCGCATACTCAACGACAACCGAGAGTTGATACCCGGCATGAGCGGCTGGGCCGACTTCAACACGGTTGGCAACCCGGTGGCGCAGAGTGAGCTGGCCCAATGAGGAATCAACCATGACCCGCCCCGTCCTCGCCGCCATCAACACCGAAAAACCCCAGGCCGCCGCCAACCCCCTAAGCCCGCTGTTGCAGCTGGGCCGCCGGGCGCGGGCCGCCAAAAGCCTTGCTGAGCTGGCCTTCACCCAGGTGAATGAAACCCTGCAACTGCTTACCTACCGGCAGGCGGCCTTTTGGCACAAGGGCTTACACGCGGTATCCGGCGTGCCGGTGGTGGAGGCCAACGCCCCCATGAACCAGTGGCTGGAGCAGCTCGGCCACTACCTGCAGCGCCAACCCCAACAGGCCTTGGGGGAGGTGTACCAGCTCAGCGCCGCCCAGTGCGAAGCCGCCTTCGCCAGCGAGTGGTATCACTGGCTGCCGGAATTTATTTTGGTGCTACCCCAGGGCTCCGACGCCCTCTTGATCCTCGCCCGCGAGCAGGCCTTCAGCCCGCAAGAGCAGCTCATCGCTAAAGAGCTACAAGACATTTACCAACACGCAAGCCTCGCCCTCAGCCGCGAGCGCCCAGGGCTGCAGCTCGCCCCTTGGCTAAAACGCCAGCGCTACTGGGCGGCGGCCCTGCTGCTGTTCTGTATCTTCCCCGTGCGCATGAGTGTGTTGGCGCCAGCAGAAGTGGTGCCGCGCAACCCATTCGTGGTGCGCGCGCCCCTGGAAGGCGTGGTAGATAAGCTCAATGTAGTGCCCAACCAGGCCGTGGCGGCAGGGCAGGTGTTGCTCACCCTGGATACCACCCTGCTTGCCAGCCAAAAAGACCTCGCCGAGCAGGCTTTTAAAACCGCCCAAGCGGAATACCGCCAAGCGGCCCAGCAGGCCGTTACCGACGATAAAGGCAAGCTGGCCATGGCGCTGAAGAAAGGCGAGTTAGAAGAAAAGTCCCTTGAGGTGCGCTACAGCCAAGAGCAGTTAGAGCGCGTCAGCATCAAGGCTGAGCGGGCAGGAGTGGCCGTTTTTAGCGATGTAAACGATTGGCAGGGTAAAGCACTGGCCCAGGGCGAGCGGGTGATGTTGATTGCCGACCCCAATGATATAGAGCTGAAAATAGACCTACCTGCCAGCGACGCCATACCCCTGCCCAACGCTACCAATATTAGCCTCTACCCCAACGCTGGCCCGCTTACTACCCACAGCGCCGAGTTACACACCCAGGCCTACCAAGCCGAAGTCACCCCGCAAGGCGTACTCGCCTATCGCCTTAAAGCGCGCTTCACCGGCAGCCCACCCAGCTTGGGCCAGCAGGGAACGGCCAAAATTTATGGCGAGCGGGTGCCGCTGATTTATTACCTACTGCGCAAACCCCTGACGGCTGCGCGGCAGACGGTGGGGCTATAAATTCACCTTCTTTGGCGTGGGGGCGAAGGGGCGGGGTGGTTGGCCCTGGGTAAGGGGCAATGTCATTAAGTTATGGGGAGCTGTAGGGGCGACCCTTGTGGTCGCCCAATGTTGGCCTCGATAAATTTGTGTATCCGCGTGGGCTTGGGCACCCACAAGGGGTGCCCCTACGGGAGTTTTCTAGTCAGAAAATCCTTTACTAAATGACATAGGGCTGGGGAGGGGTTAAACCGCTAATTCGCCCATTAAACACAAAAACACACTAAACCAGACAATAACAACGAAAAACGCCACCACCAGGACGCGCCAAAAATGCCAAACCTGCACCCCCTCCGCCCCGAATTGCAATTGCTGCCCGCAGGCAGCGACGAGACCGGTGCTCCGCTCTACCGCCTCTACGACCCGGCCATTCATCGCTTCTACCAAATCACCTGGCCCACCTTTGAAATACTCAGCCGCTGGCAAAACCGGCTGGATGCCGACGCTATCATCAGCGCCGTCAACCAAGAAACCACTTTAGAAATTACCTCAGGCGATATCCAAGCCATTCAACGTTTTTTAGTCTCCCACAATCTGGCCCGCATCCAAAGCCCGCAACACACTGACTATTTCACCCAGGTGAATAAACAGCAACAAAAAAAAGGCATCGCCTGGCTTATTAAAAACTATTTGTTTTTCCGTGTCCCCCTCATAAAACC
The DNA here is from genome assembly GCA_046347475.1 of Marinagarivorans sp. Classification (GTDB taxonomy): domain Bacteria; phylum Pseudomonadota; class Gammaproteobacteria; order Pseudomonadales; family Cellvibrionaceae; genus CAMCXE01. The sequence continues at coordinate 11,884 of JAXMGD010000002.1, read as the reverse complement.
CGAACCCATTTTAAAATTCCTGTTGCCTTTTTTTAATCATTTGCTCACGCCCGCCGCAGGTAAAATTTTAATTACCCTTACACTCATAGCTTTGTATTTAATTTCCCGCCAATGGGAGCAATTTACCCACACCTTTAGCCACTACACCAACTGGCAAGGTATTGTTGCCCTGGGCGGCGCTTTATTATTTGCCAAAATTTTCCACGAATTCGGCCACGCCCTCACGGCCTATAAATACGGCTGCCGCGTACCTACTATGGGGGTCGCGGTGATGGTATTAGTGCCGGTATTGTTTACCGACACCAACGACGCCTGGCGCCTCTCCAGCAGTAAACAGCGTTTTCATATAGCCGCTGCTGGTATAGCGGCCGAATTAACGCTGGCGGTACTCGCCAGTATCGCCTGGTATTTTTTACCCGAAGGCCCATTTAAAGCCTGTGCCTTTTTATTAGCCACCAGCACTTGGTTAATTACCATCGCCATCAACGCCAGCCCCTTTATGCGCTTTGATGGCTATTTTTTATTGGCCGATTATTTAAATACACCCAATTTACACGAGCGCTCCTTCGCGGTGGCCCTCTGGTGGCTGCGCGAAAAACTCTTTGCCTTTAACGAACCCATCCCCGAACAACTCAGCCCCAGCCGCAAGCGGTTTTTTATCGCCTTTGCCACCGCCACCTTGCTCTATCGCGCCCTATTATTTTTAGGTATCGCCTTTTTAGTGTATGGCGTATTTTTTAAATTATTAGGCATAGTATTAATGCTGGTGGAGCTAGGCTGGTTTATCGCTTATCCCGTCAAAAAAGAAGTCGCCCAATGGTGGCAGCGCCGCAAGCAGATTAAATTCAACTCCGCCACGGCACGCACAGCCGTTTTAGCCTGCCTCTTGTGCAGTATTTTTATTATTCCTTGGCAGGGCCGCATGAGCGCACCGGCCGTAGTCATGGCCGAACAGGCCCAGGGTATTTACAACCGCTTCCCGGCCCAAGTAACGCAAATTAATGTAAATGAAGGCGACTGGGTAAATGCAGGGCAAACCCTAGCCTTATTAATAAATCCCAAATTAACCTTTAGCCTGCAACAGGCCCAAGTGCAGGAGCAAAACCTACGCTGGCAATTAAACCAACAGGGTTTTGCCAGTGAATTATTCGCCGCAGGCCCCGCACTGCAGCAGCGCTGGCAAGCCGCGGCAGCGCGCGTTTTAGCGCTGCAAGAACAAATTAATCAACTCACCATCACTGCCCCCATCAGTGGCCGTTTGGTTGCTAAAAATAACAGCTTGGTAAATGGCGCTTGGCTTGCCCAAGGCGAACAATTATTTTATATCGCCAATCAACAGGGCCTCAAAGGCGAGGCCTATTTAACCGAAAATGATGCCCGCCGCGTGCACGCCCACCAATCCACCACTAACCCCAGCATAAGGTTTATCGCCAACCAACCCGGCCTTGCGGCGGTTAATTGCCAGTGGCAAGAATTAGAAAGCCAAAACACCCATAAATTACAACAACCCTTATTAGCCAGCACTTACGGCGGGCCCATTGCCGTACAAACCCAAGCTGCCACCAACCCCAACGAAGCACCCGCATTAATCCCCAATACCAGCCAATTTCGCCTGCGTTTTACCGCCTGCGCAGCGGACCAGGCAAATAATTTAAGCCAAGAAATTGCAGGCGTTATTTGGTTTAACACCCAGCCGCAAAATTTAATTCAAAAAGCCCTCCGGCAGATGGTAGCGGTGTGGGTGCGCGAAAGCGGCTTTTAAATTCCCGCAGTAATTAAGTTAAGAATTATCTGAATAGAAATCTTCCGTAGGGGCGCCCCTTGTGGGCGCCCAAACATTTGCGGCTACTGATATTTTTTGGCGACCCAAATTGGGCGACCACAAGGGTCGCCCCTACACATTTCTTAAGGATGCTCTGTTCAATTGCAGAGTTTCTTTAACTTAATGACATTGCAACGGGGCAGGGTGGTTGTTTTATTATCCGTATCAGCACTTTTCACTACGGCAGCACTATCCCTAATCCATCACAGTTAAAAGCCAATTTTTATTGCTTATCCAATAGCCATCATTATTAACACTTGCTGCTTATAGTGTCGCCGGGTTAATAGATCCGTTAAACTCCCGGCTGTTTGGTGAAATACCCTGCCAGCCCACCGCCGCGAGGCTAATTCAACAAGCGGTTGGGGGATTTTTCGATTAGATGTTGGATATTAAATCAAGGTAAAAAAGTGAAAAAGACCATTACCGCTATAGTATTGTTTCTGTGCTGCAGCCGTGCCTATTCACACGAGGCCAGGCAGTTTATTGAAAAATACCTACAGGATCTCGATAAGGATACTGAGCTGGCAGGTTATTTTGTTGAGCGCCCGCAGTTTATTTTCGGCCATCATATCCACATTCCAGATTCTTCTGCCGAGGCGAGTATTTATGTCAAGGATGCACAGAAGCGTCTAGGCGAACAACAATATGCTAAATCCGTTGTTGAGAGCACCAAAGCATTGGCAACTATTGATGACTACAGCCTAATAACATTTACCCTCCGCAGGCTTAAAACTGACGGTAAGGTTCTTGACAGGGTTTGCAGCACATTTGGTGTAGTGCATTTGACTTACGGCTATAAAATTCTTAGCTGGCAATCCGTAGCGCCGAATAAAAAAGGCAGTTGTTATTAATTCGGCGGGTTTTACTATTGGCTGAACCCACAATGTGTTTTTGATATGTGTTATTAACCCAGCGGCATTTGGTTCTGGGTTAATCACAGCATCCTTTAACAAGAACTTCTATGATGTGCTATTTAAAACTAATATTTATGACGTTTCCTGTGTTGGCTCTTGGTGCATGCACCAAGGCAATAGGGGAGGGCAAAGCTTCTAGTATTCAGCCACACTCATTTAACAACCCTATTATTAAATACGACACTCAAGACCCCACGCATAAAGTGGGCGAAATTATTTACACGGCTGATCCTGCGGTAATGGTGCATAACAACACCGTATATCTTTATACCGGTCATGATGAACAGGTAATTGGTGGCAATGATTATCGTATGTATGATTACCGCTTATGGACCAGTGATAATATGATCAACTGGGACAATAAAGGCAGCGTGCTGCGTTATTCTGATTTTAAATGGGCCCGTGGCGATGCCAAAACAGGCAATGCCTATGCAGGCCATGTAGTGGCGCGTAAAAATAATGCCGGTACATGGCGCTATTATTTTTATACCACCTTAGAGGGCGGGCAAACGAATGGACAGTTCGGTTTTTCTATTGGTGTTGCTGTAGCTGATACCCCGCAGGGACCATTTGCAGATCCGCGCGGTATGCCCATGATTTTGCTTGAAGAAACAGCTCGCGATCAAACCCATAGCTGGCGCAACATAGACCCTGTGGTTTTTATTGATGACGACGGCCGAGCTTATCTTTATTGGGGCAATAAACAATTATGGTGGGTTGAGCTGGAAGCTGATCTAATTCATTTAAAAGGTGAGCGTTATAGTCTAAATGCGGACGGGAAAATCCAGCACCGAGATTTAAGCGCCGTAAAAATTAATACTGTGAGTGGCCTACCCAATTACGAAGAGGCGCCTTATGTATCCCAACACCAGGGGCTTTATTATTTGGTATACGCGGCCGGTTTCCCTGAAAGTATCGCCTATGCCACCAGCACTTCTGCCACAGGCCCTTGGCAGTATCGCGGAATTATAATGGACCCGCTGCCTGGCACTTCGACTATTCATCCTGCCATGTTTGATTTTAAAGGCAGTACCTATCTTGCGTACCACAGTGCCAATTTACCCGGCGGCGGCAGTTACCGGCGTGCTACCTGTATGGATAGGGTCTATTTTAATAAGGATGGCGGCATTACTAAAATTATCCCCACGAAACAACCCTAATTTTGAAGCACTTACTAGCTGTACGGAAGTTATGAATACACATCATTTCAGACCGTCAAAAAGAGGGACATTTTTGACGAGCCTACACGGATGTATTCACGGCGTGTCTGAAATGATGTGTATTCATGGCTGGTGCCTAGGTAGTATTAACCCAGTGACATTTAGTGCCGGGTTAATACTAAATTATGGAGCCTCTGATTAAGTCCAAGTTTTGTTTTTTAACAAGCGCCGATTCACCCCTGTGCCTGTTTTAAATAGGTAAAACCTTGAATAAATTAGAGCCCTCTTAGATGGGCGATACATTATGACTGCCGATTGTTCCTGAGGCGGCCTCAACCGAGCAACAGGCAGCCAAGCACTGGCCTTAGGCCATGAAAAGTTCTAACCAGATCAATTGACGCCCCCCGGTCATCAGGCACTATACTGTGTATGCATACAGTACCTGCTGCCCCCTATGACTAACCCTATCCCTCTAAATCCGCCACCTATCACACTGCAACAGTTATTGCAGCGCGATGATGTGTGGCGGGGGCTGGCGCAAAACCCCAGCAGCCGTGGGGCGGCGGTGCCCAGTGGCTTTGAGCTATTGGATGCACAGCTGGTGAATGGCGGCTGGCCTTTGGGCAGCTTAATCGAGGTGTGCCACCACAGAATGCAGCTGGAATGGCAGTTGTTTATGGCTGCGTGCCTGATGATGCCGGGTTTACTGGTATTGGTGAACCCGCCTGCAGCGCCTTTTGCCCAGGCGTTTATTCAGGCCGGGCTGGATTTGGAGCGCTTGATCATCATTCACCCCAGCGATAACAACCAGTTTATAGCCACCTTCAGTGAGCTTGCGCGGGCTAATCTGGGGGCGGTTCTGGCCTGGCAACCTAACCAGGCGCTGAGTTACACGCAGATGCGCAAATGTGTGTTGGCCGCATCTGAAGGCCAGCGCGGCCTGAATGTTATGTTCCGCGCAGCCAAAGCCCAGCAACAGAGTTCACCGGCAGCCCTGCGCCTGTTTGCCCAGCTAGTACAAGGCGGCATTGAGGTAAGCATTGTTAAGCAAAAAGGCCGCTTGCAAACCCACCAGGCGCGGCCGATTAAACTGCCGCTGCCTGAGCAGTGGCAGGCATTGCCCGCTCACCATCAGCTTGGCCAGGGCAGGTTTGCACGTCAGGAAGAACAAGAGGCTGCTTATGTGCAAGGCGCTAAACTCTAACCCGCCCATGGGCCAGCAATGACGCGCCTGTGGCTTGCTTTGCGCCTGCAGGATTTACCCCTGCGCGCCCTCAACCCGCAGCACAGCGCTGAGGATGCAGCCATAGTGGTGCAGAAAAAACGCGTGGTCTACGCCACGCCCGCTGCCTCTGCCCAGGGGGTAGAGCTGGGCATGGATGTGACCACCGCTCAGGTGCTCAGTAGCTGCAGGGTGTATGAGCGCAACACTGCCCACGAGCAGCAGGTGTTGGATGGGCTTGCCGATAAGCTCTATGAATTTACCCCCTACATCACCCAACACCTCAGCCGCCAGCGGGCGCAGTCGGCTTTGTTATTGGAGTTATCCAGCTGTTTAAGCCTATTTGGGGGCGTCAAAAATTTAGTCGGCAACATCAGCCAGGCCATGGCGCAAACGCCCTATAGCCTAAGTGCTAGCCTGGGTTATTCCGCTAGCAGCGCTTGGTTGTTAAGTTTTGCCCCCAGCCCTATTACGGGTGAAGAAACCTACAGCAGCCTGCTTGAGCGCTTAAATGCCCTGCCTATTAGCCTGTTATTTGACTACCCCAAGGCGCAAGAAGCGCTTAGCAAAATGGGCTTTGTTGGTTTGGGTGATATTGCCCGGCAAATCAGTGCGCAATCCATAGCGGTATTTAGAAAGCGCCTAGGTGATGAATTTGCCAGCCTATTAATCGATTTATACCAAACTGATCAAAATTTTAAGCAGGGTTTATTATTTGAAGCACCTCGGCAGGTGTACACACCCAAAGAATGGTTTGAAGAAGAACTGCAATTTGATTACCCCATTGCCCAGGTGGATTATTTAAAGCCCGCCCTAGAAACCCTCCTGGTACAGCTGTGCACCTATATGCGCAAACGCCAGCAGCAATGCCAATACATTGAATGGGTGCTGGCTAGCATCAGTAAAAGAACCCAGCGTTTGAGTATTAATAGCGATGGCCCCCAAAGCCAATGGCAGCTGTTATTTGAATTATCGGTCATTCAATTAGAGGCTCATGAATTACCCTTTGAGGTAGACGCGATTAAATTAATCTGCAGGCATTTTATGCCTCTGCAACCGTTTAAGCAGGTGCTTAATTTTAATGCCGATAAACAGCCTAAATACCCAGCCGCCGATGTGCAATTAACCTTGGCAAAATTAAAAGCCCGCTTAGGCGATGGCGCCATTTGCAAAGTGCATTACCAGGACAACCTGGTGCCGGAATTAACCAATGTATTTATTGCCCTCAACGAAAAATGCCAACAAACACTACCCGCATCACACCGCACCAGTTTGCGCCCCACCTGGTTATTGCCCGAACCAATAGAAATTATGCAGCGTGGCGAGCGGTTGTATTGGCAGGGCTATTTAACCCTGCTTGCCGGGCCGGAACGTATTATCAGCGCCTGGTGGGAGGCCTCCATCGCGCGGGATTATTATTTAGCGCGGCGCCAAGACCAGATGCCGGTATGGATATTTTTTGATTTGCACAGCAAACACTGGTTTGTGCATGGAGTATTTTCCTAATGCGCTACGCCCAGCTGAGCACCACTACTAATTTCACCTTTTTAACCGGCGCCTCTCACCCGGCAGAATACGTACAGCGCGCCTATGAATTAGGCTATGAGGCCATCGCTATTACTGATGAATGCTCTCTGGCTGGGGTGGTAAAAGCTTTTGTAGCGGCAGAAGAACTCGGTATTAAATTAATTATTGGCAGCCGCTTTTATTTATCCAACGGTATGCAGTTAATTGCCCTAGCGCCTTCGCGCCTGGCCTATGCGGAATTATCCGGGTTTATTACTTTAGCGCGGCGCAGGGCTGAAAAAGGCGAGTATGAAGCGCATTTTGCTGATCTGCGTTTTCGCCTGCAGCAGTGCCTGATTATTTGGTTGGCGCAGCAGCACACGCCTTATTCTCAAGCACAAGCGGCGGAATTAAGCCGCGCCTTTAAAACGCGTTTATGGATCGGCATTAACCACCAATTACAGGGCGGCGAGCAAAAAGATTTTGCGCGCTGGCAACAATTAAGCGCTGCTCTGCAGGTGCCATTAGTGGCCTGTGGTGAAGCACTTATGCACAGCATCGAGCGAAAACCCTTGCAGGATGTGCTCACTGCTATTCGCCATAACACGGCAATTCAACTAATGGGCACGCGGCTTAATAGCAATGCTGAAGCCTATTTAAAACCCATCGCTAAAATTGCCCAGCTATATCCCCAAGCCTTAATTGCACAAACCTGTGTGATTGCCGATAGGTGCCAGTTTTCCCTGCATGAATTAAGGTACCAATACCCGCAGGAATTAGTGCCGAAAACCCTCACACCCATACAACACCTGCGCGCCTTAGTGGAGCAGGGTAAACACTTGCGCTGGCCACAGGCTGTGCCAGCAGAAGTTAATGCGCTGTTAGAGAACGAATTAGAATTAATAGAAGAGTTGGAATACGAATATTATTTTTTAACTGTGCACGATATTGTGCGCTACGCTCGCACACAGAATATTTTATGTCAGGGGCGCGGTTCGGCGGCCAATAGTGTGGTGTGTTATTGCCTGTTTATTACGGAAATAGCACCAGGGCAAATCAGCGTTTTGTTTGAACGGTTTATTTCCCGCGAGCGGGATGAACCGCCGGATATAGACGTAGATTTTGAACACCAGCGGCGCGAGGAAGTCATTCAATATATTTACCAAAAATACGGCCGCGAGCGCGCCGCCATAGCCGCCACAGTAATTACCTACCGCAGCCGCAGCGCCGTGCGCGATGTGGGTAAAGCCCTGGGGCTGGAAGAATCCTTAGTGGACCATTTAGCCAAAAATATTGCCTGGTGGGAGCGCAGCAGCGATTTACAACAACACAGCGCCAAAATCGGCCTGCCGCTTAATAGCGGATTATTGGCGCATTTTTTTAATCTGGTAAAACAAATACTGGGCTTTCCGCGCCATTTAAGCCAACACGTCGGCGGCTTTGTTATTTCCGAAACCAAAATTAGCGATCTGGTGCCGCTGGAAAATGCCAGCATGCCCAAGCGCACCATTATTCAGTGGGATAAAGAAGACCTCGAAGCCATGCGTTTATTAAAAGTGGATGTACTGGCACTGGGGATGTTATCAGCCCTGCGCCGCGCACTGAATATGATTAACACCTATGAGCCCAGCATCAAAACCCTGCAGGATATTCCCCGCGAAGACCCCGCCACCTACGCCATGCTGTGCCGAGGCGATAGTGTAGGTGTATTTCAAATTGAATCCCGCGCACAAATGGCCATGTTGCCACGGCTGCAGCCGCGCTGTTTTTACGATCTGGTGATTGAAATTGCCATAGTGCGGCCAGGCCCTATTCAAGGCGATATGGTGCATCCTTATTTGCGCCGCCGCACAGGGCTTGAGCCCATTACCTACCCCAGTGATACCATAAAAAATGTCTTGGCACCCACCCTAGGTGTACCTATTTTTCAAGAACAAGTCATGCGCCTGTCGATGGTGGCGGCAGGTTTTACCGGCGGCGAGGCCGACCAATTGCGCCGCGCTATTACCAACTGGGGCAAAAATTCTAAACTCTTAACCTTCGAGCATAAATTTAAAAGCGGCCTTTTAAATAACGGCTACACCCAAGCCTTTGCCGATGCTTTATTTGAGCAGGTAAAAGGTTTTGGCGGTTATGGCTTCCCAGAGAGCCACTCCGCGTCGTTTGCTATTTTGTGTTATGTCTCCAGCTGGATTAAATGCCACCACCCAGCGGCTTTTTATTGTGCATTGCTCAACAGCCAACCCATGGGTTTTTACAGCCCCTCACAATTAATTCAGGATGCCGCGCGCCACCAGGTGAGTGTATTGCCGGTGGATATTAATTACAGCGAATATGAACATGCTCTGCAGTTGGATGCACAAGGGCGGCGTGCCATACGCTTAGGTTTTAGCGCGGTAGCCTCATTAAATACCGAAAAAGCACGCACTATAGCCCCCGCCCGAGCCAGCCAATTATTTACCAGTATTGATGATGTTGTGCAGCGCACAGCATTAACCCAAGCAGATATTCAATGCCTCGCCTCCGCCGATGCCCTGCATAGCCTGGCTGGAAACCGCTACAGCGCGCGCTGGCACGCTGCCGCAACCCTGCCAGCTTCGGCATTATTAAGCCCCGGTGAATTAATTAACGACCCATTATTAACCGCAAGCCCAAGCCTAGAACACGACATAATGGAAGACTACGCCAGCACCGGCTTAACTCTGCGCAGCCACCCTATGGCATTGCTGCGCCAGGAATTCCCCTTTAGCCGCTGCCTTCGCCATCAGGATTTAATTAATTTACCCAGCCGCAGTTTTGTGCGCATAGCGGGCCTTGTCACCGGCAAACAACGCCCCGGCACCGCCAGCGGCGTTTTATTTATGTCGCTGGAAGACGAAACCGGCACATCTAATATTGTTATATGGCAAGCCACCCAGCAGCGTTTTCGCACCGCGATACTCACCGGCAAATTATTGCTAATTAAAGGCTCAGTGGAAATTGTCACCGAACATGTAGATGTGCCGGTAATCCATATTATTGCCGGGCATATTGAAGATTGCTCCGCGCGGCTGAAGCAATTTAAATTGAGTTCGCGGGATTTTCATTAGAAATATAAATGAAAAACCGCTGATAAGCGCTAAGGTGAATCCGTCAATTTAATAAAACTGGCGGCCACGCATTTTTTATCATCACCACGCGCCACGGGAAAATACAGAGTTATTAACCCGGCGACATTTAGTGCCGGGTTAATAATTGCAGCATGGATACCGCAAGGGGAGTTTTTGCCACCGCGAGCCTCGCTACAACACATAGATCCAGGTATGAGCGCTTGTTTTAGCGAGGGGAAGAGAAAATGGCTCAGGACGATTTATTTTGTCGCCAGGTTAATACAGCACCGAAAACGGGCTTTTAACCCCACTGGCACCTTGGCGCAAAATATGGGTGTAAATCTGCGTAGTGGCAACATCGCTATGCCCAAGCTGTTCCTGCACCGTGCGAATATCGGCACCGCTTGCCAACAAATGCGTAGCAAAACTATGCCGCAACGTATGGCAACTGACTGGTTTATGAAAACTACACCTTAGGGCCGCAAACCGCACGGCCTTTTGCACACAGCTCTCATCAATATGGTGTCTGCGCCAAACCCCGTGTATTGGGTCGTGGCTAAAATTCGCGGCGCCGAACAGAAATTGCCAGCCAAACTCTTTCGGTGCCTTGGGGTATTTTCGCTCCAGAGCATGGGGCAGCGATACACCGGCAAACACTGGGTTAAGCAAATCCTGTTGCCAATAAATATGCATGCGCTCAATCTGCTCTTTTAGGCCCCCAAATAATTCGGGGGCCTATGTCACTTGGCAATGTCACATTGGCAATGTTTACCGCCTTTGCCGTTCCATATGCGCAAGCTAGCGTAATTAAAATCTACATCTTGAATGCGCAGCCTTATTAACTCCATCAAGCGTAGCCCACTGGCGTATAACAGTTGCACAGCCAAAAGGTGCTGGGGTGGCACCTGCGCCAGCAGCCTTCGCACCTCATCAGGGATTAACACGCTAGGTAACTTGCGTGGCACTTTGGCTTTATTAAACTGCAGGTTTATGGCCAGCGGTTTATTTAATATTTTGGCATAGAGAAAAACTAAAGCGTTTAAAGCCGAGCGCTGCGTGGACTGGCTGACACCGCGCCCATTGGTCATATGGGATAAAAACGCCTCTACCTCGGCGCTGCCCATTAGGGAAGGGTGTTTTTTACCATTGTGAAGAATAAAAGCCCTTATCCAGTGGAGGTAAGAATCCACCGTGCGCTTTGCATAGCGCAGGGTATACATGCGTTGGCGTACTTCAGTTAGGAAGGGTGACTTGCTCATAACGGCTCCGTGTCTTGGGTGGTATCTGTTTATGCATACAGTACTTGTTCCGTCCATCTATTTCAAGTATAAGGGCGCATAGTACCGCGTTATCACAGGCTTTGCTTTGTTTAGAGATAGGCCGGTTGGGCGATGCGAGGTTGGTAAGGGCTAGCTGCGAATGTGATAGACGGCGCGGTCTTATCATTGATAACACGGCGATACGCCGTGTTATCTAAAATCAGGTACACAGAGAGTAGGGCGTCGGTTTACCGCAAACTGCTGAAGTAAAAAGAATTTTGGCCAAAAAGGCCGCTTCAGAGGGGTGTGATAGACGGCGAGGAAATCTGTGATAGACGGCGAGTGCCGTATATTAAGGCTGTTATACATAAATGCATATGAAAACTATCAAGTTAATGCCTGACTATGAATGCTTTCCGTTATGGCATTGCGACGAAGAGAAGGTGGGCGATATTGACCCAGCGTCTATCGGAATATCGCAAGAGTTGGTTCGAAAACTATCTGATTGGCAGAGCGACTATGATGCTACTTTGGATAGACTAAATGGCGAAAACTCTGGCTTTCCCTCCAAGGAAAAGGAAATTGCTTTCGTAGTAAAAGGCTACGAGTTAGCAAAAGAACTTAAATGCGAGTTAATTAATGTCAATGTTGTGTATTTCGACATTGATCAACTGCGAGAGAGGAGCGTATAACAATCGTGTCATGCTGAAGCCAAACCTCCACTTCGTTTCGCGCATGGCCTTCGGCCATTTTATGCGCTTCACTGCGCTCCGGTTTGGCTCGGCATACACGGGCGTTAGGTTCTGCTCGGTTTGGGTTTTTCGGTACAACGTTTTTAACAAAATTTCGGTAGTTTTAAAGTGCGTTTGGCCTGTGCTAGGCTGCAATAAATACATTCCCCATTAATCCAGC
>JAXMGD010000012.1:0-14976 GCA_046347475.1 Marinagarivorans sp. | reverse complement strand
GCTGGGACAAGGCCCTAAAACGCCGCAAAATTAAGCGCTAGAGCCTTAAGACAAGGGCGCGGATACTAGCACAGCTCGGCGCGATTAAGAACCTTCCTAGGCCGCACAACGGGCAATGCAGAGGTTATACTGCCCTCCCCTTACACAACGGGTTCACCTATGCCTGCCGCCTCTTTGCTCAGCGCCGATTTAATGCTCCATCCACAATGGCTGCTGCCCATTGCGCCGCACAATCGCTTGCTGGAGCGCTGCTCGGTGGTCGTTAAAGACGGGGTCATTTGTGCCTTGGCACCGCGGGCGCAGATTGAGTCCCAGTGGCAGGTTAACCAGGTGGTGGAATTGCCAGGCCAGGTGTTGATGCCGGGGTTGGTGAATTGCCACAACCACGCGGCCATGAGTTTGCTGTCCGGTTTTGCCGATGACCTGCCGCTTATGACTTGGCTTAACGAACACATCTGGCCCGCTGAAGGGCAATGGGTGGATGCAGACTTCGTCACCGATGGCACCACCCGCTCAATCGCTGAGATGTTGCTGAGCGGCACCACTTGTTTTAGCGATATGTATTTTTTCCCCGAAGCCGCTGCCCGGGTGGTGAATGAGAGCGGCATCAGAGCGCAGATTACCTTCCCGCTGCTGGACTTCCCCACCCGCTGGGCGGCGGATATAGATGAAGGCCTGCGCAAGGGTTTGAGCCTGTTCGACGACTACAAAGATCACCCGCGCATCAGCATCGGCTTTGGCCCCCACGCACCCTATACCCTGGGCGATCAAAGCCTTGCACGCATTGCCATACTCGCTAATGAGCTGCAGGCGCCCGTGCATATTCATGTACACGAAACCGCCCAAGAAGTGGCCGATTCCCTGGCGCAGTATGGACAGCGGCCCTTGGCGCGGCTTTATGAGCTGGGCCTGTTAAGCCCGCAAACCCAGTGCGTTCACATGACGCAGATTAACGATGACGACCTGCGCCTTCTGCAGGAAACCGGCGTCAAGGTGATCCACTGCCCGGAGTCCAACTTAAAACTGGCCAGCGGCTTCTGCCCGGTGGACAGGCTTTTACAGGCGGGCATAGAAGTGGGCCTGGGCACCGATGGGGCCGCCAGCAATAACGATGTGGATATGTTTGGCGAGCTGCACACAGCGGCTTTATTAGCCAAGGCAGTGGCAGGTGATGCCGCTGCGCTTAAAGCAGAAGCTGCTTTATATATGGCAACCCTCGGTGGGGCGAAAACCCTTGGGTTGGATAGCCAAATTGGCAGCATTGAAGTGGGCAAACAGGCGGATATGATCGCCCTGCGCCTTGACCCCCTACTCGCCACACCCAGCTACCAAATCGCCTCCAACCTGGTGTACCGCCCCAACGGTCATAAGGTGCATCACCTGTGGGTAAGCGGTAAAGCCCTGGTAACGGAAGGCACCCTGCAGACCTTAGACGCCACCGAGATCAGCCGCACCACCGCACGCTGGCAACAGACTATTAGTGGTATCTCTTTTCGTCCTGTCCATCCCTAACGAGGATTCGCTATGGCCACACCCAATATGGACCCCCAGGAAATCGCCAAATTTAGCCGCCTCGCCAGCCGCTGGTGGGACCCAGCTGGGGAATGCAAACCACTGCACCAGATGAACCCGGTGCGGGCCAATTACATCGACGGTCAAAGCGCAGTGGCGGAGAAAAAACTGCTGGACATAGGCTGCGGCGGCGGCCTGCTGGCCGAAGCCATGGCCCAGCGCGGCGCCCAGGTAACCGCCATAGACCTGAGTGAAGAGGCCTTGCAAGTGGCCCGGCTGCACGCCCTGGAATCCCAACTGAGCATTGACTATCAGCTCACCAGCGCCGAGGCCTTTGCCGAAGCACACTGCGGACAATTTGACCTGGTCACCTGCCTTGAAATGCTCGAACACGTACCCGAACCGGCAAGCGTCGTGCAAGCGGCAGCTACCCTGTGTGCTCCAGGCGGCGGCGTGTATTTCTCCACCCTCAACCGCACCGCCCAGGCCTATGGCCTGGCGGTAGTGGGGGCGGAATACCTACTTAAATTGCTGCCCAAGGGCACCCACGATTACCAGCGCTTTATCCGCCCCAGCGAGCTGGCCGCTATGTGTCGGCAAGCGGGGCTGATTGTGCGGGACATCACCGGTATCAGTTATAACCCGCTTAGCCAATCGTTTCGTCTGTCCGGCCGAGACGTGGACGTCAATTACCTGGTGTATTGCCAGAAACCCCTGTGAGGCCTGCATGCCCCTGCGCGCATTGTTGTTTGATTTAGACGGCACCCTGTTGGATACCAGCGGCGATATGGGCCAAGCCTTAAACCGCTTGTTGCACGAGGAGGGCTTGCCCGGCTTGCCCGCTCACGCCATTCGCCCCCAGGTGTCCAACGGCGCCAACGCGCTGGTCAAACTCGGTTTTGGCGAGTTGCCAACCGAGGCCCATGAACATCTGCGCGCACGGTTTTTAGACCTATACCTGGCAGACATCGCCCGCCACACCCAGCCCTTTCCGGGCATCGAAGACTTGCTCAACCGCTGTGTACAGCAGGGCATTGCCTGGGGGGTGGCCACCAATAAGCCCTGGCGGTACACCGAGCCTTTGATGGGCCACTTCAATTTTGCCCGCAGTGCAGCGGTTACCCTCTGCCCCGAGCACGCCAAACCCAAGCCGGACCCCGCCATGTTGCTGCTGGCCTGCCAGCAAATCGGCTGCGCCCCTGCGGAGGTGATTTATATAGGCGATCATCAGCGCGATATTGAATGCGGCCAGCGGGCGGGCATGACCACTATTGCCGTGGGCTATGGATTTACCCAAAGCCCCGACGAGCATACCCACTGGAGCGCAACCTTCGCCGTACAAGAGGCCCAGGAGATTTGGCCTTTGGTACAACAGCACTACCTATAACCCCTTAACTACCTCACTAATTAGCCCACACCATGACTGACTTACGCCTTGCCGATCTCCCCCCTCAAACCCAAGCCCTACAAGGGCGTGTGGTACTCATCACTGGCGCCAGCGGTGGCATAGGCCGCGCTGCAGCCCTGCACTGCGCCGAGCAGGGCGCGACGGTGATTTTGGTGGGGCGGGACGTTAAAAAACTGGAGGCTGTATACGATGCAATCGAAGCAGCCCAACTGCCGCAACCGGCAATATTTGAACTGAATTTAAAAACCGCCAACGAGCAACACTACAGCGCTTTGGCCAAGGTGATTGAGGCGGAGTTTGGCACGCTGGACGGCCTGCTGCATAACGCCTCCGAACTGGGCCAGCTATGCCCCGTGGAGCAAATAAGCCCCGCCGTTTGGCAAGAAGTAGTACAGGTGAACCTCAGCGGGCCCTTTTTATTAACCCGCGCCCTGCTGCCTTTGCTGCGCAAATCCACCGCAGGCCGCATTCTGTTCACCAGCTCAAGTGTGGGCCGCAAAGGCCGCGCTTTTTGGGGAGCATACGCGGTGAGCAAAGCGGGCATTGAAAATCTCACCCAAACTCTCGCCGACGAGTTGGAAACAACCCCAATCAGGGTCAACAGCCTCAACCCTGGTGCCACCCGTACCGCCATGCGCGCTGCCGCCTACCCAGCCGAAGACCCCGCCACCGTCAAAAGCGCCGAGTCCATCGCGCCTATCTATAGTTACTTACTGAGCGACGCCTGCGCCCTACACGGTCAACAGCTGAGCATCCAACACTAAGACACTAAGCCTCAAACCCGAAAGCGCGCCAGCTCCTGATTTAACTGACGCGCCAAATGGTTTAGCTCATCCGCGCAGCTCATACTGGCGCGCGCCTCAGAATCTACCCCCTCGGCATCATTGGCGATCACCTGTACCCGCTGGGACATATCCTTAGTCACCGCAGCCTGTTCCTCGGCGGCGCTGGCCGCCTGCTCAATCAAGCCGGATAAATCGTCCACCACATGGGCCAAGTCTTCTAAGCAGGTGCATACACTTTGTGAATCCTGCGCCTTGCTGTTGACCTCTTGGGTGCAGGTATTAATCAGCTCAAATGCACTCTGTGACATACCCTGGATAGCGCGGATCACCTCGGTAATCTGCACCGTAGACTGGGACGTGCGCGAGGCTAAGGTGCGCACTTCATCGGCCACCACCGCAAACCCGCGCCCCTGCTCACCCGCACGGGCCGCCTCAATGGCGGCATTAAGCGCCAACAAATTAGTTTGTTCGGAAATACCGCCAATGACTGAGACTATCTCCCCGATGGTCTCAGCACTGTCGCGCAACTGAGTAATTCGCTGGCTCAATTCATTCACCAACCGGCACACCTTATCCATACCCTTGGCCGTATCGGCCGTGGTATCCCGGCTGGTATAGGTATTGGCGCGGGCGTGGCTTACCGAAGTAGAAGCACTCGCGCAGGCGCTGGCAATAGCACCGGCCGCCACAAAAACCTGGCCGCTGGCCGCGGCTAGATTTTGGGCGTTTTCAGCCACATTTTTGGTGTGATTAAAGGTCGAGACAGCGACGGATTTATTAAAAGCAATTTTCTCAACAATGGCTTGGCCCTTGTCATTGATTTTCACCACCAAGGAATGTAAAAGCACCATCAGCTGATTAATACTACGGCCTAAATCACCCAACTCATCCTGATGTAAATGTTCAATGCGCGCCGTTAAATCCCCCTCACCGCGCACCAGATCATGAATACGGCTGTGCAACTTATTAAGTGGCACCAACACCCATAATTTCAGCATAAAATAATTGCCCGCCACCGTCAGCGATACCAGCAGCAGCATAAATATCGTGGAATACTGGGCAAGCCGGATAATATCCGCCACTTGCGAAGCCTGCCCTTCCACCGCACTATCACCCATTTCTTCAAATTCATCTAACGATGCCAGCAGCACACTTGAAGCTTGATCGCACTGTTTAAATTGCTGCCTAAATGCCAGTGCACTAGCAATGGTTTGGCTCATTAGGGTTTTGTGCTGGGCAAAATAATCGGCGTAGCGGGCAGCAGCAGACTCAGAAATAATTCCTGCAATAGGCTGATTAAACACGCCACTGTCCACCATGGCCTGCACCGCGTGCTCTTGAAATTCCAAGGCTTGGTTGATTTTATCGGGTAAAGCAGCGTAATCAGCCGTATGTATTAATTGCTCTAAATCATAGAGCTGGGTGTAAAAACCAATTAGGCTTTCCATGCCGCCATCAGCCGCACTCCACCGCTTTTTAAAACTACTCACACTAATAGTTTGTTCCGCATCCAGCGCTTCAAATTGTTCATCGCCCAGCTCCTCCATGGCACTGCCCAAGCGCATCATAGGTTCTATATTGGCGTGTAACTGGCGCTGCAAGGCCTGCATCGCATCGTAATTCGCCCGCAACTGTGCAAATGCAGCGCGATATATTTTTAATTCAATGGCCACCTTATCACTGGTATTTTTATCCATTATTTTGGCCGCCAATAAACGGGCAAAGGCTGTATCGGTCATTTCGGTAGCCTTGGCTAATTGGCTATCGGTTACCGGCATACCCAATAAACGGCTCTGCATCCAACCCATTTCAGCTTGAATACCGATGGTTGTTTCCATTGCCCCGTCGGCGGTATCCCAAGCCGGGCCGGTGATATAAGCCAAAATACCACTTAACCGGCTCCCGCTGAAATAACCCGTGGCGGCCATTAATAACATGACACACAACAATATACCGGCTAAAAAGCCATTTTTGGTCGATAGCCGCATACAGGCTCCTCACATACTCCGCTCATGTAGCCAATCATCGAAAAGATGATGGCCGTCCAACTATTAACCCGGCGACACAACAGATTGTCCTGATCTATTGTGTCTTCGCCCCGCTAAAACCGGCGCAGATACCTGGATCGGCTTGTTTTAGTGGGGCTCGCGGCGCCTTAGCCACTTGTTGAAATACTCCCTTGCCATTTTTAACGGCCTTAGAGTTGGTCAAAGATCTTCATTTACTGCGCGTAAACTCCGGCTCTTTTGCCCAACTCGCCTTACCTGCGCGTCACCGCTTACAGGTTTCAGGCATTCACGCGAAATGCCCTCACCTTAAAATATCAAAATGACTACCGAAATTTTGTAAAAAACGCTCCTTCATTTGTTGATTTTTTTCTGCTGTAAGGCCTGGATTATCCAACACGATAAGGCGCTTACGTGACCCCGCCAAAATACGCGGCACCGAGCTAAAATGACGCTCGAACAGAGGCAATAAATCGCCCTTTTGCTCCAACTGATTAAACCCCGCCCGCAAGCGCTCAAGCAGATGCTCCTCTGATGCCGGGAAAAACAAATAGGACGGCAAGGGA
This sequence comes from Marinagarivorans sp., assembly GCA_046347475.1. Taxonomy (GTDB): domain Bacteria; phylum Pseudomonadota; class Gammaproteobacteria; order Pseudomonadales; family Cellvibrionaceae; genus CAMCXE01. Next base: position 8,699 of record JAXMGD010000012.1, on the reverse strand, counting down.
TAAAAAATCATTAAATCATCCAGCACGGTCAAATCTTGCAACTCAGGTGCGCGCTCAGCAAATACGCGGTCGGTTTCCAACACACTCAAAGGCAAATAATCAAAGCGCTTTTTTTGCAACATCGGCATCAAATTAACGAAGCTTTGCCCTTCATTCACCACAATATCATTCGAGCGGTAAATGTTGACATCCAACCAGCGAGTGCCTTGCCCACAGATGAGGGTTTTAAACTGGCTTACCGAATTGATTTTGGCAAATAGTGCTTGATCCGCTGAGCGCACAATCAATTGGCGCAAGCCGTGTAAGCCATAATAAATAGGCAGCTCCAACGACAACACCTGTTCATCGCTCACACCCAAGCCCTGCCACTCAGAGGCAAACAATACATTCACCTTATCACCTTGCTGCAGCGTGAGTTTGGAGCGATTGGTGCTCAGGGGCACCGAAAACAATTCCAAACTGTAGGCACCAAACTCCGGCACGGTGTTTTGCAACATCAACTGCAACAAATCTTTTTGATACGCTTTAATGCTCGGCGTATAACCCTGATCATAATGCCGGACATGCATGACCTCCTCCGCACTGCGCGCCAAACAATTGGCGAACAAAAGCGCAAATAGAAACATGACTTGAATAAGGCATTTTATTGGCATAGCGGTACAGGTCAGCTAATTTCTCTTAAAGACTATAGCCAATGCAGGCGCACACCAGGGCCGGGTGTGACAAAAAAATGCCTATCACACCATCCAACCAAGTTATACATATTTATAGTTAGCATGAATACTTTAATAGCAAACACACAATTAGCCATTCGGTTTGGATATATATACCTGCGCTCCTCGGCGACCCACACATCAACAACACTCGTTAAGCATATCAATGCTATTCACCACCATTTCTGCTTTTGCACTTGCCAACTGCGGCGTTGTAGCAGGCGTGCACGTTGCGGCCGAGTTAGCTCAGGCGGCGGCACTAAGGTGCCCATACGCGCGCAAAATAAATCCGACAATAGCAATCTTAAGATTTGCATCTATAGTTAAACCTGGTAAACGCTGCAGGCTATTTTATAGCTTTTCGCAATTATCAACCGGTGGCTTTTTGTGTCAGGCCAAAAATTTCGACCTCAAACTGCCGCGCTTTCATAGCGAAAACAAACAGGATTTGGGTGGGCCCAAGACTAATTTAGCGATACCAAAATGAACGCACTATTTTTTCAGGAGTTGTCCTGAATAAAAGCCACGCACGAAAACTGTATTGAATTTCAAGAGTAGCTAACACACATTTCCTGAACTGGGAGCTGGAATGAGGCACTGGAATTACACGGGGAGACGGCCATGCAATGGCAGTCAGCATGCCAACAGGTACGCGCATAAGCGGTCTTTTAATCTATGCCCGCCTTAAGTCTATTTAAAACACACAAGGCACGGCTCAATGCCTTGCCGCTGCGCCACAAGAATTTTTTTCAGCGCCTGATGAGTGAAAACCATTTGCAGCGGGAATTAATTATTTGGGTGAGCCTTGCTGTGGTCTTGCCAGGAGCGCTGATGGCGGCGATGGTGGTATTGGAGAACCGCGACGCCAACATACTGGCCAAATCTCACCAGGCGGCTGATCGCTACGCGGATTTAATGCAAAGTGGGCTCGCTCTACCCCTGTGGAATGTGGCGCCCAATCTTGGCCAGCCCATTATCGATAGCGTCAAAATAGATACAGCGGTTAGCAAAATTCAAGTCAAAACTAACGATCAAGACCTTTTTATTACCTACGATGCAGGCACCATAGGCCTTACCTCCAGCGAGGATTTAATTCATATTGTGCGCCCGATTGTGTACAACCAACAAAATTTAGGCACCTTGGATTTAATTTATAGCCTTGAGCCCGCGCGACAAAAAGCCAGCCAGGAAACAAAGCAGCTTATCAGCATTATTAGTATGCAACTGATTATTAGCCTCACGGTATTAATTGGCTTTTTACATCGGCGGATTATTCACCCTTTAAGCCTATTGCGCAGGTTTGCTAACGGAATTGCCCAGGGCAACTTGCGCTCTGAAGTGCCCAGCCTTAAAAAAGATGAGCTGGGTGACTTAGCCATTGATTTAGAAAAAATGCGCCAAAGCCTAGAGTCAAACATCCAAAACCTAGAGCATCATGTCAATGCGCGCACGTTGGAGTTAAGCCAATCCAACCAACAACTCTCAACCACTCTGGAACAATTAAAACTGACTCAAGGCCATCTTATTCAATCAGAAAAACTCGCAGCCTTGGGTGCGTTAGTCGCAGGGGTAGCCCATGAATTAAATACCCCCATCGGCAATGGTTTATCCGTGGCAAGTGCCCTTACCCATAGCTGCCAAAATTTTACCGAAAGCCTGCAAAAAGGCATGACAAAATCCGCCTTACAGACATTTGTGGCCGATGTGGCCGAAGGCAACGAAATTATCAGCCGCAATCTTAATAAAGCATCTGAACTGGTCAGCGGATTTAAACAAGTCGCTATGGATAGAACCAGCGAGCAAAAACGCAGTTTTAAATTGTTGGATTTTTTAAACGATACCTATCTTACGCTTACCCCTACGTTTAGACGCACGGCCATTAAGGTCAGTATCGAATGCCCTGCGGATATAGAATTAAATTCTTATCCCGGCCCCTTGGGCCAGGTCATTACCAATCTATTAAATAACACGCTTATTCACGCCTTTGACGCCCACGAAACTGGCCTGGTAAGTATCCAAGCAAGCATGAGTGACGCTCAGATATGTATTCGCGTCAGTGATAACGGTAAGGGTATAGCGCCTGAACACCTGGGCAAAATTTTTGACCCGTTTTTTACCACCAAACTCGGCAAAGGCGGCAATGGTTTGGGCATGCATATAGTCCACAACATTGTCTCGGGTTTATTAGGCGGTTCAATTAGCGTGCAATCCTCCTTGGGTGCAGGCTGCTGTTTTACCGTTTTATTACCCCAAACCGCCCCCGCCACACACGCAGAGTAATTACCCACAGGTTGATGTATGACCCAACTGCCCCCTGATGATGAACTATTTATTTTTGCCGAGGAAGATGAACATAATGAGCCCTTAGCGCCTTCGCTCGAGCACAATAATCGCTGGAAAATACTGATTGTCGATGACGATAAAGAGGTGCACGATGCGACAGAATTTACCCTGCGGGGCACCCTGATACTCAACCGCCCTTTAGAGTACATTCATGCCTACTCGGCCAAACAAGCCGAGGCGCTATTGCGTGAACATACGGATATTGCCGTGATTTTACTCGACGTCGTGATGGAAACACCTAACGCCGGTTTAGACCTCATTAAAACGATTCGCGGCCCACTGGCCAATACGCAAACCCGTATTATTTTGCGCACGGGCGAGCCCAACCAGGCGCCTGAAATACAGATCATTCGCGACTACGACATCAATGATTACAAATTAAAATCAGAATTAAACCAAAAAAGACTGTATACCTCACTCACCTCAGCCATACGCAACTACCGACAAATCTGCACCATCGAAGCCAGTAAAAAAGGTTTGGATTTAATATTGCGCTCCAGCTCTGAATTGCTCACTCAAGAGGGACTGCGCGCATTTGCCCAGGGGGTTATTATCCATATTGCAGCGCTGCTCAATGTGGAGCCCGAGGGTATTATTTGCGTGCGCCGCCGAGATAGCCGGCCCACCCATGAGTTACACATAATTGCCGCTGCCGGAGATTATTGCCCACTGCTAGATAGGCAGTTGTGCGATGAAAATCAAACCACCATTTACACACTGCTCAATCAAAGTATTGATAACCGCTGTAATATTTTTGAAGCGGCAGGCATGGCGCTGTATTTAGGGTGCAACGCCCAGGGTGATATGAGCTGTTTTATTGCCAACAATCACGCCATTGCCGAAATGGAGCAAAGCCTTTTACAAGTATTCTGCGCCAACATCTCCATCTGTGCCGACAATATTACTTTTTTAGAGCAGCTGAAAAATTACGCCTACCACGACACTTTGGTAAATCTGCCCAACCGCTTAGCACTTGAGCAGATCATCGATGCCAAATTAACCCAGGAGCTGGATACACACTATGCGCTGGCATTAATTGATATCAATCATTTTGCTGACCTTAACGCAGTGCTGGGCCAAGAGCATGGTGATAGACTGTTAATTGCCATAGCCGAGCGGTTAAAAAATCGCTTTAAACCCATTAGCCAAGTAGCGCGAATAGGCGCGGATATTTTCGCTATTTTTGGCCCCGCATCCCACGTGAATGAAGCGCGTCTATTAGCGCCGTTTAGCAACCCGTTTGAAATCGCCGGTGAATTACAATTAATTGGCGTCAGCTGCGGCATAGCCCCCGTCTCACCGGACACCTCCTCCGCCCGCGAGCTGCTTAAATACGCCAATATTGTACTTAAAGACCTTAAACAAAAACCGACGCAGGAAAAGGTCGCGTACTTTAATCCCACTATGATGGATGAGGCGAAAAAGCGCCTGCATCTATTAAAAGAATTACGCCACGCCTTTGACCGGGATGAATTATTTTTAGCCTTTCAACCCAAAATTGCCTTGCATAGCCGCGAGGTAGTGGGATTTGAAGCCTTAATTCGCTGGCGTAACAGCCGCGGCCAGTATGTCTCGCCACTGGATTTTATTCCGCTGGCCGAGCAAAGTGGTTTAATTGTGCGCCTGGGTGAATGGGTGTTAAGCCAGGCCATGCGCAGCCTTGCGCACTTGCGCGCACAGGGCTTTTACGGCCTGAGCATGGCGGTGAATGTGTCCGTAGTGCAATTACACCACCCAGAATTTTTGCATATGTTGCAACGGGTCATTGGTGAGACCTCTATTGAAGCGGGCGCAATTGAACTGGAGGTAACGGAATCGGTGGATATGGGAAATATTCAAAACCATATTCAACAATTGCAAAGCATTAAAGATTTAGGTTTTAGCCTCGCGATTGATGATTTTGGCACCGGCTTTTCATCCCTCAGCTATCTGCAACAAATGCCCATTGATTGTTTAAAAATTGACAGAAGTTTTATTCAAGTGGTGACGGAGTGCGCGGGCGCTAATATTGTGCATATGGTGCTGCAATTAGCCCGCGCCTTGAAACTGCACGTAGTAGCCGAGGGTGCTGAGACACAGGAACAGGTGCAGGCGCTGGAGGATTTGGGCTGCGATCAGGTGCAGGGTTATTATTTTGCCAAACCCATGCCCTTGGATGATCTGCTGCTATGGCTCGCCGCCCAGCGCGCGCCTCAATAGATGAACTGGCCCAGGGCCCTGTAAAACACCTAGGGCCTAATTACTCGCGGCTACAGCGGTAGCCGGCGCTGGCTGCGCTCAGCCAATAGGGCTTGCCACCGGCTGGCACCGAGGGCACATCCGCGGTTAGAGCCAAGTGATTAAATTTAATGAAAAAACTGTTGACGGCACCAGGGCAAAGCCATAATATGCGCGCCCTCAGCTGCTGACACTGATCAACACTGAATAACGCACTCGTAGCTCAGCTGGATAGAGTACTCGGCTACGAACCGAGCGGTCAGAGGTTCGAATCCTCTCGAGTGCGCCATATAGGCCCCACCGGGGCATTAAAAAAGCCTGCTTATGCAGGCTTTTTTTTGGCTTATCGATAACTCAACCCAATTCTTGCCAGCCCCTCCTTTATTTAGGATGCTCGGGTTAATTGCAGGTTTGGCCTGGGTTCAAAAGCGCCCGAGTAGCTCTCGCGCAGGCTTAAGTGCCCGCGGGGATTTTGAACAAAGGCAAAACCTGGCAATAATAAAAGGCTACATTCGAGTTAAAACAATTCCACATCGGTGGTAATTGGCTCTTCGTGGCTGGCCATTTGTGTGGAGAGGGTTTCGGAAATAATACGCGCTTGCTCGGTGCTCATCTGCCGCAATAAATCGACAATACCGCTGAGAATATTTTCCACTACATTTCCCTCACGCATACAGCTGAAGAGTTTGTTGGACGCCAGATCCACCTTTTGGTGAATAAACTCTTCCTGATCCCCCTCCAACCCCAACTTGGTCATATGAATGCTCAATTCAGTGGTCAGCTCACTCATCACCGCACCAATAGCCCGTTGATTTTTGACCAAAAGCTGCGAAACATCAGAAAGTGTGCGTTGCACGCTCAGCACGGAATTGGATAAATCGCGATTTTGCAGCATCAATGCGTGTTCGGCATCCAGCATACGCAACTTGGCATCACAAGCGCCTAACACAAATGGCAAGGTATCTTTTAAACGTCCATAACGGGCGCGATTATCCAGCGGCATATTTTTTACCAACAGCGCAACGCCAGGATAATTAATTTGCGACCGGCAACCAAAATCCACAAAACGCTGCTCCGTATGCAACATGGCCATTAAATCCTGTTCCAGCGGTTTAACGCTATCGCCACCGGTAGCCAGTGTAAGCGTGTTATAACGGCTATTTAAGCGCACACAGGCATTCAGCTCTAGGCTTTCCATTACCTCAATCAGCGCGGCCCCCAAGCGCTCAACAGTGCCGTAGTTATAGGATTTTTCAACAAAACGCACCGCTTTACCCAACTCAAAACTGGTGGCCATAGCCTCCAGGGCCGTTTGCTCGGCATTTTTAATGGTATCGCGCAGCTCATTGCGCTGGTGGTACAGCGAGATAATTTTTTGCAACTTAGCGGTGAGCATTTCCTGACTGCAGGGTTTAGTTAAATAATCATCCGCCCCCACTTCAAAGCCTAAAATACGTTCGCGCACACTAGAGCGGCCAGACAAAAAAATCACCGGAATTTCTTGTGTGGCCTTATCGCGCTTGAGCACATCACAGACTTCAAAACCATTTTGGCCCGGCATTTCCACATCCAATAAAATGGCGTCCGGGTGCCAGCTTTGCGCCAAACTCAAACCTACCGCACCATTGTCGGCGGTGCGCGTTTCATAATATTTATACAGCGATTTTTGCAACACATTTTGCGTAAATCGGTCGTCGTCGATGATTAGTACTCGCTCCATCACTCCACACCACGCTCACCTTAAAAAGGGTAAAAACCGCTGCATTCTGTGTTGTCGCAGGCGGATGAATATGCAGATGCCGTTTACCTATGGCAATGGGCGTTTTATCAGCGCGCGGCCCAGGCCGCCGCATTTAAATGCCCGCTTTAAGTGTAGTCCCAATTCCCGCCGTCTCTATTAATCCGCTGACAAAATAGATGAGGGTGATCGATTGGGTCGCCCTATTAATAGATGCCATTCATTTTTGTTCTTGTAGCGGGTGTTACCACTGCAAAAAGTTCTTATAAGCGGCTCAATAAAAATCATCTGCAGTCGATAACCTCGGATTAACACCGCAATCCGCACAGGGCAACTGGGCTCTTTTCTGGGGGATTTTTTATGCTGACGTTTCATTCGAACGCCGTAGAACACCATCGCGCCTGGCTAAAAACACCCGCCCCTACTCCAGCGGCCAGCCAGGTCAATACACAATCCTTACAGCAACCTAAGGAGAGTGCCGATACGGTGAATATCAGCTCGCAAGGTGTGGAGCGCGCCCAAGCGCTGGATGCGCGCCCAGCTATGAACCCTTATGCCGACACCATCGTTAATTTTATTCAACTGCAATTGCAAAAAGATCAGGCCGATGGCGCAAGTAAAGAAGCGCTCAGCCAACGCCTGGCCGCAGGGTTTAGCGGTTTTTTAAAAGGGTATGAGGATGCTTATGGGATGCTCGGTGGCGCAAGTGCTCTGCCCGACGAGGTGAATACGGCGCTGGCGCAAACCAAACAACAAGTCAGCGATGCGGTACGTCAATTAGCTGAGGATTTTGGTATAGAAGCCCCCCAAGCCGCCGCCGATAAAACCCCAGCCAAGGACAGCCGCGCCCAGTTGCAAGCGGAGCTTGATCATCTGGTGGATTCCACGCGCACCGATAACCTTGCCGCCCTCGCCACGAACCTACCAGGCCAGAGTGCGCTCGGGCAGAGCCGCAGTTTAAATTTACAACTCACCACCGCCGAGGGCGATGTTATTGAATTAATTGCCCACAACACCTCGGCCACGGCCGCTGCTAATTCGGATACCGAACTGCACGCACGCGCACAAACGTCCAGCCAGTGGACGCTGTCAATTAAGGGTGATTTAAATGATCAAGAACTCGGTGCCATCAGTGATTTTATCCATCAACTGGATGGCCTAGCCGATGAGTTTTATCAAGGCGATTTATCGCAAGCCGTTAATTACGCTCAGACCATAGGCTTTGACAACCAACAAATTAGTGCCTTTTCATTAAGCCTGACACAAGTGGATATTCGCCGCGTGGCGACCACCTATGGCGGGCCACAAGCAGGTGCCAGCGAAGTAAAAAATCCACAGCAATCGCGCTTGCAGCTGCTTGGACAATGGCTGGAACAGCTGGATCAACTGCGCACCAGCAGTTTGGATAAGGCTCTACCTAAAGATTGGTTACAACAATTAAGTGTGCAATCCCTCGCCCAGTGGTATCCAGATAACAAACAGGAAAATGGTTTTTTAACCGATTATTTGGCCGGTGCATCTGACAACGTTACATCCCAGTAATTATTGGCTCGATTGGCTGCTATTCAGCATGGGCAAAATCAATGCACTTATTAACCCGGCACTAAATGTCGCAGGGTTAATAGATAGCGATTATTGCGCTTATTAACCCGGCGACATTTAGTGCCGGGTTAATAACTGCGGCAGGG
>JAXMGD010000011.1:0-59424 GCA_046347475.1 Marinagarivorans sp. | reverse complement strand
GTTGCATAAGGTCAAGGATTAGTTCTTCCCTGAGGGCCAGCCCATTTCTGCAACTTAGGTTCATTCTTGTCAGCCTAGACGAAAATTTTCGCCCTGAGGGCTTATGTTCTAAAGGCTGCGCTGTGAATAATTGGGACCTATATATAGAAGCAAGAACTCAGGCCGAGGCGCGTTGCTGGGTTTGGGTTTGATGGTCAGTCTGGCTGAGGTTTGGTTGAGATGGCTCAGGTCTTGTTGAGGTGCCATAGGAGTGTGGCGAAGAAAGCCAGCCAGCCGAGGGCTGTGGTGAGTTTCCAAAAACTCAACGGGTCTTTCTCCAGTAGCGGGCGTTCTCGCTGGGTGAGCAGGTGTGGGTTGGGGCGTTTGAGATCTTGCAGCCATTCGCTCAGGCTTTCATAGCGCCGCTCTGGATTGATATGGAGGGCTTTTTCTAGGGTTTTGTCCAGCCAAAAAGGCACCAGAGGGTTGATGGCACAGGCGGAGATGTAGCTGAGTTTGTGCAGAGATTTAAGATCCATAGCACTGCTGTAAGCGCTGCCGTAGGGCAGTTTTTGGGTGAGCATTTCGTACAGCAGTACCCCGAGGGAAAATAGATCCGAGCGCTCACCGGCGTGGCTGCCCAACCGGTATTCAGGCGCGGAGTAATCCAGGGTGCCTAAAATGGTATCGCGCTCAAAAGTGGCCCCAGCCTCCTGAATGCCGGCCACCCAGCAGGAGCCGAAATCAACAATCACCGCCCCGCGTTTGCCGATAATCACATTGTCCGGCTTTAAATCCTGGTGCAGGGTGTCTTTGCGATGGAAGGCTCGCAGGCCTTTGATGAGTTGATCCACTAGCTCTATCGCGTCGGGAATTGCAAACGGCGCCCGTTCTTTTATGAGTTGTGTCAGTGACGGGCCCTGGATGTACTCAGTGAGGTAATAAAGGCAGGAGCGCGGCTGGGGCGGCTCTACCACTCGCACCACATGGGCGTTGTGAATGCGCGCGCCGATCCAGCTTTCCAGCACAAAACGCTCAATATAGACCGGATCATCCTCGTAATTGACCGAGGGGGTTTTCATGACCAGCGGTGTGCCATCCTGAGTGTGTACCAAATACACCTGGCTGCGCTCAGATTCATGGAGAATTTTTTTGATGGTCAAGCCATCGAGAATATGCCCGACCTGTAAAAACGGCGGAAAGGGCAATCGGGAGAGCACAGTGACCGCATCGGCTTGGGAGGCGGTACCGCGGGCTTCCACCCGACAAATTTGAATACTTAGGTTGTCTTGGCTTTTATTGGCGAGGGCCAACTGGCAGAGCCCTTGAGCTGCGGAATCCAAATCGTCATAGGCATCGTGAATGCACTGAGCCATGAGCTTATGGTTAACCCAATCGTGTACGCCATCGGTGGTGAGTACAAAAATATCGCCAATCTCTAACTCGTAAGAGCTCATGTCCACTTCAAGAACCGGATCGGCGCCGAGGGCGCGGGTTAGATAGGTGGTCTTTTCATCGACTTTCTGCGCATGATCGCGGGTGAGTTGTTCAAACTGATTGCCTCGAAGGCGGTAGATGCGGCTATCGCCCACGTGAAAACAAAAGGCCTTGTCGCCTTTTAAAATGAGGCAGGAGAAGGTTGTTAAGTGCCCTTCTTGCTTGAGGGAATTTTGGCTTTTGCCGAATAAATAACGATTCAAACTCTGAATCACCTGCACCGCTGATTGCTGAGTGCGCCAGGTGTCGGGTGTGGCGTAATAATCCGACAGAAAACCCGCCACCGCGGTTTGGCTCGCCTCCTTGCCGGCCAGGCTGCTGCTAACCCCATCGGCAATAGCGAGTGCTATGCCCTTGGTGGACAGGGCTATACCCTCGGGGATACGGGCACCTAGGGTATCTTGGTTCTCATGCTTGACGCCCGCGTCTGAGTACTGGGCCAAGCGCACCGTAAGGGTGGATTTAAGGTGCTCCATAGGGGCCTCTGTGGCGGCGGGGCGAGTTAAAAATCCAGTTCCGGGTGAACCGAATCGGAGAGAATCCGCCGCCAGGCAGCGACGTTGGCAGGTCCGTGCTGGCGCAGCAGGGTATTGCGAATTAACCGTCCGGGCCAGGATTTACCCTTGTTGGCCAGCTCAACCAAATGGTTGGATTCCTCAACGATCCAATGAACCCGCGGGAAGCGCTGCTCGTGGTACATCTGGAGGGCATCATCAACGGGAAAGCGGGTGATCAAATCGGCTAATAAATTGGCATCTTCCAATGCCATGCCCACCCCTTGTTGCAACGTTGGCGGGCAGCCGTGCAGCGCATCACCAATAAACACCGTGCGACCTTCAAAACAGCGGGTGACCGAGACACTCTCCAGGGTGCCCGCGATGCATTTGGTGTCGGGGCTCAGGGAGTCCAAAATATTTTTCACCGGTGCACAATAATGGCCAAACAGGGTTTGCAGGGTGGCAATGGCGGGCAAATGGCGCCACTGATTGAGCGGGTCGGCGATTTGAGCATAGCAATAGCTCTGGGTGGTGCCCATGGGATACACCATAAAGGCATCGTCATTGCCCAGGTAATAAATAGGGTGGGCATCCCGTTCGGGGTGTTCAGCAATAAACCGCCAATTGGTGACGCCGAGGCTTTTGGGCTTAGAGTTTTTCAGCGATAGCTGCCGGGTTGTGGAGTGAATGCCATCGGCGGCCACCACCAAATCAAAAAACTCATGGCGTGAACTGTGGTTGATATGCACCCATAAACCACCTTCGGTTTCGCTCAGCTTAGTTACTTGGCTGCTAAAACACACCGCATTGGACATGCCGTATTGCAGTAATTCCAGCAAGCGCTGGCGGGGCAGAGCAACAAATTCCGCACTGTTCAACGGCGGCTCGCCCAGGGAGGCGGTAGTGATGGTGGCGCCGTTACTTTTGGCAAATTCGATGAGATTAACCGTGTGTGAGGCATTCATCAGACGGTCGTAAAGACCAAGGCGGCGCATTTGAATGACCGCATTGGCCGGCAGGCAAATGCCTGCGCCACCAACTGGAAAATGGGAATCCCGTTCGATAATGGTGACTTTGACGTTGGTATTGGTAAGCCTGCGCGCGAGCGCCAAACCAGCTATACCTGCTCCTACTATCAAAATTTTAATCATCGTGCTTATGCGATCTTTTTCTAATAAGCGGAATAATAGCGGATTTTTGTCTGCAGCTGCCAGGTTTTTGGTCCGCAGACTCAGTTGGCGCCAGAAACAATAAGTGTTTTGACGGCATGAGCCGGGTGACTATAGCTGAGTTTGGTTGCGGCATCATCAATAGGTGTTTAGGCCGCTTAGTCGATAAGCCTTTCGAAATTATCGTTTTATCTCGTGGTGAGCGGTGTGAGATAAGACGTACCTTTGATGTGGTAAACGACTGCAAATTGCCATTTATAAATGGGCGCCCCAGCCTAAAGGGGCAGGTTTACCAGCCAAGTTTTTCTTTAATAAGCGGCAATAATTCTTTGGCTATAGCCTCATGGGTTTGGGCGTCAGGGTGATCGTTGCAGGGGCTGTTAGGGTATTTTTGGGAGGGAATATAACTAATTTTAGTATCTTGCGCGGAGCTGACGACAGTCTGTAAATAGCCTGTTAATTGGATTTTGCGATCCCCAGAGATTAATGGGCCTTCCGTTAAAAGTATTCTGGCGTCGGGAAATAAGCCGCGTAATTTTGACAATAGCGATGTGTACGCATTGATAAAGGCCGCTTCATTATTTAAATCGTCATTATTGCCCAGCGCTATTATTATACCGTCTGGGGTGAATAAACGATGATCCCAATAGACGGGCCCTTCGGGTGTGGTGAGAATATAATCCAAGAAATGTACTGCATCCTGCGGTATGGATACCAGGCTGCCATTTAAAATACCTCTGCCACTGCGGCAAATTAATTGGCTTTCGGCATCAAGTGCCTTGGCAATAAGCGTCCCGTGCGCCACTCGGCCATTGTGGCTTGCCATGTTGAGCGCACAATTATTACCTGGTTCGGCAAGTGCGCCACAGGTAACAGACGCACCTATAAACATAAGTTTGCGCCCAGTTCTGTTCGGTTGAGAAATAGATTGTTGAGTTTGTAATTTTAGAATTCTGGTAGAAGAGTTGTCGGGCTCTCCTCGGTTATAAATTTCAACCAGGTGTGTATCGTTTGGGTTGTCGCCAAGCTTAATCTGCACGCCGCTGGCGCTATGTTCTAATTTGTGGCCTTTAAGTGTTATTTGCCCATCCACTAACACATCTATAAAAGATTGTTCAAATTCAGCACTGGCGGAAAATTGCAGCTGAGTCCCGCCTGCTATAAAGCTTAGATTGCTGGCCGCCGAGGCTAGAGTGACGCTGTGATCAGAGTGTGTTTGATAGCGCCCTTGTATGGATAGGGTATCAGCCTCATATGAATGTGAGGTGCTTTGATCCGGCTTGGGTGGTGCTGGAGTGGGGGGGGGAGCATTATTATTTGAGTGATTCTTGCAGGAACTGATGCAGGCGAACACTAGAGTTGCTATGAGTAGGGGTGAATACCGTGAAGTCATTGGGAAGCAAGCAATTTATGGGAGAGTAATTCTTGGATCAGTGCGTCAGTGTATTCCTCACGCGCCTGTGCAGTGGGATGGTTGGGGCCAAAACACATTTTGGTTGAGTCAGTGGTTAGTGCTTGTTCGGTCCCCAGTAGCTCAATACCATAACTTGCTAAAGCTTTATGAATATAAGTAATGTAATTTTTGAAGGTCAGTGCCGATTCGGCTGAGACGTAAATAGGCGGCAGGCGAACATATATCTCGTCTGCATGAACAGAGTTTTTAGTTGCTTTTACAGTTTGAATAAATTTTTGTAACCGTGATTGATCGATTGCGGTAGTGTCCCCTAGGCCTGCATCGAAGAAGGGAATTTGAGCGTCGCAAGCAAACATTGTCATATCACCGTACTGATTGACGCTGGAAGAAGGTTTTTTCCGTGCATAAGAGATGGTTCTAATTAGCGGTGTTTCAATCAGGGGGCGCTTTAAGGGTTGGCTCAGTGTGGCATCGGGTAGTTGTTCAAATGGGGCCGTTTTGCCGAAATACCAGAGATTCATACTGGAGTAAATGAGCGTTTTAGCATGCGAATTGGATTGTTGTAGCCAATCAGGATAGTTTAAAAGTCCTGCTCCCTCTGCAGCGCTGATCGCGATGTTGTAGCTCTTAAGTCCTGTTTTTTGTGCAATGCGTTCGGCCGAAATTCCAAGCATGGCGTTTGAACCGCCTGCTACCAGGTAATCGTAGTGCTTGCCGTCTGCAGGAGTTAATTTATCTATGGATGCGCTCAAGAGTTTATCGTTAAGTTTTCCTAATAATAGGGTGCCTTGGATACAGGTGTAGACAAAAAAAACCGCACCTAATACAAGTTTTGTCGGGTATTCAAATTTAAACATATTTTCACCTGGCTCCATATACGGCATTGCTTAGATCCCCACCGGAAAATAACACAATCACCAATAGCAAAAAGGTAGAAAAAAACGGCATTCTAAGTGCCTTGTAACGTTTGTTGGGGTTGCCAAATAGATTTTGTAGAGGCTCCATCAACAATACAGCGCCGGCAAAAATGATGCGGGCTAAATCAAGTTTGCTCACACCCGCCACAACGGAGGCTAGTAACAGGTCAGTGCTGTTATCCCAGGTTAGTAGGTTTACAAGTTTAGTGGTTAATAGCTCGTGATCTGCTTCAGAAAACAAAACCCGCCCGACGGTAACCGCACTGATTAACAGCAGGTACTGGCCAAGTTTAGGTGCATTATTAAGGAACAGCCAGCGAGACAGGCACCACATAGCCCCTTGAAATGCGCCCCACATAAGAAAATTAAGGGTGGTACCGTGCCATAGGGCAGAGGCCATAAAGGTGGCTAATACGCCGAACCAGGTGCCCCAGCGTTTTTTGACGGGATTGAAGAATAGCACCCTTAGCACGTTGCTCAAGGACGCGTGCCAGCGTTGCCAATATTCCACGACGGTAGTTGCGCTAAAGGGTTGCTTGAAGTTGAGTGGGGCGTTAAGGCCCAGCAGGCGCATGGCTGACATGGCTAATAGGCTGTAGCCTGCGAAGTTAAAATAGACATAAAACTCGAAGGATAAACCGAATAACACTGTATCCAAGGGGTGGCTAGAGGCCTTGAGGGCCAGTAGCTTTTGAAAGCCGGGGGCCGCTACAAAGAGGAAAAACGCGCCCACTATGGCGTAGCGGTGGTAGACGTGAAAGCGCCGCTTAAAGACGGCCCAGCTGCGTATCTGCGCTAGGCGAATGTTACTGGGAATCGGGCCGCTGACCATGTAGATGGGGTTGAGGCACACGCTGAGAAAGCGCAGGGGATGGTTAACTATCTGGCCGGGTAGCGTCATTAGCAGCAAGGCGAGAAAAGGCGTCAAGAAGGTGCAGCCAAATAACCAAGGATTACTCGAAGTGCCATCAAAGCCGGTGAGGGGGGCAACGGCACCGGTTAGGGTAAGTAAGGGGGCAACGGCGAACAAAGCGTAGGCCAGCCAAGCATTGTATTGAGGGGTAAACCGTGCGCACAGCCATGCAACGAGACACAACAAACCTGCGGGTATTAGGTAGGATAAAGCTAATTCCACTGTATTCTTCTTAAAGGGTAATGTTTAGCACAAATTAAAATCATCAGTAAAAGGTGTGTATCTAATCGCCTAGGGCACGCATCCGTTAATGGTCAGAATTCTGTTTGCGCGCACATTTATCCGGCTACAAAATAAATTCTTTTGACCTATTTTCTTTTGCCTGCAATAAGCCAGTCAATAAACCTAGTTTTTTTGATTTGGCGAAGCGTGCGGCAGTTTTTTTGTTGTAATTCTTAAACCCGCAAAAGTCACCGGGTGAATAAATATCGAATATATGTGTGCGTTTACTCCTGTTGGTATCCAGTTGCAAGTTCCTTTTGTTGATTTTGGGCGCCGCTGGAAAATCTGGGCGCGAAGCGCTGGTTAGGCGAATGTGGCAAAAAAGCGCTCAGCCTCATGGACGCAGAAAGCAGGGCCTTACGGTAATAATTGCCGAGTGCGCCCATAGTAAATTATGGATATTTTTTACGTATTTTTTGTTGTGAATCAAATTTTGCTTGGTATCTGTTTTGATAGCTAAACACATACTGTGTTGGCCGCTTATTTTTAGTTTTGATTTTGTTTCGCGTGCAAAGAGCAAGTTTATTGCTAACTAATTTTGTGGGCAATCTAAGTATACGCGCAGCTAATAAAATACACCAAAATGGCTGTAATTTAAGGGCTTTACCATGTTCGTGTGTTGCTAGATAGTTTAAACCCTCTAATGCCTATTGCATAGATTTTACTGGCAGTTAGTGGTGCGAACAGGGAATTAATCAAGCATTTTTTAATTAGCAGAATATTCCCAAAATGCAACTAACAGGCATCTTGTTAGGGTTTTTCTGGTTGATAATTGTGCATATGTGCCAATATCGGGCTGTTTTGTTTGCGAATTGTACGCATATAGCCGTTGCGAGCGCAGGCAGGTGGGGGAGCTGAGAGCCTTTGTGCTTCACCCGTGAGTTATGTTAACGCCTGATTTAATGGCTGTGTGGTTGCAAGGCGAGGCTGGATACCAAGTCATCAAGCCAGGCGTAAATGAGTGCGAGTTGGCGCTCGCCACCGCGCTCATTCCAATAAACGCCTACGCCCGCGCTGGTGGACTCTATGCCAGTAATGTGTTCTGGCAGGTTTTCTAGCTGGGTTTTTAGTGTTTGGCCGATCAATTGACTGGGCGCTGGAGGGCAGAAATCCCACTGGCCTTTAAGGTGAATATCGTGGCTGAAATTTTTACGCAGCAATGCCCAGGTGGCCAATTTTGCTGATGGTGTGAAGCTCGGCCAGGGTAGTAGGTAAAACATCCACTCCCCCTCGGTGGTGATGGCTGGGTGTTGGTGCGCTTGGACCAGCAGGCCCATTTGAGCGGCTTTTTGCCTGAGCCGTGCAATGCGCTGCAGGCCCGAGGTGGGTTTAAGCATTAAGAGCGGCCCTAGCACTATGGCAAGGGTAAGGCCTATAACAAGTGCGATGATCATAGGGGCTTGAACGTGGGGTGTGTGACGGCAGCGGTGAATTTTAGGCCCTGGGCTTCATAGGTCAACCAGGGGGCCAGCTTTTCAAGACCTTTAAGTGCGGTGGAGTAAAAAGAGGTGAGTTTGCCGCCATACAAGGCTAGATAGCCGGGCACCTGGGGGTGCTGCAGCAATTGGGTATCGCGTTTGGCGCGGTTGATTAGGGTTGGGTTGGGCGGCTGGGCGGGCAATACGCGAACACCGCAGTAGGTGGCGCATATGTCGCTGGCGGATAGCGCGGCATCTGCAAAAAAATGTTGGTAACTGGCTATTAAATAGTCCCGCTCAGCCTCAGTAATGGCCGCAGTGCTGGGATCTGCTATAGGGGTTTCGGTGGTGCCGATCAATTGCTGGCCTTGCCAGGGCAAGACAAAAAATGGCCGCCCATCCAGGGGAGATTCCAAGTAATAACAGCCCCTTAAGGCGGGGCGGTTAACTACCAGATGACTGCCTTGCACCCATTGGATCGGGGATTGAGGCAGTTGTGTATTGAGTGCTGCCACCTTGTTAACCCAGGGGCCTGCGGCATTAATTAGGCAGCGGCTGCGCACCTGGGCGCCGTTATTGAGCTTGAGATGAAATTCTGCAGGGCTTTTTATCTGGATTGCTGTGGGCTGAATTGATCCGGCTATCTGTATTGCTGTGGCATAGGTGTTGAGGCTGAGGGTGCAGCCTAGGTGCTGGGCGGCATGTACCACCCGCCGGGTGAGGGCCTGGTCATCGGTTTGGCAATCCCAGTATTGCCAGAGGCCGGTTAAATGAGTCTGTTTTAAGGGAAGATCGGCGCGCTGGGTGCGGTTTAAAAACTTAAAACCACCGCCGCCTAATAAACGATACAGACTTAAACCCAGCGCTATGGTGGCGTTGCTGCGCTGGCTGGCGGTGTAAATTGGGATATAAAACGGTTGTAGGATTACCAGGTCGGGTGCCGCGTGCAGCAAGCGTTTGCGCTCGCGTAAACATTCGCGCACTAAATTAAATTGCCCGGATTCTAAATAGCGCAGACCGCCATGAATTAATTTCGAGCTGTTGGCGGAAGTGGCCGAGCCTACCTGGCCGGATTTTTCAATTAATAAGCAGCGCAACCCCATCGCCTGCGCAACGTAGCTAAAGCTCGCGCCGTGAATACCTGCGCCGATAATAATGAGGTCATAGTGCGTCAAAGTACTCTTTTAATCCCCGTACATCCCAGCTTTCAATATAGGTGATCCCCTGATCAATTGCCCGCTGGGCGCTGGGGCCGTGGGTAATATCGTACACAAACCAATGCCAAGGGCCAGGCCAGGGGCCGCTGCTGGGAATTTGCCCGTATTCGATAATTAAAAACTCAGGCGCTAAAGCAAGGGCTGCGGCTTGGGTGGTTTCTGTCATGGCGTCTAATACCCAGCCGATACTAAACCCCCTCTTGCGGGCCAGGCTTAAAATCTCGTAATCAAAGGAAATAATACTGCAGTGGGCTTTAATGGGTTCTAGGATGGTCGCTATGCTCTGGAGGGTTTTTTCCCGGTTTTGGCGTTTGAAAATCTCATTTTTTATTTCCGCAAACGCGTGTACTTCCGGCCATTTTTTTAATTCGTGCACGAGGCTGGCAAGGCTTGGAATGGATTCGGGAAGGTGGCTCTGGCCTAAGCGCGCAGGCTCATGGGCGCTGATGCGCTCTAAGAGTGAAAAGGTGTACTCAGCCAGCTCACCGCTGATGCCAGTGGTGCGTACCAATGTGTCATCGTGAATGACAACGGGAATTGCGTCTTTGCTGATTTGAATATCAAATTCCACCGCATCGGCGCCCTCGGCTATGGCAGCGAGAATTCCACTTAGGGTGTTTTCCGGATAATGCTCAGGTAGGCCGCGATGGCCTACGAGATAAAAGGGTTTTTTTGCTGGGGTTTGCATAACAATCCTAATGTTTTGGCTGAGCCAGGCGCAGTACCTTAAAGCGGCCGTTGCTGGCTTTAAGTTCGCACAGTTTAAAATAGTCGCTCGCTTTGCGCTCCAGCGGGATAAAGTGATTAACGACGAAATAGGCCGCGCCCTTTGGTGTTAAGCGTTTGGCGGCGGCGGCCAAAAAGCGCTGGGTGAGTTGGTTTTCCACATTAAAACCCTGATGAAAAGGCGGGTTGCATAAAATTAAATCGAATTGCTCCTGTAGGCCTTCGCCACAATCGGCCAATACACAGTGGGCGTTGATGGCAAACTGCGCACAATTGTGCGCACAGGCATCTAGGGCGGCACTGTTATTATCGGTGCAGGTGCGCAGCCCCCAATTTAATTGACCGGTGGCGAGGGTTAAATAGCCGTAACCGCAGCCTAAATCCAGGCAATTGTTAATGGTGCTGAGCGATTCGTTTGCCACCACGGCCACTAATAATTCGCTGCCTTGATCTATTTTGTCCCAACCGTAAATGCCAGGCTTAGACAAAACAGATTTTTCCCGCAGGTTAAAAACCGCTCTTAATTCAGGGTAGTCCTCGCAGGGTAATAATATCCCAATGGGATCTGCGGTTTGTGTTAATTCAATCTGGTAAAAATCGCCATTTTTCTGCGCTTTTTGTTGGCTGTTGAATAAGGCGGCGGCTTTTTCTGCGTAGGTTTTAATGCCTTCTTGCTTGTGCCCAGCTAAATACAATCGGCTGCCGGGTGGTAAATGTTGGCGGGCTTGATTAATTAAATGATGCACCCAGGGTTTTTCTTTCGCGATGCGTATAAAACAGGCTTTAATTTCGCGTGTTTTGATATCCACGGGCCAGCGCGCGTCATTTATTTCGCTCGTGATCGAGAGGGCGCGGGCGGCGTTAATAATATCGAGCCGGGCACTGTACAGGCGCAGAGTGTCTTTGAAGGTTGCGAGCATGGGTAAATAGTCGCCGCAGCCTTCTTCGGCGAACCACAGGGCTGGGCCGGGTGTTTGGCGTAATTGGTCGATTAAATAGGTGTAGGCGCCGTCGATCATAGGCTGTGTCTAATTGGGGGATGCGGTGGGGGCTGGCAACAGGGTTTGAGCCAGCTGTGCAAGGTCGAGGGTTTGTGGGTGGCTGGCTAATTGGCTGATTTCGGCTGCAGTCAGCGGGCGAAATTCGCCGCAGGCTAGGCCGTTTAAACACAGGCCACCGATGCCTAAGCGGTGCAGGCCCACAACCTGTGACCCTACGGCGGCCATCATGCGTTTGACCTGATGGTATTTGCCTTCGTAAATGCCCAACAAATACTCCAGAGGGGTAAGCGCATAGAGATCGGCGGGCAGGCAGGGCTTAGTTTCGCCGTGCAATAAAATACCTGCGCGCAATTGCTGCTGGGCCTGGGCCGTTAGCGGTGTACTCAGGTGTACCCGGTAGATTTTTTGGCAGTGTTTTTTCGGCGCCGTTACCTGGTGGTTCCAATCGCCGTCCGTGGTGATCAGCACCATGCCGGTGGTGTCGGCGTCCAAGCGGCCAGCAATTTGTAGGTTGTCTGGCGCCAAGCTGTGGCTGACCAGATCGATAACGGTGGGATGATGGGCGTCCCGGTTGGCGCAGACTACGCCGCTGGGTTTGTGCAGCAGCCAATAGCCTTCGCTGGGAAGGCTGATGGGTTCGGCGTCCAGGTAAACGGTGCTGTCATCAGTAATTTTCTGTGCCGCCTGTGTGCAGGGGGTGCCGTTGAGACTGATACGGCGCTGCCGCAGCCATTGGTGCACTTGGCTGCGGCTGGCGCCGGTGGCGTGGCTGACAAACTTGTCCAGCCGCATTAAGCGAGGCTTTTTTCTGCGGCGGCAACGGTTTGATAGATCAGGGTGTTAATCGTCATGGGGCCTACGCCGCCGGGCACGGGTGTGATGGCCGCCGCGCGCTCATTTAGGGGGGCAAGTTCAATATCGCCCACACCGCCGGGGTGGTAACCGGCATCCACCACCACGGCGCCGTCTTTAATCCAGGCGGCTTGGATAAATTCGGGCTTGCCCACGGCACCTACGATTATGTCGGCGCGGCTGATGTGGTCCGCCAGGTTTTGGGTGCGGGAGTGGCAGATGGTAACAGTGGCGTTGGCGGCTAATAACATCATGGCCATGGGTTTGCCGAGGATGGCGCTGCGGCCAACGACTACGGCGTGTTTGCCGCTGAGGGGAATATCGTAGGCCTCCAATAAACGCATGATGCCTTTGGGGGTTGCGCTGCCGTAGGCCTCTTCATCCATGGCCATGCGGCCAAAGCCTAAGCAGGTTACGCCGTCTACGTCTTTTGCCAGGGCTATAGCATCAAAGCAGGCGCGCTCGTCGATCTGCTCTGGTACCGGGTGTTGCAGCAGTATGCCTTGCACTCGATTGTCATTGTTGAGCGCATGAATTTGCGCGAGCAATTCTTCGGTTGTAGTGCTGGAGGGGAGTTCGATTTGCAGGGAATCCATACCGATGCGGCGGCAGGCGTTGCCTTTCATTTTGACGTAGGTGGCAGAGGCTGGGTCATCGCCCACCAAGATAGTGGCGAGTATGGGGGTAACGCCGGATTTGGCTTTAATGGCTGCTACCCGTTGGGTTAATTCAGCTTCAGTTTTTTGCGCCAGGCTTTTGCCGTCGAGAATGAGTGCGCTCATAGGGGGCTCCAAGGAAAATGGCGGGCATTTTCACACAGGAGCCTGCTTAGGCTCAATCAACGGGCTTGAGTTGGATGCTTAATGGGCGGAAGCATTTTGCTCTACGGGTGCCTGAGTACCGCAGGCTAGCCCTTCGTAGATACCCTTGAGATAAGCGCGGCGGATATTGCCCCGTTGGGCCGCTTCCAGGGCGCGTTTTTCGTTGGCCTCATCGTTCATGATGGCGCGTTTGGTTTGAATGACCGGTTGCACCACGCCTTTTACCGATTCTATCGCCAGGTTTTTGCCAAAGGATGTGGCCCGATCCATGGCGGTTGGCTTTGCCGCCGGAGGTGTTTCAACGGCTGCGCCGCCAAGGCCGCTGTCGAGTTTATTAATTTCCGCACTAATCGAACTGCAGCGTTGCTCGCCCGCTGGGCTGGTGTACAGAACCGGTACGTCCTCGGGGGTTAATTGTGCGGTTTTTGAACCTAGGGGAAGGTTTTGGGTAAGCGCGCTGGTGGGTTTGTGGGCGCAGGCACAGAGGATTAAGGCTAGGGCTGTGACAGCCAGTGAATTGATGCAACACAACATACGCATGGGAATTTACCTCTTAGATCACTCGGCCTGGGCCGTTCAAAAGCACGCAGTTTAACAGCCCGGCCCCAGGTGTGAGTAAACCCAGGTGTGAGTAAAGGGGGGCAGGGCAGAGCCCGGCTGAACTAGGCGTTTTAGTTCTCCTGGCGGTAAACAAGCGTTTTTAATTGCTGATTTTAATGGCGGGACAATTGGCCTGCTTGAGCATACCCAGCTATAGCCTGAGCCGTGTGTGGGGTTTCCCTGCAGGGGGTTTTGCTTGATTCAAGTTGCGAATTTGGGGTGCGGCAGTTTGATTGCGAAGGTGTGATTATTTAATTTTTCCGCAGTCATTCATTCTGCTGTTTTTTGCTGAGCGTTTCGCTAAATTTTAACTGGTGCGAAAGGGCAAAATTATTTTAAGGAGGCTTACTACCTGGGAACCAGCAATGAATACACATCATTTCAGACACGCCGTGAATACATCCTTGTAGGCTCGTCAAAAAGGTCCCTCTTTTTGACGGTCTGAAATGATGTGTATTCATTGCTTCTGTACCGCTAGAAGATTGATTTCATGTTTTGCTTTTTTCAAAAGCGCCCGAGTGCCTCCCTGTAGCTTAATTGCCCGCGACGGTTTTGAAAAAAGGCAAAGCCCGGAATTAATCAGAGGTTCCATAAGCTAAAACCTGGTATTAATCAGTGGCTCGTTAAATTGCCTGGTTTTTGACGGATAAAAATGACTTGGTTTGGTGTGTGTTGAAACGCCAATTTTTTGCTGCTGTTTTTGTTTCAATTATTTTTGTCGGCCATGAGGATTTATGTGACGGTATTCAATGTGCTTGCTATATTCAAACGAAGTAAGTACTTCGGCTGTTTTAATTCTGTTACTCAAGCGGCCGGCACAATTTAATTCTCACTGTTGTTTGCCATATGTTGTATCGATGTAAAGTGGATGGAATGCGCAGGGTTGGTGTTTGGTTATGGGTGGTGATGTTTGTGCTGGTGCAATCCAGCCGGGTATATGCCCAGGCGACCCGGCTAACTTTCAGCGGTGCGCCAACGGTGACGGTAGGCACCAGCGGTAATACCGGTTCGTTAAATACCAAAGCCCGCTGGAGCAATGTGGCTACGGTAAATGGTGTGGCGGTGGACATGGAGGCGGTTATCCTGGCCAATTCCGTGGCCACGGCTAACTCGGTGACTTGGTCAACGGTATCGGGCCAGGCCAAGGTATCCCTGGTGGGGGAGGGGGATCAAAGTGTTGATCTTGCCTACCATTTTTATCAAACCGGCACCAACACACCGGTGGTGGTGGCGCCGGAGGTTATTTTTCGCGGCTTGGATGGCGGCTTGCGCCAGGAAGTGATTCAAACCTTAAAAACACAAATTGCTAAATACACCCTTGATAGCACCTCATCGATTACTGTGACTTCTGTATTAAATGGCGCAGGCAGTAGCGATGATGAATATAAATTTACTTCCACGTCCGGTACGAATTTAGTTTCCAACCCTGGGTTTGAAAGCGGCAATACGGGTTTTACGTCCAGCTACAGCTATTTGGGTGAACACAGCAATACTAATTCCATCGCCCAAGGCAGTTGGGGTGAGGGCAAATACGCCTGGTTTAATGACAACCGCACGCCTAATTCCAGTAATTCTTATTTTAATACCACCATCGCTAATAACGGCGATGCGTTTTTGGTAGTGGATATTGGTAACGATACCACTCACCCCTTTTGGCAGACTTCATTAAGCCTTACGCCGGGTAAAAATTATGTGTTCTCGGCGTTTTTAGCCAACATTAACGACAGTAATTCCAATATCAAACCCAATGTGAATTTTGTGCTGACCAATGTCGGAGGCACCAGCGTGTTGGCGCCTTCGGGTAATTTAAGTACCGGCGGTTCGAGCCTGACGCCTTGGCAGGAAATTACCAGCTCTTTTACGGCCAGTGTGGCGAGCAATACTCTGGCGTTAATTAGCAATACAGCGGGTTTAATCGGCAATGATTTAGCCATGGATGATGTGGAGGTGCGGGAAGTATTGCCAGAAAATCAAACCGGTTTAAGCCTTACCTTGCAACCCGCCTCGGTATTTTATTTCACCTTTGAAAAAGCCAATGGCTTGGCGGAATTTGCCTTTGATGGCTCCTTGGTGTCGATTTTCTCTAGCCCCCAGCCAACACTGGTGGATACCACGGCGCCTGCTACGCCTAGCGTGACCAGCCTTACCACCACCGATACCACGCCGGTTTTAAGTGGCAGCGCGGAAGCTTATTCCAGCGTGACGCTCACCGCAGGAGGGGCTACTTTTGCAACAGCGGCCAATGGCAGCGGAGCCTGGAGCGTAGATACGGGCACAGCTACACCGGCCAGCGGCGCCTTTACGCCCCTTACCAATGGCTCGGCCAATAGCCTGCAGGTGGTGAGTACCGATGCAGCCGGCAATGCTTCAAGCCCGGGTACCGGCTCGTTAATTATTCAAGTACCCGCCGCCAGCAACTCCAGCCTAACCCCCAACCCCAGCACCCTAGCCGCCACCGGCAATGCCACGGCAACCATTACCGTACAGGCGAAAAACGCTAGCAACGGCAACCTAACGGTGGGGGGCAGTGCGGTGGTGTTGAGCACCAACCTCGGCAGCCTCGGTTCTGTTACCGATAACGGCGACGGCACCTATACCGCCACCCTTACCTCGGCCACGGCACCCGGCACCGCCACGGTCTCCGGCACCATTAACGGCCAGGCGATGACGGCCGCGACGGTGAATTTTGTTGCCTTAGCCTTGGGGATCAACACGGTGGCGGGGGACGATGCGATTAACCTTGCTGAAGACGACAGCAGCGTAGCCGTCACCGGCACCAGCGCCGGTGTTGAAGCGGGCCGCAGCCTGACGCTGGTGAGTTACAGCGCGCAGAACAGCGGCAACTTTTCAGCGCCCCAAGTCACCGGGGCGGGCGCTGCCCAACTCTCGTTGGGGGCAGGTTACTTAAGTATCACGCCCAGTTGGGGGGCTACCACTAATGTCATCAGCACCAAGGCCAGTGTGGGCCCGCAGAATTTAACCGGTGCCAATTACTCTGTGGATGTGTGGCTGCCTGCCGCCTATGTCACCAATGGCCAGCTCAGTGTGCAGCCGTTTTTACAGGACAGCAGCGGCCGCACCGCCGCCATCACTCAGCGCGCCGCCAGCAGCCTTATCGGCAATAGCTGGAATACCCTGAGCCTTAATAACATCAGCCTTGGCAGCCTCAGCTCGGTTGCCTCGGGTTTTGACCTAACGGCTGTGGCCTATTTGGGCCTGCAGCTAAATGCCAACGGCAAACCCACCTCGGTGGTGGGGGATGTGCGCTGGGATAATCTGGTGGTGAGCCAACCGGCGTCCGGCGCGCCGGTGAATTTTACCTTTGCCGCCAGCCAAACCTATGCCGCCAGTATTGGCGCCGACGGCAGTTGGACTGCGACTATTCCAGCCCTGGATGCCCAGGCTTTAGCGGCCTCAAGCCTCTTGGTGGCGGATGTGAGTAACACCGCCGGGGACCTAGCCCCCCAAGCCCGCCGCAGCATTAGCCACACGGTTGCGGCTCCCGTGATTACCATTGCCGCCGTGACCGGCGACGATGCGGTAAGCACCAGTGAAGATGACTCGGCAGTAAGTTTTACCGGTACCGCCAGCAATGTGGAGAGCGGCCAAACGGTTACCCTTAGCGTAAATGGCACTAGTTACACAGGTACAGTGAGTGCTGGCAGCTGGTCCGTCAGTGTGCCGGGCAGTGCCCTGCAGCCTTTGAGTGGCACGGTGGCGGTGACGGCCAATGTGGCCAACCAAGCGGGCGACAGTGCCACCCAGGCCTCGCGCAGTTTTACCGTTGCCAATGACCCTCCGGTGATTAGCTTGCCGACCGCCCCGGTGGTCAGCGAAGACAGCAGCGCAGTGGCTTTGAATGATGATGTGGCCATCAGCGATGCCGAAAGCCATAACCAAACGGTGACACTGACCATCACCGGCGGCACGGTTTCCTTAAGCACAACCGGCCTCAGCTTCAGCACGGGTGACGGCAGCAATGATGCGAGCCTGGTGTTTAGCGGCACCCTAAGCGCCATCAACACCGCCTTGGATAGCCTGAGCTTTACCCCCACCGCCAACCTCTCGGGTACGAATGCAGCCTCGATTCAAATAGCCAGCAACGACGGCAACGGCGGCAGTGCTTCACAAACTCTGAGTTTTGACATCGTCGCCCAAAACGACGCGCCCAGCATCACCGGCAGCCCAGCCACCAGCGTAAGCCAGGGCAGTGCCTATAGCTTCACACCTGGTGGGGCTGATGTAGATACGGGCGATACTCTCAGTTACAGCATCGCCAACAAACCCAGCTGGGCGAGTTTCAACACAAGCACCGGTGCTCTTTCCGGCACGCCGGGCAATAGTGATGTGGGCACCACGGCAGGCATAGTGATTACGGTGAGTGACAACCACGGCGCCACTACTAACTTGGCAAGCTTCAGCCTGACCGTAACCAACACCAACGACGCCCCCACCATAACCGGTACCCCGGCCACCAGCGTGAACCAGGGTAGCGCCTATAGCTTTACCCCTACGGGTGCGGATGTGGACCCCGGCGATACACTCACCTACAGCATTGCGAATAAACCTAGCTGGGCGAGTTTCAACACCAGCACCGGTGAGCTTTCCGGCACCCCCGGCAATAGCGATGTGGGCACAATCTCAGGCATTCTCATTACAATCAATGACGGCCATAACTCCCTGGTGGCCTTGCCCGCCTTCAGTATTACCGTTGTGAACCTTAACGACGCGCCCAGCATCAGCGGCAGCCCAGCCACCAGCGTGGCCGAGGACAGCCTCTACAACTTCAGCCCCACTGCCAGCGACCCGGATACGGGGGACACACTCACCTACAGCATCGCCAACAAACCCAGTTGGGCCAGCTTCAGCACTAGTACCGGGTTATTAAGCGGCACGCCGACCAACAGCCATGTAGGCACCACATCGGCCATTGTGATTAGCGTCAGCGACGGCACGGCCACGGCGGCCCTGGCAAGCTTTAACCTCACTGTTACCAACACCAACGATGCGCCGGTGATCAACCTGCCGCCAGCCCCAGCCGTGCGGGAGAACGACAGCGCGGTGGCCCTGGACGATAGCCTGCAGCTGAGCGACGACGATGGCGATAACCAAACTTTGCGCATCACGGCAACAGGCGGCGGCATCACGCTGCCCCTGACGGGCCTAACCCTGCTCGCGGGGGATGGCCAGGATGATGGGGTAGTGGAAGTGGGCGGCAGCCTTGCGGATCTGAATGCCGCCCTGGATGCCATGACCTTCACACCCACCCCTGGCTTAAGCGGCAGCCAGATAGCCAGCATTCAATTGCAGGCGGATGACGGCCAGGGCGGAAGCACCGAGCAAACCCTGCGCTTTGACATCAATACCAGCGAAGTGCCGGTGATTAACCTGCCCGCCAGCCCCGCTATTACTGAAGATACTCAAGATGTGCCCCTGGGCCTGGTGGCCGTGAGTGACGGCGACCAAGACAACCAAACCGTCACACTCACCGTCAGTGGTGGCCGGGTCTCGCTGCCTACGGCGGGTTTAACCTTCAGTGTTGGCGACGGCACAAGCGATCGCAGCCTGAGCTTCACCGGCAGTTTCGCCGCCATTAACGCAGCCCTGGCAGCCCTTACCTTTACCCCGGATGCCAACCTCAGCGGTACCAACGCGGCGAGCCTCAAGGTGGATACCCAAGACGACAACGGCAGCAGCAGCGCCACCTTAAGCCTAAGTATCACGGGCGTGAACGACGCCCCGGTGATCACCCTACCGGCGAGCCAAACCCTGCCAGAGGACAGCAGCCCCGCAAGCCTAAATGGCAGTGTGAGCCTTGCGGATGTGGACGGCGATGTGCAAACCCTCACCCTAACCGCCACGGGCGGCCGCTTGGACTTCAGCCCTGTGGGCGTGGTGGTGTTAGCCGGGGATGGTAGCGGCGATACCACCGCCACACTGGTGGGCTCAGTGGCCGCACTCAACAACCTGTTGGCAGGCCTAACCTTCACCCCGGACGCCAATTTAAGCGGCCCCGCCGCCGCCCAACTGCGCCTGCACACGGACGATGGCCAGGGCCTTTTTGATGAGCGCAGCTTGAGCTTTAGCCTTACCGCCAGCAACGACAGGCCGGTGATTACCACGGGCAGCGTACCCACCCTAACGGAAGACCAAGCGGATGCGGCCCTGGGCTTATTCAGCCTGAGCGATGCCGATGGCGATACCCAAACGGCTACGCTTCAATCCCAGGGCGGTAGCCTCGCCCTTGATACCACTGGGCTAAGTGTGCTGAGCGCAAGCCCAAGCCAGATTGTGGTGGCAGGCTCCTTAGGCGCCCTAAACAGCGCGCTTGCCAGCCTCAGATTTAACCCCAACGCTAACCTGAGTGGCCCTGCGGCGGCTCAAATCAGCCTCACCAGCAACGACGGTAAGGGCGGCGAGCAGAGCCAGGTCATCAGCCTGGACATCACCCCGCAAAACGACGCCCCCAGTATCAGCGGCAGCAGCCCAGGCTCGGTGGCGGCGGGTCGCTCCTACAGCT
Source organism: Marinagarivorans sp. (assembly GCA_046347475.1). Taxonomy (GTDB): domain Bacteria; phylum Pseudomonadota; class Gammaproteobacteria; order Pseudomonadales; family Cellvibrionaceae; genus CAMCXE01. The sequence continues at coordinate 39,601 of JAXMGD010000011.1, read as the reverse complement.
TCACACCCACGGCTTCGGATGTGGACACAGGGGATGTTTTAACCTTCAGCGCCCACAACTTGCCCGCCTGGGCGAGTATCAACCCAGCCAATGGCGCCATCACCGGCACCCCGACGGAAGCCGATATAGGCACTTACAGCGGCATAATCATCAGCGTAAGCGACGGCGCGCTCACCACCAGCCTGCCCGCCTTTAGCCTGCAGGTCACCGCCAGCAATACCGCGCCGGTGGCGATCAGCGCCAATCTGCTGGGCACTGAGCGGGTACCGCTGCAGATAGCGGCGCGCGCCCAAGATGCCGAGAACCCTGATCTCACCTACACCCTGGTAGAAGCCCCCAGCCACGGCACCTTAAGCGGCAGCGGCCCCAACTGGGTTTACAGCTCCACCCTCGGCTACACCGGCCAAGACAGCTTTAGCTTTACCGCCACTGATGGTGTGCTGACCTCCAATATCGCCACCATCAAGATCGACGTACAGTCGGACCTGGACGCCGACGGCCTGGGCGACCCCATAGATCAAGACATGGATGGCGACGGCCTACCCAATACCCTGGAGAGCAACTTAGATTCAGACGGCGACGGCATCCCCAACAGCCGCGACCGCGACTCGGACAACGACGGTATCCCCGATAGTGTGGAAGGCGCAGTGGATACCGATGGCGACGGCATCGCTGATTACCTGGATAAGGATTCCGACAACGACGGCCTGCCCGATAGCCTGGAAGGGGCAGGGGACTCCGACCGCGACGGCCACGCCGACTTCCGCGATACCGACAGCGACAACGACGGCGTCAGTGACGATGTGGAAAACCAACTCGCAGGCCAAGATAGCGACGGTGATGGCATAGACGACGCTATAGATGTTGATGTCATCCAAGGGGTAGACCTGAACCGCGACGGCGTAGACGACCTAGGCCTTGTCGATACCGACCAAGACGGCAGCCCCGACATGGCCGATAAGGACGCCGACGGCGACGGCATCCCCGATGCCCTAGAATTTGGCCTCAGCGGCCAAGACTATGACGGCGACGGCATAGACGACAGCCTAGATGCCACCCCTCAAGGCGGCGCCAATAGCCCAAGCCCCCAGGATAAGAACGGCGATGGCCGCCTGGACCACCCAGTGCTTCGCGACACCGACGGCGATGGCCTGGCCGATTATCTCGACGAAGACAGCGATAACGATGGCGTAGTGGACGGCCTGGAGAACCGTATCAGCGGTCGGGACACTGATAAGGATGGCCTCGACGACAGCTTTGATGTGGACATCCAAGGCGGCGCCGACGCCAACCAGGATGGCATCAGCGATGCCAGCCGCCTGCTCGACAGCGACGGCGACGGCGTGGCCAACCTGTTTGATCTAGACAGCGACAACGACGGTCTACTGGATACCCTGGAAGCAGGTCTGTTAGACGCGGATCACAACGGCTTCGCCGATGGTGGGCAAAACCTGGTTACCGCTAACCTGCCGGACCGCGACCGAGACGGCACGCCGGATATTCTGGATCTCGACAGTGATAACGACGGCCAGGGCGACATCAAGCAAACCCCCTTTGCCCACCTGGATACCAACCGAGATGGCCGCATCGACTCCCATGGCGATAGCGACCAGGACGGCCTAGATGACGCCGCCGATGGCGACCAACATCTGCGCGGCAGCAACACCGACAGCGACGGCGACGGCGTCCCCGACAGCCGCGATAGCGACGACGACAACGACGGCCTGGCGGACGTATTGGAAGGCGAGGGCGACAGCGACGGCGATGGCATCCCCAACCGGTTGGACCGCGACAGCGATAACGACGGCCTGAGCGACCGCTTTGAAGCCAATGCCCCCGTGCCCAGCGGCCACGACAGCGACCAAGACGGCCTAGATGATGCCTACGACCCAGACGCCCAGGGGGCCACTGACAGCGATGGCGATGGCCTAGCCGATAACCTGGATGTAGACCAAACCCACGGCCAGGACAGCAACCACGACGGCCTAGACGACGCCCTGGGCAAAGCCGCCGCGCTGCCCGACACCGACAGCGACGGACAGGCGGACGCCTACGACACCGACAGCGACGGCGATACCTTATCGGACAACCTGGAAACCGGCCTGGTTAAACCCAGCGGCCGCGACCAAGACCGTGACGGCATTGACGATGCCTTCGACGCCGACTTTACTGGAGGTAAGGACACCGACGGCGACGGCCTGGACGATGCAAGTGCCGCCAAAACCGACTTGGATCACGACGGCCTCTTGGCCTACCGCGACACCGACACCGACGGTGACGGCTATACCGATAGGGTTGAAAACGGCGACTTTAACAACGACCAGATAATCGACCGTGAACAACCGCCGAGCAAAATGCGCACCGCCGTGCGCGGCGGCGCCAGTGATCTGTGGCTCATGCTAATGGCTGCTGCAGCACTGCCGCTGGGCCTCCGTCGGCGCCGTGCCCAACAACCATAACAAGCACTACGAGGGACACCATGCACAGCATCCGCACAGGCCTATTTCTTGCCCTTGCCTACTGGGCCGCCCAAAGCCAGGCCGCCTCAACTCCCGCTCCCCCGCCCGACACCCTCTACGGCGGCGCAGGTCTCGGCATCAGCCAATTAAACCCCCAGGAAAACGGCAGCGGCTGGCGCACCACGGAAAAAACCTCCGCTGGGTTTAGCCTCTACCTGGGCTACCCCATCAATGCCCATTGGTTTGCTGAACTCACCTACGCAGACCTAGGCGCCGCCACCGTAGCACCCCGCAACGCATCGCTTAGCGCACCCCAAGACATCAGCTACCAAGTGCCGTCACTTACGGCTGGCTACTATTTTTGGCAACCCTACACCGATGTTTACACCTACCTGCGGGCAGGCGTTGCGGGCATTATCAACAGTAATAGTGGCGAGGCTGATATTTACGAAAAAAATACCAGCGCACAAATTGCCTTGGGAATGGGGGTGGAATGGCGATTTAGCGAAGACCTATTCGCCCGCTTCGAAATGGTAAGTTACGACGTAGACGCGCAGATGATATCGCTCAGTGTGGGATGTTGGATTAACGATTAACTACATTTTCTCATTATTTGCCCTGCCACTTAAAAATAATCAAAAAACACCTCTTTCATAGCGAATCTCCCAGTCAAAGACACTGGGGGACTTCCGCCTAATGCCTATTTTAAATTTTAGAAAACTAAAAAAACTAAGCAGCGCCTCCGGCGTTCGTCGAAAAATTCCGTTCACCCTGAGCCTGTTAAAGGGTAGTTTGAGTCGCCCGGTTATAGAAAATACAAGCCTTTTGTGCACTAAAATTACCAAGATAAAAGGCAATTTGAAATTTGCAATTCTTCCCATATCACTAAAAACGTCCCACTAGGAAAAGTTATTTTTAAGTCGGTGAGGCCAGTTTGGTAATGGTTTGATTTTTGTCAGGTTTTGGGAGCAAGTGCGATAGCCATACGCACAGGATTAGCGTTTGCGCCACTTTTCGACATTAATGTTTTTCTTGGTCGTAAAGGCAGTTATATAACAGCACTGCGCTAATTCGTGATCAAGGTATCTTCTCGCCACTGGCGCGCAGGCAAGCCCTAGGCTATTTTTAACTCGCCCCGCCTGAGGCTGTGGATAGAGGTTTCAGGCATGTTTACCCCTATTAAATAGCTGGTTGATTGTCTGCGTCAGCCAGCCCACTACAGCCTGCCTCCTGTTGGAAGACCCGTTATGAGTAAATTAAACACCGTCGATCTGCGCGCCCGCGATATTATGACGGCTGATCTGTTCACCGCTTATGAGGGCTGGACGATTCACCGCTTGGCTGATTTTTTTATTAACCGCAATATTTCCGCCGTACCCGTAATTGCATCAGACCACGAATTGGTAGGTGTGGTGAGTGTGGATGATGTGTGCCGTTTTAATAACCTCAACGAGCAGGATAAAAGCAATGCGTTGCGCAACCATTATCGAGATAGTTGTGGGCAGGATATAAATGAAGAGGTGTTGCGCTCCTGGGTGAAAGACGCCGCTAAAAATTGCACTGTACACCAAATTATGACCCATGAAGTGATTGCACTCGATGAAAGTGCATCTTTAGATGCAGTAGCCAATCTGCTGCTGGATCGGCACCTACACCGTATTTTTGTTACTGCAGACAATAAAGTAGTCGGTGTTATTACGGTAATGGACACATTGCGCGCCCTGATGGCTGAGCGTGCATAAAAACGCAGTTGGATGCGCATCAATCAATAATCAATGCTGCTATTTTATGCTCTATTTTGTTCATGCTGGGGTTTAAAGTGCGCTGGCTTGCCAAGAAGCAAAAACAGTGGCTAGAGCGTAATCAGCGCTTCAACCTGTTGCCAATAATCTTTCTTTAAACCGATCAAGCGAAAAATCCCTTTGGGTAAATCACATTTTAAGTTGGCGATATTTTTTGAGGCGCGCACATAGGTTATGGCGCCGTGCACAAATTGTTGCATTAAGCGGGCTTTTTGCTCGCAGCTAATATCATCGTCTAAAAAATTGCCGTTGTGTAGGTTCTGAATTAAAGCTCGATTGTAGGTGGCGCCGCGTTCCAGCATGGCTTGCAATGAGGTAATAATACGCGGGTCGCCTGCACCTATTTGCATGCTGGCGGAAAAAAATGCGCAACCAGGAATATTCTCCTCGTCTTTTCCCACCTTGTTAATAAAAATAAATGTAATCCACTTGGCGAGTTGCTCTAAGGGAGTATTGATGGGGGAGAGCAACGCATCAAGATCCTTGCGGATGGTTTCCCAGTAATGATTACTGGCTTCAAAAAATAATTCTAATTTCGATTCAAAGTGGTGATAAAAACTGCCTTTGGTCACGCCCGCCTGTTTGCAAATTTCGTTTACGCCCACTGAGTCGTAATTGCTGCGCCAAATTAAGGCGAGGGCAGTGTCCAACAATAGGGTACGGGTATCGGCTTGGCTCATGGTGGTTCTCGTGGCAGTTTGGGTTGCTGTACTCGTTTTTGGCGACGGCATGGCAATAGTGCATTGCGGTCGCTCGGAATCGCTTCTGTACCAACTGGTATGTATGTTGCCTGGGCAGTACTAGGCTGACGCTCAGGCGCCTAGGGTAGCGATAGCGTCTGTGTCCCGCAATCTCCTGGTAAGTTTAGGGCATTTTTTCACAGGGTTTTTGTTTGATATCACAAATCCACCCACCGTTCGTGGTTATTGACGTTTGTTTGGACAGATAAAATAAAATCTTGACCGGCATACCAACCGGTATGTATGCTTACTGAAAACGGACATCCGTGTGTCCGCTAGGTTCCCACTGGTACGAGAGCAGACGTTATGAACTCCACAGCTGTGTTAGCACAAAAATCCACTGGTCTATTGGCCGTCGCCATTGTTAGCGCCTGTGGCCTGTTTTGGTTTGGGCATCAATCACCGGCCAATGCCGCCAACGGTGCCGCGCCGCCGCCACCGAGTGTTGAAGTGGTGGAATTAAAACCCCAGCCAATACGCAGTTGGGTGGATTTTTCCGGGCGCCTTGCAGCGGTGGAAAGCGCCAGTCTCAAGCCACAAGTCAGTGGCATTATTCAAAAGATATTATTCACCGAGGGCCAAGAAGTGCGCCAAGGCCAGCCATTGTTGGTGATTGACCCGCGCCCCCACGAAGCGGCATTGCTGCAAGCTAAAGCAAAATTAGCCAGCGCCGAATCACAATATCAATTAGCTCGCGATGAATTAAAGCGTGCGCAACAATTATTAAAACAAAAACTCATCGCCGATAGCCTGTTTGAATCCAGCGTTAATGCGGAAGCAGTAGCCGCCGCTGCCCGTCAGGAAGCGCAAGCGGCTTTGGCGCGCGCGCAATTAAATATCGAATATGCCCATATCTCGGCACCCATTAGCGGCCGCATTAGCCGGGCGGAATTAACTCAGGGCAATAATGTAGAGGCCGGTGCTAATGCGCCTGTGTTGGCGCGCATTACGGCCAGTAAATCGCTCTATGCGGAATTTAATGTCGATGAAGCCAGCTACATTAAAATGGTGCGTAAAACAGCCGTATTACGCGACATGCCCGTGCAGGTGCGTTTGGCGGGTGAGCAGTCCGATGCTTATGGCGGCCATTTAGAATCAATCGATAATCATATAGATCCCGCCACCGGTACCATTCGCGCCCGAGCTATTTTAGATAATGCTAAAGGTGAGTTAACACCGGGAATGTTTGCCCAAATTCGTTTAGGCAGCGCCCAGGAGCAACCGAATTTATTAATCCCTGATAAAGCCATTGGTACCAACCAAAGCAAAAAATTTGTCATGGTTGTGGATGATAAAAATATCGCCAACTATCGCGAAGTAACATTGGGCGATTATTACGATGGCCAGCGTGTGGTACTCGCGGGTGTGCAAGCCGGCGAGCGCATTATTAGCAATGGTTTATCCAAAGTGCGCCCCAATACGCCGGTGAATCCTGCCCCCAGTGCACCTGCGGTTGCTCAAGCAGACCATTGAATTCTGGGGCGTTGCCCCACCTTAACTAATTTCTATTTTACCGCTTGGGTTTAACCCTGGGCCAAGCTGTGCCTAAAAAGTACGGGAGCTGCGTATGAATATTTCAAAATTTTTCGTAGACCGGCCAATATTTGCAGGGGTTATTTCTCTGCTGATATTTATTGCTGGCTTTTTGGCAATGTTTAAATTGCCTATTTCAGAATATCCGGAAGTGGCGCCGCCTTCGGTGGTGGTTAATGCCTCATACCCCGGCGCGAATCCAAAGGTAATTGCCGAAACCCTGGCAACCCCCTTGGAGGAGCAATTAAGCGGCACAGAAAATATGCTGTATATGTTTTCACAAGCCACCACGGATGGCCGCTTAACCCTGACCGTGACCTTTAAAATAGGCACCAATGCGGATTTGGCCCAGCAAATGGTGCAAAACCGTGTCTCCCAGGCGTTGCCGCGTTTGCCGGACGTTACCCGCCAGGCCGGAGTTACCGTGGTAAAAAGCTCGCCGGATTTAACCATGGTGGTGCATTTAATCTCGCCGGATAAATCCTATGATGAATTGTATCTGCGCAATTATGCGCTGATGAATATCAAAGACGAGCTGGCTAAGGTGCCAGGGGTTGGTTTGGTGCGTTTATTTGGTTCCGGTGATTACGCCATGCGCATATGGCTCAACCCGGATAAAATTGCCCAATATAATTTAACCGCTAGCGATGTGACTAACGCTATTCGCGAGCAAAATATTCAAGTGGCGGCGGGTTTAATTGGCGGCGCGCCCACCACCAACTTAATTGACGTGCAGTTGCCGGTAAATGCCAAAGGCAGGCTCTCTACACCGGAAGAATTCGGCAATATTATTGTCCGTGCGGGCAAACAGGGCGAATTAATTTTATTAAAAGATTTGGCTCGCATTGAAATGAGCGCGGCGGATTTTAACCTAGCGGCGCAATTGGATGGCCAGCCTGCGGTGGCGATCCCTATTTTCCAAAGCCCTGGCGCTAACGCCATTCAAATATCCGATGGCGTGCGGGCCAAAATGGCGGCGATTAAAAATCGCTTGCCAGCGGGTGTTGATTACAAAGTCGTATACGACCCTACCATATTTGTTAAAAGCTCTATTAAAGCAGTGATTAAAACCCTGCTCGAAGCTTTGGCTTTGGTTGTAGTGGTAGTGATTTTATTCCTGCAGACCTGGCGCGCATCCATTATTCCTTTGCTTGCTGTGCCCGTATCGATTATTGGTACCTTTGCTTTAATGTGGGTGTTTGGCTTCTCCATTAATACCCTGAGTTTGTTCGGTTTAGTGTTGGCCATAGGTATTGTGGTGGATGACGCCATAGTGGTGGTGGAGAATGTTGAGCGCAATATTGAAGATGGTTTAAGCCCCTTACAGGCGACCTATAAAGCGATGCAAGAAGTGAGTGGGCCGATTATTGCTATTTCCTTAACGCTGATTGCAGTGTTTGTGCCCATTGCGTTCGTGAGCGGTTTAACCGGTCAATTTTATAAACAATTTGCGTTAACCATTGCGATTTCCACAGTTATTTCGGCGGTTAACTCTTTAACGCTCAGCCCTGCGCTGGCGGCATTATTATTAAAAAGCCATTCGGCGCCTAAGGATCGCCTCACCCGTGTGATGGACCGTTACTGTGGGCGTTTTTTTGCCGGTTTTAATAAACTATTTTCCCGCAGCTCTGGCCGCTATTCCACCCAGGTGGGCAAACTCTTGGGCCGCAAATCCCTCGCTGTGGGTATTTATGCTGTCTTTTTGGCTATAACTGCCGGGGAATTTTTGTCGATTCCCAAAGGTTTTGTACCAGCTCAGGATAAACAATATTTGATTGCCTTCGCTCAATTGCCCGATGGTGCAACCCTTGCGCGCACCAAAGATGTGATTAAAGAAATGGGTGATATAGGCTTAAAAGAAGCTGGCGTTGCCAATGCTGTGCAGTTCCCCGGTTTAAGCGTGAATGGCTTTACTAATAGCGCCAGTGCAGGCATTGTATTTTTCCCTTTAAAACCCTTTGACGAGCGCAAGGATAAAAGCATGAGCGCCGGTGCTATTGCGCGCACCCTGCAAATGAAATTCGCCGCTATTCCAGAAGCCTTTATTGCCATATTTCCACCGCCCCCAGTGCGTGGGTTGGGCACCACCGGCGGGTTTAAATTGCAAATAGAAGATCGCGGTGGCTTAGGGTATGAGCGCTTGGCCGAGGTGGTGGCGCAGGTACAACAAAAAGCGGCTACTCGGCCGGAATTGGCCAGTGTATTTTCTAATTTTAAAATTAATGTGCCGCAGTTGTATGCCGATTTGGATAGGCCAAAAGCCAAACAGCTAGGGCTTAATATCAAGGAAATTTTTGACAGCATGCAGATTTATTTAGGTTCCCTGTACATCAACGATTTTAACCAATTCGGCCGCACCTATCAGGTTATTGCCCAAGCGGATGCGCCGTTTCGCAATGCACCTCAGGATGCGTTAAATCTGCAGGTGCGCAATACCAGTGGCGAGATGGTGCCCTTAGGTTCTGTGTTGAGTATTAAGGAAAGTTTTGGCCCGGAAAGCGCGGCCCATTACAACGGTTATTTAGCGGCGGATTTAAATGGTAATGCCGCGCCCGGTTATTCCAGTGGCCAGGCCCAGGATGCCATCGAAGCCATTTTGGCTGAGACACTGCCCTCTGGAATTGAATTTGAGTGGACGGAATTAACCTATCAAGAAGTATTGGCAGGCAACACAGCCATTTATATTTTGCCTTTGTGTTTGCTGTTGGTATTTTTAGTGTTGGCGGCCCAGTACGAAAGTTTAGCGCTGCCGCTGGTGGTGGTTTCCATTGTGCCGCTCTCTATTTTATCGGCTCTGTTTGGTGTGTGGGTTTCCGGTGGGGACAATAATATTTTTACGCAGGTGAGTTTGTTTGTGTTGGCAGGCCTCGCCAGTAAAAATGCGATTTTAATTGTGGAATTTGCCCGTGAATTAGAGCTGCGCGGAATGGCCACCTACCAAGCGGCGATTACCGCCAGCCGTATGCGGTTGCGGCCCATTTTAATGACGTCGTTTGCTTTTATTATGGGTGTGCTGCCTATGGTGTTCTCCACTGGCGCCGGTGCAGAAATGCGTAGCGTTATGGGTGTGGCGGTATTTGCCGGTATGTTGGGTGTAACCTTTTTTGGTTTGTTTTTTACGCCTATTTTTTATGTGTTAGCGCGTAAATTAGAGGGTAAAAAATCCGCGCTGCACGCGCCTGTTATTAATTCGGAGTATTCACTATGAAGCGTATGTCCGTAACCGCCCTGGCCTTAGTTATTAACGGCGCTGTACTCTTAGGCTGCAGCTCATATAAACCTCTGGATACACAGGTAACCGCACAAAAATCCACTCAACTTGCCGAGCAGATTAAACGGCCTAAACAGAGTCAGGCACAGGGCGATACTTATAATTGGTGGGTGCAATTTAATGATGACACCTTAAATCAGTTAATGCAGGATGCCTGGGCGCATAATAATTCGCTGCAGATGGCCAGCAGTGCATTAGATGCTGCCCGTGCACTGTGGCAAAACGCTCAGCGCGATCGTTTGCCCAGCACACAACTTTCCGCCAGTGAAATTAGGCGCGGTTTGCCCGATGCCCAGGTGGCACAGGGCAGTGCGCCAATTAGTAATCAAGTGCAAGCTCAGTTTGATAGCCAGTGGGAGTTGGATTTATTTGGTCGATTGCGCAATCAAGCGGCCTACGCCAAAGCGCAAACTATGTGGGCGCAAGCGGATTTAGCGGCAGTGCGCAGTAGCCTCAGTGCAGAAGTGGCCGCCGTGTATGTGCAATTGCGCAGCAGCCAATTACAGCTGCGTATTGCTACTGAAAATCGCCAAACACAAGCGCAAACATTTGATCTCACCAAAGCCTATGCCCAGGTGGGGCGCAGTGATGCCTTGGATGTGGCACGTGCTGAGGCGCAATTTCAATTAACCAGCGCCAATGAGCAGCAATATAGCGCGCAGGTCAGTACCCATATCAATCGCCTTGCGGTATTAACAGGTAACCCCATGCCTGTGTTAAAAGAAAAGTTAACGGCCTATCAGCCATTACCGAATGTGCCTGCACAATTTAATTTAGGCGATACCCAGGCATTAATTGCGGCGCGGCCGGATATTCGCAAAGCGGAGCAAAAAGCCCGTGCTGCATTAGCAAATTACAATGTGCAAGTAGCCGATTTATATCCCAGTATTCAATTAACCGGTGGCCTAGGTTTCGTGGCGGCTGATTGGAATAGCTTAGGTGATGCGGGCACCGATAGCTTTTATTTTGGGCCTCGTTTGCGCTGGGGTGCATTTGATTTTGGCCGCACGCAGGCGCGCATTAAAGCGGCGGATGCACAAAGCCAGGTGGCATTGCGCCAATTGGATGAAACCCTATTGCTCGCGCTGGAAGAAATTGACAACGCCATGGTGGATTTTGGTCAGGAAGAGTTGCGCCGCGCGGGTTTACAAAAAGCCGCCGCCGCAAGTGCCGCCGCGGCTAAAGCGGCGCGCGAGAAATTTGCCTTAGGCGTGGGGGATTTATCCACCGTGCTGGATGTTGAGCGCAGCCATTTAGCGGTGAGTGCGGAATATGCTCAAAGTGAAGCGCGTTTGTTATTGGATTTAATCCGCATTTATAAAAGCCTCGGCACCGGCGCGCCTACCCCTACTCACCAAGAGGTGGCGAGTCTAGCGCCGCTGGCTGCGTCTGCTGTGCGCACGCAGCCAGTGTTAATTTTTTAGTCACAGATTAGTTTTTAAATTGCTTACTTGGGCAAATGGTTGGGTAATCCTAAGCCCATAGTAGCAATTTTTCTGTGGTGTAGCCGCAATGGACACAGCCTATATTAGGCCGCCAAAAAGAAGGATCTTTTTGGCAACAGTCCCCACTATTTATTCAGGGTGTGTTTGAAATAGGCTGTGTTCAAAACTGCAGGTGCTATTTATAAACATGCCACCAATACCCGTTTGGTTAAAGGGCTAGATTGTTTGCCCCTATTTTCTAATTGTTGCGTTTAAGTCACATCTTAAACTTAAGCACCCATCTTCCGAACCCTTTTAGCTGTATATAATAACCCCTGAGTTATATGTTTAGCCGAGAATCATGGGCGCCGGTATCTGCCGGTTTTCTGCTCGCTTAAACGTGTTGGGGCCGAGTATTGAGTGGGGATTTAACAGTGCAGCAATCGCGAATTGATCTGGTGGATGCCCTGCGCGGCTATGCGCTGATGGGGTTATTTTTAATCCATATGGTGGAGTACTATGAAATTTATTGGTTAAACCCTATTCCTCACCCGCTCAATGATGCTTTATTTGCTGTCTTTGGCGGCAAGGCGTTTGCCATCTTTGCTTTTTTATTCGGTGTGAGCTTTTTTATCCTGCTTAACAATCAACAAGAACGCGGCGTAGATTTTCGTGGCCGGTTTATCTGGCGTTTGGGTTTATTGTTGGGTATGGGGTACGTACACAGTTTGTTGTACGGCGGCGATATTTTACAAATCCTTGCTCTGTGTGGCGTGTGTTTAGTGCCCCTTTGGCGCGCTCCCCACCGGTTGGTTTTGAGTTTGAGTGTGTTTTTTCTTTTACAGGGGCCACTGTGGTTATCATGGCTGTGGTCATTATTTTTTCCCGCCGCAGCAGCGCCCCAGGCAAATGAGCTTGACCCGGTTTTAAAAATCTACGCCGAAGGCAGTTTTATGCAGCTAGTTGCCACTAATGCCATTTTGGGCAATGAGCGCAAATGGGTGTTTATGCTAGAGAGCGGCCGGTTGTGGACGGTGCTGGGTATGAGCCTGCTGGGATTTTTATTGGCGAGGCTGCGGGTATTTGCGGACTGCACACAGCGCAGCCGCCAATTTGCTACGGGCCTTTTGTTGTCTGTAGTAGCGGCGGCGGTTTTTACCGGCTGGCAAATATACATTAAGGCGCACACCGAGGCGGCCAGTTTCTCCGGCATTGCCAATGCTTATTTTAACCTCGCGGCCACCTTGGGCAGTATTTGTTTATTTGTTCTTTTGTACCAGTCGCCCGCGCAGAGGCTGTTGCGTTATTTAGCGGCACCGGGGCGTATGACCTTAAGTATTTATTTGGGGCAATCGCTGATCTGTGTGCCGATTTTTTACGGTTTTGGTTTGGCCGCATGGATGTATTTAGGCCAGGTGAATAGTTTTTTATTGGGTGTGGTGTTGTGGCTCATACAAATAGTTTTGGCCGGACTATGGTTTAAACATTATCGCTACGGGCCTATGGAATGGCTCTGGCGCGCCTGTACTTATATGCGTAGGGATATTCCGTTTCGGTTAAAGTCGGGGGGTTGAGTTTTTGTTATTTTTGTTTTGAGTGAGAGTGGAAAGGGCGAGAGGGTGGCTCATGCCTGTTTGCTCTGCGTTCCCACGTAGAGCGTGGGAACGAGGGGTAAGGTTTATCGCCCCGATGTATTAATGTGAATAACCCCTAGATGAGGATATTCGTCATAATAATGGGGTAAACCAGATTGACCGTTAAAACCAAGTTGATCATTACTTATTCTCGGTGTGTAGAGCATGATGTGTGGGGGCACATCTGACAGGTTATTACCAAAGTGATCAAAAAATTTATTCTTTGTCGACATCATATAAACCAGCGCACCCGGTTTCGGGTTTGGGAATTTACCTATTTTATGCATCGAGTCGATGTTTTTGTAGATTTCGTGAATAGGTTTTCCAAGCTGTAACATTTTTGTCTGGTATTCATACACCGGGAATATTGCTTCCATTGCTGCCTGATTCAAGCAAGAGGGTTCATGCCTACCTTTGGAATCTCGAAGAACTAGGCAAACGAAATTATTGCTACCTTTAACCACCTCTATGAATTTGTCCGTTTTCCAGACCATGATGCTCGCTTTTTCCACGATATGAGGCGGGGCGGCTTCCCGAGCGTCTTGTATTTCCTTTTCGTGCGCAAAAACGGAGATGGAGAGGAATAAAAGTAAATATGTAATTCTTCCTATGGATCTGCCAACTATATTCATATTTAGATAGCCCGCGATGATTTTTCCCCAAATTGCTCCGCAAGTTTTTGCCGCAATTTAGCTTCAATCTGCGGTAAAAATTCCGCCACCAATGCGTCAATTAATGCCTGCTGAGCGTCTTTAGGCGTTTCGTTGGCCAGTTCATTAAGCGTCTCTTTAGGCGGGGAAATGGCAGGGTGGGCGCGGTCCCGGTGTTTGAGTTGGCTGTCGCTGGTATAGGCTTTTATCAGCTCGGAGCTTTGGTGGACGGCATCGGAGGAGCGTTGAATTTCTTCAATTAACGTCGCTTTACTGCGGCGCAGTTTTTCCCGCAGGTGGGCGGGTAAAAAGGGGTTTTCATCGTCCTGATCGTCGGTGGGGTTGTGGAGTGCTTTAAATACGGTATCCAATTTAGCAGCCGAAGCGGCTTGGCTTAGGGGGCTCGGTGATGGCGATTCAGGTACGGCATCGTCCAGTTCCAGTAGCGGCGGTTCGTCTTGATCTGGGGCGTCTTGAGGTTCGTCGGTAAAGTGGCTTTCGCGGTCTTCGTGGTTGATAAATAAATCATCGCCGGTGTAGTTAAGCGGGTCGTTGTGCACCTGACTTAGGCGTTCATTGGCATCTGGGTCGGCGGGCAGGGGGGATTCGGCGGCGTCGAAGAGATCGTAACCTAGGTCCAACTGCAGCTCTGCTACGGGCGGCTTGGGGGCGGGTGGTTCGGCCAGTAGGGAGTCCACCAAATCAATCTGCACGGCAAGGTCCGGCACTTCTTCTTCGACATCTAATACGGCTTCCACCAGTACGGGGATATTCGCCTCTGGCCTTAGGCTGCGGTGCAGGGCTTCCAGTTCGGCAACTAGATGGTGTTTGTCTTTGGGGCTGGAGTCGGGTTTTGACATAAGCGTCGCACGAGTGAGTGAACCGGGTTGATTGCGCTAAAGTTTGTGGGTGTTTATAGCCCAGTTTAGCGCTTTATAGCGAGCATACTGCTGGCGTGTTAACTGCAAAACCTGTGCGTCCTGAGTGACCAGTTCAACTACGCGGCCCGCCTCTTGGGGTGGTTCTAGGGGGCTTGAGGCGAGGTTGACCAGTAGGTCGCAGCGGCCCTCGGGCAGTTGGGTCACTAGCCATACTAGTCCGTCTTCCATAGGTGTGCCCGGTGCAAAACGCACATGGGGTACGAAGGATTCGGGTTTAAAGGTCCAAAGGCGCTCATCCAGTTCATCCAGCGCTTCTTCATCCAGGCGCAGCCATACCTTATTGCCTAATTTATAGGCCTTTTCAATCAACCGGCAGGCGAAGTGGTAGCGCTCTTCGCCTGCGGGCAGCACATAAAAGTCGGCGCGGCCGCTCATGTTAGGCGTTGAGCAGGTAGTTCACCAACAGACCCACCGGGCGGCCGGTGGCTCCTTTGGCGCCGCCGGAGTGCCAGGCGGTGCCCGCTATGTCCAGATGCGCCCAGTGGTAGGCTTTAGTGAAGCGGCTTAAAAAGCAGGCGGCGGTGATGGAGCCGCCTTCGCGGCCGCCGATGTTGGCCATGTCGGCAAAGTTGCTCTCCAGGCCTTTTTGGTAATCATCCCACAGGGGCATTTGCCAGGCGCGATCTTGGGCGGCTTCGCCAGCATTCAAAAGCGCACTGGCAAGGGCTTGGTTGTTGGCGAATAGGCCGCTGGCGTGGTGGCCGAGGGCGACGACACAGGCGCCGGTGAGGGTGGCTATGTCCACCACGGTTTTGGGTTTGTAGCGCTCGGCGTAGGTGAGGGCGTCGCAGAGAATCAGGCGGCCTTCGGCGTCGGTGTTGAGAATTTCGATGGTTTGGCCGGACAGAGATGTGACTACATCGCCGGGTTTGGTGGCGCGGCTGCCGGGCATGTTTTCCACGGCGGCGATAATGCCCACCACATGCACAGGGGCTTGCATCTGGGCGAGGGCGGCGAGGGTGCCGAGCACCGAGGCGGCGCCGCACATATCAAATTTCATTTCATCCATACCGGCGCCCGGCTTGAGGCTGATGCCGCCGGTATCAAAGGTGACGCCTTTGCCCACCAGCACGTGCGGCTGTTTGCTGGTTTTGCCCTTGTATTCCAGCACAATCAACCGAGGTGGTTCGGCAGAGCCGCGGGCGACGGATAACAAAGAACCCATGCCGAGCTTGCCCATGGCTTTTTCATCTAGGACGGTGAGGCTAAAGCGTTTATCGGTTTTAGCCAGGCGGCCCGCTTCCTGGGCTAAGTAAGTAGGTGTGCAGATATTGCCGGGCAGGTTGCCAAGCTCTCGGGCGAGATTGATGCCGTGGCCGACGGCTTCACCTTCGGCCAAGCCTTGATTGGCGGTTTTGTTCTGCGCTTTCGGCAGGCTCAGTTGCAGGGATTTAAGAGCGTGCACGCCGTCTTTGGGTTTTTTCGTGGTGGTGTAGCGGTAGGCTTGTTTGCTAAATACTTCCGCCGCCCAAAAGCCCAGGGTATGGCTGCTTAAGGCATCTATACCGTTTAAATACACGATTGCGTTGCCCACCGGGCGAGTAGCGAGGGTGCGGGCGATGGCCTGCAGGCTGTGGGTGTAATCCTTCAGGCTCAGCTCGCTGGCGCTGGCGCCTATGCAGACTAATAACAGGCGCTGATAGGCGGCTTTGGCCGGGGTGCTGATCCAGGCCATGTGGCCGGCTTTGAAGGTGAAGTCGCCGGCTTTAATCAGGCGGTTGATGGCGTCTTGGCTGGTGCTATCGAGGCGTTTGTAATCGTCGCTGAAGGTTTTATCGGCAAATACCGCCACGATGGCGCAGCCGGTTTTGGACGTTTGCAAGGGCAATGGCTTAGAGGAAAACTCCATAAATCAAGCACCTGAGGGTTGGAAGTGGGTGGGTAGCGGGTAGACTTTAAGTGGGCCTTGCCACCATAATCGCCGGCCTGTGTAGCCGCCAAGTGTAGCCTATTGGGTCCGCCTTAGGCACACCCTGGTGGCGGCCAATTTCCTTTCTTTGCCTGCTTGCCGATGTAGGCGCGGCGCCAAAGATTCCCTTCAGTTAACACGGGTTCCAGCTGTGATTTTGTTTCGTTACCTCGCCCGCGAGATGCTGCAAAGCATGGCGGCGGTGAGCTTGGTGTTGTTATTGGTCATTTTAAGTGGCCGCTTTGTGCGTTACCTGGCGGAGGCGGCGGCGGGCAAACTCGATGCCACGGTGGTGTTTACGCTCTTGAGCTTTCGTTTGCCCGGTTATTTAGAGCTTATTCTGCCCCTGGGGTTATTTATCGCTATATTGCTGGCCTTTGGCCGCTTGTATATCGACAGTGAGATGACGGTGCTGTCCGCCTGTGGTGTCAGCGAGGCCACGATTCTGCGCTACAGCCTGCTGTGCGGCTTGGCGGTGGCCGCCCTGGTGGCCTTTTTTTCCTTATTTTTAAGCCCGTTAGGCGCCCGTGCGGCGGAGGATTTATTGGCCGCCCAGCGCAATCGCACGGAATTTGAAACCCTTAAACCGGGCCGCTTTCACCGCTTAAGTAACAGCGCTGGGGTGGCCTATGTGCAGGAGGTGGATGAGGGCGGTAAAACCCTGCGGCAGGTATTTTTAGCCGGTAAAGACCAGGGCAGTGATGCCCTCTCCGTCATGACCGCCAAAACGGGCACTACCTCCTTGGATGAAACCAGCGGCAAGCGCTATTTAATACTGGGGGAGGGCGTGCAGTATCGGGGTTCGCCGGGCCAGGCCAACTATGAAGAGGTGGAGTTTGCCACCTATCAGCAGTATGTGCCGCAACCCTCCATGGATGCTAAACCGAAAAAGCCCAGCGATATGATGTCGACTGTGCAGCTGATGCAGGCGGTGGACAAAGAATCCCAAGCCGCCTTGCAATGGCGCCTCTCTATGCCGGTGCTGGTGTTGATTGTGGTAGCCCTTGCAGTGCCATTGGCCCGCACCCAGCCGCGCTCGGGCCGCTACGCCAAACTTATCCCCGCTATTGTGTTGTACCTCGTTTATTTGGTGCTGGCTAATGCGGCCCGCGGTGCTATGGAGGCGGGTAAAAGCCATCTGCCCTATGCACTCTGGTGGGTGCACGGCGGTTTTGCACTCTTGGCTTGGGTGTTATTCAAGCCCAGCCGCCTGATGTTTTGGAGGGCTGCGCAATGAACCTGCTGCACAATTACATAGGCCGCAGCGTGGCCGGGGCGATTTTTGTGGTGCTGTTGGTGGTGTTGGCCCTGCAGGCTATTTCTGAATTAGTGGACCAGCTGGGCCAGATGCACGGCGCCTATAATTTTTCTGAAGTGCTGGTGTATGTGGCCTTTAGCCTGCCCGCCGGTATCTATGATTACCTACCGCTGGCCGCCCTGGTAGGCTGTTTGGTGGGGCTGGGGATTTTGGCCAGCAGCAGTGAGCTGGTGGTGATGCGCGCGGCTGGGGTATCCCTGTTGCAGATACTCCTCTCTGTCATGCGCCCGGTGCTGGGTTTTATTATGCTCGGGGTGTTTTTAGGCGAATTTGTTACGCCTTTTACCGATCAATACGGTGAATCTCGCAAGGCGCTGCTTTTGGGGCGGGATTCGGCCATCACCTCTGGGCAGGGTATGTGGAACCGGGAGGGTAATGAATATATGCACTTTGCCGCACTGCTGCCCAATGGCGATCTCATCGGTGTGAGCCGCTTTGAATTTAATGACGAGGGCCGCCTCAAGCGCGCCAGCTACGCCAAAACCGCCGAGTTCCAGCGCGGCCAATGGCAGGAGCGCGACGGCCAATTTACCGAGCTGAGCGCCGACCAAGTCAACGCAGGCACCTTTGATAAACGCCCCTGGGACTCCGCCCTCAACCCCACGCTACTGCAGGTATTGATGCTGGGTAAGGACAACCTGCCCATGGTGCGGCTGTATTCCTACGCTAAGTATCTGGATGAGCAGGGCCAGGATGGCAAGGAATTTTGGCTAGCGTTTTGGAAAAAAGCCCTGCAGCCGCTGGCTATCACCAGCCTGGTGATGATTGCCATCTCGTTTATTTTCGGCCCCCTGCGGCAGGTGGCCATGGGCTCGCGGGTGTTCGGCGGCGTGATGGTGGGCATTGCCTTTCGCACCAGCCAAGACCTGCTCGGCCCCAGTAGCCTGTTGTTTGGCTTTTCGCCCTTGTTTGCCGTTTTGCTGCCGATTGCGCTGTGTGCCGTGATCGGTTTGTTTCTGTTGCGGCGAGGGGCTTAGCGCCCTAGTCATGCACCTTCGTGGCTGGGGCGAAGTGCTTCTGTATAAGGAATAAAAGTGCCTTGTTGTCAGGGACTTTGCCCGCAACATGAGCCATAGTCATAGCTTAGCGGGCCTCAAGTAAGCCCTGTTCTTAAACCTTCCGTTCGTAGAGGCGCCCCTTGTGGGTGCCCAAGTCTGTGTCGTGTACAGCGGAGCTAACCACCCATCGCCACGGGGCCTGCTACACAATTGAGGTCACAGGGTTTAAGCCTGAGCTAATTCTGTTGCTTTACCCTTACACGCTTGCTCATTATCGGCCCTAGGCCATGAGGTGTTATGGATCAGTTCAGCCTGTTATTAAGCCAAGGCGCTGCACAGGCCTGGTGGTTTTTGCCCAGCGCCCTTGGTATAGGCGCACTGCATGGGCTGGAGCCGGGCCACTCTAAATCCCTGATGGCGGCCTTTATTATTGCGGTGCGCGGCACCTGGCAGCAGGCGGTATTGCTTGGGCTGTGTGTGGCGCTCTCCCACAGTCTGGTGGTGTGGTTGATTGCAGGCCTGGGGCTCTATTACGGGCCAGCCGCCCAGGCGCTATTGAGCGAAGAGCGGTTGAGCCAAATCAGTGGCGGCTTGGTGATTCTGGTGGCGCTTTGGATGCTGTGGAACCTGCTGCGCTGGCGGCATAGGCACGCGGGTGTGCATGCTGGATGCGATCACGATCATCACGATCATCACGATCATCACGATCACCACGATCACCACGATCATCACGATCATCACCACGACCACGACCACGACCAAAGCACGGGTGACGGCAAATCGGCGCTCTCTGCCCACGATATGGCCCATGCCCGTGATATTGAACGGCGCTTTGGGCAGGGCCAGGCGAGCTGGGGGCAGATTGTGGTATTTGGCCTCAGCGGTGGCTTGATTCCCTGCCCGGCATCCATCGCTGTGCTGGCCCTGTGCCTGCAGGCGCAGCAGGTGGTAATCGGTTTTGCCTTGGTAGCTGCGTTTAGCCTCGGCCTAGCACTGACGCTGATGATCAGTGGCTTGGTGGCCGCCTTGGGGTTTAAGCATGCCCAGCAACGCTTTCCCTTGCTTAATCGCCTCGGCACCTGGGCACCTTGGTTATCCGTGGGCCTGATGCTTATATTGGGTAGCCTATTGGTGTTTCGCTAAATCCTCATCCCACGCCAGGCCACACAGCTTGGCGTCTCGGCTTTTTGTGGGTGTTTTTCGAGGCTAATACATTCAGCCTGCCAGGCCTTATTTAACACTTTTATTTTTTCAACTAAGGATTACCTAGCTGCAAGTAAAGAATGCAGCCTGTCAGACACTTGGTGAAGGCATCTCGTAAGGAGGCCTGTCAAACAGATCCCTCTTTTTTAACGCTCTGAAATTCTGCGAATTCGTTACTTCCGTACCGCTAGTAATTCCAAAATTGGCTTTTTGCAAAAACACCCAAGCACCTCCCTCTAGCTCCGCAGGCGCCATACCCGCTGCGGTTAAAAAGCAAAACCTGGAATTAACCAGAAGCTCCCTAAATACCAATACGCCTGCCACCGCCCATAAATTTCCGCGCAACCTGCTTGGCGCAAGTTTTATTTTTACTTCGCGTGCCATAGACGTAAATTTGGCGCAGAAGCAGACTCATTCCCGGCTTAAAACAGATAAATAACCTCTAAAGGGCCCCTCAGGGGGCGGATTGGTCTATACCTAATGGTGGCAAGCCCTAACTCAGGCAGGGGCTTATGAGTGTGGAGCCGCCGGGTTGATGGCAATGGCGCACCGCGTGTTATTAGCCCAGTGCTTGGCGTGCACAGTACAACGGCACACGCATTCATTATTGGCGGTGCTGGCCACCCATAAGTATTTGACGGACCTTTTAGTTAGTCGTTTTTGGGAACAGAGATGATGGAAGCTAACTTCACGCAACTGCTCAGGATAGGCATTTTGCTCCTATGTTGGGTGAGCCATGCCTATGCCGGAGCACCTAATTTTGAAGTTAAATTAGAAGATGTCGCGCCTGGGGAAATTCAAGCGATCTACCAGGATAAAAAAGGCTTTATGTGGTTCGGTGGCCGCAATGCCTTGCTGCGTTACAACGCCTATGAATTTCAAACCATATATGCCCTCCAAACGGATGCAGGCAAGGTAAAAAAAGTCAGCCCTTTTCGTGTGACTGACATTTTTGGTGATAGCAGCGGCAACCTTTGGGTGGCAACCCTCGGCGGTTTGTACTTATTTGATTACGACCAAGAAATATTGGTGCGCCCAGTGGACAAGGACGGCAACCTAGACCCGATTTTGCTCGGCCTAATACACGATATTCACGAACTGCCCAGTGGGGCCATGATTATTGGCACCGACGGCGCCGGTATCGCGCTGTTTGATAAAACCAGCCATAAAATTACCTGGCGGCAGCCAGAGCTTTCACCTAATGACCCGGATGAATACGCGGCGCTGAATCGTTCGGTGAAAAATATTTTAGTGGATTCTAAAAAGCGTATTTGGATATCAACTGCCCGCGGTATTAATCAATTTGATGAGGGCCAAAAAACTTTTTCATTATACGTACCCAACCCCAAAAGCCCTGCAACTAAAGAAGATAACGCCATTATTACTATGGCAGAGGATAAATCTGGCAATATTATGGGCGGCACCTTCGGCGGCGGCTTGTATATATTTAATACCGAAAATCATAGTTTTCGGCGTTTTAGAAATAACCCACACGATCCCACCAGCTTGCCGGATGATGCGGTGTGGCAAATATTAATTACTTCGGATGAGCGCATTTGGTTGGGTTTGGGGCGCGGTGGTATCAGCCTATTTGACGAATCCCAAGGTACCTTCAGCCGCTATGATTATGCGTACGGCACTCCCGGAGCGCCAGCATTTGGCGCCTCTTTGTCACTGTTTGAAGATAATAATAAAAATATATGGATTGGGCACTACCCCGGTATGGTGAGTTTTCATGATCACAGCTCCGAGGCAATTGCGGTGTACCGTAAAGGCAGTGATCCTGATAGAGGTATTTCAGATAACAACGTATTGGGTGTTGTTGAAGACCCGCTGCATAATCTTTGGTTGGCCGTAGGGGAGGGTGTTAATTATTTTAATCGCGATAAAAGCAGCTTCAAATACTACAACAACCGTTTGGGTAATTATCCGGCCAGCGGTACTTTATCCGCCTATTTAGACCGGCAATCGGTTCTGTGGGTGGGCACCTGGATGGAGGGATTTTCGCGCTTTAATAAAACAGCCGATCGTTTTGAATCTATGCCCACCAATGCCGCCTTAGCCAATGCAGATGAACGCAGCGGTGCCCAGCTGCATGATTCGATTATTTGGGGCTACTGTGAAGATAAAAATAATAACCTTTGGGTGGCCACCCACTATGCAGGCGTCAGCCGCTACGACGCCGAACAACAACAGTTCACCAAATATAATTCCGCCCCGGCCGCAGGCGGCTTAGTTAATAATATCGCTTGGACCTGTTTTGAAGATAGTGTAGGGCGATTTTGGGTGGGAACCTCAAACGGATTAAGCCGATTGGATAATGGCGCTACTAGGTTTAAAAATTATTATCATGAAGATAGCAATAAAAACAGCCTCAATTCAGGTTCAGTGTTGGATGTATTTGAGGATTCAAAAAAGCGTCTATGGTTCGCTACAGATAATGGCCTGCATCTGTATAGGGATGCTAGTGATGATTTTGAGGTGTTTTCGGTAGAAAACGGCTTCATTAATAGTGGTATTCGCGCCTTGACCGGCGATCGGCAAGGTAATTTGTGGCTGGGGACTAATAATGGCATAGTCCGCTTTAATCCTGACACCTTGGAAGTAAAAAATTATCTTTATTTCGCTGGAAAAAAATGTGGCTCAGTCAATAACGGCGCCGCCCTCACCAGCGCAGCAGGTGAGGTGATTTTTGGCACCACGGACGGCTTAATTATCATAGATGTAGAAAAGCTCACCACTAACGAGCAGCAATCACCTGTTGTATTAACTGATTTTAAAATTTTTGCCAAATCCGTGGCGCCTGGTGAAGCAGGCTCGCCCCTTAAAAAAGTCATCAATAACACAGATAAAATCGTCTTGGATCACACCAAAAAAATGTTTTCCTTCGAATTTTCCTTGTTGAATTACCGTAGCGCCTATAAAAACACCTACGCCTACATGCTTGAGGGCTTTGATCGCGGTTGGCGCGAAGTGGGTGTTAGCCGCGAGGCGCAGTACACCAATTTAAGCCCTGGTACCTATACCTTTAAAGTGCGCGCGGCCAATAACGATGGTGTGTGGACAACTCAGGCAAAATCAATTCGGCTTGAGCAGCTGCCGCCTCCCTGGAAAACCTGGTGGGCCTACACCCTGTACGCGGCACTTGGTGCTGGCGTTATGGCGTATTTTGTCTTTTTGCAAAAACTTAAACAGCGTAAAGTGGAAGAGCAAAACCGCCTGCTGGAATTTAAAGTGGCCGAGCGCACGCGGGATTTGGCAGAAAAAAACAAGGATATTCAAACGCTGTTGGCCAATATGCGCCAGGGCTTATTGGCGATTGAAGAGGGTGGGGTAATTTACCATGAATACTCAACCCATTTAGAATCATTATTTGAAACCCAAAACATCGCCGGGCGAGATGTTATCGATTTTTTATTTGGCTCTGCTTTGTTGGATGAGGATTTAATTAGCCAGATGCGTTCATCTATAAACTCTATGATTGGTGAGGATGAGATGAACTATGCCATGAATGCCCATATTTTAATTCGCGAATACCCTTTGCAAGTGGCCGACAGCATTAAAACGCTTTCGCTGGACTGGAGCCCGATTTTAGACGCGCAGGGTATTGTGGTGCGCCTGATGGTCTCTATCCGCGATAGCACGGAACTTAAAGCCCTAGAGCGTGAAGCGGGTGTAAAAACCCGCGAGTTGGAAATCATCGGCCAATTGTTAGCTGTGCCTATGAAAAAATTTAGCGATTTTACTCGTGCATCTGAGGCTTATATAAAAGAATGCCTGCATTTAGTGGCGTCATCAACGGCCATTGATGCCGCCGTATTAAATACAATATTCCGCAATATTCACACGATAAAAGGCAATAGCCGCACCCAGGGTTTTAACGCTATTGCCAATGCCGCCCATGAAGCGGAGAGTTTTCTGGAGCAGGCACGCCAAAGTGCGAGTCATTATCCCGCCTGCACACTCAAAGACGCCATTGAACGAGTGGGTGCTGTGCTAAATGAATATTTGCAGATGTACCGCACGCTGATGCTGCAGCAAACTCCTGCGGATGGGCTAGGGGATGGGGTGTGGATCAGCCGCGAGCGTTTGGAGGGTATTAAAACTAATGTGCAGCATATGCAGGCGCTTGCGCCGGAACCTAGCCAGTCGATTTTAACCATTATTGAACACTCCTGCGCCGCCTCATTGGCGGATATTATTACCGCCACACTGGAATCCTTACCGGCTATAGCGCAATCCCTCGGCAAACAAGCGCCGAAAGTAATTATTAATGATGGGGGCATTTTATTAAAAGACTCCATACATGAGCCCCTGCGGGCCATTTTTACCCATTTATTGCGCAATGCCTTAGATCACGGTATTGAACCTGCCACTGAGCGAGTAATGGCGCACAAAGATCCGGTAGGCCTTATTAGCATCGACCTGAGTGTACTCAATGAAACTCTGTGTATTTTGCTGCGTGATGATGGCCGTGGTTTAAATCTTATTCGCTTGCAGCAAAAGGCCAGCGATATGGGTATTTTTACGGCTACCGATGTGATAACGCCTGCGCAGATTGCCAATAGCATTTTTATCCCCGGTGTGAGTACTAAATTAATCCCCGATAGTATTTCAGGCCGCGGTGTCGGCATGGATGCGGTAAAACAATTTTTGCAGGCTTTGGGCGGCAGCATTAGTGTTGAGTTGTTGGATGCCCAGGTGGTGCAACGCGATGGCGTGAGGTGCATGTTTAAATTGCAGTTGCCTATTGTCCATTGTGTTATGGAGTAGGGTGAGTCCATATGCGCCTGCGCACCGGCGGCTTAAGCCGCCGCGCGCCCTGCTAACACAAGCAGATTCACGTATTTGCGCGGGTTTTAGCGGGGTGATGACAAAAAAATCATGACGATCTATTTTGTTGTCGGGTTAATAATACCGCCAAATATCGTTTAATTGCGATAGTGTTTAGGAGTCTTCGCTAGCATGAGTGTTACCACCTTAATGCCAGTCAGGCTGGGCCGATTGTTGGGTTGGATCTGTGTGCTGCTGTGCGCAGGGCTGTGCACGGGTGGTATGGCCGCCGTCCCTTTGTTTGAAGTTGTTTTAGAGGATACCGCCCCCGGTGAAATAAAAGCCATTATTCAAGATAACGATGGTTATATGTGGTTTGGTGGCCGCAATGCCTTGTTGCGCTACAACGCCTACACCTACCAGAGTATTCAGGCAGTGGAGCAAAAGGGCGCGGACGTAAAAAATGTTAGCCCCTATTATGTAACCAACCTGATGCAAGATAGCGCAGGTACATTGTGGGTCACCTCTCATACTGGTTTATATTATTTTGATAAAGAACGCGAAATACTCCTAAGGCCCACCACTGCAGATGGCCACACGGATGAATTTTTTTTAAGTGCCCTGCAAGATATTAAAGAATTGCCCAGCGGCGAGCTTATGGCCGGTGGCGATGGTGCAGGCTTGGTCATTTTTGATAAAAAAACTTTTAAAATAAACTGGCGGCAAACAGACAATCAGGTAGATCCTCAGTCGGCGCCGATGATTTTAGAACGCACCATTCAAAAATTATTGGTGGATTCTCACAATACCATTTGGGTGGCTAATAATAAGGGTTTAAATAGGTTTGATAGAAAAAACACACAATTCAGTTTATTTGTGCCTAACCCCGCAAACCCTAGTTCCAAAGCCGACAATGCGCTGGTGTCCTTAGCGGAGGATCGAGCGGGGCGTATCTTAGGTGGCACAATAGGCAAGGGATTATATGTATTTGATGTAAACACTCAGGTGTTTCGTCATTACATGAATGACCCTAAAAATCCTGATAGCCTGCCGGATGATTCCATTTGGCGCATATTAATTGATTCGGAACACACCGTCTGGCTCAGCCAAGCGCGCTCAGGTATTGTGGCCTTTGATGTCGATAACGAAAAATTTACCCCTTATCCCAACACCTATGGCCAGCCCGGCTCTTTAGCCTACGGTGCTACCCGTGCCTTGTACGAAGATAAAAATAATAATATTTGGGTGGGGCATTATCCGGGCAAAGTGAGTTTTCATGATCGCAGCACACAGCCCATCAGTATTTACCGTAAAGATCCTGATAATGCTGAGGGTATGTCCGACAACAATGTTCAGCATGTGGCGGAGGATAAAAACGGCAATATTTGGATGACCGTTGGGGATGGTATTAATGTTTTAAATCCTAAAACCGGCAAAGTAAAACGCTACCTTGCCAAATTGCATAATTACCCCGCCCACGGCAGTTTAACGCCCTATGTGGATACCCATGATCGCGTGTGGGTGGGGACATGGACTGAAGGGTTTTTTCGTTTAAATAATCAAACCGATCAATTTGAAACCATGCCTTTTAATGCCGCATTGGCAGCAAGCCCCGATAAACGCAGCGGCCAGCTTAACGATGCCACTGTGTGGTCATTTTGTGAAACGCGCAATCAAGAATTTTGGATCGGTACCCATTACGCTGGGTTAAATCGCTACGACGCGGCCACTGGCCACTATATTAAATACCGCAATGAAAATACGCCCACATCTTTGGCTAACAATATAGTCTGGAGCTGTTATGAGGACCGGCAGGGGCGTTTTTGGATCGGCACCGCCAACGGTTTAAGTATTATGGATCGACAGGCGGATACCTTTAAAACCTATAAACCCCAGGAGAATAACCCCCATAGTTTACGCGCCGCCTCGGTGGAGGATATTTATGAGGATGGCAAAGGCCGTCTGTGGTTTACCACCAGCAGTGGTTTGCATGGGTACCGCGAGGCAACGGACGATTTTGAGGTGTATACCACCGCCGAAGGGTTTGATAATAACGGTATTCGCGCGGTGACGGGGGATGGGGCGGGCAACCTGTGGTTGGGGACGAATACCGGGATTATTCTGTTTAATCCTGACACGGGTTTGGTAAAAAATTTCAGCAGTTTTGGCGGTAAAAAAATTGGCGGCGTGAATGCCGGTTCGGTGCTGCGAAGCGCTGAGGGCAATATAGTGTTAGGCACTACGGATGGGCTAATTATTATCGATGCGAAGCGCCTGGCGCAAAACGAGCGGCCGCCGCCTGTGGTGCTGACTAATTTTAAACTCTTTACCCAAAGCGTTGGTATTAATGATAAACAGGGGGTATTAACCAAAGCGATTAATAAAACAGATCGTGTGGTGTTGGATTATAAAAAACAAATGTTTTCGTTTGAATTTGCCGCGCTCAATTTTCGTGATGCCAGTAAAAATCGCTACGCCTATAAGCTTGACGGGTTTGATCGCGATTGGCGGGAAATCGGTGGTGCCCGCGAGGCGCAGTACACCAACCTAAGCCCAGGTGAATATGTATTTAAGGTGCGCGCTTGCAATAATGACGGAGTCTGGACGCAGGATGCCAAACAGATTGTGGTGATCCAATTGCCACCGCCGTGGAAAACCTGGTGGGCCTATAGCCTGTATTCATTGCTGGTTATTTTGGCGGTGGTTTATCTAGTGCAGGTGCAAAAACGCAAGCAGCGTTTAGTTGAGGAGCAAAATCGCCTATTGGAAATAAAAGTTGCCGAGCGCACGGCAGATTTGGCGGCTAAAAATAGCGATATTCAATCCATGCTCAGCAATATGCGGCAGGGTTTATTAACGGTGGATGAGACCGGTAGGGTTATGCCTGAGTATTCCGCCTTTTTAGAGCGCATCTTTGAAACCCATTCCATAGCCGGTCGAGCGGTGTGTGATCTGTTGTTTTCCCGGGCGCAGTTAGACTTGGATACCCTAGGGCAAATTAATTCTGGGCTGGCTTCGATGATGGGGGGCGATCGTATTAATTATGAGTTAAATGCTCACTTATTAATAAGCGAATGTGAATTGCAATTTGATCAAAGGGTAAAAATAATCGCTTTGGATTGGAACCCAATTGTGGATGCGCGCGATACCCTGATCAAAATTATGATTTCGGTGCGCGATGTAACCGAGCTTAAAGCCTTGGAGCGTGAAGCGGGGGTTAAAAAACGCGAGTTGGCCATAGTCGGGCAGTTAGTAGCTGTTGGTGCGCAGGCGTTCGGGCGTTTTTACGATTCCAGCCTGGATTATTTAGCCCAGTGCAAAGCCTGTGTAGAGCACGCGTCGCTCCCTGATAACGAAGCATTAAAGCTAATCGCGCGCAACATCCACACGATTAAAGGCAATAGCCGGGCGCTGGGATTTACTTATATAGCTAATGTGGCGCACCAAGTGGAAACCGGTTGCACCCAGATAAAAAATACCTATGAGCATAGGACAAATACTATTTTGCTTGATGTTGTGCAGCCCTTAGTTACTGCTCTTGCCGATTATAAGGAGGTTTTTAGCCAGGTATTGCAGTGGGATAAAACCATGGTTGGCCATGAAGCAGGCCTGTGGCTTAGTCACCGATTATTAGCCGATCTGCAGGCCAACATTATTCCTGTTAAAGGATTGGCGCCGGGGTTATTTAATACCCTTGAGGCGGTCGTTAATAAAATTGGCAGCGCGCCTTTATCGACAATACTTGCCCCAATGCTGCGTGGGTTGCCTTCGTTAGCGGCGGAATTAGGCAAAGCACATCCGCAGGTACTAATTGATGATGGCGCTATTGTGTTGCGCGCAGCGTGCCACGGTGCTTTGTCGGATGCTTTTACGCATTTAGTGCGCAATGCGCTCGATCACGGTATTGAGGATGAAGCCACCCGTATTCATCACCATAAACCCGTAATGGGGAGGCTGACGATTAGGGTGCGTGAGGCCGATGACTGTATTGAGCTGGCTATGAGTGATGATGGCGCCGGGCTGAATTTAACGCAGATTTACCAAAAAGCCCTGCAGCAGGGCTTAGTGGCACCCGCAGTACCGCTTACGCGTTTGGCGGTTGCCAACTGTGTATTGGCTGCCGGTTTTAGTACGAAAATTCAGGTGAGTGCAATATCGGGCCGAGGTGTAGGGATGGATGCCGTGCGACACATAATTGCCGATTTAGGCGGTGATATTCATCTGGATATACCGGGTGCGAGTGATCCATTTACACCGGATGAAACCCTTGCCCCCATGGCCTTTGGCATTTGCATAAGGCTGCCCAAAGCCCGCTGGGCATGTGTGTAATGCTGGGTTTTATCCGTTAGGGAGGCTCTGACGAATTCCCAATGTTGACTCTTTGCAAAACCTGGAATTAATCAGAGGCTGTTTAACTCTCTAATAAAAAACCCATCCCCAGGTGCCTGTTAAAAAAAGCCGCAAGTGATCAATAGATTTCCAGGCTAAGGGCGTAATAAGCACTCTTAGAATCCCAAGAGAGTAAATGCCCGTGGAGCGGCTTCAGCGCAGTCTTTGGTGGATCAAGCGCGATGTGCGGTTAGACGACAACCCAGCCCTACAGGCGGCCCTCGCACGCAGCGGGCAGGTTTTGCCCACCTATATTCTTGAGCCTAGCCTGTGGCGCGCTCCTGATGCCAGCGCCATGCAGTTATTCGCCGTACTGCAGGCCTTGGCCGGCCTGCAGCAGCGCCTTATGCATCGGGGCAGCCAGCTGATGCTCATGCAGGGGGAGTGCCTGGCGGCCCTTGAGCAGTTGCACCGTTTGTATCCGTTCGAGGCCATTTTTGCCTGTGAAGAAACCGGTAACAACCTGACCTATCTGCGGGATTTGAGCCTCGCCCGCTGGTGTCGTGCCCGCGGCATTGCCTTGATTGAGTTGCCTCAGTGCGCGGTGGTGCGGGCTATCCATCGCGACAAGCGCGGGCCTATTGTGCAGGAGCGTCTGTGGGGAAGCGCCCCCTTGGAGGCCCCCGCCAGGATTGCCAGCCCGCCCGTTATTATTCATCCGTTAAACCAGGCCCCAGGCCTCAACCATGGGCCCCAGCGCCAGGGTTGGTTGCGCCTTTGCCCCAGTGCGCCCCAGGTGCAGTGGCGGCACCTGCAAGAGGTGTCAGAAGCGGCGGGGCAGGCCTGTTTAACGGATTTTTTACAGCAGCGCAGTGCGTTTTACCGTGGCGGCATCAGCTCACCCAATCGCGCCTTTACGGCGGGGTCTCGGTTATCGCCGCACATCGCCTGGGGCACCCTGAGCCTGCGGCGTATTTTTCATTCCACCGCTGCGCGCATGGATGAGCTGGAAGCCGAAGGTACCAAGCAAGCCCAGGCCTGGCGGCTTGGCTTGGAGGGGTTCAGCCATCGATTGTATTGGCGCGACCATTTTATGCAGCGGCTGGAATTGGAGCCCAACATGGAATATGCGCCCTTAAATGCCGCTTACAACGCCCTGCGGTACAGCAATGATCCAAACCTGTTGGCGCGCTGGTTGGACGGGCGCACCGGCTTTCCCTTGCTGGATGCCTGTATGCGCTGCTTGGCGGCACGGGGTTTTGTTAATTTTAGGATGCGCGCCATGCTGGTTAATGTGGCCTGTTTTGCCCTGCATTTGGATTGGCGCCTGTTGCAATATCCCCTGGCCCAGCGCTTTTTGGATTACGAACCGGGCATCCATTTTTCCCAATTACAAATGCAGGCGGGCATAGTGGGCATTAATCAAATGCGTGTGTACAACCCCACTAAACAACTCATCGAGCAAGACCCGCACTGCCAATTTGTTAAACGCTGGCTGCCGGAATTGCGCCGCTTCCACCCGGCGGATATTGCCGCAGGCCTTCCCCTGGGGGACTACCCGCCACCCTGTGTGGACGCGGCTTTGCACGTAGCGCAGATGAAAGCCCAAATCACAGCCATCCGTCGCAGCCCAGAGGCACAAGTCACCACACCTGAGGTACTCGCCAAACACGGCTCACGCCTGCGGAGGGCTAAGGCAGGCAAACCAAAACCGCAGGAAGTGGAGCGTCAACTGCTGTTGCCGTTTTGATTTTTGTGTTTGGAGGGAGATGGCGCTAAAAGCGGGTGCTGCGGATTAAGCACACAAGTTCCCTCTCCCGCTGGGAGAGGGCTAGGGTGAGGGATCTGCACTTAACTTAAGACGCTGCTATGGGAGCGATTCGGCACATTAATTATTGAGTAGGTTCTATAAACCCGGCGAGGTTTAGCACCGGGTTAATATTATCTCAGCGATTTAATCCATAGATCGTGCATCAAATTCTTTGGCAAAGGCAGCATTCTTTTTGTAGGGAGCCGCTTTTATTATGCGTACCCATTCATCGTACTTAGCTGTTTGGCCGAGTGATTTGTAGCCCTTGGCTAGGCGCCAGCTTGACCAAAAATAATGTACATCACCTGGATTATTATTGTTCTTTTTATAGGTTTCGATCAGTTGAATACCCTTATTGGGTTCAATCGCTTCCTCCAAAATCAATTCCCCGAGTTGAAAATAACTATCTTGGATTTGCCACCGGTTGTTAGGTGTTACGTGCCAGCTAAGCAAAGCGTTAAAAAGCGCTTTGGATTGGGCGATTTGCTTATGGTCTTTATAATAGAGGGCTACCGCATATTGATTTTCCGCTGCGGTAAATCCTTTTTGGCTTAGTTGATCGGCGAGGCTAAGGGCTTCTTTGTTTTTACCGGCCTTATCCAATAAATGCAGGGCGATAATATGGGCATCCTCAGGGGCGAGTTGCGTCAGGCGTGTTAATAATGCTTGGCCCCGTTTGCTTGATCCACCGGCAATGGACGGCGCATCCATGTGAAATCGAATTGCCGCTATTAATGCACGGGTATTATCCGGTTCCAGCTCAACCGCAGCGTCGTACTGATCGATACAGGTGTGCGCCATTTTTAAAGCTGTAATCAAGGAAGATTGTTGGGCGAGGGCGCAGTAGGCATCTGCGGCAGTGATTAATTCTTCCGCATCATTAGGTGCCAGTTTTAAGGCCTGCTCAGCCTGTTTAACAGCCGTTTCTACCTCGCCTTTTTGCAAAGCAATTTTACTTAAATACACCCGCGCGGCATTTGCCTGGGCAGGTTGATTTAGTTGAGCCGTAAATAAATGTTCAGCATCATCGCGGCGGCCTTCATTAAACGCGGCTAGAGCTTCGTTTAATACATCATCGGCCCAGCAGGGCCAGGAGGCTAGAGCCGACAATAGCAGGGAAATTTTAAGGGTGCGCAGATTCAGTGGTGTCATAAAAAAATCTCATTTTAAAATGGCGAATAATGTTCAGCTCATTAATTCTTTAACGCCAAGGGTCGCCACTTTTGTGCAGATAATGTTTATAGACATAGGGCCAAGGAATAGCGAAAGGAATAATCACAACACCCAATACCGCCGATGCAACACCCCAGGTGGGTTCATCCATATGGTCGTGTATCCACAGGGGCGCAGCAACAGTGATCAGCCAGGTGCATTTCCAGATTAATTCCCACAGCAAGACGGGTAACATCTGCAAGGGATAACGCAATCCCAACACAGACGCCGCCCAAAACGCCGCTAACATGCATTGCACCACACCCTGGTTTAATTCCCAGGTTTTATCCTGCTGAATAATACCCGGCATGACTACCCAACCAAGCCCAATCACAATAAGCAAATATAAAGCGCGTAACAGATAAAGTTGAAACTGCGAAACCTCGTGCATAGTCTGTCCTTTTCATAAATGGTTGAGTGGGTAGTGGGAGTGAGTAAGAACTGCGTCCATCCACCCGTATAAAAATTCTTTAAAAGTGTTCTGATTAATATCGGTTTTACTTTTTTCAAAATCGTCGCGGGTATGGCCGCCCGCGCAAGAGCTGCAAGGCAGTGTTTGGGCGCTCTAAAAAAGGTAAAAAGAAATTTATCAGAGGCCCATTAGGTTTATTCAACATCCCGAAGAATTTTCTCAAGTCGTATCAGCCGCGTTTGAATATCTCCAAGGCTAGCGCTGTTGGCTAAAAGCATGCGAGTTTGCTCGTCTTGGGCTTGCGCCACTTGGGCGGCAAGTTCACGAAACGACTGCTCCTGCGCATATTTAGCCTTAGCCTGCATTATGGCCGCGCAATATTTCATGGCAAAAATAAGCACTGCTGCAGCTGATGGAAAAAAGAGGAGCGCAAAAACAATATTTTCTGTCATAAAAAACTCACGACTCAGTATTAGTGGATAAAGAAATCACCGCTTTGGCAATCGCCGCTGGCGTTAGCTCAAGTGCAAATTCACTCACTTGGTAATAATTCAGGGCTTTACCCTCTTGAGACAATTCAAGCTGGCTGGTAACTAAACCTGCATCGGCCAGTTTTTGCAGATGCAACTGCAGGAGGGGGCGGCTAATGCCAACCTCGCGCGCCAACTGGCTCACATAATTGCGCCGCCCTAAGCTGAGGGCCGCAATGATGCGCAGTCTATGGGGGTTGGCCAGCGCCGCCAGCGCCGCCAGCAACCGATCCCCTTGTGTAAATGTGTTTTCAACTTTCATATGCCAACAATATCTTGCATGTGAAAGTCTGTCAAATGACTTTTTTCAAAAGCGGGCCAGCGTCCGTTAGTTGTTGATGTGGGCCGCTCTGCAGCAATTATTCCTCGATGGGGCGCTTTTGAAATCGTGAGGGGATGCGAGCAGCAACCTGCAGTTAATGGATGTGAGGTAATATTTTTTGGCGGCTGTGTTTATGCCGGTGATACCAATCCGCTAAACAACTTCATATGGATGTGGTGCTCTGTGCCTCTGAGCCGTTTGTTTGCGCGGCGGGTAAATGATCGAGGGATCGGGCCAAATTATTGGGTATTAGGCCGCTTTTCTTGCGTCTTTAATTCAGTTAACCAAGGGCTTTTGGAGGTTGCTAATAGACCGCAAGAAAATATTAATGCTTTGCTTGTCTGCTAGCTTTTAGTATTGAAAAAATCGGTGCGGCACGCGAGCCAAACCTGTGGCGCCTAGCCTTCGCGAACCACATTAAAACAAGTAGATCCGCGCATCCGAGCGGGCTTTATTCGGCGAAACGCGCAACAGATCAAGACACTCCATGTTTTCGCCGGATTGATAAAAGTCCGGTGACAACATGGAGTGTCTTGATGTATTTTGTTATTTTCTGCTGAGGCTAGCTACGGCTGATCTGTGCTTTTGCATTAGTCAGAGCATCCTGAACACCCGTCCCAGGTGAGTATGCGTGCATAGCGCCTATTGGTCTGGCTGAGAAAATTACCGGCATAATAATCCAAACAGATTGACCTTAAGTCATACACAAAAAACACCCAACGGAGTTAACGCGGTGGATGATAAAACACTCAATAGCCTAAATCAGATATTCCAAATCAACCCATCTTCAGATTTAGCACAACTACTCGCCTTGCAGTACGTGCAGCGAGGTGAATTACAACAACTCAA
The DNA here is from genome assembly GCA_046347475.1 of Marinagarivorans sp. GTDB lineage: Bacteria > Pseudomonadota > Gammaproteobacteria > Pseudomonadales > Cellvibrionaceae > CAMCXE01. Next base: position 5,482 of record JAXMGD010000011.1, on the reverse strand, counting down.
TAGGTTTTTCCCCCATCTGGTCAGCGAAATACCAGGAGAGGACGGTGCGCAGCTTGGGCAGGCGGCCATAGAAATGGGTGCATTTAGCGCTGCCTTGGCTTGGTTAAGTTCCGACGAGCCGAGCCACCAAATTCTCAGAGTGCGCTGCTTGCTGGGGATGGATGATACAGCCTCGGCGCAATTGCTTTATAAAGCCTTGATCGAGGCTCATCCCCAATTCGAAGCCGCCGATTTAAATCGGCGTTTAAAGACGGTGTCCACCAATGAACCCATGCGCTTGAGGGTAATTGAAAAGGCAGAACCGGCGGAGGTGATAGACCTGTTTAAACACCGGCCGGACAGCTGTGATTTTGCTTCTGTTGTAGGGCTTGATGAAGTTAAAAAACAAATTCACAAGAAAATAATCTTGCCCTTTCAAAAGCCCTCTTTATTTCAGCGCTTTAAGAAAAAAGTGGGTGGCGGAATTTTGTTGTATGGGCCGCCTGGTTGCGGTAAAACCCTGCTGGCTCGGGCAACTGCAGGTGAATGCAAGGCAAGTTTTTTTAATATCGAAATTGCCGACGTATTGGATATGTACATTGGCGCCTCCGAGCAAAAAATTCATGCAATTTTTGAAAAGGCCCGTAACCAAACGCCTAGCGTTATTTTCTTTGATGAAATCGAGGCCCTAGCCGGTAAACGCGAGCACAGCCGAAATAGCGCACAAGCCAATACCGTTAGCCAATTTTTAACGGAATTAGATGGCTTTGCGCAAAATAATTCCGGAGTGTTGATTCTGGGGTCAACCAACGTACCCTGGGCCTTGGATGCAGCCTTTTTAAGGCCAGGCCGTTTTGATCGTTTATTTTTTGTGCCCCCACCGGATAAAACAGCCAGGCTCGGTATTTTGGAGCACCATATGAAGGATCGACCTAATCAAGGCGATATTCTTTTTGAGCAATTAGCTGCGAAAACCTCAGGATTTTCTGGAGCAGACCTTGCGAATTTGGTGGAGATGGCGGCCGATGAGGCCATTGATGAGACTCTTCTTACCGGTAAGGAAACCGCCATCGCCATGCGGCATTTTACCCAAGCGCTTAAAGATTCTCGTTCATCCACCACTGAGTGGTTAACTACGGCGCGCAATTATGCCCGTTACGCCAATGATGGTGGGCGTTACGATGAGGTTTTAGATTTTATTAATAAGCATGGAAAATGATTGTGGCTAATTATTCTATTATCGATGAGCCAAAAATAAAACTTGGCCATCGCTTTATTGTTAACCCCACGGCAATTTTGCTGGCGGCGATGGTTTTGCCAATCGTGTTTCGCAAAATTCCGTTGTTTGGTGAATTTTGGTTGCCTTTTGTGTGGCTAGCGTTTAATGGCTACTGGCTGGGCTCGCCGAGTTTTTGGCGTGAGCTGTTTTTTGCAGTTTGCGGGCTGGGTGCTGTGGCGGGGGTTTTCTTCGCATTTGGTTACGGTATTAAGGCAGATGTGATCAGCGCACCCAATACGGCTGCGCCTTATATGCGTGTATTAGTCAATGGTATCTTTTTTACAGCGTTGTATTGTGTGGCCCTGACTCAAAGTGCGCCTTATGCTATTTATGAGTATGTGAAACAGCAGGGGCAACATGGATAGTCAAAGTAAACTTGATTTGGTGTGGCAATACATTTACCAAGGTCAATACCCGGTAGCAATTGATCGATTGAAAGAACTGTTGGGGAAGGATCCTAATGAGCCCATGTATCATGGCGTGTTGGCGATGTGCTTGTTGCTCCAATTGCGCCTGCATGCGGCCGAATATGAAATTAAACTAGCTCTGGCATTGGATGCGCAAGAGGCATTTTTGTTCGTTGTTTATGGGCGCATTTATTTTTTGCAGAACAAATTTAAGGCGGCCCTTGGCGCTTGTGATGAAGCGATAAAACTAAACCCCCTTTATCCTGATGCTTTTGAATTAAAAGCGGATATTTTGCTGGCGGCTGGGCGCAATAAAGAAGCGTTTGAGAATATCCAGCAGCTGGCCGCATTGGCGCCTAATAGCGCAACAACGGCTTATGCCTTCGCCCACTTTTACTTTAAAACAGGCGAGAGGAATAAAGCGTTTACTTTTGCAGCGCAAACATTGAATTTGGATGCACAACACCTAGATGCTAATGTGCTCATAGGGCGTATATTCCTAATGCAGGGTAATGTTGATGAGGCACTTTATCATGCTCGTCTTGCTGTCACTCTAAATCCCTCTGCCTCAGGGCCAATGGGTTTATTGGCGGATATTAAGAGCCGACAAAATGTATTCCTGGCGCCTTGGTGGAAACTGAATGCAAAAATTTCGGGACTAAGTCAGTTGCGGCAAGTCGGTGTAATTGTATTTGGCTACGTCTTTTTCGGCTTGCTCTCCAACGTTGTGCATGATGTGGGGTATCCAAAAAGTGCCGTCGTGATCGATTTTGCCTGGTTGGGTTTTGTTATTTACACCTGGGTGGCCATACCAATTTATTACCGTATGGTGCAAAAAGAAATCGAGCAATTCAGATTCAAAACCAACTATTAATCTGTCTGCATCATAAATGCGGCATGGTTCTGGGGGACGAGGGTCTTAGTCTCTGCTTGCCGCCTTAAAACAAATAAATACGCGTATCCTCAGTGGGTTAATTGCGGTGGCAGGATCAGCTTCATAGCTGCGGAGTAGATAATTTGAAGTGTAAATATCATCGGTTGGCCCTGGTCGCTTTTTTTTGTAGCACTCTTGTGAAGGCTGCAGAGGTTGAAGATTTAATTACTCAAGCCAAAGCAGGTGGTTATTTCGCACTTTTTAAGTTGGGCGCACTTTATTACAAAGGTGGGCGCTTACCTCTGGATAATCGCCAAATCCTGGAACGTTTACACCAAGCCGCTGAATCGGGCGATGCTTCAGCCGCACGTAAACTGGGAACCTTGTACTACAAAGGTGACATGGTGCCCAAAGACTTAACCCAAGCGCTTTTTTGGTTTAAACAGGCGGCAGAACGCGGCGAGCGAGACACTCAGGTTTGGTTGGCGCAACTATTTTTAGAGGGGAAAGACGTGCCGAAGGATATGGCAGCCGTTATCTATTGGTATACCAAAGCCGCTGAGCAGGGGGACGCAAAAGCACAATTTAATCTTGGCCGTTTTTACCATGCGGGTGACGGTGTGCCACAGGATTATACGCAGGCATTTACCTGGTATAAAAAATCCGCTGAACAAAATTTTGACTCCGCTAAGGTGAATTTGGGGGTATTGTATTCCAATGGTTTAGGTGTGCCTCAGGATTATCTTCGCGCCAACGAATTATTTGCTCAGCCGGCAGAACATGGCAATGCAGCGGCACAATTGCAGTTAGGCTTAAACGCGCTAGGAGGGAAGGGCATGGGCCAAGATAAGCGGAAGGCAATGGAGTATTTTCGATCCGCAGCGCGTCAAGATTTGCGATTTGCACAGGCGATGATTGGAGTTCTTTATGCTGAAGGGTATGAGGGGCGTCGATCCAGTGTCGTTGCTTTTGCGGCAATTGAATGTGCGAATGAGCGGGACGCAAATGGGGTGCGCGAGCAGCTATTGGCGGTACTAAAGCCTCAGGAGCTGGAGGCAGCTCGTCAGTTAAGCCTAAATATGTGCCAAGCGAATAATTTTATCCAAGCTTTGGATGAATATCTAAACACCCATTAATTTAATTTTTCTAGTTGAATAGTTATTTGCAAGAATAACTGGCGCCTCTAACAGTCATTGTGCCTTAACAGCTTTTTGAAATACTACCTTGCTAGGTCTGGCGACGTTAAATTTGGCGAAAAATTTCTCATTTACTGTGTGTAAACTCCTTTTTTCGCCAAATTTGCCTTGCCTTGCCTTGCCTTGCCTTGCCTTGCCTTGCCGTGCCTTGCCGTGCCTTGCCGTGCCGTGCCGCCAGCGTATTTCAACAAGCTGCTAATCGGTATCTTGGCTGGGCTTTTATTGCAGGGGTGCAACGCCTGGGTTCGATTCAAACTTGCCGCATGTTGGAATAGGTTGCCAGCCCTAGCAAGGTAGTGTTTTAACAAGGGGTTAGTTTGCTATCTGTCATGCAGAGACTGGTGATTGCCACTGATTTTTTTTGGTTATCATTTGGTACCTCAAGAGGCTTCGCCTTGTCCTGCTCGTGTCTTTGGAATGAAAATATCGCCCAATGAATAATAGCTACTCAACAATTAAATTGTCTGAGTATCGGCCTACTTACTACCTAGGCACCCGCAATTAATACACATTATTTCAGATACGCCGTGAATTCATCCTAAGTAGGCTCGTCAAAAAGATTCCTCTTTTTGATGGTCTGAAATAATGTGTATTCATTACTTCCGTACAGCTGGTATAAACCTGTGACAAAACAGATAGGCCTGATTTATTTTGTCTTCGCCCCCCTAAACCTGCTCAGATGCGTGGATTTGCGCGGCTTTAGGAGGCTCGCGACGGCTTGGGCCATCGGTGCAGCTATCTTTCAGCACCTATTAACCCGTCACTAGAAGCCGCCGGGTTGATTAATTACCCACCTTTTGCCGCTTCCCCTGCCGCCCACCAAATGGTAGCTCTCTCTGCTGCTTGGTATATTCCAAAACATAATATGCGGTTGAGTCTCTTCCCTTTTTAATTAAAAAATGCTTTTAAAAAACCTGCTAAGGATGAGTTGATGATCCTGTTGGCGGATTTTTATCGTCTACACTCAGATCGCTAGATTATAAAAATTTTCCCTGGCTAGGCTTTGGTTATAAAACGCTCAATAACGCTAGAGCCTGCTTGGATAGCTGGGGGATTATTCACTGAGGGTTTTCAGCGGGGAGGGTGACGGTGCTGGCTTAAGCGGCTAGTGGTGCGACGCGTATCTGTGATGCACCAGTATTTTTAAAAAATGCACAGGGACCTACGCGCCGTTCGGACGGTGCGTTCTGCAGCTGGCGAGGGTTCTGAAAACGCTTATTAATCGGCTAGTGGTCAATTTTAAAAACTATGGAGTTTGAGGTTTTTTGAGGGCTGGCGAGACAAAAAAAAGATGCCTATTTTCGCTAGGTGAATAAGCTGTGTGTACGCAAGCCCGTGGTTAGTGTTGCGTATCACTGCAGTGCCGATGGGCTATCACGCAAGAATAAAAATATAAATCACGGGTAATCACTATGGCGTTGACACAAAAACAACCAGCAAAAATTTTTTGGTTTTCCGGTTTGTCCGGAGCGGGCAAAACAACTTGGGCGCGGTATTTACAGCGTTATTTGTCCGCCCAAAGTTTGCCGGTATGCCTCTTGGATGGGGATATTTTACGGCAGGGGGTCAATAAGGATTTAGGCTATAGCCTTGCTGATCGAGAAGAAAATATTCGCCGCGCCTGTGAGATGGCGCATTTTTTAGTTAAACAAGACATCACCGTGGTGGCGGCCTTTATGACGCCCACCCAGGCCTGTCGCCAGAATATGCAAAAAATTATTCCAGCCGAATTGCTGCAGGAAATTTA
>JAXMGD010000010.1:0-64611 GCA_046347475.1 Marinagarivorans sp. | reverse complement strand
GGGCCCAATTAATTCGTTGGGTTTGGGTGCGGTTCTGGCTGCATCGAGCATCGCGCTTAAACCTAACCATTAGCATCAGCAGAAAGCTTTCACTCCGTATTTTTTGTGCATTCGCTACGCTCATTTTGCGCACAAAAAATACTACGCAAAAGTTTCTGCTGTGCTTGGCGTTAGGTTGGATATGAATTCAAAGCGCGAGGACTTGATTTTCTTATTTATTGGCCCGATTCTTGGTGTTGCAATAGCGTCATTAGCTTTTTTGGGGGGTGGCCCAGGATTTTTCTTTTTTACTTTAGCAGGCGGAGCTTTGTTTTTGATTGGCACTCCAATGACTCAAGCGCTGCTACTTCTAAATAAAAAGTATAAGGGACGCTATCGTACAACTTGTGGTTATTCGATGGGCGCCATGTTCGCTTTGCTCATAATCGCCGCAAGCTCAGGTATTTTTAATATCTGTTAGCAATTAAATTCAAGTCAGGTAAATATATATTTAACTTTTTTTGGTAAAATTAATTCGTTGGGTTTGGGTACGGTTCTGTCTGCATCGGGCATCGCGCTTAAACCTAACCATTTGCATCAGCAGAAAACTTTCACTCCGCATTTTTTGTGCATTCGCTACGCTCATTTTACGCACAAATAATACTACGCAAAAGTTTCTGCCGTGCTTGGCGTTAACTAAGAGCGGGAACATTACTTAGTGCTATTGTTTAATCTACACAAATAATTTTTTGAGTTTGTAAAATATTAAATGCCATTGCCATCTGAACAAATTAAAGCAAGAGAAAATCGGCTTGTTGCTGCTGTAAAAGCTGTATTGTCTGGCCAGGTTGGCTTAACTGTCGGTAGTATCGGGTTGCGCAAAAAACTGTCGCACATTGACCGTGAGCTACTAGCTAAATATCCAATCTTTGAAGAATATTGCTCGGCGTTACCGCTGGATATGCCTGTTGGAACAGAAAGGCTTCATTGGAATCTTGAAATTGTATTAAAGTCTGACCCAAAATTGGCGAAATTAGAATTTAAGTATAGAGCTAAATTACTAAAATCTTGTGCGGACATTATTAAAGAATATAGTTAACAAGTCGCTCAAGCATCGCAACCTTCGGTTGCTGGACAGTTTTTAAGTCGCAGTTTTGTGGTTTTGCTGCGCAAAAGTATTCCACAAAACTACAACTTAAAAACTGCCGCTTAGCTCGGCGTTAACATGGAGTAGGAATGAAATCTATAAGTGCTGAGGGACATGAAAGACACTTTTATATTGATGCTTTGCGGGTAATTGCCGTTTTGTTGATGTTTGTCTTTCATGTGTCTATGATTTTTGCTGCTGAATCTGGTTGGCATATTAAAAATGCAGAGCAAAGTAGGGTTCTTCTTGAAGTAAATTACTTCCTATCATTTTTTAGAATGCCGCTCCTGTTTCTTGTTTCAGGTTATATATCCTCCATTCTGTTGGCTCGTCTAAACTGGAAAGAATTTATTAGCCAGCGATTTCAGCGGCTAATAATACCATTGGCAGCTTGGACTTTTGTGCTGGCTGCTCCTCAAATATATTTTGAGAGAAAGCTGGGCGGTTATAATGCTTCATACTTTGAATTCTACAAAACATTTTTGCAGTTTCAATGGTGGCCAAGTGGAAATTTCCATTGGCTTCATCTTTGGTTTATACCATATTTATTTTTGTATAATTTAATATCAATACCAATTTTCAATTTTTTAAATAAATCCATTTATTTGTCTTCTCAATCAGAAATTAAAATACAAAATCTAATTTTCGTTTTTATTTTTATTCTTATCGCATCATTACCATATGCTTTGCTAACTGTTAAATTTCCTGTTGCATATGATTTGCTGCATGATTATGCTCGCCACTCTTTTTACATTCCATTTGTATTGGCTGGCCTTATATTATTTAGGTTTAAAAATATAATTTATCTCATTGAAGAAAATAGAACTGCCATTCTTCGTTATGCATTTTTAACCACCTTGCTAATTTTTACGCTTAGGTGGAATGACTGGGATCCATTTCATATTTGGAAAAACTGGGCAGAGCTACCGCAAACATATTTCTATCTTGCAATCCTAAATCTCAATTCATGGTTATGGGTGTTAGCATGTTTGGGGTATGGCAAAAAGTATCTGAATAATGAAAATGCATTTTTTAAATATGCTAACAAATCGGTATATCCATTTTACATACTGCATCAAACTGTGATTGTAACAATAGGATATCACGTTGTAAGAACATCTGACAATGCGGCATTTAAGTATATTTTTATTCTATTTGTGTCTTTCTGGCTGTGTGTTTCTATTTATCATCTACTTATTCGTCCATATTCATCTATTCGGTATCTTTTTGGTTCAAAATAGGGGTGGCAATAAAAAATGTTAATCGGGTAAAGGCGAGCATCTAACTCGCCCTCCCCACACCACCGTGCATGCGGCTCCGCACACGGCGGTTCTTTAACCGTAATGAATCTCCACCCACCGATCTCTCAACGATAACAACCCTTTTTCTGCGAAGAATTCATTGGATAGACCCCGATGAATTCCCTCAGTTTTCGCACTTCGCCAATAGCTTTTGCTCGATATGCCGCAGGCAATAGCCATATCAAGCGGCACACCGAGTTTGAGCAAATTTATGACTTTTGTGCGCGGCCTTCGCCATATAAGAGTGGCCCACTTCCCGTGGGCCAGCCTGCGGCCAGCTTCACTGCTGCCCAATTGTTCCCAACAATTGGGCCAGTAGCACATGCGTAATCGACGCCCCATTAAAGACAAATTAAAAAGGCAATGATCCAAGTCGATACATTTTTGGTAGCCTTGCCCGATGCCAAAATAGTTTATCCTACCACGCAAATACACAGTTAATTCCGCAATTCGCTTCTCCATTGATGTTCCATTCGAGCGCCCCGTCAGTTGTCTGATCTGAAATTTGAACTTCTCCAGGGCGGATACATGCCATTTAAGGCTTCCGCCGTGAAACGTAAACCCCAGAAATTTACACTGATTTACCGGCGCAACTTGGCTTTTAGTATCGTTCAATTTTAATTTAAGTTTACGCTCCACAAAGTTCGTTACGCTGCGCAATACGCGCTCCCCCGCTCGCTTGCTGCCAACTAAAATAATAAAATCGTCAGCGTAGCGTGCGAAGGTATGGCCGCGTTTTTCCAGTTCTTTATCCGGCAAATCCAGCACAATATTCGACAGCAGTGGCGAGAGAGGGCCGCCTTGCGGTACACCGCCGGGAGTTTCGTGCCCACGCCATCGTCTACCATGCCTGCCCGCAAAAAGCGCGCAATCAGTTTTAACAGCATTTTATCGCTGGTTATTCTTCCAAGCAGACTCATCAGAGAATCGTGATTAACTCGGTCGAAAAATTTGGATAAATCGACATCTACAGCAATTTTACGCCCTTGTTTAACGTACTCTTGAACCTGCTTCACCGCTTGGTGTTGCGAGCGTTTGGGTCGGAACCCGTAGCTATGATCCGAGAAGGTCGGGTCAACAATCGGCGAAAGCACTTGCACTATGGCCTGCTGAATTAATCGGTCGAAAACCGTTGGAATCCCCAGACCGCGCCAAGTGCCGTCGGGTTTCTCAATGTAAACACGTTTTACCGGATAAGGCTGATACCGTCCCGTCCGAATTTCATCAATAATACCTTTGCCATGTTCGCGAAAGTGCTGCGTAAAATCGTCGATCGTTTGACCGTCAATTCCCGCAGCACCTTTGTTTTTGCGCACTCGAATCCAGGCCTTATTTAAATTTTCAGGCGTTAAGATTATATCCAGTAGGTTTTGATTTTGATTGAGCATTAGAGTGCTACGCTATTGTGCTTTTTTTAGCCAGCTGGATAAGCATGTTTAAGTAGACTCCACGTCTTTTCAGTTAGTTAAAGTTCAGCCCTGAGAACGCCATGGATGGCGTGAATGCCGATTTTGCAGGAGCAAAAATCAGCCACCCTGTCCGCTCAATTAAAAACGGCGTTTGGCTACTACGGCTTCTGCTGAAAGCGCCATGGATGGCGCGAATGGACAAAATGCAGGAGCAATTTTGTTCCTTCTGTTGTTCATCCCGGTATTGCTACAGGGATTGCCTAAGTCTTCTGCCATTTTTTTTTGATTATTGTGGCAGACAATAATCTAGGCTCATTTATTAACCGGCAGCCTGTGAAAAAAAGCAGGTTTATAGGGCTTATGCGGAGTCAACAGATCTCCCTAGATAAGAACATGCACTGTCACGGCACAACCGCATCATTTACCTTGGCAACATAGGATCACAGGGCTTTGCTATCTTGTGCTAGCTCGCCCGATGCCTAGGCCTTCTATGATGTTTCTCGGCTTTGGCTTCCTGCGTCGCTCTACCTCCTGCATCCATGCAGTCGTGTTCGTCGGCTTGCCGATTTGCTAGCGGGTGATTCGCAAGCTCATGTTCCCCGCTGCGCTACGAATCCTCCAGACCAACCCTCGCGGGTTAGCCCTTGCCATTCGCTAGTAGTTAGCGTTAAATCGCAATTTAACGGTGATCCTCCTACAGGGGACTTTCACCCCATTAGTTCATGCCCATGCTGGGCGTACACCAGTAATTCTTGCCGAGGCGCTACGCGCCCGACAAAATTAGGCGTTAGACAAATAAGGCATCCCATATGGACGAAGTAAGGATAGAAGGCGATGGTTACTACCTGTTAGCAAAAAGGGCAGATCGAAGCTGGGGGCATGGAATCAATATCGAGGTGCGAAACTTTGATCAAGAACTTATAGGTAAATTATCCTTCTGCTGCCATCCGGAATTTGATGGATTTGATCGATGTCAGAAATACAGAACTGATATACTATTTAAAATAGCGGCTGAATGTATAGCTCGGGATCTTCCTTTGGGTAGGCATCAGCAGGCTTTGGCCTCTGGCATTCACTTAATTCAAAGCTTTAATGGTCCGTCGGCCTAACTATGCGTTATGAGGAAAGTAAGAGTGCAGAAAGTTCATTTTTACCTAAAAAATCAAACCAAAGGGAGTATCATCGCTAATTATACTGAATTTTTTGATGTGGTAAATGATGGAAGCATGCATGTCAGGCAAGTGTATTGCCTAGGAAATCAGTTTTCCGGGGTACAATTTACGGCTCAGTTGCATTCAAATGGTTCATATCAAGCACTGGTTTTTGGGCGGTCAGGGTTAATAGAGAAGTCGGAAATCAAAACGAATGGTTTTTGTAAAATTGACTACTTTCATAGTGATGGGGATCATTATTTGTATTTTATTGGAGTTGAGCCAAAGCATTCTAATTTTAAAATGCGGATATATTTGTTGTTGAAATTTTTCAAAATCGTCAGTTAAGTATCATCATAATCGGGTAAAGGCGAGCATCTAACTCGCCCTCCCCACACCACTGTGCATGCGGCTCCGCACACGGCGGTTCCTTAACTGTAATGAATCTCCACCCACCGATCTCTCAACGATAACAGTCCTTTTCCCGAAAAGAATTCACTTGATAGCGCTCGATGAATTCCCTCAGTTTTCGCACTTCGGCAATAGTTTTTTGCTCGATATGACGCAGGCAATAGCCATATCAAGCGGCACACTGAGTTTGAGCAAATTTCTGACTTTTGTGCGTGGCCTGCACCAGGATGGTTGTGGCCCACGTCGTGTGGGCCAGCCTGCGGCTAGCTTTGCTGCTGCTTCATTGCTCCCGAAAATTTAGCCCAGTAATACATGCGCAATCGCCGCCCCTATTAAGACAAAGCAACAAGGCAATGATCCAGGCTTGCCGATTTGATAGCGGATGATTCGTAGGCTCGTGTGCTTCGTTATGCAGTGAATACCCAAAACCAATCCTCGCGGGTTGGCCCTTGCCATCCGTGAGTAGTTAGCGTTAAATCAAAGTGAAAGGCGATTTTATAACAGCGGACTTTTACCCCATTAGTTCATGCCCATGCTGGGCGTACACAAGCGGTGCCAGCAGCAAAATTTGTTTCGTGGTTTTTGTGTTGCCGCTAGGCTATAACACAAGACACCACCCCACAAATTTCTGCCCAACCTGACGTTAAGCAAATTAATTCCTGTAATTGGAGAATTTTTTGCGAAAAAATGAAATTTCCTTCGAGAGCTTGAGTGATGTATGAATAAATCATGGACAACAATGCTTCTAGTTTCGCTAGGCGTGCTTGCTTGTACGTTCGCAGCTTTTTATTGGCTAACATCTGAGCACTGCAGTAAATGTTATAAGCTAGAAAGAGAAAATTTTATCTATATTGTTCATGGTGATCTCACAGAGACATTGGTAGCCGACATTGACAATAATCTTCAAAATCATAGGCGGCAGTTACTGGAAGATTTCAAGTTAGATGATATGCCCAAGGTGGTGGTTCGCATCTGGGATGGTGAAACAACATTTTTAACCGAACAAGAGAAGGCTATTGGTAAACAGTTTCCCGGGTCGCTCGGCTATGTTTTGCCAAGAAAGGGTAAGGCGCGTGGTGAACTGGGGTTGTTGCAAAAAAACCCGAATATAGCCGATACTGCGCTTCACGAATTTGTTCATTTGATAACCCTGGAGATAAATCCAAAATTTTCGAATAATCCGCATTATTTGTGGGAGGCAATTGCGATATACAAGTCCGAGAATTCATGGAAGTATGCGCAGCGTCCAGATATGATTCGCAATCGTTTTGATGTTTTAGCTCAATCGCTGTTTACCAATGGAGATACTGGTGCTGTTTATGAGCTGGGCTATACGATCGGTCAGTACATAGAAGAGACATGGGGCAAAGAGGCTTTCATTGCGCTTATAAAATCCAATGGAAACTTTGCAGGACTTACAAACAAGCCTGTTGAAGAAATATTCCAGAGTTGGAAACAGTTTGTCAAAGCCACTTACTTCTCAGGCTCGCAAGCAGGCAAGCCCAATAATGCACTGCTGCAGCCAATTTTTCCGACGCATACTGCGCCTCCAAAATAGCCGCACATCGTTGCGTTAAGGCTTTAGAAAAGCCACAGAAAAACTTAAAATCAGCCGAGCAACACGGTTGGTTACCGCAACAGACGGTAATCTAGGCCAATTAATTACCGGCAACCTTTAAAAAATACGGTTTACCGGGCTTATGCGGAATCACCAGATCTCCCCTCTATTAATTACGTGAAATGGGAAATATGAATGGTACCGCACAACCGCACTATCTACCTTTTCTGCATGGGTCACTGGGATTTGCTATTTTGTGCTTGCTCGCCCTTCGCCTAGGCCTTCTATGATGTTTCTCGGCTTTAGTTTCCTCAGCTTTAGTTTCCTCGGCTTTGGCTCCTGCATCGTTCTAACGCCTAAATCCATTTAGGCGTGCGTCGCTTTACCTCGATTTTGTTCCAGATGAAATTCTACCCCCCCATTGATGTCATTAAGTTAAGCGCAGCCCCCTCACCCCAATTTAATTAAGTTAAGGATTTTGCCTCATTTTTTTAGGACATTTTCCCTTCGGCCAGAAACCCCCTCCCGGCCTCCCCCTTGGAAAGGGGGAGGAGCAGATCACCTTAAAACCTGGGCATTTTGCTGCCTCCCATTATCAAGAGGAGGGCTGGGGTGGAGTTTTTGGCGGCGTAAAAATCATTCTAAATACGTGGCGAAACCCTCAACTTAATGACATTGCCCCCTATCTTGGCGGCGTCCTGCATCCATGCTGCCGTGTTCATCGGCTTGGCGATTTGCTAGCGGGTGATTTGCGGGCTTATGTTCGTCGCTACGCTACGAATCCCTTAGACCAATCCTCCCGGTTTAGCCCTTGCCATTCGCAAGTAGTTAGCGTTAAATCAGGGTTTAACGGCGATCTTCCTACAGGGGACTTTCAGGCCATTGGTTCACGCCCATGCTGGGCTCACATCATGCTGTGATATCGAATAGAAATCTCCGCTTGGTTTCGCGCATGTCTTATGGCCATTTTATGCGCTTTACCACACTCCTGGTTTGTGTCGGCATACAGGGAACCTGCGTAAATTTAGAGGAAAATTATGTACCTGCGGCCAGTTCTATTGGTTTTCATTATCAGCTTATATTTAAGCGCTTGCAAAAACAAAGGTGCTTATGCGAGAACATGGAAAAAGCCAGAGACACAAACTATCAGTTGCGTCGATTATTTTTCTGAAATTACGCCCAACGGAATTCTCTATAACAATGTTTGGAATAAAAATGCCGCCAAATCCTTTTCGTGGAGTCAATGCCTAGAGAAGAACCCATCTACTGGTTTGCCTGGCTGGTCTTGGACCTGGCCAAATACAAGTAACGTAATTTATTCATATCCTCAGATTAAACTCGGCATTTCGCCCTGGGCTCCGCAACCTAAATTGAGCTCTGATTTTCCTTTGGATAACACAAGCATTCGAAGCCTAGTGATTGAACATGAATTAGAAATTCAAGGTAATAGCGAACACAATGTGGCAACTTCACTTTGGCTGACCAACACAAAAAACATAGGTGAAAACCCCAACCCTGGAGCAATTATTGCCGAGCTTATGATTTGGAGTTATAGCACACCCAATCACATGAATCCTGCTGGTGTTTATAAGGGCAATTTTGAAGCAGGGGACCAAACATGGGAAGTTTGGGCCACAAAAAATTGGACGGATGCTTCTGGTGCCAACACCAACACATGGGTATACATAACTTTTCGTGCAAAAAATAAGAGTTTAAGCGCAGCATTTGACGTCAAAAAATTTACAAATTTTGCTATAGAGCAAGATATTTTACCAAAAAACTTTTATATTTCAGATGTGGAGCTGGGCACTGAAATAATGGGTGGTTCTGGTTTAGTGTGGGTAAAGAAATTTAGTGCTACCGTAAATTAATAAAGGCCAATCGGGTAAAGGTGAGCAACTACCAAGCCCCCACACGAATGTCATTAGGTTAACAAATTCGCGCTGTTTTTCTGTCCTATTCTTACCCTCACCCACCCCCTCCCCCTGAGGAAGAGGGGGCTAAAAGCAATGGCTTCAGGGGTGTTAGACCACGACAATGCATCCGTGCAGTTCTCCGCACAAAATCTCCTCGCAATCATTAGTAAATTGATATTCGCCAAATACACTTAAGATAAAAAATCGCATGCGTGTGCGCATTCTGTTGACCTAGAGGCACTAAGGCGTTACCCAGCAATTCCCGCCTCTGCGGCGTCGGTATCTGTTAAAAGGCAGCTCAGGGCAACTCTCTTTAGGTTCCAACCCGGTTTTTAGCGTTCGGCATTGCTCGCTTTCGCAATCCTCGAAGCCCCAAAAATAAAACTGCCAGGAATTCAAGCGATACGGCTCCGGCTACGGGTTTGCTGGGCCCGGATGTGGGTGGGGTGTAGTCGAGGCGGTCATCCAGTTGCAAAGCGGATTTTTGCTGACAGGATGAGTCGCAATCTGCAGCAAAAAAATCAGCTTTATTATCGCGGTCCACATCAATGGCAGCGGCTGCCTGTTTAGGGAAATGATCCACTAGATCCACAATGCCATCGTTGTCGCTATCAGCTAAATCGAATATTAAATCGGCGCGGATTTTTGGGTATTCGCCGCTCTTACCAAAATCCCACACTTTTTGACCGATACTATCTTCATAACGGTCCCAACCGTCCAATAATGCTGGCACACTGCAGCGCTCATCCCAGGTTGAGGTGGGGCATTTGAGTTCGCTGGGCGAGAGATTATTGATAAAACTCTGTTGCTTAGGCTGCTGGTCACCCCGGGAATAAAAGCGGATAACAGCAGCGGTTTTTTTGTTGGCGTCCGCGTCCTCATAAACCACATAGGAGTTTTCAATATATAAGCGTGCATCCACGGCAAAATTGCCTAATGCGCTGACATTTTTGTTGGCAAACCGAGCTGAACTTGCCACGACAATTTCATTGCCCCAAGCAACACCAATTAAACCTCCTAAGTCATAATTAGGGTTAGGGGTAGTCGCCAGATCGAATCGACCCTCGCTGCTGCTCGCGTAAATAATTGAGCGCTGGCTACTACCGACTAAGCCACCTTTCTGCAATCCAGCGCCTACCGAGACAGGTTTTATTACACCCGAAAAATGGCAACCTAGAATTGTGGTGCCATTAATTGTCCCTACTAATCCACCGGTATAGTGGTTGCCACCCACAGTGCCCGAGGCGCGCACATTAATTAGTTTACTGTCTAAAACCTGCCCCGCGAGCGCACCTGTGTAGAGACCCGAGGTGTTATTGATATTAATGTTGTCAATTATTAAATTCCGCACTACGGAATTGGTAAGAGCACTAAACGTCCCCATATAATCCGTTACCGTGGTTAATTCCCTAATATTTTTCAAGCTATGTCCATTGCCTTCGAAGATAACGCCGTACAGAGAAATGGGTGAATGGCTTGTCATTGAGTTGCCCACGAAGCTGAAATCCAAATCGGCCATCAGCTCATAGCCAGTGCAACCACCGCTCGGGCAACCGGTGTTTTCGCCGTAGAGTTTTGCCGATCCGAAGGTATTTTTAATAGATACAAAGTCTTCAACCGACTGGATTTCAATAAGTCCGTCGCCGTCCACATCATAATTCGCGCGGCCTGCCGCCGCCTGGGCTAAAGAGCAGGAAAACGCAGCTGTAGCCAATACACATGCCCTGCCCCAGTTGAGCCTATAGCAGCGAGAATTAATAAGCCTGGGGTGAGCGGTAAATCGTTTTATAAATTTTCTGTGCAACATTGTGCGGCTCCTAAGAGGGTTAGAATTTCTGGCAAAAAATAGTGCGTTTGGCCAACAGGCCCAGTAACACAATCGAGTTAATGTCGTTGTCTATCGCGCAGTGGATGGATAAGGTTATTCATAAGGCATTTAGGCTGCCGCAAGCTAAGCTAGCAGCTTGTTGAAATAGGTTGGCGGCGACGGTATGAAAAGGCAAATTCGCCCGCCTTAGGGCGACTCCGCCCGGCTAAATCTAAGGAAGCTCTGATTAAGTGGTATTTTCAAAACCGTCGCGGGCAGGAAGCCCGCGCCGGAGCTACATGGACGTACTCGTGCGTTTTTGAAAATACCACTTAATCAGAGGTTCCCTAAGTTTAATAGGGTGCCGCCACGCCGACATGAATTTATGCCAAAAATATATTATTTAATAGTTAGGCAGTTGATATTTGCCAATGCCGTCTACTTTTAATGTACTGCAGTAACAGACTCACCTGCGGCCATAAGCCTGCGCCAAAGCTGCGCCGGCACTTATTTAGCGGAATAAATATAAATACCGCTGGCAGGAGGCAACCGGACAGCGGCTCTTCAATTGACAGGCTATGCACGGCACAAAAGCCTCCTAAGCGATTGATTGCGGAATTTCTGCTTAATCAATGCTGTCGCTTATTCAGTTCAAGGGATCTTTAAACTTACCCGGATCTAACCAGCAGGTTTAAGCATTAAGGGCACCTCCATAAATCCACCTGTCGCGCCCTTCCTGAAGTTTCTTCATGCTCAATCGGTCATTTATCCTGCCCCCTACTCAACTTGGGCCGCCCCGACTTTGGCTCCTGCGCCGTTCTCGATTTCATTCCCGATAAAATTCTTCTCCCACGCTTGGCAATGTCATTAAGGATGCTCCGATGAATTCCAAATTTTGACTTTTTTCAAAAACGCCCGAGTAGCTCCCAGTAGTGCAGGCTAGGGCTCCATGCCCGCGACGGTTTTGAAAAAAGCCAAAATTTGGAATTAATCAGAGGCTCCTTAACTTAAGGACATAGCCATCCATGCAATCGTCCGCGCGAAAATACCTCGCGATCATCACAAACATTGAATTTTCAGGGGTGCGCCGAAGCTAAGCACATAAAAAAGGCCGAGTTAACTCGGCCAAAGCACGGCAACACTAAATTTAAGCCCCTGCGGCAATACCTACTTGTAAAAAAGCCTCCAAACCTGAATTAACATTGCCTGTGATGGTCGCCATTTGATACTGGGTGCCATCACTAAATACATTGTCATTGGCGATACTGAGGCTGTTTTGCCCTCGTGCGGCATACAAAGAGGAATTGTAAACCTCGCGCACTGTGGCGTCGGGAAATGCTATTTGTGATATAGCTACGCCATTGCCGCTGATGTTGTTGTACAAAAATATTTGGAAATGTATATGGGTGACGCGCCCGTTATACCAACCGGGGAAAATTGTTTTAAAGGTCACTTCGCCATTGGCGTCTGTGTCTTGAATACCGCGCAAAAAGGTTTGCCCGAGGGTATTGGCGCCCGGTTGTGAATAGCCGGAGTAAACACCGTCTTTATCGCAGTGCCAAATATAAACAGAGGCATAGGGAAATAAGGTGCAATTATTCTGCGTATTCACCAGTTTAATTCTGAGCGTTAAGGGCACACCGGTTTTACCCTCGGTGACATCCTGCCGCACCATGGCTGAATTACTCAAAATGGCCGATAGAGGGTAAGGCCCTATGGTTTCCTGAGGAATTAACACGCAGCTGCCGGGCGCGCCCGATGAACTGGATGAGCTAGAGCTGCTGCTGGAGGACACAGGCGAGCCTGAGCTGCTCGATGTGGAGCTGGACGAGCTTGAGCTGCTGGCGGCAGCGGAAGTTTTACCACCGGAACAACCGGCAAGGCCTGCAGCCCCCAGCAAACTAAACGCGCCGAGGGTGCCGAGGGTTTCGCGGCGGCTGAGGGATTGAAAGGGTAATTTTGTCTGTGGCATAAAAATATCTCCCGTTTATTGAGGCAGCCTTAGTTTGTTTGGGTTGGGCAATCGCCCATGCGCTTGGCGGTCAGGGTCAGCGTGCGCGCTGGCCGCTCGGCCTCGGCGGCAAGGGTGAGATTGGCGCTGTACTGCTCTGCACTGAATTGCGCTTGCCCCTCGGCCCCACGCGGGCCCATGGGGGTTTCGCAGGTTTGACTCCAACTGGCGGTGCCGTCTGTTTGGCTGCTATAGGTGATGGCGCAGGTGGGGCCTGTTCTATCGCCCTTTGGATGGCGCGGTGGCTGCGTGAATAGCGCGTTGGGGTCATCGGCACCGGTTAGGCAAACCGTGTGTGCGTGGTCTTTGCGGCCAAAGCCTGGGCGGCGCTTGCCGTCGAAGGTGCCTGCTGGCGGCTGAGGTCGCTCGCTCTCTATGCCTTGGGGAGCTGGCCCCGCCTCTGCTGGTTGTAGATTAATTTGCCAGAGGCCGGGGGCTGGGGCCTCTGCGGCGGCAGGTAAAGCGCTAAATGCTGTGAAACTCAATAGGAGTAGGGATGGGATTTTCATGGGATGGGTCCTCGGCAAGTGGCTAACTCCCCGGCTGGGGTATGAGCCTAGCTTGCCGCCGCCCTGTATCGGCCTGACGTCAATTAGGTATTGAGTTGGTACCTCGACTGTATCCGGTCTGTAGCGGGCACCTCCGGAAATCCACTTTTCGCGCCCTCGCTTCGTTATTTACGTGCTCAATCGGTCATTTATACCGCATAAACTCCCTCATTCCGCGCGAAAATGCCTCGCGATCATCACGAAAATTGAATTTCCGGAGGTGCCCTAGCGCTAAAGCGGTTGCTGGTGATCCGTTTGCGCCAGGCGCTCAAATACCTCACTGATGTGGCGGCAGGTCGATAACAACTGGGTAATGGCAGGCAATGGCTCGGCGTAGCGGCCGGGCCAATCCTGCTCGCCCGGATGGACCAGGGAAAAGGCCAGCTGCTCCTGGGGCGGGTTAAACTGGGCATTCACGCCGGGCTTATTGCCGCGAGCATCCAGCCGATACCAACCAACGTGCGGCAGGTACACGGCATTTAAGCCGTGCAGGCAAAAAGGCGGTGCGCAGGTGATGGTGAGGCGCTGGTAACACAGGGCGGCGGGCAAGCCGTTGGCGCGCAGAAGGGCGGCTAACAAATGGCTTTTGGCATAACAAAAGCCGGTCTTTTCGCGCAGCACTTCTGATGCGCGCAGGGTGACGGGGTTTTGCTGGGCATCCCAACTGTGGCTGATCTCATCGCGCACGTAGTTAAAACACGCACGGGCAATACCCTGGGCACTGGTTTGATGTTTGCCGAGGGCTTGCGCCAGGGCAAATACCTGCGGGTGTTGCCAGTCGATGATGTCGCTGGATTGAAGATAGGCCTGCATCTGCGCTCCGGGTGGTGAGTGGGCTGGGGCGGCAGTTTAGTTAGCAAACACATTCGAAGAAAGCTGGCTATGACGCTTGCGCCCGGGCTTTGAGCTCGCCCTGCGGGAGTAAATTAATGAAGCGGTTACGGATTTATTCTTTCTAGCAGTCGAGCTTTGGCGGCCTGCAGCCGCTCTGGATTATTTCGGTACATGTTTGGCCCCCCTGTATAAGCTAGCAATTGCGCTGATTCCCCCAAGGTTAGGTCACTCAAGGGCTTATTAAACATATGGCTCGACATCCCATTCAGCCCCTGATGTTTACCATCGGACACCAAAGTGCAAAACAGGCTGTATACCGCAGATTCATCGTAAACAAGTTCAACCATTACAGCCCAGGCAGCCCACTGCAGCAGCCAGTGCTGTACCACACCCCTCTCATTCGCCCTGAATTTAAATAGCAATAATTTGGCAACATAGCCACTGGGTTTTTGTTCTGTGGTCAACGAAGCTCGAATCAAGGCCTGTACGTTGGCAGGTGGATGCCGATCCTCAAATCCGGCATCGTTGATAATCTGGTCAATGGCGCTTTTGTTGGGGAGAAATACTGACGTGGCATAAACAAGAAAACAGCCAACAGGAATCAGCAGAATTAATACAACCAAGCTCAGTAACCATTTTGCAACTCGCTTCATCTTTCCCACGCTAAAACACTTCAGACTGGTAATTTTGCCTCAACGCACAATACACACCTGGGCCAATAAACCACCTTCCGGGTGATTGCTTAATTTCAACTGCCCTAAGGCCCCCCGCGCGCAGTCCCGCGCAATGCTCAGTCCCAGGCCCAAGCCGCCGGTGTTGCGGTTGCGGGAGGCTTCCAAGCGTACAAACGGCTCCAGCACGCGGGCTAAATCCGCCTCAGCTATGCCGGGGCCATAATCGCGAATGGCGATACACAGCTGCTCCGGGCTGTCGATCAGGCTCACCTGCACCTTGCCGCCGTAGGCAAGGCCATTGTCCATGAGGTTTTGCAGGCAGCGGCGCAGGGCGTCGGGCCGTGTGCTGATCGGCGCTGCGCGGCCCGTAAGGCTTATGGCCTGCCCCAGGTCTTGGCGATCTTCCACCATGGCGCCCAGCAGGGCTTCCACATTCACCACCACGGGTGCGCCTTGGGGGTCTTGGCCGCGCACATAGTCCAGGGTGCTATCCACCAGACGAGAGAGATCCTGCCAGTCCTGCAGCAGTTTATCCTGCACCGCTCCAGCGGGCAGCTGCTCGTAGCGCAGGCGCATGCGGGTTAGCGGGGTGCGAAGATCGTGGGAAACGGCCAGCAGAAATTGGCTGCGCTCGGCGAGTTGATGTTTAAGCTTGCTTTGCATCTGATTAAAACCGCCGATGGCCAAGCGCACCTCCAGGGGGCCGGTCTCTTCTAGTGGCGGCATCTGTAAGTTCTCGCCTAAGGCCCGCGCACCCGCGGCCAGTTGCTCGATGGGTCGGGTGAGCATGCGGCTGCCCCAGCGGGCAATCAAAAGCACCAATAAACACTGGCCCACCAGGCCCAGCCAAAAGCCTTGACCAAAGGACTCGCGCATGGGCGGGGGGCGCCTGGCGGGCATAGGTTCTTTGGGTGCGGCGCGCGGCAGATCGGGCGCAGAAAGGTCCGCTTCGGTGCTTGGGCGCATCTGCTCGGGCGGCGCCCGGCGCTCAGGGGGCCGGTTGTGGCCCTCGTGCAGGTTCACTTGCAGGCCAAATAAAAGGTGGCTGGCCACTATGGCCAAGGCCAATAGGCCGAATAAACGGCCGAATAAACTGTGGGGTAAAAGCCCTTCTATAACCGCCAGAATACGCCGCTTCATGGGTTCACCCGTGCAGTAAAAATATAACCCTCCCCGCGCAGGGTGCGGATGAGTTTGGGGTCTTTTGGGTCTTCGGCCAATTTGTGGCGCAGGCGGGAGACCAGTAGATCAATACTGCGGTCGAAGGCCTCTATATTGCGCCCGCGCGCCTCGTCCAGCAGCTGCTCCCGGCTCAGCACTCGGCCGGGCCGCTGTAAAAACACCTGCAGCAATTTAAATTCGGCACTGGAGAGCGCCACCACCATTCCCTCTGGGCTGGTTAATTGCCGCTGGGTAGCATCAAGGGTCCAGCCTGCAAAGCGTACTAAGGGCACATCACTGCTGGCCTCAGGCGGCCTGGTTGCAGCCGGTTCTAGGGCTGACGTATGTGGCGAGTGGCTCATCTGGCTGCGCCGCAACAGGCTGCGCACCCGCGCCAATAATTCCCTCGGCTCAAAGGGTTTCACCACATAGTCATCCGCCCCCAACTCCAGCCCGACCACCCGGTCAAAGGCTTCGCCGCGGGCCGTAAGCATCAAAATGGGCACAGCAGATTGGGCCCGCAGGCGGCGGCAGAGGCTAAAGCCATCTTCCCCCGGCAGCATCACATCCAGTATTACCAAATCAAATTCAGCCTCAGCCATGGCCGCGTGCATGGCCTCGCAACTCAAAACCGGTGTGCAGGCGAGGTTAAATTGCTGCAGATAGTCCTGAATTAACAGGCCGATATCCGGGTCGTCATCTACGACCAAAATGCGTGCGCTGGGAAGCATGGGGATTTTCCAAAATTATGCTAAGGGCAAGCATAGTGTACGGGCCGCAATTAAATGTGTGGCGTTTGTATCCGCTTTGTAGCAACCCATTGGCTGGCAGCTGCCGCCTGCTGTGCTCTAATACGCCTTCGTATTCACTGCCGGTAACTGCCATGAACGATACCGATGCCGCCGCGCTTAAACAGCTGATCAACAGCCAACCTGTGGCCGCCCTCGCCACCTTGCACACCGAAGCCTGCGGCCAAGAGCCCGCCGTATCCATGGTGCCGTTTGCCGTAATGCCGAGCGGGCAGCTGGTCATCCACATCAGCACCCTGGCCAGCCACACCCGAGACCTAAACCTCACCCCCAGTGCTGCCCTGCTGGTATGCGCGCCGCTGGATACTGCACACACTCCACTGGCCCTGCCCCGCGCCAGTATTCAGGGCATTGCCACCGCGTGCCCCCAGGCGGCGGCGAATTATGGGCCCGCGCGCGATGCCTATTTAGCGCGTTTTGCGGAAGCAGAAGACTTATTCAGTTTTAGCGATTTCTCCTTGTATGTGATCACCCCAAGTTTTGTGCGCTATGTGGCGGGGTTTGGCCGCGCTATGTCGATTGGGGCCGAGCGGTTTGCAGGATTATTTAGCGAATAAAACTCGTGCGGTATGCGCAGTAGGTTTAACAGCGGGGATCGCAAAAAAACAAACACTGTCGCGCTTGGTGAGCCTTTCGAACCAGCTTTCGACAGGCTCAGAGCGAATGGCCTTATCACTAAATTACATTCCCATCAAATGACATGGCCATCCCTGGAGTAGTCCTGCATTTATACAGGTGTCCGCGCAAAATCACATTGCCGCAGCCGTTCTTAAAAATAACCAAACTGGGCATAAAAAGCGGCGTCATCAATGATGGTATTAAATTCTTTAGTGCGCACATCGGGTTTATTACCATTCCAATAGGAGCCCCGGCCGCACCAGGTGGATTCAAAATCGGCGTGAATCCCAACACCTCTATCCTTATCCGAACTCGGCACAGCCGTTTTACTGGTGCGCTCGATTTTTTTGATTGGAAATTTAAAATAAAAAGCCAAATCGCCAATTAAAGTGGCAATACTATCCATTTGTGGCCGAGTAATACCGTGGTACAGCGCCTCCTTGTGCTGTTGAGAAGCAATTAATTCCACACCGATATAATTAATGGAAAATTTATTCATGTGCCAGGCCACATCTGTGAGCGCGCGGCACTGCCCCACCACTCCGGAGCGGTCAATAATAAAATGGGCACTTTGGGCTTGCGCCGCATTCCAGTCCCGCACAAACCGGTCGATGGTCTGCTCACCTTTGGGGGCCTCGGTGGTATGCAGGATGACACCGAATATTTCCTTCATGGTTTGTTGGGGTTTTTTATAGAGCATCTTTTGGATACGCACATCGGGCATCCACAGTGGAATAGCGGCAGCCATAAAATTACCTCCAGCGCAGTTAACGCGTTTAATGGGTAGAGCGTAAATTCTACATTCGACTATCGCACCAAAGCTTGACCTATGCCTTGGGGTAAATAAAAAAACCGGTGCAGATACTCAGATCCATGTGTTGCAAGGCGCTCGCAGCACAGGTTTAAGGATACGTTCATTCATAGTGCCTGCATTTATTTATGTGCAGCAGCGCACAAATTTAATAATTCAACTGAGGCACCAAAACACATAAAACCCCTATTGAGCCAAGGCTTAGCAGCATTTTTTTACCGCCTGCAAAAACAAGCCTGTGTTGTCTGCGGGATAAAGCCGTGCAACGCTAGTAGCCACTAACCGTCGATCTATTTTGCAGCCCAAAATACAGGCCTTTGCGCCCCATTGATGGAGGTTAATGATTTCAATAAAGTGAATTGGATAAGTCATTTTTTCATCAAATACTCTGCAACATCACCTACTGTCAGGTGTTTGTTAATGAGTCTCTAATACCCCCCAGGATCCAAAACGAGGAGACGCACATGATATCGGCAAGTGTTGGTGACCAAGGCAAAAATCAAAAATCGGATGTGCTTTATGTGCAACAATTATTAAATAAACATCCGTTTAGCAAAGGCAAAACCGGCGATATGCCGCTAAAAGAAGACGGCGCCTGCGGTAAAAAAACCATCGCCGCCATTCGGCAATTTCAGGCCGAAGTGGTTGGCCTAGCTAAGCCCGATGGCCGTATTGATCCCGGTGGTAAATCCATCAAAGCACTAGAAGAGCGCCAAGGCGGATTTAGCCAAACCCCATTGGCGGCGGGTGTAGGTGTCAGTGTAAAACCTGCTGAAAATAAACCTGCCAATTCCAGCGGTGGTACTGTTACGCCCATCGCCACAGTCAACACGGATCCGCGCGAATTAAAAACCCGCTCCGCGATTGCCAAGGTATACGGCTCCATCAGCGAAGATAAAAAATGGTCACGCGAAGGTGAATTTATGGCGACCTATACGGTGCCCGCTGCCGTTCAAGCTGACAAAAACTACAGCTGGGTCAACGTATATAACCCTAAAAAACCCAAAGTAATCAGCCTTCGTTGCCACAAAGCCATGCATCCTTTTTTGGACGCCGCGTTTAAAAACCTCGTCAGCCGCAATTTATTATCGCTGTTAACCGAATACGGCGGCTGCCATGTGATCCGAGCCACACGGGGCACCACCAATTGGTCGGCACACTCCTGGGGGCTTGCTATAGACGTTAACATGACAGGCAATGGACTGGGCCAAACCCCCAGCATGGATAAAAATTTAGTAAAATGTTTTACCGATGCAGGTTTTGGCTGGGGTGGCAATTATTCCCGTCCAGACGGTATGCATTTCACGCTCGCGGGTTTTGATATGCCCGCCAAAAAATAGGCTCCGCTATGAAATTTCTCAACGCAACGTACCTAAGCCTGGGTTTAATACTGGGCACCTGCCACTGCCAAGCCGGTGGCAATGATCTTCAACTGAGCTATACGCAGCTAAAGGAATGTAAAGAAACCGTACAAAACGACAATGCGGCTTTTTCAGAACTCAAGTGTAAATCCATCGGCAAATATGAGGTGCGCGTGAATCAAGCGGGTGCTGAATATTTTGGCATTTCACTGGCCCAGGGCGCGCAAAAAATAACGTCTGATTTTGATGGCTTCCCCGGTATGCGCCCAGTGGGCCAAGCCATTGAGTGGCACAGCCGTGCAGGGGAACCGGTGTTTATGATCTTTCGCATCAGTTTTGAAGAGGCCGGTGCCAGCAAAGAAGTCCTGACATTAAATCTGGTAACGCCTAAAAGTATTTGCCCCTTAGCCAGTGTGGCTACCAGCAAAAACCCTAAAGCCAACCAGCAAGTGCGCGATTTAATGACTGGGCAATTTGCGCAGGTTACTACTTGTCCGGCAAGCATCACCAAGTTGTAAATCAGTGTGTGATTTGAATTTAATTTTCAAGGCCCCCATCGAAACCTCTTTTTTGCTTTCACTCGCAAACAAAGGTTTAGGTAAAAAATAAGTTCCCATACCGGACCGCTTCGCGGTACAGCCGTCATGGATACATGGGTATTTCAGACCGTCAAAAAGAGGGATCTTTTTGACGAGCCTACACGGATGTATTCACGGCGTGTCTGAAATACCCATGTATCCATGACGGCGGGGGATATGTGAAGAACCCGTCAGTACTCATCCTGTGCCACAATTACCTCCAAAACACAGAGATCCTGCCCAGCCTGCACAAGTGTACTAAGCGTGTAGTTTTTCATTTTAAGACCGTAAATTTGCATATTTGGCGGCGAATGCAGCCAGCCTCAACACCTCAATTTTTAACTCAGCTCTTATTATTCGGCACCCAATTCGAGCTTAATGGGCTCTATGCACGGGCTGCGTACAACCGACAATGTGCTGAACACCCGCTGCAATGGATACAACCTATTTCAGACACGCCGTGAATACGTCCATGTAGGCTCGTCAAAAAGATCCCTCTTTTTGACGGTCTGAAATAGGTTGTATCCATTGCTGCTCCACCGCGAAGCAAAAACCCCTTTAGGTTTACTTTTACTAAAACGGTTTAGGTGTTGGGGTTCGCACGCGCACCGTCAAACTACACCCACTCAATCACTCAATCACTCAATCACTCAATCACTCAATCACTCAATGACTCAATGACCGTTTAAATCCACCGGCTCCACCAACTGTGCAGACATATGCAAATACGCTGTAGTTTTACGCTTGCTGGCAATATCCTTAAATACGAACTGAACCTGCTCAACACTAATATTGAGCGTCTGCGCCACGTCTTCAGCGGGTATTTGGTGGTTATAGGCCCAAAGGGCAATATCCATTTTTTGGTACGGCAGCGCAAAATAAAACTCATCCTGCCCCTGTTGCAAACTATAGGTATCCGTAGACGGAATCGCGTTACAAATAGCCTCAGGCAGTTGTAGAAAACGTGCGAGAGCATACACCTGAGTTTTATACAAATGAGCGATGGGCTTTATATCGGCTAAACCATCACCGCCTTTTACAAAAAAGCCCTGGTCGTACTCCAAACGATTGGGCGTGCCTATAACAGCATAATTTAATCGCTCGGCATGGAAATATTCGGTGGTTTTGCGTATGCGTTGTTTAAAATTGGTGGCCGCTACTATGGTGAGGTATTCGGTTAGAGGCAAAATAGCCGAATGTAACTGGCCGTCTGGTGATTGCACCACCAGTTTAAAGTGATTAATTTTGCCCTGCGCACCGCCGTCTATCACAATTTTATTTTTCCAGCTGCCGTCATAGGCGGGGAATAGTTTTTTAATGGCGGCATCGCGCCATTCATAACAGCCTATGGCTGCAAGAGTTGCGGAAATATTTTTAATTTCATACGCAATACCCAAATGCTGGGCCACTACTTCACCTAAGGGGGTGGTGCCAGGGGCGGAATCCTGCTCGGGCATTAGTAGGCCAAATACTTTATTAGCGCCCAAGGCTTTAACGCAGAGCGCGGCGCTAACCGCGCTGTCCACCCCGCCGGAAATCCCTACCACCAAACCCCGGCGGTTTATTTTGCTGCGCAATAGGTCGCGGATACTGGCGCCGATACGCTCCACCTCACGTGCCGGGTCGAAATCGAGGGCATTGGCCAGGGTTTTAGTGCTCATACAAACGGCTCCACTTACGCCTATTGAATAAAAGAGTTAAAAATTATTTACGTGCTGCGAGTGCGCGCACCACATTTTGGCTATCACAGGCGGTGATAACCTCCTGATAGAGGCCAGATTTTTTTAGGCGTTTCTCTATAAATGGCCCCTGCCCTGCGCCCACTTCTAGACACAAAAAACCACCAGGTTTTAATAAGGGGTGCGCCTCGGTGATGATGCGCTCAATAATGGCTATGCCCATAGGGCCGCCATCAAAAGCCAATGCCGGTTCAAAATCGGCAATTTCTTTGGGCATTTTTTTAACATTGTTGGCCATAATATACGGCGGGTTGCAGCTGATTAAATCAAAGAAGTCTTTAAATTCAGCGCCGCTGTAGGGGCCACATAAATCGCCTGCATTAAATTCCAGCCGCGCGTGTAGATTCAGATGCTGCGCATTCTTTTGCGCCAAGGCTACAGCTTCAAAGGATAAATCCGCCGCGCGCACGTAAGATCCTGGCAAAGCATGGGCGAGCGCCAGGGCCACATTGCCAGAGCCCGTGCACACGTCTAACAACTGCACGGCTTGGCCATTTTTAGGCGCCAAACAACTTAAACACAAGCGCAGCAGAATTTCCGTTTCAGCACGGGGAATTAGCGCATCGGGGCCAGCAATTAACTCAAGGCCTGCATAATGTTGCCGATGGGTGATATGGGCCAGGGGCACGCCCGTTAAACGCTGAGACATTAATTGCTGTACGCGGGTTTCTTCTTCAAGCGACAAAGGCAGCAATGTCGTTTGGCAGGCAGCGATAGCGGAAACAGATTTGCCCTGCGCCAAACACCAAAGGGCTGCCAACGTAGCCGCTGGGGTTTCCTCACTTTTATCCGGCAACACAGCCAATTGGGGGGCAAATTGCTCCAACAACTGAGTAAACTGCGCTGCACATTCTTGCGCATAGAGTTCGGCAAATAGTGG
The DNA here is from genome assembly GCA_046347475.1 of Marinagarivorans sp. Lineage (GTDB taxonomy): Bacteria > Pseudomonadota > Gammaproteobacteria > Pseudomonadales > Cellvibrionaceae > CAMCXE01. Next base: position 41,908 of record JAXMGD010000010.1, on the reverse strand, counting down.
CATCACGAGCGCAGATCCTTTTTACTAATTTTATTGGAATCGGTTTTGGGTAAACTTTCGCGGATTTCCACCACCTTGGGCACCATAAAATTCTCTAAATGGGCGGTGCAAAATTGGCGAATTTTTTTCTCGTCCAATCCGCTATCCGCATCAATCGCCACAAAGGCTTTTATGGTTTGCCCCTCTAACGGATCATCAATACCCAATACGGCGGCCTCGCGCACACCGGGGATACGGTACAAAACATTTTCCACTTCTACAGGGCTAACCTTTTCGCCACGGGATTTAATAATGTCATCCACCCGGCCACAAAAATACAGATTACCCCATTCATCCAACATAAATTGGTCTTGGGCGCAGAGAATATTCTCGCCGGGGATTAAATCCTTCACCAGCATTTTGGCGGTTTCTTGCGGTTTGTTCCAATAACCCTGCATCACATGAGCGCCGCGCACATACAAAGTACCCATTTGATTGGGGCCTAAGGCTTGGCGGTTTTCATCCAGAATAAATACTTGAGTGCCGGGAATGGCTTTGCCCACTGAGGAGGGGAAACGCTCGGCGTCTTCAGGCTCTAGATAACTGACCCGTTTACACTCGGTTAAACCGTACATTTTATAAATCAGTGCGTTGGGGAAAATAGTTTTTAAAATCGGCACATATTCTGGCGGCAAAGCAGCAGCCGTATTGGTCACACGCGTAACAGAAGGAAAAGACAAGGGCGTTTTTTGATGAATACCAATCAGGGTCGAAAATACCGTCGGCACACCGGGGAATACACTGGCTTGGGTGCGGTTGATTTCTTTAAATACCTGAGCGGGAAAAGCAAAAGATTTACACACAATTAAGCGCGCCCCTAAACGCACCGCCATCAGAATTTGATACAGGCCATAATCAAACGCCAGGGGTAAAAAACACAGGATGCGGGCACTGGCATCTAAACGCAAATATTCAATTAGGCTATCGCAGGTAAACACCATATTGGCGTGGGTCATCATCACGCCTTTTGGGTCCCCGGTGCTGCCGGAGGTATAAATAAGTGCGGCTAAATCTAAATTAATCCGCAGCGGTTTAACCTCACTCACCACCGGCACCGACAGGACACTGGCCAAGGGCACCAGGGGTTTATGGCAATCGGCCGCGAGCGTAGCACCGGCGTAAATCACCGCGCGCAAGTCGGCACATTGGGATAACACCGGCAAAAATTGCCCGGCCACTACCGCATCGGATAATAAAAAGTGCGCGCCGCTGTCTTGCAAAATGTAAGCAAGTTTATGGGCTTTAGTCAGGTGGTTAATTACTAAAAATACGCCGCCCGCATAAAGCACACCAAAAATACTCGGCACAATCGGCCAACTATTTTCCATAAAAATGGCCACCCGCTCACCGGGTTTTAAGCCCTGCTCGCGCAAGTAGGCGGCGATGCTTTGGCTTTGCTCGTATAAATCCCGGTAGGTGTAGTCCTGCTCGCCCACTGTTACGGCTATGGCGTCAGGCTGGTTGGCAAATGCCAGGCTTAGGCTGTCGGATAATAGGCGGCGAATATCCATAAAAAACCCTTAATTCTTGGAGGCAAGAAACTTCAGCACGCTATTAATCGAGTCGAGATTTTCCGGCACCAATTCATCGCCAGCGACTTTGACGCTAAAGGTTTCATCTAAAAAATCAATCAACTCTAAAATCCCCATGGAGTCTAAAATGCCGTTATCCAAAAAAGAGGCATCGTCGGCAAGGGCCGATTGTTCGTCAGTAAATAAATAATTATTGAGAATAAATTGGCGCAATTGTTCGCGGGCGCTATTGGCGGTCATGGTTAAATCCTGTGGCTACAAAATTGATCAAGAAGAATATGGGTAGTTAATATACCGGTGAGCGCCTGGGCTTCACTGGTATTTAAAGCTTTGGCGGCGCGGGCTTTTTGCAGTAAAAAACCTACTTTAGAGGGCGCAAAAACGCCCCAGCGCTGACAGGTTGCGGCGCTTAAATAATCGGCTAAATCGCTATTAAATAAAGCGTCTTGGCTTGCAGCCACATTGGGCGCCCGGTAGGGTTGTTTGTGGCGCAGGCTAATATCCGCTGGCAAATAACGCTTCGCCATGGCGCGCAGCAAGTATTTTTCCCGCATGGCCTTCATTTTATATTTAGGCGGCAAGCGGTTGGCAAATTCCATTAAGCGGTGATCCAAAAAGGGAAAACGCCCCTCAATGGAATGCTGGGTTAACATACGATCGCCCTGGGAATTAAGCAGATAACCGGACATTAAAGTGTTTATTTCCAAATATTGTGCGCGGTTAAAACTGTGCCAGTGGGCGGCTTGGGGCGGGAATAAAGCCTGTATTTTGTCTTCAAACGAATTGTGCAAGCCCGCCACAAAATCATCGCTAAAAAATAATTTGGCTTTGCTGGTGGTCTGCCAGCGCGGCAGATGGGAGTGCCAGAGTAATTCGGGGGTTTCCAGGCCGACGCCAAAAAAACGCTTTAAATATACGCTGGCATCGCCTTTGGGTAATTCCATATAGGGGTATAGGCGGGTTAATAAGTGTGGCCGCCAGCGGGAGGCGGGCTGCCTGGCCCAAAATTGCCGCACTTTGGCTTCTTTAAAAATATCGTAACCGCCTAATACCTCATCGGCGCCCTCGCCGGTTAATACCACTTTATAACCCTGCTGCTGCACCCACTGGGACAATAAACCCATAGGCACAGGTGCGGTGCGCAAAATAGGTGATTCCGTATGCCAGATGGTTTTGACTAAGGCCTGCGCAATCTGCCCATAATCAATCATGCGGCGGCTGTGTTGGGTGCCTAAATACTGCACCACACGATCTTGAAAGGCACTTTCATCTAAGGCTGGATCGGTAAACCCGAGGGAAAACGTATGCAGCTGATCTTTAATTTGCCGGTGCATTAGGGCGACTAAAATCGATGAATCCAAGCCGCCTGATAAATAGGCGCCTATGGGTACATCCGAGCGCAGGCGAATCGCCGTGGCATCGGTTAATAAATGGTGTAATTCATCCACTAACTCTGCTTCGGCTCGTCCGTCATATTGCGCCGAATGCTGCGGATAATCTAATTGCCAATAAAATTGCCGGGTAACCTGCTGCGGGTTTTTAACCACCAGCATTTCTCCCGCTTGCAGCTGGTAAATATTCTGGAAAATAGTCTGTGGCGGCAGGCAGGTCCAGCCGGTAAATATATCGTCTAAGGCGGCGGGGTTAAGTTCTAAGCGTTGCGGCAGCACAGGTGCGAGGGCTTTAATTTCCGAGGCGAATATAAACTGCTCGGCATCGGCGTAATAATAAAGCGGGCAAATGCCAACTCTGTCGCGCACCAAAATTAATTGTTGTTGGTTGTTATCCCACAGGCCTATGGCAAATTGGCCGTTTAAATAATTGGCAAAGCCAAGCCCGTACTCGCGGTATAAATGCAGAATGACTTCTGTGTCGGAATGGCTGGCAAATTCATAACCCTTTGTTTGCAGGCTTTGGCGCAGTTCAACAAAATTAAAAATCTCCCCATTAAAGGTGACACACAGGGCGCCATCCGGGGTTTGCATGGGCTGGGCGCCGCCTGCTAGGTCGATAATACTTAAGCGCCTGTGGCCGAGCCCCACCACACCCTGGCAATAAAAGCCTTCGGCGTCTGGCCCGCGGTGCACCAGAGGCGCCGCCATAGCGGCCAGCCGGGCGTGGAGCGCCTCAGCGGGCGCAGGCTGGGCCGCAACTATGCCGAGAATTCCGCACATATGGCTCTCCGTTGAGTGGGACTTAAGCTTATTGTTATGAAGGGGCAGCCTTCGCAAAAATCGGGCCGATAAAGCCCAAAGCATAGCAGCCAGGCAGGCTGAAGGCACCTAATCCGAGAAGGCGTTAAGCATATTCACGCAATAGGGCAAAAAAACCCCTATTGAGGGGGCAGATGGGGAAAGCTATGGGGCGCGGGCAGCCGCCGTGCCGGGCGCAGCGAGTAAATATTTTCGACAGGCTGAGCCTGCCGTCTTGGGCGCTGGGTTATTCAAGTGCAAACTGTGGCGAGTAGGCTTAGCCCGAATCGTCTTCCTCGAGGACAATACGGCTGACCTCCACTTGGGAGATGCGCCGACCGTCGAGGGTCAAAACCCTAAAGTTAAAACTCGCCAGCACAAAGGTCTCACCGGCTTCTGGGATGTGTTGTAACTGCTCCAACACCAGCCCGCCGAGGGTATAAAACTCTTGCTCATCGTCGATCAACTCAACAGATAAAAGGGATTCCAGCTGCTCCAGGGGCATGCTGGCATCCAAAATCCAACTGCCGTTTTCACCTGCGGTAATCAGCGGCGCACTGGGGTCTGAGGTGGTGGCAAAATCCCCCACTATGGCAGACAAAAGATCGCTGAGGGTTGCCATACCTTCCACCCCGCCGTATTCATCGATCACCACCACTACAGGGTTCGGGTGCTGGCGCAGCAGCGTCATTACCTTCAGAGCACTGGTGTGTTCAAGAATAACCAGGGGCTGCTCGGCCAGGTTTTTTAAATCCAGCCGCTCGCCCAACAACATTTGGGTGAGCACTTTGCGGGTTTCAATCACGCCGAGCATCTTATCCAGCTCGCCGTCACACAGCAGCAGGCGGGTGTAGGTGCAGTTGGCCAGCTTGGCTAGCAACTGCTCTTGGGGGGTATTAGCATCCAGCCAGATAAGATCGGGGCGCGGGGTCATCAGGGATTGCACCGAGCGATCGGCCAGCTGCAGTACGCCGCGAATCATCACGCGCTCATCCTGGGCAAATACCGGCTTATCCTCCTCCACCTGAGTAATAGCCGCCACATCGTCGCCCACTTCTTCCGGGTCGGGCTTGCCACCGAGCATATTCAATACAGCCTCAGCGGTGCGCTCGCGCAGGGGCCGCTCGCCGATTAGATTGCGGGTGCGGTTGGAGCGCGCCAGTTGGTTGAACATTTCGATCAACACCGAAAAGCCAATGGCGCAATACAAATAACCTTTGGGAATGTGAAAGCCCATGCCCTCAACAAGCAAACTCAAGCCAATCATCAATAAAAAGCCCAAGCAGAGCATCACCACCGTGGGGTGTTTTTCCACAAAGCGGGTGAGGGCCCGGCTGGCCAGCAGCATCATACCCATGGCGATCACCACCGCGATCATCATGATGGAGAGATGATTCACCATCCCCACGGCGGTGATCACAGCATCCAGGCTAAACACCGCATCCAAGACAATAATCTGCGTGACTACCGCCCAAAATTTAGCGCGGTACGGGCCTTTTTGGGCTTGGTGGAGACGCCCTTCCAAACGCTCGTGCAATTCAGAGGTGGCCTTGAACAACAGAAATAAGCCACCCAAAATTAAAATCACATCCCGCCAGGAGATACCTCGGCCGAGTATCTCCATAAAGGGTTCGGTGAGGGTTACCAGCCAGGAAATACTGGCCAAAAGCCCCAGTCGCATAAGTAACGCTAGGCTTAGGCCTATAACGCGGGCACGTTCACGTTGGCTGGGAGGGAGTTTATCGGCTAAAACAGCGATGAAGATGAGGTTATCAATACCCAGAACTATTTCGAGAATAATCAGGGTAAACAGGCCTAGCCAGGCCGTGGGATCCATGAACCATTCCACGCTTAGCTGGCCTCCCTAGGGGATTTTGGCTGATGTGGACATGCCGTAGCGGCAACTAAAATGCGGTCAAATGGGGTCTTGCTGCGCCTCACCCTAGGTAGGGGAGGCAAAATAGGTGTGCACATTTAGGCAGGGTTGGTCGCCGAAGGGGGTTTGATTCTAATGAGCTGCGGTGGCCATTGGCAACCTCAAGGCTAAAAACCCGCCAAGCTGCAGGCGGTAAAACGGCACCCAGCGCCTGCCCAGGGGCGTCCAGAAAGCAGCCTAACCCCTTAATTTATAAGGGTGATTATTTAACCTGCGCGGCGAGTAAAACGCGACCCGGGCCGCGCATGCCCGGCTGTGCAATCCCCTCACTTGGTTTAGAATGATGGGCTTTTTCCTTGGACCTCAACTGGAACCCCTATGGCCGCCGTAACCATTAAAACCCCGGAAGAAATCGCCACCATGCGCATAGCAGGCCGCATGGCGGCAGAGGTTTTGGACATGATCGGCGAATATGTGGTGCCCGGTGTCAGCACCGATCACCTCAACCAAATTTGCCACGACTACATCACCCAGGTGCAAAAAGCGATTCCCGCACCGTTAAATTACCGGGGCTTCCCCAAATCCATCTGCACCTCTGTTAATCAGGTGGTCTGCCACGGCATTCCCAGCGAGAAAAAAGTGCTTAAAAGCGGCGATATTATCAATATCGATGTCACGGTCATTTACAACGGCTACCACGGCGACACCAGCAAAATGTACTACGTAGGTGAAGTGGCGCCCCACGCCGACCGCCTGTGTAAGATCACCCAAGAGTGCCTGTACAAAGGTATTGAGCTGGTAAAACCCGGCGTGCAATTGGGCGATATAGGCCACGCTATCCAACAACACGCCGAGAAAAATCATTATTCCGTGGTGCGCGAATACTGTGGCCACGGCATAGGCCGCATCTTTCACGAAGACCCGCAGGTTTTGCATTACGGCAAACCCGGCACGGGTTATGAGATAAAAGAAGGTATGACCTTCACCATCGAGCCTATGATTAATGCAGGCAAAGCCGCCACAAAACTCAAACCGGATGGCTGGACAGTGGAGACCAAAGATGGCCGCTTAAGCGCCCAGTGGGAACACACCCTAGCGGTAACGGCCAGCGGCTTTGAAGTATTAACCGCACGCCAGGAGGAGCGATTTTAACTTTTGAGGTACCCTTTATGAATCGATCCTTGTGCGCTGAATTTGCCTGCCAGCCGATTTTTTTTAATCAAACCCAATTTCGCCAGGACCTGTTAAATAAAACAGCGATTCGTGTTTTTAAAGATGCCATAGCGGGCGTAAACGCTCACTTCGACACGCGCTTTTTGGAGGGCGAAGATGTGCGCCATCTGGTGGCCGAGCGGGCCACCTTTATCGATTTAGTGTTGCACTACGCCTGGCATCAATTTGACTGGGGCCTGGATATTTCGCTGATCGCCGTGGGCGGCTACGGCCGTGGCGAATTACACCCCCACTCGGATATAGACCTTTTAATTCTCCTCGCCGATTCCGCCGAAGATAAATACAGCGAACAGATCAGCCAATTAATTACTTTTTTGTGGGACATTGGCCTTGAGATCGGCAGCAGTGTGCGCACCTTACAAGAATGCGTGGACATAGCCAAAAACGACATCACCGTAGCCACCAATTTAATGGAAGCGCGCCGCATTGCCGGCAACGACCGCCTGCGCGACCAGCTACAAATACTCACCGGGCCCGAATATATGTGGCCGGTGAGCGAATTTTTCCACGCCAAATATGAAGAACAACACGAGCGCCACAAAAAACACAATTACACCGAATCCAATTTAGAACCCAACGTCAAAAATGCCCCCGGCGGCCTGCGCGATATTCAAACCATTAATTGGGTGGCTAAGCGTTTTTTTGGCGTGCAAACGCTGCGGCAATTAGAGGGTAAGGATTTTTTCACCGAACAAGAATTTGCCGCTCTGCGCCACGGCGAAGCATTTTTGTGGAAGGTGCGCTACGGCATTCACCGCTTAAATCGCCGCCCGGATGAACGCTTGTTGTTTGAACACCAACGGGAATTGGCGAAATTATTTGGCTATGTGGACAACCACAAAGAATTAGCCGTCGAGCAGTTTATGCACGACTATTACCGTGCCGTGCAAGCCCTACGGGAATTAAACGACGTTTTATTGCAATACCTCGACGAGGTCATCCACGCCAATAAAAGCCCGCACATCACCCCCATCAATGCCAATTTCCAACTGCGCGAAGCCCATATCGAGGTGACACACCCGCAGGTGTTCACCCACACCCCCAGCGCCTTGATGGAAATATTTTTAATCATGGGCCAGCGCAACGACATAGTCGGCGTGCGCGCTGAAACCATTCGGCTGATCCGCGAAAACCGCTTTTTAGTCAACGAAGAATTTCGCCACACCCCCGCCATCAATGCCATGTTTATGGATTTATTGCGCATTGAAAACGGCTTGATTACCCAGCTGACCCGCATGAAGCGCTACGGCATTTTAGGTCGCTATCTACCAGAATTTGGTCGCATCACCGGGCAGATGCAATTTGATTTATTCCACCGCTACACAGTGGATGCCCACACACTATTAGTGATTAAAAATATGCGTCGCTTTCGCCTGCCGGAAGCCCAAGAAGAATTTCCTATTGCCGCGCATATTATGCGCCGCCTCCCTCGGCCCGAGCTTTTATATATAGCCGGTATTTTCCACGATATTGCCAAGGGGCGCGGCGGTGATCATTCTATTTTAGGCGTGGAAGACGCCACCGCCTTTTGCCAACAACACGGTATTTCCCCGCGTTATACCCGCCTGGTGGCCTGGCTGGTGGAAAAACATTTATTAATGTCTTATGTCTCGCAGAAAAAGGATATTTCCGACCCGGAAGTCATCCGCCAATTTGCCCTGCAAGTGGGCGATCAGATGCATTTGGATTATCTCTACACACTTACGGTTGCCGATATGTGCGGCACCAACCCGGAGATATGGAACGCATGGCGGGCAAGCCTCATGCGCCAACTCTATTTAGAAACTAAACGCGCGCTGCGTCGAGGCCTGGAAAACACCATCGACCAACAGGACATTATTGAAGAAACGCAAAAACAAGCCATAGATAAATTGGCCGATAAAGGCATGAGCGAAACCTGGGTGCGCAGCATTTGGGGCGATATGGGTAAGGATTATTTTTTGCGCGAGGGGCATTTGGATATTGCCTGGCAAACCGAAGCCATTGCCAAACACAATAGCGATGAGCCGCTTATTTTAATTCGCAGCGCAGGCGCCAGGCTCTGGCACGGCGCCACAGAAATTTTTATCCGCACCAAAGATGTTAACCACGTATTTTTAGCCGTCGCTACCTGTTTTGCCCAGATGGGTTTTAATATTCAAGACGCCCGCCTCTACAGCACCAATAGCGGTTATACGGTGGATACCTTTTATGTGTTGGATGAAAAAAATCAGCCCCTCGACGACGACCCGGCTCTATACGAAAAAATCCGCCAAAGTTTGGTGGATGAATTAAGCCTGGTAAATGATTATTCAGAAGTAATAAAACGGCGCACCCCACGAGAGTTAAAACAATTCGCCACCCCCACCCGCACGCGCATCAGCAACGAAGACCCAACCGGTTACACCGTACTTGAAGTCATCAGCCCCGACCGGCACGGCCTTTTAGCCACCTTAGGGCGTATTTTTATGGATTTTAAAATTCAAATCCAAAACGCCAAAATTTCCACCCTGGGTGAGCGAGTGGAAGACGTATTTTTTATTTCCACCCAACACGGCCAACAACTTAAAGACCCCGAACTCTATCAAGCGCTGCAAAAAACCATTTGCCAGACCCTCGATTTAAATGTCGAGCAGGACGCGCGTTATTAACTTACCAGGCTATCACGCTAAAAGGCCCCTTATGAACCCGGCGTTGGATTTATTACAACCTTATCCGTTTGAAAAACTCGCGCAATTAAAAGCAGGCCTAACCCCTGCTGCCAAATCCCATATAGCCCTGTCCATCGGCGAGCCCAAACACGCGCCACCGGCTTTTGTGGTGAAACATTTAATTGGTCAATTGGGCGGCCTCTCCAACTACCCCACTACCAAAGGCCTGTTAGAACTGCGCAGCGCCATGGCCCAATGGGCTACCGCGCGATTTAATTTACAGCGCCAACCGATTGATCCTGAGCGGCAGATTTTACCTGTGGCCGGCACCCGCGAAGCCTTATTTTCCTTTATTCAGGCGGCGGCCCAGGCAGGCCCTAGCGCCAAAATTTTAATGCCCAATCCCTTTTATCAAATTTACGAAGGCGCCGCGCTTTTGGCGGGTTGCCAGCCGGTGTTTTTAAATTGCACCCAAGCGAGCAGTTTTTTACCGGATTTTGATGCGGTTAGCAGCGATACCTGGCGCGATTGCCAGGTGTTATTTATTTGCTCGCCCGGCAACCCCACCGGCAAAATTATTCCCCTCGCCACTCTGCAGAAATTAATTGCTCTGGCCGATGAATACAATTTTATTATCGCCTCGGACGAGTGTTACTCCGAACTGTATTACGGGCAAAAACCGCCAGGTTTATTAGAAGCCTGCGCAAGCCTTGGCCGCACGGATTATCGCCGCTGCGTGGTATTTCACAGCCTCTCCAAACGCTCGAACTTACCCGGCCTGCGCTCAGGGTTTATCGCAGGTGACGCGGCTATATTGCAACAGTATTTACTCTACCGCACCTACCAAGGCTGCGCCCTGCCGGTGCCCACCCAATTAGCCAGCCAATTAGCCTGGCAGGATGAAAGCCATGTGGAGGCCAACCGCGCCGCTTATGCGGAAAAATTCGCCACTGCCCAGGCTATTTTAAGCCCTTATATTGAATTAACGCCGCCAGAGGGCGCATTTTATTATTGGCTAAAAACCCCTATTAACGGCGAGCAGTTCACGCGCGATTTTTTCCTTAGCCAAAATGTCACCGTATTACCCGGCGCCTATTTATCCCGCCTATGCGACGGCATTAATCCCGGCGAGGATTATGTGCGCATGGCACTGGTAGCGGAAATCACTGAATGCCGTGAAGCCTGCGAGCGTTTGCGGGATTTTCTAAAAGCGGGTTAAAAGCCTGTGGCACCATGGCATTAGTTTCACATTGTTCGTCGTAACATCCCTTTAATTGACCTAGCCCACATCTATGCATAGCCAATCCTCTACCCGCCTTAATAAATTTATCAGCGAATCCGGCATCTGCTCCCGCCGCGAAGCCGACCGCCTGATTGAGCAGGGCAAGGTATATATTAATGGCCGCAAAGCCAAAATTGGCGATGTGGTGCGCCCCGGCGACAAGGTCAATGCCGATGGGCAATGGCTGGAGGAAAAAACCGCCGAGGATTTTATTTTTATTGCCTTTAACAAACCCGTCGGCATCACCAGCACAACGGAAATGAGCGATAAAACCAATATTATTGATTACATCAACCACAGCCAACGTATTTTCCCCATTGGTCGCCTGGACAAAGACTCCCAAGGGCTTATTTTTTTGACCAATGACGGCGACATAGTGAATAAAATTCTGCGCGCGGGCAATAAACACGAAAAGGAATATCTAGTCACAGTCAACAAACCCATCACAAAAGAGTTTATTGCGGGCATGGGCGATGGTGTGCCTATTTTGGGCGAAATGACCAAAAAGTGCCTGGTCACACAGGAGAGCCCGTTTGTTTTTCGGATTGTATTAATCCAGGGCTTAAACCGGCAAATTCGCCGTATGTGTGAATATTTTGGTTATGAGGTGACTAAACTTGAGCGAGTGCGCATTATGAATATTCGCCTTAAGGGCCTACCCTTGGGTGATTGGCGCGACCTGGATGAAGATGAAATCGCCTCAATTTTTAAAATGCTCGAACACTCCAGCTCAGAGGGCAGCCCACGCACACGATCTGCTCCTCCTGCTAAAAAACCTCAGCGCGCAAAAACAGCTCGCGAACAAGAGTACGGCCATAGGGCGAGCAGCCCCCATAAACCCACTCAAACTCGCCCAACACCCAATTCTAGCGGCGCTAAAAAATCCAGCGCGCCCAAAGCCGCTGGAGTTGCGTCAAAACCTGCGAGCAAAACAAAAGCCTTTACCGCCAACACAGATAAAACACTCACTGGCAATAAAGCTACGGTACGCAGTGCCGATTGGCGCAAACTAGAAGCCGCCAAACTATCCCCTGCAACCGGCGTAAAAAGCGCAAAATTTACTCCAGCTAAAGCGGGAGCTAAGCCCGCCGAAGGTAAATCAGGCGGCGCTAAAAACCAGTATACAGCCAACCCCAAATCCACCTCTGCGCGCCAAGGCACCAGCAACAAACCTTCGCCCCAGCGGCACGCCAAAAACAATAAAAAATAAAAGTAACGAGACACTACTTTTTAAGAGTAGAGGTGACATCTGCGCAGCCTGAAAAATCAGCAGGCCACTTGGGTTCCGACGACACCTCAAACCCAGCCGCAGGAATGAATACAGCCTACTTCAGACACGCCGTGAATACATCCGTGTAGGCTCGTCAAAAAGATCCCTCTTTTTGACGGTCTGAAATAGGCTGTATCCATTCCTGCTACACCGCAAGCCAATAGCTTTATGGGTTAAGAAGAGCTTAGATGCAATGCCAAAGTGCCGAATAGTCGAATTGAGATCTATTTAGGCTCGATATTTATTTACTCCAAGCCCATACAGTTTGCATAAAAACTCACACTGGCAGGCCAGTCAGAAAACACACCTATCACGCCCACTTGGCGCGCAATCACATCCAACACCTCCAACATATCGCCGTCATTATTCAACGCCGAATTTACCGTTTGGTAATACCAGCCGCCACCATTTTTAAGTGGCCCAGCGCGCTCAAACGACCAAGTAATAATGTCCAAACCCGCTGCCTTGGCATTACGCGCGTAGTCTGATGGCACAATTTTATTATTCGCATCGAGTTTAACCAGCGCCCACAGCGGCGGTGCAACAATTTTTACGCCTTCGGCTTTTAAGGCTTTTAAATCGGCAGCGCTGGGCAATTCTGCAGGCGTATTGGCATCGTCCAAATACACAGCTTGGCGGCCAATTTTCGGTTCGTTTTTAAGCCAATAACGAATGTCTGCTATATCAAATGATTGGGCAAAAATATCCCGAGGATTAATGCCCGCCGCTTTATATTCATCAATCATCTGCTGCGCATACATAGCCTGGGTGTATGTACCTTCATAGGGCATAGGTACGCTGGCCGATTTTAATTCCGGGGTAAATTGTGCGCCGAGTTTTTTAATCAGTTGAATACTTTCCGCATGGGTCATTAAGGTGCCCTGCCCAGCGTATAAATCCGTCCGCCATGCTGGCGTGCCCTGCAAATATTCTTCGGGGGTTTTTGCTTTGGGATTAAAGCCATCCATTTTACCGGTCAGGCTTTTAAATTCAGCTACTGTGATATCGCTAGTACAGCATTCGGCAGAAGCGGGTTTGCCAGTTAATTCATCGGCAGGCACAAAAGGCTGGCGGCATTTAGCGGCCAATTCTGGCACCGCCAAAATATTAGTTGTGGTGTGTAAATCGCATTGGGAATGGCGGCACACCAATTGTCTGTCCTTAGTAAAGGTCACATCACACTCAATTACACCAGCCCCCATTCTGGCAGCCGCCTCATAGGATTGTTGGGTGTGCTCAGGAAATTGTAAGGCCGCGCCGCGATGGCCGATGGAAAAGTGCGTGGGTTTGTAGTGAGTTTTATTCAGCGCACAGGCCTGTAGTTTGCGTTTTAACGGGCTGGCATCCATATCCTCAACTAAATAAAACGGCCGCGGCCCCAGTTGCACCGGCAGGTTTACTAGCCCCCGGTCGCGATTGCTGGCCAACATAAAATCCCGTTCATTCTCCACTGCACCTTCCTCGTCGCGCTCGAAGCGATCAGCGTGGCCAAGCACGGGCATTAACACGGACAGCAGTAATACAGCTGCACTGATTAGCGTTTTAGTCATAGGTTATTCCTCATGAGTTGAGCGAGTGAAAACGCCTTTTAATTGAAAAATCTCAGCTGACGCCCAAGAGCACGCGCATAATTAGCTGATATTTTTATTCGGCGCTAAAACCCTACCCCAACTTTATGACGATCCATCGCCAGATTTATGACAAATTCACGACAGGCCTGGATGTCCTCACTCAGGAAGGCCATCTTATAATCAGAAAAACCATAAGATTAATAATGCCGCAACCAACGCGTTTATCAAAGCCAAATAATGTGCGCTTGGGATTTCATAAATAGTTAAAATGGAGCGGTATAGATTCATACAAAACCAGGCTGACGATCAGCAAGATAGTATTTATCCCACAATAACTCTTCACCTTCGGCACCATTAAAAACTGCTGATAATTAAGTATTTTTTAAAAAATATGGCCAGGCGTCTATAACTGCAGCGCGAGGTTATTGAGTGTAGCTAGCCGCCCAGCACAGCACCCAAAACACCTATTAAGCCGCGATTATTCAGATATAAAATAAGACAAAAAACATTTATTGCTCGTGCCAATCAATAATAATTGCTACAACCCCTTCAGGTTGAGACCTCACCGACAAGACGGCGGCTAAAACTTCGCTATAATGCGCGCCCAGAAATGTTTGAGATTTATTTATGTTAACCCAGCGGCTGTTATGCCGGGTTGATAAAAGCCAAGCGGCGGTTGAACGGCCTACATAAGTAGGGTGCACTAATAATTGATAAAAAGAACGAGGCTCGCTAGCCGCTCGCATCCACTTAATGAACCCTACTGCCCCGTATTAATTCGGTCAAACGGGGCTGTGAATTTTGATTACAGCTAGAGGCCACCGAGTTTACATGCCCTGTAACGATTAGCTTATTTAAGGGCCGATTGAATAGATATACCCATGTACGCTGCTGACCAACTCGGTATGAAATAAGCAGGAATAATTGAGTGCGCACGGGCAATAGCCTGCGCAACCCTACTTCGCTTGCACCAGGTGAGATTTGATATGACAAGTTTAAAACACAAATGGGCTCTAATTACGGGCTCTAGCCGTGGCATAGGGCAACAGATTGCCCTAGGTTTAGCCCAGCAGGGCTGCAATATTATTTTGCACGGCCGCAGCCAAGAAAGTATTGCGGCTACGCGCAAACTACTCGCTATGTATTCCATAGAAATTGCCGAAGCCTGTGGCCCGTTGGACAGCCCTGCAGGAGTAGCCGCCATTATTGAGGCGGTAAAAAAAGGCCCGGGGCGCGTTGATATTTTGTATAACAATGCCGCCATCATGACGCCCGGCCAAAGCATGTGGGAAATACCTCACAGCGATTGGCTGCAAACCTTTCAAGTCAATTTGTACGCGGTCGTCCAACTATGCAATGCCTTCGCACCGGGGATGGCCACACGCGGGTTCGGGCGCATTATTAACATCACGTCCGGCATTAAGGATCAACCGGATTTAACGGTCTATAGCGTTTCTAAAGGCGCCATAGATAAATACACCCAGGATTTAGCTGCCCAAATGCAGGGCACAAATGTTTTGGTCAGCCATGTTGACCCAGGCTGGTTGCGCACGGATCTGGGAGGGCCCAACGCTGAACATCCCGTTGAATCGGTATTACCCGGCGCTTTAGTGCCTGCTTTATTACCCGATTTTGGCCCCAATGGGCAGTTTTTTGCGGCGCAGGATTATCGGCTTGTTTATTCAGATGATCACCGAGACACGGTTAAATAAACTTTCTAACGTCTGGACCAGACACTGAAACTTGCTTAGCGCCATTTCCGATGTTGCTTTCTAAAAAACGCCCATCTAATTTTGTAGAACGCCAAAGCCACGCGTCCACTTTGGCGCGGCAACGCAAATAGAATGAGCTTATTTATTGCCTGGTGGGAAAGATTTTTAGGAGGTAGTGCCGCAGTTAGAGCGGCTGCACCTTAATAATTAAGCCAAATATCGGGTGATCCACGTAAGTGGTTACACCAGGCTTAATCGATTGTTTAAAGGCAAATGGCACGGCCAAAGTAGCAAAAAAACCTTCTGATTTCGCATCACTCAATATGCCTTGGTCAGGCGGCAAGGGGATATTAATCGGGTTGGTGATGGGATGGCCGTTATCCGGCATAAATTGCGCGTACCACAATGCACTATTTAATTGCAGAGATTTATCCAGGCTTAATTGCAGTGTTCCAGCTAATTCATGCCAAGGACCAAACTGCGCACCTCCTTCCAGGGCAACGCCTATGGGCTGGCGGCCAATCGGTTGCAACCAGGCTTGATGGGCCAACACACGCA
Organism: Marinagarivorans sp.; assembly: GCA_046347475.1. Taxonomy (GTDB): domain Bacteria; phylum Pseudomonadota; class Gammaproteobacteria; order Pseudomonadales; family Cellvibrionaceae; genus CAMCXE01. The sequence continues at coordinate 26,013 of JAXMGD010000010.1, read as the reverse complement.
TTTGTTTAGAGCGCTCAAGGCTCGTCGCTTGAGGCTTAAGCGTTAATTCACTATCGGCCAACAGAGTGAACGCTGGGGCTGATTGTGCGTCGGTTGGCTCCTGGGTTTTAAGCACTTGGGCATTTTCTAAATAGGCTAAATTATGTCCGTCGCTGGTTTGACTCGCCCCCAGCGTACGCACCAAACCCTTGCGCTCAAACACAATAACTTCAACCTGATAAAGGCTTTGCGCCCATGCGATGGCACTCATACCTAGGCCAATGACGAGAACACAAAAACGGCGAATAGTGTGGGACATAGTTTTTTCTCTTGTCTGTTAATCGCGGGCGCCAAGGGCTTTTAAGGTGTTTTCTGTGGTAATTAAGCGCTCTTGACTGGTTTCCATATCGTAATTAAAACGCAGATGGGTGGCGCCATCGAATTTATAGTGCTGAGGTTGTGACTGCACTAGTTTCACCAGCAATAAAGGATCGATTTGCGTTTTAGGGCCGAATTCAATGCGACCAAAGGCGCGGTTGGCTTCTATTTTAACTATGCCCAATTGTTCGCACTTCATGCGCAGCGCGGCAATACGCAGAAGATTTTTAGCCGGTTCTGGCAACAGGCCAAAGCGGTCAATCATTTCAATTTGCATTTCATCTATATCGCGGGGTGTTTTTAAACTGGCCACTCGTTTATAAATAATTAACCGGGTGTGCACATCTGGCAGATAATCATCGGGCAGCAGAGCCGGAATGCGCACATTAATATCCACCGGTGACTGGGGCGGCTCATCTAAATTAATTTCTTTACCTTCGCGCAGGGCTTTTACCGCCCGCTCCAACATATCCATATACAGCGAAAACCCAATGGTTTGAATTTGCCCGCTTTGATCCTCGCCCAATAATTCCCCTGCGCCGCGTATTTCTAAATCGTGGGACGCCAGCGTAAAACCCGCACCTAAGTCTTGCGCTTCCATAATCGCGGTCAACCGCTTATGCGCGTCTTCGGTCATGTTTTTGGCGTTTGGGGTAAGTAAATAGGCGTAGGCCTGGTGGTGAGAGCGCCCTACCCGGCCACGCAATTGGTGTAACTGAGCGAGACCAAATTTATCGGCCCGGTCGATAATAATGGTGTTGGCATTGGGCACGTCGATACCGGTTTCAATAATGGTGGTACAGAGTAAAACATTAAAACGCTTGTGGTAGAAATCCGACATTACCTGTTCAAGTTCCCGCTCGCGCATTTGGCCGTGGCCAATTTGAATGCGCGCTTCGGGGATTAAGGCGGCTAAATCGGCGGCGGTTTTTTCAATGGATTTAACTTCATTGTGTAAAAAATACACCTGGCCACCGCGCAGAATTTCCCGCAGCACGGCCTCTTTAATGGTTTGTTCATCGCTTTCGCGCACAAAAGTTTTAATAGATAAACGCTTAGCAGGCGGCGTGGCGATAATAGATAAATCGCGGATGCCGTTCATGGCCATATTCAGTGTGCGCGGTATGGGTGTTGCGGTCATGGTGAGAATATCCACCTCGGCGCGCAGGGATTTTAAGGCTTCTTTTTGCCGCACACCAAAGCGGTGTTCTTCATCAATAATTAACAGGCCCAAATTGGGCGCTTTGACTTCTTTGCTGAGTAACTTGTGGGTACCAATTAAAATATCCACCTTGCCACTGGCCAACCGCTCACGCACTTCGTCGGTTTCTTTGCCGCTGCGAAAGCGCGATATTACATCTACATTTACCGGCCAATCGGCAAAGCGGTCTTTAAAGTTCTCATAATGTTGCTGCGCTAACAGAGTTGTCGGCACCAGCACTAAAACCTGTTTGGAATTTTGCGCGGCGATAAACGCTGCCCGCATGGCGACTTCCGTTTTACCAAACCCTACATCACCACAGACCAAACGATCCATAGGTTTAGCGCTGATTAAATCCTGCCGCACAGCATTAATAGCGGCTTCTTGGTCGGGGGTTTCTTCAAACGGGAAACTGGCAGCAAATTGTTGGTAGGCCTCTTCGGGGTCTTCAAATGCAAAGCCTTTGCGCGCTTCGCGTTTGGCGTAAATTTCCAATAATTCAGCGGCCACATCGCGAATTTGTTCGGCCGCTTTGCGCTTGGCTTTGGCCCATAATTCCCCGCCCAAACGGTGTAGTGGTGCGTGATCGTCATCGGAACCGGAATAACGGCTGATGACATGTAAATTCGCCACCGGCACATATAATTTGGCTTGATCGGCGTATTCAAGCACTAAAAATTCTGCGCTCTGGCCGTCCACTTCAATGGTTTGCAGGCCTCGATAACGGCCCACACCGTGGTCAATGTGTACCACGGGGGCATCCATTTTTAATTCGGTGAGGTTTTTAATAATACTGTCGTGGTCGTCCTGGGCTTTACTGCGGCGGCGCTTTTGTTGAATGCGCAGGCCAAATAATTCCGCCTCAGCAATCACGCGCACGGCAGGCAGGCTGATGCCCGTACTTAAATCAGCCAGGGTAATTGCGTATTGAGTTTTACCCTGATTAAAGGCGTACAGGGAATCGACCGACTCAGGTTTTAGCTGTAATTTGGCCAGTTGATCCAATACAGCTTCGCGACGGCCGGAGGTTTCGGCGCAAAATAAAATGCGCTGATTACTGTTCGCTAAAAATAATTCCAGCGCGCCCAAGGGTTCAATGGCGCGGGCGTCAATAGCCAAATTAAGCAAGGGCTGCAGCGGAAGATTAGCGTGACCTGCTCGCTCGGCGGCAGGCGCGGCGGTTAGATTAATACGGCTTAAGGGTTTAAGGCCTGCGTAGAATTCTTCGGCATTGAGAAATAATTGTTTCGGCGGCACCAAAGGACGCAAACGATCGCCCTTGCGACTTTCGTAACGGCCGGTGGCATCCAGCCAAAATTGCTCTAAGGTTAGGTCCAAATCACTGAGCACATAGGTGCAGGCGTCCGCTGGCAAATAATCGAATAAACAGGCGGTCTGCTCAAAAAATAGGGGTAAATAGTATTCCACCCCGGCAGGAGATAAACCCGAGGCAACGTCTTGATATATAGGGCAGCGACGGGGGTCGTCGCTATTGAACAATTCCATCCAGCGATTTTTAAATCGCGTAACCGAGGCGCGATCTAAGGGACATTCTTTAGCGGGCAATAACTCCACGCACTCGATGGTGCCGGTCGTGCGCTGGGTTTCTGGATCGAAGGGGCGCAGCGTTTCGACTTCGTCATCGAATAGTTCGATGCGATAAGCAAGGCTCGCCCCCATAGGGAAAATATCCAGCAGACCACCGCGAATAGCGAACTCGCCATGCTGGTACACCGTGTCTACATGGTTATAGCCCGCCTGCACCATCTGTTCGCGCAACCGCGCCAGCGGTAATTTCTCGCCAACCTTAAGCACCAAACTATTGCCGAGGATGTAACTTTTTGGGCTCAGGCGTTGCAACAGGGTACTGACACTGGCCACCACCAACACCCGCTCCCCCTTGGCCAATTCATAGAGGCTGCGCATACGGGTGGAGATGATGTCTTGGTGAGGAGAAAAATTATCGTAGGCGAGGGTTTCCCAGTCGGCGAAATGGCTGAGTTTCGGAGCGTTGGGCCGATCTTTCAAAAAGAGCGCTAACTCCAACTCCATTCGGTAGGCATCGGCCATATTGGTACAGATAACTAAACCGCTGCTGGCCTGGGCACAGGCGGCTTCTGCTATAGCCCACGCGCGACCACTGCCCTGGGCGTTGCCCCAGGTAAGTTTATCGCCGTTTTTTTTGGGCAAAGAAGGGGCAACAACAAGAGAAGCTGTACTCATGGCGAAGGTCTTTGGGCCGAAAAATAAGGGCGGCATTCTAACAGGAAGCCGAGCGCTGTTAGGCGGCAGATGCGCAGGGTGAACAAAGGGCGCTATTGAGCCGCAGCGCACGGCTGTAAGGGCAAAAAAAAACCCAGGTCGCCCTGGGTTTTTATAATTATGCCTGTGGCCTTTTTATAGGCAGGCTACATCATCCGCTTGCAAACCTTTCTCCCCCTCATGTACTTCGAACTCTACTTTTTGCCCTTCAGCCAAGGATCGGTATCCCTCGCCGCGGATATTGCGGTAGTGAACAAAGATATCGTCCGTCGATTCTCCACGCGTGATAAATCCGTACCCGCGCGCGTTGTTAAACCATTTGACCGTACCTAATTCACGAGTCGCCATACTGCAGTACCTCATCTTTATTATTAAAATTAAAACCTAGTTTCATCAAAAGGGATTAAGGCGCCAATGGTATTTGGCCACACCCCTTCCCTACTAAAGCAGTGGAAAAATAGGATAATTTTTTACACTTGTCTACAGAATGACTGGGAAACAGGTTAATTGACGCGCCAATTTGTTTATGAGCGCCAAACAACAAGACATTCATCACGATTTAAAAGTGATTTATATCAACAAAAAATCTCATCTGTGGAAATTTTTTCGACAAAAACGACTGCTTAAACCTGTGGACAGATACCAAGGCCGAGCTCCAGCGCAAAGACAACTAAAAACTCATGCCTAACTAATACCGCCTTTCGCTCGCCCACCAGACAGCATCAAAACACACAGCTTAGCGAAATAGGGTTTTCCTCGCGTGTACTGATAAGGCACGTTCATCCTCGCACCGGCAGCGCTCGCACAGGGTTTGGCAATGGCGCCATCTAACACGCAAACATTCCCCTGGGCACAAAAAGCCTCTAAGATGCGCCCTTTTTTTGCAGCCACGCTCATGCGCTCAGCCAGACGATTGCTCCACATTCACGCCGTTGTTGCCTGCAGCTGGTTCAGCGCTCAGTGTCTGGCCGCGCCTTGGGCAGAGCCCAACGACCGCGCCCTGCGCCATGCCGTTGAGGTGTTGCGAGATACCGGCCTACTAGCAGGCCCCATCACCGCCTGGCCCATTCCCTGGCAGAGCCTCGCTGAGGCACTTGATTCTCTCCCTCCCCACGAATTAACCGAACAACAGCAGCAGGCGGTGTCCCTCCTCAACAGCGCTGTGCGCAATGCCGATCGTGTGAGCATCACAAGCCAGGTATCCGCGGCCTCCTACCCGCGCGCACTGGGCGGCTTTGCCGACAACGAGCGCGAAGCATCGTCGGCAGGTCTCTCAATTCAAGCCATGGGGGACGTATTTGCCATTAATCTATCAGCCACCTATAGCTCGGATGCCAGTGATGGCGACACCTGGCGAGCCGACCATAGTTATCTAAGCGCCCGCTGGGGTAACTGGGGTTTTGGCGTCGGCTCTACCGAGCGTTTTTGGGGCCCGGCCTGGCAAGACAGCCTCATCCTCTCGGGCAATGCGCGGCCCTCCCCCGGCCTGTTTTTGCAGCGCTTATCGCCGGATGCCTTTGAAACACCGCTGTTGCATTGGCTGGGCCCTTGGCAATTAACAACCTTTGTCAACCAGTTGGAATCCGCGCGGGATTACAGCCACACCAAACTCTGGGGCCTACGTATCACCCACAGTCCCCTGTCTTTTTTAGAGCTCGGCTACAGCCGAACCGCCATGTTCGGCGGCGGCTCGCGGCCTGAGTCCTTGGGGGTTATCAAAGATTTATTGTTGGGCAGAGACAACCGTGGCGGTGAGGGTATTGCGACGGACGCCTCCAACGAACCGGGCAATCAGCTTGGGGGCATAGATTGGCGTGCCAGCGCCCATTATCAAGGCGTCAGCGGTGCCTGGTATGGGCAAGTGATTGGCGAGGATGAATCCGGCGGCACCCCCTCGCGCAATATAGGTGCTATGGGCCTAGAGTTAGCAGCCGCCACCGACACCATCAGCCACCGCCTCTGGGTTGAGGGCTCCAACACACTCATGCGCTTTGATAGCGATGGCTTGGCCAACGGCGCCTATGAACACGCTATTTATACCAGCGGCTACCGTTATCACGGCCGCAGCATGGGAGCAAGTAGCGATAACGATTCCCAGATCTACAGCCTAGGCGGTTTGCATAGTTGGGAGGATGGCGATCTTGTCACTTGGCGACTGGGCAAAGCCCATCTCAATCAGGACGGTACGAATATTCCCGCCCCCAGTGGCAATCCACTTAGTGCCAAGGCTTTATCCCTGCTAATACTTGATGCCAGCTACCAACACCCGCTGTCTGAATCGAGCCAGCTGATTCTGGGGGGGCAATACCTTGAGCACCCCATTAATGCCCGCGCTGAACGACTCGACTCGAATTTTTACATCACCTTAAAAAGCTACTGGTAAATGACAATACCTGACGGACTCTCTATGAAGTGTTTTAAATACGGCCTTTTGATCCTGCTTATGAAGGCGGGCAGCTGCCTGGCCGCTCAGCAATTGATGCCATCACCGGCGCAAATTGAACAGTTTAAATCCCTCTCCGCAGAGGAAAAACAAGCCCTGGCGCGCTCAGTGGGCATAGACCCTGCGAGCATGAGCACCAACAGTGCCCAGCCGCAGATTCGTGAACCGGAAACACTGCAGCGAACTGCAGGTGATAAAAAACAAAGCCCGGATGCATCCAAGTCCAAAGAGGCAAAGGTCAAGAACATCGGTGATAAAGACACCAACCTAAAAAGTGCAGAGTCTTTAGAAGATGAAAGCTTGAATGAAAACCCTACTGTCGATGTAAAAAAACCCGCTAAGGATCAAACCGTAACCTTAAAACCCTTCGGCGCCGATCTATTCAGCAACGGCCCTAGCAGTTTCACTCCCGCCTCGGACATACCGGTACCCGCCGACTATGTTATGGGCCCTGGCGACAACATAGTGATTCAGCTCTACGGTAAAGAAAATAACGCCTACTCCCTCACCATCAACCGGGAAGGCCAGGTGCAATTTCCTGAAATCGGCCCGGTTAACCTGGCCGGCTTGAGTTTTAGCCAAGCCCAAACCGTTTTAAACGAAGTCGTGGAAAAACAGATGATCGGGGTGAAAAGCTCCGTCACCATGGGCGCATTGCGCAGCATCCGCATCTTTGTTTTGGGTGAAGTCATGCAGCCCGGCTCGTTTACCGTCGGCGCCCTTTCCACCATGACCAACGCCCTATTTGCCAGCGGCGGCATCAATAAAGTCGGTTCTTTCCGTAATATTCAGTTAAAGCGCCAGGGCAAAGTCGTCACAACCCTCGACCTGTATGACTTATTACTGCGCGGCGATACCTCAGGGGATGCACGCCTAATGCCCGGCGATGTGTTATTTGTGCCACCGGTGGGCGAAACCATCACCGTAATGGGGGCGGTCACGCGGCCCGCTATTTATGAGCTGCAGAATTCCGCCGATGTGGCCGGAGCCCTCGGCCTTGCCGGGGGCGCCAGCACCAACGCTTACCTGCCAGAATCCCGCCTTGAACGTATTGGTGAGCGCGGTGAAAAGACTCTGATCAATCTGGACCTCACTAAGGCCCGCGACAAGGCCCAACCCGTTAAAGACGGTGATGTGCTGCGAATATCCTCTGTATTAGACATAGTGCAGGATAAGGTTACCTTAAAAGGCCATATAAAACGCGCCGAAGAGTTCGCCTGGACCCGGGGCGCTCGCTTTACGGACGCCATCCCCAGCGTAGAAGCGCTGTTGCCCAATCCGGACATAGACGTGGCTATGATCCAGCGGGAAATACCGGGCACCCGGCAAATTCAAACCATACTGTTTTCCCCTAAAGCAGCCTGGGCCAGCCGAGGCGGCGCGAAAGATCCACTGCTGCAAAGTAACGACACCCTGTTCATATTTAACTTCGAGGACGACCGCAGCGAGCTGCTGAGCGAAACCATTGACCGCTTAAAAACCCAAGCACAGTTTCAAGAGCGACAAAAAACCGTAGGCATCTCAGGCAGTGTGCGATTTCCCGGCGTCTACCCGCTAGCTGAGCAAATGAGCGCACAGGATCTGATTTTATTATCCGGCGGCCTCACCGAAAGCGCCCTGGGCACGCAAGGGGAAATTACCCGCTACGACATCTCACAAAATATGGAGCGGGTGGTGATGCACGTTGCCGTGGACCTCAATGACCCCCGAGTGCAGCTGCAACCGGCGGATACGCTGCAGATTAAACAGGTACCCCTGTGGAAGAATAAAGAATCCGTCACTATTCAGGGCGAGGTAATGTTCCCCGGCACTTACAGCATTTTGCCCGGTGAAACCCTGATGGATGTACTCACCCGCGCAGGCGGCCTCACTCCTCATGCGCACTCGGAGGGCGCCGTTTTTTCTCGTAAGGAATTGCGGGAGCTGGAAGAGGCGCGCATTCAGGATATGAAAAAGACCATTGAGGCAGAGCTGGTTGCCTCATCAACCTCTCAACAGACAGGCAAGAAAAATATTGATACCGCCGAAGCCCAGCGTATTTTGAAAAGCTTGGAAACGTCTAAAGCGGGCGGCCGTTTGGTTATTGACTTGCCTCTGATTCTAAAAACGCCCACCGGTCACGACTTTCAGTTGGAGGACGGGGACCTACTTACTATCCCGCGTTTTAAACCGTCGGTTACGGTGGTGGGTGAGGTACAGTTCCCAACCTCCCACTTCTATAACGCCAAGCTCGATGCCTCGGATTACATCAACAACTCAGGCGGCACCAAAAAGAATGCTGATACCGCGCGCATATATGTTGTGAAAGCCAATGGCACAGTTGTTTCACCTAAGTCCGGTTGGTTGCGATCTAGCAAAGGCAATATTCAACCTGGCGACACTATCGTTGTACCACTGGAAACAGACAAAAAGGACACGCTCGAGATTCTAGCCAAAGCGAGCCAGGTTGTTTATCAAACGGCCTTAGGCGCAGCTGCGTTGGTGGCCATCAAATAAATACCACGCAAGAGTTGCCCAGGGAGGGGTTAGTGGATAGAATGCGCGCCTCTTTGCAGGACCGTAGCTCAGTTGGTTAGAGCACCACCTTGACATGGTGGGGGTCAGCGGTTCGAGTCCGCTCGGTCCTACCAATTTTTTATCGCCTGACAGCGCAGTGGATTTGGCTATTAATCGAGCAAAATCAAGCAGTTAAGAGCAAAAAATTGGTTGACAGCAGCACAGGCACTCGCTACCATGCGCGCCTTCAAGCAATGATGCTACTGTTTAAGTCGTAGATGCAAAGAGTTTGATACCCATTCCGCCTTAGCTCAGTCGGTAGAGCAAATGACTGTTAATCATTGGGTCGCTGGTTCGAGTCCAGCAGGCGGAGCCAAATTCTTTAGTCGGCAGTGTTCAACACTCGGCTAAAAACCTAAAAAAGCCCTTATTTAAGGGCTTTTTTTTCGTCTAGAGGTTTTAGACATGGCTCACCACTGCACACCTTTAGACGGTATTACGCACTGGTTTTGGGGGTACAAGATGGGGTACGGTGCGGTTCGATAGTGAAGCGTACCCCCAAGCGTGTCAGCAGGTTTTTTAGCGCCTCGCTGGCGCCATAAATTCTGGCCGCTCAAGGGCAAGGCGCAACAGGGCTGTTACGCTGATCGCGTCGGTGATCTCACCGGTCAACGCCATCGTCACCGCCTCACTAAAAGGTATGCGCCGCACCTGAATATCCTCAGTGGCATCCAGTTTTTGCTCGCCGGCAGATAAATCCGTAGCTAAAAAATAGTGCGCGCTTTCATCGGTAACTGAATTGGATAGATGCAGAGCGCCCAACAGTTCCAGGCAGGAAGCCTTGAGCCCCACCTCTTCTTCCAGCTCCCGCAGAGCGCAATCCTCCAGGCTCTCGCCTTGGTGAGCGCCCCCCTCGGGAATCTCCCACGAATAGGCGTTGAGGGTGTAACGAGTTTGGCCGACCAAATAAGTGTGATGCTCATGATCAATAGGCACCACCCCCACAGCGCGCCCCTTAAAGTGCACCAAGCCATAAATGCCTGGCGTGCCTGCGGGCGTGGTGACGGTTTCGTGCTGCACCCGAATCCAGGGGTTTTCGTACACCACCGCGCGGGTCAGACAGGTCCAGGGGCCGCGGGCTTCAGGAAGTTGATTGCTCATAGTGAGTCTCGGTCGATAAATAAATAGGGCAATCTCAGAGGATCAGCATTAACCCGCGGGAATAACCGTTTCAGGGGCGGGAATTGGCCCCTGGGGCTCGTGATGGGTGTCGGCGTCCGCACTCAGGATCACCTCAATGCGGCCAATTAAGGGGCGCCAATGGGGGTTTAGCAGTACACCTGCGAGGTCCTGCTGAGCCAGCCGCTCCACCAAGGTGCCATCGGCGAGTAAGGCCTGGATCTCCCCATCCAGCAACACCCGCTGCTTTAACGCCCAAAGGCGCGACAGCTGCGTCATGATTAGAACGCCGCCCTGGCTGGCCTCCACAGGCAACACCTGCAGCAGGTCGGTCACGGCGGGTAATTCCAAGAGCTTCTGGCCACTGGGCAATTGAGTCAAGGGCTCACCGGCCTGTTGCGCCAAGAGCGTTTGGGCCTCGGGGTCCGTCCAAAACGCCTTAAATTCAGTACTCAAGGCTATGGCGACCAGTTGCTGTAGATAAAACCCAGGCTCGGCAGCGATCCGTCCCAGGCCATTGGCCAACGGCGCCGGAACACCACTGGCGCGCAGGCTCCAACGGGTGATGGCGTCTACTTCCCGGCTCGCCCAGGCATACAAACCCTCGGGGCGAGTCGCGTGTGTTTGCGCCGCCATCGCCTGCAGACTCAAGGATAAATGAATCGTCCAAAGTAAAAGACCTGCCGCCAAGGCGGCCACCATCGCCATCAGCCCGGCGCCACCCGCCCGCGACACCCATTTAGGCAGTTGAATGGCCTGGCTAAATAGGGTCATGGCTCTTTGGGCCGCTACCGCCACGCCAAAAAACAGCAGCAGGCTGGCGCAGAACCACACCAACGTATAAGAAAACCAGGCCTGCAGCCCCCTGGCGATCAGGGGCGCCAAATAGGTCGCCAGCGCCAGAGCCAAACCCGTAGCGAGAATCTGCCTCGACACAGCCCCAAGGCCCATGCGAGACCCCAAAGCCGCTCCCAATATCATCATTACGCCGGTAATTGTTTCGGCCAGCATCAATTGCCTCATAAATTGAATTGTGAAGTGCAGCGCCCCCTGCAGCCGCAGCGCCGCTGGACGGGCGACAGGGCAACGGAACACTCAGTTGCATTGCTGGGCCTAGGTGGCCTTGATACCATTGCGCCCTTGTTTGCACCGGCCCCACAGGCGCGGGCACCCGCCGCTTAACTCTAGACCACCCGCTTTTTAATCTGAAGGTTCCCCTATGGCCACTTCCGCCGCCCAATTGGCGCAGCTAAGCTGTTCCGCCGAATTTATCGCCCGCCACATTGGCCCAAGCTCCAGCGAAACACAAGCCATGCTGGCCGCGCTAGGCTTAAGCTCCCTTGAAAGCCTGATGGAGAAAACCCTCCCCGCCGCCATTCGCGCCGAAACCACCGCGCGTCTGGCTAGCCCTTGCACCGAGACCCAAGCCCTCGCCGAGCTTAAAGCATTGGCGGCCGGCAACCAGATATTTAAAAGCTATCTAGGCCTGGGTTATCACCCCACCCACACGCCTTTAGTTGTACTGCGCAATGTGCTGGAAAACCCCGGCTGGTACACCGCCTATACACCCTACCAACCTGAGATAGCGCAAGGCCGTTTAGAAGGCCTGTTAAATTTCCAACAGATGATTATGGATTTAACCGGCATGGAAATGGCCAACGCATCAATGCTTGATGAGGGCACCGCTGCGGCCGAGGCCATGGCCATGGCCAAACGCGTCGCCAAAGGCAATACCTCCAACCGCTTTTTTGTTCACAGCGATGTACACCCGCAAACCCTCGCGGTGGTGGCCACACGGGCAGAGCATTTTGGCTTTGAGATTATTCAAGGCAGCCTCGATAGTCTGGCTGAAGGCGATTACTTCGGCGCGCTGCTGCAATACCCCGGCTCCAGCGGCGCCCTGCAGGATCTTAAAGACCCCATTGCCAGCATTCACGCCCATAAGGCTCTGGCCATAGTGGCGGCCGACCTGCTGAGCCTGGTGCTCTTAGAAGCCCCTGGCGCTTTTGCCGCCGACATTGTAGTCGGCAGCAACCAGCGCTTTGGTATACCCATGGGCTTTGGCGGCCCCCACGCGGGCTTTTTTGCCTTTCGCGATGAGTACAAGCGCTCCGCCCCCGGCCGTATCATAGGTGTATCCATCGACAAACGCGGCAAGCAGGCTCTGCGCATGGCCATGCAAACCCGCGAGCAACACATCCGCCGGGAAAAGGCCAACTCCAATATATGCACCTCCCAGGTGTTGCTCGCCCTGATGAGCGTGTTCTACGCCATATACCACGGCCCCGAAGGCTTAAAGCGCATAGCGGAGCGCACCCATCTGCTGGCTAAAATGCTCGCAACGGGCCTTAATCAAGCCGGGTTTACGCTGCGCCACAGCCAGTTCTTCGACACATTAGTGGTAGAGACGGGCGCTAACACTCAAGCGATTGTGCGCAAGGCCCAAGCCGAGGGCATCAACCTACGCCCATTTGTGGATGCTGTGGGCATCAGCCTGAATGAAACCACCCAGGCGAGCGACCTTGCCCAGTTGCTGCAGCTGTTTGGCGCCTCAGTGGATCTGCCCCAACTTGAACAGCAGGCTGTCAACGACAACCGCCTGGGGCACTTGGCGCGCACCAGCCAGTTCTTAACCCACCCAGTCTTCAACCGCTACCACAGCGAAACCGAGATGCTGCGCTACCTAAAGCGCCTGGAATCCAAAGACATAGCCCTCAACCAAGCGATGATTCCGCTCGGCTCCTGCACCATGAAGCTCAACGCCACCGCCGAGATGATCCCGGTCACCTGGCCTGAATTTGCCAACCTGCACCCCTTTGCCCCCATGGAGCAGGCCCAGGGTTACGCAGCGCTATTCCAACAGCTCGAAGCCATGCTGCAAGCCTGTACCGGCTACGACGCCATCAGCCTGCAACCCAACGCAGGCTCCCAAGGTGAGTACGCAGGCCTAGTCGCGATCAAAAAATACTTCGAGGCAAAAGGGGAAAGCCAGCGCCGCATCTGTTTAATCCCCGCCAGCGCCCACGGCACCAACCCAGCCTCGGCGCAAATGGTGGCCATGCAGGTGGTGGTAACGGCCTGTGATGAGGCAGGCAATGTGGACCTGAATGACCTGCGGGCGAAGGTTGAACTCTACGGCGATCAAATCGCCGCCTTGATGATCACCTACCCGTCCACCCACGGCGTGTTTGAAGAGAATATCCGCGATATCTGCCAGCTAATTCACTCTATAGGCGCCCAGGTTTATATAGACGGCGCCAACATGAATGCCCTGGTAGGCCTTGCCGCGCCCGGTGAATTTGGCGGTGATGTGTCGCACCTAAACCTGCACAAAACCTTTTGTATCCCCCACGGCGGCGGCGGCCCCGGCATGGGCCCGATTGGCGTTAAGGCCCATCTGGCCCCCTACCTAGCCACTCACCCATTGCAAACCCTCGAGGGCACCAGCGCCAGCAACGGCACCATCTCCGCAGCTCCCTGGGGTTCGGCAAGCATCCTACCTATTAGCTGGATGTACATTCGCATGATGGGCGCCGAAGGCGTCAAACAGGCCACCCAAATGGCCATACTCAACGCCAACTACATTGCGCACCGCCTGAAAGACCATTACCCCATCCTCTACACCGGCCGCAACGGCTTTGTGGCCCACGAGTGCCTGCTCGATTTGCGGCCCTTAAAAGCCGCCAGCGGCATTAGCGAAGAGGACATAGCCAAACGCTTAATGGATTACGGCTTCCACGCCCCCACTATGAGCTTCCCCGTAGCGGGCACCCTGATGGTGGAGCCCACCGAAAGTGAATCCAAGGCGGAGCTGGATCGTTTTTGCGATGCCATGCTGAGCATTCATCAGGAGATTACCCAGGTCATCAACGGCAGCTGGCCCAAGGATGACAATCCGCTAGTGAATGCTCCGCACAGCCTCGATGATGTGTTGGATGAGCAGTGGTCGCACCCCTACAGCCGCGACTGCGCCGCCCGCCCCTTACCCTATTTACACCAACACAAGGTTTGGCCGAGCGTTAACCGCATTGATAATGTGTATGGAGATCGCAACTTGGTGTGCTCGTGCCCTGGGGTAGAGGCTTACCTTTAAGTAGCGAACATGTAGCTAGGTCTAAAATCCCCGGCAAAAAACAACACCCAATTAAAAGTGCCCGATTAAATGCAGGGCACTTTTTAATTTTTATACTACAGGTTTCGAGCTAAAACGGCTGTCAAACACTGTACGCACATGTTAAGCCAGCCTGAAAATTTTAAGTACTAAATGTGGCAATCGATTTAATCCCGCTTAAATAATCCTTTTAATTTGTCTTCAACTTTTTTAATTTTTTCCTTATCAACCACTTCCTCAATTTTTTCTTTTAGTTCAGCTTTCTTTTCCGCCGCTTTCTCTTTTATATGTCCAACATTAATGCCCTCGCCCTTCTTAATTTTGTACAAGGCGTAGTCTTTTAATAAACCAGCAACCCCTAATTTATCCAAGCCGCAATCGCGCTTGGGATCGAACTGGGCCATTTTGCCTTCACACTGCAAAAGCGACAGGCGCCGGTTGACCCAATAATCACTGCCTATAGTGCAGCCCTCCACCGTGGTCTCAGCCGCAGCCAGCTGCAACAGTGTAATGGGTAATTGCACTTTAAATTGATCCGACTGGCGCTCCCAAATACCCTCGCCATCCAGCTGTAATTTCTCCGTCCTGCCGTGTAATTCGGTCAATTTAATTTGCTCGGGGGTAAGTTGGATCTTCGCCGTCACATCCTGCAATTGGGTAAATTCCGGCCATGTGTTGGAATCTTTCTTCAGCAATGTAGCTTGGCTAATAATATTGCAGTACTGCTGGGTAATATTCAGCGGGCTCACCCGCACGGCGTCACCCTGGGTTGTAACTTGAGCATTTAACGCCTTGAACAGATCAGCAAACCCCGCTGCGCTACTCTGCAGTTGCACCTGTGCATTTACAGCGCCCGTTAAATTCAACTGCGACTGAGGATTAAAGTGTTTCCACAGCGGCTGCAGGGCTACGGCTTTTGCATCCAACGCTCCCTGCAAATTAAGCGATTTTTCCCGCTGATTAATGCGCAACTGGCCGGTGAGCACGCCGTCAAATAATCGCGCAGCTATGGAACGGGCATTAATCTGCTGTGGGCCCAATGCAAGCTGTGTTTCCAGGTCATTCAACACATAGTTGGCTAGTGTTAATTGGCCAATGTGCGCATCAATATCCATTAACGGCAATCCACTCAATGCAGCCGCCGTAGGCTCGGTTTTTTCGCTCTCGTTGGTCTGCTGCGCGCGGGTCACAGGCATGTAAGCATCGGCGTCTAATTTAGAAGCTTTTACACTCAGCTGCCAGCGCCCGCCCGTGTAATGTGCCTGCCAATTAATCGGCACATCATCGAGTTGTATTAAACCCTGTGATAAGTCAATTTTATCCGCCTGCCATGCAAAATCGGTTTTTAGGGCAAGCGATTTTAAGCGCGATTTATCCGCTAACTCCACGCCCGCCAGAGGCAAATAAGCGGCAGGGTTAAACGGCTCAGTGGAGAAATTGCCTGTTACCTTATTAAAATCAGCAGCGACCTGACTGTTGTAGTGAATCAACACACTAATGCCATCGGCTACCCCCAATTTGCCTTTGCCATTTTTGCTCAACCACTGGCCATCCGCTTGTTGAATATCCTGCGTTAATTCAAAGGCCAAAGCAGGTATTGTGCCCCTAGCCTCTACGCGCCCCATTAATGTTAAAAGGTAAGAATCCGTACCGGTTAATTCAATACCGGCTTGTTTAAGCGTTGCGCTAAGCAGCGGGTTTTTATCATCCTGCCAATTCAGTTTTATGCCCTGAAGTGTCAGCGAATTAACTGACACCTTATGAGTTTGGGACGATGGGTTATTGGCCGGCTGTGAAGCGGCAGCGCTACTCCAATTATTGTCACCAGTTTTGTTCTGCCACAGATTTACGGCTCCCTCACTAAAACGAACATCGCGCACCTGAAGCTCACCGGCAAGCAGCGGTTTAAGAGGAATTGCTAAAGTCGCCTCCTGCAACACAAGCAAAGGGGCGGGGCCTGGATGGGAGATTGAATCCAGCTGCAGCTGTGTAAGCTTAAGCCCTAGCTCTGGCCATAGTGTTAACTCAATAGAACCAACCTGCAGTGCAAAACCTTGTTTTTGCGCTGCGTCGGTAATTAATGGCAAAAATCGCTTGGTATCAAATGTAACAATGGATAGGCCTATGGCCAGAGATAAACCCAGCAATACCACAAGGCTAATTGTGCGCACTAATTTCATACTCATATCACCAGGTTGGCCACAGGCCATTTATGTTTATAGGCAGCAAACAAATGTACACTTTTCTTATCTTTTGGATACCGAATGATTAACTCAAGCAACTCTTAGTGCTTTTTTACCTGGACCACACAAGCCAGTGTTTAGCTAAAATTGAAACACATACACAACTTCATCGGCATAAGGCCGCACTCATACCTACAGACGAAATTTAAACGCTCGTTGAACACCCTCCCGATTTATACCCGCCAGCACAGAGCCTGACCAAACCTTAAAAAACGCAGAAATGTTACGAAATCACTAGCCTAAATCCAAGTAAAGACCTAACCTAGCGCGATTCGTTCAAACCATAATAAGCAGGCATTATGCTGGATATTTTAACTCACACACCCGTTTGGGTTTTTGCTTTATTGACTGGCTTAATTGTGCTGGGCATTCAGCAAACTAAGAATCGGCACGTGCCGCAGCTGATGGGATTTTTTCTGCCGCTGGGCATGTTCGCGCTTTCTCTAGCAGGTGTTTTAACCAGTTTTGGCCTCTTCGCTCCCGCACTCGCGGCCTGGTTGGTAGGGCTATTATTGGCGGCAAGCTTAATTACACGCGTATGGCCAGTAAAAGGCATAGGCTTTCACCCCGCCAATAAGGCTTTTTATATACCGGGCAGTTGGATACCCTTCGGGGTAATTATGCTGATTTTTAGTAGCAAATATTGTGTAGGCGTAATACAGGCGCTGGCACCTGCACTACTGGAATCCGCCGCAGTAAAACTTGCCATTAGTTTTTTATATGGCATTTTCAGCGGTTATTTTGTAGGGCGCGCCCTGTGTCTTTTCGCTGCACGTAAACAGCCTGTCAGCCCACAAGAGAGCGCCTGAGCAGCTACAACAAGGTATCAAGCACCGCCATTAAACGCTGTGTTTGTGCCAATGTTCCGATGGTAATACGCACACCCAAAACACCATCGGCATCAACACGCGGCCGCACCAAAATTCCCGCCTGCTGTAAACCCGCCGTCACTTCCTGTGGTTTGGCGGGAAAGGTCCATAAATAATTGGTCGCACTCGGCCAAAATTTTATGCCTTTGTTACGCAAATAGTCCTCCAAAGCCGGTTTAGACTTTTGCATGACCTCATCGACAAAAGCCAATGTAGCCTGCGGGTTTTGCAGCGCCGCTTGAATAGCCACCACCGCCAATTGATTCACATCATAGGGGCCGCGCACATTTAACAGCGCCAAAATATTATTCGGGTGGCTGATGATATAACCCAAACGCAAACTGGGAATGCCCCAGGTTTTGGAAAAAGTGCGCGTAATAACAATATTAGGATATTGCTCAACCACATCAGCCACCGTGGTTTTCACATATTCGTAATAACACTCATCCACCAAAATAGCCGCCTGGGGCGCTGCCTTCGCAATCGCTAAAATATGTTCACGGCTAATCGGTGTGCCGCAGGGGTTATTGGGGTTTGCCAAGCAAATAACGCGGGTTTTAGGTGTAATCGCCGCCATCACATCCGCAAAAGGGAAGCCCTCGTTAAAGCGATATTTCGGCTCGACAATCTTCAGGTTTTCCACCTTGGCGCACTGAGCATAAAACGCAAAACCAGGGCCCGGAATAATAGCCTCATCGCCCTCACGGCAACTGGCGCGAATAATTAATTCAATGCCCTGATCAGAGCCGTTGGTAATCATCAATTGCTCAGCTGGCACGCCCGCATAAGCGGCAATTTGTGCAATCACATCGCCATAAGAAGGATACATTTGCAGGCGGCCGGAGCGAATATAATCCACCAGCGCATCTTCCACGGCCTTGGCCACCGGCACAGTGCGCTCGTTAAAATCCAACAACAAATGCTGATGTGCATCCCGCCCATCCAGTGGGGGTTTATAAGCGCTCATCGCAGTAATGTGGGATTTAAAAATAGACATAGCAGCCTCCTGTGGATTGAGCCTGCATTATACGCCGCAGCGATGTGTAATGGGCGTGCGGTTTAGCGGGCATAAAAAAACCGCCCTAAGGCGGTTTTGCGTCACACTCAAACCGATTAGGTTTTAGGTGTGAGCTTAGCCGTAGTCTGCTTGGCAATATCGGTAATAGCCTGCCAATTTTGTGCATCCACCGCCGCTTTGGGTACCAGCCAAGAACCGCCCACACAGGCCACATTGGGTAGGGCTAAATACTGGGTGAAATCTTCCAGGGTTAAACCACCCGTAGGGCAAAAACTCACCTGAGGCAGTGGGCCATAAATAGATTTTAACAGCGGCAAACCGCCTACAGCGGTGGCAGGAAATAGTTTAAAACAACTCAAGCCGTGCTCCATACCCAATAAAATCTCTGAGCAAGTTGCCACGCCTGGCAATAATTTCACACCGCACTCGGCGGATTTTTTAATGAGGCTCACCGTCATGCCGGGCGACACTGCAAAATCAACACCCGCCTCGGCTACTTCCTCAACATTTTTTTCATTCACTAAGGTGCCTGCGCCCACAATGATATGCGGGCAGGCCTTTTTTATCGCTTTAATGGCACCGAGGGCGGCAGGCGTGCGCAGGGTAATTTCTACGGCTTTAATACCGCCTGCATACAGCGCTTCGGCAACAGGCACCCCGTGCTCAACGGAATCAATAACAATAACGGGCATTACGCCAATGGGCGTTAAAAAATCGCGTTTAATAGTCACAACACACTCACTTTTTAAATAGATAAAAATAAAGGCAGCCTTAAGCTGCCCTTGAATTAAAAATCGATACAGGAATTAAATACACTGCCACCTTCACTGGCAAGATCGGCCAAACTGCGAAAGCCGCCAAATAAATTGCGCCCTAAATCCTGCGCGCGTACCGGTTGTGTCACGGGTGTGCGGGCCGCTAATTCTTCCGCACTGACCAACACTTCAATGGTGCCCGTATTAGCATCCAAGCGCACACGATCCCCCGTGCGCACGCGTGTCAGAATGCCACCGCTGAGTGCTTCAGGAGATAAATGGATCGCGGAAGGCACTTTTCCAGAAGCACCGGACATGCGCCCGTCCGTTACCAATGCCACTTTATAACCGCGATCTTGCAACAAGCCTAAAGGGGGTGTCATTTTGTGTAATTCCGGCATGCCGTTAGCGCGCGGGCCTTGAAAACGCACTACCGCCACAAAATTGCGATTTAATTCGCCGCGTTTAAATGCCGCAATTAAATCATCTTGGTCGTCAAACACAATGCATTCTTCTTCCACAACGCGATATTCCGGCGCCACGGCGGAGATTTTAATAACGCCCTGCCCCAAATTACCTTTTAGCAAGCGCAGCCCGCCTTCAGTGTCGAATGGCCCATCAACGCCGCGCAAAATAGACGCATCAGAGGACTGTGTAACCGGCTCTAACCAAACCGCATTACCTTTTTCGTCTAGGCTCGGGGCTTTTTCATAAGCATCTAAGCCCTGCCCCATAATATTGACGACGTTTTCATTTAATAAACCGCCGCGACGCAATTCATGCACCAAATAACTCATACCGCCAGCGGCATGGAATTGATTTACATCGCCTTCGCCATTGGGGTAAATGCGCGCTAATAAGGGGGTTGCGCGGGATAATTCATCCATATCTTCCCAGGTTAATTCAATGCCCGCCGCACGCGCCATGGCAACCAAATGCAATGTGTTGTTGGTCGAGCCGCCGGTGGCCAATAGGCCCACCACAGCGTTCACTATGGAATATTCGGTAATGACATCGTAGAGGGGGCGATAAGTGCCTGCCGCCTTAGTAGATAAAATTAATTTTTCCACCGCTGCGCGTGTTAGCGCTTCACGCAAAGGCGAATCGGGGCTGACAAAAGAGGCGCCGGGTAATTGCACGCCCAACATTTCCACCAACATTTGGTTGCTATTGGCGGTGCCATAAAATGTGCAGGTGCCTGGGCTGTGGTAACTTTTAGTTTCTACTTCCAATAATTTATCGTCGCCCACTTCGCCTGCCGCATATTGCTGGCGCACTTTGGCTTTTTCTTTATTGGAAATACCCGAATGCATGGGGCCAGCTGGGACAAACACGGCGGGAATATGGCCGAAGCTTAATGCGCCGACCACCATGCCGGGCACAATTTTATCGCACACACCCAAAAACATATTGCCGTCAAACATGTTGTGGCTTAACCCAACCGCACAGGCCATAGCGACCACTTCACGGCTAAATAAGCTCATTTCCATGCCCGGCTGGCCCTGGGTCACACCATCGCACATGGCGGGCACGCCACCAGCCACTTGCGCAGTAGAACCCATGGCTCTAGCGGCAGCCTTAATAATATTCGGGTACGACTCAAACGGCTGATGCGCGGATAACATATCGTTAAACGCGGTAGTAATGCTGATATTCGCGCTCTGCAATAAACGCAATGTATCTTTATCCGGGCTGCCACAGGCCGCATAAGCGTGGGCTAAATTGCCGCAGGATAAACGCTTTTTGGGTGGATTATTATCCATGGTCGCCTTCATGGCAGCCAGATATGCATCCCGCTTCGATTTACTGCGCGCAACTATACGCGCCGTTACAGCTTCAATTATTTTATTCACACAACCTCCAGTTAACCATCAATCCAACGGCGGCCATCTTTGGCTAAAAGTTCAAATGCGGCATCAGGCCCGTTAGAGCCAGAGGTGTAGGGCACTACTGATTGATTTTGGGATTTCCAGCCCGCAAAAATTTGATCCACCCATTCCCAGGCGGCTTCTACTTCACCAGCGGAAACAAATAGGGTCTGATCGTTGCGAATTACGTCGTAGAACATACGCGTATAGGCGTCATGTTTTTTCGCCTTAGCGTTATCAGAAAAGGATAAATCCATATAACGATCTTCCAGCTGCATACTCGTATCAAGCCCCGCACGCTTGTTTTTCATGCGAATATGAATACCTTCGTCGGGCTGCAGGTGAATAATCAGTTGATTGGCGCAATTTTCAGTGAGTTGTTTAGCAAACAATTTAGAATTATTTTGCTTAAATTCGATCACGATTTCTGAGTGCCTACGGCTTAAGCGCTTACCTGTGCGAATATAAATCGGCGTGCCGCTCCAACGCCAGTTGGCAATCTCAGCTTTCAGTGCAACAAAGGTTTCTGTATTACTTTCACGCCCGCCCTCGTCCTCTTGCAAATAACCGGGCACTGCTTTGCCTTCAATTTCGCCCGCTGCGTACTGGCCACGCACGGTTTGTTTAGTGATATTGACAGCCGTAATAGGCTTTAAACAGCGCAGTACTTTTAATTTTTCACCGCGCACGCTATCGGCGTCTAAATCAGCAGGAGGCTCCATAGCCACCAAACACAACACTTGTAACAAGTGGTTTTGAATCATATCGCGCATAGCGCCGGTTTCGTCGTAAAAGTCCCAGCGGTTGCCGCAACCGACCGTTTCGGTAACGGTAATTTGAATATTGTCGATATGTTTGGAATTCCAAATCGGCTCAAAAATATCATTAGCAAAGCGCAGCGCTAGCAAATTCTGCACTGACTCTTTGCCCAGGTAGTGGTCAATGCGAAAGAGTTGTTTCTCGGTAAATACTCGGGCCAATTCAGCATTAATGGCCATAAAGGATTCTTTTGAATCCCCCAGCGGCTTTTCAACCACTATGCGCGTTGAGTGCTTAGCAAGCCCACAGGCGTCCAATGCGGTGGCAATTTTTCCAAAAATAAGCGGCGGCACCGCCAGATAAATAATAAGCTCGTGGTCATCGCCAAAATAAGTATTTTTAATGCGGGTAAGATCATCAAGCTTAGTGGAATCACCTTGCACAAAGGTAAGGTTTTCACTAAACGCAAGCCAGGTTTCTTCGTTGAACAAGTTTGCGGCGCTGTAATTAATCAGCCATTCTTTTACTTTGGCCAAAAAAGCACTCTGCTCGCTGGGCGTGCGCGCCATACCAAAAATTCGAGTGTTAGAAGGCATACAGTTATTTAATTTTAAGTAATACAGCGCGGGATAGAGTTTGCGCAAAGCCAAATCGCCATCGCCGCCGACGATTAAAATATCTGTGTTTTTCATGCTAACACCTACCTACATTTAAGAAAGGATTTAAGGCTAAAAGCCATCACACTGCCGTCTATTACCTCAGCAGTAAGAAGCTCTCACCGTAAAATAATTGGCTATGTATTGCGTGTCTGCTTTCGCGCTTGAGAGTTTGGGCAAACACGTTGAGATTGCGTTCCGCTAAAAGGCGCGCCCTAGCAGCTTGTTGAAATACTACCTTGCTAGGTCTGGCGGCGTTAAATTTGGCGAAAAAACCCTCATTTACTTCGTGTAGACTCCGGTTTTTTCGCCAAATTTGCCTTGCCAGACCGTCGCCGCCGACGTATTTCAACTAAGCTGCTAGCATTTAGATATGAGCAACAAGCGCCAGCGATAATCATTTTTGCCGTTTTCCGCCATCGCCGACTCGCCAGCCGGACCACTCAAAATTACCACAGTACTGCAAAGTTTCAGCCAGCGAACAGCCTTTGCAGCGCTTGATTTAACACCTGCCGTTAGTTCGTTGGGGACACTCAGTGGCCCATTGCGCCTGCGCAATCGAGTGCGTGCACAGCACAAGAGCGGTGGCATTGTAGAGGTTGGCCGGTTGCTTTTTCAACTGCGATTACCCATAATCCACGGCCTCTTGAACCGGTAACTGCGCACTCGCACGGGTGTACCTGCACAGCCAGGTACGCTGTCAATCCGGAGCCTCATTTTAAGCAATTTGGTGCACAGGCTGCTGTGTATACCCCCCACTTGACCAAGCAGGAAATCAAAATGCCTCGTATAGCTATCAATGGTTTTGGACGCATCGGCCGCAATGTATTGCGTGCTTTGTATGAAAGAAATCTGCACGAATCCTTTCAAATCGTCGCTATCAATGACTTAGGTTCACCGGCAATTAATGCCCATTTGCTCAAGTACGATACTGTGCACGGCACCTTCGGTTTTGACGTTAGCCACACGAACGATGCCATCACCGTCAATGGCGACAGTATTAAAATTACCGCCGAGCGCAACCCTGCAGCACTGCCTTGGGGCGAACTGGGTGTCGACATAGTATTCGAGTGCACCGGCCTGTTCACCGCCCGCGAAAAAGCCGCCATGCACTTGGATGCAGGGGCTAAAACCGTATTAATTTCAGCTCCCGGCACTAACGCCGATTTAACCGTGGTTTATGGCGTTAACCACGAGAAAATCACGCCCGAGCATAAAATTCTTTCTAACGCCTCGTGCACCACCAACTGTTTAGCGCCAGTTGCCGCTGCGCTGCATGATGGCATTGGCATAGTTTCCGGCTTGGTTAACACCGTCCACTCCTTCACCAATGATCAAAACATCACCGACGCTTACCACTCTGACATGTACAGAGCGCGCGCTGCGGGCCATTCCATTATTCCTACCAAAACCGGTGCCGCCGCTGCTATAGGCCTGGTCATTCCTGCGCTGGCTGGCAAGCTTGATGGCCTTGCCGTGCGCGTTCCCACCATTAACGTGTCACTGCTTGATTTAACCTTCCAAGCCGCGCGCCCCACTACCGTGGAAGAAGTTAACTCAGTAGTTGCCACGGCTGCGGCCGCACGTTTTGAAGGCGTGTTGCAAATTAATCAATTGCCTCTGGTATCCCACGATTTTAATCACTCTTCTGCCTCCTCTGTGTTCGATGCCACGCAAACACGCGTGATCGGTGGCACCCAAGTTAAGGTGCTCGCTTGGTACGATAACGAATGGGGCTTTTCTAACCGAATGCTCGACACTGCGCTGGCCATTTATAAAGCGCACAACTAATTTTGATCGGTTAACTCAAAAGGGGGCCTAGCCCCCTTTTTTATGCTGCGAATGTTATGCGTTTAGCCCAATTAATTATCGGCCTTTGTATTTTTGTCTCGCAAATTTGCTCTGCAGCAGCGCTTTTTTCCGCCACCTACAAAGGCAAATACAACGGCTGGAATATAACGCTGGAGCGCAGCCTGCAGGAGACTAACCCAGGTCAATTTAATCTCACCTCCAAAGCGAGTAATTTTTTAGGTCAATTAGAGGAAATCAGCGAATTTTCCCTAGCTAATGATCAGTTGCTACCGAGCATTTATACCTATAACCGACGTATTCTGGGCAAAACCAATAGCGAAACTATTCGTTTTGCATGGGATACCCTAGAGGCGTTTTATACTCGCGCCAATAAAAGCCAAGACAATCGCACCCTAAAGTTAACAGCCGGTCTTTTAGATCCAGCGCTTTATCAACTGCAACTGCAGCGAGATCTCGCTCGCCAAAGTGGCGAGCTGAATTACAGCTTTGTTAAGCGCAAAGACATTAAAACCTATCGATTCAGCCCCATAGGCAGCGACACTTTTACCCTCAACGGCGTACCGCTCAAAGCCACGCTGGTGGAGCGTGTGGAAAACTCTACTAAAAAAACACGCATATGGCTATTACCCGATCTTAACTGGCAAATTGCGCGCATCCAACATAAGGATGAGTCTGGCGATACCTATACGATTGAGCTGGCACACTACAGTGGCGACAGCCAGTTAATAAGCCGGTTTTATCAAAAGCCATCCACGTCAAAATAATCCCTTCGCGCTATTCCAAATCCCCTAAACTGCCTGTAATGGGGAACAAGGACGCAGTATGTGTGTCCCCTCACAACGCTTCCCTATTTTTAAACACAACCCAGGCAGGTGTTTATGTCAGCCCCCAAATCCCCCCTTATTATTGTCCCCCCTAGCAACCCGATACACCCCAGTGAAATCACCTCAGAATCGGCTTATCTCAACCGGCGAGCACTTATAACTGCCTTGCTAGGTGGCGCGATGATCGGCGGCGCTATCGATGCTCAGGCCGCACCAAGCCAGATTGCTGATGAACCCGCATCCGGCCCGGCTTGGCTCAAAGAAAAAATCACCCTGGCAAAACCTGCCGCAGCAACAGCAGAAACACTTACACCTTACAAACACGTCACCCAACACAATAATTTTTACGAATTCGGCACAGCCAAAACCGACCCTGCCAAATACGCGCATAGTTTAAAACCAGAACCCTGGCGCGTAAGTATCGGTGGCGCAGTCGATAAACCCGGCCAGTATTTCCTCGACGACCTTTTAAAAGGCATCGATTTAGAAGAGCGGATTTACCGACTGCGGTGCGTGGAGGCCTGGTCAATGGTTATTCCCTGGGTGGGATTTAGCCTCAGCGAATTACTCAAAAAAGCCCAGCCCAATGGCTCAGCCAAATATGTAGCTTTTACCACGCTGCAGGATAAGGATCAGATGCCAGAACAAAATAATCGCTTATCGACTATCCATTGGCCCTATCAAGAAGGGTTACGCCTGGATGAAGCCATGCACCCATTGTGTATATTAGCGGTGGGCTTGTACGGCAAAGTGCTGCCCAATCAAAACGGTGCCCCGCTGCGATTGGTGGTACCGTGGAAATATGGTTTTAAAAGCATTAAATCCATAGTGGCAATAACGCTCACCGAAAAACAACCGCCCACTAGCTGGAATCAACTAGCGCCGCAGGAGTATGGCTTTTACGCCAACGTAAACCCGCAAGTAGATCACCCGCGCTGGAGCCAGGCCAAAGAGCGACGCTTGCCCAACAGTTTGTTAAGTCCCAACATAGTCCCCACGCAACTCTTTAATGGCTACGCAGAGCAAGTGGCTAGCCTTTACAGCAATTTAGACATGAAAAAGAACTTTTAACCATGGCGCGCTTTATATCAACACCCTGGCGACGCTTGTGGATTTTTCTATTGTCATTGGCACCTGCACTTGTGCTGGTTTGGCGCTTA
>JAXMGD010000001.1:0-1283519 GCA_046347475.1 Marinagarivorans sp. | reverse complement strand
CACTTTCAGATCAATCATGCCGTGGCGAGCAATTTGATCCATCATATGCTCAAGGAAAGGCACTCCAGTGGCAAACTCACCCTTGCCGGTGCCGTCGAGATTGAGGGCGACCTGAATTTGAGTTTCCAAGGTGTTACGGTTGACGCAAGCAATGCGCCCTGCTTTAGCTTCCTCGGTCATAGATGTGCCGCCAGTCAAAAGCTGCGGATTATAGCCACTCTGACCCAAGCGCTCAATTTAAGCGATCATTAAAACCCATCCGCCCCCTGATAAATGGCTTCAGCCAACAATAAGCTGCCAATTTGCCCGGCATTGCCGCCTAAACTGCTGCGCTGGATATAACTATCAACCCCTGTGATTATGTCTGGCCGACAATAACCGTTTATTTGCCGCACAAATTCTTTGCGCAGCATGGCCATCATCTGCCCCTGTGCAGAAACACCACCGCCCAACACAATCCGCTGCGGGCCGTAGTTAAGCGTAATGTTGACGCACATCTGGGCCAAATAAAATGCCTGTAAATCCCAGGCGGGGTGATCAGCCGGTAGCTGTTGCGCTGGCATCATCCAGCGTTTGCTCAGCGCAGGCCCCGATGCCAAGCCTTCTAAACAATCACCATGAAAAGGGCATACTCCGGCAAAGGTGTCATCGGCGCGCCGTTTGACCGCCATATGGCCAATTTCGGGATGGCTCGCCCCCTGCACCAACCGCCCGTCAAGCATAATGCCACCGCCTATGCCGGTACCCAGGGTGACATAAACCGCATGGCGCAAACCCCGCACCTGGCCAAGGGTTTTTTCAGCCAGCAGCGCGGCATTCACATCGGTTTGCAACGCGACGGGCACGCGCAGCGCCTCGCGCCAGTGACTAAGCCAATTAAATCCACTCCAACCTAACTTGGGCGTTGCCAGAATACAGCCGTAATCGGCCGCTGCGGTATCCAACTGTAACGGGCCAAAACTGCCTACCCCCAAAGCTGCGATAGGGCCGTATTTGTGGCTCTGCGCCAAGAAATAACTCAACATGTGCGGCAATACCACACTGGGTTTATCGGTGGGGAATTGTTGCTGATGGACAATATCCCCGCCTGCCCAGCCCACAACACAATTAATCTTGGTGCCACCGGCTTCAATCCCCGCAAACAGTAAAGAACTAGCCATTCATAAACTCCACAACTGAACTAACCGATTATCAACTAGCAATTTCAACTTACGTAAAAGCCCGCCGCGCACCTGATCATCTAGCGCATTTTTATTACTGAGCCCCCAATAAATTCTCTACGGCGCTTATTCAAAAAGGGCCAGCCGTCATCATCAAAGCACAAAAGCGATGCCCAGCATTTCAAAAACAATTCCACGCGTTAGTAATCATAGGGCTATATCTAAGGAGTCTCCTGCGCAGAGCCGCAGCGGCATACTGGGGCTTGCCTAAAAACATCTTTTAATCAAAAACCTTTCTGATACATGAATCATCAGACACTCGCCTGATTTTTCGCACGCCGTATTTATTCACCTATGCTCATCCGCATTTAATAAACACAGATAAACATACTACCCAGGCAAATGGGGCAAATGTTTATTTGCAGCATCTTTTAGCCGCTGCTGAGCCGCCTGCACAATCTGCTTTTTATCTTCATCACTAGAATCTAACCAACCGGTAATTTCCACCAGCAATCGTCCGCAGCCCACACACATATCCTGCTCATTCAAACAACACTGTCGCACACAGGGGCTGGCAATAGGGGAATTCATGGCGGAATACTTACCAACAGGGCTCAGAGTGCGCGTCGCTGTTGATCGGCATGAATGATCATTATTTTTTGCCAAATTTTATGACTCATGCTTGCGCAGAGTATTTCCACATCATTGGCCGCCGACACAATTTCAGCGTCTGGCATTTGCTGGGAATAAAGTGCAGCGGTTTTGCCTACCAGGGACAACATTTCTGCGCAGTAATCCAGGTAGCGCCGCAGCTCGAAGGCATTGAGTTGGCGTTTTGGCGATGAGGCTGTGGGTTGCTCACCTACGCTGTAACTTATGACCGGGTCTTTCGTGAGCTGATGCATATCAATTACATGGGCAATAGCCCGTAATTCGTGCAGAGCTTTTAAGCTTCTTGAACGTTTGATGCGCGACTCCAACGAAACCAGGAAGAACAAACTCGCGCCCACCAAAACCAGAGTATTTAAAAATGCTTCGGTCAATTGCACGAACTCACCAAAACTCGGCACCGATGGCTGCAATTTAACCCAGTGGAAACCCAACACCCCCGACATGACGGCGCCCGTGATCACACAGGCAACTCCTGCCCGAATAGAGCGATTGGGCCGAGTAATCCAGATGATGCGCGCTTCACTAGCGCGGGCGATGGCATTGAGCTCGATACACACATTGAGCAACCCACAATCGGCGAAACGCTCGTTAATACGCGCCTGCAGAATATCCAATGTATCCGTAATTTTAGTCAGGTGGAGCTTCTTGAACATGGGCGCCGCTACTTGTTGGAGTGGGCGCACAGTGTAGCGGGATTGGCTACCCTCCTTAAGCCCAACACGATAGAAGATTGCTTTGCTTGACAACAAAAGGAATACGACGAAGCAAGAGGGTAAGCGGTGCCAGCATACGTGATGGGGCACACATTTCTGTTACCGGGCGGGGAACTGTTACCCGATCAGGCCGTCAGTAACAGTTATCGGCACATAAGGTAACGAAAACCTAGATCAAATCCGAATATCAAGGGCCCATTGAAATCATATATATTTGATTTCAATGGGCTTTTTTTTTGTGGCACCTGAACTGCTATAGCTTAGGTACAATAACAACAATAAAGAATAATAAAAACCAACTCGATAACTAATAAGAACAATAAATAATAAGAAACTGAAATTTAGCCCAACATAACAACAATAAATAATAAAAAAGAAGAAAGATCCCCGGAGCGGGCATTGCGACATAGCAACGGTTACGGGGACACGGAGACGTCCTTTTATTACACAATAACAAGCGAGATTCCAGCGGGAAGGCCACAAGCCTTCCCGCTTTCGTTTGTGCAGTCTGCAGGCGCCCCGCCGTGAATTTTGGCCCTGGCCCATGGTAGACTTCACGCCCCAAATCTTGGCACAAGGCCTGCTGAAGACCCATGCTTACGCGCATTATCAAATTCATTACCGGCAAAAAAGGCAGTAAAGGCCCTGCCCAGTACAGTGTGGATCAACTGCAAATCGACCTCAGCCGCGTCAGCCGCAACGCCATTAAAGTGGTAGATATGCTGCAATCGGCGGGTTTCTCAGCTTTCATTGTGGGCGGTGGCGTGCGGGATCTGCTGCTCAACCTAAAGCCTAAGGATTTTGATGTGGCGACAAATGCCACGCCTGAACAGGTCCGCCAAGTATTCCGCTCCGCCCTCATCATTGGGCGCCGTTTTCGTATCGTACACGTGCGTTTCGGGCGGGAGATCATTGAAGTCACCACCTTTCGCGCCCACCATCAAGAATCCAGCAACGCCAAAGACGCCAAGCAATCTGACCACGGACTGCTGTTGCTGGACAATGTATATGGCGATATTGAATCCGACGCCTTCCGCCGAGATTTCACCGTCAACGCCCTCTATCTAGACCCCAATACCCGTCAAATCATTGATTTTGCAGACGGAATAGAAGACCTCAACGCTCGCCAACTGCGCATCATCGGAGAGCCTGAGGCGCGTTATAGAGAAGACCCTGTGCGTATGTTGCGGGCGGTGCGTTTTGCCGCCAAATTGGGGTTTCGCTTAGAGGCGAGTTCTGAGCGCCCCATCGCCGCATTAGCCCCGCTGCTGGCCCACATTCCACCGGCCCGCATGTTTGAAGAAGTGCTAAAACTGTTTTTGAGTGGCAGCGCCACCGCCTGTTTCCATCTGCTGCGCCAGTACGGTCTGTTCTATTACCTATTCCCAGGCACGGAGGATGTTTTAAAGACACAGGACCCGGTCAGCGAGGCCATTGCAGAGCGGGTGGTGATCAACACCGACAAACGAATTCGCAGCGACCTGCGAGTAACACCTGCATTTATCTACGCTGTTTTTCTCTGGTTACCCTTGCAACAGGCGGTGAAAAAACTGCTTGGCCAAGGCGTATCCCCCCAGGATGCCTTGCAAAAGGCCGGCTCGGATGTGATTGCCAAACAGCTGTCACGTACCGCCATCCCCAAGCGCTTTTTGATCCCCCTGCGCGAGATATGGGCCCTGCAATGGCGCTTGCCCAAGCGTGATGGCGGTAAAGCCTTTGCGCTGTTGGAACACCCCCGTTTTCGGGCCGCCTATGATTTTCTTCTGTTGCGGGAGGAGGCCGGTGAAAATCTGGATGGTTTAGGGCAATGGTGGACTCAGTTTCAAAACGCCGATAGCAACGGCCGCGAAGAGATGCTCAAGGGGCTGGATAGCCCAATCAAACGCAAAAGCCGCAAGCGCCGACCTAAAAAGCGTAACCCGGCATCCAGCTCTGAGCATTCCGCACTTGAAGGTGAGGCGGAATGACCCCGGCCCGAGTTTATATCGGTCTAGGTAGCAACCTGCAATCACCCCTGGCTCAACTTACCAAAGCCTGTGAGGCGCTGCAGACATTAGCGGTACGAGACGATTTTTGCTGCTCTCCCTTTTACCAAAGTAAAGCCGTAGGGCCTGAACAGCCTGATTACATCAACGCCTGCGCAAGCTTTACCACGAGCCTTACACCGCTGGATTTACTGGATGCTCTGCAATCCATTGAAACGGCTCAGGGGCGCACACGCACCCTGCATTGGGGGCCGCGCACCCTGGATCTTGACCTGTTGCTGTACGGTTGCCTATGCCTGGATAGCCAGCGGCTTAAACTGCCCCACCCCTTTTTGAAAGAACGCAATTTTGTTGTAGCCCCTTTATTCGACCTAAATCCAGACTTAGTTCTACCCTGTCAAACCATGATTGCAGACTTAAGAACCAAACTGGGGGATCAAGGGCTCACCCCTCTAGCCACTAAAGTGTTACCCCAATAGGGTGTTACTGCACGAAAGTGTTACCGCTGACACTGGGTAACACATCTGTGAAGGAGTTAATTCCATGAAATCCTCTGTAAAAGCCCCCGGATACATAGCGGTGGAAGGTCCCATCGGGGTCGGCAAGACCAGCCTCGTGAAGCGCCTTGCCGACAGCCTCGGCTACGAAACCCTGTTAGAAGAGCCCAAGGCCAATCCCTTTTTAGACGAGTTTTATCAAAGCCCACGCTCGCTGGCCTTTCAAACCCAGGTGTATTTTCTCCTGCAACGGGCCAAGCAACTGCGGGATTTAGTCGATGCCCCCAGCCATTTGGTGGCGGACTTCTTATTGGATAAAGACCCTTTATTCGCCAGCATCACTCTGAGTGAACCCGAATTAGCGCTGTACCAGGACATCTACCAACAATTACAGGTGCGTGCCCCCACGCCAGACCTCGTGATTTATCTGCAAGCACCGCCGGAAATCTTGTTAGAGCGTATCCATAAACGCGGCATACGCAGCGAAACCTACATCACTAAATCCTATTTAGAATCGCTCAACACTGCGTACTCAGAATTATTTCATTACTACAGTAAAGGTCCAGTGTTGATTGTTAATGCTACTGACATCGACTGGGTTAACAATCAAAACGATTACGAGCAACTGCTTAAATACATTCTTAATACCGGCAAAGGCCGCCAGTATTTTAATCCGCAAAAACTCTGAGACCTCGCTATGGTTTACACGCTTACCGCCCTTAGCAAACCCGTCAGTATTCAAAGCGTTCGCAAATACAAAGTTCGCGGGGAGAAATTTGTCACTATCGCCCTCTACGATGCGCACATGGCCGCCATGGCCGAGCGCTGTGGAGTGGAAATTGTTTTGGTGGGGGACAGTTTAGGTATGACGGTACTGGGGTTTGATTCCACCATCCCCGTCACTATGGACCACATGCTTTACCACGTCGAAGCGGTGCGGCGCGGCAATCAAAAATCCCTCATTATTGGCGACCTGCCGTTTATGACCTACGCCAGCTGTGAGGATGCTATGCGCAATGCCGCTCGTATCATGCAGGCGGGCGCCCATATGGTAAAAATGGAAGGCGGCCATTGGTTGTGCGACACAGTGCATCAGCTCACTCAACGGGGCATCCCGGTGTGTGGTCACCTAGGCCTTACACCCCAGTCAGTCAATAAATTGGGCGGGTATTTTGTACAGGGGCGCGACGCCACAACGGCCAGCCAACTCCTCGCCGATGCCAAAAGTTTAGAGCAAGCAGGCTGCGATTTAATTGTTTTAGAATGTGTCCCCCAAACCCTGGCAGAAGAAATTAGCCAAGCCCTCACCATACCTACCATAGGAATAGGCGCGGGCCCAAATACGGATGCACAAGTACTGGTGATCAACGATATTTTGGGTTTAACCGAACAGCCGCCTAAATTTTCGAAAAATTTTCTGCTGGAAACCGGCCACATAGCAGGCGCCATGCAAAAATTTGTTTCCGATGTCAAAAATGGCTTGTTTCCAGGTCCGGAACACAGTTTTTAACGCCTCCAAGGCGTCTTACAACTAATAGTGTGTTGAAATAGATTATCGACCCGGTTTTGGCTGCGGCTGCCACCCTGTGGAGCAACCGCATCCTTCAGTTGAACCAACCGACCACTTGATATTCAAACCCACGCCTACATATAAGCAGCGCTTTACCCACTACAGTAGCCATTCATCCTCACCACTACATAAGGTAATCCCATGTCTATATCGCTTTATAAAATTACGGTTCCTTTTTTGTCCCACCAACTCAGTGTGCTAGATGAACTCTTGGCCAAGGCAGAAAAACACGCTACTGCCAAAAAAATTGACCCACAAGTTTTATTGCAAGCCCGTTTATTTCCAGACATGTTTGCCTTAATCAAGCAGGTGCAAATCGCCACCGACATGAGCAAAGGTGCAGCCGCGCGTCTTGCGAATGTTGAAATACCCCGTTACGAAGACAATGAAGTGACGTTTGCCGATTTGCATGTTCGATTGCGCAAATGTATCGACTTTATTAGCAGCCTAAGTGAAGAGCAATTTGCCGGCGCTGAATCCCGCTCGATTCAACTAAAAGTCGGCAGTTATGATCTGTCATTTAATGGCGATAATTATGTCACTCAATGGGTTTTACCCAACGTGTTCTTTCATATCACCACAGCCTACAATATTCTGCGCCACAACGGCGTTGAACTGGGCAAGAAGGATTTTCTGGGGGAAATTAATTAATTCAGGTGTGCAGCCGATTTACAGTAGAGCAGATGCGTATTGTTCAAGCCGCATTTAGCTATTGATCATTGTTGCCTGTTTTGCTTTATGGCTGTTTCCACACCCATTCGGCATCAACACAGTGTTCGCAGTTTTCCTTATTAACCCGGCAAGCTTTAGTGCTGGGTTAATATGTGCGCTACATATGCGGCAGCTGCGGTCTAAATTGCTGTCGGTCTCGCCAAAACGAGCTAGTCGCGCATTTTTATATTTCCAAGAGCGAACTAAATAGGGGCTATTTAGTTTCTCGCCCTTGTTTCTCGCCGAAATACTAAAAAAGTAAAAATACTGAGCGCCCCGTGACGCTATACACCTACACGCCTTTTTCCGGAACGGCCAGCACAAAAACCCAATTAGATTTTTATTTTCTCGCGGTTTTTATCCAACGTCGCTTTACCAATACCTTTCACTTCAAGTAGCTGATCCGCGCTGGTAAATTTACCCTTTTGTTCACGATAGGCCACAATAGCTTCCGCTTTTTTAATACCTATGCCGTTTAAACCCGCCGCCAGTGTCGCCGCATCCGCCGTGTTGATATTGACGGCAGCCTGCTCTTTTGCGCCACTGTCTTTAAGTTTGGCATCAACACTTTTCACCTCCTGGGGCTTCGGCTCTACGCTGGGTTTGTCCCCCGCAATGGCAGCCACTGGTAGCATAAGTGCCGTTGCCATACCGGCAATGCCCAATGAACGCACAATTGTTTTATACATTTTTGCTATATTCATACCGATCTCCTTAAAAAAATTTTGAGTTATCTGATCTCATTCAGACGCGCCTAGCCTAATCATCAGCCCTGGCGCCCGCTAGCCGATATAAGCGTTAATTTATGTGAGCCATATCGCGCAAACCCCCGCCTAGCGATTCACGCTAAGTTGACTAAACTTTGGGAGCAAGCCCCTGCAACCTAATAGAACATTTGACCAAAACAAGCCGGTTGCTCTACAGGCCCTCACAACTCTTTCAGGCGCTAAGTTCAGTTACAGCTTGAATTACTGAGGTTTAATGGATCGGCTTGTTCTTAAATTCAAAGCAGCAACACCTCAAGTTAAACGCAGCACGATTCTAATTGTCACCCTTTCACTATCTACCGGTGTGTACGCTGGCTACCACACGCCAATCAGGCGCCGTTTAGGAGATTAAAACTGTGAACGACAATAAACAGCCATTAATTTTAATTATTGAAGATAACCCTAGCGACCTGCGTGTACTTGGCAACCTGGTTAATCATCTCGGCGAGGTGATTTTTGCCACCTCAGGGGAGTCGGGACTTATTCTCGCTCAGCACAGAAAACCCGATTTAATTTTGCTGGATGTTGAACTGCCCGATATTAACGGCTTTAAAATTTGCAGTGAGCTTAAAAAACTGCACGAAACCGAAGATGCCGCCATTATTTTTGTCACCGCCAATAATGACGAACACAGTGAAGTAGCCGCCCTAGAGGCCGGTGCGGTGGATTATATTTGCAAACCCTATGTAGCCCAGATTGTGCGCGCACGGGTAAAAACGCATTTAACGCTAAAAAAACAAGCCAGTGAATTACAAGAGTTGGCCAATAAGGATGGCTTAACCGGTGTATTTAGCCGCCGCTATTTTGATTATCAAGCCCGCGTTGAAATCAATCGCCATGCACGCCAGTGCTCTCCATTGAGCCTGGTGTTAATTGATGTGGATCATTTTAAAAGTTACAACGATCACTACGGCCATTTAAAGGGCGACTGGTGCCTTAAAACCATCGCCCAAACCTTGCAAAGTAATTCTCGGCGGCCAGGTGAATTTGTCGCTCGCTATGGCGGTGAAGAATTTGTAGCCATATTGCCTAACACTAATTATCGCGAAGCGGAGAAATACGGCCGTTGGATTTGTGAGCGCGTTCGATCTCTCGCCCTGCCGCACGAAAATTCGCCCATGGGGCGTTATATCAGTATTAGCGCGGGCCTCATAACCATTACTCCAGACCCAACCACTCTGCTCGATACGCTCATTAGTGAAGCGGATAAGGCACTTTACCAAGCCAAACACAATGGCCGCGATCAATTTGTCCAAGGCAATATCAGCCTGGCAAGCCTCGCGGTCAATATATTTAAAAACCCTCAAACCAGTCGCATTTAACGAGAATACAGGCACCTATTGTTTCCGGCGACAAAATAGATCGTCCTGATCTATTTTGTCTTCATCTGATCTAACAGAACCTGGATGCGCAATTTTAGAAACATGAAGCACTTCGCCGAGCTAACATACCCATCAAAATAAGAAACCGGCCGCTCAGAAGAAATACTCGCGCAAAACGGCAACGATGCGTGGGCGAGATTAAAAAAATTCCGCTCAAAATAATAAAAAACAGCAACCCTATTATCCGCAGCCACCTTTCGCTAACTTACGCCCATGACAACACACCCAGCCCACCCATTTTCACTTGGCTCATATGTAGAATTAAATTTAAAAAGCCCGCGCAGCTGGCTTAAACCCTTGGGGCACGCCCTGCTAGTTCTAGCGCTGCAATATACTGATTGGTTGGTGGCCCTATTTTTAGAGCAAACCTACGTATTGGCTTTAAGCAGCCTTTTCTGTGTGTACCTTATTGCCCTGCGCAAAATTAAACGCATGGAATTAGGCTTTTTGATTGGATTGCAGTGCCTAAGCGCCTGGTGGCTGGAGATAGATGCCCAGGTTTTAATGGGGTTTAGCCTTGCTCAAGGAGTGAACCTCGGTATTTTTTGGGCCTTTTTACACCGCTACCATCTGGTGGGCCAGGAGGGATATTCCAAGGGGCAGCCACCGGATGAACATCAAAAAAATACCGCGCCCCTAGAGCGGGAATTGCTGAAAAACGTAACGCGTATTTGCAGCGCCTGGCTTTTGGCCACTACCCTTGCTGCGGCGGTGTTTGGATTAGTCATGGGCGGAACTATCAGCCGCTTTTTTCTCGATATGAGCGCCTATTGGCTTTCCAACATCTGCACTTTTGTCGGCCTTATTATGCCGATTATGACCCATGTGACCCACACAGCCGCAGAGGATAAACCGCGCTTAAGGCTTAAAGAGTGCGGCACCATGCTATTAGCTGCTGGTGTATTTTTGCTGTATAGCAACCTCATTATGAATACCACCCCCTACCCTTTTATTTATATTTTATTACCCATGTGTTTATTGGCGGTGCGGTTGCCCGTCAATACCATTGCCTTAATTATGTACGGCGGCTTTGCTGGCACGCTGCTGCTGGGCCTATACCCGTTTGCTAAGCCCGCCTTTTTAAATTTACCGGTGAATGCCGACACAGTGCACACGGTTTTTATTACGGGGTTTATTCCGCTTTTTTTTGCTTTTATGGTGAAAGCCTTTGAAACGCGCCAACACTACATTACTAAACTTTCCGAGCGTATGTCGCTGGCCAATAAAGCCGTTGGTTTAGGTGTGTGGGAGTGGAGTATCAGCACGCGCAATGTATGGTGGGATGGTGCCATGTACGATTTGTACGGCTTAGCCCAGGAGCCAATATCCTACGCGCGCTGGCGGCAATGTATTCACCCGGATGATGTTAACCAGCTGGAGCGCCTATTAAAAAGTATGGCGCGGGCTAAAAATGAATTTACTACTTCATTTAGAATAATTCATCCAGTCTTGGGCATACGTCACATTCAAGCGGCGGCCACTATTGTCTATGGCACAGCCAATCGCCCGCTGCGCTATGTGGGCATGAACTGGGACGTAACCAATTTAAAATCGGCCGAACTAGCCTTGCATCAAGCCAAACAAAAAGCCGAGGTGGCAAGCCACACCAAAAGCGAATTTGTCGCCAATATGAGC
The DNA here is from genome assembly GCA_046347475.1 of Marinagarivorans sp. Lineage (GTDB taxonomy): Bacteria > Pseudomonadota > Gammaproteobacteria > Pseudomonadales > Cellvibrionaceae > CAMCXE01. The sequence continues at coordinate 1,272,427 of JAXMGD010000001.1, read as the reverse complement.
CACGAAATTCGCACTCCGTTAAATGCCACCTTGGGCGCGGCTCAGTTATTACAAACCACAGAACTATCGGCGCCACAAAAAAAATACATCAATATGATTAAGCACTCCGGAGAGAGCTTGCTGGCCATTGTGAATGACATTTTAGATTTCTCCAAAATTGAATCCGGCCATGCGCAAATGGATATGAGCATTTTTAACCTAAGAGAAAGCGCACAAAAAATAGCGACGATTTTATCGCCGCAAGCCAGCGCCAAAGGCTTAGAATTTATATTGCATATTGATAAAAATGTCCCCACCTGTGTGGAGGGCGACGCCCTTAAATTACACCAGGTGTTGGTTAACCTCACGTCAAACGCCATTCGCTTTACCCCCGGCGGCGAGGTAACGATTGAAATTACCGCGGGCAAACCCAAACAGGGCAAAGTGCAAGTAGGCTTTGCGGTAATTGATACCGGCATCGGCATCGCCAAAAACAATCAATTAAATTTATTCGACGCATTTACTCAGGTTGATTCTTCCTCCACCCGTCAATACGGCGGCACCGGCCTTGGCCTTGCCATCGCCAAGCGCCTGGTTAACCTCATGGGGGGCGAATTATATTTGGAGAGCGACGAAGGCCTCGGCTCACGCTTTTATTTTTCCCTTGAATTACCGCATATTGTCTCTCGCAATTATACCCATCCGCTGGAGCACCATCCGCTGCGGGTTTTGTTGGTTGATTACAACACCCGCGTTATTGAAGCTGTCAAACATTTAGTCGCCCACTGGCCATGGGATATTATCGCGGCCACGTCAGTGCAGCAGGCGCTCAATGTTTTTCCAACCGCCAATAAACTTAAACCCTTTGATTTGCTGATTATTGATAGCCGAGTCTTAAGTGAGGATGCCTTATTTATTCAACAACTGGGCAAACTCGGCCTTGCGCCCAATTGCTTGCGTTTAGTGAGCGATATCAATCATGCCGCCGCTGCGCTACCGGCCCATTGTTTGGACCTTATTGATGCCTATTTAATTAAACCCATCACACACGCCGCACTGTTAGACGCTATTCAAGATGGCCGCACGCTGCGCCAGGGCGCCTATAAACCACTGCAGCAAGAAATGAATCTAACCAACCGGTTACTCAGCGGCATTAATATTCTGCTTGTTGAAGATAACCCACTCAATCAGGTAGTAGCCAAAGGGTTGCTCGAACAATTAGGCGCGCATATTGATCAGGCTTGGAATGGCAAAGAAGCCTTGGAATTAATTAGCCAAAGTAACGGCCAGTACCATTTAATTATGCTGGATATTCAGATGCCGGTTATGGATGGTTATTCCACCTGCCATGCGCTCAATGAACGCGGCAATAAAATTCCCATTATCGCCATGACCGCAGGCGTATTATCCAGCGAGCGCGAGCACTGCGAGCGCATGGGCATGCAGGGTTTTGTACCCAAACCCATTGAGATGCAAACTCTGTTAAGTGAAATTCAACGCCTGCTGCCTAAGCGTGAAACGCCCACCACCCCGGAGCCTGCGCCTTTAGAATCCTTACCCATCGAACATACCTTATTTTATCCTGAGCGCCTGTTACACCACATTACCCAAGCCGAACACATCAGTAGCCTGCTACAAGGCATTCAACAATTAGTCGATAACAGCCACACGCAACAAGAATCTCTTTTACAGGCTATTGAAGCGGAAGATTTTGCTGCCGCGAGGAAAATTCTCCACAGCCAAAAAGGCGCTTGGGGCAACCTAGGCGCCACCCCTCTCTACCGACAAATTTGCAGCCTGGAAACACTCGCCCAGGAAAATAGACTAACGCTCAATTGCCGCCAATGGTTGGCCTACCTACAGTTGTACGCGCAAACCCACAAAGAAGCGGAACACTGGTTGCGCCAACAGCAAAACCACAACACGGGAAAGGTGCAGCTACAGGGGACAGCTGTAGCCCTTGAAGAATTGATAAATCGTCTGGACGAGCACAGCCTGCGCGCCTGCGATCTCTACAGCCAGCTTAAACCCTATTTTACCGAGCACCTTAACGCACCGGAGGTACACCACCTGGATACGGCCATGCACAATTTACAGTTTAAACAAGCCGCCCAGATAGTGCGCGACCACACCCACCGACAACCGGCCTAAGCCTTATTAACCCGGCGACAAAATAGATCGTCCTAATCTATTTTGTCTGCGCCTGGCTAAAACCTGGATCTGCTTGTTTTAGCGAGTCTCGCGGCGGCTTACGCCGCCGTTGTGGCATCCATGCCGCAATTATTAAACCGCTGCGTATTACACATGTCTCAAGCTGCGCTCGTTGCGCGCTCCCCCTGCTGCGCTTAAGAACTTGGCCTATACTGAAGAAGTCCTGCGGTAATCTTAAGTGAGTCAGTTATGGGTGTTACGTCTTTTATAACTAAACTTTTAGGCCGTAATTCCTCGCCGGGCATGCATAACGGTGATTTTTCACCGCGCATGGTTATTGAACCCCAGCACTTTAGGCTGATGGAATCCGCGCAGCTGTACCTTAATTATTTATTCGAACAAAATACCGCCCAGCCAATTACCGTTCCGCAAAAATTAGTCTTAGATTTAGTGCAGTCGAATTTAAAACGCAAAGAAAACCGCCTGAATGCGGTACCACGCTTGCCAAGCGTAATTCCAAAATTAATTCGCAGCCTTCGAGACCCAGACAGCGCTATTCGTGATTATGTCTTAATCGTGAAAAAAGATGTCTCCATGACCGCTGCCGTACTAAAGCTTGCCAATAGTGCTTATTTCAACCCTATCGACCAGCATATCGGCGATATAGACCGCGCGGTCATGTTGCTGGGTGTGGCGGGGCTGCGCTCCGTTTTATCCGCCGCCGTGATGCAGCCAATTATTCAGCGGGATTCACCTTATTTTTCGCAAACCGGACAAAGGCTGTGGCAGCACTCACTGCACTGCGCCATCGCCTGCGAACAAATTGCCCCCCTGCGCGGGGTGGAGCCTTTTAGTATGTATTTATTGGGGCTGGTCCACGACGTCGGCAAAATTACCCTATTTAGTGAGCTGTGCAAGCAATTTAAACTCAACGGCAACCAAGAGCAGCCGGGTTTACAAGCCTTTGCGCCCTTAATGCGCAGCTTTTCAGCCCAGCTTAGTTATTTAATTGCCCGCGATTGGGATTTACCTGAAGAAGTGTGTGAGGCGTTAAAAGAACAGATTGACCTAACACCAGGCAGCTCCATTAGTGAGGAAGGCGTGGTTTTATATCAGGCCAATATTATTTCTGAAGCCCACGTCACGCTGCATCCCAAATTCCCCGAGCGAGCGGCCAAGTTACTTGAAGAGTTACATTTGCCAGCGGATTTATTTAATACACTTACCTCTGTAGACGAGGAGCTGTAAATCAATCCTCAACCTACGAGCGTTTTGACATTCCAACCTGCTTGATGTGGCGCAGTTGAACATAATAAAGAGCTGCTCATGCACTCGCTGTAACAGCGTCTTTTTTGGCTCACTTCGGCCAACAACGGCCTAAATTGTTTTAGACCTATCTAAAAGAATAGCTTACACACTGGCAAGCACGCCTGAGTGAAAGCGAAATTCAGCGTCCTCAGAGAGCACCAATTCTCGATCCGCGGCCAGAAAATGCGCGATCCGGGGCTGGATAGGCTCAGCGGCTACCGCTTTGGCCAAGGCCAAATAATCCTGAAAATGTCGGGACTCCGACTTTAATAATGAGAGGTAAAACTTTTGCAATTCCTCATCCAAAAAAGGCGCAATTTTATAAAAGCGCTCACAGGAGCGCGCTTCAATAATCGCCCCAACAATTAAAACATCAATTAAGCGCGCAGGCTCATAGGTGCGTACATCCTTGCGCATACCTGCGGCATAGCGTGAAGCACTGAGTTGCTCATAGGTTATTTTGCGTTGATCCATAAGCGCAATCACCTGTTCAAAATGACGCATTTCCTCGCGAATCAGGCGCGACATTTTCTGCATCAGAGTGAAATTAAGCAGTGCGCCGGTACCTGGACATTCGCCACCTTCCGGGCCGTATTTCCAAATGAGCCCCATAGCCGTTTGCGCGGCTTTTAATTCACAATTGGCGTGGTCAAGCAACATCAGCTCCGGCCGCGCCAACGCGTTTTGCACCCAGGTATCAGGCGTTTCACATAATAAAAAGGCGCGAATAGGCGCGATTAAATCGGTCATGGTAGGTACTGGGCAAAATAACGCTCGTAGTGCACAAGCGAGAGCAAATAAAATTCGTCGTCCAACTGTTGTTTTAATTCCAGCAAACACTGCACTGGATGAGCGGCGACCCAACGGCAGCCATAATCATTCAGATCGTTAATTTGACTGGCGCCCGCTTTTAATAAATCCATAAACCAGGCATAGGGCGATTGGTCGGGATTGTGGCGGACCTTCTGCGCCAACAACTGCGCATGAAGCCGCTGTGCATCCCAAATTTCAATGCGCGGCTCAATTAATTGGCGCAACAAACTATCTAAGCGCGCGTTGATTAAGCGGCGCTGGGCGGGTGTATAAGCGTTCCAGTGAATGACCTCATGGGCAAAGCGTTTACAGCCACGGCACACACCATCGCCAATGCCCGTAGAACAAACCCCGATGCACGGGGTGCGAACCTGATACACGTCATACTCCGCGGAAGTAATAGCGCCAAGAGGCGCTAAGCTGCCTTTATTTTTTGAATTGTGAGAGGTCTTTTGCCTCCCAATGGGGGAAATGTTTGCGAATTAAACTGTTAAGTTCCAGCTCAAATTCGGAAAAGCTACTCGGCGCCGCTGTTGCACTAAAGGCGCGAGCCTCTTCCACCATACCGGCCCCTACGGTGACATTGGTTAGGCGGTCGATAACAATAAAAGCGCCGGTGCCACGGTTGCGCTGATAATTATCCACCACCACCGGTTGTTGCAGGCCCACATCCACCTTGGCGATATCGTTTAATTGCATGCGCTCGGCGGGCTGAAATTGCAGCTCGTTTACATCCACGCGGTGGTGAATACGCTCCACGCTACCTAGGGTAACTTTGGTGGCAAATTTAAATAAATATTCTTTGCCCGGCTGCAGGGGGGATTCTGCCATCCAGACTAAATGTGCCGTTAATTGGTTGGTGTAGCTAACGCTGTCGTCCGCTTTAACCAGCATGTCGCCACGGCTAATATCAATTTCATCATCCAGCGTAATGGTGATGGCTTGCCCGGCAAAGGCCTGGTGCATAGGGCCTTCAAAATTAATTAATTGTTTGACCCGACTGGTTTTACCCGAGGGCAATACTTTTAACGCATCGCCGGGTTTTACCAAGCCCGAGGCGATGGTGCCGCAAAAGCCGCGAAAATCTAAATGGGGGCGGTTCACCAGCTGGACAGGGAAGCGAAAGTCAGTAAGATTTTTATCCTGGGCAATCGGCACAGTTTCCAGCACTTCCATCAGGGTGGGGCCTTGATACCAAGCGGCACGTTCACTGCGATTGACTACGTTATCGCCATCGAGCGCCGACATGGGTACAAAATAATAATCCTGCTGATTAAGGCTTTTACTAAAGGCTTGGTAATCGGCTTTAATTTTGTCAAACACCGCTTGAGAAAATCCCACCAAGTCCATTTTGTTAATGGCCACTACAACGTGTTTTATTCCCAATAATGACGCAATAAAAGAGTGGCGACGGGTTTGGGTTACCACACCATAGCGGGCATCAATTAAAATTACGGCTAAATCGCAGGTGGACGCGCCGGTGGCCATATTGCGGGTGTACTGCTCGTGGCCTGGGGTGTCGGCAATAATAAATTTGCGTTTGGCGGTGGAGAAATAGCGGTAAGCCACATCAATGGTAATGCCCTGCTCGCGCTCGGCTTGTAATCCATCCACCAACAATGCCAGGTCAATTTTTTCACCTGTGGTGCCGTGTTTTAGGGAGTCGGATTTAATCGCTTCCAACTGATCTTCATAGATCATTTTAGAGTCGTGCAGCAGGCGACCAATGAGGGTGGATTTACCGTCGTCCACTGAACCGCAGGTTAAAAAGCGCAGTAATTCTTTCTGCTCGTGCTGAGCTAAATAGGCATTAATATCGGTGGCGATTAAATCAGATTGGTGAGACATGTTAACTCCAAATCAACAACAGTATATGGACAAAAACAGACGTTTAAGGCACAAGGCTTAGAAGTAGCCTTCCTGTTTTTTCTTTTCCATCGAGCCTGAGCTATCGTGGTCAATCACACGGCCCTGGCGCTCAGAGGTGGTTGTTAACAGCATTTCTTGAATAATTTCCGGCAAAGTTGCCGCGTGGGACTCTACCGCGCCGGTCAGCGGGTAGCAGCCGAGGGTGCGAAAACGCACCATTTTTTCTTCAATGGTTTCGCCGGGCAATAATTCCATACGCTCATCATCGCGCATAATTAATACCCCGTCGCGCTCCACCACTGGGCGCGGAGCAGAAAAATACAGCGGTACAATAGGAATTTGCTCTAAATGGATATATTGCCAAATATCCAATTCCGTCCAGTTAGAAAGGGGAAATACACGGATGGATTCGCCCTTATCCACCCGGCCGTTATAAATATTCCACAATTCTGGGCGCTGATTTTTCGGGTCCCAGCGGTGGTTTTTATCGCGAAAGGAATAGACACGCTCTTTGGCGCGGGATTTTTCTTCATCCCGGCGGGCGCCGCCAAAAGCGGCGTCAAAACCGTATTTATTTAAGGCTTGTTTTAAGCCTTGGGTTTTCATGATGTCGGTGTGTTTGGCGCTGCCGTGCACAAATGGGCTGATGCCCATATCAACGCCTTCTTGGTTGATGTGCACAATTAAATCCATGCCTAATTCTTTCGCGCGCATATCGCGAAAGGCGATCATTTCTTTAAATTTCCAGGTGGTATCCACATGCAATAAAGGAAATGGCGGCTTGCCCGGTGCGAAGGCTTTAAGGGCCAAATGCAGCATCACGGCGGAATCTTTACCGATGGAATAAAGCATGACGGGCTTATCAAATTCCGCCACGACTTCGCGAATAATATGCATACTTTCCGCCTCAAGTTGCTTGAGGTGTGTCATGGAGTAGGCGTTGGATGGATCAGTGGTCATAGGGAATATCGACTTGGGATCAAAAAGGCCGCCATTGTACCCGCCGAGGCAGCAGATGCCAAAAGAAAGCCAGCGCCTATTTGCGCCACAGTCAGATTTTTAGCGGCCCAGGGCAGATATTTATGCGCCGTCGCCTTAGAATGCGCGCCTTACATTTGCTGGCTTTGCCCATGACATTTATCCGCCAATCCTCGCCCCACACGCACAGTGGCGCCCGCGTTCAACACCTCATGCTTTGGGTATTGGCCGCTTTAGTGCCGGGCCTTGCCACGCAGGTTTGGCTGTATGGGCCGGGTAATTTAGCCAATGCCTTAGTGCTTATGCTGCTGTGCGCAGGGTTTGAGGCCGGATTTTTAGCGCTGCGCGAAAGACCTATAAAAACAGCCCTTTTTGATGGCAGCGCCCTGGTGACGGGCGCCTTATTGGCGGTGAGCCTGCCGCCTTATTGTCCCTTTTGGCTGTTGGTGTGCGCGGCCTTTTTTGCCATGGTGCTGGCCAAACATCTCTATGGCGGCTTAGGGTTTAACCCCTTTAACCCGGCCATGGTGGCCTATGTCATTTTGCTGGTGTCCTTCCCCCTGCCGATGACGCAATGGCCCATGAGTGAGAGCCTGCTATCAGCCGCCGCCAGTAAGCCTGATGTTTACACAGTGGTGCAGGCCTGGTTTAGCACGGGCTGGGAACTATCAGGCCCAGACGCCCTTACCGGCGCCACCAGTTTGGATCTGTTGCAACACAAACAGGGCAACACCCTAGCGGCCTGGCTGACCCAGCAGCCGGTATTTAACCAGGCTGTTTTTGCCTCCTGCGGCAGCGAATGGGTGAACCTTGGTTTTTTGTGCGGTGGCCTGCTGCTGTTAATTAAGCGCGTCTTCACCTGGCACGCACCGGTGGCATTTCTGGCAAGCTTAGGCGCGCTTGCGGCCTTTTTTTACGATGCGGGCAGCTCCCAAAGTCCCGGCTCACCACTGCTGCATTTTTTCAGCGGCGGCACTATGTTGGGGGCATTTTTTATTATCACCGACCCTGTCACCAGTGCCGTAAGCCCCAAGGGCAGGCTCATCTTTGGCGCCTTAATCGGCTGTTTGGTGTATGTCATTCGCGCCTGGGGTAATTACCCCGACGCCATAGCCTTTGCCGTTTTATTCGGCAATTTCGCCGCCCCCTTAATTGATTTTTTCACCGTACCCAAAACCTACGGGCACGAAAAAGCGCCATCGGCCAAACGATTTTTTTAATTGTATGCAACACTCACTTATATCGGCCCTGCGCACCAATAGTTTAAGTCTCACGGCCTTCGCCTGCGGCTGCGCTTTATTATTAGGCGGAATTTACCAATGGACTCAGGCGCCCATCAGGCAACAGCAAATGCGTATTCAACAGGCGGCCCTTGACGAAATTATTCCCGCCACCGAACACGATAATCGCTGGGAGCAGGATTTTTTTATTTTGCTGGATGAGGATTGGCGGGCGTTAGGCCAACCGAATGAGCGCAAGGTGTTTATTGCCCGGCGCGGCGATTCTGTTGTGGGATTTATTCTGCCCATAAAAACCAATCAGGGTTATTCAGGCGATATCGAATTGTTATTGGGTATTTATACCGATGGCCGCGTCGCCGCCAGCCGAGTAGTCGCCCATAAAGAAACCCCTGGCCTGGGCGATAAAATTGATATTCGGCGCAACAACTGGATCAGCAGTTTTAATTTAAAAAGCCTACACAACCCTGAAGAGGCGCTTTGGTATGTGAAAAAAGATAACGGCGTGTTTGACCAATTCGCCGGTGCCACTATTACACCACGCGCCTGTGTAGCAGCAATTAAACAAGGTTTAAGGGTATTTGAGGCGCGCAACATTCAATGGCAAAACGCCTTACCGCTCACTCAAGAATAAACACCATGACTGACTACACTCGATTAATCACCCAAGGCCTGTGGAGCAATAACCCCGCCTTGGTGCAATTGCTGGGCCTGTGCCCTTTGCTCGCCGTTAGTAATAATCTGGTCAACGCGCTGGGAATGGGGTTTGCCACTATTTGGGTATTAATGGGTTCCAATATCGCGATTGCCGCCATTGCGCGTTTTGTACCGCCAGCTATTCGGCTGCCGTGTTTTGTGATGGTCATTGCCGCATTTACCACCAGTGCAGAATTATTACTGCAAGCCTTTAGTTATCCGCTCTACGCCATTTTAGGCATTTTTATTCCGCTGATTGTGACCAACTGCGTGATATTAGCCCGCGCCGAAAGCTTCGCCAGCAAAGCCCCCCTGAGCGCTGCGGCGGTGGACGGGCTGGCCATGGGCGGCGGTTTTACCCTAGTTATAGTTTTGCTCGGCGCCCTGCGAGAATTTTTAGGCACCGGTGGTATTGGCGCGGATATGCAGTTGTTATTCGGCGAAGCGGCCCGCTCACTGCACCTGCAGATTTTAGGAGCTAACTACCCAGGGTTTTTATTAGCCCTGTTACCGCCCGGCGCATTTTTAGTCATGGGCTTATTAATTGCGGGCAAAAACTTTTTAGATCAGCTACACGCCCGCAGGCAGGTACAGGTCATTAAAATCCCCACCAACAGTAAACGCGTGCGCACCACAGGCGCCATCAAACCTGAATAACCTGTCACTCACCGCCTTTATTTTTAATCACTTATTGACCTGCGAATTTCATGACACCTGCGTACCAGCAACAACTCGATGTAAAAATAGCCCAACTCACTGCAGGGCTTGCGCCCTTTACCGAAGCCCCCATCGAAGTATTTGCCTCTCCAGAGCAACACTATCGCATGCGGGCCGAGTTTAAAATTTGGCAGGATTACACCAATAACTGCTGCCAATACGCCATGTTTGAGGCGGGCTCCAACCGCAAGTCCTACACACTGGAAACCTTCCCGGCGGCTTCAAAGGGCATTAATCAGGTTATGCCGGAATTAATAGCGGCCATTAATCGCGACGAATGCTTGCGCCGCAAATTATTTCAAATCGAGTTTTTAAGCAGCATCCAAGGCGAGGTGCTAGCGAGCTTAATTTACCACCGCCCCCTCGACGACGCCTGGCAGGCCGCCGCCCATCAGGTGGCGCAGGCATTAAATATTCATATTGTCGGCCGCGCACGCGGCAGCAAACGGGTATTAAGCCAGGATTACGTACTGCAAACATTTAGTGTCAATGGCCGCAACTATAGCTATCGCCACAGCGAAAATTCCTTCACCCAGCCCAATGGGCCTGTGTGCGCCCAGATGCTTAATTGGGCGGACCAACAAGCGCGCCAGATTGCAGAGGGAAATAACTGCGATTTGTTGGAACTCTATTGCGGCAATGGCAATTTTACCCTGCCCTTAGCGCGGCATTTTCGCAAGGTGTTGGCCAATGAAATCGCCAAAATTTCCTTGCAAGACGCCCAATACAATATGGCGCAGAATAATATTCACACCATTCAACTGGCGCGCATGTCCAGTGAAGAACTCACCCAGGCCTTGCTGGGCACGCGGGAATTTCGCCGCTTGGAAGGCGTAAACCTGCGCGATTATCAATTTGGCTGTGTATTTGTAGACCCACCTAGAGCGGGTTTGGATGGGGCCACGCTGGAATTTATTCGCCAATTTCCATTTATTATTTATATTTCCTGCAACCACCACACACTGACCGCTAATCTTGCCGAGCTGGATAAAACGCACCAGGTGGAACATGCGGCGCTGTTTGATCAATTTCCATTTACGGAGCATATGGAAGCCGGTGTGGTATTAAAGCGAAGAGCCTAAAATGCCGCGCAATCATCGCAGCCCAAAGCCTATTTGCGTTCTGAAAACCCTCGGCTTGAGCCTGCTGTGTGCACTGGCGGCAGCCAGTTGCACACCCGCCTCCCAGATGAGCCGTATTTGCAAGCCGTGCTCCTCATTTACTCTGGAATCCAGCATAAGCCCGCTTAGAGTCTGGGCCCGCAACCTACCGAACGATCAATCCAGCCAAGCGCTTGCCCCGTCCACTGAGCTGCATATTTATTTAGAAAACGACGGCGCCGCTTTTTTATCCCCCACCCAGGTGGCCGCCAATCCTTCCCTGCGCGCGCAATTATTAGTTTTGCACTTAATGCAATTGGATAGGAATCCAAGCCTGTATATCACCCGCCCCTGCTACGGTTTTGCCTTTGATGCCCTGCCAGCCAGTTGTACACCTGGTTATTGGACCCAAGCTCGCTACAGTGCGGAAGTGGTTCAGGCACTTTCGCAGGCAATTGATCACGCCAAACAAAAACTTAACCAAACAAATACTCCGCTGGTATTAATCGGCCACAGTGGCGGCGGAAGTTTGGCTTTGTTAATTGCGCACACACGCCAGGATGTGCGCAAAGTCATTACCCTGGCGGGTAATTTGGATACCGACGCTTGGGCCGAATTCCACGGCTACAACCCACTTGCCCAGTCGTTAAATCCCATTAAACAACCGCTTCTGCCGCCGAGTGTTGCGCGCTGGCATTTTGCAGGCGAACAAGATCGCGTGGTACCACCGCCATTAATTAATGCCGCCTGCGCACAGGACCCAGCCGCCCACTGCGTTTTAGTGCCTTTAGCCACCCACACCGAGGGTTGGCAGGCCCAGTGGCCAAGCCTGCTTGAAACAACTCGTGCAACGCCTTAATCGCTTTTTGAAATCCGTTGGCGGCGACGCCCGACCAATAAGGAATTTTTCGTCAAATTTAATCCCGCCAGGCCTCGCAAGGTGGTATTTCAACGCGCGGCTTAAGCGCATCTACCCTCTTGCTAGGGCGCCACAAAGATCGGATAAATAACTTAAAAAAATGCCAGAAAAATCGACATTCGATTGTGCCACCGCCTGGCGGCGCTATTTTCGCGGCACATCTCAACACCTGATACACATACCATTAATTATCTGCGCCGGATGTGCCTCCGGTCACTCAACGGTTTATGCGCTCGGTGCATCATAGCGGGCAAAATGGCGGGCGCCTGATTCCACCCGCCGGTGGCCCGAACCCGCCTGCGGGCCTACAGTTCATGCGTTAGAATGCGCATTTTGATTAGCACTTAACTCAGAGGATTTTGTATGGCAACGCCATTTGCATTTAAAAGCACATTATTGGCATGTGCGATAGCTGGTCTAACCGCTTGTGGTGGCGGTGGCGATATAACTAAACCCGATCCAATTGGCTCATCCGGTGGCTCCAACCTCTCCTCTAGCTCCAGCAGCGGCGGCCTTACTTCAAGCTCAAGCACCACCAGTTCCAGTGGCGGCAGAAGCTCAAGCTCATCAAGTTCTAGCTCCTCAAGTTCAAGCTCATCAAGCTCCAGTTCCTCAAGCTCTAGCTCGTCAAGTTCCTCAAGCTCTAGCTCGTCAAGTTCCTCAAGCTCATCAAGCAGCTCAGGCGGCGGCCAGTTTGCCTGCCCACAATCACCCGGCGTAGCCCCATCCGGTCAGCTCACAGCTAGCCGTGTACCGGGCACGAATACCACCCGTTCCGATACTGGCCTGTATGAAGGCCCCGTGTGGATTAAAGGCGCCCTGTACTTCTCTGACTTTTCATTTAACAGCGGCTTCCCCTCACGCATTCAAACCCTGGGTGCCGATGGCGTGATGAAAACCTTCATCGACAACAGTGGCAGCAATGGCTTGGCCGTGGACAACAACGGCAATATTTTGGCTGCCACCCACGATAAAAAAGCGATTTCTCGCTACAACCTAGCCACTAAGGCGCGGGAAATTATTGTCGGCCAATACTCCGGCAACCCATTTAACTCCCCCAACGATATTGCCATGTCCAGCAAAGGCATTATTTACTTCACCGACCCGGACTTCCAAAAATCAGCCGCTGCAGGCGGCCAACCACAAACCCGCGCCTATCAGTACGACGGCCAAACCGTTAAGGTGATTGAGCAAAATGTCTATAACCCCAACGGCATAGCCTTATCACCGGATGAGTCCACCCTGTATATTTCAGGCAATGGCATGTTGCGCGCTTATCCCATTGATGGCACCACAGTGGGCGCCGGTGTAAACCTCGCCTCTGTCACCAGCCCCGACGGTATGGCAATCGACTGTTTAGGCAATATTTATGTGGCCGAACACGATCAAAAACGCCTGCGGGTTATAGCCCCAACCGGTACCGACATCGCCACCATTAAGGTTGATGCTAACGTAACCAACGCCGCGTTCGGTGGCGCCAATGGCAAAACCCTCTACATAACCGGCGCCGGTGCCTTGTGGAAAATTGATCTAAACGTAGTGGGCAAGCCTTACTAATTCACAGCCCCACGCTTCGCGCAGGCAAGGACGCCAGCGCCATTGCCTCCCTCATTTCCCGCTAACACCTCGCTTTAATTTTTCAAACCTATTTGCCTGCTGAAGACTGCTTGTTAGCCTCGCAAGTATGCTAGGGTTCTCTGCGCTGACCAAAGCTAAAAATCTCTTTTAATGATGCTCTGATTAATTCCAGGTTTTGACTTTTTCAACAACACCTGAGTAGCTGCCCGCAGCGCAGGCAGTGGCTTCATGCCCGAGACAGTTTTGAAAAAAGTCATAACCTGGAATTAATCAAAGGCGCCTTAACCTAAAAAACCTGCACTAACTGTTTGCACCAATAAAATGGGGGCGTCAACCGAATCAGCCCTAGGAAAGCAGTGTTGAAAATTAGTCTTTAATCAGTTGAGTCAGGAAATACATAGTTTTGGTGTAAAGCGGCTGTACGCAACCTCTAAACCGGAGATGAGCCTGTGGAATTTGCCCAAATAGAAATTACCACGCGATGCAATTTTACCTGTGGATTTTGCGCGGGCAGGCATATGCCCCAAGCGGATTTATCGCGCGCGGATTTTAATGCCATCCTCAGCCAATGGCCGCATTTAATTGCTCTTGAAATTCAAGGTGAGGGCGAACCGTTTTTACATGCTGATTTTTTTAATTTGCTCAGCGATGCCAAACAATCCTGCCCCCAAGCGGTTTTATCCACCATCAGCAATGGCAGCCTATTAAATAACGCCACTATAGATCGCCTACTGGAGGCGCCGCTGAATCATCTGTGGATTTCACTGGAAACACTTAACCCGCTGGAATTTAAACGCCTACGCGGTGGCAAACTCAGCCGTGTGCTGCGCGGATTGCGGGCTTTATTAACAGCAAAACGGGCGCGGGGCGCAGAGTTAACCATTGGTTTTGCCGTCACACTGCTACACAGCCAAGCCCAACAATTAAACATGATTAGCCGCCTGTACCACGCATTGGGCATGGACGGCGGCATCAGCCTGCAGGGCTTACAAACCATGCCCGCCTACTCAGTTCACTACAGCGCGGAATTAACAGCGGAGCTATTGCAGCCACAGGATCAGCAGGCCTTAACTCAGTTAATTGCCAGCGATGCACAGGTTAAACGCGCCCTGTTGGATTACCGCCTGCAGGGCAGCTTCTACGCCCGAATGCGCCAAAACGCCCCCGCCGATAGCTGCCCTTGGCTGGCGTTGGGCGCTTATGTTGACGTGCAAGGCCGCGTGATGAGCTGCTGCTTTAGTAAAAATCCCCAGTATGCACTAGGGCATTTTTCTCAGCCCAACTCAGCGGCCAAGGCGCGCGTGTCTATGCGCAACGCACTCAAGGCAGGCGCTATTCCCAACGCCTGCCAGGGCTGCGCCATTGCCCATCAATTGACTCAAAAAAAGCCCATCGCTATTTAATCGCGCCTCAGTAAATTCCAATTCCATCACTTTCTTCGGCATGAGCGGGTGTTAGGCTGGCGCCTGTTTATTGGACTTATTCAGCGCGCAGCACTTTAGATCGCCCCTTATTTTTTGCGAACTAATTTTTTGCAACCTAGCTCCCTGCAAATAACCGGATGAATAGTGTGTTGCCATGCTAATAAAGCCAAAGGATCGCAGCTTAAAAACTCTTTTAAACCCGGCGCAAACACCACTCAACACACTGCAGGGTTTAACCGGTTTTCACTTGATTATGTGTAGCCCGCAGCACCAGGCACTTAAGGTTCCAGAAGCCCCTCCTGCCGCACATTATTTTTTAACCCTTTAATACCCGCCAACTTCGAGCCTGCCATGCCCGCACTTACATTCCTACCCCGCTGCATTGTTTTCACCTGTTTATTCGCCCTTGTCGCCTGCAGCGGCCCTGATGGAACCGGCAGTTCATCTTCCAGCAGCAGTTCATCGAGTAGTTCAAGCTCTTCAGGGCGAAGCAGCAGTTCGTCATCGTCCAGTAGCTCATCTTCCAGCAGCTCTTCCTCAAGCTCAGGCATTGCCATAAATCCTGTTGACGCCGGTAAAGATCAGCAAGTATTTAATGGTGAGTGGGTGCGGTTAAACAGTGGCAATCTGCAAAACAGCACACTTAAATGGCGGCAATTAACTGGCCCCACGGTTAACCTAGATCCTAAACCCGCCACTGGTTTTATCGCCCCGGATGTGCGGCAAACTACGGATTTAAGTTTTGAATTATCCGCCCAAATTAATGGGCAAAACTTTAGCGACACAGTCAATGTACGCGTCGAGCCCTGCAGCAATTCTGAGGGCATAATTTTCGGCGAATGTATTAGCCCCGGTTTTGGCCCCTTCCTCGCCTACGAATCCGCACCTACTACGGGCGAAGTTTTTAATTACCAGGGCAGCGATACTAGCCGCCATGTGCAATGGCAATCGGTAGATACTGGCGATAACAAACACGGCCGCGTGATGGAGATTCGCTGGAACGCCAATGACCCCAACCACAGCATTAATGCCAATGGCTGGTTTGGTTTAGCCATGCCCGGCACCAGCGCCGATTTACAGGCCTATAAAGACGGCGCCATTAGTTTTGATATGCGCCTTACCTACCACGAACAACCCAATAATGCAGCGCCGTTTATTTTTAAAAGCGAATGCACATTACCCTGCGTGAGTGCAGAATTAACGATTAATAAAGGCAACACCTCCTTCGACTGGCAAACCCACACCTACCCCATCGCGGATTTAGTCGCCAGCGGATTGAATTTGGCCAAGGTTAATCACCTATGGGTTATTCAACCGGCCTGGCGCAACCAAGAACAAAATGTCACGGTACAGATTGATAATATTCGCCTAATAAAACAATACACACCGCCAAAACCTGCCGATGGCTGCACCGGCTCTGGCAAAGTTACCTATACCCTCGCCCGCGCCACCAATCCAACAGCAGACCAACAAGAGGCCTATAATTTAATTACTGCTGCCATGGATTTAGCAGTGAAAAATTATAATTGTTACACCAATTTATCCCGCCAATTAAACATCAGTTACAACCCCAGCGTAGCAACGGCGGATGGCAGCACCAATGGCAGCATTCGGTTTGGTTCGCGCGCCTCAATGCACCACGTAACTGCCATGCACGAAATTGCCCATGTATTTGGCGTGGGCGCAGACAAATTTAAAACCCTCGTCAGCAATGGTATTTACAACGGCCCCAGGGCAACAGCAAAAGTGCGCGAAATTTCCGGCGTTGCCACAGACCAATTAAAATCCGACGGCACGCATTTTTGGCCGCACGGTTTAAATTACGTCAGCGAATGGAAAAACCAGCAGGATTTAATTAATCACTGCGCCGTAGTGCAAGCCATAGTGGCGGACTTAGCCAATTAATCGCGCTAATTATTCTGCCGGCTGGGCTATTAACCTGGCGGGTTTTAGAGTCGGGTTAATCTAAGTTAAGGGGAGTTGTCGGGGCGACCCTTGTGGTCGCCCAATTTGGTTCGCCAAAAAATATCAGCATGTGAAGAGGTTTGGGCGCCCACAAGAGGCGCCCCTACGGGCGATTTCTATTCGGAAAAAATTACACTGGGGTTTATAGCAGTGTAATTATTAAATCCAAACAGTCTGCCCCTAAAAAAATCCCTAAGAATGGGCCTGGCGGTGCGACTTTTTATTTAGCGACTGCCTTCTGCTTAAGAGTCTGGCAAAATAACGCCCCCTGCTGCGTTAGATACTCTTTGTGCCACAGACAATTTCCCCCTTTAATCCCTGGCGTTTTTGCACCGCTCCCATGATGGAATGGAGCGATGCACACACCCGTTATTTTTGGCGCACCATGAGCCGTCATGCACGCCTCTATACAGAAATGGTCACCACTGGCGCGCTGATCCACGGCAACCGAGGGCGTTTTTTGCACTATCACCCGGCGGAATTACCTCTGGCATTACAACTGGGCGGTAATAGTCCCGCCGACTTAAGCCTGTGCGCACGCATGGCGGAAGATGCTGGATTTAGCGAGGTCAATCTCAATTGCGGCTGCCCGTCGGATCGGGTGCAAGAAGGCCGCATTGGTGCCTGTTTAATGGCTGAGCCTGAGCAGGTGGCCGAGGCCATACACGCCATGGTCAACGCCACTTCAATTCCCATCACCCTTAAACACCGGCTGGGTATAGACGATTTAGATTCCGACGAGCACCTGCACCGCTTCGTGCAGCTTAATGCCCAGGCCGGTTGCCAGGTTTTTATAGTGCACGCCCGCAAAGCTTGGTTAAATGGCTTAAGCCCAAAAGAAAACCGCGAAATTCCGCCCCTGCAATACGAGCGGGTAATTAATTTGAAGCGGGCCTTCCCAACGCTCACCTTTGTAGTCAACGGCGGAATTACCTCTTTAGAGCAATGCGCCACTCATCTGGAACAACTCGACGGCGTCATGCTCGGCCGTGAGGCGTACTACAATCCCTATATACTCGCCCAGGTGGATCAGGTGTTATTTAACGACCCAGCGCCCGTGGCGAGTCGCGAGGAAATTATTACTCGGCTCGCACCCTACATTGAGGCGCATTTGGCCTCTGGCGGCCGCTTACATGGGATTACCCGGCATTTGCTCGGGTTATTTAGCGCACAACCCGGCGGGCGGCAATTTCGCCGTTATTTAAGCGAGCAGGCAAATAAACCCGCCGCCAATTTAACAACACTGCATGAGGCGCTCGCCTTCACCCAACAAATAACGGCGGACGGTTGCCACTCACCGTCGCAACACCCATAATCAACGACCATTTTTAAGGGGGTTCTATGACCAACAAACTTGTGCAATTAAAACAGTTTTCCGACGTAGTGGCCGATACAGGCGATATAGAAGCCATCGCTCGCTACCAACCACTAGACGCCACCACCAATCCATCGCTGCTATTTAAAGCCGCGCAAATGCCGCAATATCAGGATCTAGTCAAACAAACTCTAGCCAGCAGCGCGTCCATTGGCGATGCCGCCGATAAAATTGGCGTGGCCATCGGCTGTGAAATTTTAAAAATTGTACCCGGCCGTGTATCCACTGAAGTGGATGCGCGTTTGTCATTCGACACCGAAGCAAGCATTGCCAAAGCGCATAAATTAATTGATTTATACGCCGCACAAGGCATTAATAAAGAGCGCGTTTTAATTAAACTCGCCTCCACCTGGGAAGGCATTCGCGCTGCGCGCAGCTTGGAAAAAGACGGCATTAATTGCAATTTAACCCTGCTGTTTAGTTTTGCCCAAGCCGCTGCCTGTGCCGACGCGGGCGCCTTTTTAATTTCACCTTTTGTAGGCCGTATTTTAGATTGGTACAAAGCAAATACTGCGAAAAAAGACTACACCGCAGCCGAAGACCCAGGTGTAATTTCTGTAACCAGTATTTACAACTACTACAAAGAACACGGCTATAAAACCGTTGTGATGGGCGCGAGCTTTCGCAACATTGGTGAAATTGAAGCCCTCGCCGGTTGCGACCGCTTAACCATCAGCCCTGAATTATTAGCCGCCTTAGAAGCCGATACCGGCACCCTAAACCGCGCCTTAGAGCCTGGCAAAGTCAAAACCGGCGGCGCTAAAGTGGTGGAGAGCGAAGCACAATTTCGTTTTAATATGAACGAAGATCAAATGGCGACGGAAAAACTCAGCGACGGTATTCGCAAGTTTGTCGCCGACCAGATTAACCTGGAAAACTTTTTAAAGTCGGTGAAAGGTTAAATTCATAACCATTAGACATTGAGCGCAGGGAAGCGCCAACCCCAAAGAGAAGTGTAAGGTGACATTCGCCTCTGAAAAACCCTCATACTTGATCACTTTTTTCAAAGTCTATTCTTTACTGACTGATCTTTATATTTAACAACAAATTCTTGCGCCTCTTTTAGAGTTTTTGGATAGGATACGCTGTAACGACCTGCATCTTTTCTCAAGTCGAAAATAGACTGAAATATAAAGCCATTCTCCACAAGAAATTGCACCTTTTCCCATTGGTAATTGTCCGTTGTCTTGGGCGCCGAAAACTTTCTATTAACCTCAACCATTGGCCCACCACATTCAGGGCAAATCCGTGCTTTCTCCGCTTTAGGTTTTTTAAAGCACTTCCTACAGCTAAAGCACAAATTTGGAAATAAGTAGCTTTGAATATCTTTATCTTTAGAAAAGTACCTATGATGTTTGAATTTACTCATCACGCCAGAAGCTCTTAATAGGCTGTTAAAACACATTGGCGGAGACGCGGGCTAAACTAAATACTCAGGCTGGGCACCCCAGAGTTGATAAGCCAATATTTAAAGCCTCCAAACCTAATTCGCCAACGCTAAATACCCCATACGCCCCGCCACCAGCAGCAAAAACACTGCAAATAAACGCACCAACCAGACCTCCGGCAAACGCTTATTGAGTTTTACCCCCAGCGGCGCCATTAAACTGCTGATGGGTGTCACCACAAATAATGCCGGCAAAAAAATTAACCCCACACTGCCCAATGGTGCTGACACTGGCGCATGGCTGGTGATGAGCATGGTGGCACTGGTAAATAATGAAATAAACAAACCCAGTGCTGCACTGGTGCCTATAGCCTGGTGAATGGATAAACCCATGGCCAATAAAATGGGCACCGCTATGGTGCCGCCGCCGACACCCGCCAAGACGGATAAAAACCCCTGCACAAATGACGCGAGATAATGCCAAGGTTTAGCAGGTAGCGCGCGCGTAACGGCTATTTTAGGGCGCACCTGATTGATAGCGACAAACACTAAAAACAGCGAGAAATACAGCATCAAATAGGGGCTGCGCCAATAATTAATCACCTGCGCGCCCAGCAGCGTGCCCATTAAAATGCCCAGCCACCAGCGCTTGAGAATAATGCCCTGCACATGCTGTTTTTTAAAATGGCTGTAACTGGAGGAGACGGCGGTGGGCACTATGCAGGCCAGCGAGGTGGCAAGCGCCATAGCCATGGCGTCGCTGGTGGGCACCTGCAGGCTGGTCAGCATGGTTAATAAAACAGGCACTAAAACGGCGCCGCCGCCTATGCCAAATAAACCAGCCAACAGACCTGCGGCAACCCCAGCCAGAGCTAAATAGGGTAAAAAAGGCAGCAATTGCAGCAACATAACCAGCGCCCCGGTTAGATTAGGCGTTATTTTTTACCGCGCGTGTGTTTCATCAAACGGCGTTTTTTCTCAATTTGCCGCTTGGTTAATTTATTGCGCTTGCCCGCATAGGGGTTGTCGCTGGTTTTGAATTCAAAGCGAATAGGCGTGCCGTGTAAGTCCAACGCGGTGCGGAAATATTTTTCCAAATAACGCACGTAATGGTTGGGAATTTCTTCGGTTTGATTACCGTGAATAACAATAATCGGCGGGTTGTGGCCGCCGGTATGAGCAAACCTCAGTTTTATACGGCGGCCATGCACCAGGGGCGGTTGGTGTTCGGTAACGGCGCGCTCCAGCACGCGGGTTAAAAAGTTAGTGGAGAATTTTTCGGTTGCGGCTTGGTACGAGCGCTCAATCGACAGATACAAGTTGCCCACACCCGTGCCATGCAGAGCGGAGATAAAATGCATATCGGCAAATTCAACAAACCGCAGGCGCCGCTCCAGCTCAGTTTTTACGTAGGATTTATGGTCGTCATCCAAGCCGTCCCACTTATTTAAAGCTACAACCAGTGCGCGGCCCGACTCGATCACCTGCCCCATCAAATGCATGTCTTGATCCACCAGCCCTTCGGCGGCGTCCAACAGCAATACCACCACATTGGCATCATCAATCGCTTGCAGGGTTTTAATAATGGAGAATTTTTCCACCATTAAATTAATATTTTTGCGGCGGCGAATACCGGCGGTATCTATCAGGGTATAGGGCTTGCCCTGGCGCTCGAAATTAATATAAATACTGTCGCGCGTGGTGCCGGGCATATCAAAGACCACCACCCGATCCTCGCCCAACATGCGGTTGACCAGAGTGGATTTACCCACATTGGGCCTGCCGACCACGGCGATTTTAATACCGCGCGCCTGTTCTTCTTCGGGCAGGGCCTCTTCGCTTGGCGGCAACTGACTGAACACAGTCTCTAGTAAGTTATTGGTGCCGCGCCCGTGGGAGGCGGCCACACCAAATACTTCGCCGAGGCCCAATTCGTAAAACGGTGCGGTGACCACATCGTGGCTGAGGCCGTCAATTTTGTTGGCCACTACAAAAATCTTTTTATTGTATTGGCGCAGCTTGGCGGCGATCTGCTCATCCACCGGGGTTAGGCCATCGCGGCAATCCAACATAAACAATACAGCGTCGGCCTCTTGTACCGCGAGCAGCGACTGCTCAGCCATGGCCGCGTCTATGCCCTCCTCCTGGCCGGTTAAACCGCCGGTATCCACCAGCATCACGCGCCGTTCCTGAAACACAGCCTCGCCGTATTTGCGATCCCGTGTGAGCCCCGCGTAATCGGCCACTAGGGCATCTTTGCTGCGGGTAAGGCGGTTAAATAAAGTGGATTTGCCCACATTAGGGCGGCCGACAATGGCTATTACAGGAATCATTAGAGTCACTTAAGGTGTTACGTAAAAATGAGGGGTGGTGTGCACGCACAATCTCACCCCCTTTAACTGCAAAACCCCGCTTAAGCGGGGTAGGCAAAAAGGTATTTAAAGCAGCTTACTTTTTTATAGGCTGCAAACTGTACGCCGATAAGGTGCCATCGTCACCGAAGATCAACAGGCTATCGCCCAGGGTCAACATAGGGGCGCGAAAGCTGCTGCCGGAGGGTTTCATCCGACCGGCCAGGCTGCCGTCTTTTTGGCTGAGCAGGTGCAGGTAATCCTCATCGTCAATCACTGCCACATAGTCGCCCAATACGCCAGGCGCGGAGATGTTGCGGCGGTGTAACTGTTTGTTTTCCCAGGCGGGTTCGCCGGAGGCGGCGTTGTAAGCCAATACGTGACTGTCGTCACCGCTGGCAAACAATGTGTCGCCACTTTTGGCTATATCAAATAGGGTCGAAAGATTCTGCCCCCAGCTGATGCGGCCCGTAGTGCGGTTGATGGCAACCAAACGGCCATTGGCGGAACCTGCATAGACGAACGGCCCATCCACAATCGGCGTGCTGTCGATATCCACCATGCGGTTTAACTCGGTGCGGCCCTTGGGCTGGGCTACCCGTGTGGACCAGCGTAACTGGCCATCGGCGAGTGCAAAACTCAGTAATTGGCCATTATCAAAACCGACAAATACCTGGTCGTCCACAATCACCGGGGTTGCTTGGGTGCGGTAGGTGAGCACCGGCATGGAGTGATCATAGGTCCAGCGTTGTTGGCCCGTGGTGGCGTCAAAGGCAAATAGACGGTTGTCATTGGTGAGCGCAATCACCGTGGCATCAGTGCCTTGAGGCGGCGTAACCAAGGAGCTACTCACTTTGGCGCGCCAGCGCTCTTTACCGTTGCTGGCATCCAGCGCGATCACCTCACCCTTGAGGGTGCCCACCAATACACTACTGGAGGAAGCCCCCACGGCACCGCCAATAGCGGTATCCAGCTGGGTTTTCCAGAGGGTTTTGCCGTTGCTAGCGTTGAGTGCAAACACGCCGCCCTTATCGTCGGCGGCAAACAGGTGATCGCCCTGCACGGCCACTCGAAAGCGGTTGTAGAAACGCTCATGACCGGCACCTATAGACTGGCTCCAGCGCTTTTTGAGGGTCACGCTAGCATCAAACTTAACCAGATCAACCGGTTTGAGGTTTTCATCCACCTTGCTGCAGGCTGTCAGGCTAAATGCCATAACCAGCAGCGCCGCTTTACACATTTTTATCATTGCTTAGCCTCGGGGGTAGGCGCAGCATCAGTTGCGGGTGTCGCGTGAGGATTGGCTGGCGTCTCGGCCAGTGGGTTAGTACCGGTACCTGGCTCACGGGCATTCTCCAGTTTGAACTGCAAAATGCTGCGACGCATGGCGCTTTCCTGGCCGCCCGGCTGTTTGCTCACCGAGGTCATAGCCGCCTGATAGGCGCTATAGGCCTCCGCTAAACGGTTCTCTTGCACCAGGATATCGCCCTTGGCTTCGGCGTAACTGGCTTCGAATTCAGCATTTACCGCCGCACCCAATAAGCCCAGAGCCTCGTCCACTTTTTTATTCGCCGCCAGGACTTTCGCCAAGCGCAAGCGCGCTATGTCAACGGTGGGCGCGTCGGCGCTGGTTTCCACCACTCGGCGCAGCGCGGTGCTGGCGGTGGCCAGATCCTTATCCTCAACCGCCAGCTTAGCCAGCGCCAGGGAGGCCAGATCAGAATAAAGGCTGCCCTTTTGATCTTTAACAAGCGCGTCAGCTAGGCTTCGCGCCTGGTTTTTTTGCTCGGCACTGAGCGCTTTATTGTCTTGGGTTTTGATCAGCTCAGCGAGTTTGTCGTACTGCTTAGACGCCTCTGCGGCGACGTCCGCGCGGTGCTGTTGATATAAATTCCAACCCAAATACATCGCAGAGGCCAGGGCCACCGATGCAACTGTGGTAGTACCATAGCGCTGCCACCAGCGTTTAAACGCTTCTATTTGTTCTTCTTCTGAGAGATGTGCAGACACAATGCACTCCTATTGTCGTTATGGTTAATAAATGAGTTAGCGGCGGTTATTCGGTGAGCCATTGCTCAATCAAGGCCGCCGCCTCGGTAAAGGCGACTTCTGCTTGTGGGCGCTCCTGGCGCAGGTGTTTAACGACTAGCTGTTGGCGATTAAATTCCGCTTCACCCAAAATCAGCGCCACTTGAGCGGAGGATTTGTCCGCGCGCTTAAGTTGATTCTTAAGGCTGCCGCCACCTGCGAGCAGGGTTAGGCGCAGCAGAGGCATCTCATCGCGCAGGGTCTCAGCCAGCGCCAAGGCTGCGGGCATGAAATCCCCCAACACAATCAACACAGCATCTGTGTCATCACTGATGCCCTCGGGTACTTGATTGAGCGTCTGTAACAACAGCACCAAGCGCTCCACCCCCATGGCACAGCCCACGGCAGGTGTTGGGCGGCCGCCCAACTGGGCCACCAGGCCATCGTAGCGCCCACCGGCGCATACAGTACCCTGCGCACCCAAATCCTCTGTCACCCATTCAAACACTGTATCCGAGTAATAATCGAGCCCGCGCACTAGGTAGGGATTAACCGTAAAAGCCAGGCCGGCATGGCGCAAGATGGCTTGCAACTGAGCAAAATGCTGGCGGTTTGCCTCGGGTAAATAGTCAGTAAGCTGGGGGGCATCCACTAAAAGCGCACGGGTGCCTGGGTGTTTGGAATCCAAAATGCGCAGCGGATTGGTGGTCAAACGGCGCTGAGAATCGGCATCGAGCTGATCGGCTAAGGGGGTTAGAAAGGCCACCAAGGCATTGCGATATTCGGCCCGCGCTTGGGGTGTGCCTAGGTTGTTAATTTCTAAACGGACATGCGCTAAAACACCCAAATCCCGCCACAGCCGCGCCGTCAGCAGGAGAATCTCCGCATCTATATCGGGACCCGCCATACCGAAGGCTTCGATACCAATCTGATGAAACTGCCGCAAGCGACCTTTCTGCGGTTTTTCGTAGCGGAACATAGGCCCCTGGTACCACAGGCGCTGGGTTTGGTTATAGAGCAGGCCGTTTTCTTCACAGGCGCGCACGCAACCAGCGGTGCCTTCCGGGCGCAGGGTGATGCTCTCGTCGTTGCGGTCGTTAAAGGTGTACATCTCCTTTTCCACCACATCGGTGACTTCACCAATGGCGCGCTTAAATAAATCAGTGGATTCCACAATCGGGAAACGAATTTCCCGGTAGCCATAACGGCTCAGTACATCGGCCACGCTGGCTTCAAGGTATTGCCAGAGCGCTGAATCGCTGGGCAATAGATCGTTCATGCCGCGTAGGGCTTGGATTTTAGTCACAGGGAATCTCGTGCTTAGGCTTTGGCGATGAGGTTGTGCTCGGCGTCGAGCTTGCTTTGTGCTTTGGCGCGAATAATACGCTCAAGGTCATCTACCAACTGAGTGTTTTCCAGCTTGGTGTTGGGCTCACCATCCACATACAACAGGTTTTTTGGCGTACCACCGGTAAGCCCAATATCGGCTTCTTTGGCCTCGCCTGGGCCATTGACTATACAGCCGATAATGGCCACATCCATGGAGACCTTGACGTCCTCCAGACGTGCTTCGAGTTCATTCAGGGTTTTAATCACATCAAAATTCTGCCGCGAGCAGCTCGGGCAGGCGATGAAGTTAATACCCTTGGCGCGCAGTTTCAGGCTTTTTAATAGATCCCAACCAACTTTAACCTCTTCCACCGGGTCAGCGGCGAGGGAAATACGCACCGTATCGCCTATGCCTTCCATCAACAATATGCCGAGGCCCACCGCCGATTTAACGGTGCCCGATCTAAGCCCACCGGCTTCGGTGATACCCAGGTGTAGAGGCTGCTCAATTTCTTTGGCCAATTGACGATAGGCCGCCACCGCCATAAACACATCGGAGGCTTTTACCGAGACTTTAAAATTCTGGAAATCGTATTTATCCAGATAAGCCACATGGCGCAAGGCGGATTCCACCAGGGCCTCAGGCGTGGGCTCGCCGTATTTACGCTGCAGTTCTTTTTCCAGCGAGCCTGCATTTACACCAATGCGGATGGGGATATTCAGATCGCGGGCCTTTTCAATCACGGCCCGCACGCGGTCTTCTTTGCCTATGTTGCCAGGGTTGATGCGCAGGCAATCCACGCCAAGGTCAGCCACCCGCAGGGCAATTTTATGGTCAAAATGGATGTCGGCCACCAGGGGGATACTTACCTGTTGGCGAATTGCACCGAAGGCTTCGGCGGCGTCCATGGAAGGCACCGAAACCCGCACTATGTCGGCGCCCGCCTCTTGAATGCGGCGAATCTGCGATACAGTGGCGGCCACGTCCGTGGTGGGGGTGTTGGTCATGCTCTGGATGCTAATGGGCG
This sequence comes from Marinagarivorans sp., assembly GCA_046347475.1. Classification (GTDB taxonomy): domain Bacteria; phylum Pseudomonadota; class Gammaproteobacteria; order Pseudomonadales; family Cellvibrionaceae; genus CAMCXE01. The sequence goes on along the minus strand of JAXMGD010000001.1, from coordinate 1,246,194 downwards.
CCCCGCCCCCCACAGGCACATTGCCCACCATAATCTGACGGGACACTCGGCGTTTAATGGGGGACTCACACTGCATAATCGACACTAACTTGAAGCTATTAAGGGCCTGCCACTAATCGTAGGGTACGGCGGGAGTTCTCAGGCTGGACGGGAATTTCCCGCGAGTTCACCCAAAGATTCACCGCGGGGGCGTTACCCAGCTTGATGCTAAAGGGGGCCACGCCAAAAAGGCGCAGATTATCCCCGGTTCGCAACAACTGCGCAAATACTTGCTTGCCCGAGCGATCCTGCACTTCAATCCAGCAGTCGTCGCTGGCGGCCACCACCAGTGCATCACCTGCACCGGGGGTGCCGACGTTAATAACCTGAGTAGGAACGCTGTTGGCGGGACTGGTCGGATCCAACACCGGCATGGTTTTGGGCAGGGGTTGAATATCGACGACTTTTTCCTCAGCTGCCTGGGGCGTCACTATGTCTTTAGCGAGGGCATCTTTAGCAGCCATCTCGTTCAGGCGCACCAATTCGGGCGCCTCAATCTTCTGGGCAACGGGGGATGCCCCCGTATAAAAATCACTTCCCACCAACCAGACGATCACCCCGGCCACCAAAAACGCGACCCAGGGTAAAACGCGGTAGTGCCGGTGGGAATCCACCAACACAGGCTCAGGCAAGACTTGTTTTTGCTCGTCTTCAACCTCTTGGCGCAGTTTGCGCTCGAGCACGCCCAGCCAGGGATCAGCACTAATACCCAAAAGTCGCGAGTAGGCACGCATATAGCCGATGACATGGGCAGGCGACTGCCCGGCACTGGCGTAATCGTCGCGCTCAAGGGCTTCGATGCGGGAGCGGGTAATGCGCGTAGCTTCGGCCACGTCCAAAAGACTTAAGCCCGCCGCTTCGCGCAAACGCTTTAACCCCTCACCTGGGCGCAGTTTTAGACTTTCAATTACCTCAGAAGATACTTCAGACATAACACATCAGATGGCTACTGCCCAATTAAACGTTGATATTCCAGGTACTCATCGGAGGACCCATAGAGGTTTTTTAACACCAGTGCATAGCTTGCGACCTTATCGTCGTGGCCAAGCACACGGTGCAGGCGAATGCCCAACCATAGGCTACGGGGATTTTGTTTTGCAAATTTCGTGAACTGTTCGTAGTACTGCTCAGCGTTGATGTAATCGCGCTGACGAAAGGCTAAATCAGCTAGCTCCATATAGGGCTCGCCAAATTCCGGCCTCACATTGATCGCATGCTGAAAGGCGCCCTGGGCCTTCTCAAGATTGCCGAGCTCCGCCAGGCAGCGGCCGTGCCAATACAAGCCTTGGGAGCGGCCGCTGAAATCATAATTGCCACCCGCGGACTCAAAGTGTTTGGCAGCGTCCTTGTAGCGCTTGCGTTTCCAGAGAAACTCACCATAAGCCATTTCGACGGTGGAACGCGACTCCTTGTTGGCGTTACTTAACGCTTTCTTGAAATTGGTCTCAGCTTCTGGGTACTCCACGTTGGCTTCATGTACCCGAGCGATACCCAAATAAGCCTCAGCGGCGCCGGAATCCATTTTCAGCACATCGATAAACTGACGACGAGCCAATTCACGATTGCCGTCTGCCAAGTACCGGTTGCCCAGCTCTAAACGCGTTTCAACGGCCTGGGTCGTGTTGCGCCGCCCCTCTTTAGTCTCGCTGACGCAGCCGCCAACCACTACCGCTGAAGCTATTACAAGCAAAGGTACAAAGGGATACCGCATTGTTCACTATCTCCTCAACTGACGATTTAGCTAATTTGACCCAAGACTACACCCAAGCCGGGTGTTCAGAGCCCGCCGACCAGACGTACCGCCTCCACCTGCCCCAAATAACGCTCACTGCGACGGGTGCGATCATTCACCTGCCCGGCCAATTGCCCGCAGGCTGCATCTATATCCTCGCCGCGGGTAGTGCGAATTGTAGTGGTAAACCCGGCCTCAATCAGGATGGTTTGAAAGCGTTTGAGTGCGTTGTTACTGACCCGTTTGTAATCCACCAGCCCAAAGGGATTAAACGGGATGAGGTTGATTTTTACCGGCACATCACGCAGCAATTTGGCCAGCTCATGGGCGTGCTCAGGCCGGTCATTGAGCTGATCAATCAGGGTGTATTCAATGGTAATTTTGCGGTGGGTATCGGGCAAGCCTTGGATATAGCGCTTGGCCGAATCCAGCAACATCGCAATGGGGTATTTTTTATTCAGCGGCACCAATTGATCGCGCAGGGCGTCGTTGGGGGCGTGCAGGGAAATAGCCAAACAACAATCGGTAAACTCACCTAAGCGATCCAAGGCCGGCACCACACCTGAGGTGCTGAGCGTCACTCGGCGCTTGGAAATGCCATAACAGTTGTCGTGCATCATCAGGTGGATGGCATCCACGACGTTATCAAAATTCAGCAGTGGCTCCCCCATGCCCATCAACACGACATTGGTAATACGGCGGGGGCCGTTTTCCCGCAGCTGGCCGAACGATTGCGCCGCCAGCCACACCTGGCCGATGATTTCGGCCGCGGTTAAATCCCGGTTAAACCCCTGTTTGCCGGTTGCACAAAAGCTGCAATCCAAGGAGCAGCCGATCTGCGAGGAGACACACAGGGTGCCGCGCTCACCTTCGGGAATAAACACGGTTTCAATAGCGCTGCCGCCATCCACTCGAATAAGAAATTTGCGCGTGCCATCGGCGGAATCCAGTTGCTGTGCCACTTCAGGCAAGCGCAGTTCCGCTATCTGACTGAGTTTTTCCCGCAGCACCTTGCTCATGTTGGTCATGGCGTGAAAGTCCAGCACCCCCAACTGATGCACCCACTTCAATAACTGGGTGGCGCGAAAGCGTTTTTCGCCTAAGGATTCAAAAAACGCTTCCAGCTTCGGCTGGGTCAGCCCAAGTAAATTGACGCGGGGGATACTTAGGTCTTGCATGGCGGCACCTGCAACCGAATAAAACGAGAAAACTTAATAAAAACTGCGCGCTTACGCAGAGATGTCGCTGGAGGCGAAGAAAAACGCAATCTCGCGCGCGGCCGAGGTTGTTGAATCAGAACCGTGTACCGCGTTGGCATCGATGGAATCAGCAAAATCAGCGCGGATGGTGCCTGGGGCGGCTTCTTTAGGGTTGGTCGCGCCCATCAGGTCGCGGTTTTTAGCGACGGCGTTGTCGCCTTCGAGCACTTGAATAACAACGGGGCCAGAGGTCATAAAGCTGACCAGGTGACCGAAGAAGGAGCGCTCGGCGTGTTCAGCATAAAAGCCTTTGGCTTGAGCTTCGGACAGGGTGAGCATTTTAGCGGCAACTATGCGCAGGCCCGCAGATTCAAAGCGGCTGTAAATTTGACCTATAACATTTTTCGCAACGGCATCGGGTTTAATAATGCTCAGGGTACGCTCAACAGCCATGGATTAGTCCTCGTTAAAAATGGATTAAATTAAAAAAGATGGCGCCCCGGCACAGTGTGTAGCGGAGCGAAAAGGCCGCGATTATAGCTGGGTTCGTTGCAAATTTGCACAAGATACGGGCAACAGGCGTGCCAAATCCCCTTATTTGTTCGTTTTATTGTCCACAGGGCTGGTAGCTGGCGACTCCAAGCGCCTGGCCAGTAAAAAATGCGCCTCGCCGCCGGTATCTAAATCCAGCCGCTCAAGGGACGCATCCGCTGATTTTAAGTAGCGGAATTCAAAATCGGCGGCCGAACCACACTGGCCATCGGTGCCTTTTAGATAAATTAAAAAGGTATTGTCGCGGTAGTATTCAACCTTACAGCCTCGGCTTGAACGGGGGCTGGTGAGGCGCTCGGTGTACAGCTCACAGCTTTTATCGGCCTGAATCACTAAACCCACCGTAGCGTTGTTCTCGGTATTAAACCAATGGCCCGCGAGGCTTGCCGGAATGGGTGGCAGGGCTTCAGCCGATTTGGCACCAAAGGGCGCGGCGCTGGTGGCCCCCATTTGCTCAGCCCCCGCCCAAGCAACGGAAGTAAAGAGCAGCATCAGCAGTGCAATTGGGCGGCGAGGCATGGGGTATCTCCAATTAGTTACCTGGCCTGAGGGAGCGCATGCGGCATTCCCCAGGCTGTTGAATAGGGGGCGCATTCTACCTCCTTTGCCTTCGCGCCTGCTGTGACCGTTTAGCAACCAAGCCGCCAGTTTAGCTTCCACGCACAGTAAATTCGCTGCGGGCGTTTTATGGGCTGATTGCCCAGGCAGCAAATTATTTAGTTGGGAAGCCTTTGGCCCAGAGGAATACGCCTAGGGCCAAGCTAAAACCATGTGATTACTAGGGCACCATGCAAGATGGCGTTGTTATCAAATTAAATGCAGCGCCCTCACCCTAGCCCTCTCGGTAACCGCTCCTGGCGTGACTCTACCTCCTGCATCCGTGCAGTCGTCCCGAACGGAGCCGGGACAGTGTGCACTGCCCCTGGAGACTTTGTTGTTAGCTCCCTCCCCCTCGGGCAATGTCATTGAGTTAAGGATTTTGCGCCATTTCCCGCGCCGTTTTTACCCTCACCCCAACCCTCTCCCTGAGGGAGAGGGGGCTAAAAACCAAGGCCTCCAGGGTTAGCTCTGACTGTCCCCTCTCCCTTTGGGAGAGGGTTGGGGTGAGGGGAAGAATGGACGGGCAAAACAGGCAAAATCCTTACATTAACAACCTAGCTCCCTAGCAAGCCCAATTGTGTTTTACCTTTCAGTGTTCATAACTCCCGCACGCTGGAGAAAAACTGCTTAGTGACAGCAACAGGCCCATCGCCTTGGATCAGCAGCTCTTTTTGCTGGCGTATATCCGCCGACGAGCTGCCAATTTGGATGGTCATTTTGCCTGGCTCCACTTGGTACACCATCTGCTCGCTATAAAACCCCAGCTGCGCCACCGGCACGCTAAATTCCAGCCAGCGGCTTTGTTTGGCTTTTAGATGAATACGTTTAAAGGCTTTGAGTTCTTTTACTGGGCGGGTCAGGCTCGCCACTTGATCGCTAAGGTAGAGCTGCACCACTTCATCGCCATCCACCGGGCCGGTATTGGTGATTTTGATTTTCGCTTTGAGGGTATCCTGGGGCTTAAGCTGATCCTGCTCGAAGGTGAAATCGCTGTAGGCGAATTGGGTGTAACTCAAACCAAAACCAAAGGGGTAGAGAGGCGAGGTATCGGTGAAGGCGTAGCCGCGCTTGGCGGTGGGTTTGTAGTTGTAATACACGGGCAACTGCCCAACCGAACGGGCAATGCTAAGGGGTAATTTACCGCCGGGGTTTACCTCGCCAAATAACACCCGCGCCAGCGCCGTGCCGGTCTCCTGGCCGAGGTACCAGGCCTCGATAATCGCCGGAGCGCTCTGCTGGATTTTTTCTATGGCCAGTGGGCGGCCATTGTTTAACACCACCACCAGGGGTTTGCCCAGCGCCACCAGTGCATCGACTAACTCTTGCTGCTGGCCAAACAGGGTGATGTCGGTGCGATCCCCCAGATGCTCCTCGCCCCAGGCTTCCCGTGAGGTGCCTTCGTTATCGCCCACTACCACTACGCTCACATCACTGCGCGACGCCAGCGCAACCGCCTCTTTAATCAGGGCGCGGTTTTTTTCCGGGTCGGCGGGTGTAATCACATCAGTATTCCAGCGCTCCTTTGACAAGCTCTGGGCGGCAAGCGAGTCGCTGCCGGGCTGCCAGTTGTCCTCAGTAATTTTCACCCCCAGGGCACTATTAACCGTCACCTTTGGGCCAACGAAATTTTTGATGCCCTGCAAAATGGTGGTGGTGCGGCGGGGAACGTCGCTGTAGCCGCCGAGCAGAGTTTCATTGATATGCGGGCCGATCACGGCGATGGATGTGATGGCCTTTTTGTTCAGCGGCAAGGTGTTGTGGTCGTTTTTTAACAACACAATGGATTGCTCAGCCGCCGTCAGCGCCACCTTGCGGGCCGCCTCAGAGCCCACACAGGCATCGGCTTTTTTCTCATCCACATAGGGGTTTTCAAACAGGCCTAAGGCAAATTTGGGTTTTAAAACCCCCGCCACCGCTTGATCTAAACTCGCCTGGGTGATTCTGCCCGACTCTAGCGCTTGTTTTAGCAGCGCATAGGTGTTGCCGGAGGGGGTTTCAATCGCCACGCCTGCGTTAAAGGCTTTTATTGCAGCGCCCATAGGGTCGGCGGCTAAATGGTGGCGGCTGGCAAGTTCAGGGATGGCGAAATAATCGCTCACCACTATGCCGTCAAAACCCCATTCTTGGCGCAGAATGGTTTTTAATAATTTTTGATTGGCGTGGGAGGGCACGCCGTCTATCTCGTTGTAAGAGGCCATCACGCTGCCGGGGTGCGCAGTTTTAATTACCGCCTCGAAGGGGAATAAAAACACTTCACGCAACAGGCGCTCGCCTATGTTGGCTGGCGCCGTGTTTAACCCGCCGCTCGGCTCACCGTGGCCAGCCAGATGTTTAAGCGTGGTGAGCACGTGCTGGGCATCCGGGCTTGTGCCCTGCCCCTGGAACCCCTTCACCGTGGCCACCCCCATGCTGGCGGCCAGGTAAGGATCTTCCCCAAGGGTCTCCTCAATGCGCCCCCAGCGCGGGTCCCGCGCCACATCCAGCACCGGTGCCAGCACCCGCTGGGAGCCGCGACAGCGCACTTCTTGCGCCACATGGGTGTAAATCTGCTCCATTAAAGGCGGCTGCCAACTGCTCGCCAGGGCTATGGCCTGCGGGAAACTGGTGGCGTAGAGGCCCGAATGGCCGTGCAGGGCTTCTTCATGAAAAATTGCCGGAATGCCTAAGCGGGTGTGTTCTTTTAACCAGCGCTGGATGGCGTTGGTGTATTGCGCGGTTTGCTGTGGGGTTTTATTCGGTGCGTAGTTATTTTTGTTCTGCCCTGGGCGAGCCAACTCACCTATGCCAAAGGGCATGATTTTCTGTGCCTGCTCGGCAGACAACTGGCCGTTGGCATCCAGCAGCGGAATCATCTCCCACCAGCGAGTTTGCAGCTGGGCAATTTTTTCATCCAACGTCATGCGCCCCACCAGGTCCGCCACCCGGCTATCTACCGCCAGAGTCGGGTTTTGGTAAGGCAGCGGCTCAGCCGCGAGCGCAAGGCTTGTGAGGCTGAGGGTAAAAGCGGCACAGAAGTGGTTGAGGGGTGTGAGCCGAAGCATAGGTAATATCCTTTGTTCACAGAGGAACGCGTTGAAAATGCCCGCGATGCGCGGCGATTGCCTCAAGTATTGACCCTAAATGGGAAAATTCCTAACGCGCACAGCAATAGGCGGCGAGCTTATTGTTATAGAGGATATATCCCGTTATGGCTGTACAACGGGCTGGTATATAGGTGGTGGGACTGAGGGGAGCGTAATTGAGATAAGAACCCACCCAAGGCGCGACTCAACCGCAGGGGCCAGTCGCCTTGGGTGGGCAGGTTTAGAGGTTTATTTCACAAACACACGGGCATTTCTAAACAGGCGCAACCAACCGCCGTCTTCCTGCCAACCGGCTGGCTGCCAGGAGTTGGTGACGGTGCGGAATACGCGCTCCGGGTGCGGCATCAAAATAGTCACGCGACCATCGGTGCTGGTAAGACTGGTGATACCCGCTGGTGAACCATTGGGGTTATAGGGGTACACCTCGGTGGTATTGATCTGGTGATCGACAAACCGCAGGGCCACGAGGCCTGAGTCGTTACATTTTTTAAAGGCCTGAGCATCGGCAAACTCTGCCCGCCCCTCGCCATGGGATACCGCCACCGGCAGGTGGGAGCCTGCCATGCCAGCGAATAACACCGAGGGCGTCTGCTCAACTTTAACCAGTGCCACCCTGGCTTCAAATTGCTCGGAATGGTTGCGCACAAAACGCGGCCAGTGGCCGGCGCCTGGAATTAGCGATTTTAAGTTCGACATCATCTGGCAGCCGTTGCACACCCCCAGGGCGAAGGTGTCATTGCGGTGGAAGAAGGTTTCAAATTCTTCGCGGGCGCGGCTGTTAAACAAAATCGACTTGGCCCAGCCTTCTCCGGCGCCGAGCACATCCCCGTAGGAGAAGCCACCGCAACCGGCCAGGCCCTTAAAGCCCTGCAGGTTAACGCGCCCGCTGAGGATATCGCTCATGTGTACATCCACCGCCGTGAAACCTGCGCGCTCAAAGGCGGCGGCCATTTCCAGCTGAGAATTCACGCCCTGCTCACGCAGGATCGCCACTTTGGGCCGCACACCGCTGTTGATGTAGGACGCAGCTATATCATCGGCCGGGTTGTAAACCAGTTTGGCGCTTAAGCCTGGGTCGTCCTGGCCGATGCGCTGATGCTCCTGGAGAGCGCAATCGGCGTTATCGCGCAGGGCCTGCATGCGATAGCTGGTTTCCGCCCAAAGGGTTTGCCACTGGGCTCGGCTGGCCTTAAGCCAGACTTCGCCATCCTTGCCGAGGGTGATGGTTTGATCCACCTGGGCGCTACCGATGTTGTACACATGGTGCACACCGGCGGCGGCAAAACTCGCCTCCACCGCAGCGAGGTGCTCCTGGGCCACTTGAATCACCGCGCCCAACTCCTCGTTGAACAAGAGCGCCAAAGGCTCGGCGTTGGGCAGCTGGGTGAAATCGATGTTTAAGCCGCAGCGGCCAGCGAAGGCCATCTCAGCTAATGTCGTTAACAGGCCGCCGTCGCTGCGATCGTGATAGGCCAGGAGACGGCCCGCCTGCAGGTTCTCCTGCATGGCGTTGAAAAATCCCACTAGGCGGTCGGCATCGTCCACATCCGGGCTGTCATCGCCCATCTGATTAAAGGTTTGCGCCAGGATAGAACCGCCCAAGCGCCGACTGCCCGCACCGAGATCAATAAAGAGCAGGGCCGAATCCAGCTGAGGTTTTAGCTCTGGCGTGAGGGTTTGGCGCACATCCAATACGGGGGCGAAGGCGCTGATGATGAGCGACATGGGCGCCGTGACGGCTTTGTTTTTACCGCGCTCCTGCCAGGCGGTGCGCATGGACATGGAGTCTTTGCCGACCGGAATAGTGATGCCCAGGGCCGGGCACAGCTCCATGCCGATGGCTTCCACCGTTCGGTAGAGTTTTTCATCCTCGCCGCGATGGCCTGCGGCGCACATCCAGTTGGCGGAGAGTTTCACATCCGACAACTTGCCGATGCGGGCGGCGGCTATATTGGTAATCGCCTCACCCACCGCCATGCGGCCGGAGGCCGGGGCGTCGATAAGTGCCAGCGGCGTGCGCTCGCCCATGCTCATAGCCTCGCCGCAAAAGCTGTCGAAGCTGCTGGTGGTGACGGCGCAATCGGCCACCGGCACCTGCCAGGGGCCTACCATCTGGTCGCGCACCACTTGGCCGGTGACCGAGCGATCACCAATGGTGATCAGAAACTGTTTGCTGGCGACGCTTGGGTGGCTGAGCACGCGGCTGACGGCATCGGCAAGCTTAATGCCCGCCGGGTTAAAGGGTTTAGTCACCGGCAGATGGCGCTCGGCTTCGCGGTGCATTTTCGGCGGCTTGCCGAACAATACAGCCATGGGCAGATCCACCGGCTTGCTGTCGAAGTGGCAGTCATTCACCTGCAGCACCTGCTCACTCAAGGCCTCGCCCACCACGGCATAGGGGCAGCGCTCGCGGTCGCAGATGGCTTTGAATTGCGCCAAACGCTCAGGCGTTACCGCCATCACATAACGCTCTTGGGATTCGTTACACCAGATTTCCACCGGCGACATGCCCGGCTCGTCGTTGGGCACATCGCGCAGCTCAAAACGGCCGCCGCAGCCGCCGTCTTTAGCCAATTCAGGGAAAGCGTTGGAGAGCCCGCCTGCCCCCACATCGTGGATAAAGGCAATGGGGTTGTTGCTGCCCATCTGCCAACACTGGTCGATCACCTCCTGGCAGCGGCGCTCCATTTCTGGGTTTTGTCGCTGTACCGAGGCGAAATCCAAATCTTCCGACGAGGTGCCTGAGGTCATGGAAGAGGCCGCACCACCGCCGAGGCCAATCAACATGGCAGGTCCCCCCAGTACAATCAGCTTGGTGCCGGGGCTAAAAGGCGTCTGTTCTATGTGTTCCTCTTTGATGTTGCCGTAACCACCGGCAATCATGATGGGTTTATGGTAGCCGCGCCGCTCACCGTCGAAGGTCTCTTCAAAGGTGCGGAAATAACCCGTCAAGTTGGGGCGGCCAAACTCATTGTTAAACGCCGCACCGCCCAAGGGGCCTTCCAGCATGATGGTCAGCGGCGACACAATGCGCTCAGGCTTGCCGTAGTTCTGCTCCCAGGGCTGGATAAAACCGGGGATTTGTAAGTTCGATACGGTAAACCCCGTCATACCGGCCTTGGGTTTAGAGCCCTTACCCACCGCGCCTTCATCGCGAATCTCACCGCCCGCACCCGTACCCGCGCCTGAGAAAGGCGCTATGGCGGTGGGGTGGTTGTGGGTTTCCACCTTCATCAAAATATGAATCGGCTCTTGGTGGTAGCCGTATTCGCGGGTTTTTGGGTCGGGGTAAAAACGCCCGGCACTGGGGCCTGCGATCACCGAGGCGTTATCGGCATAGGCCGACAGCACATCCTCACCGCCGCGCTCATAGGTGTGTTTGATCATCTTAAAGAGCGAGTGCGGTTGCTCAACGCCGTCGAGCGTCCAGCTGGCATTAAAAATTTTGTGGCGGCAGTGCTCGGAGTTGGCCTGAGCGAACATCATCAGCTCAACGTCTGTGGGGTTGCGGCCCAGCTGAGTGAAACTGGCCACCAAATAATCGATTTCGTCTTCGGCCAGGGCCAGGCCTAATTGGGTATTGGCCACTTCCAGTGCGATGCGGCCGCCGCCGAGCACGTCCACAATGGATAACTCGCGCGGTTCCTGTTTGGCAAACAGCGCCGCCGCTTCATCTAGGCTGCCAAACACGCTCTCGGTCATGCGGTCGTGCAGCGCAGGCAGCACCTTGTTGAGGTCAAAATCGCCCTGCACATGGTAGGCGATGCCCCGCTCGATACGGGCAACCCTATTGAGCCCGGCATTGTGGGCAATATCGGTGGCCTTGGACGACCAGGGTGAAATAGTGCCGGGCCGCGGCACCACCAAAAACAATTGCCCCACCCCCATCTGGGCTTTTACCGAGGGACCATAGCGCAACAGCTGCACGAGGATTTCTGTTTCGCTAGGGCTTAAGGGGCCTTGGGTGTCGGCCAGGTGCACATATTCGGCATAGATGCCGGTCACGCCATGGTCGAGGGCTTGCAGAGTTTGCAGAAGTTTGTGGCTGCGAAACGCAGACAAGGCGGGGGCACCGGGCAAAATCAGCATAGGGTTGGAATCTCGCTCAACAAAAAAAGAAAAAGGCGCCATTGTACTTGAAGGCGGCTTAAAGAGTCAGTGTGCAAAAGGCAGGCTTAGCCTTTGCGGTAAATCCAGAAGCGGTGCAGCAGGTAATTAGCCACCAAAGAAGCGCCAGTGGCCACACATTGGCTGAGACCGTACCAAGGCAACATCAGGTTGGCCAGATAAAACACCAGCGTATTCACACTCAAACCAAAGGCCACTACGGCGAGGAATTTAGGCAGCGTGGCCAGGTGGTTCTGGGTACTGTTAAAGGTGATGTAATAATTGAGCAGGTAATTCACCACGGCGCCTATGCCATAACCAATCCCCGAAGCCACCAGCTCCCGGCACAGATTCAGCTCCACCAAGACAAACAACGCGGCAAACTGCGCCGCTGTGGCAAGCCCACCGACGATTAAAAACTTACCTAAGGAACTGGCTAAAAATTGCTGGGCAAAACGAATGGGCATAGGCCTGGCCTGGAAAAAGGGCGCGCAGTTTAACAGCGGCCAACGCGCGCTGCTGGCAGAGTTGAGGGCTTAGCCATCATAGTTTTTTAATTGCCCATTTCATCAACCGGCGGCAAAGCGGCCGCCTTGCTGGTCTTAATCTTGGTTTTAACCCCAGGCCCAATCGGCTCGCCCATAAAGGTGACCTTGCCGGTTTCAATATCCAGCATGGCGCCGACAATTTTAAGCTGGCCTTTATTTTCTAACTCTTTTAACACTGGGCTGCCGGAGCGAATCGCTTTAAGGCTCAGCTCAACATTTTTTACCGCTACCGCATCAACAAATTCGTAATTTTTTGAGGAGCGATCGCTGCCGCCAACACTGGGCGTGGCCTTAACCGCTGGGCTCATGCGGCTAATTAATTGTGTGAAGTTGCCGAGTTTTATCCCATCACAGGCGCTTTTTACCGCCCCACAATGATTGTGCCCCAGCACCACTATGGCTTTGGAGCCGGATATTTTTGCGGCATATTCAAGGCTACCGAGCACATCGGCATTCACTACATTGCCCTCCAATCGCGCCACAAAAATATCGGCCAAGCCTTGGTCAAATAACAACGCCGGATCAGCGCGTGAATCGGCGCAGCTGACAATACTGGCGAACGGGAACTGGCCGGATACCCCGCGCGATTGCGCCTGCGCGAGTAAATCGCGCCTGAATTGTTTGCCGGTTAAAAAACGGTTATTACCATCTATTAAACGCTGCACCGCATCGCTGGGGGAAATTTCACTTTGTTTTGCCCGGCTGAGACCCTCGCTAATCACAGGCTCGTGTTGGCCAGCCGCAGGCCCCGCAGCGCGCCCAGTTTGATGTCCGCAGCCAGGCAAAATTAAACATAGGCTCAACAGCCAGACAGAAGTTTTAACAGCTAACAAAAGAATGCCTCATATAAAAAAACGCGGTGCAGGGTGAATGAGCACCAGGTCAAAAACACCAGCTAACAATCGCTTAAAACCATTTAATAATGGCTAAATTCCGGCTTCAACCACAGGCAATTACCGCCAGAGGCCTTATCAATTTGCGCAAGTTTTTTCTCGTGCTCAGCTAATTCTTCAGCACTGGCTTTAATCACAACACCAGGCTTAGATCGCTGCACGCGGATAATTTTTTCCGCATAGGAGCCATCGGCATTTTGACCTTCACCGCCTAAAGACAGCGTAATCTGCCCGCCGGTCATGGCTAGATACACGTCGGCGAGAATCTCCGCGTCGAGCAAAGCGCCGTGCAATTCACGGTGGGAATTATCAATTTCGTAGCGCCTACACAGGGCATCCAAATTATTTTTCTGCCCTGGATGCCGGTGCCGCGCCATGGCAAGCGTATCAATAATCGTGCAGTGATCTTCTAATTTACCAAAACCCTTATCCAATAAATTAAATTCGTGATTGATAAATCCCACATCAAACGGCGCATTGTGAATAATTAATTCCGCGCCCTTCACAAACTCAAAAAACGCCTCCGCCAACTGCGCAAACAGCGGTTTATCGGCGAGAAATTCCGCGCTGATGCCGTGCACCGCCTGCGCGCCTTCGTCTATATCCCGCTGCGGGTTGATATAGTGGTGAAAATGGCGGCCAGTGAGTTTGCGGTTTATTAATTCCACACAGCCAATTTCGATAATACGGTGCCCCTGCTGGGGCTCAAGGCCGGTGGTTTCAGTATCGAGAATAATTTGACGGCTCATGACAGCAACTCGGTAATCGCTTGATTCGCTAATTGATCGGCCATTTCGTTTTCGCGGTGGCCCGCGTGGCCTTTGACCCAGCGCCAATGCATTTTATGAATGGCGGCCGCCGCGTCCAGGGCCTGCCATAAATCTTGGTTTTTCACCGGTTTTTTATCGGCCGTGCGCCAACCGTTGCGCTTCCAACCGGCCATCCATTCAGTCACGCCTTTGCGCACGTATTGGGAGTCGGTGGTGAGGGTAATTTCGCAGGGTTCACGCACCGCTTGCAAGGCACAGATAGCTGCCATTAATTCCATGCGGTTGTTAGTGGTGTTGGCCTCAGCACCCTTGAGGGATTTCTCAGTGCCTTGATAACGCAAAAGTGCACCCCAGCCGCCGGGGCCTGGATTTCCCTTGCAGGCGCCATCGGTAAATATTTCTATCTGTTTCAAACCGTACCTATATATAGAAGAAGGAAAAAAATCGGCTATTCATTGCCGCCGCTATTAGAGATTTTTTTCACCAAGCTCAAACGCGCCGCCGCCCGCGCGGCCACCGCAGGTTTGCTCAAGCCGCCAAACGACATCTGCCAATGAGGCCGCAACGGCGTCATACACATCAGGTCTTTGCGGGCCACCAAACAATAAAAATTGCCCACCGGTAGAGGCAATTTACTCAGCGCACGCGCCAAGCGTTGGGTTTTAGCAAGATAAGCGGATTGATTTACCGGCCAATTCACAAAACTCGTGGCCTGTTTAATCAATGAGCACTCCAAAAAAGTAAGCCAATCGGCCACGCGGGACGACCCCAGCGTTTTGTAGCGCCAAATGGGAGCCGCCGAGAAAATTCGCGCAAAGGGTTTCACCAAACCATGCAAACTAAAAGGGTTGAAACCTATGATAATAATGTGCCCGCGCGGGATGGTAACGCGGCAGGCCTCTTTGAGCACCTGATGGGGGTTGGGAGAAAACTCTAATGCGTGGTGCAGAACCGTCACGTCCACGCTCTCATCTTCAAGGGGCAATTGGTCATATTCACAGTGCAGTGCCACACCCGCCTGCGGCTTGGCAGAGGACGCCGCGTTAATACAATGCAAGATGCGCGCGCCGTCATACAAGGCAGCGGAAGGGTTAATGCTCAGCTGCAGCAGATGGTAGCCAAATAAATTACTCAGCATAGGCTCGAGTGTTTTAAGCTCCTCCTCGAGCAACATTGTGCCGACCGCGCTGGTGTACCAATCCTCCAGGCTAGCCTGTGTCGAGCTCAAAGGTGCGAGGCGATGGCGATTCCGCCAGCGTTGAAGCCAGGACCCAATCATACAGAACCTCTCACAGCATGTTGACGGCGGATTTTGCCCTTCACCCCGTGCCCATACTTGCCGACAATTATGTCTGGATTTTGGAGCACCACCGGGACGCTTGGATTATAGACCCAGGTGAAGCCGGGCCCGTGGCGCAATTTTGCCACAGCCACAGGCTGAAGCCTAAAGCCATTTTGCTCACCCACGCCCATCAAGACCATTGGGCTGGAGTTGAAGGGCTGATGAGACAGTATGAATTACCCTTACTGGGGCCCCATGGCATGCCGCCTGCGATTGCCCACTGTATTCATCAACGGCTCTCAGCAGGCGATTCCCTCTATATGGCCGAGCAGACCTGGCAGGTGGTGGCACTGCCAGGGCACACGGCTGAACACATAGGCTTTTATTTACCTGGCGCACCCGGCCACCTATTAAGTGGCGATACGCTCTTTAGCTTTGGCTGCGGCCGAGCGTTTTATTCATCGGAGCAGTTATTCGCGTCCCTCAGCTGGATCAAACAACTGCCCAGCGATACCTGGATTTACCCCAGCCACGAATACACCGCCGCTAACTGGCGTTTCGCGCACAGGGTGGAACCGGATAACCCCCATATACTGAGCTTCGCTGAACGCCTGCCGCAAATAGGCCCGCACCAGCCAAGCCTTCCCGTGCAATTGGCCGATGAACTCATGCGCAATCCGTTTTTGCGCTGCGATCACAGAACTGTTCAAAAAGCGGCCGAGCTGGCGTCAAGATCATCCATTAATTGTGATAGCGACGTTTTTTCTGCCCTTCGGGCCTGGAAAAATGTGTTTTAATTCACAAAAACATCCCCACCCTCTGTGGCGGATACTACAAACCTTGGTTAGAATCGGTTCAGACACAAAGTAAAGTGCGGTCAAAAATCGACCACATTTTTGCTTGAGATCCTTCCTTTAGGGTCTCGCGCGGTGCTGAGCACCGCCATGATGCGCAGCCGAACGGGATGTTGCTGTGGAATTACCTCTTTTGGAACATAGGAGATGAGTGCGACGCGGCAGGCCATGTTTTTGCCTGCAACAGACCTCCCGCTCTGATTGGCCTTTAAGGTCGCCCAACGTAGGCTTTGCAGTTATGTTACATATTCGCCACTATTTACTGACTTCAGTAGTATTTCTTTCGGCCTGTACTTTTCAGACGAAAAAGCCGGGGCCCATAGCCCAGGCGCCGACTCCGCAAACCAGCTCCCCGCAAACACTCATACCGCAACACAATCCAACCTCCAGCAGCGACCCCCTTGTAACCCTCGCGGGTAATTCAGATACCGCCAATCCCAGTGCTGACCTTTGGGGTCGTATGCGCAAAGGCTTCAGCCTAAATCCTTTACCCGCCAATAAACTGCAAACCGACCTTGCCTTCTACGGCCGCTATCCCTCCTTCATGAACGGGGTGAGTCAACGGGGCAGCCGGTTCATGTTTTACGTGGTTGATGAGTTAGAAAAGCGCAAAATGCCAATGGAAATTGCGCTAATTCCGGTGATTGAAAGTGCCTACGACCCTAAAGCACGCTCACCGGGCGGCGCCGCTGGGCTTTGGCAGATGATGGATGGTACGGGCAAAGTGTTGGGCCTTAAGCGCAGCGCCGCCTACGATGGCCGCCACGATGTGGTCGCCAGCACCGACGCGGCCCTGGATTACCTACAACGCTTGGGTGGCAAATTTAACGGCGATTGGTACCTCGCCCTGGCGGCTTATAACTGTGGCGAACTAAACGTCACCAATGCCTTAGCCCGCAACAAGGCCAAAGGTTTACCCACAGATTTTTGGTCCTTGCCCTTACCCGCCCACACCAAAACCTACCTTCCTAAGATTATGGCGATTCGGGAGATCATCACGACGCCAAGTAAATACAAAGTTGATCTGCACCCCATCCCCAACCGTCCTTATTTCGCCAAGGTGAACGTGGGTTCAGCCATAAGCCTGTCGGCGGCGGCAAATGTTACGGGCGTGGATGTGAAAGACTTACAGGCCCTCAACCCGGCCCTCACCCGCGCCGCAACTGACCCACTGATCAGCAAAAGTCTTCTAGTACCGGCCTCTTCAGCGCAAACCTTCGCCAATACTCTTAACAGCATGTCGGACAAGAGCCAGTTGGCGCCGAAAAACGAACCGATTATGCAGGTAGCATCCGCCACTAAGCCTGCTAAAGCAGCACCGGAGCAAGGTGGAAAAATTACCCACGAACTGAAAAAAGGTGAATCCCTCTGGACTTTGAGTAAACGCTACAAGGTCTCTATGGATCAAATCGCTCAGTGGAACAACTTAAAACCCAAGCAGGATATGAAACCCGGTAAACAACTGATTATCTGGCAGCACTAACCGGCCGCGCCTTAGGCGCGGAAACTCGGCACAAGTTGGTCTGCGCCTGCAGGGCAAAATGCCGAAAACTCTCAAAATGATCCTGTGTAATCGCGCCGCCAAAGCTACCCCGGTCAGCATAAAACACCGCAGGCTTGCGGCCGTTCACATCCAGCGCGAATACCAAGCACTCAGGCTCCCCCAGGCAATCAACAATCGGCTGGGAATCTGGAGTAGCACACAAGCGTTTTAATTCATCGCCCTTAAACCACAAGGCCCCACCCGCGCGAATCGCCTGTGTAAACAAGTTGTCGCAAAATGGGCTGGCGTCAAAGTTAAAGCTTTGTTTCCACTCCTCAGTGCCCTGCCCCAACACAAACTTAGCGGAGACCCGGTGGTGCTGAATAAACGCCAGGACCACACGCTCAAAGCCTATGCCGCGGTGCATACCTTCAATCACCATTTTAAAAATGGTGTTCACATCCAAAGCTTCCGCGCTGGCTGCACCCAGCTCGCGCAATATATTGAGCTGCACCTGTGGATCGGCCTGCAGTACGCGGCCCACCGCCATTGCGCTGGGCGCCACCAAACGATGATCGCGCCCTGGGATGAGCGGGCAGAGTTGGTGAGCGCCATATTTCAGCGCAATTTCGGCGGCCTGTTCAGCGCCATCTAAAACCCATGTCAAGGCCACCTGCTCATCTACCTGGGTCATCTCGGCGATCTCGCGCACAATCGCTTGCATCGGCGGGCTCTCCCACCCCCCTGGTGCCGCCTCACTGATGCGCTCGGCCAATAAAATAATCTGCACTTTGCGTGAGAGGGACTCATGGGCGCCCGGTTCTAATGATTCAACAAGGGTTGAACCGAGTTTCCAGTGTTTAGCTAAGCCCAGAGAAATATCTTTAAAACCCGTCCCCAAATAAGCCTTGGCAAACTGCTCGCGCTTGGCGGCCTCCTGGTGTAGCAATTGTTGGCGCTCCTGAGTCAACTTTTCGCAGGACCAAAAGGCCATTTCACCCACATGATGCAGCAGCGCCGCCACAAACACCTCTTCCCCGGCCTGCTCATCAAAGCGCATCACCAGGTTCTTAGCTTGGTTCGCAGCGTGAAAACCCTTGGCCATCAGCTGCAGTAAATGGGTTTTGGGGCCTTTGGCCAGCAGCGAGTCGATGAATAACACTGAGATTGAAATTGCGCGCATACCTTTCACCCCCAAAAGGGCAATCGCACGGCTTACGGTATTAATAGGCGCGCGGCCCTGGTTGTGTACCACGCTGTTGGCGGCTCGTAACACGTGGGAGGTAAGATTGGGGTCGCGCAGTATGACTTCACCCATTTGCTGCAGGGTGGCGTCGTCCGAGCCAGTCAGTTTATTAAGCTCTGCCACCACCTCGCCACCAACCGGCATGGACTGCAGGGCTAACTTTCTCACCCAGGCCTCTACCCCTTTAACCGCCATACCACCCCCCTAGAAACACACACGTCAATAGCACAGGCGGAGTTAGAACCTACACAGGTCTCTAACCAGGCTCGCTATCCTCTGTTGATCTAAATAAGCATAGGACACAAATTGCAGGGGCTAATGACAACATTTTCTGCAGTGATATGCGGGGGCGCGGGCGAAGACACAAACCTGAGTGAGTGAGCGGCCCAAATTGCGCTAAAGCCCCTCAAGAACCACTCATTGCAACCAAGAGCACAATACGTACTGGCAAAAAAAAGCCCTGCAGTGCAGGGCTTTTAAAAAGTGGCGGACCGGACGGGGCTCGAACCCGCGACCTCCGGCGTGACAGGCCGGCATTCTAACCAACTGAACTACCGGTCCTCGGTAGTGGCTTAACGCCATCAAGAGCCATGGCTCGTATTAATGGTGGGTGGTACAGGGATCGAACCTGTGACCTACAGCTTGTAAGGCTGCCGCTCTCCCAGCTGAGCTAACCACCCTCGTTAAGAGCCGCGCATTTTACGGATCAGGCGAAGGGTGTCAACCTTTTATGGCAAATATATTTTAAACACCCCGCCGCCGTAGGGCTCGCCATTGTGTAACCGAATAAAACCCCGGCGATTAAACTGGCTGTGCAAAGCGGCGATCTGTTCTGCGAAATAAAGCCCCAAGTGGGTAGTGCCGGCGGTGACATCGCCATCTTTTACCTGATTGGCAGGCGATTCCAACATGGCCTCTGGGTAACCTGCGCCATCATCGGCGATGGTGATACACAGCATATCGTCCTGCTTTTGCGCCGCCACCAATAAACGGCTACGGGTGTAACGGCAGCAGTTGACGATAATGTTCTGCACTACGCTGCCGACTAAATCCGCGTCAAATACCCAGGTGAAGTTGTCCGGGCAATTCAGGCTCAATGCTATATGGCGGTTCTCAATGAGCACGTGGTTGCGGGCGATCTGGTCTTCTAATACATCCAATACATAGTGTTGATCCTGCCGGAACGGCAACAAATCATTCTGCATACGGTAAATAGTGAGCAATTGCACCAGCTCGCCGTTAATCCGCGAGGCCTCGTACTGCAGGGTATTAAAGTGCTGAGCCTGGATATCGTTGACCGGAGGCAATTCATCAATCACCTGTTCAAGGGAGCCGATTAACATGCCGATGGAGTTTTTCATATCGTGCACGCTGGCGGCGAGCACCAATGAAAAATCCACTTTTTCAGTCGGTAGAGTCATGAATACATCCTTAAGCGAACGAGCCGGTGCCTATGGGTGAACACCCTAGGTGATAGCGCAGGCTGTGTCGTTTGAGCCATTAATTATTGTTGTTGTAGCCTGTCATGAGGCAAAAACACCCTGGCGCCACAGGCGCCAGGGCCGTCATTCTACTCCTTCAACGCCATCTGCTGTAAGCGCGTGAAACGCTCAAACTGCTGATGCTCCGGCGTAACCACTTGAGTGAGCTGGGCCAATAGGTTGTGCAACATGCTCGACTGCTCCTCAGCCAACGGCTCCAAACGCAATTTACCCACCAAACACTGCAGGATGTTGAGCTGAATACCTAAATGCTTGGGAAACATAACCTGCGCCTTAGCAAAGGCGTCCAGCGCCAAGTCGTATTGCGCTTGATTGTACAGCTCGATGCCATCCCGGTTGATCTGAGCTACTAGACTGCGGTTGGATTCACTCACCGGCTCACTGAGCAATTTATCGAGCTTTTCCAAGGCCTCTTGATCGTAGGCATAAAACTGCAGCAGCAGATCAATCAGCGCCTGAGCCTCATCACTCTTGCCCATCGCCAGGCGAATGTAGGCCCGCTCAATATCCATATCGATGTTATGAATATTCTCAAGGGCCAGCACCCGCTCAATTTCGTCGATCTGCGCGCGAGCGGCTTCCAGGCGCCCATCCAATGCCGCCAAGCGCACCTGTAATAAATCCGCATGTAACTGTTCAGCCAGCAAAAGCGTGAAGCGATCTTTTACAGAGCTGAGCATCTGCATCGCGTCCTGGGTGACAGCAGGCTCAATGGTGGTGCCGTATTGCAAAGCACCCGCCACGGCACGGGCGAATTTAATTCCGTCGCGGGCCTCACCATGAATCGATTCTTCCCCCAGTTTAATGGCCCTGCGCCAGGCCCGCAGTGCGGTCAACCAGTCGCCATTGGCTTCGGCCACCTCAGCTAAACGCTTTTGCCGCAGGATCGACATGGGAGAAATATTCACCGCTTTTTGCACGGTCGCCTGCTCAACTTGGCGCTGCCCGGCGTCGGCGCAGGTATCAGCCAGAGCATCATAGGCGGGTAAAAACAGCGGGCTGTCGGAAATAATTTGCTCCATCCATTCGCTGGCAATAGAGCGGTCACCACGCAGGGACTTCACACGGGCAAGGCCCAATCGGGCCCAGTCCAGTGGCCGCGTCTGCAGCGCCAACGAAAATACCCGCTCGGCTTTATCCAACTCGCCCTGCTCGATGAACAGGCGCCCCAGGGCTTTTTGCGCAGCGATGGAGTGGCGATTGTTGGCGATGGACATTTCCGTCAGCAGAAATACGGCGCGCGCGGTGTCACCGTTATCCAACGCTTTATAGACCGGCAATAGCGCCTGGCGCTGGGCAAATAAGCGGTCGAGCCGCTGCTGCAACACCTTAGCCGTTACGGGTTTGGCCAGGTAATCGTCGGGGTCGTTATCGTAGGTGGCCAATACGGCTTCTTTGCTGGCATTGCCCGAGACCAGAACAAACAAGGTGCGCTTGCCGATGAGCTTGCGATGTCGCAACTCCTCAAGCCCGCGCTGGCCGTTGCGGCCTGGGCCTAAGTCGTAATCAGAGAGAATTAAATCGTATTGACGTTTTTCACAGGCGGCGATTAAACCCGTCACGTTGCTGGCTTGATCTATATGTAGCCAACCCATTTTGGTCAGCATAGCCGCAAGCGTAGTGCGGAAGTTGCCGAAATCATCTACCACCAGGCAGCGCATGCTGCCGTAATCAAAATCACCCATAAACCTCCTAGTCGGCCCTCTGCCCGCTGTGCGCCATACCGCCGTGCGCACCAGCACCCACAGATTGAGTATGCCTTCGCCCTAAGTGTAGCTGACCTTTGATGCAGGACCCCGTCAGAGTATGATTGCCGCCCGCCCAGCCAGCAGGCCCGCCATGCACAGCCAAACCGACACCCTATTTGCCAACCCCCTCGCCCAGTTGGGTGATTTTTGCTTCGATGAAGCGGTGGTGGCTGTGTTCCCCGATATGATCAACCGTTCAGTGCCCGGCTACGCCACCATTTTGCGCATGATCGGCCAAATTGCCGAAGGTTATGCCCGCCCCAATACCTATTGTTACGACCTAGGATGCTCACTGGGCGCCGCCACCCTGGCCATGCGCCACCGCATTAATACCAGCGGCACGCAGATTGTGGCAGTGGACAATTCCTCCGCCATGATAGAAAAAGCCCGCCAGGTAATTGCCGCCGACGCTGGCGAAGTGCCGGTCACACTGCAGCGGGCGAATCTTCAAGACGTGCCCATTACCAACGCCTCAGTGGTGGTGCTGAATTTCACGCTGCAATTTATTCCCGTTGCCGAACGGCTGGGTATTTTGCAGCGTATTGCCCAGGGTTTAATTCCCGGCGGGGTATTAATCCTGTCGGAAAAACTCGCCTTTGACGATGCGGAACACCAAGCATTAATGACACAACTGCACCACAATTTTAAGCGCGCCAATGGCTATTCGGATTTAGAAATTGCACAAAAACGCACAGCGCTTGAACATGTATTAATTCCCGAAACCTATACCACCCACAAACAACGCCTAACCGAAGCGGGATTTCGGAGCACGGATTTGTGGTTTCAATGTTTTAATTTCGCCTCCATGTTGGCCTTTAAATAAGGCCTAGTGCAGCGGCGTGTTAAACGACTCACGTGCCGGCAAGTACAGATTAAATTTGGCGATAAAACCTAACCATTCAGAAGTACGCCATGATTGACTACAGCGAATTAATCACCCGTATGAGTGATGGCCCCCTAGCTCCCTGGGCGCAAGTTCTGCCGGAGCAAATTGCCCAGGGCTTGGATGTCAAACGCCATCCCGATTTAAATCGCTGGCTGAGCGCGTTTGCCGCGCTGCCAGAAGTAACCACTCAGTATCGTCACGCATTAAATGCCGTCGAAATAGGTCGCGGCAATGAAATTCAACCTGCAGAACAGGAAACGCTCCTCGCGCAATTAAAAAATTTAATGCCGTGGCGCAAAGGGCCATTTAATGTATTTGGCATTCCCATCAATACAGAATGGCGCTCGGATTGGAAATGGCACCGCGTTTTACCGCATATCAGCGATTTAACCGGCCGCCGGGTTTTAGACGTAGGCTGCGGTAGCGGTTATCACGCATGGCGCATGTATGGCGCAGGGGCCAGTGAAGTAATCGGTATAGATCCGTCCCCGCGTTTTGTAGTGCAGTTTTATATGCTGAAAAAATACTGGCCGCAGGCACCTGTAGATGTTGTGCCGGTCACACTGGATAGCCTGCCGCCTAACCTGCAGGCTTTTGACAGCTGTTTTTCGATGGGCGTGTTTTACCACCGCCGCTCGCCCATGGATCACCTGCGCGAATTGCGCGACGTATTGCGCCCCGGCGGGGAATTAATTTTAGAAACCCTTATTATTCCCCCTGAGCATGGCCAATTATTAGTGCCCAGTGACCGCTATGCACAAATGGGCAATGTATGGTTTATTCCTAGCGTGCCCACACTGTTAAATTGGCTCGCTAAAATTGGCTTTAAAAACGCGCGCTGTGTCGATGTCAATCAAACAACCTGCGACGAACAACGCACAACTGATTGGATGAGCTTTAATTCTCTGCAAAATTTTTTACATCCTGAAGATCACAACCTCACCATTGAGGGTTATCCCGCGCCGCGCCGCGCTATATTTATCGCTGACAAACCCTAATTTAAAGATTTGCCAGGTGGGCTAAGTCAACGCCTCATAATTGGGATCGTACATACGCTCTGCAATAAATGTTTTTAAATCCCCCGGATGAGGCAGGCGCGCAACACCTTCTTGATACGCTACATCGGCCACCGCACAGGCAATTGCCAAGGAAACCTCGCGAATTCTGCACAGGGGCGGATACAACGCGCCCTCCGCTAAATCCGTCGGCGATAGACAGGCGGCTAAAACCCGCGCCGCCTGTAAAAACATTTCGTCACTGACCAAACGCGCCTCAACCAACATAGCGCCTAGGCCCACGCCGGGAAATATATAAGCATTATTACCCTGGGCGGGCCGGAAATATTGTCCCAAATAAGTCACCGGCGGAAATGGGCTGCCGCTGGCAAAAATGGCTCGGCCCTGACTCCACTCGTAGGCTTGGCTCGCCGTGCATTCCGCATTTGCAGTCGGATTAGACAGGGCAAAAATAATCGGCCGCACATTGTATTGAGCCATGCGGCCGATTACCTCGGGCGTAAATGCATTGGCGGCACCTGTTGCACCGATTAATACCTGCGGGCGAATTTCATCAATAGCCGTAATAAAATCCATAGCGGGAACATTCTGCGCATAGGGGCGATTGTGCTCGGCAAGATAAGATCGGCTGCTCACCACCAGCCCGTCCACATCCACAAACCAGAGTCGGCCGCGCGCCTCATCAAGCGTTAACCCCTGCTCCATGAGTGCTTGCACCAATAAATCGGCAATGCCGGTGGCAGCAGAGCCCGCCCCTAAAAACATAATACGCAACTGGCTAAAGGCTAAATTTGCCAGCGTGCAGGCGCCGTAAATTCCCGCCAGCGCCACCGCCGCTGTGCCCTGAATATCGTCGTTAAAACACAATACTTCGCGCCGGTAGCGGTGCAACAACAGGTAGGCATTCGGCGTGAGAAAATCTTCGAATTGAATCAGTGCTTTTGGATAAGCATCCTGCACAGCCTGCACAAATTCATCCAGCAACGCCAAATAGGCCTCGCCGCGCACACGAGGATTCGGCGTACCTAAATAAAATGGATCCTCCCGCAAAGGTACGTTATCGGTACCCACATCAATCATCACAGGTAAACACTGCTCAGGCCGCACACCTGCGCATGCGCAATAGAGCGCTAACTTACCGATGGGAATTCCCATGCCGTTCGCACCCAAATCACCCAGCCCCAGAATGCGCTCGCCATCGGTGACCACGATCATGCGAATATCTTGTTCTGGCCAGTTATTCAACATCGAACGCACCAGCCCGCGATCGGCCAGGGAAATATAAAAACCCTGGGCCTGGCGGTAAATATGCGCGAACTCCCGGCAGGCCTGGCCAACTGTTGGGGTGTAGACGATTGGCATCAACTCTTCAATATAATCGATCAACACGCGGTAAAAGAGCGTTTGGCTGCGGGTAAGCAATTGCTGCATAAAAACGTAGCGGTCGATATCGCAGGTTTTGCGGCGTAAATTAGCCAGCGCGCGCTGCACCTGCACCGAGATATCGCACACTCGCGGCGGCAAAAGGCCGCGCAATCCATAGGCATCCCGCTCCTCAAGGCTAAACGCCGTTCCTTTACTGTATTTAACGTTGGCAAGCAGGGCATAACCGGTCAGCGAGTGAGGCATAAAGAATTCCTGAGCAATTTATCCGTGGCACGGAAAAAGGCGAAAACAAAGCAACAGGCCAGCAATTGAGGAGGCTTTTTAAATTATAGCCAGTAAGTAGCATCCCCTTTGATGATCCGATAAGGGTACGAGACGCACGTCCTCGGTAGCCATTCAATAATCCAATCGCTTCAAGGCTATGCAGGTTCACTGCCAAGATTTGCGCACCAGCCTCTACAATGAATCTGCACATTCGCGTCTTGCCGAAGAAGAATGCTCAACAGCAGTATGGAACCCAGCCATGTCAAAATCGGTGATGAGCAAGCGGGCCAAACCGGCTAGCCTGCCAAATAGATGCAAGCCGATTTGTTTACTCGATTAAAAGAAGAGGCGGATTCAATCAGACAGCAACAACAACCTGCGGCGTCTCATAAGTAAGTATTAAATTCCCCACCAAGCAATTTAAGAAGCCATTCAAAGTAGTGTGATTTAATTATTTATCTTAGTCATACAATTAAATACAGCACCGTTCTTGCCGCTGCGCTATACCCCCGTGAGTTTGCCCTCACTTGAACCACCCAAAGCACATTCCCTAGTAGCCCTAACGATCTTAAGAAACTGCGGAATTTTATCCAAAAACACACACTTTCTTCCTAATAGCCATCCTGCAGGTATTAGAGGAGCACAAGAAAAATACTAAAAATCAAAAAAAGACTATAAATACCGCACTTAATCAAATTAAAAATAACGCGTTATTTTAATTGACCACTGCTTACACGACCATTTATCACCACCGGACGTAATAAAAAAAGCCGCCAAGCCCTACCGACGAGCAAACTAATCGCGAAATTTTTGTTGCATTTCACTTCAAAAATGCTCAACAGTACCTGCGAAAATGCTAAAAACGGAAATGGTTAGCGGAACCATAGCCGCCAACTGGTTTAGAATTGCCCAACCCCGAAAATCTGATGGAGATTTATTCATGCGCCTGCCCATTCTTACACTTAGTTTAATTGTCGGCCTTACCGCCTGTGGATCAGGCAAAGGTTCGTCAAAAAACAATGGCGGGCAAACTGCGCCCAGCTCGTCGAGCAGCTCTAGCTCCAGCAGTTCAAGTTCTAGCAGCTCAAGCTCAACCGGCTCGGCCACAACCAGTTCTTCATCAAGCGGCTCTACCGAACCCAAACCAGGCAGCACTTCAAGCACCAGCTCTTCCTCGGGCAGCACCGGCTCTAACAGCTCCACAACTTCAAGTAGCTCGGGTGGCACTGGCTCCAACGGTTCATCTACTTCCAGCAGCTCAGGCGGCAGCCAAACCGGCAGCTCCAGCAGTTCTTCAGGCAGCACAGGCTCTAGTGGCTCTTCTACCACCAGCAGCTCTGGCGGTAGCGAGACTGGCAGCTCCAGCAGTTCATCCAGCGGAACAGGCTCCAGTGGCTCTTCTACCTCCAGCAGTTCTGGCGGCAGCGAGACTGGTAGCTCCAGCAGTTCATCCAGCGGCACGGGCTCCAGCAGCTCCTCTACTTCCAGCAGTTCCGGCGGCAGCGAGACTGGCAGTTCCAGCAGCTCATCAAGCGGCACAGGCTCCAGTGGTTCTTCTACCTCGAGTAGTTCCGGCGGTAGCGAGACTGGCAGTTCCAGCAGCTCTTCAAGCGGCACAGGCTCCAGCGGTTCTTCTACCTCGAGTAGTTCTGGCGGCAGCGAAACTGGCAGCTCCAGCAGTTCATCAAGCGGCACGGGCTCCAGCAGTTCCTCTACTTCCAGCAGTTCCGGCGGTAGCGAGACTGGCGGTTCCAGCAGTTCTTCAAGCGGCACAGGCTCAAATAGTTCTTCTACCTCCAGCAGCTCTGGCGGTAGTGAGACAGGTAGCTCTAGCAGTTCTTCAAGCGGTGTAAGCTCAAGCGGCTCTTCCACTTCTAGCAGTAGCTCAGGTGGTCAAACCAGCAGCTCCAGCTCATCATCTGGCGGTAGCTCCAGTACGTCTTCAACCTCCAGCAGCTCCAGCGGGGAATCCAGCAGCTCATCAAGCGGAGCGGGTTCTAGCAGTTCTTCTACTTCCAGCAGTTCAGGTGGTGAAACCGGCAGCTCAAGCTCTTCATCAAGCGGCAGCACCAGCACCTCCTCAAGCTCTAGCAGCTCAAGCGGTGAGACAAGCAGCTCCAGCTCGTCAACCAGCAGCTCATCAGGCTCCAATAGCTCCTCCAGCGGTGGGTCTACATCGAGCAGCTCAACTTCATCCAGCAGCGGTACAGGTTCTACCACCTCAAGCAGTTCCGGTGGCTCATCCTCGAGCAGCACAAGCTCGTCGAGCGGTGAATCCAGCAGCTCGTCTTCAAGCTCATCCTCCAGCAGCTCCAGCTCATCTGGTATCACTCGTCCGTTCAAACTCAAGTTTGCCCAAGAGAACGTGTCCGGCGTGGAAGTCGCTGCGGCCAACCAAAAAGTGTGGTTCTACGCGCAAGACGGTAAAACTCTGGTCGGCTCGGCAACTACCAACAGCGAGGGCTGGGCAGACCTCGGCCAACAACCCGAGCAATTTGCCATCGGCTATAAAGTTGGCGACCAGTTCATTTATCAGGGTATCGACTCAAGCACAAGCGAGTTAAAAGTCATCACGCCGTTCAACGAGACGGTTGAGGTGGATAACAACCTACCTAATGGCGGCTGCACCTTGAGTAAAACCGTTACTATTAACGGTGTTCCAGTGGAGGAACCAGACGATTTCGACCCTGAACTCATTGAGGTGCGCACCAATCACCCAGAGTTGGATGCAAAATTAAATAAAGAACGCAACGCTATCACCATCTGCGCCGCCAGAGCACCGCTGGATGGCAAATTCGATCTGTGGATTTCGTCTAAAGCTGGGTATCAGTATGCACCTGCCATTAGTTGGCAAGGCGCGGCGAGCCTCACCTACAATCCTCAAACACCTTCGTTGAGCAGCTGGAGCCTGAACTCAGACGCGCCTATAGTTAGAGTAAATCCAGCGATCACAACCGCTGATCAGCTGACGATTTACAGTGAATTTTTGTATCCAGAAGAAACTGCTCAACTCGCTATTCCACGCCTGAGCGGCAATAGTTTCACCTTCTCAGCAATCATCTATCCCGAATCAGGTGGAATCTATAAGTTTACTCGCCCAATTACCTCATTGAGCTCATTGCCGTCGGTCACTGTCCCTGTACCAAGTATCAGCGATCTTAAATGGAATGCTGATCAACGAGTTGTAAGCTGGTCATTGAATTCTTCGGCCAATGTGGACTTCTTCGAACTTAGCGTTGATCTTGGGAACACTAAATTTGTCACCCAGGTGGAGAAGGGCAAGACCTCATTTACCCTTCCTCAGTTGCCTGCTAGCGTTCCAGCTCCGGCGGTAAATGATTATGTTGAGCTTAGAAGTGTTGACTATTTGAATTACAACAATCTCGGTGAATGGCTAAGTGAAACACAGTCACCGTTGTTAACCTTGCCCGAATTTATTGAAAAATTGCGTGCAGCAGAAGGCAACGTAAACAGCTATGTAATCTCCAAATAAGGCGACAAGAACAAAGCATGAACCCATTATTTGCCCAAGCTCAAGCCGTAATCCCCGGCGGTGTTAACTCCCCCGTCCGCGCCTTTCGCGCGGTCGGCGGGGAGCCGATTTTTATCGACCGCGCCGACGGAGCCTATATTTTTGACACCGACGGCAAGCGCTACATTGATTATGTGCTTTCTTGGGGGCCGATGATTTTGGGCCATAACGACCCGGATATCCTCCAGGCCGTTATCGAAAAAGCGCGCTTGGGTTTAAGTTTTGGAGCGCCTACACGGATTGAAACGGAATTAGCGGAATTGATCGTCGAACTCATCCCGAGCATAGAGAAGGTTCGTTTCGTCAGCTCGGGCACTGAAGCCACCATGAGTGCCATCCGCTTGGCAAGAGGGTTTACCGGCCGCGATAAAATCATCAAATTTGAGGGTTGTTATCACGGCCATTCGGATTCCCTGCTAGTCAAAGCAGGCTCTGGCGCCCTCACCTTTGGTGTGCCCTCATCCCCTGGCGTACCCAAAGCACTTGCCGACCACACCATCACGCTCAACTACAACGACAGCGCACAAGTAGAAGAGGTATTTGCCAGCATAGGCGATCAAATCGCTTGTGTAATTGTTGAGCCGGTAGCAGGAAACATGAACTGCATTCCGCCGCTGCCAGACTTTCTCCCCACCCTGCGCAAAGTCTGTGATGCCTCCGGCGCACTGTTAATTTTCGATGAGGTTATGACCGGCTTTCGCATCGGCATTGCCGGTGCCCAAGGGCATTTTAATATTAAGCCCGATATAACCACCCTCGGTAAGGTAATAGGTGGTGGCATGCCAGTGGGTGCCTTTGGCGGCCGTGCAGATGTGCTTAATCACCTGGCCCCCCTGGGGCCTGTTTATCAGGCGGGCACCTTATCAGGCAATCCGGTTGCCATGGCAGCAGGTCTTGCAAGCCTAAAGAAAATAAATCAACCCGGCTTTTACGCTCCCCTATTTCGCCACACCAGCATGTTAGTGGAGGGTTTACAAGCGATCGCCAATGAAACGGGCGTCCCGTTTACCGCCAATCACTGCGGCACCATGTGGGGCGGATTTTTTACCGAAGATGGCCCCATCACCAACTATCGACAGGTGATAGCCTGCAATAACACACGTTTTAATCAATTCTTCCACGGTATGTTAAGCGGTGGCGTCAACCTTGCTCCCGCTTCGTATGAGGCAGGCTTTATGTCGGCTGCTCACACAGATGAAGATATTGCCGAAACACTAAACGTTGCTCGGCAGGTATTTAAGACTCTGTAGAGCACACTCTACCCGCCCCAACACAATTCAACGGGGCCCGACTAAACCACTCAGCGCTTAGATCAGGCCGGGTTGCGTCGTTAATTACCGTGAAAAACGTGTTGCTTTGCAACTGATTGAATATTGCCTAACAATGCGGTTTGACAAAGCAGTCATTTGCTCGAATACTTCCCCCGCCTCATGGCGTGCCTCAGGCCTGCCAAGGACTTCGCACAAAATAACCTAAAAAACCTTCGGAGACGAATTGGTATGAAAAAGCTGTTGCTTGCCGCCGCCCTGTCCACTTTTGCCTGCGCCGCCTCGGCGGACGACCGTTTTTACGCCGGCGGTAACGTCGCCTTCTGGAACTATGACGAAGGCAGCCATGACGTCAAATTTAATGTTTCGTCCGTAGAGGGCGTAGTGGGTTTTAATGTTTGGGAAATGATTAATATTGAAGGTCGCTTAGGGGTTGGCCTAGAAGGATCGACCGAAACCGTTGAATACGTAACTGACAACACCAAAAATCCTCCCACCACTACCAAGGGGCCAACAAAATTAAACCTTGATAATTACGCTAGCCTTTACATAAAACCTGAGCTAAAAAATGAAATCGCCACAGTGTATGCTTTGCTAGGTTATACCAGTGCAAGCGCTTCAACCGAAAACAAAGATTTCAATCGAGACTTGGATATATCTGGCTTTTCGTTTGGTTTAGGCATGGGTTTTTACGTAACCGATGATGCTTTAGTCAATATTGAATACCGCAAGTTGGTACAGGATAGCGACTACACCTTCGATGGTTTCAGCCTAGGCTTTACAATCGGTTTTTAATTTCAGCTGTTAAGGGGCGCCAAGCGCCCTTTTTTATGCGCGCCAAACGCCATGACCCAAGATTTTTTTGCCCTGCTGGATATTTTAAAACTGCTGGTGCGCAGCCCCAGTGTGGTCAGCGCCGAACATTCATTTTTTCAAGTCTTACAGCGAGAGCTGGAAGAAACGGGCGTAACGGTTACCTGGTATGAAGGCCTTTTAGTGGCACAGGGCAGCCGCCCCCACAGCCGCTACCTCTCCGCCCATATCGACCGCCACGGGCTTATTTGCACCGGCCCGAATGAATTTCAATACGCCGCCTTCATCGCCAGTAATCGCGGCGATTTAACTGGCAATTCCGTCTCGGAACAAACCTTCACCACCATTTCAGAACGCTTTATCCACACCGCAGTACACGCCTATGAACCCTGGTCTGGGGTATATCGCGGCAAAGGCTTAATCACCGCCGTTTACCTCTGCCCCCAGCGCGGCAATATGGTGTTTGAAGTGGAAGGCTTAGAACATGTGGTAGCGGGCACACCGGTTGCCTTTGCAGATAAAGTCACACTGCATGAAGGCCGCATCAGCGCCCAGCTGGATAATGTCATCAGCGCAGCCGTATTAATTTATTTATTTCGCAAAGGTTACCAAGGCACGGCATTTTTTACCGCTCAAGAAGAAGCAGGCCGCAGTTGGCGGTATTTATTAGAATGGTTCCAACGTTTTACTCAGTCCACGCAAGAATTATTAGTACTGGACACCAGCCCCTACGCCTCAACAGAAGAAGTAGACGAACAATTATTAGTACTGCGCCACAGGGATAGCAATGGCGAATTTGCCTCTGATACAGTTCATCATCTAGAGGAACTCTGCCAGATACTCGGCATTAGTTACAGTTTCAAAGATGACTATATTCAACAAAAAAATAACCTGCGCCAATTAGAAGGCAAAAAGCCCTTAAGCCTCGGCAGCACAGAGCTAGGCCGTATTGTGGCTGCCTCCAATGGCTGGATAAACGGCGCCACAGTACAAATCCCCACCACCGGCTACCACACCACCGAAGAAACTGCCGCTGTAGCCTCCATCGGCGCCCTGCTGACACTGCTAGAACACTATGCCATCACCCTTAATGCATAAACTTAAAGCCTTTAGTGATAGCTGGTGGGGCTTTTTAATTACCTTTGCATTGGTATACGCAGCGGTAAGAGGCCTACAACATTATTGGGGTGTACAGAATTTTGCCGATACAGGCCTACCTAAAATCACCTTAGCGGAAGCCTTACAACGTGCGCAACTGGAAAACAAACCCATAATCGCCGAACTCTCCGCCACCTGGTGCGGCACATGCCGCACTATGGATCGCACAGTATTTAACAATCCGCAGGTAAAAGAATTCCTTACACAGAAAGCAATTTATGCGCGAATAGATGAAAAGGATATAGAGGCGGAACAGTTTGCCGCGACCTACAATGCGCAGGGCTACCCGATGATTATTCTATTGAATCCACGGGGAGAATTACAAAGATATTTGCCTATTACATATTTGCCAGGCACTTTTCTTCAGGCGTTAAAATAGAGAAAAAATATAGATTATATATCGGTAATTCATATGAAACATGATTGAATTCTAAAATGAGGAACGATACTGCCGTTCACATCAGGCACTACAATTCGAACCAGCTACATAGCCTTGCCAAAGTATAATGAACTTGAAAATACTCAGTTTGACGTATAAGGCTTTTTCGGCCAGCAGCACCACGCAACCAACCTGAACTTTTTTGGCAGCCTTAAATATGATTGGATATTTAAAGTGGCGCAACCAACACGTGATCATATGAAGGCTGATGTAGCAGCTTACATTCGGTATTAGTGGCACACCGCTAACGGGGGTGTCACCAATCAATTTTGAAAATACTCAAACTAAAGTGTCCGGATTAGCTTGACCAGTACAATCGATTAAGCGAAAAAAGGGCCTCTGGTTAGAGGCCCTCAAAGCCAAACAAAGGTAAAATTATGGAGCGGGGGCAGCGCCACAGCCGGTGGGAGCAGTGGATATATCTGCTACTTTATTTCGGCAACTATTGGGGAAGAATTTATAGTCAGCCTCAACAGTTGAAGCACAACGGCGCACCACTCCACTAGAGCAACGAAAAACAGTAACAACCATATCAGCGGAACCACCATTGGCCCCCAACTGTGCCCAATCTAAGGGAATTGTTAATTTGGCAAAGGCGCCGTTTGCATTTGTCGCAGGTTTGACAATAGCAACGTCTCCGTCAATATAGTTGGACAACTTGTTAGGATCACCCACAACTATTCCCGCACCCTCAGCATCACATTTCGTAATATCGTCCTTATTCATCATACAGTCCGACATAGCTCCAGAAACAGCGTCAGACTGCAGCACCGCCTCCGACATCTTGGAGCGCACGGTGTAGTCTTGATAAGCAGGTAAAGCAACTGCCGCCAAAATACCAATAATTGCTACAACAATCATCAATTCAATTAACGTAAAACCTTGTTGATTTCTCATGGGATGAATCCTCTTTGGTGGGTAGTAACTTACGACATTCAAGAGCTATGCCAAGCACCTCAGAAACCATATTCCTAGCCGAGAAAATCGGTATGAGTGAATGTCAGATCGAATCATGGTTTCAATTTTCGACATAAGATGACAATTTGCGACCAAAAATACCACCTTGGCTATAGTTCACCAAAGAGGCTAGAATCTGATAGTCCATGGTCATATAAGAATAAGGCATGAGTACCCCCCCTCCCCTAAGTGGGCTTGCTAGACGCCTCGTAAGAGATGGCGTAATCAACGAAGAGCAGGCCCAACAAGCAATTTCGGTGGCAGCGAAAGACAAAGTTTCGTTACCCTTTGCGTTAGTGAACAGCGGGCAGGTCAATGCTTCGTATATTTTGCATACCGCCTCGGATGAGTTTGGAACCCCTGTTGTAGATATTGACAGCCTAACGGGTTTTAACTTTGAAAAAAGCCTTGTTGATACCAAATTAATTCGCAAACACCAGGCACTGCCAATTTTTAAACGAGGAAACCGGCTTTTCATAGCTATTGCAGATCCTACGAATCTACATGCACTGGATGAAATTAAATTTCACACAGGATTAAATACCGAGAGCATCCTAGTCTCGGCCGATAAGTTACAGAGAAAAATTGATAGCTATCTGCAACAAGAGGAGGAGCCTTTAGGTAGCGGTTTAAGTGAAATCGATACGGATGGGCTAGACAGCTTAGATATAGAGGCTGTTACTGAAGATTCTGGCGAGGGACCTGATACATCGGAAGTAGACGAAGCCCCTGTGGTACGTTTTATCAACAAAGTATTGCTTGATGCCATTCGCTCAGGGTCTTCCGATATCCACTTTGAGCCTTACGAAAAAATATATCGTGTACGCTTTCGAACCGACGGCATTTTGCGTGAAGTGGCGAGACCGCCGGTCAATCTTACGACACGAATTGCTGCGCGCCTGAAAGTTATGTCTCAGATGGATCTCTCCGAGCGGCGCATACCCCAGGACGGGCGCATCAAAATGAAAATATCAAAAACACGAGCTATCGATTTTCGGGTAAATACACTCCCTACACTCTGGGGAGAAAAAATAGTCTTACGGATTCTAGACCCGTCCAGTGCCAAGCTAGGAATCGACGCACTGGGTTACGAGGACGATCAAAAACGTATGTACCTTGAAACACTAGAGCAACCGCAAGGTATGATTTTGGTGACCGGTCCTACCGGGTCAGGAAAAACCGTTTCACTTTATACTGGTTTAAATATTCTCAACACAATCGAGCGCAATATTTCCACCGCGGAAGATCCAGTAGAGATAAATCTTGAGGGGATTAACCAGGTCAATGTCAATTTAAAAGTAGGCTTAGGTTTCCCTGAAGCCTTACGCTCATTTTTACGCCAAGATCCTGA
Organism: Marinagarivorans sp.; assembly: GCA_046347475.1. GTDB lineage: Bacteria > Pseudomonadota > Gammaproteobacteria > Pseudomonadales > Cellvibrionaceae > CAMCXE01. The sequence goes on along the minus strand of JAXMGD010000001.1, from coordinate 1,211,486 downwards.
TGTAATCATGGTGGGGGAGATTCGTGATTTAGAAACAGCCTCCATTGCAATAAAAGCCGCCCAAACCGGCCACTTAGTATTATCAACGCTTCATACCAACTCTGCGGCTGAAACGTTGACACGGCTACTTAACATGGGAGTACCAACATTTAACGTAGCCACCACTGTGAGTTTGATTATTGCTCAGCGACTTGCCCGAAGACTTTGTCCTCACTGCAAAAAACCCGCTAACAATATCCCGAGAGATGTTCTAATTGAAGAAGGCTTTGACGATATCGGTATACCCATAGATCAAATAAAACTATTTGATCCATCCGGTTGTGATAAGTGTACAGACGGCTACAAAGGCCGTGTGGGTGTTTATGAGGTAGTTCGCATTACACCAGAAATATCGCGAATTATAATGTCGGGAGGCAACTCTATTGAAATCGCTGACGCAGCCAAACGAGCAGGCTTTAACAATTTACGTATTTCGGCCCTACGTAAAACAGCCATCGGTTTAACCAGCCTCGCCGAGGCCAACCGCGTAACGAAGGATTAATTCCTATGGCATCGCCCTCCACTTCAAGCAATACGGTATTTGTATACAAAGGTTTAGACCGAAAGGGGAAAGCGGTCACCGGCGAAATAGCAAGTGCAAATGTTACCAGTGCAAAAGCTCAGCTTATTAAACAAGGTATTCGTGCTAACTCAGTAAAAAAACGCCCCAAGCCTCGCGGTGGTGGTCAGTCAATAAAACCACTTGATATAGCATTTTTTACTCGCCAAATGGCCACAATGATGAAAGCGGGCGTACCGCTGGTGCAAAGCTTCGACATAGTTGCTGATGGCGTAGAAAAGAGGTCCCTGGCAGACCTCATAAAATCCATTCGAGATGAGGTAGCATCAGGCACCAGTTTTGCGAAAGCACTAGAAAAACATCCCAAATATTTTGATGACTTGTTCTGTAGCTTGGTCGAATCCGGCGAACAATCAGGAGCTCTCGAAACCATGCTGGACAGGATTGCGACCTATAAAGAAAAAACTGAAAAACTTAAAGCCAAAATTAAAAAAGCGATGACTTATCCAACGGCTGTGGTGGTGGTTGCTGTTATTGTAACGGGGCTACTATTGGTTAAGGTGGTACCTCAATTCGCGGAGACATTTTCCAGCTTTGGCGCTAATTTGCCTGCTTTTACTCTTTTTGTGCTCCATCTCTCTCATTTTGCTCAGGACTATTGGTTTGTAATTTTAATTGGTATTGTTGGGACCGTTTTTGGGTTCGGCTATTTAAAGCGTACTAATTCGAAATTTGCTAATTTTTTGGATCGCTTAGTGCTTCGCATCCCCATAGTTGGGAAAATAGTGTTTGAATCCATAGTAGCTCGATTCGCGCGCACTTTGTCGACGACATTCTCTGCTGGTGTCCCATTGATTGATGCACTTCAATCTGTAGCAGGCGCTACGGGTAACGTGATATATGAACAAGCAACGCTCAAAGTCAGAGATGATGTTTCGACAGGAACTCAGTTAAACGTGTCCATGCGCGCTACTCGACTATTTCCGTCTATTCTCATTCAGATGACAGCGATTGGGGAGGAATCTGGTGCTCTTGATGAGATGCTTGACAAAGTTGCTACCTATTATGAGGAGTCAGTTGATAACCAGGTAGATAGCCTAACATCACTTTTAGAGCCCATGATTATGGCTGTGCTCGGCGTGCTTGTAGGCGGGCTTTTGATTGCGATGTATCTACCCATCTTCCAATTAGGCAGCGTAATGTGATTTTGTCGTTTGATGATTTAAATCGATTTCCACCTGCTTATTTGCTTGGCTTTAGTTTAATTCTGGGTTTGTTAATCGGCAGCTTTTTGAACGTAGTCATCTACCGCCTTCCCCTCATGATGATGCGTGAGTGGAAGGCATCCCTTGCAGAGGCCGAGGCACTGGAGCTGCCCGAATTGCCCGAGCGATTTAATTTAGCCACCCCGCGCTCACGCTGCCCCCACTGCCAGGCGCCCATTACAGCTGTGCAGAATATTCCAGTAGTCAGTTTCCTACTGCTAAAAGGGCGCTGTTCTAATTGCAAAACACCTATTTCCCCGCGCTACCCGATTGTTGAAGCAGTAACCGGGGTGCTGAGCCTGCTGGTGGTGTGGCATTTGGGCGTTGGTTGGGCGGGTTTGTTGGGGATGGTGTTTGTGTGGATTTTGGTGGCGCTGACACTGATTGATGTAGACCATCAGCTGCTACCCGATAACCTTACTCTGCCGCTTTTGTGGCTGGGTTTAGTCGCCAACAGTTTTAGTCTGTTTGTGCCTCTAACCCAAGCGGTTTGGGGCGCGGTGGTGGGTTATTTGAGTTTGTGGTCCGTGTATTGGGTATTTAAATTACTTACCGGCAAGGAGGGTATGGGTTATGGAGATTTTAAATTGCTGGCGGCTCTTGGCGCCTGGATGGGCTGGCAGGCGGTGCCGCTGATTATTATTTTGTCCTCTCTAGTCGGTGCTGTTATTGGTGGCGCGGCTATGATTCTGGCCGGGCGCGGGCGGGATTTTCGGATTCCGTTTGGGCCTTATTTGGCGGGCGCAGGTTTAATTGCCTTTATCTGGGGAGATAAATTAATTGCGCTGTACAAACAATTTAGCGGCCTTGCTTAGCGTCGAGTTAATTAAATTGGCGGAGCCTAAAAGGTGAGCTGGGTGCTGGGGCTTACCGGTGGAATTGCCGTAGGCAAAACTCAGGTAGCGAATTATTTTGCTGCGCTAGGCGCCTATTTAATTGATGCCGATATTATTGCCCGCGACCTGGTTGCGCCTGGCACCCCAGGCCTTAAAGCCATTACCGAGCATTTTGGCCCGCACTTATTGCTAGACGGCCAGTTGGATCGCGCCGCGTTACGCAGGATTATTTTTGCCGATAACAATGCCAAAACCTGGCTGGAAAATTTGTTACATCCGTTAATTCGCAGCGCCATCGAAGCCGAAATTCGCAAGCCCTGCCCAGCCGCTTACTGCATTTTGGTGGCGCCCCTCTTGTTTGAAAACGGCCTGCACAAGCTTGCCAACCGAACCCTAGTCGTGGATGCCACCGAAGCCCAACAACTCAGCCGTAGTGCCGAGCGCGACGGCAGTGATGTAGCTACGCTCAAAGCGATTATCCAGGCGCAAATGCCGCGCGCCCAACGCCTTGCACTGGCCGATGACTGCTTGGATAATTCCGGCCCCTGGCCGCAGACCCAACAGGCCATTGCCCACCTGCATCAATACTATTTAACGCTGGCTCACGACTATGACGCTCACCACGCTCTCAATCCCCTGCCCCAACTGTAAAAAACCCGTGCTCATGACGGCTGACTTTCCGCAGCGGCCTTTTTGCAGCGAGCGCTGCCGTTTAATTGATCTGGGCGCATGGGCCGATGAGAGCCACAGGATTGCCGGTGCGGCGGTGGAGTTGGATATTTGGACGGAAGAAGTGGGGCCGAAATAAAAGGATTCAATCTTGAGGGGCAAACAACAATTACCTCTCCTCGAAGAGACTGGGCATCGCAACCACCCCGTCGGGCTGCGCCCGCCACCATCCTGTGGCATGTCATTAGGTTAAGGATTTAATATTGTTTTCCCAGTTGTTTTCGCTCATCCTGAAACCCCACCCCAACCCTCCCCTTGGACAAGGGGAGGGAGCAAAAAAACCTTGAAAACGAGCAAAATTACTTCATTTGAGGCTTTTTAGCACCTCGTCCTTTTCAAGGGGGAGGCTGGGTGGGGGTTTCTGGCAGAAGGCAAAATCTACTGGAGAAGCAAGTCAAAATCCTTAACCTAATGAGATCATCTCCGAAGGAAGGGAATTTTAAAGTCTGCTGATAATTGAACCTAAAAACCGCAGTTACATTTTCTAGTTATTTCTCCGCGGGCGGAGATTAGGTCACGACGATTTCCTGGTTCCTTAGCGTTTATCTCGTCCCACGCTCTGCATGGGAATGTCTTGGGATGGGGTTCAAATAGGAGTATTCGGCAGAGAATTTAGTATGCATTCCAACGCAGAGCGTTGGAACGAGCGTAACACAGATTTCGCTGCGTTTTATTCAGGCCAATTAATTCCAGCGGCTTATATTCAGGTATTCAGGCTAATTATATGCAAGCTACTTAAGCAGTGGCCCATAGGCGATGGGTTAACGCAATAGCGTTGACATTAGCGCATTATATCTTTAGACGGCGAATTCAATGGCTGGCTTGACGACTCAAACTGAAAACCAATTTGTTGCTCCACCAAATAAATTGGTCGGTTTTTTACCTCTTTATAAATGCGGCCGATATATTCACCCATCAGCCCCATAAAAAATAACTGCACGCCGCCGATAAATAACACCACAATCATCAACGACGCATAACCGGGCACATCCACACCTGTAATTAGGGTGCGCAAGAAAATAAAGGAGCCATATAAAAACGCGATTGCCGATACGCCCAAGCCCAAATAACCGCCTAAGCGAATCGGCAGGGAGCTAAATGAGGTGATACCGGCTAGGGCGAAATTCCATAATTTCCAATAATTAAATTTGGTTTCGCCATCTACGCGGGCCTGGCGTTCAAATTCCACCGTGGTGTTGGAAAACCCCGGCCAGCAAAATAGCCCCTTCATAAAACGGTCTTTTTCGGGCAAGAGTTTAATAGCGTCCACCACGCGGCGGCTCATTAAACGATAATCGCCGACGTTTTCCGGAATTTTAAATTCGCTTACGGCGTTGAAGAGTTTATAAAAACCACCGGCTGAATTGCGCTTCATGGCGGTATCGGTATCGCGGGAGACGCGTTTGGCGTAAACCACATCAAAGCCTTCACGCCATTTTGCCACCATGTCGATAATCAGTTCCGGTGGGTCTTGTAAATCAGCATCGATGGGAATAACCGCATCGCCACTGGCGTAATCCAGGGCGGCTGTCATGGCCGCCTCTTTGCCAAAATTGCGGGAGAAAAATACTGCTTTAATGCGGCTATCGCGCTGGGTGTGGAAAATGACCTGCTGGCGCGTGGTGTCTTTAGAGCCATCGTCCACACAGATAATTTCGTACTGCATATCCACCTGCGCAAGGGTGCGCTCCAAGGCTTCAAACAGGCGGTCAATTACCGCTGATTCGTTGTACATGGGTACTAAAATGGACAGCAATTGTTCGGACATTTAAACGCTCACCTGGGCAGTGGTTTGGGTAACGGGGAGTTCCTGTTTGCGTCTGCGCAAACTGATGGGGCCGGTGCGGCTGGCTAATAAAATCAACTGTACAACAATGAGGCCTTCGAAGGGTTTGCGGTAACGCCCTTCGTTTACTGAAATCGGTAAAATCGCCTGCACAAAAAACCAGGCCACAATCATGGCGGGGAATAACCAAACACCTTTTAAGCGGCGGGCAACTAATGCAGTCCAAATAATGCCCACGATAAATAGCGGTGGCCAAATCCAGCGGGTGATATTGTTAATTAAGCCTACGGCGCGCTCGGTGTTGGAGTCCGGCCAGGATTCACTTTGCAGCAGGAAAATAATGTTTTCTTTTAGAATCCAGGAATATTTATCCCAGGTGAGGGCTTCACGCTCGAATAAAGCATTCCAATCGCGCATGCCTTCGTCCAAATCCACAAACGCCGTTACCGGGCCTTCGCGCTGGGTGCTCCAGTCACTAAACGGCGCGAAGGGTTTGCTGCCGGTAGCCGGTGAGCCAAAGCCATAACCCCATACAGCACCTTCACGGTCGTAGGTCATCTCGATCCATTTTTTGCCGGAACGAGCATATATTTGGTTCATATAGGCCATGCCATGGGGGGCGAATATATGCACTATTTTATAAGCCCTAAAGGTTAAAGGCCCCAGAATTAGACCTAAAATCAGCAGCGAAACGACCGCCTTACGCACTTTTTGCCCTTGCTCCAACCAGAGCCACACACCCGCTACAGCTGCCATGGGTATTGCTACACCACGGGTGAGCCCCGCGATAGTCCAGAAAAAAATCATCCAGGCAAATGAGGCAACATCTTGTTTGCGGCGCGCCCGCCAGGTGGCGTATAGGGAGGCACCGAGCAGGGGAATCAGCAGGGTTTCCTGCATGAAATAACCGTAGATGCTGATCCAAGAGGGAATGATGGAGATCAGTGCCCAGCCCAAGAGGGCCTGGAATTTGGATGGCAATAATTCGCGCAGGAATTTGTACCAAAGCCAGGGGCCTATGATGGCGAGGATCGAGGTGTAAAACGCCACCAGGGCAGGGATTTTTAAGGTGAGTTTGCCGAGCATGCCTATGTACAACTGGTACATGATGGGGTCGGTCATGGACATGGGGTCAAAGCGCAGAGTGTCTATGCCCTGCTCCCAGTGACGGGCTGGGTCGCTCCAGATTTCGTGGATGGGGTTGTACTGAATAATGTATTCGATGCGCAGCAGGGCCGCCAGAATCACTACTAGATAGCAGCCGAGATAGGCATAAAAACGGCACAACCCAAAGTCTCTAGCAACTTGCCAAAAACTTGCGTAGGCGGTTTTAGCCGCATCAGATATAGAGGTCACACGTATCTCCCCAAGCACGAACAAAGGGCCGCATGATACATGAAGCCGCCCAAATCTATTGTCTAACTGCCGCACAGCTTGCGGCGGGATGCTGGCAATTATAGGAGCTAAAAATGGCTGGCAGGTGTTAGTGGGCACCAGCTTCACTGGCAGGCAAATTTAACGGCAGTTCAATGCTTTAGAGCGGTATGGATTGGCGCGAGTTTGTCAGTAGGTGGTTCGATAGGCTTACCAAGGAAGGATAGGCACGCGCGTGTTGGTTTTGAGCCGTATTCGTTTGTATAGATTGAACCTACGCAAGCAGGGGCGTAAGTATGGGTGAGGGCAAAAATAGGCGCGGGAAAGAGGTCAACATCATTAGCTTACGGCGGCTCCTTCTCGATCGTACCCTGTACCACAGGAATAAACTCAGGTACTTTGCCCGTTATTTATCCGAGTGAGTTCTCCCTATGCGCGCACCCAAACAGCCTTTATTGCACAACCTAAGAGAATCCTTCTGGCAGAGCCTGCCGAGCCACGTGCTCGCCGAGTCGATCAAGCGCCGCCAATTAATCAAAGGCGGCCTGGCGAGCCTCGCGCTAGCCGGTTGTGCCAGCAACACAAAGACCAAACGCAAACCGCAGATTGCTATTTTAGGCGCGGGCATGGCCGGGCTGATGGCGGGTTACACGCTCAAGAAACACGGCATTAGCGCTCACTTATATGATGCAGCCGAGCGCACGGGCGGGCGGGTGTATAGCCAACATAATCTCCTGGCCGATGGCCTGGTGACGGAGCTGGGCGGGGAGTTTATCGATAGCAACCACAAAACCCTCCTGGCGCTTGCTAAAGAATTCAAACTCGGCCTGCTCGATACCGCCACCGATACCAAAGTAGACAAGTACGATTTTTTTATCGACAACAATCACTACACGGTGGAGGATTTAATCAAGGCATTACATCCTGTTAGCAAAGCAATTCTGGCAGACATCGATGAGCTGCCCGATGAAATTACCTACAAAAATATCGGCAGCGCTCGCAAATTCGATCAGATCAGCATTATTGATTACCTGGTAAAAAAAGGTGTTTCCGGCTGGTTACTGGCATTATTCGACAGCGCATTTACCACTGAATATGGCTTGGATGCAGCGGAACAATCGGCGATTAATTTTTTATTTTTATTCGACCCCAGCCTTAAAGCCAAAGATTTTGAAATGTTCGGCGAAAGTGACGAGCGCTTTAAAATTGCCGGTGGCAACCAACAATTGGTGGATAAACTCGCCGAGCAATTACCCAACATTCATTTAAGTTATGAAGTTGAAGCCATCAGCACCGCAGGCCCGGGTTTCAGAGTTTTATTCCGCAACGGCGAGGATGTGTATTTTGATTACGTCATCTGCACCCTGCCCTTTACCAAGCTGCGCCAAGTAACACTCAATATCGACGGCATCAGCGCCACCAAACGCCTGGCCATTAACGCCCTCGGCTATGGCACCAACGCCAAGTTCTTTTTGGGTTTTCATAAACGGCTTTGGCGCGAGCTGGGTTTTAGCGGCCAAGTATTTTCCGATACCTCTGTGCAACTGGCCTGGGATAACAGCCAGCTGCAATCTGGCGAGGCGGGCGGCCTTACGGTGTTCACCGGTGGGCGCAACTCCACCAATATGCTCGCCAACCCCAAGCCTGTGCAGGCCCAGGTGTACCTGCGCCAGCTCAACAAAATCTACCCCAGCCTGCAGCAGTTTTATAACGAGCGCTTCGGCATGTTTTATTGGCCGGAGCACCCCCATACCCTCGGCAGCTATGCCTGTTATAGGGTTGGCCAGTGGTCGGCATTTGCTGGGGTAGAAGGTGAGTCGGTGGGTAATCTGTATTTTGCCGGTGAACACTGCTCGGCGAATTTCCAAGGTTATATGGAAGGCGCAGCGGAAACGGGCTTAGGTGCGGCCTTGGCGGTTTTAAAGGCGCTTTAGTACCTGCAATTGCTAAATACTTAATTTTCAGCAAGTACCCAGCGGAGGGGCGGCCCTTGTGGTCGCCCGGTTTCATCAATCTAAACCTGTAGATATTTAGACGTTTGGGCAGCCACAAGGGCTGCCCCTACAATTTGAGGATCGCTAAGGCCCTGGATGGCCAAGCATTTTGCCCTGCCCAGCTAGAATACAGCTAGCCTGCCGACCCGATTCTTGTATTGCTCTTATTAACCCGGCGCAAACACGTGACTGTGCTTGTTTTAGTCGGGCTCGCGACGGCTTAGGCGTCGGTGCGGCTTTCCTGCCGCACTTAGTAACCCGGCACTAAAAGCCGTCGAGTTAATAAAAAGCCGCCGCACACTTTAATCTGCCCCAGCGCACATTGTGTTTCCCCAGTGAGTTCGCTAGCCTTGCGGGCCTTTATTTTTGCCCCTTTGATAACGGTATCCTATGGAATTTCTCGACTTGCCCGCCGCCAGATGCGCCTCTGGCACCGTCACCCTTCCCGGCTCGAAAAGTATTTCTAACCGCACCTTGCTGCTGGCGGCTTTAAGTAAGGGGCAGACGCTGATTCACGACCTGCTCGCCTCCGACGATACCGACCGCATGCTCGAAGCGCTCAACACTCTGGGCGTACAGGTCGAGCAGTTAACCCCCCAGCAATACCGCGTCACCGGCTGCGGTGGGCAGTTCCCGGTTAAAACTGCAGATTTATTCCTCGGCAACGCAGGCACCGCCTTTCGCCCTCTCACCGCCGCCCTCGCCTTTAGCGGCGGCACCTATACGCTGCGCGGCGTACCGCGTATGCACGAGCGGCCGATTGGCGATCTGGTCGATGCCCTACGCCAATTGGGTGCCGATATCACCTATTTGGAAAACCCAGGCTTCCCACCCCTCTTGATCAAACCGGCGCAGATTAAAGACGTGGCCAGCGTATCCATTCGCGGCGATGTCTCCAGCCAATTCCTCACCGCGCTCTTGATGGCGCTGCCCACCCTAGGCCAGGCCGCGCACATTACCCTAGCCAGCGAACTCATCTCCAAACCCTATATTGAGATCACTCTAAAACTCATGGCGCAGTTTGGTGTGCAGGTGCAGCGCAGCGGCTGGGAGGCCTTTTCCATCGCAGCGGGCCAGAGTTACCTAAGCCCCGGCCAGCTTCATGTAGAGGGCGATGCCTCCTCGGCGTCGTATTTTCTTGCCGCCGGAGCTCTGGGCGGCGGCCCGGTGCGGGTGATGGGTGTGGGTAAAAACAGCATTCAAGGCGATATAGCCTTTGCCGAAGCCCTCGAGCACATCGGTGTACAGATTAACTACGGTGATAACTGGGTGGAGGCGAGCCTGCCTAAAGGCCAACCACTCAAAGCCTTCAACCGCGACTTTAACCACATACCCGACGCCGCCATGACCCTGGCCGTAGTGGCGCTGTTTTGCGACGGCCCCTGCCGCTTGAGTAACATCGCCAGCTGGCGAGTAAAAGAGACGGACCGCATAGCCGCCATGGCTACCGAGCTGCGCAAACTAGGCGCCCAGGTAGAAGAAGGGCCGGATTGGCTGGCGGTTCAGCCGCTTAAAACCCTCACACCCAACGCCAGCATCGACACCTACGACGATCATCGCATGGCTATGTGTTTTTCCCTGGCAAGCCTTGCCGGTGTGCCGGTGCGCATTAACGACCCCAAATGCACGGCGAAAACCTTTCCTACTTATTTTTCTGTCTTTGCCCAGGTGGTGCGTTAATTGGTACAGCACACGGACGTGCTTCCCGCTCATGTCCATAAGCGCGCTAATCCCCACAATCACGTATGGATAATGCGAAGACACAATAGACCCTCCTGATCTTTTGTGTCTTCACCCTACTAAAACGACCAAAGCTTGAATCAACTGCTAAACAGTCCTGCAGCAGACGGTTGATCCCCCTGCACTCATTCTAAAAACAAACAATAATTTAACGAATAGATATAACACGCTATTCGTTGGCCACGCACTTTATCGGCATCTTCGGCAGACACGCGCTTCGACAGCTATCCTAACAATTGACCGCAACACCGGTACGGGTTGATGTTGCCTCGATGTGATTGGCCAATTACGAATGATGCGTTGTTTATTCCTTGGGGTGATGGCAATCATCCTGGAGTTATTTTTTTCTTCTATCGCCACGGCTGCAGGGCCGCTAGGTGACACCCCGAATTTTTCTCGCATCGCATTTAATGCCGGTGACTCCATAGGTGAAATTGTTGCTATAGGCCAAGATGATTTAGGGTTTCTTTGGCTCGGTGGCCGCCGCGGCCTCGCCCGGTATGATGGTTATCGTATTCATACTTATAAAGCCGACCCAAAAGATCCTAATGCCTTAGGCGATGATAGCATTACCGATATTTTTAAAGATTCCCAAGGTGAATTATGGGTAGCCACAGCCAGTGCAGGCGTGGCGCGTTTAAACCGCAACCAAGATAACTTCCATTCCTATAAAATTGAAAAAACTATCGACGGAAAAAATCTGCAGCAAAACTTTACCGAAATGTTCGAAGACGAGCAGCACAATCTTTGGATAGTCGGCGGTAATGGCGTGGCGCTATACAATCGGCTGCAGGATAAATTTACGCTCTACCTCACCCAATCGCCGGTTATTGACGGCCCCATTTTAAAAATGCTCAACATTCAGGGCGATGAATATTTATTGGTGACCGCCGAAGCCGTGTTTATTTGGAACAAAAAAAACGACAGCCTGGAAAAATTCCAACCCAACACACAAGACCATAAAAGCCTACCGCTTAGCCTTACGCGCTCAGTGCTAAAAGACTCCCGAGGCACTATTTGGATCGGCCATGAAAAAGGCCTTTACACCTTCAACCCCAGCACAAAAACTTTTACAGCAATCCCGCTTAAAAACGTAGTGGAAAATATCAAAAACGTCACCATCTGGAAAATAATTGAAGATAAAAACGGCATACTCTGGATGGGAACAGACGGCAACGGCTTAATGTATTACGACCCCATAAGCCGCAGCTTCGGCTCATACACACGCACGGTATCGCCAACCTCACTCGGCGCTCCCGTGGTGCGCACGGTATTTGAAGATCGAGAAGGTGACTTATGGGTGAGCACCTTCCCCACTGGGCTTTATCACTACAATCAAACCAACAATTATTTTGCCTATTATGCCAATTTTATTAAATCCGACGCAGGCCTATTTGCCAACACTACTTGGGCATTTGCCGAGGATCAAGAACACAATATTTGGCTGGGGCTTGATAGCTTAGGGCTGGTGTATTTTGACCGCCAAACCAACACCTTTTCACGCAGCTATAAGGGTTTTGACTTCGCCGCACATCAATTTCCGCATACGGTTTTATCACTGCTCAATGATAGCCAGGGCAATATCTGGATGGGCACCTGGGCCCAGGGCGTCACGCGCTTCAACCCAAAAACACTCAGCTATCAACATTTTAATCCCGACGCAACCGACAACACTGGCAACAATCGCGGACAGTTTGAAGGCGATAGCGTCTGGAGTATGTTAGAAGCGAAAAACGGCGATATTTATTTCGGCACCATGAATCAAGGCATTATTCAGTACAGTTCTGCAAGCCAGGAATTCACCACCTATCGACAAAATCAAGATGGCAATAAATCGCCTACCGATACTACCGGCTGGGCATTGTTAGAGGATGATGAAGGGCGTATTTGGATAGGCACCAACAATGGCATCAATATATTTGACCCCACCACCAAACGCTTTAGTTATTTACACAATAATCCGAGCGACGATAAAAGCCTTGCCAGCAACCAAGTGATTTGGCTATTTAAAGATTCCAAAGCGCGCATATGGGTGTGCACCATCGGGGGCGGTTTAAACCTATACCACCCGGAAAGTCGCTCATTTACCCGCATTGACACCCAAGCAGGTTTTAGAAATAAAGATGTACAGGCTATAGTCGAAGATAAGCGCGGCATTTTATGGGTAACAAACACCAATAATATTACCTCGTTAAACCCCGACACCCTTGAGACGCACACCTACACCGACAAAAGCTGGGTGCAAAATGGCGAATTTAGCCATGGCGCCGCTTATCGGCTCAGTAGTGGTGAATTATTATTTGGCGGCGCCAATGGCTTTAATCTCCTCAACCCCGACAAGGTAACCAGCAACCTTGCCAAACCCAAGGTATTTTTTACTGAATTAGAATTATTAAATGAAACCATCCTACCCTCCAGCCGCAACACGGTGATTCAAGGCGATATACTCGTTACGCCTCGCATTACGCTCACCCATAAAGACCCCATGTTTTCTTTGCGTTTTACCGCCACCAATTACCGCACCTATGGGGATAATACTTATATCTACAAATTAGAGGGCTTTGATAATCAGTGGCATAAACAGTCCACCAACAATAAAGCCACCTACACCCATTTAGACGCTGGCCGCTACCGCTTTGTGGTGCGCGCAGCCAATAACGATAATGTTTGGGGTGATGAAGAAAAATCGGTAGACATAATTGTATTGCCCGCACACTGGAAAACCTGGTGGGCTTATTGTATTTACATCGGCCTTGCCATCAGCCTTGCGGCCTGGTATGTCATTGCGCAAAATAATCGCTACAGGCGGCAAAAACAGCTCAATAACAAGCTGCGCGAATTGGATGCTTTAAAAGATGATTTTATGGCGAATACATCCCACGAATTGCGCACACCCGTGAATGGAATTATTGGCATTGCCCAAGCCTTGCAAGATGGTATCGCAGGCGGCCAATCTGCCGCGACCCTCAAGCATATCGACATGATTGTCAGTTGCGGGCGCAGGCTTGAGCGGCTCATTAATGATGTATTGGATTTCTCCACCGCCAAAACAGCCTCTCTACAATTAGTGCGCTCCTGTTTTAATATCAATTCGGTTATTGCCGATGTGGTCAATGAATGCACACCGTCCATCGCATCCAATCAAGTGCAATTAATTAACCACGCCATAGGGCAATATCCACTTTTATATGGCGATGCCGAACGTACTCGCCGAGTGGTGTATAACCTTGTTACCAATGCGATAAAGTACACCGAGCGGGGCACAATTTGCATTGAGGCATGGGTTGAGGGGGATGCTGTCTGCATTAGTATTGCCGATACGGGTATTGGCATGAGCGAAGATCAATTGCCGAAAATTTATGAATCGTTTACCCAAATTGCCGCCTCAGGTGCATTAACCAAAAATGGCACGGGCCTTGGTTTAACCATCGCGAAATATTTCGTGGAGGCCCAAGGGGGAACCTTAGAGGTGCAATCTAAACCTGGCGAAGGCACAACATTTAAGGTGCGGCTAAAACAAGCGAGCCAGGATGAACTCAACCAAGTAAATTCAGCCGCCAGTTTAGAAGAGACAATCGAGGACCCAACCCCACCGCCAACCCAAACCCCAATCACCAGCACGCAGCAGGCTATGAATAACTCGGCTAGCAGCAGCTTAAACCAGGAGAGCCCACTGCCGGTGTTTTATCCGAAAAACTACCAAGCTATTCAGGCGGTGAAAAAAATTATGGTGGTTGATGACGAAGCCATTAACCGCACCATATTGCGCAGCCAAGGCCTTAAATATGGCTTTATTGTCTATGAGGCTGCCAACGGCCAAGAGGCAATAGATGCACTGAACCTAGGGCTTAGCTGCGATTTAATTTTGCTGGATATTATGATGCCCAAATTGTCCGGCATTGAAACCTGCCGGTTAATTCGCACACTGTATTCGCGGGAGCAATTACCTATTGTATTTGTTAGCGCCAAAACTCAGCCGAGCGATATAGATGAATGTTTTCGCGCCCAGGGCAATGACTTTTTAAGCAAACCGGTCAATCGCGAAGCATTAATTTCCTGCATGGAAAAGTATTTAGAACATTCACCCATCAATAAATTGGCGAGTTAAGCCCTGATTATTGATTGCAACGGGTGTACATATTTCCACAAGGGCAATGCCCCCCTGCCATCACATACAAAAAAGGCTGCCAAAGCAGCCTTATTCCCAATCATTCACCCGGCGACATATTGTGTCGCAGGGTTAATAAAACGGTTTAATCGAAGGAAAAATGCTCGGCATCCAAAGCATCTAATACCCCCACGCCGGTTTTCATCGCTTCGGCGTAGGTCAGTGTGCGGGGTAATAAACGCTGATAGAAAAAACGCGCGGTGGTGATTTTTGCAGCGTAAAAGGGTTCATCCTGTTTAGCCAACGCAATTTCCGCTGCGCGCGCCCACCAGTAGGCAAAGGTTACCAGGCCTGAATACATTAAATAATCCACGGCCGCAGCGCCCACTTCATCGGGGTTGCTCATGGCTTTCATACCAATTTGCAAGGTCAACTCACCCCACTCTTTATTTTTGGCGGCCAAGGGTTCAATAAATTCCGCCATGTGTTCGTTGCCTTCCTGGCTCTTGCAGTATTTGTGAATAATTTTGGTAAAGCGTTTTAGGCTTTCCCCTTGAGTCATTAAAATTTTACGGCCTAATAAATCTAATGCCTGAATTCCAGTGGTGCCCTCGTACAACATAGCGATACGGCTATCGCGCAGGTTTTGCTCCACGCCCCACTCTTGAATATAACCATGACCACCAAAACACTGCAAAGCAAGGCTTGCGCATTCAAAACCGGTTTCGGTCATAAAAGCTTTGGCAATGGGTGTTAACAAGGCTAATAATTCCGCGGCCTCTTTGCGCTGATCTTCATCACTGGCAAAGGCATCTTTATCCACCAATAATGCGGTGGAATAGGCCAGCATACGGCCACCTTCGGCCATAGCTTTTTGGGTTAATAACATGCGGCGCACATCCGGGTGCACAATAATGGGGTCGGCGGGGCCGGAGGGATTTTTCACGCCGGATAAAGAGCGCGATTGCAGGCGTTCTTTGGCGTAACTTAAAGATTTTTGAAAACCCAATTGGGCGTGGCTTAAGCCCTGCACCGCAGTGCCCAGCCGCGCATTATTCATAAAGGTGAACATATAATGCAGGCCGCGATTGGGTTCACCAATTAAAAACCCCTTAGCGCCGTCAAAATTTAGTACACAGGTGGCGTTGGCGTGAATACCCATTTTGTGTTCGATGGACGCACAACTCACCGCATTGCGTGTACCCACGGCACCCGCTGCATCGGGTAAAAATTTCGGCACAATAAATAATGAAATACCTTTGGTGCCTTCAGGGGCGCCGGGTATACGCGCTAAAACAATATGCACAATATTTTCGGTGAGATCGTGTTCACCAGCGGAGATAAACATTTTGCTGCCGCTGATGCTATAAGTGCCGTCGGCTTGGGGCTCTGCCTTGGTGCGCAACATGCCGAGGTCGGTGCCGCAGTGGGATTCAGTTAAACACATGGTGCCGGTCCACTCGCCCGCCACCAGCTTGGTTAAATAGGTGGCTTTTTGCTCCTCGGTGCCGTGCAAACTCAGAGTGTGCATCGCGCCGTGTGAGAGCCCCGGATACATGCCCCAGGCCCAGTTGGCCGCGCCTACCATATCGCTCACCAGGGTTTCCATGGAGACAGGCAAGCCCTGGCCGCCGTATTCCACCGGGTGGGTCATACTGGGCCAACCACCAGCTACATACTGCTGATAGGCCTCTTTAAAGCCTTTGGGTGTCGTCACCACACCGTCCTGCCAATGGCAGCCTTCTTTATCGCCGGAGGAGTTGAGGGGCGCTATGACGTTTTCACAAAATTTGCCGCACTCATCCACAATGGCTTCCACCAGGTCACGGCTGAGGGCCTCGGGGCCATTGAGGCTCTGCAGGTGTTGCTCGTAGTCCAACAGCTCAAACAAGACAAACATCATGTCGCGCTTGGGGATTGTGTAATTAATCATAATTCACCTTAATGAGGTTAGGCCCGAGGCCGGGGCGCAGTTCTACGACTGATTGCGCCAGGCTAAAAACTGGGGCCATGGAGTAGAACTAGCCCTGCCAACTATTTGGGGAGCGCATCTTTATGGCGCCCCTTTTTCGAGTAGATTTTCTTGAGGACTCGTTAAGTTGAGCACTCTTCTTTGAGTATAGGGTACGAAATCAGTTCGAACCGGGGTTTAACACAGCCTTCAAATAGCTTTTTGAACTAGCCCCATAAGGGTTTGTTCGCGGCATTTAATTGGGAATAAGCCTTGCCAGCGCATAGGCAATCCCATCTTCCCATACGGCTTTAGTGGTAAAACGGGCCACCGCTTTTACATCCGGCGCAGCATTACCCATGGCCACCCCCACACCCGCCAACTGCAAAAATTGTTTGTCCGATTGAGCATCACCAAAACTCATGACCTGCGCAGCCGTTAAACCCTGTTGCTGCAGAAGATATTCAAAGGCGGCTTTTTTGTCCGCTTGAATATCGATAATGCTCGCGAAGAGCCATTCAGGATAAGCAGGTAATTTAGCGTAGGCAAATACACAGCGATCACTGAACATGCGTTCTAACTCGTATACTGCGGCAATTTCAACGGGCTGGTTGGCACCAATTAACAGTTTAATCACCGGCTGCACGCCTATTATGTCATCAAAATGCTGAACAGAGGGTGCTACCCGTAAATGTTGTGCATGGGTGGCGCGAATATAAGCGGCGGTATCGCGCTCAATATAAAAACGCTCCGCCGTATACAGCTCATAATACACATCAAGGCGCCGCATTGCGGCCAGCAGCTCCACTAATGTTGGCTCGGGTAAAAAGTGCTGGCGCAGATGCACTGCCTGCGCGGGGTGATAAATATGTGCCCCGGTACAAAATACACCCGGTGCATCCAAGCCTAAATCATCAATGATCCACTGCGCGGCAAATTGCGGCCTGCCTGAGGCAACCGCCGTTTTTACACCCAAGGCCTGGATGCGCGCCATAGCGGCTTTAAGTTGACTGGGATATTCACCCTGCTGATTTAATAAGGTGCCATCAATATCAAAATACACCATTTTTATAGGTGTAGACGGCAGATCAGCATCGGCCATTTGGCTTAATTCATTCATAACTCAACCTAAATCTCGAGGCTTTGAATAAGACACTTATCATAATTCCAAGTATTTTCCTGGCCACAGATTGCATTACCCCCTTTAGACTTACAATTAATATCTAAAAATGCAGCTCTACTGATAACGAATAAATAATTACTTGAGCAACGGCCCTAAAACCAACCGCGCTTACGCTCCAGTTCCGCTTGGCAGTTTTTTAATTGTGCGTCGTAATTTGCTGTGCGTGCCGCGACGGTTTTAGCGGTATTGAGCAGCCAGTTTTTGCCTTTGTAGGTGCCGCGCTTAAAGCCACCCTGCCCTTCGTGGTAGGCCAAATACAAATTAAAGGCATCATTTAAAGCAATACCCGCCATTTGATTGGATTGAAAGTTATACCAAGCAATAAAATCCGCCGCGTCGGCAAAATCATAACGGCGAGCGCTAAACTGGCCGGTTTTATCTTGATACCAATCCCAGGTGTTATCCCGTGCTTGGGGGTATCCGTAGGCGTCCGATGGGCGCGGGCCGGGAATAATCCAGAGAATTTTCGTGCGCGCAGGCCGCGCTTTGGCCACAAATGCGGACTCTTGATACATGATGGACATAATAATCGGCACGCTGGACTGCCATTTATCTGCCGCCTTTTTAGCATCCTTATACCAGCCGGATTTTTCTTCGAATAAGGCGCAAATATTTTGCCGATTGGTAGGCGTTGATGTAGCGCACGCGGACAACAGGCTTCCGATGAACACACTCACCAATACACGCAGCCAGGAACCATTCAAAATCACTTTGCCATCCTAATTAAATCAAATATCACGTCGCACCCCTTGATGTTGCCCCATGCCAATTCGCTCCTTGAAATACTACCTTGGTAGTTCTGGCGGCGTTAATTTTTGGAAAATTTCCAACAACGCCTGCTCGTCCACAATACGAATATTTAATTCCTGCGCTTTAACCAGTTTGGAACCGGCGGCCTCCCCGGCAACCACACAGTGGGTTTTGGCCGATACACTACCGGCCACCTTGGCACCTAAGGCTTGTAAGCGCTCCTTGGCTTCATCGCGGGTTAATTGGCTGAGGCTGCCGGTTAATACCCAGGTTTGCCCAAGCAAAGGGGCGCTGGTTGGGCGGCTGGCAATGGCAGGCCACACAAGCCCTGCATTAATTAAATCCGCCACCAATTGGCGGTTTTTTTCTTCAGCAAAAAAATCCACGATAAATCCCGCCGCCACCGGGCCTATATCCGGCACCTTTTGTAAATCCTCAAGGCTTGCCGCCTGCAGTGCGCCGATTTCTTTAAAATAATTAGCTAAATTCACCGCGGTGGCCTGGCCCACTTCGCGAATACCTAAGGAATATAAAAATCGCGGCAGCGTAGTATTTTTACTTGTTTCAATGGCCGCCAATAAATTATCGGCGGATTTTTCGCCCATGCGTTCAAGGCCTGCCAATTGCGCTCGATTAAGCCCATAGATATCAACAATAGAACGCACCAAACCCGCATCCACCAATTGTTCTACGAGTTTTTCCCCCAGCCCTTCAATATCCATGGCTTGGCGACTGGCGTAGTGTTTAATGGCTTCTTTATTTTGTGCTGGGCACAGGCTGCCTGCGATGCAGCGAATGGCCACATCGGTTTGATCTTCGTATAAAGCGCTGCTGCAAGAGGGGCAGTGCTGAGGAAATTCAATGGCGCGCGCATCCTGCGGCCGGCGCTCTAATACCACCGAAACAATTTGCGGAATGACATCCCCGGCTCTGCGCACAATGACGCTATCGCCGATATAGACACCCAAGCGATTAATTTCATCCTTGTTATGCAAAGTGGCATTGCTCACCGTTACACCACCGACAAATACCGGCTCCAAACGCGCAACGGGTGTAATGGTACCGGTGCGGCCAACTTGAAAATCCACCCCTAATAATTGAGTCATTTCTTCCTGGGCGGGGAATTTATGGGCGATAGCCCAGCGCGGGGCGCGGGAAATAAAGCCTAATTGCTGCTGTAGCTGGCCGGAATTCACTTTAAATACCACGCCGTCAATATCAAAGGGCAATTGTGGGCGCTTCGCCATAATGCGCTGATAATAATCCCAACAGCCTTCAATGGATTGGGCTAGGCTCACCTCTTCACTAATGGCAAAACCCCAGCCTTTTAATTGTTGCAGCAGCGCAAAATGCTCATCGGCTACGACGCCGCCTTCCACCAACCCCACCGAATAGGCGCACATAAATAAAGGCCGTGTCTGGGTGATGCGGCTGTCGAGTTGGCGCAAACTGCCCGCAGCGGCGTTGCGCGGGTTAACAAATAATTTTTCGCCGTTTTTACGCGCCTGCTCATTCATGGCGGCAAAGCCGGTTTTGGTCATGTAAATTTCGCCGCGCACTTCGATACGCGAAGGTACAGCTTCGCCGTTTAAGCGCAACGGAATGGTGCGGATAGTACGCACGTTTTGGGTAATATCCTCACCCGTTGTACCATCGCCGCGGGTAGCCCCGCGCACTAAAATACCGTCTTCGTACAACAGGCTTACGGCGATACCATCGTATTTAGGCTCACAGCAAAAGGCCAAGACGGCGGTGGATTTTAAGCGGTCTTTAATACGCTTATCAAAAGCCCATAAATCGTCTTGGGTAAACGCATTATCCAAGGAGAGCATGGGTACAAAATGACTGACTTCAGCAAAACTTTTTAAAGGAGGCGCGCCCACTCGCTGGGTGGGTGAAAAATTTGTGCGCAGCTCGGGAAATTGTTCTTCTAAGGATTTTAATTCACGAAATAAACGGTCGTATTCCGCATCGGGAATTGAAGGGTTGTCCTGGCAATAATAGGCGTGATTGGCCTGATTAATTAATTGGGTTAATTCTGCAACACGCACCCTGGCAGTCGTCTGATCCATAAACACCTCAGATAAAAAACGCCCTGCTAAACAGGGCGTAATATTTTTAACAAAATAAGCCGCACGCTGCTGCGTCTTAATGAGCTTTTTGCAAGCGCCATTTACGCTCAAATTCGGCCACTCGCTCTTTATAGTGCTCGAATATTTGCTGGGTCATATTATTGCGCGCTTCGTCTTTTAATTCGCCGCCCAAGCCTTGGGTAATGCGTTTAGCCGCCTGCGCCATCAGGGCAAACGCGTGCATGGCTTCTTCGCCACAGGGCAGCGTCATAAATAGGCTTAAACCTGGCGTTTCAAAATCGCTCATGCTGGATAATTCAAAGGTGCCGGGTTTTACCAAATTGGCCAGGCTAAATAATACTGGGCCGGTGCCGTTTTCCTGGGCGTGGCGGTGGAAGATATCCATGGTGCCAAAGCGCATGTGCAAGTCCATTAATATCGGCAGCAGATCATCGCCATAAAAGGTGCTGCCTTTGGGGGCCATGATGTGCATCACCAAAACTTCCTGGGGCACCGGGGCGGCCTGGGGAGCCGCTTTGGCGGGGGCAGGTTTTGCTTCAATTTTGGCTTCGGCTTTCACACTGATGGGTTTTATTTCAGGGAATAAATCATCCAGTTCAGCGTCGAGTTTTTTTAAGTCCGGGGCGATAAAACTCTCGTCCGCGCTGGGCACTTGGGGTGCCTGGGTGCGCTTAGCAAAGGCTTTCATTAAATTGGGCAGTGGATCGGAAGCGGGTTCCGGGGCGACTTTTTCAATCACATCGGGCTCAGCGCCCTCTTTGCGCACACCGCGGGTTTTTTTCGACTCAACGTGTTTTTGCCGCACGTTTTGCAGAATATTTTCCGCGTCGTTGTCATCGCGCACAGCGGCAATGCGGGCGCCGCCGCTGGGAAATTCGCTGGTGAGCGGAGGGTCTTCGTCTAATTGCAGTGTATCGTTGGCCGATACCTCTTGACGCACCATTTTAATTTTTGGCGTGCGCATACGGCGCCAGCCGTCCAACAAAATACCGGCAATTAATAACACACTAAGTACAATGAGCCATTCACGCATTCTTATATTAATCCTCAATCGGCAGCTAACTGGGCTGCATGGGCGATATCGACGCTGACCACACGGGAAACCCCGGGCTCTTGCATGGTCACACCTAATAGGTGTTCGGCCATCTCCATCGCTATTTTGTTATGGGTGATAAAAATAAACTGCACCTGCTCGGCCATGGCCTCAACCAAACGGGCAAAGCGCCCCACGTTGGCATCGTCCAGGGGGGCATCCACTTCATCCAGGAGGCAAAAGGGTGCAGGGTTGAGGCGAAACAGCGCGAATACCAACGCAAGTGCGGTAAGGGCTTTTTCGCCGCCGGATAACAAATGTATGGTGCTGTTCTTTTTACCGGGCGGGCGGGCCATGATGGCTACACCGGCCGCTAAAAGATCATCACCGACTAATTCTAAATAGGCACTTCCTCCTGCAAACACCTGAGGAAACAGCGCCTGCAAACCTTCATTGGCACCGTCAAAGGTGTGTTTAAATCGTTGGCGGCTCTCGCGGTCGATTTGTTTGATGGCATTTTCCAGGCATTCAAGTGCCTGATGCAAATCTGTTTGCTGCTCGTTTAAATACCGCTTGCGTGTGCAGGCTTGTTCATACTCGTCTAGGGCCGCCAGGTTAACAGGCCCGAGCGCTTCCAGCGCGTTTTTATCGTCAGCCAGCTGCTGGTGTAACTGCTCGCTAGCGGCATGCGCAGGGAGCATAGCCAAGGCGGCGTTGATGTCAAATGCCTCCGCCAGCAATCCTTGCGCCTGGGTGTAGAGTGTTTGGGCTTTGAGCTTGTTGGCTTCTTGGCGCCCGTGCAGCTGTTCTATCTGCTGGCGCGTTTGGCGCTCCTGCTGGGCGAGGTTTTTAAGCTGTTTTTCGCCACCGGCAAACGCCTCCTTGCTGGCCTTTAGCTGCCCTTGGGCCTCCGCCTGGTGCGCCTTTAGGCGCTGCAAGGGTTCATCCTGCTGCAGGCTTTGGGCGATGGCAGTCCTAATCGCCCGCTGTTTATCCAGCCACCGCTGGTGCTGTTCGGCCAACTGCTGCTGCAGGGGTACAGCAGCGTCTGCGGCCATCTTTAGGGTCTGCGACTGAAGCTGCTGCTGTTCGCATTCCAGATTTAAACCGCCCTCAAGGAGGGTTAATTCAGCGAGTTTTTCCTGGCTGGCGTCGATTTGCTCAAGCATCTGAGCCTGTTCGCCTTGCAACTGCTGCAGGCGCTTCTCCGACTGGGCCAGCTCTTGACTGAGCGTTAACGCGCGGGCCTTGAGTGCCTCTTGATGGCTGAGGGCCAGCTGATAATCAGCCTGCGCGCTGGCAAGGCTCGCCTGCTGATAGTCCTGCCAGGCCGCCGCGCGCTGTGCCTGGGCTCGCGCCTCGGCCAGCTCGGTTTGCAGCAAGGCAAGCTGGGCATCGAGGGCTGATCGTTGCGTCGTGAGCCTTTGTTCGCGCGCTTGCAGATCAGCCAGCTGCGCCAAGCGCCCCGGCAAGCTAAAACGGCGCTCGGTGCTGGCGGGTAGATACACCCAGTCCCGCGCGAATACCTCGCCTTCAGGGGTGTAAAAAACCCCCTCTGGCTGAGCCTCGAGGGCCGCCAGGGCCGTGGCCCGGTCCGCCGCTTCCTGCCAGGACGCAATCCAGCGTAGGGTGCCGAGGGCATCCGCCTGGGGGCGAATCATAAACAGTGGCGCGGTGCGCTCAGAGCTTGCCGCCTGCCAGTTATCCTGCCAGGGCTGGGCGCTGATCCAGGGCTGCAGCCAGGCTTCCGCGGCGGCCCAGGTATCAAGCCAAGGGCCCTGGCCACCTGCGGCGAGCACATGCTCGGCGGCACCCAGCGCCTTGCGGCCTAAGCGGCCTGCACGGTAGGCCAGCTCTTGGGCCACCTCGGCCTGCGCCAGCGCCAGCACCTCATGCTCGGCCATAAGCTGCTGCACATTTTGCTCAAGGTCCGCCACATGATGGGGCGAGACGCGGCTATCGGTCATTGGCGCACCCGGCACCTCCTGCAAGCGGCTGAGCGCGGCTTGGCGCTGGGTGAGTTGATCAGCCGCTTGCTCCAGTTGCCCGGCCGTTAATTCCTGCTGATTAAGCAGCCGCATGCGCAGGGCTTGGTGTTCCAAAATGGCATGTTCGAGCGCTTTCAAGCCTTGCTGCTGGCCTTCGAGCTGGTCGGTGAGTAGCTGTTTGTTTGCCTGCAACTGCGCGAGGGCCTGGCTGTGGGTGTGTTGAGCCTGAGCGAGGCTCTGCAGGGCCTGGGTGCGGTTGTGCTGCTCGGCGGTAGACTGCTCCAAAAGGCCCGCCAACTGTGCAAGCTCCTGCGCAATCTCCTGCTCCTGCTGACGCCAGGACTGCAGCTGGGCCTGCTGATGAGCGTTGGCGGTCAGATGCTCGGCGATGGCCTGATTCAACTGTGCAAGCTCATTGTGAATGCGCTCTTGGGCGAGCAGGCACTGGCTTTGCGCCGCCTGCAATGCCTCTTGCTGGTCTTGCTGGGCGAGGCTTGCCGCGTGCAGCGCCTCCAGTTGCTGCACGCCGGTTTCAACCTCCCGCTCGGCAGTGGCAAGCGCCACCTGCAGCTCTTGCCACTGCAGGGCTTTAAGCTGGCTTTGGGTGGTGCGGATGCGGGTTTTCAGGGTGCGAAACTGCTCCGCCGCCTCAGCCTGCACCGACAACCGCTCGATCTGCTGTTGCACCTCTTGGCTTATGTCATTCAGGCGGGCCAGATTGTCCTGACTGTGCTCGATGCGCAGGGTGGTTTCTCGGCGCCGCTCTTTGTATTTGCTCAGCCCCGCCGCCTCTTCAATAAAGCCGCGCAGTTCGTCGGGCTTGGCGTCGATCAAACGGGCGATGGTGCCCTGCTCAATGATCGCGTAGGCGCGCGGCCCGAGGCCGGTGCCGCTGAACAGGTCGGTGACATCGCGGCGGCGGCATTTTTCACCGTTGATAAAAAACTGGTTATCGCCATCGCGGCCCAAGCGGCGCTTGATGGCGAGGCTCTTAAGGCCCGCGTATTGGCCGCTAAGGCGCTGTTCGCTGTTGTCAAAAATCAGCTCCACGCTGGCAAAGGCGTGGGGCCTGCGGCTGGTGGAGCCGTTGAAAATGACATCGGTCATGGCGTCGCCGCGCAAATGCTTGGCGGAGGACTCCCCCATCACCCAGCGCACTGCATCGATCACATTGGATTTGCCGCAGCCATTGGGCCCCACAATGGCCGTGCGATTACCGACAAAATTCAACGCGGTAGGCTCAACGAAGGACTTAAAGCCAGCAAGTTGTATGCACGTTAACCGCATAGATGGGGGGAAGGTGAAAGGTTGAGGTTCAAAGGCGCGCCTAACTGGGCACCCGCGGGGGGCGGCGATTGTACACGTTTGTGGATTGCTTCACAGTGGGCGTGAAACACTTTTTTAACCCGCCCCTGTTCAGGCCCGCTCAGTCATTCAACCTATTACCAAAGGCCGTCTTATGGCGCCCTCCCCCTCAGAAAAATGGCCTAGCTTGATGCACGGATAGGGAAAGCCTAGGGGTTTGAGCGCCCACACGGGGGTTTTCAATTTAGAACATCCTTAACCTAATGACGCAAGGAGGCCCTCAGCCTCTCTGTATCAGACAAAGTGAGCTTTACACCATGTAAAGCTAGCTTGACACAGCCCAATTTGGCCAGCATACTCATGTAAAGCTTATTTGACATGAGGAAGTGACCAGTATGAATACGCCTAATCGAATCCAGTTAGAGTTAGCCGGTGCAACCATAGCCTATGGATTGGGTATTTGGAGCCTTAACCATATTCAACTAATAATGGAAAAAACCCATTTTGCCCTCGCATTGCTGCCCTGCCTGCCCCTGATTTATATGGCCAGCATTATCATGCGTGCACTGGCCCGCTTGGATGAATTACAGCGCAAAATTATTACCGAAGCCATGGCCTTTGCCGGGCTGGTTACTGGGTTTGTCTGTTTTAGTTATTTATTTGTGCGTGATTTAGGCGCACCTGAATTTAAAGCCGAATGGGCGTTTTATCTGTTGCTACTGTTTTATGCCGTTGGCATGGTCTGGTCAAAAAGACGCTTCCAATGAACAACACGATAAAACAACTGCGCAGCGAACGCGGTTTGTCGCAACAGGAATTAGCCGATAGCCTTGCGGTGAGCCGCCAAACGGTAAATTCCTTAGAAAATGGCCGCTATGACCCAAGCCTCCCCCTAGCATTTAAAATTGCGCGTTTTTTTGGCCTGCGGATTGAAGAAATATTTATCGATGACACCTAAACAAGTACCTTACTCACTTGGCGTCGTTGATACAGGCAAAAAATACGCGCTGTTTAATAGAGCTGGATATTCTTGCCCTTGGGAGATTCGCGGCGGCTTAGCCGCAGGTAAAACATCCGTGTCTCACGTATTAACCCGGCACTCAATATTGCCGGGTTAATATCAATGATTGATAGCAAAATACCCCACACAGGCCCCGCTGGTAGCTATTCGCTCTGAAAAAAATCTTATGTAGTGCTACTCATGATTAAGCTGAGGCATTGCATGCAAATAAATCAGCTAAACTCATAACAACACAAGTAGGCCAGATGCTGTAGCGCTTGCTCGCAAAATCCTGCAGCAATCTTGCATAGCTGATTTAAGCAGCCTCTGATTAACAAGGCATGCTACCTAGGCACCAGCAATGAATACACATCATTTTAGACATGCCGTGAATACATCCTTGTAGGCTCGTCAAAAACATCCCTCTTTTTGACGGTCTGAAATGATGTGTATTCATTACTTCCGTGCAGCTAGCAAATCGCAAACTGCGCACATTTATTCCAGCCCATGTAGTGATACTCAGGCGCCCAGCAACACCACATACGAGACAAAACGCACCAACACTATCAGCAACACACCTAACATCATTGAGGCGGTATAAATGGAGTGGTATAAAAACCTAAGTTTTCGTTGGAAATTATCGCTGCCCTTGCTGGCATTAACAGGCCTGTTTATTTTGGCCGGCATTAAAACCATCCACAACACCAAAATACTGGGCCATTACAGCAACAGTATTGCCCAAATACATCTGCAAGAAATCCAGCTACTCATCCAAGCCGATCGCGATTTGTATCAAGCGCAGGCGGCTCAGCGCAGCCTCATTTTTCACTCGAATAATGAGCAGGCACAACTTTTAAAAGACGTTGCAGAAAATGCTCAACAAGCCTACGACCGCACCATCAAGGCCTTAGGGCTGGCCAGCATTCCCAGTGCGCAAGAAAAAAACGAATTTATAAAACGCTACGAACAATGGAAGGCTATTTCAGATGAGATTACAATCGCCCTAGCAAGCGATAAAACCAATGCCGAAGCGCTCTCCTATGGAAATTACGCTAAGGCATTTAAAGAGCTTCGCTCCTACATTGACGACTTAGAAGAGAGCCGTTTAAAAGAAGTTGAACAAAAAACCCTTCAGGTAGAAACAGACGTAGCCACCATTACCACCATGACCCTTGCGGCCGTTGCCTTAGTGGTATTTATTGCAGTATTCACCTCATTTCAATTGCCCAGGTTAATTGTTACGCCGCTGGCCGAAATTACCGCTAGCGTGCGAGCGGTTGCCGACGGCAACGGCGATTTAACCAAACGCTTACCCGTGAGCAGCCGCGATGAGCTGGGCAGGCTTGCGGAAAATTTTAATGGGTTTATGGAGAAACTGCAGACCCTCGTGCGCGACAACATTCAATACGCCGATATTGTAGAAGTGGAGGCCCAGGAGTTATTAACTCAGTCCACCAACAGCCAGCGAGCCGTTGAGCGCCAAGAGGTCTCTATTAGCATGGTAGTTACTGCCGTCAATGAGCTGACCAAGGCGATTGCCGAGGTTGCACTCAATACCACCAATGCGGCGGGCCACACACAAAAAGTTGCCGACAACACCCATCAGGTACAAGGGCGCATTCGCCACGCCGTAGGCCAAATCAAAACCCTTACCCAATCAATTAGTGACACAACCGAGGTGATGCTGAGGCTGGAAAATCAAGCCAAAGAGGTTACCTCAGTGATTGATGTCATTCGTGGTGTGGCGGAACAAACGAATTTGCTCGCATTAAATGCGGCTATTGAAGCGGCCCGTGCAGGCGAACAGGGCCGGGGTTTTGCTGTAGTTGCCGATGAGGTGCGCACGCTCGCCAGTCGCACGCAACAGTCAACGCAGGATATTCAAAACATGCTGCAATTTTTACAAAATGGTGTGCAGGCTGCCGTCAATGCTATGAGTGCGAGCAACACAATCACACAAGATGCCGTTGTGGCCGCCAACGAGGCCGAAGCGGCATTGGGTAGCGTGAGTGACGGTGTGCGCAGTATTTCCGACATGACCTTACAAACCGCAACCGCCGCCGAAGAGCAGAGCCTAGTAACCAATGAAATTGACCGCAATTTGGTGGAGATACACGATTTATCGTCAGGCACCGCAAAAGATGCGAAGAAAACCTACCAATACAGCCAAAATTTATCGTCTTCAGCAAGCCATATGAAGGAATTATTAGGACGCTTTAAAATTTAAGGATGCCCTGATTAATTCTAAATTTTGCCATTTTTCAAAAGCGCCCGGGCACCTGCCTGCCGGCCCGTCGCGGGCGCCATTCCGCGATGGTTTTGAAAAAATCAACAGCTGGAAATAATCAGGGGATACTTACTACCTAGGCACCAGCAATGAATACAGCTGGTAATTAACGCGCCCCTAGGGTTTTAATAATTGTTTGCTTTGCGCTGCGGTAAAGTCCAACCGAATATTATCCGCCTTGTGCCAGGTTTTTTTGCGCGGATTGTAAAGATTAAAATCCACCCGCACCTGCAGCTTAGGCTCAACGGCTATCACTTCCATGGCCACTGAAGTAGGCTCAGACGGGCTTAAAATAAAATTGCCCTGCTCGTTTAAACACAGAATATCCAAAGTACCTTCGCCCAAGCGCTGGGCACTGGCTTTAAAATGGGCGTTAAAGCTTTTGGCCGCAAAACTTAAGGTGCATTTTTCAAATTCTTTGGAGTGAAAACTAATCATGGCGCCGGGCTGCTGTTCGACAAAATCAAAGGGGTATTCGTTAACACCATCCACCCTATAAGCCTCGGTGGGCGCGGCAGGTGAACTGCTGCAGGCGCTTAAACACAGGCTAAAACACACAGCACCCAGCAGGATTTGTCGCCAAGCGTTCATAGGCTCGCCTCAAATTGCGTTATGGCCGGGCGCCCAGCCGCCTCGGGGTGTGTTGCCTTTAAACGTGCGAGCAAACCCGCTGAGGGTTTAAGGGCGTTTAACACCTGCGGCAGGGCCTCATCAAAAGTCACTGCCAGGCCTAACAGGCTGACACTTTCCTCTTCACTCAGGTGGGCGTTATTCAACAGCTGGGGCAATACCTGTAAGGAGCTAGCCTGAATCGCCAATTGCAGATGTTCATATTCAATGGGGGCCGCCGCATCTAACAGGCTAGGATCATCAAAGGCGATGGCCTCGCGGATGGTTTCCGCCGGGTCGTCATCCATCATTGGGCCTGCGCTAAACAGGTGATGGAGCTGATAAATAGGGGCAGTGGCGGGTTGCTCCAGCATAAACAGCAGCCACTCGTAAAACTGGGCGCCGCTTAACGGGCGGGTGAGTGCGGGCCTATTGGCAGGCAGCGCGCCAATTAACGCAGCTAGCTGATCAGCGGGTATCTGGGCCAGTTTGGCCGCCACCTCAGCCCCCAATGAATCCAGGGCGGCATAACCGTCCTGCAAAAAAGCCCCCAGGCTCGCCTCATCCGGCAGGGCCGGAGCGCCTGCCTCTTCGACTGCCGCTTCACCCGCTTGCACCGCTTGGCTGGCGGAAAACTGCGCCATTTGCACCTGAAACGCCTGCAGCGCTAAACCGCTGACATGGGTGTACAGATAAAAGCCCTCAAGGCTGGACAAGGGGCTAGTTGAGGAAAGGCTCATGAATTTAATCTCGCAAAATAGATACTGAGGATACGATGGACTGATTGCCCCAGGCGCACTGATTGACCTGCTCCACCAGTTCATCCAAGGCGGGCTGGGCAAGGCTGGTAAGGCTGATGCGCAGCTCGCAGATCGTCTCGTCGCTAAAGGGTTTTATGCTGGGCTCGCTGTGCTGCGGCAGGTGGGCCAGCAGCGTGCAAATGTGCTGGGCCACCGCTTCAGAGGGGCACTGCAGCCGGCACAACAAATAATGGCCAGCCGCCTCAGTAGACTCCAGCTGGCCCAACTCATAGGTGATGCTGCGGGCCAGCAGGGCGCGGTTGTCGTCGCTATTGGCAAAGCGGGCGGTACGCTCAGGCGCGCTGCGCGGGCGCAAAACCCAAATAAGCGCAAGCCAGGTTACAGGCAACACAAACGCCAAAGGGCTTAAAAACCAGCCCAAACCCACACAGGTAAGGGCAACCACTGGAAAAATGCTCAGCGCCTTGGACAGAATTTTACCGCGCAGGCTCTGCGCATTCGCGCCATGCAGGCCAAAAAACAGCGGGATATAGGGAAAATTGAGCAGGCAGGCTGCGGCTAACAGCACTAAAAATCCACTTAACACCACCCACACAAAACCCATAAATACCCTCGCTTACAACAATAAACACCCTAAGGCCCCGGCGCCGCTGGCCGCCAGGATGACTTTAAACTCAGTAGAACGGCCCACTTTACCCGCCGCCGCCAGCGCCATCTTGGCCGCCAAAGCAAGTTCCACTTTCAGTTTGCGCAGCAGTTTAACCAAAATATCGTGGGAAATTTCTACGGCATAGCCAAACATTTTGGCGCAGTCGGATAAAAACTTGGCGATATAGGATTTAGACACCTGAAATATCTCCACCCCGCGCTGAATAGCCACCACCAACAGGTCGATCAGTGTCGCCACATCCTTAAGGCCAACACCCACCGAGTCAATCAAACCTTGAAAGACCCGTTGCAACACCGACATAGTGGCGTTAACCGACACACCCACCATCTGTTTTAACCAATTGTCACTGGCGCGCCACTGGTTGAAATATTGTTTATTTAAATATCCCTCTTTAAGTTTTACACCGCGCACGTCATCCCAACTTCTACCTTCCACCGATTGAATATATTTAGCCGTGTCGTGGTTTTCTAAACTAATAGAATTAATGGGCGAGCCGATGAAAAAATTATTCGCATCTTTAATACTGGGCAGCACATGAATATAAGGCGCCACGGGAATCATCGGGATAGGATCTAAACTGTGGGATACGCGATAAATATTTTCTTCATCCAGATAATTCACCAACACCTTATCGTACAGCGCCGTATTTAAACCCACACGCGGCGCACCAAAAGTGTAGAGTTTTACCTCTGCGCCCAATTGCGAACAGTGAATCGCCACCAAATTCGCCACAGCGCCGCCTAAACTATGCCCTACACAGTGCACAACATCCGCATTTTTAATGCTCGCTTCTAGCTGCAATAACTGCGGTTTTAGCGAATTATACGCATCAAAAAAACCCGCATGAACGGGGCCTGCGCCTGGCATATGGCGGTTACTGCTGATATTGACATCCGTTAATAAATCCGGGTAACCCATTTCAGGCCGCGTGCCGCGAGTGGCGATGACCAAATGGCGCTTACCTGCGCGCTCAAATTGTAATAAATAACCAAAACCCGAACGGGTGCGCCCAATGCCCGGCATATTAGTGCCGGTGGAACCGCTCAGCGATGAAACCAATTGGCTATTGTGCAAACCGGTTTTTCCCATAGCCAAAGGCCCAGAGCCGGTCACATTATTTTTAATCACATCCTGGCTTGCCATGCCCGGTTTGGGTTTTGGCTCGCCTTTTACATTGCTACCGTGAATGGCTCTGAATTGATACGTGGCCTCCCAGCCCTCCAAAGTAAAATACACATTGGCGGCAATGTAGGCGGCTTCAATGGGGGAAAGCGCAAGCTGTACTGACATAATAAGTCCGTGTAGTGAAGTGGATGAATATAAAAAATAGCCCAATAAACCCGCGTTATTTACTAGGGATGCGCTGATTAATTCCAGAATGTGCTTTTCAACACCGCTTTATTGGTTACAGCTCACCAACATACTCACGAACGCAGAGTGCAGCCTGACAGCACCCTATCTGCTCAGGTGAGAATATTTAGCGATATTAAAAAATGCTGAATGTTGCAAACGCCAAATTCAACCCGCGGTGCTTTTTATATGCAACGATGGTAACCACAGGCTCCGCACCAGGCAATCGAGGACACAACACATAAATTAGCCGGTGAAAAAAGTTCGACAGTTAGTAACTGCAAACATGAGATAAACCCAGAATTACTACTATCGCAGGCGCAGGCTAACACGCAGAAGAAAAATGAATTTTTTAGCCTTAAGACGGCTAAACTAAGGATTTTGGCTTGGTGTGTTTTTGAGAGATGGGTCACGAAATTTTATCGTGATGGCGGGAGGAATTAACCCGGCGACATTTAGTGTCGGGTTAATAACTGCTGCATGGCTGCAACACCTGCGGCTTTAGGCGCCGCGAGCTCCGCTAAAACAAGCAGATCCAGGTATCGGCGCCAGTTTTAGCGGAGCGAAGAAAAAATTGATCAAGAAGATCTATTTTGTCGCCGGGTTAAAAGTAGGCCACTACATTTTGCGCACATTAATTTTCATAATCTGGATACGGTAAGCGATTTGCCGGGGCGTCATACCCAGTAGGCGGGCAGCTTTAGCCTGCACCCAACCGGCTTGTTCAAGGGCCATAATTAATCGCTCGCGCTCGTCTATGGCAGGGTTTAAAAAATCGCTGCTGGCTGGGCTGCTGTGGTTATGGCTATGACTGGTGAAATTACTTTGATGCATAGAGGCTGGTTGGCTGGCGCTGGGGGTATAAAAACTGCTGGCGAGGGTAATTACATCAGAGTCTATAGTGCCCTCCTCACTCATCACCGCCGCGCGTTCTAGGGAATTTTCTAATTCCCGCACATTGCCTGGCCAATCGTGTTGCATTAACAAGCGCAGAGCGCTGTCGGTGAGGCGTAATTCGCGGCCTTGGTGTTGAGCAATTTTACTTAATAAAAATTGCGATAATTCTGGAATATCCACAATACGCTCGCGCAGGGGCGGCAGGCGTATGGCCATCACATTTAGGCGGTAAAATAAATCTTCCCTAAAACGGCCTTTGTCCACTTCCACTTCTAAATTACGGTTAGTGGCCGTAACGATACGCACATCCACCTTAATGGTTTGCCCGCCGCCCACTCGCTCTAATTCGCCCTCCTGCAATACACGCAATAATTTAGCTTGGAACATAGGCGAGATTTCGCCGATTTCATCTAAAAATAAGGTGCCGCCATCGGCCTGCTCAAAGCGGCCTTTACGCTGCTTCACCGCATTAGTAAAGGCGCCTTTTTCATGGCCGAATAATTCGGATTCTAAAAGGGTTTCAGGCAGGGAGGCGCAATTTAAGCGTACAAATTGATTATGCGCACGAGGGGAATTGTAGTGAATGGCGTTGGCGATTAATTCTTTACCCGTGCCCGATTCCCCCAACACTAACACCGTACTATCCCATTTAGCCACTCGGCGCACTTGGTCAAATACCTGCCGCATACCGTCTGAGCGGCCGACCACCATATTATCAAAGCCGTATTTGGCGCGAACTTCTCGGCGCAATTCATCGCGCTCACTGGCGATATTGCGGCCTTTTTCCATATTCACTAATAAACGTACAGTTTGCGACAATAAATTCGCCACGGCCTCCATAAAAGTAGTACGCTCCGTCAAATAATCATCGGCTGCCACATCCGGCTGCGCGGCTAATACACCTATGGCGGCACCATCGCCATCGCGGATTGGAATGGCAATAAAGGGTAATTCTAAATCGTAGAGGGATAATCGATCGAGAAATCGCGGTTCAGATGAAATACGCGCAAGCACAATCGGTTGGTTGTGTTGCAGTATGCGCCCGAGCACACCTTCACCGGCGCGGTAGCGCACCGAGGCGGTGGATTTACTTAGGTTTTCATCTTCGCTGTACACAGCCCCTACATGTAAAACCGTGTGCATGGGGTCGGCGAGGGTAATTAAGCCGTGTAATAGGCGCGCATCCTTATGCAGCACACTTAAAATACCCGTGAGGGTATCTTCTATATTTTTTTCCCAACTTAATTTATGGGCAATTTTACACAGGGCGGTAAATTGCCGCTCCAATAATTCCCCACGGCTACCGATGCGGGAGGCCGGTTTTGTAAAACTGGAAGGTCTCATAGGGTCTACTCGTTAGGATCTTCCGGCCGAGGTGAGGGGCAAGTGCAATACCACTCGGCAGCCCTCGCGGTACGCAGGATCAATAAATACTGTGCCTGCGTGATCGGCGACTATTTCCTGCACCATGGATAACCCCATCCCTCGGCAACTGCGCCCTGGCGGTTTGGTGCTGTAAAAAGGCTCAAAAACTTTCACCCTAAGCTCAGGTTTTATGCCCGGCCCCGTATCGGTGATTTCACAAATAACACGGTCTTTTTCCCCATAGGTGACTATGGTTAATTCCCGATAATCTATTTTGCGATCACTCATAGCTTCAATCGCATTGTCGATTAACTGTTTAAACATACCCAGCAAACGCTGTTCCTTACCTATAACCGCCGGTAAATATAACGACGGTTTCCACTCAATGGTAATGCCTTGGGATAACAACGAGAGGGTTGATAAGGCTATAGCATCGCGAATTAACTGGTTAATATTGACCGGTTTTTTCGCCTCCTGCAGCGGTGGCGGCAAGGCCGCCGTTAAATTATCCAGCGCTTGCTGGCCTGCATTTATAGCTTCTTCTAGTGCGTTGAGGACAAAATCATCCCGCTGAGCCACCGCGCGGCGCTGCATAATAGTTACGGCGGCGGCAAATATATTAACGGGGCCTTGTAATTGATGAATGGCGCCATTGAGGGTTTCGCGCATACCCTGCACTAATTCCTGCTCGGCCATAAGGGCTTTTAAGGCCGTTAAATGGGTATCACGCTGGCGTCTGCGCACATCGGTAATATCGTTGAATACCAGCATTTTGTAGTGAATAACCGTCTGTTCAAAAAAGCCATCGGCATTTTCACCCTGCACATCAATACAGGTGCCAAAGCAGGAAAAATAACGCGGCGAATATCCACCTTGATCGATGGTAATTTCTTTACTGGCAAACCCCTGGCCGTTGTTGAGCAGTGGGGCCAATTTCCCGTCGAGTTTTTCGCCGAGTATATGCAGCAGGGTTTCCTGGGTTTTATCCGGCGCTAATTCAGCGGCTATGGCAATAAAGCTGGGGTTGGATAACACCACCTTGCCCTGCTCATCCAAAACCACCATGGCTTCGGGGGCGGCATTGATTACCGCTTCTATCATGGCTTTTTGATTTAACACGCGCTGCTCAAGCTGGTGAATCTCCGTGCAGTCCCGGTGCATACCGAGATAATTCACCGTTTCGCCCTTGTCATTAATAACCGGTGCGACAGTTAATTCCGCCAAATATAACGAGCCATCTTTACGGCGATTGAGCAGCATACCCGCCCAGGGTTTTTGTTGGGCCAAGCGGCCCCAGAGGGCTTGGTAGGCCAAACGCGGCGTGGTGTGGTTGGAGAGAATCGATTCATTTTTGCCGATTACCTCTTCCATGGCGTAGCCGGTCACCTGGGTAAACATGCGGTTGGCGTAGAGAATATTGGCTTTTAAATCGGTGATGGAAATAGCCACGGGGCTGTGTTCCACCGCCTGAAAAAACACTGCTTCGGATAATAATTCTTGCTCGGGCAGCAGGCCTTGGGCGATTGTTTTACTGGCCATTAAAAGCCCGTTGGGGTCGGGAAGTGACTGCCCTAGTTTACGCATACGCTGTCCTCTGGCTGAAAGGCCACCGCAGGGTGCCAACTCCTCTGCGGTGGTGTTAAGTGCCAGGGGCAAAATATGTGCCTACACAAAAACGCCTATTTATAGGGGGCAAGCGCTACACACCTGTACGCTTTGTTACAAAAGCGACAAAAGGCTGTGGCAGGGCGAATTTTAATTTGTCGCAAAGGCGACATAGGTATTCAACAAAACAGGCTTTTTTGCGCTGGGCTTGCGACAAAATAAGGCTAAAAAAATCGCCAAACTAACAATGTTCGCCAAAAGAGTGCGTGGCATAGTTTCTGCACTTTGGCAGTAACGCCCAACAATCGAAAAGCCAACGATTAATTCAGCCCATTATTGACCTGGCGTTTTTTGTTTTCACCCGCTCGCCACAACCGAGAGATAGGTATGGATTATTTACTGCTATTTATCAGCACCACCCTGGTAAACAATATGGTGTTGGTGAAATTTTTAGGCCTTTGCCCGGTGATGGGTGTAACCAATAAATTGGATTCTGCCCTCGGGATGGGGCTTGCGACGACCTTTGTTATTACCGTTTCATCTTTGTGTGCCTGGGTAATTGACGAGTGGTTGTTAATCCCTATGCATATCGAATATTTGCGTATTTTATCCTTTATTTTATTAGCCGCCGCCGTGGTGCAATTTACCGAGGCGGTGATGCGTAAAGCCAGCCCACTTTTGCATAAATCCCTCGGCATTTATTTACCGCTGATTGTGACTAACTGCGCGGTGCTCGCCGTACCGCTGCTCAATACCAGTTTGCACCACAGCCTAGGCCAAAGCCTTATTTATGCGGTGGGCTCATCCGTTGGTTTTACCCTGGTGATGGTTATTTTTGCAGGCCTTAGAGAGCGCCTGGCCATAGCGAATGTGAGCGACACCTTTAAAGGCACTCCCATCGGATTAATTACCGCAGGCTTGTTATCGCTCATTTTTATGGGCTTTAGCGGCATGATTTAAGAGGACACTTCTGTATGTTTACCGCTACGTTGGTTTTAACCCTTTTGGGATTATCGCTGGGATTATTATTGGGGATTGCGGCCAAAGTATTTGCCGTGGGTGATGAAAACCCCTTGGTTAAAGAGGTGGAAGGCCTTTTAGCGGGCAGCCAGTGCGGCCAGTGCGGCTACCCCGGCTGTGGCCCTGCGGCTAAGGCCATAGTCGATGGCGACGCCCCCATCACCTGCTGCCCGCCCGGTGGTAAAAACGTCATTGAGGCCCTCGCTAAGTGTTTGGATATAGACCTGAGCAGCCTAGGTGAAGTGAAGGGCCCCATGGTGGCGCGTATAGAGAAACAGCTCTGCGTGGGCTGTACCCGCTGCTTCAAAGTCTGCCCCACTAACGCCATAGTCGGCGCCAACAAACAACTGCATGTGGTGATGGAAAAGGCCTGTATCGGCTGCAGTAAATGCGCGGATGAGTGCCCGGAGGATTGCATCAGCATGATGCCGGAGCCTGTAACCCTCAACAATTGGCACTGGCCAAAGCCTGCGCTGGAATCCTTGCCGCTGGCGGCATCCGCCTAAGCCGCCCCCCCTCGCCTGTTAGTAGAAGTGCCGATTATGTTTAGCTTAAAAACCATTATGCCCGGCGGCGTACACCCGGCTGGCCACAAGGATGCCACCGCCAGCCGCCCCATACTGACCCAAGTGCCCCTGCCCGCCCGGGTGTATTTACCCCTGGGCCAACAGGCGGGCGAGCAATCGCGTCCCTTGGTAAAAGTGGGCGAGCGGGTGCTCAAGGGCCAGCGTATCGCCATTGCCGGTGGGTCGCTGTCAACGAACCTACACGCCCCCACCTCCGGCACGGTGGTGGCCATCGACGAAATTATTGCCCCCCACCCCTCAGGCTTACCCACCCAAGCCATAGTCATCGCCAGCGATGGCGAAGACCGCTGGATTGAGCTTACCCCCATGCCCAATCCCCGCGACCTAAGCCCGGAGGAACTGGCCACCAAAGTGGAAGAAGCCGGCATAGTGGGTATGGGCGGGGCCATTTTCCCGGCGGCGGTCAAACTGCGCCAGGGCCGCCGTTACGAGATTAAAACCCTGCTGATCAACGGCGGCGAGTGCGAGCCTTACCTCACTACTGATGATCGCCTGATGCGTGAGCGGGCTGAAGCAATCGTCGAGGGCGCCCTGCTTGTGCGCTACATCATCGAGGCCTACCGGGTGGTCATCGGCATTGAGGACAACAAGCCCGAGGCCATTGCCGCCATCCGCCAAGCCGCCGCACCCCACGGCATGATTGAGGTGGCCGTGGTGCCGTCGCGTTATCCCATGGGTTCGGCCAAACAGCTGATTCAAGCCGTCACCGGTTTAGAAGTGCCCGCCGGGGGCCGCAGCAATGACGTGGGTGTGTTGGTGCATAACGTCGCCACCGTGTACGCCATACAACAGGCCCTGTGTTATGGCCGCCCCCTGATCTCCCGCGTGCTCACGGTGGGCGGCGACTGCATCGGCCAGCCGCAAAATGTTGAAGCGCTGATAGGCACCCCCTTAAGCCACCTGGTTGAAACCTGTGGCGGCCTCATAGGTAAGCCTGTGCGCCTCTTGATGGGCGGCCCCATGATGGGCCAAGCCCTACCTACATTAGATGTGCCCCTGCTCAAGGGCTGCTCCGGCGTGCTGGCCTTAAGCCAAAAAGAAGTCAACGCCGAGGCGCCCTCCCCCTGTATTCGCTGCAGCCGTTGCGTGAGCGCCTGCCCTATGGGGTTGGTGCCCCTGGAAATGGCCAAGTTTGCCCGCGTGGATAATTTTGACCAAGCCCAGGAATACGGCCTGCGGGACTGCATTCTGTGCGGCTCCTGTTCCTACGTGTGCCCCTCTCATATTCCCCTGGTGCAATTTTTTGAATACGCCAAAGGCGAGTTGTATGAGCGCTCGGCCGGCCAGAAAAAAATGGAATACACCGTGCGCTTAACCAACGAGCGCAACGAGCGCCTAGAGCGGGAAGCGGCGGCCAAGGCGGCAGCCAAAAGCCAGAAGAAAGCCAAGCGCGGCGGCACGGAGACGGCTGCAACGAACACCGAAACCAACACCGAAACCGCCGAATAAACCTGTACCGAGACACCCCTATGACCGCCCCAAGCATACCCCTGGCGGGCGCCGCCCCCCACGCCCACGACCGCGCCAGCGTCGATCGCATCATGCTGCAGGTGTGTTTTGCCCTGGCCCCTGCCACCGCCTTCGGCTTTTATTTATTCGGCTGGCCCGCGGTATTTTTATGGCTCTTCACCTGCACAGGCGCCCTCATTAGCGAGGCCCTCTGCCTCTGGGGCCAGGGCCAACCACTGGCGCGCCTGAAGGATTCCTCCGCATTGCTCACCGGCTGGTTATTAGCCTTAAGCCTGCCGCCCTGGGCGCCCTGGTGGATTGGCGTGGGCGGCGCCGCGTTTGCCATAGGCATAGGCAAACAGGTGTACGGCGGCCTCGGCCAAAACCTCTTTAACCCCGCTATGCTCGCCCGCGTCGCCCTGCTTATTTCTTTTCCGGTGCAAATGTCCACCTGGGCCAATGTCACACCGTTTGGCAGCCTATTGGCGCCGAGTATTGGCGATGGCCTCGGCATCACCCTGGGCCTCACCAGCATCCCCGACGGCGCCACCGGCGCCACCATTTTGGGGGAAGCCAAAGCCAACTACACCACCAGCCTGCCCATCGGCGACATGCTGGCCCAGCACTTTTCCTTAGGCCAAGCCTTCATAGGCCATACCCGCGGCAGCATGGGGGAAACATCAGAATTATTAATCCTTATAGGCGGCTTATGGCTTATGTACCTGCGCATTATCAGCTGGCATATACCGGTGGCGTTTTTAGCGAGCCTCGCGTTTTTGAGTGGCCTATTCCACCACGCCAACCCCGCCCGTTACGCCGCAGCGAGTGTTCACCTCACCTCCGGCGGCATTGCCATGGGCGCCTTTTTTATCGCCACCGATTACGTCACCTCACCGGCCAGTAATAAAGGCAAATTAATCTTTGGCATAGGCTGCGGCTTTATGGTGTTTGTCATTCGCGCCTACAGCGGCTTTCCCGAAGCCGTGGCTTTTGCGGTGTTATTTATGAATGCGCTCACGCCATTAAT
This sequence comes from Marinagarivorans sp., assembly GCA_046347475.1. Taxonomy (GTDB): domain Bacteria; phylum Pseudomonadota; class Gammaproteobacteria; order Pseudomonadales; family Cellvibrionaceae; genus CAMCXE01. Next base: position 1,172,165 of record JAXMGD010000001.1, on the reverse strand, counting down.
TGACCGCATAACCAAACCCCGCTCCTACGGCCGCGATGGCCGGGGCCGCCCGCTTAAAGTCCCCTCCGCCCGTAAGGAGCCCTAATTTATGTCCAGCGTTGCACAAGAAGGTTTTCGCTCGCGCCTACCCTACCAAGCCGGTTTATTAGGCGGCGTTTGTTGCTTAATCAGCGTGCTGCTCATAGTGGGCAACAGCAAAACCAGCGTGATTATTGAAGAGCAAGTCAACCAGGATAAATTAGCCATGATGGCGGACGTATTGCCCTCCAACCTCTACGACAACAACCCGATTAAAGAAAGCACCACCATCAGCGACAGCCCCATCACGAGCAACCCCATCACCGTGATGAAGGCCAGTAAAAGCGGCCAATTAAGTGGAGCGGTATTACAAGTAACGATTCAAGGCTGGGGCGGCAAAATTCAACTCATTATGGGCGTAAATGCCCAGGGCGAAATTAACGGCGTGCGTATTGTTAGCCACAAGGAAACACCGGGCCTGGCCGATAAAATCGAGGTAGAAAAAAGCGAATGGATTAAAAGTTTTAATGGCAAATCCCTCGCCAATACATCTGAAAAAAATTGGGCGGTGAAAAAAGACGGCGGCGAATTTGACCAATTTGCCGGTGCCACCATTACACCGAGGGCCGTGGTAAAAGGCGTGCACCAGGGTATGCAGTTTTATCAAGAATGGTCAAAAACCCAAAGCATCGACAGCAAAAACTGATCGCCCCAAAGGCGTTTTAATAAGGTAGATGATTATGAGCCAGTATAACTACGGACACATATTCCGCGACGGCCTATGGGACAATAATATTTCCCTCGGTCAAATTCTTGCCCTATGTCCCATGATGGCCGTAACTACCAGTGCCACTAATGGATTGGGGATGGGCCTTGCCACAATTGTGGTATTAATTCTCACCAACGCCATGATTTCAATGGTGCGCGGCGTGATTACACCCCAGGTGCGTATTCCGGTGATGATTGTCATTATCGCCGCCGTAGTAACCGTAATCGATATGACCATCAACGCCTGGATGCACTCGCTGTATAAAGTGCTGGGATTATTTATTGCGTTGATTGTAACCAACTGCGCCATCTTTGGCCGCGCCGAAGCCTACGCGATTAAACATCCTATTTTACCCTCCATGGCCGATGCGCTCGCCATGGGTATTGGCTTTACCCTGGTATTAACTGTAGTAGGTGGCGTGCGCGAAGTACTCGGCAGTGGCACTTTGTTCGCCCACGCATCGCTTTTACTCGGCGCTCATTTCGCCTGGTTGGAAACCGTCGTAATACCGCATTTCCAAGGTATTTTGTTAGCCATTTTACCGCCCGGTGCTTTTTTAACCCTGGGGTTTTTAATTGCCGCTAAACGCGCCATCGATAATTACCTCAGCCGCAAAAAAGCCCAAACGCCACCGTCGCCTTTAGTAATATTGCAAACCTAATTTGCCAAGGTTTATTAGGAGGTTCCTATGAAAATCAGCATCGCCTACGCCGCCGAACGCTCACCCTACTGGGTGGATTTTAATGTGGATGACGAAACCACCGTCGCCACCGCCATTGAAAAATCGGGCATACTGCAACAATTCCCCGAGATTAATCTTAGGCAGGCTAAAATTGGCATTTTCGGCAAATTCACCAAACCCGATGCACCGGTACACCCCGGCGATCGCATTGAAATTTATCAGCCCATTATCCGTATTTTGGATGACGATGAAGACGACGATTAAGGCACAGGCCTTAATAAACGTCTTCACCACAGGCGTTATTCTGGCCTTATGCGCCTGCAGCTACGAGCCTGCCACCTATTTAATTGAAGGCGCCGCCCAAGGCACCCGCTACCACATCACCTACCTAGCCCCCGCTCAATTTAGCCCAGCGCAACAAGCGGCCCTGGCCGATGCAGTCACTCAAGAATTAAATCGGCTGGATCAAGCTATTTCCAACTACCGGCCCGATTCCGCCATTGAACAATTTAATAGCCAAACCACCACCGAAGCGGTGGAAGTGTCCGCAGAGATTGTGCAGCTCATCGAAATAGCCCGCAGCGTAAATAAAGCCAGCATGGGCTGTTACGATCTCACCATAAAACCCCTTTTTGATTTATGGGGTTTTAAAAATAATGTATTTACGCCCCCAAGCGAACAGGCCTTGGCTGAAACACTTAAATTAGTCGGCATGGATAAACTCGAAACACTGGATAAAACGCACCTACGCAAAAAAATTGCCTCGCTGCGGGTTGATTTATCCTCCATAGGCCAAGGCTATAGCATCAGCACAATTGCCGCGATTTTAGAAGCCCAGCAGATCACCAACTACATAGTAGAAATCGGCGGCGAATTAAAAGCCCGCGGCCAAAAACCCGGCAACAAACCCTGGCGCATCGCCCTGGAAAAGCCCCTCAGCAATGAACAAAAAATAGAAAAAATAGCCGTGTTTAACAGCATTGAACCCATGGCCATGATGCCCTCGGGCACCTACCACCATTATTTTGATGCCGACGGCAAACGCTACAGCCACATACTCGACGCCCGCACCGGCAAACCCATCACCCACACCAGCGCCTCCGCCACCGTATTAAATCCAGACCCCACCCTAGCCGACGCCTGGTCAACGGCACTGCTGTGTTTGGGCAGCCAAGCAGGCACACCCATCGCCAATGCCCAGGGTATAGCCGCTTTATATATCGATCAAAATAGTGATGGATTTACCGAGCAGCCCACCCAACCCTTAGTCAATTTAACTAGCGTGCATTTTGAAACGGCTAAAAGTACTAATTAGCCTGGCACCCTTACTACCTAGGCACCAGCAATGAAAACACATCATTTCAGGCACGCCGTGAATACATCCCTATAGGCTCGTCAAAAAGATCCCTCTTTTTGACGGTCTGCAATGATGTGTATTCATTGCTTCCGTACAGCTATTAACCCGGCGACATTTAGTGCCGGGTTAATAACTGCGGCATGAATGCCTTACCTGCGGCTTAAGCCGCCGCGAGCCCCGCTAAAACAAGCAGATCCGCGTATCTGCGCCAGTTTTAGCGGGGCGAAGACAAAATAGATCAGGACGATCCATTTTGTCGCCGGGTTAATAGTATGTCGCCGGTTTTCTCTGTAACAAACCCCACAGCCCAAGTCATAATTCCCACAATTTCATGACCCAAAACAACAGGCCAGTGTGACCCACAACAAGGCCAGGTAATGTAAAATAGCCAGCACTAAGCCAGCACTAAGCCAGCCATAATCATTATTCATCCACTCACCCAAGGTTCTCGCCACTGGCCACTATTTTGCAGATACCCTAGTGCAAAAGATTTCCAAGACAGCAGAACCGCGCGCAATAGGACACCGGCATGTCGAGTATCGCCACCGCAAAACTTGATTTATTTTATTTAAGCATCGTGATTCTAACGGGCATCAGTGGCAGCGTTATAGCTAAAAAAATTAAAGTCCCCGATATTGTATTTTTTCTAATTCTCGGTATAGCCATAGGGCCTGCGGCATTTAACCTTCTTAACATCCCCGCTGATTCAACCCTCAACCAATTAATCCTCACCCTAGGCGCCTGTTATTTATTATTCGAAGGCGGCGCCACACTCAAATTTGCTGTTTTAAAAGAAATTTGGGTTACGCTCCTCATCATTGCAACCCTAGGTGTTTTAATCACCTGCGCCGTTACCAGCGGTTTTGCATTAGCCTTTGGTTTACCGCTTGGCGTTGCACTGTTAATCGGCGCCATTACCGCCTCCACAGACCCCGCCACCCTAGTACCCATATTTAAACAAGTCCCCATCAAAGACCGCGTAGCGCAAACCGTAATGAGCGAATCGGCACTCAATGATGCCATGGGCGCAATCCTTACCTTTACGGTAGTGGGTTTTGTCGTCGGCGGCAGTGAGGCACTGCAACCGCTACACATTATCAAAGAATTATTCTGGGAGGCCGGTGGCGGCATTTTAATTGGCGCATCCCTAGGTTACGTCACAGCCATATTAATGGCCCACGCGGCGCTGGGTATATTCCGCAGCCACTTGCCTTTTTTAATTGTGCTCGCCGTTATTATTACCTTTTTAGTGGCCGATCAACTGCACGCATCCGGTTTTATGGCCGTATTCACCTGTGGCGTTATAGTGGGCAATAAAGAATTTTTTCGCCTGCCACTGGATCACCACGAGCACGAATATTTAGAAGACTACATGGGCAATACAGCGCTGCTGATGCGTATGTTTATTTTTATTCTGCTCGGCTCCCAAGTGGATTTCACACTCTTAGGCCAATACCTCTGGGTGGGCGTTGCCCTATTAGTGATATTTATGTGCGTGGCCCGCCCCCTCACCGTATTGCTCTGCGCCGCCCCGGACCGACGCGCCAAATGGAGCTGGCATGAATTAGTATTTATGAGTTGGACCCGCGAAACCGGTGTGATACCCGCTGCGCTGGTGGGCATGTTAAGTGGTATGCAAGTGCCGGGTATTGACGTGGCCGGTGCCATTACGTTTATTTTTATTTTAGGCACCATTTTAATTCAAGCCCCCACCACAGCCCTGCTGGCAGGTAAATTAGGGCTGCTATTAGAAGAGCCCAACAAACAACCACTGCCCCACACAGAACAGACACAGATTGAATTAACTAGCAGCGCCCAAACGCACTCAGCGCCTATTATTAACCCGGCGACAAAATAGATCGTCCTGATCTATTTTGTCTTCGCCCCGCTAAAACTGGCGCAGATACGCGGATCTGCTTGTTTTAGCGGGGCTCGCGGCCGCTTATGCCGCAGGTAAGGCATCCCTGCCGCAGTTATTAACCCGGCACTAAATGTCGCCGGGTTAATAAATATTGACCCGGCAGTTCCTTAATTTAGACACGTCGCAACGGGAGGGTAGCTATGAACGCGAGCAATCAACAGAGGGTAACCCCCAAACCCAATGTAACGCCTGCGGTTAATGTATGGGCGTTAAAAAAAGACCCCAACATTAAAAGTATGCTGCTTCGCCTGCAGGGCCATTTAGGCGCGGATAGATTTATTATTGAAGAAGACGACGACCTACACGCCTGCGGTGTTTTTTTATGCCACACGCAAAACGCCGATTTTCGTGCGTTTATTTTCACCTTCGGCCAAAAGCCCAATCGCTACGGTATTCACCTGGAATACCCGGACCTAGTTACCACAGGCGGGTTATTTGAAGCCCACGAAAATATCAGCCTTAAATCCTTGGTGGAAATGCTCGCCGTGCATTTTGATATAGCCCAAATCCACCACCTAGCCGTTTTATAAAGGGCATCGACATGAGCAAAATTGGTATTTTCTTCGGCACCGAAACCGGCACCACACGGCTCATTGCCAAAAAAATTCATAAAAAACTCGGCGATGAGCTGGCGGATAAACCCCTTAATGTCAACCGCATAACGGTGGATGAACTGCTCAAGTACGATTATTTAATTCTCGGCACACCCAGCTATGGAGTTGGCGATATTCCCGGCCGCAGCGCAGGTTGCATCGAAACCAACTGGGAAGAATTTTTAACAACGGCAGGCAAACCGAATTTTGCCGGTAAAAAAATCGCCCTGTTTGGCCTTGGCGCCCAAGAGCGCTACGCCGATCGCTTCGCCAGTTCACTCATGCGTATTTACGAAATTTTTAAAGGTTTTGGCGCCGATATAATTGGCAGCTGGAGCACAGAGGGGTATACCTTTGAGCACTCCGCCTCAATAATCGACGGGCGTTTTGTAGGCCTAGTCATTGACCAGCGCACCCAAGGCATGTACACCGACCAGCGCATTGATGAGTGGGTCAGCCAAATAATACCGGCATTTAACCTGCCCCAACCCGTCACAGCTTAGGCAATTGGAGTAAACCATGCCCCACAGCCCATTAGTGTGCGAATTAGCCGCCCTTAATTCCATGAGTGATACCGAGCGCCTGGAATATTTTATGACCCGCGTATTTGAGGCGGAAGAAGTCTGGTACCTAAGTAGTGCCAACCGCTTTTTCACCCGCGACATTAATGGCGCCAAGTATTTTCCACTCTGGCCCTATAAAATTTTCGCAACTGAAGCCGCACTGGATTATTGGCACGACGGCGCACCGGCCGCCTGCTCGTTAGAATATTTTATGGAGCAAATTATTGAGCAATTACACACACAAAATATTCTGCTCGATGTAATGCCGCGCGGGGAAACTCCCGGCAGCCTAATTAGCCCCAAACGCCTACAGGCCATAATACAAGGCATGATCGACGCAGGCGAATATAGGCTTGATTCCTGAATTGTTTCAGCAAAATTATAGCCCGCCAACTGTTAGCCAGTGGCGAAAAATGGGCACTGGCCCGCAGCCAGCCAATCAATACACCATTATTTAAATAACCAACATGAATAACACACCTGACACACGCTATTTTATTAGCTACAGCGGCATGAAATTACCCTTAAACCTGGTTAATGAAATCAGCCCCGAACAAATGCACAACCGCAACACCTATTTTAAAGCCACCTACGATGCGCAGGGCAAAATGCTCCTCTGCCAGAAAATTGTCTATAACGAGGTAGATGTACAGCATGAATACCAATACAACCCAGATGGCCTGCTCATATTTGCCACAATAACCGAAGGCGATGAAGTACGAGAACTCAACCTGGCCCCCGGCGCCTAGGGCTAAAATAAAAATTAAAAACTCCGCTCGCCCTGAGCCTGTGGAAGAGTGGTTCGCCTAACCAATCAGAAATAAATGTCTTACCCTTATCAAAACAATACAACTAAAAAAACCGCGCCCCCAAATAAGCCAATTCATCGCCCCCACAAAATATCCCCATCCATTAATAGAGAAGCCCCAAAGCAGCCAGCTTCTCACCCCCGCCACCGCCTTTAAATAAACAGCAATTATCGACAACACACCAAAATCAAACGCTCTTTTTACTTAACCAGACCACAACCCCAAGCACCCGCGCCAATAAAATTTCTTAAATCGCCGATTAATTATTGACACCCCCGCCGCGATATACAATCATGCATAACGGATCAACCCATAGGTTTACATCGCTTGGAGTAGCCTTATGCACGCACACAGCCCATCTCTGCATACTAGCGGTACGGAAGTAAAGAATAAGCAGTATTTCAGACCGTCAAAAAGAGGGTTCTTTTTGACGAGCCTACAGGGATGTATTCACGGCGTGTCTGCAATGCTGTGTATTCTTTACTTTCAGCCAGGAAGTACATGCAACAAAAGCCTTGGCCTGCGCAAACCCAATGCATCAATTTTAATCGCGCTCCTGTGCCTGCTGCTGCCATTGGGGGCACAGGCAGGCGAAGTAAAAGTGTTTGCCGCCGCAAGCCTTACCGATGTACTCACTGAACTCGGCCAGTATTATCAAAAAGTAACACCGGCCACTACCATTAAAAATTCCTTCGCCAGCTCCGCCACCCTCGCCAAACAAATTGAAAACGGCGCTAACAGCGACTTATTTATTTCCGCCGATCAAGACTGGGCGGATTATTTGGCAAAACGCAACCTATTAATCAGCAATAGCCGCAAAAACCTTTTAGCCAACGAGCTGGTGCTCATAGCGCCCTTAGGCACAAGCCCTAAAATAGACATGCAAAAAGGCTTTGATTTTGCAAAGAGTTTTAGCGGTAAAATCTGCACCGGCGACCCTGCCAGTGTGCCCGTAGGCAAATACGCCAAACAGGCGCTGGATTATTTTAATTGGTGGCAGGCAATAGAGGCCCGCATAGTAGGCACTGAGGATGTACGCACCGCACTGGTTTTTGTAGAGCGCGGCGAGTGCCCGCTGGGCATTGTGTATAACACCGATGCCAAAGCCAGCCAAAAAGTAACCCTGGTGGCCAGCTTCCCCGCCGCCAGCCATTTACCGATTATTTACCCCGGCGCATTAACGGCTAAGGCCTCCGATGAGGCACACAAATTCTGGCAGTTTCTACAATCCCCCGCAGCCGCTGAAGTTTTTAAACGCTATGGATTTCGCACTGAATTTTAAACCGCTGGTAATAAGCGTTTTATTAGGCCCCGGCCCAATATGCTAACCAGCGCAGAATGGCAGGTATTAGGCCTATCCGCCCAAGTGGGCCTGTGCGCAACCCTGCTGTGTTTAATTCCCGGCATTGTGTTTGGCTGGATTTTGGCGCGCACAGAATTTCTCGCCAAACCCCTGTTAGAAGCGGCTTTATTTATGCCCATGGTATTGCCACCCACAGTACCCGGTTATTTATTATTAATTACCTTCGGCAACCAGGGTGTTATTGGCCGCTGGCTTAAAGAGCATTTTAATCTGGAATTTGCCTTTAATTGGAAAGGCGCCGTATTAGCCTCCGCTGTTATTGCTTTTCCCTTAATGGTACAAGCGGCAAAATTATCCGTGCGCATGATTGACCGGCGCATTGAATTAGCCGCAAGCACATTGGGTGCCAGCCCTTTTAAAGTGTGGCGCACCGTTACCCTGCCGCTTATGGCACCGGGCATTTTAATTGGCTCTATTATGGTGTTTAGCCGCTCCCTCGGCGAATTTGGTGCCACCATTACTTTTGTAGGTAATATAGCCGGAGAAACCCGCACATTGCCTTTAGCGATTTATTCCGCCACCCATCAAATAAATGGCGATGACGCCGCCATGCGGCTTATTATAATTTGTATAGGCCTAGCATTTTTTTCACTCTTGCTAAGCAATTTATTAACCCAACGGGTTGAACGCTGGCTGGGGAGTCACCGTGCTTAAATTGGATTTTACATTTCAGCGCGGCAGTTATAGCCTCAGCGCCAACTGCGCGATTAACACACCCATTACCGGTATTCTCGGCGCCTCCGGCAGCGGTAAAAGCACATTATTATCGGCCATAGTGGGGCTAATTAAACCGCAGCAAGGCTTCATCAGTTTAAATAATCGGGTGTTATTCCAAGCCAAACCGTCCATTTGGTTGCCGCCCCACACCCGGCGCATAGGCCTAGTATTTCAAGATGGCCAACTGCTGCCGCATTATTCGGTAAAAAGTAATTTACTCTACGGTTACAACAATTGCGCACCCGATGCACGAAGGTTTAATTTAGACACCATAGTAGAATTATTAGAACTGCAGCCTTTATTAGAGCGGCGCCCCAACGCATTATCCGGCGGCGAACGCCAGCGTGTTGCCCTTGGGCGGGCGGTATTATATTCACCGGATTTATTACTGTTAGACGAACCCCTATCCGCCCTGGATGAGCGCCTTAAACAACAAATTCTGCCATTTTTTGCCCGCATTTATAGCCAATGCACCATACCTATGATTTACGTAAGCCACGCCAGGAGTGAAATTGATTTTCTCACCCAGAGTTGTTTAAAGGTTGAAAATGGCGAGCTAAAAACGCTGTAATTTTTACGCGCATTTTAATTAATAATCGCTCCCTACCAGCACGATGTCACTAGGCTCATTTTTTTGGTGCCTGCACGCTCTAAAATTCCAGGTTTTTGGGCGCCTGCACGCCCTAAAATTCCCCTCCCCTGGAGGGGTGGCAGGCTTGCCTGCCGGGGTGGTTGCGAAAGAGAACCCTGTTTTATTCCAGAAGACGAGGAGATATTTTTCCAATAATTACTGCCCTCTGGGAGTAAAAAGCGAACCAGCGATCCACCACCCCGCCCCTGCGGGGCACCCCTCCACAGGAGGGGAATTTTCCCTCGCTCCCTCACTCCGCGTGGGAACGTATCCCCCTAACCCGGCGGCAGCGGCTTTTTGCGCAACAGCGGCTTAAATTTAATAAAATGCGCTGCTTTTAACGCAGATAATTCCGCCTGTAATGCCCGGTAGTCACGCAACACCTGTTGCCCCATTGCCGTTAAATAAGTGCCACCGCCCTGGCTGCCGCCTGCGGAGGATTCAACCAAAGGCTGCTGAAAACACCTATTCATACTATCCACCAAGCTCCACGCGCGCCGGTAACTCATAGCCAATTGTTTGCCCGCCGCCGTAATAGAGCCGGTTGATTCTATCGCCTCTAATAAATCCGCCTTGCCCGGCCCAAAAGCAATTTCGTCATCCAACACAATACGCGCTTGGATTTTCAACTGCGCCCCCGCCACCGGTTTACTCATCCCCTGCCCCATAACCAACCTAAACGTACGTTAATTTAACGGCTATTTTAGCGGTTAATGCTGAGCAAATACCATGAGCATCAAATGCCAGTTTGAAAACACGGAAGAGAAAAAAGGAGAAATACGGCAGCATAAAACGAACAAACCTTAGGCCTAATAAATTCATCCCCCGCCCCAAAACTGTTGACGTTCAATCTACTTGACGCCCAATTTAAAGAAACCAAGACTGCCGTTCGTGGTGAGCCCGTCGAACCACCCTTCGACAAGCTCAGGGCGAACGAAACGCCTAATTTAACAACATTGAGAGGGGCTCCCGGCCCGAAAGATCGCTCCAAGCACTATTAGCAAAACGGCAAACCAAGCTCCAACCCAACAACGGCTCTCGCCAACCCATAAGATTCATTAATTCGTTATAAACAGGCTCCCAGGAGTAAGCCGTAAGATTGGCGTTGAGCGCTTGACGCCAAGGTCTAGCATTGCAAAGACAAAACGGTCGCAGGGACGGAAATTTTAACAAAAGGCGGTTTTTAGATAATAAACCAGCTAAATCAGTTAGATGGTGCAAAGGGTATAAATGGGGATATGAGCCGTTGGGGCCGTTTTGTCGATACTGAATGCAGGCGACTATCGCCCTGAGACTTGACGAGGCGCAGCTTCGGCGTTACTTTCGCCTCTTAAAATCACAAAGATAATGATCGTGAACAAAGTGGTCGTTACGATCACGACATGAATGTTAAATGGCAGAGCATGCTTCAGTGAGTATAAAATTCGATATGGAAAACCTTAAAGAGTACAACGGTGAGAAAGTTAAGGGTGACCAAGATATTTTTGGGGTACTCTTTAAGGATGGGGCTGAAATTCGAATAAAGTCTGTGGCTGATTTTGAAGGTTTTAAATGCAGAATTTGGGCTCCTGAGTTTCAGGGGATTCTTCTTGATTCAGCTATTCGAGATGCCAAGGAAGCTGAGATTTTAAGAAAAAGCCTTGTGTATAAGAATAGTGAGTTTGATGGGGTAAGAGAGCTAGAAGACTCTATAGATAACACCAAGAACTCATATCGTGTAATGCAGTTGGCAATGTCCTGCATGAGCTCTTCAATTAATAGTGTTGAAGCATGGATTAATAAAATTATACAAAGCGAGATTGCTTGCACGCTGGTCTTCCATAGATTGAATGGGAGCAAAGTAGAATGGGGAGCAAATCGAATAGAAGAAGATTTATCGACGGGAGAAAAAATATTCAATGTCATTCCTGCAATATTTGGCATTAATCCCATTCAACCACACGTCACTTCCAGACAAAGATTTAATCAGCTTATTTCCGAAAGAAACGCCATAGTTCATCTCAAAAACACTCCAAAAATTGGTGACCACAAGTCGAAGAGGGCGAATCTAGCGCTCAAGCTATTGAGGCGAAATTCACTTTTGGTACCTAAAAACACGATCAGCATGATACGTTTACTACATGAAAAATCTGGAAGGGATATTCCTGCTTGGCTGGCGGAGAATATTGGAGCACTATGTGCTGCAGAAAGCGAAGTCAAGAAATATTTAACTAGACGATGATATTAGCGGCGTTAAATGGAAGATAAAATATTGAATTAGCCACGCAAACGCGTTGGGACTATATCAAACTCACACATGAGAAGAGACTTCGATGCAGTGGTTCTGAAGCAAGTAGATACCATCTCTCCCCATACCGCTGCAAGCGTTAAAACTAGTTGCTTGCAGCGGTATGGGGAGAGATGGTATCTACTGCCACACGCTATGAATGACTGATTATGTGTTTCGTCTCAGATTATTCGCAGCCATTGAGCCACCACTAAAATGTTGAATCCCAAATGGACTATTTACCCACCCTCAGAACCACACGGCTTATCCTGCACAATTTTGAATTCACAGATGCTGAGGCATTTTTTTGATATTCTCCGACAGATTTATTCGAAACATCCAGGATTAAGGTGCACTCCATCCGGGCTATAGTGTAAATTTAATTGATGTAACAACGCCGAAACTCTTAACTTAATGATATTGCCCCCGAATCAACCCTACACACCAGATCAGCAAAGCGGCTAGCTTATCTGTTAGGTAATGCGGTCTTCAGTGTCAAAAACAAAAATTCTAGAAGCACCCAATCACAGTAAAAATATTGAGGATCAAAAATGAGAATTTACATACTATTGACTTTGGCTCTAAGTGGTTGCGCTCAAGTTAAATTTACCCCCGCCCAAGGAAATAATGTATCTAATTTGAAGCTGGTAAACACCATACCTAGCGGCGCCATGACTGACCTTAATGTGTTTAAAGGGCCTATCTGCGATCAGGCGCATTTTATCGGTAACGCAGGTGAAGTCGGGCACAAAATCGACGTTTGGAAATCTGAGGATTCGACCAAGGTTGAAGCTGGCAAGCCAGTTTATTTAAGTGTTGGACATTCAAAACGTGACATGGGGGCAACTTCTTATATAGATTCTGAGTGTTATAATTTCTTTAGTTTTACACCTAAAGCAGGAAAAACTTATATCATAAAATCAAACTCCACTGGACTGGGCCGCTGTTCATTTGAATTGAAGGAGGAGTTGAGCTCCGTAGTACCTGAAGATTTGAAAGAGCTTCCTTCTGGTAGCTCATGCATTGTGAGCAAGTATAACTTTTAACTCGCAAGGCGGATTTGCAAAATAATCCAGCATTGATCTCGCTACAGATAATTATTATTTAATCGCATATACCGGGGCGACGGAGTGTTAACGCGCAAGGAGATCAATTAAAATTCGAAGAAAATCCGCAGGGTGGATTCACGAAGCAATCCACCATTGATCTTGCCGCGAGTAATTATTCAGTTTGCAGACCTTGGCCTCAATCTAGCGGATTGACGCCGCACTCCGAGTCCACCCATTACGCGATGAATGACTGACTTTACGTTTCGCCTCAAATTATTCGTAGCCAACGAGCCACCGCTAAAATGTTGAATTCCAAATGGACTATTTAACCACCCTTAGAACCACACGGCTTATCCTGCGCAATTTTGAACTGGCAGATGCCGAAGCATTTTTTGCGATATTTTCTGACAGCCGAGTTACCGAATTCTACGACTGCGACACATTCACTAGCATGCAGGAAGCCGAGGACTTAGTGGCTGCGAATATTCGTTGCAATGAGGCAGAACGCAAGACTGCGCTGCGCTGGGCCATCTGCCTGGAGAGCGCCCCTGATAAAGCCATAGGGTCTTGCGGCGTGCACACAATTGATCGACACGTTCACTCCTTACACATTGGCTATGAATTCCACCCAAACTATTGGGGCAACGGCTATGCCTTTGAGGCGGTGGCAAAAATGCTGGATTTTTGTTTTGCGAGCGATATACCGATCCATGTAAACCGAGTAGCGGCCACCACTAACTTGGAAAGCCACAGATCCATCGCATTATTAAATAGGCTTGGCTTCAACCAGGAGGGAATATTACGGCAAGCTGGCTTCTGGAAAAATCAATATCACGACCTGAGGTTATTCTCGATTTTACGGCAGGATTGGCAATCAAAATAAAGTAGGCGTTGTTGAGGTTCGCTATAGTCTACCCAACCTGCTAGCCAACCACTAAACCCAAATTATGGAAGCCAGAATGGAAAGAGTGTGTTACCTGTTGTCTGGGCTAATTTCAATTGTGGTTATAGCCTTAACCCTGCGCATGGTAAACAGCCCTTTCTCCCTAACGGCTGTGTATTTTTGCCTTTGGGGAACACTTCCTTGGATGTATGTTGTGTTCCTCACCTCTATAAATAAAAACATTAATTTTCTAAAGGCAATTGCAGCCCTAACGCTAGTTGTTGGTGGCGCAGGTATTGCCGGCATAATTGATGCACTGTATTTTCACCCCGACGCACAAGGGGGCCTTGTTTTTGTATTTTATCCACTCTATCAAATAGCATTTTTACTCATTATGACGCCTTTAATCTATTTTTTTACACGCGCCAAATCGCCAAGCGCATAATAATTCTGCATTTTATTGACCTTAAGCTGAGCCTACGGCAATCTACCCAACCTACTTGGCGCACAGCACATCAACACAAACCGAGATTAAAACCAAACAATAAAACCCTGATGATGAATTTATGAGATATTTTTTATTCGCACTGATGAGCCTACCATGCTTCGCATTCGCGCAGGTCTATAAATGCATACACACAAACGGGAAGGTTGCGTTTTCTGACAAGCCTTGCCCTAACAATACCGCTCAATCACAAATAAAAGAAAAGACAGAAAAAGCAGATTGGGTCAGCCGCCTTTTAACAGAAAAGTCATCGGCAATTATTATCATTGATGTCATTCGCAAGAATGACGAGGTAAGCATTCTTTATAAGTTTAAAACTCAGCAAGAGTCGAATGAGTTTCTACAACTAGCCAACAAATTGAGCAATATACCAGTCGTTCTACTGAAGTATATCGCACCAACAACCCAAGCCCCCGGCAGCGCGGAACTGAAGGCATCCAAGAAGATAAAAGATCTGCCAATAAGGACAAATCCACCCGCACAATAATGCTGTTAACAATAGCTGTTCCGCTGGAACTCAGGTGGGCTGCACCTGCATGGAAGTCGTACAGCCATTAAAACCGACCAGAGTAATTTTGATATTTATTTTCAACATTTCATCATAACAACCCAGCACCCCCCTCAACCAAAATTATGTTGCTGACAGCAGAGCTATGACGAATGGCAATCAGGGATTGTGCGTCGGGATCATGTAAAAACTGCTTAGCTAGCTCAGGTGAAGGGAATTCAATTACCACCACCCGGTTAGGCCGCCAATCGCCTTCAAGCGCTTCAACATTCCCACCCAGCACCCTATAGATTCCGCTATGTTTTTTAACAAATATAGGTATTTCAGCGGCATACACACCGAAGGCTTCAGCATCTTCCACTTTAATGTCAAAAATTAAATAAGCACTCATATTTCTATCCCTCTATGTTAAACACCATCGGCACTTAAAATTATTTTGGATTTATCAGGCTTAACCGACACGCAACCAAAAAGCCATACTCCCATTATCATGCCTCTACCCCAAACGCGCCAGGTTTATCAGTTACAAAAAGAAAACAAAAAATTATTCATCCTGATACAGCTCAACACTATTGGCATCCAAACTATAGGATGCAACCCCTAAATCATGTTCTTTAGTTTCTATACTTAACCGGCCTTCTACCCAAAAGGGTGTATACAATTCTTGCGGTGGTACGCCTTTTGGGGTTCGCACATAAATAATTTGATTAGGCGGTGGCGGCGGTACGTGAATACAGGCGCCGAAATACGGCACCAAAAAGAAAGCCGTTAACTGCTGCTCCGCGTTGTATTCCAAAGGCACAATATAACCGGCTATTTTTATTAATTGCTGGTTTAACTCCGGGCGCGTGCGGGTGGAGACCAGAGCATCTTGCCAAGTGCGCGGCTGCCCATTGGCGTTGTTTTGTGGTTGCTCAAAACTGCTTAGGTTAGTGGGTTTGAGGGAATTGCTGGGTGGTTGTTGGTCTTTGGCGAGTTCCGCTTCGCTCATATTGGCATGATCCACCGGCTCCATGGCTTCTATTAATGCAAGATCCTCCGCAGGCATTAATTCTTCCCAGTCTAGTTTACGCGGCGCGCCTTCTTGCACAGGTGCCGCCTGCAGCTCTTGGCTCGGCAAATTAGCCTGGGGCGCAGCAGGCGCCGGGTTTAAATATCCACGCACATAAATTAATGCCGCCACCAATAGAGTAGCGGCAAGGCCCAAACCAATATACTTCATTTTGCCTCTCTGTTTTCGCTAAGCGATTGTTATGCCGCTGGCTGTAATTTTAATGAGGTATCTGCTAAATTGCCCCAACCCAAAATAAATCAATTGAATACTTGGGTGGCATAAACTGTTTTTTAACCCGGCTGTAAAATTCGCCAGCTTGTAAGCCACCCATTTATTTTACCCCCCTATTTTACAGGCATAAGGCTTATGCAAAACCCCACCCAAGGTGCCCCCGCTATTGTACTAAAGGATGTAGTATTTCGCTGGCATAAAAGCCAACCGCCCGTGCTACACATACCCCATTTACAGATTGCCCAGCACCAGCACCTATTTTTGTACGGCCCATCTGGGGCGGGCAAAACGAGTTTATTGAATATAATTGCTGGCATAAATCTGCCAACGGCAGGGCAAGTGGAAGTATTAGGGCAAGAGCTGGGCGTTTTATCCGCCGCCCGGCGCGATCAATTCCGCGCCCATTATCTGGGTATTATATTTCAGCAGTTTAACCTTATCCCCTACTTAAGTGTGCTGGATAATTTATTGTTAAAAGCCCAGTTCTCCCGTCAGTTTAGCCAAGCCGGTTCATCCAAAGCTGTGTTAGATAGCGCGCAGGAATTATTAGCCCAATTGGGCCTAAGCCCGTTGATTCACCAAAAAGCACACAGCCTAAGCCTCGGCCAACAACAACGGGTGGCGGTGGCGCGGGCACTTATTAATAAGCCGCCGCTGATTATTGCCGATGAACCCACCTCAGCTTTAGATAGCGATAACCGCGACAATTTTATGCAATTGTTATTAACCAGTGCGCACAAGCACAACAGCACGATTATTTTTGTCAGCCACGATAAAACCTTACAAAGCCATTTTAACCAGGCGCTGGATATCCGCAGTTTTAACCCTGGTTATACGGGAGGCAGCGGCCATGTTATTTAGGTTAGCACGCTTAAGCCTATGGAACCGGCGCGCAACCGTACTGCTAACGCTTTTATCCTTAAGCATTAGCATTGCCTTGGTGCTGGCGGTTGACCACCTGCGCAACCAAGCGAGGGATAGTTTTAATAAAACCCTCTCCGGCACTGATTTAATTGTCGGCGCCCGCGCAGGTAGCGTTAATTTATTGCTTTATACGGTTTTTCGTGTTGGCGATGCCACTCAAAATATGAGTTGGGCGAGTTTTCAGGAATTAAGTAAACACTCGGCGGTGGCCTGGGCCATTCCTATTTCCTTAGGGGACTCCCACAAGGGGTACAGAGTATTGGGCACCAATGAAGATTATTTTCTTCACTATCAATACGGCCAACAGCAATCCCTCGCCTTTGACCAAGGTGGCGTGTTTAACGGTGTTTATGAGGTGGTTTTGGGCGCTGAAGTAGCTAAAAAACTCGGTTATAAACTCGGCGATGAGGTGATAATTGCCCACGGTACCGCAGAGGTAAATTTACATAAACACGACGCCCAGCCCTTTAAAGTCTGCGGTATTTTAAAGCCCACGGGCACACCGGTTGATCGCACGCTGCACACTAGCCTTAGCGCACTCACTGCCATTCATTTAGACTGGAAACCCGGCGCCGGTACAGAACATCACGCAGCTGCTGAGCATGAGAATGAGCACGAGCACGAGCACGAGCACGAGCACGAGCAGGATTTAACCCCCAGCAGTATTACCGCCATATTAGTCGGGCTTAAATCCCGCGCCGCCACATTTAACCTACAACGGCAAATTAATGAATATCCCCAGGAGCCTTTGTTGGCGATTTTACCGGGTGTAGCATTAAGCCAACTCTGGCAAATGCTCGCCATGGTGGAGCAATTATTGGTGGTTATTGCCCTCATTATTTTAGTAGCTGCATTATTAGGTATGGCCACTAACCTACTGGCCGCCATGAATGAGCGGCAACGAGAAATTGCCATTTTGCGCTCTTTAGGCGCCAGGGCCGGTTTTATTTTTATATTAATTGAAGTGGAAATATTGATAACCGTCTGTTTGGCATTTTTGCTGGCGGTGGGCTTATTGATTTTTGGCCTTTACGCTGGGCAGTCTTATTTAGCGGAACAATTCGGACTTTTTATTAGCACCAATCCACTGCAACCCTACACACCTTTGGCCGCAGGCGTAATTTTAGCGATCGCACTTTTATTAGGAGCGGTTCCCGCCACTGCAGCCTATAGGCGCTCCCTCGATGAGGGTTTGCAGCAGCGGCTGTAAAAAATCTCAGGGGCTTTTACTATTAACCTGGCGACAAAATAGAACGTCCTGATCTATTTTCCTTCAGCCCGCTAAAACAAGCAGATAAGTGGATCTGCTTGTTTTAGCGGGGCTCGCGGCGGCTTAAGCCGCCGGTGCGGGCATCCTGCCCGCGCCGGAGCTACAGGGAGGTACTCGGGCATTTTTGAAAAAAGTCAAAATGTGGAATTAATCAGAGCATCCTAACTTACTCACACATTTTTAACCCTCTTACAGGTGCAATCCTTGCGCCATTCGCATCAATAAATTCAAACGGGATCGATATTTGGCGATTCCCCGCATTTCGCATTATGGCAAAATGCACATGAGGCCCCGAAGAAAAACCTGAAGAGCCAGATTTAGCCAGCTCTTGGCCTATTTGCACTCTATCGCCCGGCTTAACTTCTGCGCTCCCTAATAGAATGTGGGCGTAGGTTGCAAGGCTTCCATCCTCATGAATTATGGATACAAAATTCGCCTTATCGAGAAAATACTCATTAACGCCGCCCATAGGGTAATCATCCTTCACCTGCACAACAACTCCGCTGCGGGCGGCCACCACAGATGTACCTACATTGGTGGCTATATCCACCGCATAACGAGAACTTTCGTCTGTGTGTGAGTAGCGGCCATTAAACCCCTGGGATATTTGCACACACGCGCCGCTTTTAATCGGATAACGATAATACTGATTGCGCGGCACGGCCTTAGGATCCCCTAATTGCCAGCGATACTCGTAAGGCTCGATGGCTTCTTTGCGCGCAAATAAACGAGCCATGCCCAAAGCCGGTATCAACCAATCTTGACGGCCGGATTCTAATTGATTCGATTTTATTTCAATCTGCATTGGGGCATAAAACGGATTCTTTACATAGACGGAATTCCCGTTGGCGCCCCTTTCAAGCCGAAATTCAGGCTTTATTTCCTTTGTCTCATGGGTTTTATACTCAACAACTTCAGGCGTGGTATCTTTTGGCTTTTTATCGGTATATTGCCACTTTCCATTGGCGTCTTGATATTTATATATTTCACAATTTCCTTTAGCAGCAATAAGACTCACCACGGCAATGAATAGTTTACAGATCGAACTCACTAAAATTTCCTTTAAAAAGTTTTACCAAGGTAAAGAAGGCAATTAAATACCACACTATTGCCCCAACTATCTGCAGATTTTTTTGCCCGGTAGCAGCGGCATAAATAACGCATTTAATCCGCTAACGCAGCAATAAACCCAACCGAATCAATCGCTGGAGTTGAACCTCCACCAGCTCAGGCATTTTAGCTTTAAATGCGTCATATTCTGCCAATTGCTCGGTATTTTCTGGTTTTTTCATACCGGCTATTAAAGCTTCCACCAGGGCGGCACGATTGCGGCTGCCATCGAGCAATACCAACATGGCGCGGCTAAGTGGGTCATCCAGGCTTACGGTATCGTGCAAAAGCGTGGTAATTACTGGGCTGCTCTGGGCCTGCTCGCGGGCGAGCACACTGGCTAAGGGGTATTCGCCCGCCTGTGTTGGCAAAGCACTGGCTTCTGTGTGGATCTGCGCAATACCCCGGCAAAAGGCCGCAAATAAAAATTCTAATAATTCTACCCGCTGGGGCTCTGTAAGCGTTAACGCCTGCCCGAGTAGTTGCTGGGCGTTTTCCACTAGGGCATCAAAAGGTAACGCACTTGGGAATCGGCTACCTAAAATACTTAGGGCTGCCTTAGCCAATGTATTATCCGTGCTCATTGCGCCTAATTCGGGGTGGATAAACCGCATTAATGAATCATCATGTATACAGCCATCACTCTGCTCGGCCTGCACATTAATGGCCACATAAAAGCTCTGCAGGCTGGCCGCTACCACCGGGCGCCTAAGGGTGCGTTCGTGGTGGCATAAAAGTGTTTGACGAAAATTACGGCCGGTTAAAAAATCCAGGTATTGCTCTTGTGCCAATACAGAATCCTGCCCCAGATTTTTTAAGGTTGCCTGTACCTCTGGTGCAAATTGCAGGCTTTGGGTATCGCTAAATTCGGCTTCTGTCAGGTATTGCAAACCGGCCTCAGCGGCGGCCTGGGCAAATTCATGAAAATAAAATGCTTTATTCTCAGCCGAAAAATCATCGTGATAAATTGCTCCGCTCGGGCGTTTGGCAAATAACGCGTTCGCCTCCTGCAGGTAATGGCTGTAGGCGCTCATGGGTGCATCGGCCTGGCTGGATTTTTGTGCAGAGGCCAACCAGTTTAATAGCGCGCGGGATTGTTTAACCTTTTCCTCTGCGTCATCAATCTGGCGAGTGTGAAACTGTAAAACGCTGCGCGCCATAGCCCGCATATGAAAACCAGGGTACGCATTATAGGAAATATAGGCCACGCCCTCCGGCGCTAAACAGGCGCGGCACAGGGCTAAAATACTTTTGCGGACAAAATCCGGCACCCAGGAATAAATGCCGTGGCAAATAATATAATCAAATTCGCCTAATTCAGCGCCGGTACTGGCTAAATCCGCTGTGCGCAATTGTATATTATGCAAATGTAAAGATTGAATACGCTGATTGCCCTGATTGATCAGCTGACTTGCGATATCCACACCTAAAAATTGCGCACCTGGCAAATTAAACGCCATGGGAATTAAATTGCCGCCATCCCCACAGCCTAATTCCAACACGCGAGCGCGACTTGCCGGTGCTGTATTCAGCCCCAATAAGGCGCCCAAGGCAGCTAATTGCCGAGGATGGGTTTGAGGGTAGGTGTAATTGGGGTAGATGACTTGATCGTAGGATGTGATGGCAGCTTGAGTCATGTTAATAGGCCTGCAGGTGCAATGGGCTGAGGTGGGCCTTGGATTGTACGCCTGTTAGCCAATATAACTAGCCTGTGCATTTGAATTGACGAAGTTAGCCTTAGGTAGTTAAGGCTGCTCTGAATAATCCTGGGTTTTGCTTTTTTATATGCGCCCAAGTAGCACCCTGGTGTACCGGAGGGTTTTAAAAAACTAACCCCGATAATATTGCGAGGTGCCTTTATTGTTGGTGCAACAGCGTTGAATTTGGGGCTAATCGTAAATTTCCTATCAATGGTTTTTAATAAATCGGCAACAGAATAGATAGCGCTTAGTTATTTTGCCCCCTAAAGCATGGATCGACTTGTTTTACTGGCTCGCGAGGACTTAAGAGCACCAGGGGAAATTTAATGTTCGTGATGATTACGGGGAATTTTTACTGAGCAGATAGCAGGGATGCTAAAGCCGAATAAAGGAGTTTATGCAGTATAAATAACCGATTGAGCCCCCAGGCGCGGGGTTTGGCGCCTGGCCGTATTTTGCTAGATGGGCGATCAGCTTGCGCATTCGAGCGGGCGCTACTTCACCAGGGTGAGGCGCCGCTCTTGGGGGGTGCGTATGAATTCACCGAATATGGCCTTCACCTGTTTTTTCCGGCTGCGGCTGATGGGTACCTTGAGCCCGTTGGACATTAAGCAGTAGGCCTCATCACCAGCCATGCGTACTTTTACAACATGGCGTTTGGCCACCCAGTTGGACCTGTGTACTAACACGCCCTCTTCGCCAAAGGCCTCCACATAGTGCTTAAGGCTGCCCAATAGTAGAAATTTGCCCAACACCGTATGCACATTCAAGTAGTGCAGGTCGGATGAGATGGCCACTATGTCCCGGCCAATTACCTCTGGCAGCTTTTCATAGAGATGTTCACGCCTCTGGCGCAGCACCTGGGCATGTTCTGCCTCTGCGTCAAAAGCCTCATCCGCCAACTCGGCGGCCAGCGCTTGCGGATGCAGTATGGGCTTGTTGAAGAGTAACGGCAGATTCACTAGGTACCAAACCGGCAATAGCTTGGGTAAAACCTGCAAATATTCGGCTAACAGCGCCTGCCACCAACCTTGCTGACCGAACAGATCCAGCCATTCCTGCTCACGTTCGGCGGGAAATAGTCCTTCCACCACCAGCAGGGCGGGCGTTGCTAGCAGGGTACCCAGCATGCCGGTAAGGCCCAGGGCCCAAACCAGCGGCCACTGTTGGCAGAGGCGCCAGTGGCCGAGGATCATGCTGGCAAGGGTAAGCCCCAGCAACCCCACGGACACATGGACTAGCCAAAACGCAAAGCGAGGCAGCAGCGGCAGGCCAGCCGATACCTGCGGCTCAAGCAGCGTACACATAATGGCAAGCAATCCCCCTAAAACCAAAAGGCTAGTTTTAATAGGCGCCACGCCTAGCACAGTACCATTGATCATAAAGGGGCCTCCTGAAGATAGCGCCATTATGGCGTGTTAAGGCCGCAAAACGAGCAGCCCTGTATGAGTGGTCAGGTTTTTACACCAATGGCACTGCCATCCCCACAACCAAAGCTGCACTAAATCCACCGTCCATACAGCCGGTGAGTAGAATCCTCTGGGGCCTACGTATAGTGAGTTTCCCTTTTGGCTTTTAGGATACTTTATGCGTATGCACAGATTAGCGCTCCCACTCGGTTTAACCCTGCTCATCGGCACTCTGCCAAAGGCCTATGCCGAGGCCGGTAAGCTTCGGTTGCAGATGCAGGATGCTCAAACCCAACGGCCCGTGGCGGGCAGTACCGTCTTGCTAATCCCCCGCCAGGGGGCGACACAAACCCTTACTGTCCTCGAAGACGGCCGAGCAGAATCGACAAAGCTGCCTGCGGGCTTATATGAAATTCAAGTCAGTGGCCCTGGGTATCAAACCCAGCGTTTACCGAGTGTGCGGGTGGCCGATGATAAGACCACTAGCCTACAGCTAGACCTAATTGCGCAGCGGCAAACCATAGAAGAAGTGCTGGTAGTGGGAACGGCCATAGGCGTAGACCCGCTAAGCTCCGTGGGTACGAGCCGGGTGGATCGCGAAGCGATCAGCAGTGCAGCGGGCAGCGGCGGCGATGTATTGCGGGCCCTCGATGGCCTGCCCGGCGTTTTTTCGGATGGCGAGTTTTCCAGCTTCAATGTGCGCGGCGCGGGGCCGAGGGACAACTTGATTCTGGTGGACGGCATTCCCTTCGATAAGGTGGTGCATTTTAGTGAGAGCTTTGGCGAGCCAGATGAAGTCGAAGGCGGTGGCCGCTATTCCGTATTCGCACCCAATGTGATCGGCTCGGCGGAATTTCAGCCCGGCGGCTGGAACTCCGCTTACGGTGGCAAGGCCGGTTCCCTGTTGAAGCTTGAAGTGGCCGAGGGTAATAAGGACACAGCCGCCTATTCGGCGCGCTTGGATTTAGCCGGGGTGGAATTGGGCTATGACGGCCCCAGCCGCTTTGATGAAGACACCTCCGTCTTGTTGTCTGCCCGCACCTACGATTTTGGCCGTCTGTTTGAAACCATTGGGGTTGAGGACATTGGCTCCCCTGAACTCACCGATGTGATACTCAAAACCTCCACCCAGCTCGCGGCCGACGACAGACTGCAGCTGCTTGCCATCTATGCGCCTGAACGATTCACCCGCGATATCGACAATGTCCTGGCCTCTGACGAGGACGAGCCCGGCGTATTCAAAGACGTGGAACTAGCCCGCAGCAAAACCGATAACCTGCTCTTGGGGTTGACCTGGTCCCATCTTGTAGGGGCTGATGCTGAACTGGTAAATAAGCTGTATTACCGGGACTATGATGCGCGCAGCCAAATCGGCGAGGCCTACCCGGAGGAATCACCCCTTGGCACCCCTGCCGGGCAGATTCGTGTGCGTGCCAACCTGCTCAATACCCGCGCGGCTGAACAAGAGGCCGGGTGGTATATGGATTTTGGTGCCGACAACCCACTCGGCCGACTCTCCACCGGCCTGCAGGTAACTCAGCTGGATTTGCGCTACCAGCTAACACTCAACGAGCCCTGGAAGATCTATACCTACGATAGTGATGACTTTCGCCCCAACCCCCAGCAGCAATACCTAGAACTCACCCCCGACTCCATTGACAGCCAGTATCAACAATCAGAAATTAATTATGCCCTCTACTTGGATCAGGAATTTGCCACGGGGGATTGGCGCTGGCGGGCGGGCGCCCGCTACGACAGAGATAATTTTTCCCAGGAGCACCTGCTGTCGCCCCGGGCCGCAGCCACCTGGCAGGCCAGTAAAGACCTGCGTGTTACGGCCACCCTCGGCCGTTATTACCAGGCGCCGCGCATAGAGGACCGCGCCGCTGACGCTGCGAACCACCGGCTGGAAAATGAAGCCGTGGATCAGCTGGGTATTGGCTTTGCGTATAGCCTCGGCAATCAGTTGGATCTTTTTGTGGAGCCCTATTACCAGGATTTAAGTAATCGAGTAGTGGCAGAAGATCGGGTCAATCAAACCTTTAGCAACAGCGGCGAAGGCCGCTCCTATGGGGTGGATACGGCGCTTACGCGTCAATTCGAGAATGGCTGGTCTGCGGATATTAAATACTCCTACAACCAGGCCCGCATTCGCGATAACAAACAAGCGCCCTACACCCTTGCCGAATACAATCGGCCCCACGCCGCCAGCATCGGCAGCGTGTGGGAAATCAACCCGCGCTGGACACTATCGGCACGCTGGAAATGGGCATCGGGCAAACCCAGTGATGACTACCTCATCCACGCCAACGTATTGGGCGATGACGAATCTCTGCGGTATTCGCGGGAAACACTCAAGAAAAATACCGGTCGCTACAGCGGTTACAGCTCATTAAATTTCCGCGCCGATTACCGCTACCGGATCGGCCGCACCGATTTAATTGCCTTTATCGACATCATCAACCTGCTCGCCGCCGAAAATCCCAGCAACCCAGAATTTAATGAACGCTCGGGCAAAAATGAAGTGGAAGAGGGAGAGGCATTCCCCCTGCTAGGGCTGCGCTTTGAGTGGTAAATAAGGTTTGAACTTCCGCTGATAGCCCCTTGTAGGCGTTGCTGCTTGGGGCTAACACCCCTTGCCGCTTGTTAGAATTTCAACCCGCAGTTAGGACGCCGCTCGAAGGCAGTTGTAAATCCACCTATGCTCCTAGCGCTGTGCGCAATTTATTAGTGCGCTCATGATTGGGCAACGGGAAGCGAAATACACTGCCTTTATTCACCTGAGATTCCACCGCAATGGTGCTTTGGTGCAGGTCGAGGATTTTTTTGACAATGGCCAGGCCCAGCCCAGTGCTATTTTTGCTATAAACCGTCGGTTTATTTGCACAATAATATCGCTCAAAAATAAAGGGAATATCCTGCGCCTCCAAGCCTATGCCCGTATCGGCAACTTCCACCTCCACCGCGTCCGTTTTGTTCACTAAGCGCAGCACAACTTCACCGCCGTTGGGTGTGTAACGCAGGGCATTATCGATTAAATTTTCCAGCACCCGCTCGATTAAGGATATGTCGGCAAATACCATAAATGCACCACTCTGCAGATCCATTTTTAACGCAATATTGTGATCCGATGCCTTTAATGAAAATTTTTGCGCCACATCTTGCAATAATTCAGCGAGCGAAAAACGCTCTTTTTCCGGTTGCACTCGACCGGCATCTAACTTACTCAGCTCAAATAATTCTTTCACTAATTGGGTTAGTTGAAGGCAGTGTTTCAACGCGATACCTACATATTGGTTCTGTTCTGCAGGGGTTGTGGCGGGGTTAAGGAGCAGTTCCAGGTAGCCCTGCATGAGCGCAATGGGCGTGCGCAAATCGTGGGAGACATTGGAGATCAATTCGCGCCGTAAATTATCGGTGGTTTCCAGCTGGGCAATCTGCTGTTTTATGCGCGCGGCCATGCTGTCAAATGTGTGCGCCAGATAATCCACTTCGTTGTGGCAGGCAGCCTCTTTGTGCGTTAACCAGTTCTGCTCGCGACCAAATTGATTCATCCGTGCGGTTAACTGGCGCAAAGGACGAGTGAGGAGCGCGAACAAAATAAAGGCACACAAAGTTGCAAAAATCATCAGTGCGATCAGGGAGAACACACTCTGTTTTAAAATAAAACTGCCCTGCAAAGCCTGGCTTAAACTTTGATAGTCTTGCCCTCCTAACAACACATATAAATAACCTTCCAGGTGCCCGTCAGATTCAATGGGAAAGGCAGAAAATGCCCGCTCTTCATTTTTGGCGCGGGGGTCTTGCGCGCGGATTAAATTATTTTGCGCGCCCGCCAACCATTGCTGTACCGGACGCAAGTCGATGCGCGTGTGCACAATAGTTTCCGGCGGCAGAGAATGGGCTAATATTTCACCTTGGGTATCCAATACATAGACTTCAACGATTGGATTTACCACCATCACCAAATCGGCCAATTCTTTAACGCGGGCGTGATTCACATGCCCCCGCTCAATTAACGGCGCGCGTTGCACTATATACATGGCCAAACTCTTATTGAGCTTTTGTGTCACCTCTTGGTAATACAGATTGTGACTCCAATTGGTGAGGGCTAATACACCTCCGCCTAAAATGCACAGCAACAGCACAAAAACCGCTGCAAGACGGCCGTACAAGGAGTGAATTAAAACAGCCACTAGGCACACTCCTCGTTAAATTTATACCCAACACCCCACACGGTTAAAATAATGTCTGGGTTTGCGGCATCGGCTTCTATTTTGGCTCGCAGGCGGTTGATATGGCTATTCACTGTGTGCTCATAGCCCTCATGGCCATAACCCCAGACGGAATCTAATAATTCGCCCCGGCGAAATACCCGCCCGGGGTTGGAGGCAAAAAACCAAAGCAGGTCAAATTCCCGCGCGGTTAATTCAATGGGTTTACCCGCCAGAGAAAGGCTGCGGGCGCTGCGATCTATGGATAGGTGTTTAAATCGTAAAATGTCAGGAGTCAGTGGCGCCAATTGGCGCTGGGAGCGGCGCAGCAAGGCTTTTACACGGGCCACTAATTCCATGGCGCTGAAGGGTTTTGTTAAATAATCATCAGCGCCTAATTCAAGGCCTAAGACTCGGTCTAATTCAGCGGAGCGCGCAGTGAGCATTAAAATAGGAACCTCTACCGCGCGAGCACGCAACTGCCGACACACTTCCAAACCATCTAGGCCCGGCAGGCGCAAATCTAAAATTATTAAATCCCACGGCTCCTGCTGGGCCACTTGCAGGGCAATATCACCTCGGTCAATACAGCGTATATCCGCATTAAAATCCTGCAGATGCAAAACCAATAATTTGGCCAAATCTAATTCGTCTTCAACAATCAGAAAGCGGCGTTTTTTAATGGGTGGGAATGGGCTGACACTCATGATTAATCCCGAGGGGTTTTATTCAATAAAAAGCAGATATACATCTGCTCAAGTATATTTTTAACAATCTGCAAATAACTTTTACACTCCTGAATCCTTACCCAACCCATGTCATTTAGTGAGGAATTGGGCGTGTTTTCCGTATTTTTTCTTACTCTTCCGATACAATTTTTCTACCGTATTTTACCCTCACCCCAACCCTCTCCCAAAGGGAGAGGGTGCTAAATATTGGCACGCTACAATAATTCTATAGTGCCAACCGGGTGACCATAACCCGAGCTACCGGATTATCCCAACGCTGCAGTGTCTGCAAACACGAATTAACGTCTCCATCCTGTTTGCTGACAATACCTGGGTGCAAGGTTATCTGGTTAACTCTATCGCTGCGCTGGGGATTAAATCCTTCACCGCCACAGGCAGGGCCAGGAATTGTCGTTGCCAATTCATCATTGAGTTCCGTACCGGCATCAAATGAGAGTGCATCGCGGCTGATGTTCGCACCCACCGAGAGCTGCCCAAGAGCAATATTATCAATACCGGCAAACCCATCATTGGTATTGCCCAGCATGGATAAATAACTCAATTTAAGCCCGCTCAGCTGTGCGCTCGGCAGCTCAACCATTAGGTCAATTTCCTGCTCGTGGCCCGGCATAATGCCACCGGCGCCTCGGTCCGCCAAAAATACTCCCGCGTGATTTTTAGCCGCGGCGATAAAATCCGTAGCATTGCCTGATTCAGCAATTTTTTCTACCCCCAGGCTTGCCTCAGTTCCAACGGCAAAGGCTGAATACTCAGCGTTATGCACAACAAAAGCCGGTGGCGAGAGCGGTTGCCCGGCAGTTAAATTAATAATCTTTAACCGGTAATGAGCTAAAACCACGCTCGCACCACTGGAGGATGAGCTAGAACTCGACGAACTGCTTGAACTAGAAGAACTACTAGAACTTGAGGAAGTACTTGAACTGGAGGATGAACTACTGGATGAGCCAGTGGATTTATGCCCTTTGCCGCCACTACAGCCAGCTAAAATAAGCGCACCTAGCAGCGTGAATATTAATGCTTTAATGTTCATAAATAGCGCCTTATTCCACGGTTAAGGTGATGCGGCCAACGGGATTTAGCCAGCGGTGAGTGGCCGCATTTAAATCACTCGTGCCGCCCAGCATTGTGGTATCGCCGATGACACCTCGGTGAATATGCACAAATCCCTCGATACTCGCGCCAACAATCCCTGTGCCGCCAGTGCCCACTTTATTAGCCAGCGGCGGTGGCACGGGCAAACCCGCCACACCCGGTGCACCGCCACCGCGAATTTCATCATTGGCCTCGGTGCCCGCATCATAGGCATTGACCATGTAGGTGTAAGTGCCGGGTGCGCTAGGTAACACAAGTTTATGCAAGGCAACAAAACCGTCGTTACTCGGCACAATCATGCCGATGATGCTCAACTGCCGGTGCTGCTCATCCGGCATGCCCAAATCCACCACCACTTTGGCACCCGGCGCCAATAGGCCAGCGGCGGGGTTTTGAATCGGCGCGGCACCAGCTGCGGTTAGCTCGCTTATAAATCCGCTGTTGTCCGCACCTTCGGCCAATTTTTGTAAATTGGCCGAAGCAGGCATACCGGCTTGAAATAAAGAAGTTTCGCTGTTATGGGTTGCCACCAATAAGGGTGCAAAATAAATCCCCTGGGTGAGGTTTTGAATTTCAACTTTGTAAGAAGCCGCGAAGGCTGAAGCGCTGAACACGCATGCGCCTGCACAAAGTAAGCTGGGTAGAATTTTCATAATTAATATCCTGTGTGAGTCGGGTTAACGCACACACAGAATGCGCCCCTACCGAGGCCAATTCTTCACAGAAGTATCACAATAGTATTGTGTTTTTATCGCAGATGGCTGCAGTACCAAGGGCACCGCCAACCTTTGCAAAAAACGGCATAAATGCTCGCGGCAACAAAAAGGGTGCAACAGATAACCATTGCACCCTTGGGCAAATATTTAAGGAGGGATCATGATGCTATTTAACATGGATTAATGGGTGGCTGTTACGGGCGTAAGCGACCACCAATTAAAATTCCAATTGCCTTGAACAGCCTTAATGCCAAAATCCTGCACTCCGGCCGTTAAATTAACGTTTATTTTAACCGATTGCCAATTTTGCCAGCCGCCTGTTGCGGGAATATTCGCTGCAGCATAAATAGTTCCGCCGCCGGCCTGTTCAAACTGAATGCGCCCACCCGTTGGGCTTGCCACTCTCAATTCAAGGGTATAAGTGCCTGTCACAGGCACAGATATTCTGCTAAAGGAAAGCCAGTCCCCTGTATCAATTCCGCCAATATCAAAACCGCCACCCGTATCGCTCGTTGGCTCCGACACTACGCCGCTCATATTGGTGTAATTTTCTGCCTGGATAATAGTGGCGGCTGGCAGGGGCGCAATACTAAACCAATTAATATTCCAATCTCCCGCCAATGCCTTAATGCCAAAATCTTGCACACCTTTATCCAGCCAAATTACCTGGGAAATTGTCGTCCAATTTTGCCAATCTCCAGTATTGGGTATGGTAAATGGCGCGCCGTAAATTTTGCCCGCACCCGCTTGCTCAAATTGCAACCGCCCTGTATCTACCGGGCTTGCTACTCGAAAAGACACAGTGTAATTACCGGTGGCAGGAATATTAATTCCGCTGAACGATAACCAATCCCCAGTATCTATAGCGCCCACATCAAGGCCGCCGGAACTATCGCTCGTATCCTCTATAGCAACGCCGCTCATGTTGGCATAGTCCTCGGCCTGGACCGTAATACCATTAAAAGCAGGGGCTGGATTCGGATTTACACCAGGCACTGTAACATTATTCCAGCCGGGCAATTCATTGAGTGTTAATACGCGGCCAGAGCCATAAACATTGTTAATTTTTTGCGTGTCATTTTCTTTAAATACCAATTCAGACCAACCCATAAAAAACGCCCACAAGGGCTGCGCATTTAATTCTGCAGGGCTTGGCAACACATCACACTCGCCTATGCCGATGGGTTTTCCGGCTGCTTTATTTGCGATTAAATTATACTTCTGCTGGCTAAAGCCTTGGCCGTCTGACCTGTACACATCCAAGGCGAGCACATCCCAATAATTACTGCCGGGGTCATAGGTGTTTAAATCGCTGGCGAGGGAGCCAAAATCCTGTACATCCCACACCCAAATTAAATTTTTAAGGCCTTTGGTATTGGTAAAATAGTCGTGGGTCATGCGGTACAATTTTGCTGTGCCATTTGGGCCAGGCCTGCCGCCCCACCAAAAATCCCGTTGATTCATTTCATGCAATGGCCGAAACATCACTTCAATATTAAGCTGTTGTAATTGCGCCAGAAATACCGCGACCTTATCCATGCGTCGCTTCCACTCGGTATTAATGGCCGAGCCGTCCGTCATCAGTTGGGCCCATTCAGCATCGCTCATATCACTCCAGGGGCCAGTGCCATGGGCCTTGGAGTACTCGCAGGGTTCACTTTTAGCCGGGTTACATGCATGCCACATTAAATTGATAGCGGCACCGTGGCTCCACTCCACTTTAACCTGGTCAATCATTTTTTGCCGATTGGATATTTCAACGCCCTCAAATAAAAAATCCGCACTGTAAAGCGCGGGCCAAAGGCCGGTTGCGGCATTGAGCTGACGACTATACACATTCGGGTCGCTATTGGGTTGCCGATTGTGTAAACCGCCCAGAGTACTAACCCCGCGTATGTTATTTAAAAATTTAAGGGTTTTAAATTGATTATCAGCCCAGGCACCTGAGCCTAACAATAGTGAACCCGCAATTAAACAATTGCTTATTGTGCGGCCTAGTGTCAGTGGTATTGTTGCCTTTGGGTATTTGCCATGAGCATCCATAGGGAACGATTTCATAATAAAGCCTCGTAAAATTGAGTTTTGTAGGTTTTATGCGCCAAATGATGTGGCACGCAACCGGAGAACACCCTGCAATAGAGGCGTGTGTAATCGTGTCATGGCAATACATTAGATCCCTCCACTACTCTTTTGCATAACACGACATATTTATCACCTGCAAACCCTGAAAGATCAGGCACGCAGGATATTATCCAGCCCGCCAAGGCTAGGCGTGCAGGCGCAGTTAAACTTCACGAATGTATAACAAAAGAATGGAAATTTACGATCGTAGGTTTAGCGCTGCAGGACCATCAGGAATTTAAAAGGGAATTTTTAGCTAGCCAGCTGCATTAATTCTGCGCGGGTTAATACCCGGCGAAAGGTCATATTAATGCGGCCTTCGGTAATTTCAGGCTCGGGGAGGACGGCGTGTTGCCATTGGTGCTGAACACTCGGCTGCATAATTAACAGGCTGCCACTGGTTAATTGGATATTGCCGGTAATGTTTTGGTACTTGTGCTTGTAAGAAAAGGTGCGGCTGGCGCCGAGGCTTAGGGAGGCAATTAAGGGGTTGGGGCCGAGTTCGGCTTCGTCGTCGGCGTGCCAGCCCACGTAGTCCTCGCCGTTGCGGTACCAATTAACGAGTACGGAATTAAATTCGAAGTTTAAATAGGTTTGAATGCTGTGGCGCAATTGCGTTAAAAGCGGCGTCCAGGGGCGAGTTTTAAGTAGGTTATTGCTGTAGCTGTAATGGATTCCTGGGTCGGCGTGCCAGGTTTGCTTGCGCGGCAAGGTGAATGTGCGACCTGCAAGACTGTAGTGGTTATCGGGCCATTGTTGCTGGGAGACGAGGGCTGCATACAGCGCGCCGCTTTCCTCAAGGCTACAAAAATGCTCAATGTGTTCAATTGCCGGTTGTTCGAGGTATTGTGATGGCAATTGATGCCAAGCTGCGGGCGCGCTCATGTGGTTAATTGTGCAAGCTCTGCACGCTTATCTCTAATCATCTGCACCAGCGCGGCAAAATCACTGATGGCCAGTTGAAAAATCAGATAGGCATCGTCGCTGTCTTTGCGTTTAAAGTCGTTTATTTCCAGCAAGAAACGATTAAACATTTTAAAGATGCGATCGAGGGTCATCATAAACCAGGTGTCGTTATCGATCCATTTATCGACATAGTCATCCAAACGGCTGACAGCCCACTTAAGCATAGGGAAGCTGGTTTTAAATTCTTTAAAGGTTTTTAATTCTTGGTAGTGCTCGTAGATTTGTTCAACGGTTGGGCGGGCTTTGCTGGCCTCTTTTAAAAAATTCGCCGAATACTGGGCAAAGAGATCGTCGAACTGAGCCTCAAAGGCCGCTTGGGAATCCACCGCCAGCCAGGGTAAAAAATTATCCTCTATTACACTGTAGCAATTGCTTAGGTTCGCCATAATGCCATTAAAGCTCGCTACAAAATCATTGTTGCCCAATTGGGTTTGTATGGCTTTTGTAACGGATACCAGTTCAATGATGGTGGCGCTGGCGCTGGCCAGTTCTTTGGTAACGGAAAACTCTAGGCCCATATGAATGCCTCTTTAAATCACGTTGGGAACCGCACAAATGTACCTTGCTCAGCCGAATTTAGGCATTTTGCGCGGTTAAATCGTCCAACTCGGCAATACAGGTATTATCTTTTACCTGGTGCAGGGCATTATCAAAGGCCATGGCGGAGGTAAATAATTGGCTTTTGGCGATGACCTGGCCGCTGGGGTTTTTAATATAGAAAAAGGTATCCCCGCTGGGGGTTTTGCTGGCGCCGATTTGATTACTCATGAGTGTACCGACGCGTATTTCTTTTACCGCCGCCTCGGCCTCGTCCCGGCCTGCGTAGGTGCCGCCGATTAATAATAATTCACCCTTGGCATCCACTAGGTTGACGAAGAATCGGTTGCTTTCATCACTGGTCATTAAAAATCGTGCAGACATAAATCACCTCGCTGGTTGATTGATAAGAAGTGCTCAGCAATTGGGGTGCCAGGTGGTTTGTTATCGATTTTTTTGTGCGAGGGAAATTATTATTAGTATTTTAACTTGCGGGGGTGAGTTGGGTGTCTTCTGGGAATTAGGCGCGGTGGGCTGAGGTGATATTTTTTTGGCGTTTTTTACTGCCCCAAGCTCAATTTCATGAAGTTTAGGGAGTTTGTAGGGGCGACCATTGTGGTCGCCCAATTTTGGCCGCCGAAGAGTGTCAGTAGCTGCTAAGGTTTAGGCACCCACAAGGGGCGCCCCTACAAATTCCCTAAACCTAATGACATTACCTCCCCACCTCTACCGAGTTGGGGTAGGAGGTTTTTGTGATAGTAATTTTTAGAGGGGGCATTGGTTTTATCAGTTTTTCAAAGAAATGAAGCACTCATTTTTTAATACGGCTCAATTTAAATAGTCACCATTACCTCACACAGGATTTGTTCACTCCCCTGGCCTTTTATCAGGACAATTTGTTGGCAATACAACAATTACAATTGTAGGGCTTCTGCTACGGCTCTATGGGTGATAACGCCATCGGCAATGTTAAGGCCTGCGGCTAGGTGAATATCTTTTTGTAGGGCCTGCTCTACGCCCTGGTTGGCCATTTTGACTATAAACGGCAAGGTGGCACTGTTGAGGGCCAGGGTGGAGGTGCGGGCTACGGCGCTGGGCATATTGGCTACGCAATAATGCACTATGCCCTCTTCCATAAATATAGGGTCTTGGTGGGTGGTGGCGTGGGAGGATTCAAAACAGCCGCCTTGGTCTATGGCTATATCCACTAATACAGCGCCTGGCAACAGAGTTTTTAATTGTTCGCGGCGGATTAATTTTGGGGCGGCGGCGCCGGGAATTAAAACGGCGCCGATAATTAAATCGGCGGTTTTTATGGCTTCAGCTACAGCGGCATTGGAGCTAAAGGCAGTTTTTACCCGGCCATTAAACATCTGGTTTATTTCAATTAATTTATGGGCGGATATATCAAATAGGGTGACATCGGCATGTAGGCCAACAGCCATTTGGGCGGCGTTAACCCCCGCCACGCCGCCGCCTAAAATAATCACTTTGGCCGGGTTTACACCGGGCACGCCGCCTAATAATACGCCCCGCCCGCCGTAGGCAGTGTGCAGAAAATTAGCCCCCACATGAACCGAAAGCCTGCCTGCCACCTCCGACATGGGCCGCAAAAGCGGCAGGCCGCCTTGGGATTCGGTGACGGTTTCATAGGCGATGCAGCGGGCTTTGGACTGCATTAATGCTAAAGCCTGGGGTTTGTCGGCGGCTAAATGCAGATAGGTAAAAAGCGTTTGCTGGGGTTGGATCAGGGCGCATTCGTGTAATTGCGGCTCTTTTACTTTGACGATTAATTCCCCTGCAGCAAAAGCGCTTTTGGCGTCTGGCACTATGTGCGCACCGGCCGCTTGATAGTCCGCATCACTAAAGCCAATGCGCTCGCCCGCTTGGGTTTCCACGCTGACTTCATGGCCCTGGCGGGTTAATTCGGCCACTGAGGCTGGCACCAGGCCAACGCGGTATTCGTGATTTTTAATTTCTTTGGGGACACTGATACGCATAAAAATCCGCTTGGTTAGGTGAGTGTATAGGGCCTTAGGTCATTCTATTTCGCCACTTAAATAATCGTCTATTTCCCGCATCAGATAATCGTTACTTTGGATATTTTGTGCAAGGCTTGCTACGTCCGGCTCGCCGTAACCGTTCAGGGTGAAATCCAAACGGCCCATGCTGTGGTTTTGGTACATCAAGGTTAGGCGCAGTAAATATTGATTATCTATTTTGCCTTCCCATACTTCGCTTAATACGCGCAGTTGGCGGTCAATTTTGGAAATGTGGCGGATGGGTTCCATAGCGACACTCATAGGTTGAGTTTAGTTGACAGGGGGGCTTGGCTTGCCTCTTAAGATTAGCCCTGATTTTGGCGGCTTGGCCAAGTGATTTTGCTCTGGGGTGGTGTGAGCAAATAACGCTCCAGATTTTTAAGCGCTGGGTTTATTTTTGGCCTGGGGGATTTTGGGGGCGGTGGTATTTAGAACGGGAGAATTCTGCGGGCGAAAACTACCCCCCCTCCCAACCTCCCCCTTAAAAAGGGGAGGAGCGAGAAAACCTTAAACAACGGAATTTTGCTTGTTTCCAAGGTGCTCTGCTCCCTCCCCTTTTTAAGGGGAGGGTTAGGGTGGGGTTTTTGGGTTGCGTGGTCAGTGGAACTGAGAAAATTCTGCGGGCAAAAACTAAACCCCCTCCCAACCTCCCCCTTAAAAAAGGGGAGGAGCTAGAAAACCTTAAGCTAAGGAATTTTGCTTGTTTACAAGGCATTCCGCCCCCTCCCCTTTTTAACTAATTGCAGGAGCAATTTGCACAGCACAGCTGCCCTGCGGGTAAATCACAAGGAAGTGATTTATGCACGGGAGGGTTGGGGTGGGATTTTTAGGTGCGCACAAACATCCATACTATTTATTATGTCGCATGCTCAATAACAATTTCGTCGCCACATTTACCCTACAACACAGCCCTACAAACCCCTCAAATCTCCTCTGTAGTAAATACGACAAGCCCCCCTGGAAGTGGTAATTGCTACACACACTTTGCTTGCGGTTAAGCGCTGCAAACCACTGAAAAATAACCATTTAATAGCCATTTTTGGCGCTGGCATGTGGCTTGCAATTTCAGGCTTGAATAGCTGCATTCCCTGCGCAGTTGAAAATTTTAGCCCCATGTTTAATGGAGTCACGCACATGATCAACCTTACTGAGAGTGCCGTTGGCGCTGTACGCCGCTTTATTGATTCCTCTGAAAAAGCCATTGTTGGTTTGCGTATTAAAGTCGAAGGCGGCGGCTGCTCCGGGCTTAAATACGGTATGAAATTAGAAGAAAACCTGGAACAGGATGATTCTATTGTGGAGTTCCCCGGTGTGAAAGTAGTAATTGACCCGGCCAGTGTGCCCCTGCTGGAAAATGTCACCGTGGATTTTCTCGACGGTTTAGAAGGTAGCGGCTTTAAATTTGAAAACCCTAATGCCACAGCCAGTTGCGGTTGCGGAAAATCGTTTAGCTGCTAATGCAAAGGTTATTTCGCTAAACATCCATCCATTTATTTTTTGGAGCGCCGATACCATGTGGGATTATTCTGAAAAAGTAAAAGAACATTTTTACAACCCCAAAAACGCCGGTGCCGTGGAAGCGGCCAATGCCGTGGGCGATGTGGGTTCCATCAGCTGCGGCGACGCTCTGCGTTTATCTCTCAAAGTAGACCCAGCCACAGAAATTATTCTCGACGCAGGCTTTCAAACCTTCGGCTGCGGCTCGGCCATTGCGTCGTCTTCCGCTTTAACCGAAATGGTTAAAGGCAAAACCCTTGATGAAGCCTTATTAATTTCCAACCAGGATATTGCCGACTTTTTAGATGGCCTGCCACCGGAAAAAATGCACTGTTCTGTAATGGGCCGCGAGGCGTTGCAAGCGGCGGTGGCGAATTATCGCGGTGAAGTTTGGAGCGATGACCACGCCGAGGGCGCACTTATTTGTAAGTGTTTTGCGGTGGATGAAGTCATGATTAAAGACACCATCCGTGCGAATAATCTTTCCACCGTGGAAGAGGTGACCAATTACACCAAAGCCGGTGGCGGTTGCTCGTCTTGCCATGAGGGCATAGAGCGCATTTTAGGTGAAATGCTGGCCGAGCGCGGCGAAATATTTACCCCTGGTGCGGTAGGCAAGAAAAAAGTTGCCGCTACCAAAAGTAAACCGGCAATCTCAGTTAAACCTGCAACCGGGCCGCTTACGGCTGTGCAGCGCATTTTAAAAATTGAAGAAGTGTTAGAAGCCATTCGGCCTAATTTACGCGCTGATAAAGGCGATGTGGAATTGGTGGATGTGGATGGCAAAACCGTGTATGTGAATTTAATTGGCGCCTGCAGCGGTTGCCAATTAGCCGCTTCAACCCTCGGCGGCATTCAGCAAAAACTCATTGAGGCCTTAGGTGAGTTTATTAAGGTTGTGCCCAACAGCGAACGCCAATCTTTAGTGCAAATGGGAGCATAGGTTATGAGCGACATCTATTTGGATAACAACGCCACCACAGCGGTGGACCCGGTTATTGTTGAGGCTATGTTGCCCTTTTTTACTGAGCAATTTGGCAACCCCTCTTCCATACATAATTTTGGCAACAAAGTAGGTGTCGCTTTAAAAAAGGCGCGCAAAAGTGTGCAGAACCTTTTAGGGGCTGAACACGATTCAGAAATTATTTTTACCTCCTGCGGCACCGAGTCTGACTCCACGGCTATTTTATCCGCCCTTAAAGCTCAGCCTGAACGCAAAGAAATTATCACCACCGTGGTGGAGCACCCGGCCGTATTAAATTTATGCGACACCCTCGCCACGGAAGGTTACACCGTGCATAAATTAGCGGTGGATAATAAAGGCCGCTTAAATTTGGACGAATACGCCAAATTACTCAGCGATAAAGTGGCTGTGGTAAGCGTTATGTGGGCCAATAACGAAACCGGCACTTATTTCCCTGTCATTGAAATGGCCAAAATGGCTGATGAAGCCGGTGTGTTATTCCACACCGATGCAGTGCAAGCGGTGGGCAAAATTCCGATGAATTTACAGGACACCTGTATTCATATGCTGAGTTTATCCGGCCATAAATTACATGCACCCAAAGGCGTGGGTGTGTTGTATTTAAAACGCGGCGTGCGCTTTCGGCCTTTATTGCGCGGTGGCCACCAAGAGCGCGGCCGCAGAGCGGGCACGGAAAATAGCACCGGTATTGTGGGCCTGGGTGTGGCGGCGGATTTAGCCCTGCAACACATGGAGTTTGAAAATACCCAAGTGGCCGCCATGCGCGATCATTTGCAAGCGGGATTATTAGCCGCCGTGCCCCACGCTTTTGTCACCGGGGACCCAGATAACCGCCTGCCCAACACCCTCAATATCGCCTTTGAATACATTGAAGGCGAGGCCATTTTGATGCTGCTGAATAAAGCGGGCATCGCCGCCTCCAGCGGTTCGGCCTGTACCTCAGGCTCCTTAGAGCCCTCCCACGTGATGCGCGCCATGGGTGTGCCCTACACCGCCGCCCACGGCACCGTGCGCTTCTCCCTCTCCCGCTATAACACCATGGCCGAAATGGAGCGGGTGATTGAGGTGGTGCCGCCCATCATCGCCCAGTTGCGCAAGCTCTCGCCTTATTGGGGCGCCAACGGCCCCATTGAGAACCCCGAGGAAGCCTTTGCACCGGTCTACGCCTAACCCCTTGAGTACGCCCCATGTCCAAGCAACCTGCCAGCATCGTCATAGACGACACCACCCTCAGAGACGGCGAGCAAAGCGCCGGGGTGTCGTTTAGCGCCGAGGAGAAACTCGCCATAGCCCAAGGCCTTGCGGCCATTGGTGTGGCAGAGCTGGAGATCGGCATCCCCGCCATGGGGGCCGACGAGCGGGAGGTGATGGCGGCGATTGTGGGTTTGCACCTGCCCGCGCGCCTGTTGGCCTGGTGCCGTATGGGGGATGAGGATCTGCTGGCTGTGCAGGGTTTAGCTGTGCATATGGTGGACTTATCCATCCCCGTATCCGACCAGCAGATCCAACACAAACTGGGCCGGGATCGCGCTTGGGTGCTCAGGCAAATCAACCAAATGGTGCGCAAAGCCCGCATGTTGGGCTACCAAGTCTGCGTAGGGATGGAAGATGCCTCCCGGGCGGATATGGAGTTCATCCTGCAGGTAGCCGAGACGGCCGCCAAGGCCGGTGCCGCCCGCCTGCGTTTTGCCGATACTGTGGGCATCATGGAACCCTTCAGTGTGCACAGCAAACTGAGCCGCCTGCGGGCCAGCTGTGATTTAGAGCTGGAAATGCACGCCCACGACGATTTTGGCCTGGCCACGGCCAATACCCTCGCCGCCGTTGCCGGCGGCGCTACCCACATCAATACCACCGTTAACGGCCTAGGCGAGCGGGCGGGCAATGCGCCTTTGGAAGAATGTGTGCTGGCCCTTAAACACCTGCACGGCATTGATACAGGGGTGGACAGCAAGGGCGTGCCTGCGCTGTCGCAACTGGTGGAGCGCGCCTCCGGCCGGGCCGTGGGCTGGCAAAAAAGTATTGTGGGCCCCGGTGTGTTTACCCACGAGGCGGGTATCCATGTGGATGGCCTGCTCAAAGACCCCCGCAACTACCAGGGCCTCGACCCCAGTGAACTCGGCCGCAGCCACCAGCTGGTGCTGGGCAAACACTCGGGCAAACACATGCTGCGCCGGGCCTACCAAGAGGCGGGTATTGAGCTGGAAGACTGGCAAGTTACCCCACTGCTGCAACAGGTGCGCAACCAGGTCACCCGCACCAAGCGCAGCCCCGGCACCAGCGAGTTGTTGAACCTCTACCAAAGCCTTACCCGCTTAATGGCAAACCCCCTTACACAACAGGCCGCTGCCTTAGGAGCGCCGGTATGAACGCATCGGTCGAACTACCCAATATCCTGCCGCGCAAAGGCCTGTTGGCTCAGTGGCGGGAAGATGTGGCCTGTGTGTTCCAACGGGACCCGGCCGCCCGCAGCGTATTTGAAGTGCTCACCACCTACCCCGGCGTGCACGCGGTCATAGTGCACCGCTTGAGCAACCGCCTCTGGTTGGCCGGTTGGCGCTACGCCGCCCGCTGGTTGTCCTTTGTGGCGCGCCTTTTCAGCAATGTAGACATACACCCCGGCGCCGCCATAGGCGCGCGCTTTTTTATCGACCACGGCGCCTGTGTGGTGATCGGCGAAACCGCCATCATCGGCGACGACGTTACCCTCTACCACGGCGCCACCCTCGGCGGCACCCGCTGGACCAAAGGCAAGCGTCACCCCACCCTGGGCAACGGCGTGATGGTGGGGGCAGGCGCTAAGGTACTGGGGGATATCACCCTGGGGGACAACAGCCGGGTGGGCGCCAATTCCGTGGTGATTGAAGACGTGCCTGAAGGCTGCACCGTGGTGGGCATCCCCGGCAAGATTGTTAAAATCCGCGAGGCGGGCCTGCCCAACCAGCACGGCATAGACCTAGACCACCACCTGATTCCCGACCCAGTGGGCAAAGCCATCGCCTGCCTGCTCAGCCGCATCGACGCCCTGGAGATGACCCTCAACCGCCACGCCTTAGAGGCCCATTACGCCAGCTGCACAGTGGACAACAGCATTTGCGAGCAAGACTGTCCTGGCGGTGCTCGCGCTAAAGACACCGTTTCGACCCTACCACGCCAACCCCTAGTACGAGGTGCTCGCTAATGGACCTGCAAAACTTTGAAGGGCAATTGCTCTATTTCGACCTAAACCATTCCGAAGAGGTAACCGCCCTGCTGCAGCGCGCCGCCAACGCCTATGGCGAAGGTGCCGCCGAGCCGCTCCTCAAGCAGGCCTACGCCCTAACCCCTGAGGACCTCACCGTGTTGGTGGCCCTGTACCGCTTTTATTACTACCAACACCGCTACCAAGACGCTCTGGACATAGCCTTTCAAGCCATGCGGGCGGTGGCCCCGGCTATTAGCTTCCCGGCGGACTGGTTGAAGCTGTCCTTTCACCACCTGGCCAATGGCGTGTTGGTGTCCTTCACCCTGGTGCGTTTTTACCTCTTGGCCCTGAAGGGCGCGGCCTATTTAAACCTGCGCATGGGCAACATAGCCGATGGCATCTATATGCTCAAAAAGGTGGTGGAGTTCGACAGTAAAGACCGCCTAGGGGCCAAGGCCCTGCTGCACTCCATCAGCCCTGCCCCCGTGGCAGATAACTCCCGCCTGCGCGCCAGCCGTTGAGGTATTTATGGAACCGAATCAAACCACCAGCCTGCACGATGATTTAGAAGAACTCAGTTCAGCCGAGGATTTCCTGAACTACTTCCAAATCCCTTTTGACACCACCGTGGTTCTGGTCAACCGCCTGCACATCATGCAGCGCTACCACGACTACCTCAGCCAAGCCCAAGCCTCCTTGGCCGAATACGAAGGCAACGACGCCGCCACCGCCGCCGTCTACAAAAGCCTGCTCACCCAGGCCTACGAAGACTTCGTGCACTCGGACGCCAAAACCGAAGCCGTGCTGAAAATCTACAAAATGCAGGGGCCACAGACGACCTTTGTCTCGTTGGATTCACTGATGGGGGATTTGAAGTAGCCCCAGCGCGCCGCAACGCCATTGCGTAGGGGCACCCCTTGTGGGTGCCCTCTGCCCGGCAGCCTGTAATGCAAGGGCGAGGTAAAACCCGGGCAACCACAAGGGTTGCCCCTACGGCCATGCCCTGGCTCAACGGCATCGGGATAGAAAGAAGATATGCATTCCCACGCGGAGCATGGGAACGAGGAACAACGCCGGAGCCCCCACTCTTAGCTCCCTCTCTCATTGGGAGAGGTTTGGGGTGAGGGTAAGAGGGCGTAAGAAAAGGCATGGGAACGAAAAAAACATATCAGAACAGCTGAAAAAAGCTGTTTGAAAGATTCACCGGTCACCAAGGCAGATCCCTTCTTTTGGCCGAGTAGAGGTGCAATTTTGGGGGTCAATTGGGCGGGATGCCCAATTGAGGAGTGGAGGGCCATGGATGGCCCTTCGCGACGACCCCGAAAATTGTGCCGGAGGGAGGGTAGTTTTGCGTAGCAAAACCCAAAAGCAGGGTGGCCTTTCTTTTGGTTACTTTTCTTTGGCCACCCAAAGAAAAGTAACCCGCCGGAGGCGCGGTATAGACACCGAGATGTACTCGCCGATGTACCGAAGAATTATGCAAGCCATTGAGGAATAACGGTAAACACCCCAGGAGCCCCACCAACCCAAACGAGGTCCCCACCATGCTGCCAGCCTACCAATACGGCGACGAGGTCCGCGTCATCCGCAACGTGCGCAACGACGGCACCTACCCCGGCAAAGAGATCGGTGACATGCTGCTTAAGCGCGGCTCCGTGGGTGTGGTGTACGACGTGGGCACCTACCTGCAAGACCAGCTCATCTACCGGGTGCACTTCTTCGAAGCTGGCTGCATCGTCGGCTGCCGGGAAGAAGAACTGATCCGCGCCGATGAAGAATGGATACCCAACCAATTCGAATTCCGCGATGCGGTGCTCGCCAAAACCACCCTGTCCAGCGGCGGCAGCATAGTGGCGGAAAAAGGCCAGCAGGGCGAAGTGGTAAAAGTGGTGCGCGAGCCCGGCCGCCTCTACTACCACGTGCGCTTTGCCGGGCGGGAATTCCAACTGCCCGAAACCATGCTCGAAGTCTGCGAAAACCCGATCAACACCCCGCAGGAGACCAACCCCCTACGCAAAGCCCGTGCGGCTCAAGGTGACGACTATGATGGCTAAACACCCCATCCTGGTGGATACCCCCACCGCCAACACCCTCAACTACCGATTGCTGCGCATCGCCAGCGAGCGCTACGGCGCAAGCCTTAACAGCCTCGATGACGAAGCCCTCAACGCCGCCCGCAGCATCGCCGAGAAAGAAGTCTTTATGGAGCGGGCCGTGCTGGGCAGCCCCGAGGCCCGCCATGTGGTGGTGGCCCAATCCGAAGTGCACCACGCCCTGGGGCTGATCCGCGACCGCTTCGAAGACGAAGACGCCTACAGCCAAGCCCTAGCCCAGGCGGACCTCTGCGAGGAAGACCTGTTTATCGCCCTAGAGCGGGAGCTGCGAGTGGAAGCCATCTTGAACCTGGTCAGCAGCAGCGTGGCCGATGTGGAAGACCAAGATGTTGAACTCTTCTACTACCTGCACCGGGAAAAATTCAGCCTGCCGGAAACCCGTAGCGTCTCCCACATACTCATCACCATTAACCCAGAATTCGCCGAGAACACCCCCGAGCAAGCCCTCAAACGCATCAGCGCCATCGCCGAGCGGCTCAACCGCCACCCGCGCCGTTTTAGCGAACAGGCCCTCAAACACTCCGAATGCCCCACCGCCCTCAACGGCGGCAGCCTCGGCACAGTACAACCGGGCACCCTCTACCCGGACCTGGATGCCCACCTATTCCAAATGCATGCCGGCACCATCAGCCCGCCCATTGAATCCCCCGTGGGCTACCACCTGCTCTGGTGCGAACAGATCCACCCCGCCGGGGTAAAACCCTTAAGCGAGGTGATGGACAAACTGCGCCAACAACTCACCCAGCGCCAGCGCAACCTGGCCCAGCGCACCTGGCTAAAAACCCTCCTGGGTGCCACCCCCTCAACTCAAGCGGAGACAGTGCCATGGCAGAAGAAACCGGAACAGAACTAACCGCAGCCAAGGCCACCCCTTGCTGCTCCTTTTGCGGAACCCCCAAAACCGCCGAAGTACCGCTGATTGCAGGCAACGACGGCCACATCTGCGAGCAGTGCATCAAACTCGCCTATCAGGTAGTCAGCAGCTGGGGCCGCAAGGCCGCCGCCGTCAAACCCGAATTAAAAACCCCAGTAGCCATAAAAGCTTTTCTGGATGAATACATCGTCGGCCAAGAACAAGCCAAACGCACCCTGGCCGTGGCCGTGCACAACCACTACCTGCGCTTTAACGCCCAGGCCAACAGCCAGCCCTTCGCCCACATACACACCATGGCCGGGGTGGAGCTGGAAAAATCCAACGTACTGCTCGCTGGCCCCTCCGGCTCCGGCAAAACTCTGCTGGTGAAAACCCTCGCCCGCATCATTGGCGTGCCCATAGTGGTGGGCGATGCCACCTCACTCACCCAAGCCGGTTACGTAGGCGAAGACGTAGACAGCCTGCTTAAACGCCTGCTGGATGCCGCCAATGGCGACGTGCAACAGGCCCAATGGGGCATTGTGTACATAGATGAAATCGACAAACTGGCCCGCCGGGGCGCAGGCGGCTCCGCCGTGCGCGACATCTCCGGCGAGGGCGTACAACAGGCATTATTAAAAATGGTAGAAGGCACCGAAGT
The DNA here is from genome assembly GCA_046347475.1 of Marinagarivorans sp. Lineage (GTDB taxonomy): Bacteria > Pseudomonadota > Gammaproteobacteria > Pseudomonadales > Cellvibrionaceae > CAMCXE01. The sequence goes on along the minus strand of JAXMGD010000001.1, from coordinate 1,128,102 downwards.
GCGCCTGCCCAAAGCGGGCCGCCGGGACGGCCACTCAGAAGATGTGGTAATGAACACCAGCAATATTTTATTTATCGTCGGCGGCGCCTTTTCCGGCCTTACCGAACTCATCAGCAAACGCCTCAAACCCGCCATCGTCAGCATCGGCTTTAACGCCAAAGTGGAAAAAGACGCCGCCGCCACCAACGACGAATTATTAGCCGCCTTGCAACCGGACGACCTACATCAATTCGGCCTCATCCCCGAATTTATCGGCCGCTTCCCCATAGTCACCTTCCTGCAAGACCTAGACGTAGAGGCCCTCAAATCCATCCTCAAAGACCCCCGCAACGCCCTCACCAAGCAATACCACCACCTATTTGCCCTGCAGGGCGTAGACCTGCAATTCAGCGAAGACGCCATCACCCTCATCGCCCAACAAGCCGTCACCCGCGGCACCGGCGCCCGCGGCCTGCGCGCCATATTAGAAGGGCTGCTCTGCAACACCATGTTCCACCTCCCCACCACCGCCAACCTCAACCGCTGCGTCGTCAACACCCGCACGGTGGATGAAGAAGAGCAATTAACCGTGGATGAAATCATCGGCGAAGGCGAAACCACCAACCACCACAACCCCATAACCGAACCCCCACGCTTGGCGGAAGGCGCGGCGGGCAACTGAGCCTGGGTGATAAGTTCGGTAATTAATTAAGTAAGCGTGATGTGCGAAGCAAGTAATTAAACAAGGATGAACTCAAGCCTCTCCCCCTCCCCAAGGTTTAGCAGCTACTGTCCCCTCTCCCTCTGGGAGAGGGCTAGGGTGAGGGAACTGCGCGAACTTAATGACATTGTTCCCCAAGGGCGAGGCCGAAAGGGGGTTTAAACCCACCCCCTCCAATACCACCCAAAATCCAACAAACTACCTCGATAGCAGCCCCTACGCCCCTCCCCCTTCTGAAGGGGGAGGCCGGGAGGGGGTTTAAACCCACCCATTCCAATATTCCACCCAATATCCAATATTCCACCCAATATCCAACAAACCACCTCCTTCCCAAAAAACACGCTAAAAGCCAATCTCATTAAATTGAAGATTCCGTTCGCCCTGAGTGTGTCGAAGGGCGGTTCGTGAGGCTCAATAGTTATTCGATTTTCCAATTAGCGAATAACACTAGAGGATTAACCCATTCACATTCTAAGCAACACCAACAATTGCGAAGACCACCCCGCCAGCCATCACGCCAAAACAACCACCAAAGGCTATTACCTCGTTAGGCAACCTCTCACCCCCCAAAAAATCCATGTCAACGCCCCCCAAAAATTGCAATGGGCCATCGCCAACCAAAAAATCCCAACCAAACCAAGGTTCACCAATAAAAAACCAGCAGCGAAGGTGCTCACCAATGGACCGAAGAAAAATCTCAAAAGGGGCATATATTTTTTATATCCCAAGAGATGTAGCAAACAAGCCTAATGACCAAGCATCAAAACAGAGCGCGGATAATTTTCTTGGTGCACATTAACTGGACTCAGGCACATAAAACCAAATTAAATAACAATCGCAAACAAGCGTTTTTGTAATAATCCAAAATTGAAAGATAGTTACCACTATATCTCGTTATTTTTTTCCAAAAATCACTTGCGATATCCACACAGAAAAAGTATAAAAGCTGAACTCTTCAACAAAATAACAAGTGCAGGTTCGCTGCAATCATATAGGCATGGCGAGCGCTCACGGATACGCACTTGCAATTGCCCACTTCATCAGACGGATTGGCCCAAATGGCGTTAGACGGATTCATTCCGTCATAACAAAATTACAGCGGCCAACGGCTCTTTAACAGGCTTGCATTAAATGCTTGATTTTAATGGATTAAAGATTGAATTGGGCAGCGAGCGGAGACATGTTAGACGGAAACAAAAATCGTGTTAGACGGATCCATTCCGTCTGACAACAATGTTAGCCATTAAGTCATAAGGAGAGGTCATGCACTTCAAAAAATTGGCTGTAATGTTACTAATCTGCGGCTCCTCTCTTGCAGCAGAAAAAACCATATCACTTCAAAGTAGTCCAGTTGATGGCGTCAATTTAAACGGAACGCCAGTAGGCCAGAAATTTAGCTCACGGTTTACCGAATGCGATACAAAAAATACATGTGACGGAGTGAAGCTAAAATATGGATGCAATAGCGACCAAAATCACAACACCACAATACTGAAATTAAAAAACGACACCATTTTTTTCGACGCAAAAATGGGACTCGATGCGGATGGTTCACCGTATTCAAAAAATACTCCTGGTCAAACAGATCAACCCGAAACATCTTTACGCTACCCCCTCCCAGGGAAACCCAGCATCAACGCTGACCGGGTTCCATTTATTGTCATTCCTTTGGGCGGTTTTGACACTGACCTTGGAGTAACAACAGGTGATGTAGCAGCAGTTATTTATGAGCAAAAACATGTTTTTGCAGTAGTTGCGGATCAAGGGCCAAAGTGCAAACTTGGCGAAGGTTCGATACAGCTACATGAGCTTATAGGTCATATGGTCTGCAAAGCTAGGGACTCTAAAGGCGACTGCATAAAACTGCGCAATGTGGGAATAGAAAAAGGTGTGCAATATTTTATTTTCCCTGGCACTCATAAAGAATTAATGGATGGCTTGACTCCTCAGAATATTAATGAGCGCATCAATTCTATCGGTGAGAAATCTTGGCAAAAGCAAAAGGAAACTACCAAGTAGAAATATTGGCTAACAAGACACTCCAGCCGATCCACTTGCCTTCGCTTCGCTACGGCAAGCGGGCGGCTGAGTTTGGGCGTTAGGTTCCGCTCAGTTTGGGTTTTCCGGTACAACGTTTTTAATAAATTTTCGGTAGTTTTAAAGTGCGTTTGTCCTGTACTAGGCTGCACACAATACATGCCCCATAAATCCAGCTGGCAATATCGTGCTAGTTCACTTTAGGGGCCAAATTAATTCGTTGGGTTTGGGTGCAGTACTGGTTGCTTCGGGCATCGCGCTTAAACCTAACCATTTGCACCAGCAGAAAACTTGCACTCCGTATTTTTTGTGCATTCGCTACGCTCATTTTACGCACAAAAAAATACTACGCAAAAGTTTCTGCTGTGCTTGGCGTTAGGCACCATTAATCGATATCAATGAGGAAACTTTATGAAGTCTAAGCTTTTTTGCGTTTCAATAATTTGCGCTTTTTTGGTTTATCCGCATCAAGCTCTCTCATTCCCAACAGCGGATGAGATTCAGGGTGTCCAAACGCTATGTGGTGCTGGCAACCTGCAATCACTGTCATTTAAAACTGATGTTAACTCTGCTATAAAAAGTTGGCGTGATGCATCTGTAGGGGCTAACGCGGAAATAGCAAAAAAAAATCTAACTGGTGCTCTTTCCCAAATAAAAGAAGATAAATATCAAGAACCCATGTATAAATTATACTTGGGCTGTGTAAGTGAAACCCTACAAAAATATTTTGAAACCGAAAACAAAAAACCAAAGCCAATTAGTGCGAGAGGCACAAGCAGTGTTCTTTTGAGGTCGGCTTACGCAACAAATCAAGCTATAAAGGATGTCGGATGTAATGAAGCAAAGGAGGCAGCCATGAACGAATTAATTTCTCTATGCGCGAACGGAAACATCTCAAATCAACAAGTAACTTGCCCAGATATCACTGGTAGCCCACGAACATATAGTGCATTGATTTCAGCAACCTGCACACCACTTTAATTTTTAGGGGACGTCAAAATGAAATATTTTATTGCATTAATTTTTATTTTCACATCGGATGTGCTTTATGCAAGCTGTACGGTTGAGGAGGTGACGAAAATAGTGAAAGACGGAGGGGGTCGAAAAGCTATTGAAGAGTCATGCGAAAATGAAATTGATGATGCACCCAGATGTTCTTATAAAAGGGTTGTTCAGCTCGCTATGGCTAAAAAAAGGGCTTCAGCTATAGAGGATGAATGTGGATTATGTGACAGACCTCAATGTGAGTTAGCAAATGGTGCGGTTTGTAGCCTTGGTTATTCAGCTCCGCAGGGTGTGAAACCGGGTGATAGCTGCTATTGCGCAACCCCGTTAGGGCCAATAAATGGGGAGTTAACTTGTAATAATTAATTAGCCTAACCAGTCGTTGTTGCCGGTCGCTACGCTCCGGCAAAACTCGGCGTTATGCCCCATCTCTGCTCGCCCAGACGGTTTTGGGGGAATCTCTATTGGGCAACCACAGGAGGGTTTATGAAACCTATATCGATTTTTGTAATTCTCGCTTGCGCATCGCTTACAACGGGGTGCGCCTCAAACGCTGCAATCAAGGCTTACGCAACAGTAGCAGAGGAACACGCATCAGTGATGAAAGTCACCTTTGATCGCTGCCTGAGTGAGCAAAACGCTCAAGCAAAAGATGCCGCTTGTAACGCCGTCAAGTCCTCAATTGAGGCTTACCGGCAGTCAGCAACCGAACTAAAAGCAATTAATTCCACGAATTAATCCTTGGGAGATTGTTATGAGCGCAGTCGAAGTAATTGAAAATTTGATAAAGATTGGAACCATCGCTGCTGACGCAGCAGACAAAAACAAGAAAGACGGAAAGTTCGATTATGTTGGGTTTTTCTCCAGTACAGCCCCCAATGACATAGCCAGTGCCGTCAACACAATACTAAACTCCCTCAAGCAGGATGATCTACAAGCGGCGAAAGATTCAGTTGAGAAAAAACAAACGGATCTTCTGGCCGGAAAACAACTACATGAGCTAAGCACAGAAAAGCTAGTTCAATACTCATCACTCGCAGATACGAAGTTAACACTTCAGACTGCCATACTCAAACGGGCGGTTGAAGGAGATTTTTTCACTTGGCTAGTGGATGGCGGAGGGCTTTCCAGCATTATCAAAGTAGCGAAAGTTGTCGTTCCGTTGCTTGTATAACCAAATGGGGCATAACCCTGCGGTCCCCGGACGCTGCGCGATAAAGCCGCGCAGCGCCGGTGACCTCCACGTTAGGTTCCGCTAGTTAGGGTTTTTCGGTACAATGTTTTTAATAAAATTTCGGTAGTTTTTAAAGTGCGTTTAGCCTGTGCTAGGCTGCACGCAATGCACACCCCACGAAAACTTAGCCACCCATCTTACGGCGGAAACACGGAAACAGGGAAAACACGGAAACAGGGAAAACACGGAAACAGGGACATCCACTAATTTGACTTTTGGGGAAGCCTCTTTTATCTTCGAACCATTCATCGCAGAAGGAATTTGCCCATGACCCGCTCTCGCCAAGAACAAGTCCACCTCGATTCCACCCCCTTCTATCACTGCTACGTGCGCTGTGTGCGGCGGGCATTTTTATGCGGTACGGATCATTTCTCCGGGCAGAATTTTGATCATCGCAAACAGTGGTTAGTATCGCGTTTGCGCTTTCTCTCTTATGTTTACGCCATCGATATTTGCGCCTACGCGGTGATGAGCAATCACTACCACGTGGTGTTACACGTAGATAAAAACCGTGCTTTAAGCTGGAGCCTGGTTGAAGTAGTTGAGCGCTGGAAGCAACTCTACAACGCACCGGTATTGATTGAAAAATGGCTGCGAAATCCGGCAGATTGTGATGCGACAGAAATGGCGGTGGTGACGGAAATTATTGAGCAGTGGCGCGCTTGTACGATATTAGCTGGTTTATGCGCGGAATTAATGAAGTAATTGCGCGCATAGCCAACGACGAAGACAAAACCAAGCGTCGCTTTTGGGAGGGGCTTTATAAAAGCCAGGCTTTATTGGATGAAGTGGCGGTTTTGTCCTGCATGACCTATGTGGATTTAAACCCGATACCGGCTAGCATGACTGATGACACAATTAATTAAGAATTTACATCCATCCAGATGCGTTTATTTGAGCACGCACCAAACAGGGACATCCACTAATTTGGTGCAACGAGAATCTATTTTGCCATCAGACGCGGGGGTTTTACCCAGATCTGCGACGAACCAATTGTTTCAACCGTTTTTAAAGAGTCTACCCCAGTGGTAGATACATTCTTTTGTATCCGCGCCAGACGCGCAAACCTAAACCTGAAAAAGACCTTAAAACCGAAAACCTCACCACAAATCGAAGCATCCAATATTGAAAAATTAATATATCATGTTAATATGCAAACGCGAAACAATTACCCCCCCCAAACAGGAGTCAGCATGAAATTTTTCATCAATGCAAGAATTGCACTTATCACTGCGTCGATATTTTTCTCCGACATTAGCAACGCAGCCCAATGCCAATTGTGGATTATGGTAGTAAATGGAAGATCGATAATATTTTTTGATCCGACCGACCCAAATTGCCCCAAGTTCAATTGATTTAACAATACAAAATCAGGGCTCATACTCAAATATTAGCGCCAGCAAACAGGGACATCCACTAATTTGACTTTTAGCGTAGTCTCTATTGTCTTCGGCCCATTGGAAACAAGGACATCCACTAATTTGGAAACAAGGAGGAAATCCACAATTTGGAAACAAAGACATCCACTAATTTGACTTTTAGGGAAGCCTCTTTTATCCTCGGCCCAATCAACACTGAAGGAAAATACACAGCAAATACACAGCCACCCATCTTATTAAGCTAGCAAAATCAAGGCCTCTAGATGAGCGCGAGTGGGTCAACGAATGATTTAGAAAGCAGCTTTAGCCTTGTGAGACTATTTGTAGGCACACTCTTCTGAATAACAATAAAAAGGCGCGCAAAATTTAGTTTTTTGCGCGCCTTTTTGGTTTTTGGGGCGTGATGATGCCTGCCAACTTATGGAAAACTAAGATTGCTTGCGAAAAACTAATTACCCCGCCTTTCGCAAGCGTTTAAGACCAAAGAATTTCTTATTGGCCGAAGCTATTTGAGCACAGCTAAAACACAAAGCCGATTTGCTGGTAAATTGCCGACTTAGTCGTTCCCAAATTTCCGGCGTAATTGCGAGTCTTTGAAGAATCGCAGGAGCATTTGCCGCAATTGCACCGCGTTTCCCTTCCCGCACTATGCGTCCGCTCCAGTCCACCAACTCTAAATAATCATTGAGTTTAAAGGGCAGTCCATCGGGCGCAGGTTCGCGGGGATTGCCAACAAACGGCAATAGTTCTGCGGGTTGAACAATTGAATTTTCGCTAATTGCGCTTTTCAAGCAGCGAACCCGCCGTTGAATTGAAGTGTAATCTGAGTTTTCGGGTGTACCGCGATTTTGGCTCGGACCGGATTTAATTCCACGTAGGCCATACAGGCGGCAAGGGCGGCTTCATCCAATAAAGCTTGTGATTTAAAGCGGCCTTCCCAGAATCTGCCGGTAGCGCCGTCTTCAAGGTTAGCTTGGCGTGCAACGGGTTCATTTAAACAGCGCAACAAAAAATGTCGGGAACATTTTTTAACGCCTGTCGGGCGGCCCGCAGGGCAAAATGCGGGAAGCATTTTGTAAACCAGCTCAGATCACACAAACGCTTGCGCCAATTAGCAATCATCAGCTCTAAAATTGTTTGTTCAAACGTTGATAATTTATCGCCGCGCAGGGCGCGTTTTGACAAAGTAGTTCCAGTAAAAAGTTGGTGCCAACGCTGAATGACTTCCAGAGACGACCATTGGTCAGCCGCTAATTTATTCAGCCGAACGACCAGATGAATATGGTTGCTCATCACCGCATATGCCGCAATATCCACCGCAAAAATCTACCCCAAGGCCAGTAGGCGATGTTCAATCCAGCCCCGGCGATGCTCAAAGGAGCGCCCAGTTTGCGAGTCCTTCCCGCACAAAAATGCCCGCCGCACGCAACGGGAGATGCAGTGGTAATAAGGGGTAGCTTCAAGTGAGATTTGGGACTTTCTGGGTTTAGGCATGGGGCACCTCCGTATGCGATTACTGAATGTATATACAGTATTCGTATTCGTCAAGTCAGTAGGATCAGAGGTTGGGGGATGGCAACCGCTAAATTGGTGTATATGCTGGGCTTATGAGGTGGTTGTCCTGCTTCAGACAGTTGTCCTGCTTCAGACATTGTCCTGCTTCAGACATTGTCCTGCTTCAGACACAATCTGCTGGAAGACGTCTAAGCTGACCCATCACGGCCGCACCTATAGTGGCCTATAGCTTTATAGCGGCTCCAACGCATAATAAATATGCTGCGCTTAGCAGGTATTTTTTGGGTGTTTTTTTAGGCTATCAAATTCCTGATATGCACTGGTATCCAGAATGCCATTTAAATACCTATCAGCCCACGCAATTACCTCTAGTGTTAAGCTGTAGTGCAGGGTTAATTACGCTTTTAGTGGTGTGGGCATATGCCATTGAAAAACCTAAACCCTAAGGCAAGTAAAGTATGCAGTGGTGATTGCCCGCCCAACCGCCTAACTCTATAGCTTATTCAACATCAGTCGGATAGGGTTTTTCCGTTACAGACAAATCGCTTAAAACATTGGTGGATAAATCTAAGCTAAAAACAGAGTCGCTGACATCATCGCCAATGTACAGGCGCTGATATGGGACGTCCATATAGATACTGGAATAGGCGCCTATTGTACTGCCATTAAATGATTGCACTAAATCAGTTACTTCACCCGTATTAATATCAATCGCTTTAAGCCTGCCTTTATGCGTTGAGTGGTTTTCAGCCACATATAGCTGAGCGCCCTTATTATTTACCGCCAGATTAGAAATATCCGGCCCCACTACTGCCTCAAACCGTTTGGTACCATCTTCATTAAATCCTTGAATAGTTGTACTTGTTTTACCTGCCAAGGTTCGCTCATCGGCAAAAATGTAGGTTTTACTAGCGCGATGGTAATTAAAGTACTTAAACGTGCCTTGCAAAACACCATGGGGAATGTCCCACAGCACTGTTGTATCAGCGGGCTGCAATTGGGTGTACTCAGTTTTGGGTTTTACAAACTCGGTATCCTGCTCAACGGGAACAGCCATTAATCTGTATTGATCGACGCCCGAAACAGGTGTTTTGCTAAGCAGAATGACTCTTTTATTTGCGGTATCAGCCTTAATACCCACCACATTGGCAATTGCGCCGGCATAAAAAATTCCAGGTAAATCTTTTGAGACATCCAAAGCAATTAGGGCGTTGCTAGGAAGGACCGTGTAAATATGTCCATAGTATGTATTAAAGTCGTATACCGGGCGCGCAAAAGAGCCTAGTAGGCTATGATTAACATAGGTCAACCAGTGGTTGGTTGCTAAATCTATTTTAGCGGTGCGATTATTCAAGGGATCAAATATAAAAAGGTATTTACCAGGGTAAACAACCATAAAACTTGGATTAATGGCACCAGGCTTATTAAATACTTGCGTCAAAACTCTTATTTTGGGTGTAACACCCACATAACCAATTGTCGATAATATAGTGCCTCCTGCAGGCACGGACACCTGTGCACGCCAGATTAATGGATCCTGCATATCCTGCTGCATGGGCTCGCCGTTAAGCATTACGCCATCGCCTTGCACAGGGTGGTTATCTTCTGCGTCAAACCACTTTACCGATAGTTCCACCGCCACCGGCGTACCATCGCCGACATTTTCATAGTGTAGCGGGCTGATCACGGTTAAAATTGGATTGCTAACATCCTTTACTTGAATTAAAACCACCTGTTGAGCGTGCACCGCAACAAAATGTCCGGGCCCCGGATTGGCCTCAGAGCCAGTATCTTCAACTTGAGCACTGGCTTGAATATCCACCTCATAACTATTGTTGTGCTGCACATCGAGGGGCGTTTCAAAATCTGGCGGTTGCTTAAAGGATAAGGCGCCCGTTGTTTCATCTATTTTAAATAACTCACCATCCTTGCCAGGCAATAGTGTATAGGTGATAACAGAGCTGCGGCCGGAAGGAGTCGCCTTGGCGATCCACACGGTGCCGTCTTTATTTTCATCAATCGTCACCTTAACGTTTTGGTTGGCAAAGGAAATTCCTGCGCCGCCACAGCCCGCTATTAACGCAACTCCTGCGCATAACAGGCTAAGGCAGCAAAATTGGGCAGCAAGAAATAGACGCAGACAGGCGCGCATAAACACTCCGGGTTGGCAATGAATAAATGCTCTATCCAGCGGCATAAACTCAGTGGATACAGCGATTTATGCAGCATAGTGACCGATCACGGGCAAGCAAATACGTAAAAATACGTATTCAGCCTCTATTGCCAAACCTGTCACATAGTATTAACTCGGCGACACACTTGTTCGCCCGGATCTGTTGTGTCTTTGCTCCACTAAAACAAGCACAGATACCTGGAACTGCTTGTTTTACAAATCACAACAGCTTAGGCCGCCCCTGCGGCAGAGGTACTACACCTGCGGCACAGGTGCAACACCTACGGTATAGTTGCTACACCTACTAACCCAAGGCCCCTTGCAGTGAATTAATGCCCAAAATACGCTGCACAATGTCAATGAGCGCTAACAGATCAACCGGTATAATCACCGCAGATAGGCTATTGTTGCTTTTTATTTTAATTTTTAAGGGAGCGCTGATTTAGAGGTATTTTCTAAACCGCCGCAGGCATTGAGGTGCAGTGTAATTATCAATTTATTAAGCCAGGTGAGTTATGGGTCGTTTAATTGCGCAGGGTTGTGTTGGGGAAGATGTAAAAGCGGTGCAGGATGTGCTTAATTTTCATATCCGCAGGTTGGCACCCTTAACGGTTGATGGCAAATTCGGTCCGCGCACCAAAGAGCGCGTGATTGAATTTCAAAAAAATAATCAATTAAAACCCGATGGTTTGGTAGGCAAAAATACGCTGGGCACTTTGTTTGCAGAAGAACACCTGCTGGTGACGCTAGCACTGGTGCCGCAAGCGCCGAAAACTAAACCAACCCAAGGCAAGACTCTGCCCCAAGGCAAAGCCCCACTCCAAGGAATAACTCCGCCGCGCCTAATACCCCCCCTCACCTTGCCACCCATAACGCCGCCTTTAACGCCACCGGTATTAACACCATTTTTTCTGCCGCCTAATTCATTTTCGCGGGTACCCCAATTACCTGCGAACGGGCAGACCATGACATTTACCTTGGCAACTCCCTTGCGCTCAGACCCGCCTGACCCTGCCCAGGCCAGTTTTCAACAAATAATGCAACTGCTTAACCAATTACCGGCTAATTTTCCGTTTCGCGCTACGCTAATCGGTGCAGTGCCGCAACCGGTTAAAAAAATAGGCCCCTTAGCCTTAGACCCTGTTAAACCCATGACATTTGGATTTCAGTGGGGTGTAAAACCGGTATTTGACCTGAAAACCTTTGGCCCACCGCCCGCATTTGCGGTTGGTGCCTCTGTAAATGCGCGTTATGTATTAAAAGTAATTGATAAACCAGGCTCGTTAATTCCCCAATTGGGGATTTTTGCCCAGGGGGATTTTAAAGGCACGATTGACTGGACTTCCCAAGCAGCACAATCCACCCCATTAATTGATATGAAGGGCTCGTTTATGGGCGGCGTGGTTGGGCGTTTTTAGCGAATAGCCCTGTAGGCTCCCATTGAGGCGACGAGTAATCAATATTCGACGAGAAAAAGCCTACGTACCGCAGCGCTATTAACCCGGCGACAAAATAGATCGTCCAGATCTATTTTGCCTTTGCCCCGCTAAAACCCACGCAGATAGGTGGATCTGCTTGTTTAATTAAGCCGCAGATAAGGCATCCATGCCGCACTTATTAACCGACTCTAAATGCCGCCGGGTTTATAAAATCCACTGAGTTTGAATATCCGCAGAGCTTGAAAATCCGGTACACTCGGCGCTTTTTTACGAGTAAACCCGGTTGAGATACCCCCCATTTCGTTATCTTGCGTACGCAAGCTGCGTGCTGTTTATTGCCTGCACCCAAAGGCCGCCGTTACCCGCATTTGATGAGTGGCGGCAGCGGCATATAAGCGAGGTTGCTCCGCTTGAAGAATATTTAATTACCCAGGACACACCCAAAGTACTGCCGCTGCACCAATTGTTGCGCGCGGCAACGGATTGGTCGATTTGCCATGCAGAGGCCTATGCGGTTCCGCCGCCGCAACAATGGGATTCATTAGTCACGGTGGTGCGGCTTGTGGGTGCTCTGCGGGTTGCAGGTATTTTAGGTGACATTGAAGTGCATTCGAGTTACCGCAACCCCAGCCTAAATGCCTGTGCCGGTGGCGCTGCACGCAGTGCCCACATGCGCAGTTTCGCGCTGGATTTCACACCAATGGACGAAAGTGATATTACGCAAAAACTCTGCGACTTTTGGCGAGCGGAGGGTAAAAATTGGAACATGGGGTTAAGCCGTTACCCCTCTGGCCGCATCCACATTGATACAGCAGGGTTTCGAACCTGGGGTGTGAATAAAAATGGGGCAACGCCTACCTGCGCCATGACCTCTGTGCCATGACACTCACTAATTACTGGCCCTTAAAAATCCACAGTTATTTTCGATTAAAACGCCTGATTAATTGCCTTGGCATTGGCCCAAAATGCCAAGCGCCGATTCCATTCTGTGGTTGATCGCGGTGAGCGACATGGCCTGAGGGTTTATGGTATAAAAACGGCCAACCTAACTGAGGAGCCCCCATGGAATCTACCGAACTTACAGAGCGCGAACAATCAGCCAAAACACTTACCGCCGTAATTTATGCGCTCTACGCAGCATCATTTTTAGTCGGTCTTTCGGCCATAGTGGCCATTATTATTAACTATGTAAAATCCGATGATGTGCGGGGTACTTTTTTAGAAAGCCACTTCCGCTGGCAAATGCGCACCTTTTGGTTTGGCTTACTGTGGGGCATTATCGGCGGAATCACTTCGCTTATTTTGATCGGCTGGCTGGTACTTTTAGCCAACGTCGTGTGGATTATTTACCGCCTGGTTATTGGCTGGGTAAATCTGAATGACAATAAGCCTATGTATTAGGCTACTGTTATTAACCCGGCACTAGCAGCCGCCGGGTTAATAACAGCTTATTGAAATACTACATGACCAAGTCTGGCGGCATTAAATTTGATGAAAAATTCCTTGTTTACTACGCGTAAACTCCGTTTATTTGCCAAATCCAGCCAGCGCCTAGCCGACACTATTTTCATTGAATCCTTAAATATTTTATTGGCATTACAGCGGCAATTTAAAATCCGCAGCAATTAATTTTAGCCAGGCATCCACACGCTGCTCGGTGAGGCCTGATTGGTTATCCAAATCCAGAGCAAGGCCGACAAATTTGCCATCCACTACCGCCTCTGAGTGATCAAATTCATAGCCATCGGTAGGCCAGGCGCCAACTACTTTTGCGCCCTTATCCACCATAAACTCATGCAACTCTGCCATGGCATCCACAAATTCGTGGGCGTAACCCACTTGGTCACCCAGGCCATAAATTGCTACGGTTTTACCGGAGAAATCGGCACTTTCTAATTTGGGTAAAAATTCTTCCCAGCTTTCACCGTCACAATCGGCCGACATACCCGGCAGCAGGCCTTCCCCCAGGGTGGGCGTGCCTAAAATTAAAAAGTCGTAACTTAAAAATTCCTCTAGGTTGCTGCGGTTGACGTTAATGGGCTTAGACATAATGTCGTCGCCGAATTTACCGCTAATCATTTTTGCGACTTTGCGGGTTTTGCCTGTGTTAGTGCCAAAAAATACCCCGATCTGTGCCATAAGTGAATCCTCGTGAAAAATAAATAAGCCAAGGGTGCTCTGATTAGTTCCAGCTTTTTCAAAAGTGCCCGAGTAGCTCCCCGTAGTGCAAGCAAGGGCTCCATGCCCGCGACGGTTTTAAAAAAGGCAAAACCCGGAATTAATTAGAAACTCCTCAATATCTGCAAACTAAGACACCAAAACGAAAGCCAAAGATACTTGCTGTACGGAAGCAACGAATACACATCATTTCAGACCGTCAAAAAGAGGGACCTTTTTGACGAGCCTACAGGGATGTATTCACGGCGTGTCTGAAATGATGTGTATTCATTGCTGGTGCCTAGGTAGTAAGTGAATGGTTTAAGTGCAATTTTGCGAAACTTATGCCAGCTGAGGAGATAAGAAATGCGCCCAAGCGATTTTGGCACGCTAGAGAAGATAAAAAACTATAAAAGCCGAACTGCGCCCCTACTTGCATTCGGGTTTAGCTAAGCCTTGCCGCTGTGGGCTTTGTCGCAAACAACACACTCGGTACAAACAAAACACTCAGGCAGCGCTTAATTTGTCTGGATTAAGACAAACACAATCTCGCCACTCACCAATCTATTAGTGTTATTAACCCGGCGGCGACAATAAGTGCGGCACAAAAGCCACAGCTACGAGTGAAGCCGTCGCAACTCCTACTAAAATAGGCAAGTCTACGCATCTGTACAGATTTTAGTGGCGAGAAAAAAAATAGATCAGGACGAGCTAGTTTGTAGGCGGGTTAATAAAAAACATCCCAGGATTGCGGCCACACTCAATACATTTAGGCGCCTCTGATTAATTCCAGGTTTTGACTGTTTTAATACTGGCTCGGGCATGGAGCCCGTGCCGGAGCTAGCGGGAATTACTCGGGTGCTTTTGAAAAAACGTAAATTTTGCAATTAATCAGAGCACCCTTAAAAATTTCAGCAAACACCCGAGCAATAGCGCATAAAGCTTATATAGGGTGTAGGCTCTACCACAGGGCTAAACGGAACACTCTGCAACTTGGCAAAGGCTTTGCTATTGCCTAAAAAAGCCTGTGATTAATTCCGGATTTTTTTCAAAACCGTCGCGAGTATGGAGCCCTTGCCTGCGCTACAGGGAGGTACTCGGGCGCTTTTGAAAAAAGGCAAAACCCGGAATTAATCAAAGCATTCTAAATTAAATGGGTATTTGTATTAATCAGAATCTCTTTGAATGACCTATAAAAAAGGTTCTACCTATGCAATTGCCCGGTTATGTTCCCACTCCATCTTGGTGCCCCTATGAGCCTTGCCCATTTACACAATGGTGATGTTGTTTACGCCCGTATTGATATTCGCAACGATGGCTCAGTGCCGGATGCCGATGGCGATGCCCTATTCGCTACCGCTGGCGCTAAGGGTATGTTGCTGAATATTGGCCACTTTGAAGAAAACCCAAACGTGGAATTATTTTTGGTGACTTTTGAAGATGCTCAGGGTGAGCTGGGCCCACCGGTCACCTGTTTGGCTGAAGAAATTAGCGCAGCCCCTGTGTTGGGGGCCTGAGGGTGCCGCCTGAGCGTGAGGATGCTCTGCAGCAGGTGCGCCACTACCACCAGGCCACCAAACACTTCCCCCATGCCTATGCCAAAGGCCCCGGCAGTTTAGATTGGGATGCGCAGCCCAATCCCTTCCGCCAGTTTGCAGGCTGTGAACAATGGCCTCTGCCCCTGCTGGCCGATTCCCTCAAAGGCCCGTTCCAAGCCCTCTATGAACCGGCGGGCGAGCCCGCCGCGCCCAGCCTTGAAGGGCTTGCCTGTGTCTTGGAGTTATCCCTGGGCCTTGCCACCTGGAAGCAATACGGCAACGCCCGTTGGGCGCTGCGCTGTAACCCCTCCAGCGGCAACCTGCACCCCACCGAAGCGTATGTGTTGGCCTGCCAGGTGTCGGGCTTGGCGGATGGGCTCTACCACTACAATGTTGAACAGCACAGCCTGGAATTGCGCTGCCGATTTCCCACCGTCGCAACTCAAACGCCCCAACTGTGCATAGGCTTTAGCTCCATCCACTGGCGGGAGGCCTGGAAATACGGTGAGCGCGCCTATCGCTACTGCCAACTGGATCTGGGCCATGCCTTTGCGGCTGTCAGTTACGCTGCCCAACTGCTGGGCTGGCCTGCACGCCTATTGACGGAACCGGGCAGCCACCAACTGGCCAGCCTGCTTGGCACCCTGCGGCTGGAGGACTTTGGGGCCGCCGAGGCTGAGCAGGCCGACGGGCTTATTCAGCTAATGCCTGCCCAGCCAACTCAGGGCCTGAGTATTGAACAGTGGCTGGCACGAGCCGCCGCCGGGGCCTGGAGCGGCACCGCCAATGTGTTGGACCCTCGCCACTTTTACCGCTGGCCGATCATCGACCAGGTGGCCGCCGCCTGCCATAAACCCCCTACAGCAATGGCACCTGTGCCCGCCCCATCGTGGCCGCCGCCGCGCCCCTTAGCCTGCGCGGAACCGGCCGCGCGGATTCTGCGCCAGCGCCGCTCCGCACAGGCCTTTGACCGCAGCACACCAATTGCCTTGGAGGATTTTTTCACTCTGCTGGATCACCTGCTGCCAAGGCCCGGCCAGCCGCCCTGGGATTGCATGGTCGGGCCCGCCGCGATCCACCTGGTGCTGTTTGTACACCGGGTGACGGGCCTGGCCCCCGGTCTCTACGCCCTCGCCCGCAGCCCAGCAGGCCTTGGCCTCATGCAGGCGCACATCACGGGGGACTTTAGCTGGCAAGCGGTTGCCAGTGCTCCGCCACATTTACTCTTCTACCAGTTGATCCTCGGCAAGGCCGAACGTATGGCCGCCCGCCTCGCCTGCCAGCAGGCCATCGCCAGCGACGGTGCTTTTGCAGTGGCCATGCTGGCTGAG
The DNA here is from genome assembly GCA_046347475.1 of Marinagarivorans sp. Taxonomy (GTDB): domain Bacteria; phylum Pseudomonadota; class Gammaproteobacteria; order Pseudomonadales; family Cellvibrionaceae; genus CAMCXE01. The sequence continues at coordinate 1,111,594 of JAXMGD010000001.1, read as the reverse complement.
TTTGCCGATTCCCTACAGGCCAGCCCCTGGCGCTACAACCAGCTCTACCAAGAGGCAGGGTTGATCGGCCAATCCCTTTATATAGACGCAGAAGCCCTAGGCCTGCGCGGTACGGGTATAGGCTGCTTTTTTGATGACGGTGTGCATGAGATGCTCGGTATTACAGGGGAAAATCTCCAAAGCCTGTATCACTTCACCCTAGGCGGCCCCATAGTGGATAACCGAATTATCAGCCTGCCGCCCTACAGCCAGAGAACAGCCCAGACCAGGTAAATTAATGCGGTAGCACGAGTGTTGTTTACTGCGAGGTGAATTAGTGGGCAAGGCTGCCGCAGCCATATTTATAAAGGATCATGGCGACTACCTAGGCACCAGCACTGAATAAACATCATTTCAGACACGCCCCTGAATACATCCTTGTAGACTCGTCAAAAAGATCCCTCTTTTTGACGGTCTGAAATAATGTGTATTCATTGCTTACGTATAGCTTGTAACAGCGACACCAAGATTGAATGGGCACAGGCCCACCATCCAACAGTTTATAAATCACCTCAGGATAATTGTCGCTTTTGTAGGAGTTCACACCCAACAATGTAGTGCACAAATTAAACACGGCCATTAACGCACGTTGGTTTCGTGCCTAACCAAATGGTGGGCGGCCCTGGATCAACAGAACATTAGCGCCTGCCGTTGGCGCCCACACAAGAATCGCCGCCTATTTTTAGCTGTTTTACCGCGCAGAGGACACAGTAAATCAGCCGAATATAGCCTGTCGCCTGGCGACGAAAAACAGATTTTTTAAGAAAAAATTATTCCAATGCGTGGCCTAGTATTTGCTGATGTGCCTGCGAGCCTGCAACCGCTAGTGCAGCAGGCGCGAAAGAGTACCTATTGTATTGGAGCATCCGCTATGTCAATTAAAGAAATAAAAGCCTTTTCAGCCAAAGCCAAAGAAGATTCTGAACTGGGCGCCAAATTAAAATCCTGCGAAAAATTGCGCGAATTATTGGCCTTAGCCAAAGACAGCGGCTTTAACATTCAAGAAGAGCTGTTCTACCCACCCAACGAACCCCAATTTACTGAAGAGCAACTGTCATTAAAATTAGCCAACGCTTTGTTGCGCGTTTAATGTGTTTATAAGCTATGGCTAGCGCTGCGGTAGCCATAGCCTCTGCCCTATAGGGCGCCTCCGGAAATTCACTTTTCGCGCCCTCGCTTCGTTATTTTCGTGCTCAGTCGGTCATTTATACCGCATAAACTCCCTCCTTCCGCGCGAAAATGCCTCGCGATAATCGCGAAAATTGAATATCCGGAGGCGCCCTATATTTTGAGCGCTACGATTGCTGGGTGAGCCAGCTAAAAAATCATGAATTAAACGGCTATTGCTCAGGTTTATTAAAGCTTATTTCCTCGGCAAATTGGTTTTAGCGCTCATCAACAATAATTGCAGAAGTAGCGCCGTTCAGCCTGAAGGTGTCGAAGGTGCCTTTATAGGCTCACCACGAATGGGCATTTTAGCAATCGTCGATTTTACAGGGTTTATTTAGGCATCTGCGCGGCCACATGCCATTCCATTCCAAGCCATGCTCAAACAAAGCGCTGCCGCCGCCAATTCGCTTTTAATATATGTTTTTCTCTGCAATTGCAGCACAAGGCGATCTGTTTAACTTAATAAGATTGTCACACAGCCTATTTATACAGATTAAAACGGCCTCTATGCAGCAGGGATCGAACTATCAACTAGCTGGGCGTAAATAAAGAATACAGAGTGTTTCAGACCGTCAAAAAGAGGGACCTTTTTGACGAGCCTACTTAGGAAGTATTTACGGCGTGTCTGAAATGCTATGTATTTTTTATTGTTGGTTGGGTAGTAAGGCTCAAAACGCCCAAAAACCTGCCCGTGTAATTACACCTAAAACTTCGCCCGTCCGCGCGCGCGTTAACCGCTGGGCCTGTGCTTTACTCTTATGCGGGCGGAAGAACTTTAGCCCTAGAGCAGTGTCAGCCTGCTCCTGATGCGCCATTCCCTTAACCACCTGCACGTCTTCTTAACTTTATTTAAGGCTCTTATGACCCTTCGCCCAATGCTCCTTGTGCTTCTGGTTGCGCTTGCAACTGGCTGTAAACCGGCTGCCGATACTACCGCCGCCGAACCCACTGCGCCGCTGCAGCTTGTGAAAGAAGACATAGTGGACGTAACTCAAGGGGTGCTGGCAGATGGGCCGGTAATTAGCGGCAGCCTGCAAGCCAAAAAGCAGGCGGATTTACGCTCGGAACTAGCCGCTGTGGTGGTGCAGGTGCTGAAGGACAATGGCGACCTGGTGCAGCAGGGGGATCTGTTATTGAAATTAGACGACACGGCTTTTTTGGAGGCCCAACGCTCTGCCCTGGAGGCGGAGCGCACGGCTCAGTTGAGTGTGCAACAGGCCCAACGCCAAGTGCAGCGCTTAGAGGCTCTATTCAAAACCGGCGCGATTTCCTCCCAGGTCAAAGAGGATGCCCAACTCAAACTTGATGCCGCCCAAAGTGAATTGGCCGCCGCCAAAGCCCGCAGCGCGCAGGCGCAACAGCAGCTGGCGCGCACCCGCGTACTGGCGCCCTTTAACGGCATAGTGGCCCAGCGCCAGGTGTCCTCCGGGGATACCGCTCAGGTGGGCAAAGCGCTGCTGCAGGTGCTTGATCCCAACAGCCTAGCCTTTGTGGGCCAGGTGAGCGCCAGCCACATGAGCCGAGTGCATGCAGGGCAAAAGGTGCGCTTTTTTACCAACGGCGACCGCAGCCAAGCGTTTGCCGGTGAAGTGTTGCGGGTTAACCCTGTGGCCGATACCGCCACCCGGCAAATTGCCGTGGAGGTGAAACTCGCGGACACCAAAGGGCTCTCCGCCGGATTGTTTGCCGAAGGGCATATTGAAACAGGCGCCCTGCCCGGTATCACTGTGCCCAATAGCGCCCAGGTGCAACAGGGCGATCATCTTTTTGTGTGGCAGCTGGTTGGCGATAGTCTGAAAAAAACCGAAATCACCAGCACTGGCCGCGACCCTTATACCGGCGACCTTCTGGTGCAAGCGGGCCTTAAGGCGGGGGACAAGGTATTGCGCCAGCCCCGCGGCCTGTTAAAAGACGGCGCGAAATTTATCCTGGCGCCTACGCCTATGAATGCACAGGCCCTCTAAACCATGTTGATCTCCGACCTCAGCATTCGCCGTCCCATTATCACTGTGGTGTTAACGCTGGCCATGATGGCCATAGGGGTGTTGGCCATCACTAAATTACGCGTTAACGAGCGGCCCGATATAGCCCCGCCAGTGGTGCAAGTGAGCATCCCCTACCCCGGCGCCTCGCCGGAAACGGTAGAGCGGGAGCTACTCAACCGCCTTGAAAAAGCCATGCGCGGCATCCCCGGCGTTACCGATATGCGCGCCTGGGCCAATGAGGGCAATGCCTGGTTTCGCGTCGAATTTGAATTCGGCAGTGATTTAATCGAGGCCTCCGATAACCTGCGCAATGCCATTGCAAGCGTGCGCTACAAACTACCGGTGGAAATGCGCGAACCGGTGATTCGCCGGGTGGACCCGGACGCCTGGCCGATTATGTCACTCTCCCTGTCGTCGGAACATCAAAGCGCGGTTGAACTGTCGCTGTTTGCCGATAAGGTTATCGCCGACCGATTGCGCGGCCTGCCGGGCGTGGCGGTGGTGGAGATCTCCGGCGATGCCAAACGGGAGCTGACCGTATTACTGCGCAGCGAAAAAATGCGCATGCACGGCATTTCAGTGGTGGAGGCGCAAAATGCCCTGCGCAATCAAAACCTCACGGCCCCCAGCGGCAAGGTATCAGGCGAGTTAAGCGAATACAGTATCCGCCTCGCCGGACGCCTAACGGGCCCGGAGGATTTTGCCAACATGGTGATTCGCCGCAAAGGCGAGCAGGTGCTGCGCCTGAGCGATGTGGCCGACGTGGAAGACGGCGTGGCGGAGCCGGACAAAATTAACTTCTTTAACGGCAAACCTTCCATCGGCATCAACATCATCCGCACCCGCGAAGCCAGCACGGTTTCCGTCTCTAAAGCCGTGCGCCATGAGCTTGATGAGATGCGCAAAGACCTCAAACCCGGCACGCGCATTGACATTGCCAACGACGGCGGTGACTGGGCTCAAAGCAGCCTGAACAATGTCATCGAGGCCTTGGTATTGGGGGCGGGCCTGACTATTTTTGTGGTCTACGCCTTTTTAAACTCCTGGCGCTCCACGGTGATCACCGCCCTATCCCTCCCCACCTCCGTGCTGGCGGCATTTATTGCCGTGTGGTTGTTGGGATTTTCGCTGAACTTTATGACCCTGCTGGGCCTGTCCTTGGCCATTGGAGTGCTGATTGACGATGCGATTGTGGTGCGGGAGAACATAGTGCGCCACATGGAGCGCGGCTCCGACCGCATCACAGCTTCCCGCGAGGGCACGCGGGAGATCGGCCTGGCCGTTATGGCCACCACCTTTTCCATTATTGCGGTGTTTATTCCGGTTGCCTTTATGAGCGGCGGCCCCGGCCAATGGTTTAAGCCCTTTGCCCTCACGGTGGTTGCCTCCGTCATGGTGTCGCTGGTTATCTCCTTCTCCCTGGACCCCATGTTGTCCTCCCGCTGGGGCGACCCGGTGGGCTACCAGCACCAACCGAAAAAAGGCTTTAGCCTTGTGCTGGCGCGCTTTAACGATTGGTTCGACCGCCAGGCCGACCGCTACACAGGCCTTATCAGTTGGGCCTTACAACACCGCAAAACCATGGCCTGTATCGCCCTACTCAGTTTTGCCGCCGCCATAGGCCTGCAAGCGCGGCTCGGCGGCACCAGTTTTTTGCCCGCCTCCGACAACGGCAAAATGGTAGTCAGTGTGCGGTTGCCCGCCGGCGTAAGCATGGAATATGCGCGCATCAAAACCGCCCAGGCAGTGGAACAGGCGCAAGCCATCCCTGAAATTCAATCCATTTTTAGCAGCGTCAACCGCGATGAAAGCCGCCTGGATTTAGACATAGGCAAACCCAGCAGCCGTACACGCAGCGCTGCGCAAATCGCCACTGATCTGCGCGGCCGTATCAACCAGTTGGTGGGGGCCGAATACGCCGTGCAAGACGACACCAGCAACGGCGGCGAAAAACCCGTGCGCATTAATTTTTACGGCACTGACTCTCGCACCCTACTGGCCATCACCAACACCTACATGGAACAACTGCGCAGCATAAAAGGCGCCGTGGATGTGGGCCTAAGCGAAAAAGAACCCATGCCGGAAATGCACATTGAATTGCAACGCAGCCTGGCCAGCAGCCTAGGCGTGAGCGCCGCCGACGCGGCCCAAGCCCTGCGCATCGCCTTTGCAGGCAATGAAGTGGGCGATTGGGTGGACCCTAACGGCGAAACCCGCGATGTAACCCTGCGCCTGCACCCACAGGACCGCGCCAACCTAGACGCCATCGCGCGCCTGCCACTGCTGCCCAGCAGCGGCCAAAGCTGGATACCCTTGGAACAAATCGCCAGCCTCACAATGGACGAAGCCCCCACCCGCATCATGCACACCGAAGGCAAACGCACCGTAACCGTGACTGCCAACGTAGAGGGCAGCAACCAGGGCGAAGTCACCAACGCCGCCATGGCGCTGGCCAAACAGATGGATTTCCCACCCGGCTATGGGGTGGAGCTACGCGGCGCCGGGCGCGACCAGCAGGTGTTATTCACCTCCATGACCATCGCTTTAGTGGCGGGCATAGTGGTGATGTATTTTATTTTAGTGATGCAATTTAGCTCGTTTATGGCGCCGGTGGCGGTTATGTTGAGCCTGCCGTTAAGTTTAATTGGCGTAGTCCTCGCGCTGGTGAGCACCGGCCACACATTAAATTTAATGAGTTTTATCGGCATTATTATGCTTATGGGACTGGTAGCGAAAAATGCCATTTTATTACTCGATAGCGCCCGCAGCCGAGAAAAAGCCGGTGTGAATCGTGTAGAGGCATTAAAACAAGCCGGACGAGCGCGCCTGCGGCCCATTATTATGACCACCTTTGCGCTCATTGCTGGCATGTTACCGGTAGCCATTGGCATGGGCGAAGGCGGCGAATTTTATCAACCCCTGGCAGTTGCGATTATTGGCGGTACGATCACTTCAACTATTCTCACCCTTTTAATGATTCCTACTTTTTACGATGCAATTAGCAATGCACAGGAGCGATTAATAGCAAAATATCAGCGCCTAGCGCCGGTACGCGGCAGCGGACGCACATTCATTATGTTGAGTTTTGAAACGCTGTTTACTTTTTTTGGTGTGCGGTGGGTGGTGCGCAGCTTGGTTAAATTAATCCAAAAACCTAGAACATCTGCGCAGTGTTAATGCGACGCTTATATCGCTTAAACTCAATTAAATCTGCCCTTTTGTTACCTCAGCTTTATTCAGCGCTGAGGTAATTACTGAAATTTGCCACCCCAATAGCTGATTAAATCACCAAAACTCAAACGCATACCTAACGTGGCTTTATCCTCCAGATGGGGCTAACAAAAATAGGTCAACAACGCGTTATTAATCCGGCGACATTGAGTGCCGGGTTAATACTTAAGTCGCCCAAGCAAAAACATTCGGCAAAACACGGGGTGAATTCCTGCCGCTGGTTGCAAGGCTACCCTCATAAGCCAGCGGCCCGCTGAATGTAACTAGCCTAAGTCAATCCAAGCACACGTAAAAAAATTCATTACAGACCTGGTCACCCAGAGCAAAGCTTACGTGCCGTTGATGAACTGTACGCAACAGGTTTTTATAAAGGCGAAGCCTGCGGCCTGAGTTTTACGAACAAGGTCTGGGTGCACTCTTCAGCGTTATTACACTTTTTTACACATGCAAAAGCGTATCGAGCTTTACACTGCGCACAGTTGGTAAAAGCCAGCCCCCTTCTCGCCTCATGATCCACTCACAATACGCTCGCCCTGCCCACTAACCCTAATAAAAAGGAAAGACCATGAAGCTCGCGCGCTCAAAACTATCACTACTAAGTGCCATTACAACGGCTATAACACTCAGCAGTAATCTAACTATACCGAGTGCTTTTGCGCTAAGTTCGTCTAGCTCTTCGAGTTCTTCGAGTTCTTCGAGTTCTTCTAGCTCTTCTAGCTCTTCTAGTACATCAAGCTCTTCGTCAGGCTCAGAGTTCAAAATTATGACCTGCGAGGTATCGCCGTTTGACTCGATACTCGATGGAAGTGATATCGAAACTGGCTGGGCGCGTGGGAAATTGATTAATTGTCCCAGTTCAACACACCCAGAATTAAACGGTTCAATTCGTTATAGATTCACTGTACCGCCTAATTATCAATTTTATATTCAATCAAACCAAACACTCCTGACGCTTACCGATGAACACTATAAAACGATTGAACATCAGGGAACCAATACGATACCTGCAACTATTACACTCGACGAGCAAAATGGCGCCCAAACAAGTTTTGGCTTTATAAGCAATCAAAATAGCGAGCCCCAAACTTACATAGTTGAAGTATCGGGTGAAATAGGCCAAGAATTTAACATTTACTTAGTGATGCAAGCTTTACCCCTCAACGAAAGCGAACCTTGTGGGCCAAAAAAGCTTGAATTGGGGAAAGACGCTGTTGGTGCTAACTTAAAATCTGATTGCCAGGGGAATCTTGCTCCACTAAATGAGCAAGACATCTACCAAGATCTTTACAGCATTAACTTATTCGCGGGTCAAAAGGTAAACCTAGATATAGGAGATACACCCTATGCTCCGAAAATCACAATAGCGACACCCAGCGGGCTCAAAGACCCTATATACCAATATCATAGCGAATATATTTATACCTATTCTTTTGTGGCACAAACCACAGGAACTTACACAATAAACGTACACTCTCCCGCACCAGAGCAGGAGGGCTCATACAGGCTCTTAGCCTATAACCCGTGCGAAGCAATCACATATCCGTTTTATGAAAACTTAGACCTTAACTTTCAAGCACCATCGCTAACATCGGTTACACAAAGTTATCAGACATTTAAACCGAGGGATATAACCAGCTGTCAGGATAATCCACAATTGCACTACCCTATTATTCTTTCGCGAACCATAAATATTAAACCAAACCAGTGGCTACAATTGCGATCCGTTGCTAGCTCCATTAAGCTCGAAGATGAACTGGGAAATATAATTGCACAATCCACAAAATCGCCAAACAGCAACTTCTATGAGGAGCTATTTTTACCTGACAACGGAGGCGTACTGCCACTGCAAAGCACAGCAGAAAAAACGTATACATTAGTTTTTGAATATTCAAAAAATGTATTAGACTCATACACACCCGAAGGAATCGGCGCCATTCCTCAAGATATCACGCTAGGATCGTTCGACAGCGACCACTATCTCGACTCTGACTGCAACAAACCAATACCACTGGGCGAGCAATTTGATGTGAGATCAAATTTAACCCAGGGCGATTGCAAAACCTTTGATGCACAAGGTAATTCTGGCATTTTTTTTACTGACGTGTACTCTATTGACCTACAGGCAGATCAAGCATTAAACCTATCATTATTTAATTCAGCATATTTTGAGATGTTCTTACCAACGCTTTCGATTAAGGATTCAGCAGGAAAAACGCTCATAGAGGAGAAAGCAGGCGATATCTATTTTAAACCGCCTCAGGCAGGCACCTACCACTTGGAGGTGAAATCTTCCGGCTCTGGCCCCTACAAAATGATCGGCGAAAAGGTTTATTGCATTGATTGCATTAATCAACCCGTTTCACCTTCCAGCAGTTCCAGTTCAAGTGGTTCCGGATCAAGCAGTTCAAGCTCAAGTGGTTCCGGATCAAGCAGTTCAAGCTCAAGCAGTTCAAGCTCAAGTAGCTCAAGCAGCTCAAGCTCAGGCGGTTCGAACTCAAGCAGTTCTGGATACAGTAGTTCTGGATACAGTAGTTCTGGATACAGTAGCTCTGGATACAGTAGCTCTAGCTCAAGCAGCTCAAGTTCAAGCTCAACGGGTTACAGCAGCTCCGGCTCAAGAAATTCAAGTTCGAGTTCGAGTGGAAGGTTTGGGGCCAGCTCCAGCTCCAGCTCCAGCTCATCTAGCTCCTCTTCAAGCAGTAGCTCAAGTGGAACGCCAACAAACACCAATAACAAACCCGTGGCAGGTAGCTTGGATAACATAAGTTTAGGATTATTAGTTCTAGGTAGCTGGGTGCTACGCCGACGCAAATCCTGCCACTAAAAAATTGCATCTGCGGACATGCGAAATCAGTAGGATTTAGCATGTCCGCTTTGGCCCAAACAGGATAAAACGCGCCCCCTTTATTAAAGGGCAATAATAATTCGACACTATTAGAGGGACACCATGAAGACATTAATTTTGCCAATAACCACATTTATCGCTGCACTGCATTTAATCGGCTGTGATGGCAAATCACAGATGGGCACATCTAGCTCATCTAGTTCCTCCAGCTCATCATCAAGCTCATCTTCTTCGTCTAGCTCTTCAGGTGAGGTGTTGGTAAATAATGGCGTGGTGAAAAAATATTCCATCAGTGAAGTCCCATTAAACACAAATTTTAGGGCTTATTATCACAGCGATGGAACATCTGAGGTATTCGGCGCTAATAGTTATTGCGCTTCATCTACAGGCAAGATGGATAGCGATCTGGGCCGATTTGTATACCAACCCATAGCAGACAGCCACTTGGATTTTCCTACGACCTACAACCGAGGCGGCCCCGTTGAAAAAGTTACGCTCACCCTACTGTTTTCTAACGGAACCGATCGTGCTTTACCCATGGAAGTTCGAATCAATGGTGCGCGCGCTATAGATTATGTGGAATTCCCGCCCACCGGAAATTGGAACAATAAACTGGCATTCACAATCGAAACCGCAGGAAATATCAGCTCAAGTGAACTGCAATTATCATTGGTAGCCAAATCAGAATTAGGTGGCCCCAGTATCAACCTAGTTAATACATTATTTTCATTTTACTGCAACTCTATTACCGGATGCGGAAACTTGAATCCGCCAGCAAGTACATGCCCTTAATTTATCAACCAAGAGCATTTTAGGAGCTGGCGCACTCGAACAGGGAATAAATGAAATTGAGCAAACCTTGCTGCTAAAAATGCCTACCGCAGGGATGCGCGTGGCCCAATTCGTTGCAGCCAAACATTAAAGCGTCAACCCCAATCGCTCAGCCACCGCCTGGCGCACCTCAGGGTCAACATCTTCCAACAAGCCAGGCAATGCCTCCAGTGGCGCATTGGCAATTGCCGCTAAACGCACCGTCCAATCATTGTCGCTTAACAAAGGCAAAATACCCTCTCCCTGCAAACGAGAAGCAAGGATGCGGCGTACTTCGGGTTCAGGGTCATGCACCATAAGGCCTAAGGATTCCTCAGGTAAACGCTGGGCAACGAATTTACGCACTTGCCGATCTGGGTCGCGAATAAAACGAAATAATCGCCCTACCGGTAAACGCTGAGCCACATACGCGCGCACTAAATAATCCGGGTCTGTTGCCATGCGCTCAAGTTGTTCCAGCGGTAAGCGGTCTGCCACGGTAATTCGCACTTCGCGGTCCGGGTCGTCCATGAGTTTTAACAATTGCTCGCGGGGCAAACGGTAGGCAACGGCTCGGCGCACCGCTTCATCTGGGTCAGCAATTAAACGGCTTAAGGCTTCCTGGGGAATATAACGCGCAGCAACCGCACGGCGTTCCCAAAAACTGTCATTAATATACTGGCCAGCCAGCTCAGGATTAGCGCGGAAAAAGCGGTCGATTTGTCGGCCACTATCCACCGCCACACAAGCATCCCCCGGCACACAACGGCCCGCCAACAGTAAATGGGTGCGATAGCGACAGCTGCGGCAATCGGCAACGGGGGTTAAATCCGCAGAGTCCGTCTCATTGGCCATAGTAATAACTCTAAAAGCGACAACACAGTTTCAAATAGTCCATGATAAACACAGAAAATCATTGAAAAATAACAGGCTCGATTCAGTATCGGTAAATAGTTCATACAGGGTAAATAGTACAAACACGGTATTTACTCGGCGAAATACAGGCTTACTACCCAGGCACCAGCAATGAATACACATCATTTCAGCCACGCCGTGAATACATCCTAAGTAGGCTCGTCAAAAAGATCCCTCTTTTTGACGGCCTGAAATAATGTGTATTTATTACTTCCGTACAGCTAGCAATATGGATTCAAAACCTCGAAAATTATCGGGCAAAAAACAACAAAAAACATATTCTATTCAAAACCCCAATCCTGGAAAAAATCACTCAAGCACCTCTGCCAATACAATTCCTGAGGCGCATTCAGTATCGGTGGTCAATTCGGAACAATGTTGGCGAGAATCCACTAAATACACATTAAAGTGCGGGCGCTGCATATAGGCCTTGGAAAAATGCACATCATCATCCATACAATAGGTAAAATGACACCCTGAAAATTGCTGCCGCAGATAATTTAGGGTTGTATCACTAAGGCCGTGGGCGTCGACGTATGCAACCACCTCGTCAATTTGGCTGCGATTTAAACCTGCTGGTGCGTTCATATAAACTCCTGCAAAAACCTAGACAATCACCTATCTCGCTCGGGGCTTTTTTATTCCCAAGCCAAATGCCAAACTTCTTACACACCGCCTAGCCAAACTGCGATTGACTCACGCGCACTCGCCCTTGTGGGTTGCCACCCATAGCCTTAGCGAGCCAAGGCGGCGCGCCCTGGATTAATACCGCTTGCAATTGCCGCAATAAAACACGCGCACCGATGGGTGCATCAATTTTCATAGGATGCACACCCACGCGCACCACTTTCGCTGCAGCCGGGCCGCCAATTTGAGTCGTGTATAACACCTGGCAGTCGTTAATTAATTGCGCTCGGTGGCTGTGTTTATCTTCTTCCGGGGGAGCCTTAGCAAGCTCACGCGACGCAATTAAACGCACCTCTCGTGCAGACACCTGATAAATTAAAAATCGCGCACAGCTTGCGAAGGCACCATTAATTTTTTCACCGCGATCGGATGCCACCGCCACACGGATTGAGTGCGGCATATCGCCGTCGCAATAGTCACTAATCACAGGCAAAGGATCGGGTGCGATTTCAATACCCTTGCCTTTTAGCAAGGCTAAGGCGTTACGCATCTGCTCATCCGTGCAGTGAGCAAATGGACCTTGTCCAGCGGCTTTTAAACGGCTAAAGCGCAAGCGCGCTAATTTCTCCAGGGTGATGGGGTGGCCTAATACCGCAATTAATACACTTACGAACGCACGCAATTCCACATCGGCTAAAGCGCGCAGGGCAAGCCCAATCCGCAGCGCTACCTCATCGCTTACGTGTGGAGCCGTCATATTAAGATTCCCCGCCTCGCTTAGCCCGTAAGGTTATAGGTAATTCAGGCCGCGCCATGGGTTCAACTGAATAAATGGAGCCATCCGCCAAGGTAAATTCTCCACCCCACCGCTCAGGCGTATCAAATTCAAGCGCCACAACATTTTCTTCCAAGTCTTGTTTGGCTATATACAACGTAAGCTGTCCCGCTTCATTTTTACGAATCATGACATTAGGCATAGAAGTTCCTAGCGTAATAAACGAGAAAAAACGACGGCAGCTAATTTTTTGGCAGCCGCTACCGCCGCACAAATCGAACAATGCAATTCAGAGCTTTTGATCTTTATTAAGCCCGATAAAAATGACACATATAAGCTAACTTTAATCCACCTTGAGAGCGACCACTTCAGCGGCGATCACATCACCGCATCAAATAAGGCAAGTGTGTGGCCTGCCCTGATTGCAATTGAGATTGCCCGCAATCAAACAGGTTGGATCTATTACAACGACGATAAAATAGTTCATCCTAATGATATTTATTCACCCCGCTAAAACCCAAAAATAAAATCAGTATATTAGCGGGGGCCGCGCCGCAATTATTAATCTGCCAGAATTTATTGCCAAGTTAATAATATTGACTTATAGGCGCACACGCCCCTGGCCGCTTGCTGAAATACTACCTTGCTAGGTCTGGCGGCGTTAAATTTGGCGAAAAATCCTCATTTACTAGGTGTAAACTCCGGTTTTTTCGCCAAATTATCCTTTCCATACCGTCACCACCAACGTATTTCAAAAAGCTACTAGAACAATTAACGAATCAGATCGTAGTTATAGTCAGTGGTTTGCATACCGCGAGTAGCATCATCCAGTCGCTCAAGCTCAGTATTCACCAGGGTGGTCAGAATTTGCATGGCGCCTTCATAACCAAAGGTTGTTTGGCGGTGCAGGTGGTGACGATCAAAAATGGGGAATCCGATGCGAATTAAAGGCACTTCGAATTCTTTACCCTTATGCAAGGTATCCCGTTGGATAAATTTACCGTAGGAATTTCCGATCATGTAATCGGGTTTATCGGTAAATACCAAGGAGCGCATATGCCACAGGTCTTTCTGAATATGCACGGTGGAATTGCGGCCATAAGTAGACTCAGCCAGAATTGCTTCCACGGCTTTTTTCCATTTTTTGTTGCCGTTGTTGGCCAAGATATGAGTAGGCTCACAACCGAGTTCCAGCAGGAATTTGACCATACCCATAACAAAGTCAGGGTCGCCCCACAAAGCATAACGCTTGCCGTGTAACCAGGTGTGAGAGTCCGTCATCATATCCACTAAACGGCCGCGCTCCTTAGCCAGGCTATCGGGAATGGGTTGACCAGTGATTTCGCTAACTTTCATTAAGAATTCATCGGTCCAATCCAGTCCCATTGGCACGTTGATTTTTGCCGCCGGGTGCTTCCAGGTCTGCTCAACAAACTTACGGGTTTTTTCCAGCTGCCAAGGCTGTAATAATAGAGTATCAATGGCATTAGGAGCGTCCTTGATTTCCGCCTGAGTGGTTCCGCCTGAATACATGCGAAATTCACCGTCAGCAGGCGTATCCAATACTTCTTCAGGGTCGGAAAGCAGCGTGTACCCCACGTCCATTTCTTTAAGCATACGCTTAATTACGCGGAAGTTACCCAAGTAGGTTTCAAAGCCCGGTACTAGGTTAATTTTGTGGTTGCTGCCTACCACTTTGCCTTCCATGTCATTGATAGTGAAATATTTCACCATGCCTTCAAACATATTATCCCAACCGGTAACGTGGCTGCCCACAAAACTCGGTGTATGGGCAAAAGGCACTGGGTATTCAGCGGGGATATAACCTTCTTTTTTGGAGTTATTAATGAATGCGTTTAAGTCATCACCAATAACTTCCGCCATACAGGTAGTGGAAACCGCAATAATGTCGGGCTTGTAAGTCGCCTTACAGTTTTGCAAACCGTCTTTCATATTTTGCTGGCCACCGAATACGGCTGCATCTTCAGTCATGGAGTCTGATACGCAGGAGATAGGCTCTTTAAAGTGGCGGTTAAAATAGGTACGGAAATAAGCCACACAACCTTGCGAACCGTGCACATACGGCATAGTTTTTTCAAAGCCTAAGGCGCACAAAACAGCACCTAAGGGTTGGCAGGCTTTAGCGGGGTTTACAGTTAAGGCTTCGCGCTGAAAATTGAGTTCTTGATATTCAGTGGTGGTTGTCCACAAAAATGTCTCATCAATTTTGGTTTGCGGATGAACTTCCTCAAACTCGGCGCGTTTGTTGCGAAGGGTTTCTTTATAATCGTCTTCACGAAATAAAGGATAACTGGGTTTAATGTTATCAACATTCTGGCTCATGATAGTCCTCCTCCCGCGCCACTAATCTGTGGACGAACGGGTAGTTTGATTGGATAGCACAGCCGCAAAAAAACGGCTGTGCAGGTTTACAACAGGTATTACATCAAAGAAAACTAAGCTTAAGCGCTCGCTGCTATTGCAGTTTGCTCAGCAGCAGGTTGTTTCCAAGGCGCTTGCAGTTTTTTCCAGCAAGGGTTGTTCAGAGTCATATCCATATCGCGAGCGAAGATAGCGAAGCCATCAAAGCCGTGGTAAGGGCCTGAATAATCCCAGGAGTGCATTTGTCTAAAGGGCACACCCATTTTTTGGAAAATGTACTTTTCTTTAATACCTGAACCAATCAAATCCGGCTTGAGTTTTTTCACAAACTCTTCGAATTCATAGCCAGTAACATCATCGTACAACAGAGTTGAATCGCCCATTTCTTTCAAAGTGCGGTCGTAGTCATCATTGTGGCCAAATTCATAGCCAGTACCGATTACTTCCATACCCAAATCTTCATAGGCACCAATTACGTGGCGAGGACGCAAGCCGCCGATGTACAGCATGACGCGTTTGCCTTCCAAGCGAGGGCGGAATTTAGCAATAACCGCATCCCACTCAGGCTTGTATTTGGCAATAACTTCTTCACATTTTGCTTGGATCGACTCATCAAAATGCGCAGCGATTTTACGCAGAGACTCAACGGTTTTGGTGGGGCCGAAGAAGTTGTACTCTAACCATGGAATCTTGTACTTCTCTTCCATATGGCGAGAGATATAGTTCATTGAACGGTAGCAGTGCACCAGGTTCAATTTCACTTTAGGCGTTAATTCCATTTCAGAAATAGTGCCGTCGCCCGACCATTGAGCCACAACGCGCAAACCCATTTCTTCAAACAGAATACGGCTAGACCAAGCGTCGCCGCCGATGTTGTAGTCACCGATAATCGCGATGTCGTAGGGGGTTGTAGCAAAACTATCATCACCATCACGATTGCCAATCACCCAATCGCGCACGGCGTCGTTAGCAATGTGGTGACCTAAGGATTGCGACACACCGCGAAAGCCTTCACAACGAACTGGCACAACCACTTTGCCGTGTTCAGCTTGTTTTTTCTTGGCAACGGCTTCGATATCATCACCGATTAAACCGATGGGGCACTCAGATTGAATTGAAATGCCTTTGTTTAATGGGAACAGTGTTTCGATTTCGTCGATCAATTTGGCAAGCTTTTTATCGCCGCCAAATACAATGTCTTTTTCCTGGAAATCAGACGTAAAATTCATAGTAACAAACGCATTTACACCGGTGGTACCAATGTAATAGTTGCGACGACCGGCACGGGAGTACTGACCGCAGCCAACTGGACCATGGGAGATATGGATCATATCTTTAATGGGGCCCCATACAACGCCTTTTGAGCCTGCATAGGCGCAACCGCGAATAGTCATTACACCGGGCAATGATTTTTTATTCGAGGTGATGCATTTTTTTGCTTGATCTAATTCTGGGTTATTTGGCGCCAAGTGTTTAGCGCGGTCTTTTTTTGCTTTTTCAGGATAGACTTCAAGTACTTCCTGAATGAGGGATTCCACCTCTTCTCGTGACATGCCAGACATATTAATGTCTCCTATAATTGCATCAATTACCGGGTAACGGTGTTGCCAGGCCCTTGCGCTCAGCCAAAAGGTTAAGAGCCTGGCAATACCGGCAGGGCTAATCTGCCCTGCCCCGAACTTTTTCTAGCAATCTACAAGGCAAAGCCTCGTACATTTAAGCGCGCTGCACATTAAGCCAGTTCTTCAGCCGCTGATTTGCCTACGATACTTAAATCTTCTTCATCCATAATGCCGAAGTCCATCAACAGTTTTTCCAACGCATCCATAGTGATGGGTGTAGGAATAACGAACTTGGTGTTGTTGACGATTTTATTCGCTAAAGCGCGATATTCATCGGCTTGTTTAGCTTTTGGATCGTATTCAATAACGGTCATGCGGCGAATTTCAGCGCGTTGCACAACGTTGTCACGGGGGATGAAGTGAATCATTTGTGTACCCAGTTGCTCAGCAAGGGCCATAATGAGTTCGTCTTCACGGTCGGTGTTACGGCTGTTGCAGATCAAACCAGCCAAGCGCACGCTACCGGAGTTAGCGTATTTCACAATGCCTTTTGAAATGTTGTTGGCTGCATACATAGCCATCATTTCGCCAGAGCATACGATGTAAATTTCTTGCGCTTTGTTTTCGCGGATGGGCATAGCAAAGCCGCCGCACACTACGTCGCCAAGTACGTCGTAGAATACAAAGTCCAAGTTGCCTTCGTAGGCGCCTTCTTCTTCAAGAAAGTTGATAGCGGTAATTACACCGCGACCGGCACAACCTACACCTGGCTCAGGGCCGCCAGACTCTACACAGCGAATATCGCCGTAGCCGACTTTCATTACATCCTCTAACTCAAGATCTTCTACAGTGCCCGCTTCTGCCGCCATTTCCATAATGGTGTTTTGGGCTTTTTCATGTAAAATTAAACGAGTGGAATCGGCTTTAGGGTCACAACCTACGATCATGACTTTTTTACCCGCTTCAGCTAAAGCGGCTACTAGGTTCTGAGTAGTAGTGGATTTACCAATACCACCTTTACCGTATATTGCACATTGACGCATTGCCATTTGAGTTCTCCTAAATTTCGAAGCAATTAAATTGCTTATAAAAAGGTTCGGATGTAAGCAACGACCAAGAGATTCAAGGTGCCCTTACACAAAACTCAAAGTGCAAACGATGGGCCATTTTTATAAATTATTTTAATAGCCTGTTTTTTAAGTGTTTTTTAAATTTTCAGCCCCGCCACACACAACAATCAGCGCAACAATCCCCCAGCCCCTGTAGGGTTGACAACAAAACCCCGCATTGGCCTGCAACAATCCACCTCGCACACAAAACAACGGCCCAGGCTATTTTTGTCATAAACCCGCCAAAATGTCTGCATTATGAACCCGGCAATATCAGGTTTGGAAGAATCAATCCTGCACCGATTCCGCCTTTAAGGCGGCTTAAACCCTGGCGCGACCGACACATTGAATTTGAATTAGTTTTGCTATTTTTTAATAGATATTTTTACCAACTGATACATGCTGCTGCCTGGGCAGCATAGATATTCGCTGTACGGAAGCAATGCATACACATTATTTCAGACCGTCAAAAAGAGGGCCCTTTTTGACGAGCCTACTTAGTATGTATTCACAGCGTGTGTGTCTGAAATGATGTGTATTCATTGCGGGTGCCTAGGTATTAACCCGGCGACATTTAGTGCCGGGTTAATAACTGCGGCATGGATGCCTTACCTGCGGCTTAAGCCGCCGCGAGCTCCGCTAAAACAAGCAGATCCGCGATCTGCGCCAGTTTTAGCGGGGCGTAGACAAAATAGATCAGGACGATCTATTTTGTCGCCGGGTTAATAGTAATTTCCCGACTATTTATCAGTGACTGATCATCGACCTGAAGCGGCAAGACAACACAATTAATTATGGCGCGATTATTGCGATTAGCCCTTTTTTATTGTCTTAAATGACTCACCGAGGAATCTGTATGTCAGCGTTAAATTCCCTTGACCCTATTGTTGCCCGCATTAAAGATGGCAGCCTCGTCCCCTATTTAGGGCCAGATGCCTTGCGCGGGGTTGTCGACTCATTAACAAAATCACCCATTCCAGCCGACAGCGATAGCCTCATACTCGCAATGAATGACGGTAAACCCATGGCACCGCGCTTGATGTATGAGTTTGCGCGGGCGGCAATGAATGTCGAGCAAAAAAAAGGACGCAAATCGGTTGAACGCTTTTTAACGACCACCTACGCTGAAAAAAAATGGTCACCATCTGTACTTCACCAGTGGTTGGCGGCGTTAGCGCCACATTATGTGGTGGACATTAACCGTGACACTCAAATGCAAACCCTCTACGCTGGCCGCGCACATACCTTAATTGTCGGTGTGGCGCGTATTGCGGGTACACAATACCGTTTTAAGCTCTATCAATTTAACCCCGCTACCGGCTACGCCCCTTTACAATTAGAAGAGGTTGATAAACAACTACCCATATTATTTAAACCCATGGGTACCCCTCTGCCGGAAGCCAATTATATTGCATCCGATGCAGATTACGTCGATTACATCACCGAATTAATGGGCGGTTTTGCCATTCCAAATTTTTTGAAAGAATATCGCCTGGGTAAAAAATACCTATTTATTGGCATGCGCTTTTTACGGGATACGGAACGCATGGTATTGAGCGATATTATTCATGGTGCAGATTCACCTGCAGGCTTTGTACTACTGCCTGAACCCACCGACAAAGAACGCCGCTTTTGTGAGAAAAAACAACTGCAGATCATTGAAGCCGATTGGCAGAGCCTAATTGCCGTCAGTGGTGCTCAACAGCCGGAAGCAGTTGTAGCTTAGCTCTTAACCCGCCGATACAATAGATCCTATTGGTCTAGCAGCTTGTTGTCGGCGGGTTACCTTGGGCTATATTCTATTCAGGCCTAGTACTGAATTTATTGTTTTCCAATTAAAAATCCACTTAAAAAACGACATAGAAAACATAATAATAGAAAATACAAAAAAATAGAAAAGCCAACCAAAATAGGAAAACCTAACACAATACAAAATCCAAACAAAAAAGCCGCCCAAATGGCGGCTTTTTAATAGCGGATTTAAAACAAGTGCGGCTCAAACCTATTAACCCGTGGCTTCAGAGCGCTCAAAGCGCACCCGTTCCTCAGGGTCAATACCCAGTATTTTGGCCAGCCAAGGCGGGGGGGAATGGCTCATAACAGTTTGGAGTTTGGCAATAATGTCACTGGCCTCACCACCTTCCGTAACTTTCATTGGATGTATACCCCCGCGCACTACTTTAGCGGCGGCAGGGCCTCCGATAGAAACTACATATAACACCTGGCAATCGCGGATAAGATCAACTCGAAACATATTGCGATCCTCAGATAAATCTGCTTCCACCGCCGACTGAATGCCCACCAATTTACAATCCGTGGCGCTGACTTGATAAATTAAAAACCGTATACAGGAGCCAAAATGACCATTGAGAGTTTCACCACTGTTTGAAGCAATCGCCACCCGTATTGAGCCGGGCATGGGCTCTGTTAATTCCACAGGCGTCGGCAATTGCTCCTGGTCGTTTTCACCCCATAAAATACGCACGGCCTCTTTTAATGCCGGCAGGCCCACACTAATATCCTCGCCATCCTCCTCGCCATCAGCACTGGCAAAACCCGTTTTTAAATCCGTTACTGTAATCAATTTTAATGATTCCTCCGTTAATTCTTCACTAATGCGGCGGTGTAAAATTTCCAGCAGCCGACTGACGCCCACATCAGGCAACAAGCGAGCCGCTAGGGCGATTCGCAGCGCTACTTCCCGGCTTAAATTGGCGATTTGGCTCATAGAACACCTCTTAAATTAGCGATTAATACGGCTTGATTGGCATCGGCCAGTAGACAATATTGAGTCGTGCAGCACATTAAACAGTCTTACTACCTAGGCATCAGACATGAATACACATCATTTCAGACGCGCCGTGAATACATCCTAAGTAGGCTCGTCAAAAAGATCCCTCTTCTTGACGGTCTGAAATGATGTGTATTCTTTACTTCCGTACAGCTAGTAATTGATCGAAATTATTAACCCAGAGACAAAATAGATCTTCCTAATCTATTTTGTCATCGCCCCGCTAAATCTGTACAGATACGTGGATCTGCTCGTTTTAGCGGGGCTCGCTGCGGCTAAAGCCTTAGCTGAGTTAAAGGCACTTGACTGGCGGCCCACTCCTCAGGTGTAAATGCTTTTACTGTTAACGCGTGTAACACGCCTGTGGTAAGTAGACTACTAAACAGGCTGAGTATTTGCTGCTGACGCTTTACAGGCCCAACCCCTACAAAGGCTTCACTGACCACCTGTACGGTAAAGCTGCAGTCCGCGCCTTCTGCACTAACGGTTGCAGACGGTATGGCTGTTTTAATGATATTAATAATTTCTGACTGTTCCATAATTGACCCAAACCAAAATATTTTAAATTCCATACCGCTCAATTAGTACTGACACATAACTCATACTGAATGCACATATTAAGAGCACCACAACATACTCACACACTATTCCAAACGCAAAAATATTAAGCTTAGACTTCCCTTTACACTCACTCCGAATGTAGTGTGAATCTGCAGCAAACCGAAGCCCAGGCACAGCATAAAGACTTATATACTTTCAGCTTTAGCGACCATCGCCTGCAAAGAACCGTCGGCCACGGCTGCACAGACTATGTCACTGCCGCCCACGAGTTCACCCTTAACAAATAATTGCGGAAAGGTGGGCCACTGGGAAATTGACGGCAGGCGTTCTCGAATCATGGGCGCCTGTAAAACATTGACAAAACTAAAGTTAATACCGGCTTTTTTTAGCGCCGCCACTGCCGCACCTGAATAGCCGCATTCAGGCTGATCCGCAGTACCTTTCATATAGAGAATAACGGGGTTTTCACTAATTTGTTTTTGAATTAGCTCTACAGTCGGAGAAGTGTTCATAGGAATGTCCTGTTGAAAAAATCGGGATATTTTTTAATTACCGGCTTTTGCATTACTAACATGCATTCCGGCAAAAATGTTCACATGCCTCCAGCTACAAAATACTTAGGCAATTTAGAGTCATACGTAAAACACATGTGCTAATCATTTAGCCCGTGCGCGCCAGGGGCATACAAAAACTGCGCAAATAACTAAGGGTTGCCACATTTGCGGCTACCGAAAGCGCATTAAAATCATCTAGGGTTGCCAAATGAATATTGGCACCTGCGGCAATCAGTGTATCCACTAAACGCACATTACCAACGGAGGCGGCGTAAATCAGCGCAGTGGCACCGTTGTCATTTTGGTTATCAATGTTGATATCGTATTCAATCAACAAATCGACAATGGAGTAGGATTCGTTGATACACGCCATCCAAAGCGCGTTATTGCCATCACGGTTCATAGCATCAACCGCTGCACCTGCGTCTAGTAATTCAGCGCAGATGTCGTAATTGCCC
This sequence comes from Marinagarivorans sp., assembly GCA_046347475.1. Lineage (GTDB taxonomy): Bacteria > Pseudomonadota > Gammaproteobacteria > Pseudomonadales > Cellvibrionaceae > CAMCXE01. The sequence goes on along the minus strand of JAXMGD010000001.1, from coordinate 1,089,780 downwards.
TGCCGAGCAGAACTGATTAATGCTGTTTCGTTATTCCACGTGCGTTTATTAAGGTTGTGCACATCAAAACCGTTTTGCGCCAGCCACAGGCACAGGGTTTTACTTAAGGGCGCCTTAGGTGCTCGCACGGTTTGAAACCAATTATCAAAACCGCCTTCCAGGCTAAAACAATTACTAAAACCGCTGGTGCTAAATATTTGCACCATATCCTGGCTGCGATGGCCATGCTCACAATAAATAAGAATGGGCACCTGTTTAGCTGTGTGCTTGATCAGCTGCCGTAAGGTTAAATCATTTAGGTGGATTGATTTAGGAAAATGCCCGGCCTGATAGCTTTTAAAATCGCGCATATCCAAGACTAATACCGGCATATCGCGGATCATACGCTCAGCGTCTGCCACACTGATAAGGGTACACTGGCTCATACAGGGCTCCTCATAAATTCATGTTACTCTTCACGGCCAAAACAATCGCTAAAGGCGGTGCATTGTTCACAGCTGGGCGCTCGGCATACATAGCTGCCACCCTGCTCACATAATTGTTTGTATAAAAACTTTTTCCACTTCATATCCTGGCTATTTAATGCGGCAAGGGCCGGAAAATTTTGCTGCATAAAATCGCTTAATTCAGCGCGGCGGGTAAATCCCATATCCCGCCACAAGTGGTCGCCACCGAGGCAACCTGCGGCCACAATCGCATCCAAGTGCAGCATTTTTACTTCAGCATTGGCGCAGAAGTGCGCAAGCAACGCCTGCAATTCTTGCCACTCAGTTTCCCGCAGCTCTAACAATTCTTGACGCAATTGCGCCCGCTCATCCACCTGCACCTCGGATAATCCGTCTGCCCCTGTGCCAAGCGTTAAAATGACGCCGTCAAATTCAAAACGTCCAAGCCCTAAATAATGGGGCAAACATCCAGCACCCTGGCGATTTAACCGCAATAAATACATAAACCACTGGGCGGGGCTGCGTTTATTTGGCGAGACATTTTGGCTCAGCGTAGGGCTTTGTACCCAGGCTCGCGCTAGCGCTTGATTCATAAGGATGCCTCTTGCTGCGCCTTTGCCTCACAGATTTCTGGCCGGCTACTACACCCCTCCCCCAGTTGTGGCTGGGTTGCGGCTAATTCGGCGGGCAATCCTAAATCGGCTAATAATTGCAGCACATCAAAGCCCGCCCAGTAGTGTGTATCACCATTTAATGTCCGTATCAGCGGCCTGCGAATGAGTAGCGGCTCTTGCACAAATAATTCCAGCGCCTGGTGCGAACTTAACGCCTCTGGGTTTATGCGCCCCTCTTTTACCGCAGGTGCGCCCCGATTAAACCATTGCTCAACCGGATACGCGGCAAAATATTTTTTTAATTCTGCAGGGCTCCAGGGAGTGCTCAATAAACTGTGTACTTCAAGTTCAAAACCCATAGCCGTAAGTTGCGCTTTTTGCTTATGATTGCTGCTACAACCAGGTTTTTCGTAAAACGCTAATCTCGGCAATGGGTAAATACTCATATCAATTTCCTAGCGCGCTTGAATTTCACGCATGGCTTCCGCCATTTTTTCGGGTGGAATTCCCGTTAAGCTGCCAGGCGGATTCATGGCCAAACCATCAGCACTTAAAATTGCCTCTTCAATGGGGCAAATGCTGGCGCACTGGGGCACCGCATAATCGTCTTCACATTCCGTGCATTTTTTGGGATTAATTTTAAAATGAGGACTACTTTGGTAGATGGCGTTACTGGGACATACGTCGTAACAGGCAAAACAATTTACGCAGGATTCAACAATTTTCAGAGCCATAAAAACCTCTCTTTCACCTTGGGAAGTACGCAGCCTGCCCCTGCAGGCTGCGTAGCGTGCGCGATAGGGATTTTTAAGCCGTGAGCTGCTCAGCTACCAGGCTTTGCGTATCGAGTTTGCCAGCGGCAATCATTTCCTTATAAACCGCCAAAACAGCTTCCTCTATAGGCTCCATCGCGTGTTCGCCATTGGGCATAATTCCAGCCTCTTCCAACAAAGACCAAGGCTCGTAGCCAACTTTTGAACACAACACAGCTTCACAACCTTTTAACGCGCGGATGCTTCCGCTTAAGGCGCTTTCTTTTTCACCACAGGCATCATTGCCCACACAGTATTGATCCACTTTACGGTGGCTAATAAAACGCACACCATTGGGCGATGCTTCATATATTAAAAATTCAGTCGCATGGCCAAAGTGTTGGTTGATCAAGCCGCCACCACTGGTTGCAACTGCGATTAATACTGGGCGCAGATGTTTATCAATGGTGTCAGTAGGTTTAGGCATATTCACAGCGGCAAGGCGCTCTCGCTTAGCTTGTTTTTCGTTAAGCTCTTCTAAAATGCCCGCGTGAATGACAGCGCGTTTTTCCATAGCCGCTTCATAATCTACATCCATCACTTCAATTTTATCCATGGTAAATTCTTCACCGCGATCCTCACCGAGCAGGCCGACCGCATCGGCGCGGCATTGACGGCAGTGGCGCATCATATTCATATCGCCTGCGCACGAATCCTGTAAATCCTGTAATTCTTCCGGCTCAGGTCCACGCTGCCCCATTACACCGTAAAAAGTACCGTGCTCGGCTTCTGCAATCAGCGGCATTACGTTATGTAAAAACGCACCTTTTTGTTTAACGATGCGGCTTACTTCTTTTAAGTGCTCATCGTTTACACCGGGAATCATCACCGAATTTACTTTCACTAAAATGCCCTTTGCCACCAGCATTTCCAAACCTTTTTGCTGCTGTTCAATGAGAATTTTCGCAGCTTTAACGCCGTGAATGCGTTTGTTATTCCAGTAAATCCAAGGGTAAATTTTCGCTCCTACTTCTGGATCAACACAGTTGATAGTAATGGTGACGTGATCGATATTGTGTTTGGCTAATTCTTCCACTGAATCTGGTAATGCAAGACCATTGGTGGAAACACACAATTTAATATCCGGCGCTTGCTCAGACAGCATACGGAAGGTTTCAAAGGTGCGCGTTGGATTGGCCAGTGGATCACCGGGGCCTGCAATTCCCAATACCGTCATTTGTGGGATTGCGGCGGCCACGGCTTTGGTTTTTTTAACCGCTTGCTCTGGGGTTAATACTTCTGAAACTACCCCTGGGCGCGATTCATTAGAACAATCGTATTTTCGATTGCAATAATGGCACTGAATATTACAGGCGGGCGCCACAGCTACGTGCATACGCGCGAAATAGTGGTGCGCCTCTTCAGAATAGCAGGGGTGATTTTGCACTTTTTCCCGAATAGCATCAGGCAAGGCCGTCATCTGGTCGTTGCTGCTGCCACAGGAACCGGAAGCACAACTGCTGGCTGCAGGTGCGCTATTTTCATCTTGTCCAAGCACTGTCAGTTGCATTGCAAGAACTCCTATTCACGCCGCTATGGGCGGACTATTTAAAAGGTGAGGCAGCCCCTGGCGGCGGCTGCGTTTACAGTTACTGCTGCACAAGGGGTGTTGCAACGCCTATGCCCAACTTTTAACCAGCTGTTTTTATTGTGTTTTTAATTGAATGGGGGCGCTGTTTGTGGCGGTTGACACAACAAAGCCGCTCAGGCCTTGTGGCATTTACGACATAAAATAGGTGCGATTCACCCGGTGCAAAAATGGCTTCTGCTACTTGTATTAACCCTGCGATGTTTAGTGCCGGTCAATCAGTGCGAGAAGGATGTTGCACCAACGACCTATGCCGTCCCGAGCGCAAAAAAGAGGAAGTTACGCTTACTAGCTGTACGGAAGCAATGAATAGACATCATTTCAGAACGTCAAAAAGACAGATCTTTTTGACGAGCCTACTTAGAATATATTCACGGCGTGTCTGAAATGATGTGTATTCATTGCTGGCGCCTAGGTAGTAACTGCGCTCCATTTGGCACAACAAAGAATCATGAGTTCGCAGCATTTCGGAAATGCCATGAATACATCCTTGCAGGCTAATACAAAATATCATTCTGTTAGATGCTTTTAATTAGGGTGTGCTCACTACTTCCGGCCCTCTGGCACCACGCGCCCTATTCTGGAAATAATTCCGTGCGCGGTCCTAAACAGAGCGTTAAAAAGCGGGCTCACCTGATTCAAGCGGGGATAAACAGGTGGGAAATACATGCGGGAAATAAAAGAATGATGTTAAGGAGGGTAAAAAACGGCCCGGATGACGGGGCTGCATTATTAATCCGGCGGATTTTAGTACCGGATTAATAATGCAACACAAAACGCTAGGTTAAGGCGCGCATGGTTAAAAACCTAAAATACAGGTTATAGACGATAATAACGCAATGTTTATGCAGCAGCCGCGCAAAACACACCTGCTGCATCCAAGGCCTTAGGGGGCAAAATAGGTAACAAAAATTCGCTCACGCACGGGGGCGCCAGTGGCATTTTTAGTCTCAACCATAACCTCATTTAAACCCGGCACCAAACCACCTGAGACAACAAAATTAAATTCACCCTCCATCACATCCGGTAATGCGCTTGACCGCTCAAGAATATAACCACGCGAATTACCGTCCAATGCAGGTAAATCATTCCATAACCAATTTTGACGACCACTGAGCACCAATCTGCGGCCATCGCCACTGGGTTCGCCATCGGCCCAATGTTGGTAAATAAACGGCTCTTGGTTGAGCCAATTCCATTGGCCATCAATATCAATACCGCCGATATAATATTGATCGCTCTGCCCCAGTACGACCTGGTTCTCCTGCATAGTATCGTTCAACAACTGGGTTAAATAATTGTGTTCCGCGGCGCTGGTAATGCTGGCTAAATGCCAGCCTTCAGGCGGCGTTATGGCATCGATATTAACCAAGGGCTCATTCACAATTTTATATTCGCTATAGGCTAAAGGCCGATTATTCGCTATTAATTGCAGCGATTTATATCCCGCGCCTATCACACCTTTTAAACCAAAACTGCCGGTGCTGAACAAGTCTGTGGTCTTATCCAAAACAACGGCGGGCACAGAGGTTTTTTTAAGGTTATAGACGGCTTGTAGCGCCCGTCCGTTACCGTCAAGGAACGAGAGCTCTAACCGATTGCCCTGAGCTGCAGCGTTGGGAATAAATAGAGTAAATTCCGTTAAGGGCGCCAGCTGCCGCACAGACACAGCTGGCGCGGATCGTTCCATCAAAATGCCCTGCACACTGCTCATTTCAGTCTGCGGATTAAAATCATTCCAAGACCATTTAACGCCATCATTGCGCAGCGTTAGATAATGATTATTCGCCGCATCCGAAGGCTCCGCAATTCCATCGGTAATGCCCCAGGCGCTAAATAACCAGGGTTCACCGTTAATCCACTGCGCCGTAAATGATGAATTAGTGTCGCCAGCGCTTATGTAGGCACCTAAATATACCTGGCCGAACACTTGCCTGGCATCCAACAACCCCGTTATTAATCGTTGCTCTTCGCTGGAGGTGATAGTGGCGGGGTGCCAGGTAGCGTCTAAGCGCTGTTTCGCCGTCGCCAGCGCTTGCTGCCAGCTGGCACCGGGAGCGCTAATAAATTGCACCGCGTGGTCTGCCAAATTTAACGGCTCGCCCTCTAATTTAGCCTGTACGGATGCATAAGCTGCGTCGGCGCCCCAGTTCACCACACCCGAAACACTGATGCCTTGGGCATTGCCCGTTTCGCCGGTAATCTTAATGCCCGGCTGATCTTCCACACCTATAAAGCCCAGCTCACGTATTTCAATGCGCTGCTTGTAGGTGCTGTTTTCCACATACAGTGAAGACACTACCTGCAGTGTTACACGCGCAACACCTGCTACAGGGTTAAAATCAAAATGTGAACTTTCCTTCTTACCGGGGCTGACATTAAAAATTTTCGTCTCGCCCAGTGATTCATTATTGGCGCCCCAGAATAAGAGGCGAAATTGTGCAACACCTTCAGCGAGCACATTTACATCGTTCCAAAGTTCAAACCCGGTTAATACATAGGTTTTATCGAGCGCTAATTGAATTTCACCCTCTGGAGCATTGGTGGTAAAGCCATTAAAAATGCGAGCTGGATTTGCGCTGGTCTCGTATAAAACGCCATCGGCAATCTGACCGATTACATAGGGATTCTCTGCCGCCAGGTTAGTGCTCGCTTTAATATGCGGGAATCCAATAAATTGCGCTGGGAAACCCAAACTGCGCTCTTTTGCTCCGGTAAAGCCTATTTCACGGATTTCTAGGTTGGTGTAAGAATCCAGCACCACAAATTCAATTTTGGCCACCCCATTAATGAGGTTATCGAACCGCTGCAGGCTATAACCTCTATCAAGACTACTGGCCGGATCACCCGCGGAGCCAACACCCTGTTGCTCACTCAGCAGATTCCCAAACTCATCGAAAAATCGCAGTGTGTAATTTTTAACGCCTTCGCCATGTGCATTGATATCGTTCCAGAGTGCAAAACCATCAATTTGATAAACTGCATCTAAACCAATCGTAAATTCACCCTTTATTTCGCCATTGGCGGGTGTAAAGCCTTGGTAAGCGGAAGGATCCGCAGCTAAATCATGCATGGCCGCCAGCGAATAATTCGCTTTGGGCACTAAAGTAGACGCAACACTTAAGCGCTCACCGCCAATAAAATTCTCAGGCAACACCAAGCCTGAACTGCTTGAAGAACTAGAACTGCTCGAAGAACTGGAACTGCTCGAAGAACTGGAACTGCTCGAAGAGCTAGAACTACTCGACGAACTAGAACTGCTCGAAGAGCTAGAACTACTCGAAGAACTAGAACTACTCGACGAACTAGAACTGCTCGAAGAACTGGAACTACTTGAAGAACTAGAACTACTTGAAGAACTAGAACTACTTGAAGAACTAGAACTACTTGAAGAACTAGAACTACTTGAAGAGCTAGAACTACTTGAAGAGCTAGAACTACTTGAAGAACTAGAACTACTTGAAGAACTAGAACTACTTGAAGAACTAGAACTACTTGAAGAACTAGAACTACTTGAAGAACTAGAACTACTTGAAGAACTAGAACTGCTTGAAGAACTCGAACTGCTTGAAGAACTCGAACTGCTTGAAGAACTGGACGTAGTTTTTACATCATCGGCAGTAATAACAAACTGAAAAATATCCTCAGCATCACCACTGCCGATAACTCCTTTTAACACGCGGCTATTATTGCCCCAAAAAATACTGGCCGTATAAGCACTGCCAGCGCCTTCCGCGTGTTTAACGCGCACATTATATTGGCCAACCGGAGCTTGTGCCCAAACAATGTTGGCCTCTGGCACGCCATCAAATACTTCATAGCGGCCCAATTTATCCTGACAATTACTGACTGAATTCATAGCACTCAACCCATTACCACACGGGTCTTGTACCGATAGGGCTAAGGCGCTTGTTGAATCGGCCCAGGCGATATGTACACGCACAAAACCTGCCGTGCCCTTGAGTTGATTTTGCAGCACACCCGTATTTACAACCACAGGTTTTTCCGTGCTCACCACAGGCGTGGTAGATGTTTCGCGAATAACCGCTATCGCCCGCGTCGCAAATGTATCCTCTGTCGCATCACCGCCGCTGACCTGCAGATTAAAAAATTCATTTTTTTCGCGAACTGAATCTTTAATCAGCGACACCCGCAAGGTTTTTTCTTGTTCGCCCGCGGCAAATGCGACTAATTGATCAACCGCCACATAATCAGAACCGGCTTGTGCGGTGCCATCCAAGGTAATACAGCGAAGATTCAACGCCGTTTGCGCCGGTTTATTAAGCTTGATGGTGAATAAAAGACTCCCTAGGCTTTCCTCCTGCTCAACGCTCACCACCTTGGCGGGGTTGCTCAGGGGGCGCACCGTCAGCACTAATTCATCGCTGGCCACTTGAGATCCGTTAGCCGCCGCAACGCGAAAAATTAACTCGCTCGCCTGAACCACATCGGGCACAACTATGGCGGTGCGGGCTTGGTGGGGGTCGAGAATAATCGCCTGCGGGCCGCTGACCTGCTGCCAAAGGAGTCGCTCGGCCGTGCCACTCACTTCGGCATTCACATCCACCAGTAAATTGGCGTCGCTAAACAAGGGCACCCCCGCCACAACGCGCAGGCCACCATCAGCGGGTTTTTGAGGATTACTAATATTTAGATCTCGACCGGCCTGCTGGCGGTTTTCCGCTTCACGGGCACTGATCTGCTCGGGGGTAAGAGCCGCCTTAGACTGATCCACCCGCGATGGCTTACCCTCACCACAGGCCGAAAGAACAAAAATAATACAAATCAACAACCATGCGCGTCCCATAGAACCCCCTAACAATACTGCGGGGCATTTTAAGTGTTTACGCCAATAATTCCATGACACTCCACTAATCTTCAGCAATCCGCGGCCGAATGTTAAAAAAGCTTATTTTTAGGCGTTTTTTGCCGGGAATTGAGGGCTGATCACCCGCCGCATAATTCCACAGGATAACGCGATGCCGCGTGCAATAGGTATTTCAATAGTAATTGCAAACCTCAATTTCATATTGAACCCCAGTAAAGCCGGGCTGCGGCGCGTTATTCAGGCGCCAGACGCCAAAAAATCGGCTAAACTGATCGTCACGGGTCACTCGACCAATAACAACATCCCGATTAGCTCCTCTGCGGTACCCTCACACCATTATGATCAAACATAAGTTCGCTCCATTTGCCATTTTGACACTGCTCGGCCTTGGCGGCCTGTCAACACAGGCGCACGCGGCGGTAAAAGAAAAAACCACCAACACCAAGACCACCACAACCGCGGTAAAAAAAACAGCCACCACTAAAAAAGCCGATAAACCCGCTGCAAAAAATACCAGCAAAAAACCAACCGCTGCGGCTAAAACCAGCAAAACAACCACGGTCAAAGCGGCCGCAGCCCCCAAAGCCACATCCTCAAAAGATGATATTGCCTGGGCGCAGGGCGTAGGTGCCATCAGCAAATTTAAACCCGACGGCTCTAAACCCTATTACAAACAATTTGAAGACTACGTGCGCGAAGTGATTGCGCCTCGTGTGCCCGGCGCCGCACTCACTATGGTGGCCGACGGCCAAGTTCAAGTGTTAGAAGGTTTTGGCACTCGCTCAGTGGGCAGCACACTGCCGGTAAACCCCGATACCGTATTTCGCTTAGCCTCAGTCTCCAAAACCTTCGCCTCGGGCGCAGCGGCCATCGCCGTGCGCGATAAATTACTCAGCTGGGATACACCGGTTCAAAGCAAAGTACCCTATGTTGAATTTAGCAATCCGAATTATGGTCGGCAGTTAACCCTTAAAGATATTTTGGCCCAGCGTTCGGGCTTGCCCAAACACACCTACACCCATTTAATTGAAGAAAACGTCTCCTACTCTGAAACATTAGAGCGCTTAAAATACGTTAATTTCGCCTGCCCACCGCGCAAGTGTTACAGCTACCAAAATGTGGTGTACAGCTTAAGTGGCGATATGATTAAAGCAGTAAGTGGTAAAACTTATGAAGCCTACACAACCGAGAAATTATTCCGCCCGCTGAATATGCAAACAGCCTCATTTGGATTAAATGCCTTTGATGCCTCACCCAATAAAGCCATGCCCCATGTGTGGCGCAGTAAAGGTTGGTCGCCAACCGGCAGTGTGGATCACAATTATTATTCTGTAGGCCCTGCTGCTGGCGTGAACGCCTCAATTCGCGATATGTCGCAGTGGCTACTGGCGCAATTGGGCCATAAACAGGATGTCTTGCCGGTCGGTTTGCTCAACGATATGCAACAAAAAATCACGCCTAATACCTTAGGCGATTCCCACTACGCCGATCGTAATGATTTAACCAATACTCACTACGGGCTCGGCTGGCGGATTTTTGATTTCGATGGCCAGAAAAACTTTGCGCACCATGGCGGCTGGGTACAAGGCTACCGTGCGGAAATCGTATTTAATCGTCAATTACAAATCGGCATGGCGTTTTTAACTAACTCAGAAACAAAACTCGCGCGCAATATTATTTTCAAGTATCTTGATTTATACGAGGATGATCTGCGCAAAGGCCGTATTTCCCGCACCATGGCCGCACAATAATCACCAACAGCTGCATTAAAAAAGGGGCATTTTTATGCCCCTTTTTATAAAACACCCTTATTGATCCACCTGCATTAGACGATGTGCACCGGAGCGAAAGAAGGGACTCATTAATCCTCATCCCCATCATCTGAACCCGCCATACCCAACTCCTTGAGTTTTCGCGTCAAGGTATTACGCCCCCAACCTAATAAATTTGCCGCGTCGCGTTTGCGCCCAGCTGTGTGTTTAAGCGCTGTTTCAATGAGCGCGCGCTCAAAGGTGGGGACAGCCTCCGACAAAATATCTTGCTGGCCGCGCGCCAAACACTGGTCAGCCCAATAGCGCAGCGCCTTTTCCCAATCGCCAGCCGGTGCTTGTGCGTCTTTACGCTCCATAAGCTCAGGCGGCAAATCCTGCACATGCACTTCGCGCCCCGCGGCCATAACCGTAATCCAGCGACAGGTATTTTCCAATTGCCGTACATTGCCAGGCCAAGCTAAATTACTTAAATAGGTTTGTGCTTCCTTGGTAAGAATTTTCGGTTCAACATTTAATTCCAGCGCAGCGCGATGCAAAAAATGTTGCGCCAAGCGCGGAATATCTTCACGGCGCTCAGCCAATTTAGGCAAATGAATGCGAATCACATTTAAACGGTGAAATAAATCTTCCCGAAAACGATTATCTTCAACCAAGTTTTCTAAATTTTGGTGTGTGGCCGCAATAATTCGCACATCCACTTTTACTGGTGTGTGGCCGCCTACTCGGTAAAATTCGCCATCGGCCAACACACGCAATAAACGCGTCTGAGTTTCAGCCGGCATATCGCCAATTTCATCGAGAAATAAGGTGCCGCCATCGGCCTGTTGAAACCGCCCTTGTCTGAGCGCAGCAGCGCCGGTAAACGCGCCTTTCTCATGGCCAAATAATTCCGACTCAATTAAATCCCGCGGAATGGCCGCCATATTGAGCGCAATAAACGGCCCATCTCGACGCGGACTGTGCCGGTGGAGCGCTCGTGCGACCAATTCTTTACCTGTGCCCGACTCACCATTAATCAGTACTGTAATGTTCGATTGCGACAAACGACCAATAGCCCGAAACACCTCTTGCATAGCCGGTGCTTCACCAATAATTTCCGTGGTCATGGGCGCTGGAGCGGGGGTCACTTCCTGGGCTTGCTCATTGGCATGCACCAAAGCGCGCTGCGTCACCGCCACAGCCTCGTCGACATCAAAAGGTTTGGGCAGATATTCAAACGCGCCACCCTGATAAGCCGCCACAGCTGAATCCAAATCCGAATGTGCCGTCATAATAATTACCGGCAAATTGGGATGTTCCTTGTGAATACTGGACAACAAGGTAAGCCCATCAATACCCGGCATACGCACATCGCTGATGATGGCGTCGGGTCTAGCGCTGGACAAGCGAGCCAAGGCCCGATCTCCATTTTCAAAACTGTCGGTAGTGATACCCGATTGTTGGAGGGCTTTTTCTAACACCCAGCGGATGGAGCGGTCGTCATCAATAATCCAGACGAGATTAGGTTTCGGCATAGTTATCATCCAAGGGCAAATAGACAGCAAATTCAGTGTGGCCATGCTGGCTGCTACACTCGATTAAACCGTGATGTTGATTTATTAATTTTTGTGCAATCGCCAGGCCCAGTCCTGTTCCCTCCGCTCGGCCTGTGATCATTGGAAAAAAAATATCCTCAATTAACTCCGGCGCAATACCCGGCCCGTTATCAATAATACCCACTCGAATAACAAGCGGATGGTGCCTACGACCAATGGTGTAACGTCGTTGAATACGCGTTGACAGCGTAATTTTCGGTTTGCGCTCGGAAGGATTCTCTAGCAGCGCCTGCATGGCATTGCGGGCGATATTGAGCAAAGCCTGCACCAACTGCTCTTTGTCTGCTAACAAATCTGGAATACTAGGGTCATAATCGCGCCAAATAGCAATTTTTTTATCGGCTTCGGCTTTTATTACAGCCGCCACATGCTCCAATGTCTCGTGAATATTAATCATCTTGCGTTCTGGAGGTTTATTGGGGCCCAACATACGGTCCACCAAATTACGCAAACGATCGGTTTCGTCGATAATGATACGGGTATATTCTTCTAGATCCTGAGAGGACAATTCGCGCGCTAACAGTTGTGCCGCTCCCCGAATTCCCCCCAGGGGATTTTTTATTTCATGGGCAAGCGAGCGCACTAAATTGCGCGATGTTTCCTGGGAAGATATTAATGCTTCTTCGCGACTGATGCGTAATAAACGATCCAAGGGCTGCACTTCTAAAATTACCACCCCCATCTCGGTATTGGGGCTTACCGAATAATCCACGGTAATTTCATGCAAATTGTGCAACCGCCAGCGCACCCTTCGATTGGTAAAGTGATGATTAAACCGCAATGATTCGTGCAAGGCAGCCAAGGTACCTTCACCGTCCGTCTCGGTAAAACAATAACGAATAGATTTACCCAGCGCCTGCTCACTTGATACCCCCAAAAGCATCTCTGCGGCTAGGTTTAAATGACACAAATTTAGACGTTGGTCCAACACTATGACCGCCGTTATTAGGTTATCAAGCAACTGGCGATAGTGTGCAGGGTCAAACATGGTGCGCTTTCCAGAATAAGTTCCAGGGTAAAGCAATAACCAAACCAACAATTAATACTACCCGCCCCAGTATTGAGCCTGCGAAGACTTAAAGCGGGCACGGTCCCAGGGCGGTATATCCGGCGAGCAATAGACAAGACCCATCTGCTCGGGTGGGCTATTTCATCAAGGCGGATTAGGAATTATTGCCGCGTGAAGAATTTTTAAGACCAATCTTAGCACCACTCCAGAGGCGGCGCTGCATAGATGGCACCAATATGAGGCATGGATTCAGGGGTCAGCCCCAGTAAAGCGCAGGCGCTGACCAAGACATCAAACGCAGCGTACGGGACACACGCAAAGAGCCCTTTAGACAAAAGCGGGAAGAAAATGAGAAGTAGACGGGTTATTTACGGGCCGGGCTATTCACACCGGTACGCAGCACAAATACCCGTACCGATTCAGACGAGGCTAATACCTTGCCCTCAAGGCTAACAACATTAACCCGTATATTGTGCTCACCACGGGGCACTTCACGGATAACAAAACTATTGCCTCGGGTCGTTTCCCCATAGGGCTGACCATCAATGGTCAACTGGAATTCATCAGTCTCCCCAAGCCCTGGCGACACAGTCACCGCCACTGCAAGATCACGCTGCTCAGCGGTTATTTCGGCGCCTTCTTTCGGTGAGAGTATTTTTGCTTTGTAGAGAGAATTTTTAGCCGGTTGAGCCTCTTCGGCAGGAGCACCCGGCTCAATTATGGAGGTGGTGACAGGAGGCGTATTGGCGGCTTCAGTCTCGGAAGGGGCGATCATGGTGGGGCGCAGATTGACGGTCTCGGCAGGTTTATCGCCAGGAGTATCCGTAAAGGTGATATTACCCTTGGCATCTTTGATTTTATAAATCTCCGCTTGCACCCCTGCGGCGCAAAGGGTTAACACCAACAACATCTGCAATCGTTTCATAAGCAACCTTGTTTTATACGCTATGCCCTTTGATTGTGCCCCACCCAGAGGAAAACGCAATAATCATCTAGGAGGCTGCAGCGTAAAAATAAAAAACCCCCGACAGCAGGCTGCCGGGGGCTACTTAGTGGTGCAGCCTTAGACTTATACGCTGTAGTACAGCTCGAATTCTACAGGGTGCGGAGTCATATTAACGCGCTGAATATCTTGTTTCTTCAACTCGATATAGGCATTAATGAAGTCTTTGGAGAACACACCGCCTTTGAGCAAGAACTCATGGTCCGCTTCCAAAGCGGCCAGGGCCTCTTCCAAGGAGGAACACACTTGTGGGATTTGTGCTTCTTCTTCAGGCTCCAAATCGTAAAGGTCTTTAGTGGCCGCTTCACCTGGGTGGATTTTGTTCTGAACACCATCGATACCCGCCATCAACAAGGAGGCGAAACACAGGTAGGGGTTAGCAGTTGGGTCAGGGAAGCGAGTTTCAATACGCTTAGCTTTGGCGCCCACCACGTAAGGAATACGGATAGAAGCAGAGCGGTTGCGCGCGGAGTAAGCCAGCATTACAGGCGCTTCGAAGCCTGGCACCAATCGCTTGTAGGAGTTGGTAGAAGCATTACAGAAAGCGTTCAAGGCTTTAGCGTGCTTAATGATACCGCCGATGTAGTACAGGGCGGTTTCACTCAGACCAGCATAGGCTTCACCGGCAAATTGGTTAACACCGTTCAAGGAGAATGACTGGTGTACGTGCATACCTGAGCCGTTGTCGCCAATCAAAGGCTTAGGCATAAAGGTAGCGGTTTTGCCGTACTGGTGGGCCACGTTGTGAATGCAGTACTTGAGGATTTGCACTTCGTCGGCTTTTTTAACCAGAGTGTTAGCGCCCACACCGATTTCACATTGGCCAGCGTTGGCCACTTCGTGGTGGTGAATTTCGATTTCAAGACCCATAGCTTCCATGGCGTTACACATGGCGCTGCGGATATCGTGCAAGGAGTCAACCGGGGCAACAGGGAAATAACCGCCTTTAATGCGAGGTGCGTGGCCGTGCTTGCCTTCTACGTCATCACCAGACTGCCATGCAGCTTCTTCTGATTTAATTTTGTAGAAAGCGCCACCCATAGTGCTGGCGTAGTGAACGCTGTCGAAAATAAAGAATTCGGGCTCTGGACCAAACAGTGCTTTGTCGCCCAAACCAGTGGATTTTAAATACTCTTCTGCACGCAAACCCAGTGAACGCGGGTCGCGGTCGTAGCCCTGCATAGTGGCAGGCTCAACGATGTTACAGCGCACGTTGATGGTGGGTTCATCGTAAAAAGGATCCAACACCGCAGTGGAGTCATCAGGCATCAAAATCATGTCTGAATCATTAATGCCTTTCCAACCGGCGATCGATGAGCCATCAAACATTTTTCCATCTACGAAAAAATTGTCGTTAACAACGCTGGAAGGGAAGGTAGCGTGCTGTTCTTTACCGCGAAAATCAGTAAAGCGCAAATCAACCCAGCGGGCCTCGTGTTGTTTGATAAGCTGCAGAGTCTTTGATTCTGACATGTGGGCGCCTCCAGTAGGGCTTCAGGACATTGGAATTGTTATGAAAGAAACAGCGTGAATAACCGCACTTGGTTATGGCTCTATTTTCGGGCCGGTAATCTAAAAGGTTCCCGTTGATTACGCAAGGGCACCGATTTACACCAAAGAACTCCCTCACGATTGCCAAATTCGACGCGGACAAATTTTACTGTGGGCCGCCACGCGGTTCATCGCACCCGCCGCCCGCAAGTTATATGCCATAATGAGCAAAGGCGCCCATCTGAGTGTTTGCAGGCTTTGCACAAGCACTCTGCCAAGTTGCAAGGATCCAAATGATCACTAATGGGGCCGACAAAAAACCTTTACGCACCACAATTGATCATTCGTCTGTTTTAGGCCCTTCTCATGCACTTCATCCTTAAACTGTTTCCCGAGATAACCCTCAAGAGTACTCCGGTGCGCAACCGAATGACGCGGCAACTGGTGGACAACCTGCGACTGCTGCTAAAGCGCCAGTTTGGTGCAGGCAAGGTCATCCAGGGTTGGGATCAGCTGGAGATTATCCTGCCCAGCGAGGAAGCTGGTGATATTGGGCTTGCCACACAGCTTCTGGCCTGCACGCCCGGTATTGCCAATTTTGCCCTGGTGCGCAGTTTCCCTCTGGTGGATGTCCATGGCATTTATGAGCAGGCCCAAATGCTTTGGGGACACAGTCTAGTGGGCAAGCGCTTTTGCGTGCGAGTTAAACGCCAGGGCAAACACACATTTAGCTCCACCGATGTCGAGCGCTATGTGGGCGGCGGCTTAAATCAACAGAATGCAACGGCGGGGGTGGATCTTAAAACACCTGAAATTACCATTCGCATCGAAGTAAAAGACGAGCAGGTTTTTATCCTAGAAAACAAACATCAGGGCCTCGGCGGTTTTCCCATTGGCACGCAAGAAGATGTGTTATCACTGGTATCGGGCGGTTTTGACTCCACTGTGGCGAGTTTTCAATGCATTCGCCGAGGGCTGAGAACGCACTATTGTTTTTTTAATTTAGGCGGCAAAGCTCATGAGCTGGGCGTAAAAGAAATCGCCTACTATTTATGGCAGCGCTACGGCTCAACCCATCGAGTTAGATTTCTTACCGTGCCATTTGGGGATGTGGTAAATGAAATTCTGCAAAAAGTTGATCCCTCCTGTATGGGCGTTATTTTAAAACGCAAAATGATGCAGGCAGCCAACGCGATAGCCAACCATGCAGGCCTTACAGCCTTGGTTACCGGAGAGGCTATTGGCCAGGTTTCAAGCCAAACGCTTACTAATTTAAAAATTATTGACGAAGCCTCTGAACACTTGGTGCTGCGCCCCCTTGCGCTGATGGACAAGGGCGATATTATCGATATAGCCCGCGAAATTGGCGCGGAGCACTTTGCGGCAAATATTCCTGAATATTGCGGCGTCATTTCAGTGAAACCCTCTGCGCATTTAAAAGCCGCCAAAGTGTTCGCCCAAGAGCAATTAATGGATGATGCTATTTTACAAAAAGCCCTCGCTGATACTCAGGTGCAGGATATAGACAAGGTGATGCAGGATGTGGCCGCTGGCAGCATTGAGATAGAGCGCGTACATAGCTTAGCCGCACACGACACCATTATTGATATTCGCCACCCCGATGAGCAGGAACACAAACCCCGCAATTTTGCACCGGCGCCAAGTTTAATTATTCCCTTCTATCAACTGTCGCAAAAAATGCCCGCCCTCGACCCCAGCCGCCGTTATCTACTCTATTGTGACCGTGGCGTTATGAGCGAATTGCAAGCCCAGAGCCTAGCGCAAGCGGGGCTGCGCAACGTGGGTGTGTACAGGCCGGATCTCAACAAAAATACGGCCTAACCCAATATTCAATTGCCCATTTGCTAGCGCTGGCGGCGTTAAATGTGACGAAAAAACTCCATTGTTGATCTGGCGACAAAATAGATCGTCCTGATCTATTTTGTCTTCGCCGGGTTAATAACTGCGGCCTGTTAAATTGCATTGAGTATTTATTTTGCTGACGCAGGCTTAGTCGCTACCAAGGCTTTTTTAATTGCGGCTTCCAAGTCCCCGCCCATGGGTTCTTCATTGCTACCAAAATACGTAATTGTAGACCCATCACCCACCACTAAATATTTATTGAAATTCCAGGTGGGTGATTTTGTTTTGCCGCCCAGATAGGCAAACAACGGATGGGCGCTGCTGCCGCGCACATCGATCTTTTCGAACATGGGAAAGGTGACACCGTAATTTTGATAACACACGGTGGCCGTGCCCATTTCATTGTCTTCCTCCTGTTTAAATGTATTTGAGGGGAACCCAAGAATCACCAAGCCTTGGTCTTTATAGCTCTGATAAAGCGTCTCCAGGCCTTTAAATTGTTTGGTGTAGCCGCAGTGGCTGGCCGTGTTTACGATCAAAATCGGCGCACCTGGCCGATAAAAAGAACACAGATTGAGCTGCTCTTTGGAATGTAATTTACGCAGAGTCTGATTTAAATAGTCAGGGCACGCCTGCTCGGCACAATAGGCGCTGCGCCCAAAACAAATCAGGAAAATACTGGCAAATAAAATACTGGCGCGTTTCAACATAAGTGACACTCTTGTTGGTGGTTTGGAATTTTGGGCTTAAATTTTGGACTCGTATTTTGGAGCGGTTAGGCCAGCACCGGCCACGGCAAATGGTTCCACTAATTCAGCAGAAATTAATTGATCCTTTACGCCTAAATAGGCACGCGTGGATTAGGGGCGCGGCAATATAAGCCTTACCTCAAGCCCTCCTAAGCGGCTATCGCCCATGGCCATACTGCCACCATGCACATTAACAATGTGTTGGACTATGGATAAACCCAAGCCGCAACCGAGGGTATCGCTGCTGTGCCGGTCGCCGCCGACCCGGTAAAAGCGATCCAATACTCGCTCGCGTAATTCCGGCGGAATGCCCGGCCCCGAATCCTCCAACACCCAAGCAATCTGTTGCCCCAGCGGCTCCAAATTAAGGCGAATATGGCCGCCCTCCGGGGTGTATTTAATGGCGTTACCAATAAGATTGCTCACTAAAATGCTCAGCGCCCAGGGATTGCCCAACACAACACATTCGCCCTCGGCGATTATTTCCAGGCTTTGCCGTTTACGGTCAACCAGTGGGTAATAATCGGCGCATAGCTGTCTGCTCAATGCCATGAGGTCACAGGGTTGAAAGTGCTCACTCCAGGCGGCATCGGCGGCTCGATTGAGGGTGAGAATTTGCTCAATCAGATGCCCCATGCGATCCGCGCTGGTCTGCACCGCTTCGGCATGCGCAAGTGCCTGCGCGGGGTCGGCAACCAGGGGCAAGCTTGCCCGCAGGTTGGCGGCGTGCACTTTAAGGGCAGCCAAAGGGGTGCGCAGCTCGTGGGCGGCATCGGCTGAAAAACGCTGCTCTCGGGCAAAAGCCTGGGCTAAACGCTCCAACAAAGCGTTGATGGCATTGACCAGCGGAACCAGCTCTCGCGGCAGACGGGTGCGCGGCAGCGGGCTAAAATCCCGCACACTTTTTTGGCTGAGCGCAAGGGTAAGGCTTTTTAGCGGGCCCAGGGCGTAGGTGACTATGGCCCAAATCGCGATGGCCAAGAGCGGAATTACCAGCAGGAGCGGCAGAATGGCCCGCACTATGACCGATTCCGCCAAGCTGTAGCGCTGGTCAAAGCGCTCTGCCACTAAGTACCACAGCCCCAGCGGTTCATCCCAATGGATACGACCTCGCCACCGCACGCCCTCGTACTCAAATTCCGAAAATCCCTCCTGCCATACCACCAGGGCCTGCACCGGAAAATCTTCCGAGCGGGCCACCAGCCCATTGCTCGGGTGAAAAACTTGAAACTCGATATGGTAGTTAAGCGGTAAGGGATGATGTAGAGACAAACTAGGCGCAATTTTTAAGGGAATGCTCGCTCCCGTTTGACGCAAGGCCAAACCGAGGCTGGCATGGATATATTCCAACTGAGCCTCGAGGCGCTCATCAAAAAATGCTTCCGCCTCCTGCAAACTGCCCAAATATCCGCGCATTGCCGCAATAAAATTGCCCAGAGTAACCACGCCGATGAGCAATAAAATGAGAAACAGCCGAATGGACCCCACGGCTAGCCCGCGCCGTCGAGTTTGGTGAGTCTATACCCCACGCCACGCAGGGTTTGAATGGTGTTTTCCGGCAATTTTTTGCGCAGGTGGTGAATGTGCACCTCGATGGTATTGCTCACCACCTCCTCCCCCCAACTGTAAAGCTTGGCCTCTAGGGACTCTTTAGTGTGAACGCGGTTTTGTTGCTCCATCAGAGCTTTGAGCAGCATGAACTCGCGTTTTGACAGGGTCAGTTCAAGATCGTCGACCAAAGCGATGCGATCCCGCAGGTTCAGGGTGATGCGCCCGTGAACAATTAAATGGCTGCTGGCCGTACCCAGCCTGCGCTCAAATGCCCGCAAGCGCGCCAACAACTCCTCCAACTCAAAGGGTTTAGTGAGGTAATCATCGGCCCCTAGGTCCAACCCTGCGACCTTGTCGGCGACCGAATCCCGCGCAGTGAGAATGAGGACTTGAACCTGTTTGTGCTGGCGACGAAGGGTTTTTAATAGGCTCAGGCCATCCATATCGGGCAGGCCCAAATCGAGGATAACTATGTCGGGTACTTGCACAGCGATACACTGCAGCGCGGCCTGCCCGCGATCAACCCAATTGACCACCAAGCCCGCTCGTTTCAGAGCTTCCTGCACACCCGTAGCGAGGGATTTATCGTCTTCAATCAACAGTATTTGCATCGAATAAAGGAACCTTGAACAGAAACTTGTTATCGTAGTTGGCGCTTCAGCTAGGATTCAGAGATTAAAGCCTAGCCTGAATTCCCCTAGCTTATTTTGGAGACCTAGTATGTTATCAAGCCGTGCCATTCCCCGTTTGATCCTCTGCGCCCTGGTTGGCGGTGTTGGTCTTACGCACCAGGCGATAGCAGCAGGATACGACCAAACCGAAGATTTTGCCCGGGTCGTCAGCTCCAGGCCCATTTACCGCAGCGTGGAAGAGCGCATCCCTCAGCAGCGTTGCTGGACTGAATCAGTGCGCGAAGAGCCTCGCAATGAAAACTCACCGGCTGGCGCCATAGTCGGCGGCGTAGTGGGTGGAGCACTAGGACATGCGGTGGGTCACGGCAGCGGCAACAAAAAGATCGGCACAGCCGTAGGTGCTGTACTGGGAGCTACCGTAGGCAATGAGGTGGCCAAAAATCGCGCCCAAGCGGATGACGGCGGTTACCGCGAGCGCGAGCGTTGCCAGGAAACTAGCCGCACAGAACGGCGCGAGGAAATCATCGGTTACGATGTGGATTACCAATATCAAGGCCGCACCTACAGCACCCGCATGGATCACCAACCCGGCAGTCGCATCCGCGTTGCCGTGCGCGTTGAACCCCTTGAGTAAACCTTGATGATGCGCGGGTGTTGTTGCCTACTTCTGAGCTGGGCCTGTTGGCAGGCGAATGCTGATGAATCCTCGATCAGCCGCACCCAAGCGGCCCAAATTGCCCAGCAAAAATTTGGCGGCAAGGTTATTAGTGTCGATGAAATCGACGCTCCCCCGGCGGCGAGCGACGATGACAGCAGCCAGGCTCCTCAGCCAAGCACGAATAACCCGCGGTTTATTGTGAAGCTCATGCAAAGTGGGCGTGTACAGGTGATTAATCTTGACGCCCAGGGCCAGCAGCTCACGCCCGCACCCTAACCCAACTTCCGCACTCCCCCTACAAGGTACCCCATGCGACTTTTGATTGTTGAAGACGAGCAGGCCATTCGCTTGCAACTCCAGGAGTTTTTGATTGAACAGGGCTTCGCCGTTGATACCGCTGCGGACGGCCGTGAAGGGCTCTACTTCGCCACCGAATACGACTACGACCTAGCCATCATCGACATTGGCCTACCCCACCTAGACGGTATAAACCTCATCAAAAAAGCCCGCGCAGCCGGCAAGCTCTACCCCATTTTAATTCTCACCGCCCGCAGCAACTGGCAAGACAAGGTCGAGGGCTTGGAATCCGGTGCAGATGATTACTTAGTAAAACCCTTTCACAACCAGGAGCTGCGCGCACGCTTAAACGCCCTCATTCGCAGAGCCTCAGGCCACGCAAGCCCGGTCTTAGAATTCGGCCCATTGGCCTTGGATACCGCAGCAAAAAGCCTGAGCCTTAACGGGGTTGAAGTGGAGTTAACCAGCTACGAGTACAACACACTGGAATACCTGGCCCTGCATGCAGGCCAGGTGATCTCCAAAACCCAGCTGACCGAGCACCTGTACCAACAGGATTTTGAACGAGACAGCAACGTGATTGAGGTATTTATCGGCCGGTTGCGCAAAAAAATTGACCTGGGGCCGGAGCAGGAAGCCATCACCACCCTGCGCGGGCGCGGTTATCGATTTAACCTGCCGCGCACTAACAAAGCCAGCGCCTAGTGATTCTGTTAAGCAGAGTGCATTTGAGCACAACCCATTGGCTGGGCGGCTGAGGCTTGGCGTGCGCTTTTCCAGCTCTTCCTTTTCCCTCAGTTTTCGCCTGTTTCTCGCCTCAGCGGTTCTACTGCCACCGCTGCTGGCCTTTAGCTCCCACATGCTCAACCACGCCATGTTGCGCAGCCAACAAACGGCGGAGCGCAATTTATTGCGCGGGCAAATTCACCTCTTGTTGGGCGCCGCCCAGCCCAACAAAAAAGGCCTGAAACTGCCGGATAATTTGCCGGAATCCCGCTTTAGTACAGTGAATTCTGGCCTTATAGGTTGGATCATCGACAGCAATGACAAAATCTACTGGATGTCCAAATCCGGCGATTTAGTGGAAAAAGCCGAACTGCCGCCTTTTAACCAACCTTTCGTAGCGGGCAAGGAGTACTACGCGAGCTTCACTCTGGGCGGCGAGGAGTACTACGCCCTCACCTACGACACCCTGTGGGAAATTAACAAACAGGATAAAACCTATCGCTTTGTAGTAGCTCACAATCAAGGGCCTATGCAGGCTGAGTTAAACGCCTATCAAAAGCGTCTGTGGAAATGGCTCGCTGGCCTTGCCCTGCTGCTGGTAATTGTACAAACCCTGGTGACGCGCTGGGGTATTCAGCCCTTACGTCGGCTGGCGCGGGACTTGGAGCAAGTTGAGGCGGGTTTAAGCCAAGAGCTGACTGGCCGGTACCCCGCTGATATTCAGCCGGTCACCAATAATCTCAACCGGGTACTGCGCAATGAGTTGGCGCAAAAAGAGCGCTATCGCAACTCACTGAACGATCTTGCCCACAGCCTCAAAACCCCATTGTCCGTTCTGCGCGGGCAACTGCAAAACCGCGATAAAGAACAGTTAATGCAAGTGGTGGACGAACAGGTGAATCGCATGACCTCCATAGTCGATCACCAATTGCGCCGCGCCACGGCACAAGTCACCCAGACGCTCGCCCACAATATGCTGGACCTTACGCCCCTGGTGCAGCGGCTGATCAACGCCATGCACAAGGTCTATCAGCGCAAAGGCATTCAATGCATCAGCCTTTTGCCGCCGCAGCTTAAGTTCGCAGGCGACGAAGCCGACATGATGGAGCTGATTGGCAACCTGATCGAAAACGCCTGTAAGTATGGGCAAACCAAGGTGCAAATCTCCGCTAAAATTGAAGAGCGACCTGTGGGTAAAGAATTGGTCATTGTCATCGAGGATGATGGCCCAGGTATTCCCGCTAGCCTGCATGAGACCATCCTGACCCGCGGCGCCCGCGCCGATACCGCAACAGCTGGCCAAGGCATTGGGCTGGCCGTTGCGGTGGATATTCTCAGCAGCTATGGTGGCAGCCTGGAAATTACCACCGCTACCCTTGGCGGCGCGGGTTTTATTCTGCGTCTACCTTACAAAACCTGATGTTTGAGCTATGCGAAGTTTTTTAGTATCCCCCTTGTTTACCTGGATTCGCCGCCTGCAATTTCCTCTGGCCATCGTCATCTTCACCTACTACGCCCTCTTGCCAGGCAACCAGGTGCACCTGGTGCTGACGGATAAAACCACGCATTTTCTTGGCAATGCCACGCTGTATCTGTCGGCGTGGGTGGCCTTAGGCGGGCGTTTTCGCCTCTTGCTCTTAATCAGCTTATTGATCCCCTACTCCTTATTTATTGAACTGTGCCAGCACTTTTCGCCGGGTCGCACAGTGGATTGGCGAGACATGGTGGCCAATGTGTGCGGCCTGTGGATGGGTTTTTGCCTGGCCTATGGGCTGGAAAAAATCGCCACCTACACAGGCTTGTGGCCTTTGCTGCCGGCTAAAAACGCCCAGTCGTCATAATCTACGCGCGCCACCACTCTCAATCCCAGCCCCGGCCTAAACTTAACAGCCCAGGGGCTTTCCTGTAGAATTCCGCCCCGCCTTTGGCCTGCCTCCTGCTTGGCAGTCGCTGCAAAATCTAGGTTTTGCGATCGGTGTCGACACCGATAGTCTCAGCGGCAGAGATCCTGCTTGCTCGAGTAATCTTTCCCTAATAATGAGGATACACCTGTGCTTGAAGCTTACCGCGCCCACGTCGCTGAACGTGCTGCTTTAGGAATTCCCCCCCAACCGCTCAACGCCGCTCAAGTCGCTTCTTTAGTGGAGTTATTAAAGGCCCCCCCCGCCGGGGAAGAAGCCTTTCTGGTTGATTTAATTAGCAACCGCGTGCCACCCGGAGTGGATGAAGCAGCCTATGTAAAAGCCGGTTTTTTAAGTGCAGTTGCGAAAGGCGAAGCCAAAAGCCCCCTCATCAGCCCAGCCCTGGCTGTATCCCTACTCGGTAACATGCACGGCGGCTACAACATCGAAACCCTCATCGACTTATTGGACAACAGCGCCCTCGCCGCCCTCGCCGCTGAAGAACTCAAACACACGCTGTTAATGTTTGACCGCTTCCACGATGTAGAAGAAAAAGCCCGCGCAGGGAACACCCACGCAAAAGCCGTGCTGCAAAGCTGGGCAGACGCCGAATGGTTTACCTCCAAGCCCGCCGTGGCCGACTCCATCAAACTCGCGGTATTTAAAGTCACCGGCGAGACCAACACCGACGACCTCTCGCCCGCCCCAGACGCCTGGAGCCGCCCGGACATCCCACTGCATGCCCTGGCCATGTACAAAATGGCCCGCGAAGGCTTGACCCCGGATGAGCAAGGCGCCAAAGGCCCCCTAAAACAAATCGAAGCGATCAAGGCGAAGGGTATTCCCGTAGCCTTCGTAGGCGACGTAGTCGGCACCGGCTCCTCTCGTAAATCCGCCACCAACTCAGTACTCTGGTTCTTCGGCGATGACATGCCCGGCGTACCCAACAAACGCACCGGCGGCGTGTGTATCGGCAGCAAAGTCGCGCCGATTTTTTACAACACCATGGAAGATGCTGGCGCCTTAGTATTTGAAGCCCCGGTGGATAAAATCGCCATGGGCGATGTAATCGAAGTGCGCCCCTACGAGGGCAAAATCCTCTCTGAAAGCGGCGCGGTTCTAAGCGAATTCAGCTTAAAGTCCGACGTGTTACTCGATGAAGTGCGCGCTGGTGGCCGCATTAACTTGATTATCGGCCGTGGCCTCACCGGCAAAGCCCGCGAATCTTTAGGCTTGCCCACCTCCACTTTATTCCGCACCCCCGCCGCCCCCGCCGATACAGGCAAAGGCTTTACCCTGGCGCAAAAGATGGTCGGCCAGGCCTGCGGCGTAAAAGGTATTCGCCCCGGTACCTACTGCGAACCAAAAATGACTACCGTCGGCAGCCAGGACACCACCGGCCCCATGACCCGCGACGAGCTTAAAGACCTCGCCTGCTTGGGTTTCTCGGCCGACTTGGTGATGCAGTCCTTCTGCCACACTGCTGCCTACCCCAAACCTGTCGATATTCAAACCCAACACACCCTGCCCGACTTCATCATGACCCGTGGCGGCGTGTCCCTGCGTGCAGGCGACGGCATTATTCACTCCTGGTTAAACCGCATGTTGCTGCCCGACACCGTCGGCACCGGCGGCGACTCCCACACCCGTTTCCCCATCGGTATCTCCTTCCCAGCTGGTTCCGGCTTAGTAGCCTTCGCCGCCGCCACCGGCGTAATGCCGTTGGATATGCCTGAGTCGGTACTGGTGCGCTTTAAAGGCGAAATGCAACCGGGCATTACCCTGCGCGATTTGGTAAACGCCATTCCGCTCTATGCCATTAAAGCGGGCCTGTTAACCGTTGAGAAAAAGGGCAAGAAAAACATTTTCTCCGGCCGCATTTTGGAAGTAGAAGGCCTGCCGAATTTAAAAGTGGAACAAGCCTTTGAAATCTCCGACGCCTCCGCTGAGCGCTCCGCCGCCGGTTGCACCATTAAACTCGCCCAAGAACCCATCATTGAATATTTAAAATCCAACGTCACCATGCTGCGCTGGATGATCGAGCAGGGTTACGGCGATGTGCGCACCATCGAGCGCCGCGCGCGCAAGATGGAAGACTGGCTGGCCAACCCACAATTAATGGCAGCCGACGCCGACGCTGAATACGCCGCGATTATTGATATCGACCTTGCCGACATCAAAGAGCCTATCCTCGCCTGCCCGAACGACCCGGATGATGTGAAGGTATTAAGCGAAGTGGCCGGTGCCAAAATCGACGAAGTATTTATCGGCTCCTGTATGACCAACATAGGCCACTTCCGCGCCGCCGGTAAATTATTAGCCTCCACCAAAGAGGCTTTATCGACCCGCCTGTGGATCGCCCCGCCCACCAAAATGGATCAACACCAATTAATGGAAGAAGGTTATTACAGCATTTACGGCGTAAAAGGCGCCCGCACCGAAATGCCCGGCTGCTCGTTGTGTATGGGCAACCAAGCGCGCGTCGCGACCAATTCAACCGTAGTATCCACCTCTACGCGCAACTTCCCCAACCGTTTAGGTGAAGGCGCCGATGTGTATTTAGCCTCAGCTGAATTAGCCGCTATCGCCGCTGTATTGGGTAAATTGCCTACACCAGAAGAGTATTTAAGCTACGCCAGCAAAATAAATAGCATGGGTGCGGATATTTACCGCTACTTGAATTTTAATGAAATTGCTAGTTATCAGGCGGCGGCGGATGAAGGTAAACGCATTGCGGCGGTGGAAATTACTACTGTTGCCATGTAAAGCTCATTTGCTTTGGCAATAAATTAAACCCGCTTCGGCGGGTTTTTTTATACCCTTGTACTGCTTAAATCAGCTCTAAACGGCTACGAGGCCTCAACCCAATTTAGCGATTAACACAACCCAAACCGTCGCCAAAACAATTAAGAATCACAAACGACGATTAGACAAATAAAATTCATCGTTCGCGCTACAAGTCGAGCCTTCGTCAATCTCACATACTCTGAGCCCACCCACATCAGCCGCAATCAGCCTCAACACACGAGCAGCACCTTTGCGAACGTAATGAAGATCGTGGTTTTCAAACCTGTATTTAACCTCTAAGTCATCCACTGTTAAAACTCCATTAGCAAAAGTCCAAACGTTTTGCCCATTAGAACTGATCTGATAAAAAGTTGTAGGGTACCCAGACTCTATCCAGCGACCAAAATATTTAATCTTGGGATTCTTCTCCGCTCGAACAAATGAGTAGCTAGCCTCGCCCTCAGCCCCAGCTGGAACGCTTGCCCCACCTATGAATATCGGATGCTCACGAGTTGCATAGGGTGTGCTCTTAGCCAGATAGAAATAGGTGTTTCCATACACTGCAATGGGTAAAAATATCTCTTTACTCGCCAGTTCGCAATGCGTCACATCAACGCTTTCAACGCGGCACGAATTATCAAAAATTCCAATTCCATCGTAACCTAGTCTAAACCACATATTCTCAGAATCGTCAAAGTTCCATGCCTGCCAGAAGTAGCCAAAATTCACATACTGGCTACCCGAACCGTTCATCACCCATATGTCGTTTTCGCTTAACCATATACCAGCGAAATCCTCTTTCTTAAAAGCTAAATTTTCTTGCTGTTTTACCAATAGCCCTTTATCAATCGTAAAACGTTTTTGCGTCACTCCATCCTGATTAAATATCTCTTCCGTCTGTTTAAGATAAGAATACCCGAACCCTAAATCTTCCAAGATCCAGTATGTTTCAATTCCTCCGACAGAAGTGAATACTAATTTATTGTCTGCAATAGACCAGCTAGCTTGTCGCGAAGTATGTACCGCAGCTCCATCTGTCACAATGAAGCCTGAATGATTGACAAATCTTTCAATCTGCACTTGGTTATCCATTTGAAAGCTCAACCCAAGCAGCTCTCGACTTTCGCCATGTTGCATCCACTTTCCAACTAGATTAGGGGGTACCAACGGTGCGATTTGAGAAATGGGGTAAATATAGCAATCCGTTATGTCGTTTCCATAGGGGCCAAACACTTGCTTTGCAATGGATACAGATACATCTTGGCGCTGCGCGGATGCAACTGAGTAGAAAAGTAATTGCCCCCGCTTAGAGCTTACATAATCATTGGCAAATAATATTTGTGCCGATTTGACTCCGCTTTGCTTCAAAAGCATTTCCTTCTCATCCGGCAAGGGATCGTCGTCAAAATCAAAATCTAAATCAATTCCTGGAGCAGAGTTAGCATCTGACATTTTCCATCTGAATTTTAAGTCCTGACCGAACACACCGGTAAAATCCGAATGGAACACAATCTTGTAATCGTAAGATCCATTTAAAAAGTAAACTATATATTCCCCTGAGGGGGCTTTAGGGGCAGACCAAATCTTGTACTTTTTCCCAAATTCATTTTTTAACTGATTGACAGTCACAGGGTCTCGATTAAATGCAAGCTCATAGGCCGAGTCGTCGCCATCACTTGCAAAGTGGAGCGTATTATCAATCAATGGAACTTCAAAACCCCACCCATTGAAAGAAAGATACAAAACTGTGGCAATTCGTAGAGTTTTTTCCAGCTCCAAACGAGTCAAGGCTGTACGCAGCTGTTCGTCAGTATCCAATCTCCGCTCAACACCAAACCTATCAACGGCAGGCAGCTGACCAAACGTGGCCGTGGTGTAAAACGAAAGATTCACCATCGGATTTTCATCCACAGTTAGAATTTTATCGGCACCAGCTTGCTCCGCTATAAACCCAACTGAATTCAGAATCGTTAGCAGAACCACTTTGGGTCGCCCCGGATCTATATTGGCCGTAATTTTGATCGGGATAGCGGCATGAGCCTCATCTACTTCTAACTTCTGAACATAGTTACCATCCACGCCAGTTTTTGTTTTAAAAACTAAATCTCCAATCTCGAACAGAATATCGACATTTGGCTTAACTCCACCAGCATCAACCATACCCTCAAGAGTAACACTGAAGTTCGGAAGGGGAGTTGCATGATCATCAGAAGGGCCAGCTCCGCTTGAGGACTTTTTATTTCCGCATCCAACTAAATTCGCCACAAGAAAAACAATGGCCAAACCAACTTTAATATTCACTCTTAAATCTCCACTAAACCACTATTCTTCATAGTCGCAGCTGCAAGAACTATAACCCGGCAACCGCTTCAACCCTACTGAATCCCCGCTGGCAAAAGTCTAGCTCGATAATGAAACCATTTACTCGAGAACTCCGTTTGGCTAGCGCCCGCGCACCTTAGGTTGGCGCAGTGCTGCGTATGCTATCGCAGTAACTCACAATTAAAATTTGTGATCAAACTGCACGGTAAATGGCTCACTCAATCGATGAAAAGCCAGCTATTCGCCTCTGAACCAGGCTCAACCTAAAAAGCACTGGCCGAGCGCGAACCTATTCCGATGATTCTTCACCGACAAGCGGTGCGGAGCACACTCCAAGCACCTAGTGCAAAGTATTAATTTCGCTCACACAAGACTTATCGCGCATCCATACTTCACATCTACGAATTATTGAGCGTTTCCTCATCAGACTCCAAAGTATTCACAGGCGCAATTAACGCATCCCCGCTCACATGAATCTCCGCCATAAAAATCCCCCAAAACGCCATAAATAAAGCCGCCACCAAAGGCCCTACTACAACGCCATTAATGCCAAACAATGCAATCCCGCCGAGGGTGGATAGGAGCACTATGTAGTCAGGCATTTTGGTGTCGCGCCCCACTAAAATGGGCCGCAATAAATTATCCACCATACCAATTACTAAGACACTAAAAGCGGTTAACATACCGGCCTGCCAATATTGCCCAGTGGCCAGCCAATACAGCGCAATAGGCGCCCAAATGAGGGCAGGGCCTACGGCGGGGATCAGGGAGGCAAAGGCCATCAATACCGCCCACAATAAAACCCCTGGCATACCCAATATCAATAAAATTAAACCGCCCAATGCGCCCTGCACACAGGCGATCACCAAATTACCCTTAACTGTGGCGCGGGTGACTTCGCCGAACAGGGCGAATAATTTACGCTCGCGGGCATCACCCAGCGGCAGTGCGCGCACTAATAATTCCAGCAATTGATTGCCATCGCGCAACATAAAAAAACTTAAATACAACATAAGCGAAAAATCCAACAGAATACCAGCGGCGTTTTGGCCTATATTCAGAGCGTGTTCGGCAGCAAATCGGCCGCCCACCATAGCGGCGTCCATAGCGGTTTTTTTCAAATTATTAATATCCAAACCGAGTTTTTTTAATAGGTGTTGCGCCTGAGGAAACAGTGAATTGATTCGCTCCAAGTATTGGCCTGGGTCAAAGGCGCCTTTCTCAATATGGGTGTAGGCTTCTGCAGCCTGGCTTACCACCTGCGCCACAATTAACACCACTGGCAAAATAATCACCATCACACATACACACAGGCTAATAAAAGCTGCCGTGTTAGGCCGGTTGGGAATACGTGAGAGCAGGCGCGTATGCAAAGGGTAATAAATAATCGCCAGGGCACAGGCCCAAAAAATCGGCGCTAAAAACGGCCTAATCATCCAGAGGAAGCCCAGGGAAATAACCAGGAGCGACCAGAGAAAGGTGCGCATTTCAAGTTTGGCATTCATGCAGATAACCTGATGTTGGGAGTTTAAGTGGGCTGGTGTACACTGCCGGTTTTTAATCTTATGGGGAATGTACCATGCCTTCGTTTGATATTGTTTCGGAAATTAATGCTGAAGAAGTGCGCAACGCTGTGGATATTGCCAGCCGTGAGCTGGATACTCGTTTTGACTTTCGCGGTGTTGAGGCGAGTTTTAAATGGACCAAAGATGAAACCACGCTTAGCGCTGAAGCGGATTTCCAGCTGCAACAAATGGTGGATATTCTGCGCAACAAATTAGTCAAGCGCAATGTAGACACCAGCGCTATGGAAATCGGCAAGGCGGTGCATTCAGGCAAAACCTTCAGCCAAAAAATCACCTTTAAACAAGGGGTAGAAACGGAAGTCGCGAAAAAAATCGTCAAATTAATTAAAGACAGCAAAATAAAAGTGCAAGCGGCGATTCAGGGCGATCAGGTGCGCGTGACCGGTAAAAGCCGCGATGATTTACAAGAAACCATGGCCCTGGTACGCACTGCCGATTTAGGCCAGCCGTTTCAATTTACGAATTTCCGCGATTAAGCAACGCCTCGCGAGTTTTTAGCGGTGGTAATTTTACCACCGCCCGCCTTTTGAGGATGCTCAACGACAAGTAGCGCACCTTAGAAGCCTAGCCAGCAAATGCAGTGGTAGGGATTATTGCGAAGTGCAACCCACCCCGGATTTCGCTGCGCTTCATCCGGGCTACAGAATGTGCTCACTCGCCACTTAACGCGCAAACACTACCGTTTTTTGGCCATTTAAAATCACCCGGTGCTCCGCGTGCCAGCGCACCGCGCGAGCCAGCACCACCGCTTCAATATCGCGGCCAATTTCCACTAATTGTTCCGGCGTGAGGGCATGGGTTACGCGCTCCACTTCCTGCTCAATAATCGGCCCTTCGTCTAAATCTGCCGTTACATAATGGGCAGTGGCGCCAATTAATTTAACGCCGCGATCATAGGCTTGGTGGTACGGCTTAGCGCCTTTAAACCCCGGCAAAAAAGAGTGGTGAATATTAATGGCACGGCCCGCCAAGGCGCGGCATAAATCATCGGAGAGAATTTGCATATACCGAGCAAGGGCTAAAAAGTCTGCGCCACTGGAATGCATTAAATTCAGTATTTGCGCTTCCTGCTCAGCCTTGGTTTGAGGTGTCACCGGTAAATAGTGGTAAGGCACAGCGTACCACTGGGCCAAATCGCGCATGTCGTTGTGGTTGGAGACTACTCCGACAATATCCACTGGCAAGGCGCCTTGTTTGGCACTGTTTAATAAGTGATTTAAGCAGTGCCCCCACTGGGAAACCGCAATTAATAATTTGGGCCGGTAGCTGCCGTCGTGTAATTCCCAGGTCATGCCGTAGCGGTCGGCGATGGCGCTGAAGGTGGCGCGCAGGGCGGCGATATTTTTGGGTCCTTCCACGGATTCCAGCACCGTGCGCATAAAAAAACGTGAGGTGTACACATCTTCAAATTGTGAGGACTCGCGAATATTAAAGCCCTGCAAAGAAAACAAACTGGCCACCGAGGCGACTATGCCTGGCTGGTCGTTACAGCTGAATTTTAAAATCAGCTGGGTGGCTGTGGCGCTAGCATCAGGCGCGCAACTGGATGACTGTGTCATAGGTATTCCGTGAAAAAAGCGCGCAGTGTACGCAAAAACAACAGGTGCGCTAAATGACCTGAGTCACTTAGCATTAATCAGGCTGCCAAAATGGCTGGCCACATGGGCCGCCCCACCCTGCAACCAGCCGCCATCCACCGGTACTATGGCGCCAGTGATAAAACCTGCCAAAGGCGAGGCCAGCATCAGGCAGGCATTGGCTATGTCCTGCGCGGTGCCCAACCGCCCCATGGGCACCGATTGCGCGCAGGCGGCCATGAGCTCTGGCGTGGGCGCCAGGCGCGCCATACCCTCGGTATCGGCAATGGGGCCGGGAATAATTGCATTCACCCGCAAACCCTCGCTGCCCCACTCGCAGGCAAGGCTGCGCGTGAGCATTTCCACACCGGCTTTGGCGGCGCAGACGTGGGCCTGAGCGATCATCGGTACCTGAGCTTGCGGGGCGGAAATATTCAACACACAGGCGCCGGGCCTATGCAAATAGGGGTAGACCGCACGCATCACATGGTAGGTGCCCAGTAGGTCGATATTCACCACTGAGGCAAAGGCATTAGGCGACATCTGTGCGCCCAGGGCGGGGAAATTCCCCGCCGCCCCAGACACTACCAGATGCAATGAGCCCCAAGCCTCGGCCAATTCTTTAACGCCCTCGGCTAAGGCTGGATAATCGCGCACATCGGCGGTGAAACCCGCCACTTCAGTGCCGTATTGGGATAACTCCGCCAGGGTATCCTGCACTTTTTCCTCGCTGCGACTCACCACCGCCACATGGGCGCCCTGCTCGGCAAATGCGCGGGCTATGCCGCGATTAATCCCACTGGTGCCGCCCACCACTAAAACGCGCTGGCCGCTAAAATCAAATTGAATCATTAAGCCTCCTAGGATTTAACCGCGCCATTTAGCGCTCATGCTTGCAAGTATGGCGCGAAATTCAGGCCCCTTCAGCAATGCAAAAAAAGTTGTTTCTTCACGCTGCATAGCGTCTTGCAGCGCCCCTTGCCAGGGTGCTTTAAGTAAAGCACGGTGTGCTTTGAGCGCACTTAAAGGGCGCTCGGTAAGGGCCTGAGCCTGGGCGCGCAGTGCGGCCGCAGGGTCCGCCTCGATGCGGTTAATAAAACCGGCCGCCAGAGCTTCGCTGGCGGCAATCGGCTCTGCGCGCAACAGCCAATCCGCCGCCCGGCCCTGGCCTATACGCAGGGGCAATAAAAGGCTCGCGCCGCATTCACAACACAGCCCCAGGCGGGTAAAGGGCAATTGAAACTGCGCGCCAGGTGCAGCAATCACGCTATCGCAATGCAGTAAAAGGGTAGCGCCAATGCCCACAGCCCAGCCCTCAACCGCGGCTAAGAGGGGTTTGTTAAAGCCAGCCAAGGTGCGCATAAACGCCAGCAGCGGTTGAAAAAATTCTGCACCGGTTAGGCCTTGGGCCTGTATAAATTCGGCTAAATCATTGCCGCTACAAAAATCCCCCTGCCCACCCAACAGCACACAAGCTTTGATGGAATCACTCTGCTGAGCCTGCTGTAAGGCCTCATCCAGCTGCTGATACATGGCGAGGTTAAGGGCATTTTTAGCCGCAGGATTGCTCCAGCGAATCACCATGGCCCCATCGGATACTTCTGTATGTACACTGCCCATCTGTTCACTCCGTAATTTTAATTTTTAAATAGGGGCAAATCCTCAAAGGCCTTGCCTGCTTCTAAAGTGTGGTTACCACCGGGCGCAGCTTGCATCTGCGGCTTTGGAGGTTACAATCGCCCACCCTATTTTCTGGTTAGTTAATTGTTATGAGCCTGCGTCACGCCCTCGCCCAACTCGTCTCCCACGCCATGTCACAAGCAGGTGTTGCCGCCCCTTGCGAAGCCAACATCGCACCGAGTAAAAACCCCAGCTTCGGCGATTACCAAGCCAATGGTGCCATGGCCGCCGCCAAACGCGCAGGGCAAAATCCGCGGGAGCTTGCGCAAAAAATTTGCGAAGCCCTAGATACCAGCGGTCTAATTCAAACCGCCGAGGTGGCCGGGCCAGGCTTTATTAATTTGCATCTTAATTATGGCCTATTGGCGAAGAGCCTCGCGGAGTTTAACCCGAGCCAAGCGCAAAAGCTGCAACCCACACACACCATAGTAGTGGATTATTCAGGGCCAAATCTCGCTAAAGAAATGCACGTCGGCCATTTGCGCTCCACCATTATTGGCGATGCAGTTGTGCGCGTGCTGGAATATTTAGGCCATAAGGTCATTCGCCAAAACCATGTCGGCGACTGGGGCACCCAATTTGGCATGTTGCTCGCGGAGTTAGAAAACCAAATGAGCAGCGGCGAACAGGCTGAATTTGCACTCAAAGATTTGGAAATTTTTTACCAACAAGCTAAAAAACATTTTGACGAAGACAGCGCATTTGCCGATAAAGCTCGCGACTATGTAGTGCGCTTGCAATCGGGCGATACTCATTTATTAAATCTTTGGCAATCCTTTCGCGCCGTTTCACTTAAACACAGCGAAGAAATTTATGAGTTGCTAGCCGTCTCTCTAAACGCCAGCCACACCCAAGGTGAAAGTGCATACAACGATTATTTAGCCCCGCTGGTTGCCAACTTAGAGCAACAGGGCCTAGCCGTAAACGATGAAGGCGCCAAAGTTGTGTTTTTGACCGAATTGGCCGATAAAAAAGGCAACCCATCACCGGTAATCGTGCAGAAAAAAGACGGCGGTTTTTTATATGCCACAACGGATTTAGCCGCTCTGCAATACCGCGCACAACACCTAAACGCCGAGCGTATTCTGTATTTTATTGACGCGCGCCAAAGCCTGCATATGCAGCAAGTATTTACCCTCAGCAAAAAAGCAGGCCTAGTGCCCGAAGCGGTTCACTTAGAACACCACCCCTTTGGCACCATGATGGGGGACGACGGTAAACCCTTTAAAACCCGCACCGGCGGCACCGTTAAATTGGCAGATTTATTACAGGAAGCCACCGAGCGTGCACTGGCCGCAGTGCAAGAAAAAAACCCTCAGTTAACCGCCGAAGAGCAAACACGCGTTGCCAAAACCGTGGGCATAGGCGCGGTAAAATACGCCGATTTAAGCAAAACCCGCACGCTGGATTATGTGTTTAATTGGGACAGCATGCTGAGTTTTGAAGGCAACACCGGGCCTTATCTGCAATACGCTTATACACGCATCCGAAGTATTGAGCGCAAAGCTCAGGAATTGGCAATCGATAGTGGAAGTGATGCTGAGATTCGCCTAGAAGCCCCGCAAGAAAAAGCGCTGGCCCTTAAATTACTGCAGTTTAGTGATACGGTTGAACAGGTTGCCCAAGATGCCATGCCCCACAGCCTGTGCACCTACCTCTACGACTTGGCCAGCCTATTTATGAGTTTTTACGAGGCCTGCCCCATATTAAAAAGCGATGTGCCCAGCGATTTAAAAACAAGCCGTTTACTGTTGAGCCACAAAGTGGCAAGCACCATTCAAACTGGGCTTAATTTGCTGGGCATTGATGTATTAGAGCGGATGTAAAACACTTATCCGCTGTTGGAATAGTTTGGCGGCGACGTTTGGCAAGGCAAATTTGACGAAAAAAAAGGAATTAACACTCGGCAAATGAGGGTTGCTTCGTCAAATTAACGCTGCAGGGTTAATAAAACCCTTCATAACCTACACAGCCTAAAGGGTGTCTGGCCGCGTCCTAAACCAGCCCGTTAAACTGAAGCGCTCACAGTTAGCCGCCAATACCTCATGGGGAAATTCTTCGCTAAAAAATAACACCAGGGTACCAAGCTCCGGCATTACACGGGTAATTTCCTGCTCGGTACCTGGTTTATACAAGACCAATTCACCACCGAATTCCGCCCGCCAGTTTTCATTTAAATACAATACTGAGGAGAGTTTGCGGTTGCCTTTGGGGTTGTGTTTATCGGCAAAAGCATCAAGGTGGGTGGTGTAAAAATCACCGACATCAAAACGCGCGAAATGACATTCAAAATCAAATAAACCTAAAAAACAGCGCTCATTAACGGCATGGCGTATCTGCTCCATAAAACGCAAATACTCAGCCACGGCTGCATCAGGCTGTTCACCTACCCACACAATTTTATCAGAGCGCACCTGGGCGGCGCGCTGGGCAGTTTGGTCTCGGCCGATACTGGCTGGGCGATACTGGGTTAACAGATTTGCCGCACAGGTTGCTAAGGCTGCTGCCTGCGCAAATGCCTGAGGCACAACAAGCCAGCCTTCTGTCCATAAATGGCTCAGATCAATTGAGTTGGGTTTATTCATAATTCCCGCTTAATTATTTCGTCAATAGACACCACCAAAAGACCAGTGCCGCTTGAATTTCACGCCGGGAGGTGCGCGCCGGTTGCCAGCGAATATTGCGCGCCCACTGCCTTAAAAATAACAACCTATGTACAGGCCTTAAAATATGCTTGGCAAAATAAGCACCCCGCCCCCAATCATAACCTAAAACCAAATGATCGATTTGAGCTTGACTGCGGCGGCGATGGTGGTGATACACCACAATGGCCGGATCGTATTGACCACGCCATCCCAAACGCAGGAGTTCCGCCAAAATATCAACATCCTCACTGGGAAATCGCGTACCCGTTCCCAAGCGCACATCAAAACCGCGAGCTTGCACCAACGCTGATTGGCGAAACGCAAAATTAGCCCCATGAATAAAACCCGCATATAAAAATTCACCCGGATTTAACTGCACAAGCGCATTATGTGTTTGGATAGTGACAGGATAATCTTCTGGATCAAACAACAGTACACGGCCACCAACAAAACCCAGCTCAGAATCGCCGCTCAGTCGCGCAAATAAACTGTCGATATAATCCTGACGCGGATAACAATCATCATCTGTAAACGCGATAAATGGGCCGCGCGCAAGTTCAATCCCCTTATTACGCGCAAAACTCACTCCCTCGCGCGGCTCATACCCACAGACCAACTCGATAGATGTAGCCGCTGCACATTGCTGGATCACCGCCTGAGTCTGATCAGAGGATCCGTTATCCACCACTATTAATTCCCAAGCGATACCGGTATTTATATGCTCAAACGAGTGCAAGCACGCGCGCAGCCATTGAGCGCGATTTCGTGTGCACACGATCACTGAAATACTTATGTCGCTCATACCTGCCACCTAAATCGAATGCATTGATTGCACCGCCGCTTGAATTGAGCTGTGATTCGCGCCACAACCAAAGCCCACACCGCCTGCCAAAACCTGCACAACCAACAGTTTTCAGAGCATATATTAACCCGGGGACATTTAGTGCCGAGTTAATAAGTACGACACCTATGTCGCACTGGCCGCAAGCCCCTGTAAAACAAGCAGTTCCGCGCATCTGCACCACCTTTAGCAGGACGACCGCAAGGATGCAGAAAGGAGAACAATGCAGGAGCCTTTGATTAATTCCGGGTTTTGACTTTTCTCAAAACCGTCGCGGGCATGGAGCCCGCGCCGAAGCTCCAGGGGGTACTCGGTTGCTTTTGAAAAAAGTCAAAACTTGGAATTAACAGCTTGTTGAAATACGTTGGCGGTGACGGTATGGCAAGGCACATTTGGCGAAAAAACCGGAGTTTACACCTAGCAAATCAGGATTTTTCGCCAAATTTAACGCCGCAAGACCTAGCAAGGTAGTATTTCAAGAAGCTGTTAATCAGAGCATCCTAAACGTTATTAAGCCAGCACTAAAATCCACCAGGGTGATATCGACTCTTTAAATTAAAACGTCCATTACTGTTAACTCAGCAATACGCTTGCATATATTAAGGGCGCATTTGATGTTGTTAGCGCCCGATGAAGTAATATTTTAATTCTCGCCAAGCAGGCCCCAAATCTCCCCAGCGGTTCACTTCATAACGCAGACCAGTAAAACAGGGCGTTAAAAACGCGAGCACGCGCAACGCCTTAGCCTTAATACTATGAGGGCGTTTTAAATAAATATATAAACTATCCACATCACCCAATAACCAACGCAGTTTTTGCCCAATTTTATAGGGCACCTGCGCAGGCATGGGTTCGCCCATACAGGCGCGCAGCAACAAAGCGGGGAAATCCACCCCACTGTCGATGGCCAATTGCAACGAGCCCCAAAACCGCGTGTTAACTTCCATTAAATAAAATTCACCCTGCGGGGTTTCGCGAAATTCCACCATGGCCACACCGTGCCAATGCACGGCATCCAACAGTTTGCGGGCGTAGGCCTCGAGCTGAGGCGTCACGGCAGCACTTGCGCTAAGCACACTAATACCGCCTTCCGGCGGTTTTTCTCGCAGACGTTTGTGAGCGAAAAACGCCACCGCCTGGCCCTGGTTATACAGCGCAAACACACCCGCACCAGCGCCGGGAATAAATTCTTGCAGCATAAAAGAATGCTGATTTAAATAGGGCCGCCTGTGTAACTCCGCCGTTAATTGTGCAGCGTCGTGAGCGACAAAAACACTGGTGGAAATCCAGTGATCTTCGGCAAATATTTTTGATAAACAAGGCTTAACAACCAAAGGAAAATTCAATTGCTGTGGATTTAAGCCGGTGGCATCGGCGTAAAACTGCGATGCCGGTACGGGTACTCCCAATTGCTGCGCCATCTGGGTCAACTTGCCTTTATCGGCCAGCGCAGCCACCTGAGCCAGGTGCGCAAAGGGTAAACGCAAATGGGGAATTTGTTCCTGATGCATTAATAATAACTGGCTGGTGATCTCGGTCACCGGAAATACCCAGTCAAACCGGCGCTCGGCAATAATCTGTTTTATCCACGCAATAAATGCCCCCGGTTGAGTCTGTGGGCACGGATATTCCAGGGCTTCTTGACTAAAACGAGAGGCTCCGGCGAGATTAAAGCCCCCTTGCTCAGCGGTCGTCACCCGCACCCACTCAAGGCATCCCAAGGAGCGCGTAACCGCCAGTGCGCTGCGTTGTGCGCCATCGAGTACCAGTATCGAAATATCTGCCATAGTGTCGGCTCAGAGTCAGGTGGCGGCATTGTACGGGCATAGCCCAACCTGTGGTAAGTGCATTGCTGTTTATAGTACATTGGCGCACTTTTGTTACCGCGCCCACCCTATGCCAGCCACCTCACCGAGCATTCTTCACGCTATAGACACCACGGGGCCCGGTGGAGCTGAAACGGTTTTTTTAGACCTTGTTCAGTATTTGACAATCGCCCAGCATCAAAACATTGCTTTAATTAAAGGCCCAGGTTGGGTGGAGCAGCAATTAATTAAACGGGGCATACGTTACTTTGTGCTCAAGCCCTACGGTTTTTTGTCACTGCCCTATTATTGGCAAGTGTTAAAACTCCTTCAGCAGCAAAATGTGCGCTTGGTACAGGCTAATTTACTCGGCTCCACCCTCACCTTTTCCATTTTAACCCTGCTGTTGGGTATTCCATTGATCGCCACCTTACATGGCCAGGTGGATGTTAACCCCCAGGAGCGGTTTATCGGCCTAAAAAACCGGTTGATGAAATGGGGTGTCAATCAGCTTGTGTGTGTGAGTGACGATTTACGCCGCTACATCGCAGGCCGCAAGCTCTTTGCCCTCGACGCAATTAAAACCATTTATAACGGCATAGACCCCGAGCGCTATAAAAACGCGACGGCTATTGATATTCGCCGCCAATTGAATCTACCGCCGGATACGCGCTTAATCGGCGCTATAGGCAATATCCGCCCAGCGAAGGATTACGCCAATTTAATCCGCGCTGCCCAACAGGTGCTGCAATCCCACAACGATGTGCATTTTGTGATCGCGGGCCACCCGAAAAAGGACCTAATGGATGAGCTTAACCGCCTAGTCGGCGAATTGAACCTCAGCGCTCATCTGCACTTCGTCGGCTTTTTGGATAACACGCCGGGGTTTTTAGCCGATATCGACGTCTTCGTACTAAGCTCCATCAGCGAGGGATTCAGTATCGCCACCTTGGAAGCCATGGCCAGTGGCCTGCCCGTGGTTGCCACCCGCTGCGGCGGGCCGGAGGAGATACTTACCCCGGAAGTAGATGGCGTACTCGTGGCTAAAAGCAATCCGGCAGAATTGGCCGGCGCCCTCATTCAAACCTTAGAGGATGCCCAACTGCGGGCCTCCCTAGCCGAACAGGCACAATTAACCGTACAGGAGCGATTTTCCATAAGCGCCATGCTCAAACGCTACTCGCATCTTTATACCCCTTACCTTCAGCAGCCAACGACTGGGGCAAACCGTGATGACTCGATTTAGCCGAGGAATCAAAAACAATTTCGGCTCCAAAAAGGGCCTGATGCGCTTTGCCAAGCACCAACTGCTGTGGTATTTCGGCCATTATGATCGGCTGTCGAATATTAATTTCCAGTCTATTCGGCGCCTTATTTTTATCTGCGAAGGCAATATTTGCCGCAGCCCAGTGGCCGAACTGATCGCCCAAAGCCAGGGTGTGCGCTGTGCCTCCTATGGTTTGAGCTGCACCAATAATCACCCCGCCGACCCGCGCGCCATAGCCTTTGCCAAACAACGGGGGCTGGATTTGAGCGCCCACCGCACGCGCAACATAGCCGCCTACGTGTATGAACCGGGCGATTTATTAATCGGGATGGAACCGCGCCATCTACCTAAAATGGCTCGCGTAC
Organism: Marinagarivorans sp.; assembly: GCA_046347475.1. Lineage (GTDB taxonomy): Bacteria > Pseudomonadota > Gammaproteobacteria > Pseudomonadales > Cellvibrionaceae > CAMCXE01. The sequence continues at coordinate 1,049,370 of JAXMGD010000001.1, read as the reverse complement.
TCGGCCCGCAGGTGCCCACCACATTGCTCGGGTTATTCTGCCGCCCGCCGCTCACTTACTTACACGATCCCTTTAATAGCAGCCCAAGCTTTTTTACCCGCTGCGAGGAAAATGTCGTGGCGGCAACCGAAGGTTTATTGCAAAAGGCCATTTGGGCTCATGAAGAAAATCGATGTAACTCTTGAAGAGTTCTACGCCTTTAAATTTAAAAAAATATGGGCCTACATCAAGCAGGAGCACTATTCCTTTTGGATGATCTGCGGCTATCTTTTTTTTGAGTTTGTCCGCCCCCAAGGCATATTTCCTGAAATTGATGTTTTACCCTACGCCCAACTTTTATTGTTGGGCAGTTTGGCTGGTGCCATTGCCGATCCCTCGGTGCGCTGGACATCATCCCCTGCCAATAAATGGTTAATCTTTTACTTTTTGTGGATACAACTATCTACTCTCACCGCCTATAACCGCGATTATGCCACCTACCATTTCATGGATTTTTTTGGTTGGTTTGTAATTTATTTTTTGATGATTAACATCATCAATACCGAGCGGCGCTTTTACATCACCATCATGATTTATATGCTTGCGGCGGGCAAAATTGCCTTTGGCACCGCTAAATCCTGGGTGATGCGCGGCTTTGGTTTCACCAGCTGGGGGCTTATGGGGCCAAATGGTTATTTCCATAACTCCGGCGAGTTGGCGGTACTCATGGTGATGTTATTTCCGCTGTCCTATTACGCCTTTAGTTATTTCCGTACCCAAGTGCCCACCTGGGAAAAAATCCTTCTGAATATTCTCTGGGTGGCCCCCATCCTAACCGTTTTAGGCGCCAGCAGTCGCGGCTCACAAATCGCCTTGGCCGGGCAATTGGTTTTAATGTTCAGAAAAAGCCTTTTTAAAATCAAACCATTGATTGGTATTGCACTATTAGTCAATGCACTTATTTTTTTACTGCCCCAGGAGCAAAAAGACCGCTTCACCACCGCTGGGGATGACCGCACCTCACAACAAAGGCTGCTGTATTGGAAACACGGCTACACCATGATCCAGGAAAACCCGTTTCTTGGCGTCGGCTATTTTAACTTTGTGCCCTATTACAACGATTATTATTCCTATGATCTACTCTACCCACACGCTCAATTACCCCACAACATAATGGTGCAAATAGGTACGGATGCAGGCTACCCTGCGCTCGTAGCATTTTTAATGATGTTTTTCTTTTGTATCTTCACACCGCTTAAATGCAAAGCGGTGGTGCCTGCAGTACAACACATAGGCTATGGGCTCGCCATGGGTGTGATTGGTTATTTTATTGCGGGCCAGTTCGTAACCATTACCTATTACCCATTTTTTTGGATCCACCTGGCTTTTATATCGGCATTATTTAATATCAACCAAAAAGCCAAGCAGGACCTACACAATTCCCAAATAAAACAGCCCGCGCCCACATGAGCACACAAGCCCCTCTTCTCTGGATTTCCTGGGAAAATCACACCCGCAACCGCTCCCTCAGTGCACACTTAAATGCGCATTTGGTGCAACTGGATTATCCGCACGCACGTCGTGTGCAGCGTTACGCGCTTTCGCTCGGCAAAACGCTCTGCCTGCTGTGGCAGTGGCGCAATCAAGTCGTTATAGCGCAGAACCCGTCCATCATACTGAGTTTACTCTGCGTAGTGTTGCGGCCAGTCTTGCGCTACCGCTTGGTGATAGATGCTCATAATGCAGGGGTTTTCCCCAAAGAAGGCGATAGTTTCTGGTTACAAAAAATTGCAGACCTAATCATTCGAAATACGGCGTACACCATAGTCACCAATACGGGTATGGCAAAAATTATTGAAGCTAAACAAGGCCGTCCCTTAGTGCTACCGGACCCATTGCCGACACTACACGCACCCGCGGCAAAAGAACCCTTGGCTAATTCGGTCATTTTCATCTGCTCCTGGGCGGCAGATGAACCCTTTTTAGAAGTGTTTAAGGCGGCAGAAGCATTACCCGCTATAACTTTTTATGTCACAGGTAAGAGCAAGGGGCGCGAGCAACAATACGGCAAACCGCTACCAGCGAATATTAAATTGACGGGTTACCTACCCGAGCCAGAATATTTAAGCCTGCTTAATGCCTGCGACCTAGTGCTCGACCTCACCACACGCGACCACTGCTTAGTGTGCGGTGCGTACGAAGCCGTGAGCTTTAATAAACCGTTTGTGTTATCCAATAACCAAGCAACACAGGACTATTTTCGCATCGGAGGCACCTATTGCGACAATACAGCCGCAAGCATAGCCCGCTGCATAGAACAGGTACTCTCCAACAAAACGGATTACATTCAGCAGGTGGAACAACTGCACACACTACTGCTGCAGGAGTGGCAGAACTCGTTACATACGGCTCAAAAACTCATTCATCAAAACTAAAACGGCGCCTGATGGCGCCGCAGTAGTGTAGTTAAATGCTCGTTTTCGTCGCCTTGAGGTTTTGCGGCGGTGCCATTTCAGGCTGTGCCGGTGGTGGTGCCGTGGTGGTGCCTCCTGGCGCTGGTAACTGTTGCCCGGTTGCCGTCTCTTCAGTACCTACACAATAAAAGCCATTCGCATCCTTATGCGTGGGTTGATCGGAGGTCAATACCACATCATCAACATACATTTTTTGCGTCTTTGGCGAGCCGCCATTCCAATAGGTAAAGATATGGGTACGATCGGATACAGAGGTGGGCGACACCAGCGTTTTGCGGTTGGTGATATCGGCTAACAATTTGCCATTTTTCCAGGCGCGTACTCGGCCTTGGCCGCCCTTGGAAACGGGCACATCATCTAATTTGACATAGAATTCATAGCTTTCCCAAACGTCGTACTGGGGTTGATAGGCGGTAGGCACCATGTCATACCACATCTGCTCGCCTTCAAAGATGAATTTGTGGGAAATATCAGTGCCCCGGGGGTTCATATACCAGTCGTTATAACCCTCATTTTCCCCACCGGCCGACTGGGTATGGATGCGAAGGAACTTAAGGTGGCCACCCTCACCAGTAGAGTCGTAGTTAAATCCTGATGGCCAGTAGGTCCGCACACGAAACCAAATTTGGTCGCCTTTTTTGAGTGCGGTCGGGTGGCCAATAATGCCGCCCCAAATACCAAAGCCTGTATCGCCTGCAGTGATGTTCATTTCAACACCCTTGCCACCTTCGAAGGATTTTGCAGTGGTGTACAAGACACCACCTGCAGAACCAAACACAGCAGGTGAGCGGTCAGCCGCCTTGCCCACTTCTCCATTGTTAAAATTTAAGTCCAAACGCCAAGCCAGCGCCGAATTATTCCAACAAGCTACAGCTAGGCCTGCCGCAAGAACCTTCAAACATTTCATACCCAAAACCTCATTGTGTGTACTTATTGGTAACCATAGCCCAGGCTTCAGCCTGCGCACCAAATAGTTCAATTATCACGAATTCTCGCGCATTGCAAATGTGATCTAACAATCAAAACCACCAGCTTATCCTCAGTATTGAGTGGTGGTAGAGAAACATGGCACACCCCGACAAGTGAGGCGACCATCAATCCATGCACATGCAAACATTAACAGGCTTGCATTCTTTAGACTGAATAAAACTAAATTAATCCAAAAAATCACTCAGGCGTTATAAATTACCCCACACAAAGCACCCAAAAAATGACATTCACGGGCCAAAATCAATTTGCGCGCTCAAATTTTTTGCTGGCCACAATCTCCACACCTCGGCGCAGACACATAATATTCTCGCATTAAAAATGCTAAAAAAATCTGAATTTTATAGCTGAGTGAATAAGTGTGATACGAATACAGCAACCCCTAAGCGGGCTAATATATTTACAGAAGCACTTAAGGGCACCTCCAGAAATCCACTTCTAGCACCCTCGCTTTGTTATTTTCGTGCTCAATCGGTTATTTATACTGCATAAACTTGCTCTTTCCGCGCGAAAACACACCGCGATCATCACGAAAACTGAATTTCCGGAGGTGCCCTTAACTAACAATCTTAGGATTTAACCGGCGGCACCACAACGCGGACTAAGGCCTTAAGCCAAAGAAAAAAACCTCTCGCCGTGGGCATGCACAACAAAGAGCACGACAATTTATACCAAGCCTCCAAAGGCCGATGGATCACTAATAAGGTGGAACCCCATTTGCAATAAATTTCGCTTTTGGTTTTAGGTAAAATCCAGCACCAAAATTTCAAGCCAAATGATTTTCCACGACAAAAACGCCTGAGCACTACCAGGTGTTGGCCATAGGGTGAATGCAGTGTTCGCGTCGAGAGAGATTCTTCCTGCGCAATTACTACAGTAAGCGGGGCCTCTACTAAAGCGTAGCGCCCGTGATATGCCGCTCGCAGCCATAAATCCACATCTTCAGCCGTCTCAAGCGTTTGATCAAATCCAGCCAATGCATCAAAAAATTCTTTACGCATCATGACAGAGGGTGTGGCTAAAAATGGATGGGCAAAAACCCGATAAAAATCCAATTCTTGGCTCTCCACACGCTCAAATTCCGCCATGTGCAGTGGCTGCTCACTCAGCCATTTTTGCTCAGTAAAATATTCGCATTGCGTAGACACTATATTCAAATGTGGTGAGCGTTCAAATACCGCCACCTGCATTTGTAGCTTCTGCGGATGCCAAGCGTCGTCGGAATCTAAAAAAGCAATTAATTCACCCCGCGCCCTAGCAACCCCGCGATTGCGAGCAGCAGACGCCCCCGCGTTGGCTTGTGCAAGCACCTGAACCTGGGGAAATTTCGAACGAACCAAAGCTAGGGTATCGTCGCGTGACCCATCATCCACTAGAATAATTTCACACGGCTGCAGTGTCTGCTCCAACACCGAGTGCAGCGCGCGCTCGATTGTAGCGGCAGAATTATAGGCGGGAATAATTACACTTACTGTTAACGACATAAAGGCCTTGCCACCACTATCACCAGAGTTTTCATCGCGCCCACCTAAGACAGGTTTAACAGCATGAAATTAATTAAGACACTTTACCTGCCATTTCATGAAATACCTGCTCCAACTCAGCAACAAACTGCGCCATGGAATATCGCCTAAAGACCTTTTCCTGCGCACGCTGACACATTTTTTGCCGCTCGTCATCAGACAGGGTCATGATCGTCCTCAGCGCCCGCGCCATGTCGTCAACTGAGTGAGGCGCGCAGTACACAATTTCTTGTTCGGCGGGGGCGGAATACTCGTTGAGTATTTCCGATTGGGTACACAAAGTGGGGCACCCTAGCAACATAGCTTCAAGGCCAGCACGAATACCCGAGGGATACTCTATATTGTCGCGCAGCGGCACAGCCACCGCGACAGCCTGTCGGTACAAACTAAATAATTCCTCATAGGCTATGCGCTGCAACACCTGCACATGGCCATAATCGCCGATATTTTTCGGCAATAAATAAGGCAAGGTCACTAGTTTTAAATCAATATTTAAGCGCGCCGTCGCCTCAATTAAGGTGGCAAAATCCCGCCCCATATCTCTACCTGTGGCCAATACATAAGGCGACTTATCGACGCTTGCCTGCGCGCTGGCAAAACCACGCAGATAAAATTCATGATCCACGGTATAACTAAAGACGCGAAATTTATCCTGGCTGACCGACATAGTGCGGGACCAAAAATCGGCCTGAAACTGGGAATACACCCCAATTTGGGGTGCCAGCCTTATGTTTAGCCAAATAGATGCGCGGCGCAAACGACTTTTAGGATAGTGAAATAAACTGTCTATATAGATCAGCTTTTTACCGCACAAGCGGGCCAGAATGCTAAGGATAAACGAAAAGTTATCCTTAACGACCCACGCATCAAAACGCAGAGCTTTTTTGATACAGGCCCAGTTAATCCAGCTCATCCAAGGCCTCATGCGATATTCAAAAGCACTTAAGCGCTCGTCACAAGCATCTATCTGCCAACCGCGCTGCTTAAGCTCCACCATGCCATACAGTCGATCGGAAGGGATTTCTCCACCAGCAATTTTTCGCTCATCTTCTGCTGTCGGATGATTAAAAAAATACAGAATTTTTAAGGCATAGGGTGTCATCAAGCACTACTCCATCGAGCTTTTTTCAATTAAATTTCGGAATGAATCACTGCACTGCTTAAGCTCGTCAAAACTACCTGCTGCCTCTATAACACCGTCTTTCATTAGGCAAATAAAATCAGAATAACGAATTGCCGATGGGCGGTGAGAAATAATAATAATCAGGTAGCGCTCTTTTAAGGATTCCAACACCTGCATAAACTCGAATTCAGCATCTATATCCAATGCGCTGGTGGGTTCATCCAAAAACAAAATATCGGAGTTCCGATACAAACAACGGGCAATAGCGATTTTTTGCCGCTGGCCACCGCTGAGCAATTTACCATCCTGCCCCAACACTGTATTAACACCCTCAGGCAGACGGCTAACAAATTCCATGGCACCGGCCAGCTTTAAACTTTTGGTTAAGCGCTCTGCATTAAAATGCTCAGCCGCTTCACCAAACGCCACATTGCGCGCGACTGTGTCATTGAGAATAAAGACGTGCTGTGGCACAAAACCTATACGCTGCTGATAGGCGCGCGCTGTATGGTTGGTGATAGCTTCGCCTCCCACCAATAATTGCCCACTGCTAGGCGGCAATAAACCAAGGGCTATATCCAACAGCGTTGATTTACCCGAACCTGAATGTCCAGCAATGGTATTAATTTTACCGAAACAAAACTGCACACTAACATTTTGGAGGGCGTACTGATTGGTATTGGGATACTGATAAGAGACATTGTTAACCTCCACAGACAACCCTTGGCGCTCAGAGGGCTGGGCAAGCAGTTCGTCGCTGCTGGAGGTTGTTTTGTGCTGAGCTATTTCCCACTCGATATCCTTTGCCACCGAACCGTGCGCACTAATAGAAGAAACTGCCTTGTAAACCTGTTGCATGGTCGGCAACAATTTATAACCAGCCACCGCATATAAGCTGAGAATAGGCAAAATAGAGGAGGGTTCAATACCAGCCATCAAGGCGAAAATAGCACTGATAAAAATAGCCGACAGGGCAATGGTTTCAATCACATAGCGGGGAATATCCACAGCCAAACTTAAAAATGTGGCCGATTGCATACCCTGTCGATTCACCTGGTTAAACTTATCAATAAACTGCTGTTCAATGCCTACCAATTTAATTTCTTTGACACCTACAAATGCCTCGTTGAGCACCTTATGGGTGGCGGCGGTTTTCTGCGTCAGCTGATCGCCCGCGGCCGTCATCTGCTTTTTCAAAAAATAATAGGTGCCGGCATAAGCCACCGACAAAACAAACCCAGCAACAAAGGCCACCATGGGATTAAGCGCAACTATGCCACCTAAAATAATGACCACCACGAACCCATTGGAAAACAACTGCAAAATAGGTTGCAACACCATATAAACAAACCGCAAGGCATCCTGTGAAATTTTTGGGATAGAGGCGGAATAATCATTGGATTTATGAAACAAATAGTCGCGGGAGATAAGGCTTGCAAATAAACGCCCCTGCACAGAGCCGCCTATATCCATACTGAAGGTCAGTAATAACCATTGAGCCGCCACCGAAACAGCATTCGAGATAACCAGCAAGGCCAGCGATACCACAGCCACAAAGGATATAACTTCTACGTTGGTCTGCAGATTAAACATAGCCATTAGCGACTTCATAACCACATTGTTTTTCAATAACTCAGGGCTGGTAAGCGCGGCGATAAAAGGCCCAATACTGGCAATCCCAGCCACTTGAATCACGGCCGAAATTAAAAAGAACATCAGTAGAACAATAAACGACCTATATTGTTTGCGATTAAACACACTCACCGCAGTTTTTATTATTTGCCATATATACATAAAGTTACGTTCACCGCATTATTGTGTCAAAAACGTTGATTAATGCCTGATGGGACTTAGCAAGGCTAAATTGCTCCTCAACCATCTGGCGACCCGCCTGGCCTTTTTGCGCGCTAAGCAGCGGCTGCTGCATCAATGTTGTCAATGCCTCTGCTGCTGAGGCAAGATTAAATTCAGGATAAATCACGCCAGTTGCAGGACTAGTCGCGCCACAAACGGAGGGATTATCTGGCACTACCACAGGTAAATTAGCCTGCATATATTCCAATATTGCCAGGCAATAGCCCACTTCACCTAAGGAGGGGTGAAAGGCTATGTCGCAGGCGAGCAAATAATCATCCACCGATTCCACGCGCCCTAAAAATACCATGCGCTCGGACAAGCCTAATTGGACTGCCCGCTGTTTAAACTCCGCTAAATGCGGTCCATCACCCACCATTAAATAAGTAAAGTTAAGCTCTGGATGAGCTTTAGTTATGAGCGCAAAAACATCCAGTGCGAAATCAATGCCTTTATATTTATTCGCCCGCGCCACCGTCACAACTATTTGACTGGCAGTATCAAAGCCAAACCGCTTACGCAGTGCTTGTTTGTCTCCACTGAGTGGGCGCAGCACTATGCCATTGGGCGCAGCAAAACATTTCGCCTGAGGCACACAATTTACCCGCTGCAAACGCTCTTTAACGTAATCCGTAGCACCTATACAGGCATCGGCAGAAAGCCACCTCAAACGATTACAGAGGGATTTGATGATTTTTTTAAAACCGCTGGGTGCGTTGCGCTGACCGGGCGAGTGGTCGTGGGTGATAACCCATCGCACGCCCAAACAGCGATAAAGCAAATACGACAGTGCAAACGTGGGGTGATCAGTGAGGTAAATTACTTTGATGCGATGGCGCAAAATAAATTGCGCACGCTGAATAAAACTCACACCCCACTCCTGGGCAAAAGGAAATTCTACGCAATTCAAATCGTCCAGCTGCAAATGGTCGGGTATTGTTGAGATACTGGGAAAGGCTAAAATAATCTGGTAGCGATCACTGTACTGGCGGCAAATACGCGCCCAATAACTCTCCATCAGCCACCAAGCATAACCGACGTTGGAATCCCAATTGGCCACTAGCAATAGCGAAGGTTTAGTGTCCGTGTGATGCGCATTCATAACCATTGGGAATCTCAAACTGAAATAAAAAGCCGAGTTAAGCGGCGCCCAACAGGCGATTGTACAGAGCCATCATAGATTCTGCGTTGCAGCGCGCGGTGTACTCGGCGGGTAAGTGCACAGGGGCAGTGGGCGCCTGCCGATAAGCCAACAACTTATCGGCATAACCCCGTGGCGAATGATCACTCACTAACAAAGGCTCACAATCGGCCAACAATTCCGCCAGCCCCCCTACTCGATGGGCAAGCAAGGGGATTCCCAAGGCAAGGGCCTCCAGGGCCACCATGGGCGTACCTTCGTGATCGGAGCACATAACAATCATATCCAACTGTGCCAACAACGGCGCCACCGGATTGACCTGACCGTGAAACCGCACACGATCGAAAATACCCAACGATGTCGCCTGGGCTTTTAATTGCGCGGCCAAACGACCATCGCCAATCACATGAAACTGCCAGGGCTCCTGCGGCGCCAAAGCAATTAATTCAGCCGCCATCGCAAGAAATAAATCCACCCGTTTTACCGCTTCTAAGCGGCCGACAATTCCCACATGGAAACCTGCTTGTTTGGGTATGCCAGCCTCCAACAACGCATGCAGGGAGACCTCATCGACACCATTGCGCACCAGGGTTAGCTTATGAGGTTTAAAGGTATCCAGTAATTTAGCGCGCAAATCTTCCGACACCGCAACTAATTGCGCTTGAATATAGCGGCCGACAACAATATTAAGGTATTCCTGCAAACGCCCCAAACCACGCGGCGCAAACTCCGATGCGCCGTGCACTGTTCGAACGGAAACTCCCGCGCGGCCTAATAATCGATTAATCGCAAACGCAAATCCGCCGAGAATATTTTCTTTTTGCCGATGGGTGTGTACAACCTGAGGTTTGAATTGATAAATGATTTTTAGCAACTGCCAAGTTATCTGTGCAGACGACATCAGCGCCTCGGGCAGAACAACCATGGGGATATTTAATTCCCGCAGGCGATCGGCAAGCTCGCCGGGATTTAACACCACCACCATTGGTGAGGCGAGGACTTGTAAATGGCTTAAAAGGGTAAAGACCTGCGCCTCAGCACCCGCCCAAAGGTCACCAGAGACAATATGCAGGACTCGCAATGGAGGCTCCAGCTTGACCATATGTTGTATCTACCTAACGCTTAATTATTAAGTTAACACCTTAGCATCCATAAGGCCCTACAGCAGTGCCTCAAGGCCTGCGGGTTTAACCGGTATTTAGAGGATCATGTATACTCAAGGGCCTGCCGTCGCGGGATTGATACCTGCGATTTCAAAGGCGGCGATTCTACCTAGATCGCCCCTACTCGCCTAGTTAAAGAGGAGTCCCCATGCTTAAATGCTTGTTCTGGCTGGCAGCAATTGCCGCCATTTTCAGCTATTTCATTTACCCCGTTATCCTGCGCATTAACGGCCTGCGGACAACTCACCGCATGAACATCAATCCCAGCGCAGAACGCCCCAAGGTCAGCCTTATAGTGACCGCCTATAATGAAGCCCACCGCATCGAACAGAAAATTAGCAACACACTCGCCATTCAATATGATCGCGCCAGCTTGGAATTGATTGTAGCGTCTGATTGCTCTGACGACGGTACCGATGATCTGGTACGCCGCTATGCCGATCAGGGCGTGCGCCTGGTGCGCGCCAGCGAGCGACTAGGCAAAGAAAATGCCCAGCGCACCGCCATCGCCGAAGCCAGCGGTGAAATATTAGTATTTTCCGATGTGGCAACAGAAATTCCCGCCGATGCGCTGGAAAAATTAGTCGCATATTTTTCTGACCCATCGGTAGGAGCCGTATCCAGCGAAGACCGATTTATCAGCCAGGATGGCTCTATCGCAGGTGAAGGCGCTTATGTTAAATACGAAATGTGGCTACGCAAACTCGAATCGGAACAGGCAGGTTTAGTGGGTTTAAGTGGCTCTTTTTTCGCAGCTCGCAAATCGATTTGCCAGGAGTGGGATATCCACTCGCCGAGCGATTTTAATACCGCTTTAAACGCTGCCAAAGCGGGCTTGCGAGCCATTAGCGCACCGGATGTATTAGGTTATTACCAAGACTTAAAAGACCCCTCCAAAGAATACGCGCGCAAAATTCGCACGGTTATTCGGGGTATGACGGGCCTTTGGCGCCACAAAGAAGTACTTAATATAAAAACCATGGGTTTTTTTGCGTTTCAAGTATTCAGCCATAAATTAATGCGCTGGCTTACCCCTTGGTTTTTATTGGCAACATTTTTACTGAGCGCACTGTGTGCAACCGCTGGCCTTTTTTACAGCCTTATTTTTATCGCCCAATTGGCCTTTTATGGCCTTGCTTTGGCCGCACACGTATTACCTAACCTACGCACCATTGGGCCGGTAAAAATTATTTATTTTTTCGTCAACGTAAATATCGCGCTTTTGGAAGCGGGCATTAAATTTGTAGCTGGCCAGAGAATGACAACATGGAAACCCTCCGCGCGATAATCCGGGGGGATTTACCACCGGTTGGACACCCCATTCTCACTCGCCCGCGATCGGCCCAGCGCCTGGAAATTGCCGGTTACCACGCCCAATGGGTTGATTCGGGCACATCCGCCCTCGCCCTTGCGCTGCTAGCCGCCCGCACCCAGCGCCCACTGCCCACTCCAGAAGTGATAGTACCGGCCTACGGCTGTCCGGATATTGTGGCGGCCTGTATCTATGCTGGCTGCACAGCCAGACTCGTCGATATTCGCCCCTCTACCTGGGGCTATGATATGACGCAACTGCGCCAAGCGCTGAACACGAACACACTAGCGGTGGTAGGCGTTAACTTTTTGGGTATTCGCGAACATTGGCCCGCCCTGTTAGAGGTACTCAATAGCTGGCAGGCACCAATTACTACCATTGAAGACAATGCCCAATGGTTCCCAGATCTATCCTCAATCGATACATTTTATGCCGATCACCTGGTTTTTTCCTTCGGCAAAGGCAAGCCGGTCAGCCTGTTGGGCGGTGGCGCTTTATTTAGCCGGCACGAGTTTAACAGCCGCGATTTTATAAAACCCGCACCTGCCGCTGGACAATTTTTTTTAAACGCACAGTACACCGCATTTAATCGCCTGCTTAGCCCGAGTGTTTATTGGTTTCTCAACCACAATCCCATTTTTAAACCTGGCGCCACGCGCTACGCGCCACTGGCGGGGATTTATGCGATGGATGAGCAGCGCTTGGGCCTCTTAGCCAGTAATTACCAGGCTTATTGCACGCGACATGACGCAGTTTCAGCAAGACTTCATGCAACCCTCTGCGAGCTGGGCATGGACAACAATCTCTATAACATGCTTAACACTCAAAATCGAAAACTGCTGCGCTTCCCACTTCTATGCACTAACACCCTACAGCGCGACACTTTATTAACAGCGTTAAATAAACAGGGTTTAGGTGCAACCGCCATGTACCAAAAAGCCCTAGCGGACCTCGATTGTCCGCGCGCTTTAATTGACGTGAGGCAACCCCAGGACCAAGCCCGCGATTTTGCCGGGCGACTCATCACCTTACCCTGCCACAGCGGTGTCACACCCCAGCATCTAGCACAAATAACAGGGATTTTAACGAAGCACCTGCGTGAGAATAATTAACACGCACCACTGAACACGCACGCATCCAATTGACTCAGCCGAGATTTATCAACATGTCGCCGCTTATTAGCCTTGTTTTGTGCACATACAACAATGCGGACTCGCTTAAAATCACCCTTGCGCAACTAGCCGCACAACAGCTTGATCAGCCTCACTTAGTTGAGTTTATTGTGATCAATAACAACAGTTCGGATCACACTCAAGCCGTGATCGAGGCAGCGGATTTTCACGCTTTTCATTATCAATTCCGCGTCGAAACTCGCCAGGGTTTGTCCCACGCGCGCAATTTGGGTGTTAGCCTTGCGACAGGTGAATATATTTTATTCACCGACGACGACGCCGAAATTCCACCGCACTGGTTGCAGGGCTATTTAAATCACCTCCAAGCTAAACCGGTGGACAGCGTCTTTGGCAAAATTGAAATCATTTGGGATAGGCCACAGCCCTGGTGGTATGACGAGCGCTACAAAGGTTTTTTTGCTGCTATTGATCACGGTGATGAAGCCTTTGCCGTCACCTCTTGGCGGCATCCTTTTTTTGGCAAGAATTTCTGCGTACGCAAAACAATTATCGGCGAAATAGGTGGCTTTGACCCCAATTTAGGGCGCAAAGGTACAGAATTGTTGGGTGGCGAAGAAACCGCCCTATTTACTTATTTATTAACCCAGCAAAAATCCATCTGGTATCAGCCGGACATAAGCGTGGGGCACCGGCTTAAAGAGCGCGAATACTCCGAAGAAAATATCAAAAAACAACATATTGCCTGCGCCAAACCCATTATTTGGTTCGCCTACAACGAACCTGGCCCGCAACTCTTCAATCGCCCCATCAGAATATTAAAAGACCACCTAGTGTTCTGCTTAGAGAATACTATCGCCTTTATTCGCGCCCTGCGCAAAGCCGACAAAAAAGAGCAGTTTTTTTTAAAACTGGAATTGCGCCGCTCTGTGCGCGTCATTGTGTACTGGCTAAGGGCACTAAAACCCTAAACCTGACTTAAAAAATTAGCAGGGTAAAAAACCTACCTACTCTAGGCAGTTATAAAGGTGCAAATAAACCAGGCAAGCACTGAACGATCTCAGCGGCGAGGCGACAGCTAAGTGAATTAAGCAAAAATGGGGTTTGCACCTAGAAAATAAACATTTTTGCAAAATTCAACAACACCAAAGTGCGCAAAGCAATTTTTCAGAACTTACCTAGTTGTTTCTTCAAAGCCAGAACAGCGGACATAAAAAAAGCCAGCAAATGCTGGCCTTTTTACTTTAGGCACTTACATTGCGATCTTAACAAACTCGCTGTAGACGCCATTCACATCAAAACTTGCTATCTCAAACTCATAGTCACCCACCAACTTAGCCGAGGTGTAGGTGATTGCAGACGCTGGCAAGGTTACGCTGGTGTAGGTGGTAGCCGATTTTAATTTGTAGCGAACCACATAGCCGCCTATATCGGTACGAGCGATTAATTCACCTGTAGGGCGTTGAGTGGGCGCATCCCAGGATAAGGTCAGCGCACCGGAGATCACATAGGTTTTAACCCCCAGGATCATGCTCGATGATTGATTGCCCGCCGCATCCACCGCAACAACTGCATAAGAATATGAAGTATCCGCCGTCAAACCTTGATCCAAATAGGTAGTCGTCTGGCCGTTCACAAATCCCACCGGTGCGCCATCACGGTATACGTAATAACCGGCCACGCCTATATTATCGGTTGATGCATTCCACTTTAGAGCGACCGAGCGATCAGTCAATGATGTGAGGGCAACTCCGCTGGGCATACTCGGTGCGCTGGTGTCACCTGTGCTCGTTGTGCTATTGGCGATGGAGCTGCGCTTGACCACAATCCCTGACAAGGTGCCCGCATCGGCCGAGGCGGACATTTGGATACTCAGAGCACCATCTTTCACCTGGATATTGCCGAAATTCACATCCAAAGCTGCACCATTCCCCACGGACTTGTAGATGTCAAAGTCGCGCAACATGGTGATGCCTTCGATGGAAGCGATAATTTTGCGATCGCCCACGGCCGTCCAATTCATCTCACTAAACTGCAGAACAACATCATAAGAGCCATTGGCCATAGGGATGTTGTATTGGAAGTCACCCCAGCGCTCATCAAAATACACAGCATCGTCTTTGGTGTTGACCACATCACCTACCCAACTCCAATCGGAAATCTCACCGCCGGTGTAGTAGCGGTCAGCTATGTAAGTAATGCCGGTGCTCGAGGCATAGGCCGGGCCACCCACGTTAATCGCCATCAACACAGCACCGCCGCTCGAACTTGAGCTGCTGCTTGAAGAGCTAGAGCTGCTGGATGAACTGGAGCTGCTGCTTTTGCCTGAGCTTGATGAAGAGCTTGAGCTACTGCTTTTACCTGAACTTGATGAGGAGCTTGAACTGCTTTTGCCGGAGCTAGAGCTAGACGAGCTTGAGCTGCTGCTCTTACCTGAACTGGAACTGCTGGACGAGCTTGAACTGCTAGAAGAACTTGAACTACTGGAAGAGCTTGAACTGCTAGAAGAACTTGAACTACTGGAAGAACTTGAACTACTGGAAGAACTTGAACTACTGGAAGAACTTGAACTACTGGAAGAACTTGAACTACTTGAAGAACTTGAGCTGCTGGAAGAACTCGAGCTGCTGGAAGAACTCGAGCTACTAGAGGAACTTGAACTGCTAGAAGAACTTGAACTGCTAGAAGAACTTGAGCTACTTGAAGAGCTTGAACTGCTGGACGAGCTGGAACTTGCCAAGGCGGCGACGGTTCCCGATGAACTTGATGAGCTGGAAGAGCGGTTAAGTGTGATAAATCCGCGGCGGATTTTTTCCTGCTCGGTGAGGGTTGCTTCGTTTTGAGCAACTGAATTGCCGGAATTCTGCTGTGTTTGTCCGTCCGCAACCTTTTCGCCACCACAGGCAGCCAGCAACGACGCGAACAATACGTTGGCTAAGGATAATTTTATGGGAAAGCGTTCGGTTATCAAATTCACTGTGTACACCCTACATCATCATGTAAATCAAGAGTCGACTTTGGATGACCAAGCACCGCGTGTCGTAAATAATTCATAGCATAGAAATTATCCACGACCGGGCTCTCCTCCCTCAGAAAACGTAAATTTACCGATAAAACATGAGTTTTGTGCGTTAAATCTCAAGCTGGTTTTCTAAATAATTCTTAAAAAAAACCAATCCACTGAAACCGGAATAAGGCTTATACCTAAATAAACAGGGGTTCGACATAATTAGAACCAGATTCAACCGCATCCTATAGCCAAATTTCGGGTATACAGGGCCTGACTAGGATTTTGGTTATTTAGGTATTCGCTGGAACAAGATTCCCTGAAAAAAGCCTCTATCCTACATAGTGACTTGTATGACTTACTTAAGGACTGCACCGCCGCGCTTATACTGGAAAGTATTTCGACAGCGCAGATTTTGAGCGCCGAATTATAACAAGGCTTTGCACCGAATTTGCAAAACAGTTCACACAACCGCTGTTCTTTAATTAATCAAATTGCCTGTATTCGTACTTTTTTACACATTTTGTGGATCATGCGGCAAAAGATGCGCTCATGGCTTGGTCGGGCTGGCTATAGTGGAATTGGGGCTGCGAACAGCGCTTAATTCCCTGCCTGAAAAAGCTAAGACTCACTCACTATTTGCCATCCACCTGCACCACATAGGGTGTGGAGAGTTTTTTCTCGGTGAGTGTTTGTTTGAGCGCTTGCATTTCATTGGCATCACTTATAGGCCCAATCAACACACGAAATATTTTTTTGCCCTCAACCGGCATTAAAACAATCGGCAATTTTGTATAGGTGCGCAGATTTTTTTGCAGTACCGAAGCACCTTCTGAAGACGCAAAAGCGCCGACTTGTAAATACACCGGGGTAAATGGCGCAGATGATTTAACAGCCGTTTTGCTCAGGGGCGTAGCGGCAACAACAGGCGCAGATGAATTAGCGGGTGTGGATTTAACTATCGCAGTTGGAGTGCTGTATTTACTAGGCGTTGCGGATGTATTGGCTTTACTCGGTTCAGAGGGTTTAGTGCTAGCCGCTACGCTGGCCAGAGCGCCCGATAATTTCCCGCTGCTATCGCTTTTAACCGTAGCCACCTGCAGCGGAGTAAAGTCGTTCAGATTAATGATATCCACGCGCACCTTAGCTGTACCCGCACGGTGAAAATCTAATTTTTTAGCGGCCGTGTAGGTTAAATCAATCACGCGATCCTCATGGAACGGGCCGCGATCATTGACACGCAGAATGACATTTTTATTGTTGGCTAAATTAGTCACCCGCACATAACAGGGAATAGGCAGGGTTTTATGGGCCGCTGTCATGCCGAACATATTATAAATTTCGCCATTTGATGTGCGCTCACCGTGGAATTTTTTGCCGTACCAGGAAGCTAGGCCAACTTCTGAATATTTCGCGGCATTAAATTGAATGTAATAGGTTTTGCCGAGCACCGTGTAGGGGGATAGGTTGCCCGCGATAGTGCGGTCTTCTTTTTTGGGTACCGCATTGGGAATCGTGCTTACATCTATATCAACATCAGGCCCTTGATCCTCCAATAGAGAATAACGTCCCTTTTTTTTGGCGGGTTCCGCAGCCGCGCTGCCCACCTCAGGTTTTTGGCCGCCCGCAGCAGGTTTGTGACTGGAGCAGGCTGAAATAAATACCATCACACATGCGCACAGAAGGCCAATCGTTGCACGCAGTTTTTGACCTGCGCTGCCCGGCTGACCGTACGCCTTCGTGTCCATAAGCGATGAAAATATCCTTCTTACCGCCCTATCACTAAAAACCTGTACCACTTAACCTCCTCTTGAAACGGTCAACCCGACGACACAATAAATCCTCTTGATTCATGGTGTGCTCACCCACAAAAACCGGCGCAGATACACAAATCTACTTTTTATTAGCGGGGCGAGTTAAAGCGGCCACTGCACAATCCCTGCCGCAGTGATTACCCCAAGACCATAAACCCTGAGTGCATAAACGGCGCACTTAAGGCGCGCGCGCATCTTCTATAGCTTCACCTAATTGCCAGGCAGCCAATGCATACATTTGGCTGCGGTTATAACGGGTGATGACATAAAAATTATTAAAACCAAGCCAATATTCCCAGCTGTTTTCCAGCTGATAACTGAGCGCTTCGGCCGCGAGAGTGCCGGGGTATTCACCACTGAGTGGGCTTATGCCGAGGCTGCGCAATTCATTTAGGCTGCGGCTAGGTTTGGCTTTGGTATTCAATAATTGCTCATTAAAATTGGCGGTTTTTTTCGCTAGGGTAAATACCGGCGCCTTATACTGCCAACCATTGGCCTTAAAATAATTGGCCACGCTGGCAATGGCGTCACCTTTATTGTGCCAAATATCAACCACACCATCGCCGTCATAATCCACCGCGAAATTTCGCACGCTACTAGGCATAAATTGCCCATATCCCATAGCGCCAGCATAGGAGCCGGTCAGGCTCAGGGGGTCTTGTTTCTGTTGTTTTGCCAATAATAAAAAGGCTTCTAATTCTTTTACAAAAAAATCAGCCCGCGGTGGATAATCAAACGCCAAGGTAGAAAGCGCATCCAATACGCGGTATTTACCGGTGTTACGGCCAAAACCTGTTTCCACGCCGATGATCGCTACCACCATTTTGGCGCTGACCTGATATTTGCGCTCCACGTCGCTTAATACGCTTTGGTTTTCTCGCCAAAATTGCACGCCCTGTGCAATGCGCTCATTGGTAATAAATATTTTGCGGTACTCATACCAGGGTTTTACCTTTTCCGCCGGGCGGGCAATAGCATCCAAAATACCTTGTTTTTTTTCCACCTTGGCAAACAGACTGAGCAATTGTTTGCGATTAAACTGATGTTGATCGACCATTTTGTCGATAAACGCCAGGGTCAATGGGTGCTGCGTATATTCACCCAATGCAAAACTGACTTGGCTTAACAATAAGCCCAACAGGACCAACCCGATTTTCATGATCTGTTTACCTTTTTTACAGTGCGCGCCGACTGTCATTAGCCACCGCCATTAATAAACCAAAACTCATCATCAAGGTGAGCAGTGAAGTACCGCCTAAACTCACCATGGGCAGTGGCACCCCCACAATAGGCAGTAAGCCAGAGACCATGCCCATATTGACGAACACATAAATTAGAAACGTCAGGGAAACACTGCCCGCTAAAATACGCCCAAACGTGGACGGCGCCCGCCAGGCGATGACTAAACCGCGGCCAATCACAAAGGCGTAACAGGCCAAAAGTGCTATCACGCCTTGCAAGCCAAATTCCTCCGCCAGCACGGCGATAATAAAATCCGTGTGGCTTTCAGGCAGAAAATCCAACTGTGATTGGGTGCCTTTCATATAGCCTTTTCCTTCCAAACCACCGGAGCCGATGGCTGTTTTGGACTGCAAAATATTCCAGCCTGCGCCCCATTTATCCGCTTCGGGGTCAATTAAGGTAAGGATGCGTTTTTTCTGATAATCGTGCATCACATAATTCCACATAGGCCAGGCGGCAGCGGCCACTACGGCTAGCGTGAGCACTATATAACGCCAGCGTAAACCGGCTAAAAACAAACCTATAACACCCGACATGACGACCAAGATAGCCGTGCCTAAATCCGGTTGTTTTAAAATTAATGCGCTGGGCACCAGAATAATAATCATGCACACCACGACATGAACAAACTTAGGTGGCAAGTGGCGCTGGGAAAAATACGCCGCCACCGTCAAGGGCACAGCAATTTTTAATATTTCAGCGGGTTGAAAGCGGGTAAATCCTAAACTGATCCAGCGCTGTGCGCCCTTTGCACCGACGCCAATCACCAGGGTTAAGACTAATAAAATCACACCGAAACAATACAACCAAATAGCCCAGCGCTCTAAAAATCCCAAGCGAATTTGCCCAACGGCTAACAATATGCCGTAGGACAGCACAAAAAATAATGCCTGACGTTCTGCCATTGCCGTGGAATGCCCCGAGGCAGAGTACAACACCGTAATGCCAAAACTACTGATAAGCAGCAGGCCCAACAGCAGCCACAGATCAATTTTAATAAATCCTGCGCGGACATTTTTTTTGCCGAAGGCCTCGCTATTTTCCGGCAGGCGGCGAACAAAATCGGGGCCGAGTGATTTCATGGGGTCACCTGTGCAGGCGCCACTTGGGCACCGGTATCAGTTGCAGGCGCTTTTTTAGCCGCCTGTTTAGCAAAATAGGCATCAAAAAAAGTGCGTGCGATGGGAGCTGCGGCCGAGGCGCCGTGCTCACCGTTTTCAACTACCACCGCCAGGGCAATTTGCGGATGATAGGCTGGCGCAAAGGCGATAAATAAGGCGTGGTCGCGGTTACTGGCGCGCACTTTATTGCGGTCGTAGCGTTCGTTTTGCGCAATCCCCACCACTTGGGCGGTACCGGTTTTGGCGGCTATTTTATAGGTTAAACCCGCCGCAATCCCCTTGGCCGTGCCCTGGGGCGAGTGCACCACATCGGTCATGGCACTAATGACATAATCCCAGGAGGAGGGGCGCGCATTGTAGCGGCCAAGAATTTGCGGTTGCACTGGTGTATCGCCAATTTGCTTCACCAGCTGAGGTTTGCGGTGAATACCGCGAGAAGCTAAGGTTGCCGTCATCACGGCTAATTGCATGGGCGTCGCCTGCACATAACCCTGGCCGATACTGGTATTTAAACTATCGCCGGGGAACCAGCCGAGTTTTTTCTTGGATTTTTTCCACTCTTTGGACGGCCAATTGCCGCCGCGCTCGTTGGGCATATCGATGCCGGTTTTATCGCCGAGGCCAAACGCTTCACCCACCGGATGCATAAGATCTATGCCCATATTGGCCGCCAGGCTGTAAAAAAAAGTATCACAGGATTCGGTAATGGCTTGGCGTAAATCCACCGAGCCGCCGTGGCCGCCTTTTTTCCAATCGCGATATTGGTGGCTATCTTTGGGAAGGGTGTAAAAGCCCGGGTCATAAACACGGGTTCCCGGTGTGATGACACCGGATTCTAAACCGCCCAACCCCAACATGGGTTTTAGGGTGGAGCCCGGCGGATACAGGCCCTGCAGGCTGCGGTTGTACAGCGGCATTAAGGGCGATGTATTTAATTCTTTGTAATCGACGGCGCTAATTCCCGTTACAAATAAATTCGGGTCGTAACTGGGGGTACTCACCATAGAAATAACACCGCCGGTATCCACTTCAAGGGCAACCAGCGCACCGCGATTATCACCCAGAGCCTCAGTGGCGACTTTTTGTAAATCCAAATCTAAATAGAGTTTTAAGTCTTTACCGGAAATAGGATTATTTAAATCCAATACGCGCAGCATGCGGCCGTGGGCGTTGGTTTCTACGTGACGGGCACCGACCTCACCTAATAATTCATCTTCATAGGCTTTTTCCACACCGATTTTGCCGATGCTGACGGAGCCTGCATAGCGGCGTACCTGGTCTTCATCAAAGCTGGTTAAATCATTCATGCTAATGCGCCCAACATAACCTACCGTGTGGGCAAATAAATCCGCATAGGGGTAATAGCGCACAAATTGCGCTTCCACTTCTACACCTTCTAAACGAAATTCATTAATAGCAATAGTGGCAATTTCCGCTTCGGTTAAGCGAAATCTTAGAGGGATGGGCTCGTAGGGCCTGCGCGGTTGGCGCAACAGTTTGTAATACTCGTCTATATCCGCATCGCTGATGGGAATGAGGCTTTTGAGCAATTCCAAGGTAGCGTCTAAATCGGCGATGCGCTCTTTGACGAGGGTAAGCATAAAACTCGGCCGGTTATCCGCCAGCACGCGATTATCCGTGTCGTAAATTAAGCCTCGGGTGGGCGGCACCGGTTGAATTTGAATGCGGTTTTGTTCGGCTTTAGTTAAAAAATCCTCATAGTGCACCACCTGCAAAAAATAATAGCGGGCGATTAATACAGCAAACAAACCTACACCTAAAACGGCGGCAAATAGCAGACGAAACCGAAAGCTGCGCACTTCAGAAAAATGATTTTTAAATGTGCGGTATTCACCGGGCTTGGCGGCAAAGGGCATGAAATTCCTGCGGGCAACCTGTAGTGCGGGTTATTTATGGTAGGGGTGGTTAATTAAAATACTGTGCGCGCGGTATAACTGCTCCACCCACACAATGCGCACCAATGGATGCGGCAAGGTGAGATTGGAGAGCGACCAGATTGCGTTGGCCCGTTGGCGCACACTGGCGTCTAAGCCGTCCGGGCCGCCAATGACAAAACTAAAATCCCGCCCGCTCATTTGCCACTGGCCCAGTTGCCCGGCGAGTTCCTCGGTGGACCAGGCCTTGCCGCCCAGATCCAGCATCACCACAAAATGCTCGGCCGGAATGGCCGCCAAAATGGCCTCCGCTTCAACTTTTTTGGCGGCCTCGCTGTTGCCCGGTTTGGTTTTGGAGCCCAATTCCAGCTCCAGCACCTTAGGTGCAAGCTCTTTGGGTAAGCGCTTGGCGTATTCGCTAAACCCCGTTTGCACCCAGGCAGGCATTTTGGTGCCGACCGCCACCAGCTGAACCCGCATGCTTAGCCTTTTTGATCAGGTGTGCGGTTGGCGGGCACTTTGCTCCAGAGTTTTTCTAAATCGTAAAATTCTCGCGCCTCGGCCGACATCACATGCACGACGGTATCGCCAAAATCCACCAGCGCCCATTCACCTTCCTGCAGGCCTTCAATGCCCAGTGGGCGAAAACCCTGTTCTTTGGCTTCTTCCACCACATTGTGGGCGAGGGATTTGACGTGGCGGCTGGAGGTGCCGGTGGCGATAATCAGGTTATCGGTCACGTCGGATAAATCCCGCACATTGAGGTTAACGATTTTTTGCCCTTTAAGGTTTTCCAGAGCGGTGATTACTACTTGGTTTAAGTCGGTCATAGGGTGTCGGTTTGGTAAGAGTTGAGATACAAGCCCTGTTGGTAGATCTGCGCCTCCACGGCCTCCGGCACCAGGCCCACCGGGCGTATACCCTGGCTGATCTGCTGGCGGATGTCGCTGGCGGCAATAGCCAACAAAGCGTTATTCATATGGGCTATGCCCCCACAGGGGCTTAGCCCAAGGTGCTCAAGAGGCCGCATACGTGTGGCGGCCCAGGCAATTTGCGCAGGTTCAAGCGGCGCGCTGCAACCTGGCCGCTGCGCTATGAGTAAATGGGCGAATTCCGTTAGGCTCTGCCAGTCGCGCCAGCGGGACAACTGTTGCCAGGCGTCATCCCCTAACAACCAGATAATCGGCCGCTGCTCGCCCTCTTCCCGGCGCAAGGCGGCGAGAGTTTCGCAGGTGAAGCTCGGCGCATGGATGGTGATTTCCCGCCGATCCAGGCTGAAACGGCAGGGGCTAGGGCGCTGATTTAAGCTCGCCACTACTAACTGTAAAAGAGCGCAGCGCTGCTCAACGCTGGTAAACACCTGGCTTTTGAGGGGCGATAAAAAACACGGCAACAGCCGCGCCTCACCTGCCCCCACCAGATGGGCCGCCAGCCAAAAGGCCGCCACATGGCCGTTGTGTACGGGGTCAAAACTGCCGCCATACACCAACAGCGGACTATGGGTGCGCTCCACTTAAGAATCCATTTACTGGCGAATCTGCCCGTCGCCAAACACAATCCATTTTTGGCTGGTTAAACCTTCTAACCCCACCGGGCCACGGGCGTGGATTTTATCGGTGGAAATGCCAATCTCCGCCCCCAGGCCGTATTCAAAGCCGTCGGCAAAACGGGTGGAGGCGTTGATCATGACGCTGGCGGAATCCACCTCGCGCAGAAAGCGGCGGGCCAGGCTGTAGTTCTCTGTCACTATGCTGTCGGTGTGCATGGAGGAGTAGGTGTTGATGTGGCTTATGGCCTCATCTAAATCCGCCACCACTTTGATGGACAAAACCGGCGCTAAGTATTCAGTGCGCCAGTCTTCTTCCGTGGCGGCCAGCGCGTTGATCAGGGTGCAGGTGGTGGCGCAGCCGCGCAGCTCTACGCCTTTTTCACCCAGCGCCGCGGCCAGGCGCGGCAGTATTTGGGGGGCCGCCAATTGATGCACCAGGAGGGTTTCCATCGCATTGCACACCCCGTAGCGGTGGGTTTTGGCATTCATGGCGATGTTAAACGCCTTCTCTAGGTCCGCCTCGGCATCTATGTACACATGGCAGATGCCGTCCAGGTGTTTGATCACCGGTACCCGCGCTTCATTGCTAATGCGCTCGATAAGAGAGCGGCCACCGCGCGGCACGATTACATCGACGTACTCAGGCATGCTGATGAGGGCTCCTACGGCGGCGCGGTCGGTGGTGTTGACTACCTGCACCACCGCCTCAGGCAGGCCCACCGCCGCCAAACCCTGGGCGATGCAGGCGGCGATGGCTTTGTTGGATTCAATGGCTTCACTGCCGCCGCGCAAAATGGCGGCATTGCCACTTTTTAAACACAGGCTTGCGGCGTCAATAGTGACGTTGGGGCGGGACTCATAAATGATGCCCACCACGCCCAGGGGCACACGCATCTTGCCTACCTGGATACCGCTGGGGCGCAGGTTCATATCGGTGATAGCGCCTATGGGGTCTGGCAGAGCAGCCACTTGGCGCAGGCCTTCAATCATGCTGTTGATGGTTTTATCGGACAGCTCTAAGCGATCAAGCAGTGCAGGCTCCAAGCCATTGTCTCGGCCCCGCTGCATATCTAACGCATTGGCGGCTTTGAGAGCGGCGCGCTGGGCTTCTAAGGCGTCGGCAATGGCGATGAGGGCGCTGTTTTTGGTTTGGGTATCGGCGGCGGCCATGACGCGGGACGCCTTGCGAGCCTCACGGCCCAGGGTGGTCATGTACTCGATGACAGACATAAAAGTGTTCCGCAGCAAAAAGCGGCCAGTATACCAGCGCTCACCGGCCTGCACCTGCATTAATCGCGGCATTTGTCGGCGCCGCTGCCCTCGCCTGCCTGGCCTGGAAAATAACTAGGCGCACATCTGTTGGCCCTTAGCGGCTGGGCCTGTTTACAGGGTTTATCCCAGCATGGTTTTGCCGCGACATGCTTTGCTCAGAAAATGGTGTCGCCGCTGGATAGACTGCCACGGCCCTGTAATAAATACGCCTTAGCGTATATAGTGCCACCCCCAATTGGCCTGGAATTCACCGTGACTGCCCTGCAACTCTTCAAAGCCCTCGCCGACCCCACCCGCCTGGCCTGTGTACTTACGCTGCAAGCGCGGGGCGAGCTGTGTGTCTGTGATTTGTACGCGCGGCTGGAGGTAAGCCAGCCGAAAATGAGCCGCCATCTGGCCCAGTTGCGCAAGGCCGGGCTGCTCAGCCAGCGCAAAAAAGGCCTTTGGGTCTACTACCAGTTAAACCCCCAGATGCCCGCCTGGGCGCTGCAGATCCTCCAGCACACCGCCCAGGGCAACCCGCTGCCACCGTCTGATTCTCAGGCAGGCTTCGGCGCCTCTAACATGTGTTAATCCGTATATAGGTACCCTATGAAACTGCTTTTTATCTGCACCCACAACCGCTGCCGCAGCATCCTCTCTGAAGCGATCACCAACCACTTAGGTGGCGGCGCACTGCAGGCCTTTAGCGCAGGCAGCGCGCCTGCCGGGCAGGTGCACCCCCTCACCCTGACATTTTTGCAGGAGGCCAATATTCCGATTGAGGGCCTCGCCAGCAAATCTTGGGACCTGTTTGCCGACCTAAAGCCCGATGCCGTAATCACCCTGTGCGATAGCGCAGCCGCCGAGAGCTGCCCTCTTTGGATGGGTGAGAGCCTGCGCTTGCATTGGGGGCTGGTGGATCCATCCAAAGGCGCGACAGATGCGGACTTTGCAAGGCAGGCTTTTAATGCTTGCATCGCACAAATTAAAGCCCGCACCCACGCGCTGCAGGCTTTACACAGCCGCGGCCTGCAAGGTGATGCGCTCAAAGCAGCCTTAAGCCAACTAGTGCGTGAGGTGGCCTAATGGGCTTATTCGAGCGCTATTTAAGCCTTTGGGTGGCCCTGGGCATGGTGGGCGGGGTGCTCTGGGGTCTGTGGCAACCCCAGTGGTTTGAGGCCGTGGCGGCGCTTTCCGTAGCGCGTATTAACCTGCCGGTTGCGCTGCTGATCTGGTTGATGATTTACCCCATGATGATCCAGATCGACTTTAGCGCCATGCAGCTGCGCAAGGAACACCGCCAGGGGCTTATGCTCACCCTCTCGGTGAATTGGCTCATCAAACCCTTTAGCCTCTGGGCCTTGGGCAGTGTGTTTTTCTTCTGGCTGTATAAAAGCCTGATCACCCCCGAGCAGGCGGCGGATTATTTAGCTGGGTTAATTTTATTGGGGGTTGCCCCCTGCACCGCCATGGTGTTTGTGTGGAGCCAGCTTACCCGTGGCGATGCCAATTACACCCTCATGCAGGTGGGCACTAACGACATCATTATGCTGTTTGCCTATGCGCCCATTGCCGGGTTTTTAATGGGGCTGAGCAATATACACATCCCCTGGGACACCTTGATTCTGTCGCTGGTGTTGTACGTGCTGCTGCCCCTGGTGGCCGGCATTCTCACCCGCCGTGTACTGGCAAATGAGCAGAATATCCAGGCGTTTTGCCAGCGCCTTAAGCCCTTGTCGGTGGCGGCGCTGATCGCCACGGTGGTGCTTCTGTTCGCCCTACAGGCCAAAGCCATCTCTGAGCAGCCACTGATCATCGCCCTCATCGCCATCCCGCTCACACTGCAAACCTACGGTATTTTTGCCGTGTGTTGGCTGGGTGCGCGATTTTTGCGCCTTCCACTGTCCATCAGCGCCCCCGCCTGTTTAATCGGTACCTCGAATTTTTTTGAGTTGGCGGTGGCGGTGGCGATTGGGCTGTTCGGCTTAAATTCCGGTGCCGCACTTGCGACGGTGGTAGGGGTTTTGGTGGAAGTGCCGATTATGTTATCCCTGGTGTATTACCTTAACCGGCAGGGGCAGAAGGCCTGAGTTTTGACCGAACAGAAGCAAACCCAGGGATGGGTTGGAGTATTTAAAAAGTTAAATCGGATTGGTGTAGCAGGCTGCACCAGTTGGATTAGTACCCTTCATTAGGGTGGTCAGGCTAAGCCAGTTGAGGGTGGTTCGACGGGCTGACTCCAAGCGAGGTGCAGGATCACCGCAAATAGAAATCAAAGAGCCTACCGAAATAGACTCGCTCAAGCACCCCCCATTAAGGCAGCAATCCTTCATAAACCACCTCACCCCCACGGCGAATCATCAGTGTTTGTGCCGCCAGCGGCGGCAGGCTGATGGAGAAATGACGATTGCTCACCTGCTCATCATGATCAATGCGCAAAAAGTGCACGGGGGCCAGGTGGCGTATGCCCTGGCTGTCGATCACCTCAGCGCTGTAATCGCCGCTGGGCACCGCTTCAACGGGCAGACTTGAGCTGAGCGCTTGGCGCACAATCCACTCACCCGCGGCTGTTAGATGGCCGCGCACAACGTAACTTTGCACCTGGGGCGCAGCGGCAGCGAGGCCCAGGCTTGCGGCGGGAAACGGAATGGGCGGGTTGGCTTCCAGCTGGGCTTGGGCCCGCTGATAGGAAAAATCCGAGACGTGCTGCGGCTGGCAATAACTCATCACATCCGAGGCGCTGGTGGGCAAAATAAGCCGGTTCAAACTGTAATTAATACCCACACTGCCGATATTCGACGTGGGGTAGGGATAATCATTTTGAACCCCGGATGGGCTGCCGCAATTGACGTGGAACAGGCCGAACATATGGCCGATCTCATGGGCCATGGTAAGCCCGGAAGGATCGTGGGTGGCATCTAACCCTATGCCCACTTTGCCGCCCACGTAGGCGAGCCCGCCCACATTAAAGTTGGGCGCCGCAGGGCTAATCACACCAAATACGTAGCTGGTATCGCCTTCGCGGGCTTGAATGTCCGCCAACTGGGCCAGGCCCTCATCGGCGGATGGGAAACTTAAATCCACAGGCTCATGGCTGCGCACCACCACCTGGGCGAGCGGCCAGATGGTTTTTAAATTGCGCTCCACCGCAGTACTGGTGGGCATCTGCGGGCTGCTACCGGCGGAGGTAATGGGCACCAGAGTTAAATACAACACAGTGCCGCTGCCCACCACGGGCACCAGGGTGCGGCTTAAGCCATTGGCCAGTTGCAGCTGCAGGCTTAAACCCGGCTGCACCCAGGCAGCGGGGATGATGGCGCTGTAGCTGCGGGTCAGGCTGGTCAGTTGCAATAAGGTGGGCAGGGTTGAAGGCTTGGTAAGGTTTAACAGCAGGCTTTGCTCACCAAGAGTAAGGGTGAGCGTGCCCGCCGGTGCTGTTTGGGCTGTGTCGGCCAAAACGTGTACCCGCACCAGGGCCTCCCGGTTGGCTACCAATCGAGGGTTGGACTTAACCACACTCTGGCCAAAATCAAACCCCGCCAGGGTGATGCTGGCAATGGGGCCTGCATTGGCGCCGCGGGTTGGCACCAGGGTGCGGCTGATGCGCCCCCCTAAACCATCCTCAATCACCAAGGTTTTGGGCGTTTGCCCGCTGCTGATATCAACCTCCGCGCCGGAGGTACGAGGGCAATCATTAATGCGCAGTAGTGGCTCGGCCGGTTGTTGAAAGGTGAGGTCCGGGTGCAGTTCGCAGCGCCAAGCGCCGCTGTCGCTGCTGCTTACCTGCCAGCTGACGCTCATACTGCTCGGGGAGCTTATCTCAGCCTGCACCTCCACGCCGGTTTGCGCCATGGCGTTAGGGCAGCCTGAGTTGCGCATTTTTTCATCAAAGAAATACACCTGCAGGCCACGGGCACGCAAAAAGGCTATGTCGCTTAAGGGGCGAGAATAGCCAGCGGTGTACAAACAGCTGTCGGAGCTGCTGCCGATTTCCAAAATATCACCGGCGCCCAGGCTTGAACGGCGCAGCGGTTCAAGATCGATGATGGGCGTGCTGCCCATGGCGAGGCGGTTGAGGCTTTTAAAACTGGGAATTTGGCTTAGATCGGCCAGCTTGCTGCCGGTGAGGGTGAGATTGCGCAGGGGCAGATCCTGCAAACCGGCCAAACTGCTGACCTGAGTATTGGCCAGGTTCAAGGTGGCCAGCCTGCGCAGGCCACTCAAGGCCGATAGGTCGGTCAGCGGGTTGCCGTTTACATCCAACTCACGCAGATTCACCGCCGTTTGTAAGCCCTCCAGGCTCTTAACCCCCACCTGCCCCAGGCTCAATTGGGTGAGCTGGGTCATATCCGCCGCGCTGATGACCCGTTGGGCGCTAAAACCTAAGGCCTTACGCACCGCCGCCTCCAGCAGGGCATCGGCAAACCCCACCGCTGCGCCGGAGCTTGATGAGCTGCTGCTGGATGAACTGCTGCTCGACGAACTGCTGCTCGACGAACTGCTGCTGGACGAACTTGTACTGGAGCGCGCGCCGGAGGAACTGCTGCTTGAACTTGAACTGGAGGAGCTGGTGCTGCTAGAGCTAGTGCTTGTGCTACTAGAGCTAGAGCTGTTGGATGTAGACGATGAACTGGAGGAGCTGGAACTTGATGACCGGCTGTTCGTTTGCGCGCCACTATCACTAGAATCTTTTGAGCTACAGGCCGCCACTAGGAAGGAACACATCAACGCAAATAAAATTCTTGGCACCGCTCGTCTCCAGGCTGTTCTGACCACTCGGGCCAATGCCCTGAGGTCTTCTTATTTATTACTAATATGCTACGCCTTTCGATGCCCAAGGTACGCACAAAGCCGACAATTTGCTGCGTCTATCACGTTTGAGTGCAGCCCACTGGGCGCAGGGTATTTAACCTTTACCCTTTTCATAGCGGGTTAATTGCGGGGGGGTTGGCGCAAGGAGAGGCTCAGGTAGGAGGGGAGGCTTAGGTAGGTGCGGAGGCTTAGGCGCGAGGGCGCCAACATCCCTGGCTTACGAGACATTAATCCCCTGCCCCACCCAAATAAGCAGCAGCAAACAACCTGCAAACCTCGGCGCAGCTTAGGTTGAACAGTCGTCGGTTCACGCCATACCTCAATCCTCAGGCCCGAACCCAGCTGTTTACTCCGGCAGTGCGAGGCCGAGCATTTGGGCAAATATCTGCTGGGCTAAGGCCAGGGCCTCCTGCTCGGAGCCCAGGTTTACGGCCATCTGGGCGGCAAGGTCCTGCAGACTGCGGCGGCCATCAATGAGGCCAACCAAATGCTCTAAAACCGGTTGATCTTGTGTCTCCAGCGGCTCGCCTAGTGGGATGGGCAGGTGGGGCAGCAGTAACCAGGCGGGTATGGCGTCGGCGCGGGCACCGCCCTCAAGCTGCTCGGGTGCCAGTGCAGCAAATGTCCACACCTCTTCTGTGCGGGTTTGTGTGCTCAGGGGCGACGTTAGAAAATTCACCTGCTCAAAACTTTGATGCACCAGAGTAAAACCACCCAGCCTCAACAGCTCGATAATTTCCCCATGGCTGTAGTGGGCTTGGGGCGGGACGCCGTTGTAGAGCAGCGGGCCGGTGTTTAGCCAGCGCCCGCCGGGCTTTAACTGACGGCTCACGCTGGCCATCAGCTGGCGCACATCGCGGCCGCTGACATCGATAAACCAGGGGGTGAGCACCAGATCAAACTGCCCCGCCGCCAAGGGGAGGTTCCAGGCATCGGCGGCCATTACATACCAGCCCTTGTTTTTGTGGGTGTCCGGCGCCTGCAACGGCCACAAGCGTTGTTGCGGCAACCCCCATTGGGGATTGGCATACAACTCAGTAAAGGCTAGCTGCGCGCGGTGGTGAACAAGGTGGTGGGCGATATAGGTCAAAAGCGGGTTGAAGTCCACGGCGAGGCTCAGATCCGGCTGGCAGTGGCGGTGCAGATCCCAGCTTAACCGCCCCGCCCCAGCGCCCAGCACCAGCACCTTCCCCAGTGAGGCCGTGCCGCCGCTGGCCAGCAGAGCCGTCTCCACTCGGCGCCAGGCGGCCTGATTCTCGCTTTCGGTGCCATCAGCTGCCGCAGCCTCCCAGGCCCAGTCCCGCAGCACTAGCTCAAAGTAATGCATCAGGCCATTGCCCTGGGGCGCTGGGGCGTCGGGGTTGTGTTGCGGGCTTAACCCCGCTTGGCTAAACACCTGGCTAATGGAGGTCATCAGCTGAATCAAGCCCGCTTCAATGGCGTTTAAGCGCTCGCGGGTGGCGGGCAATAAATCCACCTGCTGGCCCAGTTGTCGATGCAGAGCCAAATTCTGCGCAACCGACTGCAGGCTGTGTGATAAAAGATTATTCCAGCGGGACTTCTGCTCAAAGCCGTTGCAAAACCAGGCTGGCATGCCGCCCAGGTCGAAAAACTGCGTGCCGCAGCTTAAGCACCTTTGCTGCTGGGGCTGCAGGCCGCCCTGGCTGTCGGCCCCGCATCTGGGGCAGCGCAGTACTTCATCCGGTGGCAGCTGCAGGGCAAAGGATGGGCTTGATGAGTGGGAGATCGATGAGTGGGACATGCAGGTAGTTTCTAAGTCGAGAGAGGATTAAAGCCACAGCGGGAGTGACGGCACGCCTAGGCATTGGATGATAGGCCAGGAGCAGGTGTGCGCCAGAAAAGGCCTGAGGCTAAAAAGGTGAACCTAGGAAGTTAAGCCCAGGACATTACGCCTGGAACGCTCAGCCTGGACAGCTACGCCTGCAAACACAAGCCCAGCTCGCCACGGATCAATAAGGCTAAAGATCGCGTACCAGGCGCACCCGCAAGCCTGCGCCCATGGCTTCGTTGATCAGGTCGCCGGTGGTAAATACCACGCGCCAGGCGTCGCCAGCATTTAACGCCGAAGGGCTAGCGCTCCAGTAAGAGGCGTTGCCCGTGTTAGGAAAAACACGCTCGTTAATGGCAGGCCCAGTACAGGCGTGATCGGCAATCGACATCAGTTCATTTTTATTGGGCAGGCGCCAGTCGTTAAACCCACTCAAGCGCGACTGGTTGGCCGCCTCAATCGCTTCAAGCCAGGTGTAGGTAAGTTTGGCGTTTGGCAGCGGTAAACAGTTGGCCTCCGAGGCATCCCATTGGGTGCCGAGGCTACAGCGCGCCCACATCAATTGGGTTTTGGTGTGGGTGGCCCACTGCGGCGCGAGGGTAAACTGCTCATCCGGCGTTTCTCTGATCAAACCATCCAGGCACTCGGCGAACGAGGCGCCGGCCCAGGCCAGGCTTATGGCTAGCAGGATTGATTTCACTGAGGTTTCTCCAGGTCAGCCACTAAACGTACATAAAAACGCGAACTTTTTTGCTGATTGCCCAGGCTGCCATCCCCCAAATACAGGTACCAGGCGTGCAGGTTATTGGGCGCATAGGATTGCCCGGTCCAGTACTGGGTGCCGGGGCTGTTGGCAAAATAGCCTTCATCTATAGCCTTAATCGCCCGCCCGCCCCACACGATGGACATCAGCTCGCCAATACTGGGCAACCGCCAGTGGCTCTGGCCGCACAGCTGCAGAGCATTAAGTGCATTGATGTAGGCTTGGGTGTCGCAGGCAATAGTGCCGCACTCAGGGGCGCCTGGGCTGCCCGGCTCGCCGCCATTGCGGCGGTAATCCGTTTGGTACCAGCTAAATTTATGTTGATAGTGGCGGGGGCTGCTGGGGTCGTCTTGCTTAACCTCCCATACAAGGCCGGTGTGATTATCCAGCACGCAGGACCAGGTTTTGCCGCTGGCTTCGCTACTGCCCTGCTGCCAGGCTAAATTCTGCAGGACTAAGGGGCGGCCGGTGTTATCCAGCTTGGTAAAGTCAAACCCCAGGGGGCCTGCGCCCTGTTTAGCCAGCAGGCCCGCCTGGGCCACAGCATCGCGGCCCTGCTGGGCATCCTGCCAAGGGGCCGCGGAACAGTCGACAAAACCACTGGCACCCTGGCAGCTGTGAATGCCGGTATCGTTTAACCCTCTGGCCCAAGGGCGGCCGGAGCTGCTGGTCGAACCGCTGCTGGATGACGAACTGGCTGTAGTACCACCACCGGGAGCGCCGCCGCAGGCACTAAGCTGCGCCAGCAGCAACACGAGCCAGGCGCCGCTCTGCAGTTGCCCCAAAAGGCCGCCACTCAGGGACCCGCCAGTACGCCATCTAGTCATCCGATGCACCCCACTCTTCTACCCAGTCGATTCACACAACGCACAACACCGTCCGCAACTCACAACGCACAACAAAAGCAGGCCCCAGATGGCCAAAAACTCCAGTGGCACCCATGCACCACTGGAGTACTGGGGCTAACCCAGAGGCGCGCCGATTAGCCCAAAGGCGCAGCCAATGAGTCCTGCAAGCACAGCCTGCTAGCCCACAAACTTGGCGGCCACCGCAGGATAACCCAGCGCATTGGCCACCTTGTTCAAGAGGGCAATGTTGCTGCCGCCGCCCCCAACGGTTCCGGTGGGGAAGCTGGCCATTTTGGTGGCCACTATGTGGGGCGCGCCGGAGGTATCGTGGGCGGCGCCGTTACCAAAATCGCAGGACTGATGGTAGATAGTGCTGTCGATTAACATTTTGCCGGTGGCCGGGTCAGGCGTTTGGGCCAAACGGTCCACCAGATAAGCGGTTTGCGCACTTAGGTAGTTCTGGATTTCGATGTTGTCCTTATCGCCGCGGCCGTGAATGGCTTCGTGGTGGCCGGAGGTAAACGAGCCGCTGTACACCCAATCACACTGGGTATTGCTCAGCTGCAAGCTAATGACATTGGTGAGGCCACACTGTAGCGCCGCCACGGCAACATCCATTTGCAACCGCAGGGTGCGAGTAAAACTCGCCGCCGCGCTTTGCGACGGCAGCACGGGGGCGGAACAGCCGGGCAGAATAACCGGGTCTTTGGCTTTAGCCAGGCGTGCATCGAGCTTTTGCAAGGCGGCGGCATGGGCCTCAATACGCAGTTTTTCTTCGTAGCCAATTTTGCTTTTCACCGCATTGATGGCCTCTAAATTGGCGTCTATGGCGGCTTTTTGTTTGTCGTAAAGGGCCTGGACCTGGCCTGCCGGTGGCGGCGCACTGAAGAGTTGCTGGTAGGCGGCCATGGGGTCGTTCTGCGGCTGAATACGGCCGCCCGGCACCATGCCGATCAGGTCGCTATTGCCCGTTTCCACCCCCAGCGCCACGCGAGAGTAAGAGGAAGTCACCCCCATCACGGCGGCTAACTGCGCGTCGATGGAGGTGTTCCCAATGCGGCCGCCGAGCGCAAAATGCGCGCCGCCGTGGCCGCCGCCGTTCATATCACACTGGTAAAACGCACACATAGAGGCCACCGAGGCCAGGTTTTGCGTCCCGGCCTTCATGGAGGTGACGCTTGTGGGCATAAAAGAGCCGGGGATGGCGCCGCCGGGGAAAAAGGCAAATATCACTTTCTTGCTGGTGGCCTCAGCCGCCTGGGCGTAGCGGTGGGACATAATCCCCGCCACTATTGGCGAGACGCGCAGAATAGAGGCGGAGATACCGGATTTTGCGACCATGTCTAAAAAGCGGCGGCGGTGATTAATTGCAGTTTTGTCTTCTAATTTCATAACTCAATACCTGTAAATTTCGCGCAATCAATGGGGGTGTGGTAAGCGCCGGATACCGGCGCTTAGGCAAAACGAGCCTTACTGTCTAAAGCGCATCACATCCTGGGTAACGATTTCAGTAACCATGGCGCGCAGGTTGTTGCCTGAGGCCTCCAACGCCTGAGCGGCTTTTGAGGCGGTACAGGCAAAGTCTTTGCTCTGGGTCTCGGTTAAGGCCTCTTTGGCCTGGCCATCCACCGCGCTATAAGCCAGGGGCTGGCCCGCCAGGAAGCGGAAGTTCTTCTCGATGACACAGGTTTTCACTGAGTTGAGTTTGGCCAGCTTCTTCGAAAGATCCTTAGCGCCGTTAAACTCGATCTTGCTGCCAAGATCACTAATGCGCTCCGGCCCATACAAAATACCGGCGGTATTGATGGCTAAATCGCGGCCGGTTGAGCCCTTCTGCGTCGCGCGCCATTGGCCTACCTGGTCGAAATCCTCAGTACCGAAGGTCGGGTTAATGATGGCCTTGTGGCACGAATCGCAGGAGGGCGCATCGGTGATCACTTCGTAGTAGCGGCGCGTGGTAGCGATACCCGCAGCGTATTCAGCATCGGCCAAATCCAGTTGTTTTTTGCGATCTTCCGCCAATTCTGGCGGTGGCTCCAAGTGTTGACACAACAGCTGCTCGCGCAGGCGCACACCACGCTGGATGGGTGAGCTTTTATCCGCATGGGCGTTCACCGTCATAAAGGCGCCGAGGGTTAACACACCACCGCGTTTATCAAGAGTGCCGGTTTTCACCCATTGGCTGGACGAGGTGGAGGAGCTGGAAACACCGTAATAACTCGCCAAATCACTGTTCACCAGGGTGTAGTCCGCATCGAAAAACCGCTCAAAAGAGGTGTTGGTACCGAAGAACACATCGCGGTAAAACTCCCGCACTTCTTCGGCCATAGCGCTGCGCACCTTGGGTGTGTATTTGGGGAACATAGCGGTGTCGCGGTCGAATTTCGATGTAACTATGCGATCGGTATTCAGCCACAAGCCTGCAAAAACACCCATCTGGCGGCGCCCAGCCGGAGTATCCAGCAAGCGCTTCACTTGAGTTTGCACTCCCGCATCCGAACTTAAAGCGCCGGATTTAGCCGCGGCCAACAGCGCATCATCCGGTGTGCTACCGGTCAGGCTGTAACTTAAATAAGTGGCTAATTCGTAGGGCGTTAATACATAGGCGTTGGGGTCAGCCAGTTTTAACTTTTCAATGTTGCCTTTATCTGGCTCCTTCAGTTTCGCAGCGGCGAGGGTAAGCTCCCCTACGTAAATACCGCGGCGGCCATTGGGTGGGTGCGCATCGCCGTTGTTGCCGAGGTTAGTCAACTCAACCCGCTGTTTACCGGTGATCCCCTCGATGAGGTAGCTCAAGGTGCGCACACTTTCAGATTCCAAGCGCACCGGGTCATAGGACTTGTTGCCGATTTTCAAAACCAAGCGCGGGAACAAATCGCCGCCCTTCTCACCTTTCACCTTGATGGTGAATAAATCTTTGCCGGTAAAGGTGTAATCAATATTCGCGCCGAAGGTTTGGTACAAAGACAAATAATAAAAACCATCGGCATTTACCGTCCCGAACAACGAGGGTTTGATGGTGGTGATGCTGCTTGCCGCCTCATATTCCGGCGCAGGTGGCACACTGGGGTTTAACACCTCAGACACCTTCACACCGTTTTCAGAGCGATAGAGAAATTGCGGTGAACTCAACGCCGCAGTAAGCGCTACTTCCAGCCCGTCTTTACCGGGGAAGGCCGAAAACATTTTCTTGTAGCTGGCCACTTCGGCGGTGGTTAACGGGCGGCGGAAGATTTTAGGTGCGAACTCCTCAACAAACAGCGCACCGCAATCGACATTGGTGGTGCAGGCAAAGGGTTTGTTATTGGCCAGGGCCCAAGCGGCAATCTTCACCGCATTGTTCCACTGGCCGTTCACCGCGCTTTCACCCACCTCAGCCGTAGCATTGTTGGGGAAGCCGCCTTTATAGCTGTCCGGGTCTAAGCCTGCGCTGTAGTCCTCGGTAACGCCCAACAAATCCACCAGGCTGTTTTGATATTCCGCCCGCGTGAGCATGCGATAGCCGCGCACCCCGTAGGTAATGGGCCGGTTGCTATCACAGGCCAGGGCCACATTGGCCTTCCAGGTCATTAAATAGGTGGTGACATCTTCTGCGCAGCTGCCCATACAGGAGCCGGGATCGTCTTTAGGCATGGTCGCGGCAATTTGGGTTTCCAATTCTACAAAGGTTTTGCCATCCACCCGCAGGGCGTATTTAGCATCGCCGCCCGCAGTGGTTTTAATCCCCTTGGTGCCGTGACAGCTTTGGCACATATCTGCGTAGATTTTTTTGCCATTGGCCAAATCGCCAGGGCCGCCGCTGGAGCCTGTGCCCGATGAGCTGCTGGAGCTGGAGGACGATGAGGTGCGGCCGGAGGAGGAACTGCTAGAAGACGAACTGCTAGAACTCGAAGAGGTTCTGCCTGAGCTGCTGGATGAACTACTTGAGGTTTTACCTGAACTACTCGAACTGGAGGAACTAGACGAACTGCTGGAGCTGGACGATGAGCTGCTGCTTTCAGGCGGCCCGCTGCAATTGGCGAGCGCCAACGGCAACATCAAAAGAGCAAGAATTTTTTTCATAGGTAACTAGCCTCTTATTAATGTATCCCTCTAACAACCCCCTGAGGCCAAAATAAAAAGCTAATTGTAGGTAGCCGTTTTTGTCGAATCAGCTTTTGCCGAACCAGCAAAAAGGTTTTATAGCGCTTTTTATAAGATTAAACAGGATGGAACCAAGGGTCTTATATTCAGCTTGAACTTTACCAGTAGTTTTTCGACGCGAATGTGATATGCGCAACAGCGCTATAACAGAAATAAAAAAATGCATATCAACACACAAAAATATAAGCATTTAAAGACAGGTTTATATGATTTTAATTAGAAATTACGAGAACAATTACCGACACTATTTTACTTCTGCCTCCGCACTAAAATACTGCAAGAACTGGCACTCACTCGACGCCTGCCGGTAAAACAGATTTATATTAGTATTTTGCTGGCGCTCAGCACCTCTCTCTAAGAAAATTTTCCCAGGTGGCTTATAAGCAAAATAATATTTCGCAGCTGTATTACCGCGCGCGGCAGCATCAGTGGATATATATAATTTCTAGCCGTCAAAATTATGGCTTTTTGTTACGCGCTTATTATCCGACTGACGAGTATATACATAGCACTTCACAGACACCTTGGTACGCAACTGCTGGCTTACAAAAATCACCTCGCTTTTTGAACCTCTGGAATGTTGCAGATTTTTTTACGTCGATATGCGTAGCGCAAGAATGCACGCACCGCTGTCACGCATAATTCGCGCAGCGCTTTTTATGAACGCACAAAAAAAGGCGGCACCTGCATAGGTGCAGCCTTAATGCGTGATTAGATGCGTATGACTAAAACCCGCCGAATAGTTAATTCGCCCAGCGTATCAATCAGCCGCACTTAATTGCCTGGGCCCCGCTTTAAAATTATCCAGGGTTAATTCGACAATTTCGGCGCGTTTAAGATATTCCGACCCCATACGCTCAAGCGTCACCATTGCTACCGGCGTATTAGGTACATTGTTGGATAAACTGCGGTTGCGCAATTGGCGGTCGATACGCGCTTGATAATCGGGGAATTTCAAGGTGGCGCCCGACTCTTCATTCAGCTGGCGAGCCAGCCTGTGATAGGCCGATGACTGCATATAATTCATGGCAACCCAATAGGCGCCCGATAAATTATAGGCAATCGCAGCTTTAATTTTTTTCGCATCGCTGCGGGCATTAATCTGTGGATTGCCCATAGCCATTTCCCACAATTCAATCGCACCCTTAATGCCCTCCACCGGCTCTGACAGCGTGTCTTTTTCTTCAATCATGGCATAGGCTTTGGTGGCTATGTCATAGGCTTGGTTTAAATTGCTAAACTCACCGCTTTCCGCGCGAAATTGAAAACTGGTAATTTCCAAAGGCTTGTAAGACACCACGGTATTTTCCTGCACAAAGGCTTCAACCCGCCGTTTAGCCCCCTGCATTTCTTGGCGGGTTTGGCCTTTTAACCAATCAGTTAATTTACCGCGGAAATTCGCTTCTAATGCAACTAAATCATTTTGCGCACCACAGCTGGCATCACCTAATAAAAGCTTGCCCTCGTTAGGTAGCGCTTTGTCGTATTTGTCAGTGTTGTGCACACTGTCGTGTACCCGGACAAAAATTTTTGGCAAATCGTAGCTGACTTCAAGCTGGCTGATCGTGCTTTCAGTGCCATTGCAATTAAGTTTTACTTTAATCGGCGCAATTGCCCGCACACTGCTCTCACCCCCCACCGCAAACTCTACGCTAATACCCCGGTAATCTAATTGATTGAGTGACATATCGGGGAATTCTAAAATTTTAGCGGTTTGTTTTTGCCCCAAAATACTTACGGGGCCATCCACCGCCCAGGCGCCAACCGGGGCCAACAATCCGCCAGATATAACCAAGGGCAACAAAATTCGCATGCCTTTACTCTCACACTCGCCAATAAATCGCCCCCACAGGCCTATTTAAATACCCATAGGTTGGCGGGTGAGGGCAATCTGATTTGCAAAAAACTGCTTACAGACAGTAATTAATTTTTGCACAACCCAAAGCCGCCCGAGCAAACCAGGAGGTAATCAATAGGCAGCCAGGGGCTACCAGGCGCCCAGCTAGTGGGGCGCATCCTTAAGAGCTTAGACTTTAGTAGCCGCAACCGCAGGGTTTGAATTGGAACGAATATATCTAGGGGAAAGGAAATTGGCTTTATTTGGTTATGAGCCCGCACAATCCAGCAGGCATAAAAAAAGCAGCCGAAGCTGCTTTTTACTGCTGATAACCGTTTACTTGGTTTGCTGATGAAACGGCGCGTACCAGGTAATAAGAAAGGACGGGATAGTGGCAATCATGACGAAAATAAAATAGTGCTCATAACCCATATGTTGCTGCAAGGTACCGCTGACCATACCGGTCACCATCATACACAGCCCCATTAAGGCCGTACCAAACGCATAGTGCGCGGTGCTGTATTTGCCCGGTGCCAACTGTTGCATCATGTAAATCATGAAGCCCACAGAGCCAATACCAAAGAAAAACTGCTCAATCACAATCAACGAAGCAATTAAGGGTTGGTTGCTGGGTTGGTAAATCGCCAAAAACAAAAACGTAATATTCGGTACGTTCACCATACAACACAGTGGGAAAAGCACTTTTTTCAGGCCCGAGCGTGCAATCCATAAGCCGCCGAGAATAGAACCAATAACGTTAGCCGCTATACCGTAGGTGCCGTACACCACGCCTATATCTTGGTTGGTTAACGCAAGGCCGCCGTTGGTCACTGAATCTTTCAAAAATAACGGCGTGATGGCATTTAAAAAGCCGTAACTTAAGCGGTACAAAAATGCGAAACCAATCATCAACCAAACGTCTTTTTTGGTGAAGAAGGTGATAAAAGCATCCATCAAAGTAGCGGCCGCTTCTTGCACATTGCGCGGAGGGTTTTCCGCTTTCGAGCCATCGGGCATGACTTTTAAATGCCACAGGCTCATTAATAAATACCAAACCCCGACGGCGACAATCACAATCTGCCAAGAAATCACCCAGTCAGGCCCGCTCACATGGGGGTCGTGTTTAAAAATATCTTCGTGTAAAAAACCGCTGGCGGTCACTACACCACTTAAAATCGCCAAGCGGCCAAAGTTCCAACTAAAACTTTGCACACCTGTGTATTTGGCCTGGCTTTTACCGTCTAAGGAGGTGACATAAATACCGTCACTTACTATATCTTGGGTGCTGCCGACAAAGGATAAAATCCACAATAAAACAAGCAGAGGCAGCGTAAATTCCGGCAGCTGCATAACAGCCGCCACAGCGAACAAACCTAAACCCAAAATAACCTGAGACAACAATACAAAGAATTTTTTGGTGCGGTACATTTCCAAAAAAGGCGCAAACAGCGGCTTGATGGTGTACGCAAGGCCGAGCATGCCGGCATAGGTAGTAGCCGTTGCGTTGTCCATACCGACGTTGCTAAACATCAGCACTGTGGCCCCTGTGAGCAGGTTGTACATCAGCGCCATGGTGAAATAACCAGAAGGCACCCACAACATTGGGTTGCGAGGGGTTTGGACAGTTTGCATAGATCGACTACCTATCGTTTTTATTGTGGCAAAGCGGGATATGGCCCAAGGAAGGCGGCGGCACAATAGCACTTCAAGGCCCTAGAATAAATAAACGCCACCGACCAACGGCGGGTTTTTTGCCACCCTTTTAGCTGATTCACAATGCGCCAGAGGCCAAGGCCGAATAAGTCCTGATACACTTGCCGCTCTAACGATAACAACACTCGCTTCGAGGGTCTTCCATGTTCCGCCCCCTGGGAATTTCTTGCCTGGCGCTCGCTATGCTCGCCTGCAGCCAAAACACCACTCAAACCGCCCCCGCTCAATCCTCCGCCCCCGTGCAACAGGACAAACGCGCCCTCTGGCCGCAGCCTAAATCACCGTTTAGTGCCGCCGAGACCGCCGCCGTTAATGCGCGAGTGGCTAAGCTGTTGGCCGGTATGACGCTGGAGGAAAAAGTCGGCCAAATGGTGGTGGCCGAAATGGGCTTCATCACGCCGGAGCAAACCAAAGAATTCAGCGTGGGCGCCGTGCTAGAGGCGGGCGGCGCCTATTTGAATAAGAACAAACAAGCCAAAATCTCCGACTGGGTACTGCAAACCCAGCGTTACTATGTGGCCTCGGTCGATAAATCCGGCGGGCGCGCCGGTATTCCTATTTTGTGGGGCACCGACGCCATCCACGGCCATAACAAAGCCTTTGGCGCCACCGTATTTCCTCACAACATAGGCCTCGGCGCCAGCCGCAATGGTGAGTTGGTGCGCCGCATCGGCGAAGTGACGGCATTGGAAACCCTTATTGCCGGGAAAAACTGGACCTATGCGCCGGTGGTGTCGGTGGTGCGCGATGACCGCTGGGGCCGCAGCTATGAAAGTTACTCTGAAAATTCTGCTTTAGTAGCCGAACTTGGCCGCCAAGCCGTGTTGGGCTTTCAAGGCGAAGTGGGCAAAACCTTTATGCAACCGGACCGCCTGATGGCCACCGCTAAACACTTTATCGGCGATGGCGGCACCGAAGACGGCGTGGACCGCGCCAATAACCTCGCCAGCGAAGAAGATTTAATCCGCATCCACAGCCCCGGTTATGTCGCCACCTTAGAAGCGGGCGTTTTGTCCGTGATGGCCAGCCACAACTCCTGGCAGGGCACCCGCCTGCACGGGCACAAATACCTGCTCACCACCATTTTGAAAGAACACATGGGTTTTGACGGCTTTGTCGTGGGCGACTGGAACAGCCACGGGTTAATTCCCGGCTGCACCAACACTGACTGCCCAGACTCCATCAATGCAGGTGTAGACATGATTATGGCGCCGGAGCATTGGAAGGAATTTATCCAGAGCACCATCGGCCATGTGAAAAGCGGCCGCATTAGCCAGGCCCGCGTGGATGACGCCGTCAGCCGCATTCTGCGCAGTAAAATTCGCGCAGGCCTGCTGGAATCCGGCGAGCCGGTTAAACGCCCCTACAGCAACCAAACCGCGCAACTGACCAACCCCGAGCACCACGCTCTGGCTCGCCAGGCGGTGCGCGAATCCCTGGTGTTGTTAAAGAATAACGGCCAACTGCTGCCCCTCAACCCCAAGCAAAACATCCTGATTACCGGTGAAGGCGCCGATAATATCGCCCAAGCCTGCGGCGGCTGGACTATTTCTTGGCAGGGCACAGGCCTTGATAACAACGATTTCCCCAATGCCACCAGCATAGCCAAAGGCCTTGAGCAGCAAATCAAAGCCGCTGGCGGTAAAGCCACCCTCAGTAAAGACGGTAGCTTTAAAAGCAAGCCTGCGGTGGCCATAGTGGTGTTTGGCGAAAAACCCTACGCCGAATGGCAGGGCGATGTAAAAACCCTCGCCTATCAACCCCGCGTCAATAGCGACGCCAAACTATTGGAGTCGTTAAAAGCTCAGGGTATTAAAACCGTCGCAGTGTTCCTGTCCGGCCGCCCCATGTGGGTTAACCGTGAGCTGAACGCCAGCGACGCCTTTGTGGCCGCCTGGCTGCCGGGCACTGAAGGCGGTGGCATTGCCGATGTGGTCCTGCGCAAAAAAGATGGCACCATTGCCCACGATTTCAAAGGCAAGCTGTCCTTCTCCTGGCCTGCCAAGCCGGATCAAACCGCCAATGAAGGCGACGGCAGCACGCCCCTGTTCCCCTTCGGCTTTGGCCTCACCTATGCCGCCCCGATGGCGGACCTCGGCCCATTGAGCACCGATGTGGGCAGCGCCGCCGACCTGATCAACGGCAACACCCCCATGTTTAACGGCCGGGCTAAGGCCCCCTGGGTGTTGAATGTTCAATCGGCCGGCGAAGTGCAGCCCTACCAGTCCAGCACCCTCACCGGCAAGGTTATCACCCTGACCGAAGCGGACCAACACACCCAAGGTGATGCGGTAGATGCCCTGTGGAACGGCACAGCGCCAGGCCTTTTAGCCCTGCAAACCCCCAAAGCCAGCCAAAACACCACCGACCTGCTCGCCCGCAAAGGCGTGGTGGCATTTGATTTGATGGTGCTGCAAAAACCCACCGCCAAGGTGGAGTTTGAAATGAGCTACGCCCCTAAATCCATCGCCCACCGGGAGGATTTCACCGCCCAACTTAACAGCGCCGCCCCGAATACCTGGCGCCGCTATAGAGTCGATATGGCCTGTTTTGCGAAACAGAAAATCGACTTTAGCGAACTCAACCAGGGCTTTGGTCTAGTCACCAGCGGCAAGCTGCAGGTGCGCTTAGCCAATGTGGTGATGGAGCCGGACGAAGCCGGGCAAGCAGACATCAAATGCCCCTAACC
The DNA here is from genome assembly GCA_046347475.1 of Marinagarivorans sp. Lineage (GTDB taxonomy): Bacteria > Pseudomonadota > Gammaproteobacteria > Pseudomonadales > Cellvibrionaceae > CAMCXE01. The sequence goes on along the minus strand of JAXMGD010000001.1, from coordinate 1,006,208 downwards.
CGGCTTGTTTTAGCCCGGCGCTGAGATAACCCGGCGTTGAGATAGCCCGGCACCGATAGTGACACTCTACCCCGGCGAGCAATTTAGCTAACCGGGGTATTTTTTTGCCCGCACATCAGCGGCCCCTTTTACGTTGCCCTCAGAATCAACTGTAGGGGCACCCCTTGTGGGTGCCCAGCAAGCAGCCCGGCATTAGGTGCCCAAAGCCAGCCAATAGGCGCACCAACCCCACCCGTATCAAAGCCAATAGGCTGTTAGCGCCGGGCCCGAGCCAGCCTAATACCCTCCTCTGCCTGAGCAGATATTTCTCCCCCAAAGCCTTGACTTTTCTAAATCCTCAATTGGCCTAAAGTTTGCTTTTTTGCTCGTTTAAAAGCGTTGCTTGTGCCCTAGCTCCTGACTAGAATTGAAAACAGTGCCCAACCGATCCGGTTTGGTTTAGCCCCTGTTTTTAGCCTCACGAGCTACCGTTCTATGAAGCAATCTCTACAGCTTAAACTCGGCCAGTCACTCACCATGACCCCCCAACTGCAACAGGCCATCCGCTTGTTACAGCTCTCCACTCTCGATTTACAAGCCGAAATTCAAGAAGTCCTCGATAACAACCCCATGCTAGAAATCTCCGAAGACTCAGGCCCTGCCGATCTGCCGGACGATATTAATGTGGATTTTTCCAGCGAGGTGTACAGCCACGCCGAAGCCGCCCCGGTAAGCCAAGATGGCGACGCAGGCGGGGATAGCGGCGCCGAAGGCAGCGCGGACAACTTCGATAGCTCCACCACCACCCTAAACGAGTGGAGCGATACCATCCCCACAGACCTCGCCGTGGATACCAGCTGGGACGATATTTACCAATCCGGCCCCACCGGCACAGGCCTTGCCAAGCCCGAAAACGAAGACATGGATTTTGAATCCCGCCGGGGCTCCACCGAAACCCTGCAGGATCACCTCTATTGGCAGCTCAACCTCACGCCTATGTCGCCGACGGATTTCGCCATAGCCGAAGCCATCATCGACGCCGTGGAGCCTTCCGGTATGCTTTGCCAAAGCATCGATGATATTTACGAAGGCCTCTTGGCTGAATTCCCAGAGTTGGAGCGCGATGAGGTCATCGCCGTCTTGCACCGGGTACAACAATTCGACCCTGTCGGTGTAGCGGCCCAAAACCTAAGTGAATCCCTCATCATCCAGCTGCGCCAATTGCCCGAAGGCACCCCCGGTTGGGACACTGCCTACGACATAGTGGATGAATACCTAGACGCCCTCGCCCAGCGGGATTTCAAACTGCTGATGCGCAAGCTCAAAGTTAAAGAAGACGAACTACAAGTTGCCATCGCCCTGATCCAAAGCCTCAACCCGCGCCCAGGCGAGAGCATTGGCGATGACACCACCGAATATGTGGTGCCGGACGTATTTGTCACCAAAGAAAACAACCGCTGGCAAGTACACCTGAACCCGGAAATCGCCCCTAAGCTGCGCATCAATTCCGACTACGCAAGCCTGGTGAAACGCGCCGACAGCAGCAGCGATAACACCTTCCTGCGGGATAACCTGCAGGAGGCGCGCTGGTTCCTAAAGAGCCTGCAAAGCCGCAATGAAACCTTATTGAAAGTTTCCACCTGTATCGTCGAGCGCCAACAGGGCTTTTTAGAACACGGCCCTGAAGCCATGAAACCCATGGTGCTGCACGATGTGGCCGAGATGGTAGAGATGCACGAATCCACCATCTCGCGGGTGACTACGCAGAAATACATGCACACCCCCCAGGGTATCTTCGAGCTGAAGTATTTCTTCTCCAGCCATGTGAATACCGACAGCGGCGGCGAGTGCTCCTCCACGGCCATCCGCGCGATCATTAAAAAACTGATTGCGGCGGAAAACCCGCGCAAGCCCTTAAGCGATAGCAAAATTACGGAATTACTGGAGGCCCAAGGCATTCAAGTGGCCCGGCGGACCATCGCAAAATACCGCGAGTCCCTCAATATCGCGCCATCGAATGAGCGCAAACGTTTAGTCTGAGGTAAAGATGTATGCACCTGAGCAGCTTGTTAGCCCCGGAACGCTGCCGCGCCAAGATGGCCTGCTCCAGTAAAAAACGCGCCCTGGAAAAACTGGCCGAACTGATCGCTGAAAACACGCCAGGTATCTCCACGGAGGTGTTATTTAGCCAGCTGGTCAACCGTGAGCGCCTGGGCTCTACCGGCATTGGTGAAGGCATCGCCATACCCCACTGCCGGTTTGAAACCCAGGGCGCCACCATCGGCGCCCTCATTACCCTGGCGGAACCCATCGATTTCGACTCAGTCGATAACCGCCCGGTGGATATTATTTTTGCCATGTTGGTGCCCACCGACGCCAACGAACAGCATTTATCAACCCTCGCAAGCCTGGCCGAAGCCCTCCAGTCAGCGAGTTTTGTGGCGCATCTGCGCAGCTGCGCCGATGATCGCGGCCTGTATGCCGCTGCCACCGCTGCTTAGGGACTGGGAGTAAACAGCGTATGCGCATTGTAGTGATCAGTGGCCGCTCCGGCTCAGGCAAAACCACCGCCCTTCAGTTGCTGGAGGATGTGGGCTTTACCTGCATTGATAACCTACCGGTGAGCCTACTGCCCGCCCTGGTCAACCAAGCCGCGGCCAAACAAGACTACAAATTCGCCATAGGCATAGATGCGCGCAATATAGACGGCGATTTGGGCCGTTTTCAGAAAATCATCGCCAACAGTCAAAACCTCGGCACCCCATGCACCGTGGTGTTTCTGGATGCTGCCAACCAAATACTGCTCAAACGCTTTAGCGAAACCCGCCGCAAACACCCTCTCACCAGCAAAACCCGCAGCCTGCAAGAAGCCATTATCGCCGAGCAAACCATTCTGCAGCCTATAGCGGAAGTAGCCGATTTCACCCTCGATACCAGCAATCTGTCGCTACATGAATTGCGCAGCGCCATTAAAAAAATGGTCGGCGGCGAAACCGAAGGCACGGCGCTGTTGTTTGAATCTTTCGGCTTTAAATACGGCCTGCCCACCTACGCCGACTTTGTCTTCGACGTGCGCTGCCTACCCAACCCCTTTTGGAACCCCGAACTGCGCCTGCAAACCGGCCTTGAGGCGGGAGTAGTGAACTTCCTCAAAGGCCAGCCGGAAGTAGCCGCCATGCTGGAAGATATAGACGGCTACCTGCGCAAATGGGTGCCGAGTTTTGAGGCCAATAACCGCAGTTATTTAACGATTGCCGTCGGTTGTACCGGCGGCATGCACCGCTCAGTCTATTTGTGTGAACGTCTGGCCGAGCGGTTTAGCGCCGATTACGCCAATGTCCAAACCCGCCATCGCCAGCTCGGCGATAGGCCCAAATTCTAACGCCTGCCCATGCCCAGCCAAGACACCTGCATCATCAACAAACTCGGCCTGCACGCCCGCGCAGCCGCCAAGTTCGCCAACACCGCCAACCGCTTCAGCAGCTCGGTGGAGGTCTCCTGCGGTGGCAAAACCATCAATGGCAAAAGCATCATGTCCCTGATGCTGCTGGCCGCCAGCCAAGGCACCGCGATCACGCTCGCCACCAGCGGCAGCGACGCTGTGGAAGCCCTAGAGGCACTGTTGGAATTAATTGCCAACAAATTTGACGAAGGCGAATAAGCGCCACTGCGCCAAGCCAGCTCCGCCCCATCACCCCGCTGGCGCAAGCCCCGTTCACCTGCCCTACACACCCCAACGAGGTATCTAGGATGATTGATTGTTACGCCACGGGCTGCGCCTAGCGCCGGTTCGATCCTAGAGGTTTTATGCATCCGATTACCACCGAAGAGCGTCAAAGCGCCACCCAAGAACAGTTGGGCCGCATTCGCACGCTCATGGAAAACGGCACCTTTGCACAGGTGCGCAGAATGCTCAAAGCCCTCACTCCTGTGGAAATCGCCCGCCTCATCAGCTCCTCACCCGCCCCCAGCCGGCCGCTGATTTGGGGCTTTGTGGATAAAGACGATGCCGGTGAGGTGTTAGAAGAATTACCGGCAGATATTCAGGCCGAATTTTTAAGCCAGATGAACACCCAAGATCTGGTGGCCATGACCGAAGGCCTAGAGCCTGACGACGTGGTGGATATTCTGCAAAACCTGCCGGATCAGGTGACCCAAGAGGTGCTCGCCGCCATGAGCGCCCAGGATCGCGAGCGGGTCAGCCTGATTCTCGCCTACGACGAAGACACCGCAGGCGGCCTCACAAACACCGACACCATCACCGTGCGGCCGCGTTTTACCCTCGATGTAGTGCTGCGCTACCTGCGCCGCCACGACGCTTTACCGCCGAGCACCGACGCATTGATCGTGGTGAACAAAAAAGACGAATACCTAGGCCTTTTGCCGCTCTCGGTGCTGCTCACTAACGACCCGGCCATCACCGTGCGCGAGGTGATGGAAACCGACCGCGATCCCATCCCCGCCGCCCTACCGGAAAAAGAAGTAGCCGCCCTATTTGAACAACACGACTGGGTATCCGCCCCAGTGGTGGACGAACAGGGCAAACTGGTGGGCCGCATCACCATCGACGACGTGGTAGACGTAATCCGCCAAAACGCCGACCACTCCTTAATGGGTATGGCCGGTTTAGGCGAAGAGGAAGACACCTTCGCCAAGGCGCGCCACACCATTGGCCGCCGTTTTATATGGCTCACGGTTAACCTCGCCACCGCGCTGATCTCCTCCAGCGTGATCAACCTGTTTAAAGACACCATTGAAAAGGTAGTAGTGCTGGCTGTACTCGGCCCCATAGTGGCCAGCATGGGCGGCGTGGCGGGCTCGCAAACGCTTACCGTGGTCATTCGCGGTATGGCCCTGGGGCAAATTGGCCAACACAACCTCAACTGGTTATTATCGCGAGAATTGCGCGTCGGCCTTGCCAATGGTGTGTTGCTCGCGCTCTTATTGGGGCTTGGCGCCACCTGGTGGTTTAAGGATATAAAACTCGGCGCTATTTTAGGCCTGGCACTCATTTTTAATTTATGCACCGCCGCCACCTTCGGCGCCTTGCTACCGGTATTTTTAAAATCCCTCAAAATAGATCCAGCCTTGGCGGGCGCCGTGACGCTCACCACCTTTACCGACTCCATCGGCTATTTCGCGTTTTTGTGTTTAGCCAGTATTTTTCTTACCTAAATGAATCACCCCATGAACAATGAACACAACAACAACCCGGACGAAATAGAACTGCTCAGTAAAACGAGCATGAAAAAGGAGATGCAAAAACTGCAGGATCTGGGCATAGAGCTGACCCTGTTAAAACCACAGAAACTCGCCGCCATGCCTATCAGTGACGAGCTGCGTAATGCCATCGAATTATTACACCGGCTGACTCACAACGAAGCCGTGCGCAGGCAAAAGCAATACATCGGCAAACTCATGCGCAGCGAAGATACAGACGCAATCGAAAAGGCTTTTAACAATATTGCCGAAAAACAAAACCGCGAAGCGCGTATGCTCAAAGGCATAGAACGCTGGCGCGATAACCTGATTGCAGGCGATGCCAGTGTGGCGGAATCTTTTATCGACACCTTCCCCAACTGCGACCGCCAACAATTACGGCAATTAATTAAAGGCGCCAAATCCGAATTCGGCCGCCCCAAACCACCCACTTTTACCCGCAAGTTATTTACCTTTTTGCGGGATATTATTACGGCGGAACCTGAACAAGAATAACGCCCCCACGAAAAGGCAACACACCTATGACTGATTTTAAACTAGCAACATAGGTAACACCCAAATCCTCGCCTGCACCGGCGGAGTTCAAATGATCATGCTGGTGCGACGTAGCAAAGAATACTTTACCGATTTTATAAAAAGAGCAGCCCAGGAGTACCGGCTGGTGCTCCTGGGCGAGGCGAAGTGGGCGCAAGATACAAAAACTATCTAACGCAAAAGAGTAATGCCATGTATGCCGCAATCCTCGCGCGCGGCGGGGATGTTGGTAAAACCGCATTGGGATACTCAAGTTATTCGCGCACACTTTATGTACTTGGCCAGGCTGATGGACAAGCCGGTCTAGACGCCAATGGCATTAGGGCGAACTTTATCGCCAAGAAAATTGATAATGCCGTATTTTTAGATTGTAGCGACTCGGCCACTTTGTATTTCGACGGCAAATTTCTTATCAAGCCTGGCGATAATAAAAATGAATTTTTAACGGTTGCTGTGGGCTTTCGCTAACAATGACACGACTGCCGCTTATAAAATTCACCCTACCAGCTTGCTTAATCGCATTTCTCACTATAACCATGCGCATAAAAAGCTCACTGGGGGACGAGCAGATGCTCAGCTTTGGATTTCCGCTTAGCTGGTATTCACCCAGCAATGCGGCGTCCATGGCCTATACAATTGCGGCAGTACCGTTCATCATAGATTTATTGTGTTACGTAGCATTTAGCTATGTCCTAGCGCTCACTTTGCCGCCTGGCCGAACATTCACTTCAAAATACGGTTTTATTCTTACGATCGCACTCTGGGTTTGTGTCCTGTGCGCCGCGCTATTTACCTACCTTATTATTTTCTCGGATCCGCTATTTGTTATTTGGACGTTAAATGATTACTTTAGCAACGGAGCAGCCCATGATTACAATATTCAAATTGACCCCGGTTTAGCGGAGTAACCGTTCTTTTTAATACAGATACGTTTGGCCAAACAAAAAGCCCTATTAATGATTTTGCGCGGCTAGCTGTACCGAACAATAGCTTCACCAAAGATAGGAAACGCCAAATCAAGTCGAGACCTGCACACCCATTTCACATAAAAACGCCAACAAAAAAAGTAAAGCTCAACAAAAAATATCAGCCTTAATTTTTCTCAAGGAGTGCCATTTCGTACAGCATCCAAAATCATCCCTCCCAGGAAGCCCCGCAATTAGAAACAGCGATTCAGGTATTTTTTAAATATATCTACCACACAATTCTTTAACAAAAACTTGCAACATTAGCAAGTTTAGTTAATATAGTCCTGCGCTATGCGTATCCCCACACAAAAAACCATCTTGGAGTCAACATGAAATTATTACATTTAACAAAAATAGCGACCCTGGCGTCGCTGCTGGCTTTATCTAATATTGGCTGTGCGGCTGATCCTGTTAAACCTTCTACCACGGCACCATCAACCACTATCCCTGCGCCCAATCAATCAGACAGTAAAGATAGCCCCGTGGTTGGAACAAAACTTCCTCCACAACCTGCGTCGTTCAAAATGGGCCAAGATGGCGAATTTGTACCCCTCACAAAAGAGGGGCGAGAATTCAAATCCTGCGGAACACTTGAGAAAAACACATGCGCGCCTTTCAATAAAAAAGTGACTTTGGGCAATGTGAATTTCACGCTTATTGGCCAGATAGATTTTTCAGTGAACCCACAATGCCAAATATGGGTAATTGTTGTAAATGGAAAAGCTAAAGTTTACTACGACCCCACAGACCCAAACTGCCCAAAATTCAATTAATAGCACCCCAAGGAATGGGACTCAAAATTTATATTTTGCACTCATCAATACTGTTCGCTCCGGAACCAGCGTATCTCTCACTCCATCTTCAGCGGCACTAACCTGCGAAAACCCTCTCTCAAAAACGTCAATCTTCTGATTTGTAACATTCAACACATACCCAATCACTTCAACACCAAATCTATTCAAAGGTGCTGCAATTTCTACTACAGCATATGAGAGGGAATTTTTGGAATCATTAAAATTATCAGTTCTTGCATCCCGAAATGAACTTCTCTGATCAACAAATCCATAACTGGTTCGAAAACTCCAGGAATCAAAACCAAAGCTTAGATATGTTGGCACATATATGGTCTTAAGACGATGAGGGATATTAGCTGTTGCAAAGGTGTCACTCAGCCTTTTCTCACCCCCAAGCTCCAACCGAAAATCCACCCCCACACTCAGGCGATCATCAACCAAAAAATTTGCACCGAGATAAACATTATCTATTTTATACGGCAAAGAAAAGCCCACAACAGTTTCACCTTGAAAATATTCGTAATTTAAAGAATAGATTTTTCTGCGTGCGCCAAAATCATAGCTTTGATTATCAAAATAGAAGCTCCCACCCAAACTGACAAGTTCGTATTCTATATACTCGATGTCATCTTCAATCAACAAAATCCCGCCATCACCCACAGCAGTCTCAAACCCCATCCGCGAATACACCGGCAGAGAAATATCTTTCTTAAAAGATCCAAAATACTTATACCAATCTTCTCCAACGGAAACCGAAGTCCATACCCCCAATTTTTCCCCCGCCTTGTCTGACTCATATTTTGTACTACTGACACCCCCTGCCGCTTTTACACCCAACCCAGGGACAAACCACCTTGCCTCAGTATAAATTCGATGATAGTCAGGACGGGACATGACCTCCTGTGTAAATACAGGAATCTCAGCGCCGGTGTCTAAATCAACAGTATTAGTTGCCGACAATCCCCGCGTTTTCTCATCAACCTGTTTATACCCTAAACCCCAAAACAAATCACCCAACTTTAGACTGTAGAATAATTCTTGAGCGCCAATTTCGTTATCCTCGCCGGAAATTAACTTTAACGGCACCCCTCTCGGATCACCAACCAGAAACCAATCAAAGCTCGAAAGATTGCTTTTAAAAATATAACCGGCAAAATCCCCTTTTCCACTCTGATAATTAAACGCAAAATAATTTCGAAGATAATCGCGATTGGAACGACCGTCGGGCGAGGTAACATTATCTGTCAGCGCACTTAGCACACCCGTATCATCAATGCGCTGCTGAGCACCGATCTGAACTTGCAAATCATCTGTTAGCTGATACTGCAACACTCCCTGGTTTATTAAATAATCTCTATCATTATTCGCCCGAAATCCATCACTTAAATATCTGTACTGCCCCAGGCTAACTGCACCTTTTTCATCCACCGCCTGCACTTGAAATTCTGTTGCATGAGTGTTGTTACCAGCCAACAAGCCCGAGAAATACCCTCTCAATCCATTGGCGACAAAAGTCGAGTTATATTCGTTAATACCCAATTCATGAGGCCCCGCACCAGGCAGCACTTGCAATGCACTCTCGGCAAATCCAGGTGAAAGCGGCGCAACGCCAATAGGCGAGAAAATACTTGCTTGCAAGGCCTCATTGGCCCGGGCACTCTGGGCACCCCCTAGCTCCGACAAAGCTACTGCCATTGCCCTATGTCCAGTGAAATCTGTCGGCACAACTGAAATTGCATCAACAGCCGCGTCCTTCGCGCCATAGTCATTTTTCAAAGCAAGATAAATCCGCGATTTATCCGCCAAACGCGCAGCGGCGTCGGAGTCCATGGCGGCATCCTGGCGGTACACCGCCCGGTTATTATTTTTTTCGATCGCGGTTTCAACTAATTGCAGCGCTTCCCCGTAGCGGTGTTGGTCGTGTTTTACTTGGCTTAAGTAATACCAGGGGGTGGGGTCGTTGGCGTCGAGGGTTTTAGCTAGGTTCAGTTGGGTTTCGGCGACTTTTAAACGATTTTCTTCAAAATACCCCTTACCCAAATAAGCGCGCAGCAGGCTGTTGGCTGGGTCGAGCACCACGGCCAGTTCTAAATGCTCGCGGCCCGGCTCTAATTTACCCTGCTGAATGAGCGAAAGGCCCCAGCCCAGTTGGGCGTAAGGGTCGGCAGAATCGAGGCTGCTGGCATTCGCAAAATAGGTTTGGGCGGCTTTGCCCTTGCGTTCAGCCAGCAGGCTAAAGCCTTTAAACGTCAATAGCCGAGGGTGTTTAGGCGTTAGGGCAAGGGCCTTGTCGAGGGCTTGGCGGGCGGCGGCTTTTTGGCCGAGGGCTAAGTGCAGTTCGGCTACGCGGGCAATAATTTGGCTGTCGCCCGGTGCAATGCGCTGAGCCTCGAGGGCTGAATCCAAGGCAGCTTGCAAACGGCCCTGGCCCTGTTGGCTATAAGAATGGGCAATTAAGGCGGTGGGGTTAAAAGGGTTATCCAACACGTTTTGCGCTGCTTTTTGCTGGCCGCGCTCCGCTTCGCCACGGCCTAAATCCAATAGTGCCGCTATGGCTTGTGCGTCCGGGTGTTTCGGGTTGAGTTTAAAAGCGCGCTCCACAAGTGATTCAGCGGCGGGTATCTGGCCGCGATTAAGCGCCAGGGCAGCACCTAAGGAGAGCATTTCCGCGCTGGCTTGAGCGTCCTGATTAATGCGCGCAATCACCTCACCGTCCTGGCCCTGCTCCAGCAGTGTTTTGATATCCGCAGGTACATTTAAGCGGTTGGGCAAGGGCGGGAAATACATGGCCCAGCTGACAAAATCGTTGAGTTTTAATTGCACCGGCGCGCCGGGCGCCTGTTCGGCACTCGTGGTTTGAGTGCTCATGCCCTGGGTAAGCACTACACTGCCTGCGGTATTGCCGCTGCGCACCACGCCCTCAATCACGCCCACTTGGTTAACGCCATTGTGCGCGCTCACCAAAAATTCAGTGCCTTCCACAGCCGCATTTACATAGGGTGCTTTGACGGTAAAACTTTTTGGTGTGCGGGTTAAAAAATGCGCGGCGCCGTCAATTAATTCCACCCAAAAACTTTGTGTGGGGGGAATTAATTTAATACTGCTGTGTTCGTTTAAACGCACTAGGGTGTTATTGCTTAAACGCAGGGCTGCGCGTTTTTCGTCTACACGAATAATATCGCCGTAACAAAAGGTTTGGTTGAGGCTCGCCGCCTGCCACTGGCTCTCGCCGCCGATTTGCCACTGCACCTTGCCTTCCAGGCTGTCGAGCCGCGCGGCAAATTCGCTGCAGCGTTTGCCCTCCTCCGCTTGCGCACTGGAGATAATTAACCAACCGAACGCAACGCCTATGTAGCCGCTTTTGAGCGCTCCCTGGCGGCAGGTGGTAAGGGCGAGACTGAGCTTGCGCACGAACTGGGTCATAACCAATTTCCTAACGAGTTGTTGATGCAGCCGGATTGGCTGAACAGAGCAAGAATTACGAGTATGGGTTGGAATTTCTATTGTCGAGTTAATTGGCAGCATCGCGAACACACTCAAAGAGGCTCTAATAAATATGTAGGTTCAAAATTACACCGGTACATTCATGCGGCTTCCGGCGCTGACGAGAAGCCCGCCCCGGTTTTAAAAACACATCTCAATCAGAGCACGCCAACTTAATTATTGTTAATGGTTAATTGGGTGAATATTAAACGCTGTGATTGAGCAGGCGCTGGCACTGCTGCAGGTAATACCGGCTGGGGCCATCCTGCGGGAATTGTGCCGTGAGCGACTCAAACAGCGGCAGCGCCTCACAAGGCGCGCGCGCGAACACTGAAAGGGCCTGTAAAAATTGAGATTCTAACCCGTTCTGGGCCGGGTTAATACCCGCCTCAGTCAACTGATAAAAACGCACCTCGCGCGCTTTGTTGCGCAAGTTAAAAGCACCTAAATCACGCACGGCAAATTCGCCCGGAATTTCCTTTAGCACCTGCGCCACCACATCCGAACAAATAATGCGCGTACCCAAGTGACGATTAAAGGGCTCCATGCGCGATACGGTGTTGACCATATCGCCCACGGGGGAAAATTCAAAATGCCCCGCCGCGCCTAAATGGCCCAGGGAAAATTCACCACCGTGCAGAGCGCAACTGGTGGGCAGCAGGTGTAAATCGGCCTGTGCCGCGAGGCGTTTTTGAATGGCGCAGGCCGTTTTACTGGCGCGCACACACGCATCGGTGCTGATATGGGTATCAAGCCAAAGGGCTAATAATGCATCGCCCACAATATTGCCGATAATGCCGCCACTGTCTTTTACCTCGGCAATTAATTCAGCGTAATAACGATTCATTAATTCATGCAATTGCGCAGGCGGTAATTCCTCGGCGAGGCGGGTGTAACCTTGGATGTCGGTTAACAGACACACGCCACTCACCACCTGATTGTGCTGGGCAAAATTGCTGATTTGCTCGCTTAATGCCTTGGCCGCTTGAGCGGGCATATAGTTACTCAAGTCGGTTAACAAATTGTGATAGCGCAGTTTATTTGCACGCAAACGCAAACTAATGTCGCAACTGTAAAACACTAGGCTGAGCATCAACGGCGCCGCCAGCGGCAAGCGGTAATTCACCGCCACAAAAGCCCAATACACCCCCGCGCAATAAAGCCCATGCCAAAGGCCTGCAAATAACCACACGCGGCGCCCGGCGCTGCGGGCCATGTACCATAACAGGCTCAACCAAATAAGGAGCCACACCGCCTGCTGCCAATAGGGCAGCGGCACTAACATCTGGTGGTGCGCGCTGTTGCCAAAGGCGGTAGCCGAAATTTCTACACCGCTTAAATCTAAGCCATCGGCACTGGAATACACCGTGGGATAAGCATCTTGTTGTTCAGTTTGTTGGGTTTCCACCAAACCCACATAAACCACCTTTCCACCTAGGGCCTCGCGCCGCTCTTCAGGCGTCATGCTCAACACCTGGTCGATGGGCCATTGCGGCAAAAACCCAGGCGGGCCATAAAAATTAATAAAGACGCCGCCTGGGTGATTGAAACTATGCCATAGGGATAAACACATAGGATCGCGGCAGCTGGATAAAAATGCTTGCCGCTGGGCAGTGCTAAAGCGGGCAATTTGCTGCCAGATGGGCGCGTGTTCAGTCGCATCGGGCGCCACCTGTTTAAGGCGTGTTAAAAATGCCTGCCAGGCTTCAGGCTGAACAAGGCTTAAGGCTTTTAAGGGTTGGCTGAGTGTTAATTCCCCATGAACGTCCATAAGCGGGTAAAAGTGATCCACTAAAGCGGCCGATTTGGGTAATACAAAAGGCCCGGAGCCCAGGGCTACGCGATTAAATCGCAGCAGCGGGGGAATTATTTCTTCTATATCGGCCTTGCCATCAGTCGCTTGTTTACCGCCATCAACCTGATAGCGTTTTAGGTAATCAAACAACACCACACGCCCAGATGCCCGAATGGCGGCCTCTAACGCAGCGTCTTCCTCTTCACTGCGAGCGTCTTTAAAAGCCACATCAAACACAATTAATTGTGCGCCCGCCGCGGATAATTGATTAATTAATTGGGCATGCAACTGACGAGAAAATACGCGGCGCGGTTGCCCGAGGGCTTCTGCCGCTTGTTGATTGAGTGTGACTAACGCCAGTTCAGGTGGCGGCGGCAATGGGCCGCGCACATGAAACAAGACTCGGCCCGCTTGCTGTTCCGCCAATGGCAGCAGTGCAGGCATAAGTAGGCACGCAAGCAATCCGCCCAGGACTAGGAGCAGGTGCATTTTGCGGTTACACTGCCAAGGATCAGGGCCAACTTGCATGAGCACGCACGCATTACCAGTGAAACAGGGAACGATACCAGAACCAGTCGGCCCCTTCCTTCACTAATTTCGGTATACGCCATGCTCAATACCATTGCGCTATTTTCGTCTATCCCCGCCGAGCGCTTAGCTCAACTCGAGCAACACTTTAATCATCGCACCTACCCGAAAAATACCATTCTATTTATGGAAGGCGACACCGCAGGCCAGTTGTACATTATTGAATCTGGCTTGGTGAGCGTGTACACCGATGGCGCCGATGGCAAACAATTAATTTTGAATTTTTTATCCGACGGCGACTGCTTTGGAGAATTATCCCTGCTGGATAACAAACCGCGCTCCGCGTCTGTGATGACCCTGGCCGACAGTAAAATTTGCTCTATTACCCGCGAAGTATTTAAAGCCTTTCTGCGGGATAACCCCGATTTATACGACGCCCTAATTTGTGAACTCGCCGGTAAAGTGCGCCAGTTAACCGAAAATGTAAAAGATATGGCGCTGCTGGATGTATACGGCCGCGTGGCCCACACCCTCGAGCGTTTAACCGGCGAAAACAACCGCGTGATGATCCCGAAACTCACCCACCAGGATATTGCCAACATGGTGGGCGCCTCTCGGGAAATGGTCAGCCGCATCATGAAAGAACTCGTTTTAGGCGGTTACATCGAGCTGCACCAACGGCACATCGAAATTAAAAAATCATTCCCCAAGGGCTGGTAACACACAGCCTGCCGAAGCAATTACACCGCTTGGGAGCAAACCCCCTTTTGTGGCAAAAACGCCGTGAGGTGTTTGCGCCGCTGCAAGCTGCGATCCTCCGGCTGAGCTAAATACTGCTCAAATAACACTATGGAGTGGGCGTTGTATAACACGGGTATTTGCACCTCGACGCGGAATTTGCGGCGGCGCAGTTGGCTCCAATCCCGGCAGGTGAAGTCGGCATTAATCGGCAAGCCTTTATTAATAAATTGCCGGTAAATCGTCTGCTGGCGCGCATCTAAAACATCCACCCAAAAACCGATAATTCCGGTAGCGACCGGTTCGGCCGGGTGCGGCACACCACGGGGAATGGGCGCGCGCCGCTCCTCGATGGATTCCAGTTTTATTTTGTTGCCATTTAAACCAAATTGCAGGCGATAAATATCGAGTTGATGCATGACACAGCTCCAATTAATTCCTTCGGATGCTGCGTAGATTAAAACTTGCAACCTGCTGAAGCGGTGAAAAATTCACATGCGGGGCTGTGAATTTTTACCCAAGGGTACCGCCGGGCGCGCGGTGCTTTGCAGATACTTCACAACCAACACAAAAGCGCTACATACGGCGACGGCCGTACCCAGCTGCACAGGCTGAGGTGGAAAAACCAAATAAAAACCTTGGTTTTTAATTAGGGAGGAAAAACTCGACACACAAAACGGCATCATAAATAAACGCACGGTTTGCCAAGGATCACCCTTGGTGCGTTGCACACTTAGCTGCAGGGCTATACCGATCACCAGGCTAATACTCAGCGAATTAAGCCAAAGCCCAGGGTTGGGCTCAAAATAAAAGATTAGAGTTACCAGATACCACAGCAGGTAACACCACAACACCAGCTTGCCGTTGGGCAGCGCGCGAACATAATTCAATAGCATACAAGCCCCAAGCGGTAACTTTTGATTGCCAAGGGGCCGTTGCGCGCAAGCGTCAGCAGGCCTTTTAGGCCCGCTCTACTCCTGCAACAACACCCCCATGGCCTCACCCATCATCACGTTTGAACCGGCCACAAGATCCTCCCGCCAGCGGGCGCGGCCCTTGGGCAACAACACAATCGCGGTAGAACCCAGCAAAAACCGGCCCATCTCATCGCCCTTGGCGAGCTGCACACTGGGCGCCACGCCGTAATGGCTGGTGCGCACCTGCTTGCGGGTGGGCGCCACCAGGCCCGCCCAGGGTGTTTCAATGCTCGCCACAATCATGGCGCCCACCAACACCACGGCCATAGGGCCTGTTGGAGTAACAAAGTGGCACACCACCCGTTCGTTGCGGGCGAATAAACGCGGCACATGCTCGGCCGTGACGGCATTAACGGAAAACAAATCACCGGGAATGTGCACCATGCGCTGCAACTGCCCATCCAGCGGCATATGCACACGGTGGTAATCCTTCGGCGATAAATACACAGTGGCAAACAGGCCATCTTGGTAAGCGGCGGCTAGGTCCTCCTGGCCACCTAATAATTCCAACAGGCTAAAGTCCTGGCCTTTGGCTTGGAAAATCCGGCCATTTTGAATGGCGCCCAACTGGCTGATGGCCCCATCGGCAGGGCAAGCTATTTCAGCTGTGCCCTCACAGAGGGGGCGTGCACCAGGCTTTAAGGCGCGGGTAAAAAAGGCATTGAAGTGAGGGTAGGCACGGGGGTTTTCCTCTAAAGCCTGGCTCATATCCACCTGGTAGCGGGCGATAAATTTCTCGATGAAGGGGTTTTTAATAAAGCCCCATGGGCAGCGAGCCAGCGCACCAATCAGGCGAGACAGCAGAGCTTGGGGCGTGAGGTATTGAGCGGCAATAAACACATAGGGATGCATGGGGAAAATCCAGTAGGTACTTTAAAAAAGACGAGGGTTAAGCAGTGAAATCTTCAACCAGGGCTTTGGGTGTGTCGGCCTGATTACCCCATTCGGCCCAGCCGCCATCATAGGCAGCGATGGTAAGGCCGAGGGCTTTGCCCACTAGGTAACTAAACCCTGAGCGATGGTGAGCCTGACAGTGCGTGATGATGGGCTTGGCCGGATCTAGCCCTGCCTCTACCAATAATTGCAGGGCATTATGGCGAATACGATAGCCGCGCGCCGGGTCGAACAACTCGGACCACTCCAAATGACGGGCGCCGGGTATATGGCCGGGATACAGCGAGGCGCGCATCCAGCCTTGATATTCCCCTAGGCTTCTGGCATCCCAAATTTGACTGGCGGTGTGGCGGGCTAGGAGTTGCTCCAGTTCCACCCGACAGTCTGGGTGCAATTGGCGCGGTTGCGGTGAGGTCTCGGTAGGCTGGTTAATGGTCTGCTCCAACGCAATACCCTCGCTCAAACAGGCTCGAATACCGCCATTGAGGTAATACACCGGGGCGTGGCCCAGTAAATCCAAGGTCCAGATTAAGCGCCCGGCCCAACCACCACCCTCGTCATCCATCACCAACACCGGCCGCTTGGCATAGAGCCCCAGCAAGTCAAACAAGCGGTTGAGCTCATTCAGCTGCGGCGCCTTGCCCGGCACAGGCCCGCTGCCACTGAGCAAAAACTGCGGCGGCAACCAAACGGCCCCCGGCCAGTGGCCCGCTTCGTACTGGGCCTGGCTCGAACAATCAAGGATCAAAGTCTCGGCGGGCAAAGCCTGGGCCTGGGCAGGCTCAAGCACCCAGGCTGCCAGCGAGGAAGTAGACGATAAGCTCATGGTGTGGACATCTTAGGTGTGGTCAAACTTTGGCTGGCCAAAATTTGCTGATAACTGGTAAAGCGCTCCTCGCCAATAGCGCCCTCTTCAAGGGCGCGCATCAAGGCGCAACCGGGGTCTTCTTGGTGGGTGCAATTACGGAATTTGCAGCGGCCCAAATACTCCTCAAATTCCACAAAACCCTGCGCCACCTGCTCAGCGCTCAAATGGCCCAGGCCAAATTCGCGAATTCCCGGCGAATCAATGCATTGCCCACCACCTGCAAAATGGTACAGGCGCGCATGGGTCGTGGTGTGGCGCCCCTTGGCAACCCCTTCGGAAAGTTCTCCAATTTTAATGGCTTCACTCGGCAATAAGGCTTGCAGCAAAGAGGACTTACCCACCCCCGATTGGCCCACTAAAATGCTGGTGCCCTCGGCTAAAACCGCCTCTAAAGGGGTAAGACTAGCAGCGATTTGAGCACTCACCCGCAAGCAGCGGTAACCTAACGACTCATACACGGCCAGCAGCCTCAGCATGGCGTGATCAGGCACGAGCAAGTCACTTTTGTTGAGTACCAAAACTGGCCGAATATCCAGCGCATGCAGCGCAACCAAGTAGCGGTCAATCAAATTGGCGTGGGCCACCGGCTCAGGGGCCAGCACAATCAGCGCGTTATCCACATTGGCGGCAACCAGTTTTAAATTGCCGAAACTGTCAGGCCTTTGAATGCAATTGCGGCGCGGCTTTAAAGCAACCACCACGCCCGTAGGCGAACCGCTCTGCCAAATAACCCGATCACCCACTGTTAAGGGCGGCAAGTTGGCGCGCAGATGGCAGCGGACGCGCTCACCGGTAACACAGTCTTCTATTTCCGCCTGCTGGCGCAGAGGTGAAATCACCAACCCCTCACAGCCTGTCACATCCCCTGCTACACCCTGGTTATTTTGCTGGGCGATGCGGCGGGTTTGTTGCAGGCTGAGGCGGCGTTTAGACATGAAATTCCAAATAAAAAGACGCACCCCCCAGGAGAGAGACGCTAAACTTGCGCCATTGTAGAGAAAAATCCCTCCAGGAGAACCCCATGCCGCAACCATCGCCCAGCGATAGCCATTTAATTTGGATCGATTTAGAAATGACCGGCCTCAACCCGGAGGCGGATGTCATCATTGAGATCGCCACCTTGGTCACCGATAAAGACCTCAATATCCTCGCCGAAGGGCCGGTGTTCGCCATCAACCAACACCCCAAAACCCTCGCCGCCATGGATGCCTGGAACACCCAACAACACGGCGGCTCGGGCCTGGTGCAGCGAATACTCGATAGCACCACCACGACAGCCCAGGCAGAACAGGCCACGGTGGAATTTTTACAGCAGTGGGTACCGGCCGGAAAAAGCCCCATGTGCGGCAATTCCATCTGCCAAGACCGCCGCTTTTTAGCTCATTACATGCCGCAGCTAGAAGCCTTTTTCTCCTACCGCAATTTAGATGTGTCCACCCTAAAAGAACTCGCCAAACGCTGGAAACCTGAGATCGGCAAAGGCTTAACGAAAAAAGGCAGCCATTTGGCACTGGATGATATTCGTGATTCGGTGGCGGAGCTGCGGTATTACCGCGAGCATTTTATTCAGCTATAGAAAGTCTACTGTGCACAACGCCCCTGCACGCATTAACAGCTTGTTGAAATAGGTTGGCGGCGACGCAAAGCAGTATTTCAATAAGCTGTTAATCAGAGGCCTAATAATTTCGCAACAGGTACAGATTAACGCCCACCCGCCACATCAAGTGTTGTCCCCGTTACATAAGCGGCACTGTCGCTCAATAGCCACATGACAGCATCTGCAACCTCGCAGGCAGTTCCAACGCGCTGCATAGGAATGGCACTTTTCAAACGTTCAGCGCGCGAGGCGTCCCCGGCGTGGGCATGAATGTCCGTATCAATTAAACCCGGCCGCACAGCATTTACCCTTATGCCTCGGCCTGCCACCTCCTTTGATAACCCAAGCGTAAAGGTATCGATTGCGCCTTTTGAGGCAGCATACTCAATAAATTCATTGGGTGAGCCAATTCGAGAAGCCGCAGAAGACATATTTACTATTGCTCCTCCCTTACCGCCGCTGAGCGTACACATACGCTTAACCGCTTCGCGCGCGCACAAAAAACTGCCAAATACGTTTACCGCAAAAACCCGCTGTAAATCCTCAATGGTCGTGGCATCGAATTTTTTTATGGGTGCGATAACACCTGCGTTATTAACCAAATGAGTAACCAGGCCCAACTGAGTATCTACCTCATTAAACAACCGCAGCACATCCCGCTCCACACTGACATCAGCTCTAACTGCAATAATTCGCGCACCGAGCGCCGAAATACGTTCGCACAAAGTTTCAGCTGCCTGCCCGCTAGAATTATAATTAACACAAATTGCAAAGCCTGCCTCAGCTGCCTGCAATGCAATTGCAGCACCGATTCCAACTGCACCGCCTGTAATCAATAAAATTTTTTCCATAGCACTCTCTCAGGCCACACATAAAAAAGGCACGCTAATACTAGCGTACCTATTAGAACATAAACGATTTAATGCCTGATTATCGAATTAAACAGTCTCGGTAAGACTGGAGGAACAGCGAAAACTCTGCGCAATTTCGCCATCACACATAGAATCCAGCCGCACATCAAACCCCCACAAGCGGTGAATATGTTTTAACACCTCTTGAGCGGACGCATCCAGCGGCTGGCGATTGTGTTGGATATGCTGCAAAGTTAAAGAGCGGTCGCCGCGCACATCCACACTGTATACCTGAATATTCGGCTCGCGATTGCCCAAATTGTACTGGGCCGATAACGCCTCTCGCACCGCTTTGTAACCAGAATCATTGTGAATGGCGGTCACATCGATAGTGCTATTGCGGTCATCATCCAAAATACAAAACAGTTTTAAATCGCGCATAACCTTGGGCGATAAAAACTGCAGGATAAAACTTTCATCCTTAAAGTTGCGCATAGCAAAATCCAAGGTAGCAATCCAATCACTGCCGGCAATATCGGGAAACCACTGGCGATCCTCATCGGTGGGGTGCTCACAAATGCGGCGAATGTCCTGCATCATGGCAAACCCTAAAGCATAGGGATTAATGCCGTTGTAATACTTAGCGTGATAGGGCGGCTGGTAAATAACGCTAGTGTGGGACTGCATAAACTCCAGCATAAAACCTTCAGTCACCAGGCCGCGCTCAAACAGAGTGTTAATCAGTGTGTAGTGCCAAAAGGTCGCCCAACCCTCATTCATCACCTGGGTTTGCCGCTGGGGATAAAAATACTGGGCAATTTTGCGCACTATGCGCACCACTTCGCGCTGCCAGGGCTCCAACAAGGGTGCGTGTTTTTCAAAAAAGTAGAGTAAATTTTCCTGCGGCTCATCCGGAAAGCGAAATTGTTTCTGCTGATTTTTCTTTTGTTCATCAGCGGGTATGGTGCGCCACAAATCATTAACCTGACGCTGCAAATACTCCTCGCGCTCTTTCTGCCGCGCCTGCTCCATATGAGCGGAGATTGGGTAGGGCCGCTTATAACGATCAACCCCATAATTCATTATCGCGTGGCACGAATCTAAAATAGCCTCCACCGCCGCCACACCGTGTTTTTCTTCGCACTGAGAAATATAATTCTTCGCAAACACCAAATAATCAATAATTGACGAGGCATCCGTCCAAGCGCGAAATAAATAATTACCCTTAAAAAAGGAGTTATGCCCGTAACAGGCGTGCGCAATCACCAACGCCTGCATCATCATGGTATTTTCCTCCATGAGATAAGCGATACAGGGGTTAGAATTGATAACAATCTCATAGGCCAGGCCCATCTGCCCGCGCTTATAAGACTTTTCCACATTAAGAAATTGCTTGCCGTAGGACCAGTGGCTGTAGCCCAAAGGCATGCCCACGGATGCATAAGCATCCATCATCTGTTCGGAGCTGATAATCTCTATTTGATTAGGGTAAGTATCCAACCGATACTCTTTTGCCACTTCGGCGATAGCCTTATCGTAGGCCTCAATTAACTCAAAACTCCATTCCGAACCGGTTGAAATGGGATGTTTTTCCATAGCTAAGCCGCCTTCTTGTGAAACAAATCGCGAAAGACAGGGTAAATATCTGCCAAAGACTGGATCTGACGCATAGCAAAACTATCTGGAAAATTCTCCTCTACTTGTTCATAGGAGCGCCAGAGCGCCTGGTGATCGCGCGGGGTAATCTCAATGTAGGAAAAATACTGCACTTTTTGCATTATGTGCTCCACCAACATTTTGTAGCACACGGATGAATCGTCGTTCCAGTTATCGCCATCGGAGGCCTGTGCACAATAAATATTCCACTCAGAGGTCGGGAAGCGCGCATCAATAATTTCATCCATCAAACGCAAGGCGCTCGACACAATAGTACCGCCGGTTTCTCGGCTGTAAAAAAATTCCTGCTCATCCACTTCTTTAGCGCTGGTGTGGTGGCGAATAAACACCACCTCAGTGTGACCATAGCTGCGCTGTAAAAACAAATACAACAAGAGAAAAAAGCGCTTAGCCACATCCTTGGTAGCCTGATCCATCGAACCTGACACATCCATGACACAAAACATAACCGCTTTGGAACTGGGTACAGGATGCTTCACCTGCAAATTGTATTTGAGGTCAAAATCATCCAACCAGGGCACACGTTTGATACGCAATTTAAGCTCAGTGATTAACTGCTCTAGCTCTTTGCGACGGGCCGCCACCAGCGGATCGTCTTCACCTACCAAAGCCGCTAATTCTTCTTCACAGGCGCGCAGCTGTTTACGTTTTTGACCGGTTAACGCCATGCGGCGCGCGTTCGCTGCCCGCAGTGAACGCACTATATTCACTTTACCGGGGTTACCTTCATTGGCAATACCCGCTCGGTGATATTTAAATTCTTCACCACCTGTCAACTGGCGCTTCACCAAATTAGGCAATTCCAAATCTTCAAACATATAGTTTAAAAATTCTTCCTGGGTGATTTGGAAAACAAATTCATCCTCCCCTTCACCCGAATCAGAGGCGTCCCCCTTACCACTGCCTGAACCGCCGCCGCTTTCGGGGCGTTGAATTTTATCGCCGGAGACAAACTCTTTATTACCCGGCAATACGCGATTGCGCACACCACCCTGGCCGTGGTGAAAGGTCGGCTCGCTAACATCCCGCGATGGAATACTAATCTGCTCGCCCGAATCAATATCTTTAATGGAGCGCTTATCAACCGCCTGTTGCACCGCTTTTTTAATATGATCGCGATACCGATCCAAAAAACGCTGCCGATTGACCGTACTTTTATTTTTGGCATTTAACCTGCGATCGACCACGTAGCTCACGCAGCTCTCCTAATCTGTAGTGGTTTCGTTCGGGCTGTGTCGCCCTGTTGTTATACCCATTAATCAATGATTAGAACCCGGCGCACTCCCTTGCACCCACATACCCTGCGAGCCTAGATTATTGGGATTTGCGCACACGTAAGTACCACTCAGACAAGAGCCGCACTTGTTTTTCGGTGTAACCGCGCTCCACCATGCGCGCCACAAAATCCTGGTGTTTTTTCTGATCCTCTTTGGAGGATTTGGTATTAAATGAAATCACCGGCAACAAGTCTTCGGTGTTGGAGAACATTTTCTTCTCAATCACCACTCGCAATTTCTCGTAGCTGTTCCAGACTGGGTTTTTGCCATTGTTATTGGCCCGCGCCCGCAGCACAAAATTCACAATCTCATTGCGGAAGTCTTTTGGATTGCTAATACCGGCGGGCTTTTCAATTTTCTCCAACTCTTCATTAATCGCAGCACGGTTTAAAATTTCACCGGTTTCAGGGTCGCGATACTCTTGATCCTGTATCCAAAAATCAGCATACACCACATAACGATCAAAAATATTTTGGCCATACTCTGCGTAGGATTCCAAATAAGCTGTTTGGATTTCTTTGCCAATAAACTCCACATAACGCGGCGCCAAGTACTCTTTTAAGAACGCTAAATAACGCCCAGCGCGCTCTTCCGGGAATTGCTCTTGCTCAATTTGTTGTTCTAACACATAGAGCAAGTGCACTGGGTTGGCGGACACCTCAGTGGGATCAAAGTTAAATACTTTAGAGAGGATCTTAAAGGCAAAACGTGTGGATAAACCGTTCATGCCTTCGTCTACGCCTGCAGCATCTTTATATTCCTGCAGCGATTTAGCTTTTGGATCGGTATCTTTTAAATTCTCACCATCGTACACGCGCATTTTAGAGAAAAGGTTAGAGTTCTCTGGCACTTTTAAGCGCGATAAAACTGCAAACTGCGCGAGCATTTTTAAAGTGTCCGGTGCGCAAGGCGCTTTGCGCAATGAGCTGTTTTGCAGGAGTTTTTCATAGATGTGAATCTCCTCAGACACTCGCAAACAATAGGGTACTTTTACAATGTAAACCCGGTCGATAAAGGCTTCATTGTTTTTGTTGTTGCGGAAGGTCTGCCACTCAGATTCATTGGAGTGTGCAAGAATAGTCCCATCAAAGGGAATGGCGCCCAAACCTTCCGTAGAGTTGTAATTGCCCTCTTGAGTGGCGGTTAATAATGGGTGCAGCACCTTGATCGGAGCTTTAAACATCTCGACGAATTCCATGATGCCCTGGTTGGCGCGGCACAGACCACCGGAGAAGCTATAAGCATCGGGGTCATTCTGAGGGAATTCCTCCAGTTTACGAATATCTACCTTACCCACTAGGCTAGAAATATCTTGGTTGTTTTCATCACCCGGCTCTGTTTTGGAAATCGCCACTTGATCGAGAATGGAGGGGTAAATTTTTACCACTTTGAATTGGCTAATATCGCCGCCAAATTCGTGCAAGCGCTTCACCGCCCAGGGCGACATAACGCTTTTTAAATAACGCAGAGGAATGCCGTAATCCTCCTGCAAAATAACGCCATCTTCGTTGGGGTCAAATAAACCCAAGGGTGATTCAAAAACCGGGGAACCTTTTAAACAATAAATCGGTTGTTTTTCCATCAGTGCTTTTAATTTTTCCGCCAATGAGGATTTACCGCCACCAACCGGCCCCAACAAATAGAGAATTTGTTTTTTCTCTTCCAAGCCTTGGGCTGCGTGTTTAAAAAACGACACTATCTGTTCGATGGCCTCGTCCATGCCATAAAAATCCTCGAACGCTTTGTAGCGCTTGATGATTTTGTTGGAAAAAATACGGCTTAAACGCGGGTCCCGCGCCGTATCCACCAGCTCAGGCTCCCCAATGGCCAACAGCATGCGCTCAGGGGCGGAAGCGTAAACGGAAGGGTCAGATTTACAGAGCTCAAGATACTCCTGAATGCTCAATTCTTCTTTTTGTGTTGAAGCATAACGTTCACGGTAATGACTAAAAATGGTCATAGAGAGCTCCTCAGTTATGACGAAATTGCGAGGGATTGTGCGGCGACTATTCCAAGCATAGACCTTGGAAATAGTTCAGCCGACAAAATTCCCCAAAAAGATGCTTAGAACCGTCAAAAAATTGCTGCCCAACCAAAATTCGGCACTTTTGCCAAGAATACGTCGATCAACCGGTCACAATTGCCTTGGGTTGGAGCAATTACTGGCTACAGTTTCGAGCCATTCAAAATCTACGCCACGGCTTGAATATTTCGCACCCATTTATTAAGTGGGCGCCCATTCCAGCCGGTGAATGCTATGGTTTTGTTATATTGATACATCCGTGAAATAATTCATACATAACGTTCTTAAATTATGAGTATTCCCATGAAGGTACTAGTTACAGGCGGCGCGGGCTATATAGGCTCCCACACGTGCATCGAACTGATTCAAGCCGGCCATCAGGTTGTAGTGGTAGACAATTTAGCCAACGCCAAGCGTGAAGCCCTCATACGTGTAGAGGCCATTACCGGCCAGTCCATTCCGTTTTATCTGGCAGACGTCACCGATCGAGACGGACTTGATCAGGTGTTTCGCCAAGAAGCACCTATTGACGCGGTGATTCACTTTGCAGGCCTCAAAGCAGTGGGTGAATCCTGTGAAAAACCCGGCGACTACTACCGAGTCAATGTTTACGGATCTTTAGTCCTAGCCGATGTAATGGAGGCCCATGGCGTGCAATTGCTGGCCTTTAGCTCTTCCGCGACGGTGTACGGCGATCCGCATGCAGTCCCAATCAAAGAAAATTTTCCGACCGGCGCCACCAACCCCTATGGCCGCAGTAAATTAATGGTGGAGGAAATTCTCCAGGATCTCGCCAAGCGCACAAACAATGGCTTAAAAATAGCCCTTTTGCGCTATTTTAATCCCATAGGTGCACATGAAAGTGGCACGATTGGCGAAGACCCCAAGGGTATCCCGAACAACCTGCTGCCTTATGTGGCACAAGTAGCCGTGGGCACCCTGCCTTGCCTGCGCGTGTTCGGCAACGACTATCCAACTCCCGATGGCACAGGGGTGCGCGATTATATTCATGTGGTGGATTTAGCCCGCGGCCATCTTGCAGCGCTTAACCGGTTGACGAGCAGTCAAGCGGGCGCCTACGTGTGGAACCTGGGCACAGGGCGAGGTTTTAGTGTGCTAGAAGTGGTTGACGCCTTCGCCAAGGCCTCAGGACAGAAGATTCCCTACGAAATCGTACCCCGTCGCCCCGGTGACATTGCAGAGTGTTATGCAGACCCCAGTCTCGCCGCAAGCGACCTTGGGTGGCAGGCTAAGTACGATTTAAACCGCATGGTGACCGACGCCTGGCGCTGGCAGCACCAGAACCCCAATGGATTTGCTTAAAGCTAGAGGCCGCAGGGAGCGCGGCTATTTAGGAAGGAAGCTACAGGCTATTGCCAGAGTTTGTTTGGGACGCGCTTGGTGATACTTACGCAACTTAAGGTGTGGCGGTCATGGGCTTGACTAAGGTCAGGCCTAGTTAGACCCTAATCACGCCCACCAAAAATTCCAGCCAGGGCTTTGTTACCCTTCAAGAAAGATAAAAAGCCTTTATTGGGCGATGTCTGCCGACGCAAATAGATATCGCGAATCTGGTTGATGTCCATTTCATAGGCACTGGGGTCAAGATCCTGAGCAATTTCAATGCGCTCAACTTCTGCGTGCGTTACCTTGCCTGCATCCAGCTTGGCTTGTTTATTCTTTTCATCCGCCGCCAGATCTAAAAAAACCGGCTCCGAGAGTGGTTTTTTCAAGGTATCCAGCACAATCATAATTTTCGGCTTTAACCGACGCTCAAAATTTTGCTCCACAACCACCGCTACTTCACCAGTGTTTAGCTCCACTAGGGTGCCAGTGGGGTACAAGCCTATGGCGCGGATGAATTCCACCACCAGATCCGATTGGAACAATTCATCGCGCACTTCGTACAACCGCCCCACCGCCTTAGAAGGAGAGTAACTGCGATGCTCGCCACGAGGAGTTGTTGTCTCATCGTAGAATGTGACAATCCCGGCTATTTTGCCCAGCAGAGGAATTTTGTCGCCGCGCAGCTGCTCAGGGAAACCAGTGCCGTTAAGGCGCTCACAGTGGGTTTTCACCACTGAGGTCACCCTCGGTTTGATATCAGGCAGTTCGCGCAATATCTCTACACCAAAATCCACAAACTTCTCATAGGCAGCCTGTTCAGCGGCGCTGCGGTTCTGTTTTTCCAACAATTCCAGTGGCAGGCGCGTTTTACCGAGGTCTTTTAGCAACAACCCCAGCGCTAATACATCCAAATCAACCTTGGGCAGCCCTATATGGCGGCCAAACAAAATACCCCAAACAGCACAACGCACAGCGTGGCTGTAGGTGTATTCATCTTTTTCTTTGACCCTGCTTAACCAGGTAAATGCGTCGGGGCTGCGCAGCACGCTATCCACCATGGCGCTGGCTGTACGTTTAGTCTCTTGAATCGGCAGCTCATTGCCCGACCCCACCTGGCGCATAACTTCGCCAATGGCGGCGTATACCTGCTGGTGTAGCTCACGGGCACGGACGATTTCCCGCCCGAGGCTCTCCACTACAGGGTATTGATTGTGCTGCACCTTAATCGGGGCCACGTCGGTAAACTTAATTTTGTTGGCAGACCTGGGGGAGGCGGTGCTGCCACCACCGGGAGTACTTAGGGTACGCAGGTTGGTTTTAACCGGCCCAGGGCCTTTGGCTATGTCGATAAAGGCGTGGTTGCAATGTACTTTCAAAAGCTGGATTTCTTCCAGCGTATTGATATAGAAGCCTTGCAGCGGAAATGGGGTTTGGGTCCAGGGTCTATCTAAGCCCGATACAAACATGCCGAGCGTGAGTTCGTTAACATCGATTTTAATTTGCTTAATACCCAAGTTAACCCCCTCTCGCTAGATAGTGTTTAGATTGATTGCAAGAATGATTATAAACCAGCCAATTTGAATAAAATACAATCAAACAAAAAGGATTCGGAATTTGGGAACTGCCCCAAACTATTTGTGTTACCCAACAACAAAGCTTTCATACCACCGGATTCGTCCGGCTGCGACGGCTAAGCCGTCGATAAATTCCGATCCCAAAACTATGCGTGATACTCAGCTGAGAGTTCATTCACCGCTGATATAAAGGCACCCGCATGGGCTGGGTCCACCTCGGGTGTGATGCCATGCCCAAGATTAAATACATGCCCGCTACCCGTTCCATAGGCCTTGAGTATGCTGGCCACTTCTTCACGAATGCGAGCGGGCGAGGCATATAAAATGCCTGGGTCCATATTGCCCTGCAGGGCAACCTTGTGACCTACCCGCTGGCGAGCTGCAGCTATGTTGCAGGTCCAATCCAGCCCCAGAGCAGAAGCGCCGGTAGCCGCCATGGATTCCAGCCACAGGCCGCCGCCCTTAGTAAATAGAATCACCGGCACCTGGCGCCCGTCGTGTTCTTTAATCAACCCATCGACTATGCGCTGCATGGGATTTAAGGAAAATTCTTGATAAGCCGCCGCGGACAGCGCACCGCCCCAGGTATCAAAAATCTGCACTGCCTGGGCTCCGGCACGGATCTGTGCGTTGAGATAATCGATCACAGAAGCCACCAGCTTTTCCAACAATAGGTGCATGACTTCCGGCTGGTTGTAGAGCAAGGTTTTAGAACGGCGAAAATCCTTACTAGAGCCGCCCTCGAGCATATAGGTAGCCAGCGTCCAAGGGCTGCCGGAGAAACCGATCAAAGGCACGCGGCCATTCAATTCGCGGCGAATAAGACGCACAGCATCGAGTACATAGCCCAGATCCTGCTCGGTATTGACGATTGGCAAGGCCTCGATATCAGCGGCGCTAGTCAGGGCTTTTTTAAACTTAGGCCCCTCACCTTCGCCAAAATACAGGCCCAGCCCCATGGCGTCGGGGATGGTGAGAATGTCGGAAAATAAAATAGCGGCGTCGAGGGCGTAGCGCTCGAGGGGTTGAAGGGTGACCTCGCAGGCGAGTTCCGGATTCATGCACAGGCCCATAAAGTTGCCCGCTTTGGCACGTGTGGCGCGATACTCTGGCAGGTATCGACCCGCCTGACGCATCATCCATACAGGGGTACGATCCACCGGCTGGCGCAGCAGCGCACGCAAGAACCGGTCGTTGTGCAATGAACTCATATGAACTCTCAGTACCCCGTATCACCGAGGAATCTACCTTCGATCCGGCGTGGAGCCGTCGATAGTGTCGTTATTATGGTTTAGAAACAGGCGGCACCTGCGCATCCCGTCGCTTTGCAGCCGGCTGCTCTAGTTATTCTGATAGGGCTATCTGGATAGCAGCAAGCCAACAGGTTGAGTGGGGCGCCCTACCCCATTTGCAACTGCACACTAACACGGAATGATTATGGTGTCAGGAACCTAGGCGCAGTTTCATTGACTGGCGCGGCCTGTTCAGGCCAAACCGCGCCAAGCGCGGGTGTTACACCTGAAGATAGTCCAAAATTCCGCTGGCGGCCTCACGGCCTTCCCAAATGGCGGTAACCACAAGGTCAGAACCGCGTACCATGTCGCCACCGGCGAACACTTTTGGATTCTTCGTCTGGAATTTGAACGTCTGAACTTCTGGGGCTTCTACGCCGCCCCAAGCATTAGTGGTAATACCATGCTCAGCAAACCAAGCGGCTGGATTAGGTTTGAAACCAAAAGCGACTAACACCAGGTCAGCGGGCAGTATTTCTTCGCTGCCGGGAATGGGCTCGGGCGTGCGGCGTCCGCGCTCATCGGGGGCGCCCAGGGCGGTAGTTACCACCTTAACGCCTTCAACCTTGCCGTCGCCCACAATAGCGATGGGTTGGCGGTTGAATAAAAAGGTTACGCCTTCTTCCCGCGCGTTCTGCACTTCGCGGCGCGAGCCGGGCATGTTTTCTTCGTCGCGGCGGTAGGCACAGGTTACGCTAGTAGCACCCTGGCGAATGGAGGTGCGGTTACAGTCCATGGCTGTATCGCCGCCGCCTAACACAACTACCCGCTTGCCTTTCACGCTGATGAAATCAGCCGGGTCTTTTTCAAAACCGAGATTGCGGTTGACGTTGGAAACCAGGAACGGCAGGGCGTCGTAAACGCCGGGCAGATCTTCGCCGGGGAAACCACCTTTCATGTAGGTGTAGGTGCCCATGCCCATAAATACGGCGTCGTAGTCGCGCAGCAGCTCATCGATGCTGATGTCTTTGCCGATTTCCGTGTTGAGGTGAAACTCAACGCCCATCTCCTGAAACACTTCGCGGCGACGGCGCATCACGGATTTTTCGAGTTTAAATTCGGGAATACCAAAGGTGAGCAGGCCGCCGATCTCGGGGTAGCGATCAAACACCACGGGTTTTACACCATTGCGCACAAGAATATCGGCGCAGCCTAAGCCCGCAGGGCCTGCACCTATGATGGCGACTTTTTTATCCGTCCATACCACCTTGGACATATCCGGCTTCCAGCCCATGGCAAAGGCGGTATCGGTGATGTATTTCTCGGCATTGCCGATGGTGACCGCGCCAAAGCCGTCATTGAGCGTACAGGCGCCTTCACAGAGGCGATCTTGTGGGCACACCCGGCCGCAGACTTCAGGCAAGGAGTTGGTCTGATGGGCCAGATCGGCCGCTTCAAACAGGTTGCCCTCGGAGACCAGCTTTAACCAATTGGGAATGTAGTTGTGCACTGGGCACTTCCATTCACAATAGGGGTTGCCACAGGCCAAGCAGCGATGTGCCTGGCTTTGCACCTGGGGTTCGGTGAAGGGTTGATAGATTTCCACAAACTGGGACTTGCGCACCGCCAAATCCTTTTTATTAGGATCTTGGCGGCCCACATCTAGGAATTGAAAATCGTTGTTTAAACGCTCAGCCATAAATACCAAATCTCGTTATTCACCCAGCTGCGGACGACTATTCGCCGCGCTTGCGGAAGCTCGTTAATAAACTGGCGATGCTCGCCGCCTTGGGTTTCACCAGCCAGAACTTGCCGATGTATTGATCAAAGTTATCGAGAATCTGCGCCGCCCAAGGGCTTTGCGTCTCGCTGGCAAACTCCTTAATCACACCGCGCAGATGGTTGCGGTGGGCTTCGAGCTGCTCAGTATTCACGCGGGTGATGTCCACCAGTTCGTGGTTGTAACGATCCACAAAGGTGTTTTCTTCATCCAACACATAGGCAAAGCCGCCGGTCATGCCCGCGCCGAAGTTCACACCTGTGGGGCCAAGCACAGTCACCACACCGCCGGTCATGTATTCACAGCAGTGATCGCCTGCCCCTTCCACCACCGCATGGGCACCTGAGTTGCGCACGGCAAAGCGCTCACCTGCGCCGCCCGCTGCGAATAACTTACCGCCGGTAGCACCGTATAAACAGGTATTGCCGACGATGGAGGTTTCATGGGCAACAAAACTGGAGTTGCGCGGCGGACGAATTACCAACTTGCCGCCCGCCATGCCTTTGCCCACGTAGTCGTTGGCATCGCCCTCTAGGTACATCTCCAGGCCGCCTGCGTTCCAAACGCCAAAGCTCTGGCCGGCCACACCGATAAAATTGAGGCGAATTGGAGCTGCTTCCATACCCAGGTTGCCGTGGCGTTTAGCGATTTCGCCGCTCACCCGCGCGCCAATCGAGCGGTCGCAGTTGGTGATGGTGTAATCCCAGCTGCCGCCGGTTTTGCCGTCAATAGCCGCCGTAACATCCGCCACTATGCGCTCGGCCAGCAGGCCTTGGTCGAAGGGTTCGTTGCGCGCCACCTGGCAGTATTGGGGTTTGCTCTTGATCAGATCGTCGCTGTAGAGAATTGGCGACATATCCAGTTTGCTCTGACGCTCGGTCTGCCCTTCGATCACTTCGAGTAAATCCACTCGGCCGATCAGCTCTTTTAAGCTGCGCACACCTAAGCGGGCCATCCACTCACGGGTCTCTTCTGCCGCGAAGCGGAAGAAGTTCATCACCATCTCAACGGTGCCTATGTAGTGGTCTTTACGCAGTTTGTCCTGCTGGGTGGCAACACCCGTGGCGCAGTTATTCAAATGGCAGATGCGCAGGTATTTACAGCCTAAGGCCACCATGGGGGCGGTGCCGAAACCAAAACTTTCGGCGCCGAGGATGGCGGCTTTCACTACGTCCAAGCCGGTTTTGAGGCCGCCGTCGGTCTGCACCCGCACCTTGCCGCGCAGGTCGTTGGCGCAGAGGGTTTGGTGGGTTTCGGACAAGCCCAATTCCCAGGGAGAACCGGCATATTTAATGGAAGTGAGCGGGCTTGCGGCGGTGCCGCCGTCGTATCCGGAGATAGTAATTAAATCCGCGTAGGCCTTAGCTACACCAGCGGCGATGGTGCCAACGCCTGGGCGCGATACCAGTTTCACCGAGATAAGCGCCTGCGGGTTCACCTGTTTTAAGTCGAAGATCAGCTGGGCTAGGTCTTCAATCGAATAAATATCGTGGTGGGGCGGCGGCGAAATTAGGGTAACGCCAGGCACTGAGTAACGCAGGCGCGCGATCAGTTCGTTCACCTTGCCGCCGGGCAGCTGGCCGCCCTCGCCGGGTTTGGCTCCCTGGGCCACTTTAATTTGCAGTACTTCAGCATTGACCAGATAAGCAGGCGTTACACCAAACCGGCCCGAAGCGACCTGTTTGATTTTTGAGCTTCGCACAGTGCCGTAACGGGCGGGGTCTTCACCGCCTTCACCGGAGTTGGAGCGTCCACCTAAGCGGTTCATGGCTTCAGCCAAAGCCTCGTGAGCCTCAGGGGAGAGCGCGCCTAGAGACATACCCGCTGAGTCAAAACTTTTGAAGAGGTTTTCCACCGGCTCCACTTCGGCGAGTGGAATGGGCTGAATGCCGTCTTTTAGTTTGAACATATCGCGCAATGTGGCCACGGGGCGGTTGTTCACCACGGCGGCGTAATCGCGCCAGGCGGCGTAATCGCCAGACTGCACAGCGCGGTGCAGGGTCTGCACTACGTCGGGGTTGTAGGCGTGGTATTCCTGACCGTGCACGTATTTGAGCAAACCGCCGGCCGTGATGGGTTTGCGCGCTTTAAAGGCGTCGGCGGCCAAGGCTTTTTGGTCGGCTTCTAAATCGGCGAAGCCTGCCCCCTGGATACGGCTTGGCGTGCCGGCAAAACAGGTGTTCACCACCTCGTCGTCAAGGCCGATGGCCTCAAACAACTGGGCGCCGCGATAGGAGGCCACGGTGGAAATACCCATTTTCGAGATGATCTTCAGAAGGCCTTTATCGATGCTCTTGTGGTAGTTCTTATAGGCAGTGCTGATGTCCACTAATAGGTCGCCCGTCTCCACCAAGTGGTTGATGACGTAGTAGCTCAGATAGGGGTATACAGCCGTGGCGCCAAAGCCAATCAGCGCGGCCACATGGTGTGGGTCGCGGGCGGTGGCGGTTTCAATCACCAGGTTGGCGTCGCAACGCAAACTGTCTTGGGTCAAGCGCTGATGCACAGCACCAGTGGCCAAGAGCGCGTGGATGGGCAGAAGGCCCTGCTGCACGCCAAAGTCGCTCAGCACCAGGGTGATATAACCCTCTTTAACGGCCACAACGGCCTCTTCAACCAGGTCGTTGACGGCTTGCTTGAGCGTCTTCTCATCTGGGTTGTAATGCAGCTTGAAGGTTTTGGGGTTGATGCGTTTGCTGTCAACTTCGAGCAGCTTGCGAAATTTAGCGGGCGTCAACACAGGGCTGGACAAAATTACCCGCTCGGCGTGCTCGGCGGTTTCGGCAAATACCGACAGCTCGCGGCCCAAGCAAGTCTCTAGGGACATTACTATGGCTTCGCGCAGAGGGTCGATAGGTGGGTTGGTCACCTGAGCGAATTGCTGGCGGAAAAAGTCGTAAAACGGCCGCACTTTTTGTGACAAAACCGCCATGGGGGTATCGTCTCCCATGGAACCCACCGACTCCTGGCCGCTTTCGGCCATAGGGCGAATTACCTGGTCGCACTCTTCAAACGAGACCAGGTGCATCTTCATGTAGGTTTTGATTTCTTCAGCCGTCAGAGCCGTCTCCGGCAGATCCACATCCAGGCTGGCTTCAATGCGCAGGGCACGCTCTTTGAGCCACTTTAAATAGGGCTGGGTGGATTTAAGCTGGTTGTCGATGTCCTCGGTGTGCATTAACTGACCGGTTTGGGTATCCACGGACATGATCTGCCCTGGCCCTAAACGGCCTTTGGCCACTACATCTTCAGGGGCGTAGCTGTACACACCGACTTCAGAGGCGACGGTGATGATGTCATCGTTGGTGATTACCCAACGGGAGGGGCGCAAGCCGTTGCGATCGAGCGTACAGACCGCATAGCGGCCATCGGTAATCACCAAACCCGCCGGGCCATCCCAGGGTTCGATATGCATGGAGTTAAATTCATAGAAGGCCTTAAGGTCCTGATCCATGGTCTCCATGTTCTGCCAGGCCGGTGGCACCAGCATACGTATGGCGCGGTGCAACTCCATGCCGCCGGTCAGCAGCACTTCGAGCATGTTATCCAGGCTGGAGGAATCCGAGCCGGTGCGGTTGACCAGCGGCGAGATAGACGCAAGTTCGGGCAATAACTCGCTTTGGAATTTGTTGGTGCGCGCCTGGGACCAGTTGCGGTTGCCGACGATGGTGTTGATTTCACCATTGTGGGCCAACAGGCGGAACGGCTGAGCCAGCGGCCAGCGGGGCAAGGTGTTGGTGGAGAAGCGCTGGTGGAATACGCAGATAGCGGTTTCCAAGCGCGGATCGGCCAGGTCCGAGAAAAACTGCGGTAAGTCCACGGGCATCATCAAGCCTTTATAGGACAGCACCTGGCTGCTCAGGCTCGCCACGTAAAAGGCGCTATCGCTTGTTAAGCGTTTTTCGATTTTGCGGCGGGCGATAAACAGTTTGGACTCAAACTGAGCCTCGGCCTCGCCCTGGGCGTTGACCAATAAATGATAGAAGTCCGGCAGGCTCTCAAGCGCAATAGGGCCTAAGCAGCTGGGGTCGGTGGGCAGCTGGCGCCAGGCCAGTTGGCCTAAACCTACAGCGGCGAGCTCCTCGGCAACCACGGCGCGCGCGGCGTTGGCTAGCACGGGGTCGCGGCTGAGCATAATCGAGCCGACCGCGTACAAAGAAGCCAGTGCAAAACCCTGCTCTGCGGCTACGGCGCGCAGGAAGCTATCGGGTTTTTGAATCAACAGGCCACAGCCGTCGCCGGTTTTACCGTCTGCGGCGATCCCACCCCGGTGGGTCATGCAGGTGAGGGCTTCGATGCCCGTAGCTAGGAGTTTATGACTGGGTTTGCCCTTTAAATGGGCAATCAAACCAAAACCACAGTTATCTTTAAACTCATCTAACCGGTAAAGACCAGTACTCATAGGCTGTTTCACTTCGCGACAGAGGGTTGGCGCCGGGCCGAGACAAAAGAAAAAACCTTTTAAAAACAAAAGGTTAAATGAATTATCGGCGACGGACAGACAAAAAAGCCCCTTGTGAGAGGGGCTTGCCTAATAAATGGGCGCAGAATGTTAACTGCTCGTTCAGTTATTGGCAAGTTGCGCCTTTGGAGCGCAAACCCGCCAAGGTTCGACAGGTTGCTTTACTTAGGGCGACTTTATCTCAGCATGAATCAGGCCGACTTTTTTCGGCCAGGGTTTAGCACTTTGTTGCATGCTGGGTAAGTTTTTCGCGGCGGCGGCGGCTGCGTTTGCGTTGGGGTATTCCCCCTCCACAACGATGAACACCTCTTTGCCGTCACGCAAGGTTTTATACGCAGCTAAATCCTTTTTATTGGGTGCCCCAGCCAAAATATCTTCTACTTTTTTGGCCGAATTGGTCACCATAATCTGCAACACGTACGCGTTTTCATCCATTTTGCTGAGCTTTTTGCTGCTTGAGGCTATACCAACTGGGGCATCGGCCATTTTCTCCTGCTTCATTTTGGGCTTTTCATCTGGCTTTGCAGCCAGCTTAGCCTCGCTCGCTTTTACTGCATCATCCGCAGGTTTAACGGGTTTTGAAGGTTTGGCGGACTCAGCGCTGGTTTCAGGCTTGAACGTCTCAGACTTAGAAATCTCAGGCTTGATCGCCTCCGCAGCCTTAACCTCAACCGGTTTATTCACAGGCTTAGCCTCTTTGGGTGGCTCAACCTTGGGCTCTTTGCCGGTCTCATGCTTGGTTGCAGGTTCTGGCTTGGCGGCCTGCTCAGGCTTGGTAACAGCCGCCGGTACTGCTTTCACAGCCTCAGGTTTCGCCTCCTCGGCAGGGGGATTGGGCGCAACAGGTTGCGGCACCGGTGTGTTATCGGCGGGCGCCGCCTGGTTG
The DNA here is from genome assembly GCA_046347475.1 of Marinagarivorans sp. Classification (GTDB taxonomy): domain Bacteria; phylum Pseudomonadota; class Gammaproteobacteria; order Pseudomonadales; family Cellvibrionaceae; genus CAMCXE01. Next base: position 970,724 of record JAXMGD010000001.1, on the reverse strand, counting down.
GCGGTGTAGTTGTTGAGCGCCTGCTGAGGAGACTGTGCGGTGTCAGCCGGTGTACTTGGCTGCTTAACAGGCTCGCTGGACTCCCCAGGATTAACCTGTTTCATCTCAATGGTAAGGGGTTTGTTATTGATCGATTGCAAAGTAGTTTCTTGCGTGATGCTGGGCGCTGCTTCGCTGGGTTTTTCCCGCATCCAAATCGCCCAGATCAATACGCTGATGAGCACCACCACCAAAAGAATATGCACCAAAGGTAAACCCCGCAGGGAAAACCGTTTTTCATCGCCCATAGACAAAGCCCATGCCTCTCGTGCCAGGGTTAGTGCCACACCGGGCAACCCTTGGCTTTCTAACCAAATGTCGTGCAGCGCATCCGCCGTCAGCGGGCGCACCGATTCTCGGGTACTTAAATCCTGATATTCACCGTTTAACAGCTCAGTGAGTTCCTGCAAACTCAAACAGGGCAGCACGAAGTCGTACACACTGACGTCAATCAGCTGCAGTGCATCGAGCCGATCGGCCAGGCTTTCGCGGGCGAACATCACCAGATGCAGGCCGAACCCCTCCTCCGCACCGCCCTGCAATACACTGACTACACCGGACAGAGTGGCGTCGCTGAGTAGGTCGGCATTGTCCACCGCCACCACCACCCGGCGCTTTTGCCGCTGCAGGTTCTGATTGTATTTGCGCAGCGCCACCATGGATTCCCCCACGGACTGCTCCGCCACCACCGGCAAGCCCAAAGCCTCCAGCAATTTTTGCAAAGCTTGGCCCGGCCAGGTTTCATCGCCCACCTGCCAAATTTCCCAGCCTTGCTGGGTACTGGCCTGCTGTAACAGGTCTTCTAAAAAGGTACTTTTGCCCGCGCCTTCCGCACCGGTAATTACCTGCACGGCGCCGCCAAATTGCGCCAGGTTTTCAATCTGCCGCTGCAACTGGCGCCAGCTGGTGGGAATATAGGGTTCTAATTCAAGCGAAACGGGCGGTGTCTGCATGGCGGGTGAGCATTCGGGGCTTGATTTAAGGTGCGACAATGTAGCGTCTTATAACGGGCAAAGCAAAACCCCGGCCGCGGCCGCAACGCCTGCCCGCCTTGCCTTACACGCCCGTGACCACCGCAAGCTTGCGCCGATAACATAGGGTTCGCGCCCGCTTGGCCACCTCAGACCCCAGCCAATCCGCCCAGGCCATACCGGCTGGAGCGGGCCCGCGCGCGCCGCTTACGCATCCATATCAGCAGCCCAGTAACCGACAGCAGCGCCACCGATACCCCCACAACCGACACCAAAACTCGGCCGGTAAACCCCAAAATACGGCCCGAATGCAGCGGCAACTGCGCCTGCATGAACATGTCCCCCGCACTGCCCTGACCGGGAATCAGCGCACCGATAAGCTCGCCGTTGGCGCCATCAAAGTAGAGCCAAGGCTTACCCAAACCAGCCTCCGTCTCAGAAGCAAAAAAACTCACGCCGTAGATACCATAGGCCGATGAATAAAACAGGCTCCCCGATGGACGCGTTATACCCAATTGCGCAGCCTGAGCCTGGGCGTTTTGCAGTATCTGCTGGCGCGACACGGCGGCAATTCTGGCCTGCGCACCGGGGGATCGAGTCTCAAACGGTGTTGGCGTGAGAGGAGAAAACAGGCTCACCAGCGGGCGCACCAGCTCACTGCGCAAGTTCATTGCAACCGAAGTGACCGCAAGAATCACTAGCAGAGGAAAGAGCCACACACCGCCAGAGCGATGCAGATCAAAAGCGCGTTTATGGCGGCCCTGTTTTAGCCGAAAACGCAGGGACTTGCGCCAATGATGACGGTTGGGAAAGGAGATCCACAGGGCGATAAGGCTATCAATGCACCAGACGACAGCCATCGTCCCCATTAATTTCACCCCCAGTGCAAAACCCGAGATGTTAGGCAGATGCAAGCTGTAGTGCAGTGTGTACACAAACGAAATGAGGTTGGGCCTAGCTAAAGAAACCGCTCCCCACTGGCGCTGACCTTTGATCTCCCCGCTCACAGGGTCCAGAGCCACCTGGTTATAGCCCAGGACCTGATCAGCATCTCGCGGCTCCACGCCAGCCAGCCAATTGTGGCCGGGCGTTACAGCAAGAGGAAAAGAGCTCACCACCAATTCTGGCCGCTGCCACTCTAAGGCCTGCACCAAAGCCAAACTATCCTGAACCTGCCCCCGGCTATTGGAGGCAAACAGCTCAGGATTAAGCCATGCGTCCAGCTCGCGATCCCAACTAATCACAACACCGGTGAGGCCAGCGATGATGAGAAAAAGCGCGAGGCTCAAGCCTAAGTAGCGGTGAACTAGGGTTAATAATGGGCGGGACATAAAGCTCGGCAGAAGGAAGTTAATATTTGCCGAGCTAGAAAAACACTTTTGTAAGCTATAAAAAATGCTTAGCCCGGCTTAAGGGGAGGCATAGTAACCAAACGTGCAGGGGCTGATAAAGGTACATACAACGAGGGCGCAAACAACCCAAACTGCAAAACTGATTATCTTTAATTCTCAATTCGCCGCAACGAGTGCACCGATCAAACAGCCTGAAAAACTCTCTTTCAGCATTTCCAAATTGATTTGTGACACGGCCCCACAAACGGTATTCGACTGACACCAGAGGGACTTATTAAACGATTAAGGTTAATAGGATATTGCCAAATGAGTTGGTAAGCCATGAAAGCTTACGGTTTCACTTAGATTTATTATGTAGTCCGCCTCCGCTGACGAATTACCGATTTCTTCACCATTTTCATCTTTGGAGAAATAGGAATCGTATTTATGCAAAATGTTGCCGGTGTAGCCAAGAATCGTAACGTAATGAGCCCACTCAGAGGTGCCAATCATCTCTATTACAGGGTGCCCATTATCAATTTTTTTCTTTAACCACTCCAACCGCTGCCGCTTTGTTAAAAAGCCCATGTAGTAAATATGAGCCTCAATGTTGTGCTGGTTTAAATAAGCGGATATACCCCAGGGAAAAGTTAACCCATCACCATGCCTGCCACCAATTTGAAGATTGATTTTTTCAGGGTCCATTTTTACACCCGCCTTCACAAAGGCGTAGGCCATAGTTGCGTATGGACCGCATGCATTATACGTTTGCTCTAGATTCAAGGTATTGTCCCAGGCTAAATTAGCGTGGATCTCTTCCGGCACATTAGATGTCAATAGAATGTGAATATCTTTTGATTTAAAAAACCATGCGATCAATACAGATAACAATAGCCCCAAAACTGATACAGAAATTAAAAACCACTTTATGAAACTGCCAAGCATAATGATTCCATGCACATAGGAACTTCTGAAAAATTACCTTACTCACTCTAGCGTCGCTAAATTTGGCAAAAAAGTGCTCATTTACTGCGCATAAACTCCGCTTTTTTTACCAAACTCGCCCAGCCAGTGTTTCGCCGTCTACATTTTTCAGTAGGTTCCTTAAAAACAAAAAACCCGCCGCAGCGGGTTAGCAACATACATAATCTTGAATTATTTAGCCTCGCCCAAGATTCGCCAGCCGCACACCAGTAATATCGCGAATCACCTGATCGCTATTTAAAAAACTCATCAACTGCTCTTCACTTAAAGGCCGGCTGTAATAAAACCCCTGCACCTGGTCGCAACCGCGAGTAAGCAGCCAGTCGGATTGATCCAAACATTCTACGCCCTCGGCAATCACTTGCAGGGACATATTGTGGGCCAGGTCGATAATGGATTTAGCGATCGCCGCATCACAATTTTGCCCTTCGATATCTTTCACAAAACTGCGGTCTATTTTTAATTTTTGAATGGGGAAGCGCTTTAAATAAGCCAGGGATGAATAACCCGTACCAAAATCATCAATAGCAATGGACAGGCCTAATTTACTTAAACAATTTAAGGTATCCACGGCCTTTTCGGCATTTTCCATGGCGGAGCTTTCGGTGATTTCCAGCTCCAAATATTCCGGGCTTAAATGGGTGGACATCAACACACTCATCACCATGTGTTCAAAATGCTCCTTGCGAAATTGCACCGGCGATATATTAACTGCCATTTTACCAAGCTTCAAACCCTTCATTAGCCAGGACTGAAAGCGTTCACAGGCGTGGCGCAACACCCATTCGCCTAGAGGTTCTATTAAGCCGGTTTCTTCCGCCAAGGGAATAAAATGCATGGGTGGCACCATGCCACGCTCTTTGCTGTTCCAACGCACCAATGCCTCAAGCCCTACAATGCGGCCATTGGTGAGGTTAATTTGCGGCTGGTAGTGCAGAATAATTTCGCCTTGGTCGATGGCGCGGCGCAGGTCGTTTTCCAGCAATAGATAATTAATTGCCTGGTTGTGCAGGGCTTCTTCGTAAAATTCAAAACAGTTTTTGCCCTTCGCCTTGGCTTTATGCATGGCTAAGTCAGCGTGTTTGAGCAATTGGTCGATATTGTCGCCGTCGGCGGGGAATACACTAATGCCGATACTGGCGGTGGAAATAATGGAATGGCCCTGTAATTTCACCGGCAAACTTAAGCGGTTTAACAGCTTTTGCGCGATCAGTTCTAAATCACTTTTGCGCCGCACATCATCTAATACCACCACAAATTCATCGCCACTTAACCGCGCTACCACGTCTTTTTCCCGCAACTGGGCGCGCAAGTTATCCGCAGTAATACGCAGCAGATCATCGCCCGCATCGTAGCCTAGGTTTTCGTTGACGTTTTTAAAGCGGTCTAAATCCACCAATAATATGCCGAGGGTTTCGTGGTTATCGCGGGCGAATTCGAGGGTTTTATTGATGCGGCCGTAAAATAATGTGCGGTTAGCAAGCCCGGTTAAATTGTCGTGGTAGACCATATAATCCAAACGGGATTTATGATCCCGCAGGGAGTTTTCAATTTGTTTATGGGCGGTAATATCGGTGCCGAACACAAAACACAGGGATTGGCCTGCGCTTTGATGGCACATGGTTTTAATTTGGTAAACGTGGAAACTGCCGTCTTTGTGTTTGGCTTTAAATTCCAACCATTCTGGGCCGGTGGGTTGCCCCGCCAATAGGCTTTCTAAATCATTTTGGAAACTGGCTGGGTACAAATCGGCAACCTTGAGCCAATGCTCACTATTGCCCGCCACACCCTCCAGCTCGCCGTGTTGGGCACTGGCCATGAGCAGGTTGCCCTTGTTGTCCGCCAAGGCGATTAACACGGGCATCTGCTCTAACAATAGGCGCAGACAATCGTTCAGCACCTCTTCACTGGCCTCAGGTGGCATGAGGGCCCGGATTGCCGAGGCCACCGCACCGCCTGAGTCGGGTTCACAAGCGTCCGTTAATTTTGCCATGGAGTCAGTCTATCTCTTGCTAGCATCTTGCTTGAGCATAGACCAGCCCCTGGAATTTCGCCGAACCCGTCACAGGTTGAAGCAGGCATGGTGCTCGCCTTTTGGCCCGCGGTTAAATTCAGCAGAGCCAAGTGGCGGCCCTAGGGTTCAGGGCTCAGATGTTTGACGAGAAAAAGCACCCGCCCCTGCAGATACAAAAAAGGCACCCACAAGGGGTGCCCCTACAAATAGAATCTTTTAATAAAGTGCAGGGGCTCAATTGAGCGACTTCAGAGGCTAATTCCGTAGGGGCAGCCCTTGTGGCCGCCCAGACTGGCTATTCCTGGCTACCTGGGCCTGAACAGCAGACGGTACCCAAACAGGCGTTGAATTCTGGCCATGCCGTGCTGAAGACAAACGCCGAATCTATTCCTCCTCCACATCCGCAGGCACCGCAAATAGGTCGTACTCGTCGGCGTCCTCCACCTGCACCATCAGCATATCGCCCTGACGCAAGCCGTAATCGCCTTCTATATGCACCACACCGTCAATTTCCGGCGCGTCGGCGCTGGAGCGGGCGATAGCGCCATCTTCGTGTACTTCGTCTACCAACACCTCAATAGTGCGGCCGATTTTGGCGGCGAGTTTGCCTTCCGAAATCGCCTGCTGTTTCTCCATAAACCGCTCCCAACGCTCGCGCTTAACTTCATCCGGCACAGCGCCGGGCAATTGATTGGCAGCGGCGCCTTCCACTGGGGAGTATTCAAAACAGCCCACGCGGTCCAACTGCGCCTCATCCAACCAATCGAGCAAAAATTGAAAATCCGCTTCGGTCTCACCGGGGAAGCCGACAATAAAGGTGGAGCGCAGGGTGATATCCGGGCAGAGTTTGCGCCAGGCGTGGATGCGGTCGAGGGTTTTTTCTTGGTGGGCCGGCCGCTTCATGGCTTTTAAAATCGCGGGGCTGGCGTGCTGTAAGGGGATATCCAAATAAGGCAGAATCTTACCCGCCGCCATCAGGGGGATCACCTCATCCACATGGGGATAGGGGTATACATAATGCAGGCGGGTCCACACGCCCAGCTCGGAGAGCGCATCGCACAGCTCCAACATGCGGGTTTTAACCGGGCGGCCCTGCCAAAAACCGGTGCGGTATTTGGTATCCACCCCATAGGCGCTGGTGTCCTGGGAGATTACTAATAATTCGCGCACACCGGCCTTCACCAAGCGCTCGGCCTCATCCAATACATCACCCACCGGGCGGCTGACTAAATCGCCGCGCATGGAGGGGATAATGCAAAAGCTGCAGCGGTGGTTGCAGCCTTCGGAAATTTTTAAATAGGCGTAATGGCGGGGCGTTAATTTAATGCCTTGGGGCGGCACTAGGTCGATAAAGGGGTCGTGGTTTTGTTTTGGCGGCACCACTTGGTGCACGGCATTCACCACCTGCTCGTATTGCTGGGGGCCGGTCACGGCCAGCACACTCGGGTGCATATCGCGGATTATTTTTTCTTCCACACCCATACAGCCGGTCACAATTACACGGCCATTTTCTTTGATGGCCTCGCCTATGGCGTCGAGAGATTCTTGTTTTGCGCTATCGATGAAGCCGCAGGTGTTCACCACGACCACATCGGCGCCTTCATAACTGGGCACCAACTGGTACCCTTCCGTGCGCAGCTGCGTCAAGATGCGCTCAGAATCCACCAGCGCCTTGGGGCAGCCAAGGGAGACAAACCCTACCGTAGGTGAGGAATTAGACATAAAGTACCCGCTCAAAAAGGCGGCAGTTTACCAAAGCACGGGCGGATTACCTATTCAGGCGAAGCAGCCTGTTGCCGATAGCCTTGCGCGTCATTCACCCGGCTGTTAATGATGCGGGCGCTGCAACGAATGGCCCTGCAAATACCGGCGCGCTTTTTCCTCTTTCATCAGCTGTAAATCGGCGATACACAGAGCATCCAAACAATCGCCAAAATCCTTATCGCGCATAAAATCCAGCGCTAAAAAACCGCCGGGTTTAAATAGCGCTAAATACTGCTTAAATAACACCGGAATTTTACAGCCTGCTGCCTGAAATTCTTTTTGCATCAGGCTAAATGCCTGCTCCGCCGTTAATCCATTGCAGGCGAGGGCGAAATCCATTTCCCGCAGGGGGCTTGCCTGATAGGAATTAAGCGCCGTAACCAATGGCTGTGGGTGCTGAAAATACAGGCGAAAATACGTCACTAGCTTATCCATTAAATCATCCGGGTAACGGGCGCTCATACTCACCGGGCCAATTAAATAACGCGCCGGATAGCGATTTAAATAAGCGCCTATGCCCTGCCATAAATAATCCAAACAGGCCTTGCCCCAATAATCCGGGTGCACAAAACTGCGGCCTAATTCCACGCTGTCTAACAAATAGGTGCGGTATTCGGGGTTAAATTGATACATCTGCCGGGTATAAAAACCCTCCTCACCCCAGGCGGCCATAATCTGTTTGCCCTCCCCTAAGCGGTAAGCGCCCACTATGGCGAGGTTGTGTTTATCCCACAAAATTAAATGCCGGTAATAAAGGTCAAACCTATCCAAATCCCGCTTGGCGCCCGTGCCCTCACCCACTTTACGAAAGGCAATTTCCCGCTGGCGGCCCAATTCGCGCATCAGTGCCGAACCAGGTTGAAAATCCGCCACGTAAATTTCATGGCCATCGCTGGTCGCCCCCAGCCGCTCAGCTTCAGCCAATTCTTTAATTAACTGCTCCCGCGGCTCTGGGTGGGCGATGGTTTTTTGCGTGCTAAAGTGCGAGGCTTTGCCCTTGCCGATTTTGTATAAATGCTTGCGCAGGCGTTTAACCAAAGTGCGGTCGGTTAATTGGTCCGACTGCAACTGTTCGGGGTTAATGGTTTCACCTATATGAAAGTGAATAGTTTTGGATTGTTTATTAAACATCTCCTGCGCTAATAAAATAGTGCTCAAGGGTTTAAACAACCAACTGGCGCCGTAAAAATACCAGGAATTTTTCGCCTTAATAAAAATCGGCAACACCGGCGCCTGGGCTCGCCGGGCGACGTTTAAAAACCCCGGCTTCCACTGGCCGTCTTTAACACCGGTGGCCTGGGCGCGGGAGACTTCCCCAGCCGGGAAAATAATCACCGCCTGCTCTTCACTAAGCGCCTGCAACAAACCCTTAATGCCTTTGCGGGCTTGCGGCATGGCGGCAAAATTATCGACTGGAATTAAAAAGCGTTTGAGCGGCGTAAAAAAACTCAGCATTTGGTTGGCGAGGATTTTTACATCCGGGCGAATTTCACTCACCAGTTTAATTAACGCCAAACCATCCAACGAACCAATCGGATGATTGGCCACGATCACCACCCGCCCCTCGGCGGGAATATTGGCGCGATCGCGCTGGCTGACGCTGTAGGAAAAATCAAAATAATCAAAAATAGCATCGATAAAATCTATGCCCTCTAAGGCCTGATTTTTATGTAAAAAATCATTCACCGTATCCTGCCGCAGAAGTGCCTTCAGCACCCGCATAGCCGGTTTGCGCAGCAGAGGTTTTTTATAAAAATTGGGAAAACGCCCTGCAACAGCCTGCTCAATATCCAGCATAGATAACACCTAGGGAATCAATCTGCGAGCAGCCTAGATGTATTGCATTGCAAAATTATGACGAACATGGCAAGTGCTTGGGCGTTATTCAGCCGAATAAATAAGCGCTCAGCGAGGTAATATATTCAGAATTTATCAGGGGTTTAGGCAGGCTTGCACTCATACAACTCCAGCGGCAACCCATCTGGGTCCGTAAAAAATACAAACCGCTGCCCCGTGTATTCATCCACACGGATCGCCTGCAGCACAATGCCCTGAGCCGCCAGCGCCTGTACACAGACATCCAAGTCATCCACCGCAAACGCCAAATGGCGCAGGCCACAGGCCTCTGGGAAGGAGGGCCGCGCTGGCGGCGAAGGAAAGGAAAACAATTCAATCTGCCCACCATCGGGCAGCGCTAAATCCAACTTATAAGAATCCCGCTCGGCGCGATAATGTTCGGCGATAATCTTAAGGCCCAAGCATTGGGTGTAAAAATGTTTCGAGACGGCATAATCCGCACAAATAATCGCTGCATGATGGATGCGTTTTAACATTAAGAATCCTCTTAAATAATGGTGACTGCGGCTGAGAAGCACCCAATAAAACGGGGCTGATAGAGTTAAATATTATTTACCGCTCAATTGAATCAAAAAAAGCGCTATTAATTGTGTAGTTTAAGAGCCACTGCGATTGTGTCAGAAATTTATTGTAAACACCCGAATCAGCGACCATCAAGAAGGCAGAAAAACCCGCCAACACTCTAATGCGACACGCATCACAAGCAACTTAAAATACGTATTTTTACGTATAGAAGACCTAGCCGTACCCACGTAGCCTCTTAACCTGTATTTCAACTTAAGAGGATCTTATTATGAAAATTATCTACCTAGCCGCCTGCGGGCTATTCACCGCAAGCCTTGTCGGCTGTGGCGGCGCAGCTTCAAATAGCACAAGCAGCTCAGGCAGTATTGGCAGCACTTCAGGCAGCCCATCCAGCTCGGGCAACCCCACAACGGTAAAATCAAATCCACGCTACCCGGCACCCAGTTCCAGCTCAAGCAGCGGGCAAAGCAGTTCAACCTCATCCAGCAGCAGCTCATCAAGCTCCGGTATTATTTCGCGCGATGCGTTTATTGCCCAGCAAGTAAATCCTTTTGTGGCCACCGTGTTTGATCCACTCTCTACTTTTGCCATTGATGTAGATACCGCCAGTTACGACATTTTTTATCGCGCGGCCAGTGAAAGTAGCGCCCTACCCGACCCAGACAGTGTACGCACTGAAGAATACGTCAATTATTTTAAATACCAATACCCCGCCCCAGCGCTGGATGCGGTAAAACCCTTTTCGGTTAGTATGGCATTAACACCTAATATTTTGGATCGCTCCACCCATATCTTGCGCGTTGGGCTAAAAGCCGCTGCAGCACCCAAGGTGCCCAAACCGGCCAATTTAGTATTTTTAGTGGATGTCTCCGGCAGCATGAACGGATCAGATCGACTACCGCTGGTTAAAAATGTACTTAAAGAAACATTGAATATTTTGCAGGATGATGACCATATTTCTATAGTAACTTATTCAAGCGCAATTTCACTGGCGCTCGACACCACAGCCGTAAAAAACAAGGCCAACATAATTCAGGTCATTGACAGTTTGGCTGCCGGCGGCAGTACTGATGGCGGCAGGGGTATTCAACTGGCGTACGATCAAGCCCGCGCCGGTTTTATTAACGGCGGCATCAACCACATAGTGCTCTGCACCGACGGCGACTTTAACGTCGGTACTACCTCTAATGAAGCGCTAGTTGCATTAATCGAGCAAGAGCGCAAAAGTGGTGTCACGCTCACCACTCTCGGCTTTGGCACCGGTAACTTAAATGACGGCATGATGGAAAAAACCAGTAACGCGGGCAACGGTATTTACAGCGTAATTACCTCCGAACGCCACGCGCGCCGCTATGTAGAAGAGCGTTTATTATCCAACCTGACCTACGTTGCTAAAGACGTAAAAATACAAATGGAATTTAACCCCGACATGGTGAGCGCCTACCGTTTATTAGGCTATGAAGATCGCGACATAGCCGACAAGGATTTTCGCAACGACAAAATTGACGCAGGCGAAATCGGTGCAGGCCACACAGTAACGGCATTGTATGAAGTGGTATTGCGCGGCAACCTGCAGCCAATCATCACAGGCGCCCCCGTTATTAAATCTGGCGATCGATATAAAGGTATTTTAGAAAGCGCCTACGATGATTTAGCCTTAGCCAAGGTGCGCTACAAAGACGTAAATGCCAGCGAAACCACGCCAGCCAAAGAGTTCTCCGTCAGCATTAAAAATGCAGAAGACAGCTTTACCAATGCCGACGCCGACATGCGCTGGGCCACCGCCATAGCCGCCTACGCCGAACTACTCCGCCACAGCCCATTTGCCGATAAAAAAGCTATCAGCCAAATGGAAGCGGTATTTAAGGAGCAGAGCACGCGGGATACGGATCGCAAGGAGTTTTATAATCTTTACTTAAAAACCAAGCCATCGTTAACGGCCAGCGTAACACCTTAGTAAAATAAACGGGCAATAAAAAGCCGGGGCAATTTTTGCCCCGGCTTTTGGCCGACAAACAACAAGCCCAGCGCCGTTTTGATTAACAGCCAGCTATAAATTTATTATTTATTTCATTACGAAAAGCCTGGGTTTTTTATCAAAAAGTTGATAAACAACTTCTACCCCAAAAAAGTCGGTTATGGGGCTCAAAAATCACAGAGCCTAACGCACCCCATCAGCATGCATCCCTGCTCGCAACCTCTAAAGAGGCAATCGCGCCCCTCACATGCATTATTTATTGGCGACTTACTTTATTACCTTCTCAGCGCCCAGATGGTTCATCACATATTCACTAACATCCTTATCAACCCCAACATAACCCCGCATTGCATAGATTCCACACGACTCAACAACACCTTCCAGTCTCTCGCCGTATTCATTCACATATTTTACTTGATTTGAAACAGGATTCACCCACCTAAAACAATGGCATGACAACAAATCTTCCGGACCATTTTCAACATTTTTGACAGTTTCAAAAAATCCCTTGGACCAAGGCAATTGATTAATCCCAAATGGAGCAAACATTAAATCATTCCTATCCAACTGCGGAATGTCCGCTTTACCACGAGAAAAAGCCCTATAAATATAAACCAATATAACATCTCTCAAATTACCTATTCGTGCATCCGTGCTCACAACCCTCCCCCAAAAGTAAATATCGGGCACAAAGCGCAACTAAAAAACAAATAAATCCCCACCTACTGGCTTCAGCCTACGCCTCTCAAGAACCGCAAAATTAGTTTCATCTAGACCAACCATCAATTCCACTGCAGTGAATTAATATAGTTTTTACCAAAATCAATAGCTTCTTAATACCAATCCCTATTCGGGCTTATAGAATGCATTTTATTATCAAAACCAAGATTTTTGTCTATTTGGTACTACTACACCCCTTGCCCAATCCTTATCGTGAGCAGGGTTGGAGATTTACTACCCATACAGAGATTCGAGTCAGCAGCCCCATCAAAGAATGCTCAACAAAAAACTCAACCGGGACTAATTTTGGTTGTGAATTGCGCCGAATTTACCCACTCAAAAAGGCAAACAATCATGCATTTTAATTATTAAAAATAAACAATCACTTTTTAGGCGCCGACTCTTTCGAGATTTGCAGATCCACCTTTTCAATTAACGATTTATTTTTTGATGCAGCGACCACGTCACGCAAATATTTTTCCCTCAGCCTGTCTGGAAAATGAAACGCCGCACCTTTCGCCAGAACAAAATCATACATTGCTTCATCATTTTGCAACGCCGCATAAAACAATACTGTCAAACGATTTTCATCACCTTTATTAACATCCACACCGACCGAAAGCAAATAGTTAATAGCCGCATACTGGTGTCGCTGAGTTGCTGCCACTATTGGCGTTAATCCGTCGTACGCTACACCATCTGGATTAACACCAGAATGAACCAGTGTTTTCATGCGTTCAACGTCACCAATGTTTGCCGCATCGATCAGTGCCTCAGCTTGCCTTGCTCGATGTTCATTAAAAAAATACAATCCCAAAAAGCTTACCAATAGAAGGCCAATAGTGATAAATATTTTTTCATGGTTAGAACCCAGGCACATCCGCAGTGTAGTTACCCATGAGAATCAAGCTACCGCTGACACCATCTATAGATATAAGTTGATTCGCTAAACTTTTAGGACGCATCGAAGACGCATCGATTCCTGCAGCCTTCAAGGCATACCAACCCCCCGTTTCGCTATCAAAATACTGCCCCAGCAATCCAACATTAAACGCACCAAAAGTTCCTGAGGCAGCCGTGCGCTCAGGGTGAGCAGGTAGCAGACCACACACTTGTTTTAGCTGTGTCCGCAATTTTAATAGGGCGATCGAGATATCTGGCCGATCCTTGAAAGGCGATGCTCACAAATTTGCCATCCGGTGCGCAGGTATTTATGTGCGCTGAAAATAACTGCCACCACTACAATCCGAAATAAGGGACATAGGTTGGAGGTGAGCGGAGCGGACACCAACACACCAACCATTCGCAGGCAAATGGCCGCTTTAATTACGGCCAGGTTTTAATTTACCTTTGCGGAAGTATTAAATGTTGGGGTTCGCAAGCTCACCCCAACGAGCTCACAAGTTACAGCACGGTACTCGCCAATGGTTCCTAATGGCGATCTTTACATATCACGTCCTTTTGTAACATGCCAAGCAAAACAACTGGCAAGACCGTAGGGAATGCCTTTCGCATTTTTAATAACCCAGTTTTTGATCTCTTCTTCTTCTCCGCTTGCAGCGCCACCACTCCACGAGGTTATGAAATCATTAATTAGCGGGTCACCTGCAAAAAATAAAAATGCTTCATCAGCCTCATGCGAGGCCACGTAAATAATGCTCCAATTATCCAACCTAAAAGATTGCAAAACAGTTAATTTCTTGGCTTGCAATCGCTTAGCAATAACCTTTCCAAGCGCAACTTTATGTTTTTTATCTAGTTGACGATCAACCCCAACACAGGGAGATGCGGACGCCAGCGAAGATACTGCAATCAAGACTGACACAAGTATGAAAACAAAAAAAGTATGCATATCAGAATTTCTCATAAATACGTTATTTGTAGCGATACCATGTGGGCGTACCATACCAAGCGCTATTTGCCGGGCCAAAATCAGGGCCGCCGGTATGTGATGCACTCCAAACATCGCGCTCAACAGAGCCGGTATTGTCACCCCCATAGATAACAACATGGCCGGGATAGACACCAACATCACCCACTTGCGGGGAACCTTGAATTGGCCCAAACAGTGGGCTTTGTTTAAAGCCTTGACTTGTCAATCGCCCAATATGGACTCCTGCCTGATTATAAATGGACGATACAGAGCCGGAACAATCAGCTCCTTTTTTAGTGGTACCACCAAATCTATAAGGCACATTTGAATTAGCCCAATCATTCGCGGCTTTCGTTATGGCGTCTTGTTGCGCCGGGGTTAGGTCAAGCCCTAACGAGTCGATATAACTTAACGGGTTGTTACTAACATAGGAATAAGTATTGACTCCTCCCTCCAACCCAATCGGATCACTCTGAATATACCGACCAATACTCGCATCGTAATAACGGTTCCAGTTATACCAAAGACCCGTTTCACTATCAAAATACTGCCCCGGCAATCCAATATTAAACGCACCGAAAGTTCCTGAGGCAGCCGTGCGCTCAAAGGGTGAGTAGGTAGCAGACCACACACTTGTTTTAGCGGTATCGGTAATATTGGTGGGGCGACCTAGGTGATCACTCTCGATATAATAAGCTTGGTTATTGCGGATAACCGCAACTGGAGTACCGCCCCAATAGACATATATTTTATCAAGGGTAGATGAGTTATTCGCGGTTTCCGCAATTAATTGGCCAGCCTCGTTGTAGAGGTAACGGATCATGCCTCCAGGGCTATTTTTGAAAATACGCAAATTGGCGGCATTGTAGGCATAAGCGTAAATACCACCATTGGAATTACTCAATCGGTTCAAGCCGTCGTAGGTGTAAGAGATACTGCCGCCATAGCCGGATTTAGACACCATGTTGCCAAAGGCATCGTATCCGAAAGTTTTTGCACGGGAGCCCGTTATTGATGCGAGCTTATTGGTGCCAGGAGTGTAATTATAGGTGTCAGTTTCGGTGGGAGCCCAGGTATTAACCACACCGTTGGAAGTATAAATCCCGCCGCCACGCGCATCCGTCTTTCTATTACCATTCGCATCGTAGGTGTATGTATTAACATAATTATAACCAGTGCCAGTTCTACTATCTATGTAGGTTTTGTAACGCTCCAGTTGCGAATTGGGATCGTAATCAAAGGCAGGGTAATTTGCCAAATTTCCTTTATATAACCTCTGAATTTCACCTACCTGGGTATAATCAATGTTAGTCTTATTGACACTATTGTAATATGCATCACTGGTGTCAGGATCTATATTGATTAACTTGCCTTGTTGATCTCGACTGTAGGCAATCCTTACCCCATTAGCGAAATTCAATACAGTCTTACTGCGCTGCTCCGCTGACAATGAAGAATAAGCATACTCTGTTTTACCCACCAAATTACTCCAAACACCAGCAATGCGTTTTTCAATCAAATTAACTTGGCTAGCGGCATTATAGTTATAACGCAAAGCAATACCGTTGGGATATTCCTCAATCCACAATCTGCCCTTGCTATCGTAGGTATAAGTTTGATTAAAACTCATTCCGCTAATCGTTTGTGTTTTGCGTTTTAGCGCGCCGCTCGGGAAGTAAGCGTAGCTTGTACTACCTTGGTTATACTCAATACCACATATGCGGCCCTTGCCATTCTCACAACTCGCTCCAGTTGAGGCCTCGACATAGGTGTCATAGAAATATTTTATTTTCTGCCCAGCCTGACCATATTTACTCCCCCATTCGGACAGTGGTCGATTTAGCGCATCATAAGTAATAGTATTAGATACATTGAAATAATCCAAACGTTGAACTTTTGTCAACAACCCCTCATTACTGTAGGTGTTAATAGTGGTACCACTATCCGGGCTTACCATTGTTTGAGTGGTGCTTGCACGGGTAATCGTGGTGGTTTGAGCAAGAGGGTCCGTAACGTTAAATTTGCCCAATTCCGGCCGATCAATTTTTACAATGCCGCCTTTTCGATCCTGAATAGAATTAACTTGATTTTCTGCATCATATTTAAAATAGGCGGAGCGATTCAGTGCATCGGTAGTACTTTTAACATTAAGGTTCTCGTCATATTCAAATTTGGCGGTGGTGAGCGGGCCTGTTGATGTGGCAACCAGGCCTGCAGAGTTATAGATAAGCTTGCTGGGCACTCCCTGCGTTATGACACTGCCGCCTTGATTAAACATCAGGCTCGTTTTAGTGGGCGATGCTATAGGTTGCTCGTAATCGTACTGAATCCATTGTTCACTTATAGTACTTCCGCTTAATGGCTCTAGGGACACGGGTGTTTTAATTTTTCGCAACAACCCTACTTCGTCATACTCATATTTAATGGTACCTAAGGAAGAGCTTTCTTCAGTGACATAATTGAAACTATTATATTTATAGCTTTTTGTGATCGAGTATTCGCTTGTATATGTGGCAGTGCTTATTCGTTGGCGCGCATCGTGAATATAGTCAACAACGTTACCATTTGGGAAGATCACCTTATTAAACCGATCCGAGTTTGGTGGGTACTCATAGCTGGTTTGATTACCCACAGCATCAACGACGCTTACTAAGTCACCTTGTGTATTGTAAGTATACGTAGTGATATCATTAACATCAGTGCGCGAGCCATCAATAGTTTTTGTCGCAACTGTTTTATTTGCATTGAAGGTGTAAGTATAAGTAGTTTTTGCTTCATTACCTGCCTCATCAGACCTTGAAACCGACTTCAAGCGGTAATTCGCCTCTGCGCCATAATATTCATAGTGCGTTTTTGATTTGGTCACGGTGGCAGCTGGGCAGGTGTCACCTGGTTTACACGCTATACCGCTGATAGCACCCTGCCAAAGGCGTTGCTCATTCAGCGTACCATCTGGATTCCAGATATATTCTGTCGTTATACCATTGAAATATTCTGCTCTCAGTTTTTGATCTGCGGTGTACAAATAACTCGTGCGATTTCCCTTCCAATCCTCTTTCCAATCGAGCAAATCAGTGCCTGGAATACTGTTATAATTTGCGCTACCACTTGGGCAATCTGTAGAGGTTCGGCCCATTTGGCTGATATTGCCGCCTTTGTAGTTATAGGTAGTTTTCTGCCCCAAAGCATTCGTTACGACTGTTTGACTACTGCCATCTGCAAGAGAAGAATAGGCAAAGCTGCTAGTTTCTTTACCATCGGCAAGGCCGCTAGAGGATACTCGGCCATCACTGCCAAGCGTATATCGTTTGTAGCGACCCCCATCAACTGTAACTTCGTGAAACTGTGCATTTGCGGCGTAACAGCCGTATCCCATACTGCCTAAGTTGTCCGGGTAGATAACACCCAGATCAAACTCGGGGCAAGTATATATATCGGTATTTGTATATAAAGTGGTTTTTCCTTCAGGCGTAGTGAACCCCAATATGCGCCACTGGAAAAACTGATTGACGGCTGTCGCCGTATCGCCAAGACTAAACCATTTAAAGGTAATTTTGCGCCCCGATGCATGGGTAACCGTCAGCAATTTATTGCCTGTAGGGTTTTCATACTCAAGCGTTTGTGCAACACCGTGACGATTTGTAATTTTTGTAAGACGACCATAGGGCCCAAAATTTTGCGTTAGGCCCTCACCTTGGCTCAGCATAATCCAGGTGTTATTGGCACCTGCCGTTAATCTGAGGTCGCTGACACTTTTACCGCTTTCTAACCAAGCAGAAACGCCTGAACTCCAAACCATATTGATTGACTTACCTTCCTTAATGAAGTCAATACTGGCTATGTTTGAACTGGAAAAGGGATAATTGGATGAACATGCAGCATTTAAAATCCCCGCATTTTTTTCCGTATCATCACACTGCTGTCCATTAGTAAAATTGAAACGCAAGCGGATATCATAGTTGCTATACCAGCCACTACGCTTTGAAAACAATCCCCCTGTAATACCTGGATTATAGGTGCGCTCAACGATCAAGGGGTTGTCACCCGACCCGACATAATCTCGGTCGCGGATAATTTTTTTACCCTCTTGAATTTCGACGGGGCAGTTGGTTTTTTTAGTCCCCTCTTTTGTTTTTTCTTTTGCTCCTGCGCTAGCATTTTGGGAGCTTGTGTCCGCACCAGGGGTTGCGGGGGGGAGAAAATTATTGGTCGATGGCGGCGCGGAGTAGGTAGTATCAGTTTTTTTAGGCGGATTATCACGATCACCCCATACGGTGCCCAAATCTATTCCTTCACCTGCCTTTTTCGCAGCCTCTTCAGCTTTTTTCGCAGCATCGTCCTTCTGCTCCTCCTCACTCGGAGCGTTGTGATTCGGCTCATAGTCTTTGATTAGTCGTGTTGCATGAGCACTTACTGTGAACGCACAGAATGCAAACACACAAAAAATAAGATGAAGGGGATATTTCTTTTTACGACAGGTATGAGAACTTTTCACTGTAAATCTCCTAGGGAATCTCTGAAAAACAAATCCTTCTTGAAAAATCACATCCCAAAATCGTAAATTTTCTAAATTCAGTCAAAAAAAGCCTATTGAATTTTCATCTTCCGCCTGTAAATTGCCGTTTTGGCAAATTACAGGCGGACTGCCCCTAGGGCAGCAGGGTCGATTTCATTCGTATTAGGTTGGTTAATCCCGCTAGCACATAGAGTCTATTTGTATTTTTCGCCAAACCGCGATAGCGAACTTTGTTGTAGTGGAACACGCATTTTATGTAGAAAAAGGCATGTTCCACTTTGGCTCGAACACTGGCTTTGATCTTTTCCGCCTGCGCCAGAGGATTGGTTTTGGCCATTTTTGCTCGCTTGCCAGGGCGCATAGCGATAAACCATTCTACCAGTCGTTTTGCATGTTCTTCCCGTTTTTCAACTCCAACATAACCCGCATCAGCCCAAACGCGTTGCTCCTCACCGTGAAGCAATTTGTCCGTTTGTGTAATGTCATGTTCATGGGCCGCCGTCGTTGCAATGCTATGAATTAAACCAAGACCATCATCAACACCTATATGCATTTTCATACCATGGTGCCACTGGTTGCCCTTTTTAGTTTGATGCATTTCGGGGTCGCGCTCGCCGTCGGCATTTTTTAGGGAAGTAGGAGCGGCAATAATAGTGGCGTCTACAATCGTGCCCTCACGCAACCTTAATCCCTTATCAGCAAGATGCTGGTTAATAGTCTCGAATATTCTCTTGCCAAATTTGTGACGCTCTAAATAATGACGAAAATTGAGAATAGTGGTTTCATCGGGAATACTTTCACTCAGTCGCAGATGTGCAAAACGGCGCATAGATTCCACTTCATACAGATAATCTTCCATTTCTGGATCACTGAGGTTATAAACCAGCTGCATGATGTGAATACGCAGCATGGTTTCCAGCGGATAAGGTGGGCGCCCAGGACCGGCTTTTTTATAACCTTTGCTCAATTGCTGATTGAGTTTTTGCCAGGGAACAAGATGCTCCAACTGCGCCAGAAATTTCTCCCGGCGAGTGGTGCGCTTTTTGATGGCGTATTCTGCTTCGGCAAAGGTTAATTGACTCATAATGTTCACCGGCGGTAGGAAAGGTGCCATTTTACCAATTTTGAGTAATTTTTCAGAGGTTCCCTAGTAAATTCCGATTAAGCCAACCATTTTACACAACGAGGATCAGGGGAGCAAACAATAGACCGAGCCAGCAAACCGTCCCACAAATTTAAATACGAGCCATGCAGGCCAAAATACTTTTACAGTTTACATGCAGGCCCGACACAAGACTGCGATGCCTTACTGCATGGCGCACCCTCAGAACCAGAAAAACCAAGTCTGGGCACTCAAAAATCAGGGGTTCACACGACGAAAAACCTCAGAAACCTGCGTGATTTTTTAAAAAAAAATCAAAAATCACAATTTGCGCATAACTTAAAGTTGCGCAGCACGAACTCGGTTTTAAAAAAATTATTTCCCCACACATCATTTCGAAACTTTACGCGGCCGAATTTTCTTCGGCACCTCCACCCCATCCCCGGTCTCATCATCAAAAATCGTCTGCAGCGTAATATCCGGCTCTTGCCAGGGCCCGCGCACTTTGTATTTAAGGCTTGAGGCTTTATCCAGTTGTTTTTTAAATATTTTGCCCGCGATAAATACACCCGCAGCTACGGGTAATGCGCCGGTCATGGCGGCGGCGAGAGTTAGGTTGCCGGAGACGGGTAAGGTGGCCACTAATGTGGCGTTTACATTTTGTGTGGCCACTTCCATGCTGCCGGCTAATTTTAATTGTGTAGAGGCTGATTCCACTTTTAAGGGCTCAGCTAAGACTAATTGGCCGCGATTAAAATCGATGCGGCCGGTGACTTGATCGAACGACATGCCTTGGGCATTTAAATCGGTAAAATCAAAACGCAAGCGGCGGCCTAAATTATCGAAATTCATAAAACCTAATAATTTTAATAAAGGGTTGGCGCCGCTGTTGACACCTTTTACGAAACTGCCTTTTTGAATATCCATTTGTACAAAACCGAGAAAACTGGCCATGCTCCCCTGGTCGGGTAAACCGTCCCAGGTGAGGCTGGAATTAAGGCTGGCTGCATTGCTGGTGATGGAGGCGGGTTCGTCCATGGCGATTAATACATCGGCGAGGTTTACCGTGCGCAGGCGGGCGTCAAAACTGGTGGTGTTTTTGCCGTCCTTTTGTAGCCAGGTGAGTTCCGCATCGGGTTTGTTAAAGCCGAGTAATTGCATGGCGTAAACGCGGCCGCGCAGCTGGCTGAGTTTTACCCCCTGCGCGAGGGGTTCGATATTAAAACTCAGCGCGCCAATGGGTTTGCCGCCTTGGGTAATACGCTCTATATGGACCTGGGCAGCGGGCAGGCTCGCCGGTTGAATTTCGCTGAGGGAGGACGGCGGCATGAGGTAATCGCCGGAGGTGTTGTAGGGGGTGCATTTGCCGTCGTCTTTGCGGCTGGCGCTTTCGGGTAAATTTAGTTCAGCCAGTTGCAGCAGCCAGGGCACATTGGGGCTGTTGGCGCGGTAGGTGAGCGTGCCCTGGGCGCTGGGGGTATCGAATCTTAGCTGCCAGTTGGCCGCCTCTTGGGTTAGGTGGGCGCTGACGGGTGTAAGGGCCAGGCTTCCCGCCTGCAGGCTGCTGAGTTTGAGCTGCAGGTCCACCGGCAAGCTGGCTTCAGCCGGTGCGGCAGCTGGGTTTGACTCAGGGCTTGGGTGTGCGCTGCGGCGGGTTTTGCGTGGCGTCACCGGAGCTGGAGCTTGCGGGCTGGCGAGGGTGAGCAGGGCGACGTAGCCCAGGGTGAAGTCCTGCCAGTCGGCCAGGCGAGCGTCGGGATAGGCTATATCCACCAGGGTTTGGCCGCTTTGTAAGGGGCGCGGGCTGGCATCGAGCAGGCGCACGCCGACGGCGTCGAGTTTACCGGCCCGGCGGCGCAGGTGGATGTCCGCCAGGGGGCCAATACTGAATTGGTAGGTGTCCTCTTGGTTGGTTTTATCCAGGCGCATGAGGCCTTTAAATGGCAGCGCCTCACTGGCGGTTTTGCCCAGCGGCGGCGGGGCTTGAAAGGCTACGCCGCGCAGGTCGGAGGTGAATTCCAGCTTCAGCGCCCTATCCCCGCCGCCTTTAAAGCTGGGCAGCTGGATTTGGCTTGTCACCTCGGCGCGGCCCTGGGCGTAGTTCAGTTCCGGGCGTTTTAGCCATTGATTAAGGGCACTAACCTGCAGCGGGCCGCGGGCTTCGATGATATTGCCCTGCTCATTAGGCTTAATCTCAGCACTGATGGGCTCCCCCCACAGCTTAGCCATAAGGCCAGGGCTGGTGAGGCCGTCTTCGCTGCTGTAGCGCAGGTTGCCGTTTAGATCGGTTAGGGCCAGGTTTAAGCCGACCAAATCCAGGTGGTTATCCTGCACCTGTACGGCCACTTCCTGCCAACTTGCCCCCTCCTCCGCCAGAGGAACTCGCAGCGCAAGGGCGCCTTGCAAGGGGCCTGTGAGATCCAATTGGTGGAGGGCGTCGCCTGCTACCGTGGCTATGGGGCTGTTTTTTAACAGATCCAGGGCGGTTTGGCTGCTGCCCTGCAGCTGTCCCTCAAGGGCCAGGGTTAAACCCGGTTCGCGGCTGAGCCACACCTGGGTATCGTGGATTTTATTGCCCGCCAGCGTGCCTTCGCTCACATCCACCCTCAGGTCGCTATCGTCCATCACTAGGCGCGCGGTTACGTCGGTCAGCTCCGGCCAATGGGGATCGAAGGCCAGGCGAGCCTTATCCACGTTTAGGTACAGCTGCATGCTGCGGTAGGTGAGCGGCGTTTTTAACAATGAGCCGCGGTAAATAAAGCCGCCGTCGATCAAATGGCCTTCTTTAATCGCTTGGTCCAGCCAGCTGAGCAGCTTGGGGTTGACGGTAAAGGGTACGTATTTTTTGTGGTAGGCGGCCTGGGAGTTTTGCAGGCCTACCACCAGCTCCATCAAGGGTTCGGCGGTGGGGGATTTTTCCGTCGGCAAGGCCAGGTATAGATGCCCTTCGGCGGGGCCTTCGCTACCGCGCAGGCTTAAGCGCGATGATGACACCAGCACTTGCTTGTTGGCGCTATCGAGCGCCCAGCGCAGCTGGCCGTGAGCGGAGTCGTAGTCCAGCGGCTCCTTGTAGACCGATGGATAATGCATGGAAAAACCCTGCTCAGAGGCCAAATCCAGCGTGCCCCCCAGGGCTGAGGTGTGCAGATAACCGTCCACATGGCGAATTTGCGGGCTGCCGTTGATGCTGTAAATACCCAGGTCTTTCAGGTTGGCTTCTAAATCAAAGTACCCCTCTTCAGCGCTGGCCTGGCGCAGGCGAATATTACTGAGTACACCCTCCGGCGCCAAGCCATCGAGCACCGGGTGGTGCAGGCTGAGGCTGCTGGCCAGCTGGCGCCAGGCAGTGATGTCGAAGCGGTCCATGGCGAGCAACAGAGATTCCCCCAGCTTGCCGCCCAGGCTGATATTCACCGGCGGTGAACTGGCCTGCTGCCAGTGAAACTGCAGCTGCCCCAGCACCAGTTGCCAACCGGCATCCGCCTGCCAGCGGCCGGAGATATTGGCCTCGGTGCGCTCCGGTAGGCGCAGGTTGGCGGGCAGTTTGAGCGGTACATCCTGGGCCTGCAGGGTGCCGGTGAGGGCAAACCCCTTGGCCAGATTGCCTTCAAACCAGAGCTTTAGATTCACCCGGGCGCCTTCGCTCCAGCGGCCCTGATCCAGATGCTGCCAGGCGGCCAGCGCCGTGGCGGCCACCACCTTTTCCATGGGGAAGTGCTCCAGGCTTAGGTAGCCCTTGGCCTGGAAACGCTCGTTATCGCGCGGGTCGCCCTGCCCCTCCACCACGAGGCTGAGGGCTTTTTGGTCTTTATCCACCGCAAAGCCCAGCCGCAAGCGGTGAAAGTCGTCGTCGTTTTCCAGCAGGATTTGCGGCAGTACCACTTGGGTGGCGTGGCCGGTGCGGAAGTTAAAATCCAGGCGGGCGTTATTGAGCTGAATGCGTTTGCCGAAGAGGAAAATATCCAAGGGGTCGCGCAGGCTGAATTCGCTTTTGCGCGGCGCACTTAACGGCAGGCCGTTGACGCTCCAGCGGCCGTCATCGTGCTGATTAAAGCGCGCTGTGACGCCTGTGAACTGCACTTTGCGAAAGGCCAGGCGCCAATCCCACAGAAGGCTGGGCAGATCGATCTGGGTCTCCAGTAGTTCAGCCGAAACAATGGCCTCACCGCTGATGGAGCGGACGGCGAGGTCGCGGATTTTCAGGCGTGGCCTAAAGCCGCGCCAAGCGCCTTCAATCGCGCCTATCTGCACCTGTACGCCGAGGCGCGCCGAGGCGAAGGCAGCTATGTCCTGGCGGTACTCATGGGCCATGGGCAGCAGTTTGCGGCCTAAGCTCACCACCACCGCCAGCACAATCACCACAATCGCCAGGCTCCCCCAAAAGTAGCGGGCGAGGCGGCGCAAGCGGCGAAGGGTGGAGAGCAGCACGGGCTACACCAGCACTATGTCGTATTGTTCTTGGTTGTAGAGGGATTCCACCTGGAACTCCACGGGCCGCCCTATGAAGGCCTCAAGATCCGCCACATTGGCCGACTCCTCCTCCAGCAGCCGATCCACCACCACCTGGGAGGCCAGCACGAGGAATTTTTTGTTGTCGTACATGCGCGCTTCCCGGAGGATTTCGCGGAACATCTCGTAGCACACCGTCTCGGCGGATTTCAGCAAGCCGCGCCCCTGGCAGGCTGGGCAGGGCTCGCAGAGGACTTGGCTTAGGGATTCGCGGGTGCGCTTGCGGGTCATCTGCACCAGGCCCAAGTGGGAGACGCCGTGGATGGAGCTTTTGGCGCGGTCGCGCTCTAGGGATTTCTCCAGGGTACGCAGCACCTGGCGGCGGTGCTCTTCTTCGAGCATGTCGATAAAGTCGATAACGATAATGCCGCCCAGATTGCGCAGGCGCAGCTGGCGGGCGATGGCGGCGGCGGCTTCTAGGTTGGTTTTAAAGATGGTTTCTTCTAGGTTGCGGTGGCCGACAAAGGCTCCCGTATTGACGTCGATCACCGTCATGGCTTCGGTCTGCTCGATGATCAAATAACCGCCGGATTTGAGCACCACTTTTTTATCCAGCGCCCGGCGCAGCTCTTCTTCTACGCCATACAAATCAAACAAGGGCCGCTCGCCGGGGTAATGCTCAATGCTGTGGCCGATCTCCGGGGCGTAGTGTTTGGCGAACTTCTCCAGGCGCACGAAGGACTCTCGCGAGTCGATGCGCACCTTTTCAATTTGCGGGCGCATCAGGTCGCGCAGGGTGCGCAAAAACAGCGGCAGGTCTTCATAGATGATGCAGGGGGCTTTGGCTTTTTTAACTGTGTCCGCCAGGTTGTGCCACAGCTTGTACACAAAGGGGATATCCGCCGCCAGCTCCTCTTCACTCACCCCTTCGGCCAGGGTGCGCACAATAAAACCGCCGGAGTACTGATCCTTATAGGGGGCGATAAGGGTCTCCACGGCGAGCTTTAGGCGCTCCCGCTCGGCTTCATCCTCAATGCGGTTGGAGACGCCTAGGTGGGAGGTTTGCGGCATGTACACCAGGTAGCGGGCCGACACCGACAGATGGGTGGTGAGCCTCGCGCCTTTGGTGCCTATGGGGTCTTTGGCCACCTGCACCACCAGGGTTTGCCCCTCCCGCACCAGCTCACTGATGTCCGGCGTAGGGCCTGAGCGCTCTTCCATACCGGCGGCATTGAGGGGGGCTATGTCATCGGCGTGAATAAAGCCCGCCTTTTCTTGGCCTATGTCCACGAAGGCCGCCTGCATGCCCGGCAGCACGCGCACCACCTTGCCTTTATAAATATTGCCGACGAACCCCTTATGCTTCACCCGCTCGATGTAAATTTCCTGCACCACGCCGTTTTCAATCAAGGCGACGCGGGTTTCCGTGGGGCCTACGTTTACTAGTATCTCATCACTCATGGGCGCGATCCGGGCAAGGGGGGCAATAGCTTAACCAACAACGCCGGTGGGCACAGCGAAGGCTCGCAACAATTGAGCAGTTTCGTAGAGGGGCAAGCCCACTACGTTGCTAAAGCTGCCCTCTATCCGCTCCACAAATACCGCCGCCAAACCCTGGATGCCATAACCACCGGCTTTATCGGCAGGCTCGCCAGTGTGCCAATAGGCCGCCGCCTGTTGAGGGCTAATCGGGCCGAACGCCACCTCGGTCACCACCACCCGTTGCTCAATACGCGCCTGATCCACCAGGGCCACCCCAGTCATTACCTGATGGCGGCGGTTGGCAAGGCGTAACAACATGGCTTGGGCGTGCTCGGCGTCGCGGGGTTTTTCGAGCACCTGGCCGTCGCACACCACTACAGTATCCGCCCCCAGCACCGGCAGGCTCACGCTTGCCGCCAGGGCGCGGGCCTTAGCTTCCGACAGCCTGCACACATAATCTTCTGGCCGCTCGCCGGGGCGGTAAATTTCCAGCACGTCCGCCGTCTGCACGCTAAAGCGCACACCTATCTGGCGCAGCAACTCAGCGCGGCGGGGGGAGGCGGAAGCGAGGATAAGATCAGAGGACATGCTTGGGTCTCAGAGTTGGCCGGGCCAATGGCCTGGTCGTTTGATCACGTCAGATGGTAATGCCCGCGCAATTGATGCAGCACCCGCACCAGCAGCGGCCAGCACAGGGCACTGATGATGGTGGGTAACATGACAAAACTAATGGGGCCGGCAAAGCCCTCCAGGCCCTGCATCCAATTGACAAAAATCTGGTGAATACCCACCAGCACAAACACCCAAAAACACTGCTGCCAGGGCGAATGGGCGCACAACCGCTGGTAGGAGGCCTGCACTATGTAGGCGACTAAACACAGGGCTAGGGCGTGGGCACCCCATACGCTGGCCTCCACTACATCCTGCGCCAGGCCCACCAACCACGCGATGCCCAAGCCGATGCGCTGAGGGGTATAGAGCACCCAATAGAGCACCACCAGGCACACCAGTTCAGGCCGCAGCCACACGTATTGTTGGGGTAAATCCACTATGGAGAGCAGCAGCGCCAATAGGATGGAGGCTGCTGCCAGCAGGCCGAACAGGCCTTCAGAAATATTCACTGCCCGGCCCCAGCAGGTTTGGGCCCTTCGCTGCGCGGCGCCGCGGCTGTAGTGGGAGCACTGGGGCTCGCGCGGTGATTGGGCCTTGCGGGTTTGCCCGAGCTGCTGCTGGCACTGCTGGAGCTAGACGAGCTGCTAGAACTGGCGCTACTACCGCTTGCACTGGTGGCTGGCGGCGCGCTGGCCGCCTCGGGTTTGGCGGCACCATCTTTACTCAACTGAGGTGCCTCCTCGAACACCAGCAACACATGGCGGTTGCGGTTGAGTTCGGCCAGGGGTTTGGCAATCACCTCAGCCCAGGGGCTGGATTTATCCGGCTTGATGGACTCCACCACCGCCACCGGGTAACCGTTCGGGAAACGCTTTCCAAGGCCCGAACTGACCAGCAGGTCGCCCTCTTGAATATCAAAATTGTTAGGCACATGGCGCAGGCCCAGCTGGAAGAGGTTGCCGCGCCCTTCGGCCACCAGGCGGGCGCCGTTGCGGTTGATCTGCACCGGCAGGGCGTGGCTGGTATCGGTAATTAAAATCACCCAACTGGAGTTTTCGCCCACTTCCACCACCTGCCCCAGCAAACCCTGCGCGTCCACCACCGGCTGGCCCATATAAACGCCATCCACCAGGCCACGGTTGACCAAAATACGGTGCAGCATAGGGTCCGGCGCCACGCCGATCAGCTCGGCCACTAGCACGCGGTTTTCTAATTTATCGGCGGAATTGAGCAGCTGGCGCAGGCGGGTGTTTTCCGCCACCACGGCGGCCATTTGCTGCACACGGTGCTGCTGAATCAAAAGCTCCGTGCGCAGGGCTTCGTTCTCCTGCAACAGCTGCTCTTTGGGCACCAGGCGCTGCTGGCTCCAGGCACTCATCTCCCGTGGCAGGTTGGAGAGCCAATAGAGGGGCGTGGCTATATCGATGGCCTTTTGTTTTAAGGGGCCGAGCCACTGGGTTTGGGTATACACCAACGCCAGCGCTACAGCCGCTGCCAACAACAGGGCCAAACGAACCCCTGCAGAGGGGCCTTTGCGAAATAAGGGTTTAATAGCTCACCCCAAAGGGATTAGCTTAAAAAGTCGAAATTGCGGCCATCCATCAGCTCCAAGGCTTTACCGCCGCCGCGCGCTACACAGGTGAGAGGGTCTTCCGCCACCAGCACGGGCAGGCCGGTCTCTTCCATTAACAGCCGGTCTAAATCCCGCAAGAGGGCGCCGCCGCCGGTGAGCACTATGCCGCTCTCGGCGATGTCCGAGGCCAGCTCAGGTGGGCTCTGCTCCAAAGCGCTTTTCACCGCCTGCACTATGCCGGAGAGCGGCTCTTGCAGGGCTTCGAGCACTTCGTCGCTGTTGAGGGTAAAACTTCTGGGCACCCCTTCGGCCAGGTTGCGGCCGCGCACGTCGATCTCCAACACTTTGGAGCCAGCGTAGGCGCTGCCGATTTCTTTTTTGATGCGCTCGGCGGTGGCTTCACCGATTACCGTGCCGTATTTGCGGCGCACGAAGCTCACAATGGCCTCATCAAAGCGGTCGCCGCCGATGCGTACCGAATCAGACAACACCACACCGTTCAAGGAAATAATGGCGATCTCAGTAGTGCCACCGCCTATATCCACCACCATAGAGCCGGTGGCTTGATCCACATTCAGGCCCGCGCCAATAGCGGCGGCCATGGGTTCAGGGATGAGGTCTACATGGCGGGCGCCAGCGCCCAAGGCGGATTCGCGAATCGCCCGTTTTTCCACCTCGGTGGACATACAGGGCACACAAATCAGCACCCGTGGGCTGGGCTGGAACCAGGAGTTTTCATGCACTTTGCGGATAAAGTGCTGGAGCATTTTTTCAGTCACTTGGAAGTCGGCGATCACGCCGTCTTTGAGGGGGCGAATGGCGGTGATATTGCCGGGGGTGCGGCCGAGCATACGCTTGGCCGCCATGCCCACGGCCTCTACCGATTTTTGCCCATTGATATTGCGAATAGCCACTACGGAGGGCTCATCCAGCACTATGCCGCGATCGCGCACATAAATAAGGGTATTAGCGGTGCCCAGGTCAATGGACAGATCATTGGAGAACATACCGCGCAGGCGTTTAAACATAGCGCTTCAAACCTTTAATAAAGACGGGGTAATAAAAAGGGGGGAGAGGTAAAACTGCCACTGTTGGGCTGACAGCACGGACATCCACCTGCACAGGGGTAGGGGCGCCCAAAAATCCGGGCGTGCACTCTAGCAATGCTAGGGATTTAGGGCAAGGCACAAATATGTTACCTTGGCGCCCCCTTTGCTTAGCCGCCTGGCCCCGCTTATGTTCCCGCGTCGGGCCGCGCTCACACAGCCATTTACTTTCGCTCACACTACTCTGTCATGGGAGACCCACCGTGGACGCCGAACAGATCGAAAAACTCGCCAAACTCGCCCGCCTGAACATAGCCCCCGATCAAGTAGGGGAAGTGGCCGAGCGCATCAGCAACGTCTTAAAAATGGTGGATCACCTACAGGCCTTGGACACCACCGGGGTGGCACCTATGTCGCACCCGCTGGATGTGGTCGCCCGCCTGCGCGCGGATGAGGTCACCGAACCCAACCAGCGCGAGGCCTTTATGGCCATAGCTCCCGCCAGCGAAGACGGCCTCTACCTTGTGCCCAAAGTGATCGACTAACTCTTACCCACGCATTCCTATTGAAGGAGCCCCCGGCCCCATGCACACCCACAGCATTGCCAGCCAACTGGCCCAACTGCGCAGCCGCAGTATCTCCAGCCGCGAACTAACCCAACACTACCTAGAGCGCATCAAGCGCTTAGACCCAGCCTACAACAGCTTCGTCACGGTCACCGCTGAGGCGGCGCTCAAGCAAGCCGATGCAGCAGACAGCCTACTGGCAGCAGGCAACGCCCACCCCCTGTGCGGCCTGCCCATCGCCCATAAAGACATCTTTTGTACCGAAGGCGTGCGCACCAGCTGCGGCAGCAAAATGCTGGATAACTTTATCCCACCCTACAACGCCACCATAGTGGAGAACTACCTCCAAGCCGGGGTGGTGATGCTGGGCAAAACCAATATGGACGAGTTCGCCATGGGCTCCTCCAACGAAACCAGCTACTACGGCCCGGTAAAAAACCCCTGGAACACAGGCTGCGTACCTGGCGGTTCGTCCGGCGGCTCGGCCGCTGCCGTGGCGGCACGCTTAGCGCCTGCGGCAACAGCCTCCGACACCGGCGGTTCCATCCGCCAGCCCGCCAGCCTCTGCGGCATCAGCGGCATTAAGCCCACCTATGGCCGCATCTCGCGCTGGGGCATGATCGCCTTCGCCTCCAGCCTCGACCAAGCCGGGCTTATGGCCACCTCAGCCGAAGACCTGGCCCTGCTGCTAAACACACTCACCAGCTTTGATAACAAAGACGCCACCTGCATCGACCACCCCATCCCCGATTACACCGCCTCCTTAAGCCAACCGCTTAAGGGCTTAAAAATCGGTGTGCCGGTGGAATACTTCGGCGCCGGTTTACACCCGCAAACCGAAGCCGCCGTAAAAGCCGCTTTAGCGCAGTTCGAAACCATGGGCGCAACCCTGGTGGAAATCACCCTGCCCCACTCAGCCCTATCGGTGCCCGCCTATTACGTAATCGCCCCGGCGGAATGCTCCGCCAACCTGTCGCGTTTTGACGGCGTGCGCTACGGCCACCGCTGTAAAGACCCGCAGGATTTAGAAGACCTCTACCGCAGGTCCCGCGCCGAAGGTTTTGGCGATGAAGTCAAACGCCGCATTTTAGTCGGCAGCTACGCCCTTTCTGCCGGTTACTACGACGCCTATTTCACCAAAGCCCAACAGGCCCGCCGCCTGATCCAGCAGGACTTTGTCGCCGCCTTCAAACAAGTGGACCTCATCCTCGGCCCCACCTGCCCCGGCCCCGCCTTCGGCTTTGGCGCCAAGGGCAAAGACCCGGTGGCCATGTATTTAGAAGACATCTACACCATCGCCACCAACCTAGCCGGCCTGCCCGGCATGTCCATCCCCTGTGGCCTGGCCGATGGCCTGCCCGTCGGCCTGCAAATTATCGGCAACTACTTTGCCGAAGGCCTGATGCTGAACGCGGCCCACCAGTACCAACAGGCCACCTCCTTCCACACCCTGGCCCCGGCCAACATCGCATAAGAGGAACTTCAGACATGCCATGGGAAACCGTTATCGGGCTTGAAGTGCACGTTCAGCTCGCCACCAAAACTAAAATATTTTCAGGCAGTAGTACCGCCTTCGGCGCCGAACCCAACACCCAAGCCTGCGCCATAGACCTAGCCATGCCCGGCACCCTGCCCACGCCCAACGCCGAGGCCTTCAAAATGGCCGCCATGTTTGGCCTAGGCATCAACGCCGAAATCAATCGCCGCTCTTATTTCGAGCGCAAAAACTACTTCTACCCGGACCTGCCCAAGGGCTACCAAACCACCCAGCTGGCACAACCCATAGTGGGCGCAGGTTTCCTGGAAATTGAAACTTCAAACGGCGTAAAAAAGGTGCGCATCCACCACGCCCACTTAGAAGAAGACGCCGGTAAATCCCTGCACGAAGACTTCCACGGCATGTCCGGCATAGACCTCAACCGCGCCGGCACACCGCTGATTGAAGTGGTAAGCGAGCCGGATATAAGCAATGCAGAGGAAGCCGTCGCCTTCGCCAAAAAATTACACGGTTTAGTGACCGCACTGGGTATTTGCGACGGCGAAATGAGCCAGGGTTCATTGCGTTTTGACGTGAATATCTCCGTGCGCCGCCCCGGCGAACCGCTAGGCACCCGCACCGAAACCAAAAACCTCAACTCGTTTAAATTTATGGAAGAAGCCATTGAGCTGGAAGTAGAGCGGCAAATTGCCCTGATTGAAAGCGGCGGCAAGGTGATTCAGGAAACACGCTTGTACAACGGCGACACCAAAAAAGCCCGCAGCATGCGCAGCAAAGAAGACTCTAACGACTACCGCTATTTCCCCTGCCCGGATTTATTACCCGTAGTCTTAGATGACGCCTTTATGGACGCCGTGCGCGCGGCCATGCCGGAATTACCCGAAGCCAAAGCCGCTCGTTATCAAAGCGACTACAGTCTACCCGCTTATGACGCCGGTATATTAAGTAGCGATCGCACCACCGCCGCTTATTTTGAAACCGCCGCGCGCGTTAGTGGCCAGCCGAAATTAGCGGCGAACTGGGTAATGGGTGAAGTATCCGCGCAATTAAACCGCCACGAAATTGAATTAAAAGACTGCCCAGTCAGCGCCGAACAACTCGGCCAAATAATTACCCGTATTTCTGACGGCACCATCACCAGCAAAAGCGGCAAAACCCTGTTTGATGCTATTTGGGCGGGCGAAGGCTCTGACGCCGACGCCTTAATTAAATCCAAAGGCCTGCAACAAATGAACGACACAGGCGCGTTGGAAAAAATTATCGACGACATCATCGCCGCCAACGCCAGCCAAGTAGACGCCTACCGCGCCGCACCGGAAGATAAAAAAGCCAAAATGCTCGGCTTTTTTACCGGCCAAGCCATGAAAGCCTCCAAAGGCCAAGCCAACCCCCAACAATTAAACGCCCTGCTTTTAGCGAAGCTAAATTAATCGTTAGTGAGCAAAATTAAACATATAGGTTTTTTATGAGCGAAAAAAAAGACAAAAAGAAAATTTTAGTTGAAACCTTCAGCGACGAGCGCGTGAAAGGCTTTTTAAACGGCACACCACCGGCTGGTGTTGCGGCGGATTATTATTTATTAGAGCGCGCTTATCGCGGCATGAATGAAGAAAACTTCGCTACGTTTATAAGGTTTTTCGTTGAAGCAGACAAAGATTTAAATGCTAAAAGCCCACTGGGGTTGACCATAGCCCAGGTTATTGCTCAACATCGAAATGGAGGCGAATATTTGGATGCGCTTAAGGGGGCCGGGGCGAAGTAATTTACCCCTACACCGCAACCAAATGGTCAGCTAAGCGCGCATCTAGCTGACCATTTTAATACTTTAAAATGAAGAATTTGAAGCAGAATAGTCAAACAGGAGATTTTTCACATGGGCATCACAAATAAAGCACTTAAAATTTGCAATTGCTTTTTAATAGTAGCCGCTCTGGCTGGTTGCGGAAAAGGAGGCTCCAAAGCGCCAATTGGAGATCCACCGAGCCCTGCTTCGAGTTCCTCTGGCTCGTCTAGTTCTTCTAGCTCTTCTAGCTCTTCTAGCTCTTCTAGCTCTTCTAGCTCCTCTAGCTCCTCTAGCTCCTCTAGCTCCTCTAGCTCCTCTAGCTCCTCTAGCTCCTCTAGCTCCTCTAGCTCCTCTAGCTCCTCTAGCTCCTCTAGCTCCTCTAGCTCAGGCCTCGTCTTCAATGATTTTTCAATCAGATTTGTAAACCTAAAAGGATCGCCCGCACAAAACATTAATGTTTGGCTATACGAAACAGACGGCATTACGATAAAACAAGAGACGACCACCAACGATGAGGGCGTTGCGACATTTAATGCTAAAACTGCGGGACGAGAATTTATCGGCTATAAATATTTGGAGGAAACACCACTAAGCGGCCCATTCGGTCCAGGCCAAACAGCAAAAAGAACAAACGTACATTTGTTAGAGGCACAAAGCCAATCCATCATCCAATTAGAGTTCGGAAGCACGGCGCAACCCGCTCGCTTCGAGAATCCATGCCAAAGAATCCGTCACGTATCAGCACGGCCTTCAGACGATTCCAGCGTGTACCATGTGGCATGGCTACCCAATGCCGACATAAAAGTTTTGTCGACTCAAATACAAAGTGATTCATTGGAAATTTCATATTGCGCAGATAATTTAGACTCCAATCAAGCCTTGATTGAATTCCAATTTTACAACGGCAAAAACACAGCGACCGCGACGATCGATACAGCCAAAGATGAGTCAGTACTGCTTAAATTTGACGGCACGGCAACTTACAAATCCGTGAGTTTTAGCTTCCCCTTTTACCCATACTCCATAACCCTTAACGTCGAATTTGTTAGCCCCTCGGGTGAAACAATCAGCACCACTACTGACGCCAGCCAGACTCTTATAACGGATCCCGAAAAAAACACCTATTCATTAAATTTTTGGGCACCGAGCTGGGCCGAAGTTTCACGGGTGGGAGTAAGTGCGTTTAGCCCAAATCACGCTTTGTACTCACACTATCAATCCGTCAAAAGCCATGACTGGTCCATCAACCCGTCGATCACAGGGCCGAACCTTGAATTTAACTTTAGATTTATCAGCGAAACGAAACAATATTCCTGGGGGCCTTTGGAAGACACAGCCAAGCATGGGAACATTTCGATGATATTCAGCAGCTATCCCGAAGAAAAACTTGACAGTGTTAACTCACAATACAGCGAAAACACACTTCAATGGCACATCTCCCACTCCGCTGGCTTACAGGCCATGCCCGACTTACCAGCGGGACTCACATTCAAACCTAATTTAGGGGGTTATTATGTGGCTACCAGTGATTTAACGCCCGATGAATATGGCGTTATAAATTTAAATCTTCCGCACGAATATGAATCTTTTTCCGCAGGATCGATCGACATAATACCGTTACAAAAAGAATTACATCGAACCACACCCACTGAACTTATCCCTTTCCAGCTGCCTCCCGAGCACTTGGGATTTCAATTTGCCCATCCAAACGGAGGAAAATGGTCTCCCACTACCAACATACACACGTGGCTGTACAACTCTCAGGGCGACATTATTAAAGAGGGTTATTCTGATGCCAACGGCGTTATAGACTTTGGTGTTGTGGCCGATGCAGATAGCGTTGGCTATTCCACTGGCAGCACATTCCCAACAATTACGGTTAACATTATTTACCTACCCATAAAGACAGGTCTTGTACAGTTTAGAGCCTACCCTTTAGATCATCACCTCTGCAACCGAATCAAACTCAACGACTACGAACTAACACTTCCGTTTAAACCTATAGATTTCGAATATTCCCTGGAAAGCTACAAACTCTACCACGACCTAAACGCCCCCGCATTTAACCTGGGCGTGAGCATCTGCGAGAATGAACTTAATTCGTATAAAGAAGCATTTGGAGCACTGGGAATAAAAAACAATTTCGGGGACTGGGCATTTCTTGATATATTTGCTCGCGATGGATCATTTTATTTTCCCGACGGCATAAACTTTAAACCTGGACGAAAACTTCCAGCTGCGATAAATCCTGGAGGCGACTTAATAGATTTCACAGCCTCCATTAGCCCTGTAGTAGAACAAACGTTCGGGCTGCACACGCTGAACGATACAGATGGATACTACCCAGATTCAACGCAGGTTCCACTCATTGAAATCGCTCAAACTTTTAGTAAGGATCGCGCTTATTGCTCGCGCACTGTTGACGCAATGACTACGAATCCGGACCTGGAGCTAGCAAAACCCATTACCCTTCCGCTCGAACAGGATGTCACTTTTGAGAGAAGCTCACTTAGCTTTAACTCCAGAACCACGCCAGGTGCCGATCAGTATTGGAAGACCAAAACAAGCTATGTTTTTTCTAATGAAATTTTCGTTGGCGTAACCACACCCTTCGAAAGCACAAAAACCTCAAGCATCGTAAAAATTCCCGCATTGCCAAACCAATATCAGGACACATTCGAGAGAAATCTCCAACAAATACAAGTAGGGGTGAGCGCAGGTGGGGCTCCCAATAATCTGAATTACATGGAGTTTTTAGGCACCAGCTCAGGCCTTAAAATCGGCGCAGGGACAATTACGCAACGAGAAAAGGCGCCGGTAAAATCCGTCTGCTCTGTAAGAGCTGAAATTCACTAACGTTTAGGGTGAGCAACTCCTTGCCCGGCAACCTTTTAAACAATACAATCTTCACAACATTTGGTAATTTTTCGAAAAAGGTGGGCAAGCAAGCTTGCCCACCCTACGCAAAATCACGAATGATTTTAACAGCAACTGCCATATCCATTCTTCGCTGGCAAACAAAGTTTGAATGAAGCTAGATGTAACGAGGCCGGATGGCAACTCATCGCCCAGCCACACAGAAATTTTTGAATATCTTTTAGCGGAAAATACCTATTCGAAGCCACTTATATTACCACCTAACCATTTCCAATATTTGCGAGATAAACAGCGTGCTTCGCCTATCCACAATCATTTTTACGCTTTTTAATTTGGTTGCCTGCCAAACAGCCAACCTTAAACAATCGCATCAAGACAATACCGCACTAAACGATCATAAAAAATTGGTTCAGCAGTTCTCAAGCATGGGTTACTCCAACCCCGACCGAAACCTGGTTGCACTCATGCATGTTTGCACACTTGAGATTGCACGGCGCCAATACCCAGTAATTGATTTGCGCGAATTAGTTAAAAGTCCAAACAGTCCGCGCGGCGTTAATCGCATTTTTATCTTAAATGAAAAACTGGAGAAAGTTACCTCTCTCGATTACACCAAAAGCAGACCGCTGCTATGCAAAAGAAACAAATTGCACCTTAGCGACCAACTACAACTGGATAACTTTCCAGAATCAGGCAACACCATAACCCTTAATGAACATGGAACAGTTATCACCTTAGAAACAATTGAATCAAGTGCTTGGTTCTAGGTAATAAGGAGGGGGAGAGCTCGTTGCCCACCAATCTTTGAACCAAAACAACCCTCACAACATTTGGTAATTTTTCGAAATAAAACGATGGGCAAGCAAGCTTGCCCAGACTACTTCTGCCCAGCCGTTAATAAGTCCACATTTTGCTGATGTGTTTTGATTAAGCGTGTATTTCGCAGGTTACAAGTAAAAGTTAAAAAATCGCGCACTAACATCAAGTTCGGAAAGCGACAGGGCTGACTCTTAATAAAGGTAACGCTGCCCGATATCTGGTTCTTTTTATAATTAACAAACAGATGATTCTCACCCTTGCGCAACAGGGTGCGCACCAGTGCCTTAAATTTTGGGGAAAACATGGGGTCGGTGAAAGCGTAATCAGCGTAGGCGAATTGACCGTGTATAAACCCTATGGATAAACAGGCGCTAATCACCTCCCAAACCTTCATATCTGGGAATGTCTCGGCGGTAATTTTGACTAACGCCTGGCGCCGCTCACAATAGCCCCAAAACACCATATTCCTATTAAATGAACTTAAGGGGAGCTGGCAAAAATTCTCGTGGATTAAATACAACACCGTATCGCGCACCTTGGTGTTCGGGTACAGGCTCTGGCGACGCATCTTTAGCCCAACAAAAAAACCCAAGGCCTTAAACAATGATGCGCCGTGTAGCTGGCGTGCGCCCTTATCGTAATTGAGGTAATTCTTAACATGCAGTTTACCCGCTTTAAAAGCCAGGTAAATAAAATACCCAAACGCACTGCCAGAAATAAGATTAATCGCCTTTAGGTTTTGTACCTGGTCAAAGCCGATTAATTCCAACAGCGCTAGCTGACTGGTACCATTAGGCCCGGTGCCGCCTAGTGTGAGCACGGATTCGGCGCAGGGCGCGCGCGATAAAAAATGTTCAATTGCCTGCCCGGCAGTCCTCTGGGTATGATTCATAGGAGCTCCTTCACCATTGTCCGCATTGCAAGATTGTCGCCGCCAATGTATTTCAATAAGTTGTTAGTTAACGTAATGCACACGGCGAATTCTGCAGCAGCCCATCTGTATTCGCAATAAACTTTGCCTGGTAGATTGAACGGAAAACCCATAGCTCACCTAAGGGGCTAGCAGTAATCAGTCAGCCCAGGCCTACAAACGGGCATAAACCAAACAGCAGAGTTAAAAATCCACAATCAAATAGACACCTTCTGGCCAATCCGCTACCGTGCCGGATTTTTAAATTCTGACGCCGATTGCCGCATGTCAAACACCTCCCGCTTACCCGCTCTTGACACTCTAAGGGCATTCGCCATTTTGATTGTATTACTCTACCACTACAAAGTAGTCGTCAGCGGCCAGGATACGTTCGGTTATGTCACGCAGGTTGGCTGGATGGGGGTAGATTTATTTTTTGTACTGAGCGGTTATTTGATTGGCGATCAAATCCTCGGCGCTATCGCCCACCATGAACAGTTATCCTTAGGCAAGTTCTATTTGCGCCGTTTATTGCGCACACTGCCCAACTATTATGCGGTATACCTATTATATTTATTTGGTCCTGAGCTATTAAAAGGCAGCAGTACCTCTGATGTATGGCGGTTTTTAACCTTTACACAAAATTTTGAATTTCGCCCCGGCGTCACCTTTAGCCACTCTTGGTCTTTATGCATCGAAGAGCAATTTTATTGCCTGGCCCCACTTATTTTTATTGCGACGGCACGCAGCCCATACAGGGTGTTGATCAACTGGCTGCTTATTATTTTTGCCATGGGCTTAGGGCTGGGCGCCAGAATACATGCCTGGGAGAGCAATGGCCAAAGTGCCATCACCGCCAGCAACTATTACCACAGTATTTATTATGCAAGCCAAAGCCGATTTGATGAATTATTACCGGGCATAGCCATAGCGATGCTGAAAAATTTTCATCCCGCTTTATTTAAACGCATCCTGGGGCATAGCCATGTATTAGCAATGCTGGGCATCGTGGGGTTTGGCAGCTTGGTTTATTTTTATCCGCAGGTTCATTACCAGGAACAGGCGGGTTTTAATTTTTTCCTCAGCACCTTTGGTTATTCCTGCCTGGCCTTAAGTTTTA
This sequence comes from Marinagarivorans sp., assembly GCA_046347475.1. Lineage (GTDB taxonomy): Bacteria > Pseudomonadota > Gammaproteobacteria > Pseudomonadales > Cellvibrionaceae > CAMCXE01. Next base: position 932,315 of record JAXMGD010000001.1, on the reverse strand, counting down.
TGTGTATTGTTTTTTCAGCGCTGGCGCCCAACAGCCTATTAGGGCGCAAGGCAATACCGGGTGCGGGCCAGCTGGCCATTGGGTCCTATGCGGTGTACCTCATTCACAAACCCGTGTTTAAATTATTAATCACGCCTATTGAGCAATTGGGTATTAGCAGCTTGAGTTTAACGGGCGCAGTGCTTATTTTGGCACTGAGCCTGTTTGCAGGCTGGTTGTTATTTATCTGTGTTGAAACTCCTTTTATGCGCTTGCGCCAGCGCCTAGTGCCTAGTGCCTAGTGCCTAGTGCCTACACAGAGCACCTAGTGCCTACACAGAACGCCAGCACCTATACAAATAATATTAGCCAAAAGGGATTGGATCTTAATAGCGGAGAATAAAAAGTGTGGCTAGCTACAGATTAGGCTGGAGATACCGTTAATTTTTGTATCGTTAAAAACTCATGGGTTTGATTTGGGTACCCACAAGGGGTACGCCTACTTGCGGGCTTATGTCGATGGGGCTGCAAAAAATACCCGCGAAATAAATAATTTTCAAATTACTCAACAGATTGTGCGGGTGTTGTTAAATACTACGGCCATCAAATTCACGTACAGGTAGGGATGTTAAATCTACGTTCTCCAAACAACGTACATTTACCGCCGCCATAAGGGCACCATTGGGTGCTGTGCCCTCACCAAACGGGTGAATGCCACAGGTGGGGCAAAAATGGTGTTGAATGACCTGTTTATTAAACATATAGGTGGCCATATCAGCGGGGTTTGTTTTGAGTATTAATTGTTCGCGCGGTACAAACCATAATAAAGAGCCTTTGCGCTGGCAAATAGAGCAGTTACAGGCAACCACCCCCGTTATTTCGCCCTCAACCTCAAATGTTACCTTGCCACAGTGGCAACTACCCTGATAGTTCATACGCGCCTTACCTATAACGAATTAATAAGCCCTGACTATTACCGCGCAATGCGGCGCACTCCAAGGCGCGAATAGTTTTTTCCGACAGGCGCCCCGGGCTTGCGACTACGGTTTGGCTATTGCCCGCCACCAAAGCATCCCAACAGACCCACAAGGCTTCTTCAGCATTTTTAACATGCACCAAACGCAATTTGGACAGATCAAAACCATAATCCACCAACATTTCCCGGTGCACGCCTTTGGGTGCAATCCAGGTGAACCAACGGTCGGTGCAGGTGCGGCTGAGGTGAGCCAGCATGGGCAAAATTAACCCTAAGGATTCTTCATCACCCGGTAAAACAACTTCTGTAATGCCGATATTAGACTGAGTTTTTGCTGCAGTTTGTGTTGCCATAAATCACCCCCTACGAATAACGCCGACGCTCAACCCTTCGATGGAGAAATTGCGATCCCTCAAGTCAACTCGAATAACATCAAATTCTGGATTTTCAGGCCACAGCTCAACGACAGAGCGATTGCGCTCGCGGCGAAAACGCTTAACAGTAACTTCGTCCTCGATGCGGGCAACAATAATGTCGTTATTGTGAACTTGCGCTGTAGCATGCACGGCTAACAGGTCACCATCTAAAATACCGGCGTCTTTCATACTCATGCCGTGCACACGCAAAAAATAATCCGCGCGGGGGTGAAAAAAAGATTCGGGAACAGGGCAGTATTCTTCAATATGTTGGGTAGCCAGAATGGGATTACCTGCTGCCACACGGCCCACTATGGGAATACCGCGCTCGTGGTCGGGCAGGCGGATACCGCGTGAGGCGCCCTCCACTACCTCAATTACGCCTTTGCGCGCTAAGGCCTTAATATGTTCCTCCGCGGCGTTGGCGGATTTAAAACCCAGCATTTGAGCGATTTCAGCGCGGGTGGGCGGGTAACCCGTGGTGTCGATTTGATCTTTAATGAGTTCAAATATTTGTTGCTGACGAGATGTAAGCTTGAGCATTGCGCGCCCCACAGGCATGGTTACTTATACAGTACTTGGGATTATATACAGTAGTTTATGCTGTGCAAGTATTTTCTCTCTGCTCCGCTACCCGAGGCGCCTTTTGCTGCTGCACGGGCTGAGCATGGCCTGAAAATCTTAGTTACCTGGGTTGCCCACAAGACTCATTACCGTGTTTTACTCGTTACAAGAGACATACGACGCAGGCCCGCATGAGGCACTACACAATTGACAAGCCCGCCAGCGCTCGCAATTATGCCCGCCCTCAGTAACCCTTTATCTATGTGACGGCTCATGCGCACAACCACTACCGGCCCGGTCATTCTTGATGTCCAATCCCATGAACTCAGCGGGGAAGAAAAAGAGGTATTAAGCCACCCTCAGGTGGGCGGTGTGATTTTGTTCAGCCGCAATATTGATAACCCCGTGCAGGTGGCGGAGCTCAGCCGCCATATCAACAGCATTAACTCGCGCTTATTACTCTGTGTCGATCAAGAAGGCGGCCGGGTGCAGCGGCTTAAAAATGGCTTTAGCCGTTTGCCGCCCATGGGCCGTTTAGGCGAGCTATACACCAGCGAGCAATCCCTCGCCCTGCGCCTGGGTAATGAGTTGGGTTGGCTGATGGCCAGTGAGGTGCTGGGTGTGGGCCTTGATATGAGCTTTGCCCCAGTACTGGATGTGGACCGCAGTAATAGCCGCGTGATTGGCGATCGCGCATTTAGCCATGATCCCCAGGCGGTTGTGGCCCTGGCCGGGGCGTTTATCGACGGCATGCAACGGGCGGGTATGCACAGCTGTGGCAAACATTTCCCCGGGCATGGCAGCGTCAAAGCCGATAGCCATGTGGAATTGCCCACCGACCCGCGCCCGCTTGCGGCCATTGAGGAGCACGACCTCATTCCCTTTCGCGCTTTGGCGCCTAAGCTCGCAGCTTTAATGCCTGCGCATATTATTTTCCCGGCTTTGGATCACAACCCGGTGGGTTTCTCGGCAACCTGGCTGCAAACCTATTTGCGTAAAAAGATGGGTTTTGAAGGCCTGCTCATAAGCGATGATTTATCCATGGCCGGTGCGGCCTTTGCAGGGGATTATTCAGCCCGTGCGCAAATGGCGCTGGAGGCGGGCTGCGACGGTATTCTGGTGTGTAACCACCCCGCCAAAGCCCAGCACGTCATTGAGTTTTTGGAAGCGAAAAACCACAAAACGAACGGCCGCCTGCAGTCTCTGCGGGCAACGAACAAATTGCCCCTAGCCCAGGTGCAAAATACACAGGCCTGGCAAGATGCCAACGAATTAATACACCGCTATTTGGCCATTAATTAGAGTAGCGCCCAATAATTTTTAATGCTGATTTTTGTATTATCAAATCAACAACCTCAGGCGCTGCCGTTATTACCTCCGCAAAACGTCCGCCAGGCGAATTGGCTAGCCATATTTACAGGGCTGAAGATTTCCAGCGCCATGAAAAAATCTTGTTTACACTTGCTATAAATAGCAAACAAAAATGGTGAATTTTTTGCAGTGCAATAAACTGCCACACCAACTCGCTAACCTTAGCCTTGGCCCGAGGTATTTATGAGCCAAAACTCAACCCATGGATTAGGTGAATTTGCCGACGGGATTTTTTCGTTTGATCAGGTCAGCGCCGCTATTACAGCGCTTGCAGAAGAGATTAATACTCAGCTCCCCAGCAGTGAACCCTTGTTGGTGCTATGCCTTTTAAATGGCGGCTTGGTTTTTACCGGCCAGCTCTTACCCCATTTAACACGGCCGGTGGAACTCAGTTATGTACACGCCACCCGCTACCACAATAATGTCGCTGGCGCCGAATTGCGCTGGATCTCGCCTCAACATGCCGATATTCAAGGCAAAACTATTTTGTTGTGCGACGATATTTTTGATGAAGGCAAAACCCTGCATGCGGTGTATCAGCAGCTATTGCAGCAAGGCGCTCGTTCGGTGCACTGCGCGGTGATGACCACTAAGGATCACCGGCGCAAACCCGTGGATTTTCGCCCAGAATTTAGCGCCCTTACCGTACCGGATCGCTACGTGTTTGGTATGGGCATGGATTACTCGGGGCTTTGGCGCAATGCGCCGGGCATATTTGCTGTTAAGGGCATGTAAAAACCTAACTTTTCACAACTGTTATTTTTTTGTTTCCCACTCAGGTAGCGTTTAGGTAAAAATAGTCGGTAGGGTGGGCAATTTATTGCCCACGCAGACATTGACGCCACTACTTTTTCGCGTGGGCAACAAGTTGCCCACCCTACCCGGCTTACACGTTCTGCCCACTTGATTTACGATTGCATATCGATACCAAAATGTTCAATTATCTTGTCAATCTGATCATAATACTTAGCCCCTCTTGTAATCTGAATCTCATCGCGGCGATAGGCCCGAACAAAATCAAAATCGCCCAAATAAGCGCGCACCAAGCAGTAACTTACGCCGTCATTGCCTTCAAAATGTTTAGGCATATTTTCTAGTAGATTTTTTTCCGAAGAAAAATCATATTTCTTTTCCAATGCGTCAATTCCATCGGCTAGCATCGTTTTTATTTTCTCTTCCGCTCGGTCGACAGCAATATCATAAAATCGCAAACCAGACGAATATTTACTTGGGCGTTCGGCAATATCGCAGGCACTCAACAAGAAAGCATCAAAAGACATTAATTTTTTGAAAAGCCCGTTAATGACTTCATGCCGAAATCCGACCCTTGGTTGTGAAAGCGCCGTGCCGGGACTGAACGACCAAAAGGGATAGACAACTTTAATACACGGGCTTGCCTCTTTATTTTTGAATGCCCCGGCAGAATATTCCCACCCCGGGAACTGCGCCGCTGTCTGTTTACAGATATCGATAATTTCAGATTTTTTCATCATAAAATCATGGCCTCATATCAAAGAGGGATGACGGAAAGAGGAGATGTTTGACAGTTAAATTCCGCGTTCGCAACTCGCAACTCGCAACTCGCAACTCGCAACTCGCAACTCGCAACTCGCAACTCGCAACTCGCAACTCGCAACTCGCAACTCGCAACTCGCAACTCGCAACTCGCAACTCGCAACCCAAATAATAATTCCAATTCTCCGCAGTCGGTAGGGTAGGCAATTTATTGCCCACGCAGAGATTCACGTCAGCAGCAATTTCATCCATACATATCGACAAGATTCAAAAAAAGTTTATCGGTTGTTTTTGAATAACTCTAATGATCGTTTTTTCGCGCAAGCAACAAGTTGCGGGCACCTGGCGTACAGATTCCAAACAGGCTGAGGCATAATACTCACCCAAGGCCGAAGCCCATAAACAGCCCTCATTAAAGGAAAACGCATCATGTTATTAGCCCCTCACCGCCTAGCCCTCTTAGCCTGCGCCATCGCTGCCCTGAGCCTTACCGGCTGCGGCAAAAGTAAGTCCAGCACCAGCGGTTCTTCCAGTTCTAGCTCATCAAGTTCCAGCTCCTCCTCCGGTAGCTCCTCCTCCAGCAGCAGTTCCTCTTCAAGCTCCAGCTCCTCTAGCAGCAGCTCCTCATCCAGCTCAAGCTCTTCTAGCAGCTCCTCAAGCTCCAGTGGGTTTGCCTTTAACCCCTCAACATGTGCCCCCTTAACCAACCAGGCGCCAGGTGCACTGGTGGTATTCACGCCCACACTGGCCCTAAATGGGGAGAATGCATCGAGCAAGGTGGTTATCAGCGGCGATGCCAGCGCCCAATACTCATTTAATTCCGGCAGCTTTACCAACGCTGAAAGCCCCGTCAATGGCGGCGCCAATACCATTGCGGTACGCGTAACAACCAGCACCACAGCGGGCGCCAGTGTTGAGGCGAACCTGAGCGTGGGCAGTGCCAGTGTGAAATGTGTGGCCACCACTCGCAGTGACATAACAGCACCCACCGCCAGTATTTTATTCCCCCCTGCGGTGAGCTTGACCGAAAGTGCCAGTGTGATTATGCGCGGCACGGTTAAAGATGAAGACGGTGGTAGCGGTGTTAAAAGCGTAAAAGTTAATGGCGTTGCCGCAATTGTTGATACTGCCAAAGGCACCTGGGAATTAAAGGCTGCTGATTTGAAAGATGAGAATGGTGGTGTAAATACGTTAACCCTTGAAGTAGAGGACAGTGTTGGCAACGTCGATAAAAACGCCGCAAGTGTAACTGTTACCAAGGGCGATATCACCCAGGCGTTCCCTGCCAATGGGGGGGTGGATTTTGTGGGGCCGCAAACGGTGGCTTGGGATAATTTGGATGGACGTAACCGGGCTTTGGTGGTTGACCTAACGCAGAAAGCGGTTATCGCAATAGATTTAGCCGATGGCAAAAGAAAATTGCTGGCCGGAGGTGCGTTAGCTCCTTTGACGTTCGAGCCCAAAGATGTATTCGATGAAGAGTTTTATTCTGGCGCCCCTATTGCTGTAGACAAGGGAGAAAAAATTGCATTAATCGGCCAGAGTGATGGTTACAAAAATGGTTCTGGCTACGCAGAAGTAATAGCAATGGATTTAAATTCAGGCAAAGTTTCTAATTACTTTGAAGGGGAAATAACTGCAGGTGCAAGTGATCTATGTTTAGATAAAGATTACTTAGTGCCAAGGCTTTTTGTTGGTTCGGCAACGCAAGGAACTATTAGTGGTGTCACTCTTAAGGATAAAAATCTATCAATTTTCAGTGATTCCAAAAGTGGCATTCCAGACGACAATCAAAAATTTGACAATGTAGGAGGCCTGGCTTTGGATTCATCAGGGCAGCGCCTGTTAATGACCAGTTTGTCAGGCAGCCAATTTATCTATTCTGTAGATATTTCCTTAGGTAATGAAAATACAGGCAGGGGTAAGCGTTCAATTTTTGCTTCGGCAACCACCTTGCCAGAAAGCACGCAATTTACACAAAGCGGAGTTAATGTGCTTACCTCAATAAGAATTGACCCCGACCATAAACGAGCGTTAGTGGTTGACCGTGTGAAGCCAGCGATATTTTCCTTTGCATTAAATGATGGCTTAAGGAGCGTGTTCTCGTCTAACTCTCCTGGGTCTGCCAATAAGTTTGTAGAGCCCCATGGGTTGCATGTTGAGTCTGGAATTCCTTATGCATTGGTGGTCGATAAAGGCCAAAAAGCCCTAATGGCCGTGGATTTGGAATCCGGTGAGCGGGTATTTATCTCTAAATCCAAATAATGTTTTTTAATCAGCGCGATAAATAGGAGAGATTATGGTAAATCAATTAACGCAGGTGGCAGGTTTTTCTGGTGCGGGCATTCGGGTGGTGGCTTCGCCCGCTGATGCGGAAGTGCTAAAAAAATGGGCGCGCAAAATAACTATTGGTCAACCCTGATTGTTAAACAGATACAGCAGCTTACGGCTGGGCATTTAAATAGTGAGTATGCCTATGTGAGCGACTTGCCAGGGGCGGTGGGTGTGTTTGCTTCAAATTACTGGAGGGCCAAGAGGGGCTCCTAAAGCCTAGTTGCTAGCGCGGGCAATTTATTGCCCGGGCAGAGATTTACTCCAGTAGCAATTTCACACATACACATCGATAACATTCAAATGAGTTTATCTTTTGAGACTGTAAACCATTCTGTGTAACCACCCGCCTAAATATGAGCCCTTAACTGCGGCTCAAATTCGATGATAAAGTGATTCATAGCCTCTTTCCAGTTACGTATCGGCATGGTCCATTTCTTAGAAGCTGCCTGGATAGCAAGAAATATCACCTTGGTAGCCGATTCGTCACTCGGAAAGAGTTTGCGTGTTTTTACCGCCTTGCGAATAACGCTATTTAACGATTCGATCGCATTCGTGGTATAGATCACCTTGCGAATATCGGCAGGAAAAATTAAAGAGCGTAATCAAGTTGGGCCAGTGATTTCGCCAGGATTGGCTTATGTGCGGATACTTTTTCATCCCCAGGTTCAGCAAAATTATCCAGCTCCATTAACGCCTCCGCCTCAGTGGTTGATTGATATATTTTTCTTTAAATCGCCCGTCACCGCCCGATAGTCTTTCCAGGATACATATTTTAAAGAATTGCGTGTCATATGAATAATACACAGCTGAATGCGTGCATCGGGATAAGCAGCATTGATTGCCGCCGGGAACCCCGTCGCCGTCGACACAGGCAATTAAAATCTGTTCAACCCCGCGATTTTTAAGCTCTGTAAGCACCGGAAGCCAAAATTTGGCGCCTTCATTTTCAGACACCCACAGGCCTAATAATTCTTTTGACCCCTGTAGATTAACGCCCAAGGCTAAATACATCGCTTTGTTGATCACGCGCTTGTCGTGGCGAATTTTGATGTGGATGCAATCTAAATACAGATAGGGTAAACCGCCTCCAGCGGTCGATTTTGCCATTGAACAACCTGCTCCAATAGCGTTGGTCACTTTGGATATCAGCCCCGCCGAAACCTCAGCGCCGTACATTTCCTGAAATGCAGCCACAATATCGCGTGTGCTCATACCCCGAGCATAGAGACTGAGAATTTGTTCATCCATGGACGTAAAACGCGTTTGACCTTTTTTAATTAACAGCGGTTCAAAGCTGCCGTCGCGGTCACGGGGCGTATTGATGATTATTTCGCCGTGGTCGCCCTTGAGCTTCTTCGGGGTGCTGCCATTGCGACTATTGCCCCCGTTGCGCCCTTCTTTGGCGTGGGCGGGGTAGCCTAGGTGTTCAGTCAATTCAGCATTCAGCGCGGCTTCTACCACCATTTTGGTCAGTTGTGCGCTGAAGGCATTGAGGTCAGATGGGGTTTTTATCCCTTTGGCCAGCTCTTGCGCGAGGGTTTTCAGTGTGTTGGTGTCCATTGTGTTGCCTCTTATTTGGCGGGTCGCCAAACCCTATTCAACAATGGGCGGTTACACAATCTGGTTTACACTCTCTATCTTTTGGTGTTGAATTGCTTCTGGAATTTTTTTCGCGTTGGCAACAAGTTGCCCACCCTACTCGCTGCGAAGATATACAATAATTAAAGCATCCAAATACTTACTCTCCACCCAATAAAAAAGGCGCTTAAAGCGCCTTTTTTATTGTTACTAAACGGTACATTAATTACCGCTTTTTGATGCCCGCTTACGCTCATTTTCCGTGAGCAATTTTTTGCGGATGCGAATGCTTTTGGGGGTTACTTCCACCAATTCATCGTCCTCAATAAATTCCAAGGCCTGCTCCAGAGTGTGGCGCACGTGGGGCGTTAAAATTAAGGCTTCGTCGGTACCTGCAGCGCGAATGTTGGTCAGCTGTTTGGCTTTGGTTGGGTTCACGGCTAGGTCGTTATCGCGGCTGTGTAAACCAACGATTTGGCCTTCATACACTTCTTCAGCGTGGCCCAAAAATAAACGGCCGCGCTCTTGCAGAGTAAATAAAGCGTATGCGAGGGTTTTGCCGCGTACCATACTTACCAATACACCGTTTTGGCGTTTGGCCATATTGCCGCCTTTTACGGGGCCGTAGTGGTCAAAAATACTGGTCATGATGCCGGAGCCGGAGGTCATGGTTAAAAAGCTGCCGCGAAAACCAATTAAACCGCGGGAGGGAATTAAAAACTCTAGACGTATGCGGCCTTTGCCATCGGGCACCATGTTGGTTAATTCACCTCGGCGCAGGCCGAGTTCTTCCATCACTGACCCCTGGTGTTGCTCTTCAACGTCGATAACCACTTGTTCATAAGGCTCGTGAATTTCGCCGTCCACTTCACGCGTAACTACTTCAGGACGAGATACACCTAATTCAAAGCCTTCTCGGCGCATATTTTCAATTAAAACTGAAAGGTGTAATTCACCACGGCCGGATACTTTGAATTTATCAGGCGTATCGCCCGGAGTTACGCGCAGGGCTACATTGTGTATTAATTCTTGTTCTAAACGATCTTTAATATTGCGCGAGGTGACGTATTTGCCTTCTAAACCGGCGAAAGGCGAGTCATTAACCTGGAAGGTCATGCTCACGGTGGGCTCATCAACGGTCAGCGGTGGCAAAATTTCCACACAGTCAGGATCACAAATGGTGTCGGAAATACCTAATTTATCAATACCGGTAATACAGACTATGTCGCCAGCGGAGGCTTCGGGCGCTTCGATGCGCTCAAGGCCGTGGTAGCCCATTACCTGTAGCACTTTAGCTTTGCGTTTGTTGCCGTTTAAATCCGCCACCACAACTTGTTTGTTGGGCGTGATTTTGCCGCGGGTAATGCGGCCGATACCGATAATGCCCACATAGGAGTTGTAATCCAGGGCAGAAATTTGCATTTGCAAAGGGCCGTCGATGTCCACTTTCGGGGGTGGTACTTTATCGACGATCATTTGAAAGAGCGGCGTCATGTCGGACGCTAAATCATCGGGCGAGAGGCCAGCAACGCCGTTTAGAGCCGACGCGTAAATAATGGGGAAATCCAGCTGCTCTTCAGTGGCACCGAGGCGGTCGAACAGGTCAAACACCTGGTCCACTACCCAGTCAGGACGGGCGCCGGGGCGGTCAACTTTGTTGATGACCACTATGGGGTTTAAGCCCTGCTCGAAGGCTTTAGAGGTTACAAAGCGGGTTTGTGGCATGGGGCCGTCTACAGCATCCACCAATAAACACACACAATCCACCATGGACAACACGCGCTCTACTTCACCGCCGAAGTCGGCGTGGCCTGGGGTGTCTACTATGTTGATGCGGTAGCCATTCCAGGTGATGGCGGTGTTTTTGGCGAGAATGGTAATGCCGCGCTCGCGCTCTTGGTCGTTGGAATCCATGATGCGCTCTGCGCCCTGGTCCTTGCGATCTAAGGTGCCAGACTGCGACAGCAGCTTATCTACAAGGGTGGTTTTGCCATGGTCTACGTGGGCAATAATGGCAATATTGCGCAATTTTTCTATCACAAATGGATCCTCAAGGAACAATCACAGCAGCACGGGAGGCTGCGGTATTAAAAGAAGGGCGGCATTATAGACACTTAATATGACAGCAGATAGCAATAACGCGCATAAAACTTGGCCAGCCAAAACCCAGGCGGCCGAGAGTGGCGGGTGATCTATAGCGGGCGGGGCAGTGGCTTTAGAGCAACAATTGGCTCAAGCGCAGCCGGTTGAGGGGTTTTTCAATAAATCCTTGGGCGCCGCAGCGGGCCACATCGTCTTGATGATCCTTTTCGGAATTGGCACTTAATATATAAATGGGGCTTTGAATATTCAGCTTGCGCAACTGATCAGTGGCGGCAAAGCCATTCATGCCCGGCAGGTGTAAATCCATCAGAATTAAATCGTAGCGCTCGCCGCGCGCAATTAATTCCAAACCTACTTCCGCCGTCAAGGCTTCATGAACGGTAATATCCGGCCGCTGCGACAGCATCAGTTGCCTGGCCAACATCTGATTGACCGGGTCATCGTCAACCACCAGCACCCGGTTTACCCGCGGCTCAAGCTTGGGTAAATATTTTTGCAGCAGGTTGGCCACCTGCCAGCGATTAAAGGGTTTTTCTAAAATATCGGCAAAACCAATGGTTTCATATTCGGCCCGCTGGTGGGTCATGACGTTGGCGGTAAAGGCGATAATCGGTGTTTTGATTCCCTGGCGAATGAGTATTTCGGCGGCTTCTTTGCCGCCCACTAATGGCATTTGCAAATCGAACAGAAATAAATCGTACTGATGTTGCACCGCGAAGGTCAGTGCCTGGGCGCCGTTATTAGCCATGTCAAATTGCACATTCAACTGCTGCAATACATGGCTAATTAAGCGCTGATTTTCCAGGTTATCCTCAGCCACCAAAATTTTGCCTTGCAATTGCGGCAACTGCTGCGCTTGGTGTTGCTGACTTTGATCCTCCCAGAGCTGGGCAAAAACGGCTTCATCACCAATAAATTCTTCGCCAATAGCGCAGGGAATAGTCACAGTGAAACAACTGCCCTCGCCCACTGTGGACGCTAGGCTAATATCACCACCTAATAATTGCGCGATATTTTTCGATACAAAAAGACCGAGCCCGGTGCCGCCGTACAAGCGCGTGGTGGAACTATCCGCCTGGGTAAAGGCAGAAAATAATTGTTTGGCTTGTTGCTCATCAATGCCTATGCCCGTGTCGCGCACTTGCAATATCAGCTGATCCGCCTGGCGCGATACCGCTAAGCTCACGGAGCCTTGCTGAGTAAATTTAACGGCGTTATTGAGTAAATTCAGCAGGATTTGTTTTAGCCTTGTGGCATCCGTGTGAATAATTTTAGGGATGGGGTACTGAAGGTGCAGGTGAAATACCAAGCCTTTTTCCAAGGCGCGCAGACGCAGCAAGGCATCCAATGGGTAGAGGATTTCCACTAGGGAACAGGGCAGTGTTTCGATGGACATTTTGCCCGCTTCAATTTTAGCGATGTCCAGAATATCGTTAATCATGGCCAACAGGTGTTGGCCGCTTTGCAGAATAATTTGCGTGAATTTTTCGCGGTCTTTGGCTGGGAGCTGTTTGTCGGTGAGCAAGTCGGCGTAGCCGAGTACGGCGGTTAATGGGGTGCGAATTTCATGGCTCATATTGGCCAAAAACCGCCCCTTGGCCTCTTCAGAGCGCTCGGCTCGCACACGCGCCTCGTTGGCGGCTTCAGAAGCGGCTTTGAGTTCGCGGATTAAATACAGATTGCGCACGGCGCTGGCGGCGTGGACTAAAAATTGGCTGACGCGGGCAAAATCCTTTTCTTCCAGCTCAAAGGGGACTTCATAATTTAAAAATGCCGCGCCAGCGATAACCTCGTTGTTGATGCAGACCGGCACATACAACAGGGACTTAGCGGCTTTAATCGCATAAAGATGCTGATCAATAGGCGCTGAGGTGGCTGCGGCCTCCGGTGACATACGCGGTAAATAAACGATTTTATTGCGGGTTAAGCCGCGCACAAAAATACTCTCGGCATCCTTTTTTAAATCAAACTGCATGCGCATAAACTGTGAGCGCTCAACGTCTGTCACTGTATCGCCATAGATGCCGGTAATTTCAAAAGCGGTTTTATCTTCGCTGTAGGGCAACATATAGAGCGTTTCAAAGGGGTAGTAGCGCTGTACCCCTTCCATAATGGTTTGCAGGATTAAATCCATATCCAACGAACCGTTTACCGTGGCCACTAAGCGATTGGTGAGCATTAATTCTTCCTGCTGCTCCAAGGCTTGTTTGCGGGCTGTGCGCAATTTGGTATTGATGGCGTACACCAGGCCGCCAAGATTAATCAAATAGAGAATAAAACCACTGGCCACCAGCGCCACTGTGAGCAGGGGAATATTGGGTAAAAACCGCCACCCCGTGCAAAGCCCGCCCAGCAGTAAACCCAGCCCAAGTGCCAGCAGGGCTTTCATTAACATGGGGCGCCCCCCCACCGACATGTAGGTCACACCCATGGCGGCGGTGAAGAGTGATACTAAGTAAGGATTAAAACCCCAGAGGGCCAGGTGCACGCCGTAGGATGCGGCATCGAGCAGCAGCAGGCGGTGCTCGGCGGAATTATTGGGTATCCAAAAATAAACGAGGTGAGGGTATATCAGGCCTTGTATGGCGATAAGCAACCAAAAACCTGCGGGGTATTGCCCCCAGTTCAAACTTAAATGCAACAAAAAGATCAGGCCGTAGGATGTAACCCTCAGCAGGTAATTTTGTTTGACGCTGACTGGCACCTCGCCGGATCGCAAACCCATGACTGATCTATCTTCCTAATACCAGGTATTCAGGAAGTATAGTGGATTAACCCCAGGGGTATATTGCCGGGTATAGAAAAGGGCCATGAGTGGGCTGCTGATAAATTACTACGGGGCAGCCATTGTGCCACAGGGGTTTGCCCTGGGTATGTGCGGACGAGCCTATTTAAAGGCCAAAGCCCATGGAAAGGTTGTTTGCTCGCCGGGATCTGGCGGGGTGATACCACAGGGCGGGTGTATTCAAAGCATGCCCTTACACCATCCCTGGCCCGAACACTTATCGACAAAAGCAGACGCAGGTGGGCTTAGGCCGAATCCATTCGCGCCTCATATTCACCCGGCAAGAGTTAAAATGAGCATTCCCGTAACGGCGCGCTCTATTGGCACCGACTACACAGAAACTATCCGGTACATTTGTTTAAGGAGCCTCTGATTAATTCCAAATTTTGATTCTTTTCAAAACCGTCGCGAGCATGGAGCCCGCGCCGAAGCTTTAGGGAAGTACCCGGGCGCTTTTGAAAAGAGTCAACATTTGGAATTGATCAGAGCTTCGGTAACAGCTTGTTGAAATACTACCTTGCTAGGAAGCTCTGATTAAGGGGTATTTTCAAAACCGTCGCGGGCAGGAAGCCCGCGCCGGAGCTACATGGACATACTCGTGCGTTTTTGAAAATACACCTTAATCAGAGGTTCCCTAACTCTGGCGGCGTTAAATTTGGCAAAAAACCTCATTTACTTCGTGCACACTCGGCAATTGCTCCCGCATTGCCCTACCTCAGTCGTCCTGTTTTTGCGCCAAATTTGGTTTGCCAAGCCGCCGCCAACCTAATTCAACCAGCTGCTAGTGGTGACGCAAACCAGTGCATTTATTATCAGCGATAATTAAACCCGCACCACCTACACCTAACAATAATAAAGTGGCAACAAGCGTAACCGTTACAACAATAGCTGGCAGATACATAAACACCTCGACTCAACACAATGGAAATGAATTAATCTTTCTATGGTTTAAGTCTGGCGCAAGGCGAAAAATGACCTTTGATGCTGATCAACTGGCCAAGCTGGCTAGTTTGATATAGCGCAAAAATAGCGAAGTACTGATAAATTGTTACCGGCGCAACCGGGAGTATGGCCAACACCCGCCCAGGTTAAATTGACAGAATTTGCGCCCGAACCCTATAGTGCCCTACCTCATCCACAGCGGAAATTCAGCCATGAATAAAATTCTGTTAGCACCTTTTATCCTTATTTTTTTAGCCCATGCAAGTTTTGCCGCTGAGGCCAGTTGCGAAGCCAAAGCCGCCGAGAAAAAACTCGCAGGGGCGGCACAGACAAGTTTTATGAAAAAGTGTGAGAAGGATGCCAAAGCGGCTTCCGCCAAGGTTGACTGTGAAGCCAAGGCTGTTGAGAAAAAACTCTTTGGCGCCGCCAAAAATAGTTTTACTAAAAAATGTATTGCCGACGCGGGGCAATAAGCTTTAAACCTATTTCTAATTCAACGGGTATAGGTTGGCGCAGGGATGCGGGTTTAAGCCGTGAATGTGAGACCAGCCCCCTATTTACCACTCACGACGCAATTGGACGCGCGTAAAAACGCCGCAGGGTTTTGCATACGCGCCATGTCCGCTGCGGTGGGTAGGCAATCCGCATTAATATGACGCAATAATTCTGGCGCTGGGTCGCAAAATAAAATATCTAATGCCAAGCGATTTAAACCGTACAGCCCACGATGGATGCAGGCAGCCGAAAATATTAATAAATCACCGGCATTCAGCGCGAGCCTTGTGGCGTTGCTAAGCGGGTCGAAACACCTGCGCCCATTGCGCTCTAAGCGCACATCAAGCTCTTCTGCCGTATCCCAGCGCTTGTGGCTAGACGGCACCAGTTCAATGCCGCGCTCAGGCACCATAGGTATTCTAAAGTGAATGACCTGTGGCCCGCTTAGGGCCTGTTGCTGCTCAGCCAGGTTGAGGTGGTATTGAAAATCCCGATGCCAATAATTTTTCTGCTCTGGATTAAAAGGGTCGAAAAATAATTGTGTATTCATAAAACAGGCAGGTTCACTAAACACCTGGGCAACCTGCGCCATTAATTGATTGGATGCTAAAAAGCCCCACAGCGTCTGCCGAGCACGCGAATTTAAATACCGCGCGCCGGTGAGATAGGCTGAATTAATGGCGCCGCGCTGATAGGCCTCGGCGTTGTCCTCTAGCCAGGCGCGGTGAAATGCGCGCAAAACCTGATTTAATTCGGCCAGTTCACCGGCCGTTAAAAAATTGCGCAGCAGGCTAAACCCCTGGGTGTGGAATTTATTCAGCATGGGCTCGCCATTAAATTAATTCTAAAAATGCCACTTAAGCTGCACCCCATTTTCCACACTGTGCCCGCGCTCGAGCCATAAATCCCCCACCGCCACCAAACAATTCTCGCTGTATACCAGCGGCAGCTGGTTGCGCAGCCAGGGTTCAAGGGCGGCCTCTTGGAGGAGTTTTTTGAGGGTTTGGGAATGCTGGCGTTGGGCGGGGTGGCTGCGCTCACCGCCCTGGCGCAGGCGCAAAGTGTAGGTGCCTGGGGCCAGCCCCTCGGCGCTGGGTGCGGCGCTTATACAACTGCCGTTGGCCAGGTGCAGCGGCACCTGCGTGTGCCACTGGGCTTGCCAGTCGGAGCTGAGCGTGGGCACCTGCGGCAACACATACAACCGGCCGTTGTAGCGGCGCAGGTGCCAGCAGCCCCAGCTGACGCAGGCTTCGCTGTCGGCGCGGCTGTGTATTAGGGCGTGCATCTGCGCCAATACCGCTTGGCTCGGTGGCAGAGTGCCGAGGCTGTCGAACCAGCAGCGCAAAATGCCGCTGCGGCGCGCGTCACTGCCTTGCGCTAAAGGCGCCAGCAGCATGCTGTGGCCCAGGCGTTCAGCCCTTGGCGCGCAGGCGAGCAGGTCTGCCGCCAGGTACTCCTGCAGCAATTGCTGCTCCTGCTGCAGGCGCAGGCAAGTCTGGGCGATCTGCTCGCTGGCCTTGGGCCAGCGCTGGGCGAGCGTAGGAATTAATGCGTGGCGCAGCCAGTTGCGGTCAAAGCGCAGGTCTTGGTTGCTCTCGTCTTCAACCCAATTAAAGCTGTGCGCCTGGGCATAGGCCAGCAGGCGCGCGCGCGGGATGTTGAGTAGCGGCCGCAGTAAAACGGCGCAGCCTAGGGGGCGGCTGGGGGCCATGGCGGCAAGGCCCGTTAAACCACTGCCGCGCATCAGGCGCAGGCAAAAAGTCTCTGCTTGATCCTGCTGGTGGTGGCCGCACAGGAGGGCTTCGCCCGGTTTAAGGATGGACTCAAACGCCTGATAACGCGCCGCGCGGGCGGCGGCTTCTAGGCTCAGGCCGCTTTTTTCTACCTGCACGCTAAGGCAAACTCCGGCCAGGCCAATGCTCTGCGCCCAGCTTACAACCTGCTGCTGCCAGGCCTCGGCGTGCGGGGAGAGGCCGTGGTTGATGTGGATAAAACGCACCGCGGGCAAAACCTGCTGGGCCAGGTGGGCTAACACCATGGAATCGAGCCCGCCGCTTAGGGCCACCCAATAACCTTGTGCCGGCACAGCTGCCGCCATAGACTCGGCAAACTCCTCCACCAGCTGAATGTGTCCACCCTGCGATGCCAAACCCTCTACCTTCAAAACACGCCCCTTACGGATGTTGGGAATCCCCCATTGACCTTGACGCCGTCCTCGCCAGCGCCACTAACCCCATGTACCCCCAGGGGGCCATGGGCTGGTTGTTTTGGCTGGAAGCCCGACCGGCCGAAAAGGGCCGCCAGGTTATTGTGGCCCAGTTGCCCGATGGCACCAAGCGCGAATTGTTGCCGCCAGAGCACAGTGCCCGCAGCCAGTTGCTGGAGTACGGCGGCTGCCCCTTTTGGCTGGCGGGCGAGTGGCTCATCTGGGTGAACGCCGCCGATCAAAACCTTTATGCGCTAAATTTTTTAACCGAGGCAGCACCTTCCTGCCTCACCAGCGGCGGTAACCGCTTTGGCGATGTGCTGTGGGATGCCAAACGCGCGCGCCTGATCGCCGTGATGGAAACCCCTTCTGCAGGACTCTCGCAACTGAGCCTGGTTAGCATCGAGCTCGCCCAAGAGCGGCAAACCCCCAGGATATTGCTCAGCGGCGCCGACTTTTACGCCTACCCCTGCCTCTCCCCCTGCGGGGATAAATTGGCTTTTATCCAATGGCAACAGGGGCATATGCCCTGGGACGCCACCGCACTGCTGCTCGCTGACATTCAGCCCGACGGCAGCCTGGCAAGCGTCCACACTCTGGTGGCTGAAGACGCCGAGCAAGCCATAGCTCAGCCCCTGTTTGGCCCAGACGGCGCGCTCTATTGGGTGAGCGATAGCTCCAATTGGTGGAACCTCTACCGCTTAAACCCCACCACCCACAGCGTTGAAGCCATTGCGCCCATGGCCGCCGAGTGCACCACACCGCGCTGGGTCAGCGGTATGAGCAGCTATTGTTTTAGCGGCCCGCAGGAAATACTGGCGTGTTACACCCAGGATGGCCTGTGGCACTTAGCCTGCATCAATACCCACACTGGCAAGCTGCAGGTGTTGCTCACAGACTACCCTCACATCAGCCAACTTGCTGCCATCGACGGCGGCGCCCTCTTACTGGCCGCCAAACCTCAAGGGCCGATTGAGATACTGCGCTACAGCGACCAAACCCTCACCCCCCTAGCCGCAGCCAAAGCCGACCCGCTGGCCGAGTATTACAGCGCACCCCAAAGCATTTATGTGCCCAGCGCCGGTTACAACATCCACGCCTTTTATTACCCGCCCCACAACCCAGGCTACGCCACGCCCGAGGGCCTGCCGCCGGTAATCGTCTTGTGCCACGGCGGCCCCACCGGGCAAACCTCCGCCCTGTTGAATTTTAAAAATCAATACTGGACTAGCCGGGGCTTTGCTGTGCTGGATGTGAACTACCGGGGCAGCACCGGCTTTGGCCGCGCCTACCGGCAGAGTTTGCACGGCCTCTGGGGGCAAGCAGATGTTGAAGACCTGTGCAACGCCGCCCAATGGGTGAGCGCCCAGGGCCTGGCGGGGCTGAGGTTTATCAAAGGCAGCAGCGCCGGTGGCTTTAGCGTGCTGGCGGCACTGGCCTTTCACCACAGCTTTGATGGCGGCGTCAGCCTCTATGGGATTGGCGATTTAGCCCTCCTCGCCGAGGACACCCACACCTTTGAAGCGCGTTATTTGGATCGGTTAGTCGGCCCCTACCCCGAGCAGGCCGCCCTCTACCGAGCGCGCTCGCCGCTGTTTGCCGCCGAGCAGATCCGCTGCCCAGTGCTCATCTTCCAAGGGCTGCTGGATAAGGTAGTGCCGCCAAATCAGGCCCAGGAGTTGGTTGCACGGCTGCGCACCCAGGGCACCGCCGTGACCTATGTGGAATTTGCCGACGAGGGCCACGGCTTTCGCCAGGCGGCCTCCATCGCCCAGCAGCTTGCTGCCGAGCAGCATTTTTACCAACAGGTGATGGGCCCATGAGCCGCTACCGCCCCCCCGCCCCCACAAGCGCCCCCTACATTACCCGCGAGGGCTGGCAAACACTGCAGGCGGAGTTGCAACATTTATGGCATGAGGAGCGGCCCAAAGTGACCCAAGTGGTGCATGAAGCGGCCAAAAATGGCGACCGCTCGGAAAATGGCGATTACATTTACGGCAAACGCCGCCTGCGGGAAATTGACCGCCGCATAGGTTATTTAAGCCGCCGTTTGGATGTATTAAAAATTGTCGATAACACACCGGACGACCCCAGCAAAATTTATTTCGGCGCCTTTGTAACTCTAGAAAAAGACGACGGCAGCACCCTCACCTACCGCATAGTGGGGCCGGATGAATTTGATTTAAAAGCCAATAAAATCAGCCTGGATGCCCCTTTAGCCAAAGCCATGTTAGGTAAAACCCTGGATGATGAAATTAGGCTAACCTTAGCGGACAAGGTGGATATTTATTATGTGTTGGATATTCGTTATGGGCCGGTTGGGGATTAAATGTTTGTTTTTAATAGGTAGTAATTTAGGGTATTTACCTAGGCCGTAGGGGCGCCCCTTGTGGGTGCCCACACAACTCAGGATTACGCCATCTACCCTGCTAAAAATTGGGCAACCACAAGGGTTGCCCCTACTATTAGCGGGTAAATTTATAGCGCGCGTAGCCCGGATGAAGTGAAACGAAATCCGGGTTTTTCGCAACACCCCGGATTACGCTGCGCTTACCTAGGCCGTAGGGGCACCCCTTGTGGGTGCCCACACACCGCAGGATTACGCTATCAACCCTGCTAAAAACGGGCAACCACAAGGGTTGCCCCTACTATTAGCGGATAAAATAATAGCCCGATGAATTTATAGCGCGACAAATGAATAGCACGATAAATTATTTCCCAAACAGGATTTTCTCGCAGGCGATACAGCCTCACCCAAATAATAAAAAAACACCCAGGCACATAGGTGTGCCTTAAAAATCCAAAAATTGAGAAGGCGCTAATGTAGCCTGGCCCACACACCATGAGCGATTTACCCTACTGCCCCAAATGCCAACGCCCGCGCAGCCTGCCGGTTAAGCCGATGGATGCCTGCCCGCAGTGCGGCATTATCTACGCAAAATACCGCCCTACCGCCAGCATCGCACCTTTAAAAACCCTACCTCAACACGAAGAGGAGCTGCCCAGTTGGCCAAACCGCCTGCTAAGCCCTTGGGTGTACGTACCCGAGCGAGTCAGCATCGAAGTATTAATTGGCCGCGCACTGGTGTGGCTGGCATTTGCGCTGTGGAGTATTTATTTTTTCCGCGCTGGTATTGATTGGGAAAAAATTGGCGGCTCGTTTTTACACAATATTAATTTACCCTTCCACGAATTCGGCCATGTGTTTTTCCGCCCGTTTGGTGAAACCATGACGATTCTCGGTGGCAGCCTATTTCAAATTATTATGCCGCTGGGTATTTGCCTGTTGTTTGTCTACCGGCAACAGGAAATTTTTGGCGGCAGTATTACGCTTTGGTGGTGCGGACAAAATTGCATTGATTTAGCGCCTTATATAGACGATGCCCCCTACCGCGCCCTGCCCTTAACCACCGGCAATGAAAGCGGCCACGACTGGGGCAATTTATTGACCCAGTGGAACGCCCTAGAAAAAGCCCACAGTTATGCATTATTAAGCCGCCGTGTGGGTGTGGTGATTATGCTGCTGGCGCTGGCCTGGGGGTTGTGGATTGTGTGGCAGCAATACCAAAACCGCACAGGTGAATTTGTGCCGGATGAATAAACTAGGGTTAATGCGAGCATTTCCCTTGTTTTCCTGTATCAGAAGATGTCCCCAGCCCAATGTCATTAAGTTAAGCGCCGTCCCCTCACCCTAGCCCTCTTCCAAGGGGAGAGGGGACGGGAAGAGCTAATCATGGAGGCCTTGCTTTGAGCTCCCTCTCCCGCTGGGAGAGGGTTGGGGTGAGGGTAAAAATAGCGCGGAACATTGAGCAAAATCCGTCACTTAACGACATCGGCCCCCATAGCTAACCCTGGATTTCGCTGCGCTACATCCAGGCTACCGGCTCCGAGGTTTTTTATAATTTGCCCGCTTGGCAACTACACTGCTAATGCACACTCGGCCACCCTAAAACGGGTTAAACAAAAAATCGCAAACGTAAAAAACACCACCATTGCCTCACATAAATTAGGTCCATAATCCAAACGCTTTGATCAGCGTATTAGCCATCACTATTGGGCGCATTGGCTTTATCAATTGGGCAACCCCCTCTTGGCCCACTAAAGTTTTGCCAACACCCTACAAAACCCCTTGAGGATAGTGCCATGTCGAACGAACCCAAATGCCCCTTCGCCCACGGGCGACACACTACGGCCAGTGCTCCATCCAATGCCGACTGGTGGCCAAACCAATTAAAACTCAGCATCCTTCACCAACACTCGCCCAAGGCGAACCCCCTAGGGGCGGACTTTGACTACGCCGCCGCTTTTAAACAGCTGGATTTAGACGCCGTAGTACGGGACCTGCACACACTCATGACCGACTCCCAAGACTGGTGGCCCGCCGACTGGGGCCACTATGGCGGCTTGATGATTCGCATGGCCTGGCACTCAGCGGGCACCTACCGCACCAGCGATGGCCGAGGCGGCGCAGGCACCGGCAACCAGCGCTTTGCGCCCTTAAACAGCTGGCCGGATAACGGCAATTTAGACAAGGCCCGCAGGCTGCTTTGGCCCATCAAACAAAAATACGGCAACCAACTCTCCTGGGCGGATTTAATGATCCTGGCGGGCAATGTAGCCCTGGAATCCATGGGCTTTAAAACCCTCGGTTTTGCCGGTGGCCGCGAAGATATTTGGGCGCCGGAAGAAGACATCTACTGGGGCTCGGAAAATACCTGGCTGGGCGATAAGCGCTACAGCGGCGACCGGCAGTTGGAAAACCCCCTGGCCGCCGTGCAAATGGGGCTTATCTACGTCAACCCCGAAGGCCCCAACGGCAACCCAGACCCAGTTGCCTCCGGCCGCGACGTGCGCGAAACCTTTGCCCGCATGGCCATGAACGATGAAGAAACCGTTGCTCTTGTGGCCGGTGGCCACACCTTTGGTAAAGCCCACGGCGCCGGGGACCCATCCTTAGTAGGCCCTGAGCCTGAAGGCGCCAGTATCGAGGAGCAGGGCCTGGGTTGGCGCAATAGCTTTGGCACGGGCAAGGGTGTGCACACCACCACTAGCGGCATCGAAGGCGCCTGGAAACCCAACCCCACCCAGTGGGACAACGGCTACTTTGACATTCTGTTCGGCTACGACTGGCAACTCACCAGAAGCCCGGCCGGTGCCCACCAATGGAGGCCCATCAACTGCAAAGCCGAACACATGATCCCCGACGCCCACGACCCGGCCAAACGCTTCCCCCCCATGATGACCACGGCGGATCTCTCCCTGCGCTTTGACCCGGCCTACGAAAAAATTGCCCGCCGCTTCCACCAAAACCCGGCGGAATTTGCCGATGCCTTTGCCCGCGCCTGGTTCAAACTCACCCACCGCGACTTAGGCCCCCGCAGCCGTTACCTGGGCAAACTGGTTCCTCAGGAGGACATGATCTGGCAAGACCCTATCCCGGCGGTGGATCACACCTTGGTGAATGAGCAGGATATTCAAACCCTTAAAGCCCGCCTGCTCGCAAGCGGCCTTTCCATCGCCTCGCTGGTAAATACCGCCTGGGCCTCAGCGGCGAGCTTTCGTGGCAGCGATAAACGCGGTGGCGCCAACGGTGCGCGCATTCGCTTAAGCCCGCAAAACAGTTGGGCGGTGAATAACCCTCAACAACTGATGCCCGTGCTGGACCAGCTTGCCGCTATACAAGATGAATTTAACCGCGCGCAAACGGGCGCAAAACGTATTTCCCTAGCGGATTTAATTGTGCTCGGCGGCAACGCCGCTATTGAAGCCGCCGCCGGGCAGGCAGGCGTAAGGATTGAGGTGCCCTTTGCGCCCGGCCGCATGGACGCAAGCCAAGACCAAACCGATGTGGAATCCTTCCAGGTGCTTGAACCCAAGGCCGATGGGTTCCGCAACTATGTGGCGCCGGGATTGGAAGACGTGGCGGCGCAATTATTGATTGATAAGGCGCAATTGCTGAATTTAAGCGCGCCGGAAATGACCGTGTTGGTGGGCGGCCTGCGGGTATTAAATGCCAACACCGGCAACAACCCCCAAGGCGTGTTTACCCAGCGCCCACAAACCCTCAGCAACGACTTTTTTGTTAATTTGCTGGATATGAATAACCAGTGGAGCAAAGTGCCCGGCGCCCACCACCTCGAAGGTAAAGACCGCCGCACGGGTGCAGTGACTTGGACGGCAAGCGTGGTGGATTTAATTTTTGGCTCTAATTCCCAACTGCGGGCTATTGCTGAAGTCTATGCACAAAACGACAACGGCGAAAAATTCGTGCGGGATTTTGTGGCGGCTTGGACTAAGGTGATGAATTTGGATCGGTTTGATTTAGCCTGATAAAACGAATGGCCTGGGCGATGGCTTATGGGCTGTCGCGCCAGGCCTAGTTAAATTCCTGTGGCTTGACAGGCTAACCACACGCAGGAAATTAAATAGAATCCTTTACACAACGACGGACATTGCTCAATTAAAAAGCTCTCCACCCTGAGCCTGGCGAAGAGCCGTTAGAACAACTCTATAGCCGGGCGCTCTGGATCATTGACAGGCAGAGCGTGGCCGTAAATTTGATTATCCGTTACATACTGCGCCTGCATGGTGTAGCCCTTGCGCAGATGTTCCACTGTTTCTTCTATTGACGAAATAAGTGGCGAGGAAAATGGATCGCGCTCCATTTGCTCGGCAATGGATTTTATGCGCTCACTGCACAGGTTAAGCCCCGTTTGTACCACCTCAATTTGCTGGCGGGTAATATCCTGAAATTGCGTGTGGCCCAACACATCCAAAATATTTAACCGAATTGCGTTTACAGCCTCATGGGTATTTTGCGACAAGGAATCCAATTCACTCACCGCCACTTCAAAATTACTGGAAAGTTTGAGCAAAATATCCGTGAGTTTTTCCATCCAACCGATTTCTTCCGAGGTGCGCATATGGGCCACCATATCGGCCAAATGGCCATTTACTGTATTGGAGACTTGGGCAACATTTTCTTCAATACGCAGGGCGGCGCTTTCAATTTGTGTGGACAACGAGCGCACCTCATCGGCCACCACCGCAAACCCCCGCCCAGAATCCCCCGCCCGCGCCGCTTCAATGGCGGCGTTTAACGCTAATAAATTCGTTTGCCGGGTAACATCACGAATTAAACCCGTGAGGGATTTTAATCCTTCCACTTGCTCTACTACGCGCTGGATAGCAACACCATCTGCATGAATTTGGCTCTCGCGCTGGCTGCGATACCCCGTCATATTCTGCAAATGATCACGGGTTTGAGTAATAATAATTTTTGCTTCCGAGTGCAAGCCCGAGGCGCGCTGCTTGCCCGATTCTAAACTCGCCACTAAACGCGCCGTCTCCAACCCTACATCACCTAAATTCTGCATAATAGCGGTGGCGGCGTCTTCAGTGACACGGGTGGTATTAGCTAAATGGGACCATAAGAGGTGAGAAAATTGCGGTAAATTTTCCAAATAGGATTTAAGCCCCGCAAATAAATGCCCGCCTTTTTGTTCTTGGTTGTCCAACACAACACCCACCTCTAGCCAACGCATGGCGGCGTGATCGTGGGCGCGCCCAGCGTGGCCAATTAAATATTCCATCGTCAAGCGATACAACAGAATAGTGGCCAACACAATACCCGCATACACAAACGCATCAATCCAACGCTGGGTATCAGTGTGCTGCATCTGCCAGCGAAAAAAATACGGCGCGCACAACCACACAGCCAAAAATGTTACCAGCGTGAAAATACCCGTCACCCAGCGTGATTGACGATTACACCGGCTGCGAAAATCATTTAGCTCAGTGCGGTTTGAATCAACTAACCCGTTTTGGCCATTGGCAGAACTGTGGGCGTGGCCGGATGTGTCTGTCACTACTTATACCCCAGGTAAAACTCGGCTGATGACATTTAATAAATCGGCGCCGCTGGTGGGTTTTACCAACCAACCGGTTGCCCCTAATTTTTTGGCTTCATCCCGTTTACTCGCATCGGTTTCGGTTGTAAGGGTGAGCACCGGGGTAAAACGAAACCCCGGTAATTCGCGTAGCAATTTAATAAACTGCAATCCACTCATTTTGGGCATATGCACATCGGTGATGATTAAATCCGGTTTTAAACCGCCTTTGAGTTTAGCTAAGGCCAATTCGCCGTCAGAGGCCGCCTCTACGCCAAAACCCTTCATTTCCAGGGTTGAACGCACACTCATTAGCATGGTGGGCGAATCATCCACAATTAATACTAACTTACCCATGCAGCGGTTCCTCGTATTCAAATGCACTGTGCAAACAGGCGCGCAACTGTTCGTTCACAGGCCAGCTCACAACGGGAGCACCACTGGCCATTAACACTTGCAGCACAGCAGCGTGCAGGTGGGTACAGGCTGCTAAATCCAGTTTAGTCGCTGGCTTTTTGATCAGCCAATTTAATAAGGTTTCAGTCTCCTCAATGGAAACAATATCGCTGAATACCAATTTTGTTTTTTTATACTCAACACTCATTACAGCAATTCCTTAATATTTAAAACCATCAGTACCGAGCCATCCCCCAACAAAGCAGAGCCCGAAAAGCCGCGTAAATTGGCTAAAACACCGGCGAGGGGTTTTTGAATAATATCTTCGGTACCATGAAAATCATCCACCACCAACCCCAACACATGATCCCCCACACGCACCACCAACACCGCACATTCATCATCCTCGTTAAAACAGGCCTCAGCAGTTAACGCTAAAAGCTGATGCACCTGAGCCAAAGGCACGATACGGCCGCGCAATAAAGTCGTTTGATGTTGTTTGAGGGTATGAATTTGGCTGCGCGGCACACGCACGGTTTCCACCACTTCATCCATAGGCACAGCAAATAATTGCCGATCCGCTTCCACCAACATTACGCGGGTAACCGCCATGGATAAGGGCAGCGAAATACGAATATGGGTGCCCTTGCCCACCTGGCTGTCGATGCTGATGGAGCCATTCACACGCTCAACTGCACTGCGCACCACATCCATACCTACACCACGGCCAGATAAATCCGATACCGTTTCGGCGGTGGAAAATCCTGCGGCAAAAATTAATTGTATGGCGTCGCGCTCGCTCATTCGCTCCAGTAAGGTTTCATCAATAAGGCCTTTTTCATAGGCTTTGCGTTTAATTTTTTCCGGATCAATGCCGCGGCCATCATCGCTGACATCAATCACCACACGATCGGCCTCTTGGCTGGCGCGCAGGCGCAAACAGGCTTGGGGCGATTTGCCTAAGCGGGTGCGCTCCTCAGGTAATTCAATGCCGTGATCCAAACTGTTGCGTAAAATATGCACCAACGGATCAGCTAAGGATTCAATAATATTTTTATCCGCTTCCGTCTCTTCACCTTCCACTAAAAATTGCACGTCCTTAGCTAATTTACGGGCAATATCCCGCACCAAACGCGGGTAGCGAGCGGAAATGGTTGAAAAGGGCATCATGCGAATTTGCATAATGGCATCTTGCATTTCATCGGCGATGCGATTGACCACCCCGTGGTGGGATTTAATTTCGCGCGCTAATTCGCGCACGCCCATACCCTCTTCAGCGCGACTGGCCAAATAGGGCAAGGCATTTTTAGCCACAATTAATTCGCCAATTAAATTCATCAAGCGATCTATTTTGGCTTGATCGACTTTTATACTTTTACCAAGGCCAGGGGTTTCATCGCCGCGCTTTAAACCTAGCGTGGCAGCGGCTGGGCTATTAGCATCTGGCGTGGGGTTATTTATTTCTGGTGCGGGGCTATTAATTTCCTGCGGGGGATTATCATGTTCCTGCCGGGGGCTGCTAAATTCCTGCCGGGGGCTGCTGAGTTCCTGTAAATAGCTATTTAATTCCTGGCCTGGAGAAGGTATGTCTCGCACCAAAGCGCTATTAATTGCCGACGGCTCAGCCGTATTTGCTTGCGGTATGGTGTGCTCAAGGGGTGCGGCTAACACTGTCTCTTTGGCCGCAGGTACATCTAGGGTTTGTACTTGGTTAACAAACGCCTCTAACCAGTCTTGCAGTGCGGCCACACCATCTTGAGCGGCTTGATTCAGGCTCGCTATGGCGTCGCTAAAACCTAAGGCCTTACAACACTGGCGCAGCACACTGACCACCGCATTTAAACGGCCCTGTCTCCAAGCCGGTTGATCAGTTAAATACAGAATAATGCGCTGCCGAGCCAGGAGGGATAACAGCGCGGCTTGGTCTTCTTCGCAAATTGTTTCGCGATTAAATTGCGCGCTTTCTAATCCTAAGGGAGGAGCAGTTTGCGCGGCAGCCGCAGGCTCTATGCCACAGGCCTGCGCCAAATACTGGGCAACTACGGCGGCATCGCCTTTGGCGTAGCTACACCAGAAATCCAGCCAGCCCCAGCAGGCGGCCCAGGCCGCCGAGTTAAATCGCGGCTGCCAAACCAGCGCAAGATTAGCGCAGGAGCGCTCTTTAACAAGGCTGTGATATACAGCAATTAAGGCTAGTTGCTCCTCGGCGGTAAGGGCATTTAATTCCACCTGCACACAATCGGCCTGGCTAATAGCCTGCAGATGAAATTGATTGGGGACAAAATGTAAATGCTCTACTAATTGCGCTTGGGGCGCGCTGCTGACCACCTGATATTCCAGCTGCGATTGAAACGCATCTAATTCCGCTAAATTCGGCCAGGGCCGCAGGGCGCGAATAACACGCGCCAATACACCGGGAATTTGTGCGCAAATTAATAAGGGGTCATCGCCCTGAAAAAAACAATCCTCCACCGGTGTGTATCGAACCCAATAAAGACTGTGCTCAGGGGCTGTCTGCAGGTGCATCCACATTTTGCAGCGGGTGGAAAAATTAAACGGCGCTTCACTAAATAGGCTACTCAACGCGCCTAAACCTGCGTTAGCCGGAGCAGATTCCGGCTGCGCGCTAGGCGTTAAAAAGCCGCGTAATTGCTGCACGTGTTGATTGGCACTGAGCATATACTCACTGCCGAGGCTGCCGGTTTTTGCCACCTGATCACACAGCAGCACAATAAAATCCATGGCCTCCAATAAACAATCCGCAAGCGCCTGGGAATAATCCAGTTCGTGCTCTCGCACCGCCACTAAAACATCTTCGCCGGCGTGCAACACGCGGGTCATATCGGGGAATTCAAATAAGCCGCTATTGCCTTTGAGCGTGTGCACTGCGCGAAATAAATCGTTCAACAGCACCGTATCCTGGGGGCTACGCTCCAGTTGCAGTACTAAATCGCCGATGCTTTGTAAAAAGTCCCTCGATTCACTGAGAAACTGTTCGAGTAGTGGCGTCATTTAATGGCCTCCCCTAGCAGTATGCGCACTAGAGTTAATAGCTGCACAGGTTTAACCGGCTTAATTAAATAACCATTCGCGCCAGCCATATAGGCGGCCTGTTTATCGCGCTCGTTGGCCTCGGTGGATACCATCAGGGCTGGGTTTTGTTCAATGGCTTCGCTGCGCAATTGGCGCAAAAATCCGTAGCCATCTAATTTAGGCATATTCACATCCACCAGATATAAATCAAACGGCGTATTGAGGGATTTTTCTAAGGCTTCTATTCCATTTATAGCTTCAGCAACCTGATAACCAGCCGATTCCAAAATATCCCGGTGGTACATGCGCACCGTAGCGGCGTCGTCAATAATCAATATCCTGCTCATACTAGGCTCCGGGCTTTTGATAGACGATGGCGGCTGGAAATTTGCGCACCTTGTATAAAGGCGATATGCGGCTCATGGATTCTGAATGTCCTAAACAGATAAATCCGCCCGGCACCAAGGCATCAAAAAACGTCTCTGCTGCCTCTTTTCGCGATACGTCGTCGAAATAAATTAATAAATTGCGGCAAAAAATTACGTCTATATCACGAAACGCTCGCGCTTCAGCGGGTTCGTGTAAATTGACGCGGGTAAATTCCACCGCTTGGCGCAAATCATCACTGATACGAAAACTATCCCCCTGCCGGGTAAAATATTTCTCCCGCCAACTGTTAGGCAAATGTTGCAAGGAGCGCGGCGAATACACACCTTCGCGGGCTTTGCGCAAAATACTGGTGTCTATATCCGAGGCGAGAATTTCAATATCGTGGTGTTGTAAGTCCGGCCACTTTTCTAACAAATACATAGCAATGGAATAAGGCTCTTCCCCGGAGGAAGACGGGATACACCAGATACGGATGGGCCGGGCATTTTTCTTCTGGCGAATTATCTCTGGCAACATGGAATCAGCCAAACAGGTAAACTGGTATTCCTCCCGCATAAAATAGGTTTCATTTACAGTAAGTAAATTGGTGAGCTGTTGTAGCTCCTCGCCATTAGCTTGAAATCGCACCAGGGTAAAATAATTGCGAAAATTAGTGCTATTGGTAATTTCAATGCGCTCGATGATGCGTTTATCCACGAAATAGCGCTTAGACGATTCAAACGAAATCCCGGTCTTGCGGTAAAAATACTCGCGGAATTTCAAAAAATCATCTTCGGTTAATTCGATCGCAGCCATGGGGTGATCAGGCCTCATGCAAACGGCGCAGGGCGACACGAATCGCGAATTGGATATAAGGTTCCTGGGCAAACCGCAGGGCGAGCTGCTCTAATGCCGCCCGCGCCTGTTCGGTGCCCACCTCCCCTAATAAATCCACTGCAGTGGCGCATACATTAATATGCGGGTCCGTACTTATGACCTCAATTAACCAGTGCTCAACCTCCGGGTGTTTTAACGACTCCAATATATTCACCGCAAAAATGCGCACATCCGGGTCAATATCTTTTAGCAATTGGCGAATGACCGGCGCGGCCACTTCGTTTAAACTTTTCATGGCGTCGATGGTTTCATTGCGCAAGGCTGTATCTTCACTGCGCAAACAATTGGCCAGGCCCGTTATGGCGTTGTCGTCAGCGATGTGGGTCAAACTACTTAATAGCGCCTCACGCACAGCGGGGTCTATTTCAGTATTTAATTGTGCAACCAACGCCGTACTCACACCTGGGCACTTCACCGCTGCGTGCGCGGCGCGCCTGCGCAATACTGGGTCAGGCTGATTTAATTGCACAAGCACCTGCTGGCAATCAGGCGGTGCATCCGCGGCAGGTGCATCTTGAGGGTTTGTGCGTCTAATAAAGCCCATAATACAACTCTAGCTAGCCCATTTAATTAATTGATTGGCGATCTGCTCGGCGGGCAATATCATTTGCGCGCCGCGGCGAGCCACTAATTCAGCGGGCATACCATAAACCACTGCGCTCTCTTCTGATTCAGCGATGGTGCGCCCGCCGCGTCTATGAATTTCCGCAAATGCATCGGCGCCGTCGTGGCCCATGCCAGTTAACATCACGGCAATTATTTTGCGCGGGTCACAATGCTCTAAAACTGATTGGCCCAATAATTCAACCGATGGATGCCACAAATATTTAGGATTTTCCGGTTTAGGGGTCGCCATCAATGTTTTAAGCCGCCGCGTAATCACCATATCCGCGCCCCCCTTGGCAATATAAATATGGCCCTTGTGTAATTTCATGGCGGTATTAACTTCCACCACTTTTAGCGGGCAAAACTGATCTAAGCGCTCAGCAAAGGATTTAGTAAATGTTGCAGGCATGTGCTGGGCCACTAATACCGGGCGAGGGAAATCCGCCGGTAATTGCGGCAGCACTTCTTCCAACGTGCGCGGGCCGCCGGTGGATACACCCATCACCACTAATTCATCCTGCGCCAATTCGCCCATGGGTGTAATGCGCGCAGCCAGAGTGGAGGCTTCTAGGCGGCGCTCAGGGCGGGCCGCCACTTTCATTTTAGTTTTTAATTTAGCCTTGGCGGCAGAGCGCACCTTGGCAATTAATTCATCGCGCACTTCATCAATGGTTAATGAAATAGTGCCATCGGGTTTGGGCACATAATCCACCGCACCGAGATTAAGTGCCTCAAAGGTTGCCAAAGCGCCCTGTTCAGTTAAAGACGAAAACATCACCACCGGCACAGGCCGCTCGTTCATGATAATACTCAGTGCCGTAAGGCCGTCCATCTGAGGCATATTAATATCCAGAGTAATCACATCCGGTTCAAACTGCTGGTTTTCACTCACCGCCATTTCGCCGTTGCGGGCGGTTAATACGGTAAAATCACCTTCACTTTCGAATAATTGAGTGAGCTGGCGCCGCATCAGCGCCGAATCATCGACAATTAACACTTTGATCATAAGCCTTCACTGTACCGCGGCCTGCAGCGCGGAGTTTTCGTCCATTTTTAACAAGAGTTCCGGTTCAATCAGCTGCACCAAACGCTTGTGTTTTTGAATATTGGCAATACGCACCAATAAACCCGGATTGCTTTGCGACATTTGCGGCGTGGCATCAATAATATTTTTCGCCACTTTTAATACTTCGCTCACCTGATCCACAATAAAACCCGTGCGCCCTGAGGCCAGGGTAAATACCATAATGCGCTGACGATCCTGCCGCTCAATACGCGGCAAATGTAAGCGGGTGCGCAAATCCACCACAGGCAAAACACTGCCGCGCAAATTAATGACCCCTTCCACAAAATCAGGGGTTTGCGGCACTCGAATTAACTGCTCGGGCACCCGCACAATTTCTTGCACACTGTGTATTGGCACCGCAAATTCTTCATTGCCTAAGCGAAATACCACCAATTGTTCATCGTCATCCATAAGCTGGCTGTCGTGTTCATCTGAGGATTCCTGCATCATATTCACCTCACCCAGGGCGCCGAGCGCTTCTTGGGTTGCCGAATTATTAAGTAACTCATGGGCCACCAATACCGACACCATGCGCTTGCCATTATCCAAACGGCAAATTTGCGTAATATCCGTTAAATCTTGATGGCGCGCTAACAAAGGTGGAATAGGATCAATTAATGCCGCCGGTACATTTAATACTTCACTCACCGCATCCACCACCAAACCTACCGAGTGCGTGCCAGGTTAAAACAATGCGGGTTTTCATCAATGCAGAGGGTTTAAGAAAATAAGCATATGATCATTCGGGCAATATGATTGCGCCGTTCATTACCCACTACATGGGCAGGATTTGGGTACGGCCACTACCCGCTCCGGCATCTGCTGGTAATTTCTTGCACACATCCTCCAGGCCACCGCATATTCCTCACCTGCCAGGGTAAAACTCACCAGTTGTAATTCATCACTGGTATCCTCCACGTCAACATCCAGTGGCTCCCCTGCACTGCTGTGCACCGCGTGTTTTACCTTGTGAATAAGCGCCTGAAATTCGCTGCTGATTAATTTATCAAAATCCAACAGCATTATTAGGTCGCAGGTAGGGTGGCCTTTTATCACGCCGGATACAAACTCAGCCGCCACACCGGCGCGCAAACCTGCGCTGTCCTCAATGGATTGATAGGCCACTTCGATAACGCTGGAAACCTTATCAACAATAAAACCCAGCGGCTGCCCTACATCAATGACTAGCGCACGGGTTGCATCATCGGCCGCATTTTCCTCGCAAGCAAAAATACGCCGCAAAGACACTATGGGTAAAATTTTGCCTCGCAAATTAGCCAAGCCTTCTAAGGTGGTAGGCGCCAGCGGCACACGCACCACCTGGGGCACACGAATAATTTCCTGCACAGGTGCCATAGCCACAGCAAACACTTCACCATTGACTTGGAAGGTCACAAATTGCCGGCTACTAATATCCTCTACCGCTTCATCAGCGATACTTGTTTCAGTGCTCATGCAACCTCCTAGGCGCTTTGCAATTCATCCGCTAAGGAGGCTATTTCTTCAATAGCCGACGAGAGTTCTTCTGCACCCGTGGCCTGTTGGCGTGCGGCAGCGGCGGCTTCTGACGCGGCTTTATCCGCTTCTTCGGCGGTTGCAGAAATTTGCTCGGTGCTCTTTTTAATTTGGCCAATGGCCGAGGCAATTTCTATGGAGGCCTGCATAATTTCATTGGTGCCGCGCTCAACCCGCACTATATCGGTTTCGATTTGCACCAAACGGGCAGTGGAATTTTTAGCTTTTTCACTTTCATCGGCTGCGGCGCGCACAATTTCATCCAAATCTGCGCTCACCAAAGCAATTTGATCCTGCACGCCCTTCACTAAATCCTTAATGCGGTCGGCATTTTCGGCTGAATCGCGGGCTAGGTTGCGAATATCCGTGGCCACTACCACAAAACCCTTGCCAAATTCACCGGCCCGCGCCGCTTCAATGGAGCCGTTCACCGCTAACATATTGGTTTGAATGGAAACCGTGGTGATGGCTTCAACAATTTTATCAATGCGGCGGGAGACCACATCCAAATCTTTTACTTGACGAATACTCGATTGGGTATGGCTAACAGAAGTGTCTATACCGGTAATTAATTCATTCACTAGCTTTTTATTAGTAGCCAATATGTCCCGCACATATTTTAGTTTTTGCTCGCCAGCGCTTGCGCGGCTTTGCGCAAGCTCAATGCCTTTTTCAATTTGCGTAATCGCAGCAGAGGATTCTTCTGTGGCCGCTGCAGCCACTTGTGCCCCCTTGCGAATTTGATCCACGGCGATCATGATTTGATTGGAGGCACGATTAATTTCTTCCACCGCGGACGAAAGCTGTTCGGCGCTAGAGGCTACTTCTTCTGCGCTTTTGGCTATGTCGGTTGAATGTTTCAAATCTTCAGCTAACTCCGAAAGATTTTGCGCCGTTTGTTCACACTCGGATAAAGCTATAGCCTGGGCACTCACCGTTTTGGCGGATTCCTCGGCTGCGGCCGATTGCTCCTCGGCCGCGGCGGCAATTTCTTGGGAGCCGCGCAGTGCATTTTGCACGGCCACATCCGACTGGCTCGCCCCAGAAGCAATTTCATTTACAGCAGCGGCAAAATTTTGCATCTCCAATTTAATTTCATCCAACTGCTTCACAATGGTGTCGCCCTTGGTTAATTCACCTTCTATGGTGTCGGAAGATTTTTTAATTCCATCAACAATTTGTTTTACCTCCTGCTGAATTTGTTTGACGAGATTTTGGATGGAATTAGCACTTTGCTCAGAGGTTTCTGCCAGGGTGCGCACTTCATCAGCCACCACGGCAAAACCCTTGCCGTGTTTACCGGCACGGGCTGCTTCTATAGCCGCATTTAAGGCTAATAAATTAGTTTGATCGGCAATACGCACCACGGCTTTTACTATGTCACCGATATTAGCTGCCTGTTCTTCTAACTCACCTACCATAGTGACCGATGCACTTTGGCGTTTTGCCGCAATAGCGACGTTATCCACCAATAATGAAATACCCTCACCGGTTTGCGCGGCCAATAATTGCAAGCTTTGTGTTTGATCTCGACACACTTCGGCATTTTGTAATTGGCGATTAACCGCTATGGATACCTGGCGAAACGCCGCTAATGATTCCTGCGCGGCGCCGCTGGCCTCTTCTGCCCCCGTAGCAATTTGATCGGCGGCGCGTTTTAATTCCTCAGCCGCCGAGGATGCTTCAGCAATTCCCGAGGAGAGTTGGCTGGTGGCCGCAGCAATGCGCTCGGCCGCCTGCTGGCGTTTAGCTAAGGTGCGCGCTTTGCGCCTTTGAGCTTCGGCCTCGCGGGAGCTAGCCTGGGTATTTTTAGATTCTGCACTTGCAGAAGTGAGTGAGGAATTTTTCTTAACAAGCGCCATAACAACTCCGGTGCGATCTGCCAATAATGTCGATGAGGGCCGGATTAAAACTCGGGGCGCGAAGAAGAAGACTGAAGGAATTAAAAAATACCGGCCATTAATATGTTCAGGCAACACAAAGCGCCAGTGCATGATGGGAGCAGTACCTAAGCTGCCCTGCTTTAGTGATAAATCCTGGCTAAAGAAAGGTATAGCGCCGATTTAATTTTTTGTCCAAAGAGGTAACAGGTGCCATATTCACAATTGCGCTATGCTGCCTGTGCAAGTTTTAGGGCTTAGCTGAGCGCCTATTTATGCTAACTTTCTAAAACGCACCGTTTTGATTCATTCACATTACATTGCAAAGAATTCTTCGCTTTTTTGCGGTTTAAATCGGATATATGACGCAGCAGTCGGTTTAAAGGTGGGGCGCACCGGCATTTAAATTTTTTTATAGCTCTCAGTTTATTCTAAGGGCACTGCATGAATGCTTACTAAAGATCATTTAATAGAGACAAAACTTGAGCATATGCAAAAGCGTTAAATCGAAACCGCCAAGGTTTGATCTGTATCAACGAAGAAAAGCGAAGAATAAAGTCTGCAGCTTAATTTTAAAAAATTAGATAGGTCACTGGGCTTATTCTAAAAGCTACACAATGGCGAGTCTAAAAAATGGACTCATGTTGATGCATTTATAAGGTGATGCGTGTGAATGATGGGGCAA
Source organism: Marinagarivorans sp. (assembly GCA_046347475.1). GTDB lineage: Bacteria > Pseudomonadota > Gammaproteobacteria > Pseudomonadales > Cellvibrionaceae > CAMCXE01. The sequence continues at coordinate 896,715 of JAXMGD010000001.1, read as the reverse complement.
TTCCTGACTGTTACCACCTCGATCCTAGCTTGCTTTTGCGGCTAGCTTTCTAAGTGAACTTATCAATCCACCATTGGTGATGAACTCACCAAACCACCCTTCGTGGTGAGACTATTGGACCACTGTTAAAAGCGTTCAGAATTAATCCATCAAAGCCAAATTAATAATTAAAAAAATCAGCCTTTAAACGCGGCCTGTATTATGGCCTTAGCAATTTTATCCAAGGGCAATATTTTTTCCGCCGCCCCACGGGCAACAGCGGCGCCAGGCATTCCCCACACGACGGAGGTGGCTTCATCCTGCGCGAGAGTCGCAGCACCCGCCGTGCGCAGGCGCAAGAGTGCGTCGGCGCCGTCGGCACCCATGCCCGTAAGCATAACGCCCAAACTATTTTTACCCACCTGCTGGGCAACCGAATCAAATAACACTTCCACCGATGGGCGATGGCGGTTAACGGGGTCGGCCTGATCCAGCCGACACACATAACCCCTAGGTGTTTTGAATACCCGCAAATGGCTATGGCCGGGTGCAAGATACGCATTACCCGGTTCAATTATTTGATTGTGTTCCGCCTCATACACTTTAATTTGACAGAGATTATCCAACCGGCGCGCAAAGGAGCCGCTAAATGCGGCGGGAATATGTTGGGTGATGACAATGGGCGGGGAGTTTTCTGGCAGGGCTTCTAATACATGTTTAATCGCTTCTGTGCCCCCGGTGGAGGCGCCAATTGCGCAGATAAAACCCGCTTTAAGTTGGCGATTATACACTAGGGAATTTATTTCACTGGGCGCCGCTTTTGGCCGCACATCCACTATTACATTAGCCTTCGATGCCCAATAGAGTTTTTCCAAAATTAATTCCCGATACAACTCCAACGCGGTATCACCACCGGTTTGGGGTTTCGGTAAATAATCCACCGCACCTAACTCTAACGCTTCGAGCGTGGCAGGCGCGCCTTCTTGGGTGAGAGTGGAAATCATCACCACCGGCGTAGGGCGCAAGCGCATTAGATTACTTAAAAAAGTAATACCGTTCATGCGCGGCATTTCAACATCCAGGGTCAGCACATCCGGGTCGTGTGCTTTGATTAACTCCCGCGCCTCATAGGGATCTTTCGCTTCAGCCACGACGCTAAAGCGCCGGTCTGAGTTAATCATTTCGCGCAGCAGCGCGCGGATTAATGCTGAATCATCAATAATAAGCACCTTGATGGTTTTGTGCATATTAAAACAGCTCCACATCAGTAATAGCGGGTTTTTTGTTCATAGACAATAGGTAGTCTCTCTCACGCCGTTCAATTGTGTCATTGGCCGTGTGTACCAAGCGGCGCAATTTAACCGCGCCGGTTTTAGGGAAATAAATAATTTTACGCGGGCAAATATCACCCACGTCCTCAGCAGCTAATGCGAATTTTTCCTGCCGCAAATATTCGCGGGCAAATTCAATATTGCGGGCACCTATATCAATATTGGTCATACCGGTTAACACACGCCCGCCGCCAAACATTTTAATTTCAAAATATTCACGCTTACCGCCCTGCTTTAAAATGGCGTTAATCAAAAACTCCATGGCCCAGTTGCCGTAACACAACGCCGGGTTAATGGAATTTTGCCGGGTAATACCCTTCTCACCCTCCTGCACCGGCAGCATAAAATGGTTCATGCCGCCTACACCTAAGCGGCGGTCGCGAATGCACACCGAAATACAGGAGCCCAATACCGTATGGATCACCTCATCTTGGTTACTCACGTAACATTCGCCAGGCAATATTTTGGCGGCTGGGCATTGCCAATGGCCGTCCCAGTTGCGTTGTACATGTTCAAAGCCTGTTAAAGGCTTGGGTAATACCTGCGTTGACATAATGGTAATAACCTACAGGTCGGCGCCTTATAAAGGCTATAAACGCCTACCGAATTTTTTCATAAATGGTACGACCTAAGCCTAAAAATCGGTCAGATATTTTGTGTAAATTTTCAGAGTGACCAATAAAGAGGTGCCCCTTTTCAACCAACTTATCGGCGTAGCGATTAAACAGTTTACGCTGGGTTTCTAAATCAAAATAAATCACCACATTGCGGCAGAATATAATGTCGAATGCGCCCTTCATGGGCCATGCTTGCAATAAATTTAGCTGATTAAAACGAATCATGGCACGTACGTTATCCGCAATTTTCACCTGATCGGTATCCGATGATTTTTTTACATACTGTTTATAAGCCGCCGGGAAGGCATCAAACCGGCTCAGGCTATAAACACCGCCACTGGCCTGCTCCAGCACGTTTGAATCAAGGTCGGTTGCGAGTATTTTGACATCCCAATGTTTAAGCTCTGGGATAGAGGCCACCACCATGGCAATTGAATGGGGCTCTTCGCCGGTGCTGCAACCTGCCGACCAAATACGGATTTTTCGGCTGGCCTGATTGCGGTTTATAAGGCCTGGCAATAATTGCTGTTTAAGAAACTCAAAATGGTGTGGCTCACGAAAAAACGAAGTGAGGTTAGTCGTTATGGAATTAATAAACTCACGCTTTTCGGCCTCATCCTCGGTTTTTAACAGCGCGCAATATTCATCAAAGGAATTTAACTGCAAAGCCCGCAGCCTGCGTGCCAGACGGCCGTAGATCATATTTTCTTTTTGATCGGAGAGTTTAATGCCTGTCCACTCATAGGCCAGGGCTTTGATTAGCGTGAAATTCGCTTGCGACAGTGGAAATTCGCGATCACGCCCCAGCGGCGATGAAAATTCTGCCATATTCCCTTTCCAGGTTTAGGGTGTATCGGTTTTGTTAAATTGCCTTTTAAGGCAATCATGAGACCTACTACCTAGGCACCAGCAATGAATACACATGATTTCAGACACGCCGTAAATACATCCTTGTAGGCTCGTCAAAAAGGTCCCACTTTTTGACGGTCTGAAATCATGTGTATTCATTGCTTCCGCACAGCTAACAAGGATGCTCTGATTAGTAGACTCCGCACCAATAAATCAATAAAATCCGCCACACATTTTTAAATGTATAAAATTTTTAACACTTCGCCGCAACCAATACTGTTCCGTATTAAAGCGGGCGGCCACGAGGGCCGCCCCTACATCTTCCTTGAAATTTTAATACGTCTGCACATATTGGCCGCAGGTTTTGGGGTTTTTTAAGCGAGTTAAAAATCCTCCCACTCGTCACCCGCAGGCGGCGCAGCTAATTTTATCGATTTTACCGCTTTGGTTTTTTTAACGGCGGGTTTTACCGGTGCATGTCGCGCCACAGCCTGCGGCGCGTGTGATGCCATTGCCGCCGTATGGCCAACACTAAAGAAGCTCACTAATTGGCCCATATCATTAGCTTGATCCACCATGGATTGGCTGGCAGCTGTCGCTTGTTCAACCAGCGCGGCGTTTTGTTGAGTCATTTCATCCATCTGTGAAATTGCCGTGTTGACCTGTTCAATTCCCGCAGTTTGCTCACGGGCGGCACTGGCAATATCGCGGATCATTTGGCATACCACTTCCACGGCGGTGACAATTTCGCCGAGGGTTTTGCCCGATTCATTCACCAACTCGCGGCCGTCCTGCACCTTATGCACACTATCACGAATTAATTCTTTAATTTCTTTAGCGGCCCCTGCCGAGCGCTGGGCAAGGTTGCGCACTTCTCCAGCCACTACAGCAAAACCGCGCCCCTGTTCACCGGCGCGAGCCGCTTCTACCGCTGCATTTAATGCCAACAAATTCGTTTGAAAGGCAATTTCATCAATGACACCAATAATATCTGCAATTTTTTTACTGGCGGCATTAATGTCTTCCATGGCCTGCACAGCCCGGCTAACGACATCGCCACCGGTTTTGGCTCGGCTTTGCGCTTGCAGGGCAAGGTCATTAGCTTTTTGCGCATTATCAGCACTTTGCCGCACCGTACTGGTCATCTCTTCCATGCTCGAGGCAGTTTCTTCAAGGGAACTGGCTTGCTCCTCAGTGCGCTGACTTAAATCGGCGTTGCCCTGGGCAATTTCATTGGCGGCGGTGTGAATGGAGCCCGCCGATTGGCGAATTTTACTAATTATCTCGGTTAATTTATCGGCCGTAAAATTGGCATCCTGGCGCAGCTGGCCGAATACGCCACTGTAATCTCGGGTTATACGCTCAGATAAATTCCCCTTAGCCATAGCACCTAACATACGCAACATGTCGTTGAGGGCTATTTCAACAGTGCTAACTAATTCGTTAAGGCTTTTGCTAATTCCTAAAATAAATCCATCTTTGCCATCAAGAGCGATTTGCTTGGTAAAATCTCCTCTCGCCGCAGCGGCAATCATGGCATCTACCTCGCCTTCAATAGACGTCTCAGCGGTGCGATCTGCCCATTCAACCACGGTTCCCAAGCGCTTTCCATCGCTGACGATGGGGCTGGCAATTACAGTAAAGGTGCGGCCACCCACTTCGGCTTTGCCTCGGTAGGTTGTAGTGAGATTATTGATAATTCCCCGCTGGTGGCTGGCGTTTTTATGGAAAATATCCATATTCACACCTTTTAATTTTTTTACATCGAAATGAGGCAGTACTTTTTTAATATCAGTCTCAGCCTTTTGCATCATGCTTTCCAAGGCGGAGTTATAGTAAATCACATGGGCATCATTATCGGCAATCATCACGTTGGTGCTCACGCAATCCAGCGCCTGGCGCACACGCTCATTTTCATCAGCGATGGTTTGTGCGCGTCGCTGCTGCGCCAACACGTCTGTTTTATCCTGCCACTCGACAATGGTGCCTAGGCGTTCACCCTGCGGATTAAACACCGGGCTCGCCAACAGGCCAAAGGTGAGATCACCCACTTCCAAATCAAGTTGTGAAGGAGTGGAGAGTTCACCGATGGATAGGCATTGCTGGGAATTCAGACAAAACTCACCAAATCGGTAGCCGTGCAAGGCATCAGGGTTAAACGATTTAAATTTGGTTTTTAATTGCGCCTCGCGGTGTTTAAACATTTTGACTATAGAGCCATTGGCGTAAATAACCTGCACATCCGTATCCAGCAACATTACGCAGGCATTGGTAACATCCAACGCCACGCGTACACGCGCATTTTCGGCAGCGGCTTTTTGCTCCGCCTGCTGACGTTTTAATTCAGCACTCATATCGGTAATTTCGACCAGAGTACCGTTCGCGCGGCCCTTTTCATCCCGCATAGGGGTGAAAATAATATCAAATGCAATATCACCCAATAATTGGCTGCATTTTTGTGGGCCGCTTAAGCCCGTGACCAAACGCATTACCTCGGGCACCCCGGTTAACACTTGAGAAATTAATGCGCCCTGTAGGTTAGCCAATACTTCTTTGGCGATGTGATCGCTCAAGGCGGTTTGGTAGCGCTTAAAGAGCTGCTCGGCGGCATTGTTTAAATATTTTACGCGCTGCTGTTGATCCAACCAGATTACATTGGCTTGGCAGTTACGTAGCACCGTAGATAAGGTAGCCGCCATACGGGTGGCGGTAATATCGGTGGCGAATTTAACCACCTTATAAACGCGGCCCTGCTCGTCTTGTAGCGGATTATAAGAGGCTTCAATCCATAGCTCGCGGCCATCTTTACTGATGCGTTTAAATTGGCGCACCTGGGCATAACCATTGGCAAGCTGCTGCCAAAAACTGGCATACTCCGGTGAGCTTTTTTCCTCTTCACCGACAAACAGGCTATGGTGACGCCCTTGTATTTCAGGCTCTCGATAACCGAGCAGATTTAAAAAATTCTCGTTGGCATGCAAAATGGTGCCATCAGGGTCGAAGGATATGGTAGCCTGAGACCGATCCAAGGCAGCGAGAATTTTTTCGTTCTCAATGGCGCGCTCATTTTTAGCCGGTGCTGATTTAAAAAAGCCCATACGTGCTCCTTATTTTAAGTTTGCCAATTGTTCTTTTAAGCTTGCCAAATTCGGCAGCTCATCAATATTCAATAGCTGGTCAATATTCAGCAAAATAATCATTTTATTGTCGATACTGGCCAAGCCCTTAATAAAGGCTGTATCCACCGCATGACCTAAATCTGGCGGGCGATGTAAATCCGTGTCAGCCAGCGCGTACACATCCGAAACTCCATCCACCACTATTCCAATCACCCGGCTCCCCGCCTCCGCCTGCACTTTTAGTACAATCACTACGGTTATAGCTGTGTAATCAATGGCTGACAATCCAAAACATTGTCGCAAATCAATTATAGGCACTATGGTGCCGCGCAAATTAATCACGCCCTTAATATGTTTAGGCGCATTGGGCAGCGGCGTTGCGGTTTCCCAGCCGCGAATTTCCTGCACACACAATATATCAACGCCATACTCTTCATTATTCATAATAAAGGTTAAATATTGGCTCGCAGCGCTGGCGGCGTTTTGCTCCCCAGGGCTTTGGCGAAGATCAAATGAAGCAGTCTGCATAGGGCTTCCTCGATGTAAGTGTTCAATGTATGACGCATTAACTACGCAGCGTCGCTGTAATTCAGAGCGGACAGCTAAGCACTGTGCTGATGTAACTGCCGCAACCCGGCTAGATGCACTATGCCTTGAATATCTAAAATAAGTGCCACAGTGCCATCCCCTAAAATCGTCGCACCGGAAACACCCTCAACCTTTTTGTAGTTTTGCTCCAAGCTTTTAATAACCACTTGTTGCTGAGCGAGCAATTCATCCACCACTATGCCTACCTTTTCGCCCTCGGACTCCACCACCACCATAAGTTGGGGCTCTTCGCGCTCGCGGCTGCTTTCTAAATTAAATACGTCTTTAAGGTGCAAAACCGGCACGTAGTCTTCGCGCAATTTAAATACACTGCAGCCACCGGCAATATGCCGCATACGCTCAACGCGGTGCTGCACAGACTCAACAATGGACACCAGTGGAAAGATATAAATATGGTCATTAACGCGCACCAACTGGCCATCTAAAATGGCGAGGGTAAGCGGCAGGCGAATACGGATTTTGCTGCCTTTATTAGGCTGCGACGAAATTTCTACCACACCGTTTAGCGCCTGGATATTGCGTTTGACCACATCCATACCCACACCGCGGCCGGATACATCACTCACTGTTTGCGCGGTTGAAAAACCCGGTTGAAAAATTAAATCGTATACCTGCTCATCGGTAAAATTTGCGGCTTCTTGAGCTGTAATAATATTTTTTTCAATCGCTTTACGGGTGATTGCTTCGCGATCCAAGCCTTTGCCGTCATCGGTAATTTCTATAATCACATTACCGCTTTGATGATAGGCATTGAGCATAATATGCCCTTCTTCAGGCTTGCCTTTCGCGGCGCGCACCTCGGGCGATTCAATACCGTGGTCCACTGCGTTGCGCACCAAGTGCACCAATGGGTCACCAATTTTTTCCATCACGGTTTTATCAAGCTCAGTATTTTCGCCATTTAATTCAATGTGAATTTTTTTGCCTAAACTTTGGCCTAAATCCCGCACCATACGAGGAAAACGACTAAACGCAAAACTAATCGGCAACATGCGAATACGCATGACGCTTTCCTGCAGTTCGCGGGTATTTTGTGCCAGCTGGCTTAAGCCCTCCATTAATTTAGGCGCCGCTGCTAAATTTAATTCGCTACCGAGCTGGCCCAACATGGATTGGGTAATTACTAATTCACCCACCATATTTATAAGGCTGTCAATTTTATCGATACCTACGCGAATGGAGGAGGTTTCCGCCGCGCTGGATTTTTTACTGGTTTCTGCGCTGAGCGGTGTAGCTGTGGCTGCAGTCGCGGCTGGGGCCACTGGCGCAGGGGCAACAAATGGCAGCACATTATTGGCCGCCGCCGCAATAGCTGTTGGTGCAGTCTCTTGGGGCGCCGCCGTTAATTGACTGGCGTGCAGCGGTTTGGCCTGTATTAATCCAGCATTTAATGGCGGCTCAAATGCGGCATCATCACTGGGTTCAATAGGTGTAATCGTTAATTCACAATCTCCCATTACCCAATCAAATACACTAGCAATAGCCTCATAGCCAAAATCGCCATAGCAGCGAATATGCCAGTGTAAATAGAGCATTTGGCTGTCGTAGGAGTGAAAATTAGGCAGCGCGTGGGTATCGAGCAGATTTATTTCGCAATAGCCCAATTCCTGCAGCGCGCGGAATATTCGCAGCGGGTCGTTGCCGGAATGCAATAAATTAGCTTTGGGTTTGAAATCAATAAACCAGCCTCTATAGCGATTGATCGCCGCAGCCGCTGGCAGGGCGCTGGCGTTATCGAAAACAGGCTCTATATGAATGGTGGCTTGATCTTCTACCCAGCCAAATACGGCGGCGATTTCTGCTTGCTTACAGGAGGATGCCAAAGCAATATGCCAGGCTAGGTAACATTCTTCCGGGTTAATATTTTTAATATCCGGCACAGAGGCAAGCTCTGGCTGAACAATCACAACACCTAATTGGGCAAGCTCACGCAGAATATTCACCGGGCAATTGCCGGTAGCGAATAAACTGCGCTTGGGACTAAATTCGATTTTCCAACCCGCCTGTGTCGGCTCTGCTGGTTTTAGCTCATCAGCGGTGGGAGATTTTAAAGCCGTTGGTGCAGACGCATTTGATGCCTGCCCCGGCGGAACCTGCAACAATGCTTCGAATTCCGCCTTTAATGCCAGGGCAGAATCCGTGTAACAATTTTGCTCGGTTTGCAGCAGCGAGAGCATATCGCGCATAGCATCAACGGATTTTAATAATAAATTGACGCTATTAGCATCCAACCCGCGCTGGCCGCTGCGCACTTGATCAAGGAGGGTTTCTAATACGTGGGTAAAACCGGCAATAGCGCTATAACCAAAGGTGGCGCTGCCGCCTTTGATGGAATGGGCGGCGCGAAAAATCGCGTTAATGGTTTCGCTATCAATGGCATTAATATTCAGTGCCATTAAGGCTTCTTCCATGCTATCCAGGCCCTCAAAGCTCTCCTCGATAAACACCTGGCGAAATTGGCTTAAATCGATTGCCATTGGGCCTCCTGTTTTTTGTTTTCAATAACCTAGGCGCACACAATGAGCGTGTTGACTCACTATATTGCGCGCGGCAAAGGTTTTTTTACCCAGCGGCGATGAAGCTGCCGCTTGAGCACCATGCCTCTAAGCGATTACAGCACCTTACCAACCGTTGCCAATAATTGATCCGGATTAAACGGTTTTACAATCCAACCGGTGGCACCGGCAGCTTTGCCTTCGGATTTTTTATCGGCGCCAGATTCAGTGGTTAACATTAAAATCGGCGTGAATTTAAATTCTGGCAATGAGCGCAGCTCTTTTATCAGCGCAATACCATCCATATTGGGCATGTTGATATCGGAAATCACCAAATCAAATTTACTGTGATTTTTAGCCACCTTCAGCGCTTCTGCGCCATCGCATGCCTCGGTTACATCGTGGCCTGCTCCCTTTAGGGTAAAGGCAACCATTTGACGCATGGATGCTGAATCATCGACGGCAAGAATTTTAGCCATGTACTCTCTCCTGATTAATTAATGGATACCGAGGTGCGAGGTCATACCCAATATTTGGGCGGCGGTACGCAACTTTTCCGATGGGTTTTGCCAGGTCAGTGCAATTTGCCGCTCGCGAGCGGCCAACACCAATGCATATAACAATTGAATGCCGGCCGTATCGGCGCGATTGACACCGCCTGCATGCAATATGATGTGATCATTTTTTTTATCATCGACCAGAGTTTCTAGCTGTTCGTGCAGGGCTTGTACAACGCCTACAGTTAGCTGTTCGGGCAATTCAAAATCCAATGCGTGCGCCATAGGGGCCTCAGCTGGTTAAAACTATTGATGCGCGGTACATGCCCGCTGCGGTTGCTCAGTGTTAAGGATAGCTCTTGATTAAAAGTCTGCATTCTTTACACGGCGTTTGATTTTTTACTTAAACGCGGCGGTGTTTATTCGGTTTTTTGGGCAGGCGTGAAATTGCGTGGGTTTTACTCGGCTAAAAGCAAAAGCTAATAAAAAGGTGAGGTTAATACCTAATTGTGCTGTGGGCGAAGGGCCGCGTGCGATTATCAAACCACCCTGGGTGGCGCAGGTTAAATGGGTTGCTTGGCGCAGAACTTGACAGGCTCTGAATAAATAGCACTTTCCGTTTTTAATACGATTCTGAAAACACGTGGATTGGGCCCGGATTGTGTCGAATTGAATGTGGTTCGTGGTGAGTTTTATACCGCTTGCGGTGAGCCTGTCGAACCCGGCTAATAGGTTTATCCTCATAAATAATGTTAAAAATCGCGGCCAATCAATCCCTGTGCCTATTGACCGAGCCCAAACCATTAATCAATGAGGACGCCGGTTATGGGCCTGTGCACTCCATTCATCCAGGCGTTTTTCTTCTTTTTTGCTCAGCGCCAAATATTCGTCTTTTTTCAGCCGTTCGATTAACTGAAAAATAGCCTGCTGTTTTAAATAGGCTTTTTGCCAGAGTTTTTGTTTCTGCTGCACGAGCTGGCGGTATTTGCTGATCACCTGTTGCTGTTGGCTGCGCGCTTGGGAGAGCTGCTGCAAAAAGCTGCGCTGGCGGACTAAATCCTGCGCGGTGCGAGCGGGGTTGCGATTAAAGTTCTCGCTGTAATCGAGCATGTACTGCTCTAAATCCGCCAATTTTTTTTCTTCCTGTTGAATATGTTTGCGCACCGCGTCCAGCTGATCGGCCGCTTCTTTTAAGTGTTTATCGGCCAGTTGTAATACCGGCTGTAAGCGTTCGGCGCGTCCCATACATCAGTGCTCGCTATTTGCGATTCGGCGCAGGGGTATCTAACAGGTGCTGCAGCATATTTTGGCTTTGCGCCAGGGGCGCCGCTTGGGTGATGGCTTGGCTGACAAATTCCAATAAATGCGGCTGGCGCTCGATGGCGCGGTCGATCTGCGAGTCGCTGCCGGGCACATAGGCGCCTATGGTGATGAGGTCTTTGTTGGTGCGGTAGCGAGCCAGCAGTTGTTTGCACTCTTGCACCCGGCGCAGGTGAGTGGGCGGCACTATGTTGGGCATCACCCGGCTGATGGAGGCTTCGATGTCGATGGCCGGGTAAATACCCTCTTCGGCCAAGGCCCTTGAGAGCACTATGTGGCCATCGAGGATGGCGCGGGCGGAATCGGCAATGGGGTCCTGCAGGTCGTCGCCTTCGGTGAGCACTGTGTAAAAGGCCGTGACCGAGCCGGAACCGGCCAGGCCGTTGCCCGCGCGCTCCACCAGGTCGGGGATTTTGGCGAACACCGAGGGCGGATACCCTTTTGTCGCGGGCGGCTCGCCTATGGCCAGGGCAATTTCCCGCTGGGCCTGGGCATAACGGGTGAGGGAATCCATCAGCAGCAACACATTCATGCCCTGATCGCGAAAATACTCGGCCACGCGGGTGGACAGCTCCGCCGCCCGCAGGCGCATCAGCGGCGCATCATCGGCCGGGGAAGCCACTACCACCGCGCGGGCCATGCCCTCCTCGCCGAGTATATGGTCGATAAATTCTTTCACTTCCCGGCCGCGCTCGCCGATTAAACCCACCACCACTACATCGGCCTCGGTGAATTTAGTCATCATGCCCATCAAAACGCTTTTACCCACGCCGGAGCCTGCGAACAGGCCAATGCGCTGGCCGCGCCCGACGGTTAACAGGGCGTTGATGGCGCGAATGCCTACGTCTAGGGGTTCGCTGATCGGCTCGCGGTGCAATGGGTTGATAGCGGCGGCGTGCAGGCTCAGTTGATCGTCCGCCAGCAGCGGCCCTTTGCCGTCAATGGGTTGACCTATGCCGTTGATGATGCGGCCCAAACAGCTTCGGCCCATAGGGATAGCCGCCGCTGTGCCGCTGGGGCGCACCTTCAAACCCGGCTGCAGGCCTTCCACTTTTTGCACCGGCATAAGGTAGGTTTTGTCCTCGGCAAAGCCCACCACTTCGGCATCCAACAGGCGGCCCTTGGGCAGCAGCACCTGGCAGTGGCTGCCCACGCTTACGTTTAGGCCCAGCGCTTCTAAGGTCAGGCCCACCAGGCGCGTGAGCGTACCCATGGCCACGGGAGGCGCGGCCAGCGCCTCGGCGTGAAAATAAGGCTTAAGCGTCAGGGCTGTCATGGGGTATCGCCTGCGGCGCTGGATCTTGCGCGCTTGGCTCAGCAATGAGTTGGGGTTCTAGTTCACCACCTGCTTGATCAGCTGTTGCTGGCTGCGCGGTTATACCTGGCTGCTCAGCTGCAACAGGCAACTCGCTCGAATCCGCTTGCGAAGATGTGTGCGCCGAGACTGTTTGCGGCGGTTCAAAGGTTTTTAATTCAGGGGCCAGCTCAGCCTTGGGCTGAACCTCGTTGAGCCACTGGCGCAGGCGCTCGGCGGCATTAAATACCACCTGCGACGGTCCAGCCTCGATGCGATACGCCCCCAGCGGCAGGCTGTCATCCGCCACTAGGGTTAACTGCTGCAATTGGGGCGGCTGATGAGCGCGCAGCAGCTCGATCACCTCTGTGGGCAAAAACAGGCTGGCGTCTTTGCGGCCCGCTGGCAGCTGGGCCAGCGCTTCTTGCAGCCAGCCCCAATAGGCGGCGGGATTTTGGCTCAGCTCGCGCTGCAGTAATTGCTCCGCCAACAGCACGCTTAAATTCAGCATTTCTTCGGTAAGGCGCTGGTGCTGCTGACCGAGGGGATCTAGCAAAGCCTCACAGGTAGTCGCCAACTGCTCCACCTGCTCTTTTAAGCACCCGCTCCACTCGGCCAAGGCCTGGGTTTTGCCCTGCTCCTGGCCTTGCCGCTCGCCGGTGGCCAGGCCCTTTTCCAAGCCCTCTTCATAACCCTGGTTAAACCCCTCGCGGCTGGCTTCTTCGGTAATCTGCGCTAACTGCTCAGCGGTCATAGGGCCAAAGCTCACCTGCTCGGCGGCGATTTCTTCCACTGTCTCGTGATCTTGCTTGGGCAGGTTGGCCATCTGCGCCTTTTTTGCCTCCCGCTCGGCGCTGGCCAATACCTGGCCACTCACCTTGGGCACGGCCCAATTGCGAAACTTTTCGACATCCTCAAAGGGGATGCGGCCAGGCAGCTTAGACATATATGAACACCGGGGCAGCAGCCTCTATTCGCAAGCAAAACAACACACAGACAGGCGCCATGGCTACACCATAGTCTCGCCGGAGCCGCCCAGGTTGATCTCGCCTGCGTCGGCCATACGGCGCGCGATGGTGAGAATTTCCTTCTGCGCCCCTTCCACCTCGGAAATTTTGACCGGCCCCTTGGTCTCCAAATCGTCGCGCATAAGCTCGGCGGCGCGCTTGGACATGTTTTTGAATATCTTCTCCCGCAGGTCTTCGTCGGAGCCTTTGAGGGCCAAAATAAGCACTTCGGAGGACACCTCCCGCAGCAGGGCCTGAATACCCCGGTCGTCCACGTCCTTGAGGTTGTCGAAGACAAACATCAGATCGGCAATCTGCGTACCCAGGTCTTCGTCGATTTCCTTGATGGCGTTCATCAGCTCGCCTTCGATGGAGCTGTCCAGATTGTTCATAATCTCCGCCGCTGTTTTGTAGCCGCCCATCTGCTTGGTTTGCGAGCCTGCCGCGCCGGAGAACTGTTTTTCAAGGATGTTGTTGAGTTCCTGCAGGGCGCTCGGCTGCACCGAATCCAAGGACGCCACCCGCATCATCACATCCAGGCGCACCTTTTCAGGAAAGTAGGTAAGAATCTCCGCCGACTGATCGGCCTCTAAATAAGCCAGCACAATGGCCTGAATTTGCGGGTGTTCGTTGCGAATAATGTCCGCCACCGAGCGCGCCTCCATCCATTTGAGGGTGTCCAAACCGGTGGTATTGCCGCCCAACAAAATGCGGTCGATCAAACCGTTGGCCTTATCCTCACCCAGGGCGGTCACCAGCATGTTGCGGATGTAACTGTCGGAGCCGAGGCCCAAGCCCGTTTGCGTGCGCACCTCCGCCATAAAGTTGGAGAGCACCACTTCCACCTCGTACTGCTGCACATCCTTCAGCTGCGTCATGGCGGTACCCAGGCGCTGCACCTCTTTTGGCCCCATGTGTTTGAGGATTTCCGCCGCCGTCACCTCACCCACCGACATTAATAAAATAGCGGCCTGTTCAGTGCGGGTGAGTTTACTGGCCGGCTTGCCATCGGCGCCGGGGACGGGTGCGGGTGCGTTGTTACTCATTTTCGTTAATCCAACGTTTAATCACTTGGGCCACGCGGCCCGGATCTTCTGCCACCAGCGCTTTCACCGCATTGAGCTGCTGCTCGTAACTCTGTTCTGGGCTTGGCAGGGCCAGGGAATCGCCGCCGGTAAGGGTCACGGTTTCATCGGAGAGGGAATCAAACCCATCCACACCGGCCGCTCTGAGGGCCTCCATCTCTTTGGCCTCTTCCTCAGCGCGGCTTTGTAAACCGGATGAGGCGAGGCTTTTGAGCACAGGGCGCAGCAGTCCCACAATTAATACTAGGATGATAAAGATGCCCGCGCCTTGTTTTGCGATGGATTTAAACCACTCGGTTTGCCACCAGGGCTGGGCGAAGGTCTCGGTGCCGTCGGCGTCGATAAAGGCCTCGTTCATCACATTGACGCTATCGCCCCGCGCCGCTGAATAGCCCACCGCATCGCGCACCAGTGCCGCCAAACGCTCCAGCTCCGCATCGCTCCAGCGCATCTTGGCTTTTTGGCCGGTGGCGGGGTCAGTCACTATTTTGTCGTTCACTACTACTGCCAGGCTAATGCGTTTGAGCTTGCCCTTTTCGTGTTTGGTGAAGCTCACCGTGCGGTCCAATTCAAAATTGCGCGTCGCCTGGCTGCGAGAGTTGGACTGCTCAGTGCTGGTAGTTTGGGTTTTGCCATCCGGCGCCTTAGCCACCTCAGGGGCAGCAGCCGAAGCGGGCGGCTGATTGGTGAGGGCGCCGGGAATACCGCCATCGGCGCCGGGGCCTTTTTTGATCTCCTCACTGGTCTGCTCACTGCGTAGGGCGGGCAGATCCGGGTTGAAGGACTCCTGGGCCTGCTCGATTTCACTGAAATCTAAATCCGCGCTCACCTCGGTTTTAAAGTTGTCGTCGCCGAGGATCGGGCTTAACAAACGGCGCACCCGCAGCACCATGTCGTTTTCCACCTTGCGGGTGTAATCCAAATGCTGGGATGCCACCGTCAACTTGGCGTCCTCCACCCCCACCGACAGCAGGGCGCCCTTCTGATCCACCACCGTAACATTCTCGGCTTTTAACTCCGGCACACTCGAAGCCACCAAATTAGCAATGCCGCGCACCTGGTTCGGGTCTATGCCACGGCCCGGAAATAACTCCACGAACACCGAGGCGGAGGGCACATGATTGTCCCGCACAAAAACCGAGGCCTTGGGGATGGCCAAATGCACGCGGGCGGATTTCACGGAGGTGACACTGGCAATCGTGCGCGCCAGCTCTCCTTCCAAACTGCGGCGATAACGGGCGCCCTCCATAAACTGGCTAGTACCCAGCGGCTGCTCTTTATCCAGCAGCTCAAAACCCACAGAATTATTGTTGTTGGGTATACCGGCTTCAGAGAGTTTCATGCGCGCCTTGTGCACATCCTTAGCACCCACCAATAGAGCGCCGGAGTTCTCATCCACCTTAAAACGAATCTCGTTGGACTCAAGAATTTCCGTCACTTCTTTAGAATCCAGGTGCTCAAGGGAGCCATACAAGGGGCGATAGTCCTCACCCTGTGTCCAGAGCACCACAGCAAAGCCAATCGCCACCGACGCCGCAAGCCCCACCATCAGGCCCGCTTGACGCAACAGGTTGAGGTTGTTAAACCCCTGGATTAAATAATTGCCGGAGCGCGGTTCCGATCCGGCGGCAGTTTCACTAGCAGCCACAACTCACCCCGCCTTAAACCGGCATATTCATAATGTCTTTGTAGGCATCCACCAGCTTGTTGCGCACCTGGGTCATGGCGCTGAACGCCACCGAGGCCTTCTGGGAGGCAATCATCACATCGGAAATATCCACACTGCGGTCGCCGCGAATATATGACTCTGACAGGGTGCTTGATGCCTGTTGCACCTCATTCACCTTATTCACCGCCTGGCTCATCACATCACCAAAAGCGACACCCGAGACGCCCGCCGGGGCGGTTTTGCCCTCCAGCGGCGACACCCCGCCAAAGGCCTGGGTCTGGCTTTTTAAGGTGCGCATTTCTAGCAGCAAGCGGTTGATGTCTACTCGGTCGACCATAAGCACTCCAGCCGCGACAAATTTCTGTCGTTTTGGCTTAATTTATTGAACTCATACCGCAGGAGCATTTTTTAGGCCAAAAACTCACACCTTAGTCTTAGGCAAAGTGTCGGGATTTTTCGCTGCATCGCAGAAGCGGCCCTGGGTCTAGGGTGACGCACAGGGGCCGTTTTGAGGGGAGCACGGGGATAAAACTGAAGCAGCGCAACATCTAGCGCGTTAGACAACAACGCCATGCCGCCGCCAAATAGGGCCATTCAGAAAGGCAGCTTCTAATGATTTTTTATGCGCAAGTTAAGTGTCGAGAAATCTAACACGCTCAGCATAACGAGGACCAAAGCATTCCACAACGAATTGTTTTTAAAATGCTTTTTAAGCCTGGACTGAATACTGCTAATATGACGCCACCCCAAGCTACTCTAAGGATTTATCACCCATGCGCCACTCAACTTTACTTGCTTCTGTTCTGCTCACAACCAGCCTATTCGCCGCCACCAGCCAAGCGGCCCCAGTGCTCGACCGCCTGAGTGTGATTCCTCCTATACAGGAGCTCAAGCTACCTGAGCCACCCACAGCTCCTGTACTGGATTTATTGGTAGGCAATGAATTTTCCCCCATTCAACTCACCCTGCCTGACCTGGCCCTTGATCGCGGCCCGATCACTCGCCCCAGCAAACCACGCTTTCAAGTACCCGAGCCCAACGGCCTGTTCCTTTTAAGCCTGGGTGTGTTCAGTATGGGCCTGCTGCGCCTACGCACCAAAAACCAAACGCTGTAATCTCCCTTGATGGCAAGGACGCCACCTCCCCGCCCGTTTCAATATCATTGCATTCATTTTTTTACCTCTCTGCCGCGCCGGTTCTTACCCTACCCCTCTCCCAAATAGTTAGGGGCAGTGTTATTGAGTTAAGAGTTTTGGTGCCGCTACCGCAATTAAATTGACTTTGAGTAGCCCGGATGGAGCGCAGCCTAATCCAGTGTTTCAATGACAACCCAGATTGCGGTTCATGTCATCCGGGCTGCGTCAAAGGGCAAGAATCCTTACCTTGATGACATTGCCACTGAGAGGCTTACCGGATTGCCCCCCCAAAAAAATCCCCTGCCTATAAAACTCAACTCATTAACTGGTTGGAGACTGAGGTGGGCGTTTGATTAAAGGGGATTGAGGGGACAGAAACAAAAAAGGCTGTGAAACACAGCCTTTTATCAGAGAGGGGGAAAGTTAAATAAGGGTTAAATATCGAAGTCGTATTCGCGCAGTTCTTTGCGCAGACGCATTTCTTCTAATTTATCCTCAAGCCGTCGACGGGAATCCGTATCCGCCTTAGGCGTATCTTTATCAACATTCACTTCTTCATAACCCTGTCCACTCACCTCGGTGGCATGATCAAGAACGTCAAGACCCATAAAATAAGCTCCTGTAGCGATATTAATAAAAAAGTCGCACCACTTGCTCCCACAGGCTCAGGTGCACCTCAAGTTCGCGCGAGTATGCCTAAACGAGCAAAAAATACAAATAATTTTTAACTCTTAAATTGGCCCGTTTAAAGAAGTAAACATCAAGGATGTAAGGGCTTTGCCAACCGGTTAGACTGGCGCCTTTTTGCATCCCCTATGCCTACATCTGCCAACCAATCTCCGCCCACTCGCAGCGCCCCACTCTGGCGGCGCTTTGCTGCATTAGGTTACGACAGCCTCATCCTGATGGCTTTAAGTATGGGGTATGGCGCGTTAATTACCAGTGTCAAAGTGGCTCTGGGCACCCCCGGCCAAGACTATCAGCCCATGTTGCACAGCCCGCTTTATTTCCTCGGCTGGCTACTTGTGCTGGTGAGTTTTTTTCTCTACAGCTGGTGCCGGTCGGGGCAAACCATTGGCATGCGCGCCTGGCGCATTCAACTTATCCCTCAAGACTCCGCCCAGCGAGCCCTCAGCATCAAACAGGCCTTAGCCCGCTGCTTGTTCGGCTCCCTGAGCATGCTGGCCCTGGGCGCCGGTTATTGGTATGGCTGGTTCAACCCCGAGGGCAATACCTGGCACGATGCCATGACACAATCTCGGGTGATTGTGATCCCCAAATAAGCTCGGTTACTTGCGACCGCGTATTTTGGCCAGTGCATTCACCCCCAAAAGCGCCACCACACCCGCTAGAACTCCCGTAACACAGTCAACGGCACTGGCCGCCAGCACCTGCCAAAGCCCAGCCAAGGGCAGATCGGCCAGAGCTAGCAGCATGGATTCTACGGCGTGGTGAATCGGCGCTAGGTTGTGACTGAGAATACCGCCACCAACTAAAAACATGGCTAAGGTCCCAGCAACAGAGAGGAATTTCATAAGTTTGGGCGCGGCATTTAACAGCAGCGCGCCCAAGCGATAAGACGGGCTGGTTTGACTGGGGCTTTTGCGCATCAGATGCAGCCCCATATCGTCGAGTTTAACAATCAGGGCAACAAAGCCATACACCCCCACTGTCATCAGCAGCGCAATTAAGGTCACCACCACCAACTGTTGGGAAAACGGGCTTAGGGCCACAGTGCCGAGGGTAATGACGATAATTTCGGCCGAGAGTACGAAGTCCGTGCGCACAGCGCCTTTAATCTTCTGCGCTTCAAAGGCCACCATGTCCACCTGAGGATTGTCCAAGGCGGCCTCTAGCTTGCTTATGTGGTCGTCCTGCGCAGGGTGCAGCCATGTGTGGGCTAGTTTCTCCACGCCCTCAAAACACAAATAGGCGCCGCCGAGCATCAGTAAAGGGCCGATTAAAAAATTGGCCAGCGCGCTGATCAAAAGAGCGGCAGGCACCAAAATAGCCTTGTTGATAAACGAGCCTTTCGCCACCGCCCAGACCACTGGCAACTCACGCTCCGCCCGAATACCGGCTACCTGTTCGGCATTCAAGGCCAGGTCATCCCCCAGCACACCGGCGGTTTTTTTGGCGGCGACCTTGGTCATCACCGCCACATCGTCTAACACCGCTGCAATATCATCAATTAACACCAACAGGCTTGTACCGGCCATAAAACCCCCAGATATGTGAAGCTCGCCAGTGTACTTAAGTTTGCTTGCACCACCTAGCTAGCCGATAGCCCCATTCACAGCTGCCATAAGCCTTATTTCAGACAGGAACAGAGGGTTACAGCCATAAAAAAAGCCCGGCAAGCCGGGCTTTTTAACGAGGGTTCAAGCAGTTACTGCAGAGAGATAACGTAGTTGAGCAGGCCTGCAAGCTGTTCGAGTTTGGCGTTGCCAATCTGCTTGCCAATTTCGTCGTATTGTGTGTTCAGGGTCGGCAGCACCTTATTGTGCAAGCGCTTGCCCTTGGCCGTGAGCGAGATATTTAACTCGCGCTGGTCGGCGGCAGACACTTTGCGATTGAGTATGCCATCTTCTTCTAACCGGTTGAGAATCCGTGACAGGCTGGGGCCTAAAATTGCGCTCTTGCGGGCAAGCTCCTGTGCATTTAACTCACCGCTTTCAAAGGTGGAGCGAATGACTCGCCATTGTTGCTCGGTCAAATCGTGGGTGGCGAGGGTGTTGCGCATGGTATTAACCGCATACTCGCGGGCTTTTTGGAGCAGGATGGGCAGTTCTTCAACAGTAGTATTCATCATAGCGGTTACATCTTCGGGATTGATAAATAGGGGTTTCCAGCAAATTCCATGGTCAGGGCCTGGTCAAAGACCATGGAACCGCGGCAGAACCGGGCTACAGGAGCACTTCATCGCTACCATCTGACTACTGTTCACATATTAACCAAAGAATGATTTGTGCGCCACCCAAAAATGGATTTTTTTTAGAACATTTGTGCCGCGTTATTTATTTTGTGAACTAATAAACTTATTAACCTCCAGCGGGCGATGCTTAACGCAGGCGCTGGCCCTTGTTTGGCGTCAAGCGCCTGGCGGTATGGGCTGCCAGGCCTTAAGTGCACACATTCAGGTCAAGGCCCTATGAAACAGGGCGGGCATACTGGGCACCCTGCCTTAAGGTCTCCTTAAGAAATCGCTCGCCTGAACAGGGCTTAACTCGGCTAAAGGTCGTTCGGCCGTCCTGCCGCTTTAACTCGGCTGCCTCTCCAATCAACCAAGCGCTACCTCTAACCATAACGGAAGAACAGGCAGCCCTGGCTAACAAGGGCAGCCTGCTCATTTGGATTTCCAGGTTTTAAGCTAGGATTGTTTATAAGCTTGAGAGCAACTCTTTAACACCTGCCACATGCCTGCGGCTGACCACCGGGCGGTAGGGTGTATCTTTAAGATGCAGCTCGTACTGACCACCGGGGATACGCTCCAGCTTTTCGATTAGATGTATCGCCACCAAACAATTGCGATGAATACGAATGAAGCGGCCGGCAAACTCCCGCTCCAGGTCTTTGAGGGTGTCGTCGATGAGCGTCTCAGCGCCCTTGTGGCGAACTGTGACGTACTTTTGGTCGGCGACAAAGCTGCTGATATCGTCGATTAAAATCAGCTCTACGCCGCGCCGTGTGCGGGCGGCGATGTGTTTGCGGGCCGCTTCCCGCGGCGCGCTCTCGGTTTCAGGGATTTCCTGACGCTGAACCTTATTAAGCCTGCGGGCTTTTTCTAAGGCGTTCTTAAGGGCGTCTTTTTGTAGGGGTTTGAGCAAATAGCCCACCGCTAAAGTACTGAAGGCTTCCAAGGCATATTCATCGTAGGCAGTACAAAAAATAATGGCTGGCGGCTCGTCCATCTCGGCAATCTTGCGGGCGGCCTCCAGGCCATCCTCGCCCGGCATACGGATATCAAGCAGCACTATATCCGGGTCTAAATCGGCAATCGCGGCCAGGGCGGCTTGGCCATTGCCTGCCTCGCCGACTACCTCGTAATCATCGAGGGATTCAATCATACGCATCGCCCGTTGGCGGGCTAAAAGCTCATCGTCGACAACCAACACATGCATAGGTTGGATCACTCACTCTGTTCTTAGGGCACTGTTTAGGGCTACAAGGATGTAACCGAACGGATTGTTAGAGTTTAGGCGCTTTCCATACTTTTGGCCGGAAACTGCACGCACAATACATAGCGGCCCTGGTCAATTTGTGTCTGCCAGCCGGTTTTACCTGCGAAATAAGCACTTAAACGGCGGTGGATGTTTTCTAACGCAAGGCCATTGCCCTTGGTGTTGAGCTTACTCGGGTCCGGCAGCGGGTTGCTCACCTCCAACCAACACTGGTCGCCTTCTAGGCGAGCGCTGACTTTGACTTCACCGCCTTCGGGCAAGGGGCCTATGCCGTGGTAGATGGCATTTTCGATCAAGGGTTGCAGCAGCAGGCTGGGAATTTTCACCTCCAAGGCCGCCGGGTCTACCTCCCACACCATTTTTAAGCGCTCGCCGATACGGGTTTGCTCGATGCGCACAAAACGACGGCAAATATCCAATTCTTTGGCCAGCGGGATTAAACCCGGCTCACTTAAACTCGCCCGAAACAAATCCGACAGATCCTCCACCATGGCCTCGGCCCGCTCAGGATCAATGGCGATCAGGCTCGCGATGGAGTTCATGCTATTAAATAAGAAGTGCGGACGAATGCGGGACTGGAGTGCCTGAATACGCGCGCGCAATTCCGCTTTGATCTGCTCGTGCAGCTGTTGCTGAACGTAAAAGTAGCGCAGGGCAACGCCTGCTATCACCATGGTGATTAACAGCTGGGTGGCTAAACTCGGCCAGAGTAGGGTTAGACTCTCCGCCTGAATGTACTGGGCCACAAAACCTATGAGGGTGGAGGCAACCAGAATCCACGCGTAGGCCAATATAGTGGACTGCCAGGGTTTGAGCTTGCGAAACCAAGGCGCCAATTGGCATAAGCCCGCCGCGCTGACCAATACCACCCACTGCACCATTAGGCTCAGCATGCCAAACACGGCCAGATCAAAATCCTTAACGCCCATGTCCGCCAGCACCAAGGCAAGCGCCAATAACTCGCCGAGTATCACCAGGCGAAACACCGCTTCGAGGGTGCACAGATTCGGCAAAAAATCCCCTTGCACAGCGGCGTGCTGCGGTGAGCGGGTGACTTCAGACACGGGTTTACTCCTCAACAGGTTCATCAATCCACACGAAAGTCCAGCGCGGCCATGCGGTGGTTTGCGCACTGGGGTTTAGCGGCAAAGTAGCGGATAATAGTCGCTTTTTGCGACCACCGCCGACCTCAGGAGCCCTATGAGCGACTCATCACAATCCACTAGCACCCTTTGGGGTGGCCGTTTTAGTGAAGCCACCGACGCCTTTGTGCAACGCTTTACCGCCTCAGTCACTTTCGACAAACGCATGTACCGCCAGGACATTCAAGGCTCCATCGCCCACGCCACCATGCTGGCCTCTGTGGGGGTGTTAAGCGAGGCTGAGCGCGATGCGATTATTCAGGGCTTAACCGACATTCAAAGTGAAATTGAAGCCGGTACCTTTAACTGGTCCGTTGAGCTTGAAGATGTGCATATGAATATCGAATCGGTGCTCACCGCCCGCATCGGTATTACCGGTAAAAAACTGCACACCGGCCGCTCTCGCAACGACCAAGTGGCCACCGACATCCGCCTGTATTTGCGCGATGAAATTGATGTAATAGCCCAAGAAATTACCCGCTTGCAACAGGGCATAGTGCAATTGGCCGAAGCCAATACCGACACCATCATGCCGGGCTTCACCCATTTGCAAACGGCGCAGCCCGTTACCTTCGGCCACCATTTAATGGCCTGGTACGAAATGCTCAGCCGCGACTACGGCCGTTTAATGGGATGCCGCAAACGCTTAAACCAAAGCCCCTTAGGTGCCGCCGCACTCGCTGGCACCACCTACCCGATTAACCGCGCCTACACTGCCGAGTTGTTGGGCTTTAACCACCCCACCCGCAACTCCTTAGATTCCGTTAGCGACCGAGATTTTGCGATTGAATTTACCAGCTTTGCCTCTATCCTGATGACGCACCTGTCGCGCGCCAGCGAAGAATTAATTCTCTGGACCTCAGCGCAATTTAATTTTATTAATTTGCCCGACCGCTTTTGCACCGGCTCCTCCATCATGCCGCAAAAGAAAAACCCCGATGTGCCGGAACTGGTGCGCGGCAAAACCGGCCGCGTTAACGGCCATTTAATTGCCCTGCTCACCCTGATGAAAAGCCAGCCCTTGGCCTACAACAAAGATAACCAAGAAGATAAGGAACCGATTTTTGATACGGTGGATACAGTGCGCGATTGCCTGCGCGCCTTTGCCGACATGATACCCGCCATTGAGCCACGCAAAGCAGTTATGCGCGAAGCGGCCCAACGCGGGTTTGCCACTGCCACGGATTTAGCTGACTATCTAGTGCGCAAAGGTATAGCCTTTCGCGACGCCCATGAAATTGTCGGTAAAGCGGTCGGTTTCGGGGTGCAAACGCAGAAAGATTTGGCGGAAATGACCCTGGCGGAATTACAGCAATTTTCCAGCGCAATTAACCAAGATGTATTTGCCGTTTTAACCCTAGAAGGCTCAGTGGCGGCCCGCGACCATATCGGCGGCACCGCGCCTAATCAGGTGCGTTTTGCCATCGCGCAGGCGAAAGAGGAATTAGCCAGTCGATAATTCTTGCCCTAAAAAATGGGGCAACACTTAGCGAATTGCCTGTGCTGCCCCATTTAGAATTGCCACAATTAATCCAGAGGCCGAATCCATTGGTTTAAGGATGCTGATTAATCCAGAGGCTAAAACTTAATATAGCGGGCAAACACCTCACCAAAATCATATTGTTGGATCGCGCTGCGACGCTCGTTGTAGTGCGCCTCCACCTGCGAAACCGTTTGATTAATAATATCCGGCAGACTGAGCACCACGTGTTCAGGCAATTCCCGCAGCACAAACATGCCATTGACCGCCGCACAGGTGTGGCGCAGGGTCTCCATTTGGCGATGTATTTCCCGGCATTTTTCGCCGATCACGGTGAGGGCCTTGTATATATTTTTCACCCGCTCTATTTGGTTTTTGTCTATATCAATGGAATATTCTTTATCAGCCAATTTAAATTTTAATTCCACATCCAAATCCACAGTACCCGCTGTTTCTATCCGCACATGGCTGATGGGGTGATGCTTATAAGGATAACGATGCAGGGTGCGTTTTTTACTGACGGCGGCATTTCCGTCTAAGTGAATCATGGCGATATTGGTAAAACAGTATTCATCCGATTTAGATTTAATCACCACGTAGATGCGCTCATCGTCCTCGGAAAACACGTAGTCATCCACATCGGCTTTATCAAAATCTTTTTTATCAAGAATTTTACCAATATCGCTCAGGCCCAATACATCAGCCGCTAAACTCTTAAACATCATTTTCTCCTTCGTTCATTGACGACAAATAATAAAAACAAACCTTTAAGCCGTTTTAATCGGCCTTAACCGGGCGGCAGAATAACACTTCAATTACAAAACCTGCCGCTGCTGCGAGGCAGCGCCAGTGAATATCTAGATCCCACAGGCGCAAAACATAGACCCGCGCTGAAGTGTAGTCCTGGTAGGAGGGGCGCGGGTCTTGGCTGAGCACCTGGGTGGCAAGCTCGGCGATGTTGGGATACTGATCATTTAAAACCGCCAGCTGCGCCTGGGCCTCCGGGCTAAAGTGCACCCTAATGAGCGCAGGCGGCGCCGCCGCCCAGTCGTTGCGGGCATTTTCAATAGCGTCCGCGTAGGGTAGGTAGGGTTTGATGTCCACGACCGGAGTGCCATCGAGCATATCAACACCACCGAGGACGAGGCAGACCTGGGGCTCTAGCTCAACCTTGATTAGGCGCACCACGGATAGACCGAGGTTGTTCGGACGATTGGGGGAGCGGGTGGCGAATACGCCGAGGGTTTTGTTGCCACCTAGGCGGGGCATTTTCACGCGGGGTTTCCAGCCGCTGTAGCCCTCGTGAAAAATAAACTCGATCCACAGGTGGCTTACGCCTTCCAGGCCCGCCACCGCCTCGGGATTGTTATAAGGCGGCAGTAAAACCAAGCGACCGGTAGCGGCGCTGGCCAGGCCCGGCTGGCGGGGTATACCAAACTTTTGGGTGAAGCAGCTGTGAACAATGCCGATGGGGTCGAGAGTGTAGGACATAAGCGCCAGAGCCGAGAGGCTTTCAAAAGCGCTTATTCTAGCCGCTTAAAGCTTATTGATTGTCCGTGGGCTCAGGCGTTATGGCAAAAGTGCCGGCATAGCGGAAAATTTGCCCGAACACTGGGTGGGTGAGGCGAAAGTCCATAGCAAAGTGAGTGTCATCCAGCCCCTGCTCTTCTATGGTGGTGTGCCCCAGCAGCAACCACTCGGGGATTGGAATCAGCAGGCCACCGAGCTTCACCACAAAACGCACCCCTTCGTAATAGAGCCTGCCGTCGGCCACGTGCACAGCCATTTCCAACCCTAATATAGGGTTGACGTATTCAATTAAACGATTGCCCTGCCCGGCCACCCAGCGGCTGTTGAAATACACCACTTTGCCGTCGGCAAAGCTGATGGTGCGCCGCCAGCGCTGGCCGCTGGGGCTATCACACTTCTCCACTTGGGTGGGCACACGGGGGCCACTGCGGTTGACCAAGGCACCCAACACTCTTAAAAACGTTAAGAAAGGCTGCATCCAGCGGGGGTACTCAATATCCAGATGCCCCCGCTCCAGAGTGGTGCCTGCTCGATAGTGCCCTTTGAGCGCGGGGGGTAATTGGGCGAATTGGGCGCCTAGGGCGCTTTGCATCAGACTGGTCATAACTCAACTCCTGGTACGTGTTTAAAAACCATCAGGGCTACTACCAACACCATGGCAATAAATGCCGGTACCCCTAACCAAAACCACTGCCGCGCCCGCAGCCAATACTCAGCGGGCAAGGGCTGATCCGCCGCGACGGCCCGATTGGCCAGCTGGCGCATACGAATTTGCAGCCACACCACCGGCAACCAACAGGCCCCCGCTAAGGCGTAGAGGCCGAGACTGATCATCACCCAAGCGGTGGTAAGCGGCAGCCCCAAGTACATCACCATCCACAGGCCGCTTAGGGGCTGGAATATCACAGTGGGGGTGGTAAACAGCCAATCGGCCAACACCACATGGCGATTGGTAATCGCGATATGTGCCACTTGGCCGCTGCGATCGGCCATCCATTTGTAAAACGCACTGCCAAGGCCGGTACCAAACAGCAACACCATGCTGAGAATGTGGAGGGTTTTAACCAGTTCATAACTCATGGCGGGCTCCTTGGTTGGTAAAAAATAGTTCGGGGGCGACGGCAAGGGGGCTGCGGCCTAAAAAATCCTGCAGGGGCTTAACCTCAGCTGTACTGCCCATCTGCAGCATACGCAGATTATCCGGCTGCAGCAGTGGGCTAAAAAATCGCCCCAGGTGACAGGCTGCCAGTGCGAGCTCCGAGGGGATGCGCATAAAACGCGCAGGCCGCAGGCATTGTGCGCTGCGCATCTGCTGTAGCCACTGAGCAAAGGTAAACACCTCGGGGCCGACCACATCCAACACCTGGGGCCCGGCCTCAGACTGCAGGCAGCGCAGCACCGTCGCCACCAAGTCGCTGATGTGTACCGGCTGCACCGGCTGCGCGCCCTCCCCCACCAGAGGCACCCAGGGCAAACGGGCCAGGCGCAAAAACAGCCCAGCGCTAGCACCGCCCTTACCGTATACCAAGGAGGGGCGCAGCACTGTTCCCTTGAGCGGCAAGCGGCCCAGGGTCTCGTCGGCGGCGCGTTTGCTCAGGTGATAGGGCGTCACCGCGCGCTCATCCGCACCGAGCGCGGAAATCTGTACCACGCTGGCCACGCCTGCTTGTCGGCAAGCATTAAATAGCGCTTGCGGCGCGTGGCGATGGATCACATCAAAGCGCTGCCCGCCCCCTTCGGCGATGATGCCAGCGGCATTGACCACCGCCTCCACCCCCTCAAGTAGGGGCAGCCAATCCCCTGCCGCCTGCATACGGGCGAAATCAAACCCGGTGCTGCGGCTAATGGTCACCAGGCTATAGCCCTGGCCCAGCAGCGCTTGGCTGATAGCACTGCCGATAAATCCGCTAGCGCCCGTTAATAAAACCTTCATAACCCAACCTGCCCACTCATCTGATGAAGTACTGGCAACGCCCTAAGGCGGCCTGTGGAAATACCATGGCTTAAGTCTGGGACTGTGTACGCGCAAATACTTCCGCTGCGATCAGAACGGAGCACAAAAACACTCCGGATGGATCCATCCGCAATGGTTTGGCAACACGAGGGCTAGGCGGTAGGAGCCTTGGGTGGGTTTAGATTGGAGGAGGATGTGGCGCTCTGGAGCTTGCGATACTGCCCCGGCGTCATACCGTCGATTTCTCGAAACGCTTCATAGAAAGTGGATTGCGAGGTAAATCCCACACTTAAACCCACCGACAGCACCGAGGCGGCAGGCTCTTGGATCAGCATCTGCTTGGCCGCCTGCACCCTGGCCTCGCGCAAATAGCGGGAAAAACTTTTGCCCAAGCGGCTGTTGAGCAACTCCGATACCTGATGCGTGGATAGACTCAGGCGCTGCGCCAACTTCGACAGGCTCAAATCATTGTGGGTGTACAGCTGCTCCTGCTCCATAAGCGCAGCTAGGCGCGTCAGTGCCGCCTCGCAATCCACTTGATTGAGGCTGGAACTTTGATAACTGGCCCTTACCGTCTCGCTTACCTCAACCGCCAAGCTGGGCCGCAAGCCCAAGGCCAGCTGCACAAAAAACAGGGCAACTCCGATAGAGCAGGCATAAAGACAGAAAAACAACTTATCCGGTAAAAGGCCCTGCAGGGCGCCCAGCAGCGACACCCCAATAGCAACCACAAACACAAAACCCAGCAGCAGTATCTCCGCCCGGAAATTAACCCGCTCCCGCCGCAAGCTGAACAGGCGCCGCCCTAAAGCAAGTAAATACAGGGCTCCCAACCAAAAAGCGGCCGGCATGGCCAAACCAGGTGGCAGCGCCCAGGCCGCCAACACCGGCAACCCGTGCCATAGGTTATGGAGGTGAAGCAACCTGGCGGAGGGATAAAGTAACCACCGACAGTACAGATAAAACGCCGGTGCCACCGCGAACAAAGCGGCCTGATAGGCGAAGCCTGACACCCACGGCAGGTCGTACAGCAACCAAACAAAATGGGCCGCCTGAAGCACCATTAACGCAGCCAATACCACCAGACCCAGCCAGCGGGCCACCGCAGCATCGGGGTATTGGCTGGGCCGCAATTGCAAGAGGGCGATACTTAAGGCGGCAAGGAGGGAATAACCGATAAAAATGAGGGCGATTCCAGTCACGATGACAATCCTGAAGGTGAAATAGTGGCGACAGGCGCCTGAGCCCGCTCAGGTGCCTAACCTGACCTGGCTTAGCCGCCTATTCTGGCCTGGCTCAGGCGCCTGGTCTGCCTGGCTTGGGTGCCTGTTCTGCCTGGCTTAGGCGCCTGGGCGAATTAGGGCGTAGCAGGTTCCTTCGCGGCCTCTTCACTGCTCATAGGTTCTTCAGCCGGTTCAGGGTTGGTGGAGGGTAAGGCTGGGTTGCAGTGTTTAATCACCACTCGGCCTTCCAATAAATGCCCTTTGGCATACTCGGTGAAATAACAGGTATTGGTTTTGGGATCGTAGTTCTCGATCCACATGTTTTCATCCTTCCAAGTGGTGCCCAGGTGAATTAAGCCTTTGGGCACACTGATGGTCATGGTGCCGCCCAGGTTTTTCACCCAACTTTGCTCCCATTTGAAGTGGTACATTCCCCAGGAGGAGAAAAATACCACTGCAGCCAAAATGGCACCGGTTTTCCAAAAGCGGGTTTTATAGGTAATAACACCGATGGTGATGACCACCGACAGGAGGGTAAACCAAAAAAAGTAGGTAATCATAAAATACGCCTAGTGAGTCATTGGGTAGGGAGTGAGGGTGAAACCATTTTTTTTCAATAGGGTTAATAAGCTATCAGGCCCAGTAAAATGGATAAAATCCAATAACACCAGCTCTTCCTCAGGCGTTTGCGCCATGGCATTAAACTGCGCCAACCAGCGGGCGTGGCGCGCAACCACCAAGCTTTTATACAGCTGTGGTGCGAGTGTACGCATTTTGCCAGCCCCCAAGCTATCCAGGGCAGCAACATTACCCACCCGCCAAGCCGGTACCAGCTTATCCAAGATGGCTGGCATATTTTTAAGCTCATCAAGCATTAATAACACCGCTTGATTGGGCTCTTCTTGATTAATCTGCTCCAGTAACTCCAATTGCTGAGCCGTGGTTTCCAGGGCCCGCCAGGGCTTTTTCGCCTCAACAGCCTGGTAGTAATAATTGCTATCCACGCCGTACACATAATCACCTTTGGCCGCTTGTGCCGCCGCTAAACTCACCATGCTAAAGGCCGGTTTAAACATGGCAAGGCCAAATACCGGCACCCCCAGGCTTTGGCTAAAGGCATCGAGCTTTTGATAAACCTCCGGGCGCAGCTGCTTTTTTAAATTGCCGCCGTCGGTGTACATCATGCGCTGCATCACCTGGGCACTAAAATCCTGCGTGCTCACAGCCGCTATATCCCGCTCCACATAAATCAGTGCGGCTTTTTTATAGGCGTCGTCAAATTCGGCGGGCAGCGGGTAATGTTTTTGCTTCAGGGCGCTAATGCTGGCCCCCAAATAAAATACCCGTTTATTTTTGCTCACTTGCCATAGAGAGGTAGCAGCCCAACTGGCCTGACTGGCTAGCACAAGCGCCAAACCCAACGCCACACACTGTTTTAATTTCATCACCCTCGGCCTTTGTCTGTTATTAGGGGCTTGGCGGATCGCTAAACCACACCTGAAGCAAGTTAATCCACATAATTAAACCAAACCCAATCCATAAAATATTAATCGGCGTGATAGCAGTATTGGCTTTACCAAACGGGTCGCCCATCACACGGTTAGCGACCAGCTGAAATTGATACACCACATAAAACTCCAGCAGATTTAACACCAGGGCTAAATATTGCCAAATGGTTGCCAGCAGCTGTTCGTGAATTCCCAAGGCAATCACAAATTCCGCCAAATAGGCCAGAATAAAAACCAGGCTCAACCGCTGAGGCGACCAGATGTAGTCCACCCCTTGTTTCAGCTGCTCCTGGCGCAAGCGGTTACATAAATCGCCCACATAAAAAATACTGAAAATGGCCCGTGGTGCCGAGAGGACTTTTTTCGCCTGGCTGGCATTTTGGGCCTGCCAATGCAGAAAAAACCACACCAGCGCAAACGCGCCCTGGGTGGCAAAAAATAAAATCGTTAATTTGCTTAATGAAACTAAATAAAATGGCCGCTGCACATCGTTTGACATAGAGTTTTTTACACATAAAAAAGGCCATTCGCATGGCCTTAGGATTCAACAGGTTCACTACCGGCTAGAGCCCGGCGCTTTAAATATACCGAACCTCTTCAATTTCATACTCCACATCGCCACCGGGGGTTTTCACCACTACCGTTTCGCCCTCTTCTTTGCCAATCAGAGCGCGGGCAATGGGCGAGCCGACGGAGATTTTATTCACTTTGATATCCGCTTCGTCTTCACCCACAATTTGGTATACCACGTGTTTATCTGTATCTACATTAAGCAGCGACACAGTCACGCCAAACACCACCTTGCCATTTTGCGGCAGAGAGGCCACATCAATCACCTGGGCGTTCGAGAGTTTGCCTTCAATTTCCTGAATACGGCCTTCACAAAAACTCTGCTGCTCACGGGCGGCGTGGTATTCGGCGTTTTCTTTTAAATCGCCGTGTTCACGGGCTTCGGCAATCGCTTGCACTATGCGCGGCCGCTCGACTTTTTTCAGGTGGTCCAACTCATCGCGCAGTTTCTGTTCGCCCTGCACCGTCATTGGGAATTTTTGAAATGACATTACACAATACCCTCATGCAATTCTTGTAAACGGCGCACCTGTTGAGATTGCCCAAAACGCAGCGCCATACACAGTGCGGTGGCGGCGGCAATGGTGGTGGTGTAATAGGTGCGGGAATTCTCCGCACTGCGGCGAATACTGGCGGAGTCTTTAATCGCCTGTTTGCCTTCGGTGGTGTTAATCACCAAATCAATTTCGCGATTTTTAATCATGTCCACCACGTTGGGCCTACCCTCGCCCATTTTATTCACCACGGCAACACTTAAACCTGCCGCTTCTAAACGGCTGGCGGTACCGCGGGTCGCCACCAATTTAAAGCCTAAATCGGCCAGTTCTTTACCCACAATCACCGCGTGTTCTTTATCGAAATCCCGCACGCTGATAAAGGCCGTGCCACTGGCTGGAATGCGCGAACCTGCGCCGGTTTGCGCTTTGGCAAAGGCTTCGGCGAAGGTATCGCCCACCCCCATCACCTCACCGGTAGATTTCATCTCTGGCCCCAAAATCGGGTCCACAGCGGGAAATTTGTTAAACGGGAAGACCGCTTCTTTTACACTGAAGTACTTAGGGATAATTTCCCGCGTAAAGCCCTGCTCGGCAAGGGTTTTACCCGCCTGGCAACGAGCGGCCACCTTCGCTAAGGACACACCGATGCACTTGCTAACAAACGGCACAGTGCGCGAGCCGCGCGGGTTGACTTCGATGATGTACACCTCGCCGTCTTGATAGGCCAGCTGGGCGTTCATCAGGCCCACCACCTCAAGCTCTAAGGCCATTTTTTTCACCTGGGCGCGCATTTCGTTTTGCACATCCTCAGGTAGGGAATAGGGCGGCAGCGAACAGGCCGAGTCGCCGGAGTGCACACCACACTGCTCAATGTGCTGCATGATGCCGCCGATCACTACGTCTTTACCGTCCGAGACCGCATCAATATCCACCTCGATGGCGTTATTGAGGAAGTGATCGAGCAATACCGGCGCATCATCCGAGGCCTGCACCGCATCTCGCATATAGGTGCGCAGTTCTTTTTCGGTGTACACAATCTCCATGGCGCGGCCACCCAACACATACGATGGGCGCACTACCAGCGGGTAGCCGACGGAATCCGCCACATTCACCGCCTCTTCCAAGGAGCGCACTATGGCGTTGGCAGGTTGCTTCAGGCCTAATTTTTCAATCATCTGCTGGAAGCGCTCGCGATCTTCCGCGCGGTCGATGGACTCAGGGCTAGTGCCTATGATGGGCACGCCCTCAGCCTCCAGGGCGCGGGCCAGTTTCAATGGCGTTTGGCCACCAAACTGCACGATTACCCCTTTGGGTTTTTCTTTGTGCACGATTTCCAACACGTCCTCAAGGGTAACCGGCTCAAAATAGAGGCGATCTGAGGTGTCGTAGTCGGTGGAAACGGTCTCTGGGTTGCAGTTCACCATGATGGTTTCATAACCATCTTCGCGGGCGGCGAGTGCGGCGTGTACACAGCAGTAGTCAAACTCAATGCCCTGGCCGATGCGGTTGGGGCCGCCGCCGAGCACCATAATTTTATCCCGCCCAGACGGCGCCGCTTCGCACTCTTCGTCATAGGTGGAATACATATAGGCCGTGTCAGTGGAAAATTCCGCCGCACAGGTATCCACTCGCTTATACACGGGGCGAATACCCAAACTCTGCCGGTGATGACGCACGGCTTTTTCACCCACTTCCAATAGCAGCCCCAAGCGCTTATCAGAGAAGCCTTTGCGTTTTAATCGGAACAAGCGCTCCTGGGTTAAGGCCGCAAGGCCCGCGCCGATCAGGGCTTTTTCTTCTTTGATCAGGTCTTCAATTTGTACTAGGAACCAAGGGTCGATTTTAGAGGCCGCAAACACTTCCTCCAGGCTCATACCCGAGCGGAAGGCATCACCCACGTACCACAGGCGGTCAGCGCCAGGGGTGGTGAGGTTGTGGCGAATGGTGACCGCATTGGCGGGGTCTTCCCAGTCGATTTTGCTTTCTAAACCGCAAGAACCCACTTCCAAACCGCGCAGGGCTTTTTGTAAGGATTCTTGGAAGTTGCGGCCAATCGCCATCACCTCACCCACGGATTTCATCTGGGTGGTCAGGCGGGCATCGGCATCGCCGAATTTTTCAAAGGTAAAACGGGGGATTTTGGTGACCACATAGTCGATGGACGGCTCAAAGGAGGCCGGTGTGGCGCCGCCGGTAATATCGTTTTGTAGCTCATCGAGGGTATAACCCACGGCCAATTTCGCCGCCACCTTGGCAATGGGGAAGCCGGTAGCTTTGGACGCCAGGGCCGAGGAGCGCGACACCCGGGGGTTCATTTCAATCACCACCAAACGACCAGTCTCCGGGTGTACAGCAAACTGCACATTGGAGCCGCCGGTTTCCACGCCTATCTCGCGCAGCACCGCAATAGAGGCGTTGCGCATGATTTGGTATTCCTTGTCCGTGAGGGTTTGCGCAGGTGCTACAGTAATGGAGTCGCCGGTATGCACCCCCATAGGGTCAAAGTTTTCGATGGAGCAGACGATGATGCAGTTGTCGTTTTTATCCCGCACCACTTCCATCTCGTACTCTTTCCAGCCAAGCAGAGATTCGTCGATTAACAGCTCGTGGGTGGGCGATAAATCCAAGCCGCGCAGGCAGATTTCTTCAAATTCTTCCCAGTTGTAGGCAATACCGCCACCGGAACCGCCCATGGTAAAGGAAGGGCGAATAATCACGGGAAAGCCGAATTCTTTGGGCACTTCCAAGGCTTCCGCCAGGCTGTGCACTATGCGGGCACGGGCGCATTCAAGGCCGATAGCCTTCATGGCTTTATCAAACAGGCTGCGGTCTTCGGCCTTGTGGATGGCCTCTTGTTTGGCGCCAATTAGCTCCACATTGTATTTGGCCAGTACGCCGTTATCGTGCAGGGCCAGAGCGCAGTTAAGCGCCGTTTGACCACCCATGGTGGGCAAAATGGCATCCGGGCGCTCTTTGATGATGATCTGTTCCACCGATTGCCAGGTAATAGGCTCAATGTAGGTGGCATCCGCCATGGCGGGGTCAGTCATAATGGTGGCGGGGTTGGAGTTCACCAGTATGACGCGGTAGCCCTCTTCACGCAGGGCCTTACAGGCCTGGGCACCTGAGTAGTCAAATTCACAGGCCTGGCCAATCACAATGGGGCCTGCGCCTATGATCAAGATGCTTTTAATATCGGTACGTTTTGGCATGTCAGTCGTCTAGCTAATTAGCGGCAAAAGTCGGGGCAAAAAAAGGCAGCGCGCATTAGCGGCGCGCGCGCATTAACTCAATAAAGTGGTCGAAGAGACCCGCGGCATCTTGGGGGCCGGGGCTCGCTTCAGGGTGGCCTTGGAAACTAAAGGCGGGTTTATCCGTGCGTTCAATGCCCTGCAAAGAGCCATCAAATAAGGATTTATGGGTGGCCACCAGGTTGGTAGGCAGGCTCGCCTCATCCACCGCAAAGCCGTGGTTTTGGCTGGTAATTAACACCTTGCGGGTTTTTAAATCCTGTACCGGGTGGTTGCCACCGTGGTGGCCGAATTTCATCTTGAGGGTTTTAGCACCGGAGGCCAAAGCCAATAACTGGTGCCCCAAACAAATACCAAACACCGGCACATTGGCATCCAAGATGGCTTTAATAGCACTGATAGCGTAATCGCAGGGTGCCGGGTCGCCGGGGCCGTTGGAGAGAAACACACCATCGGGGTTGAGGGCGAGCACTTCACTGGCGGGGGTTTTGGCAGGTACCACGGTCAGCTCGCAGCCGCGATCCACCAGCATACGCAAGATATTGCGCTTGGCGCCGAAGTCATAGGCCACCACTTTAAAGCGCTCGCCGGCGGGCAGCGAACTAAACCCTGCCCCCAGCTGCCAGGAACCCGCGTCCCAGCGCAGGGTTTTCTCGGTGGTGACTACTTGAGCCAAATCCAAGCCGTTCAAACCGGCAAACTCGCGTGCCTGTTTCAGCGCCGCAGCCTCATCCACCTCACCTGCCATAATGCAGCCATTTTGCGCGCCTTTATCACGCAAAATGCGGGTGAGCCGGCGAGTGTCTATATCGGCAATACCGAGGATATTGTGTTTTTTCAGATAAGCATCCAGGCTCAAGGCACTTCTAAAGTTGCTGGGCAGCATGGATAAGTCGCGAATCACCAAGCCCTTGGCCCAAATGCGCGCGCACTCTTCATCTTCACTATTAGCGCCCACATTACCTATATGCGGGTAGGTGAGCGTCACGATTTGCTCGGCATAAGAAGGATCGGTGAGGATTTCCTGATACCCCGTCATGGCAGTGTTAAACACCACCTCGCCTACGGATACCCCAGGCGCCCCGATGGACTTACCATGGAACACACTGCCATCTTCCAGCACCAATATTGCGGGTTTATTGAGCCCAGTTGTCAAAATCTTGTCCTCCAGCCAAGCGCAAGGCTTAGAAAAGCCCACGCGATTACAGGTATTGCTTTAGGAGCCCGCCTTATACAAGCAGTTCCACTAAATCTCAGGTGCGCACAAAACCGAGGCCGCAGTAGAACTGAAGCGCCGGTGCGATGAAATGTCGGGTTGTAAAAAAGCGAGGTGCAACTGCGCGCTCCACCTCGCTGTAATGAATTACTCGGCGCCGCCTAAGGCTGACACCGGGCGGGCACTCGGCCCGAACTGGGGGCGCATTTTATGGCACGAGGGTTATTTTGTCCACTTGGGTTTTCAGGCCCTCACCGTAAAAATGCCATTTTCTCAGCGATACCCTGGTGGTCTGAACGCTGCTTCTTCATTTGGCCGAGCCGCAGCTTATAGCTTTACTCCAGCCCACACGGGCATTAGTCAGTGTATAAACCTTGGCTGCGCAGGTAATCGTCGTAATTACCGTGAAAATCAACAATCCCCTTAGGTTGCAAATCAATAATACGATTGGCTAACGATGAGACAAATTCCCTATCGTGGCTGACAAAAATAATAGTGCCGGGGTAGTTTTCCAGCGCCAGGTTTAAGGCCTCGATGGATTCCATATCCAAGTGGTTGGTAGGCTCATCAAGCAATAAAACATTGGGGTTTATCAGGCTAAATTTACCAAACAACATGCGGCCTTTTTCACCGCCGGAGATAACCTTAACCTTCTTTTTCACTTCATCGTTGGAAAACAACATACGCCCCAAAGCGCCGCGCACCAATTGTTCATCGCCTTTTGTCCACTGCTTCATCCAATCAAATAGCGTTATATCGTCGCTAAAATCGGCACTGTGATCCTGCGCGTAATAACCAAGCTCCGCCTGCTCCGCCCATTTAATGGTGCCGCTATCGGGCGTTAAATCTCCATACATACAGCGCAGCAGCGTGGTTTTACCGGCGCCATTCGGGCCGATAATAGCGATGCGCTCGCCGGCCTCCACCTGCATACTAAAACCTTTAAATAAGGTGCGATCAAAGCCCTTGGTCACATTGTCCAACACCACCGCCTGGCGGTGTAATTTTTTATTCTGCGTAAAACGAATATAAGGACTTACCCTGCTTGAGGGCTTAACATCGTCCAGCTGAATTTTTTCAATTTGCCGCGCACGTGAGGTTGCTTGTTTCGCCTTGGATGCATTAGCAGAAAAGCGGCTAACAAAGGCTTGCAATTCGGAAATTTGCGCCTTTTTCTTGGCATTTTCATTTAACAAACGCTCGCGCGCCTGGGTGGAGGCGAGCATGTAATCATCGTAATTACCGGGGTAAATACGAATTTCACCGTAATCCAAATCCGCCATGTGGGTACACACGGCATTTAAAAAGTGGCGGTCGTGGGAAATAATTATGATGGTGCTATTGCGCTGACGCAAAATACCTTCCAGCCAGCGGATGGTATTAATATCTAAGTTGTTGGTAGGCTCGTCTAACAACAATACTTCCGGGTCGGAAAACAGCGCCTGGGCCAATAACACCCGCAATTTCCAACCTGGCGCCACCGCACTCATTAAACCCGTGTGTTGCTCAATAGGAATATCCAAACCCAACAACAATTCCCCGGCGCGGGCTTCTGCGGTGTAGCCATCCATCTCCGCGAAGGCCACTTCCAACTCAGCCACTTTCATGCCGTCTTCTTCGCTCATTTCCGGCAAACTGTAAATACGATCGCGCTCAGCTTTCACCGCCCACAATTCGGTGTGGCCCATAATCACCGCGTCCAACACGGTAAATTCTTCGTAGGCAAACTGATCCTGTTTTAATTTACCCAGGCGCACGTTGGGCTCCAGCATCACCTGGCCGCCGGTGGGCACCAAATCGCCACCTAATATTTTCATAAAGGTGGACTTGCCGCAGCCATTAGCGCCAATCAAGCCATAGCGATTGGAGTTGTTAAATTTGACAGAAACATTTTCAAACAGGGGTTTAGCACCAAATTGCATGGTGATATTGGCGGTGGAAATCACGATAAATACCTAAAAATGCGGGCTAACAAGGGTTCGGGCCAGCAAAACAGGCAAGCCCATAAAAAGTGAAGCGCGATAACAGCAGCAACCGTATCGCGCCTTGTGTGTAGACTGAACGCGGTAAAACCTAAGAAGCCGCTTCCATTTGTGTTTGCAGATAATTTTGCAGGCCAACCTGGTTAATTAAACTCAACTGGGTTTCAAGCCAATCAACATGCTCTTCTTCAGATTCTAAAATGCTCTGCAAAATATCCCGCGTACCGTAATCGCGCACGGATTCGCAGTGGGCGATGGCTTCTTTTAAATCGGGAATAGCTTTATTT
This sequence comes from Marinagarivorans sp., assembly GCA_046347475.1. Taxonomy (GTDB): domain Bacteria; phylum Pseudomonadota; class Gammaproteobacteria; order Pseudomonadales; family Cellvibrionaceae; genus CAMCXE01. The sequence continues at coordinate 858,887 of JAXMGD010000001.1, read as the reverse complement.
TCCAGCTTTAAATCACACTGCAGCATTTCTTCCGTGTTTTCGCCCACCAACAATTTGCCCAGGTCCTGCAAATTGGGGATGCCGTCTAAAAATAAAATGCGGTCAACCAACACATCGGCGTGTTTCATCTCGTCGATGGATTCATGATACTCGTGCTTAGCCAAGGCTTTAAGGCCCCAGTTTTTGTACATTTTGGCGTGCAAAAAATATTGGTTGATGGCAATAAGCTCATTGCCGAGAATCGTATTCAGGTGTGCGATGACTTTAGGGTCGCCTTTCATAGAATGTCCTCCACATGGCGGGTGCCCTGAACGGGCCGGAGCGTGAAGGCGGGAAGTGTGGAGGGGGCAACTAGCAGTGTCAATAAATGATTGCAGGGCCTCAAGGGGCCCAAACCAAGAACGATGGCGGGTGCGCTTTAGGCAACCTGATAATAGGTAGCGCTCTGGCGCTCATCCAGGGCTTGCAGTAACAGCTCCTTGGTCATACAGCCGCACTTGCCACACTGAGACATCACCCCTAGCTGCTGGCGCAATGCCCGCAGGGTGTCGGCCCCTTCGTCGATAGACTGGCGAATTTGGCGATCAGTAATCCCTTGGCAAAGACACACGTACATAAGCTCACCTCATTTGACTATGGATTCAGGTTATTCTTAATGATAACTATTGTCAATTGAGTTCTTATTTGGTTTTGGAGCGGGCGGGCATTTTTTAGCCAATGCGCGATGGCCTTCACAGGCAGTTGGTGAAGAACAACAGGGTTTACAGATACCAGCTTGCGGGGGAGCCCTAACTTAATTTGCTCCCACCGCCCCACCCCGCTCAATGCCATTAAATTAAGCCCAGCTCCCTCACCCTAGCCCTCTCCCATAGGGAGAGGGGGCAGCATGCACTAACACTGGAGAGCTTGCTTTTGGCTCCCTCTCCCCCGGGGAGAGGGTTGGGGTGAGGGTAAGAGAAGGTACGGGAAACAGGTCCACATCCTTAACTTAATGATATTGCCTCCCCACCCCGTTTGCTCCTCACGGAGGTTATTAACTACCTAGGGCCGCGTTCGCTTGTAGCGGTTGGTGCCAAAAAAAGTTTCCGCCGTTACCCAATCGCCGTCAAAGGTTAAATTAAAAAACACCCCTTGGCGGTAAAACTGGTTTTCTGCCTCCGCCACTAAATTAACCACCTCATCCCCCAAAACCACTTGCAGGTTATTCTCACCCACTCGCAGTTTAAAACCCTCCCCCTGCCCGGTAACCGGTGCGTAAAACCCGGCAAATTTTTGCAAAGATTGTGGCGGTAAATTTAGGCTGGGGCGGGCAAATAAAAACTGCAGCCCAGCGGCATAGCCTGGAATATTCATACCCGAATGCCCAAAACCCTCTAAAAAATCCATCCTATGCTGCAAGCCTTTAATATCAGCTTTTTTAAGAGCCTCGTAATATTCCACGCCGCCAGGGGCAGCCGGGTCTAATTTCCCCATGCCTAAATAAAACCGCTTGCCGTTTAACGGCTGGGCTTTGGCAAGCGCATTTAATTGCGCCTGCAAACTCTGCTCGGCGCCGTTATAGGAGCTGCCTATAGCCAGTGCGCCGTCAAATACATCGGGCCGCTCCATTAGGGCATAGGTAACCAATAAACCCCCCCAAGAACCGCCCACCAAAAACTCTTTACCCGTGGTGCGGTAACGATTATTCACCGCCGGAAGAATTTCCTCGGCGATAGCCTGCACGAAGGCCTTAGCTTGGCCACTATTGGGGATTTGCGGCAGAGCAACGGGGGACAAATCCCGCGCTCTTAAGGGATGCACCATAGAATCCGCAACATTCCAATCAATACCAATAAAAATAGTCTCCGGCATTTGGCCGTCGAAATACAAACAGTTATAGGCACCGGCGAGCAAGCCAAAATCCCACTGACCATCGATTTTAATCACTACTGGATAGCGTTTATTGGGGTTGGTTGCATAACTGGCAGGGGTGCGCACCCGAATTCGATAATCCTGCCCCACAAGTGCCGATTTGACGATAAATGCTTCATAGCCATCCACAGATAAAACCGGCGGTGTATTAGCCGTTTTGGGTGTTTGAGTTACCTGCGCGCAGGCGGCACTTAAAATAGCCAAGAGAAAAATTAATCCGCAACGAAATGAGTACATTATTTAGTCCTAATATATTTTAAATGAAGCAGAAACAAGGGGTTTCACGCAGGATTATGGCTAGGCAGCAAGCCTTTTAAGCTTAACCATAAGCCACCCATATTAACCCGGCCAATGCCAAGGTGGTGCGTCTAATAATCCCTGGCCACAAATATGTGTTTCACCCAACTCCTTGTTTATGTGAATTGAATTACAGTCACTATTGCCCTCCAAATTAGCAACCAAACGCGAGGCGTGAGATACCACCCAAACTTGAGTTTGTTTCGCAACCTTGCTAATTAACCGCCCCAGTGCGGGTAATAAATCGGGATGCAGGCTGGTTTCTGGCTCATTTAACACCAAAAGCGACGGTGGCCTAGGGGTTAACAGGGCGGCAATTAATAATAAATACCTGAGGGTGCCGTCGGATAATTCAGCTTGCTTAAGCGGGCGCAACAAACCCTGCTGATAAAATTCCAGCGTAAAGCGATTCTCACTGTCCGCGCTAAAACCAATACTGCCACCGGGAAAGGCATCCGCTATGGATTCAAACAAAGCCTCCCTATCGCCAATTTCATAAATGGTACGCAGCGCCGCCACCAGGTTGTGGCCGTCGTGATCCAATACGGGAGTGCGTGTGCCGATTTGGGGAATTTTAATAATGGAATGTGCGTCGGTACGAAATTGATCGTAAAAGCGCCAGCTGCGAATAATATGCCTTATTTTATGAATCTCCGGCGTTGCAATCGGGTCGCCGATTTCGCTGAGCATACTGTCGTAGGTGTTTAAATGCGGGGTATACACCTGCCATTTTTTGCCAACGCGCACCCTAACCATTGGGCCTGCGCGCTCCACCAAGCTGGCTGCTGGCCGGTAATAATCACCAGCCCAGATACATTCGTGTTTAATTTCTGGGTCTAAATAAAACATGGATGGATCTGGGTCGTCCGAATCTGGCGGAGGCGGCAATCCTAGTGAAATTGCATAACCGAACCCTTCTGCCACAAAACCAAAGTGCAAGCGCGAATTGGCTTTGCGCGCATTTCCCTGAATAGGCGCGTTACCTGTTTTCATGTCTTTACTAAATGAATCGGGGCCAGCCCAAAAGATATTCCCCAACCCTCCTTCATTCGCCAAAGACGCAATCATATTACCTTTGGCCGCCTCAGATAAAAGGCGCAAAGCTTTGTATAAATTAGATTTGCCGCTACCGTTTGCGCCAGTGACAAGGTTAAGGCCGCTCATAGTGGCAACTATGTTTTTAAGGGAGCGATAATTGCCTATGGCAAATACCTTTATCATTTATTATTCTCCATAGGCGAAATGAGTCAGCAAAATACATAGCGATCCCTGATTCATTGATATTAATAAATTCTTACGGCATATAAATTCGTAGAGCGGATTCGGACCGGAACAGCAATCTACCATTTCCAACAACTATCTCGCCGCTCCAACAATAATCCCCCGTTGCAAAAGCATTGGCGGACTGGTTCGCGGATCCACCCCATAACTGATCCAGTTTACCAGTTAATAACAAAGCCCCCTCTTATTAGCTCACACAGTATGTTAATTTGCACACCCTTTCATGTCATTACAGGGCGTCTGGTTGTGTTGCGAGTTGGACTCGATTCCACAGGCGGCTGACGGCTTTCTAACCCTCGTCGAGACTTCAATTATGTCATTGAGCAACTTACGCGCCAATCCAAAAACCAGCTGCGAACGCAATGTTTACCGTACCGGCCCCATGCCGGGCTCCTTCAAAGATGCAGGCGATCTTGTGGAAGGAGGTAAATGCAAAATTACCTGCACTCAAATAGTAACGGGATTTTATGATCTAAAAGCCCAGCAAAGCGAATCCGGCACGGATTATTTTTACCCCTGGCTCCAGCGGGGTGTAGGCTATGTATGCGTACCTAAAGGGGTGCCAGATGGTACCTTAGTAATTACAGGTGGCGTTAATGGTTGCACTTTGGTCGTGAGTGAGCTGGGCACCAATTATTATTTTTATCACGACGGCGATAGCAAACATCTAAAACCTGGAACCGTAATAGGCAACCAAATCGCAAAGGTTGCCCCTAAGGATTACGACCCATTCGACTTTGGTCAAAAAGCGTTTATAGACGCAATCACTCAAGCAAAACTCAGCGGAAAGAGCCTAGATGGCGATGTTTCTTACGGTTATTTTGTGGTCGCAGTAAAGAATGCGGGGCGTTTTGCTTTTTATTCGACTGGCGTACTATCAGTGGGTGGCTTAAAAAAATTACCCGTGCCCTGGGGCACTTCGTGCATCACCAGTTTTGACTGATTTTTTCTGGTCTCTAATCACAAATACCCACTAATGCGGCACTGCTATCGCAGCAGCTTTAATACCGAGGTATCAACATCACTTTCACGCAACCGAGCCCTCCGGGCAATTAATTGCGGCAAGCGTAATTCAGGTGCAGCGCAAGCCGCCGCGAACCAGATAAAAATCGGGAAATGTATTAATTCACCCAGGCTTAACTGGCAACGAGGGTTTTGTTTTTAAATTACGTAGAGTGGATTCGGAGCGAAGCGACAATCCACCACTTCGCAACCTCGATCTTGCAGCTCACTATAATAATCCTCGGCTGCGAGAACAATGGTGGGTTGCTTCGCGAACCCACCCTACGATTGATCCACCTTACACGTTACAAAGCTAAGACGATTACCACTTCCTACCTGTTTAATTAATACGGGTTTCGCGTTGCCGACTCCCCAGAAGATAAATTAAATTTAAAACCGTTATTACCATAGCAAATAATAAATGATCGATAATCATGGACGATTCGCCCTCATCAATAATCGCCCCAAAAGACACACATCAAAAGCCAATCCAAAAAGCCATCAGAAAATTACCAATCATTGAAATCCACCAAACTAGTAATTTCCTGCGAAAAACAGAGTAAATCACCAGCATTACAAAGGGAGAGAGAATCAACAGAATAACAAACAGCAGCAACAGACTTCGCAAAACAACAATCAGAGGCACCCCCAAACCGAGGAATAATGCTACCAATAGCGAATTAAGCGTAAGAACTATGAACTGGTAATAAGCCAATATATGGGGCTTCAAACACATTTGCGCAGACCAAATATCATTTGGACATTAAAATTTTTTTACTTTCACACTTTCGTTCCAATCCAAAAACTCTCAGGGAAGGGCGATTTTACAGCCAAAAAACCAACAGGCGGATTCGGGGCGAAGCGACAACCCACCATTTTGCGACTTCGGTCTCGCCGTTCACGATAATAATTCTCCGCCGCGAAAGACTTATTGGGTTGCTTCGCGAACCCAACCTACGACGATTGACCGCACTAACGAGCTCATGCGCTTTATTAAAAATTTCACATTGACGAAAATAGAAAACTTAATTAGAGTTCTCACTTAGCACAAACCTCGGACACACACGGAGCACACCATGAACACAGCAAATAAAGTACTTTTAGCCACCCTTCTCTTTGGAATGCAAGCGATACCAACTTCGGCAATGGAAACCACCTTTCCAAACAGAAGCACTCAACAGTCAAACCTTAGCTTTTCTTCTCTGCAGATTATAGAACCAATATGTTTTCAGAAAGATAATTTCGTCGACAGAACACTGACTGCAGCCCCTCTATATTTGAGCTGTGGCAAAACCGAAAAAAATCATTCTTTTTTTGAAGGCGGTCAAGGTAATGACTTAAAGATTGCCCCTAATTGTGTTCAGTTTTGCTTCGAATATGGGACCGGACGCCCAGGCAGATGTTACACTCGCTGCGCCACAAGCAATAACGGGTAACGCTTGAAAGTAAAACCATGGCGCACCAAGCCCGCAGGCTGGGCGGTAATGCCCAGCAATCTTGGCAGTTTAGTTTGATGTGAGCTTCTGCATTCGAATGTTGGGCATAACTGCCCCACCTACCCCAACAATAAACCCCTTACCTGCCCCAAATCAAACGGCCAATCCAACTCGACCCCGGATTGTTCGCAGCGCAACACCGGAATACGCACTCCGTAAGTATCAATTAAGCCTTCCTCAGCTATATCAATCACTTCAATTTCAATCGGCACGCCGAGCATCTGGGCCTCATTTAGAAGCGGCAGCAACACAGCTTCCGCCTCTTCACACAAATGACAACCAAGCGTGGAATACAAATAAAAGCGGCGCGGCAAAACTAACTCACCTCTACAAATTTAACTGCCGAGGCGGCGGTGTGTTTGCGGTCTTTAAAATCCTGCGCGGCGCGTTCTACGGCTGCAATGGCGTGGGCTTTGTGGCGGGCGGCTTTGCCCCAGCTAGTTATTAGGGCTTCGCTGGTGCGAGCCAGCCAGGATTTTTGTTGGCAATTAGCTAAATAATGCAAGGTATCCAAAGCATTGCAGGCGCCTACGTGGGGGCTGCGGTGGGAGGCGCGAGTGACTTCTGGGTGTTGGGCTACCCAGGTTTTGAGTGTTTCAGGCGTAATACCTAATTGCTCCAGGGTTTCTTCCTGCTGGCGCTGGGCCATTTGTTTGGCTTTGAATAATTGCATTTGCACGCGGCTATACACATTCACCGCGCCATCGCCATTGGTTTCTATGGGTAAAAATATCGCCGCTGGATATAACTCGGTAATTAAGGATTGCACACCATCGGAAACACTGCTTGAAGGCATACAACCGAAGGGTTTGATACTCAGCGTCATATTTACTTTTTGATCCACCACGTTATGAATCAATTTACCCACTTCCATATGGCCTTCGCCGCCACGCAGGTTGTTATCGTAAAAAGCATGGCTTATTTGCGCGATAAAGTTCATATCCGGCAGGTGGTAATCCTTAAGGCCTAATATTTTGGCGTAGGTATAAAATACCCCGCGCATAAAATATTCGGCGCCTTTGAGCATCCAGCGTTTTTTCGCCACATTAACGCCTTCAAGCGCAAATTTACTGCCGCCGTTTTCTGCAGCACCTTTATTAATGCCCTTATCCACACCTTTTAATTTGGCGCGTTCGGCTAAATCGTATTGGGCACCCCAGAGTAAATACAGGCCCCAGTTAACCACCAGCTGAATATCAACCTCGGCGCCTTCCTGCTCTAAAAAGCGATGCATTTTATAGTTGCCATCGCCCTCGGTAGTCATGGCCCAAAATTCACCGATAATGGCCACCTTGGGTTTTACTCGCAAATAATCCACTGGAATAGCAGCGATTTCTTTACGAGTTTGCCAGAGAGCTTTAATAAATCCGCTGCGGGTTTCAAAGGCGCGGGCAAGACGTTGTTTGGCGTTATTAATTACCGCATCGGTGCGGCCAGGCTCTAATTCATAGGGGCGAATGCGGTACATCAGGGCGTTTAATACATCGCCTAATAAAATAGCCCGCACCATGGTTAAGAAAAACTGTGCATCGATTTTAAGGCCCATTTCCTGCCCGGTGGCTTGTTTAATGCCACCTGCTTGCTGGAATAAAAGAACTCTAAAACCTTCAAAACCGGCATCCCGCAGGGCTTTTCTATATTCGGTGACATAGGTGCCAAAACGACAGGGGCCGCAGGAGCCTGCGGTGGCAAAAATATAATTGTTAATTATGTCCTCCTTGGCCATGCCGCCCTCCTGCAGGGCTTTTAAATGTTTCACTAAATTGCCCACCGTAAAATAGGTTGGGTTGCACTGGCCGCGATTACCAAATTCGCGCCCGTACTGCAGAGCATCGTTATCCGGCACTTCCATCGCCTGCACCTTATAACCCAAGCCGCGAAAAGCTGATTGAATAAATAAATCGTGGGCCATGGTAAGCCCGGCATGCAAAATAGTGGTGTGGGCGCGCTGGGCGCCGGTAAAAGTTGAGGGCACCTCATCAAACCAATGTTTAGGCGCCGCCTGGGCTGCAGGCGTTATTTGGGCGTCTAATTGTTGTAAGAATTCAGCGGCGCTGGGTTCGTGGGCAGGATCTTTTAAGGGTGCGTTCATAACAAGCTCCTAGTCAATTTCAACGGCGGCAATTAATTGAGGGGTAACCACTTCGACCATGGATTTAACCGGTGCACTTTGATCGTTGGCGGCGTATTGGGCTTTTGCCTGGGCAAGTTCCTGACGGCATTTTTCCAGCTCAGCAATAATTAATGGATCGTTGCGGATTTTTTCCGGCGCTTGTTGCAAGGCAAACATACGCTGTTTCACCTGCTCCAAATGGGCCTGTTTTTTTAGTTTGCCATCGTCTTCTAATTTTTCTTCATTCAGCTTTAGCGTGTAGCCGTAGGTTTTCACACGGATTTTAATAGAGCCGGAAGGTTTATTGGCGTCTATATCATGCAAGGCGGAATAAGGCGAATTATTGGCGCCTATGATGCGATCAATTAAGCCATAGGTAGGCGCATCATGGCCGCATTTAAAGCTGGATAAATCCAGCACCGCTACATTAGGGTGGCGGGCGGCAAATTTGGCGGCCCAGACTTTTTGCACGGAATTCACGCTGTAGTTTTCCGGCCATACGTCGCTAATATCCAGTGGCGATGTTACATGGCCAAGTTTTAAGTCTTCAGCAAAATAGGGGGCTAAATAGTCTTTATCCTTAGGGATAGAGCGCATGGATAAAATAGGGTACCCCATGGCCTGGTATTCTTCCAACACACTGTGGTTTAAGCCTGGGTCGTTATGGTAAGGGCGGCCAATCATTAATAATGCGATACGATTTTGTTCAGCCACCGCATCTAAAATCAAACGGCCTTTAGCCTGCATATGCTGGTCAAAATAATGCCAGGCATTAAAGGCTTCATCCACAGCGAAGTTATTTTCATCTTCGGTGATATTTAAATATTCAGCAAAGGTTTGCCACATTTTATGTTTCAGTAGCAGCGGCTCATTGAGGCTTAAGGCGGGGTCCAGGTAAATAATATTGCGGGCGGCAAAATAATCCTGCTCTTTAGTAAACGCCGCCTGCATCACCTTAGGTGTGCCTGCCACAATGGGGCAGCAGGCGGTATCCATCACGCTCTCAACAAAAGTAGGAATATGGGTAAGCGAGGGGAAAAATATAAAATTGAGGGGTTTATCTTCGTGGTGAACAAATAATAAATTGTGGATATGCGCCTGGGCAACCTTAGCAGGATAACAGGGGTCTATGGAGCCGTATTTACCACCGGCCTGCCACATTTCCTCGCTGGTATCGTCGGAAAATACAATATTACGCGGCTTAATACCGAGGGCTTCAAAATAAGCGCGCCAAAATGGCCCTGTACTCCACATATTTAAGGCTTTGGGCATACCGATGCGCAGTTGCTCGCGTGCGCTCTGCACGGCACTATCGGAGCGCACAAAGCCGCGCTCAACGGGCACATGTTTAACACCGCCTAAAAAGGTTTTTTTAATCTGCACATCCTGCACGGGGCTGCCCGCCTCTGGCAGCGGCTGAGTTTTATATAAGCGTTTAAAACACCAGGTAGCCTCGTAGTCCACTAAATTCGGGTAGGCCACCATGCGCTCGCGGCGCTGTTTGTTAAGTTTTTTCAGGGCATCGTGGTCTTCCACTGTGCCTTTTTCACAGCTAAAACCGGAGATATAACGGGCGGTTTCCGTCTCGCTAATATGCGCATCAATAAAGGTGCGCGAGCAATCGTTGGCGCAAAAGTGGCATTGGGTGGTTTCATCATTGCGCGTGGTGTAGCGCAAATTAATAGCTTCATCTAAACCAATAAAACGGCTGCGGCCCTGGCGTTTTACCACCCGAATGGCTTCAAATGCAGCACCTAATGCACCTGCCTCACCCGTGTGCGGGTGCACATATACTTCAGCATTGGGCACCCGCTCTTTGATGTAATCCACCTGCGCTTTTACCGCTGCCATATTTTTTTGCGTGCCGCCTTGCAAAACAAATACGCGGCCCAACTCCGCCATACGCGGAATTTGCACTACGTATTGCCAAATATTTTTCGGCAACACCAAGGCAAGGCCTGCTAATAATTCCTCGCCGTTGTAGCCTTCTTTTTGGAAATTCACCCGGTCAGAGTCTAAAAATACCGCACAGCCATAGCTAAATTTGGGCGATAAATCCGCCTTAAAGGCGCGGTCGGCATATTCGGTGACGGGCACGCCAAATTGATCCGCCATGGCTTGTAATAACATGCCGTTACCGGCACTGCAGGAATTACTGAGGCGGAAATTTTTAATCACCTTGTTTTGCATAAACAGGACTTTAATATCCTGCCCGCCCACGTCGCATATTACGTCCACATCAGGGAAATACTGCTGGGCGCTTTTCATATGAGCAACGGTTTCTACCACATTGGCATCGGCTTTTAATGCCGCTTCCATTACATCGCCCGCATAACCGGTCACGCCAAAACCCTTAACCTTTAATACACAGCCCTGCTGCTCGGCCCAGGTATTTAGCTGCAAAAACATTTGTTTCATATCTTCCAAAGGGTTGCCCTTGGAGAGCTGATAGACTTTTTGCAGAATTTCGCCGTCGTCATTCACCAACACACATTTACTGGAAGTGGAGCCACCATCCAGGCCAATATAGCCTTCAATAAGGGCTTGGGTGTTGTTAGCAATATGGCTGCGCAGATTAATGGGTTCAAACTTCGGCAAGGTATAGGCACGATAAAAATCCTCTACCTCAGTGCTTGACTTAACTAAGGCGGGCCCCGCTTGATCACCCAATTGAGCCTTGCGGCCTTCTTTTATAAAAAATGCCAAGGGCTCAAGGCCGCTACAGGGTGTGATATTTTCTTCATGGCGGCCAAATAATACCGCGCCAAAGGCGGCGTAATATTCAGCATTAGTAGGTGCAAAAATTAATTCTTCGATGGGAACATCACGGGGGTAATTAAAGCCGCGCTCCTCCCAGGTTTGCGGGATGCGGTAGCGCCAGCAGGCCTGCAAAAAAGGCAAATAGGTATTGGGGCCGCCCAATAATAAAACCTTCGGTTTTAAGGTATTGCCGCGGGTTAATACCGATAAATTCTGCCCCACAATAGCATCGGCCAGGGAGCACATAATTTCGGCAGCGGGGATGCCACTTTTTACCAAATTAACTATATCGGTTTCGGCAAATACGCCGCACTTGGCGGCCACGTGGTGTAATTTATGGGGGTTAAAAACTAATTTAGCCACTTCATCTTGCGGCATGCCTACTTTAATAAAACACTTATCAATAGTAGCGCCGGTGCCTGAGGCACATTTATCGTTCATAGAGGTAGTTGCGCGTTTTTCGCCGCTGTCCTCTTGGGTTTTAAACATAATTATTTTGGCATCCTGGCCACCTAATTCAATTACGCTGCCTACATCTGGGTGTAAATGTTCTACGGCCATGGTGACCGCATTCACTTCTTGAATAAATTTGGCGTTGATATGCGGCGCAATGGGGCCTGCGCCTGAGCCGGTGATGAATAAGGGCGTTTGCGTGAGCGCCAATTCGGGCAGCTCTGCACACACGCGCTCTAAAAGCTCCAATACTTTTTCCGCCTGGCGGGTTTCGTGGCGCTGATAACAACTCCAGGCAATTTCCAAATTCTGCGCCCGAATGGCTACCAATTTGACAGTGGTAGAACCCACATCAATTCCCAGGATAAATAGAGGTGTATTCATCTGTGTCATGCCCGTAAGAGAGTTGCTGAACACTAGCCGATATTCTTATTAAAACCAAGCGCTAGGGTGGGATATAAGCGGGTTAAATCCCTGGCTGTGATTGAGCTTGCGGCACGAGTTCACGCTTCTGATTTTTACCCGCAGGGAATTAATCCCTTATTTCGTGCGGGAATTGGGTTTGCCTGGCCTGGGGTACGCAATCCCCGTACAATCGGCGGCCAATTGCATCGCCTTTGTTTAAAATTTAAGCACCATGGATACAGCCCACTATATCTTGCAGCACACCTTTGGCTACAGCGCCTTTCGCGGCCAACAGGCCGATATTATTCAAGCGCTGCTGGCGGGCGAAGATGCCCTAGTGGTGATGCCCACCGGCGGCGGAAAATCCCTCTGCTATCAAATACCCGCCCTGGCCCGCCCTGGCGTCGCGGTGGTGGTATCGCCCTTAATCGCCCTAATGCAAGACCAGGTATTAGCCCTGCGCGCCCTGGGCGTGAATGCGGGTTTTATTAATTCCACTTTAAGCGCTCAAGCTTTTTTTGAAATGGAAAATGCGCTGTTAGCAGGCGCTATTAAAATTCTCTATGTGGCGCCGGAGCGATTGGTGCAACAGCGCACGTTAGATTTACTCGCCCACTGCCATTTATCCTTATTTGCAATAGATGAAGCCCACTGTGTGGCCCAGTGGGGCCATGATTTCCGCGCGGATTATTTAAAACTGGATATGCTGGCCAGTTTATTTCCCCAGGTGCCGCGCATTGCCCTCACCGCCACGGCAGACCCGCGCACCCAACAGGAAATAATCGACCGTTTACATCTAAGCCAAGCCCAGCAATTTATCGGCGGTTTTGACCGCCCAAATATTCAATACCGCATCGAATTAAAAGATCGGCCGCGCGTACAATTATTAAATTTTTTGAAAAAAGAGCAGCAGGGCAATAGCGGTATTGTCTACTGTTTATCCCGCGATAAAGTGGATAAAACGGCTGAGTGGTTAAGAGAGCAAAACTACCACGCCCTGCCCTACCATGCCGGTTTACCGCTAAATGTGCGCGAAGAAAATCAACGGCGTTTTTTGCGTGACGACGCGGTCATTATGGTGGCCACCATCGCCTTTGGCATGGGCATAGATAAACCGGATGTGCGTTTTGTTGCGCATTTGGATATGCCCAAAAGTATCGAGGCCTATTATCAAGAAACTGGCCGTGCCGGGCGCGACGGCGAAGCGGCTACAGCTTTATTGTTATACGGTTTTGAAGACGTTATTAAATTGCGCCAAATGGCGGAAAAATCCGAAGGCAATGAACAATTTCGCCGCCAGGAGCAACAGCGTTTATACGCTATGCTCGCGCTGTGTGAAATGGCCAGCTGCCGCCGCCAGGCACTTTTAGGTTATTTTGGCGATGAATTAAAAGAGCCCTGCGGCAACTGCGACAATTGTTTAGCGCCGCCTTTAAGCTGGGATGCCACTGAACCTGCGCAAAAAGTGCTTTCAACCATTTACCGCAGCGGCCAGCGGTTTGGCTCCCAACATATAATTGATATTGTGCGCGGCGAGGCCACGGAAAAAATAAAACAATACCAGCACCATGAATTATCCACTTTTGGTATAGGTAAAAACCTGACAGAAACTCAATGGCGCTCGGTACTGCGGCAATTAACCGCGCGGGGTTTTATTGATGTAGATACTGAAGGCTTTGGCAGCCTGCGCTTAAATGACAGCTGCAGGCCTATTTTGCGCGGCGAAAGTACGTTATTACTGCGCCAGGAATTACCCAGCGCTAAACAGGAGAAAACCCCCACAGGTAAAACCAAGGGCGAGGAGGTACCCAGCCATTTATTACCCTTTTGGTACGCCCTGCGCGCCTGCCGCAAACGCTTGGCCGATAGCGCTGGCGTGCCGCCTTATGTGGTATTCCACGATAGTACGTTAAAAGAAGTCATGCGCAAAAAACCGCAGAATTTGCGCCAATTGGGGTTAATTAGCGGGGTGGGCGATAATAAATTAAAAAAATATGGCGATGAGTTTTTAGCGGTGGTGAAGGAGTTCGCCTAATTTTTTTGCACGCAGGTAGCCCGGATGTAGCGAAGCGTAATCCGGGGACGATGGGCATTCCCACGCAGAGCGTGGGAACGAGAGGGAAGGAAAATCTCGGATAAACTCGTTCCCAGGCTCCGCGTGGGAATACCTACCCAGTCGCTCGATCATCTGCTGCTTCTGCGGCCTCGTAGGCAGATTTAAAGCTGGGAAGGTGAATAATAAGATTAATTTATTCACCTCCGTGGAATCTTGTTATGCCCACCCGCAGCCGAGTTCGCCCATTGCCTACGTATCACCAAATCCCGATTGCCGCCTGTCGATGGTTGGCACACCGCTTATTAGGCTTGGCCACATTATGCTTAGCCTCTTTCTGCCTAACCTCTTTCTGCTTAGCCATTTTATGCCTAGCCCCAGCCAGTTTTGCCAGCACCTACACCATGACGGCATTCACCAATAAAAGTGAATCCAACATGTATGTGTACGAATCGGATAACGGCACCGACTACAGTTTAATTAAAGGCCCCGCCTTTACGCCGCCCAGCGGTTTAATTCGCGACCCGAGTATTATGCGCGCCAAAGACGGCAAATATTGGGTGACCTACACCACCAATTGGTCCGCTAATACTATTGGTTTTGCCGTAAGTACTGATCGCGAGAATTGGCAATTTTCTCACACCTACACCATCCCCGTGGCTAATTTAACGGAAAGCTGGGCGCCAGAATGGTTTGTAGATTCCGACGGTTCGATCAATATTATTGTCTCCCTGCGTAAATCCACCGATGGCGGTAACTTCACGCCCAGTCTAATTAAAGCGCAAAATAATCAATTTACTGCTTGGTCAGCGCCCGTCGCCCTGCAGGGTTTATCGCCTAATTACATCGACACCTTTATTACTAAAATTGGCGATACTTACCACGCCATGGTGAAAAACGAAACCAGCAAATATATTGAATACGCCACTGCAACGTCACTTAGCGGCCCCTATAGTGTTAAAGGCACAGGCAACTGGGCGGGCTGGGGCAGCGGCAATGAAGGGCCATCGCTGCTGCAGTTGGATAATAATAAATGGCGGATTTTATTCGACTGCTACGCCTGCAATCCGCAAAAATATTATTACAGCGATAGCAGCGATTTAAAAACCTGGAGCGCAAAAACTGAATTACCCCGTTTGTCCGGTTTTGTTCGCCATTTAACTGTATTAAAAGAAAGTACGCCCTTTACCGGCGATTACACCCGTTTAGAATCCTATAGCTTTCGCAATTATTATTTAGGCCATGCAGATTTTGTCTGCTCGATTGACGAGGGTTTCATCAACGCGCAGGATTCCCGCTGGAAGGTAGTTCCCGGCCTTGCCGACCCCAAGGGTATTTCTCTGCAATCGGTAAATTTTCCTGAGCGCTATTTGCGCCACTACAATTATCAAACCTATTTACAACCCAATGATAATTCCGCCACCTTTAAAGCCGATGCCACTTTTTACCAGCGCAACGGCTTGGCCGATGGCAATTGGGCCTCCTATGAAAGCTACAATGTGCCAGGCCAATATTTAATGCACCGGGATTTTAAGCTCTATATAGCAGCGCCCAGCACACAACAGGAAAAAGCCGACGCAACCTTTGCCAAAGCCCTAGAGGTTACACCTGAGCCTCCCGTCGTTACGCCCCCGGTTATTGAACCGCCGGTTGTAACCCCGCCAGTAGTTACACCTCCCGTAATAGAACCCCCCGTGGTCATACCACCGACGACGCCTACTTCACCCACCGTCGAACCTACTTCACCCACAACAGCAGGCGCTATAGGGTTATGGGATTTAATAGGTGTCTGCGCAGCTTGGTTTTGGTTTACTCGCAAGCGCGCCCATAAAACACCTTATTAAAGCGTCACCCTAGCCCATAAAAAAGCCGAGCAATTGCTCGGCTTTTTTATGGTGCGGGGATATACAAAATTTCTTTAAGGCGAGAGCGATTCCCAGCGAATATTATTCACCTGCACATGCACACCCGGCTGACTAGTGCCCGCCAGAGTGAGCATAAAGCTGTTCGTTACCCGTGTTAAATCCACGCCGTTTTCCACCAGTGTTTTCACCGGAATTCTATAGGTAAACCAACTCCCCACCTCAGGATGACCAACAGTAAAACTGGGCACATTGCGACAACGGCCGCCGCAGTTAACAGTGAAGTTTAGTGCATTAGTATTGCCTGCATAATTAAGCACACGCAAATCAAATACAACATTGCCATGGTAAAAGTCCCAAAGATTTTGGCGTTGATAAAGCTCATCACCGGCAAAAAGATAAAGCCCCATGTTATTGATATTGGTTACCAGGTCGATCGCCGTTGAGCTGCCATCGGTTATCTGATTAAAACTCGCCCCCAAGCCATCGGCCGTGTTGGCAATATAGATTCGGTTACCGGCAGTCACACCATTTTGGTAAAAATATAGTGTTTTATTTTCAAGAGGCTTTGCAGGCACGGCCACACTTGGCGCCACATAGTTTTTTAGCAAACGAATATTATCCAACTGCACCACATATTGGCCCCGCTGGTTACCCCAGCCCGGTTTGAAAATTAATAAATTATTGACTTTTTTAATATCCAAGCCGGTTTCGATCATACGCTTAATTGACAGTGTATGAGTTTGCCACTGCCAGATATTTGCCCCATCAGGCACCCAAAATTCTTCAGATGTACAGGGGTACACACATTCCATTTTCACATCAAAGTTATCGGTAATTTGGCCATTTCTAACCACGCGCATATCAAAACTGATGGCGCCATCAGCATAAGCGCTTAAATCAGCAGTGGTATTTTCCGTATTACCCACAGCTATGCCGAACCAGCCATTATCGTCAACCAGATCACTGGGGTCATTCGCATTAAATGTCACTTCGATAGCAGTGTTATGTACGGAGTCAAATGTATCCACCAGGCGCCACTGCACATGCGCATCTGGGGCACTTTGGAAATGATAGCCGCCGGTGCCATTGGCCTTCCATTCAAAATCAGCCAATAGGCCTCGGCCTAATAAAGGCTGATCCCTAAATAGATCGCACACATCGGCGGAACAATTAAACGCGGCACTCTGCCCGCCCGATGAGCTTGAACTGCTTGAACTGCTGCCGCTGCTCGCGTTGTATTCCCAGCGCACATTATTTACCTGTACGTGCAAACCAGCTTTACTCTGGCCAAATAACTGCAAATTAAAGGCACTGTGAATACGCGATAATTCCAAACCATTCGCCACAAGATTCTTAACTGGCACGCGTAGGGTATGCCAAATACCTTCCGCTGGGTGGCCCAGATTATAATTCGGCACATGGCGGCAACGGCCACCGCAACTGGCGACAAATTCAAAATCGCCGGTTGCGCCTGCATAATCAACAACTTTTAAATCAAAAACGACATCGCCATAGTAGTAGTCTGCTAAATTATATTGCGCACCACTGTTCAAATAGGTAACCAAATAAATAGGAAAATTTTCCACCAGGGTGGTCACATCCATTACTTTATTTGTGCCGTCGATTACTTCACTGTATCGAGCCGACAAGCCATCGGCAGAGTTAGCAATTGTAAAATAGCTATCCGCACTCAAGCCATTTTGGTAATAGCTGCGACTAATGCTGTTTACAGGCGCTGCAGGCGGCACAAACGGCACAGGTGTAAACTGTTTATTCAACCGAATATTATCCAACTGCACAACATACTGGCCGCGCTGATTGCCCCACCAGGGTTTTAATATCAATAAATTGTTGACACGCTTAATATCCAGCCCTGTTTCAATCATGCGAGCGATAGGCAACGTATAGGTTTTCCACTCGTTAAGCGCAGCAGGGTCAGGCACCCAAAATTCTTGCGAGGTACAGGGGTATCCGCACTCCATTTTAAAATCCAAATTATCCGCAATTTGGCCGTTTTGAATAATGCGCAGATCAAAACTGATAGAGCCGGTAGCAAATTCGCTTAAATCTACAGAGGCAGATTCGGTGGTGCTCGCCGCCACACCAAACCAACCATTATCATTGACCAATTCATTGGGATCATTGGCATTAAAGGTCACTTGAATAACATCTTTGTGGGCGGCATCCGGCAGGCTCACCTTACTCCACTGCACATGGGAATTTGCTGAGTTCTCGTATTGATAACCACCGGTATTGGTGGCGAGCCATTCAAATGCCGCCAACACGCCTCGGCCCGGCACCATTTGATCGGTAAAAATATCGCAGCTGGATTGCGCGCAATTAAATGCCATGGCGCCCGAGCTTGAGGAGGAACTGCTGCTGGAGGATGAGCTACTCGAAGAGGAGCTACTGCTGGAGGAAGAGCTGCTTGATGACGAGCTACTGCTGGATGAAGAAGTTTTGCCTGATGAGGACGAACTGCTCGAAGAGGCCTGAGGCGGTTTACCCGAGCCTCCGCCACAGCCATATAGGGCCGCTAAAACCGCTCCCAAAAAGGCATATTTCAATCGCTGCATATAAAGCTCCTGGTACGATGAGTAAGGTAAATCGACGCGAGGGGCCGCGCCTGGGGCGCGCAGTGTAATGCAAAATTCTACCTATCACGATGGCGATAATAAAAAATCCAACAGGACAAATTTATTCCACCTAACAGTGGGCTTACATAAGCTTGCGGCGACGGTCTGGCAAGGCAAATTTGGCTAGGCGCCCCACAAAAAACTGGATGAGAGCGTGGATGCAGGGCGCCCCTACAGCTCCCCTTATTAGCTGTACGGAAGCAATGAATACACATGATTTCAGACCGTCAAAAATAGGGATCTTTTTGGCGAGCCTACACGGATGTATTCACGGCATGTCTGAAATGATGTGTATTGATTGCTGGTGCCTTGGTAGTAACGTAAAGACACTGTAACGAACACCGCCAGAATTATTAACCCGGCGGCTTTTAAATGCCGGGTTAATAAATGCGGCGAGGGGGAGTAAATCGTATTTTTCTGGCAGATTAAGATACGGCAGCGGATACATATTCAGCCCGCAATTTTTTAGCTGCAGCCACCATAGTCTGTAGCGCCGCTATCGTTTCCGGCCACCCGCGGGTTTTAAGGCCACAATCGGGATTTACCCATAAACGCTCCGGCGGAATAGTTTCTAAGGCTTTGCGCAATAGGGTTTCCATGTGGGCCTGAGTCGGCAAATTAGGGCTGTGAATATCGTACACACCTGGGCCAATTGCGTTGGGGTAAGCGAATTCACCAAAGGCCGTTAATAATTCCATGTCAGAACGGGAGGTTTCGATCGTAATGACATCCGCATCCAAAGCGGCAATTGCCGGTAAAATATCGTTAAATTCGGCATAACACATATGCGTATGAATTTGTGTGTCATCCGCCACTGCGCTTACGCTCAATTTAAATGCCTGCACCGCCCAGGTTAAATAATGATCCCACTGCGCTTTGCGCAGCGGCAACCCTTCTCGCAAAGCCGGTTCATCCACCTGAATAATACGCACGCCTGCACGTTCTAAGTCGGCAATTTCAGCCTGCAGAGCCAAGGCAAGCTGCAATGCCGTGCGTGCGCGCGGCTGATCATCCCGTACAAACGACCACTGCAAAAGTGTAATAGGGCCGGTTAACATGCCTTTCATAGGTTTTTGTGTGTTACTGGCCGCAAAAGTACTCCAGTGCAGTGTCATAGGCGCTAGCCGCTCAATATCACCGTAAATAATCGGCGGTTTCACGCAGCGGCTGCCATAACTTTGCACCCAGCCAAATTCGCTAAAACAAATACCCGCTAAAAATTCTGCAAAATACTCCACCATATCATTGCGCTCGGCTTCACCATGTACCAACACATCCACGCCCAAATCCTCTTGGATTTGAATGGTTGTGATTACATGCTCGGCCAGGGCAGCCTCATATTGTTCAGCATTTATAACGCCATTTTTAAATGCTTTGCGCGCGGCGCGAATCTCGTTTGTCTGCGGAAATGAACCTATGCTCGTAGTGGGAAACAGGGGTAATTGAAATTTTGCCTGCTGTAATTCAGCCCGCACCGCGTAGGGAGTTGGTCTATCCACGCCCTGTTTCACACTCTGCGCTAGCGCCTTTTGGATGTGTGGCTTGTGCACTGATTGTGACTGCTGCCGCTGCACCAGCGCCTGCTTATTTTCTTCAAGCGCGGCCGATATAACCC
This sequence comes from Marinagarivorans sp., assembly GCA_046347475.1. GTDB lineage: Bacteria > Pseudomonadota > Gammaproteobacteria > Pseudomonadales > Cellvibrionaceae > CAMCXE01. Next base: position 839,000 of record JAXMGD010000001.1, on the reverse strand, counting down.
CTCGCCCCTGATTCAGAGCAATTTTGAGCAGATTTAATTCGGTTAATTTTTGTTTGGCAAAACTCAACCAGGGTTTAATTTCCGCATCTAGTTGTGTCTCACAATCTAAATCTACAGGCACATGCAAAAGCGAACAGGAAGGCGCCAGCCACAAACGCTCCTTGAGCCGCGCCGCCACAGGCTCTAACCAATTAAGCAGGCCGTTTAAGTCGCTGCGCCAAATATTGCGGCCGTCAATGACACCCAACGAGAGCACTTTATGGCCGGGCAATAAATCAAGCGCCGCCGTTAAATCTGCTTTGCCGCGCACCATATCTAGATGCAGACCAGCCACCGGCAGCGCCAGGGCGGTGCGCAAATTTTCCTGCAGCGCGCCAAAATATACCGCCAACAAACTTTTAATGCCTGGCGTCTGCAAACGATGATAAGCCTGCTCAAAGGCAACCACCCATTGCGCAGGCAAATCCAGAGCTAAAATAGGTTCATCTATTTGCACCCAGGCAAAACCTCGCGCAGCAAACTCAGCCAATAAATCCCGATAAACAGGAATTAACCGCTCTAGCAGGGCTAGTTTTTCACTGCCATCTTTACTCTTACCCAACCACAAATAACTGAGCGGGCCCAATATAACCGGCTTACTTAAGTGATCAACACTTTGGGCCGCATTAAAATGCCGCAGCCAAAAATCTAACTGCAAAGAAAATTCAGTATCAGCGGTAAACTCTGGCACTATGTAATGGTAATTGGTATCAAACCATTTCGTCATTTCACCAGCAATACAGCCTTCTGCGCAGGCTGCTCGGCCTCTTGCTGCGCGAAAATAATTATCAAGCGCCCCACCTGTGCCGCTGCGGGCCGGTAAATTCCCCAACCAAAAACTTGTATCCAACACCTGATCGTAGAATGAGAAATCCCCCAGGGGCAAATAATCCACTCCGCTCGATATTTGTAACTGCATCGCCTGCAGCGCAATTGTGTGGGTGCGGGACAAATAATCCGCCTGGGTTATCTCACCCCGCCAGTAGTACTCATTAGCCCATTTTAATTCCCTCTGGGCACCAATGCGCGGAAACCCTAAATTATGCGTTGTAATCATGCTAATACCTTAACTAATTTCTGTAATTGTTTTTTGCGACTGTTTAGCCATGGGTATATTTTTTACAAGCGCTGAGCAATACGCATTTCAACTCACCCGAGTGAATAATGAGTTTTGATTCAAACATAGCGAACTTCGAGTACACGCCTGCAAATCTTCATTAATCTTTAACCAACCTAAACAATGGCCCCTGAAAAAACTTTACTTAGCACAACGCATGATTAAAACTGATATAAATTCACGCTAACATGAGCCAAATTCATGATTGAGAGGCATCACCTCACACTTCTGCGCAATCTAGCCCAAACCGGCAGCCTCGCCGCAGCGGCGGAAAAACTGCACTTAACCCAGTCCGCTTTGACCCATAGCATACGCAAACTCGAACAAATAACCGGTGTAACTCTGTGGGAAAAGCAGGGCCGTAAATTGCAATTAACCGCCGCAGGCCGCTATTTATTGGCTACAGGTGATGATGTTTTACCGCGTTTAGAAGCGGCAGACCAACAACTAAAAGCCCTGGCTTGTGGCAGACAAGGGCAATTGCGCATCGGCATGGAATGCCACCCCTGTTATGAATGGTTGCTGCAACAATTAAAGATATTTTTACCCCGCTGGCCTGGGGTGGACTTGGATGTTATTCAACGTTTTCGCTTTAACGGCAAGGAGGCCCTGGAGCAGCACGCAATTGATATGTTAATTACCAGCGATCCCATTCACGCACCGCACCTGATCAATATTCCAGTATTTAAATATGCCCTGAAATTAATTACCGCGCCTGATCACGCACTCGCCAAACGCTCTTGGATCAACCCGGAAGATTTAGCGGCGCAGACCTTATTTACCTTTCCCGTGGATATTCAACGGCTCGATGTATTCACTCAATTTCTGATACCGGCAGGCGTCAAACCCCAAGCCCACACAACACTTGAGGCGTTAGAAATCATGCTGCTGCTGGTAGCTCAAGGGCGCGGCGTATGCACACTGCCGGATTGGCTGGCCGCCAAATTAAGCGACGAATACGCCATTCAAGCCCTAGGGCTTGGCGAGCAGGGGGTACAAAAAATCCTGTACTTGGTATTGCGGCGGGGCGACACCGAGATTCCCTACATGGAGGACTTCATAGGCATCAGCCGAAGCGGAGCCGCTCAAGAATTCTAAAATTGTGTTGTTTGAGAGCGCCAAATCGCGGGCCCTGCTAGTTCAGACGTGTAGGGTTTGTTACACCAGGCGCCACATTAATAGCGCCTCCTGTGGGGTTGCCGGGCCATTGGTTTGAGCACACCATCGCCCGCCCCCCAGGCACAGCCTCCCGCCATGCCTCCGTTAAAACCAACATTCATGGCCTGCACAGATGCGCGCACGTTTTTTGCTGGCGGCTCTCGCCATTAGCCCAAACGCCCCCCGAGCAAAAGTTCCGCGCCAAATTAGAACGTGTTGTTGTTACTTTTGTGCCTTGGTATACTTTTCGGCTATCTAGGCCCTAAAGAAGTGCGTCCTGCATCCGCAGGAGGGCTTTTTTTTGGTTTGAAATGTCATTGTCGGAGCCACTTGCGTGTCGCTTACCCCTGCACAGTTTCATGAATACCTCACCATCGCCGCCTATTTAGGCGGCGTGGTTTTCTTACTCGCGTTCATGCTCGGCATCCCCTGGTTGCTCGGTGGCCGCGCCACCGGTCGGGCTAAAAACGACCCGTTTGAGTCCGGCGTAGTATCGCAAGGCGGCGCCCGCTTGAGGCTTTCGGCCAAGTTTTACTTGGTAGCCATGTTTTTCGTTATTTTCGACGTTGAAGCCCTGTATTTATTTGCCTGGTCAGTCTCCGTGCGCGAATCCGGCTGGGTCGGCTTTGCTGAAGCCGTTACCTTCATCGTTATTTTATTGGCTGGGCTTGTGTACCTGGTGCGTATAGGCGCGCTGGATTGGGCACCCGAGCAATTGCGCCGACGACGACTGCAGCAAGAGCAGCTGCGCGCACAAGAATCCAAGTAGAGCCTAGTTATGAAGTACACACTTACTCGCCCAAATCTTAATACTCCCGGCCAGCAATATCCCATGCAGGATCAGCAGACTGTAGCTGACCCGCTGACCGACGAAGTCCATAAAAGTGTTTTTATGGGCAAGCTTGAGGATATGTTGCACGGTGTAGTCAACTGGGGCCGCTCCAATTCCCTTTGGCCCTACAACTTCGGTCTCTCCTGCTGCTACGTAGAGATGGCCACCGCCTTTACCTCGCCGCACGACCTCGCGCGGTTTGGTGCGGAAGTAATTCGCGCTTCGCCTCGCCAAGCCGACCTGATGGTGGTAGCGGGCACCTGTTTTATCAAAATGGCCCCCGTTGTCCAGCGCCTGTACGAGCAAATGCTGGAACCCAAATGGGTGATCTCCATGGGCGCCTGCGCCAATTCCGGCGGCATGTATGACATTTATTCCGTGGTGCAGGGCGTTGATAAGTTTTTGCCGGTGGATGTGTATATCCCCGGCTGCCCACCTCGCCCGGAAGCTTTTTTACAAGCGCTAACGCTGCTGCAAGACTCCATCGGCAAAGAGCGTCGGCCACTCTCCTGGGTAGTGGGTGAGCAGGGTGTTTACCGGGCCGACATGCAAGCAGAGCGAGATCGCAAACAAGCTGAGCGCATAGCCGTAACTGAACTGCGCAGCCCCGACTCCATTTAACGATTCCTTGGCGACTTGATCGAATGACTGACACCGTCACCCAGACACCGCTTGCACCCGGCGCACAACACGCCGTGGTGGCCGAACTCTACGGCCAATTTGGCAGCGAAGCCTTTACCTTCCAGTCCACCCTGGATAACACCCCTACCCTCTGGGTGCCACGCGACCTTGTAGTGGATGTGCTGCGTTTTCTGCGCGGCCTGCCCAAGCCCTACGTTATGTTGTACGACTTGTCCGCCGCCGACGAGCGCCTGCGTCAGTACAAACACGGCTTGCCTATCGCCGATTTCACGGTGTTTTACCACCTGATCTCCATCGAGCGTAATAGCGATGTGCGCATCAAGGTTGCCCTCGGCAGCAGCGATCTAAACCTGCCCTCCGTGGTGGGCATTTGGCCTAATGCCAACTGGTACGAGCGGGAAGTCTGGGACCTGTTTGGCATAGTCTTCCAAGGCCACCCCCATCTGTGTCGCATATTGCTGCCCAATTATTGGGAAGGCCATCCGCTGCGCAAGGACTACCCTGCCCGCGCGACCGAATTCGATCCCTTCAGGCTCAACGCCGCCAAGCAGGACTTAGAGCAAGAGGCGCTGTTATTTAAGCCTGAAGAATGGGGCATGAAAAAGGGCACCGAGAACGAGGACTTTATGTTCTTAAACCTCGGCCCCAACCACCCCTCCGCTCACGGTGCCTTCCGTATTGTGTTGCAGCTGGACGGCGAAGAGATTCTCGACTGCGTGCCGGACATCGGCTACCACCATCGCGGCGCCGAGAAAATGGCCGAGCGCCAAACCTGGCACAGCTTTATTCCCTACACCGACCGCATAGACTATTTAGGCGGGGTGATGAACAACCTGCCTTACGTGTTGGCAGTGGAAAAACTCGCCGGTATTGAAGTGCCTGAGCGGGTGAAAACCATCCGTGTAATGCTGGCGGAATTCTTCCGCATCACCTCGCACCTGTTATACCTCGGCACCTATATCCAAGACGTGGGCGGCATGTCACCGGTGTTCTTTATGTTCACCGACCGTATGAAAGCCTACGACGTGATCGAAGCCATCACCGGTTTTCGTATGCACCCGGCTTGGTACCGTATCGGCGGCGTAGCCCACGACCTGCCCAAAGGCTGGGACCGGCTGGTACGCGAATTCATCGAGTGGCTGCCACCGCGCTTAAAAGAGTACGAAAAAGCCGCCGTGAAGAACTCCATTGTGCGCACCCGCTCGGTGGGTGTAGCCCAGTACACCAAAGACGAAGCCCTGGCTTGGGGTGTTACCGGCCCTGGCCTGCGCGCCACCGGCGTAAACTTCGACCTGCGTAAAGCGCGCCCCTACTCCGGGTATGAAAATTACGAGTTCGAAGTGCCGCTGGCCAACAATGGCGATGCCTATGACCGCTGCCTGCTGCGTTTAGAAGAGATGCACCAGAGCGTGCGCATCATTAAGCAGTGTTTAGAGAATATGCCAGCCGGTGCCTATAAGGCCGATCACCCGCTGACCTGTCCGCCGCCCAAAGAGCGCACCCTGCAGCACATCGAGACGCTGATTACGCACTTTTTATCTGTGTCCTGGGGGCCGATCATGCCCGCAGGTGAGAGCAGCCAGATGATAGAAGCCACCAAAGGCATCAACAGCTACTACCTCACCTCTGACAACAGCACCATGAGCTACCGCACGCGTATTCGCACGCCGAGTTTTGCTCACTTGCAACAAATCCCTTCGGTAATCCGTGGCTCCATGATCCCGGATTTAATCGCCTACCTAGGCTCAATTGACTTTGTGATGGCCGATGTCGACCGCTAATTCTTCCCAATCCAGCACGCCTTACTCCGCCCTCATTGCCACCGAAAACGGTGCGCCGTTTGCGCTGACTGAGTCTGAGCGCCACGAGATCGAACACGCTATTCATCACTATGAAGACCCGCGTGCCGCCTCCATCGACGCCCTGAAAATCGTCCAGAAACACCGCCGCTGGGTGCCCGATGGCGCCATAGCGCTCATCGCTGAGCTGCTGAGTATTTCCGCCGCTGACGTTGAAGGTGTAGCCACCTTTTACAACCGCATCTACCGCCAGCCGGTTGGCCGCCACGTGATTATTGTCTGCGACAGCATCGGCTGCTTTCTCACCGGCTTTGATGAGCTGTATGCCGCACTGCAAAGCACACTGGGCATTAAGCCTGGCCAGACCACCTCTGACGACCGCTTTACTCTGCTGCCGGTGTGCTGTTTGGGCGCCTGTGATCGCGGCCCGGTGTTAATGATCAACGATGACACCCACTTTAATGTCAGCCCCAGCAACCTTAACCAGGTCTTGGAGCAATACGCATGAGTTCAAATGTAAACCTCGGCTTAAGCAACGTAGGCCCCGAAACTCACCCGCTCACTTGGCGTTATACCCAAGCGGGCAAAGCCGTGTTGGACATCAAAGACTATGAAGCCCTAGAAGGCTACAGCGCTCTAAAAAAAGCCTTCGCCATGGCGCAAACCGATGTGCAGGCGGAAGTGAAAGCCTCCAACCTGCGCGGCCGCGGCGGCGCGGGCTTCCCCACCGGCATTAAATGGTCACTGATCCCCATGGGGCCGGATGCCGGACAGAAGTATCTGGTGTGCAACGCCGACGAAATGGAACCGGGCACCTTTAAAGACCGCATGCTGATGGAAGAGCTGCCCCACCAGTTGGTGGAAGCTATGGCGGTAGCTGCCTATGCCATTGGCGCCAGCAAAGGTTTTATCTTCCTGCGCGGTGAATACATTCTGGCCGCCGAGCGTTTAAACGCCGCAATTGATCAAGCCAAAGCCGCCGGTTACCTAGGCGAGAACATCCAAGGCAGCGGCTTTAACTTCGAGCTTTTTGTGCACACGGGTGCTGGTCGCTACATCTGTGGCGAAGAAACAGCGCTGATCAACTCCTTAGAAGGCCGCCGCGCCAACCCGCGCACCAAGCCACCTTTCCCACAATTAGCCGGTGCCTGGGGTAAGCCCACTATCGTCAACAATGTGGAAACCCTCATGAACATCCCGCCGATTCTGCTGCGCGGTGCTGAGTGGTTTAAGGGTTTATCCCAAGGCAAAAGCCCGGATGCGGGCACCAAGATGTACGGCATTTCCGGCCGCGCCAAAATTACCGGCCTATGGGAATTGCCCATAGGCACCAGCGCCCGCGAGCTGCTCTACACCCACGGCGGCGGCATGGCGGATGGCTTAGAGCTGACCTGCTGGCTGCCCGGCGGTGCCTCCACCGACTTCCTAATGCCTGAGCATTTAGACCTGCCCATGGATTACGACACCATCATGAAAGCCGGTAGCCGTATGGGTACCGCGCTCATTATGGTGGTGGACAATAAACAGAACATAGTCTCCGTGGTGCGCAACCTAGAGCAGTTCTTCGCCCGCGAATCCTGCGGTTGGTGCACCCCCTGCCGGGACGGCCTACCCTGGACGGTGAAAATTCTGCAAGCCATCGAAAAAGGTGAAGGTGAGCCTGACGATATAGACACCTTGCAGCAACTAACGCGCTTTTTAGGGCCGGGCAAAACCTTCTGCGCCCACGCCCCTGGCGCCATGGAGCCGCTGCAAAGTGCCCTGAAGTATTTTCCGGATGCCTTTAAACAGGGTATCCGCGCCGAGGCCTAAGCCCTGGGCACTTGAACGCACCGCATCAACCGGCACAGCCGGTTCGCACAGAATTTAAAAGTTCAAACCGGCGCGCCGGTACAACATAGGTGAAAACGCAAGAATGGCTACCATTCATGTAGACGGCAAACAGTACGAGGTAGACGGCAGCCAAAATCTTTTGGAAGCCTGCTTAAACCTCGGCCTTGATATTCCCTACTTCTGCTGGCACCCGGCACTTGGCTCCGTGGGTGCCTGCCGCCAGTGCGCGGTGAAACAGTACAACGACGAAAACGACACGCGCGGTCGTCTGGTTATGTCCTGTATGACCCCCGCCGCAGATAAAACCTTTATCGCTATCGACGAAGCCGAAGCTAAGAGCTTTCGCAAAAGTGTGGTGGAATGGTTGATGACCAACCACCCCCACGACTGCCCGGTCTGCGCTGAGGGCGGCCACTGCCACCTACAGGATATGACGGTGATGACCGGCCACAACAGCCGCCGCTACCGCTTCAGCAAACGCACCCACATCAACCAGGACTTGGGGCCGTTTGTTAACCATGAGATGAACCGCTGCATCGCCTGTTACCGCTGCGTGCGCTACTACAACGACTACGCGGGCGGCAAAGACCTGGGTGTGTTCGGCGCCCACGATAACGTCTACTTTGGCCGCGTGGCCGATGGCGACCTGGAGAGTGAATTCTCCGGCAACCTCACTGAAGTTTGCCCCACCGGTGTGTTTACCGATAAAACCCACGCCGATCACTACACCCGCAAATGGGATATGCAATTTGCCCCCAGCGTATGCCAGCTCTGCTCGGTGGGCTGCAACACCAGTCCAGGCGAGCGCTACGGCGAGATCCGCCGGGTGGAGAACCGCTACAACGGTTCGGTTAACCACTACTTTTTGTGCGACCGGGGCCGCTTTGGCTACGGCTTTGTCAACCGCACCGACCGCCCTGTGGCACCTGAAGTGAAAGACAGCAGCCAGGCCTTCGGCATTGATGCCGCCCTGGATCTGGCAGCTGAATACCTGCAGGCCGCCAAGGCGGTGGTGGGCATAGGCTCACCGCGCGCCTCCTTGGAAACCAACTTTGCCCTCGCCCAATTGGTCGGCAAAGATAAGGTGAGTTTTGGCCTTGGCGCTCAGGAGTTAACACTCAACCAATTCGTCGCCCGCACCCTGCAACAGGGCCTGGCCCACAACCCCAGCCTGCGCGAAATCGAAGACGCCGATGGTGTTTTGGTGCTGGGCGAAGATGTTACCCAAACCGCACCGCGTGTGGCCCTGGCTCTGCGCCAAGCCGCAAAAACGCGCATGTTGCAGCTGGCCGCCCAGAAAAAAGTGCCCACCTGGAACGCCGCACCGCTGAAGAACATCGCCCAGCGCGACCTGAGCCCAGTGTTTATTACCAGCATCGGCGCTACCCGCTTGGATGACATAGCGGCCGCTACCTACCGCGCCAGCTCCAGCGAACAGGCCCAATTGGGCTTTGCTGTCGCCCATGCCATTGATGCCTCCGCCCCGGCGGTTGCGGGCCTAAGCCCACACAGCCTTGAACTAGCCAAACAGATAGCCGACGGGCTGCTGGCAGCCGAAAAACCCTTAGTGGTCAGCGGCACCGCGCTGTTGGATGAAGGCCTATTACAGGCGGCAGTGAATGTAGCACTGGCCCTTAAAGCGCGCGGCAAAAACCCCAGCTTGTCGTTGAGCCTGCGCGAAGCCAACAGCCTCGGCTGCGCCTTATTAGGCGCCCACAGCGGTGAGCTGAGCCTGGAAGCGGCCCTAGAGCGCATCACCTCCGGCGCCGCCGATACCCTGGTGGTGGTTGAAAACGATCTCTACCTGCGCGCGCCCAAAGCCCTGGTCGATCAAGCTCTGGCAGCCGCCAAGCGCGTCATAGTGCTGGATCATCAGCGCAGCGCCACCGCCCAAGCCGCCCAGTTACTGCTGCCCGCCGCAAGCTTTGCCGAAGGCGATGGCACCCTGGTAAATATGGAAGGCCGCGCCCAGCGCTTTTTCCAAGTCTTCGAGCCAAGTTACTACAAAGACGGCATTCTTATCCGCGAGGGCTGGCGCTGGTTACACGCCCTGCACAGCACCCATAGCAAATCCGCTGTCAGCTGGCTGCACTTGGATGACGCCACCCAGGCCGTGGCCGATGCCGTGCCCAGCCTTCGCACCATTACCCAAGCGGCGCCCAAGGCTGACCTGCGTATTGCCGGTTCTAAGGTGGCTCGCGAACCGCGCCGCTACTCAGGCCGCACCTCCATGCGCGCGGCGGTATCCGTCCACGAACCGCGCCAACCCCAGGATGCCGATACCGCCATGGCCTTTTCCATGGAAGGTGTATCGGGGCCAACCAACTCCTCCGCCCTCATTCCTTTTGCCTGGGCGCCGGGCTGGAACTCGCCTTCTGCCTGGAACAAATTCCAAGCGGAAATCGGCGGCCAGCTGCGCGCCGGTGATTCCGGTGTGCGCCTATTTGAGGGTGCCACTGCCGCTGCCTATTACCCAGCGCCCAGCCAAGCGCCAGCGGGCTTAAGGCTTGCGCCGCTGTACCATTTGTACGGCAGCGATGAACAGTCCAGCCGTTCAGAAAAAGTCCGAGAGCGCCTAGCGACGCCTTATGTGCGCATCAGCCAAGCCGACGCTAATCGCCTGGGTTTATCACAAGGCCAGCAGGTCAATCTGCTCGGCGCAGGCCCCGCCATACAAGCGCCCCTGCATATCTGCCCAGATCAAGCTGAAGGTGTGGTCGGTTTGCCAGTTCTCGCCAGCGTTCCCCCTGTGGGCTTTGGCATTAGCGTTGAATTAAAGGGGGCCTAAGTGGAAGAGACGAGTTACTTTGGCCTAGACGCGCTGTTCGCCGTCGTTAAAGCCTTCATCATTTTATTCGGCGTGGTCATTTGCGCAGCCTTTTTAAGCTTTGTAGAGCGCCGCTTATTGGCGCTGTGGCAGGACCGCTACGGCCCCAACCGCGCAGGCCCCTTCGGCTTACTGCAGTTGCCCGCCGACATGGTGAAGATGTTCTTCAAAGAAGACTGGACGCCGCCGTTCGTAGACAAACTCACCTTCTGGCTGGCTCCCGCCATCGCCATGAGCGGCTTGCTGCTGGCATTTATTGTGATCCCCATAGTGCCCGGCTGGGTGGCTGCCGACTTAAACATCGGCCTGTTGTTTTTCTTCGCTATGGCGGGCCTTGCGGTGTACGCGGTGATGTTTGCCGGTTGGTCTTCCAACAACAAATACGCGCTCTTAGGTGGTATCCGCTCCACTGCCCAAACAGTCAGTTATGAAGTGTTTATGGGCCTATCTCTGATGGGGATCGTGGTCATCACCGGCTCGTTCAACCTCACCGATATAGTCAATGCCCAGAAGAACTGCTGGTTTGTGTTCCCACAGTTTTTAGGCTTTTTTACCTTTGCCATCGCAGGGGTCGCCGTTGCCCACCGCTCACCCTTTGACCTACCGGAAGCCGAGCAAGAACTGGCTGCAGGCTTTCACACCGAATACTCAGGCCTTAAGTGGGGTATGTTTTTCGTCGGTGAGTATGTGGGCGTGGTGCTGGTATCTGCTCTGGCCTCAGTATTGTTCTTTGGCGGTTGGCTGCCGCCCTTTGAGTGGTCCGGCTTTGATTGGATTCCGCCGTTCTTCTGGTTCGCAGCTAAAACAGCCTTTTTTATCATGCTGTTTATCCTGATCCGTGCGGCCCTGCCGCGCCCCCGCTACGACCAAATTATGGATTTCGGCTGGCGCATCTGCCTGCCTATTACCTTGGTAAACCTGGTGGCGACCGCTGCGGTGGTGCTCCTGCTCCACTCCCCCACCTAATGGCCGGAACTTAACCCTATGTTGCAGTTTTTAAAAGATGTTTTCTCGCAAGTGCGCAGCCTGTGGATGGTGTTCTGTCACGCCTTCCGCAAGCGCGACACCATTTGTTACCCCGAGCAGATGCCCAATGTGCCGCCACGCTACCGCGGCCGCATAGTGCTCACCCGCGACCCGGACGGTGAAGAGCGCTGTGTGGCTTGTAACCTCTGCGCGGTGGCTTGCCCAGTGGGCTGTATCTCGCTGCAAAAAGCCGAGCGCGACGATGGCCGTTGGTACCCGGAATTTTTCCGCATCAACTTTTCCCGCTGTATTTTCTGCGGCATGTGCGAAGAGGCCTGCCCCACCACCGCCATCCAGCTCACCCCGGATTTTGAAATGGCGGAATTTAAACGCCAGGATCTGGTGTACGAGAAAGAACACCTGTTGATCTCGGGCACCGGAAAATACCACGACTACAACTTCTATCGCGTTTCGGGCCTCGCCATCGCAGGCAAGCCCAAGGGCGCCGCGCAAAACGAGGCGGAACCTGTGAACGTGAAAAGTCTGTTGCCTTAAACACTCGCCAGCTCAGGAATTTACCGTGGGAACTGCCCTTGCCTTTTACCTTGCCTCGGCCGTCGCGATTATCGCCTCGGTGCGTGTGATAACCACCACCAACCCAGTCCATGCCCTGCTTTATCTAGTGGTATCCCTGCTGGCGGTGGCGATGATTTTCTTTGCTCTGGGCGCCCCCTTCGCGGCGGCCCTGGAGATGATCGTCTACGCAGGCGCCATCATGGTGTTGTTTGTGTTTGTGGTCATGATGCTGAACCTAGGTTCGGTGGTGGTCGCCCAGGAGAAAGCCTGGTTGACGCCCAAAACCTGGATCGGCCCTACTCTGCTGTGTTTGGTGCTGTTAGTTGAGCTGTGCCGCAGTATCGGTCTGGAAACCGACCACCCCCTCGATACCACCGTAATTAGTCCCAAAGCCGTCGGCATCAGCCTGTTTGGCCCCTATGTATTGGCTGTGGAGCTTGCCTCCATGTTGTTACTCTCCGCCATGGTGACCGCTTGGCACCTTGGCCGTGACACCGAGAAGGAATAAACCATGTTGCAAACCCTTCCCATGGAACACGGCCTTGTGGTTGCCGGCATCCTCTTTAGCCTCGGGCTGGCGGGTGTTCTGGTGCGCCGCAATATCCTGTTTATGTTAATGAGCATCGAAGTCATGCTAAACGCCACCGCCTTAGCCTTTGTGCTGGCGGGCAGCCGCTGGCAACAGCCGGACGGCCAGGTCATGTTTATTCTGGTGCTTACCCTAGCCGCCGCCGAGGCCTCCATTGGCCTGGCCTTAGTCCTTCAACTCTATCGCCGTTACCAGTCTCTGGACGTTGATGCAGCCAGCGAGATGCGCGGATGAACCATCTATACCTCACTATAGTTTTCCCTTTAATCGGGTTTTTGCTGCTGGCCTTTGGCCGCGACCGCTGGAGCGAAAATGCCGCCGCCGTTATAGGCGTCGGCGCGCTGGGTCTGTCGGCCCTGGTGGCCGCTATTGCCGGTTACGATTTTCTCACCCACACACCCGAGAAGGGCGTGTTTGTGCAACCCCTGTGGACCTGGGTGTCCATCGATGGCTTTGCGCCTACATTTAACCTACACCTAGATGGCCTATCCCTGACCATGCTGGGTGTTATTACCGGTGTCGGCTTCTTAATTCACCTGTTTGCCTCCTGGTATATGCGCGGTGAAACCGACGGCTACGCGCGCTTTTTCTCCTACATGAATCTGTTCGTCGCCAGCATGATTGTGCTGGTATTGGGCGATAACCTGGTTGCGGTGTACTTCGGCTGGGAAGGTGTGGGCCTGTGCTCTTATCTGCTGATCGGCTTTTATTTCCGCGACCCTGCTAATGGCCTGGCCGCTCGCAAAGCCTTCATCATTACCCGCGTGGGCGATGCGTTTATGGCCATCGGCCTGTGTGTGTTATTCAAAGAATTAGGCACATTGCACATTGCCACGCTGTTAGTAGAAGCCCCCAAACACTTCGCCAGCGGCAGTCCCACTCTCGCCTTTGCCACCCTGATGTTATTAGGTGGCGCCGTCGGTAAATCCGCCCAGCTGCCGCTGCAAACCTGGTTGGCCGACGCCATGGCAGGCCCCACGCCGGTATCCGCCTTGATTCACGCCGCCACCATGGTGACCGCCGGGGTCTATTTAATCGCCCGCACCTTTGGTCTGTTTGAATTAACGCCAGACGTGTTGTACCTGGTGGGTGTGGTCGGTGCTGTCACCCTAGTATTAGCCGGTTTCGCCGCCCTGGTGCAAACCGACATCAAACGCATCCTCGCCTATTCCACCATGAGCCAAATCGGCTACATGTTTCTGGCCCTCGGCGTGAAAGCCTACGCCCCCGCCATCTTCCACCTGATGATTCACGCTTTTTTCAAGGCGCTGCTCTTCTTGTCGTCCGGCGCGGTGATCCTCGCCTGCCACCACGAGCAGAACATTTTCAAAATGGGCGGCCTGCGTAAGAAGATCCCCTTTGTATATGCCTGTTTTTTGGTGGGCGGCGCAGCCCTAGCGGCCCTGCCGTTTGTCACAGCCGGTTTTTACTCGAAAGACGAGATCCTCTGGCAAGCCTTCACCACCGACCACAAAGAACTCTTCTGGGCGGGTGTTGTGGGTGCCTTTTTCACCTCTATCTACACCTTCCGATTAATCTTTATCGTCTTCCACGGCAAAGAAAACACCCACGCCCACGCCATTCACGGCGCCGACTACTGGTTGCCGCTGGGCATCTTGTTAGTCTTATCAACCTTTGTAGGCGCCCTGATTCACCCGCCGTTGGCCGGTGTATTGCCCGCCAGCGCTGAAGGTGACGAGCACGCCAAGCACACGGTGGAGATGATCTCAGGCGCTATCGCCCTAGCCGGTGTGGCAATTGCCTGGTTCTTATTTATCGGCGAGCGCAAGCTAGTGAGCGCCCTGGCCAACTCTGCGCCTGGCAAACTGCTGAGCAAACTTTGGTACAGCGCCTGGGGCTTCGATTTCCTCTACGACCTCTTCTTGGTCAAGCCCTATAACCTCATCAGCCGTGCCCTGCGCATCGACCCGCTGGATAAATCCTTCTGGCTTATTCCTGCACTGGTGGGCTCGGCGCACCTGGGCCTGAGCGCCGTGCAAACCGGCAAGCTGCGCTGGTATGCCACCACCATAGTCATCGGCGCTGTGGTCGTCATGGCCACCCTCGTCTTTTTATAACTTTTAGGAACCAGTCGAATGATCCTCACCTGGCTCATCTTAATCCCCTTTATCGGCGGCTTCTTGTCTTGGCAAGCCGACCGTTTTGGGACGCTTCTGCCGCGCTGGATTGCGCTGGCCACCATGCTGGCACTGTTTGGCACCAGCCTCACCATCTGGCTCAGCCACGACTTCAGCCTAGCTGGCCTCATCAATGGCGAACCCAAATGGGTGCTTGAATATCAGGCCCAGTGGATTCCCCATTTCGGCATTAGCTGGCACCTGGCCCTCGACGGTTTATCGCTGCTGATGATCATGCTTACGGGTTTCTTGGGCATGCTCGCGGTACTGTGTTCTTGGACGGAAATCACCAAATTCGTCGGTTTTTTCCACCTTAACCTCATGTGGATCATCGGCGCAGTGGTGGGTGTTTTCCTCGCCATCGACCTCTTCCTGTTTTTCTTCTTCTGGGAAATGATGCTGGTGCCCATGTACTTCCTGGTGGGCCTCTGGGGACATAACGTGCCAGGCGGTTTAGGCCGCGTCCAAGCCGCCACCAAATTTTTCATTTACACCCAGGCCTCAGGTTTGTTGATGCTGCTGGCCATAGTGGGCTTAGTGTTCGCCCACTACAGCCAAACAGGCATTGTCAGCTTCGACTACCACGCGCTCCTTAAAACCGAACTCTCCGCAAGCCTTGAATGGACCTTGATGCTGGGCTTTTTCATCGCCTTCGCCGTGAAGTTCCCGGTAGTGCCCTTTCACGGTTGGCTGCCCGATACCCACTCCCAAGCCCCCACCGCCGGTTCAGTGGATTTAGCGGGCATACTATTAAAAACCGCCGCCTACGGCATGATGCGTTTTGCCATTCCGTTCTTCCCTAATGCCAGTGCGGAAATTGCCCCCCTTGCCATGTGGCTTGGCGTGGCCGGTATCATCTACGGCGCGTTTGTGGCCCTGCGCCAAGACGACATCAAGCGTTTAATCGCCTACTCGTCCATCTCCCACATGGGGTTTGTGCTGATCGGTATCTACTCGTTTAACGCCCTGGCTCTGCAGGGTGTAATCGTGCAAATGCTCGCCCACGGTCTATCGGCGGCGGGCCTGTTTATTATGTCCGGCCAGTTCTATGAGCGCCTGCACACGCGCAATCTCAATGATATGGGCGGCCTTTATGCCCGTATGCGCGCCCTGCCGCCCATCGCTATGTTCTTCGCTGCAGCCAGCGTAGGCCTGCCCGGTCTTGGCAACTTTGTCGGTGAGTTCTTAATTCTCCTAGGTGCCTTTAAGGTTAATACGCTTGTGACCATGTTCGCTGCCTCCGGCCTGGTGCTGGGCGCGGTATATACCCTCATGATGGTACAGCGCTCCATCCACGGCGCCCCCCAAAGCGATACCCCCGTGCGCGACTTAAGCTTTCGAGAACTGAGCATGATGCTGTGCCTGATGGCACTGTTACTTGGCCTGGGTCTATACCCCCAGCCTGTCCTCGACACCTCCTCCGCCGTTATGCACGGTGTTTCATCCGCAGTGAAAAGCGCACTGCCCTTAACACTTGCTCCTTGAGGTCGCCATGACATTCACTGCTCAACACCTGCAGGCCTTATTGCCGCTGATCATTACCTGCTTAACCTGCGTGGTGGTAATGCTGGCCATCGCCGCCAAGCGCCACCACACCTTTAACACCCTCGTCTGCTTAGGTGGTCTTAACCTCGCCCTAGCCGCCACCTACTGGGCCGCCAAAGTTATACCCATCACCGTTACGCCCCTATTTATTGTCGATGGGTACGCGTTATTTTTTACCGCACTTATTCTGGTCTCAGGCCTGGGCAGTGCAACCCTAATCAACACCTATATCGACAGCTTCAAGTACAACCGCGAAGAAATTTACCTGCTCATGATCGTGGCCACCGCAGGCGCCATAGTCTTAGCCTGTGCCCACCACTTCGCAGCGCTGTTTATAGGCTTAGAGTTGCTCAGCGTCTCTTTATACGGCTTAGTGGCCTACTCCTTCCACCGCCCCCGCTCATTGGAAGCGGCCATAAAATACTTGGTTTTATCAGCCACGGCTTCCGCCATCATGCTGTTTGGCATCGCACTGCTCTACGCCCAGTTTGGCAGCCTTGCCTTTGCCGACATAGGCCCCAAGCTGACGGCCGATGCTCACCCCATAGTGCTGGTCGCCATAGGCATGATCGTCATAGGCCTAGGCTTTAAACTTTCTTTAGCCCCCTTCCACGTCTGGACCCCTGATGTATATGAAGGCGCCCCGGCTCCCGTCGGCGCATTTCTCGCGACCACCGCCAAAGTAGCCGTGTTTGCGGTAGTCGTGCGCTTCTTACTGATCGAAGCCATCAATGGCCTGCGCATCCCCAGTATTTTCGTTTTACTGGCCATAATCGCCGTGGTTTCTATTCTGGTCGGCAACCTACTGGCCCTGCGCCAAAACAACATCAAACGCATCCTCGGCTACTCCTCCATCGCACACTTTGGCTATTTATTAGTGCTGGTATTAACCGGTGGCGTTAAATTAGGTTTGGAAGGGTTCGCAGCCTATTTAGCGATTTATGTGGTAACCGCACTGGCGGCATTTGGTGTAGTAACACTAATGTCCAAATCCGGCCAAGACCGCGATGCTGATCACCTAGCGGATTTACGCGGCCTCTTCTGGCGCCGCCCCTACCTCGCTGCCATCATGACCATCGCTCTTTTATCCTTAGGTGGCGTACCCATAACTGCGGGTTTTATCGGTAAGTTCTACGTCATTACAGCCAGTATCACCGGCGGTATTTGGGGTTACATTTTATTAGCGGCTGTAGTGGCAGGCTCGGCTATAGGTATTTATTTCTACCTGCGCTGCATGATTAATTTATTCCTCACCAAACCCGGCATGCACAAATTCGAAGCCCAGCCGGGCTGGAACCAACATACCAGCGGGTTAATGGTGCTCTGCTCTGCCCTATTAATTGTATATATAGGTGTCTACCCGGAAACACTTATGCAATTAGTGCAAATGGCCAAATCCACCGGCATGCAATAAACCTTCAAATCCCGGCAGTAGCCGGGATTTTTTTATCTATATTCCTCTCCTTTGGAGGGGTGCGCCGCAGGGGTGCAATGTCATTAAGTTAAGGATTTTGAGCTATTTCCCGCGCCTTTTGTTACCCTCACCTCAACCCTCTCCCAGCGGGAGAGGGAGCTAAAAAGCAATGTCTCCAGGGTTAGTACGCACTGTCCCCTCTCCCGCTGGGAGAGGGCTAGGGTGAGGGAACTGCGCTTAACTTAATGACATTGGGATGGGGTTTAGAGCAATACACGCCTAAATGGATTTGAGTGGTAAAAATGCCTTAGCGCGCAATGTGAATTTCCGGAAGTAACCTTTATGTATTCCTCCCCCATCACCTATATCGAAATCCCCAGCCGCAATCTCAATGCAAGCAAAACATTTTTTAAACAAGCCTTCGGCTGGATATTTAAAGACCTCAATAACGAATACTGCACCATCACCAACGCCGGTATCCCCTGCGCATTTTATCGCTCAAACAAAATAGCCCAGGCGGGGGTTTTATTAGTACTGCAAGTCCCTCAACTGGAAACCGCCCAAGCCAATGTCATAGCTGCGGGCGGGCAAATCATAAAATCCATTTTTAATTTTCCTGGTGGGCAGAGGTTTCATTTTGTTGACCCAAGCGGGAATGAGTTTGGGGTTTGGGCGGTACGCCAATCTACAGAAAGAGACCATGATGTGGGGCAGATGCGCTAAGGCTCTTACCAAAATGACCACACCAGATTATTTACACCTGCTTTAATCCAGGCCTAACCGATGAAAAACCCCTTACCACTATTTTTAATTTACCCAATGCGCTGGCAGCTATTCTGGGCGGTAACTTCATGCTTTGTTGCAACCGCCCATTGGAGCGGTGTTTACTATCAATACGACTCCATAAAATGGTGGCTACTAGACATCTTTCTCGCCGCATACACTTTTATTAAAGTCGCCAACTGCAAACAAATTGCGGTTACAAAATTCGGAATGGTCGTTCTTTTCTTTATTGCATGGAGCCTCATATCCTCCATGTGGGCCAGCCATCACTATGCATCATTAGAATTAGGTGCCCGCTACTTGCTGATAGCCTCCAGCATATATTTCTTGAGCCGCGATTTAAACAGAGAAAGCGCCAGAGAACTTTTGCTCAACACTGCAATTTTCAGCTGCTTATCATTTTTTTTAGTTTTAACCACCGAACGATACATCCTTAAGCACCCATTCCAAAATGCCAACTACACACCTCTTGGGTTTATCAACCACGCAGGCCATGTATATATATTTTGGATACCGATTTTATTTTGGGGCACGTTCCAGGCAAAAAAATACGTTTCCATTCTCTGCACATTGTTATTGCTCGCCACACTTACCCTGCTAGCGGATTCAGCCATACGTGCATCCATTGTCGGGCTTGGCGTCGCCTGCGTGGTAACGGCCGGGTTATTTTGGAAATCAAACAGACAGTTTTCGATAAAGGCACTAGGTTTACTTGGCCTGCTATCTATCGCGCTATTAACAGTGAGCATTAGCCAGCCCAACGATACAATGATCAACACTAAGCTAACGCGAGTAGCCAACGCACCCGATTTAAATTATGCATCATCAGATCGGATCATCATGTATAAAAATACATTTAAGATGATAATCGACAATCCCTTTGGGGTCGGCTTAAATAATTTTGAGTATATTCACCCGCTGTATGGACAAGCCGGCACGGCAAACGCTTCACCTTTTATGAACGAGACCGAGATATTAAAACAGCCCCATAACTTTTACTTAAAATCAGTCAGTGAGACAGGCTGGCTCGGGGGAGCACTTTTACTAGGTGTTCTTCTTGGGCTTTTAGCACCAGCTTTTAGTGCAAAAAAATCTATTGATCAGTGGAGCGGGGTGTACCTATTGGTACTATGTGCAACCTTTACAAATGGTTTATTTTGTGCAGTTTTCTCCAACCCAGCCAGTTTATGGTTCTGTTTAATTCTAACTGCCTGTTACATAGCCACCTATAAACAGAGCTCCTGGTTTTCAGGGGTGAACATCACAACGCCTAGCCGCTCACTGGCTTTCGGATTTATTGCTATATTTTTAGGCTATTCATGCAGCAATTTAACCTCACAAATTTTAGCTAATGATGGATTCAAAACCCAAAATTCTCTAAAGCTTGCCCGTGCAGTTGATATTTATCCAGGTAACGAACGCGCCTGGTTCGATCTTGCTACAACCCACTTTGAACAAGATGGCAATCCCGCAGAAGCGATCAGCGCAATGCAGCATTTTTTATCGCTTTATCCTTACCATATTGGAGCCCGCTATAAGATCACTCAGTGGTACTGCTTTCAACGCGATTTTAGTCATTGTAAGACTGAGGCCTTGCGCTTACTCAGCTATTACCCCTCATTTAAACCGACTCAACAACTCTATTTGCAAGCCAACGAAGCTTTAAGAAGAACCCAATAAAAAAGCCGCCTTTTGGCGGCCTTTTTTAACACAGCAAGCGGTTATGGATTTATCTTGTTTACGGTTAAGCTAAACGGAGCCAAAACATCATAGGCTTCAGATGTCACTTCAAAATGATAAAAACCCGCGCTTAAGTCCAGTTCAAATGACTTTCCGACTAACTTATTGGCAGAATTAAATGTCCCCTGCGGGTTTGCCCGCCAATATGACTCAGGCGCAAACGAACTTTCTAAACTAAAGTTATATCGCCCATTCACTGGCACCTCTAAGGTATAGGCTTGAGCATAATAGCGTCCCGTGTTGTAAACGTTGTAGGGATCGATATTGTAGACACGATATTTATGACCGCTTTGACAGGCAGTAGACAAACTACCCTCAATCGAACCGGGAATACGGAAATAGCGATCACAAGGGTTCACAGCAACAGGATCAACTCGCAAATTAAATTGCATCGGCTGACTATTCTTACCAATCCATAGTTCCACAAAATAATCGCCCTGATCTAGCTCAGAACTAATCTTGAGAGAATCGCCCCCAAAGGAAAATTGGGAATAGGGTGCCAAATTAACTAAGAGCGGTTTTCCATTTTCAGCAAGTTTGTATAGAGCCCTTGGTGAATAACCAAGATCACCAGCGACATTCACTGCCACAGCTTGTTTGTAATTGAGGCTGAAATCGTACCGATTAGCCACGTAATTTTCGGCACGGGGCGTATAGGGATCCGCGTTAGCCAGGGCAACCACTGGCTGACAATCAGCCACGCTAAATCCCTGCCAACCTTGCCCCAAAGATATAGCCTGCTGGCAATCATTCAAGCTCGCGGATTGGTTGATTTGGAGCGAGTAACTACTTAGATCACCGCTTAACAATTCAACAGTATATTTCCCAGGAGTTACCCGTTTATTAAACTGCAAAAGTCCCGAGCCAAATCCCGAACTAACAGTGGACGCCAGATTGGAAGTGAAGTCGTTGCGATTAAAAAGCCTAATGGCCTTTGCACGGGCAGCCGAATCATACCCTGTTGACGGATTAAACAAGAATGTTAGGTCACTGGTCCTATCCACCTCGAAATTATAATAGCGCGCATAACCTTTTGAATAATCCGAATATGGATCGCTATTTAAACCTTGGCTTTGCTTTAAGCAGCGACTTAAAAAACCTTGTGAATATGTCTGATTCAACGACAGATTTGATGTGCATTGACCGGAAGGGTCGAGCAAGCTTACCGCAACATTAAAGGTTCCAACTCCGGCCTGGGTAAAAGTCGCAACTTCTAAAGTATATTTACCTGGGCTCAGAGTCTGCACTGGGATATTAGTGCCCTGGATTACAGGCACTCCGGAATTGCTATCACCTTCGTATAAGTACATATATAACTGAGTGGATGACGAGACATCAAACTTAAACTCGTTAACTTCAGACACCTCAAAATTAAAAAACCGCGCACGGCTCTTTGTAGTTGATGTATCTTGGTAAGGATCAATGTACTCCCGGATCGAAGAAATACATTCAGGCCGCCAACTTGACACTAAGGATTGCCCCAGCGTTAAAGGTGCAAAACAATCAGTAGAGCCAAATTCCACTTGATTGGAAATTAAAGTGAAATAATTGGCCGAGGTATTGGTTATTTCCAGTACGTAATTGCCAGGTCGTAGACTTGACGTCGGCAGGCTGTCGTACCCCTGTTTTAGAATCTGCCCAGTGTCGCCATTTAATAAGTAAATAATTGTCGAACCCCCGCCATACACCGAAAAACCTATATCCCTAACTTCCGCTAAGGTGAACTCAGCATAGCGCGCATATATTGGGTTTGGCACAGACGCATAAGGATCTCGATAGCCTTGGCGATTCAGGGACAAACAATCTGAGGTCCAAGGTTCTGCAACAGACATTCCCGGAGTAAAGGAAACCAAGCACTTTGCTTGAATATTATTTACTCCGAGATAGGTTGATCCAGACGAGCTCGATGAACTGGATGAGCTCGATGAACTCGATGAACTCGATGAACTCGATGAACTCGATGAACTCGATGAACTCGATGAACTCGATGAACTCGATGAACTCGATGAACTCGATGAACTCGATGAACTCGATGAACTCGATGAACTGGATGAGCTCGATGAACTGGATGAACTGGATGAACTGGATGAGCTCGATGAACTGGATGAGCTCGATGAACTGGATGAGCTCGATGAAGTGGATGAGCTCGATGAACTGGATGAGCTCGATGAACTGGATGAGCTCGAGCCCGGCGTTGGATCTGGGGCCTTGGACTTATTTTTCTCCCCACAAGCAGTAAGCGCTAGGAGGATACACGCAATAGGCCAAATTTTTAAGTGCATTTTCTACATCTCCATGATTTCAAAACAGCGATTCTACCACCGAATAATCCAACGACCTTAATTTTCCGATGATCGTTTACAGCAAGCTTATCATTAGCGGATAACAATAGAACGCCCACCGTACCACCTCATTTTTAATCCGCGATCAAGCCCCGCAAACGGCTTATGCATGCAATTCAATCGAGGTGGTGCGATAAAAGTCGAAGTAAACTGTTGTTTCAGGAAGGAGTCCACTTAGGGGCAATGTGCTGCTGGCCCCTACATTCGCCAGCTTGCTGGATTGCTGGATTGCTGGATTGCTGGATTGCTGGATTGCTATATCGCAAACAAATTTACGGCCTAGAAAAATTTGATCCAGATCGCTCCCGTATTCGCTGGCACAATGAATCCATAAAACATTAATCCTCGGCACGGGAACGGCCTTATTGTCGGTTTCAAGGCGAATGTATTTCACGTTAAAAATGAGTTTATAAATTCAATTTAGCGCGCAAAGCTGCCATTTTTTCAACTGCTTCTGCCTTAGCCGTCGGCACCGCCTCAATTGAAGTGGTAGAGGGCACTCGAGGCGCAGGGAGAGAAAGTCCTGCACGTACTTTCGCGCAAATTTCCTGGTATTTTTCTTTAAAAACCGGAAACGCCACAGCTTCCGCCTGCGTTTGTAAAAAATACCAATCACAGGCTTTTCCTGCGTGATATACAGCGAGATGGCTCCAAGCGTTAGCAGCTTTAGGTGAAGGGGCTCGGCAGGCTTCTAAATAGGCGCTGTGAGCGTCAGGGAATGCGGTTGTGCTGTCGGCCTGCTCGCAATAATGAATCATAGTATGCAAGCTGGGTAGGTATTCGCTGTTTTCGATTACGCCACGAGCCCCCAGCAATATAGCCTGTGGTGAAAAGCGTCCCAATATTTCCAACCACAAGCGCTTAGTATGATTGAGTTCCTCAAGATCACCAAAAGCCTTATGGTACTGATTTAAATAATTGCGGCGAAATAAAGCGAAGGTCTGATTAATTGCATCAATTAATTCCGGGCTCGCTTTTGCCCCGCCAGGGCGGCCTGTATTATTGGGCCCAGCTGCGGTCGGTGAGTTCGTCGACAAGTGATATCTCCCGGGTTGATCGTTGTACGCTTGTTGATTTTTCGCCAACAGCCCAGCGCTTCTTTACGTACTGTAAAAATCGTGTATTCCACGAATGGTAGACCTGATTACTGTCGCGCCAATAAATCACAAATTCCGGTAACAATGTTTTGGCAAATGCCAAGTCTATATTGGCAAGGCGTAATACATCGTACACATCATCAGAGGGTTGCCAGTTAGCAGGGATTCTGCGCGGAATGGTATCGTGCTCCAGAGCGCTTTGATAACCAAGCCACTGGCGCTGGACGTGTTCGCGGAATTTGCGGTTCCAGTTGTCTGATTCGACTTTTTGCTCGCGCCAATATAATTCAAATTCCGGTATGGCATCTTCGATAAATTCCCGACTGATACCTGCACGCACCATAACCTCAAGGGTATCTTCACTCGGCCGCCAACCCTTAAAAATCGGCAACTGGCTTCGCGACGTGTTGCGCATCGCATAGGTATGAAATTCAAGATTCCAGTTTTCTGGGGCACCGCCGTGCATCAACCAATAATGCACAAACTTAGGAATTAATTCTTCTATTTTTTTAGTTTCAATCCCTGCGGAATTTACCAAAGCATGAATGACTTCCTGGCTCGGGCGCCAATCAAAATGTATTGGTTTTTGCCGTTGCTTAGCCGCCTGCTTTGACTCCTGTTCACGCCAACGCGCTAGCACATGCTTTAAAAATTTACTGCCCCAGGCGCGCGCAGGTTCGTTGCGTTCGCGCCAATAGAGTACAAATTCACCCACTTGTGACAAAGCAAAATCTTGCGGAATATTCAGCTGCTGAATACGGTTTAGGGTGTCAGCGTCAGGTTGCCAGCCAGGCGCAATATAATTGGTCGATGCTACCGCGTTTACCACAGGCTCGATAGTTTGTGCGGTATCAGTTGAGGGGAGTCTGCGGGTGCTAAAACTAAAAACGATTTGCTTTGACTGAGTAAATGGCGCCGACGCCAGCGCCACTATTCCCTTTGCTTTTAAATTATTCAAGAGCCGCTGCAGGTCTAAACCTTGCCAAAAAGGCATTAGTTGAGCGACTAACGACTCATCTAGAGCAAACCAATTACCGCCTAATTTTTGTTGCGATGGCAAATAGCGGGCGGCTTCGTTAAGGAGGGTTAGCAGGGTCGCTTCTTCAAGGCCCAACTGACAGGCTAATTCTACCGATATAACCAGGGGGCGATCAGGTACAAGCGCACTACCTGAATGATTCGACATTTTTAAACCCGCCTATACCAACGAAACAAGTGGGCAAACCTTAGACGGCATAGAAGCGAAGCACAATAGCACTTGGACTATTTGGTGATGCCCAGCAATTAGAAATTTTTACTCAGCATGTCTTGTGCGGCTTTGGCTTGGGGTCCACCACCCTCGACAATCTCGTCCAGTACGACACGGGCTTCTTCTTTATCGCCGCGCTGATAATACACTCGCGCCAGTCGCAACCGGGCCTCGTCTGATTTTACTTCTTTAGGATAGCGCTTGATCATGCGCTCGTAGGACTCAATGGCTTTCTCGGGTTTATTCTGGCTTTGATATGCACTGCCGACCCAAAAAAGCGCGTTGGGCGCATATTTTCCTTTAGGAAATTGCGCCAAATACTTATTCATAGCGGCGATGCCGCCATCATAGTCTTTGGATTTTACAATTAGATTTAATGCAGAGCTGTATACCGTAAATTCATCGGCACTCGCATCAGCCGAAGTGCCAGAAGCGGCACTATCAGCTACATCGTCTTCCAGTACGCGGCCCTTTTTTGCGGGTAAACTCACCGCTGCAGAAGAAACTACCCCCGCATCCGCTACCGCTTCTTCAGCGACTTCGCTGGAGAGGCTTGGGTTGCTGGCTGGGTCTTTTTTGAGGCTTTTTTTTTCCGCTAGAGAAGATTTCTTATCACCTAAGGGCGATTCATCATTCCCATGCGAAGCTGTTGATGCTCCTCCCTTACTCAACGCACTTATTCGGCGATCCAAGTCCATATAGTCCTCTTCACGCTGAGATTTAAGTCGCTTGATATCGTTGGCCTGCTGCTCAACCAATCCGCGCAACTGCTGAATTTCTTCCTGCATCGCTTGGATTTGAGAATAGTCAGACGAGCCAGTAGCCACGCGCGACGACACGGAGGGCGCGGCGCTCGGAGCTGGGCCAGGATAAACAGTCACCGCGCCAGGTGAAGAAACCGGTTCTGAATCGATTACTTCAACCTTGGCTATTGCGGCGCTGCTAACTGCCATCACGAGGATGGCAGCGAGGGAGGATTTCAACATGCGAGTTAAAAACTTACTTCAGTTCTACGCGACGGTTTTTAGACCAAGAAGTTTCTGAGTGGCCTTTCTCAGCAGGTTGCTCTTCACCGAAGCTAACAACTTCAACCGCAGAGCTTACGCCTTGAGAAGCCAAAAAGTCTTTAACAGCAGCAGCACGCTTCTCGCCAAGAGCCATGTTGTATTCACGGCTGCCGCGCTCATCAGCGTGACCTTCTAAGCGGATTGAACGTGGAGCGGCTTTTAAGTACTCAGCGTGAGCAAGCAGAGCAGCACGAGTTTGTTCGGTCAACACGAATGAATCGAACTCGAAGTAGAACACGTTGCCAGCAGCGTCAGCAGCAGCTTTAAGAGCGTCCAGGTTAGCGCCTGAAGAAACTGGAGCTTCAGCAGTAGCAGCAGCAGGAGCAGTAGACTCTTGCTTTTTCTTGCTTGAAGAACAGCCGCTCAACAAACCCAATACAGCGATCAGGGCAAATACGGTTTTAAAAGTGTTTAACATTTTATCACTCCCAAGTGAACAGGTTTTACGAGTTGAATTTAACTCATCATTTCAAAAATGGTGACCACGCAGGTTCGCGTACATCACCTTGTCTTGACGGCATTGTAAATTTCACGCCAGCGTCCATAGAGACTGCGCCGAGCACTCCTTTACCTTGCTGCTGCGTAGCATACAACAACATGGCGCCGTTGGGAGCTACGCTAGGCGATTCATCTAACAAAGTTTCCGTCAATATCCGCATATCACCCGTCTTCAGATCTTGAGAGGCGATATGAAAGATGCCTTTATCACGGTGAACCATCACAATACTTTTGCCATCGGGTGTTACACGAGGGCGAGCATTATATTCACCGTCAAATGTCACTCGTTCAGGGCGGCCACTGGCCAAATCAACCTGATATATCTGCGGACTACCGCCGCGACTTGATGTAAACAATACCGAACGACCATCCGCCGAAAACGCAGGCTCATGATCAATACCAAAATGGTCTGTAATTCGTTGCAACTGACGAGTAGCAATATTCATGACATATATTTCTGGGTTGCCGTCCTTCGACAAACACATTGCTAAACGTGTGTCATCCGGTGAAAACGCAGGTGCACCATTTAAACCGGGGAAATTAGTCATTTGAGTTTTGCGCCCAGTCGCAAGGTCCATAATATAAATCGCTGGACGCGTAGTTTCAAATGAAACGTATGCAATTTTATCACCACGATGAGACCAGACAGGTGAAAGTATTGGCAATTTCGATGCCTGCAGCACGCGCTCGCGGGCGCCATCGATATCTGCAAATACTAATCTATAGCGGCCTGGGCCTGAATATCCAAGATCCTCCACATAAACCATCTTGGTTGAAAAAATTCCAGGGATTCCTGTAATTTTTTCAAAAACCGCATCACTGACAGCATGGGCTATGTCGCGCAACTGGCTAACCTGCCCGACCGTATTACCGCTAAATACTTGTCGGCTCGATAACACGTCATACAGCTCAAAATGCAAAGCATAACGACCATCAGGCGACATGCTCATAGAGCCAATTACCACGTAGGACACTTTTAAGCGCTGCCAATCGCGGAAATAGACCTCTTTTTGCGTGGTGGGCTGAGAGAGCATTTCCCCCTTAGGAATAGTTTGGAACAAACCGCTGCGATCTAAATCAGCCGAGACAATTTGCTGAATATCTTCCGGAAGACCGTTGGTATTACCAAAAGGCACGACCGCAATAGGCGTAGGCTTACCGGTACCTTTGGTAATTTCAACTGTTAATAACGCGTGGGCCGACAGCGTTATCCAGCTTAAAAATAGAGCGACAATTAATCTCACTGCCTTAAATCCTCGGGTCTAAATAATATTTCCAACTCACGAAAATCCTGCTCAAACAGATCAGGATCCATACCTTGCAATTCTTTAAATTGTTCTACAGCACGCACCGCTTGTTCCGCCGAGCGATCAAATTCTTCGCTGCCACTACTTTTCACCACATCAACATCCACTATGCGCCCCGTGGGCACAATTGAGATGTGTAACACGCAGGCCATGCCATTGCGCGCCGACGGCGGTCGGTTCCATTTGCGCTCAATACGATCCTTGATCATGGCCAGATATGAATTAGCCGCCTCCTCGGCTTGCTCAGCACGGATTTGCCGCTCCTGAGCCTGTTTAAGCTTCAACAGCTCTTGTTTCTTTTTTTCCGCTTGCTGCTCTTTGCGAATTTTATCTTCTAAAGATTTGCGCTTTTCTTCCTGGGCTTTGGCAGCCAATTCTTCAGCTTTACGCTTATCCTCAGCGGCTTTTGCTTCTGCCTCGGCCTTTTCTTTGGCTTCTTTTTCCTTTTCCTTTTCTTCTTCTTTCTTACGTTTAAGCGCCAACTCTTCTTCTACCTTGGCCTCCTGCTCTTTACGCTGCGCTTCTTGCTGAGCTTTTTTTTGCGTTTCTTCAGATAACTTTTCTGCTGCCGCCTTGCGATCTTCTTCTTGGCGATTTTTTATGTCTTGCTCTTTCTCTACCGCTTGCGAGACTTCTACTTTGTTAATTTTGCGCGTGTCTTCTTGATGAGCTACTTTGGTTTTAGTTTTTAATGCCACCAACTTCGCTTCTATCACCTGAACGTCCACAACCTTGGGCGGTGGATCGCGATGGGTTTCCCAGTAATAAAGCGCCCCTAACAACCCAAGATGAAGCGTTAGGCTTGCGAGGGTTGGAAGTGCATTCTTGCGTACAGCATCGGACATAGTTTATTGACTATTAGGATCCGTAACTAAGCCCACTGATTTTGCTCCCGCTTGTTGCAATTCAGCCATCAAGGTAACCACTACACCGTACTCAACCGCTTTGTCCCCGCGCACCAAAACAGGTGTTGCTGGATCTGCGTTGAGCAAAATAGCAACCTTTTGCTTAATGTCAGCTAAAGGCATTTGTGTACCACCGGCCTCGGCCGCCTCTTTACCTACATCCAACCAATAGGAGCCGTCTTTTTTAACTCCCACATTAATAACATCTTTTTTGGCATCGACAGGTTTGGCGGCGGCCTTGGGTAATTCCACCTTAACGCCCTGCGTCAGCATGGGTGCGGTAATCATGAAAATGACCAGCAGCACCAACATGACGTCGATGTAGGGCACCACATTAATTTCGGCCATCGGCTTTTTGCGTTTACCGCCTTTCACTACTGCTGCCATAGCGATTTCGGCCCCTTAGCGGGCGTGAGCCTGGCGGTGCAGAATGGAGGACAATTCTTCCGCGAAGGTGGTGTAGTTGGAGCTAATGGTTTCGGCTTTGGCGGCAAAGCGGTTATAGGCAAGTACGGCCGGTATGGCAGCGAATAGGCCTATTGCAGTGGCCACTAGAGCCTCGGAAATACCGGGCGCTACGGTGGCAATCGTGGCCTGAGCCTGGGTTGCCAGACCGCGGAAGGAGTTTAGAATTCCCCACACCGTTCCAAATAAACCTATATAGGGACTTACTGAGGCAACACTGGCCAGAAAGGGCAAGCCTGTCTCCAGTTTTTCCTGCTCTTTTGCAACGGCTACACGCATGGCGCGCTGGGCGCCTTCCATGACAGCGTCTGCATCGACCCCGGCCTGCTGGCGAAGGCGGGTGAATTCTTTGAAACCAGAGCGAAAAATACTTTCGATACCCTCTGCCGTGCCATCGGCGGCCTTGTTGTTGCCCTGACGGTATAACTGTGTGAGATCAATACCGGACCAAAACTGCCGTTCAAACTCCACGAAATCGCGCGACGCCTTGTTTTGGTAGATGGCTCGCTGAAAGATCACGATCCACGAGATGACGGAAGCGCTAAATAAAATACCCATAACGGCCAACACAACAGGGCCTGCACCAAAAATGAGATGCAGAATGGATAAGGGTTCTTGTTCAGGCATGTGGCGGGAATTCCAAGTTAACATCACTTAAGCCCCTCACTAAACTGGGGCCCAAAAAAAGCGGCGGCATGATAGCACTATGTTGTGCATAGCACTATGTTTTGCGGACTGGGTCCACAAAAACACCTAGCCCTCGCTGGCCCCCGCACTCAAGGCACTAAAAAAGCTCGTCCTGGCGCAAACGCCTGGGCATTACGCAATCAAAATGGGCATACGCCAAAGCCGTTGCCTGGCGGCCTCTGGGCGTGCGCACTAGATAGCCCTGCTGGATAAGATAGGGCTCCAACACATCCTCGATGGTGTCGCGCTCTTCGCTAATGGCTGCTGCAAGAGAATCAACGCCGACTGGCCCACCGGAGAATTTCTCGATGAGGGTTAACAGCAAACGCCGATCCATATGATCAAACCCACAGGCATCCACGTTAAGTAGATTCAGCGCTTGATCTGCCACCGAAGCGGTGACACTGCCCGTGTGACGCACCTCGGCAAAGTCGCGCACCCTGCGCAGCAGACGGTTGGCGATACGCGGGGTACCCCGCGCGCGCTTGGCAATCTCTAAAGCACCATCGGCATCCACTGGCACACCCAATAAGCGAGCTGAACGCTCGACAATGGTCGCCAGATCTGGCACTGAATAAAACTCCAAGCGCTGCACTATGCCGAAGCGATCCCGCAGCGGCGAGGTTAACAAGCCTGCCCGGGTGGTGGCGCCCACCAGTGTAAAGGGGGGCAAATCGAGTTTAATGGAGCGCGCGGCGGGACCATCGCCGATCATGATGTCCAGTTGATAGTCCTCCATGGCGGGATAGAGGATCTCCTCCACCACGGGGCTTAGCCGGTGGATCTCGTCGATAAATAGCACATCACCGGGATCGAGGTTAGTCATTATGGCCGCCAGATCACCCGCCTTCTCCAGCACCGGGCCCGAGGTGGATTTAAGAGCCACCCCCATTTCGGCGGCGATTATGTTGGCCAGGGTGGTTTTGCCGAGCCCCGGCGGGCCAAACACGAGGGTGTGATCCAGCGGTTCACCGCGTTTGCGAGCGGCGCCGATAAATATCTCCATCTGCTCGCGCACAGCAGGCTGGCCTATATAGTCCTGCAGGGTTTTCGGCCGGATGGCGCGGTCGAATTGCTCGTCTTTGGCCGAGGCGGTGGCCTGAATGAGGCGGTCGGGTTCAATCACAGATTGGCCTTGCTGAATCAGCGCGAATTAGGTTGGCGACATGGCCCGCAGCACAGCGCGTATCACATCTTCTGTGCGGGTTAACTCCTGCTGCTTCATAGCCGCAGCAATGGCTTTGGCGGCCTCGGCAGGTTTATAACCCAGGGCCACCAGGGCACTTTCGGCTTCCGCCACCATGGCGTTAAGCACCTGGGCCGCCGGTGCATTATGGGTGGCTTGAGCGCTGGTACTAAGTTGCGGCGCCCAGTCTTTAAGGCGGTCTCGCATTTCAATCACCAGCCGCTCAGCGGTTTTTTTACCCACACCAGGAATGCGCACCAAAGCCACTAGGTTATTTTGCAGGAGGCACTGGGCGCATTCCTGGGCCTCCATGGCAGAGAGTATGGCTAACGCCATTTTGGGCCCCACCCCAGTCACCTTGATCAGCAGGCGAAAAAAACTGCGGTCGGCACTGGTGGCAAAGCCGAATAACTGGTGGGCTGACTCGCTAATAGATAGATGGGTGAAAAGGCTAAAAGCCTCCCCCAAGGCGGGCAGCTGATAAAAAGTCGTCATGGGGGCGAGCAGTTCATAGCCTACCCCCTGTACATCGATCACTAAGTGAGGCGGCTGTTTTTCAACTAACCGGCCCGTCAAACGCCCTATCACCGCATACGCCCTCGGCTGAAACGCCCGCTTAGATCTACACGGGCCGTTAAATGAAAACTATTGGCGTGGCAAATGGCCACGGCCAGTGCATCGGCGGCGTCCTCCTGGGGGGATGCCGCCAGTTTTAGCAGGCTTTTTACCATGTGTTGCACTTGGGTTTTATCCGCCGCCCCCGTGCCCACTACCGCCTGCTTGACCTTGCGCGCTTCGTACTCATGCACGCTAAGCCCTGCGCAGGCGGCCGCCAGCAGCGCAACGCCGCGGGCCTGCCCCAGCTTAAGGGCGCTGGAAGCGTTTTTGGCCATAAAAATTTGCTCTATTGCGAACTGGGTGGGACTGTGTTCTGCAATGATCTGTGCGATGCCGTCGAAGATAACTTTGAGCCGCTCGCTCAGAGGGGCATCTTGCGGCGGGCGGATGACGCCACTGGCGCAATAGGTAAGGCGCTGGCCCTGCTGCAGTATCATCCCGTAGCCCGTTTTGCGCGAGCCCGGATCTATACCGAGGATTAACGTCATGGCCAGCTTCCTAAAAAGGCGCCCAGTGTCATGCCGCCCTCCGTTTGAGTCAACCGCATCTGTGGCACGGACACCTTAACGGCGCGCCAGCACGAGCATCAAACACGCCCCGAGCCTTTAACGGAACCGGGCCACGCCAGAGCGATTTCGTCTAATTGCTGCTGCAAATTAAAATGCTCCCAGCCCACACCATTGCAATCTTCACTGCAACTAAAGCCCTCTGCATGGGGGTCTTCCCAGCCGAGGTGGCGCAACTGGCCCACCTGGTCAGCGGCAACTTTACGCACGGAGAAATTCAAATGGGCCGTGCGCCATAAGGCGTATTCGCCCGGCACTACCAGCGCAGGCTGCGCCTGCAAACGCTCGGAATAGTCTTCAACGCTGGCGGCTATATCCGCCACACCTATGGCTAGGTGAAATTTTTTCACTCGGTTCCCCTTTTAATATGGCGGTGCTCAACTTCCACCGCGCGGCTAATCAAGCTCACAGCATAGATGAAACTCGCCACCCATAAACCCATTGGGCACTAGCTTAAGCCTCTGATCCCGTCACCACAGGCAACTGCCACTGAGGATCGCCCCACTCGGCCCAGCTGCCATCGTATACCGCCACGTCACTAAAACCTGCAACCCTAGCCGCCAAGGCCAGCACACACGCGGTCACGCCCGATCCGCAACTGCAAATCAAGGAGGTTGGCGCCCCCAGGCGGGATCTTAATTCATCCGCCGCCAATAGATGCCCCGCATTTTGTACCGAGGTAAAAGGCAGAGATAGGGCACCAGGCATATGGCCACTGCGCAACCCAGGGCGCGGCTCCGGCTGAGTTCCCTCGAAGCGGCCGCCCGGGCGGGCATCTAAAATCCGCCGGGCGGGATTTTCCAGCGCGGCCAACACCTGGGTTTTATCAACAAAATAATCCGCGCGGTAGTTAGCGGAAAAATTGCCCGGTTCAGCTGCAGCGCTGTAATGCTGCACCGTCGGCAGGCCCGCCGCCAGCCAGGCGGGCAAACCACCATCCAAGACATAAACCGCATCACACCCCATGCTGCTTAACATCCACCAGGCCCGCGGGCTGGCGAATAAACCCAGATGGTCGTAGACCACAACCACTGAATCGGTATTGATGCCCAAGGCGCGGGCCGCCTCGGTGAAGCGCTCGGGGGTGGGCATCATGTGCGGCAATGTACTTTGGGGATCACACACCTGCTGATCAAAATCAAACCGGCGCGCACCTGCAATTACCTGCCCTGGCTGGTAGCTGGGTTGGCCCGGCGGAGCCATGCTGGCATCGAGGAGCACGAGGCGGGCAGAATTGAGCTGTTCACTGAGCCAAGCAACATTCACAAGCGGCGCGAAGTGCGACATAGAGATTCCCCAAAAAGATGATTGAACAGGCACGCAGGTCACGGCAAAACAATGCGATTCTCCCGCACAGATGCGCACAATAACCCGCGCTGAAGGATGCGGATATAGAAGGTTTTTGCCTACCGCTTTAGCATCTTGGCGGCTAATCGCGTTACCATGGCGGCTTTTGCCAGTTTGACTATGCCCCAGTCCTACATCAAGCGTATTTTGAACGCCCGCATCTATGATCTTGCGGTGGAAACTCCGCTGGAATTCGCCCCGTTAATCTCCGCTCGCTGCAAAAATCAGGTGTGGCTAAAGCGCGAGGACTTACAGCCTGTTTTCTCCTTCAAAATTCGCGGCGCCTACAACAAATTATTGCAACTGAGCCCCGAGCAATTGAGTAAAGGCGTAGTGGCCGCCTCTGCGGGCAACCACGCCCAGGGCTTAGCCTTGGCTGCGGCCCACTTGGGGGTTAACGCCACTATTGTGATGCCGCGCACCACGCCCGCCATTAAGGTTGATGCCGTTAAACGGCGCGGCGCCCGTGTTGAGTTACAAGGTGACAGTTACGATGAAGCGGCCGCCTTTGCCAAACAGCTGGTGGCCCAACAAGGCATGGTGTACATCCACCCATTTGATGACCCGGATGTCATTGCGGGCCAAGGCACGGTGGCGATGGAGATTCTGCGCCAACACCCTCACCCACTGGACGCGGTGTTTATTCCCGTCGGCGGCGGCGGTTTGTG
This sequence comes from Marinagarivorans sp., assembly GCA_046347475.1. Taxonomy (GTDB): domain Bacteria; phylum Pseudomonadota; class Gammaproteobacteria; order Pseudomonadales; family Cellvibrionaceae; genus CAMCXE01. Next base: position 805,000 of record JAXMGD010000001.1, on the reverse strand, counting down.
CGCGGGCATGGCGGCCTACATTAAATACCTGCGCAGCGATGTAAAAGTATTTGCCGTTGAATCAGAAGACTCCGCCTGCCTAGCCGCCGCTATGGCGAGCGGCGAGCGCAGCGTGCTATCGCAGGTGGGTTTATTTGCCGATGGCATTGCGGTGGCACAAATTGGCGAAGAAACCTTTCGCGTATTGCGCGACTGCATTGATGGCGTGATTACGGTCAGCTCCGATGAAATATGCGCGGCGATCAAAGACATTTTTGAAGATAACCGCTCGATTACAGAACCCGCTGGCGCCGCCGCTTTGGCTGGGTTAAAAAAATATATCGCCAGCACAGGCGTGAGCGGACAAAGTTTTATCGCCATAGATTCCGGCGCCAATACTAATTTTGACCGTTTGCGCTATATCTCCGAGCGCACCGAAATTAGCGAAAATCGCGAAGCAATTTTAGCCGTCACCATTCCCGAGCGGCCAGGCAGTTATTTAGAGTTTTGCTCATTGCTGGGTAAACGCGCCATCACCGAATTTAATTACCGCTTTCAAAACGCCCAAGAAAACGCCCATATTTTTGTCGGCTTACAGATTTCCCCGGAACGGGGCGATCGGCAGGATTTAATTCAGCGGCTGCATCAACAGGGTTATGAAGTGACGGATCTGTCGGATAACGAAATGGCTAAATTACACATTCGCCATATGGTGGGCGGGCGGGCACCGAGCGATTTAGCCGATGAGTTGTTAATGCGCTTTGAATTTCCAGAGCGGCCCGGTGCCCTGTTGCAATTCCTCAGCAAACTTGCCGGCCGCTGGAATATCTCGCTCTTTCATTACCGCAACCATGGGGCGGCGTTTGGGCGCGTGCTGGTGGGCATGCAGGTGCCCGCGCACTCGCGCGCGGCCTTGATCACAGCGCTGGAAGAATTGGGTTATCCGTTTTGGGATGAAAGCCAAAACCCTGCCTACCGGTTATTTTTAGCCTGATATTAACCCGGCGGCATTTAGGGCTGGGTTAATAAGTGCGGCCGAAAATCCGCACCGAGGGCTTAAACCGTCGAGTTAAGATTAAGTGCGCTCAGCCCCTAAACCCTAGTCAGCGAACTTAGCCATGCAGCCACACGGAATTTGCCCTCAGTGTGAGCAAGCGTTTATTTTTCTTGCAGAAATTTCCGCACAAGCGATTGTGCAGTGCGAAAAAAAACTGTATAAAGCGCACACGTTTACCCACCGTTCATATTCACGAATTGCGAGGCTACCAGCGATGCGAACTGACGTATTATCCCTTGCAGCAATCATATTTGTTGTAGGCGTGTTAATAAGCGGTTTAGGGGTAACCAACGTCTTGCATAAAAAAACCACCCCCTCGGCGGAATTACAACAGGGCTTCGCCCTGACCCAGCCCGAATAATCTCCCTTCTACTCCGCATTTCCCCGTCAATTTAAAAAGCGTTTAAGCCTTATTTTTGTCGTCGGCAAATTGTTCAAGAATGCTCTTTTGGGCCGACACCAAAATTGTTTTGGCCAGCTCCTGCGACGCAACCGCGCGGGATACCACCTGTGCGCCGATTAAACTGCTGGCACAGGCCTCGGCCCGCGCCTGAGTTAATTGCGGATTCAACCGCTGTAAATGACCGACGAAACCTGCGAATAACTGCTCGTATACTTTTTTTAAGCGCTCCTCGCGCATTGCCATGTCAGTAACCAAACAGGCCAAGGGGCATTTAAGGGGCGCTGAACCCAAGGGCCCCAGCGTTAAGATGCCCTGCTGCCCTGGAGCTAAATAAATACGCACAAAGTCCGCAAAATTCAGCGCGTGTTCTCGGCTGTGCGCCACTAACCTCTGCCCCGCCATCAGCATAGCCTGGGCGTACAAATCACTTTTCGACTCAAAATGCGCATAAAACGCGCCGCGGGTTTTCCCCGCGTGACTCATGACCTGATCAATGGCTACTGCGTCATAGCCATAGGTGGCAAATAATTCTGCCGCAGCCAGCACGATTGTCTGCCGCGACGCCATTTTGTGGTGCGCACTCCAACCCATTTAATGCCTGCCTCGATTCTTGGCCCCGTTTATTGGCCCCAATTTTTGAGCGCAAAGCTTAACCGGTTTTCACCATATGTTCTTGAACATATGGTGTCAGAGATTACTCTGCCTGCGCCCAAGGATATTTGCCCCTGGGCACATTCGATCCCCACCCCACCGGAGTTCTCCATGAGCGTACATATTATTGGTGTCCCGTTTAGCAACCTCGTGCGCAGTGTTTTATTGTGCTGCGAGGAAAAAAATATCCCCTATAGCCTGGGCATGCAGTACCACAATGAACCTATTGCCCTTAAATCTCGCGAATTAATCGCGCTTAATCCGATGGGCAAAATTCCGGTTCTCATCCAGGATGATTTTTGCCTGAGTGAAACGCAAAGTATTATGCGGTATTTAGATGCGCAATTTCCCACTGTGCCGCTGCAGGGCACCAACAACCGGGAGCGCGCCCTTATCGACCAATGGTGTGCGGTGTTTAATCATCAAACCGACCTAATTTTTGTGCGCAATTATTTATTGGAGTGGGCCTTTCCCAAAGGAGAAAACGGCCAGGTGCGCCAAGAGGTGATCGCCCTGGCAACCCCCGCCGTCGAGGCGCATTTAGGCCTATTAAGCGCCAGCCTGGGCAATAAAACCTATTGGGTGGGAGAGGCTTTAAGCCTTGCCGATCTATTGTTATTGCCCATGCTGGATTATTTGTTGGGGCTACCGGTGGGCCCGCAATTATTTGCCCAGGCCGAGAATTTAAGCCGCTACACCCAGCGCCTTCGCCAAAGGCCTAGTAGCAGTAAAATTTTGCAGGCAAAGCCGAAGGGCTAAAACGTCAGCTGGCTATTCAATATTTCTAAACAGTTATAAATATTTCTAAACATTTATAAATATTGCTAAATACTTCGCCTCTATTGCCAGGAAGCGCCAGTAATGGCGAATTTAATTTCGCAGCTTGAATTCGGTACAAGGTCTCTTCAGCGCCTATTGAGTTTGCGCCAGTACCTGTATATCCAGTGGTGTCCAGCCGCCTTCGACAGATAACTGCTGCAGGCGCAATTGCACTTCGCCGGGCGTGTAGCACAGGGCGGCGAGTCCATCGGGCGCCCAGCTAAATACGGCGGCGGCGGGCACTGGCAGCGGTGTTTCGCTGCCAAACTGCAAAGGCTGCCAGGTAAAATAAAAATCACTTAAGGGTTGGCTGAGGCCCTTGCCTATGTATTTTATGTAAGCTTCTTTTAACATCCAATAATAAAAACCCCAGCGCGGTTCAGCGGCTTTTGTTGTTAAAAATTCAATTTCCTGCTGGTGAAAATTATGCCGGGCAATATTCAAAATATTGCTGTTGCGTTGCATATTTTCAGTATCAATCCCCACTTGGGCCGAATCTACGGCCACCAGCGCCCAGGTGTCACTGTGGGTTAAATTAAACTGCACGCAGGCGGGGTTAATCGCGGGGGTTAAGTGTGGTTTTCCGTGTGGGCCAAAATCAAACGCTAAATCGGCAATCGCACATTTAAGCGTTTGCGCCAAGGCTGTTTTCTGCAGCACGCGGCTGGCTAAAAATGCTTGGCGGTGTTGGTCGAATTTATAGCGTTTAAATCGTACCGATTCCTGCGCGTCCAAATAGTGCGCCGCAGCCTGATCATCAAGGTGGTTAAATTCCGCCAAGCGGCAGACAAAAATATCAATGATTCGCATAGAGTCCCGCAGCGATGGGCGGGCAGCATCAAACAGTGAACCACCCCGCAAAACCAACCGCCTTTACAATTTGTTAACAGTTTTTACACCTGGGCCTACCTAGTATGCCAGCAGCCAACCCTTATGTGCGCAGGCCGTTTGCGGACCTAATACCAGCGCATCAGGGGCTCGGTTGTTCAACATTGGTTTGAACGAGAGAACCTGAGCGAGAGCCCTCAAACGCTCACACCCCACCCGTCAAAATTCATCAATAGGAGATTATCATGAAGACGTACCTATTAGGGCTGAGTATCAGCTGCGCGCTGCTCGGCTGCTCTGGTGATAAAGCCACCCCGCCGGCCAAGGTGGACTACAGCCAACTTAAGGCCACTACCCAATCGGACAGCCGTTTGAGCATTCCAGCGAAAAGTGCGGCGGAAACCCATTTAAAAAATGGCCTGCGCTTACAATTGAGCCAAGCGAATAGTTACCTGAGAGGCCCGATTGCGGTTGATGGCATCGAAAGTCCCGTCCCTACCAGCGGTGCTGGCGCCAGTAATTTTTCCACTACCAATGTGCATATCAATGGTGTTGATGAGGCGGATATTGCCAAGTATGACGGCACCTATTGGTATTGGGCGGCCAACTACCAGACTGGGATGCGTATTTTTAAGACCGGTGGCGCCAGTAAAGCTGAGCTGGTCAGCGAACAGCCCGCTGGCAAGCAGGCCACTGCAGAAGGTATTTACCTGCAGCAAACCCAGGGGAAAACCACCCATGTGGTGAGCCTTAACAGCGAGTACGGCAATATTGGCCCCGTCTGGTTACCCGCTATCAATGTGGGTATAGCGCGGCCTGCACTAGCTACGGACGCCGCCATTGACATTGCACTGCCGGTTTATTATCGGCCGCAAAACGGTAAATTAATTATTGAATGGACGGATGTTAGCCAAGCAGACAAGCCTTTGATTACCGATCAACTCACGCTGCAAGGGCGCTTGTTGAATTCCCGCAAAATTGGCGACGTGTTGTATATATTTACCCGCTTTGATCCCTGGCTGGATGAATTAAAACCCGCCGAGATTAATTCCACACAGCAGCAGGCCAATGAGCAGATTTTGCAGAAAACCGCCCTCAGCGATTTAATGCCCAAATACCATTTCAACCAACAGGCGGATAAACCCCTTACCGATAATTGTATGCTGCCCGCGTCGGTGGACAGCCAGCAGGGTTTTCCAAGCCTAGTGCACATCACGGCGGTGAATTTAACCAGTAAAACGCTGTTGGGCAGCACCTGCATCAACGCACCCATGCAGAATTTCACCCTAAATGGCCAGCACGCATTTTTAACGGCCCAGGCGCCAGGCTTAAATGGCGATAATAAAACACTGATTCATCAGTTTACTCTGGGCGATAAAGGCCCCACCTACTCCGCCAGCGGCACCGTAAGTGGCTTTATCAATGGCGATTTGTCGTTTTGGCTGGATGAAAAAGACGGCGTAGTACGAGTGTTAAGTAGTGATTTGAGCAATCAGGACACCCAGCACAGGCTGACATTATTAAAGGAACAAAATGGCGAATTAAAAGCCATCAGCCAATTGCCCAATGCACAACACCCGGAAAAAATTGGCAAACCCGGCGAGAGTATTTATGGCGCCCGCTTTGTGGGCGACAAGGCCTATGTGGTGACCTTTCGCCGCACCGACCCTTTGTACGTCATTGATGTTAAAACCCCCACTGATCCAAAAATTGTCGGTGAATTACAGGTGCCAGGTTTTGCCACCTATTTACACCCCGTGGGTGAGAATTATTTATTTAGCCTGGGGCAAAATGCCGATGAAACTGGCCGGGTGACGGGTATCAAAACGGAATTAATTGATGTGAGCAACCCTGCCAAACCTACTTCTGTGCGCAGTATGGTGTTGGCTTCCAACGCGTCAAATGCTGATGCGCTGTACGATTTGCACGCCGTGGCTGTATTGCCGCAGGACAATGGCGACATGCGTTTTGCGTTCTCCATTAATAATTTTGACCAAAACTACGCCTGGCAATACACCGGCGTGCATTTGTTTTCAGTTAGTGATGTAGCAAGCGGCCAAGCTAAGTTATCGCTCGCCGGTGTCATGGCTACAGAAACCCGCAGCAGCCAGCAACAGGGGCCAAAATATTACGGCAATGGCCGCACACTCTTGCACGGCGATGCGGTTTACTTTGGCACCGCGGGCACCATCTGGGCGAGCAACTGGAATAATCCAAATCAGATTAGAGGGCCAATCCCTGCAGAACCTGGCGCGGGTCCGCAACTGGGTTTTGAAGGCGGTATCGGTTGCCCGGCCGTCTATCAGGATGGCGTGCAGGTTCAAGTGACAAGCGCCGTTGCAAATGCCTGTCAGGCCAAAATTACTGCACGTTCGGACGGCTATAGCGAAGTACTCAAGGCGAATTCCACCGCCGCTGCCACTAGCTGTGGTTTTCGCGGGTTAGCTGAGCGGCCCGGTTATTACAACCTGGAGGTGAGTCTGGAGGGGCAGGCTACGCAAACAAAAACCCTTGTGCTGGTGGCCGACCGCTGCAATGTGATGACTCAAAACCTGGCATTTAAATTCTGATTATTGGGTTAAGGAGCTTCTGATTAATTCCGCGCACTGTTATTTCGCGCAGGTTTGGCCGGTTTAATGAGTACGCCAGGGACACAACAGGGATGATGTAGGGATAGGACCTGGACACTGCATGGATGTGTCACGGATAGGGCAACTGCCGTTAAGACCGGGAGGTCCGCACTTATTCGCGGGGTTTAGTGATGGGTCGCAGGGCGTACACCTCTATTAATAAGCCAATTTTGAACAGGGACGTTCGAAGCCTTGATTCTCTTCTGCACCTGGGCCTAAATAGCCGAATTCACCCGCTATAAGGCACCTCTATGCGCATTTATTATGTTCTCGCCGTTGTACTCTCACTTTTGCAATGCGCCTGCAGTCAGCGCCCCCAATTTACCCTTGCCCAGCAATGGCAAACGGCAGGACTGCGTACACCGGAATCGGTGTTGATCGTCGGCGAAGGCGCGGCCGCTCAAGTGTATGTCTCGCAAATTGACGGCAATGGTGGGGAAGCCGATGGCAAGGGCGAAATTGCCCTGCTCACCCCTGACGGCAGCCTTATAGATGCCGATTGGATCACCGGCTTAAATGCCCCCAAAGGCATGGCCGCGTTTGAGAATCGCTTGTACGTGGCCGATTTAACGGAACTGGTGATTATTGATATAGCCCAGAAGCAGATAGTGCAAAAACTTCCCCTGCCCCAGGCGAAGTTTGCCAATGATGTGGCGGTGGATAAAAACGGTGTGGTGTATGTATCCGACACCATGGCGCACCAAGTCTATAAATACAGCCAGGGCAACGCCAGTGTATTGGTAAAAGACACCGATAATGCCAATGGTTTATTCGTCACCGATTCGGGGCTTTTGATCGGCTGCGCGGAGGAATTAAAATTTTACGATTTTAAGCAGCAAAAACTCACCACGTTAGAGGGCGGTTTTACCAAAAACCTCGATGGCATTGCCGCCTTAGATGACACACATTTTTTACTGAGTGTCTGGGCGGGCAAAATTTATGAATACACCCTCGGCGGCCACAAAGCAGTATTACTGGATTCGACCGAGCAAAAAATTAATACCGCCGATATTGCCCTGGATCAAAAAACACGGGTTTTGTACGTACCGAATTTTGCCAACAATACAGTGACGGCTTACAAGCTGTTGCCCTAGTCGTTTTTGAATGAGGTTGGGCACCGGCGTGATTACTAGCTGTACGGAAGCAATCAATACACATTATTTCAGACCGTCAAAAGGGACCTTTTTGACGAGCCTACTTAGGATGTATTCACGGCGTGTCTGAAATGATATGTATTCATTGCTGGTGCCTAGGTAGTATCTACCGCTACCCAACCTAGCCGCCCAACTTAACCACCCAAACTCAAGAGACCGGCGCCTCACAGTAGTGGTTTTTCAGGCACCACTTTGAAATGAAAAATGTGTAATTTCCCCACCTGCTTTTAACGGCTATTTAACAGGTTTCAAGCCGATATTTAGTGTTTAAGCGGCCATTTTATTAAACGAGATCAAATAGGCGTTAAATTCACCTGGGCAAGCATCCCAGAGCTTCTAGAAACATCGACTATTACCATTTTCCCCCTCTGCAATCGATTACTCTAAATCGCAGCATGAAAGGTTGGGATGAGTGTTTTTCCGCCCACGTAACGCCGGGGAATTACCTCCAGCATCAAGCGCATCCCAAGCCTTCAGGCTGGCCACTGGGTCTCCTAAGCTCACCCGTACCACTGCTGAATTACCTATAAATACGCGTCGCGCTAGCTGTCGCTGCTGTTAATCCAAGGCGCCTAGCCCAGACTAAATTAAGGGAAACACCATGAAAAAAATTCTTCCTCTAATAATTGCAAGCCTGGTGGCTGCTGGGTGTACAGGGCCTGACGGCACCAGTTCGTCCTCGTCGGGATCCTCCAGCTCTTCTAGCTCCTCATCGAGTTCGTCAAGCTCATCAAGCTCTTCCTCGTCGCGCCCCTCCAGTTCGTCAACCTCATCGACGTCTTCGTCCTCGACCTCCTCCAGCGGTGCTGTATCAGGCGATGTAGCAGCGGGTAAACAAGTGGTTAAATCCACCTGCGTGGGCTGCCACAAAGACCCAGAGGAAGATGGCAAGTTTGTCGGCGTGTTTGGCTTTGATGTAAACCGCTTTAGCTACCACACCCTGGAGGATTACCAGGGCAAGGGTTATACAGGTTCATCGCAATCGGATTTGGCCAACTTTATTGGCAATGAAATGATCGACTGTGGCGGCGCCTGTACCGATGCACAAAATGCCGCCGCTTATTTATGGTCGCTGCGCGGCCAGGCGCCGGTGGTCACTCAGTACGCCTGTGATACCAGCGCGCCTGTGCTCTATGGCCGCCGCGATTTGAAACTCTTAACCTCCTACGAATACCACAACTCCTTGCAGGCGCTATTTAAAAAGACGCTGCCGGATGATTACTCCACCCAAAACCGCGCCAGCGACGACATCAAAGTGGGCCGTATGCCCAACCATACGCTGGAGAAGGTTTCCGAGGGCCGTTTAACGGCGTACGACGCCAACGCCGAAGAACTGGCCAAATGGGCCATTGCCACAACAGGCGCCCTGGATTTTGATTGTTTAGACAAAACCACCTGTGCCAATAACTTTATCGATAAGTTCGCCCTTTACGCCTTCCGCCGCCCCCTAACTACCACTGAGCGCTCGCAATACCGCGATATTATCGGCACCCCCACAGACCTCAAGATGGGCTTGCAGTGGGCTATTCGCTCAGTGCTGGAATCGCCTCAGTTCCTCTATCGCTCGGAACTGGGTAAAACCGTTGCCGAAGCCCGCAGTGCAACGCCCGAGCAACCCTCCGATTCGGACGTAGTGCAGGGTGAGCCGGTCACCACCATTAGCATGCCGGAAGTCACCTATGGCTCCGACGGCTTTGCCACCTATGGGGCCTATAAATACGTAGGCCTCACTCCCAGCTATACCTGGACCGGCGACGATATAGTCGTGGTGTCGGTGAAAACCGGCGGGGGCGGCAATGGCAACTTTGGTATCACTGTGAATAACGGCAGCTTCAAACAGGAAACCGTGGTGGATAGCAGCAAGGTGATCACCCTGCGTATCAAGGGCGTTACCGGCAGTGGTAAATATATGCAGACCTACAACCAAAGTGGCAACGCCATTGCGGTGAGCAAAATTACCGTTGCGCCTGCCGCACTGCCTAAGGCGCCCAGCGAAACCATTCCTAAATTGGATCAGGCCGAATCCACCGCCTATGTGTTGGATGCCTTTGAGTACGCCTCGGCCCTGTCCTACATGTTCACCGGCGCGCCACCGGATGCCACCTTAATGAGCGCCGCCTTTAAAGGTGAGCTTGGCGATAAAACCAAGGTGGAAAGCCAGATTGACCGCATGTTGGATTCCGACCTGGGGCGCAAACACATCGGCCGCTTAGCGGGCATCTGGTTCCGCACTGATGCGGTTACCAGCGTAAACCGCACCGGCAATGATGCCTTCACCCAACAGGTGAAGAACTCCATGGCCCAGGAAGTGCGGGAGCTGTACAAGTATGTGTTCTACACGCCGAACGTGCCCTTCAAAGCGATTTACACCGGTGACTTCACCATGCTCGATAGCGTGCTGTCGTCCTATTACGGCATCCCCGGCGGCGGTACCAGCCCTATGGCGTTTGCCAAGGTAGACACCAGCAATTCCCGTCGCGGCGGTGTGATCGCCTCCGGTGCCTACATGGCCTCCAACGCCGCCATGAACCGCACCTCGCCCATCTTCCGCTCGGTGCACATGCGCCAGGATATGCTCTGCCAGGCCATCGCCCTACCCAGCAACCTGAACGATACCGCCGCTCGGGATGAGGCCCAGAAGAAAGTAGAGGCGCTGCTGGCCTCCGGCAATATGACCACGGCGGAGTTCTACAACATTCAAACCACCGTGCCCGGTTCATCCTGCTCTACCTGTCACGACGCCATCATCAACCCATTGTTTGCGGTGGATGACTTCGACCACGTAGGCCTGCCGCGTAAACAGTCCGGCGGTCAGATCGTGCAAAAAGCCTTTATGGGGGATGCGGGTGAAATCGGTAAAGACGGCGTACCGATTCCCTTGGTGAACCAGGGCGGCCGCCTCTATTCCGCCAATGCGGTGGGTGTGCTCGGCTCCTATGAGGCCAACCAAGATAAGCGCAACGGCGGTGGTTTAGCCTTTAGCGGCTCCAAAGACCTAGGCCAAAAAATGGTGGCGGCGGGCTTAAAAGGCTTGGATACCTGTTTGTTTGAGAAGACCGCGCGCTTCTCCCTGGGCCACTCCCTCAACCCCGCCTTTGAAGAGACAGGGCTTGAGAAGCTGCTCACCGCCCAGCAAAAATCCCATATGTCCTGTGTGACCAATGCCATGGAAGCGGCCTACACCAACAGCAACGGCAGTGCACGCGCCGCCATGAAGGCCCTGGGTTTATCCGATGTCATTCGCTACCGCAAATAACATCCGCTCCCAACCCTGTGCGCCGAGCCTCGCTCGGCGCTGTGTCCATCGAGAAGCCGAGACAACCAGAAAGGTTACTGTATGAAAAAGATCATCGAAAAACTCAAGGCCGCTGAACTGGCCGAGCAACATGCCCATGCACAAGAAGCCAAAGTAAACGCCGCCCGCTACGCCCGTGAACATGAACAAACCCACGAGCGCGCCCAAAAGCAGATCAACAAAGACCGCCGGGGCTTTTTGGATATGCTGAAAAAAGCCGGTGTGGCGGGCTCTTTATTGCGCGTCTCCAGCTTGGCCGGTGGCCTCATGGCGTCCCGCTACGCCCTGGCCGCAGGCGGCGGCAAAAAAGTCATTTACTGCTACCTCGACAGCGGTGCCGCCTCCAATCACTGGTTGCCGCGCAGTGCAACCTCTATGAACACAGTCACTAAGGCCTATGGCCCGCAGGGTACGGATGTGGCGGCGCTGTGCAACTTCCGCCAGGTCAACGTGAAGCTCTCCGGCCACGCCGCCGCCTTTCAATCCTTGGGCGCTTTTGAATATGGCGTGCCCACCATGGATGCGCGCATTGCGCCGCTTTTGAGTGCCGCAGCGCCCTATCGCGCTATTTACCTAGGCAGCGATGCCACCGTCAGCGGCTCCTTGTGCAGCACTATTGGGCCCTGTATTGACGACCCGGCCGCCGCCTACACCCGGTATTTTAATTCCGCCTTACCGGTGGGCAGCACCGATAACACCTACAGCAAGGTGTTTGATACGCAGAAAAAAGCCCTGGCTGAACTGCGCAGCAAATTAAGCCAAGAGGAAAAAGCCCGCATGGATGAACACGCCGCAGCCTTAGCTGGTTTGGAAAACCGTGTCGCCGCTTTGATGAGTGGCTCCGGCCCGGATATAGACTCTTACCGCCCCAGCCTACCCGCCGCCTCCACCTACGCCAACCGCACCGTGGTGCGCGGCAAGGTGCAAGCGGACATCATGATTGCCGCCCTGCAAGCGGGCCTTACCAATGTGGGCGTGCTGCAATTGGGTAACCACCAGGGCACCTGGTCGGGGGACGGCACTGTGTTTAAAGACACCCTGCACAGCTCCGCCCACAACAACCCCACCGACCCCACAGCGTTTAATGAGATGATCGGCCACCTAAGCCAGGTGCCTGCCTACATCATCAAGCGCCTCACCGAAACCACCGGCGCCGACGGGCAAAAACTCATCGACAGCACGGTATTCGTACAGGTGACCTGTATGGGCAACGGTATGACCCACGAACCGGCCGATGCGCCCTTCATAGTCGCGACGCGTATGCCGGGCTTCGCCCGCGGCTTCTCGGCATCCGCAGGTGGCGGCTCGGACGACCTCAACGGCGCCATTCCCAAAGGTTTAGGCCTGGCGGACGGCACCTATGCGGCCATGGGTAAAAACACCCTGGGCTTATTGTCCTGATTCTGACCTGAGCGGCCCAATGGGCCGCTCATTTTTAAGGTTCATGAATGATCCCCCCCGCTCTTGTCGATATTCTGCAATGCCCGGTCTGCACATCCGCCCTAAGTTCGCTCCACTGTAACCACTGCAACAGCGAGTTTTTTACCTTTGGCGGCGTACTGAGCTTAATGCCTGCAGGCAGGTGGCAACGCCATCTGTGGCAACATCAATTAGCCCTCAATAACCAACAGGCCCAGGGCGGCATGGCCGCCATGCAGGCCCTGCTTGAACGCAGCGATTTAGTCCCCGCCAGCCGTCAGCGGATAGAAGAATCCCTCGAGATTGCGCAAGCAAGCCTTGCCAGCATCGAAGGCCTTCTGGCCCAAGCGGGCCTAACACCTGTATGGGATGAACAGTTCAACCACCTAAGCCTCGGCCCCATCAGCGAGTATTACCACCACATACTGCAAGACTGGGCCTGGGGGGACGCCACCCTGCACGAGCGCCTAGCCCCTCTGCTAAGCCTTGAACAACCACAGCCGGGCATCAGCCTGCTCGCCCTGGGCGCAGGCGCAGGCAGGCTCAGTTGGGAATTGCATCAGCGCTGGCGCGCCGGAGTGAGCCTGGCCACGGATATCAACCCGCTGCTGCTGGCCGCCAGCCACAAGCTTATCGTTAACCAAGAGGCGTTTACCTTTTACGAGCTGAACAGCTTCCCGCAGATCACCAAAGCCCGCAGCGCGGCCTACCGCCTGGAACCTGCCTGCGGCACCGAGCACGCGCGCCGCAGCTGGCACGCGGTGGCCGCCGATGTGTGGCACATGCCCATCAAGCCCAACAGCCTGGATATTGTGCTGACCGCCTGGTTTATCGATGTCCACGGCGGCGACAACCGCGCCCTCATCAGCCTCATTCAGCGCTGGCTGAAACCCGGCGGCCGCTGGATTAATTCCGGCCCCCTGCTCTACCCCAAGGCCACGCCTATGGAGCAGAAATACGACCGTGACGAACTGCTGGAGCTGATGCAGGTTGCAGGCTTGATCTGTGAGGAGGAGCGGCTCGACGAACAGCGGCATTTGATGTCGCCCATTAATGTGCGTACTCAGACGGAACAGGTGTGGACCTTCAGCGCCCGCAAAGCCACCGCGCCGCCGCCCAACGATAAACGCCTGCCGCCCGCCTGGCTGCTGTTTCACCACCTGCCGGTGCCCCAGTGTTTCACGCCCCCCGCCGAAAGCCACCCCTTGATCGATCAGCTCCTCGCCCATCTGGACGGGCAGCGCTCCATCGAGGCCCTCGCCGCCGCTACCGCACGCCACTTCCCCGATGGTTTAGACCCGCAGGCGACCATCGTGGACATACTCGGTGAGCTGTGGAGGAGCGGTGAGGCAAGGGATTCCTAACCCGCGCAAGCCCATCAAGCCCAGCGGGTTTTGGTTTTGCGCCAAGCCTTAGCTTTGCGCCCCATCCTCAGGCACTTCTTCAGCCACGGCTTCAACCATTAGCTTACGGGCGATTAAGAGCAGCACACCCGGCTGCGCGCGCCCAGACAAGCCCGCAAGCTGGGCAAGCCCGAACAAGCCTTGTGTCCACCAGGGGCGCGCCGTTTGAATTTCCGCCGCATCCGCAGCAAAACCCACCGCCCGCACTAAACGCACATAGTCGCCCGCCGATTGTTGCGCCGAAGGCGGATGGCGAAACAACAGTCTCACCCACCAAGACCGCGTAAAGACGCGGCAAAATTCCGCCGCTACCAAAACGCCACCGGGCTTTAACAAGGCGTGCATCTTCTGCAGCAGTGCCGTTTGATCCTCCCGGTACTGCAATAAATGATGGGCAAAAATAATGTCGAAGGTTTCGTCTTTAAACGACGCCAGGCTCACATCGCCCTGCATGACATGGGTAGGCGTTTTGAGCCTGCCCGCGCGAGCAATGGCATTGGGAATAACTTCCTTATCTATATCCAAACCAAAAATAATGCGCGGCTTAAAATACTGCTCCAGTAATTTAAACGCTAAGCCCTCACCGCAACCGGCATCCAGCAGGGCCGCCTGCCTGGGCCAAGGCTGTTGGTTAAGCCCCGCCAACAGTTCACAATTGGGTTTTAGCACCCGTTGATACCACAGGCGTGAGCCCATCAGCCAACGGCCCAGCTTTGACTCTTGCACCCAAGGAGACTCCACCCAATTCAGTTCGGGTTGATCGGCGGGAATGGGCGGCTTTACACGCATGGGAACACTCAAGATCAAGGCGCAGGCGGCGCGGTGGTTGGTGGCAATGTCATCAAGTTAAGCGCAGTCCCCTCACCCCAGCCCTCTCGGTAACCGCTCCTAGCGTGACTCTACCTCCTGCATCCGTGCAGTCGTCCCAAAGGGAGAGGGGACAGTAAGAGCTAACCCTGGAGGCCTTGGTTTTTAGTCCCCTCTCCCTATAGGAGAGGGTTGGGGTGAGGGTAAGAAAAGGCGCGGGAAATGGCTCAAAATCCTTAACTTAATGACATTGCGGTGGGTAGAGGCCCGCACGCTAACGCGCGGGCGGATTTTCAGCAAGTCGCAGCCTGCGGTTTTGCGCTCAAATGCCGCGCGCGCCAACTCGCCTCGCCCATAGGCTGATTTCGCCAACTAAAACCGTGCGGACGCGACATTTACGTTATTAGTGCGTAAGCAGCGCAGCTTAAGAGTAAACTCACCGCGCCCTTTTTAGTGCAAAGGCCTGAAGGCGCCGATTTTATTTCCTGAACCTACCCAACACAGGCAGACCCCCATGAAAGCCGATTCTATTTTGCAAACAATAGGCAATACACCCCATGTGCGCATCAATCATCTCTTCCGTCCGGATATTGAAGTCTGGATGAAGCTTGAGCATTTTAACCCCGGCAGCAGTATTAAAGACCGCATCGCGCTGGCCATGATTGAAGACGCCGAAGCCCGCGGCTTAATTAACTCTGACACGGTTATTATCGAACCCACTTCCGGCAACACCGGCATTGGCCTTGCGATGGTATGCGCGGTCAAAGGCTACCGATTAATTATTGCCATGCCCGAATCCATGTCCATCGAGCGACGCAAATACATGCAAGCGCTCGGTGCGGAATTAGTGTTAACACCCAAAGAACAAGGTGTTAGCGGTGCAGTAGCCAAGGCCAATGAATTATTGAACGAACACCCCAACGCCTGGATGCCGCAACAATTTAACAATGGCGCCAATACTGAAATGCACCGCCGCACCACCGCGCAAGAAATTCTTAAGGATTTCCCAGAGGGTTTTGATTATTTAATTACCGGAATTGGCACCGGCGGCCATATCACAGGCGTCAGTGAAGTACTCAAACAACACTTCCCTAACCTGCAAACCTTTGCGGTGGAGCCTGCTAAATCCCCCGTGATCAGCGGCGGTGAAAAAGCTCCTCACCGTTTGCAAGGACTCGGCCCAGGTTTTGTACCGGAGGTTTTAAATAAATCGATTTTGGACGGTATATTACTGGTGCATGAGGAAGACGCCTTTGCCAAAGCCCGTTTATGTGCACAAAAGGAAGGTATTTTTGTCGGCATTTCCTCCGGCGCCACCCTCGCTGCACTTGAACAAAAACAAGCGCAAATGGCACCGGGAAGTAAGGTATTAATTTTCAGCTACGACACAGGCGAGCGTTATTTATCGATAGAGGATTTATTTTAATATTAAGCCTGCGACATTGAGTGCAAAGTTAATAAGTGCGACAGGGAGGTTGTACCTGCGGCTTAAGCCGCCGCGAGGCAAATCAGTTATCACCCGCGCTCGGCCAAGCGAAGTCGGTTTCTCCTGGCACAACATGGGAAACCTGCGGATCGACAGGCTCACCCCGAACGGCAATTACTTTTGGAATTAAATAACTTCGTTCGCCCTGAGCCTGTCGAAGGGCAAAAGAGGATTCCGCCGAGCAGAAGCATGCGATGGGGCCGCCCGCACTTAAGCTTTATTGTGCTGGGCGGCGATAATTTCCACCAAGGCGGCCCCCATAATTAAACTGCCACCCAGCCACACATACCCCTGCAGTGTCTGTTCGGTGAAGGCCACCTGGGTTACCACCGCGGTAATTAATTCCATAATTAAAATAATCGCCGAGCGGCCTGCGGGCATTTGGGTAATCGCCCAGAGCGAGCCCCAATTAGCCAGCAACAACCAGGTAGTGGCATACAATAACACCCAGCCTAACGGAAATTGCGCCTGCGTCCAGGCTTGTTCCGGCGGCAATAACAGATGCGCCAACAGGCTTGAACCGAGAAATAATGCAAATAATTTTGGCGGTAAACTCACCTGCTGTACACCGCGAAACACTAAATTGCTAGCCGCAAAAAAAATACCCGAAGCAATGGCAATAAAATCCAGCCGATTAATGGGCTGAGCGAGCATATTCGGCCCGCCTAAAATAATAAAGGCACCGGCCAGCGCCATGACAACACCACACCAGCGCCACCAGGCGGTGGGTTCTTTTAAGATAAATCGCCCGCCGAGCACACCCCACACCGGCAATAAATAAAACAACACCATTACGCGCACAACATCGCCGTAAATAATAGCGTAGGAAAAACTCACATTGGCGGCGCCGCCAAATAACACAATGGCCAGTAACCAATGCCAATGCTGAACAAGGCTTGCGCGCGCCTGCCATAACCAAGGCAGCGCAATCAGCGCCAACACTCCATAGGCGCAGGCAATTATGGCTAAACCATCGGCGCCTTTGCTGTGGAGGGCTTTTAAAGGTACCCAGGAGGCGCCCCACAACACAGAGGTGCAGAGCAAAACAAAAACAGGAACTAACCTTAACATGCGAGGTGGCCGAAACTCATTAGGATTGACCTGTGACCATACCACAAGTCGCAGGATTTATTTTTTGACGGCTTTTTTGGGCTGCTTCACTGGGCAGGCCTGGTCGGCAAAAAAGCGCACTATATTGTCTTTTTCCCACATGGCATCTTGATAGCCCAGCTCAATTAATTCGTGGCAATATTCGTTGGAAAATAATAAATAACTGGCCGCCGACGCGCCGCCGCTGCTGGCAGTAGAACCGGTGGCGCGCATAAAAAATCGCATGGAGGGCGGTAAATCCCGCACATGGCGGCCGGCGATTTTATCCAAGGGTTTAGAAGGCGAAATCACCAGTGTTTCCACCGGGCGCAAATAATTCGGCGCGGCATTTAATAGTTTGTCCGGCAAGAGACGCACTAAATGATTGACTCGCTCTAAATGCTCCAAATCACCTTCCAATGCGTCAATAAAGGCACTGTTGAGCATCTGGCCGACAATATTGCCCATAGAGGGCGAGGAGCGGCCACCGCTATTTTTGCGCAGAAAATTCTCCGGGTTGCGATTGCCGCTCACACCAATTACCACAATACGATCAGCACCTAAATGTAACGCAGGGCTAATAGGGGCCATCTGGCGCATGGCGCCGTCGCCAAAATATTCACGCTCTAAAAACACCGCTGGAAATACCGTCGGAATCGCCGATGAGGCCAATAGGTGGTCAACCGTTAATAGGCTAGCCTGCCCCACGCGGCGCGCGCGGCGCCAGCCTTGTAAATGCGGTGCGCCTTGAAAAAAGGTTACCGAGTCGCCGGAGTGATAACCTAAGGCCGTCACGGATACGGCTTCTAATTCACCGCGTTTAATGCGCACATTAAGCTGTTCAAACGCCACTAAATTGCCTAATAATTCTCGCAGTGGGCTGTTATCTAATAATGCTAAGGGTTTATTTACGCCTTTACCGCGATTAAATAAAGACGCCCCCACCCGCGTAAGCCCAAACAGTAAATCCTGCCAACCGCAGTGGTACACTTGCTGAATCTGTAATTTGCGCCATATGGCGGCTAATTCTTGCGCCGCCTGATTAAATTCACCCAAATGTGCGGCCAAATAAAGCGCATTAATGGCACCTGCGGAGGTGCCACAAATAATAGGAAAAGGATTTTGCAGATGCGGCAATAAAGTGGCAAACGCCTGTAACACGCCCACCTGATAGGCGGCGCGAGCGCCACCGCCCGATAAAATAAGGGCATTAACCGACATAGTGAAGCTGCCAGCGCGCGCACTTGCCCCATGGCACGCGCCTGTTAAACCGAATAGAGATGATCACATCAACAACACCTTCTGCACGGCCCCCTGCTTTAGGCGGCCGATTTAACCTCGCTGCGCAATTCGCGGCGCAGTATTTTGCCCACATTGGATTTGGGTAAACTCGGCCTAAATTCAATATATTTAGGAATTTTGTAGGCAGTTAAAAATTGCTTGCAGTGGGCGCGAATGGCCTCTTCCGTACAGGGTTCTTTCATCACTAAATAAGCTTTAACCGCCTCGCCGGATTTATCATCCGGCACACCCACCACCGCAGCTTCTAATACCCCAGGAAAACTGCACAACACATCTTCTAATTCATTGGGGTATACATTAAAGCCGGATACCAAAATCATATCTTTTTTGCGATCAACAATTTTGATATGGCCATCCGCTTGAATTTCCGCAATATCGCCGGTTTTTATCCAGCCGCCGGGCAACATAACTTTGGCGGTTTCCTCCGGCTGTTGCCAATAACCGAGCATCACTTGCGGGCCGCGCACACATAACTCTCCCTCCTGCCCCGGCGGTACTTCCTCGCCATTGGCATCAATTAATTTCACTTGGGTTTCAATTAAAGGCTGCCCAACGGTGGTTAATTGATTGCTGGTGGGAACATTGGCGCTGACCACGGGGGAGGTTTCGGTGAGGCCGTAACCGGCACAGATATCGCAGCCGGTAATTTTTTTCCACGCAAGGGCGGCATCCTGGGTCAGCGCCATACCGCCGGATGTGGTGGCGTGCAAACGAGAAAAATCCAAGCGCTGGAATGCTTCGTTCAAGCTGAGGGCTTTAAATAAAGTATTCAGTGCAATCACCACGCTGGGCGGCGTGTGCGCAAAGGCTTTAACCACGGCGGGAATATCCCGTGGATTAGGAATTAATACATTGTGCGCACCTAAAGAAAACGCGCCAAATACATGTAAACAAAATGCGTAGATATGATACAGCGGTAAAATCGTGGCGAATATTTCCCCTGCTGCGGCGGATAAATGAGGGTTGCGCTCTAACACCTGCCAACTATTCGAACAGACATTAAAATGGCTCAACATAGCGCCTTTAGCGCGCCCCGTGGTGCCGCCGGTATATTGCAAACACAAAATATCAGAAGGCTTGCGCTCCACCGCTGTTAATTCGCCCCGCGCGCCTAAAGCCAGCGCCTCGTTAAAACTCACCGGGTCGGAAAAATGCGCCACGGGCACTAATTTTTTTACATGCCGCACAATAAAATTAATCAACGGCCGTTTGGGCCAAGGCATTAAATCGGCAAATTCCGTCACTATAACGCTGCGCACCTGGGTATTAGGCACCACCTGTGCCGCAGCGGCAGCAACATTGGCCAGCACCACCAATACTTTTGCACCCGAGTCCACCAATTGGTGCTCCAACTCAGGGGCGGTGTAGAGGGGATTAATATTAACAATGACTAAGCCTGCGCGAATTGCGCCGTAAATAGCCACTGGATATTGACTGATATTGGGTAACTGCAGGGCGATCACATCGCCGGCTACAAGGCCCAAATGGCACTGCAAATAAACGGCAAATTGCCGCGATAGCTGATCTATCTCCCTATAACTATGGCACTGACCGGCATAGGTAAACGCCGGCCGCTCGGCATAGGTGGCAAATACATCCTCCACCATTTCATTGGCCGTGTTATAGCGTTTAAGGGGGCGGGGCGAGCGTTCAGACACTTGGGACATAATGACGCGGCACTTAAACAGGAATGAAAGCAGTATGCTAACTGCAGTTTAGTCCCTTGCCCAAGTAATTCCCACTTAACCGCGGTGAATTCATGCGCAAACCGCCCCAGCGGGCCTGCAACTCACACCCATTGCAGGTTAATTAATCAATGCCAAGCTTCCGCCCGGCGATAACGGAGTATCAACCAAAGCCTTGCGCGGGTGTTTATTATTGCTGCACCTGCGCACGTTCGGCCTTGGCTTCCAGGGCGTGTACGTGGGTGTGTTGCCAACGCTCGGTGCGCCAGCGGCGCCAATAAAAATACGAGCGACAGCCCTCATCCAATACGGCTGACAATAAAATACCGAAAATACCCCAGTCTAAAATAAAGGCCATAACATAAGCGGCGGGCACCGCTACCAACCAGGTAAATAAAGGCCCAACAATCGAAATTAATAAACCATCCCCCGTGGCGCGCAACACGCCGCCCACCATCACATTGATGGCCCGCGGCGGCTCGGAAATGGCCGCCAATAAAAAGAACCAGAAGGAGGCACCGACAATCCAGGGGTCACTGGTGTACAGGGACATAATCGGGTGATTAAGCGCCAATAAAATCATCACCACTATGCCGGAGCCCCACAAAGCGGCTTTTAGGCTTTGGCGCATTTGATTAATGGCTTTTGTATAGTCGCCCGCACCCACCTGTTGGCAAATTAATACTTCCGTGGCGAGGGTAAGGGCCAGGGTAATCACCAGGCCGATTAAAAAGGTATTAAACGTATAAACTTTAGCGGCCAGTGCGGCCGTGCCTAAAGTCGCCGCAAAGCCATTTAACACCATCATATTTAAATCAAACGACAGTGGCTCCAACATACTCGGCAGCGCAATTCTCAGCGTGTGTTGGCTGGCGGATTTAAATTCGCCGCTGAAAACGCTGCGGGGCAAGCGCAGGGAAATACGTGAAAAAACAAAATACGCGCTCACACACACGCCAATACTCGATGCAATCACATTCGCCCAGGCCACGCCGGGCAGGCCCATGGGCTCAAAACCAAAACCGCCATAGACCGCAAACGCGGTGCCTATTAAATTGCAGATAAAAAACACAATATTGGCTACCATATTCCACTGCGGCAGGCCGAAAATATTCAAAATACTTTGAAAGACTAATTTAAAAGACCAGACAATCATCAGCAGACAAATAATCTGCATATATTGAATGCCATAGGCACGGGTGGGGCCATCGAGTTTCATCAGGCTGCACACCCAGGGTGACACCGTATATAAGAGTGCGGCAAGTAACGCACCGACAATTAAAATCCAACTGGTATAGGTGGCGATGGTGGCGATGGCCTTATCGCGATTGCCCGCCCCTAAACGCTGGCTTGCGATACTGGAGCCGGAAAAAATCGTCACCCACAAAATATTGACGCCAAAAAATAATACCGGCGTTAATGCACCCACCGCCGCAGCCGCCGAATCACTCACCCGGCTTAAAAAAAACGTATCCAACAAAGGCACACTCAACTGCAGTCCCTGCTCCACCAATAAGGGCCGCGACATGCCCCACAGGCCTTTAGACTGGGCCGCACTTGTCACTTGCATACTTCACTCACCACTCGCGCACAAAAAGCCGCGCATTATAAAGGCCCGCCACCCAAACAGGGGCAGGCCATGGCGTTATTTTTTTAAGGCTGACGAACGGCGGGTTTTTCCGGTGTACATAGAGCAACTGTAATAAAGGTATAAAAAGCGCTTACAAGCTGAGCATTGCAAACCGCCAAGTGTTTATGATTCTGCCCGCTTTTAACAGGCTTCAAAACGCTTAGGATTAATCTTATTTTATTAATGACACTATGTGCGTGGTAAAAATGCGCGAGGGGAAAGTTGTTGCGCAGACGCTTAGCAGCTTGTTGAAATACGTTGGCGGCGACGGTATGGCAAGGCAAATTTGGCGAAAAAAACGGAGTTTACATTCAGTAAATGAGGATTTTTTCGCCAAATTTAACGCCGCCAGACCTAGCAAGGTAGTATTTCAACAAGCTGTTAGAAAAATATCGGCAGAAAATAATTCATCTGGGGCTCTTGGATGAGCCGGGATCGGCAATGGAAGAATAATTAATACCTAGGCGCCAGCAACGAATACACATCATTACTTCCGTACTGCTAGTAAGATTGACTAAAAAATGGAGTAACAGGCACCTGGCTACCTTTGTGCCGGGTTAATAAGGATGCTCTGATTAATATAAAACCCAAAACGAGTGCGGCACCTGCGCAAGATCCGACGCTAGGATCCATTCGCCCTGCTTGCCAACCAATTGGGCGCGCTCAAGCGCTTCGAGTACTTGGGGTGAGGGATTAAGCAGAATTATTTTAAGCCTGTGGGTATGGCAAAAATCCATCCATCGGCGCAGGGCAGCAATTCCACCGGCATCGAGCAGCGTCACGCGCTCCAACTGAATAATGAGGCCAGTATTTGGCGCGCTGTGCTGAGTTAATTCAGCAAATACTCTATCGGCGGCGGCAAAAAATAATGGGCCATTAATGCTAAATACGCGCCAGCCAACCGGCAGGGGCTCCCCTTCACGCAGAGGTTCGGCAACGGCGGTTAAGCGAGTAGCGGCTGCCATTTCTTTCATAAATAAAATAGCGGCAAGCACTATACCTGCGGTAATAGCCACCACCATATCAAACACAATAGTGAGCAAAAAACAGCAGGCAAAAACCCAGCGATCCGAGGCGCCGCTGCGCACCAACATATGCAGGCTTTTAGGCGCTTCGCTCATATTCCAGGCCACCACCATTAAAAGCGCCGCCATAGCGGGCATGGGCAAATAACCCAATACAGGAGCCAATCCCACCAAACCTAATAACACCACCAGCGCATGCACCATGCCCGCCACAGGTGTTTGCGCCCCCGCGCGAAAATTCGCAGCCGAGCGCGCAATGGCGGCGGTGGCGGTAATACCACCGAAAAAGGGCGCTACCAGATTACCTAAGCCCTGGCCTAACAGTTCTGAATTCGCACTGTGCCGCTTGCCCGTCATATTATCCATAACCACGGCGCACAAAAGCGATTCAATCGCGCCGAGCATTGCAATCGCAAATGCCGCCGGGACTAAATCAGCAATTAATGGCCAGCCTAAAATTAACGGTGCGCCGCCTGCGCCAGGCTGCTGCCAGGGCAGAATAAAACTCGGCACAATCGCCGGTATGCCCTGCCCCTGGCCGCCATCGGCCAAGGGGTAACTAAAGCGTGTTTGCACTGTATCCACTGCAAAACCGCCATGATTTAATACCACAGCCAATAAAGCGCCTGCTAATAACGCAGGCAGATGTGGAGGAATTGGGGTTTTAAAATAGGGCCAGAGCACCATAATGCCGAGTGTTATGCTTGCCACACACAGGCTTGGCCAGTGCAGCGTAGGCATTAATTGCCCAAGCACTGCGAGTTTTTCCCAATAGTGTTCCGGCAGGCTATTAAGCTGCAGGCCAAAAAAATCCTTTATTTGTAAGGTCGCAATCACCACACCTATTCCGCCGGTAAAACCCAATGTCACCGGCTCGGGAATATATTCAATTAATCGCCCCAGTCGTAAAACTGCCATAACAATTAATAAACCACCGGCCATAACCGTTGCCAGCAACAGGCCACCCAAACCGTATTTTTGCGTGATGGGAAATAAAATCACCACAAATGCCGCTGTGGGGCCGGAAATACTCAACCGTGAGCCGCCGGTTAACGCAATTAAAAAACCTGCCACCACCACTGTATAAAGCCCGTATTGCGGCGGTACACCGCTGGCAATGGCCAAGGCCATGGCCAGCGGTATGGCAATAATGCCCACTGTTATACCTGCCAACAGGTCGCGTTTAAAACGCCCTAGGGTGTAGGCCTCTTTAAAACACGCCTCCCGCAGCGCATCACACAGCCGCAGGGAAAATAAATGAACACGATGGGGCATGGGGTTAAACAATCCTTAAGGGGATAGCTCAATTATAGCACCGCGCATACTAGGGTTATTACTGATTTACTCAATAATCACAGGGCAGCGCCATGGGCGCACAAAGACTTTTTAATTCAACCAGGCGTGTGATCATGCTACCTAGACGCTTTTTACTACCTAGCAATAAATAGACATTATTTCAGACACGCCGTGAATACATCCTAAGTAGGCCGTCAAAAAGATCCCTCTTTTTGACGGCCTGAAATAATGTGTATTCATTGCTTCGGTACTGCCAGTAACTACAAGCAACACAGAGACATTTTTGCCCAGTATGTATCTGCAACAAGCGGGGCTTAATTTTTTTAAATCGCCGTTACACAACACAGGCAGGGTCGCAACTGGTTGCGTGCTTAGGGGAATTGATTACCCGCTTCTAATCTAATCGATTAAACTACTGTGGAATCCGCCGGAATAACTAAATGCCCCTCGACTCACTTCTGCAATTTATCGTAATTACCAGCGCCGTGAGCATCAGCCCCGGCCCCGTCATGCTGTTATGCCTGGCCTTGGGTAGTCGTTTACCGCTGTTGCGTGTCAGCGCGGCTATGCTGGGCGCAAGCCTTGGTAATTGTGTATTAATGCTCTTATCCGCCCTGGGCATGGGCAGTTTAGTGGCCTTGTGGCCCAAAGCATTTGGCGCCGTGGCGATACTCGGTGCGCTGTATTTATTTTATTTAGGCACGCAATTATGGCGCGCGCCCTGGGTGGATTTTTCCTCAGCAACCCATCCGCACTTGGACCGCTACCGCGCATTAGTGCAGCGCGGTTTTTGGGTGGCCGCGAGCAACCCCAAAGGCATTGTGTATTTTGGCGCGTTAATTCCACCTTTTTTACACCACAGCCGCCACTACAGCCTCACCGCATTAATGCTCACTGCGATTTTTTTAGCCATTGATTTAGCCGTAATGGTCGCCTATGCCAAACTGGGCCGACAATTAACTCAGTTATTAAGCACACCCAGCGCACAACGGCGCTGCAATCATATTTTGGCGAGTTTTTTAATGCTGATGGCGATATGGTTATGCGCGGATACACTCAGTGAATATTGGGCTCATCCGCAGGTTTAAATATTTTATCGGCCACAACTTATTTACCTTGTGACACACCAAAAGCCGCCGAGTTAATAACACACCTTTTTAAGTAGGCACTGATTAATTCCAGGTTTTGCTTTTTTCACAAATATCCAGACACCTGCGTGCAGCCCCATCGCAGGCGCCATGCGCACGACTGTTTTAATAAATGGCAAAAGATGCAATTAATCAGAAGCTCCTTGAGTAATTTTTCTCTAGCGCTACAGGGCACAGGATCAGCGCAAATCCAATGCGAAAAATGCGCACAGCTTAACAGCTTGCCTTTGCGCACACTTGCCCCTAGTATGGCCGCCCTTCCAAGGTGCTAAACATTGTTTAGTTAAACGGGAAGCAGGTGAAAATCCTGCGCTGCCCCCGCAACGGTCATTGGTACAGCTGGATTATTCTAGCCGACGGCAACATCCGCCACTGTGTTTTAAACATGGGAAGGCGTTGCCCCGCTCCACACAGGAGCGGCCAAAAGCCCGGATACCGGCCTTCGAAGTGACCTCTAATACACCCCGTATTAGATATTTACCAACTTGCGGAGGGCAGGTGGCGTGGTATTGCGCGGTGTGCCAAATGGCGTACGCCGCGGCCGGCCGTTTGTTTTCCCAACGATGTTTTGTTTGGGAGACTGGTTTTATGGCAATAGCCAAAACATTTTTATTATCCTTACTCGCACCGGTAAGTTTTTATTTACCCAGTGCCGTGCACGCAACCGATTCACTCGCCTCCAAAGGCGAATTTGATGAAGTTGTAGTAACCGCCAGCCGCATTGCGCAACCGATCGCCCAGGTGGGCGTATCGGTGGATGTATTAAATCGCGATGATTTAACCCAACGCAATGCAGCCTCTTTAGCGGATATTTTACGCACAGTACCGGGAATTAATGTGAGCAATTCCGGCGGCTTAGGCAAGGCTACCAGCGTATTTATTCGCGGTGAAGATGCCTTTCGCACCCGTTTATATATCGACGGCATAGCCGTCAGTGATACAACGGCCACACAAATATCGCCGCGTTTTGATGCGTTATTAAATCAACAGCTCGGCAAGGTGGAAGTATTAAAAGGCCCCCAGGCCTTACTATATGGTGCTGATTCCGGCGGTGTTATTTCGGTATTTACACCTGAAGCCACCGATGAGTTAAACGCCGATGTCGATGCAGAAGCCGGCAGCTTTAAAAGCCAAATGATCAGCGCTAATGTGCGCGGCAAAAATGAATCGTTTGATTACTTTATTAGCTCTGGCGCTGTAGATTCAGCCGGTTTTAGCGCCCGTGCGGATGATAAAACCGCTGACAATGACGGATTTCGTGCCGCTAATATTCACCTAAAAGCCAATGCGCACTTAAACGCCGAGCATTCTTTTGGGCTAGTGGCACGCAGCAGCCAAAGCGCCAATGAATACGATGGCTGTTATGACAGCAATTACAATCGACGGGACAGCTGCGATGACACCTCACAATCTGATGCCGGGCGCTTAAATTGGCATTATAACGGCGCACAATTTCAGCAAGATCTATCACTCGCCCATTATGCCAATGAACATGACCGCTATTTAAATTCCGCTAATCCCATTAACGAATCTGTCCGCGGCGCCAGCAGCGACGCGCAGTATTTTGGCAACTTCACTTTTAATCCTCAGGTGAGTGCAAGTGTTGGCTTGGCCGCCAAACAGGAAAGCTTTTTACAAAAAATTACCGCCGATTCGTACAAAGCAGACGAAAAACGCGATTCGTATGGAATATTTTCCGAATGGTTAATTCACCCCACCGATACCTTTTCCTACAGCATCGGCGGCCGCTGGGATAACAGCAGCGATTTCGGCGATCACACCAGTTACCGCCTAGCCAGTGCGTATATTATTCCCACGGCAGGGCCAGAGCTGAAATGGCGCGCGGCCGCCAGCAGTGGTTTTCGCTCACCGAGCTTCTATGAAATTTATTTTAATAACCACAGCGGCTATGCCAGCCCAACCGCGCAGAAAGATTTTCACGATGAAACTAGCCATGGCTTAGAAACGGGCCTTGACGCTCATTGGCTAACACTGCAACTCTCAGCCACCCTGTTCAAAAGCACTATTGAGGATGAAATTTTTTACGATTCACTCAATTATTCAGGCTATGTGCAATCAGAAGGCGAGAGCCAATCTCAAGGCGTGGAATTTAGCGCCCAGTGGCAGATGTCCGCACCGTTAAGTTGGCGCCTGGGGTACACCCACCTAGATACCGAGCAAAATTCCAGCCCGCTGGCCGGCACCAACGCTAAAACAGCAAAAGTCCAACGTCCTGAAAATTCTTACAGCCTCGGGCTACACCTGGAATTAATGGACGCCCGTTGGTCAACCGATGTGAATTACCGTAGCGCGTTTAATCAACGAGCTTATGGCGGTGCCTTGATGGAAGATTACTCTTTAGTAGACGCACAAACGGCCTGGCAATTAACGCCTTCGGCCCGTATTTATGTGCGCCTTGCCAACCTTTTAGAGGAGAATTATCAGGAGGTTAAAGGTTATAATACGGCTCCATTAAGTGCTTATGCGGGTTTACATTGGTCGCTTGATTAAGCTGGCCGTTTAACTACTGCAATGAGTTTTTTAAGGCTCGACCTTCAAGCCCCTCTTATCCGTTTTATGGCACATCCTTTAAGCACGATTTTACGTGCCGCGTTAAGGCCGCAATAAAACCGCGGCCTTAATTGAATGACAATTTGACTCGTTGATAGGCGCCACTGGCGCCTTTTTTTGGATTAATACTGATGACTGACACTCAAGACCTGGCCCATGAAGTGGCCATGCAGGCAACCCAAGCAAAGGTGCGCGCCGCTGTAGCGGCCGCCAAAGAAAAACGCGGGGTGATTATTTATTTATACGGCGAGGGCAAAGGCAAAAGCAGCTCCGGTTTTGGCACTCTCTTGCGCGCTGTGGGCCACGGCCAAACCGCTGCCATAGTGCAATTTATTAAAGGCACCTGGAAAACCGGCGAACAACAATTTTTTAAAGAGCACCCGAAGGTGCGCCATGAAATTATGGGCACCGGTTTTACCTGGGATAGCCAAAACCGCCAAAAAGATAGGGCGGCGGCGGCAGAGGTGTGGCAAAAGGCACAAGGTTTTTTGCAGGACGAGCAAATTAATTTGGTTTTATTGGATGAAATAACCTATATGTTTGATTACGATTATTTGGATCTCGCTGACTGCATTAACACACTCAAAAGCAAACCCTTAATGCAAAATGTTATTTTAACTGGCCGCAACGCCATCCCTGAATTAATTGAACTGGCCGATACGGTGAGTGAAATCAAAGACATCAAACACGCCTTTCGCTCAGGTGTAAAAGCCCAACGCGGGATTGAGTTTTAAGGCGAAAGGTTTTGCTTGATTGGCCGAATTTAGCCTGTATCGGCTTTCACTAGGCCGCATAATCTAACTTTTTATTTATCCGGCGCTAAAGGCTTAAGCCGCCGACTTAATAGCAACTGTTCAGCACCTTTTTCGGGTTAGAGGTGATCCAAGCCCAGGAGCGAAAACAATCGGCAGAGGGCTTGAGCCCAACAGGACTCTAACTCGCATCCGCAGCAATACATACAGTTTATTTCAGACGCGCCGTGACTACAGCCGTGTAGACTCGTCAAAAAGGTCCCTCTTTTTGACGGTCTGAAATAAACTGTATCTATTAGGGCTATTCACTGCAGGGAAGCGCTGAAAAATTATTCTAACGAAGGCACAATTAATCCTGCTTGGATTAATCATGTAAGACGCCCAATCCTGCAAACTGTCACTTAAACACATCCACAGGCTAAATCAGCAACACACACCACAAATCCCCTAATCACTTCCCACTCAAATACCCGCCTATGAAATTTACTATTGCACCGCTGGATGAAACCCTTCGCCCGCTTATTCAAGCCAAAATCGACGCTAAAACCAAACCCCTCGGCGCCCTCGGCCAGCTTGAGAGTCTCGCGCTGCAGATGTGCTTGGTGCAAAAGCGCCTGGATCCACAGATTAATGCGCCGCATTTAGTAGTATTTGCGGGCGATCACGGGGCGGCGGCCCAGCCGGGCATCAGCGCCTATCCACAATCGGTCACAGCACAAATGGTGGAAAATTTTTTACAGGGCGGCGCGGCTATTAATGGTTTTTGTGACGAGGCGGGTTTAACCCTTAATGTGGTGGATGCTGGCGTAAAGGCACAATTGCCTGCGCACCCGAATTTAATAAACTGTAAAATTGCCGAGGGCACCCAAAATTATTGCCTCACGCCTGCCATGAGCGGCGCGCAACTGCAATTGGCCTTTACCCGCGCCGATAATCTGGTGGCGCAATTGGCCGAGGCAGGTTGCAATTTAATGGCCCTGGGTGAAATGGGCATAGGCAATACCGCCAGCAGCGCCCTTATAGCGCAAGTGTTAACCGGTATTGCGCTGGAGGATTTAGTCGGCCCCGGCACAGGTTTGGATGCCCAGGGCGTCGCCAAAAAAACTCAATTATTACGCGCCGCCTTGGAGCAGCACGCGCTATGCTCGCCCAGCGGCGAGACGGCCCTGCAGGTTTTTGGCGGCTTTGAAATCGCTATGTTAGCGGGCGCCTGCTTAAGTGCGGCAAGCCGGGGAATGCTGGTATTAGTTGATGGATTTATCGCCACGGCGGCCGTCTTAGCGGCTTCGAAAATCAATAGCAATGCACTGGCATATTGTGTATTTTGTCACACCTCATCAGAACCTGGGCACCGGCTCTTGTTAGACCATTTACAGGTCAAAGGCCTGCTGGATCTGGGTTTGCGCCTTGGTGAGGGCAGCGGAGCGGCTTTGGCCTTTCCGCTGGTAAAAGCAGCGGCGCGCTTTATTAATTCCATGGCCTCTTTCGAATCGGCAGGTGTCAGTCGTGCAATTTAAGTCCGAATTGCTTTCACGAGAAATTCATTATTTTTTTAATGCCTGGGTATTTTTCACCCGCTTTCCTGCGCCTAAATGGGTGCAGTTTAATGACGAACATTTGCAACAAGGCGCCCGTTATTTCTCCCTAATCGGTTTGTTCTTAGGCCTGTTGTGCGCCGGCTTTTTTTATTTATTCAGCCTGGTGTTTACCGTTGATTTAGCAGTTCTACTCACTTTAGTGATCGGCATTGTAGCCACTGGCGCCTTTCACGAAGACGGCTGGGCCGACTGCTGCGACGGTTTTGGCGGCGGCTACGCCAAAACCCAAATTCTCACCATTATGAAAGACTCTCGCCTGGGCACCTATGGTGTGGTGGGGTTAATTGGTTTATTGGCGACTAAATATTTAGCGCTATTAAATATCGCCCAATTTGATATGGGCTTAGGCTGGGTTTTAGTCTGCGGCTTTGCCGCCAGCCGTTTTATGGCCACGGTGGTGATTTATTCGCTGGATTATGTGCAATTTGATGGCACCAGCAAAAGTAAACCCCTGGCCACGGATATTCGCCTAGAACACCTGATGTTTTCCGCCGCCTTGGGCCTAGTGCCTTTGTGGATGTTATCGAGTATCGCCTTTTGGGGTATTAATGGATTATTAGCGGCCAGCCTCTGGTCGGGTTTGGCGGCGGCGGCGGTGAGTACCTTTATTTTGGCGCGTTATTTTAAAGCGCGCATCGGCGGTTTTACCGGTGATTGTTTAGGCGCGGTACAGCAGGTGTCGGAAGTGAGTTTTTATCTGCTGGTATTATTAGTCTGGTCCTTGTTTGGCAATGGCGGTTAAACCTGCGGACAAGGCCGGTATTTATTTAGTTCGCCATTTAAAGCCGCAAATACCTGCAGGCATCTGTTACGGCCAAAGTGATGTTCCTGCAGAACCCATCTCCTCTGAATTGCACAGCCATTTACTCAACCTACTGCCCTCACAGGCGGCTATTTTTAGCAGCCCCCTGCAGCGCTGCAGCCAGCTCGCAGGTAACCTTTTTCCCACCCACAGGATTCAAGTTAACCCACTGTTGATGGAGCTAAACTTTGGCGCCTGGGAAATGCGCCCATGGGATTTAATTCCCCGGGAGCAATTAAATCTATGGGCAGGAAATCTAGCGCATTTTGCACCGCCCGGCGGGGAATCTTTTGCTGATCTGTGCTCGCGGGTAGAGCAGTTTAGGGACGAGCATTTAACCTCATCCACTACCAACATCATTATCACCCATGGCGGGGTTATTAAGGCGTTTTATTATGTGTTGGGGGTTTTGGATCTAACAGCGGCCGTGGGCTTAAGCGTGGATTTTGGCTCGGTGCATTTTTTAAAAAATAAATACGCACGCACGGGCAATTAAATTCGTCAGCACTATTTTTAAGATCACGCCGCAGTTAGGAGCATCGCCTGTGTGCCAATATACGTTTGCGCGCAATAAAAGCGATTCTAGCCATACCCCAAAAAAAACATATGTCATTGAGCTAAGGAGTTGGTGTGTTTTCCCAGTGGTTATATGCTCGCCCCGAAACCCCACCCCAACCCTCCCCTTAAAAAGGGGAGGGCTGGGGTGGGGTTTCTGGTGGAGGGCAAAGTCTCCTAAAAAACGAGATGAAATCCTTAACTTAATGACATTGGGCTGAGTTGGGGTTTGGGATAACCTCAAGAATCAACACAAAAAATAGTGCAAAAGTCTTAAATTAATACCCTTAAGAATTCCCCATCTGCAAGGCTCGCACCTGAGCCGCCAAAATCCCCACCGCCTGAGCTAATACTTCTTTATTCTGGCAATAGGTTAAGCGCAAACACTGGCGCGCATGGGGCCAGGTGTGTTGCCATTCAAAAAAGAACCCCTCCCCGGCCATAACCAACACACCTTGTTGTTTTAAGTGTTGGTACAGCTCGGCGCTGCTTATGGATAAATCCGGCAGCCAGAGCCAAATAAAAAAGGCGCCTTTGGGCTCGCAGATAAAATAATTAAGCCCTGCAAAAGCCTCTGCCAATAAGTCCAGCAGTGTATCGCGCTGCTGGCGATAATACTGGGGCAATAGCTGCTGGGTGATACGGGTTAAATCGCCACTGCGGATTAATCTCAGCATTAACGCCGGGCCAGGATTATTATTGGCGAGGTTTAATATGGTGTTGGCTTTAACTAACAGCGCAATCACATCCGGCTGAGCTAACACCACCGCCGTGCGCAATCCCGGCAAGCCTAATTTAGACAGGCTCCAAACTTGAATAATATTGTCGTCATAAAACAGCGGCTGCGGTGGATATTCCAAGGCGGGAAAAGGTGAGCCGTAGGCGCGGTCAATAATCAGTGGCACCTGCCGCGTTTTCGCCCAAGTATTTAATGCCTGTAATTCATCAAAGCTCACCACATTGCCAGAAGGATTAGTCGGCGATGAAATACACACGGCCCCCAGCGCATCCGTTATGGCATCTAATGCGGCAGTATCTAATTGGTAGCTAAACCTATGGGGGCCGGTTTTATGCACCCGGGGTAAACAGCTAATAAAACTATCCGCTGCTAGGCTTTGGTCGGCATAACCTAAATACTCCGGCACCATCGGTAGGAGTATTTTGCGCATCTCGCCGCTTGCGGCGCGCCCGGCGAATAAATTAAATAATAAAAACAGCGCGTTTTGACTGCCACTGATAATCGCCAAATGTTCAGCGCCTACGGCTAAACCCTGGGCGCGAAACAGCGTCTGTAATTCGGCGATGAGTTGTTCATCGCCCTGGGGGGATTGATAGACGCCGCAGACTTTATTGACCGCAGCGCTTTGCGCCCCTATGGCCTGCCAGTGTTGGGCAAATAGGGCTTGTACGGCGGGAATTTGCGCTGGGTTGCCGCCGCCTAAAAATAATAAATCCGGGTTATTATTCAGCGCCGCGCCTAAATCCTCCATTAAATCCACTATGGCGCTGGGGCCTGCGATTTTTTCGCCCCAGGCGCTGGTTTTAATAGGGGTTAACACAGAGGCGCAATACCCATAGCGCGTTTGACTTTTTGCATCAGGGGAATAGCGTATTCACGGGCTTTAACAGCACCTTTTTGTAATTCCGCTTCAATTAATTGCGGGTTGGCCAGTAGGCTTTCATAGCGCTCGCGAGCGGGGGCTAATTCAGCATTAATTAAAGCCGCCAATTGTTTTTTTGCCTCGCCCCAGCCGATACCGGCGGCAAATTGTTCACGCATGTAGGTGATTTGTTCTCTATTGGCAAACGCCTGCCAGATGTGAAATACCGCTGAGCTGTCCGGGTCTTTGGGTTCACCCGGCTCCAATAAATTGGTGACAATTTTATTAATGTGTTTTTGCAGCGGTTTTTCCGCTAAAAAGAGCGGAATCGTATTGTTGTAACTCTTACTCATTTTGCGGCCATCCAGGCCTTGTAATACCGCTACTTTGTCATCCACCACTGCTTCGGGCAGTACAAAAGTTTCGCCAAAATGGTGGTTAAAACGCTGGGCAATATCGCGAGCCATTTCCACATGCTGAATTTGATCGCGCCCCACCGGCACCTTGTGGGCGCCGAACATTAAAATATCCGCTGCCATTAACACCGGGTAGGAATACAGCCCCATGGTTACGCCAAAATCGGCATCCTGTTGATCTTCTAGGTTTTGAGCAACGGCTGCTTTATAGGCGTGGGCGCGGTTCATTAAACCCTTGGCGGCCATACAGTTGAGTACCCAGCACAGCTCAGAAATTTCCGGCACATCCGATTGGCGATAAAACACGGCTTTGTCGGTATCCAGCCCCAAGGCCAGCCAAGTGGCGGCAATTTCTCGGGTGGATTGCAAAATTTTGGCGGGTTCGTGGCAGCCAATTAAAGCGTGTAAATCCGCTAAAAAATAAAAAACCTGTGAGTTGGGCGTGTGGCTTGCGGCAATGGCCGGGCGAATAGCGCCGACATAATTGCCCAGGTGAGGGGTGCCGGTGGTTTTAATGCCGGTGAGAATACGCGTTGCTGTCATAGGGCCGCCTTAAATAATAAGGCGGCCATCATACAAGGTTAGTCTGAGGTTTCAACCAGCCTGCTGGCCGTAAATAACCCCGGCCGCATCCTTAATAATGCGCACATTAAAACCGGCCTGGCAGAGAATATGGGCGGCAATTTCCGCCCGCCCTTCGGCGTCATCCGGCACTAAATAGAGCTTGCTGGTGGCGAGGTCTTTTAAATGATCGCGCAGGCGTACCAGTGGAATATTCAGCGCGCCAGGATAGTGGCCGCAGCGAAATTCAATGGGCATTTTTACGTCGATCACATTAAAAGGTTCCGACAAGGCCTCCACTGCTGCAGCGTCTATATATTGCATCACTGGGCGGCGAATCAGCTCGTTAAAATCCTCTTCGGTGAGGCGCTTAATCACCCCGTCGGTGAGCATGGTCACTGAGGCATTGCGCGGCGTGCGGCCGAGGATCGCCTCCTCCCCAAACGACATACCTGGGCTTAAATCCACGCGAATAGTGCCCAAGGCATTGGTAATTAAGGCGTTGCCGCTGGCGAGCACGTAAAAATAATCGCCGCGCTCGCCCTCGCGCATAATTTTTTCGCCAGCTTTGACGGGGATAGAACGCAGACGGGTAAACAGCTGCTGTACATGGGCCATGGGGATGCGCGAGAAGAGGTGGGAATCGAGCAGGCGCTCAAACCAATCGTCGTCCTCCACCACCTCCAGCCCGTCCGTACCTACCACGCGCTCGGTGGTGGGTTGCGGGTTGGATTGGCTGTAGGACACCAAGCGCGCGAGGTGATCGCGGTTGATGGCAAAGGCCAAAACCCGGCTGGTGGCCCGCGCGGTTACCGCCGTTACCGGCTCGCTATTGAGGCTGCTTAGGGCCTCTGGGCTGCCTGCACTAATTGAGCTGGTGTTGAAGTTGGAATCGATTAAATCCAGACTGCCGTCGAGCAGGTAATAAGCCTCAGGCAGGGATTTGCCGCGCTTAAACAGGAAACCGCCTTCGTCAATGCGTAAAAACTCCAGGGCGTCGAGGGCGTCCAGCAGCAGGTGGGGGGTGAGTTTGTCAAAGTGCTCAAAACGAGCCAATACATCATCTGTGATCATAAAATAACCTCGGCTCTATCAAGTAAAGCCTACTTTTGAATTGAGGCTGCCAAATAAAACTCAAATGGAGCATTGGAAAAGCAAATTCATAACCAGGTTAACAGTTTGCTTGTTTAGGCTTGCAAGCTCGCCTGGGCAATAAAGCCCTGCAACAGGGCCAGCATCAGGTCGGGGTCCTTGGCGCCAGCGAGCTCACGGATGGAGTGCATGGCAAAGGTAGGCAGGCCTAGGTCCGCCGTGCGCACGCCGGTGAGGGCGGCGGTCATGGGGCCTATGGTGCTGCCGCAGCGCATATCCGCGCGGGTGACAAAAGACTGTATGGGCACCTGCGCCGCTTGGGCGATCAAGCGCACCACAGCGGCGGATTCGCTACTGGTAGCGTAACCCTGGTTGGCATCCACTTTTAACACCGGGCCTTTATTGAGCAGCGGGCCGTGGTTGTCATCGTGTTTGCGCGGGTAGTTTGGGTGAATGCCGTGGGCGTTATCAACCGACAGCATCATAGAATGAGCAAGTGCTCGCAAACGCTCTTCATCATTACTGAACAGGCGCTGCAAAAAGCCGTTTAACAGATTACTGCGGGCGCCCACATCCGACTGGCTGCCCACCTCTTCGTGGTCGGTCAGCAGCAACAGGGCCGATTGGCTGCCGTCGGCGCTGAGCATGGCCTGCAGCCCCAAATAACAGCTGAGCAGATTATCCAGGCGCGCACTGGCGATAAATTCTTCCTGCACTCCCACCAGTGCGGCGGGCTGACTGTCGTAGAGGCACAGGTCGTATTCAAATACCTCACTCACATCGCCAACGCCCTGGGCGGCCAGCTGTTTAAGCAGCAGGGCGCGAAAATCCAGCGCCTCACCTTGCAGCAAAATGGGCCGCATGTCCTCCTGGGGGTTAACCGAGCGCTGCTCGTTGGCGCTGCGGTCTAGGTGAATAGCGAGGCTGGGGATAACGGCAATGGGCCGCTTAAAATCCACCAGCGGTTGGATCATGGCGCCGCTGTGGGTTTTCGCCGCCACACGCCCGGCGATGGATAGATCGCGGTCGAACCAAGGGTTTAGCAGCGCGCCGCCGTACACCTCCACGCCCAACTGCTGGTAGCCCTGGCTGGTTTTTTCCGGGCGGGGTTTAATTTTTAAACAGGGGCTATCGGTATGGGCGCCAATCATACGCAGGCCGCTCGCCAGTAAAGGCGCCTGGCCGTACACGAAAGCCAGCAGAGAAGCCTCCCGGCGCACAATAAAGTAGCGGCCGCCGGGGCTTAAGCGCCAGGCGGATTTTTCATCCAACTGAATAAACCCCGCCGCAGTGAGGGCGTTTTTGATTTGCTCCACGGCGTGGTAAGGGGTTGGCGAGGCCTGTAAAAACCTTAACAGCCCTTGGACACAGGTATTCATCGGCAAAACTCTCGGTTAAAAGGCCGCTTTGGCAATAATCGAATTAGTATTGAGAAAAAAACGTCAGCAACACCAGCCCTAAAATAATTCGGTAAATGGCGAAGCCGGTAAAACGGTGGGATTTAATATAGCCAAGCAGCCACTTCACCACAAAAAACGCCGACACCATGGCCACCCCAAAACCCAGCGCCACATCCCCCCAGGCCTCCTGGGCAATTAGGCCGTCTTGGGCGGCGTCCATAATTTTTTTCGCGCTGGCGGCGTACATAGTGGGAATGCCCAGCATAAACACAAAATCCGCCGCAGCGGCGCGGTTTGAGCCGGTGAGCATAGCGGCGAAAATGCCCGCCCCCGAGCGCGAGGTGCCGGGGAATATAGCCGCCACTATTTGCGCGCAGCCGACTATTACGGCGCCAAACCAGGTCATATCCGCACTGGGCGGTTTTTTTGCCGTGTACCACTCGGCCCATAAAATCCAAAAACCACCGAGAATTAAGGCAATCGCGACCGGCTGGGTGGAATCGGGTAATTCAATACCGAATTTTTTCACCAACACACCTAAAATAGCGGTAATTACAAAAGCGGCGCCGAGTTTTAGTAAATAATCTTTGTTGGCTGGCTCTTTAAAATTCACCAGCATAGATAAAATGCGCCGCCAATAAATAAGTGTCACCGCTGAAATGGCACCGGCTTGAATCACCACGTTAAATAAATCCGAGCGCTCACCTAAGCCTAACTGCTGGGCAATAATTAAATGCCCGGTGCTGGAAATCGGCAGAAACTCCGTCATGCCTTCAATCAGCCCCAAAATAATGACGTGAATAATATTTTCCACTACTGCCTCTATAGGTCGCGGTTGCGACGCGGTTGATGTTTATCCCAGGTGACGCTGTTGCGCAAATACACTAATTCAGCCGCTTCAAGCGCCACCGCTTGATTGCGCTGCCAGGCGGCCTCAGCAAGCGTAAGCATGGCGGTGGCGTCCGGGTTCATGGCGGCATCCACATACGCAAAGTGCGCGCTAAATTCCGCCGCCACCTCGCGAGCGCCCAAACCCACTAGGGCGCTGTGGGCATCGGCATAGGCGCCAAGCTGCCCATCGGCCTCTTGATAGGCGCATAAAAAAGGCTCTTTTATGGCTTTAAAACCTGTTTCTGTGCGGGTGAACACCGCCGCATAAAATTCACCCATACGCGCATCCAGCAGTGTTACCACCTGCTTAAGGCTAGGCTGCTGGGCAAAAGTGGCCTCGGCCAAGCACTCTAAGCTGCCGATGGGCAGCAGGGGTTTATTCCAGCCCAGCGCCAAGCCCTGGGCGAAACTCAAACCAATGCGCAAACCGGTAAACGCCCCCGGCCCGCAATCGTAGGCGATTGCGCTAATCTCAGCGGGTGAACAAGCAGCTTCGGTTAATAACTCATCAACCGCTGGCAGGATGACTAAGGAGTGGGATTTAAGCCTGTTAATACTGCGCGCACTCACCGCGCCACGGTGGCTAAGCGCCACAGAACAGGCCTCGGCACTGGCCTCAATAGCGAGAAGAGTCGACATAGGCGCCCCAAAAAATTGCCGGATTTTACGCCCTTAGGGAGCAGATACAAGCCCCGGCTCACTGGGGGCTAAGCCTAGCCTGTGGCCGCCAACAACACCTCTAACCTGTGCCATACAAACCAAAATGTGGGCACCGCGCTGCCATCCGGCGCCGCCCAGCTGTCCACCCGGTCATTTACCGCGCCGAGTTTTAAATAAAAGTTTTGGGCGCGATAATTATTTTGGTTGACCAACAAACACAAACCCCCGTGCGGCGCCAACTCCATACACGCATTAGCCACCGCCCGAATTAAACACCTGCCCACCCCCTTGCCCTGATACGCGGCCGCCACGTGTAGGTTATCCAAATAAGAACCAAATTCTGTGTTGTCATCGAGAAAAACACAGGCAAACCCCAGCAACTCGTTTTGCTTCAACGCCACAAAAACCCGCTGATTATTTTTAGGCTGTGTCAAACGCGCAAGCCAAAGCGCCTCGCGTTCGGCGGGTGCCAGGTATTTTAAATAATCGGCGCTGAGGGCTTGGGTGTAATAGGTTTGCCAACTGGTAGTGTGGAGTTTGGCAATGGCGTAGGCGTCGGTTTGGCTGGCGGGGCGAATTTGCACGGGGGCTTTCCGGTTGTTAATTTATAAAAGTTAAAAAAAGGGCTTTTTATAGGAGTTGAGCGGATGTATTGCGGTCTGTATGGCTGCACCTACACCATTCGATGTATTTGTATTAGCTCCAAAACATTACCGCGCGGGTTGCAACCCGCCCTACTATGCTGCCGAGTCGAAATTTGCGCGAATAAGCGCAGGCAAATTGTTGTGCTGCCGCGCCGTCATATCGGCATCTAAACAGGCATTAATTTCAGCAAATTCAGCATCCCTGTGATTGTGCAGCAACACCAAAAGAATATTGGTAACATCCAACACACAATCATCCATTGCATCTTGCTTAAAGACCTCATCACACAGCTGTGGCTCATTCGCGCCAAACTCTAGCAACCTATCAAATTTCGCCAGACAATTTTGATAATCACTCATCGGGTTGCCCAGATAAACATTGCATACCGTCCACCGTTCATCGCTCACCAATTCACGCCAAATAAAACGAACAATAGATCGTGCAAGCTCAGCATCTAAATCATGAATCGCGAGAAATTGTTCAATAGGCCTGCTCACCCACATTAAATATCGACACATGGATACAAAATCATGGAAATACTCTGGAGTTTTGGTTTGCAGTAATAACCGCACCGATTCCTCTGCTTTTTGCTCCAAGCGAACCAAGGCAGGAGGATATTCCGCCCCCAATTTTGCCCACTCATTAAGACAATAAGAAAGGCGCACACCATAATAACTGTAAGGATCGGCATCCAGGGCGTGGTCAAAAAAATACTCATAACGCTCCAACGCATGAGAAAAATCATTATTTTGGAATGCATCCCTTGCCTCAGATAAAACCTCTTGAATATCAATATTCACTTCCAAAAGCACTCCAAAAAATTATGTTCGACGCCAGACGAAAAGCGTAGCCTAGTTTGACTTTCACAACCACCGCAATCTGAATTAAGCACAGCGCAATCGGCAGATTTGCCACATCTGGATTGCGCTGCGCTTCATCCAGGCTACTCGATAAACATTAGGGCACTTAAAATGCGTCGAATTTATTACCGTTCGCTACGTTTAATCGAAACTTTAAAGCGGATGAATTGGCCACATATTTACAAACACTATTGCCTTGCTCAGAGTTCCAGATGCTGGGCATTACTGCCCAGCCTACGCAAAAACACAACATATCCAATTATTGTCGTAAAAATACACGTTTAATTTTACGGTACTGGGGCAAGGCAAAAACCCTTCTTTTGGCCGAGTGGAGGTGCGATTTTGGGGGGCAATTGGGCGGGATGCCCAATTGAGGAGTGGAGGGCCATGGATGGCCCTTCGCGACGACCCCCAAAATCGTGCCGGAGGGAGGGGATTTTTGCGCAGCAAAAACCAAAAGCAGGGTGCCCTTTCTTTTGGTTACTTTTCTTTGGGCACGCAAAGAAAAGTAACTCGCCGAAGGCGCGGTATAACCCATAAGATTAATTACATTTAATAAACGAGACCGCCAATTGATAACCAACAGGCGCTAGCCATCACAATTTAAAACGCCCCTTCACCTGCACCACCAAATGCTCCCACAAATGCTTAAACACCGGTTTAGGCTCGGCAATAAACCCCATAGGCCTACACACTTCCATAGCCGCTAAACCAATTTTGGCGGTGTACAAACCTGCCCCTATGCCCTGAGTTGCCCGCAGCCCTACCATCTGGGCGGCGCCGAGGCCGAGGGTGTCTACGGCTTGTTCCAGCGCCCATTCACTGGCGCCTGAGCCAACTAAGTGGGCCACCACCATTTTGATCAGGCGCCAGCGGGTGAGCAGGCTGGGGCGCAGGCCGTAGAGTTCGCCGATGCGGGCAAGCATCTGGCCGTTGCGCAGCAGGGAGAGCGCCATGTCCAGGCTCACCCAGGGGCTCAAGGCTACGGCGAGGGCGGTTTGGCTGCTGGAGCGGTTGATCAGGCGCAGGGCTTCGGCGTCCAGGGGCGCTAAAAAACCCCGCTCTATATGGGCGAGCACCTCGGTGTCGTCGGCGTAATCGGGCAGGTTGCCAAGCACCTCAGCGAGCATCTGCCCTTGGGGTTTATCCAGATAAAACGCCTGCAGAGCGGCAACATAGGCGCGGGCCTTGCCGAAGGTTTTATGGCCCTCCAGCTGCTGAGCCTGCTGTTGCAGCTGGTTGAGCCTGCGCACCTGGGCCTGCCCCTTCACCACCTGCACAAGGCTAAAACCGCAGGCGCTTAAAAGCGCCGTTAACAGCATCAATAAACCCACCCCCAACAGCGGTTGCAGGCTAAAGGCCCAGCTCAGCCACTGCATCAGTGGCCAGCTCACCGCTAGGGCGAGCAAAACCCCACCGGCCAGCGCGGCGGTTTTTAGGCCTTTAAGGGGCAGGGCTTCTAAGCGAATTTGCCCTGCGGTTAGCGCCTCCGGGGCGGCGGTGAGCGCAGGCGGGGTATCTATAGCCGCCAGGGGGACAAATTCACTTGCCGTGCGCACTGGCTCCGGCGCGCCCTCCTGGGGGGTGAATAATTGCGCTTGGCGCAGGGGCACATCGCGGGCTGTCTCTTTGGTGGGTTCGATTTTCGGTTCAAGACTCATGGGCAAAAATCCCCCAATAAACTGTTGATGAGGCTATCCATGCGGATATGCGGTAG
This sequence comes from Marinagarivorans sp., assembly GCA_046347475.1. GTDB lineage: Bacteria > Pseudomonadota > Gammaproteobacteria > Pseudomonadales > Cellvibrionaceae > CAMCXE01. The sequence continues at coordinate 763,773 of JAXMGD010000001.1, read as the reverse complement.
GGCGTCGTGGTTGCGAAAGTTTAGGCCTTTAGGCGGCAATAATTGGGGCGGCTGCCACTGGCCGAAGGCCTGCCAATGGGCGGCGCTGGGCCAGTGGGCGGGCACACTCGGGTGAATAAACCCCACCGCTTTGCCCTCCCGGCCAAGGCCGACTATGCCCGCCTGGCCTGCGTATTCCTGCTCCACCGAGGCGCGCACAGCGGCCACCGCTTCGATGGCGGGGGCCGCACCGGCCTGCTGGGTTTGGGTATAGGCTTTTTTCACTAACACGCCCAGCAGCTGGCGCACGGCTTCGTGTTCGCTGGCCACAATCTGGTCGATTTTGGTGGCGGCAAACACCACTTTGTCTATTTTCGGCATGGCCCACTGTAACCAGGGGCGGTGTTTGCCGTAGCTAAAACTCTCGGTGATCCCAGCCAGGGCATCCACCAGGCCTTCGGTAAAGTCCGGCCCCTGCTGCAGCGCCTGCAGCACATCTACCAGAATTAACTGCCGATCCAGCCCGCCGAATACCTTTTCAACAAAGGGTTTTACCCACTGGCGTTTGTAGCGCTCAAAGTTGGCTTGTAATACACAAAAATAGCTATCCGCAGGCGCATTGATTAACTCCGCTTTACTGTGATTGCGCAAAAATAAGGGCACAAAGGGCAGTTTGCTTAAGCTAAACGCCTGCGGGATTAACACCCGGCCCGGCAGTACAAAGCGCAGTTCCTGGGCCTGCTGGAAGACGGTTTGCGCCATAGCGCTGTAGCTTTCCACCAGCTGTTTAAGCCTGGCAGGTTCGGCCGCGTGCAACGGGTCTATCTCCCGCATTGCGGCAATGGCGGGCAGTTGGCTGTGGCGATCAAAACGCGCCTGGCACCAGGCGCACCAGTCGATAAAACTCATATCCGCCAGCAATAAATCCATCAGCCACTCGCCGGGGTAATCGCGCAGCTCCACCCACAGGCTGTATTCCTTAGGCGCCAGCCAACTGCTTTTAGGCCCGCGCAGAAGGCCAATCTCCAGTGTGGCGGCGCTGATATCCACCGTGGAGGCGGGCCACTGGTTGCCCTCACAGGCGAGCTTTTGATAGTAGTGCTCATAATCAAAATTGCGCTCAAAACCGCTGGCGCCGGTATGGTATTTCACCCAGCGAATGCGGTTGCTGAGGGCCGGGCCAAAGCCTGGGATACTCGCGGTTTGGTACTGCAGCAGTTGGTTGATCAGGCTGGTGATGAGGGTGGATTTACCGGCGCCCGAAAAGCCGGTAATACCTACCACCACTCGGCGCTCCAGCAGGCGGGCCAGGTTGACCGACACCTGCCCGGCCACGCGGCCAGCCTCCTGTTTCAACTGCCCTTTTGCGCGGGCAAGGGTTTCTTTAAGGCGCTGTTTATCCCAGGGTTTACTCATAGGCCGGTTAGTTCCGCTGCGTTGTGGTGGCCCCACGCTCGCTAAATTCAGCGGGAATGTCAACGTAGCGGGCTAACAGGCTGGGGGTTTGGCCGCTATACCGATCTAGGCGGAATCATTTGCCGAAGCATATATAAGCCGTTACCCTGCTCTATTTTTTAAGCCGCCGATATGAAAACCCTAGAATTAATCCGCACGCCCGAGGCCCAGTTGGTGCTCGCGCTTAAGGAGATGAAATTAAAAGAGCTGGAAAAACACGGCCAAAATTTAGTGCGCCTGCTCGGCGGCGAGGATTATCGCTTGGCGCTACGCAGCGTGATCAAACTCTTGCCCAGCCTCAGCCAAGAACCCACCGCACGCTTTGAGGCCCTCAATCAAGCCCTCGCCCCCCTGCTGCCCAAAGCCTGCGAGCAAGCCGATTTACTGGCTAAATTAAGCATTATTTTAACTCTGGTGGTGCGCCTTAAATTCACCGCCATTCACGAAAATCGCTAAGCCTGCCCCGCTGCACCTAAGGGCGCAGCCCAATTGCGAGCCACCCCATGACCGCTCTTCGCGCTTTGTTATTCGGCCCATTATTATCAATCAGCGGCCTGTTAGCCCCACCGGTGAGCTGCGCCGCCGAATCGGCCCCGCTTTATTTAGACCCTCAACAGAGCTTCGCTAAGCGCGCCGCAGATTTAGTCGGGCGCATGACGCTGGCGGAAAAAATCGCCCAACTGCAAAACGACGCCCCCGCCATCGAGCGCCTTGGGGTGCCCAAATACGAGTGGTGGAATGAAGCCCTCCACGGCGTCGCCCGCGCAGGCGGCGCCACTGTATTCCCACAAGCCATAGGCCTTGCCGCCACCTTTGAGCCGGACCTTATCCACACCATCGCCAGCGCCATCAGCGATGAAGGCCGCATTAAATACCGCCTGTTTAGTGCTCAAAACGAGCGCAACCGCTACCAAGGCCTCACCTTTTGGTCGCCGAATGTGAATATTTTTCGCGATCCGCGCTGGGGGCGCGGGCAGGAAACCTACGGCGAAGACCCCTATTTAACCAGCCGCATGGGCGTGGCCTTTGTGCAGGGGATTCAGGGCGATCACCCGCAGTATTTTAAAGCGGACGCCACCGCCAAACATTTTGCCGTGCACAGCGGGCCGGAACACAACCGCCACGAATTTAATGTGCAACCTAGCGAGCGGGATTTATACGAAACCTATTTGCCCGCTTTTAAAGCCCTTGTGCAAGAGGGTAAGGTGGCCGCCGTCATGGGCGCCTACAACCGCGTCAACGGCGAATCCGCCTCAGCCAGCCCGCGTTTATTGCAGGCTATATTGCGCAATGAATGGGGCTTTAAGGGGTATGTAGTCTCCGATTGCGACTCCATCGAAGACATTTATACCGGCCACAAGATAGTGAAAACCGCCGCTGAAGCCGCCGCCTTGGGCATCAAAAACGGTATGGATTTAAATTGCGGTAAAACCTACTCCGCCTTAGGCGAGGCCATCACACAAAAATTAATTACCGAGCAGGACATCAACCAAGCCCTCACGCGCCTGATGCTTACCCGCCTGCGTTTGGGATTATTCGACCCGGCCAGCCAAGTGCCCTGGAGCACACTGCCGGAAGCAAAATTACAATCGGCCGAGCACAATGAATTAGCCCGCCGCGCCGCGCAAAAATCCATGGTGCTGTTAAAAAACAACGGCCTGTTACCGCTGAAAAAAGATTTAAAAAGTATTGCCGTTATAGGCCCCACCGCCGATGAACCCATCGCATTATTAGGCAATTATTACGGCACACCCGCCGCGCCAGTTACCTTACTCAAGGGTATTCAACAGGCGGTCTCCCCCAACACCCAGGTGTATTTTGCCCGCGGCGCTGATTTAGTCGAGGGCCGCCAAGAGCCGCGCGCCGCGCCTGTTATTGCCGCGCAATTTTTACGGCCCAGCTCAAATACTCAGGAACAGGGTTTAAAAGGTGAATATTTTCGCGGTAAAAACCTCGCCGATAAACCACTGTTAACACGCACCGATGCCAACATTGCCTTTCGCTGGGATCGCAACTCACCCACCGATGAATTAGTCGCGCGCGGAGAATTAAATCGCGCCGCAGGATTGGATAAAGATAATTTTAGTGTGCGCTGGAGCGGGCAAATAATCCCCCCCGCCACAGGCGACTACGAAATACAGCTGACCGCCAATGACGGCGCGCGGCTGCGTATCGGCGGCAAAACCCTGATCGACGCCTGGCAACCTAGCGACCATGCCATCAACCACACCACAACCATCCGACTTACGGCAGGCCAAGCCCAAGATATACAGCTGGAGTATTTTGAAGACACCCGCGATGCGGAAATTCGCCTCGCCTGGCGCATGCCCGGCGCTAAGCCGCCGCTGGCCGAAGCCTTAGAAGCCGCCGCAAAAGCCGAAGTTATTATTGTTGCCGCAGGCCTTACCAGCGAAGTGGAAGGCGAAGAAATGAAAGTGAATTACCCCGGATTTAACGGCGGGGACAGAACCGATTTACGCCTGCCTAAACCCCAGCAGGAATTATTAACGGCCCTACACGCCCTGGGTAAACCCATAGTATTGGTATTAACCGGCGGCGGCGCTTTAGCGGTGGATTGGGCGCAACAACATATTCCCGCTATTTTAATGGCTTGGTATCCCGGCCAAGCCGGTGGCACAGCGTTGGCGGATATTCTATTCGGCGATGTCAGCCCTTCCGGCCGCTTACCCATCACCTTTTACAGCAGTGAAAATACCTTGCCGGATTTTCAAGATTATTCCATGCAGGGGCGCACCTATCGTTATTTTACCGGCACACCTTTGTATCCCTTCGGCCACGGTTTAGGCTACAGCCAATTTACCTACAGCCAATTAAAATCAGCCTCCAGCCTCACTGCAGACGGGAGCACAACAATAACCGCGCGCGTAAAAAATACCGGTAAAAAACCCGCCACCGAAGTGGTTCAACTCTACCTGCGCCCACTCAACCCCGGCCCCCAGGATGCACAACAACAATTGCGCGCAATCAATACGGCCTACTTGCTACCGGGCCAAGCAACAAAGCTGCAATTTAATGTACAGGCGGCGCAGGATTTTGCAGTGTATGACCCAGCACAGCGTCGCTTTGTGGTAAAACCTGGCGATTATGAAATACAACTGGGTGCCTCCAGCGCCGATATTCGTCTGCGCCAAAAAATCCACATTCAGCCGTAATTATCACTGCGGTTTTTATTGAACTCGGCGCAGTGGGCGCCGAGTTCAATAAAAAGCCTCGGATTCCTTCTGGGTTTTGCTGTTTTACAACCAGGCACTACTCGGGCGCTTTTGAAAAAAGTAAAACCTAGAATCAATTAGTGCATCCTTCGTAAAAATTCCCAACCCAATATCTCAGCAAGCCCCAAAACACACCTCAAGAAAATCTTTTTAATTTGTCCAACAATAAAACATTTTAATGCGGCCCACACATCCATTTAGGCCTATAAAACCCGCTAAAAAAACGCATTTAATTGTCAGTCCATTTTAAACACAACGTGCTTTACCGCCTTTAAATAACATAAATCACATCTTAGGTCACAGTTTGCGTGTTGGCCGTTCTGCAAACTTAACCATTGGCAAACCGCCCCTAATTTATTTGTGGTTACATAAACGAGTGAAAACCTCACAGCGGTCAGGCACACATAATTAAAAATAGCCAGCCCTCCGCACGCGCGGTGCACACACCTAATTAACCTAAGGGTTGTGGTGTGCCGCGCATTCAGGTTCAGCCCTAATCTCCATACTCAAATCTAGGCGGAATAATTATGCAAAAGACTCTTTTAGCCCTTGGTATCACCCTGCTATCAGCCTCTATGGTGGGCTGTGGTGGCGGCGAGGTCGGCTCCAGCAGTTCATCCTCAAGCAGTTCTTCAAGCAGCTCATCCTCAGGGCGCTCCTCTAGCAGCAGCTCTTCATCCAGCAGTAGTTCGTCTTCGAGCAGTTCCTCCTCAAGCAGCTCATCCAGTAGCTCATCGAGCAGCTCTTCCACTGGTGGCCTCACCGCCTTCCAAGCTATGACCCCCTCTTTTACTGAAGGCGGTGCCATTCCGGCTGAATTTACCTGTGAAGGTAAAAACTTTGGCGATGGTATTTCCCCTGAAGTTCACTGGACCGACGGCCCAACAGGCACCATGAGTTATGCGGTGGCCTTTAAAGATATGACCATCATCAACAGCGCCAACCCCACCAACGGCTACCACTGGTTAATGTGGAATATTCCTGAATCCATCAACATGGTGCCCAAAAACCTCTCCACCGAAGCTAAGCCCCCTGTAATGGGCGGCGCAACGCAAAAAAGCGCCATAGCCAATAAATTCTTCGGCCCCTGTCCTTCCACCTCCTGCACCGCCAGGAAAAAAGACACCTATTCATTTACCGTGTATGCCCTGGGCTCCTTAACCGTAACGCCCTCCGGCAACACCGTGCAGCAACAAATTCAGTGGCTTGAGCAAAATGCCTTGAAAAAAACCGAAGTAACCGGCACCTCCGACGCAGCACCTAAGGGCACCAACTGCCCAGGCTCTAGCTCCTCAAGCTCCAGCTCATCCAGTTCAAGCTCAACCAGCTCCAGCAGCTCAGGCGGTATTGATGGCAAAGCCTTATTTGTTACCAACTGCGGCAGCTGCCATAAAGGTAATGGACAAGGCACCGGCAGCGTGGCAGACGTTACCAACCACACGGCGGCACAGATTAAAAGTGCCATTCAAAATGTTACAACCATGAAGAAATTCTCCACCCTCACGGACGCACAAATTAATGCCATTGCGGCATTTTTGAAAAAATAACTAAAGCCTAGGCAATACGCCTTACCTGCAAACTAAGCCACCTTCGGGTGGCTTTTTTATGGGCATTCGTTTTTACACACAAACGCTTATTAAGCACAGAACACCCATAAATTTTCAGAGCGCTTTTAATTAACAGAATAATTTCAATCAAAATGCAAAAACTGAAATTTAAATTATTTTAATTACAGCGAGGCACCACACAAAACCCCGCCACCAACCTTGGGCTTACTAGTTGCAAAGAAGCAATGAATACACAGCATTTCAGACCGTCAAAAAGAGGGATCTTTTTGACGAGCCCACTTAGGATGTATTCACGGTGTGCCTTAAATGATGTGTATTTATTGCTGATGCCTAGGTAGCACGCAGCCAAGCCAGCACATAAAACTTTAGTACGGGTTTTTATTGTCCATTTCCATCAGCATTTTCTCAGCGCACATAAAGGTTAAAGCTTTTAATAAAAGCTATTTATTCATGTTGCACCGAAGTTGCGCACAGCCAAAGCCGTACAGAGCGCACATAACCTAAATTTAAATTTAATTGCCAAATCTCCAGTGATATAGTGCCGATCCTTTCATTAATTAGGACGCCTCAGATTTATTCCGGGATTTGCTTTTTTCAAAACCCACGCAGGCATGGAATTCGCGCCGAAGCTACAGGAACCTACTCGGGCATTTTTGAAAAATGGCAACACCTAGGATTAATCAGAGCATTTTTTAGGTTGTTTTCATTTTATTAGCGGTAGGTATAGTGGTATGAGTGGTAATTTAGGATCCCTTTTGCACACAAGAATGGCGCAGCTCGTCAGCGCCGGTCTTATCAGCATGACGCTGGCAGCCTGTGGCGGCACCCCCATTGGCAGTTCGTCATCCAGCAGCTCCAGCTCCTCATCGAGCAGCTCCTCAAGCAGCTCTTCGTCAAGCTCTAGCTCTTCTAGCAGCAGCTCATCCAGCTCTAACTCATCAAGTAGTTCGTCCAGCAGCTCATCGTCTAGCTCCAACTCCTCCAGCAGTTCTTCCAGTAGCTCATCGTCTAGCTCTAGCTCCTCCAGCAGCTCGTCATCCAGCAGTTCCAGTTCAAGCAGCTCATCCAGCAGCTCTTCAGGTTCTGGCATTGCGTCACTGCTGGAATCCAATGGCACCTTTAGCAATGGCCAAGGGCAATTTGCAGGCAGTGTGTATACCGGCGTAAGCGCAAGCTTCAGCTGGGGCGGCGAAGTAAAAGCCACCATCAACCAAGCCACCGAGATGGATTGGTATGTTCAATTGCAACACGCGGTTTCGATTAACGCAGGCCAGCAATACAGCATCTGTTTCAGCGCCAAGGCCGAAGCGGCCCGTACTATAGTGGTGAACATCGACCAAGGCGGCTCACCCGGCTACGACAGCGTGATCAGCCAGGGCGCTTTTACCCCCAACCTCACGACCAATTATCACGATTTTAAATACACCTTTACCGGCAAACTCACCGACACCTCCGCGCGCCTGACCTTTAACCTAGGCCTGCAAAATGCTGATGTGATGCTGGATAACATAGGTGTTTACCCCGGCAGCGAATGCGGCGACCCCAGCAAAACGCCCGCCCCTGCCACAGGCAGCGGCAGTAAAAACATTGTTGGCACTCCAGCCATTACCACCCGTGGCAACCAGGTGTTGTTCGGCGGCCAGCCCGGCAGCATCGCCGGTATGAGCCTGTTTTGGTCGAGCTTTCCTGACGGCAGCAAGTTTTACACGACTGGCGTAGTGAAAACCCTCAAAACCGACTGGAACGCCAAACTGGTGCGCGCCGCCATGGGTGTAGACGCCACCGGCGGTTACCTAACCGACCCCACCAATAACCTCACCCGGGTTAAAACCATAGTGGATGCCGCCATAGCCAACGATATGTACGTGATTATCGACTGGCACAGCCACAATGCCGAAGACTACAAAGCCCAGGCGATTGCCTTCTTCCAAAATATGGCGCGCACCTACGGCAATCGCAACAACGTGATCTATGAAATCTACAATGAGCCCGACTGCCCCACCAATGCGGCCACCTGTGGCTGGGATAACAAAACCAGCTGGGCCACCATCAAGGCCTATGCTGTAGATGTAATTGCCGCCATTCGCGCCATTGACCCGGACAACCTGATTATTGTCGGCACACCGTTTTATTCGCAGTTTGTGGATGAAGCGTCCGAGAACCCTATCAACGGTGTGAATATCGCCTACACCCTGCACTTCTACGCTGCTTCCCACAAAGAGCAAGAGCGCAGCCGCGCCCGCACCGCGCTGAAGAACGGCATACCGCTGTTTGTCACCGAATGGGGTACCGTAGGTGCCAGTGGCGATGGCGCGGTCGATAGCGCCGAGACCGACACCTGGATGCAGTTCCTCTACGACAACAACATCAGCAACGCCAACTGGTCGGTAAGCGACAAGGCCGAGGGTGCATCCATCCTTAAGCCCGGCTCCAACAAAGTGAACGGCTGGACGGATACCGACCTTACCGCCTCAGGGATTTTAGTGAAGAGCCACGTTTTGGGCTGGTAATTACCCCGCCATCAAGCGGCACTTAAACGGCTGGTTGCCAAGGGCTTAGCAACCTCCTCGAACTAAAAAAGGCGCGCAAAATTTAATTTTGCGCGCCTTTTTTAGTTCTGTTTCGAGCGAGGCAATAAACAATCGTCTCTTAGCTTAGGTATGCGTGTTAAAGCAGCAGGCTGGGAAATTCAACACCAGCCCGAAGGCTGCGATTTTATTGGGTTGGAAAGGTGGGTGGCGTTGTATCCGCTTGTAAAATTTCGCCATTCGGATGTGTAGGCATTTGAACTAACGCCGCTCATCCATTTGACCGCCGCCAAACCAACAAATTATATCTAGCCGCGATAAAACTCATAACGATACAAATAAAAAAGCCCTTCGATAACGAAGAGCTTCTAGAGGATCGGTTCTTGTGAAAATTACCTAAAACCAAAACATTCGCATTATCAAATGCGTGTATCGCGAAGTTAAAAGACAACTATTACAATGTGCGAACATGCAAAATGGACAATATTTTATCAAAAATTAAAGATTATTTTTTTAACACGTAAGAACAAAACGTGAGCTGGTCATTTAATTCACTGACAAGCTGCCTATCTGCCGAAGATAGCCTTGAAGGCTCACTGTTGGTTTTTAAGCTAACCAGATTTTCGTAAGAATAGCTCGGTAGATGAACGGCGTTGGCGACTAGTTCTGGCGCCTGCCAATCCAACTGTGCGACTACATCAGGAGGCAATTCAGGGAGAGAAAGGCTATTTTCGGTTCCTTTTATCGTTAAAGCCCATTCGATCTCTTTATCCTTTCCAATTTCAGATAGTACGAAATCCAACCCGATAGGTAAAACGGCACCGCTATTTTTCCAGGAAATATTTTTGGATGTCAGATCAAAATTAATGTCGGTAACAGATAGATCTGCGAATGTTGTCTCGTAATTATTGACACCGGATTGTAATCTCGCGCTGCGATAGCAACTCTGCGTGCCGTTTGTTTCCACAAAACCAATGCGTCCTGATGCCTGAAGCGCATTTGGAATAGTCATCTTAGCATATTGGAGACTACCGGTGGATTGATGGCTATACGACCAGATAGGCGAAAATAATCCTTCCACGATATCATAACTTGCTGTTGCCCAATACCAAGTTTCGTCCGTAGGCGCAAACCCATTAATTTTCCAGAAAATGGGTGAAGATACTTGATCCATGGAGACGTTATAAACTTGATCTTTGACTATGGAAGCAATGTTTAACTTGGCGAAATAAAAACTGCTCTGTGTTTGTGTTATATCTTCATTGATAGCTTTTTTGCCAACAATGGGAATTTCAGAAATACCCGCTTTTGTATAGATATCTCGGCAAATTTCGGCATCAATAACGGCTGTGTGGGCGTTTTTGTTTAGCATCACACTTCGTTCAACTCCAATATCATCCAGCTCAAGACTGTCAACGTCTGATGGAATATTCGCAACATTAATTTTGATAGCAACATGCTCACTGCAACTAGAGATCCAGTCGTCGGCTTGATAAATGCCATTATTCGGCAAGTTTTGAATCGTAGTTATGGCAAGGCTGTATTTATTGGTTAATGGTTTATCCGTATATCCAAAACCAAAGCTGGCGGGTTGTGCACCAAAGTCTGCAATTCCCTGCTCATTACTTTCAACAATTTGTTTAATCGTTTTGCCATCAGATTGATAAATCCAGGCCAATGCTCCTTTGACAGGCTTGGAAGATTTTTCATCAGTCGCCGTAAATTTCACAGCGAAATTTTGAGCAGTTCCTGTCATCTCGTCAATTTTTCCTGAACTCGAAGTGCTTGATGAACTTGAAGAAGAACTAGATGAACTCGAGGTACTTGACGAACTTGAAGAAGAGCTTGATGAGTTGGAAGCGCCCAAGGAGCCTGAAGAGGAATTTGATGAACTGGACGCCCCAGAAGAGCTGGTTGAACTGGACGAGCTTGAACTTATAACGGCACCAGATGAACTGGAACTCGAGGAACTTGACGATGAAGAACTGGTTGAGCTACTCGAACTGGATGAACTTGAGGATGAGCTTTGAGCGCTGTTATCGGGTTTTGCGCCATCTGATTTTCCTGACCCACCAGACCCACACGCTGTTAATAGCAGTGAGAGTCCGATGACAACATGATATTTCATTTTAAAACACTCCTATTGGCTTCGACTTGATCAATTTTAAAAGAGATACCACCTCTATATACAAAGTTGTATTCCTTATACGCACCGATGTTTACCAGTGGCCTCACAAAGGCAGGGCACTGTAAAGACAAGATTGCGCCTTATCAAGGCCTGCGGCGGCATGAATTGCCTAAAACAGTGATTTATCACCAGTCAATCATTACCAATCCCAATCAAGGGTCAGAGTGCTTGAAAATCCCTTTATCGTGTGAACCTGTGGTCTGCACCCCATACCACGGACACTCGTTTAAAGCACAAACTATCAAACGATGGTCATCATGAAAAAGTCATCAGCGCAGAAAAAATCATCGGCCAAGCGTCAATTTAGTGCATCATTTAAACAACAAGCCGTCGAGCGGGCCGACAACGGTAGGGTGGCGCAGGTACCCAAAGACCTAGACATTACGCCTGGTTTGATTTACAACTGGGGTCACAGCCCGGCGAATCGGCGCTCGGAACAAAAGGAAATCAGACTCACCCCCCCATAAACACGATACCAAATCCGGAGTTAAATATCGCACAGGACCATCTTGGTTTTTTAAAAAAGCGGCGGCGTACTTTTCGAATCCGCAAAAGTAAAATACGCTTTAATTCAAAAACATGCAGATAAAAAATAAATCGCGCGTCGCTGCAAACTACTGGGCATTTCGCGCAACTGATATTTTTAATCAGATCACAGGCAAATATGATCATGGACAAACACCACATAAATCCAGCATATCCGCCAGTCTCACCGTTGCAACACCCAAGCGACTACTCATGAAAGGTAGATGGCTTAATGCATCGAGCAACGACCAAAGAGTCGGGCGGAAAAATCTGTCTCGCATTTACACAACACAAGAAATCGATTAAACCCGTGCTCCGGTGAGCTTTAGAAACTCCGCCATTAAAAAAAGAGAAGCGCCTATAAAACCCAATCGCTCTTGAATTAAGCACTGCCCGGACACCCACTTCAAAACTTGAACAAACTAAAACATGGCTGTATATTCAACCAGCTCAACAAGGAGGTTGATATGCCCTAAGCCCGTAAACACCAAATCGCCTTAGAAGCCACCCCTTACTACCATTGCGTCTCCCGCTGTGTACGCCGCGCGTTTCTGTGCGGTACTGATTCCACAACTGGCCAATGTTTTGAACATCGCCGCCAGTGGCTGGAAGACAGGATTCTAGCCCTGGCTCAGATCTTTGCAATAGACGTGGCTGCGTTTGCGATTATGTCCAACCATTATCATCTAGTGCTGCACATTAATAAAATCAAAAACCTAAGTTGGACTGACCTGGAAGTTTGTGCGCGATGGCATCAATTATTTAAAGGCACAGCACTTACCCTAAGGTTTTTGCGCGGCGATGCGCTGGATAAACTAGAGCAGGATGCAGTGAGCACTAAGCTGTCGCAATGGCGCGAACATTTATGCAGCATTAGTTGGTTCATGCGCTTAGTGAACGAACCCATTGCCCGGCAAGCCAATTCGGAAGACAACTGCACCGGCAAATTTTACAAAAGGCGTTCCTGCCTTTTGCCCTTCGGGTCGGCTTAGCCGATCAAAAATATTCCTTCTATTTTTGTGGGAGGCGCGTTTTAAAAGCCAGGCGCTCTGCGATGAAAAGGCTTTAGCCGCTTGTATGGTTTATGTGGATTTAAATCCCATTCGCGCGAAAATGGCAGAACTACCTGAAACCTCCGAGCACACGTCCGTTAAAGGACGCATTGCAGCGTTTAAAAAACATCAAAAACTACCACAATCACTGATGCAATTTGTCGGCAATCCGCGCGAGCCCATGCCGGAGGGGCTGCCCTTTTTGCTTAAGGATTACCTTGAGCTGGTGGACTGGACTGGGCGGATCCTTCGCGGGGATAAGCGCGGTTCTATCCCTGCAGAAATGCCGCCGATATTGGCTTGTTTAGCCATTGAGCCCAAACACTGGCTTTTTCTTGCCAGGCAATTTGAAAGCAAATTTAAGGGTTTGGTAGGCTGCACATTTGCGGTTAAACGAGCAGCGAAACAATTTGGGTATGTATGCTCACCTGAAATAAGTATGTGTAAAGCAGTTTTTTCTTGAACGATTTTTTAATTTGATTTATCAATCATTAAATACCGCTTGCTGCGACAGCCAATAATTTCCTATCATCAAAAAATCCTCCTCTTGCCTCGTTAAATACCATAGCTCTCGGCTTTATACTCGGCAATTGATTGCCAACACCCCTTCAAAGCCAAAAAACTAGGCAGACTTTTTACCTGAATTATTGGTATTGAATGCCCGGGTAGTTGCGGTTGTGCTTTTTTGTTGGCATGGATGTCTTGGTTATTTGTTTTTGTTGGCATGGATGTCTTGGTTATTTAAACATACTTTAAACCAAGGATGATAAACATTACTAAGATACCAGTGGACCCAATATCCAAAATTAAGACAACTCCAGCGAAACCAACTCCCACTTTCACGACAGAAATTGGACTTGCGAATGTTGCCAATAATGCCAAAATTGGCGCAGCAAATGGAACCATGGAGACATGCCTATCTATCTCCTTCTTTTTATTTGAATAACTCGTGTAGACGAAAACGTAGTTCGTTATTAACACAAAAATAGAAGCTGAACCAAACAAAAAAAAGACTATCCATTGCACTATTTCCATACCGTAACCTGTCACTTAACGCCAAGTTTTGCCGGACGCGTAGCGGATCTGCAAGAACGACTGGTTAGGTTTAAGCACAATACCCCGTGCGGCCATAAATGTAATAAAATTCATGAAATTAACTTGGCTCCTACAGTACGCGGCACGTACTGGCCAAATTACTAATTAGGTATTTGATAAAATTTAATATGCAGACCAATCAAGGGTACCATCTGCACCAATCCCAATAGGCTTTACGTAAACAGTATACCTCTGTGAGCCTTTCCATGCCCTGTATGTATAGCTAACGCTTAAGTCCTTAGTAGCTACATCTCCATATATCTGAGATTCAACCTCATATCGATCGTAATACGCCACGAATTGACCAGTCTTTGGAAAATGATCGCTCTTCTTCATTGTTCCAATTTTAATAGGCAATATATTTTTTGGGCCTTTAACCAAAAATACATATTTATAAACTTCATCGTCTATTCTTTCAGCAATCGCAAACGCAGTTTTGGTTTTGTTCCACATCCCTTTTTGCATTTTATTTTTAGAATTTAAGGGGCCAAATACTACATTTACTGCCTCAAGCATCTCCTTCTCCTCCGAGGAGGCATGTGCAAAGAAAGGGAAGAAAAGAATAAGCACAATTACAATTTTCATCATAATGACTACCTAACGCCGAGTTTTGCCGGAGCGTAGCGATCGGCAAGAACGACTGGTTATGACATTTTTTACGAAGTCCACAATGTATACTCAACGCAAACATTACCAATAATTACAGCCAAGACAAATTGAACTGTAACCCACTTCCATTTTTTTGTAGGAAAAATGAATATAGCACCAATAATTATAAAGTATGGGACAAATATCCAAGTATCCATGCCCACCCACCAAGCTAGGAATGTTGTGGGCCGCCATAAAGATAGAATTCCAGAAAACATCGCCATAAATGCAACCACAGAAAACAAATCCCAAAACCTTTTTTGACGTCCCAATTTGTGGCATAGCCATCCGTAGACAACCGGCAATAATAGATAGGTTGCTATTAGTTTGTATATTACTAACAAATATTCAATATCTCTTCACGGATCGTCATAACGCTTTTGTAACCGGACCGAATTACGGAGCGGTTTTTGTGTTATAAGCGCAGCGAACACAAAAACCGCGCAGTAATTTGGTTCCGGTTGACAAACTTGTTATGTTTGACCTTTGCTTGCAGCCCATATAGCCAAACTTTCTACTCGTCCATCTAATGCTTCAACTAAATAATCATAGGTATGGATAGCAATATTCAGATCCTTAACCATTTGGCGTCGACGCTCTGAATCTTTTTCCAAAAGGTTTGAACGTCGATCGATTAGTATTAGACCTTTTACAGATGCATCGATGTCTGTTAAGCCTAAGCCACTTTTGTCTCTATTTTGCGCAGCATAATTTTGATTTCTAGTTAGCCACGCTCGCCAATCTTGTATTTGTCTAATAGCGTGATTTAAATACTGAGAGGGATCTCCGTTCTTGTTGAACATAGGCTTTAGGGGACTCTCTAGTTCAACTGCTTGCCACTCAAACCCAAAAGAATGCTTATGACCCACCATAAAGTCTGTGACATATTCAGATCCAAGCTTCATTTTTGGTATAACCCAGCGCCCGTGACCACCGCCCAAATGCTGGATTAGGTACTTAGGATTGCCTTGAAGGAATTGCTGAATATCCTCCTCTCTTTGAGCTGATTCAATTGCTCGCTTTAGCTTATCGACATCGTCCGGCTGAATATTGTCCCACCACGTAAAAAAATCACGGAGAGGGTCTTCTCTTAGCATTTGTTCGACTACTTCTGTTGCGCTTTTAAACTTCACTTAACTCTCCGCAAAACATAACGCCCGTAACAGGCGAATTTATGTAGGTGATGGTTTTGTGCCAGGCTTTTATGGCACAAAACGAGCGCCGGAATAAATTTCGACCTGGTTACGCTTGTTAGGTTACTTTCGTAGTTCGACTAAAAAATAGGCCGGAAAATATTACTAGGGTAACTTAGTGGAGCACATTTCAAACTCTTCCAATGCTTCTTTAGCTCTTTTGCGTACGCTGGAATAGGTAGCACCTAACATTGCAACGATCAGCGCCTTCTCATCAGGCGTCCCAGTTGAGCCAAGAAGAAAGGCTAAATGTTCTTGCCTATTCTCTGGCCATAGCTTCCATTCTTGAATAATAATAGGAAACAGAAACGCATGCTCTTTCCGAAGAAGTTCAAATGCATCATCGGACCAAACATTTCCCCAAATCTCATCATCAGGTTTATCAAGCAAAGAAATTAAAGTGTTGAGAGGTTTCATACTTACCTAACGCCGCCAACATGCGCAGCTTTGTAGTGGAGGCGAAGCCGCAACGAAAAAGCTGTCGCTGTGCTTGGCCTTGTTAACTCTTAGACGATGCGTGGCACGCCCGGCTTGTAATCAATCGCAGCCTCATCTTGGGAAATTATCCCAAGCAGCATCATGAATTCTCCCGCCAGCTTTTTTTCATTTGCAGTCTCCAACACATTTGAAGCGTCGAGCATTACACGAATAATTTGTTTAGAAACAACGTACTCAGCCTTAAGCACCTCGGACTTCTTCGCTAGATAAGCGTAAAGCGTTTGAAACGCAGAAAGATCTAGAGATTGCTGCATTAACCACTTGTCAGTCGCTGCTTCTTTGAGGCTTTCGAGTTCAAGGTCGAAATTAGCTGGATTGCTCATACTGCTCCTAGGGAGTTAACGTTGCGTTCACCTGCGGATTGTAAGTGGCGCGTTGCGATAAACTTCGCGCAGCGATATTGCAAAAGCGCTACTTACAATGCGTCAGGTGCAATGCCTTGTTAAATTTTTTACAACTTGGTAGAAAGCCAAATTGCAAATTCTGTTGCACTTCTAACAATATAGAATATTGGCTTGTAAACCAATGAGTTTTTACCATTCGTTTGACCAAATTCTTGATGAGCTTCTTCGTCGGCTTTAATACTTAAAACCGCTTGATGAACTTCAGAATCATTTTTACTTAAAAATTCTAACTGCCATTCAAGGTGGTGCAAGACCGTACTTTCAATTGAGTTGGTGCAAACCCAAATAGCGTTGCGACCAATAAGCGCGGTAAATAAACCAAGCGAAAAACCACCAAATGCCCAAAAATTAATTGCGTAACAACGCCGAATTGACCTAGCAACTAAAATTTTATTGAAAGCACTAAAATGAACTTTTTCATGAGAAAGCATCTCTTCCAATTGCGGAACTATTTCTTTGTAAAATAGACGAGCTACAAACAATTGAGCCTTGTAGATATTTATAGCGCCATACTCACCCGCATGGTCAACTCTAAGAATTCGTTCCACTTCTTTCATTAAGCGAGGATCTTCCTGATTTGCAAATTTAGCAGTTTTATTATACGGCACTCGCCGTCTATCACACCCTTCTGAAGCGGCCTTTTGGGCCAAAATTCTTTTTACTTCAATAGTTTGCAGCCAAACGAAGCCAGGTTCTCTGTGCACCAGATTTTAGATAACACGGCGCAGCGCCGTGTTATCAATGATAAGACTGCGCCGTCTATCACATTCACAGCTAGCCCTTACCAACAGGGCAGCCCTAGGACTAGGCAGCATCAACAGACTAAGGCGTTTGATAATCGGGCGCTGAGGGCCGTTATACGTTAAATAGATGGAGCGAACAAGAACTGTACATATAAACGGATTTGCTGCAAAACACGGCGCCACCGCATGCCATTCAACGTTTGTTAGGGAATGGCACCAACACAGTTATACATTGCAGTAGGGCAATTGCTGAGCTGTTTGGCATCTGCACTGGATTGGGTTTTTTATCGCCCTAATAAAAACCGCCCTTGAGTCATGAGTTGAGCTGAGGTGGGAATGTTTTTATCTCCTGTGAGCAATGGCCTCTGTGTTTGCTAATTCAGAGCGAGCCACTACATAGCCACCACCGCTCAAAACGCCAGCCCACTCCCATGTCATTTACTTGCTGTACGGAAGCAATGCATACACTTCATTTCAGACCGTCAAAAAGAGGGACATTTTTGACGAGCCTACTGAGGATGTATTCACGGCGTGTCTGGAATGATGTGTATTCATTGCTGGTGCCTCGGTAGTAATTAAGCACACTTCCCTCACCCTAGCCCCCTCCCAAAGGGAGAGGGGACAGTGTTTACTAACCCTTGAGGCCTTGCTTTAGCTCCCTCTCCCTCTGGGAGAGGGTTGGGGTGAGAGTAAGAATAGGCCCACAAAACAGCTCAAAATCCTTAACTTAATGACATTGCCTCCCAGTGGGAGAGGGGACTGTGTGTACTAACCCCGGAGACTCGTTTTTGAGCTCCCTCTCCCGCTGGGACAACGCATGGATGCAGGAGATGGAGTCACGCCAGTAGCAGTTAAATAGGCGCTTGGCGTGAGGATAAGAATAGGCGCGGAATACAGGTCTACTCCTTTCACTCAATGAGGTTGCCCCCCAATCCAATGCCAATAGGTTTTGCAGATCGCGTCGCTCCGCAATTGCAGAGACAGGCGCGATTGCAGAGACAAGCCCAATTGCAGAGGCACACACGCCATTGCAGAGGCACGCATAATTTCCCTTAGGTGAGCCTGCCGAATCACTCTTCGACAGGCGAGGGCGAACGCCCCCTAGCTTGATACCCCCTCCCTTCGCGAACTTTTGCACTGCCCTCCGTTTTTTAGCGACTACATATACCCGTGGCGAACACTTGGTTGAGCGATACATTCAGTGCGCCCTATAGAGCCCTATGCGCCGCCGGGTTCAGCGCGCCTGGGCGCCAACTTCCGTACTTCACCAGCCTCTGCTCTAGGCAACCCTAGGGATTTATCCGATTAAAAGATCCGTTTTGCCTGCCACTTCACAAAATAGGTGCAACTGCGCGCTCATTCCCGCACATCGGTCATTTCTTCTTAATAAATTTGTGTTTATATATGGGTGTGATTAACCCATATATGGCACATCACTTAACATACAACCATAAAACCGGAGCAATCCAGCATGAAACAATTGAAAAAAATCTTGGTTTTGACCAGCGCCTTTGCACTGACCAGCGCCATCAGCGCCTACGCCGCTGACGAAGTTAGCTCTTCTTCTAGCAGCTCTTCTTCCTCTTCTTCCAGCACCTCTTCTAGCTCAGGCGGCAAACTGTGTGCTTCCAGCAGCTCGTCTTCAGGCGCTGTTTCTTCTAGCTCCAGCAGCTCTTCAGGTATGGCTCTGCCTACTCCTCCTGCTATGGTTAAGCCTGTTAAAGCTGTTCTGCACGAAGGCTTTGGCGGTATGGGCGCACCTGTGGGCGATGCTCTGAAACTGACTGATGAGCAGAAAGAAGCCATTGAAACTGCGTTGATGGAAATCCGCGCTAAGTTGCCTAAAAAAGGTGATGTGAGCGAAGAAGAATTCACCGAAGCCTATGCCGATGCACGCGAAGCCGCTCAAGCCGCTATTGACGCGGTATTAACTGCTGAGCAAAAAGCTGCTTTAGCTGAGTTAAAAGCTAAAGCCGAAGCCGCCAAAGCTGCTCACGAAGCTGAAAAAGCCGCCCGTGAAGCTGCCGAAGCAGCTGCTCGCGCTGCCCGCGAAGCTGCTCGCTGCGTTAAGCCTGTTACTCCTCCTACTCCACCCGTTAAGCCAGTAACGCCTCCTGTTAAGCCTGTTACTCCTCCTGTTAAACCAGTAGAAGGTACCAAGCCAACTCTGCCTACTCCTCCTGTTAAGCCAGTAGAAGGCACCAAGCCCACTCTGCCTACTCCTCCTGTTAAGCCAGTGAGCGGTGAGAAACCTGTTAAGCCTGTTAAGCCTGTAACTCCTGTTAAACCAGTAAAAGGTGACGACACCACTACTGAAACAGAAGCCACTGCTGGCTAAAAAATTCGGTGCAGTGCTTCCGGCAGTGCTGCACCGTTTTTTGAGGGTGAGTTCGCTTCGCCAGAAGTGTTAATGAGCCCTCACTTAATACATCTCGCCGCTGGGCCTAACGCCTGGCGGGGTGAAATATCCGAACAGTTCACACCCCAGCATGAGCTATTTAGGGCACTATTCCCCACAAGAGTAGATGGCCTTGCTGTAGTAGATGGCCGAGATGATGTATAGGGCTAATCGCACAACCGTTCAGGCGCTTTGAGTGCCAGCGGGTGGACCGACTTAAATTATGACCAGCACGCTCAAAGAACACGTATTTGTCGCCCTGCGTAAGCTTTTAACGCCTATCGTTAAAATGCTGCTGCGCAATGGCGTGACCTACAAAGAGTTTTGCGTGCTCAGTAAAGACTTGTATGTGGAGGTGGCCTCGGCGGATTTTGGCCTGCGCGGGCGCCCCACGAATGTTTCCCGGGTCTCCTTGCTCACAGGGCTCGACCGCAAAGAAGTCAAACGCATCAAAGACCTGCTGGAAAACCTGCAACACGGCGCCGATGCTCAAATCAACCAAGACCGCTTTACCCGTGTTCTGAGCGCCTGGCATTTGGATGCGGAGTTTATTGATGATTCTGGCCTGCCCCTCACTCTGCCCCACGATGGCGAAAGCGCGAGTTTCGCAAGCCTTGCTAAACGCTTTGGCGGCGATGTGCCATTGCAGGCGCTCATTAAAGAGTTGGTGCGGGCGGGCGCCGTAGAGGAGCTGCCCGATAACCACTACCGCGCCTTACAGCGGTATTTCTTCCCCGTACACACAGACCCCGATGCCATTTTACGGGCGGGTTCGGTCATTAATGAGCTGGCCGATACGCTGTTTCATAACCTCTACGGCAGCGGCGCCAATGGTAAAAAAATCCCCCGTTTTGAGCGCCGGGCCAGCAATAACTTGATTGACCCCAAACACCAAAAGGCCTTTAAAGCTTTTCTCGATAAAGAAGGCCAGGCCTTTTTAGAACGCGTGGATGATTGGTTGAGCTCCCACGAAACCTCCAGTGACACCCCTCCTGCGGCCGGCAAAATCCGCTTGGGCGTGGGTGTGTATGCCATTCACAAATCACACGACAACCACGAGGCATAAGCATGTTGCCCACTTCATTTCGCTCCGGTCTGGGGCTTTTAGTCTTCTGCGCGTTGCTCTCCTGCGGCGGTGGCGGTGGTGGTGGCGGCAACGCGGGGATCGACGGCTCCGGGGCACCGGCCATTGCGGTGGTGTCCGGGCCGATTAATGGCTTTGGCAGCGTGATTGTGAACGGCGTGCACTACAACACTGAGCACGCTGAGTTCTGGGTGCGCGGCGTGCGCGCCACTGAGGCGGATCTCAACGTGGGCAGTTATATTCATTTGGAAGGCACCACCAGCGCCGATGGCAAAGAGGGCGTAGCCAAGCTGATTTATTTCCAACCCAATGTGATCGGCGCGGTCAGCAGCGTGGACTTATTGGCTGAAACCTTTGTAGTGCTGGGGCAAACCGTACACATCACCAACGATACCGCGCTGGATTTCGCCTTTTTGCCGCGGGATATCAACGGTATTCGCGTGGGCCAGCAGGTGGAAGTCTCAGGCCCCCTAAATGCCGCAGGCGAAGTCATGGCCACGCGGGTGGGGCTGATGCAGGCGGCGGTTAAGGAGCTCGCCGGCTCCATCACGGATCTTGACCCGGAGGCCAAAACCTTCCGCATCAATAACATCACGGTGAACGTGAGCAGTACCAGCAACCTGCCCGATCTTGCCAACGGCCAAAAAGTAATCGTGCGGGGCGCCAACGTGGTGAATGGTGTGTTGCAACCGAACAGCCTTGAATTGGAGCAAAAACCCCAGTTGCCCCAGGGCCAGCTCATCACGCAAACCGGCCTGATTACTCGTTTTGTCTCGGTCAAGGATTTCACCCTGGCGAACTTCGATGTCACCACCACCAACGCTACGGTGTACGAGCGGTGCAAGCCCTCTGACCTGCGTTTGAATGCCCGCGCCACTCTTGTTGGCCACCTGCAGGATGGCAAATTAGTGGCCGATAAAATCTCCCTGCTGGCCGATGTGGAGTGGAAAATCCAGGGACCGATTAGCGAGATTCGCAACATGAGCCTTGAGGGCGGAGAGATCCTTGTGCAAGGCAGCTGGCTTCGCCTCACCACCGCCACTCGGGTGGATAGTGAACTGAGCATGGCCGGGGACCGCATGAAGTTTGCCAACCTGCGGGTCAATGATTATGTGGTGCTCACCGGCCACCAAGAGGGCACCAACCAAGTGGTGACCAGCATTGAGCGGGAGGATCGCCCGCAGCTGGATATAGAGAAGAAAATCCTGGGCTTTGTGCAGAAGTCGCCATTAAAAGCGGATGCAGACGCCTTCCAACTGGATCCACAACTGACCGTGCTGCTGGAGGAAAACACACTGTTCTATGACAACCTTGCACCCATTACTAAGGCGCAGTTTGTGCAAAAAGCGGCGGGTAAGTTTGTCACTGTATTCGGTGTGATGGTGGATGATGGCGGCTTTAATACCTTTAAGGCCACCAGCATCCAAATAACCCCCAGCCCAGGCGGCAAAGGCCCCAAATTTTTTGATAAACCTGCCCAACCCGGCCCACAGGCAGGCCCAGCGCCAGCTCCGGTAGCGCCGCACAAAACGGAGACTGCTCCTCTGGACGCGTCTAAAGCAGTTGAACCCGTGCCGCCGAAAGCGCCGGTCACCACCAAGGCGGAGCCTGTAGATGTCCCACCACAAGGGCCCAACTTCAGCCGGGCCGCTTGGGGTAAACCCGCCGAAGCTAAAGCACCCAAAGCGCCCACTACCGCTGACGAGAAAACCCCGGCCGCTGAGGGCGAGCAAGCCGATGGGGCCGATGATGCCAAAAGCGCCGCCGAGCCGGTGGTGAAAACAGAGCCGTCCCACAGCAATGGGGCGATCACTAATGAGGCGATCAGTGAACCGAGCAATCAGGCCCCCAATAAAGAGGTGCCAGCCGCCAGCACGCCAAAAACTGCAGCCGCGCCGCAAGCGGCCAGCCGCACCTTGCCCTTCCACAGGCCTTTGTAGAAGGCTGCCCATACAGAGCGCAGCCACACACACTTTTTTCGCGCCAAGCCTGAGCCCAAGTCTCAGGCTTTGTTTTTGCCTTTGAGCGCCCCATTGCTCTAAGGCGTGGGCAGGAACGCCGAGTGACTAAAAGCCCCTGTTTCACCCTTCGGCCGCAAGCTGTCATCATGGCCGCCCTGGCTATTAGATACGAGGCGGCGCCATGATCAGCGTACAAACCCAAGATTTCGATGCGGCCCAAGAGAGCGCCGCCCTGCGCCGCCACCTGGGCATTGGCGCCCTGGTGAGTTTTGTCGGCCTGGTGCGCGAGTTCGCCGCCGACCCGGCCCAGTGCACAGGCCTTTACATCGAACACTACCCCGGCATGACGGAAAAATCCCTCCTCGAACTGGCCCAAACAGCGCAACAGCGCTGGGCGTTAAGTGGCGTGCGGGTGATCCACCGCGTAGGGCACCTCGCCCCCGGCGAGCAGATTGTATTGGTGGCCACCGCCGCCGCCCACCGCCGCGACGCCTTCGCCGCCTGCGAATGGTTGATGGATATGCTGAAAACCCAGGCACCCTTTTGGAAACGCGAGGGCGATCAGTGGGTGGAGGCCAAAGCCTCCGACCAGGCCGCCCTCCAGCGCTGGCATCCAGCCGGCGATTAAGCGCGTACACACAGCGGCACGGCTGGCCTCGTCATCCCCAGGCAAGCCCAGTAGAATGCGCCCTTTGCGACTAGTCCTGTGATCAAACCCATGCTGCCTGCCCTAACGCCCTCCGGCCCCACAAGCCTCACCCAACAATTCCTCCACACCCTGCAGGCGCTGGGGTTTAAGGGTGATATCCAGAGCGACTATGCCAGCCGCAGCGTACTGGCCACGGATAACTCGATTTATCAGGTGCTGCCCCAGGCGGTGCTCTACCCCAAAGACCAGCAGGACCTGGTGTACATTTTGGAGCTAGCCGCCACTACTACTTTTAAAGAGCTCGTCCTCTCACCCAGAGGCGGCGGCACCGGCACCAATGGCCAGTCCTTAACGGCAGGCATCATGGTGGACCTGTCCAAACATATGAACCAAATCCTCGCCATAGACCCCGAGCGCCGCACAGCGCGGGTGCAGGCGGGGGTGGTAAAAGATCAGCTCAATGCCGCTTTAAAACCCCACGGCCTGTTCTTCGCCCCGGAGCTCTCCACCAGCAATCGCGCCACCCTCGGCGGCATGATTAACACCGATGCCTCAGGCCAGGGCTCAGTGCTCTATGGCAAAACCCGCGACCATGTGCTGAGCCTTAGCACCGTGCTACTAGGCGGGCAGGTCTGGCAATCCGAGGCTATTGATGATGCCGAACTTGATAGCCTGTGCGCACGCACCGACCGGGTGGGGCAGATTCACCAACTGCTGCGCGATATAGATGCCCAACACGGCGAGCTGATCAAGGCCAAATTCCCGCCCTTAAACCGCTGCCTGACCGGCTACGATCTGGCGCATATCCGCGATGAACAGGGCCGCTTTAATCTCAACAATATTCTCTGCGGCTCCGAGGGCACCCTGGGGTTTATCAGCGAAGCTACCCTCAACTGCCTGCCTATCCCCAAACACACCGCCCTGGTGGTGGTCACCTACCCGGACTTTAACGCCGCCCTGCGCCACGCCAACGCTCTGATGAGCGCACAGCCTGCCAGTATCGAAACGGTGGATTCCACCGTATTGAACCTGGCCATGCAGGACAACGCCTGGCTGGAGGTAGCCGAATTCTTCCCCAGCAGCGGCGCGCCGGTGCAGGGCATCAACCTGGTGGAGTTTATCGGCGATGAGCTTGAGACGCTGGAGGCTTGCCTCACCGCCTTCGCCCAACGCTTAGAGCGCGAGCAACAGGAACTCAACGCCTGCAGCGGCTATAGCCTGGTGCGCGGCGCCGCCAGCGTGAATAAAATTTGGGGCATGCGCAAAAAAGCCGTCGGCCTCTTGGGCAATGCCGCCGGGGAAGCCCGCCCGGTGCCCTTTGTTGAAGACACCGCCGTGCCGCCTGAGCACCTGGCCGACTACATCGCGGAATTTCGCGCCCTGTTAGACGCACGCGGCCTGCGCTACGGCATGTTCGGCCATGTGGATGCCGGTGTACTGCACGTGCGCCCCGCGCTGGATTTAAAAGACCCGGCGCAGGCTAAACAGATTCGCGCCATCAGTGATGAAGTGGCCGCCCTCACCTACAAATACGGCGGCCTGCTCTGGGGCGAACACGGCAAGGGCGTGCGCAGCGAATACGCGCCGCAGTTCTTCGGCGAACTCTACCCCCAGTTGCAGCGCATCAAAGCCGCCTTCGACCCGAACAACCAGCTCAACCCCGGCAAAATCGCCACCCCCAGCGCCCACAGCGCCCTGCTCAAAATTGACGAAGTCAGCATGCGCGGCGAGTTCGACCGGCAGATAGCGGTGAACAACTGGCAGGGCTTTAGCGAAGCCGTCTACTGCAACGGCAACGGCGCCTGTTACAACTGGGCCGCCAACGACCCCATGTGCCCCAGCTGGAAAGTCAGCCGCGACCGAGTGCAATCCCCCAAAGGCCGCGCATCCTTAATTCGCGAGTGGCTGCGCCAGATGGCCGCCGAAGGCGCCGACGCCATGGCACTGCTGAACAAACCCCGCCACTGGCTAAGAGAAGTGCTCGAACTTCCCCTGCGCCTGCGCAACCGCCGCCAGGACACCAGCGACTTCTCCCATGAGGTCAAGGCCAGTATGAACACCTGCTTGGCCTGTAAATCCTGCGTCGGCCAGTGCCCCATTAAGGTAGATGTGCCGGAGTTTCGCAGTAAATTCCTCGCCCTCTACCACCTGCGCTACCCGCGCCCGCTCAAAGACTATCTGGTGGCGAGCCTGGAATTTGGGCTGCCTTGGGCCGCGAAGGTGCCCAAACTTTACAACGGTCTGATGGGCTTTGGCCCCATCAAAACCCTGCTCAGTAAAGTGGTAGGGTTTGAAGACGGCCCACTGCTCACCGGCATCAATCTGCAGCAGGCCCTAAGCGCCCAGGGCATACCACTTGCCACACCCCAGAGCCTTGCCGCCCTGAGTGCCGAGCAGAAAAGCCGCGCCCTTGTGCTGGTCCAGGATGCCTTCACCAGTTACTTTGAAACCCAAGTGGTGATTGATAGCGCCCTGCTGCTGCAAAAATTAGGCTTTTATCCGCTGCTGGCACCCTATCAAGCCAACGGCAAACCCCTACATGTACACGGCTTTTTGCGCGCATTTAAAAAAGTCGCCGCGCAGCACACCCAGGCGCTCAATGCCCTCGCGCGCGCCGATTTGCCGCTGGTAGGCATAGACCCGGCCATGAGCCTGTGTTTTCGCAGCGAATACCGCAAGCACCTGGACGGCACGCTGCCCCAAGTGCTTTTACTGCAGGAGTTTTTGCACGCCCGCCGCAGCGAATTGACCGCTCAGGCGGCGAGCCAGGAGCGTTTTAAACTCTTCCCCCACTGCACCGAAAAAACCAACGCGCCCAGTTCAAGCGGCCAATGGCAACAGGTATTCAAAGCCCTCGGTTTGGAGCTGGATGTGGTGGCCACCGGCTGCTGCGGCATGTCCGGCACCTTCGGCCACGAAAGCGCCAACCTTGCCGCCTCCAAAACGCTCTTCGCCATGAGTTGGGAAGCCCCCCTCAAACAACACGGCGACACAGCCCTAGTCACCGGCTACTCCTGCCGCAGCCAAAGCTTGCGGCAGCTGGGGGTTAAACCGCTGCATCCGGTACAGGGGCTCTTGAAACATCTAAACAACGAGTATCCATCTAACTCACGCACCACAAATATTGCTCGGCCTCCTGCCGCTGAAACGAATTTATATTAATTTTTCATGTGGTATCCGATCAATATCTTGGTGAATAGAGAACAATCTAGTGAGTAAGTTAGTATCAGTTGCCATATGTACATATAACGGTGAGAAGTATATCGACGAGCAAATAACGTCCGTACTGGCGCAGAAAGGTGTCGATCTTGAGGTCATCGTATGTGATGACCAATCAACAGACTCAACATGGGCGCGCCTTGAAAGCTGGCCACATAAAGATTCTCGAGTGAGCGTGCAACGCAACCCCCAGCGCTTGGGGTATTCTAAAAATTTTGCCCAAACCATCGCCCTCTGTCGTGGTGAGTTTATCGCACCATGTGACCAAGACGACATTTGGCTTCCCGATAAATTGGCTCGCCTAGTTTCGGCAATAGATGCGCATTTAATGAGTTATTGTGATTCACTACTAGTAGACGAGCACGGCCACAGTCTCAATAAAAAAGTTTCCGACCGCTTAGGAATGTACCAAGGAACTGGCGTTATTCCCTTATGCTTTTGGAACAGTATTTCCGGACATGCCATGCTCTTTCACAGAAGCTTAATCACCTTAGCCCTTCCGCTCCCAGAGGGCTGTTTCCATGACTGGTGGCTTGCCGCAGTGGCTGCCAGCTATGGCAGTATCAACTTTGTGCCAGAGGCGTTGGTGCACTATCGCCAGCACGCAAACAGCCAAACCGATATCATCCGTAAACGCAAAAGTCGGAGTAACAGTTGGAGGCTTTATGATCAGCGGGCAAAGTGGCTAAATTCGCTCGCTCAACTACCAGGCCCCGACCAAAAATACTGCATTGCATTAACCGAACTATGGGATGATCGAAAAACGCAATGGTTTTGCCCTGCTCTATTCAAGCTGTTGATGTCCAAGTCGACACAATTAATGCTTCTCAATAGACGCGAAAGTGCATTGCGCTTCGCATTCAAACAATTTCTCGGCCAGAGATGGCGGCAACGAGCCCAGGATGAATAACAGCATGTTTTCAGGCCCAACTTTTTCAGTCATCGTCAGCAGCTACAACTACCAAGATTACGTTATAGACGCCGTCGAGTCGGCACTTAATCAAAGCTACCCACCACTAGAAGTTATCGTTGTTGATGATGGTTCCAGCGATGAATCGCAAGAGAGACTAAAAGCACGCTTTGGCGAAGATCCAAGAGTGCTGTTGTTAACACAGTCCAACCAAGGTCAATTAGCAGCGTGGATTGCTGGTTTTAACAGAAGCATCGGCGATATCATTGCTCCACTCGACTCTGACGACCTATGGGAACCTAACTACCTAGCCTCGATGGCGAGCGTTTACCAACGCGAGCGATGCATAGACGTTGTGTACTGCAACCTAAAGTTGTTCGGGGCTCGCGAAGGGCTTATGCTCAATCGCGGTTGGCAATGTCACGACAGAGATCTGGGCACCTCCGTTTTACTGGGCTGCTTCTACCCAAAATGGCAGGGTGTGGCTACATCCGGCAATACAGTACGCCGCGATTTAATGGCTCGAATTCTCGACCTTCCAGCGGACCAAATTTCACAATGGCGCACGCGTCCAGACGATTGCATTTTTTACGGATCAGATATTTTAGGTGGGCGCAAAATCTACCTCTCCGCAGCGCTTGCACACCACCGTGAACATCCAAATAACGCGCTGCTTGCGGATAAAACACCGATCCGAAGACTACAGTATGAGCTGCGTCGTGAACGCATGCTCGCGCACTACCGCCGCCAAATAGACGCAGGTCCTCGCTTACTCGTGCTCGCAAAAACAGAATTCCGAACCAAACCCCAACCAACTATTATTGAATTCTGGCTCTATTTTTTAATGGCCGCTCAAGCACCAGACAGGCTTAGTCGACGCATTGGCTATATGCTATCTATCGCTGGTCACTTTTTGAGTTGTCTGCAAAAAATCAAGTTCAAAACAACATGATGCCTACAGCATTAATCCAACTCATATCTCCTCAGAATGCATAGGATTTTATAGTCCATTAAACCGTGGCGACACCCTCGATTACTGTCCACTTCAACATTTTCAAAAACAGCTCCGAGCGTTTTTCCTGGTTATGCAAAGGCTCAGCAATTCACATAAGCGCCACAGAGTAAATAACTAACAAGCGAATTTCAGGAAATTAATTTATTGTACTCATCCAACATTCGATCCAAATTGAACATCTGCCGAGCAATTGACTGCCCTTGAAGCGCCAGCTGTTCAGCCAATTGTGGGTTTCGCAACACCCACGCTATTCTGGCCGATAATAGTTCTACGTCAGTTGCTGGCACAACATACATTGAATTCAAAGCCCCTAACCACTCTTGAATTCCTGGCACGGCCGAACCGATAGGGAAGCACCCTGCAGCCATACCTTCAGCCAAAACCAGCCCAAACCCCTCGTAACGGCTACTTAAAACCGAAATAGTGTATTTTTTTAAAATACTTGGAACATCACTACAATATCCCAAAAATTCTACCTGAGACTCAATGCCCAACATTTTGGCAAGCATCTGAGCCTTAGCACGCAAAGATTTTTTTCCGCCGCCAATTAATACTAGCGGTGGCTCAAAGTGATAGTGGTGTTTTAAATGCGCTAGCGCATGCAAAAGCGTTGCATGATCTTTTTGATAAGCAAATCGGGAACACATAATAATTCCTGAGACTCTCTCACTCCAAGGCGTATTAACGACACCTTCATACGGAGATAAATCAATACCATTATTAACAAAAACACATTTCTCCGGCGCAAAACCCAGATTCAGCAAACTATTTCTAACACCTTCCGATACACCCACCAGCCAACGTGTGCGCTTGGTTAATTGTTTTGCTAGCCATAATCGAAACGGCGTATACCGCTCACGAGAATTATGCTCCACATGAAGAATAACGGGCACACCCGCAATAATTGCCGCAAGCCGCCCCCATAGGTGCTCACTAAATCCGTGGGCGATTAACACCCTCGGTTTAAGCTGTTTTAACAGTTGTACAAGTGCAAATACAGTGGCCAGGTGGCTCCAACCCGGCACAAGATAAAACGGAATGTTTTGCTGAGCCAACTCATCCAATTGCGCCGAGCGTGTTTGCCGCTTGCGGCGCAATACCAATACATGAGGTTCGCCATCCGTGCGATTGGCTTGGGCCACCAATTGGCGAGCCACCATAGTGGCGCCGGAAAATCCGCCGGTAACAAAATGCACCACCCCGTTTTTAACCTGCACCGTCATATTCACCACATCTAAAAAAACAAAGGGCGCAATTGTAGCCTAAGCCTGTTTTTTTACCAGCGCATTAATACCCAAACGGCTGATACAGTTTTTTACATACAGGGTAAAAAGAGCGTGCTATTTTATTTAACGCGCTAAACGCAGCGCCCCATTCACCATCACAAAGAGGATTTTGTATGTTTTGCACTTCCCGTACGGCCTTAGGCTTAGCCCTGGCCGCAGGACTTTCTTGCTATTCATTTGATGCCTTGAGCGCAACAGCCATTACAGAGCGCAACGATGTCATCGACCCCATACTCGAAAAAAATATTGATCCGATTCTGGTAGACCCACTGCCATTGCCGATAAAAATAGGTAGAAGCTCGCTCAGCTGTACCCTAGAAGCTACCAACACCAACGCTAGCACCTATGAAATTAGCTACAAAGTGGCCAATACCGGCAAAACTACCCTGTTGAGCTGGCAGGTGCAGCTACCCTTCGCCCAGCCGCCGCGCATTATTAAGGTAGCCAATGCCGAAACCCGCGGCAGCCCTACAGTCACGGCCAGCAATAGCACCAGCAACGGCACCCTAAAGCCCGGCCAATCCACCCAATTCACCCTCGCCGGTTACCACAACGGGTATTTTGTTCCCCCCAGCTGTATCCCCTACCCGCCCTCTGGCTCCTCTTCAAGCTCCTCGTCCAGCAGCAGTTCAAGCTCTAGCTCTTCTAGTTCAAGCTCAAGTTCTAGCTCCTCGAGTTCTGGCTCCAGTTCCAGCTCAAGCAGCTCATCCTCCAGCTCTGGCGGCGTGGTAATTAATAGTGATCGCAGCTTATTTGTGCACGACCAAGCCACGCTAAGCGCAACGAACATCAGCCTAAATCGCGTGATGGACCGCCTGGCAAGCCAACTCACAGCGGCAAATCCCAGCGACCCCGTCACAGCGGCCAGTTTGTTCGCCCGCATGTGGGATGCCCAAAACCCCGTCGGCTCCCAACCGGCTACCGGTGTTGCCCAGTGCAACAGCCAGGTCAATAACTGGCCCATAGACTGCCGCCCAGTGGAAGGCGGCCAGTCCCGGGACCCGCTCACGTTTATGAATCAATACATTCCCATTGCCCTGGTGAATCGATTTGATCTGCGGGATCAAGCAAGCTTTGCCGATTGTGGTGAATACCGAGTTATTTTTGCCAACCCCATTAGCTCGCGCAATTTTATTATTTTTGAAGCTCAAGTCCCCAATCCAACGCCCGGCGTAGCGGCAGGCTGTTTGCCCATTCAAACCCTCTGGGCAGGCTTAAGCACGAATAATTCGACGGCATCCCGCGGCGCCATTTTGGAGGATTTTTATTTTAATGGCCTGCCCAGCAACAATGTGCGGGCCGTAATTGATAGCCGCAATTACGCGCAAAATACTGGGCAAATTCGTACCAACCAATTTATGACCAGCCCTTGGTTGCTCAAGGAATATAAAGCGGGTATTCAAAATGGCAAAAATACCATCCAAGTGGTCAGCGTAAAAAGTAACCCTGTGGGTACCCTATTTGAGGTAACTAACTCAGATGCGCGCGCGGTGAGTTTCCGCAGTGATTTTGTGCAAAATCTGCCAAGCCTGTTAGATCCTAATTTAGCGACCTTCTTTATTTCGATCACTAACGATGCCCACAATAACGGCCAAAGCCACTCGCAAATTCCCGGTGGCAACGACTACCTCAATCATTTTGCGGTGAGTCGCGGCAGTTCGTTTGAGGCGGCTATTAGTAGCAAAATAGCCCAAGCCGGCAGCACCTTAACGGTCGATCAAGTGCTCAACCGCGCCACTGCCATGACCTGCGGCGGCTGTCACCAACCGAGCACTTTTGGTATTTCGTCGGTGGGCGCCGTAGGGCCTGGCCAAAGCTGGCCGGAATCAGCAGGCTTTGTGCACGTCAATGAAGTTGCGGCAAGCGGTGTGTTCCCGTTATCTCAAGCCTTAACGCAGGTCTTTTTACCCGCCCGGCGCAGCGATTTAACGGCCTTTTTAAATGCCGCCAGCGCCAAGGTGAGCCTGCCGATTAAAACGATTCCGGGTATTACCCCTGCACCCACGCCGATTACTCCGGTTATCGACGCACAGGAGCTGCAGCTGAATACACAAATGGAATCAACCACCACAACCACACTTCGCAGCAAACGCGCGGGTTAATTCGGTTGGGCTTGCTGTGCACAATTACCCTGGCCAGCAAGCCTTTTTAATAGCGTGTCCCTAGGTGGCTTGAGTTAAACAGCCCGCCGCCACCCAAAATTATTTAGCTGAATCTAAAACACCGAGTTAACACGAGCCGCGCACCGAGCTGTTCCCTTCTGAAAACCGCGCTAGCTCCATTTAACTTGAGCGTTTTAAGCCATCTCCGGCAATTGCTCTTGCACCAAGCGCATTAAATCCTCTTCCGTCCAAGGTTTATTTAAATAGGCATCCACGCCCACTTGAGCCGCCATTTGCCGGTGTTTATCGGTAACTCGAGACGTCACCATTACAATAGGCAAATGCTCGTCGGTTTCACCTGCACGAATATGGTTAGTTAATTCCAAACCGTTCATGCGCGGCATTTCCAAATCCACCAGCACAATATCAGGTTTTATTTTTTCCATTACGGCAATCGCCTCAAAACCATCTTTCGCCGTTTGCACATCCAAACCTAAATCCGTCATAAATTGCGCTAACGCGCGGCGGGCGCTCAAGGAATCATCAACCACCAGGGCCACAAGCTTAGGCGCACTGGGCACAAAGCGCGCTTGATATTCGTCTTTAACCCGCAACCAGCGCTGGTATTCCTGATCGCTCATTTGCAAGGTCGGGAATTCATGTAAATCCAGCACGGGGCTCACCGAGCCATCACCCAAAATTGCTGCGCCTACAACACCTGCAGGCTTACAGGAATATTTATTTAAGGGTTTAATAATATGATCTTCACTGGCCAGAATACTCTCCACGGCAATGGCCACCCGCCCGTGCTCACCGCGTTTAGTAATTAATAAAGCACTGTAACGGGCCACTGCCTGCTGGCCCGGCAGCATGGCTAAATCGTCAATGCGCAACACATCCAATGCTTCGCCGTTGTAGGTGTATTGGGGTTTTTCTTCCTGCCAATTAATATCGGTGGGCAGAATATAAATTAATTGCTCAACACCACGGCTCACCAATGAACATTTATGGCTACCCATTTTAATGACCAGGGTGTGGGCTGATAAAATACTCATGGGCATTTCCAGCGCAAAGGCGGTACCGCGATTGGGCTGAGACTGAATCGTCATACTGCCTTTTAATGCACGCAACTGGGTGGCCACCACATCCAATCCTATACCGCGGCCGGAGGTTTGGCTCACCTGAGTGCGGGTTGAAAACCCAGGCGTTAACAGTATTTTGTGTAATTCAGCCCGCGTTGGATTTTCATAGAGTTCTAAAATACCGCGCTCCCGCGCCAGCCCTTCAATACGGGCATAATCTAAACCTGCGCCATCATCTTCCACCACAATGGTTAGATTCTCTCCGCGCCGATTAAACGTAACGCGAATAACCCCCTCGGCATCCTTACCGAGTTCCACTCGGCGCGCGGCCACCTCGATACCGTGATCAACGGCATTGCGCAACAAATGCATTAAAGGGTCTACCACGGTATTGAGCACGCGGCTATCTACTAATACGCTATCGCCCTGCAATTCAAAGCGCACATGTTTTTGCGTTAAGCGCGCCGCTTGGCGCACACAACGCGCCAAACGCGGCGCAATTAAGGACACGGGCAACATGCGAATATGCAGTAATAAATTCTGTGCATCACTGCTGCGATGGCGCTGCTCAATTACCAGGTTGGTCAGTTCTTTTAATTGCGCCTCAATATGGTAAATCGCTTCTTGGGAATCCGTGGTGACCTCTTGCAACTGACTGGTAAAACTGTGCAATTCACTAAAGCGCTCCATTTCCAAAGGGTCAAAATCACCGCCGCGCTCTAGTGTGGCGCTATTTTTAATGCCGTGTACTTGCACGAGGTGATCAAAACTCGCCGCCAGTTGGCGAATTTTTTGATGATAGGATTCCGCCGATTTAACACCGGCTACTAGCTGCCCAATACGCGTTAATACCTGGTTAGTGCCAATTTGGTTTTCACCGGCAATGCGCAATAACTCCTGGGCCATGGTTTCGGTCACGGTTAAATGATGCTGATGGGTATCCGCGTCCGGCTCATCCACCAACACAGTGGCGCCTTCTTGCACACTCGCAAGGCTTGGCAGCGCGGCCGGGTGTTGGACATGGGCGAGATCCCATTGGCCGGTATAGGCCTGCCGCAATTGCGTGAGCACCCGGCTTAATAATTCAATTAATTGCGCAGGCTTAGGCCCCAAGCCAATTAAAAATTCTGAAATACTCGCCAGCGCATCGGCGGTATCTTCCAATAAATCCACCAATACTTGTGCCACGCCAGCAGACTGTTTTACCACTATGTCTAACAAATCTTCCGTGTAGTGCATTAAATTCGCAAGGCCGCGAATACCCACTAAATTCGCCGCGCCCTTCACCGTATGGGCGGCCCGTAGAGCTATGGCTAAAGCCGCTGCATCCTGCTCCTGCACCAGCCGAGCCACCGCGCGGGA
Source organism: Marinagarivorans sp. (assembly GCA_046347475.1). GTDB lineage: Bacteria > Pseudomonadota > Gammaproteobacteria > Pseudomonadales > Cellvibrionaceae > CAMCXE01. The sequence continues at coordinate 729,596 of JAXMGD010000001.1, read as the reverse complement.
AAAACTGGCCGAATGCTCGGGTAATTCTTGTAATAGCCCATTTAACAAATCGCGATTGACATCGCTATCAATGGCCAGGCTCACCATATCTTCATCAACAAAACTCGGCAGTTGATTCAGAGGGCTTTCTTCATCGGCGATAATTTCTGAACTGGAAAACGCATGCTGAAGTGTTTCAAATGGCTCAGCGTGGGGCCAGCGACGATCCAACACATATTCCACCAACTGGCTCACGGCGGCAGGCTCGTGTTCACTTCCAATGCTGCTGAGATAATGAATCAATAATGGGCACCAGCCAGCCATTAATATGCTGGAATCATCCACCCAAGGCTGGTTTTGCCAAATTAAAAAATTCGCTTTTAGGTGTTCGCAAACGCGCTCCACACCTAATAAACCCACCAAGCGTGCGGCGTGGCCTAAATTATCTAGGTGGCTAAATAATTCATCCAGCAGGGCATTTTTCGCGTTTTCATCACCACTGTGCAAGGCCGCTAAATCATAGGTAGCCAAATCAGACAGCTCAGAATGCAAAAGCCCAATCAACTCTTGCTGCTCAGCCGTTGGCTGCGAGGTCGTCATAGGTGCGTGCTCCAATTGCGCCATAAAACCTTGCGGGACGTGCGTGCAAAACTACCCCCTACACGCCCGCACCGGTAAAGCAATTTATACGGAGGATTGTTCTTTTTCGTGCTCGGGCAGAGTAAAACTATTTACCCGTTCCACTAGGGTTTCACAAAACGCTTTTAACGAATCCGTATGCTGCTTTTGCTGGGTGAGTTGCAGGCCGGTTTTTTCGGTAAAACTGCGAATAATAGTGGCCCTGTCGCGCACTCGGTTGGATAATTCGGCCTGCTGGGTTGAGCTGTGGGCGATTAGCTGTACCTGCTCCACCAATCGCCGCGTTACGGTCACTGTATCTTCCATTTTGGCGCCCGCAGATTCGGCCAGGCGAGTTCCTTCGGCCACTTGGCTAATCAGTTTATTCATGGTGTTTACGGCATCGGCGGTTTCAATACGAATATTGTTTACCATCGATGAAATCTCCGCCGTGGCCTCACGGGCGTTCTCCGCAAGGCGCTGTACCTCGTCGGCCACCACCGCAAAACCCTTACCCGCTTCCCCGGCTGACGCTGCATGCATACTGGCGTTTAAGGCCAGAATATGAGTTCGCTCGGCAATGGTGTTAATTAAATTAACGATACCGGAAATTTCCTGCGAGCGATCCCCTAAGCGTTTAATACGCTTTTCAGTTTCAGAAATCGTTTCGCGAATACTTAAAATACCGCTCACCGAGCGGCTTACCGTATCGCGCGCCGACTGGGTATTGTCGATGGCCATGACGGCAAATTTATCGGCATTTTGTGCTTTAGCGGCGATATCGCCCATGGTTTTGGCGGAAATTTCCATGGCTTTACCGGTGGCAATTACCTGCTTGCGTTCATCCTCAGCCACCTGCACCACCAGGCGCGATTGTTTTTGCAACGCATCCGCCAATTCATTCACCTGGGCGGAAATATCTTTTACCTGCCACAGGGTTTTGGCTGTTTCCGAGGTCAACAGGTTGATCGCGTCGGAAATGGTACCGGTAATATCCGCCGATACGGGTACGTGAATGGTTAGGTCTTTACGCGCAATTAAACCCACCGCGCGAATCAGCGAGATAATAGAGTTATTAAGGATTTCATTCTCCAAAAACTGATCCTGTAAAAATTGGAAGCGATCATCCAACAGCTGGTTAAAGGCTCGCCCCAGGTCACCAAGCTCATCTTGCTCAAGTATTTTTACGCGCGCCTTAGAATTACCCTTGTTAATGCGCTGCATAACATTTTGCATATGCACCAGGGGGAATACGATGCTTTTGTAAATAAAATAAATACCCACAGCCGCGCCCATCACCACCACAAAAATCAGCGCGATAAATATGGCGCGCACCAATTGGATCTGCTCATCCATGGCGGCGGTAAACTTAATCAGCTGACTCTCTAAACCCTGCTGTAGCTGTGCCACTTGTTGTAATAGGGGCTGATATTTTTGGCCGTTAAATTCGCTGTGTTGTGCAGGCGCTGACTCCAGAGTAAAACTTGCGGCGTACTCTTCTAGCGCCGCGAGTAGATGAACTAAGCCCGCATCCGGCCGCAGCACACTTTTTTGCGTGGTAATAAAATCGCGCACCAAGCCTTGCAGGCTGTTAAGGCTCGCCTCTTGGCGGTCGGCCATAAAATGCTCATGTAAGCGCTGTAATTCCACCCAGGCAGCCAGCTCCTGTGGTTTGGCGCGCTGTTTTACTATGGCTTCAAGAATTTTAAATTGAGTATTAATTTTTTCTTCTGCATAACGCTGTTGTACCGGTGTTGATTCAGGGCTTGGCGCAGCGCTGGACTGCACCGCCTCAAACGCAGCGACAATCTTTTGTGGGTTAGGCAGCGAGGGTTCTTTTTTGGCCAGTAACTGCGCATGATTAAATGCGCCCAAAAATGCCTCTTGATTCGACTTAAGCTCGTCGCTGGTGGCACCCAAATAGGAGTTGGCAATAAAATCCTGTAAATGCCCGCGCCCCTGCTGCAAAAACTTGTCGAATAAGGCGTAATTTTGCGCCGTATCGCGCACCTTGGCTTCCTGATCCACCTGCCAATAATAGGCTACCCCTAAGGCCGCAAAACCCAAAGCCAGCCAGGCCACTAAGAGCAGAATTTTCTGCGATACACGTAAGCTTGAGAACACATTCATAGGATCTAACCTTAGGTTACTGTTCAGCACTTTTTAGAAAGCTGTAATCGGCCAGGGGCTCAACCCGCCACACAATTAACATGTGCGCCAGGATGTAACCCCTTTAGCGTCCAACGCTCCCTTCGTTATTTTGGTAGAACCCTTCTTATTAACCCGGCGACATTTATTAATCTGCCCTCTTATTTGACCGAGTTAATACCAGGGCGTTTTACACAGCGTTTAACCCGCCAAGGTAGAAAATAACACCTCGTGGCTTAATTCCAGCCACACTTGGTTATCACAGCGGTAACTGTGTTTAATACAATGGGCAATGGCTTTAGGCGCATAAAGATAATCATCTGTTTGCACACTGCGGCTTAAATCAATTGCCTGGGGTTTTTCATTGAGCGCCAGTGCCGCCGCCTGCGCCAAGGTACCAATCACCAGCACATAAGGCGCCACAGGTGCAGGTGTATTCCCATTGATAAAACTATCCAGGTGAAATACCGGCACAATAGTGCCGCGCACATTTAATAAACCGGCAAAATGATGTTGCACATTGGGCAGCGCCGACCAGTGCGGATCTTTAATTAATTCGCTGTACAGTCCCGGCGACACCATATAGCCCTGGCCGCCGAGCATAAATCCATAGGCACGTGCGCCTAGAGCAAGGTCGGGAGAGGCGGGTATCTGGGGTACAACAAAGGACATATAGGGACTTAAATAGCGGCGATCGTGCGGATAATTTCGTCCGCCGAATAGGGTTTAGAAATCAGTCCGCGCCCGCCTTGTAATTCGGCCCATACGCGGTCGGCTTTTTGGCTTTTACTGGTAACAAATATCACCGGTATTTTGCCGGTTTCGCGGTCTGAGGTGATGGCGCGACAGGCTTCATAACCATCACCACCTTCCATTACCACGTCCATCAAAATTAAATCCGGCCGCGTGGCGCGGGCTTTTTCCACGGCTTCGCGGCCACTGGAAGCGGTCACCACTTGGTAACCGGCGCCTTCGATAATTAATTTTAAATACTGCAAATCTACGGCTGAGTCGTCTACCACCATTATTTTACTGGCTGTCATAGAGTTATTCCTTCGGCTGTGGAAATTGGTCGTTAATAATGCGCTCAAAATCGGAGTGATTAATGGGCTTTACCAGGTAGGTATCACACCCGGCCAGTGCGCCTTTAATACGGTCAAATGAGGAGGATTTACTGGTGAGTAAAATAATCGGGGTATTTTTATTGGCTTGGATTTTTTTAATCCGCCGACACGCAGCGTAACCGTCCATACTCGGCAACACCACATCTAAAAAAATCATATCAAACTTACAACCAAGGGCCGCGCCCAACGCCGCTTCCGCCGTGTCCACTGAGGTTACTTCAACCCCCAGGAGGCCAAATTCTATTTCCAATTGCCGCCGCACAGCGAGACTGTCATCCACCACCAAGGCTTTATTCAAACCCTCACGGCGCGCAGCGGCAATGGCCTCTGGCCGATTTAATAACTTAAGCCCCGCCACCGCATCGTCACACAGGCGTGTGGTATCGCCGCCGATTTCAAATTCCGGCAGATAATTCAACTCTTTAATGGTGTAGGTATCGAGCAATTTAATGAGGCGGCTGGGGTTGATGGGGGATTCTAGATAATAACCGGCCGGGGTTTGTTCATCGGCCGTGCTGCCGCGACGGCTTAAGCGCACCTGGGGGCGACTTGCGGCAGGCCCTTCGATAAGGCCCCTATCCCAGGCGGCAAGGACAGTAGGGTTGAGGGTGCACAAAATAACAAAGTCCACATCCTCCGGCAGGCGGCGGCTGTTGGTCATTAAGGGCACCGCTTCATAAATTCGGTTGCGAAATTTGGTGACGCTGAAGATGCGCGCAAAAGCACTCATGGCCTCCACCGAGGCGCCCACTATGCCAACGCGAAACGTGCGTGGATTGGAAACTCTGCGTTTTACAGGATTTGACATGATCAACCAAAATTTTCGTGGTAGTGAAGCACGTACACCCTGTGCCAGAGAAACCACACCTCCGGCATGGCAGACTACGACTCAATACCCTCACTCGGCCCTGCGCCAAAAGACGCCTGACAGGGCAAAAAACACCTGAGGCTGGATAATTCTGTACAGATTAATTAACCCGACCATCTTCGCGCCCAGCCTAGTTGAGGCCAGGGATTTTTGCCGGGCAAAGTCTACAAGATAATAGGCGCATCGCGAATATTTATTTACCATTCAAACAGTTATTGAAGTTCTATCCGAATCACTGCACCATGGCTCCCCCACTGAGCCTGCCCAAAGGATTAAGTAGGCCCTCGCTTACCCTGCCCCTTCGGCACAGCCTACCTATATTACGTGGGCGGCGGATAAATCACTGCGCAGGCGCTAAAACCTGCAGCCGCTTTTTATGCCGCTTTTAACGCGGTAGGGGTTTTAAATCGGCCTGCACAGATGCGGCTTTGATTGAGGGCAGGATCTAGAACACAGATTAAGGATCGCTCAGGCGGGCAATGACAGCGTGTTACCATTGGTTGATTTGTTAATAACCCCGTCCTTTACAATTCTTGCCAGGCGTTTTTATGCACAGCGAACCTTCCTATAATTTGTTCCTCGTGGCCTTATCGTTTTTTGTGTCCGTGTTCGGCTCCTTCGTGGCGCTCACCCTAATTCGCGCTGTGCGCACCAGCGAATCCTCCGCTAAATTGCCCTGGATTATTGCCGCCGCCTTCGCCCTCGGCGGCGGCGCCATTTGGACCATGCACTTTATCGGTATGCTCGCCTACGACATGGGCATCCCCGTCTCCTACAACGGCCCGCTGACCCTCGCTTCCTTAGCGCTCGCCGTTGTGGTGGTGGGGCTAGGCATTTGGGTGGTGGGTGCCGCACATAAATCCACCGGGCGCTTAATTATTGCTGGCGTGCTCACAGGCTTAGGGGTCGCCAGCATGCACTACACCGGTATGGCCGCCATGAACGGCATGAGCAAAATGAGTTACGAGCCCTTTTGGTTCAGCCTGTCGATTGTTATCGCGCTTGTGGCCGCCACGGCCGCTCTGTGGCTGGCGTTTAACCTTGAGGGACAGATGCAATTGATCGGTGCCAGCGTGGTGATGGGAATTGCGGTGTGCGGCATGCACTACACGGGTATGTACGGCATGATCATGACCCACGACCCTGACACCCTCGCCCAGTTAGAAGGCATTAAACCCATGCAAATGGGCCTGATGATTTTCTGCTTCAGTATGCTGCTTCTGGTGCTAAGCCTGATCGCCGCCCTCAGCCAGCTCAACCGCAAAATGTATGAAGCCTTGGAAGCTGAAGACGACGAAGTGGTGCCAACACCCTAGCCGCCTTCTCCTCAGCAGCACACCCTTAACAGCGCAACACAGTATTTAGCCTGCTAACCCTTCTGCTATAAAGAGGAAGGGTAACCCACCCCAGGCAAACCAATAAATTAAAAGTTTTCTAAATAGCCCCCACTATGAGCGCTCCTAAAATGCTCTTAACTTACTAGCCGTAAGGAAGTAATGAATTACAGACCGTCAAAAAGAGGGATCTTTTTGACGAGCCTACAAGGATGTATCCACGGCGTGTCTGACATGATGTGTATTCATTGCTGGTGCCTAGGTAGTAAGGAGCCGCTAATCAATTCCAAAGCGCCTCTAACCCCATCTTAAAGCCTGTTAATTACTCACCGGCAAAATGACTCAGGCATGTCCGCATCAGCCTCCAACAACGCCTCGCCCCTGCAAATAATTCAGACAATTACCCCATAAGGCAAAATGACGGCCAACTTGTCTGCCTAAAATGCACTTTATTACCACTTTTTAACTCATTATTTAATACTAAATAACGAATAAAGCTTGCAAGAGATCCAGAAATTAAACTAAATTCATCGAGCCAATCTTTAGGGGCCAGGATCATAAAAACGGAATTTCATCACAATAAAAACATGACATGGCGCCTAATTTGCAAAATAATAAAAATGTAACACGGCATCTTCAGCCTAGTTACCCGGCATTTCTTCTATCGATGAATCTAAGGATACCCCATGAAAATACTTATTCTCGGCTCTGCATTTAGCGGATTGTGTCAGCGTGTTCTGCGTGAACTCATCCTAATGGGCCATCAAGTCGACCAACATTACGGCATGGACGAGCCAGTACTGCGCCAACAACTGGCTTTATTTCAGCCGGAACTTATTATTTGCCCCTTCTTAACTCACCGTATCCCAGATGATATTTGGCAGAGCCACCGCTGCTTAATTGTGCACCCCGGTATTGAAGGTGACCGGGGCGCAAGCTCCCTTGATTGGGCCATCCAAAGCCAAAGCGAGGAATGGGGTGTTACCCTGCTCCAGGCGGATGCTGAAATGGATGCCGGTGCCATTTGGGGTACCACAAATTTCCCCCTGCGCAGCGCCAGTAAAACCTCGGTGTACAAAAGAGAAGTCAGCAGCGCCGCGGTGAACATGATTAAAAAAGCGGTTAGTGATTTTGCCAATCCTGAGTTTCAACCTCGCCCACTGGATTACAATAATCCCGCAGTGCGCGGCCGCTTAATGGCCACCATGAAACAAACGGACCGCGCCATTAATTGGCAACAAGAATCCAGCGCGGTAATAGTGGCGAAAATAAATGCGGCCGATACCACACCCGGTGTTTTGGATGATATTGAAGGCGTGCCCGCGCATATTTTTGGCGCCCAGCTGGAACCCAAACTCACCGGCACACCCGGCGAAATTATTGCGATAAAACACGGCGCCCTGTGCAAAGCCACCATCGATGGCGCCATCTGGATTCGCCAAGCAAAAACCAAAGCCATTCCAGGCCTTGCCCCCATTAAATTACCCGCTGAATACCTGGCTAAACATATTTTCAGCAGCCACAAAATTGCCGCGTTAAATACAGCTGGCGCACAGGGTATTTACCAGGATATCAGGGTAGACATTCAAGACACGATAGCCTACGTGTATTTTGATTTTTACAACGGCGCTGCCAGCACAGAACAGTGCCAGCGCCTGGTTGCCTGCTTAAAAGAAGTAAAAACAGGCCCCAGTAAAGTAGTGGTATTAATGGGCGGCGAGAATTTTTTCAGCAATGGTATTCATTTAAATACCATTGAGGCCGCAGCCGACCCAGCCTTGGAATCTTGGCTGAATATCAACGCAATCGACGATGTAGTAAAAGAAATCATCCACAGCCCCAACCAAATATTTTTAGCGGCCCTGCGCAATAATGCCGGCGCTGGCGGCGCGATTGTAGCTCTAGCCTGCGACAAAATAATTGGCCGCGAAGGTGTAGTACTTAATCCACACTACCAAAATATGGGTTTATTTGGCTCTGAATACTGGACCTACCTACTGCCCAAACGTGTCGGCGGCGAATTAGCCGCAGCCATTACCCAACAGTGTCGGCCTATGTTGATGGCTGAAGCGCTGGATATGCACCTGGTGGATGAATTATTCCAAGAAGATTGGCACAGCTATCACAATCAATTGGAACGCTTTGCCCAGAGCCTGGCTGCCCCCGAAATACACACCGCTCTGTTGCGCCACAAAATCGACAACCGCCAAAAAGACGAAGCGAAAAAAACACTTGAGGATTATCGGCAGGAAGAATTAGCCAAAATGCGCGCTATTTTTGATAATCCCAACAGTTATTACCACGAGGCGCGACGCAATTTTGTCTACAAACAACCGCCTAAAAAGCCCTGCTGGGTTGATTCAAGCTGCATCGCCCAGCTTGAGCTAAGCCACTCTTAAGGCCTACAGCCGCCTAAAAACACTGTGTTGCTTAGGCGGCTGTGATTAACTCGCAACATTGCTGTTGATTTTTAACTATTCGGCGTGCTTAAAAAGCAACGCTTTTCTTACTACCTAGCTGAGTGTAAAGAATACACAGCATTTCAGACACGCCGTGAATACATCCTAAGTAGGCTCGTCAAAAAGATCCCTCTTTTTGACGGTCTGCAACGCTGTGTATTCTTTACTTTCGTACCGCTAGCAAGTGGTTCAACAAGCTCACCACGAACGAATATTTCAATCCAACTCCGTTCCCCCCGAGCCAGTCGAAGAGTGCGTGTCGCTTGGCACTGTTTAGCCAAATAAATTCGCTCAGCACCACTTCAAATATTAAGCCTCAACAATACGCGCTGAAAAATTAAGGGCGCCTCCGGGAATTCAATTTTCGTAATAATCCCGAGGTATTTTCGTGCGAACGACTGCAGGGATGTAGGATGCCTCCATGGATGGCAATGTGATTAAGTTAAGAATATTCTGAATAGAAATCTGCCGTAGGGGCGCCCCTTGTGGGCGACCAACCCTCTGCGGCTACTGATATTATTGGGCGACCAACATTGAGCGACCACAAGGGTCGCCCCTACACAACCCCTTAACTCAATAACATTGTCCTGGATGGGGGAGGTAGAATTTCATCGGGAATGAAATCGAGAACGACGCTGGAGCCCTTAAATCGACAATCCACACAGCTGCAACCACTGCAACACACTGGGGCTGGTATATTTGTGTTTATGCAGGGCCACATAAAATCGACGGGAAAAGTCCCGCTGGGGCACAGCAATCGGCGCTATGCTTCCGCGTGCAAACGCATCAGCGAGGGAAATTCGCGATAGACAGGCGATACCCATACCCGCCTCCACTGCCCGTTTTATCGCTTCGGTGTGTTCCAATTCCAACATGATATTTAATTGTGGCAGCAGGCCTTGCATGGCGCGCTCAAATGCCTGGCGGGTGCCTGAGCCCTGCTCACGTAAAATCCAAGGGGCCTGAATTAAATCCTCATCGCTCACCCCGGTGCGCCCCGCCAAAGGGTGTGAAGCGGCGGCGAAACAAACTAATTCATCGCTGCGCCAGGGCAATAAAATTAAATCCCGATGATTAATATCGCCCTCAATTAAACCCACATCGTAATCATAATTCAGCAGCCCCTGCACAATGGCCTGAGTATTGGCCACATGCAAACTCACCCTAGCGCCTGGGGCCTGCGCCATAAAGTCTTTCATCATGGGCACTGCTAAATAATTACCGATGGTCAGGGTGGCGCCAAGTTTGAGCTGGCCCACATCCTGTTGCTGCTGCAAATCGCCCTCAAAACTCTTTGCCTGCTCAAGTAATGCCTGGGCTTTGGGCCGCAACGACCGGCCCCGATCATTTAATTGCAAGCGCTTGCCCAAGCGGTCGAACAGCGGCGTGGCGTATTGGCGCTCCAAATCAATCAAGGCGCCCGAACAGGCCGACTGGGACATAGCCAAAAAATGCGCCGCCCGGGAGACGTTCTCAAAGTGAGCAATGGCCAGGAACACCTCAATCTGGCGCAGGGTAAAACGCATATCTGAATTTCCGATTAAGGTTATAGGTATAAGTTGATTTACCGCTATGCTAGTAAACGGGTATTATTTATGCAAACGCGCGCCCATCCCGCAGCATCTGCATTTGATTGACCTAGGTACCCCCCATGAGCAACTTACTAAAAGCCCGTGTACTCACCGTACACCATTGGAACGACACTCTATTTAGCTTTACCACCACCCGGGACCCCGGCCTGCGCTTTCGCAACGGCCACTTTTGTATGATTGGCCTTGAGCAGCCCAGCGGCAAACCCTTGATGCGCGCCTACTCCATCGCCAGCGCCAATTATGAAGAGAACCTGGAGTTCTTTAGTATCAAGGTGCAAGACGGCCCACTCACCTCTCAATTGCAAAAAATTCAGCCCGGCGATGAAATCCTCATCAACCCGAAAACCACCGGCACCCTCACCACCGATTTTTTGATGCCTGGCAAAAATCTTTGGTTATTAGCCACAGGCACCGGTCTTGCGCCCTTTATGAGCATTATTAAAGACCCAGAAGTTTATGCGCAATTTGACAAAGTAATTTTGACCCACGGTGTGCGCATCTGTAGCGAATTAGCGTACGAGCAATTCATCACTGAAGAACTGCCCCACAATGAATTCTTCGGTGAAGAAGTACGCGAGAAATTATTGTATTACCCCACCGTGACCCGCGAGCCCTTCCGCAACCAAGGCCGCCTGACGGACCTATTAAAAACCGGCAAATTAACCGCCGATTTAGGCCTACCGCCCATCAGCCTGGAGAACGACCGCTTTATGATTTGCGGCAGCCCCAGCATGCTTAAAGACTTCTGCGCGATTTTAAATGAAGGTGGTTTTAAAGAAGTGCGCGGCAGCGACCCCGGCCACTATGTAGTGGAGCGCGCGTTCGTCGAGCAATAATTGCAGCTCACTTTTTAGCGGTACAACAAAAAACCCGAAGACACCTTCGGGTTTTTTTATATGTGCTGACAGGCTTTAAATGCATGGGTAAGCGGTTAGCAAAGCCAAGCCCGATAATTGTTTTATGACCAAACCAATTACTAACTTCAGCTTTGTGAGTCGCAGGGGAACATTAATAATCGTGTTGCAATCAGCCCCCACAAATCCGTTAACCTTCCTCACCAATGTCATTAAGTTAAAAAATTTCAGAATAGAAATCTCCCGAAGGGACGCCCCTTGTGGGTGCCCAAACCTCTGCGGGCACTGATATGTTTTGAGAGCCAAAATTGGGCTGCCACAGGGCTACCCCCTGCAGTTTCGGTTAAGTGAATGACATTGCCTTCCTACCCCCCATTAATTTGCTGAAAATTTCACACATCGGCAGTACATGATGTAGGCCTTATTAAATCTGCCAGCCCCATCACATACGCATTGGCCTATTGTGCGATGATCGCTCGACACTCGGCTGTATTTAGGTATCAATAGGGATACAGCCAATATGGCCTTACACAATCTGCAAAGAGTCGTTTAAATAAACCTCAGGAGATCGTCATGATGCGTTCAATGCTATTAATTGGTTTTAGCAGTTTTTTACTGGCCTGTAGCGGCCCAGTGGGCACCTCATCCAGCAGTTCAAGCTCAAGCTCTGGCAAACCTGCATCCAGCAGCTCCAGCTCCGGCAAAATTGCCAGCAGCTCGTCCAGCTCCAGCAGTTCATCATCCTCTAGCTCAAGCTCATCCAGTTCTAGTTCGTCAAGTTCATCCAGCTCAGGCCAGGCCGTCGCCCGCTGCAGCGAGTCACAAGCAGAGCAAAATAAAGCCACAGTTAAAGCAGCGCTCAGCGAATTATTTATTCAGAAAAAACCCGCCGCCATTAATAAATACTGGGCCGAGCCTTATTTACAACACAACCCAATTGCCAAAAGCGGCGTAGCGGCGTTTTCATCCATCATGACATCGCTCGTTGCGTCGGCAAGTTTTAATTATGAAATTTTGGGAGCTTTTGCAGAGTGTGATTTGGTCGCGGTGGTGGGTAAATACAGCCAAACCGGCGTGATCGTTGACATGTTCCGAGTGAAGGAAAATAAAATTATTGAACACTGGGATTCAGACTCAAATCAAGCCGCCCGTGATTTTATCAGCACCAACGATAGTGGAGACCATAATGGCCCGCTCAAATTGGAGCTAATAAATGAACTGTATACACTGGGTTTATTCACGAATTCCAGCGACATTATTAATACTTATTTTGATGCTAGGGCGCGCATATACCGCAGTGGCGAATCGAGTTATTCAGCCTTTTCAAGGCTGCTTAGCACCAGCAAAATTCGTTACAGCAAAATTCACCACACGATTGCCGACAGTAAAGAAAATACCGTATTTGTCTTAGCCGAAGGCACACTCGACGGCAAGCCCTATGCGTTTTACGATTTTTACCGCCTGCTTTCAACCAAAATTGATGAGCATTGGGATTCGCGCCGCGCTGTCCCCACCAGCACCGCCAGCGGCCTGCCTATTTTTTAATAAGGGCACCTCCGGAAATTCAATTTTCGTGATGATCGCGAGACATTTTCGCGCGGAATAAGGGAGTTTATGCCGTATAAATGACCGATTGAGCACGAAAATAACGAAGCGAGGGTGCGAAAAGTGGATTTCCGGAGGCGCCCATAACAAACCTTAATAGTCAGAGAGGGAGCACCTGCCTAAGCGCCCTCTCTCCAACCAGCCATAATCTGCCGCCGTTGCCAAACAGACTTTTTTAATTACACAAACTAAGAGCGCGCTACAAATCCTGAAACTTCTGCCCCGGCACTTTTATGCAGGCGCAAAAAACCAAACGACGCCATTACCACCACTAAACCCATCACACCAAACGCCCATTCAAAGGGTGCAGCCGATGCCTGGGTATCACTGGGTACTAAATTTAAAATTAAAACGCTCAGGGCCACACCGAGCATTAGGGAAATTTGCTGCGTCATATAACTTAAAGTAGTACCCGCCGAGCGCTGTGCATCGGGCACATCAGCAAACGCCAGGGAATTAAGTGATGAATATTGCAACGAGCGACACAACCCCGCCAAAAATAACATAACCGCTATCACAACTTCAGAGGCAATTAAACTTAAGGTACCCAAGAGCATAATAGCCACCCCCGCCATCACACCATTGACGACCAAAATAGTGCGAAACCCAAAGCGTTTAATCAGCGCCACACAGGCGGATTTCATCCCGAAATTACCCAAAAAATACGCCAGCATATAACCACCTGCCGCCAGTGCCGTTTTGCCCATGGCCTGTTGAAAATATAAGGGCAATAAAAAGGGCGTAGCATTAATACCCGTGCGCACCCAAGTGCCCACCCACAAATTACTTAGGGCATAGGTGTGTACCTGGGCTATTTGCATATTAAGCAGCGGTTGCGGCACACGCGTAAAATGACGCGCCGCCACCCAAGCCATTAGCACACCCAAGCCACACAAAAGAGCACTTAAATAATAAGGCAGGCTTGCGTGGGCGAATGATTCCAAACCGTACAACACACCAATTAAGGCGAGCGCCGTTAACATAAAACCGCGTTTATCCAAAGGCTCAGGCTGGCGCTTGGGTGTGGGCGCAATAAATTTCAAGGAAAAAAGTAAAACAATAACACCTAAAGGTAGGTTTAAATAAAAAATCCATGGCCAACTAAAATAGGTAACAAAAACTCCCCCTAATAAAGGCCCAATCACCGGCGCAATTAACGCCGGTTGCGCAATTGTAGCCATAGCCCGCACTAACTGTTGTTTAGGTGTTGTGTGTAATACCAATAGCCTGCCCACCGGCACCATAAAAGCACCCGCAGCACCTTGCAAAACCCGCGCAGCAATAAATTGTTCGACATTATTTACCCAGCCGCACAACATAGAGGCAAACATAAAGAAGCCTAATGACCAGACAAATACTCTGCGCCCTCCGCAGCGATCGGCAACCCAGCCCGACAGCGGTGCAAATAAGGCTAAAGCCAACCAATACACACTCATGCCCTGGCTTAAATCCACCGCGCTAACGCCAAAACTTTTTGCCATGGTGGGTAATGCATTGGCAATCACGGAAGCATCCAGCAATACCATAAAAAATGCACAGCCCACTACACGCGCGCAATTCGGTGACCAATCCGGCGCTGCATTAATCGGCGTGTGTGATGAATTTGGTACATTTAATTTAGACTGAGTAGACTGCTGCATAACTTCTTCTAAAAATAATTGGCCAGCGATTGACAGCACCGGCGATATGAGCGAGCCTTGAAGCTTGTGTGCTACACACAAACAATTCAAACATTCACCCCATTCGAGGAAACACCTATGTGGACCAAACCTGCTTACGAAGATTTGCGCATCGGCTTTGAAGTAACCATGTACTTCTCATTCCGTTAATTGCTTACCCGCCTGCAGGCTGCGGCACTCACCATAAAAGTGTACACAGATTCGCGCGCCGCGTAGTCTCCACCCGAACGTGCACACAGCTGCAGCCTCTTCTCCCCGCCCCTTCCCTATGAAAATTCGTATACTCGGCTCCGCTGCAGGCGGCGGCTTTCCCCAATGGAATTGTAATTGCCCTAATTGCCACGGCTTGCGCCAAGGCAGCCTTAAAGCCCGCGCACGCACCCAATCCTCCATCGCCGTCTCCAGTGATGAGCGCCACTGGGTAGTATTTAATACCTCGCCCGATATACGCGCGCAACTGGACGCCTTCCCTGCCATTCAGCCCAAACAGGGCCTGCGCGATACCGGCATTGCCGCCATAGTATTTATGGACAGCCAAATCGACCACACCACGGGCCTATTAATGCTGCGTGAAGGCTGCCCCCATGAGGTGTATTGCACCGATTGTGTGTATGAAGATTTAACCAGCGGCTTCCCTATTCTCAGTATGCTCAAAGCCTGGAACGGCGGTATCAACCGCCACCCAATTCAGACCGGAGAGCCTTTTGTTATACCTGCACTAGAGGGCCTGCTGATCACACCGATTTTTTTAACCAGCAAAGCCCCCCCCTACTCCCCCCACCGCAACAACCCGCAACCGGGCGACAATATAGGCGTGTTGCTCACCAACCAAACCAATGGCAAAAGCCTGTTCTACGCACCGGGCCTCGGCGCCATTGAGCCGCATTTAATTCCTTTTATGCAGCAGGCGGATTGCCTATTGGTGGATGGCACTTTTTGGAGTGAAGATGAAATGGCCATAACCGGAGTCGGCACAAAACGCGCGCGGGAAATGGGCCACCTGCCACAAAGCGGGGACGACGGCATGATCCAAGCCCTCAAACAATTTCCCCAAGCACGCAAAATTTTAATTCACATCAATAACACCAACCCTATTTTGGATGAAGAATCTTGGCAGCGGCAGGTATTAAATGACGAGGGAATTGAAGTGGCTTTTGATGGAATGGAAATTGAGCTTTAGCTTCTTCACTAATGAGAAAAAGCGGCGGGTTAAAAATTTTTGTAAATTCAACAATGTAAATTGTTAAGCTCCCTCCCCTATCAAGGGGAGGGCCGGGGTGGGATTAAAACTAAACCCAAAGAATTTTTCACCCTGAAATTTCCCATTTAAAAAAACTGAGCAATCATAAATGCCAACAACCCCCTGGTCCAAAAGCGAATTCGAAGCGCGTCTGCGCGCCAAAGGCAAGCGCTACCATATTTACCACCCGCTCAATCAAGCCATGAATACAGGCCAATGCACACCCGAACAAATTCGCGGCTGGGTGGCTAATCGGTTTTATTACCAAACCACCATCCCCATTAAAGACGCCGCCATATTAGCCAACTGCCCCGACCGCGACGTGCGTCGCCTATGGATACAACGTATTTTGGACCACGACGGGCAATTAAATGCACAGGGTGAATACACCGAAGGCGGCATAGAAGCCTGGTTGCGTTTAGGCGAAGCCTGCGGTTTAACGCGGGCCGAAATTATTGACCAGCGCCACCTATTACCGGGGGTGCGTTTTGCGGTAGACGCCTATTTAAATTTTGCCAAAAATGCCAGCTGGCAAGAAGCGGCTTGTTCATCCCTCACCGAATTATTCGCCCCCACAATTCACCAAAACCGTTTAGATAATTGGCCCAGCCAATACCCCTGGATTGAGCCCACTGGTTACCAATATTTTCGCACCCGTTTAAAAGAAGCGCGCCGCGATGTAGAACACGGCCTGGCTATTACATTGGATTATTTTGTTACCCGCGAACAACAAGAGCGCGCCTTGGATATTCTGCAATTTAAATTAGACGTGCTCTGGAGCATTATGGATGCCATCAGTATGGCCTATGTACACAACACCCCGCCCTACCACAACTGCGAACCCATTTAAGAGCCGCCCATGAGTGATGTATTAAATCAAATTCCGCACCTAAATCCACACTACCGTTTTCAGTGGGAAGAAGCGCAAAATTGTTATGTATTGCTCTACCCCGAAGGCATGATTAAATTTAACGGCAGCGCGGGTGAAATACTTGCCCAGGTAGATGGCACCCGCAGCATTAAAGCAATAATAGAGCGATTAAATGAAAAATTCCCCGGCATTGAAGGCTTAGATAAAGACGTGCTGGATTTTTTCCAGGATGCATTTGCCAAGCGCTGGCTGCAGCATTAAGCCTACGCATCTGTGCCATATCTGGGCCGTATCTGGGCCTTAGCACCAGTTGCCCCCTCCCCTTCACAAGGGGAGGGCTGGGGTGGGGTTTATCGGCAGCCACCGGCTTTTTACACCTAAATATTTGCCGCACATTTTTAGTAAAATAATTCCCATAAATTTAATTTACCCACAAACCCCCACCCAACCTCCCCCTTAAAAAGGGGGAGGAGCAATAAACGCCAGGCAATAAAATTATGCTAAATTCCCAGCGCGAATATGTAGCCCGGATAAGCAAAGCGTCATCCGGGGTTCTAACCCCAACACCCAAATCACACAACACGCCACTAAAACCAAGCACCAACCGCCTCCTCCCCTTCACAAGGGGAGGGCTGGGGTGGGGTTTGTAAATAAAATATTCGCACCCAAAACCATTTAATTAAATCACGGTGATACCTATGCCCACCCAATCCCCACCGCTCTGGTTACTCGCCGAACTCACCTACCGCTGCCCCCTGCAATGCCCCTATTGCTCTAACCCCACCAATTTCGCCAACATAAAAAACGAGCTCGATACCGACACCTGGATAAAAGTATTGCGCCAGGCGCGCAAACTAGGCGCCGCACAATTAGGCTTTTCCGGTGGCGAGCCACTCGTGCGCCAGGATTTAAGCCAATTAATTAAAGAGGCCCGCACACTGGGTTATTACACCAATTTAATTACCTCCGGTATCGGCATGGATGGCGCACGCGTAGAAGAATTTAAACGCGCAGGCCTGGATCATATTCAAATTAGCTTTCAAGCAAGCTCCGAAGAACTCAATAATTATTTTGCGGGCAGCCACAAAGCCTTCGCCCACAAAAAAACCATGGCAGCGGAGGTTAAACGCCAGGGCTACCCTATGGTGCTCAACTTTGTATTACACCGCCAGAATATCGACCAAGTAGAACAAATCCTCGAATTATCACTAGAACTAGGAGCAGATTATGTGGAGTTAGCCAACACCCAATATTACGGCTGGGCCCTGCACAACCGCGCGCAATTATTGCCCTCCATAGAACAACTCAAAAAAGCCGAAGCCGCCACCCAAGCCTTCCGGCAAAAAGTCGGCGATAAAATGAAAATTATTTTTGTAGTGCCCGATTATTACGAAACCCGCCCGAAAGCCTGCATGAACGGCTGGGGCAAATTATTCTTAACAATTACCCCCGACGGCACCGCCCTCCCCTGCCACAGCGCCCGCGACTTACCCATTCAATTCCCCAATGTGCGGGAAATGGATATAAAAGACATTTGGTACAACTCAGAAGGGTTTAACACCTATCGCGGCGACAACTGGATGCGCGAACCCTGCCGCAGCTGCCCGGAAAAAGCCAAAGATTACGGTGGCTGTAGATGCCAGGCATTTTATTTAACGGGGGACGCCGCAGCGGCGGATCCTGTTTGCGATAAAAGCCCTTATCACGCTAAGATCCGTGATGCGGTGGCCCAGGCGCAGGTAATTGCTACGGATGAGGCGCCGTTGGTGTTTCGCAATGTGGAGAATTCGAAGGGGTTTGGGTAGACACGTAATTGCTACCGAAAAACGCTGGCCGCTGTTCACTTTCTACCAAACTACACCACTATCCTTGGCAGTAAAGGTCGAGTTTCGCTTCGCTAGCCTAACTGCTGTCGCAAACGAAAATTGTAGCGTTGGATCCTGCGAATAGTGTATAAAGTAGCTGTCTGGGGATTACCTATCGATACTTCGATAATACTCTCGGATTTTTTCCACAAACATTTCATAACGTGGTGTTCCACGGATTTTTGAATAGGGACACCCAACTTAGGATCAACGACATGAAGCGTAATTTTTTGTTAAATCTCCTACTCGCTGCAGGGCCTCTAGCCTTTCCAGCGCTTGCTTCGGCAGAAGACATTAAAGGGTTAACAGTTATAGTTAACTTTGGTAACAATCCCCAAATAACAAAAACTTCGTCGACGCAGCAGTTCCCTGCCGGTTTGCCGACAGCTTTCAGCCCCCAGCAACAAAAAAATATCTATCGACTCTTAAACGAGCTCAATTACACAGCGACAACCAATAAAGGATCCTTACGAGACTATTATCTGGACAACTCCAAAGGGCTAGTTAATTTAACCTCTGATGTTGTTGTTGTCGATTTGCCTAACAGCCCAGATAACCTGCGCAGTGCATTTGAAAATGGCGGCGACACATGGGGAAAAGTTACAACCTATCAAGGTCAGGAGGTTTTGAGCGTAACGGCGGGCCCAATGCCCAGTCTCATTAATAAAGCACTTTGCCAACTCGGTGAAAACTCCATTTCCACTGGCTGCAGTGCGCCAATCAGTTATAAACGGGTGATCGACGGATCAACAATTAGCCCAACCATTAACACCCCTTACGACTTTGGCGGGCTGACAACAAATACAGCTGTCTATAACGGTGATTGGCTTGACATGATCCATGCGACAGGACTTTTTCCCCTTGAAGGAGTCCCAGATCTAACCAATGCACACCTTTTACGCACTTATAAATTTGTTCAATTTGTGGTGCCAACAAGCGGCGCGGATACGCCAGCATGGGGCGGGAATTACAATGAGGGGTTATGGCCCAGATCCCTTCCGCTTCTAACCGCCAATCAATACGCGACTTCAGGCTTGAAGGGTATTCCTTTAGGACGAACGCAATTGGTTCCGCTCGATGCCTTTGACCCAGAGCTCGGGGTAATGACCCATGAGACCGGGCATACCTTATACGGGTTCAAAGACTATTACGATACTCAGCAATTGAGTTTCAAAACTGCTGCAAATTGGGCACGTAAGATTATTGCAACAAACCAAACTGAATTTTATGCATTACCTAACACTGTAGATGACTTGAATAGAGGTCTTAACGCAGGAATAGGCACGTTATTCCCACCGAACCCCCAAAAAGGGTACGATAAGACTCACTCTACCAATTGGTATAAATCTCTGGGAGTCGCAGATTTAAGCCTTATGGGCAACCACGGTGATCGAAACCCGCCGTTAATTGATGCAATGCATCGTGAAAAAGCGGGCTGGGAGGCGCCCAAAGATTTAATAGATGCAAAAGAAAATGATGTTTATACCTTAGACTGGCAGGCCACGGGAGCCGATCCCAAAATTGCCCGCTCTTTTAAATATTGCAAACCTAATTCCAATGTGAGCGAATGTTTCTATTTGGAAGCAAGAGTTGCTGGAAGTTTTCGTGATTCAAGTTCCCTTCGCCCCGTCTATACAAAATTTAATCAAACAGACGTCCAGGGGGGGCTTTTAATATGGCACGCAGAGGATTATAAAAATCCTATTGATTTCGCAGTTAACCAACGTAAAGATCGAACTGCTGGCCTGCATTTTGACGTCTCCGTGGTAGAGGCCGATGGCAAAAATGACTTAACAGCCAATTGGACCGGGCTTAACCTTCCACCAATGGGAAATGAGAAATTCTTCGGTGCGCCTTACTCGAATTTTACTAGTTTTAATGACACCACCTCAGCAGCAAAGGCATTATGGTGGGATAAAACTCCCTCTGGCCTTTCAATTACTGACATTAAAACTATAGGCACACAAGTTACGTTCAAAATTGGTAAGCGGCCGGAAAGGAAAGTGTTTTTTGACTTCGACGACACCAAATTTACCGCGTCGATAGTTGAAAAAGAGGGGCCAACCGGAATGACTCCTGTAGTACCAGCCATTTCACTTTCGCCTTCAACGCCGCAGAGTTTAAGCCCTGGTAAAATCAAGTTAGTCATTACCCCGAAGAACAATGCGACATTCTCCTATAAAGTTTATGCAGGCAGTTCATCTGCGACCTCAGTCCTGACGGGCACCAATACTGTGACGCTTACCTCCACAAATTTTAACGATACTGTTATTAAGGTTGTGGAGGCTTCCTACAGAACTGCAGTTTCTTCGGTGAAATTCATGATGGATCGAGGTGCGTCCGTTGTCTATTTCTCGCCTTCCATCGGCGGGGGAAAAACGATATCTATACCTGCACAAGAATACTTAACCTCTGGCTCTTCAGTGGTCCCGTCCTACAATTGCTACAACAATGTATGTGAGCCGGTGCGCTTTTTCGCCTCGGCCAAAAGAGGTTTTACAATAACTGGCTGGGAGGTTCAATATAACGACGGAACCAGCGCCTCACTAAGCAATGACCCTCAGATAAAAATTGACCCCGCCAAATTAAATAACATTAAGTTAGTTAGGGCGAAAGCTGAAAGAAATATAGCGGAGCTTAACCTTTGTGCAGATAACGCTGTTGAACAATGGCAATGGGATGGTGAATACAATGACGTTGGAACGCTGGTACGGTATGGATCTGCTGTATATGCCTCAAATTTGCCACGAGCTAATCAATATAAAAATAGGTTGCAGTATTACCTCGGTGGTTACAGCACTATTGGAGCTATGACCCCCGCTTATACCCCTCAAACGACAGGCATTGAGTGGCGGATTGAGGAACGCTGTGCAGGAGCCCCCGGTACTGCCAACGGTGCGTTGCCGTTGACTGCCCCGGCCGATCAGTGCGCAGCCGCGCCAGCCTGGTCGCCAGATAGCACTTACGGAGCAGGAGCCGTGGTTAAACATGCAAAGCGGTTGTGGGCGATGAGATCAACCTATACCAACAATTTAATGGGTGAGGGGGCTGGAATAATGCCAGGTAAAGATAGTGCAGGAATTCATACTATTCCGGCAAATAAGATACCGCCCGGCGTACACGATGAAATTTGGACTGCGCTAACTGGATCGTTACAGGAAGTTTCAGAAGACAGCGTAATATATTATCCACTTGGAATTGCAAGTATGTACCCCAGAACATATACCGCGAATGGTTATCTTGCATACCCATCTATGTGGGTGCCAAACGGAATATGCCCATGATTGTAGCTATTTGATATTGAAAAATACAGGGAGCAAAGGATTGCCCCTAATTTTTGTACTTCGATCAACTATCATTTGGGTGAGTTACCGGTCTATAAGTCTTTTAACGCTCTATAGATAACGGGTGGGACTAAGTGCGGCGCAACTCCTCATATCTTTGAGTCGGCCGATAAATTCGTGAAATTCGGTGCCCCCATACTGGCTTCGGACACTTCGTTATATTCACTCGATTAGCAACCGTTTGGCACAGAGTCATTGGCCTCTTCAATGCTCAAACCGGAAAATGCCGTTAATTCACGCTCCCCGCGCCATTAATTAACAGATGCCCCCTCCCCCACTGCCTAGCATGGCAGCTCCTCTGGCAGCGGTTTTAGGCTGAGATTTCCTCAACTAATATTAGGAGCACGTCTATGTTATTCATTCGCTTATTTACTTTAATTATTTTATCGGGAATTAGCCTATCTTCCTTTGCGGGCCTGTGCCTTGTGGGCCAGGTTAAAGAGGTGGGTACTTGGGTTAACCCGGATGCCAATACCTCCGGTATTACCAAGGCTATTTTTAAAGAGGAGTGCCGGGATGCGTCCACCACTGTGTGCAACGGCAATATTTGCAGTACCACCTCAGCGGTGAAACTGGTGTACACCTCAGAGCTGTGGGGCAAATGCCACACCAGCGATTGTTATTGGGGCAAAGTGGATGGTGTTTATACTTCAGGTAATTGGCTGCGCTTTTATTACGACCACGGCTTTGCCAAACGCACCGTGTGGGGCCAGGTGTGGTCCGGCGGTATTAATTGGCTGGATTTAATTGTGGATACGGATTTTGTTGACCCAGCGCGGGCCGATTATCGCTTTAGAGCCTGGATGCAACGCCTATAACAGCCACATAAAACTGGGCCGATTATCCTCGGCCCAGTTTTATTCCACTCATTTAGGTGCCAATTATTAAACCTGCAGCCGAGCGAATATTAAAAGGTAAAACTATGGGAGCCAACACAAAACTATTGGGCATTTGCCTATTGGTGCTCTTGAACAATATAGCCTGGTATTACGCCAGCGAAACAAAGCGATCAACAACGGCGCACGCCCAGGATATTATAAATAAAGAAAGGGCATCCCAGGAAATTGCCACAACCACCACTATAAAAACACAGCAGGCAACCAAAACAGCGCCTGCAAAAATTACTAACCCAAGTGAAAAAACCGCGTCCATTGCAGCAAAAAATCCAGCGCCAGTAACAGCCCCAAGGCCGCAAGAATTAGAGGCAAACCTACCTATGCGCGCGAGCGAAGATTTAGTGGCCGACCAAGCGTTTAGCAAAGAAACATTTAGCTTTGACGACCAGGCACAAGAAATTGCCACCATAGAACAGCTAGCCCCCCAAGGGGAGGATTTCATTTTTTTGCAAAACATTATTGCCTCCAATGAGGCTGAAGCCGTCAAAATAGCGGCCCTTGAGCGTTTAAACGGCCAACAGCATTTCGGCGCACTCAATACCGCCCTTAGCGTATTAAATAAAGACAACACCAACTTGAGTTTGGCGGCTTTAAACATTGTCAAAAATAGCCGCGATACCAGCTTAATCCCGCAATTGCGCTCCCTCGCGTTAAATGCCAAAAATGAAACCCTGCAGCAGGAAATTAACGCCACCATAGGCCAGCTAGAAAATGGCCTGAGCATGGGAATGGATTTTGCCCATCGTTAACTCTAACCTCGCGCTTGGTGCGCAATACTCTTGCGCATCAAACAGGCTCAGCTGAATTAGTTTATGATTACCCCTAGCAACACGTTTAACTCACCTATTGCAGGGGCCGTTATGCTTAAACTCACTCAGATTAAAAACCTAGGCCTACAAAAGCCTTTGGGCCACAACCCTCACAACCACCTAAGTGCCGCCAGCGGTTTAGTAAAAATAGGCAAGTGGCTGTTTGTTGTGGCCGATGATGAAAAACATCTGGTGGTGTTTGATAGCTCGGATAATTCAGCCGGTATCGCCCACAGAATTATGCTCGGGGATTTGCCGCTGGATAGCGAAGCGCGCAAAAAGCATAAACACGATTTTGAAGCGATTACGCTGGTGCCCGCCAGTAAAAAATCCCCTGAGGGCGGTTTATTAATTCTCGGCTCGGGCTCGAAAAAACAGCGCGAGCAAGGCGTATTGGTGCCGTTTTTATCCGCCGTTACGGATACACAAACGCCTGAGCTTGGGGAAACACAGCTGTTGGATTTAGACCCGATTTACGATGCACTAAAAGATGAGCCGGGAAAAACCAATATTGAAGGGGCGATTATTCAGGGCAAACATATTGTGCTGTTTCAGCGCGGCAATAAAAATAATCGCAATGCCATTATAAAATTTAACTGGAAGGACTTTTTAGCCGCTGCTCTAGGCGAGAAAAAACCCCGCCTGAATTACAATATCCACCATTTTGACCTGGGCGAATTAGACGCAGTGCCCCTATGTTTTACCGATGCCACCGCCCTTAGCGATGGCCGCTTACTATTTACAGCGGCAGCGGAAAATAACGAAGATGCCTACCGTGATGGCGCTTGTTTGGGTTCGGCTATTGGATTAATCAGTAACACCTACCAATTAATCAGTATCACGCGGGCAGATAAACCAGTGAAATTAGAGGGTATAGCTGTAGATGAAGAAGCCTCGACCCTCAAGCTGTGGTTGGTGAGCGACCCGGATAATGCCCAACTGCCGGGTGAGCTTTACGTGGCGCAGCTAAACGCTTAGCCGCAATGGGGGGCAATGTCATTAAGTTAAGGGTTTCGCCAGGTATTTCGAGTGAATTCCATGCCTCCAAAAACCCCACCCCAGCCCTCCCCTTGATAAGGGGAGGGAGCAAAATGCCCAAGTTTTAAGGTGTTCTGCTCCTCCCCCTTTCCACAAATTGCAGGAGCAATTTGCACAGCAAAGCTGCCCGCAGGGTAAACCACAAGGAAGTGGTTTATGTACGGGAGGCCGGGATGGGGTTTCTGGCCGAAGGGAAAATGTCCTAAAAAATTGGGGCAAAATCCTTAATTTAATGACATTGCAATGGGGGGGGCACAAATATTGCGGGACAGACGTAATGAACACACAGTATTGCAGCCCCTAAAAAAGAAACACCTTTTTAACAAGCCTATAGGGATGTATTCACAGCGCGTCTGAGATACTGTGTATTTATTGGGCTTAGCCAAGTAGCAAAACCGCAAGATTCGGGTGGCAGACAGCATTTGCTTCGGGCACACTTTTGCAGTAAAACCTGCGCTGATTAACGGCAATTATTTATGAGCTCATCCGACTACGCACGCATCGCCAGCGCTATTGCCTATATTCAAGCCAATATTAACGCCCAGCCGGAGCTTGCCGATATTGCCCGCCAGGTGCATTTAAGCCCTTACCATTTTCAGCGGTTATTTACCCGCTGGGCAGGTACCACGCCTAAGCGGTTTTTGCAGGTATTAACCCTGGAGCTGGGCAAACATCTGCTGAGCCAAAATTATTCTATTTTAGATACCGCTGCACATTTGGGCTTAAGCAGCCCAGCACGCTTACACGATCATTTTGTGCAAATAGAAGGTATTACGCCCGGTGAATTTAAAGCCAAAAATAGCGCACTGATTATTCGTTACGGTGTAGCCGATACCTTATTTGGGCCACTCTTTGTAGCGCAAACCCCACGCGGTATTTGCCGTGCCGTATTTATTGAAGATGCCAACCCGGCGGCTGAAATTACTAATTTGCACCAACAATGGCCCGCCGCACAGCTAATAAATTCCGCCGCTGCTGCTAAGGATTTTGCCCAGCACATATTCGAGCTTAAAAAACCTAACCCTGGGCCGATAAACCTGCATGTGCAGGGCACCAATTTTCAATTAGCCGTGTGGCGGGCACTGCTGCGCATTCCCCTTGGCCGCGCTATTTCCTATGGTGATTTAGCTGCGCACTTGGGTAAACCCAGCGCAGCGCGGGCCGTGGGCACAGCGGTGGGCGCCAACCCGATTGCCGTTATTATTCCCTGCCACCGAGTAATTCAGCAGAGCGGCGCTTTAGGCGGGTATCGCTGGGGTTTAGTGAGAAAACAGGCGATTCAGGTGTGGGAGCGGTTGGAGTCGAGTTAAAAAAAGGCTTAGGCTTTAGTTTTTTAATTCTGAGCTATCACTTCACGAAATGACCCAAGCGGGAACTCGTCCATTACAAACTCGATTAAATCGACATGATCGCCTTTGAAAATAAAAAATAAAAATAAAAATAAAAATAAAAATAAAAATAAAAATAAAAATAAAAATAAAAATAAAAAAAGGACCCGAAGGTCCTAATAAGTCCACCCAAACAATTACACCAACAACCCCGTTAAAGGCCCCGCTGCGCCGCCGTATGCCGGGTAATCCGCAGCCGTAATATCCGCCCCCATCGCTAAACAAATAGTATCCAGCATGCGCTCTAACCGCGTTTCACTGCCGTACACAATAGAGCGGCCGGAAACTAATGCGCCGCCCGCACCGCCCGCCAAAACCACGGGCGTATTGGCATTGGTGTGGGAACCGCCATCACCCATATCGCTGGTGATATAAATTAATGTGTTGTCCAGCAAGGTGCGGCCATCCATATCGGGTGTTTTCGCCAATTGATCCATTAAATACACTATGCGCTGGCTGAAATATTTGCGGTACGCGGTAAAACGCTCAATACCTTTATAACCGTGAATAGCGCCATGTAAATCACCGGTTTCCACTTCAGGTGCAAGGTAGGTTGCGCCGGAATCGCTGTACATTAAGGTGGCAATACGCGTGGTATCACATTTAAAGGCCAGGCTAATTAAATCGGCTTGTAAATCGGCACGCAGGGTAATTTTGCTGTTGAGCTCCGCCTCATCGCGAAAGCTGCCGTCCCACACAGGTGCTTTACACGCCGCACTTTGGCCTTGGCCCGCAATGGCCGCTTGGTCTATGCGCTGGCTGAGTTTTTCTAAACTGGATAAATGCTCGTCCATACGTGTTTTTTGTGCGCTGCCTAATTTACTGGCCAATTCATTAATCATGGTGCCGTTGGCACCTATCACGGCCTTTTTTTGCAGTGTGCGTAAATCGCCGCTGCCTGCGCTGGCGGGAAATAAACGGCCAAAGGCTTTTAACGGGCTGGTTTCAAACGGAATATCATTACCATTTAAACGCGACAAACCGCCGCTGCTATTAACGCCCAGTTGAATGGACGAAAACGGCGTGCTACTGCCAATTTTTTTACCCAAATATACATCAATTGAATCGCGTTTTTCCCCCGCCATACACTGGTAAAAAGGGCCGTGGCCACCGGCGCCAGTAATATTTTGAAAAAAGATACATTTGTTTTTATAGGGGTTAAATGGGCTGCTGGCCTCCGGCAAGGTGTAGTTTGTGCCTTCACCCAGGGCGTGCCAGGTGCCCGGCACTGCTCCATTGGTAACATGAATGGTTAATAAGCGTTTAGGCGCTGCGCCTTCGGCCAAAGCACCGCGCGCCCATAAAAGCCCGGAGGCAGCTAAAGATGAATTAATGGCCGCGGGCATCAGGCTCATGGCGCCGAGGTTTTTTAAAAAACGGCGGCGGCTGCCCCAAAGAAATTTAGTGTGCGTCATAAATACAAACCTTACATGTAATCGATACAAACCGCTTAGCGGTTTTGTTCTTTGCGGTAACGAACCAGCTTTAAACTGCCCAGTGACTGCAACATGGCTTTGGCATTAGCGCCGCCAGCCATCATGTTGCGGGCCAAATCATTCACGGCACAGCTGTAATCCGTTAATTCCTGCGCACTTAAGGTGCCCGCCAAAGCATTAACCTCATCAATAATTTGATGGCCCGTGCCCATGGCAAAACGAAAACTATTGGCCACTAAACAGGTTTGCACACTGTCGCTTGCGGCGAGTTTGCGGCCTAAATCCCGTGCGCCATTAAAGGTTTGCATATCTCCGCCATCGAGTTTGCTTATGCCATACCAGATTCCATTTGCATCAATGGCTAAATGATTTAAATCACTGGTGCGATGGCGGCCAATCGTGTCGTAATCCTCTAAACCAAAACCCAGCGGATTAATGCGTTTTTCATGGCAGGTTTGGCAATAAGGCGCGGAGGTTAACGCGGCATAGCGCTCGCGGTTAGTCATCTGGCCGGTTTCCCAACGCTCTTTTAAGGCTTTTTCTGCGGCCTCACGGGAAACACTAATACCCGGTGGTGGCGGATCAATATCCTGGCAGAGTAAACGCTCGCGAATACGCACCGCGCGGCGGATGGGTGAGGATTCATCCGGGTCGCCATTGACCGCTAAAAATGCCCCGGTCGTTAAAATACCGCCGCGCTCAACACCCGCAGGCACTTTTACCAACGCGCTACTGCTGGCACCGCTGAGGCCATAAAATTTGGCTAAATCCGCATTGGCATAGGTGAAATCCGCATCGAAAAAATGCGTGTACTTTTCGCCATTGCCCAATACCACTTGAGTAAATAAACGGCGTACTTCTTGAGCCATGGCCGCACGAATGGGCGCCGTTAATTCGGGGTATTTGGCCGGGTCTTTGGTGACGGTTAATACTTCATCCGTGCGCAGCCACTGGGCCACAAAATCACCCATTTGCTGCTCGGCACGCGGTGTCGCTAATAACCGGGAAATCTGCGCACTAATTTGTGCGTCGGTTTCCAGCTGGCCCGCTTTAGCGGCCGCTAACAAGGTGTCATCCGGTGTGCTGCCGGTATAGGTGTAGCTAATAAAACTGGCTAATTCATAGGGCGTTAATTTGTAGGCGTCTTTATCTGCAGCGCCGGGCATTAATTGCGCAGGCGATACGGAGACGGATTTGATATACACCACGCGATCCAAACCGGCAACGGCACCGCCATTGCGCAATTCAAAACGCAGGGCCTGGGTGTTATCCAGCTTGGTGACATAATATTTTAAGGTGCGGTATTCGCTGAAATTAATATCTTCAATAATTTGTGTGGTGCCGCCGGTGCGCACTTCTAATTTTGGCGCAACATCACCTGCGGCTTGGCCGCGCAGAGTTACCTGAATGAGCGTGCCTGCGGGGTAAAATTTCATGTGTTTTTCTATATAGGGCGTTTGGCCATCGCGCATACGGATCATCCAACTGCCATCGGCTTGCGCCTCGCCGTACACCTTGCCGGGAAAATCAATCGCAGCGGCCGTTTCAATCGGGGTGCCGGGTACATATTGATTGCCATCCGCGGCGTGGCGCATAACAGGCTCGCCTAATTCCGAGCGATATAAAAAACCTGGTGCAGTTAAAAGGGTTTGAATACCCAACGACTGCGCAACTTTTATATCGCCGCCGGAATATTTGCTATCAAATACCTTTACCACAGCCGCGCGCTCAATGGCTGTCAGCGGGCGGCGAAAGACTTTGGGAGCAAATTCATCAGCAAACATAGCACCGCACGCCGCTTCGCTTAAGCCTGCACAACTGGGTAGGCCTTTAAAGTTTTGGCTCGCTGCAAAATTCGCGACTTTTTCCGCCACAAATAAATAAGCGTCGGCGTGGGTTTCGGTCACTGAGGATTGCATATTATTAAAAAAGCCATGCACCTTGGCGTCAGCGGGAATATCACCACGCAGGTCTTCAGTAACACCGAATAAATCCTGCACGGATTTTTGATATTCGTCGCGGGTCAGTAATTTAAGTTGGCGCGCACCGTAAATAATGCGGTCCCCACACACCTGGCCCGCAACCGAAATGCCACTGGAGGAACTGCTCGAACTGCTGGAGGAGCTGGATGAGGATGACGAGCTGGAACTGGTGGTGCGCAAGGTCCATAAATAAGCGCCAATATCCTGAGCGCACTGGCCGGTGCAGGCAGCGGGATTGCCTTTGGGCATAGTGCTGTCGATGACCGCTACCAACTGATTTAAATTGGCATAACGCATCACACCTACGGCACTGCCACCGGTATGGCAATTTTTGCATTGGGCGTTGTACAAGCTCAGCCCCCGCGCACTATCCCCAAGGCTTGAGCCTGAAGAACTGCTGGAACTTGAAGAACTGCTTGAGCTGGATGAACTGCTTTTGCCCGAAGAGCTGCTGCTGGAACTTGATTTACCCGATGAACTGCTTGAGCTGGTTGAGCTACTTGAACTGCTTTTACCCGAAGAGCTGGTGCTGGAAGAACTTGAAGAACCTGAGGAGGAGCTGGAACTACCGCTTGGCTCCCCAGAACAGGCTGACAACAGCGCAGCCACCAGGGCTAAACGCAAAAACTTAGGCATTATTATGTCTCTCTATCTTATGGTTCTAAATACTATCTGTCATAAGATACAGCATGAGCTGAGAAATAAAAGCGCCTTCACTAATAGCACTGGGCTTGATTATTCAGGCTGTGAAATCGTTTGCATTTCAAGCCTGACGGCATGAACCGAGTGCCAATAACTTAGCGGCTTAGGCCTCCACCGCCATGCTCGAAACATCAGGCTACGCACTCAGGCATAGATTGGAAAATTGGCAATATGATTAAGATGAGCGAGCATTAAATACATCACAAAAATGGGCTC
Source organism: Marinagarivorans sp. (assembly GCA_046347475.1). Lineage (GTDB taxonomy): Bacteria > Pseudomonadota > Gammaproteobacteria > Pseudomonadales > Cellvibrionaceae > CAMCXE01. Next base: position 699,549 of record JAXMGD010000001.1, on the reverse strand, counting down.
ATTAATAGTTTGGGGCAAATTAACTCGGCTAGGTTCATGGACCCAAAGCCGATCCAACTGATTATGCAAAAAGGGTGCAGCATAAAAACCGGCGAATGAGCTGGTTTTATCAAGCCACGTTCGGAGAAATTATATTTCAGCAGCCTTAGAGTGTTGAATTCGAAAACCGAAAAAATGCAGCGAAGAAACAGTGGTTTGGCGTTCCGGTAAAAGCAAATTTTTCAATAAGTAAGTGTGTATTTTTGGCTCATTCAACGATACCAAGGCCAACAATGGAATTACTCAGAGGACCATGAGATTATAGGGCATATGAGTTTGGGATGGAAAAATCCTGTCAGAAATGGATTTTTGGGGTATAGACAAAAAGCAGCATCCCTGCCGCAGGCTTGATGATTAATGATTACTAGTTGGAAGCTCGATAGACTTTAATACTCGATCCCCGGTTACCGTATCAATAAACCACAAATGACGGCCGGTAAAATCAACCAAAATATCGTGGTTTGCATCATACATAGGTTCTAGCCAGGGCGGCGTCAGGCCATGGCCTTGTGAGTCAGATGCAATAACGGTTCTATTTTTCGTGGCCATATCAATAAAAAATACTTCACTCTTATTGTTATGAGCCAACGCCGGGCCAGGTGGGCGCTTATAGCCCGCCCCATAATAACGATCCCCCGCAGGGCTCATTACACCTCGTGTCGTTAAATAATAGGGTTGTTGCGGCAACAACAAACTCGTCAGCGATCCGTCAAAGCCGTACCATTCAACACCACCGCCTTTATCATCGAGATCGCCCCAGTGGGCAAAAGCGATACCATTTAACGCTGGGTTCAGCCGCGACATAAAAAATTCTGACAGATCAATGCCGCCCATTTGATTCGTTAATGGAAATACCCCCAATGTCTTCATGGCTCCAGTACTTACATTCAAAGTGCATATAAACTGTTCAGAGCTTGGCCAGTTATATGAAACAACATGAAATAATAATTCTTGTTTAGCTGAGTTATAACTAATACGACGAGGACTCACCCGCTGGGACGGTCGATTGATCTGGTTGGCCAACTGAGCCGAAGTCAAAACAGTTTTGTAGGCTTTAGTTACTGTGTCATAAGCAACTATTACAGCTGTAGACGATGATGAGGGAACACCGCCCCAATCGAGAGTAAGCGAGCGATAAATTAAGTTGTTTTGCCAATCCATAGCAATACTACCAAACCCGTTGCCATTTTCAGTAGCGGGTTGACTAATCGCATCAAAATTTAGCGCCATCCCTGTATCCAAATCATAAATCGAGAATTTTCGGTCAATCGACTCGAATAAGGCTAGACGTTTGAAATCCGGGCTAATATCGGTCTCATAACGGCCAGCCAGGTATTTCTTCGGTTCGAGACTCTTCGATTTATTAGCCTCTATATCGTAGGAAAATAACGTACCGTCCTGTTCAAAAACCAATATACCATTGGCAGCATGAAGCAGAGTTGGTGAATAAGGCGTATCTGTTCTCAACAGATCAATCGTCAAAAATGAGGTTGAACCGTCGGCAAGCTTTTTCACATTGAGACCACCAAGGGTCGGCGAGTAAAAAGCCCCCTTAAAACTAAAGAAATTCGAACTATTGCTAGCTCCTATCTGGAGCTGATTTAGCGTGAGCGTCTGCTGAATCTCAGCCTTATCTAGATAGGGTTGCAGCGAGAATGAATAATAGGCTCCGCTGCTGATATTATTTTCGCGCTTTTCCAGAAACAAGTAGGCCAGATCTTGATCAACGTCCACATTGGTTGAGAAATTAAATATAAAACCAGGCTCCATAGTTAAGGTTTTTACCACGCCAGTATTCGTATCCAGCAAACCAATACTTGTGTTAGATGCCGAAAATATTAAGTAGCGGTCATCGGCCCATTTTATAAAACCATAGTAACTCGTATCAGCCAAACCAACCTTGTGGCACGTATTATCGTTCAAACTACAGTAAACAATTGCACCAACCTCTTGCCCATATGATCCGCACATGGCGGCAACTTGCTGGCTTGTTTTACTTAAAGCCAACTTATTGAATAACCTACAAGATTCAAAACCCTCTCTAGCAGAGGATAGGATCAGTGAATTGATATTTGCATCAACCAAAGAGCGCTTGTAGATTTTTTGCCCTGAAAAATCCACCTCAATAGAAAAGTCATTTACACCGTCAGCCACCCGTGAGCCACCAACCGGATTGTTCGCTAACACTATTGTTTTTTCCCGTTGCATAGTGGCGTTATTTTTCAGCTGTACCGCAAGCCTATTAACGGAGTCATTCACCGGCACCTCAGCTATCCACATGGAGGGGCGCGCAGGGTCTACAGTTGCCGCCACACCATTAACTTCAATGGTTAGAGAAGCAGGAATTTGTGCGAGTTTTTTTCCATTATCAGTAATATGCCCTCGCACATGTACTTTATCCGCGGCCGCGCCCATTGTGGCCCCATCAACAGGGAAATCGACCACCAATTCATGCTCATCCACATCATTAATGCTAATAGCAATATCTTTAGTGGTAATTTGATTTTTGCCATCGGTTACCAACACCGAAAGTGCATAGGTATTGGTTTGGTTTGCGCTTTGCGGCGTTTCAAAATCAAACGCTGCCTTGCTGGAGAGTTCTCCCGTCACTGCATCAAGTTTAAACAATGCAACATCCGCCGATTGAATTAACTGATACTTAAATGGCCCAACTCCTGTAACGGTAACGGGTAATGTGAATGGGCTATTTTCATTGATGCTATAGCTTTCCAACAGCGTGATAACCGGTAAAGGGCTACCACTTGAGGAGCGACTGGATGAACTTGAAGAAGAGCTTGACGAACTTGAAGACGAACTCGATGAACTAGAAGACGAACTCGATGAACTAGAGGAAGAATTGGAGGGCGCAGCGCTGCCCCCGCCCTTGCTTCCGCAGGCCGCAAGGCCTAGCACCATAAAACACAGCATGAATTTATTCATGGCATAACTCCGTATTGTTTAATAAAAAAATATTTTATTCATTCTTGACGAGACACATCAGCTCAGCCCCTAAACCTCGGTATTATAAATACACAGCATTTCAAACCGTCAAAAAGAGGGACCTTTTTGACGAGCCTACTTAGGATATATTCACCGCGTGTCTGAAATGATATGTATTCATTGCTGGTGCCTTGGTAGCACTATTCCACAAGGCCACATAAAAGGCATCCTTGCCCACTTGAATAGATTAAGGAATTGATAGGGTTTTAACTACGCGGTCACCTGTTAAAGCATCAACAAACCAGAGGTGGTAAGAATTAAAATCAATCAGCACATCGCGGTTTGCTTCATATACTGGCTCAAGCCAGGGAACCGCTAGGCCATTCCCCAGTGCTTTAGAGGCGAAAACTTTTCGCTCCTTGGTGGCCAAATCCAAATTAAAGATTTCAAAGTTGGCATAATCAGCATAGGACTCGCCCTCAACGCGTTTAAATCCAAATCCGTAATAGTGATCCCCACTGGGGTTTAGAACGCCGCGCGGAGTCAAGTGATACGGCATCTGTGGTTCCAATAACCGCGTAAAACCACCGCTGAAATCAAACCACTCCAGGCCGCCACCTAAATTTCTATCGTCCCCCCAGTGCCCAAAAGCAACTCCATTGGTAGCAGGATTAAATCGAGACATAAATATTTCGGCGAATTTTCCTTCACCTTCAAACACTCTCAAGGTTCTAACCTGACGGGTATTAACATTCAGCGCACAGATTAGTTGTCGGGTCGTAGTTGTTGTTTGTAAGGTTGTGGGATCTTTAACCTCTATATAGATGTTAAGGTGGAATATTAGATCTTGGGTGTCCGCTTTATACACCATGCGACGGGGGCTCAACCTTTTAAAGCTTCCACCAATCTGGCTAGCAATATCACTCGCTGTTGCAACCGTCGTATAGGCTTTAGTCTTCAGATTGTACGCCGTAAATAGCGCAGTAAAATCTGGCTCTATACCACCCCAACCGGCATTGTTGGTGCGGTACATAATATTGTTCTGCCAATCGACGGCAATGCTGCCAAACAAATCGTAATCATTTGCAGGCGGACGCGGCAATTTTGCAACCTCTGAAACAGCCCCGGTATTAACGTCGTAAAGAGCGAACCTACGGGATAGAGGCTCATAAACGGCGAACTGCTTCGAGTCAGGGCTTAAATCGGTTTCGACCCAATCATAAACACGCTTTTTTGCATCCAGTTCTTTAGGCTCATGAGTGGCCAGATTATAGGAAAACATCGCGCCTTCCTGTAAAAAAACCACTACACCATTGGCGACGTGTACAACGGTAGGTTTGTAATTGGTGGCGGTAGTCAGCAAGGATACTTTTTCTAACCCAGCCGAGCTGGCATCCCGCCGCAAATAAGAGAATCCATCGTTCTCCAACATGTAGTAGGTATCAGCAAAAAAAGCGGTAGGGAAAGTACGATAAGCCAGTTCTGGAACAATTGTGGGCACTAGAGTTTGCGTTTCAGCCTGGGCCTCAATAAAGGACTTTAGATTAAACAGATAGGCATCTTCACGCCTGTAACCGCCAACGTCGATGGAAGCCAACTTAACAAGTACTTCTGTTCCATTTATTGCCATATCAACGGACCAGGCAAATTCCAGAGGTGCTTCCATTACAAGCGTTTTAAATGTTGCCGTTTGAGTATCCAGCAAGCCAAAACTTCGAGTTCCCGAAGTGTATATTATGTAACGATCATCAACCCACTTGAGCGCTTCAACAGATCGATCGACAAATCCTTTAACGCCACAGGTTTTTTCCGCGATATCACAGACAACCAATTTATCGGCAGGGCCACTATTACCAAGACATATTGCTGACATTTTTGCGCCGGATGCGCTAAGGCTCAACTGATTAAACGATTTACAACCAGCAAAGGCTTCCTCCTCATTGGAAACCAGTAGGGAATAATCACCTCCATTTACAAACGATCGTTTAAAAATTTTTGTCCCCGTGTAATCCGCAGCCAGATAATAGTCGTGTTGTCCGTCCGCAATCCTTGAGGCGTCAACGGGGCGATTAAGCAAATTTACTGAGGTTTCTCGGGCGATTTTTCCGGCACTGGCTAATGTAACGGCCAATGGATTATCGCCAGCCACCAAGGGAACCTCCGCCATCCAACGGGATGGCGCAGCCGGGTCAACAACGGCAGCAACGCCATTAACCGAAACGGATAAAGCAGCTGGAATTTGCGCGAGGGTTTTACCACTTTCGGTGATATGGCCACGCACGCGCACCTTTTCGGCTCCCATACCCATATTGGCGCCATCAATGGGGAAATCCACTACCAGCTCATATTCGTCAACGTTTTGCACATCGATAACAATATCTTGGATCGCTGAATACTTGTTCGCGTCAGTTACCAACAGCGAGAGCGTATATTGATTAGTGCCCTTTTCGCTTTGCGGTTTCTCAAAATCAAAGGTGTTTTTATTGGTTAACTCGCCGGTTGTTTCATTAAGGTTAAACAGCGACGCATCAGCGCTAAAAATAAATTGGTATTTAAATGGCCCTACACCCGTAACCTGAACGGGCAACTTCAAGTACGCGTTTTCCTCAAGCTGATAGCTGTTCTGCATTGATATCACAGGCAGTGGGCTGCCACTGGATGAGCTTGACGAGCTAGAGGAAGAACTGGAAGAAGAACTCGAAGAAGAGCTAGATGAGCTGGAAGAGGAGCTAGATGAACTCGATGAGCTGGAAGAGGAGCTAGATGAACTCGATGAGCTGGAAGAAGAGCTCGATGAGCTGGAAGAGCTTGAGGACGCGTTATTAGAACTACTTTGCCCACCGCCACCTTTACTACCACAGGCAACCAGGCTAAAAACTAAAATAGACACCATAATTTGCTTCATATACATACTCCGTATTACCCCTTATCGTTTGAAAATCCGCAATCAGCCCTGGGTAATGTATTTAGCTTTTAGCCCGCCAGCTAAAAATCCTATCGCCCAGCAGCAGATCAAAAAACGAGCATTTCAACCATCGGGTAGTTTATTGTCACCCAATTCCACTTCGCCCTCGCTGCGGCAGACAAAAGTGTGTGCCGCCACACAATTTACGCTTTCATATCGACAATAACCCACTGAGACCTGGAGGCCTGCCCTTTTAGCTGTGTCTGGATAAGGCCTGGAAAATTTGAGTGGGACGGTTTGTCAGTTAACACCAAGCGCACCTGCACGGCGGCCTTTAACCCACTGTGCATTTATTGGCGATCTGTGCTGTTAATTGGCCAATATTATTTGAGGGCGGCTTATTAATAGGTGTATTCAGAACCCGTGCAGGCGGGCATGAAAACAACACATCGCCCGCATACACCATCCGTTCTGATAAGACCTAAAAATTAAAAAAATAATGGCGGCGAACTCCCGCTCTGTATTTTTACCTCACACAGTCACGCTCATAGGCACAGGCACTTAACTTCAGGATTGCGCTGCTTGTATTTTTTGCGCATTTATTCACTCATCTAAATAGGACCACTCCATGCGCTGTAAAATTACGCTACTTTCACTGGCTATTGCCTCCGCATTTATCAGCGGCTGCACGCCGCCTACGGAAACCTCATCAAGCAGCAGCTCCAGCAGTAGTTCAAGCGGGAGAAGTAGCTCAAGCAGTTCTAGCTCTAGCAGTTCTAGCTCTAGTTCTAGCAGCGGAACACCCGTTAGTTATATCAATGTTAAAGGCGGGTTTATTGTTCCTTCTGCACAAGGCAGCAGTTTAAATCCGCAATTAAAAGGCCATGCGAATTTAGTCATAAGCCAGGCCGAGACTGAGCTTGAAGTACATCTTTGGGGGCTCACTTCGGATGCAGAATATAAAGCCTTCCTCAATGAAGGAATCTGCAGCGCGACAAATGGCTATCTTTACCGGGACAACAAAGGCGATGAAGGTGTGCAGCCCATTATTGAAGCCGACGCCTATGGTATGGGCATGGCCCAGGTCATCATGCCTTATGCCGTGCGGGAAACGAACTTGAGTTTGGCAATAAAAACCAGCGCGAATGTGCAAATTGGTTGCGTGGATTTAAATTCCAGCCAGGGATTTAAGGGGATTAATCATTATGGAAAATCATTTTTCCGAGATTACGTTGGTTACATCAGTGCAAACGACAAAGGCCAGTCATCAATTGAAGTGGTTCCCCCTACTTGGGAACAAGTGACTGAGCCAGTTACTGCTTTTGCTAGCAAAGATTTTGGCTGCGACGGTAATGCATCTGTCCCCTATTTACACAACACCAACAGTTTAGATACCGCATCAAATCGATTGCAGGTTACCTCTGATTTTTCCAAGGGTACCGGCTGGGCGCTGGCACCGTTCAAAGTGCGCCTGAGCGAAATTAAAGGTATTGATATTGTGTCACCCACCCAAGAATATAGGGGCGACACCTGCGTTCCATTGGACACCCGTATTTTGATGTTCCGCAGCGGCAGTTTTAAACCTACTGACGCAGGTGTGTCATTGTACGGCACACTGGCAGGACGGGGCATTTTGGAAACCAGTAAAGAGGGTGTAACCACCGCGACCGTTATTATGAGCGGATTAAAACCCAATACCACTTACTCCAACCACGTCCATAATGGCCTGTGCGCTAACGCCGGGGGCGATCATTATTTGCATGAAATTCACGGCAGCGATAATTCCGTGAATGGCATGTTCCCCGTATTTACCACCGATGCCAATGGCCGAGTGCGCTATCAATTATCAGCCAATCACATAGTGCGGCCGGATGCGCGCAGTATCGTTATCCACGAACCCGGTTCGGGCACCAAAATCGCCTGCGCTGATTTGGAATAATTGAATGCACTAGCTGTACGGAATTAATGAATACACATTAATTCAGACCGTCAAAAAGAGGGATCTTTTTGAAAAGCCTACAAGCATGTATTCACGGCGCGCCTGAAATGATGTGAATTGAATGCTGGTGCCTAGGTAGTAAAATATAAAACAGCTGCCGCCCAATACAAAATAGATGCAGCAGCTTTTCTTTGCGCGAATCGGCGCCCTTTAATTAAACACAATTTTCTCCGGCAACAATTCAAATACCTGCTCACCGGCTTCCCAACGCTGCAATAAGTGCTCATCCTGCAAAACCGCTAATACGCCCTGCCCTAATTCCAGCGGGTGCATAACACATCCATGCTGTCTGTACAGTGCAAGTGTTTGTGCCACAAGTTTTTGCATAGCCAGGGCAAGCGCGGAATCCTCTGTGGCATCCCCCGTCGTAGCACAGGGTTCCACCCGCAACGAAACATGAGCACGGCACTTATGGGGGCGCACAGCATAAATTCCACAGGCCCCTTGTGGCGTTAAAAACGGGCACGCTTTGGCGTAGTGGGTAAAGGTTTTGCCCTCAGCATACAGTTTATGCTGCGTCAGTTTTTCACGCAGTGTTGCCTGCTGGGCCACCGGCAATGTTTTAATATGGGCGGCGATATAAAACGCTTCCGGCGGCAACAGCTCCACACGCAAATGACAGCAATAACTGCAGCCTTTTTTACAAGCGAATTTTACGCCCGTACTGCTGCGCCACTTCACCAAGGCATCAGTGGCCTCATGAAATTGCGCCATGGCAAACATTAACCGCTTTGCTGTCGGCTTAATCCCGAGTTTCTTTTTTATTGCTGTGAGGCTTTTTTTAATATAACTATCAAGATCCATGTTTGCTCCCATAGAGTCTAATTCGTTGAATGTTCACCGTTCCTCGCACGGATAACGGCGCTTCTATTTACCGCCTACCCATTTGTCCCGCCTAATTATAAACCCGACACTCAATGCCGCCGGGTTAATACTTAAAACAACCATCGCAGCCACTTTGGCACAAGTAATTATATAAAACTCAGGTAAGGCACCACGAGGCCCAGCGAGGATTTTAGAATTAAGGAGCCTCCGATTAATTCCGGGTTTTGGCTTTTTTCAAAACCCTCGCGGGCATGGAGACCTTGCCTGCGCTACAGGGCGGTACTCGGGCGCTTTTGAAAAAAGTCAAAATTTGGGATTAATCAGAGCATCCTTAACTACGTTTTGAAGCCTATAAAAAAGGGGCGATTACCTTGCGATAATCGCCCCGAATAGCCCTCTAGTTCCAGCTCGGAATAGGTAGAAATGGGCCTGCTGTTACGTCCAGGCGCTTCCTACTTTTTTACTTAGGGTAGGGTAAATTTCTTTAAGAAATTCCAGCCGATGGTGGCGCTGGCCGGTGCGTGGCCGATGGTGTTGGTACACAGGCCGGTTTCTACACCGTTGGTGCACTGAGTGTTAATCACACATTGGCCATCGGTTTTAGTCACATTGGTACAGCCATTCTTTTGTTTCCAAACATCGTTGGTCGCTACGGCGCCTAAGAAATTAATACAGGTACCGGTCAAACAGTCTTGGCCGCCCGCATATTTAACTAGGCTGTCGTTTGATGCGCGCTGAGCCAAAATAGGTACGGCGCGGCCCGGCTTACACTGATCAACGTTTTCTTTTAATAAATCGAAGGCTTCAGGTGCAAAGGCCGCAAATACATCAGATGCGTGGCAAGCCAAATAATGGGTCATACCACCGCCCATGGAAAATCCCGTGGCGTACACGCGCGAGGCGTCAATATTGGCGACTTTTTTCACTTCATCGACTATGGCTTTGGCAAAGGCTACATCATCAACATTTTTATCGCTGGTGCAGCAGGGGCCAACATTCCAGGCATTGCCTGAAGGGCCAGAGGCGCCGGTAGCCGCCACTAAAATTAAACCTTCTTGATCGGCAATGGCTTTATAGCCGGTGGAGGTAATTTCTGAGCTGCCGCTGCCGCCGAGCCCGTGGAAACGAACAATCAGCGGAACGCGTTTATCCGTAGGATAGGAGCTGGGCACATAGAGGTTATAACTGCGGCTCATGCCTCTCACGGTAACGGTTTTTTGGCCAGACGTTGGTTTAGTGCCAATTAAATTGCCAGAAGAACTGCTCGATGACGAACTAGAGCTGCTGGATGAGGAGCTTGAGCTGCTGCTGGAGGATGAGCTGGAGCTGCTGCTGGAGGATGAGCTGGAGCTGCTGGATGAAGAGGAGCTAGAGCTGGAGGATGAACTGGATTTGCCTGAAGACGAGCTTGAGCTGGATGAGCTGCTAGAGCTTGAAGAAGAGGAAGACGATGCTACCTCACCACCGCCACAACCGGTGATCACTGAAGCGAGTAATAAAGACGCTGTGCCCAGCACGAGGCTTTTGGGAACGCATAGTTTTGATGTAAATACCATAAAAGGCACCTGTTATAGTCTGAATTATTGTGAGTTCAACACCTAATTACTGAGCGCTAAAGCTCCCTGTTAACCCGCACCGGCAGGTTTATTTAACTCTTCCAGAATGTAATGCCGGACTATAGAGCGAAATTGTGAGAAACCTGTGAGGGGACCCAGCGGCGCAAGCTTAGGTCATATAATTGCGACCGATTGCGCAGTTTGATTTTGCCGTTCTCGCCATTTTCGAACGAAGCAGCCTGATAAATAACCGCCCAGACACTGCATTTTTTATCCGTGCGGATAGTCACGCGGCCTGCTTTAAGCCGGTGCCTTAGGCCCCAGCTTCAGCTGGCCATGAAGATGGCCTGCAAGCACTTATCAGCCATAAAACCTGGGTAGAGATTGAGTGGCTTTGACCTATGCAGGCTTTTTTCTCCTGAGGCCAAACTGCCACACTTATTTATCTTATTGTTTTACAAAACACATCAACACTGCGATTGTAATCACATACACGCCGCCCCCTTATATATACACTGACCTTATGCCTAGCCATCAAACCGGCGCGGGTTAATCCCTATGAGTTTGATCGCGCCTGGCTAAGGGCTCTATGACTGCCCAAACCCTAACAATAAAAACGTCTCAAGGAATTTGAAGCCGCCTAAGGGTAAACCCCTTGAGCAGGGCTATTTCACCCCGCGTTACACATTTCAAGCCACGCACATATTAAAAGCCACGCAAAGAGCCCTCTTATGAATTGTATATTTCGTGAATATCTTACGGCCCTCGGTTTAGTTAGCCTGCTAAGCCTTAGCGCCTGTGATGGACAAACCCCGGCCAGCTCCTCCAGCAGCTCATCGAGTTCATCCTCTAGCAGCTCGTCGGGTAAAAGCTCATCCAGTAGTTCTTCATCAAGCAGCTCATCATCCAGTAGTTCTTCATCGAGTAGCAGTTCATCCAGCAGCAGCTCTTCAACCAGTAGTTCATCCTCCAGTAGCGGCTACCCGCTAATTGAAGCGCGCAACCCTAATATTTGGGCGGATGTGCCGGATATGTCGGTGGTGCGCGTAGGCGAAACCTATTACATGAGCAGCACCACCATGCATATGAATCCTGGTGTGCCGATTATGAAATCCAGCGATTTAATTAATTGGGAGATTATTAATTACGCCCACAAAGCGCTGGATGCTAATAACAACGCGCTGAATATGAACGGTGCCAACGCCTATGGTAAGGGCACTTGGGCCAGCAGCATCAATTATAAAAACGGCACTTTTTATGTGACGTCATTTTCCTACACCACCAATAAAACCTATATTTGGCGCACCAACAATATTGAAGGCGGCAGCTGGACGCAGACGACTCTGCCCAATTTATACCACGATGCCTCGTTATTATTAGATGACGACGGCCGCGCCTATTTAGCCTATGGCCAGGACGCTATTCGTTTAATTGAATTAAATGCTGACTTATCCGGCGTTAAAAGCGGCGGCGTTAACCAACAAATAATTGCCAGCGCATCATCCGTAGCGGGCAGCAATTTTATTTTAAAAGCTGAAGGAACATTAATTCAAAAAATAAACGGCTGGTATTACATCTCCAATATTTGCTGGCCGTCGGGTAAAAGCCGCACGCAAATACTGCACCGGTCGCGCTCCATCACCGGCCCCTATGAAGGCCGCGTGGTATTTCAAGATCAAGGCATTGCCCAGGGTGAATACGTCAGTACACCTGAGGGCAAATGGTATTTATACACCTTTCGCGATAGCGGTGCGGTGGGGCGTATTCCCTGGTTAGTACCCGTGCAATGGCAAAATGATTGGCCGGTAATCGGCGTGAATGGCAAAGCCCCGCAAACCCTCGGCTTTAATGTGGAGGACAAACGCCTGCGCGGCATTGTGCGCTCCGATGAATTCACCAACAGCAATTTAGACCTAGCCTGGCAGTGGAATCACAACCCAGATGCCGCAGGTTGGTCACTCGCCGCCCGGCCGGGTTTTATGCGTTTAACCACTACACGTACTGCGGCAAGTTTTGTTGATGCCCGCAATTCACTCACCCAGCGCATGTTTGGCCCCACCAGCACCGGCACCATTGCCCTTGATGTGAGTGGAATGAAAGACGGCGATGTGGCGGGCCTTGGGGCCTTGCAGTCTAAATACGGGTTTGTTGGCGTAAGCCAAACCGGTAGCAACAAAGCCTTAATTATGGTGAACGCATCCTCTGGTACTGCGCGCGAGGTTGAACGCGTGGCTCTCACTGCCAATCGAGTGTATTTACGCATTAACGGTAATTTTAAAAATCAGCTGGATGATGCCACTTTTTGGTACAGCCTTGATGGCACCAATTGGCGGCAAATTGGCGACACCCTGCAAATGAGTTATGAATTAACTCATTTTATGGGCTACCGTTTTGCCTTATTTAATTTCGCCACTAAAACGGCGGGGGGTTTTGTGGATTTTGATTATTTTCGCGTGAGCGAATAACACACATCACCACGAATTAAATCGCCACGAATTAATATCGGATTGATCATCCGGCATTGATTAACCCGGCGACGGCTTAGGCCAGCGTTGCGGTTTACTGCCTTAGATTAACGGGCGCAGGATTAAAGTCAGATCAAACGCCGCAGCTGAATGATTGTGTCAGCTGCGGAATTTCCCCAATCATCACCACCTAATGGTATTTTCGACAGCAAGCTGCAAAGCAAACACTTATCTTTTTTATACTGATTGGCTCGGTATTCAGGCCAATTAATCCGAGTTTTCGGGCACATTATTATTACTGCGTTAGGCCGCAAATCTTATTTTTGCAGCTAGGGTGACCTGCGCCATCTGGTATATGATGCCAGCCGTTATTTCGCTCTTTGACGCATCGATAAAATAATAGGAGTAAACAATGTTGCCCCCAAACACACCTCGCACCTTAGGTGCGCTCAGCAGGCTGAGTACCGCAGTGGTAATCGCCTCGAGCCTTGCAGCCTGTACCGGCGAAAATTTATTTCCACCTGATAAATATCACGGCTACAAACCCAGCAGTTCATCCTCCAGTTCAAGTAGCTCATCCAGCTCTAGCAGCTCCTCAAGTTCCAGCAGTTCTTCAAGCTCAAGCAGTTCTTCAAGCTCCAGCGGTTACATAGTGCCTGCCAATAATTTTGCCGTGAATGGCGATGTGGAAAATGGCACCACCAACTGGGCGGCCCGCGGCGCGAGCATTGAGCGCATCACCTCGGATTTTTACGCCGGTAGCGCCAGCCTGTTGGTCTCTAACCGCAGCGACTTTTGGCAAGGCGCCACCTTTAGTGTGGGCGCACTCACCGCAGGCAACAGCTATGAAGTTGCCGCCTGGGTCAAACTGGCCCCCGGCCAAGCTGCCGAAACCATCAAAATTACCGGCAAACGTGTGGATGATGCCGACACCTCCACTTATTTGGAGTACGCCCCCGTCGCCAGCGCACTGGTCACCGCAGAGGGTTGGACGCTGCTAAAAGGCACCTATACCCCCGATGGCACCACCCCGTTTGAAGCCTTCATACTGGAAACCAATTCCGGTGCCGCCAACGCCACCGTGAGTTTTATGGTCGATAACTTCTCCGTAGCCGGCGAAGTGGTGCAAAGCTCATCCAGCTCCAGTAGCTCATCCTCCAGCTCGTCCACCAGCTCGTCCGGCGGTGTCAGCAACCTGGCCAGCAACGGCACAGTTGAAACCGACACCAATGGCTGGGGTGCGCGCGGCGCCAGCATTGAGCGCTCAACCGCCGATAAACACAGCGGCGAGGCCAGCCTCTTAGTCTCCAATCGCGGTGATTTCTGGCAGGGTGCCACCTACCCCTTGAGCAACATGGTTACCGGCAAAACCTACCAGGTATCGGCCTGGATCAAACTCGCCCCCGGCCAAGCCGCCGAAACAGTAAAAATCACCGGCAAGCGCAAAGACGATACCGACAGCACCACCTACCTTGAGTACGCAACGGTTGGCAGCGCCTTAGTGTCCGCCGATGAGTGGAGCCTAATAGAAGGCACTTACACCCCCGATGGCACTACGCCGTTCGAAGCGTTTATTTTTGAATCCAACCAAGGCGGCGTAAATGTCAGCTTTTACGTGGATGATTTTGTGGTCTTAGGTGAGGCCTCATCGTCAGGTAGCTCATCCAGTTCCAGCTCATCCGGTGGCGCCGCCAAAAATGTTGCCGTCAATGGCGATGTAGAAACAGCCACAACCAACTGGAGCCCACGGGGCGCCACCATTGCCCGCAGCACCGATGAAAAATACGCAGGCGAAGCCAGTTTGTTAGTCTCCGGCCGCAGCTCGTCTTGGCAAGGCGCAAGCTTTAACGCCGGAGCCTTAACCACAGGCAACACCTATCAGGTTTCCGCCTGGGTAAAACTGGCCGCTGGGGAAGCACCAGCCGGGCTGAAAATCACCGGTAAACGCCAAGACGATACCGACAGCAGCACCTACCTTGAATACAGCCAGGTAGCCACCGCCACCGTTACCGCCGATGCATGGGTGCAATTAAAAGGCTCCTACACACCCGATGGCACCACGCCGTTTGAAGCCTTCTTGCTGGAGAGCGACGACGCCGGTAAAGCCGCTAGTTTTTATGTCGATAATTTCGCAGTCGTCGGCGTTATTGCCCCGCCACCCGCCCCGGTTATTGATACAGGCAATGGCCTTGCCGCCAATGCAGCCTTTCCCATAGGGGTAGCCGTGGCCGCCAGTGGCAATGCCAATATTCTTACCAACGTACCGCGCCAAGATATTGTGAAGGCTAATTTCAGCGAAATTGTGGCCGAAAATATTATGAAAATGAGCTACATGTATTCCGGTAGCGAATTTTCCTTTGGCAATGCCGATACCCTCATTAATTGGGCCAGTGCTGCAGGCTTAAAAGTACACGGCCACGCCCTGGTTTGGCACCCCAGCTATCAATTACCCGCTTGGGCCAAAATTGATAACGCCACATTTAAAGCCGACTTTAATCGCCATATCGACACTGTAGCCGCGCATTTTGCCGGCAAAGTAGTGAGCTGGGATGTGGTCAACGAAGCGCTTTACGATTCAGCCGACGCTGGGGGCCTAGAGTCTGCAAACGGCTACCGTCAGTCCGTGTTTTATCAAGCCTATGAAGGCCCCACGTATATAGATGAAGCCTTTAAACGCGCCCGCGCTGCAGACCCTAACGCCGTTTTGTATTACAACGACTTTAATACTGAAGCCAATGGCGATAAAACAACGGCCCTGGTGAATTTGGTACAACGCCTGTTAGATAACAACGTACCCATCGGCGGCGTTGGTTTCCAAATGCACGTATTAAATGATTGGCCCTCCATTGATAATATTCGCGCCTCTATGGCAAAAATTGTTGCGCTTAGCCCCAATTTAAAAATTCGTATTTCTGAATTGGACGTGCGCATCAACAACCCGTACGACGGCAATTCAGCCAACGACTATGTCAATCGCGATGATTGCTCAGCCAATTGCCCCGGCCTTGATGCACAAAAAGCCCGCTATAAAGCTATAGTGCAAGCCTACTTAGACGTAGTGCCCCCGGCGCAACGCGGTGGCATAACCGTTTGGGGGGTAGCTGACCCAGACAGTTGGTATTATGCGAATGGTTCACTGCCCGATTGGCCCTTGTTGTTTAATGGCGAATTAAAAGCTAAGCCTGCGTTTTTAGGCGTTCAAGAAGCGCTTAAGGGTTTGTAATTCACTTTTAGGCACCCAATAAAAAACCCGCATTTTTTAATGCGGGTTTTTTTACGTCTATATAATCGCCTTTAAAAGGTATGCTCTTTAATTCTTACCTTTACAGCGCAAACTCAACCCCCAAATGCATAACGGTTCGCCCCATATATATTCCCTGTTCGAAGCCAGGCAAAATCCAAAACCTACCGCGCTTCGCTTGGCGCCCCATCAAACGGTTCATTTATCCAGTGCGAAAACACTGCACTGGATAAATGAACCATTTGAGGGGATTCAGTTTAAACCCCACCCGAAAATTAATACTATGCTGCCCTACACATTTCCATAAGCATGGCAGGAGTAGCGTAGCCAAGTGTCTTTCTAGGGCGTCGATTCAGTTTTGCCATAACCGTTTGAACATCGGCGTCCGAAACACGCTTAAAATCTGTATTTTTTGGAAAATATTGTCGCAACAGACCATTAGTGTTCTCATTTAGGCCTCGCTCCCACGAATGATATGGGTGTGCAAAATAAAAATCACATTCGAGCGTGCTGGCGATTTTAACGTGCTCGGCAAACTCTTTTCCGTTATCTGAAGTAATGCTTTTTACAATGCTTTTAAATGGGGTTAGCAGTGCAATGGTGGCCGCTGCAACCGCTTCTGCTGTCCTTCTCATCACCCGAGCGCACAAAAAATATTTATTAGTACGCTCAACCAGCGTCACGACCGCACCGCTGTGATTTTTCCCGATTACTGTGTCGATTTCCCAATGCCCGACCTCTATCTTTTCATCAACCGCTGCAGGCCGTTCGTCAATGCTGCACCGATCTTTAATCTGCCCTCGACTTGTTTTGTCTCCGCCTCGATGCTGATATTTTTTCCCTCTGCGGCGTAAATGCCTGTAAAGCGTCCCGCCGTTACGTTTGTCTGCCCAAATATGACGGTAGATTGTTTCATGGCTGATTTGAATACCTTCTTCAACGAGTAGCCAGCCGCTTATTTGATCGGGACTCCACTGTTCTTCAGTCAGTAATTTTTCAACCTGAATAACAGTATCAGGCGTTAACACGTGGGGAGAATGCGAGCTCCTACGGCGTTGCGCACTTTTTTCTTGCGCTTGCTTATGCCGATATCCTCGCTCGCCCCGATTGCGCTTTAGTTCTCGTGAAATAGTGGCTTGGTTACAACCCAGAATGTTAGCTATCTCAGCCTGGGTTATCGGGGTTTCCTTCAGCCGCATAAATCTGGCATCGTTGTTCGTAGGTCAGTTGCTTGTGGCCCATGGTCATATCTCTTGCAGGAGTAAGTGGCCAGACTACCTGCAGCTGGCCTCTTATCTCAACTCTATTGAGTTATGCATTTGGGATCTGAATCTGAGCATTTATTAACCCGGCGACTTTTAGTGTCGGGTTAACAAGTGCTGGATGGATGCAGCACGGGCAGCCTAAGGCGCCGCAAGCCCCACTAAAACAAGCAAATCCACACCTCTGCGCATTTTAAGCGGGGCGAAGCACAATAGATCAGGACGAGCTATTTTGTTGCCTTGCTAATAAGCGCGTTTCGCGCGACATCATACTCGCAAGCGTAATAACCATACTAAAAATCTGGCATTCTTCGCCATCATTAAACAAGCTAAACGCATATATTATTCAATTAAAATTTGCAATCAAATAAAGAATTACTTAATGTGCGGCCGGGCAAATGCCCGTCATCGAAACAATCAATGGAAAAAGCTTATGACGCATAAAATTTATACACTGACAGGACTATCTGTCTGTCTCTCTCTGTCTGTCTAGCCACACTTTTGCAGCTCCGCCCATCCCGGTCGTTGCAGCAAATTGCGATAAAGAAATCGGCGTAACAGTTCCCTACTTTAACTGTAGGGATCTAACCACTACTGTAAATGGTAAAATAGGCTCGGCATCCTTAATAACCGGCCTTACCAAAGGCCCCCAGGAACAAGACCCCACAAAGTGCAAAAACCCAGCAATGCTGACGGCCGGTTGTGACAATGGCAGTCTTGGTGGTGCGCTGTACTCAACTCCCGATGTAGAAATTTATTTATCTTGCAGGCATAAATCAGATAATTCAGCAGGCAACTTTGGCGACATAGCACTTATTCAAATGAATAAAAATACCGGTGCTACGTGTTTTTACCAAGCTTTCTACGGCGCAGAAGATGATTTCCGGCGTCCCATTCTTGACCCAAACAATGGCGGTTTTAAGGGTTGGGAGCAGTCTGATGGGATGATGAGGGGCTGCATGGGTTGTCACAATAATGGCGGGCTAATCAGATCGCCGTATTTTGCCGCGACAACCGTCACCAAACACAATGTGCCGGGTACTGGAATATACAATTACTACACCAATAACTCGCCCCACTGGAACGTTGAATATCCCGATCAAGAGACATACACAATCCAAACGAATGACAGCACATGTTCCGGTTGCCATAGACTGAGCGCATTAAAAAGCGGCAGTGGGTTCGACACGGGCGGAACTTCTTCTAACTACGCCCTGGCTTCCACTGCTGCCAATTATGGAGCATCCAGTGCATCCGCACCTGATTAACAACCAGTGCAAAATGGGCCGATTTTTAATCCAAGGTACGACAGCCATGTACGAAATAAAAGCTGGTTTGGTACCGATGGCTCTAAACCATGGATGACACCAGCCTCGATGAGCTATAGCGCAAGCCATTTCCAAGCCGCCGCTAAATCAGCGTTTTGCACTCAAAATTATCCACTATCGAACCCGCTGTGTTTAGCCCCAATAAAACACCCAAGATCAGCGGATCTATGTGGATACAGTCTGCCTCAAGCTGGGCAAGCGGGTGGCGCAACCGTGTCGAGGATATCGTCTACACGAAATACCAATGCTTGGGATCCGCACCAACCTATCTACCTCCCAATGGCAGGTACTTTTACAGGTGGCGATGTCAATACGGATATAGTTTGGGCAATACCCGCCGCAAAAACCGTAAACGGAGTAACCAAATCTGGCTTTAAATGGGAATTTTCTACTGGGTCCGCAACCACTAGCCCCGGCAGTTTTAGCACCAACACCATGATAGCGGGCACCTCCACTGATCCCGACTTTCTTATTACGGGATTAAATAATCAAACCGCGAAACCTTTAGTTGGCGATTTTGACGGAGCCCCAATACCTGCCACGCCAGTCACAAGCCCTAAGTACACCGATATAGCTATTTACAACCCACCAACCTCCAAACTCTATATCAGAAAAAATCTAGGTAACGGCACCTTCGCCACCGAAACCACCGGAAACCTAACAGTAACCGGAATTCGCACCAATGTTGCTACAGGTGACTTCAATGGTGATGGTAAAACGGATTTACTAAGCTGGAATAATGACGGAAGCTATGAATTTGTTCTGCATATAATTGATGGCAACGGGAATGCAACCAATAACCCCACGTTTACCCAGAAAATATTTTCTCTCCCCAACATGGGAGGAATAGGTTCAGGGGGTATTTACCCTGGAGACATCAATGGTGACGGTTATGCTGATTTGATTTATACGGATAGGGATGGCGCTCATAGCCTGGTTAATCTCTACGACCAAGCCCAACCCCAGGCCACCTCACTGTTAGGCCAATTTGGTCAGCCAGTAGCTCAAGCGTATCACCGCCAAGCGAGCTATAACCTTTTCGTAGGTGATTGTAATGGCGACAAATTAGCCGACATTGCCAGTATCGAAGATTTAAACCCTACAGTTCTTTCCGGTGATGTTACCGCAGCTATACAAATTCGATACATGGTAAAAGGAACTGCACCTAGATTCCTTAAAAATGCCACGAATGGCACGAATGGTTTGTGCTTAACGGCCTTAACTGTTCCACAAACTTCAAACGATACATATACAAATTTGAAGGGCGTGGCCAACCTGACTGTTAAGACTTGTGTACCTCCATCCGATACCAATCTGAGCAATGATCCCGTAACACAAAGCCAGCTGTTTCAACTCGGATACCATAATAGTGCTACAACCTCTAAAGGTGCTATAGGCAAAATTGAAACCTTCAACGGTTTTCAACTCTATGCAAATGGTGCGAATACAGTTATTCAGCAAGACATTAACAACCTAAACGCAGCTCCAGCAAATACTACAGACTGGGAAATATCTTACAGCTATGGTGAGATGACTTATTTCCAAATTAAGTCGATTGGACAGGCTGGAAAATGTTTACAGGCGGGCAATCCCGTAACCTTGGCTACCTGTGATAGCAATGCACTTGCTCAAAAATGGACTCACCTATTAAACCCTTAGCACTCTAAGCAGATATATAGGCGAACCAATACCCCTTATTGCAGAAATACAATAAGGGGTTTTTATATCCCCCTCCACTATCCACAAATCCCCTGCCCACAAATTCCCTAGAATAACCTGACTAATTCGTTTAAAACGGATGCAGAAATCACCCTCCAGAAAATTAAAAAAATTCGTCACTATTCAGCTTATTTTTCTCGCTCCCAAGCGCGTTACATGGACACCATGCTATGAGGCCGGAAAATTCGCAGGTTTAGCCAACAGGCTTTCGGCGGCAAGGAATCGGTTTTAGGTTTTTTAGGCCCCAAGATCTTAGTCGTTGGGGTGGACGGGGATTTTGGAGAGGAAATTTAAAGGGTTTAAGCTAACTCTGCCGATTGGTCTGTGGCAAAACCCCTGGATTTTCTGACCTAATAGCATGGTTATCCGTGCAAACGTGGTTGTCCGTGCAAACGTTGCAGAGGCTGGTCCGTGTTGTCCGAGCAAACGCTCGCAACATTTTAACATGAAAAGCCCAGCCGCCTTATGGAGCGCAGCTGGGCTGTAGCGAGTGCTCTTGAATTTAATTAACGTTGGACGCGTGTACGGCGTTTAAAGCCTATTAAACCACCTAACATCAACCACACACTTGAAGCATCTAAAGCACCAGCCACTTCACCACTGTTGTCACCACCTGAGCTGCTAGTGCTAGATGAAGACGATGAGCTTGAGCTAGTTGAAGAACTGGAGCTGCTAGAAGAGCTTGAACTACGGCCACTGCTGGAGCTGGAAGAGCTAGAACTGGAAGAACTGGAGCTGGAAGAACTGGAGCTGGAAGAACTGGAGCTGGACGAACTGGAACTGGACGAAGAAGCAGCGCCGGTAGTTACCCACAGCTCGGAGTTACCAGAAGATTGCCTATTACCATCGTAACCCTCAGTGGCTAGCACCATGTAGTCGAAATCGGTGCCGAGACGCATGCCGGCATTAGCCCAGGCTTTGAAGTGGGCACCCACGTCGATGGAGCCTTGGACGGCGCCCCAGGGCAGAGGGGTTTCGCGCACGCTGAAAAACTGCTTGAATGTGGAAGTTCCAGAAATAGATGGCTGGTTCGTTCGTGTGCACTGCGTCAATTGGTAACGCACTCCTCCGATCGTGACGGTTCCTTTTTGGCCATCCCCGCCACCGCCGCCGCTCGCAACACCGCCGCTTCCGCCGCAGTTTGCGGGGTTGTAGGAACCGTAACTCTCGACTATGTAATACTCAACCTCTACCGGAGGCCGAGTCCACCCGTAAAGCGCAAGATAAGAGTTTGACGAGCTGCGGTTGCGGCCACTGTTGAATGTGCCGCGGTAATTAACGATTCTTGGCGAACCTGGCTTCCAACCCATGCCACCAACCCAGTTGAGTACGTT
Organism: Marinagarivorans sp.; assembly: GCA_046347475.1. Taxonomy (GTDB): domain Bacteria; phylum Pseudomonadota; class Gammaproteobacteria; order Pseudomonadales; family Cellvibrionaceae; genus CAMCXE01. Next base: position 677,936 of record JAXMGD010000001.1, on the reverse strand, counting down.
GCTCCAGTCGGCCTTGTAGTAGCCCGCTTCTCCGCAGGTAATACTTACCCTATTGGCAGTCTCCTGCTTCCAAAACGAATAATAGAAGCCGTTTTCAGTGCCGACAGCGTTGTTTGTGCTGTTAAGTGCGCCGGTACAGGCTGCGTTCGCAGCGGTAAAGCTCATCGCAGAAGCTACGCCTAACACAACCGCTAGGCTTTTTCTGCTCGCAAGTAATTTTTTAATAGTCTGAAAATTCATAGAAACCCCTGTCTTTTATGGATTGGTCAATTCATTGAGAGTTGGTGATTTTTAGAGCACAAAGAAGATAATTAAAAATCTATCTCGCCGCTTAAAATTATTATTCTCCGCAATTCAAACAGTTTTTTGCTCACGCAGATGCTGTGCCACTGACGCTTTAAAAAACCCGCCCCATATGGTCTAAACAACTATGTAAAGCCTCAACCCTAAGCTATTTGATTGTGAATCAGCTTAACGCACCGAGCTTAAAAGCCGCTGTGAATTGGTTCCGGTCTAACTATATAAATTATGTAATAGGTCTCTAATTAGAATTAAATTTACTCCGCACACTACAGGGAAAATGACTACTACTCGCTGATGCTGTTTTTTGCTGGTGTTAAAAAAACCTGCAACCGTTTGCACGGTAGAGCATATTGTTGGTGCCAGTGTCAGCTAAATATAAAAAAGAACTCAGGTTACGGCCGTACAGGGCCTTTAGGGCAGCTAGAAACAGTACTAATGACCACATCTCCGGGTACTACGTCATCCTTTTTACCATCCGGAATGAAGAGCGTCACGGTTTCGCCCGTGTAGGCTTCGCCGTTAAAACTATCGGCGGTTTTTAATTCTTTTATCGATAAAATACGCGCATCCGTGCTGAGCACTTGTGTGCCTTTGCGCTTGATGGTGTAGATATTTTCATTGCTAAGACAGCCGCGTTTAATCGCACCGGTAATGGAAATACCTTTTAAAATAAACCCGTGTAATTCCTGCACCTCGTCTACTTGCATTTCAAAGGTGAGTTTTTCTTGCTGGCAAGCCGCCAATAGGGTAGTGGTTAATAGGGCGAAGATAAGTTTTTGTACAGGCATAGCTCAGCTCTAATTGAATTGTTTCAGCAAATTTAATCCTGTTTTTTTTACCGTCCAGGCAGCGGCGCAAGCTTAGTGCATAGGCTGTTGCATTGCATTAGCTGTTGCATTGCATTAGCCGCTGCAATGCATAGGCGTTGATATACATAGACCGCTGAGTTTATAAATCATAAAGGGGGCAAGCTATTATCCGGCGCCTGTTTGTCAAAGATGGCCCGTGGCAAACGGAGACAATAAATTGAGCGTCACCCGGTTTTAAAATCGTGTTTAAGTTGCGGCACACCTTTAGCCCCACAACAAGTCCTCTTCATTTTGCACACTAAATTAACCGATAAATAAGCTCATAAAAGCTGGTGGCGCTGCAGTCGAGGCAGCCGTGTACCCTCGCACAGAAAATACGGATAGAGACCACAAATATTCACATTGCCCCCAGGCCATTGGCGCTAAACGGCTTACACTGGACTAAATGCATCGACTGAGCTGCCCGCTTAAATCGAGCCTGTTGCGCCCAGCAAAACCATGTGCAGACAGGCGATGGGTTACCTCTGGGTAGCCTGGGTAAATCCTCAGGACCTTAGCGTTCGTGCGCAGTCAAACTACAAGGCCACTATTCCATGATGACCTCTCAAGCAGGTGCTGTTGCACCTACATCTGCCAGTCGACTATTCCACCTGCTCGCCGCGCTGTTGCTCGGTATGAGCCTCACCGCGTGTGGCGCTGGCGGTGGTGGAGGCGGGACGACGCCCGCAACCAGCAGTTCATCCAGTAGCTCATCTAGCTCCTCAAGCAGTAACTCATCCAGCAGTAACTCATCCAGCAGCAACTCCAGCAGCAGCTCGTCCAGCAGTTCCTCATCCTCAGGCCAGCCTGTCAGTGGTGCAGCCCTTTATGTGACCAAAGGCTGTAGTGGCTGCCACGGCGCCGATGGTCAAAAAGCCAGCCAGCCCATCGCCTTTACTAACTATTCCCAGGCCTCTTTGATTAGCAAAATCGCCGCCTCCATGCCGCTGAATGCACCAGGCAGTTGCAGTGGTGACTGTGCGCAGGCGGTGGGTGCTTATCTGTGGTCATTAAAACCGGCCCAGACGGCTTGCGCCAATGAAACCGCCCTGCCCCGCCGGCTGCGCCTGCTCACCAAGTTTGAATACATCAACACCATTAATGATTTATTTGGCCGCACCGACGCGGGTTATTTCGCGGGCAATGTTGGGTCGGATACTGAGGTGCACGGCTTTGATAACAATGTGGCGGCCAATACCATTACCCTCGGCCGCATGGATGGCTTTTGGAGCGCAGCGGAAAATGCCGCCAAAACAGTCTCCCTCTCAGGTTACCTCAGCGGCTGCCCAAGCACTGGGGCAGCCAGTTGTTTTGTAGAGGCATTTGGCCGCCGCGCCTTCCGTCGGCCCTTAAGCGCTGAGGAAAAGGCCGATTACATCAGCCTGTTTAACCAAGGTGCCAGCCGCGAGGCCGGTGCCCGCTACGTGGTGCAAACCATGCTGGTGTCGCCCAACTTTTTATACCGCACGGAGCTGGGCCAAAACGGCCAGCTCACCCAGTACGAGATCGCAAGCCTGCTCGCCTATACCTTTTGGGGTTCAACACCTGATGACAGCTTGCTGGATAAGGCGGCGAACAATCAGTTGGCCACTAAAGAGCAGCTGAAACAAACCGTTGATGGCCTGTTAAAAAACACCAAGGCCCAACAGCAATTTGCCCATTTTGGCCGCCAGTGGCTGCGGGTGGAGTCGGTTACCAGCGTGGCGCGGGATGCCGGTTTATTCCCCGATTTTAATTGGGAAATCGCCAACCATATGGATACGGAATTGAACCTGTTTCTGCAGGAAGTGTTGCTGCAAGCCGGTTACACCATGGCGGATTTTGTCTCTACTAATTTCACCTATGTAAACCCAGCCCTTGAGGCTTATTACGGCCTGCCCGCCACCACCGGCAGCAACTTCCACAAGGTCAACCTCACCAACCGGCCCGGCGGCATTTTGTTTAACGGCGCCCTGCTCACCCGCAACGCCAAGTTTTTTGAAACCCACCCCATTCAACGGGGCTTGTTTGTACGCAACCGCTTGCTGTGCCATCAATTGGGTACGCCGCCGCCCAACGTAGGGCTGGTGGCACCGTTTGATCCCAATCTACCCACCCGCGAGCGCTTCGCCCGCCATACCGCCAATGCCAGCTGTGCGTCTTGCCATCAATACATAGATGAAATCGGCTTTGCCTTCGAGAACTACACAGCGGTGGGCCAGTACCGGGCGACGGAATCCAATGGCGCCCCCGTGGATGCTTCAGGCCGCATCACCGGCCTTAACCATTTGGCCGATACCGATAGCCACGCGTTTAATAACCTGCCGGAGCTTGCCCGCATCCTGGCCACCGAGGGTTTTAATAGCCTCTCCGCCTGCGCCGCAGAGCAATTCACCCGCTTGGCCCAGGGGGTGAATGAGCCGGACAGCTGTACCCTCGCCAATACCGTCACCCGTTGGAATCCCAAGGCTGCCTCCCTGCGGGACCTGTGGATTGAAATCGTCGCCGCGCAATCTTTCACTCAGCGCCAGTAGCCTAAGGTATCTGCCCCATGAAGAAACGCTCACTGCTCAAGGCCATAACCGCAGGCTCCCTGACGGCCGCCAACCCCTTAGCCTGCCTGCTGGCGCGCAATGCCCTGGCGGCAGGCAACACCGCTCCTGTACGGACGATTTTTCTCTTCCACCCCAACGGCTGCGTGCCGGATATATTTTTCCCTAAGGCGGGCAGCCGCACCTTGCCCGCCATGACCGCCCCCTTACAAAGCGTCTACGACAACCTAGTGTTTATCGATGGCATAGGCTACGCCGGGCCGGATTACACCCATGAAGGCGGCGCCTTTAAATGCCTGACCGGCCGCATGACCCGCGAGGATAAATACTCCTCCATCGACGTATTGATGGGCAAAGAGGACTGGGCCAATCGCGCCACCAACGGCATCAGCGTGCCCTCGGTGCAGATGGGGGTTGGCACCTTCTGGGGCAATGACGACACCAAACGCATCAGCCACGATAACGGCACCACCCTTGATTCCGTCTGCGACCCGCGCATTATGTACCCGCGTTTATTCGGCGCAGGCACAGGCAGCAGCGGAGTGGAAAGCCAAATGCTCAGCATCGCCAAAAACGATTTGAACCGCCTGCGCAGCAACTTAGGTAGCTTAGAAAAAGCCCGCATGGATCAGCACACTGAATCCCTCTCAGTGCTGGAAGCGCGCTTTCGCAGCACCACTAACAGCGCACTTAATAGCTGCACCAAGCCCGATATCAGCCTGGCCCCCCAAGCCTCCGGCCTCGACACCGACGAAGCCCTCTCACAAACCGAGGTGCTGGATATAGCCTCCAGCCTGCAGCAGGACATAGCCGTGGCTGCCCTGGCCTGCGGCATTACCCGCACCATCGCCTTTAGCTACGGCGTATCGGTTTGCCCGGTGAAAGTGCCCGGCTCTCAGCTCGGCGACCACGACGCCTCTCACTCCGACGCCGCCACCCACACCAAATCAAAAATTTGGTGGATGGGGCAAGTGGCAAAATTCATCCAAAAACTCGCCAACACACCGGAAGGCACAGGCTCCCTACTCGATAACACCATTTTGGTGGCCGTATCGGACCTGGCCCACGGCAACTACCACAACCACTACCGCATCCCCATGTTCTTAGCCAGCGGCAAAAACAACTCGGTGGGTTTAGTCACAGGCCGCTCGTTGGATTGGCGCAGCGCCCGCGCCGCCACCGCTAAGGTGCAGGGCGATCAAAATGCTACTGACCGCAGCATCAACCACACCGATGTGCTCGACACCATTCGGCAAGTGGCAGGCTACACCAGTTTTCAAATGCCCAATAAAGAAGGCGACGTATTACTGGGTTGGAAAGGCAACAAAGAACCCCGCTAATGGGTTTTATCCAGGCTGAGGATTTTACAAGCGGCCATTATTCTTTTCGTCAGAAAACAAAAAACCCGGTGTAAACCGGGTTTTTTTCGGTTGCGAACCCGGCGAGTTTAACACCGAGTTCTACTCGCTAGGCCTACTAGCTCGAACGCGTTACAGGGAATTTATAAAATTTACGCGCCCACTCAATAGTCCAAATGGTCGGCTCCTGATAGACGTTTTTATCCGGCCCAATGATCATGCCCGCCTTAATTTTGCCCTGCGCCTCAAGGAATATTTTGCGGTCTTCTTCCATGGAAGCGCGTATTTGTTTGGTGGGTTTATATAATTCCTTCACCCGCGCAACGGTAGTTTGGTTTTTAATCCAACCGTCTACTCCGTACTTACCCTTGGGCAAAGCATCCTGATTTTCATCCAGCCAATCACGCAAATCATTATTGCCGCGGTTCATACCATCAGCGTGACAACCGATACACGAACTGGCGTTATTTAGACGCACATCCTTAACACCCTTGTCTAAAGCCTTACCCGCATAGTTATCTAAAATATCGTCGGCCACATCTAATTGAATACGCGGGTCGCGCACAATATGCACAAATGCATCTACCCTCCGCTGATTAAATCCACCAAATAATGCATAGCCCTGCATACCGTTGGGCAAGCTCCAAATCACCTCTTCTGCCGATTGCTGGCCGCCGTCTTTACCCGAATAATAACCGCCGCCATTATCGCCATTGCCATCAAATAAACCTACGGTAGCAATCATGGCGTATTTATCAGGTGTGGTGCCGCCTTGCTGGGTAGAAATAAACTTAGGAATAGGGTTAGCCCAGAAGGGGTAGCGCACTTCGCCCTTAGCCACTTGATCATCCACATTTACATTACCTGCAGCAAAAATATCCCAGGTTTTCCAGTAATAATTGCCGCGCCCGGTTTTTTGTTTCGCGCGCCAATACATGCGCGACTCAATTGTAATGGCCTCCTGGGTGAGCACTAAATCAAACGAATCCACGCCTTTGGATTTATCAACGCCCAGCTCTTCTTCTAAATAATGCGAGTAACCGGGCAAAGCCATAATGGCGTTGTACACATCTGGGCGAGTAAGCGTATAGGTGAGCTGGGCGGCTTCAGCGTATTTAAAATCGGCAGGTTTAATATAATCCTGATTATTACCGCCTTTACTGCGCGTGCCGACAAAACCATCAATTTGCGGAGGCAGTGATTTGGAACCATCCGCACCTTCGGCATTACCCTTAAGAATTCGCGCCCACACCAAACGCGCAAATTTTTCATCCTTAGTCACCGAAGGTTTTAATTTGTTTTTCATATTGGCAAGGTCATTATAACTAACGCTCTTACCGTTTAAATCCACCTTAGCGGCAAAGGCCAAATCGTCATCTGACCCGCCGTAAAATAAGGTGAAATTACTCGCTGAGGTATCAATTAGGGTATAACCCCAATAATCGCGAATATCAAACCGGTAGACAATTCCCTTCCCGTTCACATCCTGCGGGTTAACAATTTCAGGTGCCCAGCGCGCCGCCGTATTGAGCGCCTTGGATAAACCCACCCGGGCGTTATTCATATTTTGCGCACTCACACCCTGGTTATGTAATACATGGAAGGAGGCATATTGAATAAACTCTTTATCTGCTGCTGGTATTTTTGCCTTATCAGCATCAATCCAAGCCTGCACCTCAGCATCCGTGATTTTTACACTGGCATCCACCGAGCGAGGCACATCTAAAATCATGCCTTGAATACCACTAAGCCAGGCTTTGATGGCATTTTCCATCTCAACACCCGAGGCCTTACACGTGGCAGCGAAACAATGGTGACGATCAATCGCCATACGCGAGACGAATTTTGAATTGGGAATATCGCGGAAATTAGTGCGCGTCAGCGCATATTCGTGGGCCAGGGCTACATCAACATCCGCATGTAAAGGCGCCTGTGCACCCGATCCCGATTGATTCGCCGTACTGTGGCAACCGCTGCAATTTTTGCGCAACACTGGATAAAGTGTTTTCTCAAAAGCTGCCTGAGATACGTTTTTATCAAACCCCATCTCATCGGTATAAGCCACCGGCTCATAATTCACACCGCCGCGACCATCGGGCAACTCAACAAACCCTTCGCGCACCGTGGCGAGCGTAGTGCCTCTGCCCGAGCTGGAGGACGAACTCGAACTGGAGCTGCTCGAACTTGATGAGCGGCCACTTGAACTACTCGAACTCGAACTGCTTGAGCTTGAACTACTGGAGCTTGAACTACTGGAGCTTGAACTGCTTGAAGTTGAGGTTGGGATACCCGAACACGCACTAAGGGTGCCCGCCACCAACACCGCAAGCAATGCGTGTTTTAATTCAGCTGAATTTTTATTCTTATACATACATTGACCTTTTGTAGAGGATAATGAATCTTATTTATCAGACGCAATATATAAGGTTGCATTTCCAAAGCAAGCAGGTCTCAAGTGAAATACACAATTTATTGCCACAATGTGATGGCATCAGCTAATTTATTTCTCGCGTTGTTACAAAACCGAAATTCAATTTCATCCACATAGATGATTTCACACTAAACAAAATTTAATTTTATTTATGTTTAATTGCCAGACTAAATTACCATTGAGCAATCCCTCCATGCGCCACCTCACACATACCTTTGAGCCTGCGCATGATTTCTTTATGGGATCATCATCTATATTCGCCCTAGCAATAATCATTAATTAGCCGTGAATTAATGAGGCTGAGCTGCAGTTGGAAATTCAATTAAGGAAGCCCTGATTAAGTGGTGTTTTCAAAACCGTCGCGGGTAGGAAGCCCGCGACGGAGCTACAGGGACGTACTTGTGCGTTTTTGAAAATGCCACTTAATCAGAGCTTCCTTAACTCAATTTTTATAGCTAATTTACACGGCGATTAAAAGCCCAGCATTGGTCATACCATCAACCAAAAGCCCCGAAATTCGCGCAAGCAGATTGGACGCAAAGGAAATGTGCGGTGGCAAGTAAATAAACCACAAACCCCTATTTAAATACCACTCGATCGCGCCCTGCATACTTAGCCTCGTACAAGGCGAGGTCAGCGCGCTTTAACACAGATTCAAATGATTCATTCGCCTGAGCCAGTGTTGCACCAATACTAATGGATAGATGCAAGGGTGCATGGGGCGATTCAAATACGTGGTCACGCACTCGGCTGCGAATGTCCTCCGCAAAACTCAATAAATGCTCAGCAGGCAATTGTGGGCAAATAAGAATAAATTCTTCACCGCCCCAGCGGCCTAAAATATCACTTTGGCGCGTGTTACTGGCGATTAATGTGGCCACAGCTTTTAATACATGATCACCAGCATCATGCCCATAGGTATCATTGACGGATTTAAAATAGTCCACATCCAATAACAACACGCCCAGAGGTGAATAGGCTGATTCAGCACGGAATAATTTTGCCCAGAATTGCTGCACACCAGCTCGATTCAGAATACCCGTTAATATATCCGTCGTGGATAGCGCAACAAATTCCTGTTTTTCAATTTCAAGATTTTTATAATCATGCAACAAACGATCAATGCGTTGAGAGGCCGACTGGGAATTCCTATACATATAATAAATTTTGCAAAAGCCCTCCCAGGCCACCAGCAAAATCCACACAACAATAATCGCCAGGTAAAACGTTTCCTTTTTTATTCGCGCCCCCACTAGCGCAACAGACTCAACCCGCACCTCATTACTGCCATGAAAAATAAAATCAATTCCCAATGAGGTGACGTTGGTAAATTCTGGTGCGGAATGAATACGCGGCACATCAAAGTCCCGAATCCACCACTCCCCCACGCTAAACTCATTCATTTTTACCAACACGGGCTCGTGTAAATCCGCGGCACGAATAGACACCGACATAAATTTACTGGAAATACCGGGGTCCGGGCTGCGGTCAAAGTGTGGGTTGTAATTGCGCATAAAAATACGGATGCGCGGCGCCTCGCCTTGATAACGTATTTTGAGCTGCAAGGCTTCATAACCGGTAAGGTCAATACCCAAGGTGGGGTCCGCGCCAAACGCGATGGTGTATCCACAGGAATAGGGATCGGTAGGACTATAATCGCAATGAAAATGTTGCTGAGTTTCATCAACCCAATAAGCAGAAGGTTGGCCGCCTGAGTGTTGATGGCCGTATAAATTACTCACTAGGGCAGCATTAGGGCGCAGGGTTAAAACCTTGGGAGGAATTAAATGCTGTAAAAATATGGCGGCGCAGGTCAAAAGCCCCACCAGTATTCGCACGGCAGAAAAAGGGACTGCTTGAAGTGCCATCTACTGCCCGTGTCTCACACTATTAACCCAAAAACGCGTAACCACCTGCACTGAGCAGGTGCCTGCATGATCACAAACTCAATGGATATTTTCCGTGGTCGGGCACACATAATGTGTTATTCGCCCGGCGGGCTTTAGTGCCGGGTTAATAAATGCGGCATGGAGCTGCCACACCAGCGCAAGCCGCCGCGAGCCCCGCAAAACCAGCAGATCCGACTATTAGCGCCCGTTTTGGTGGTGCAAAGACCACTAGATCGGAGCGATCTAGCAGGATTAATAATTGTTAATTACTGGATGAGAGCAGTATTAAACAGATCCAACTAAGCAAGTCCTACAAATGTCGGCTTTAATACCGCCCCTTGCGCCTGAGTAGGCTGCAAGCGGCCATCGCGACCAATTACAAATGCCGCAAGCGAATTAGAGTGTTCATGGGCCACAATTAAACGCGCCGCATCCTCTATAAGGGCAAAATAACGCGGCCATTCACCCCCGCAGGGTTCTATTTGAATAAGGCTCAGCTCACCATCAGGCTGTATTTTAAAAACCGCAATACTGTGATGGCCGCGATTGGAGGTATAAATAAATTCACCGTCGCGACTAATACTAATATGTGCCGCTATAGTGTCGCCGACATAAGCCTCAGGCAAAGTGCTAATACGTTGTTGTACATTCCATTGCCCATCAGAGCCTATGTTAATTACCGATAAACTGTTGCTTAATTCATTCAGCAGATAAACTCTGCCATTGGTAGGGTGTATTGCAAAATGCCGCGGGCCATCACCGGGCTGCGCCTGCAATACCACTGTGCCTACACCCCACTGATTGGCCTGCAGTTGCGGGTACCAAATCACTTGGTCCAAACCTAAATCCACCGCATAAATTCCCGGTTGCCCTGCATTGTTCATAGCAAAAGCAACGTAATGTGCATGGGGTGCCTCCTGCCGCGCCGTCGGGCCGCGGCCCTGATGCTGAAGAACACAGGGCCCAGGTAGCGGCCATGTATCCAGGCGCAAAAACACCAGATGCCGCCCCCAGCGTAATTGGCTACCGCCAAATAACGCCCATCTTGATCCAGAGCTAAATGGCACGGCGATGCCGCCACACCTAACACTCGCCAAATGCTGCCAATTATTCTCGGCATCAAATATGAATTTTGCCCGGCTGGGCCTCTTCCACCTACCACCAAAGCCCATTTTTTAATCCTATAGAGGGGTTAAGTGACTGGCCGATAGTAATTCAGCCGTTGAAATAATTCCTTGGGTTGGGTTGAAGGATTCGGTAAATACCGCGTGGCGGCATCAGTATAGCCACCCAATAAAATGTATAATTGTTGGCTAAATATCTTCAAAAAAGGAGGCCTGACGCAGAGAGCAGCGGCACATTCAGGCCCCAGAAAATTAAGAGCATGAGAAAAACGCACCTGATTATTTGTAAGTACTGCTTTATCTCAGCCAAATGGATTTAATGGGTCTCTGATTAACTCCGGCTTGGCTTTTTCAAAACGTTTGGGGGCATAGCAATCCACAACGAGCTGCTCGGCTTTTGAAAAAAGCAAAACCGAACATGACTCAGAGCACCCTTACCTTAGCATGACCATTTAATGTCCCATGCTAAGCGGCAGCAGTCCGCGCCAGAGAGAAACTCTTACGCAGACTCGGCTAAAACCTAAAAAACCCGTAGATTTTAGCCCCTTCATCAACGCAATAGTTTATTGCCTCTGCAGCCGATTGATGAACCTCGCCACCGGGTGAAAAAGATCGGCAGCAAAGCATCGACAAAAAATATTTAATGAGGCCCCCAAATAACTAATCGCTGTTGGTTCCCAGCAACGATTTTGCGAACGAATATTTCAACACAGTGCTCACAGCGTGTTGAAATAGCTTGGCGGCGACGGCCTGGCAAGCCAAATTTGACTAAAAAACGGTGTTACCCTAAGTAAATGAGGATGTTTTCGCCCAATTTAACGCCGCCTGACCGAGCGAGGTAATATTTCAACAAGCGGCTAGGCAAGGTTGATATTAAGCCCCATACGAATCATCCACTGCCAATGCTTCCAATTGCCATCGAGCAGAGCAGTGCCACTGCTCACCGCAGGCAGCCCCGGCGCAATTGCAATGCAGGCATCTATGCGATCAGAGCCCTGGGTGGTCCAGATACTATGGCTAGAATAACTCGTCGCCAGAAGCCCTTCTAAAATACCGCTTACCGCACTATTCATGTGCACATCCGCACAGGGTGCCTGAATAGGCCCAGCCTGATAGCCCTGATTAAACCACTGGCGTCGCAGGTAGGTAGGCAAATGTACATCGCCCATACGCGCTAATAAATCGTCCACCAACAGGCCTTCATCCAGCGCGTGTAAAGCCGCTTCCTCGACTGGATTTAACCAGTCGGATTGCTCGCACAAAATATCCAACAGCGATAAATCTCCCGGCACAGGGATCAATACACTAAAAGGGAAATAACGCCCTACTTTATCAACACTAGGCAGCAAAATACCCAACCATTGCTGTTCATCCAGAACGCCGGACGAAAAACCAAAGCGCCAGACAGGACTGGTTAAATACACATTTAACCAGTCTTGCCCCAAACGCTCCTGGGAGGAACCGATAAACGCCTGCAGCCAGCCGTCCCAAATCTGCACTAAATTATTCGGCAAGTTGCGGGCAACAAAATCACCGTGGCCCGGTAATTTCCCGTATAGACCTATAGAAAGCGACATAAATAATACCAGCGTTTAAATAGACCTAAGTTTAAGGCGTTTCGGGCAATCGAAAGCCAGTTAACACATCCCGCCGAAATACATTATTGGCACTTTTGGGCCGCACTTCATAGGCAATATCGTGGGTTAAGCCCTGCACTAGCGTATCCGCCACGGAAAAACGCACGATGAAACTACCGCTGGCTTGTTTCTCGATGCGTGATGCATCAAACAAACGCAGGAGCGCCCATGGGCCGGTATATATTTTTTCATGTTGCTTGCCATTAACGTCTTCAAAATTAATCCGCAACTGTTTGATGTCGTCCGCGGCAGACCATTTAACGGTGGATGAAAATTTCGGCCCGTGGTTGTAGGTCAGGCGCTCATTGCCGAATTCCAAACTAAAGCGCGCCTCTTTTTCACTAAACTCAAAGGGTTTAAAGTCAAATCCCAGCGAGAGCGCATCGGGCCCATCCTGAAAAAACATGCCGCGAATTATTTGGGCATTTTGCATCTGCCGCAAAAAATCACCGGAGAAAGTCGCCCCGCCACCATCTACCGATTTAACCCGCGTCGGGTCCCGCGCATCCACAAATGGCGCCACATTAGCCATATAAAATACATCCAAAATGCCGCCTGTTTTAAAGAAGTTTGTAAAGTCCAGCACCGCCGTTTCTTCCTGGGCTTTAGGATTTAACGGGTACTTATTCATAATTAATTGTGCATAGGGTTTATAAACAGCCGCCCGCCATTCAGAGCCAACAAATCCCTTGCCGCCGGAGGAAATAACATTGGAGTTACCAATGGCTAAACTCTCCAACCAGCCGCGCAGTGGCTCCTGGGTGCCGGAGGCATAAGCGCGCAAGGCGGTGGTGGGGTTACTGCCACCGTTTTGCGCACGAGCCTTCGAGACTTCATAGGCTTTTTGCGTTGGGTCCGGTGCCAGGGCAATTTCCGCTACAAAGGTGTGTAAATCGCGCACTTTTTCTAAGGCGCTACCGATGGGCGGCTGGCCTAATTTAGGTGCTTTAGTGAGGGAATTAATATCTTTGAAATATTTATCCACCGGAGTTTCTTCGATTACCTTATCAATCACATCACCGGCCAACTCACCTTTTTTGCCTTTTATTTTACTCTCAGCTAAATCACCAATGAGCGACGAGGTCAGCGTGGTATTTTCCGCCCCTACTTGTAAGGCGGTCACCATAGGCGAGTAGACGGGGTCTATTAGGGCTGCCAACATTTGCTCAGCTTGACGCACATCACCCAGGCCAACAAGTTTTAAAGATTGATAAAAGCCGTTCCAGGTTCGTATGTAATCGGCAAAATAAAGCTCTTTAACCTGCTCGCTGACTTTGGCGGGCTCTTCCGGCGTGTAATTTAATACGTCTTTACCTGCTTCGGCTTGCGCCAATATGGCGCGCTCTTCTATAACGGCTTTAATCACCTCAGAGTCAGCGGATAAATCTACTTTGTCGTAACCGGCCTTGGTGTATAACACCGGCATTTGCAGGGCTTCTCGCACCTGCGGGTTAATAACAAAATATTGCCGCGCCTTATCTCCCATGTCATCCAGCATATCCACCTTGTGCGCAAATGCAGGGGTATGGCGAATACGGCTATAGACGCGTTTAGCAATGGGTTCTTTTAATAAAATATCCCGCACATGGCTCACTACAGCCTGATTAAGCTCCACAGGCGTTAATTCGAGCGTGAGCAGATGCGCCAAATGATCTTCTAATTCAGTGCGTTTGGCCTCATCAGTTTTAATAGTGGTTTCCCAGAATTTTTTAAACCAATTTTGCACTTCTTCTTTATTGAGCGTATCGAGTTTATTAAACATTAAATAAACGCGGAAGGTATTGTACAAATCACTTCCTTCGTCGCCCACTTGGAGAGTTTTTTCCAAGGTGGTCATCATCTGCGCTAAAAAGTGCCGCAGCAATTCTCGGTCATAGGCCTGGTTGGCCTCATCGTCCACGCGGCCATCATAAAGGCCGAGGTTTGCCAGCCAAGGCAGCGACTGCTGATCCATCACAGATGATGCTGCTTTTAGTTCGTTTAAACCCGGTAAGCTGCCGCGCATGTCCAACTGCTGGTAGGCAGGTTTTGCAGCTTCAGCTTTAAATTGTGTTAAATGGCTCTCTACTTCACGCACATTTAATTTGTGTTTCACTAAAGCGCCTGACCATACCAAACCGAGCACCACCATAAGCGCCGCCATACCGATATAAGCAGCTCGCTGCACCCAGCGCATAGAAGTCTCATAGCCCGTATTGGCGCCCACAATTTCTGACTCAGGGAAAATAACTTCTTTAAATAGGCGGGTAAGAAAGTAGCTTTTCCCCTGCTGATTGAGCCCGCTGGACACTTCCCGTGCAAAGCCAAAATTGGATGCCACCTGAGCCATTAAACGGTCAATCGCGGTACCATCTTGGGTGCCAGAGGTAAAATAAACTCCGCGCAAATAGGGCTGAAATTTAAAGCGATTGGTCATGAACGCCTGACGAACAAAACTTTCTACCAGCGCTTTAACATTTTCCATCTGCTGAGGGAATGCACTGATCACACCGCGCCGTTTAATATCACGCTCAGCATGCATACGGGCCAGAACTCGCTCGTATAAACGGCGGGTAATCTGCTGCAATTCCTGGTGCAGAAAATCAAAATTCGGCCCCTGATTAGGGTTGGTGGCATCAGGTAGTGATACGCCCCACACCTGCTCGCGGTCATCGCGATTAATTTCCGCAAAGAAATCACTAAACCCCGGCACCATATCGGATTTAGTCAGCATTAAATAAATAGGAAAGCGAATTTCCAAGCGGTCCATTAATTCATCTAAACGCGAACGTATAGTGCGCGCCTGCAGAGCACGCTCATCTTCCGTTTGCATCAATAAATCCTGCAAACTAATCGCCACTATGGCGCCGTTAATTGGCCTGCGGCGGCGGTGGCGTTTTAACAAGTCTAAAAAACCCTCCCACGCGGCAGCATCCACCACACGGTGGGAATCCTGCGTGGTATAACGCCCGGCGGTATCAATCAACACCGCTTCGTTGGTAAACCACCAATCACAATTGCGCGTTCCGCCAACACCCGCCACCGCGCCACGGCCCAAATGATCCGCCAAGGGGAACTCTAAGCCGGAGTTAATGAGAGCTGTTGTTTTTCCCGAGCCGGGCGGCCCCACAATAATGTACCAAGGCAATTCGTAGAGCGCTTTGCTGCCGGTGAGGCCTTTAAATTTAAAGTTTTTTAACGTATCAAGCGCCTGGGTAAAACGCTCGCCAATTTGCAATAACTCTTCAGTGGACTGTTCTTTAGCTGCCAACTGCGCTGGGTCTTCTTTCGGGGTAGATAACCCCTGCACCAAATGCTGATTATTTTTCGCCTTGCGCAATTGGCCAATTAAAATGGCGATGACCATCACCACCAGCATGGCCAGTATCATCATAATCCGCGGCGTCACATCCGCCAGCGGCGCACTGTTGTTAGCGCCGAATTTAATTAAGGGGCCAGCAAACCAGATTAATAACGCCAAAGCGGTAAGCCCGACCAACGAGACAACAATCGGGTGCAATAAAAACGCTAAAAATTTCTTCATACCAATGAATACCTGTTGTCGATCCGCAACGAATAGGCAGACCTTTAATATGCGCTAAAACATCTGCGCAGCAGTGTTATTAAAGTGTTTAATAGTCCCTAGGGCTTTTGCTCTGGAGGCGATGCGCTGATCGGTGCAATTCGGCTTAGGGATTCCAGCGTAGGTTCGGAGCTTGCGTTTAACCAAAGTTTAAAACCCACATAGCCGAAAAATACCAATGCCGCGACTACACTCGCGGCCACCCAGGTAGGTAGGTAATGGGACAGGGTGCGGCGGGTGCGGCCCAGGCCCTGCCAAGCGCTCGCCAGGCTGCGCTCATACTCTCCGCGCTGGGCACGAATGGATGCGTACAGATCATCGCGTAAAGATTCCAGCGACTCGCTGCCCCTCGGTATTAACCGGTATTTACCTTCAAAACCAAGGCTTAAAACCAAATAAAATAATTCCAGCACGGCGCGGTTATCGCCGGGGTTTTGCCGCAGCTGATCCAACATTTGAAAGGACTTCTCACCGCCATTAACATCGCGGTGAAAAATACTTAACAAAGTGCGCTGCCCCCAGGCGCTCTCGCCGCCCCAAGGGGTGTACATGACCGCCTCATCCAAAGCGGTACACATTAAATAACGAGACGCCCAGGCCTGCTCGGGTTTTAAATTTAAATCCCGCAGGCGGTTTTCAAATTGTTTAATTTCATTCACTAAAGAATTATGCAAACCCGCCACATTAGCGTGGCGTAGCGTGCCGCGAGTTTTATCAAACACCATTAACAAGGTGCTGGCCGCTTGCACAATCGGGTTAAGCCCTGGGCCAAATGCGCTCAAATCTACCCGCCCCTGGGGAGCAACACTTGGTGTTACCGGCTCCGCAGTATAACTAGGCGTGACCGGTGGCGGACGCATATCCATACCACCTTTGCGGCCGGGTGTAGGTTTTAAAACCGTGCTGTCACCAGCACCGGGTTGTTTGAAGAGGGTTTTATCCTTTTCATCCATAGTAATGTCTCACACAAGTAAGTTGCGTTAGCGGCGAATGGCCCAAAATTCCATTTCCAAGCCGGGGAAATCACCACCGACGTGCATGGCAAATCCACCGGAGGTACTCATATACCGCCAAATTTCACCGCGTTGCTCTAATTCAAAATAAACGTGGCCTGCGCGGAAGGGAATTTGCCGGGGTGCAACCGGCAGGGCCTTAATTAAAATACCGTTTAATGCAGAGTTGATTAATTGGCGGATATTCTCAACCGGACCGATTTTCATTTGTTGCGGTAAACGGCTGCGCAAAATTTCTTCAGCGACATCGGCGCGCACCACTAACACAAAGGTTGCTGTATTAATTAAAGACTTATCATATTTGTCCGCCACACGAATACCGTACCCCTTATCCTCCATTCCGATTGAAATGGCGGTTTGCTCATAAATCGTGGCGAGCAATTGGCGCAGGTGAGCAAACACAATTTCAAAGCCCGCTTGTAAATTGTCGTGCAAATACACGGGCAGTTCTGGCGGGCGGTGATTTTTGGTATTAAAAGTTGCAAGCTCACCAATCGCGCCCATACATTCTTTAAATAATTCCACCGGATGCAAGCCCTGCACTTTTGCCAAGTGCACCATAATCGGCTCTAAACGATTAAGCGTTTGCAGCAACATATAATCGGTGACTTCTGCCGTGCCGCCGCGGCGGGTATCGGCTAAACGACCTGCAATCGCCTCCGCCCGGTGGCGCAACATGCCCGCTAATTCCACAATAAAACCGTTTAAGCGTGGCGCCGCCTGGCAGTCTAAAACCGTGGGAATATATTTATCATCGAGCAGAATATTTTTATCCTGGCGGGTCTCGGCAATGCGGGCAATACCGATACAGGTGTAGCCACTTAAATCATCGGTTTCCAGCAATACTCGCAAACGCAACTTGCCCACCTGCACTCCGTGGTCATCACCGCTATCGATGGAATTATCCCGCACCTTGTGTTCTTTCGGATAATAACGGGCTAAACCCTGTGCACCTTCTTGCGGCAATACATCCACCGCACCTAAGCGGCGCACGGGCAAGGCCAAATACAACAGGCTATTATGAATATTTTCCGGCAAATCAATCACCGGTGGCGGCTCGTCTATGTCAGGAAAATTAAACGGTGTGCCATCGGGGAATACTCCGCGCCCGTGGCTTAGGGATATTTTGCCCAGTTTTAACAGCTGCTGGTCAATTTCACAGTCGAAAAAACCCCACAAATAAGCGCCTGCCGTGGTAATACGCCCATCTACATAGCGCTCAAAATAACGCTCTTGTTGTTGGAAATGCTGGGGATTTAAAAACATCCCCTCCGACCAAATAACTTTGCTTTCTAACGACATAAACTATCCGTGCATCTTGAAGACATGGAGCAGAACATTAAACCCGACAACATCGCCAGGCTCGCTATTTTTTCTCAATTAATACTATATGGTTGCCCGTAATTTTCACCGAAATGCGGTTGCCGACAATATTGCCGGGCGTGACCGGGAAAATAACTTTGTAGTTGGCATTTTGGTACTGTAAAAATTCTGCATACAGCGCAACGAATCGGGTTGCGGGGTTTAATACCAAGTTAGATTCGCGCTTATCGCCGGGCACGAATATTTTTAAGTCTTGTCGATTCACAAAATCCGCATCTATGACCGCCTTATCTTTGCTGTAGAGCGTCATAAAATCAGCCTGATGAAAAATCATCGGTGATTTAAGCTCATACATGCGCACAAACACCGGCGAGGGGCGGTTATTCGCATCGGGGTTAATATCCATATCCGCTTGAATGGTGAGTTTTAAATCGGTATCCAGGCCGATGGTTTTGCCTGTGCCATTGACTTTGGTACAGCTAACCAGCCCCAAGCCTAAACTCAGCAGCAGTAAAATGTGCTTTAGGGATTTCCAAACAAACGGCGTGCGGGTGTGCATAGGGGCTCCTATCGTTGAGAGTGTTCACGTTTACGGGCGATAGCTAATTTGCGCAATTGTTCCTCATAAGCCTGCACAAACTCGTCACCGAATAAGTTTTGAAACGAATTTTCAAAATTGCCGATTAAATCCTGATAAAAATCATCATAGGCCGACCAACATTTAGCGCCTTTCATGCCCGGCAAAATACCGCCTGTTTTGCCTTGGCGCTCAAATTGTTGCTCCAATTGCAGCGGGTCAAAACGGGATAACAGCGATTTAAACGCTGCACGTATGCCCGCCAAAATCGCCACTTGGTGATCCATGATGGATTCAAAACTGTCCTGCACTGACTCCACAGGCGGCTTGTAGCCCTTGGATGAGCGCACAAATAATAATTCCAAGGCATCATCCACATCGGTGGCGAATTTTATCGGGTTATTTTCTCGCGGTTGGATAGTGGTCACCGCGATGCGAAATTCGTTTTTAATTGAATTGCGCGCCCGCAGGATTTGTAACAGGCCATTAAGTGACTCGCGGGTCATCTCACCTATTAACTGCGGCAATACCTGCTCCTGCTCAGGGCTTAACTGGCCGCTCAACCCAAGCGCCGCAACAAGGTTTTGCACACCCGTATCGTGAATCGGGGCTGGCCGCGACAGCGGCGCACTGGGCGGCGCAGCAACTGGAGCAACCGGTGGCACAGCAGGCGCAACCGGTGCCTGGGGTGGCAGAGGACTTGGCGCCTGGGGTTCAGGTGGCGCCGCCCAAGTGTCATGGGCCTCAGTGCCCTGCATCGCCTTGAGCCGGTCTGACAGGGGAACCTTACCCGGCGTACTCGCTGGCACATGGGTAGAAAAGGCACTGCCAACGGGGTACACCTGCCCTTCACTGGCATCCAGGGGCAATGGATTTGCACCGCCGGTTTGCCCCAAATGCGCAAACGGATTGTCGCCTAAGGCATCCGGCATGGGCGGTGGGGCCACTGGGGGTTGTACTGCGTAGGGAAGCGGCGGAGGCGGAACTGGAGGAGCTGGCGGCACCGGGGGCGGCGCAAAGGGGTTAGCTTCAGCCGGTGACGCCAAAGGATCGCCACTGGCAAAAGGATCAACGGGTTTAAAAGCTGGCATGCCCAACTCATCCGCTGCAGAAGCGCCGCCCAGTGAATTCCAAAAATCATCAGGAATTCCACCTTGGCTTGGCGGATTGGTGGCTATTTTGGGCAGGTTGATAGCATCGTGCAGTGGATTGCGGCCCTCCTGCTGGGTGAATCCCGCTACTGCTTGGGGCTTAGCGGGCGAAAAGGGATCGGGGCCACCAAACATGTCGCCGCCGCCAAATGGATCGGCTGCGAACGGATTGTCCTGCGGGGCCGCGGTCATCTTTGCAAAAGGATCCGCCGGATTGGCAAAAGGATCCCCTGGATTGGCAAAAGGGTCTGCAGGATTGGCAAACGGATCCGCAGGGCTGGCAAAGGGATCGGCCGGTTTGGCGCCGCCCAAACCAAAAGGGTCTTTCGCGGCAAACGGGTCCATGCTGGGATCGTAAAATGGATCACCGCCAGCACCCGCGCCCACAGGAAATAGGTCAGCGCCATCGGTGGCTTGGGGTGTGGGCTCCAAGGCGCCCCACTGGGCACCGGCATTGGCCATCGGCGCAGGCTCCAAGGGAGCCGCTTCAGCAAAAGGCGATATTTTCGCAGCGACTTTTTCCAGCCCTACCCGCAGGCGGTATTCGCCAAGATCAAGGGTATCGCCTTCGCTGACACTCACCCGATTATTGCGGCCCACCGGCAGGCTAGCCCCATTTAAAAAGAGCCCATTGGTACTGGTATCGGTGATGTAAAACTGGCCCTGCTCAAAGCTCACCACGCAGTGTTTAGAGGACAAAAACTTATCGGGATCGGGCAGCACCCAGGTATTTCCGTCGCCACGGCCGATACTTCCGCCCTGCTCATCGAAGGATTTCTGGCCCTGTTGCAAGGCTGCTTTGGCAGGTGCCTTTAACAGAGAAAAGGTAATTTTCATAACTTAAGGTTCCACCCCTACCGCCCAGTGCGCGCTGCAAACGAGCCTCACCGGGTCGGCGAGGCTTCAGCAGCTGTATTTATTTGCGCGGGCAGTATATGCCGGGTATGAGACGGGTTAAAAGCCATGCTTAGGAATTAGCCCGCATTTAGAAATTCACACTTAACTCGCTGCCCATTGTCGCCTTGATCACAAGGATTAATTAACGCCTACGGCTTGCAAGTTGGCTTGCAATATGGTTTAAATCACCGCCCCGCGTGAGCGGGATTGTTACGCCAGGAAGTGTGTTGGGTGATTGCGGACACCGATTTGAAGAGGGCTTTTGCCTTGCTTCACTTGTGCGTTTTTTGGCCTTGGTCAGGATTTAGGAATTTATGTCGTCCCGCTCAGTTGATATAGCCGCGCTCTTAAGCCCAATTAACGAGGAAACGCCTTGCGGCCGCGATCTTCGCGAGGGCAGCTCGCCCACCTCCAATTTCCAAATGGTCAAACTGGCCCGCTCCACCGCCCGCAGCGCTGAGCGCAGCAATGTCTACAGCGAAGACGGCCAAGCCGCCGACGATGCCCGCCGCAAAATTGATGAATCCTGGCGCAAAATTATTGAGCTGGCGCCCAAAATCCTAAAATCCGAATCCAAAGACCTCGAAGTCGCCTGCTGGTACCTAGAAGCCCTGGTGCGCCGAGACGGCATTGCAGGCCTGCGAGACGGCTTTGAACTGATCGAGGGCCTCATCGAAAACTTCTGGCCAGATCTCTTCCCCATGCCCGACGAATACGGTATGGAAACGCGCGTAGGCTCACTAAAAGGCCTCAATGGAGAGGGCGGCTCCGATGGCGCTTTGATGGCACCTATCCGCAACAGCATTATTACCAACAGCGGCCAACACCGCGCCTACAGTTTTTGGGAATACCAATCCGCCGCAGAAACCTCCCGCATCCTTGATGACAAAAACCGGGAAAAAGAATACGCCCGCAAGGGTTACACCCTGCAAAATATCGAAACCGCAGTACGAGAATCCAGTAGCGAATTTCTCACCCACCTGCGCAACGATTTAGTCGAAGCACTCGATAGCTTCACACGCTTTAACGACAAGCTCTACCAACTGTGCGGCGCCAGTGAAGCACCGCCCTCAAGCGCCATCACCAATTTACTCAAAGATTGCATTACCGCCGTTACCTTCCTCGGTGGCAATAAAATCGTAGCGGAGGCATCAACCGTGGACGAAAGCCCCAACGCCGCAGAGGAATCTGCCACAACAGAGAGTGCGCCCGGCGCTGCTGGCGCAGCCGTCCAGCCTGTCACCCGTGCCCTTGCCAATCGGGAACAAGCCTTTAAACAGCTGACGGACATCGCAGAGTTTTTCCGCAAAACAGAACCTCATTCACCGATCTCGTACATGCTGGAAAAAGCCGTCCGCTGGGGCAACATGCCGCTTCATGAACTCATGCAGGAATTAATCAGCGACGATGCAACCCGCAACCGGTACAGCGAATTAACGGGCGTGAAAGGCCAATAATTTAAATGCACACAAGTGTGCCTAAAGCCTAAAGTAATGGAGCGCAAATTTAGCTCCGCCCGAGGCCTGAGAGTTTTATCCAAAATGAATTTAGCAAGGAGCCAGTTACACCACACGCGTTAAAAGTCGCGCAGCGACTTACTAACCGGTGGCCAAAATAAAAAAGAGGCCGCGATAGCATCATGCACGGCCTGCTAAAACTCGAATCGCCCTGACGCAGAAGCGCACTCTCTAGTGGCTTCAACTGAAGTAAGCTGCAAAAAAGCACGCCGCGACGTGCGGAGCAAACGAGTTTGCCTTAAGTGATTTTGGTTAGGTGCGAACAGAAAAAGCCCACAGCTACTAACCAGCGGTTACATTAGCGAGAGCTGAGCTTTTGACGTACTATGGCGGTTTAGCATTGGCATTAAGATAAAGCTCCGACGCGGGCAAAAACACCGGATCAGTGTAGGACTTTAGCCCTGCATGGGTTCTTCAAATTAATAACAGAATTTTCATCACGAGGTTAGGACTATGGCCAGCATCCATGACAAACTCAATCGCGTGCGCAAGCCGCGCGTCCACATCACCTACGATTTAGAGTCCAATGGCGAGAGCGTCAAGCGCGAATTGCCGTTTGTAATGGGCGTAATGGGTGACTACTCCGGTGACAACACCAACCAAAAAGCCTTTAAAGACCGCAATTTTTTGCAGGTTGATCGCGACAACATCAACGAGATCATGAACAACATCAACCCTCAGTTGAACATGAAAGTTGAAAACACCCTGCAGGGCGACGGCACTGAAATGTCGGTGAATTTAAACCTGAATCACTTAGAAGATTTTGAACCCCATCGAGTTGTGGAGCAGGTTGAACCGTTGCGCAAACTCTTGGACGCCCGCAATAAACTGCGCGATTTATTGAGCAAAGCCGACCGCTCTGAAGAGCTGGAAAAAGTACTTGAAGACATTTTAAGCAACACCGACGCACTCAACAGCCTTAAAGGCGAATTGGGCATGAATGAGGAGACCAAATAATGGCCGATACAGAATTAGAATCACAAGGCGCGAGCAGTGCTGAAGCCCAGGACGTCAGTTTCCTGAACATGGCCCTAGAAGCCACTCGCCAAACCAGCCGCGACGACGCAGAAGACCTGTTAAAAAACCTCACCCGTGAAGTGATGGCAGGCACTGTTAAGTGGAATAAAAACCTCACCGTTACCATTAACTCTGCCATTGCCGCTATAGACAAAGCCATGTCCAAGCAGCTGGCCGCCATTATGCAGCACCCTAAGTTCACCAAATTAGAGGGCTCATGGCGCGGGCTTAACTATCTGGTTTCCAACTCGGAAACCAGCTCACAATTAAAAATTCGCGTTTTAAACGCCAGCAAAAAAGAAATCAGCAAAGATTTAGAGCGCGCGGTGGAATTCGACCAAAGCGCCCTGTTCAAAAAAATCTATGAAAGTGAATTCGGCATGGCCGGTGGTGAGCCCTACAGTGCTCTGATTGGCGACTATGAATTCTCCGCCCACCCCGATGATGTCGCCACCCTGCAAAATATTTCCGGTGTTGCCGCTGCGGGTTTCTGTCCATTTATCGCCGCTGCTGCCCCAGGCATGTTTGGCTTTGACAGCTATCAAGAATTATCCAAACCACGCGACTTAGAAAAAATCTTTGAATCCTCTGAGTACATTTCCTGGCGCAGCTTCCGCGACAGCGACGACTCACGTTTTGTCAGCCTGGTCATGCCGCGTGTATTGGCCCGCTTACCCTATGGCGCCAGCACCAAAGCCATCGAAGCATTTAATTATGAAGAAGCGGACACCAATGACCAGGGTAAACACCTAGGCGTGGAACACGACAACTACTGCTGGATGAATGCCTCCTACGCGATGGGCGCCACCCTCACCCGCGCCTTCTCCGAATACGGTTGGTGTACCGCCATTCGCGGCGCTGAAGGCGGCGGTAAAGTGGAAGGCCTGCCCAGCCACGTATTTGTGTCCGACGACGGTGCTGTGGATCAAAAATGCCCCACCGAAATTGGCATCACCGAGCGCCGTGAAGCGGAACTCTCCAAGCTCGGCTTTTTGCCCCTGTGCCACTACAAAAATACCGATTACGCGGTATTTTTCGGTGCGCAAACCACGCAAAAACCCGCCCAGTTCCAGTCGCCAGATGCCACGGCGAACGCGGCAATTTCTGCCCGTTTGCCCTACATCATGGCCACCAGCCGTATAGCCCACTTCTTGAAAGTCATGGCCCGCGACAAAATCGGCTCCTTTATGGAAGCGGACGAAGCCGAGCGCATGCTGAACCAGTGGATCAAGCAATACGTTAACGGCAACCCACTGGCCTCGGCCGAATCCAAAGCCAAATACCCCTTGGCCGAAGCGCGTGTAGAAGTAAAAGAAGTACCCGGTCAACCAGGCGTGTACAACGCAGTAGCCTGGATGCGCCCTTGGTTGCAAATGGAGGAATTAACCACCTCCTTGCGCCTAGTAGCAAAAATGCCCAAAGCAGGTTAATCAACCGGCTGATGTGTGCGTCATACAAGGGAGCTTCGGCTCCCTTGTGTTTTTAAACCCAGCAAAAATAGCGCTTAAAAATACCAAGCCGTTTTAATCCAGACGTTTTTTTGAACCCAGTTGGAATTACCCCAGTGTCATCGGCCAGCCCAGCATTTAATTTTGACGAAATATTAAAACAGCAGGCCAGCGCTGTGCGCCTGGACGATTTCCTGCGCGAGCCCCACTGGCCGTTAGCCCTTAAATATTGGCTAAAACACCACACGCCAGAAGGCGCCGTTAAAACTAGCCAAGATATTCTGAATCAGCTTGAGCTCGCTATCAGCCATATAGACCAATTAATTAATCAACAGCTCAACGCCATTATCCACCACCCGAAATTTCAGCGCTTAGAATCCTCCTGGCGCGGCCTGTATTATTTAACCCTGCAGGCCGAAGGTATAAAACTGGCCAAAATAAAAGTGCTCGACGCCAGCTGGCAGGAAGTCACCAAAGACTTAAGCCGCGCCTTGGAATTTGACCAAAGCAGCCTGTACAACAAAATTTACGCTGAAGAATACGGCACCCCCGGCGGTGAACCCTATGGCGCACTCATTGGCGATTACGCCATTAGCCACAAACAAAGCCGCGCCCATCCCTACGATGATATTTCGGCCCTTGACTCCATCGCACAAATTGCCGCCGCCGCGTTTTCACCGTTTATTGCCGGTGTTTCCAGCGCTCTTTTGGGTATGGATGATTTTTCTACCTTGCGTTTACCGCTGAATTTAACCTCCCTTTTTGCCCAAGAGGAATATATCCAGTGGCGCGCCCTGCGCATGAAAAACGAAGCGCGTTTTGTAGGGCTCACGCTGCCGCGTATTTTGATGCGCAAACCCTATCGCACCACCCCCGGCAATTATCGCGGTTTATATTTTTGTGAATATATCCGCTCGCCGGAGGATTATTTATGGGGCAATGCCGCCTACGCCTTTGGCGGGATTTTATTGCGCGAATTTGGCAGCGTCGGTTGGTTTGGCCATATTCGCGGCGTACCGCGCAATAATATCGGCGGAGGCTTAGTCACTAATTTACCCTGCGACAGTTTTAAAACCGACCCTAACGACATTATTACCAAACCGGCCACCGATGTGGTCATTACCGATAATATAGAACGGGATATTAGCAATTTAGGTTTTATTCCCCTCTGCCAGTGTTTTGCCACACCTTATTTTGCTTTTTACTCCAACCAATCGATTCAATTATCCAAACGCATGGCCACACGGGATGCTCAGGTCAACGCTAAATTATCCACCATGCTGCAACACGTGTTATGCGCCTCCCGCGTGGCCCATTACATCAAAGTCATGGTGCGCGATAAAATCGGCAGTTTTATTACCGCAGAGCAGTGCGAAGATTTTTTACGCCGCTGGTTACACCAATACACCACCGGCCGCAAAGATATGGAATGGGAAGAGCAGGCCCGCTACCCCATTCAAGAAGCCCGCGTGCAAGTGCGCGAGCACCCCGGCAAACCCGGCACCTACGCCTGTGTGATTCATTTGGTGCCCTGTTATCAAGCCGATCAAATGGTATCGGAACTTGAGTTAGTCACTGAATTAGTCCAAGGAGCCGCCTGATGAGTAGTGGTGTGGATAAAGATAAAAAACTGCGCCCGTCGATTTTAGACCGCTTAATCGACAACGACCCAGACAACCAAATAGAAACCGACCCAGCCCGCCACAGCAAATTAAAAGAGCTGCGCGCTGCCGTGCGGCGGGATTTAGAAAACCTCCTCAACACCCGTTACCGCGTAGTTGCGCCTGCCGAACACCTAGAATTAGTCAACGAGAGTTTTATTAATTACGGCCTGCCGGATTTGGCCACCGTCAACATGATCGACGGCCGCAAGAAAAAAGAATTTATTAAAAACATCGAATTTATTATCCGCACCTTTGAGCCGCGCTTTAAAAACGTTCGGGTGCAATTTATTGATAACGAAGATAAAACCGACCGCACCCTGCGCTTTCGCATCGACGCGCTCATGTACGCAGACCCAGCACCGGAAGAAGTCATATTCGACTCCATTTTAGAACCCGTATTACGCACCGTATCCGTGGAAGATTCCCTACATGGCTGATGAATTATTACCCTATTACGAAAAAGAACTGGCGTTTATTCGCCAGCTCGGCAACGAATTCGCCAAGGAAAACCCCAAAATTGCTGGCCGTTTGGGCATCAATAACGAAACCATTGAAGACCCCCACGCCTCGCGTTTAATTGAAAGTTTTGCCTATTTAAATGCCCGCATTCAACATAAATTAGATGATGA
The DNA here is from genome assembly GCA_046347475.1 of Marinagarivorans sp. Taxonomy (GTDB): domain Bacteria; phylum Pseudomonadota; class Gammaproteobacteria; order Pseudomonadales; family Cellvibrionaceae; genus CAMCXE01. The sequence continues at coordinate 651,017 of JAXMGD010000001.1, read as the reverse complement.
ATTCCCAGAACTTACCGACGCACTGATCAATTGTATTTACCCCCATTACCAGCGGCCAATCCCGGCGCTATCCATAGTGCAGTGTGAACCGGATAAAGCCAAACTGGACGCGCCCTTTTTAATTCCGCGCCACACGCTGCTGGAAACCCCACAATTCAACGGCGAAACCTGCCGCTTTCGCACTGTGTACGAGACCACCCTGCTGCCCATTAGTGTTAATCACGCCAGCCTCATGGGGCGGCCCTTTACTACCCCCGGCGCCGCTTCAGCGCGCGGCGCCTCCAGCGTGTTAAAACTCTGCCTGCAAGGGTTTACACCGGATGTAAATTTTGGTGTGCTAGCGCCGCCGCGCATTCGCCTGTATTTAAAAGGCCAAGCACAATATACCCACCCTTTGTATCAATTATTATTGGGCGAATGCCTACAGGTGGTAATGACCACCTCCGCCCAGGATACCCAGCCCATTTATTTAAGCCCGGATGTATTAAAACCGGTGGGTTTTGACCAAGAAGATGGCCTCTTCCCCTACCCAGAAAATTCCTTTATCGGCTATCGCCTGCTCACCGAATTTTTCACCTACGCCGAAAAATTCATGTTTGTGGATATAGAACTGGGCGAAAAAATCAGCCCCTACTATGGCCAAAACCTAGAGCTGTATATTTATTTCAAACAAGCGGATTTAGAGCTTGAGCATCAGCTCAATGCCGATATGTTTGCGCTTAACTGCACGCCGATTATTAATTTATTCCCGCACAAATGTGACCCAATTAAACTTGACCACACCCAGATGGAATACCCAGTTATTCCCGATGCGCGCAGGCCCATGGGGTATGAGTTGTATGCCATTCAGTCGGTCACCGCTATTAATACCGACGGCGAAGCCAGCGAATTTTTACCCTTTTACGGCCTCAACCACCGCCACGAAGGCCAAACCATGCAAACCTTTTGGTTTGCCTCCCGCCGCCACGCTAAACTCGGTAATTTAGACCGCGACGACGGCACCGATCTGTATTTAAGCCTGGTGGATTTAAACTTTAACCCCAACGCGCCGGATAACCGCATTTTATCCATTGAAAGCCTGGCCAGTAATCGCGATCAACCCAGCAAATTACCGTTTAATTCCGAGCAACCGGCCCTGCAATGTGTCAACGCCGCCCCACCCTGCACGCGCATTCGCTGTTTATTACAGCCCAGTCCCGCCGTGCGCCCGCCGCTGGGCAATAAAGCCCGCTGGCGGTTAATCTCGCATTTAAATTTAAATCATTTATCCCTCACCGGCAGCAGTGATAGCACCGAGGCCTTTAAAGAAATTCTGCGCCTGTACGATTTTCGCGAAACCTCCGTCACCCGCGCATTAATTGATTCGGTCTTACAAGTCAAAGCGCGCCCCATTAGCGCCCCCCTTGCCATTGATGGCCTCACAACTCTGTGCCGAGGGGTGGAAATAGAAGTGACCTTAGATGCCCAATTACTCAGCGGCAGCAGCAGTTATCTCTACGCCACAGTGTTAGAACATTTTTTTGCGGTCTATTGCCCGCTCAATTCATTCACCCGCACACTGGTGAAAATAAAAAATAAAGAAGGTTATCTGAAAAAATGTCCACCCCGATCCGGCGAAAAAATACTGCTGTAATTGCCTGGCTGCAAGCGCAGCCGAGCGATTTTGGTTTTACCCAGGCGCTGCGTTTATTGGAGCGGGCCTCCCTCATGCCCCTGCAAAGCAAAACCAGCTTTGCCAATTTACCCATTGGCCGCTTTAGCCCACCGGTACGAGAATTTGCCCGCCTGGCCAGCCATCAAAGCCTGGCCATTCCCTGCGGGGATATATTCCGCCTGGAGATTGAAAAACTCTCCGGCAACCAAGTGCGCTGGTTGGTGATTATTAATTTTTTAGGCCTTACCGGCGCCATAGGTGTATTGCCTTTTCATTACAGCGAACTCATTTTTGAGCGCCTTAAACTGCGCGATAACACCCTCAAACAATTCTTCGATATTTTTAACCACCGCATAGCCTCGTTATTTTTCCAAGCCAGCATTAAATACCGCCTACCGATTGCCTACGAGCGCCAACATTTAATTCCCGCGCGCAAACAAGAGCACGACAGCATCACCCATTGTTTGCTCTCGCTGGTGGGCTTAAGCACACCCCATCTGGAAAAAAACACCCGCTTAAATAGTTTGTTATTTTTGCGCTACGCCGGTTTTTTCACCCAGCGCGTGCGCACAGCGGTGGGCCTAAAAAATATGATTGCCGCTCATTTTGGTGTGCCGGTACAGGTAGAAGAATTTGTCGGCCAGTGGCAGGATTTAATCGACGACGTGCGCTCGCGCCTGCCGGATATCAGCAACCGCAAAGGCCAAAATGCCTGCCTGGGCCGCTCGGCACTTATTGGCTCTAAAGCCTGGTTTGCCCAGGGCAAGGTGCGCATTGTGTTAGGGCCCCTGAACAAACAAGAATTTTACCAATTCGCCCCCGGCACCAAAGCTTTAGCCAACCTGCACGAAATGGTCAAACTCTACGCCGGTATGGAGCAGGATTTTGAATACGTGATTAGCGTGGCCCGCAAGCACCTGCCCTACCAAATTCAACTCAACCAAAAAGAACCGCCGATTATCGGCTGGGATACCTGGCTTGCCACCAAACCCTTAGCCAGTTACCGCCACGGCGAAACCCTTAACATTGCTATTTCCGCAGGCCGCCTCGACTAATTAACACAATTTTATCTAATCAAAAGAGGAGCGCAGGCCGGATAAGGACACCCACGGGAGCCACGCACAATAGGCTCACGCCAGTTTATTTTGCCGCCGCAGGGGTGCATACTCAGCCGCGATTTCACCGATTTATTTAACTGCAACCTAAGGATCACCATTATGATCAACATCGACCTAAAAGCCCTTGTGGGCAAACTCAATGAGCCCAGCCGCCAGGCCCTTGAAGGCGCCGCAGGCCTGTGTTTAAACCGCACCCACTACAACGTGGAAGTAGAACACTGGTTATTAAAATTAATTGAAATGACCGACAGCGACATCCAAGCCATTTTAATTAAATACGAAGTGAACCTAGGTAAACTGGCGCGGGATTTAAACCAAGAGCTAGACCGCATTAAATCCGGCAACACCCGCGCCCCCGCCCTCTCCCCCACCATTGTAGACCTAGCCAAAAACGCCTGGATGCTCGCCTCGGTAGAATACGGCCACGGCATCGCCACCTCCGGGCATTTATTAGCCGCATTATTATTAGACGAAGGCCTGCGCCGCACCGCTGAAGGTGTATCCGCCGAATTTAAAAAAATCACACCTGAATCCATCCGCACCTTCGCCCGTTCCATTATCGGCACCACCGGTGAATCCAAACAAAATTTACAAGGCGACACCAGCAGCAGCGATGACGGCACACCCAATACCGGCGCCCCCAGCAAAACCCCCGCCCTGGATAAATTCACCGTTAACCTTACCGACGCCGCCAAAAACGGCAAAATAGATGCGGTATTAGGCCGCGATGAAGAAATCCGCCAAATTATCGATATACTCACCCGCCGCCGCCAAAACAACCCCATTCTCACCGGGGAAGCAGGCGTAGGTAAAACCGCCGTAGTGGAAGGTTTTGCCCTGCGCATCGCCACTGGCGACGTGCCGGACCCATTAAAAAATGTCACCGTGCGCAGCCTCGATTTAGGCCTATTACAAGCCGGTGCCAGCGTAAAAGGCGAATTTGAAAACCGCTTAAAATCCGTTATCGCTGAAGTTAAAGCCAGCGCCGAACCGATTATTATGTTTATCGACGAAGCCCATACCTTAATTGGCGCCGGCGGAAAAGAAGGCCAAGGCGATGCCGCTAACCTATTAAAACCTGCACTCGCCCGCGGCGAATTACGCACCATCGCCGCCACCACCTGGGCGGAATATAAAAAATATTTCGAGCGCGACCCCGCCTTAACTCGCCGCTTCCAAGTCGTAAAAGTGGAAGAACCCAGCGAAGATAAAGCCATCGACATGATGCGCGCCATCGCCGGCATGCTGCAAAACCACCACAAAGTGCGCATTTTAGACGAAGCTATTGTGGACTCCGTACGCCTCTCCGCCCGCTACATCACCGCCCGCCAACTGCCAGATAAATCAGTCAGCCTTCTGGATACCGCTTGCGCCCGCGTGGGCCTAAGCCAAAGCACCACACCTGCGAGCATCGAAGATATCCGCCGCCGCATTCAGCAAATTGATACCAATATTGCCTCCTTAGAGCGGGAAAATGCCACCACCGGTAATTGCGACGAACAAATCGCGAAATTAAATAGCGAATTAACCGAGCAACAAGCCTCCCTCGCCACCGCCGAAGCGCAGTGGAACACGGAAAAAGAATTAGTCGCCAAAATTCACGCTATTCAAAATAAAATCGACGCAGATTTTAAACTGGCGAAAAAATCCGGGGCGGATGCCGAAGGCCGTATGAGCGAAGGTGAACGCCTAGAAGCCAAAGCACAATTACAAGTCTTATTTAAAGAATTAGAAGCCGTCCAAGGCGAGAACCCATTAATTCAAGTGAACGTAGGCAGCCAAGCCATAGCCGAAGTTGTCGCCAATTGGACGGGCATTCCCGTGGGTAAAATGGTCTCCAACGAAATTCAACAAGTATTGAATTTAGCCGAAGTATTAGGCGAGCGCGTCATCGGCCAACCCCACGCACTGGAAGCCATCTCCCAAGCCATCCGCACCAGCCGCGCAGGCCTTACCGATGCACGCAAACCCATAGGGGTATTTTTTATGGTGGGCTCCTCCGGTGTAGGTAAAACCGAAACCGCCCTGGCCCTCGCGGATATTCTCTACGGTGGCGACCAAAACATTACCACCATTAATATGTCGGAGTTTAAAGAAGAACATAAAGTTTCCATGCTGCTCGGCTCACCTCCGGGTTATGTAGGTTACGGCGAAGGCGGTGTATTAACCGAAGCCGTGCGCCGCAAACCCTACTCAGTGGTGTTATTAGACGAAATGGAAAAAGCCCACCCCGGCGTGCAGGATGTTTTTTATAATTTATTCGATAAAGGCACCATTAAAGACGGCGAAGGCCGCGATATTGATTTTAGAAATACCCTAATAATAATGACCAGCAACGCCGCCGAAGAACACCTGCGCGCTATATTAAACGCCAGCGAAGAGCGGCCAGACCCAGAAGTATTGCTGGACAACTTCCGCCCACAATTACTGCGTTACTTCAAACCCGCCTTTTTAGGCCGCACCACGGTGATTCCTTATTACCCGCTGGGCGATGAAGACCTATTAAAAATCTGCAAAATTAATATGCGCCGGATTGAGAAACGCATTAAAAGCCATTACAACGCGGCCTTTAGTTACGATGAAGATGTGTTGTTGCATATTGTGGCTCGCTCGCAAGAGGTGGATACCGGGGCGCGGAATATTGAGAATATCTTAACTCGTACGCTGTTGCCTGCGTTGGCGGCAGAGTGTTTGGGTAAGATGGCGCTTGGGGAGGAGATTAATAAGGTGCATGTGGGGGTTAGTGAGGAGGGGGTGTTTAGTTATCTTGTTGAGTAAGTAGGGTTCGGGATTTGGGGTGGGCAGGGATGCCCCAGAGCTGATAACAATGCACAATTTAGCAACAAGAAACCACAACACATTGAGAATTGCGCATAGTTATGGGTGCCCCGAGGCAGACATTAAGGGTTCCTTATTTAGAAAATTCAATTATTATTTTTTGCCAGGCTATAGATTATTCAAATGAAAATAGATGATGCAATAGGTATTTCACTAAAAAATATTGCACGGCATGGTGACACTGATGTCTTTCCATTTCCATTAGAGAAACTCGTATTTCACGACGATTTTGAGAAATGCAAATCTTTGCTCTTAGAAATGCATGCAAAATTTGACGATTACTTAGCCAGATTCCCTCCTAACACACTTGAAACCTTGACACAGGTAGGATATACCGGATTCAGGTGGACTACTCAGATAGAGCCTTTTTGGAATGCTTACTATCTAGCTTTAGTGATTTCACTTGCCCAACAAATTGAAGATCAGAGGGTTCCAATTAACGACGCGTCAGTTTACTCCTATCGTTTCGCCTGGAATGATGCTGATGCAAAATTGTTTTCTGATAGCTCATGGAAAGATTTTAGGCAGCGTTCATTTGACCTGAGCAGTGACTCCAAATATGTAGTAGTCACTGATATCGCGGACTTCTACCCGCGGATCTACCATCATAGGCTTGAAAATGCGCTAACAAGACTTCCATCTGCGGGTGACATTCCTAAAAGAATAATGAAGCTTTTGGGATATTTTTCTAAAAATGTTTCATATGGGCTACCCGTTGGCGGTCCTGCATCTAGAATACTTTCTGAATTGTGTTTGGACTCTACTGACCGAATGTTATTAAGAAACCGGATTAAATTTTCCCGGTACGCTGATGATTACACAATTTTCTGTAACGACAAGACAGACGCTTACAGAGTGCTTGTTCGCCTGTCGGAAAGTCTTTTTAATGAAGGGTTAGTTCTTCAAAAAAACAAAACTAAAATATTAACCTCCGAAGAATTTCGCTCAACAGCAAAACTTCTCGATCCGAAAGATACTAAGGATCCGCTTGCCAGTGATGAACAGAAGCTTCTGAATATCACTCTGCGTTATGACCCTTATTCTGAAACCGCAGATGACGATTACGAAGCCCTAAAAGCAGCGATGAGAAACGTAGACATTGTTGGAATCCTGGGCAGAGAGGTAGCAAAAACTAATATTGATTCCACAGTCACCAAGCAGGCTATTAAGGCAATACAGTCTCTGGATACCCACAAGCAGTATGGCGCGATTAGCACTTTGCTGAATGAAAATAATTTGGAGGTCTTGGCTCCAGTTTTTGTGACAGTTATGAGAGCCGTTCGAAGCGTTTATGACAATTTACTAGACCACGGAAAAAGTTTTGTAGACAATAAATTAATAAATATCTTTGAAAGCGATTCGCATTTACTCAGCGTAGATTTAAATATGAGCTTCTATATTCAGGCACTTGCCCAGAGACAGAGCCCTAGAAAAGAAGAAATTTTGATTGAGATTTACGACCGAAAGACAAACCCACTTATAAAACGGCTTATTCTTATTGCCATGTCCAACTGGAGTTGCCACTACTGGCTGACTGACCTAAAGCGTAAATATGCTGGTTTATCTGACTGGGAAAAACGATATTTTATTGGGTCGTCATATGTTTTAGGGGATGAAGGACGGCACTGGAGAAACCATACAAAGGCGACTTGGAGTCCAATGGACGAATTGACAAGAGATTGGTTTGCGCAACGTTTCAACAAAGAACGATTGCTGCCTCTATGATTTCAGAAAAAATGGTTGCTTCAGTTTTTAACGGCTTTTGGGACGAAGTGCTACCACTCCTCACACCTTCTTTTGTGAGGGTGTTTAACGAGGCCCATTCAGAGGAGCTTGTAGATCTACCATCGAGCAAATTTATTCGTATACCAATCGCGCCTGAAGTCACTAAGCATGACTTAGTTGCTGAATTCGCTTTCTGCGCTGCTGAAGCATCACACACATTTGGCTGCTCAGTTACCGAGATAATAAATGACCGAAAGGCTATCGAATCAATATATGCGAAAGCAGTCAATTTTCTCAAACGGTACGCCAGCGATGACGGAGAAATACTGCTTAACAAAATAGAAATAAATGAGGCTTCTAAGCTAGCCCTTCAGTACCATAGCTTTTTTCAGTATCTACAATTACACCACTCGCAGATAGAATTTCGGCCACAGATAAAGGGGGCCGGCTTCCTTGGAAACTGCACCGCAGATATTTCTACCGGGGATACACTTTACGAAGTTAAGGCAACCAGTCGGAATCTTGCCGGAAAAGACATTCGACAGCTGCTTGTATACCTAGGATTGCGCTCGGCTGCTGACTCGCCACAATGGGAGTACGCAGGATTTTTCAATCCACGGCGAGCGTTACACTATCGATTTTCTGTTGAGCATCTTATTTATAGAACTTCCGGCGGGAGATCCAAAACCGAAGTATTTGATCGATTGATAAGATTCTTGGATTCTCGGGAAATAGAGTTGGATACACCGTTTTAACTCGTAACCCGGATTAATTTTTGGGACTACGTAAGTCGGAAAAGCCGAAGGCGCCTTCCGACATCTATCCACGAGCACATTGCAGGGTTTAATATCGCTGTTTCGGGAATCTATTCACGTCGGAAGGCGCTGCGCTTTTCCGACCTACGTTACACCCAACCCAACAAGGAGTATTCGATGCACGACGAAAAACCAGAAAAGAAGATGAATATTTTATTAAAAAACGTGAGCTGGGGGAGCTTTTTGATTCGGCGTTTGACCTTCAAAGAATCAAGGGGTCAGAGACCTTGAAATGTTGAAAATTTAACAACCACCCGGAGTGGCACATGATAAGAAAATTAAAAGAACCAGGAACAAACGAGACACCCACTTTAATAGTGGGGGCAAGTGTTGTGGTGGGTGTCCGGGTAGTTGCTTATATCTTTCTACCTCAAATGGTGAATATAATGCCGTACTCTTGGGCTGATGAATGCTGTCAGTGTGAGACGCTTTAAAATTTAGCGTTTTCAACTGTTTAAGTGTGAGAATTTTTCAAAGATTGATTCATTTTTTTGAGGTAAGTATGCGTTTTTACATTACTCTATTTTTGGTTTCTATATTGTGTGCATGCGGTAGCGGTGGTGGGTCTTCAAGTGGTTCGTCTTCGACCACCCAGCCTTTGAGCAACTTCTCTTTGAGATTTAATCCAGGCCAAATTAACGAAACCCGAGTTTTAGGGGATCTTTTTCACCCCATTCAAATCCAGGCACTTTTTCAGGGCAAAACACCCTCCAGTGCAGTTGTCGTTTTTGCAACTTTAGATAACAACATTAACAGTTTCTCATTTGGACTTAATGAGACATCTGCAGATATTTTCTTTTTTATAAACCCAGCGTTGACCGTAGGAAAATATGAAGGACAGATTTCAATAGACATCTGTTCGGATCCGCAATGTAAAAATCGCTTTGGACCAACCAATAAACTCACTTATCGATTAAATATTCAGAATGGTAGCCCCCAATACACGGTCAGCAATAACATAGGGGGCCAGCAACAAAAATCATCCAATCAACTATATTTCAACTACATTGTCGGTGAAGATAGGCCTGAGTATAGGTTAAATATAGAATTTCCGGGAGCTGCCAACAGCATTGTTTTTCCTAAAAGTTTTATGGATCGTTATCAGGTTGAAACTATCAGTAACAGCGAGTACCGCATAAAACTTCCTTACTACAATACTCTGCATAACAGCGAAACATTTGACGTGCAGTTTCTTGGTGAAAATTATTCAAATTATTTCCCGCTTTATATATATTCCAACCTGGAAATCCCTAACTTACCCGCCGTATCCATGCTGTCTGCTGCGAGAAATATGGTGGGAAATCAATATTCAACTGAAGATCATCTCAACATATACAATATTAATCCAAAATACTGTTCAGACTCTTCGCTTTCAATAGAGCTAGATGCGAACCAACAGAGTGACTGGACCCCCACTGTTTCTCGTGAAAACTCATCCTGCACGATAACATTTAATTATAAATTGCCTGGTGTTAAATATGGTTTTTATGATGCTGTTGTCTTATTAAAATCGCAGCAGGAACTAGTTGGCAAGGTGCCTGTTACAATAGCCTATTCGGAGCAGAGTCTTTCAGAATCAACCAACCCCGTTAGTATTTTTTCCTCAACTTCGGCCGAGGAACTTGCTAGAGAGCAAAACTTTTGGATGCGGGAAGATGGACCCTTCACGGCGATAGCGCTATCACCATGGATCAAAAATCTCTCCAATATTGAAGGCTCATCAAATACATTCAGGTACACCTTGTCGATTGATGAATTGAAAAAAATTAACACAATCAGTGAAAAACGAGTGACTGGGTATGTAAAAGTTCAGGGCGGAACACCCAATACAAATTATAAAATAGTGCCAATCGATTTTACTTTTAATATTCCTACAGTATTTGATATAAGCCCGAAAGCGGCTGCCGCAGGTGCACCATTTGATCTTACGATCTTCGGTAATAATTTTTTTCTGACCATAAACGCTGTAGAAATAATTAAATTCAAAGACATTAATCGTACAGTTGTCGATAGTCGATTTACTTATACACTGTCGAGCTATAAACCCAATGATGAAGCCGGCTCAGCGACTTTTTCAATGCCGGCATTAAGTGTGGGCTTTTATCAATTGAATTTCGCAAGCATCTGGATAGATCAGTATCCTAAGCTGTTACTCACCATAGAGTAAAACAAAAACTCGTAACCCAGATTGATTTTTGGGATTGCGTAACTCGGAAACCGGATTAATTCTTTTGGGACTACGTAAGTCGGAAAAGCCGAAGGCGCCTTCCGACATCTATCCGCGAGCACATTGCACGGTTTAACACTTCGGTTTCGGGGAGATTTTCATGTCGCAAGGCGCTGCGCTTTTCCGACCTACGCACGGAACTAATTTAATTTTTAGGGTGGGTTATGACGGAAATTAGGCATTAGAAATGTTTAAGCGATTTACAAAAGATTGTGGCGGAGATACGGCAGTTGCGTGCGCGGCCGATTATTCGCGGCAAGCATCCCACTCTATACGAGCCCAGAAATGAAGGCGCCTACAGGACTGTGTGGGCATTCGCATCTGTGATTATCAATTTAATTTCGATGAAACCTGGATACAACCCAACCCTCAGATGGGGCTATCGTTTTCCAGCACTTGGGATAACCTACAAATCGTCTACGGCATGCAAACCAAAAAGGCCAAAAATAAACCCATTGATGTCTATTGGATTTTGTCTGAAGCTGATATACCGCCGGGGCTTGAGTTTGTTGAAGACATGAGCCAGCCAGGCAAGGGGCATTATTTTTTAGCAGTTACCGTAAAAGAAGGCATGAGCGTCGAAACCCTAGCTGGCTGCCTCGAACGTGTTGCCTACCGCATGAATATTATTCAAAATGGAAGTTCATTACTGTGATTAAATTTGAACGCTACCGCCATATCCACGATTTATTTGTGCACTATGCCAACCAAGAGAATCGGATTGATATTTTACATATTTTGAACAACGGCATCTCCACGCCGCAAGACGCAGAAGAGCTTTGTCGGTTTACTTGGAAAATAGCTGAACTGGTCAATAGTGACGAAGAAAATGGCACCCTTGTATTGGGCAGCAATGACAACACAGAAATGCTACCGGATTTAAGTTATGAAATCTCAAAGCTAATGCGTTCAAGCGGATATGAAGCCATTTGGCAACGCATATCGAAGGAGGAAATGGGCTCGTAAACTCCTAACCTGAACTGTTTTATGGAATTGCGTAACGCGTAACCCGGATTGATTTTTAGATTTACGCAACTCGTAACCCGGACTTAATTCTTGGGATTGCGTAATTCGGAAAGTCCGAAGGCGCCTTCCGACATCTAGCCGCGAGCACATCGCACGGTTTTACATCGCGGTTTCGGAAAATTATTCACGTCGGAAGGAGCTGCGCTTTTCCGACCTACGTTACACCCAACCCAACAAGGAGTATTCGATGCACGACGAAGAACCAGAAAAAGAAGATGAATATTTTATTAAAAAACGTGAGCTGGGGGAGCTTTTTGATTCGGCGTCTGACCTTCAGATAAACCTATAGCGTGGTGACAACCCACATAATAATCACTCAATATTTTACCTCATATTAAAGCACGCAGGCTGGGTTGAATGTAGGTTAGCGGTGAGCGCAGCGAACCCAATATTCCATCTCTGGGCGAAAAAATTTTAACCTGCATTTTTATGTCCGACACAGTGCTCGCGGCGGCGGTGTTCGAAGCATTTTCCTGTTGAGGCATCAGTGCCACTAAGAAACGCGCGGCGCACATAGCGGCTGACACAATAGTAGGGGGACGCAACGGCGGGGCTCCACAACAAATAAGTGAGAACATTTATGAAGAAAACAACCTTGGAACGAATGAAAATAGCACCTCATTACCGACTGATCGACCAGGAACTTGTCAATACCTTAACGGATTATGAACTGGAAACAGCCATATTCGATCTCGTTGGACGTACGAACTCTGATATTATCGAGCAATTTATGCCGTCGCCAGAGTCTTTCAGTGCTATTTATAAAACAAGATCATTTGAAGAGAGTTTAAAAACATATACAATTGAATACATTCACTCAGACAGATTTTATCAAGAATATTATCCCCTGAAAGTTATCATAAGCAGTTATAAAATCTTCGCACTTGAGGAGTTCGCTCTTAAAATTGAGGAAGTTAACAAAGCGATTGATAAAAAGATCGCAGACAATAAGATCTATGGTTACAGGCGTTTCCATGTCAGCCAGATCACAATAGACAAATTCCGAAACGAGGCCTTGCTTATCAAAGACAAGGCTTGCGCTGCAAGAGCGCGTTTTATTCGTGATAACGCGGAAAATTTTATCGGCGATTATCGTGCACTCTTTTCCGATTAAAATTCGTGCACGGATCAAGGGGGTCAGAGACCTTGAAAAAAACTCGTAACCCAATGAGATGGACTCCCCCTCTCTAACCCGGCATCGATGTACCACCCTAAAAATGAAGTTTTAGCGAAATATAGGAGAGGGAGTCACTGGATCAAGGGGTCAGAGACCTTGAAAACGAACTAACGCGTAACCCGGAATGATTTTTGTTTTAACGTAAGCCGGAAAAGCCGAAGGCGCCTTCCGACATCTCGCCACGAGCACATTGCACGGTTTTACATCGCGGTTTCGGAAAATTATTCACGTCGGAAGGCTCTCAGCAATTGCTCCTGCATTGCTCTACTGTGTCACATCCGTGTGACCATGCGCTTTTCCGACCTACGCTCCACTCAGGGGAAAATTATGGAGCAATTTAAAATAATCACGGACATCAGAGATTTTATAAAAACCCTAGAGTCCCAAAGCAAAAAGCTGTTAGCACGGCCCATCGCGCAGGGTGCTAGCCCCGTGTTTTATAGCCAAAGCGATGTTCGTGCAGGCAGAGAGATCATTCAAGGTATTCAAGTGTGCGACTATTGTTTTTCGCCCTGCCGCCACTGGATATTACCCCACAATCAGATGGGGTTGAGCTTTTCGGCCAATAGGCAGCACCTAAAAGGCATTTTCAAATTAAAAGCTTAAAAAACCCTGGAAAAAATATAGATGTGTATTGGGTGCTCGAAAAAGCAGATCTGCCACAAGGCTTAGAGTTTGTGCAGAATTTACGAGCCCCCCGCCATTATTTCCTAACAGTGACACAACGAATGACCGTGGAGTCTTTGGTGTCAAAGTTAAAGTGGGTAGCCGACAGAATGACCATAATTAAAGACGGCACAAGGGTAATATCATGATTCCATATCGAATAGCCGAAGAAAAGCAAACCTTACTGTACTATGCACAGGTTTTAAACGACTCTCGAAGCATTGCAATTATCGAGCAAGATCGCCTCACGATTAAAGATGAGGCATTACATTTTGCACAGTTTTTTTGGGCCATGGTGCATGAATCCAACCGAGAAACTCACAAACTGCGTGCTGACGATGAATATATTTTAGAACAAATAATTGTTACCTTGATGGCCTACTTCCGCTCATCCGGCCACGAGAAGGAATGGGAAATGATTTCCGATCAGAACTGAATTGGAAGCAAAGGATACATAGCCACCCACCCTATCAGCCCAGCAAAATCAAGGCTTCAACCTGCCTACGGTTCAAATCAAGAAATATTTTAGCTAAGATACATAGCCCCCACCCTATCATTCAAAATCATACCAGCCGTTCCGGAGTTCCGAAAAATGTACACTATTAATATCGATACTTATGCTCAGAACATCAAAGCGCTTGTGACCCAGATTACCGACGTGAACGTCTCTACCGCTGGGCGTCGAACACAGCGTGCGAGCTCTACGGTAATGCACGAGATCATTGTAGTCTCGGGTGTCAGTCGAGTGACGTTACTGTTGCAAGAAGGCGGGTTGTATATAAAAGGCTTTAAAAATACCCATGGCACTTATCGCTTCAGAAATGAAAATAGTATCACCGGTACTCAATTGTCGTTTTCATGCAGTTATATAGGGACTAATAGTATTGGCATATTTGCTGATGATGATTCCAATAATGATATTAAAAAAGTGGCGCGTTCAAAGCACAGCATTGATCAGGCCGTAAGAGATTTGGCGGCTTATAATGGTGGTCGCGACAATAGTCTTAAAATTCCCTTGGCTCTGATGGTATTTCTAATTTCCGAATCACTGCGTTTTACAGTTGTTTACGACAAAATGGTCGAAGTCTGTAAAGGTAACGGAATGACTTTTACATTCGGCCAATTTCAAAAATGGGTGCAGAGCTGGAGCTCGATTTCTGATGGCAGCGCCATACCCGCAGGCACCTGTCAGGCCCATGTGTTTACTTATCAATCATAAGAATGTAAGGCAATGCAGGATGGCAGCTAAAGGAAATATATTGGGAGAAGCTAGAATAACCACGGCAAACGAGTATTAGCCTAGCGGCGTTTAATACAGGGTTAATCAACGGCGGCAAGAAAGATACAATGCCCCCCACCCTTTCAGCCCAGTAAAATCAATGCCTCAATCTACCAGGAGTCCAAATCATGATATTTGCGAGGGTGATTTTTCCCATTGCGACGGGGCATATTCGGATTGGCGTTGTATTTTTCAGGCGACAATTAAAAAAGGGGCGCGAAAATTAATTTTCGCGCAATCAGAGGGCCAGAGACCTTGAAAAAACTCAAATCAAACTCGTAAACCGGGTTGATTTTTAGGATTGCGCAGATCGGAAAAGCCAAAGGCACTTTCCGACATCAATCCACTCGCGCATTTTTTGGTCGACAACTGAATGGCGAAAAATGCAATCAAAAAATTGTCAGCATGCATCATGTTCGCTGATAATTCACATGGCCTGGGAGTTTATATGAGATTAGCAATACTAGCAATTTTAGCGGCTGCCTTCTCCTGTCATGCGTTAGAGTCTGAATGCTCAAGCCAGGATGAGACCAAGGTGTGCGAGGATGCGCATCACAACGAAGAGGATAATTTCACCGAGAAGAAAAGTTATCCCAAATACTCAAAAAACGAGCTGCGCCTAAAACCCTACGAGCCTAGTTACTTGGTGATTAAATCCCACGCGAGCGGCAGCAATAAATTTACCAGGAACTATACGAGCATTAATGCACACTTCTCCTTCAGTTATGATTTCTATTACCCTAAGAGCGAGCTATGGAAACTCTTCGGATCGTACACAGGCGAATTCGACTTTTATTATACAACACGCGAATCAGACCCGGTCATTAACCGCCTTAACAATCCGGCCCTGCACATTAGGTTCGCTGATAAATGCTCCTGGACAGAAAAATTAAAAGCCGACTATATCGATTTAGCCATAGAACACAAATCGAACGGCCACACTAAAAGTATAGACTTTAAAAACCTCGCTGAGGCGAATGCCGCATACCAGAGCGGGCAGGAGCGTTATTTTGACGACTTTGACATGGGGGATAACTATATTTCGACAGAATTAAAGTTTAGGCAATCACAACAAAGCTTTTACATAAAATTGAAACTATACCCAGAAAACAAGGAGGAAGAGATAAACTGGGGAGATCTCGCCGGAAAGCAAGTGACAATCGAAGATTTTGACCGCTGGCGACTTTTATATGCCGCCCGCCAAAAGAACGGCAATCAATTTTCTGCCGAATGGACTATTGGTGATAGATGGTTCAAGTCCGATTCGTTTAATTTTGATTATATGTTTAACGTCAAGAATGCACTTCCTCTATATATTCGATACCATTCAGGCCCATTAGAAACCCAATCTAACTATTCATACCCGGTTGATAGCATTGCCATAGGTATAAAATTTGCACCTTATCTCTGATATTCAACGCACCAGCGGGACTATATTTTTTTATTAAAAACCGAAAAGGCGCAACAAGTGGATTCCACCCCTTCCATATCGCCGCAAGTGTTAAATCTACCAGCTGGACGAAAATAAAGAATACATTGTATTTCGGGCTGTCAAAATAAAGAGCCTTTTTGACGAGCCTACAGGGAAGTATTCACGACGTGTCTGAAATGCACTATATTCAGTATTGTTGGCTGGGTAGTAATTGCTTGCGGCGGTATAGGAGGGACGGGATCTACTTGCTGGCGCAACGCGAAAGCTAAATAAATGCTTCACCTACTTTGGTTACAGCTGATCGCCAGAATCAATCTTAAATACGAACGTCTACAGCTTTTAATTTACTCCAGCCCCATCAGGTTTATATATGTCATACGCTATCTATGGACTCGTCAAATATATTGCCTATTCGTTATGGTGTTACATCGGCATACGAATTTTTACATCTAAGAAGAGCCCTGTTTTATTGGCTCTTATGTACGGCGCTACTCGCTGGTTTCTCGGACTATTTTTTGGTTTCGCGGTTGCAGTCTTTGCTGGCCCAATCTCAACAGAGTCAGCAGCAAGTTATTATTTTGGCATATATACACCTTTGCGCATCGTGGAGTGGGGAGTGATAGTCAAACTGTTAAATGACACAAACGAAAATAGCACCGGAATATTCGCAGTTATACTGTGGATAATGGGTGGAATTCTTATCTCATTTGCAACTGATGCGGTCTCTCCTGCTGGGATCGAGGGCAGATTCTGTATTGGGCGGTGTCTGTGCTAAGCGCGTTTTTATATGAAGCAAAGCAATTAAATTTCATCCCGTCAGTGCACTGGGGCATTCTCAAGGGACTGCCCCCCCAAATGGCATCCACAAAGCCAGGTAGGGTGGGCAACTTGTTGCCCACCACAAAGCATAAACACCTCCGATTTATTTGCAGCATTTTATACGCCCACAAACAATATTTAATGCCGGTGGTGCGTTAACACGTAATCTGATTAATTTTTTGTTTGATGCAACACGGATTTAATCTGTGTTGCGCGTTAATGTTTTCAACTTAAAGCTCACCCCTACTCATTTGACCAGGTGTACACCTTATGATTACGGAAGAACCTTCTTACCGAGATTTACGAGTCTTAGATGTTCATGATGGCCTTTCTGATGTAGCGGAGCTAATAAAAAAGGTTCGCCCCACTGATTCCAGGTCAGCTGTACTGGGCATATCCTCGGTTGCCGCAGCATTTTATGGCGTTGCGCTTTCTGTTTTTTGCGAGCATTACGGGGGAATCAATGTAAATAAATTCTCTGAAGAAATTTTTTTCAAAATCGGAACATTAAAAGCCAAGGAATTAATCTCACTGTCACTACTACTGCACAATGACTGTCGCGACATCGTGCGAGTGTTGGTTTTGGCCATAAATAATGCCAGCCCAGAATACGTCTATGAAATCATTAAATATGAATCTGACTTCTGCTCTATTCGCGTTTACGGGGTTGATAGATATTTGCGAGCAACAACTCATCTAGGCATTTCATCCCATGTGAAATGGCCAGTTTTATTGCCTTTTTTCTGGGGCGCTGCCGATGGATTAGGCCTTTCAGTTTCTGTTGATGCTGAGGTTTTAAATTCAAACGGAGTGGATATGCTCGATGTCGATCACAGAATCCGTAAGAGCGCCACAATATGAATAAAACAATCGTGTTAACAGGCGCCGACGGCGGCCTGGGAAATATTTTTATTCGCCAATTATTAAAAAAAATGCCCGAGGTTGAAATTATTGGTATTGGGCTGCATCCGCACCCTGATGATTTTATTAAATCTATCGATGCAACCCGATACCAATATTATCTAATTGACATAACAAAAGAGCGAGAGGTTGCGCAATTAGCGCACCAAATACCCAGCGTCGACTGGCTGGTAAATTGTGCCGGAGTGGAGCTTAAACTTTCTTTTGAGAGTGCACAGACAATCATGGCTGCGCACCTTGAAATGTCGGTAAATTTTTTAGGCGCTAATATTATTTCTCATCATTTTTATAAACCGCTTAAAAGCACCCCGCAATCTAAATTAATAAATATTATTTCAATAGCAGGGCTTGTACCCATTGTGGATTTAGGCGCTTATTCTGCATCAAAAGCCGCCGTTCATGTACTCACCCTATGCCAGAGAAAAATGTTGCGAAAATTTGGTATCACGGTGCATGGGGTATACCCTGGCTGGCTTAATGTGGGCATGGGTGTTGGCGTGGAATCCGAAGAGATGGCATCGCCCGACACTGTTGTTGAGCGAATTATTGATGGCATTCTTAATGGAGATGAATCAATTTTTCCCGATTCCATGTCTCAAAGAATCCTCAGAGAAAACCCTCATTTACTAAAATTCCCTACCCTATAGTCAATCAATTCCTGCTGCATTACGTGGTCTGAGTTTTAGCGGCTAAAAAAGATACACAGCCACCCACCCTATCAGACCACTAAAATCGAGGCTTCAACTTGCCTGAGGTTGATCACCTATAGTGCCAGGATAAGCAATTTGAGCTTATGGAGGTGGTGCCTCCACCTATGCTCTCCATCAGCTCAATGCTTTGCGATTGACTCAATTCCGAACATCAAAACTAAGATTATCAATAACCACTCTATCCCCAGTTAACAAGGAAACCACAAAAAAGTACCCCTGCGCTTTATCTTGGAGAAATGCAATATTTTCTGAATCATCCAGCTCAATATGAAATGAATATTTTATATTTAATCCAGCGCCTTTTTGTTCCACAAGGGAAGACACCATTCCGCTCACTGGATCAAAAGAAGCTAGCCCCCCTTGATCTTTACCTCCGAGAATCAAGTCATTTTTATATTTTCGATAGGCACTTGAGACAATGTTTGAGGGTGTGGCGCTCTTCAATAGGGTTTTCTTCCCAGGGCCATTCAAGTCTTTTTCAATCAACGTGCCATTTCCTGAACTTAAATAGGCCTTCTCCCCTTTCCAGTCAACTGCAACCGAACTCATTAAGTCTCCCTCCTCTTTAATTTCATCCTCCATCAACACACGAGTCGAGCCATCAGCAAGATTAATTAGGTAAAAGCGATTAAAATCGACCACCGCGAATTGGTTTGACTCCTCGTCAAATGCTAGAGCAGTTGGAACATCCCAGGTACCAAGATCTTCAATTTTTTTATAATTTACAGCACCATTACTTTTTTTGCTTATGGTGTTGTACTTATTAATGTCACCATCCCAATTAAAGGTATAGAGAAATTGCCTATCCTCTACTGATGTCATTACAGGATACACATTAGAATAAGCTGGTTGCACAGAACGAGAATGCTGTTTAGCAACCAAATCATACGAGCACACATATTCAGAAGCGGGATAATAGACCACCCAATTTTTAGTATCAGTTGCCCAGCTCGACCCCAAAAATACATTTGATCCCATCGAATCATACCCACCAAAACCGCACCCCTTCGCAAAAGGAGTTACTTCGTGAATCTTGGCAGGTGAATCAGGCACATTGTTATAAAGGTTTACCGAATATACGTTCTGATTGACTTTGATGTCGTACTTATTTTTTCCAACTTTAACCGGCACTTTAGCTGTCCACAGACCTTGCGAATTTTCGACATGGGTCAAGCGGATTCCATTGGCATCTCCACTAAAGCTTCTATCGGGGCTCCCGTCGTAATAGTCAACCTTTAACACCAAGGTAATTTCCGACTCAACGCCTAGCCCTAAATTTGCGTTGGGTGGCGGGAATAAAATCTGTGCGTTTTTCACTCCGTAAAAATCTGTGCCGGTAACAATGCGTGTTCGAACCGAAATTTGATGCGATGCACCTTTTGAATTAAACGCGGTTATAGTTAGATCAAAATAGCCATCACGATCGGCATCAAACCGATCGTCGTTAGTAACACGCATGAGGGAACTTGCAACCCCCGTCTTTGGATCAATTTCAAAATACTGGCTATCCGCACCGGATAGACTAAATTGCCACTCGCCAGGATCATTTGCTTCAAAGCGAGTAGGGTAGATTGCTTTAACCGAATTATCCGTCCAGGTGGGAGGTGAAAGCCATTTAAAACCATCCGCATCTAACTGCGATTCGGTTTTAGTGCCCGGCGCTGTTGCACCGCCACACGAAGCAAGCATTAGGGTAGTTACGAAGATCAACACAAGGTTACATTTAGTACGTGGCATCATAATGAATTACTTTTTTGTTATTGTTTTATGGCGGGGCTTACTTTCTTTATCGAACAAAAAGTCTACTCCTTGTATACGGCTTAGAACCGTGAAGCAATTCGCACAGAGCACATCACTCAGCACATTAGCATGTGAACCATTCTAGGAAACATCGGTTTAGCAATAATACAAAACCACCCAACCTATCAGCCCAGCAAAATCAAAGCTTCAATCTGCATGGAGGCACAATCACACCATTTTCTACGTAAATCTTTTCCCATTGCGGGTGAGTATATTCGGATTGAGGATGTATTTATGAACGAAAAATGACAAACAAACCAGCCGCGCGAAGGTTAATTTCGCGCGCCTTTTCAATTGCAGGGTTTTATGCCGCTATTAATCCACGGCACTTTGAACTTATATAGCTAAAGAGTTTACCCTGCTAATGTTAGTCGCTTGCGGTAGAAATGCTTTTTGTTGTTCGATGCCATCTTCGGCACCGTCGGACAATTGCGCCGATTTTTTGGCAAACAGCTTATTTAATTGCTTCAATTTTATTACCAGGCTTCTAACCCTCTGCACAATACCCCTGCCGCAAGGGCAGATATTCAGTTGGTTTTAACCGCCGTTGCAGGACATGAACCAACCGAATGGTTGAGCCCATAGATGGAGATTGAGTCGATATTGGGCACCACTACTCCACCGTTGGCATACAAGCTAAGAATGTTATTACCTGGCTTCAAATAAATGCTTTGGGTCTCGGTGGTCCAGTTGTCCCAATAGCGTGTGGGAAACAAATAAAATTGGCTTTCGGAATCCGTAGACGAGGCGAAGGCGGATGGGTCGCCTTGCTTTAGCAGCGCATTTTGAAAGCCTGTATCAATCCCGCTGGCATATCTCAATGTGACGGAATAAGTCCCCCCGGTAGTACTATTGACGACCCAAGTCGCCGCCCATTTAATTTCTAGTACCGGTTCTAAATAACCACTGCCTGTAAAACCTAAGTGTTCAGTAGAAATGCTCCCCGAATGGGCACAAAACCCTGCTTGATCTTCTTGAATGACCAGTGAATATCCCGAGCTTGATGAACTAGAGGAAGAACTACTGGAAGACGAGGAAGTTGAACTGGAAGAGGAGCTGGAACTAAGTGATCGCCTAGGGCCACAGGCTGGATCGTATATGTAATCCACCGTAGAGCCTTGTGTGTATGCGGCATTTAAATCACCGGTATACACACTTCTACAGGTTAAATAACCCTCCTCAGGTTTTTTGCAGACTGTAGTGCCCGATGGAATAGAGGGCCGCTCAATTTGGCCAAGAGGGCAAACTAATGCAGCGCCCGAACTGCTCGAAGAGCTTGACGAGCCTGCCATTGGGTTGTTGCCAACACAGCCCAGTAGATTTAGGGCTACTCCGACGCAAGTAGTTCTTAATAGAATAGATACCATAAGGATTCCTTTTGGTTAAGCAATCGGATTAAATGCATGACGAACCTGATAAAGCCCAGCTTATGTGTCTGCGATTGATTTTTCTAGCGACGGCCGCACAAACTGCTAGCGGAGACAGGCTAGAGCTAATTAATTCTCGAAACAAGCAATTCAAAGCCCATCCATCAAGCCAGCGATCAAAAGGGCAGGCACTAATACAACTCGCAACACGGATTGATTTTTGTTTCAACCTAAGCCGGAAAAACCTCAGGCGCCTTCCGACATCTAACCGCGAGCATAGTGCGCGGCTTACTACCTGGCTGAAAGTAAAGAATACACAGTATTTCAGACACGCCGTGAATACATCCGTGTAGGCTCGTCAAAAAGATCCCTCTTTTTGACGGTCTGAAATGCTGTGTATTCTTTACTCCCGCACCGCTAGTATTAACCCTGCGACAATATAGATCAGGACGATCTATTTTGTCGCAGGGTTAATAAGAGGCAAAATGAATACACGCTAACACGGCAATACAGTAAGGAGAATTGCTAAAATAAACAAAGAGTGGCTGAGGCTAACCTAGACCAAGCGCCCTGCACCTAACGCACGCCTGTTGGCATACTGAAAGCGGGCATTACTGAAATCAAAGCATATTAAGTAAACACATTTACAATAATGATTTACTATTGAGCCACCGCTAGCTGTTCAACCAAAAATCTGCACATTTAATCAACTTACCCCAATTACAGGACCAAATCTATGCGCACTTTAATTCTATTTGGCTTTTTATCTACTACATTATCAGCACCAACTCATGCGCTAGACCAAGCCTGCGAGGCGATCCTTTCGGCCAGTGAGGCGCGTTTAAAGCTGGCCTCCTGGCACAGCGTGACACTCATAAATAAGAGCTTGCGCTTAGAGGTTATTAAAGCCAACGGCCAGTTTTATAACAACATTAATAACAAGTGGTCAAAATCCCCCATTAATTTAGACGACACTGAGCGAGCCCTTAATGCCCAGGTGCGTAGCGGGGAGGTAAAAATTACCCAGTGCAAGCTTGTGGGTAGCGAGACAATTAATGGGGTTGCGGTAAATGTCATCAGTAGCCGGACTGAAATGGCAGGGCTGCCCGCTGCGGATTCGAGTTTATATATTGGCAAAGCGGATGGCCTGCCCTATCGCCAAGTGGGGGCTAATCTGGTGGTTGAATACAGCTATAAAGATGTAACCGCGCCTAAGCTGTAATAAACAGATAGGGCTGCTTCATACCACGGCAAGATTTTTTTCTCATCGCGGTGGCATGAAGCAGAAGCGCCTACATACTCGAATAATAGCCGCAGCAATTACCAAATTAAAAACTCAATTAACCTTTAAAATCGCAATCCGTGTAACACTCGCCTCAATAAAGGCGAGCGATCGAACCATTAGCACCGTGCACCATTAAAATCCACGGCGCCAATCTTTTATGGCTGCCGCCAAAACATTTCCGAGCGCAAAATTTTGCCCTGGCCGTAGGCCGCTTGTTGTGAAGCCCCTTTGGTCATTTTTCCCCAGGAATTATCGGGGCGATCGTAACTGGCTAATGCCCAGGTTTGATACCAAAACTCCCAGCGATTATTGCGTTTAAAACCCATTACATTGGTGCCCACACCGAGTGTTTGCACATTTTGGCGCCCTTCATTGGTTTTGCGCTGGGTGTAATGGTTAATGGCGCCGCCAAAATATTGCGCTTTATACAGGGTTGCGGCACCGATCAGCATATTCCCCAACCAACCGTTGTACTGCCCCATAGCCGCGTTGTGCATATTATCCATAAGCAAGGTAGCGGCTGGATCACCGCCGGGGCCACTTTGAGTTGCGCGAGCATTGGCGTGGTATACCACTAAATCACGGGAGCCGTGCACTTGGTCAATATAAATTGCGCAGCCGGAGAGATTATCAGTAAAAAAATAATCCACCCCATTGGGTGGTAAAATTAACGAGCAAATATAATTATCGCAGTAGGGCAAATAGGCCGCCTGCTCATGATTGCCGCGCGGGCGAAATAATGCCACGCGCCCACCGGAAATGGGATCTACGCCCATTTGTAACGAAAATTTAATGCCCAGGGGTTGGCGATAGTGGGCGCCCACCCCGCCAACGCCGCCGGGCACCATGGCCGCTCCGTTAGCACCTTGCAGCAGCGGGCTATTATTATCCGGTGCATTAACCACATTGCCACCAACCACCATTGTGGCGGCATTGGGATTGGTGTAAGCACCTGCTTTTATTATTCGTGTGCGGAAATCTTGGCGTAACACGGTAGGCATCGGGGAGGCTCCAACAGGGAAGGAGGTTCATGATAATCGCTATTAACCCTGGGACAAATAGATAGGCGAATCTATTTGTGCCAGGGTTAATAAATGCTAGTATTTTCGCTCATCTTTGAGTGTTCACTTCTGGGTGATTCACGGATTGATGAAAGGGATTGAGTACAACCTACCATCCCTATCGGCATTGAATAATGAATCCCTATCGCTTTAATTTTTCGGCAGGCCCCGGTGCCCTGCCCGCATCTGTTTTACATATTCTGCAAGAATCCATCCACTGCGTACCTGAATTAGGCCTATCGGTGCTGGGTGTGAGCCATAGATCCGATTGGTTTGCAGCGGTGGTTGCTGAGACCGAAGCAAATATTCGCAGCCTGTTAAATTTGCCCGCTGATTACCATGTGCTGTTATTGCAAGGGGGCAGTAGTTTGCAGTTTTCCATGATTCCTATGCTGCTATTGCGCGGCCGCAAGCAGGCGGCGGAATATATAGATACAGGTTACTGGAGCGCAAAGGCAATTCCTGAAGCGCGCCTTGAAGGGCCAGTTAATGTGTTGTGGAGTGGCAAAACCGATGGATATACGCGCCTGCCCCAGGCGGATGAATTAAAGTGCTCCGAGCAGGCCAGTTACCTGCATTATATTTCCAACGAAACCGTTGAAGGCTTGCAATTTAATTATTTGCCCGGCCATAACAGCGTGCCGCGTATTTGTGATATGTCATCGGATTTTTTAAGCCGCCCTTTTGATGCCACACAATTCGCTTTAATGTACGCCCATTCGCAAAAAAATCTCGGCCCAGCGGGCGTTACCCTAGTGGTACTGAACGATGCACTATTAGCGCAAGCCCCTGATGATTTGCATACCATTTTGGATTACCGCCCCCACGCCAAGGCCCATTCTATTTACAACACACCGCCGGTATTTGCCATTTATGCGCTGATGCTCGTCACTCGTTGGCTGCTAAATGATATAGGTGGGGTTGCCAATATGGCGGCGCTCAATGCACAAAAAGCGCATTTACTTTACCAAGTGCTTGATGCTAATGATGGATTTTATCTGCCGCGCGCCCACACGCCTGATCGCTCATTCATGAATGTTGTATTTAATTTACCTAATAAAATGTTAGAGCAGCAATTTATTCAGGCGGCCGATGCCGCGGGACTATACGGTTTAGCCGGGCACCGCACACTCGGTGGTGTTCGTGTATCGCTGTACAATGGTGTAACACTTGAAGCCGTGTATGCACTGTGCAATTTTATGCAATCCTTTCAAAACAGCCATGTTAAACGCTAACCTGGAGCATTTTTAATGAATCAATCCGTAGGGTACAGCGCGCGGCCCTGGCCACCCTTGCGCAACGCAGTGGAAACGGTTTTGCAATTACACCGCCCCTACACCACCTGGGGTATGTGTGAGGCGGATGTGACGGAAGTAGTGGCAACAATCCGCCGCTTGCAGCGCCAATTAAAATGCGCCATTTCCTTTCACGCCTATATTATTTATTGCCTTGCCCAAGCAGCCAAACAACATCCTGGCGTGTTGTGTTTTCGTTTTAAAAAGCAATTAATCACCTTTGATGATGCGGATATTTCCACGCTCATTGATAAACGCTTTCCTGGCGGTGTGCGTATGCCTGCTGTATATACGGTGCGCCAAGCGCAAAATAAAAGCCTTGCACAAATTAATTTTGAATTGCGCCAGGCGATGCGCACCGATCAAAGCCAAGTGGAGGCGGTGCGCTTGCGGCAGGGCTTAACTCGTGCGCCCGCATTTATTCGCAGGCTGGTGGCCAAGTGGATGGCCCGCAACCCGTTTGTATTACGAAAATTCCACGGCACCTTAGGCTTAACCAGCATACAAGCCCAGGGCTTTAACCGGCCTTTATTTGCCATAGCACCGAATATTTTTACCTTTACCTTAGCTGTGGGAGCCATTACTGAGCGTGTGTGTCAAAATGCTGCGGGCGAATATATGAGCCGTAAAATACTCTGCCTGTCCGCCGGTGCGGATCACTTAATTATAGATGGGGCGCCCTTGGCGCGGTTTGCCCAATGTTTAATTGAGCAGATTGAATCCGCTGCAGGCTTAGATGCACACTTTATTCAAGAATCCCAGGCGCTTATCAATGGGCAAACAGTTTAAATGTAAAAAATTAGCCAACTGATCCAGCCGTGAATAGCAGTAAACAATGGCGCACCCACTTTCGATAAGCACACGCGATTTATGAATCAATCTAGCCTTAATACACCTGCCAGATTAAACGGGCATTGGTTATGGGGCAGCGCCCAGGCCTTGGCCGCTGCGCCCCACCAATTTATGGCTACTGCAGCCTCACCATTTAATGGTTTAGTGAGTGTTCGCGTGCTGCACAAACGCATTATTGCAGTAAATGATGCGAATATTGTGCGCCATATAATGGTGACTCATCATCAGCGCTATAGGCGCAGTTACCACTACGATAACCCGGTGTTGGGGCAAGGTTTACTCAGCACCGATGGTCCCCTCTGGCAAAAACGCCGCCGACAAGTGCAGCCTGCATTTCGGCGCGAAACCATGTTGCATTTAGTGCATATGGCCAACGCCACGGCGGATAAATTATTTGCCCACTGGGATGCGGCCACAGCCTGTGCTGAGCCACTGGATGTGCTGACTGAAATGCAAAAATTTGCTTTATCCGTCAATTCTCAAGCGCTGCTGTCATTAGATGTGAGCTGGGATACGGCGGAAAAATTTGGCCTAGCCGTGAGCGATGCGTTAAAACTCTTACGCAAGCGTAATAACGCCGTGCTGCGGTTTCCAGCCTGGCTA
Source organism: Marinagarivorans sp. (assembly GCA_046347475.1). GTDB lineage: Bacteria > Pseudomonadota > Gammaproteobacteria > Pseudomonadales > Cellvibrionaceae > CAMCXE01. The sequence continues at coordinate 624,347 of JAXMGD010000001.1, read as the reverse complement.
CCGACTCATTTAAATCGACAGCTCGCCCATACCCGCACTATTTTAGAAGCGCATATTAACCCTATAATTAAAGCGCGCAGAAGCCATCCGGCTGAGCACACGGATATTTTAGCGGCGCTTTTAGATGCCCGCGACCCAGAAACCGGCGACGCCTTAAGCGATCAAGAAATTCTGGATGAAACTAAAACCCTCTTTGCCGCCGGTTTTGAAACCACCGCAACTGCGCTTACCTGGGCTATTTATTTACTTGCACACAACCCAGAGCAAGCATCCCGCTTTTATGCTGAAGTGGATAGGGTTTTAGAAGGCCGAACTCCGCAGTGGGAGGACTTGCCCAACCTGCCCTTTACCGCCAATATGATTAACGAAGTATTGCGGCTTTACCCGCCGGTGTACAACATCGCTCGCGAATGTATTGAGGCTGATGAAATTAATGGCATCCGCATTAAAAAAAGCAGCGTAGTGGTGATGTCTATTTTAGGCATTCACCGCGATGAACAATGGTGGCCTGAGCCTTTGCAATTTGTACCTGATCGCTTCACTCAAAATTGGCCTAAACAGGCGTATTTGCCTTTTGCAACCGGGCGGCATTTATGTGTGGGCAATCATTTTGCACTGACTGAAATGGCAGTCGCTTTAATACGTATTGCGCAGCGGTATCGTGTTGAATTAATTGATACCACACCGGTTGGCATGGCAGCGCAAATCACCCTAGTACCCGACCGCCCCCTGGCCTTCAAATTAGCAGCCCGTTGATGACACCTTTTACGGCTCAATTATTGGACCTTGCCAATCCGCAAGCCATTGTGCAGTACGAACAGGCATTTTATCGCGCGTTTTGCACACTTACCCATAACCAATTAATCCGCACCCTGTGGCAGTGGGATAGGCCACAGCAGCGGCTAGCAACTCGTATTGGTTATGACCAGCAGCGTATTTATGTAGGCCGCGATGCGCAGGGTGAAATCGCTATGGCCATCGCAGTCAATACCGAATTGCACCTGTATCAGTCCTCTGCTTTTGGCTTCGCGCCACCACCTACTAAACAGGGCCAATGTGAATTATTAGCTTTTTTTGCGTTGCATAATCACAGTTTACGGGATGTATTACATTTTTGGCGCGGGTGTTTTAAAGACTTATCCGCCTGCGGCTACCACACGGGCTACGCTTCTAGTGCCGTGCGATTAGTACCGGTTTACAGCCGGGCAGGTGGTGAGATTTTGGCTGAAACGATAATAGAAGGTGAGCAGCGGTTTCATTGGAAATTTGATTTAAATAGGCAATGGCTCAAAAAATCTTATGGCAGCTTGCCATAGATAAAGAGTGTCTATGGATTGTCGGTTTCGATTGCCCAAATGTTTTGATTAGCAGATACACTTTCACGGAAAATTCCTTTTGTCTTTTGCAATCAGTCCTATGACAATTCGTGCTTGAACACATCTGCTTTTTACATCATTAGAAAATGTAAAAACCCGTCCTGTGGCTTAAACAGATTATTGGAAAAAACCGAGGAGGTCGGGCTTGCACGCTAGCGTTTCAACAATATGTCAGGGAGGCGCCTGGCTCCAACTGTTACGCCACCAGGTTTTCAAAGTAGTGTTCAACAGGCTTTAGGGGTAAAATGCCATGTATTTAGTCCGCAAGAACATTCAACTATACAGCATTAACGCCAGATAAAACCAAATGAAATTTAAACTAAAACATCGCCTTAGAGTCCACTTTAGCTTCCTGCGGCAGCGGCCACTTGCATGTAAGAGTGAAGTAAAACACTTTGTTTGGGGCGCGGCTGACAAAAACCACAATACGCCCTCAATACCCAGAATTATCTGGCTTTACTGGAGTGATGCATTAATATCTTCTGCTACAGTGACCCTGTGTATCAAACTTATTAGGGAAATGCACCCCTCATTCAAAGTGCATCTACTGAATAAATCAACCATCACCGATTACCTACCCGACTTCCCAGAAGAAGTGATTGAAATGGCACCCACTCATGTTTCAGACTTGGTTCGTTTAATGTTGGTTGAACGCTATGGTGGCATTTACCTAGATGCCACCATTTTGTTGTCAAAGCCCATTGATTGGGTGCTTGAGTTGCAACATACAGATCACTCTGAAGGTGTATTTTATTATACGGATGAAAACACACTGGAGCAGGAGTTTCCGATGCTCGAAAATTGGCTCATTGCAGCAGCACCAAATTCTAATTTTATTCGCGCTTGGCGAGAGGAATATCAAACCAGCATTACAGGCAGTGACCGCAACGAATATCTACAAAGGTGCGAGCTGGTCCGCCAAGCTAAATTCCCCCTAAAACTGCCTTATTATCTTTGTTACCTAGCGGCACAAATTGTTATCCGAAAGGGCCAAGGCTATCACTTAAGCCTGGTACGCGCGGAAGATGATGCTTTTTGCTACGGCCTCGGTTTTAAAAAGAAGTGGGATGAAGTGGCCATGGCAGACATGTTGTTGTTTAACCCCAAACAAACGCAGCTGCCCAACCTGATAAAATTGATCCGCTTCGACAGAATCCGATTGGACTACTACATTGAACGAAAATTTTACAAAAAGGATTCATGGCTAGGTGAATTATTGACGAACTAAACTCCAAGACAAGCAGCCTGTTGAAAAAACGGCAGCAATAGACCGGTTAGGCTAATTCGGCAAAAAAAGCGGACGACCCCACGACTACGGGACGACATTGGAAACCACGCCAGGAAACAATTGAGGACCCATCCCCAGCAAATCCCAACGCTAAAATCCAGACGCCCCAAGGATATATAGTCGTGTTAACCCTTCATCTGCGTCGCCCACACATAAATAGATGGCCAATGTGAGGGTAAAATTATTGCGATTGGCATCACAAATTAAACAGACCGCAAGCTCCCTTTGAGCGACCCTATTCAATGGTTTTAGCGTCATTTTAACAGTACCAAATTCATTTATTTTTTGCCTTTTCAGGCGGCTAGCATTGGCAATAACCCTCAACCCGCCACCCACCTGCCCGTAGAGTTAACCAGGCCCCATCAGGAATCGGCAGAGTTAGCGAACGCTAACTGTTGGTCGTTTTTACAGACGCATATACATTAGAAATTGCTGCGCATTTTGCTAATTGCGGGCGATATATTATTCGATTAGTATTTTTGCACGCACAGGATTTAACAAGGCAGATAGTACAGCGGTATAAATACCGATGTAGTGAGCAGTTTTTATTGGCTTAAAAATGGAGACAAAAGGATATTAAGGACAGCAACGGATTTATTAGCTTTATGCGATGCCACCTGAAGGGAAATAATGCCCATAAGGAATAAATAAACAAAGGAAGTAACAGGGAGAAAAATGGAACATATGTATAGACTCTTATCCCCCAGCGGGCTTTAGTGCCAGCACTATAGAAGGAGTCCGCAAGACATATTACCGCCTCACAACAAAAAGTGGATTTGCGGAGGCGACCTATAACCTTACAACCGATAACACAGCATCAATCCATTGTGGTCATACAGCCACGCTTTAAGGCGCTAAATAAAATAGCCTAAAAAAATTACGATGTTATACCCATCGAGCACACCCGGCGAATGAACACGACTATTTTCTATATTGCAGGCATGGGTATGGTATCAGCCTTAGGTGGCAGCCTACCGCAAACCTATGCTGCGATAAAAGCAGGGCTGAGCGGCTACAGCGCTTGTGATTTTTTTAATCAACAGTTCAAACCGATTACCGCAGCACAAATCCCCGATAGCTTTTTCACTGGCGATGGTGGCCATAGCAATCTGCTCACCTATGGCGATAAACTGCAGAATATAACCTTGCGCGCTATTACAGAAGCCTGCGCACAGCTAAGTAAAGAAAATATAATTCCAACACTCCTGGCATTACCCGAAGCAAATTCAGCCAGCCAGGAATTTGACCATTTAAGCCAATTTATTGCGCAAACCTGTGCTCCCTGGATCAACGCAGACTGGTTGCGCGCTTTGTGCGCCGGGCGAGCGGCGGGTTTGGCCGCCGTAGATTTTGCCTATAATTATTTAACCAAAGGCTCGCAGGACTATATTTTAATAGGCGGGGCCGACAGTTATTTTGATCAGCAACGCCTGGATAAGCATGATCAAAGCAATCGGCTATTGGCGGAGAATAACAGCGATGGATTTGCACCCGGTGAAGGCGCAGCTTTTATTCTGCTAACACCTCACCTGCATTTGGCTTCGCCCCTGAATGGCAAAATTGTCGCGGTACATGCACCGGGGCTTGCTGATGAACCGGGCCACATTTATAGCCAACAAGCCAATTTAGGACGCGGCTTAGATACGGCATTTAAATCGGCACTTCAACACTATCAACAGCAAAGCGCCTCGCCTCGCCCTATAAGTGCAATATATTCCAGCATGAATGGTGAACGTTATTGGGCCCGCGAATTGGGCGTAGCTAGAGTGCGTAATGCAGCAGCCCTAAAGGCAAATTTAACCCTGCACCACCCCGCCGATAGCATCGGCGATTTAGGTGCCGCTAGCGCTCCGGCACTGGTTGCCTTGGCCGCTAGGGATTTATTGCAACAGCCAGACACCGATGCCTATTTAGTTAGCTGCAGCGCTGATTTTGGTTGCCGCAGCGCGGTGGTGCTAGAGTCCATAGCCATCGAATAATTGCTAAGCGGTACAACACGAAAGAATTATAGCTAACTATAGAAGCCATTTGCTCAATAACCACTTGATAAACCCAAACCAAAACGAACTCTATTTAGGGCCACAGATGATTACCCCAGCAATAAAAGCCCTCCGGTTAATACATTTTTATTTTTTACACTCGCCGCAAGCACGGCGACCAGGATGAAATTCAAGCGCCCCACTCAGGCGCTTATTAAAAAGTAAAATATCGGAATTAATTTAAGAAATTTACTCAACGGTTCACACTCTATGACACAAATTGGTGAGAGCGTAAATGTCAGCATTACCAAAGACGACCCCGATAAGGAATTATCGGCAAGCGTACTGGAAGTTGAATTTTTACAACCTTTTAAAGCCTGTCTAAATCAATCCACAATCACGCCACCCCATTGGCCGGCCGCTGTAGATGGGCAAGGCCTTTCTGCAAAGGCTGCGGTATTTGCGTTTAATAAAGCGCCGCATAAAGCTAAGGTGAAAGTTAAAGTTACCAGCAAAAATTACTCGGGTAATGGTAAATTAATCGGGGTACTCAAAGGTAGTGTTGTGTTTGAAGGTAGTATTCCATTATCTTCGGGAGAACACAGTGTGGAGGTAAAATCCACCAGTGCCCCCGCCTATTTAAGCTGGGTGAAAGGGCCAATTTCTTGGGGTATTGAGGCAACTGATCGATCCTTATCCATTGGGCGTACGCCGGTTGAATTATTTTTTGTTTTTGCCGATCCTGCCAGCCAGGCATTTTTTAGCCCCAAAGGAGTGTGGATTGAGGCCTTGCGATTCCTATTTAGCAAAGGGCGTTTTGAAAGCATGACATCGACCAGCAATGCCGTGGCAGAAGTAACGCGGGCTTGCTTTACATTGCCGAACCATAAATATGATGTTGCTCGCGGTGCCGCACATTTTGGTGGCGCAACTACTCGATTTAAACTTAAGGCCTATATGGATCCCAGCAGTGGCGAGGTAAATTGTTATGATCAGGCCTATGCAGTGATTGTGTTTTCCGGAGCATTGGGTATCTTTGTGGATGGCTTATTTTTGCAGCCTTTTGGCTTTATAAAACCGGTTAACCTGGTAGGCTGGGGGCGCTGCAATAATCCCTTCCCACGTAATACGCCCATAAAGGACTATTTAGTGGTGGACCCACAAAGCACCAATCGCTCGGCATTTGGCAACCATATGTTTTGCGAATTTACCGCTAAAATACACGATGCCTGTGCGGGCCCCGTAGTGGGCACGGTAGATCGCAAAGGCTATGTAGCGGCGACTATAGATGATGTGATGCCAGCAGGTTATAACGCCGCCGATCGGGGCACAGCCGCAGGAATTATTACCATCGCAGCCATGGGGCGCGGGGTGGCAAGTGTTGAATAAAGCCATTTATACATTATTTTTTCTATTGATTTTGCTACCTGGACAGCCCGCTATGAGCCTTGATTTAACATTTAACCAACCGTTAATAGACGCATTTAAAAAAGACATTAATTATCCCGCGCTCATCAGCCAGGCCCCCGCCCCAGCGTTTATCGAGATGGATTGGCCTGCAGCATTGGCACATCTCAAAGATGACCAAGGCGTTATTTGGCAGGGGCAACTGCAGCCAGCTATCAGCGCTGATTTTGGCATGGGCGCAAGTGCAAGTGGAATTCTCAGATCGGGTATTCATCAGATTAAAATTGAAGTGGTTTCTCTGCTGGCAAAAGACTGGCAGGGGCGAGTTGATAGCATTGTGCGCGCACTAACACTGACGAATAACACCAGCGTAAACGCCAAACCCATTCACTCAACCGCCGATTTATTTTTTATCCCTAAATACACCAGCGAACAGACGTTCTGCACTTTTCTGGTGGCCAATTTTTATGTAGACCTAAGCGCTATTGATACAGCCGATGTGCGCCCTGTAGCGCAAGCACTTTTAAAAACGCTATTGGCCCATCGCCAAGCGCGCCCGATGGATACAAAACCCGTCTTTACCCTGGCTCCTAAACAGCAGCAGGCGTCGGTAGGCGGTGAATTTTCTGTCACAGTGAATAGCTTATTGCCCGGCTGGCAGATACTCCAACCCACTCAATTACCCACCGCTATTTTATGGACCGGCGGCGAGCATAATACCTTTACATTTAAAGCGACGACGCCAGGCGTACACAGCATAGGGTTTGTGGCCGTGCATCAGCACACATTTTTACTGGCCAAAGACTCATTAGACGTTGAGGTGAAATAAATTATCCAAGCAAAGGAGCGCACGGCTAATCCAGCAGGTCGCTGAGACACCTGCGGCTATTTGAGATACCGCAGTACCAATGTACTAAATGATCGCGCTATTCCCCAACGCAGCCTGCAAGCCAGCGATATCAGTTCTCATATATGGACTAGCCGTTTGTTGAAATAGGTTGGTGGCAATGGTACGGCAAGGCAAATTTGGCGCAATACCGCACGACTGCATGGATGCAGAAGGTAGGGTGTAATTGCCGAGTTCACACCTAGTAAATGAGGTTTTTTCGCCAAGTTTAACGCCGCCAGACCTAGCAAGGGGGTATTTCATTACGCTGCTAGAGATCACCCCAACATATTCACCTAGCGAATAATGATTTGAGCCATGAGCTAATTTGGTATTTGGCCGTTCGAAACAGAGGAGCGGCCCTCATAAACTGAACCGGTACAGCAATTATGCAACCAAGTAAATACGTAAATTAACGTATTTAGATTCTGCTGAGACCGCCCACGCAAATGGCTAATCCGGCCAAAGGAAATACTATATTTATCTGCTCAGCCCTTTTACTATCAGAATTGCTAAACACTAAAACTGCACAATCGTTCAGCTCTCTTCGCTTAACACAGTTTAAGGTTTAACGTTCAATAATTACGGCTAGAGGAACGGGGGATTTTATGCGCAGGTACTTTTTGCTCAAGCAAATGGGACTGGCCACAGTAGCGGCCACACTCTTGGCTAGTTGCGAGGGTAATGGTTACTATCAAATGATGGTTCAGTTCGACAGTCAAACGATGTGGCAATTGAATGCAAACGGCGAGAATAAACTCAGCGTATGGCGCTATCAAGCTGACAATAAAACTATCGCTCAATATTACACGCCGGATAGCCAGGGCCGAGTTTATATAAATTCAGCTACCAACACTGTCTCCTGGGGCTGGGCAGGTCGAATAGTTAATACGGCCTATCCAGGCGGAATTACATATATTTTTACGCACTTTAATGAAACCACTCGCCCCGAGCGGGCAGCCATCACTCAAGAAGAAGCGCTAGCGATCTCTCAAGCCCGCACCTTGCGTGAAGGGATAGCCTTTGAAACGCTTGAGGATCTAAATGATGTGTCTGTCCAAGACGTAAGAACCACTGCTGATTCGGCGCCCCCTCGAGATTACGGCCCCATCATACTCAAGGACTTCCCGTCCAATACTAACAAAATCACCTTATCTGCAGGTGGGCAGGAACTGGCCATTGCAAATCCAAAAGCCAACTCCACATCGGTAGCAATTGCCCGCATATCCACTGCCTACATTGGCGTTTCTGCTGTGGCTTTTGATGACCAAGGCAAAAAAATCGCCTTTGCCCAGGCCACGCTACCATACCTAGCCCAAGACGACATGAAAGGGCTAAGCCTAAGTGTTAATAATCCTTATGTGAGTACACCCTGGCAATTTAACCCAAAGGAAGGCGCAGGAACTAATGGCACCTTGGCGGTAACGAGCAATTTTTGGGGGGATATTGGCATAACAAGAATTGATGGTGATGCAAGCGGCTTTATAGAGCTTGCCGCCACTACAACAGCGGATAATTACTCACTCAATTATTCATACCAACAGGGAGTAAGCTTGTGTTATTTCACGCAGGAATTAGGCAGTAGCTTGCCTAACCCGATAGAAATAAATCGCCCTAATATCGCCATCATGGATGCCAAAAATGATCCACTAAAAGGCGTGATTTCTTGGCAACCTGAACCACATTTTAAGGCCGATCTCTTTATACTAATGGCACAGAGAAATACTACCTGGTTAGCCACAACGAAAAATGACCAGAACACCTGGCAGATTCCGGATGTTCCAAGTGAGTTTTTGCAACTCACTAAAGCACAAATTATGGATGAAGCTAGCCTTTCAACAATAGCTGTCGATAATCATGCCATGCCCGCTCAACTTGGGCTTTATTCGACCCCTCAATGTCTGGCCAAAACCTCTAACTAACCATCAGCTATCCTAGACCTGCTATACGCTGCCGGACATTGCAGGCACTATTCTCGGGCCTTAAGTCACAATGATGCGCTGGATTGTCGGCGAGATAATTTTAAGAATAGAGGGGATCTGCTGTTAACGCTGATATGTTTTTTAACACGCAGCTAGCTAGGTAGCCTCTGATTGAGTCTAGGTTTTGCTTTTTTCACAAAACCCTCACGAGCATGGAGCCCACGCAGGAGCTACAGGGAGGTACTCCGGTGGTTTTGAAAAGCGCAAAAATGGAAGTAATCAGAGCATCCCAAGCGAGGGACTGGACTAATACTTAAGCCCAAATCAGGGCGATGCTTGCAGCTTGCGTTACGCGTTCAATTCCAACCCAACACACACCTAGCCATAACACACCCATGGAATTTAACACATACTAGCTTGGCGGAAATAACGAATACATAGTATTTCAGACCGTCAAAAAGAGGGACCTTTTTGACGAGCCTACAAGGAAATATTTACGGCGTATCTGAAATGCTATGTATTCTTTATTATTGGTTGGGCAGCATCTCAATTAATATTGCAGAGCAATAAAGTAGCGTCCTTCCAGCGACAAATGAGACAGGCTCAGCATTAGGCACTATAGGTTCCATATAACATAAAACCTTTAGTACTCACGCCCTTAAAGGAAGTTTATGGCTAACCCCCTTGCACACACTGTGTCATTCCGCACCCTTTTATGGTTTTATGCGGTTATCCCCTTTTGTTTATTGGCCTTTTTATTAGACTATTGTGTATTAGGTTTTACACTGCGCGATAACCTACCCACATTTCCCCAGGACCATATTATTCTTAATTCGGTTTTTGGCCTGCCGCATATTTTGGCTAGCACGGCGATTTTAATCGGTTGCCGTGACTACTATCAGCATTACAAGCACCGGTTATGGGCCGCCTGCGCGATTATTCTTGCTGCACTGCTAATTTGCGCTCAAACCCTTTCCTATAGCGCGATGTTTTTTATTATTGCCGGTGTTAGCGCCGCCCATTTGTTAAAACAACAATTTGGCATCGCCAATATGCTCTGTCGCATGTCGGGGCCTTGGTACACCATTTGGAGCTGGTCAAGTATTCTTGCCGCCATACTGGTATACAACTGCATGTTTCAGCACAGTATCTTCAGCTCCAACCAACTTGTACTATTAGAGACAAGCATTCTGCTGTTATTAAGCCTTCATCTGAGCATTACCTTCTATTGGCACGTCCGAATTAAGCAGCAAGGAGCTAAAGCGCAGTTATTTTTGTGGGGGAATTGCCTGTTAATCGGCATAGCCACGGGCTTATATTTTGCCGATTATTATTTTTTTGCAGCCTTGGCGCCCCGCGTGATTCATGATATTACTGCCTTTTATATTTATATCACTCACGATAAAAACCGCCTGATACAAAACCGCAAGACTGTGCCGAAGCAGGTGCGCTGGGTGGCGGCTTGGCCGCTGGGGTTTATTATTATGGCTTATTGTTTACTCTACCAACTGGATCATTCTCTTCAGTGGATGGCACTAGAATTATTTGGCAGTGATAAACCGATCAAAATTGCTCTTGGCTTAATTACATTTTTAAATATTTTTCACTATTACACCGAAACTTTCACCTGGGGCAAGGATTCGCCTTATCGGCAGCATGTGGGGTTTAGTCAATAGAAAGCTAAACCTTCGCGCTTGTGGTAAATAATTTTGTACCCTCACCCGATGCGCCTTCGCACCCGAGTTCGCCAATTGCGTCCAACGCTGGGCACTACTGGGTAAAAGCTTTATGCTGGCCGCCCCATTTTTTGTAACGCGCTAATGCTGTTACGCAGATAAGGAGCTTGCTTGCTAAGTATTTATCAACTTAAACCCGCCTTTCAAAATTGCCTGCGGCCCTTGGTGCGCCGCTGCGCTCAGGGAGGCATTACGGCCAATGGCGTTACCCTGGCCGCCTTATTTATTTCCCTGGCTTTGGGAGCGGCTTTGTTGCTCTGGGGGGAACAAATGCGGGCGCTTTTTTTATTGGTGCCGGTGTGGATGTTTGTGCGCATGGCATTTAACGCGGTTGATGGCATGTTGGCGCGGGAATTTGGCCAGCAGTCGGCCCTGGGGGCTTATTTAAACGAGCTGTCGGATGTAATAGCCGATGCAGCGCTGTATCTGCCCTTTGCGCTGATTGCACCCTTTAACCTCTGGCTGATCGGCGCGGTGGTGTGGTTCGCGGCAGTGTCTGAACTGGCGGGCGCTTTGGGGCCTATGGTTAAGGCGCCGCGAGCCTATGACGGCCCCATGGGTAAAAGCGACCGGGCATTTGTGTTTGGCGCCTTAGGGCTTGCGGTGGGATTAGGTTTGAACCTGCCGGCCTGGCTTGTGGCCCTGCCCATAGTGCTGTGTGTTTTGATGGCGCTTAATTGTGTGAAACGGATTCGGGCCGGGGTTGTGTTTGCCACCCGCCCATAGAGGTGTGGCGACTGAAATCCTCTACCTGTCACCCCAAATACTGGGCGGACTAAAAATTGGCTGTTATTTGGCGGCATTTAGGCTAGTGTTGCTGCCCGCTGACTGAGGCCATCGCCTCTGACTGCAGCGGCCCGCACCTGACTATCACTTTTTTACTTGGGTCTGTGCTATGGCATCACCATAGGATTTAGCCCCGAGGCTTATGCAAGGAGACTGTATGCATACCCCACGACACTGTCGCGAAGCCAACTTCACCACCTTCGATCACCAAACGCTCTTTTACCGCCACTGGCCCAGTGCCAATCAACGGCGCGGCTGTGTGGTGTTATTCCATCGCGGCCATGAGCATTCTGCGCGGATTGGCCATTTAGCCGATGAGCTTAACCTGCCGGATTACGATGTGTTCGCCTGGGATGCGCGGGGGCATGGGAAATCGCCGGGGGAGCGGGGTTACTCACCGAGTTTTGCCGCCTCGGTACGGGATGTACAGACGTTTATCGACCATATTCACAGCACCTATGACATTGCCTATGCCGATATGGCGGTGCTGGGCCAGAGTGTGGGTGCTGTACTGGTAGCCACCTGGGTGCACGACTATGCACCGGCCATTCGCTGCCAGGTGTTAGCCTCCCCCGCCTTTGATATCAAGCTGTATGTGCCCTTCGCCCGCGCAGGTTTGAACCTGCTGCACAAAATCATCGGCAACTTCTTCGTAAATAGTTATGTTAAACCCAGTTATTTAACTCACGATCTGGAGCGGCAAAAATCCTACGCAACTGACCCCTTAATTGCCCGCGCTATTTCGGTGAATGTGTTGTTGGATCTGTACTCCACCGCTGAGCGAATAGTGGCGGACGCCCAAGCCATTACCCTGCCCACGCAATTGTTAATTTCCTGTGCCGATTGGGTGGTGCATAAAAAACCCCAGCAGACATTTTTTGAACGCCTAGGCTCCAGTGTTAAAGAACAACATTTATTGGACGGGTTTTACCACGACACCCTCGGCGAGCGGGAGCGCGGCCCGGCGGTGGCTAAGGTGCGGGCGTTTATTCTGCGCCAGTTTGCGTCGCCCATGGTGCCAGTGCCGCTGCTGGATGCGGACACATCCGGCGCCTCCTTTGAGGAAGCCCAGCGCCTGGGCAAGCCTTTAAGCCCCATCAGCCCTAAAGGACTTTTTTGGGCCATGGCGCGGCTGAATATGCGCCTGGGCGCCCTGCTATCGGACGGCATAAAACTGGGCCAAGCCACCGGCTTTGACTCAGGCAGCACCTTAGATTACGTCTACCGCAACACCCCAGCGGGGGCAGGCCCCATCGGCCGCCTGGTGGATGCTCAGTATTTAAATGCCATCGGCTGGCGTGGCATCCGCCAACGCAAGGTGCATATGGAAGAGTTGCTGCAACTGGCCATGGCCGAGCTGAAACAGGCCGGGCGGCCGGTGCGGATTTTGGATATTGCCGCAGGCCACGGCCGTTATGTACTGGAAGCCCTCACCCAGGGTGAGCCGCCCGAATCCATAGTGCTGCGGGACTACAGCCCCCTCAACCAAACCTCTGGCAGCGCCCTTATTCAGGCCAAGGGGTTGGGCTCGATCGCCCGCTTTGATTTGGGCGATGCCTTTGACCGCGCCAGTATCGCGGCGGTCAGCCCTAAGCCCACCCTAGGCATAGTCTCCGGCCTGTATGAACTCTTCCCCAGTAACGAGATGATCCGCACCTCTCTTGCAGGCATGGCCGATGCCGTGGAGCCCGGCGGGTATCTGGTGTACACCGGCCAGCCGTGGCATCCGCAGTTGGAGTTTATCGCCCGCGCCCTCACCAGCCACCGCGGCGGCGAGGCCTGGGTGATGCGCAGGCGCAGCCAGGTGGAGATGGACCAATTGGTGGCGGCGGCGGGCTTTGAAAAAATCACCCAGCGCATTGATGAATGGGGGATTTTTACTGTCTCCTTAGCCCGCCGGCTAGGATAGATCCATGCGTGTCTTTACTGGCCCCAGCGAGCCCATCGCCACCGACGCTCGCGGCATACTCTGGGGGCGTAGCCTGCTGTGGCTGGCGTTTTTGGGGCCGTTTTTTTTCATCACCTACGGCCTGTGTAACCAACTGGCGAAGCAGCGCGGCATCACCGCCAGCATGGCCTTTGGCTGGGAGCACAGCATTCCCGTTATCCCCTGGACGGTGATCCCCTACTGGAGCATCGACCTGCTGTACGGCCTGTCTTTTATGCTCTGCCGGGGAGCGCACCAGGTGGACCGTCACGCCTTGCGGCTGCTAACCGCGCAGCTGATCTCCATCGTGTTTTTTATTAGCCTGCCCCTGCGCTTCAGTTTCGACCGCCCGGTGGTGGAGGGCTTCTTCGGGCCGTTTTTTAAAGTGCTTACCGGCATGGACGAGCCCTACAACCAGGCGCCCTCCCTGCACATCAGCCTTCTCGTTATTATCTGGGCCCAGTTGTGTAAGCTGCCCAGCCCCTGGCGTTGGGGCGCGCATATCTGGTGTGGGCTGATTGGCCTCTCGGTACTCACCACCCATCAGCACCACTTTTTTGACCTGCCCAGCGGAGCGGCCGTAGGACTGCTGTGCCTGTGGCTATGGCCAGAGCGCACCGCCTGCCCTTTAAGCCTAATTCGCCAACATGCGCCAGCGGTACGTTTGGCCGCTTTGTACGCCTGCGCGGCCCTTATTGCCTGTGCCTTCGCGGTGGGAATGGGCGGTTGGGCCTGGTGGCTGCTGTGGCCATCCATTGCACTCGCCCTGGTGGCGGGCATGTATGGCGCCTGGGGGGCGGCGGGTTTTCAGAAGTTTGCGGGCCAGCGCAGCCTGGCCGTTGAAGTCTTACTCGCGCCCTATACGCTGGCCGCATGGCTCAACTCCCGGCTGTGGACCCGGCGGGCGCCAGAGCCTGTGCAGGTGACCGAAGGAGTTTGGCTGGGGCGGGCACCGGATGCAGGCGTTTTGCGCCGCCACGCCATTGGCTGTGTGCTAGATCTCGCTCCTGAACTATGCACCCCAGAAGGCACCTGGCAGGTGCTGAGTTTGCCCTGGCTGGATTTGGTGCCGCCCAGCACCCAGCAGCTAATAGAAGCAGCCCAAGCCATCGAACACCACCGCCGGGAAGGTCCCATATTGGTGTCCTGCGCCCTGGGCTATTCCCGCTCGGCCAGCGCGGTCATCGCTTGGCTGCTCCACAGCGGGCGCAGCTCAAATTCTGCCGAGGCTGAAGCAGCGCTGCGTGCAGTCAAGCCTGCCATAGTCCTCAGCCCCGCCCACCAGGCGGCGCTTGCGGCCGTACCGGCAAGGCCAGTCTATGAACACTAAAGCCGCCGCCTGCCTGGCCGCCACCACATCGGCCGCGTTATCCCTTGGCACGCCACTCAGCTGGGCGGGCGGCGCACTGGCACTGCTCACTACAGCTCTTGTAGTCCTATACCCTCACACTCTGGGTATGGATGTTTTGCTCTACCTCGCTGGGGCGGGCATGGCATTTTTAGGCCAGAGCTACTATGGCTTGCGCGTGTTATTGGATGCGCGCTTGTTCGCCCTGCTTGCGGCCAGGCTCAACTCTGAGTGCGAGGCAGATACCCTAGTAACTGAGCTAGGCTATTTGGATCAAGCCCTGTATAGCCTCAAGCTCGCCCCCAAACCCAGTGCGCCGCCAAGGCCTTTGGACGCCCGCGTGCAAGGGGCCTTGCGGTTACTCAAATGCCAGGCGGGCTGCCTACTGGGCCAGCTGATATTGCTCGCAGCGGCACTGCTAAGCAGCCTTTAAATACGCGCACCATAAACCCCAGGAGACATTCACCATGGCCTTTGAAGCCCTGGCCGCCGCAGGCCTCTGCGGTTTTACCCAATTGATGACCGGCACTCGCCCCATCTGGCAGCAACCGCCGTCTACTTCCCAGCGGGTGTATTTTGCCAACCACCGCAGCCACGGCGACTTTCTCACCCTCTGGGCGAGCCTGCCGCCTGCTCTGCGCAAAACCACCCGGCCTGTGGCTGGGGCCGATTATTGGCACGCCAGCCGTTTGCGCCGCTACATAGGCGAGCAAGTGTTCAACAGTGTATTAATCCCCCGCAATCTCAGCCGCAACCAACCCAACCCCATAGACCTGATGAGTAACGCCCTCACAGCCGGCGATTCGCTGATTATTTTCCCAGAAGGCACACGCAACCTCGGCGATGAATTATTGCCGTTTAAAAGTGGTATCTATCACCTCGCTCAGGCATTCCCCCAGGTGGAGTTTGTGCCAGTGTGGATTGAAAACCTCGGCCGCGTCATGCCCAAAGGGGCATTTATTCCAGTGCCTTTGTTATGCACCTTAATTTTTGGCGAAGCCATAAAAATTCATGAAGACGAATCCCGCCAGGATTTTCTCGCGCGCAGCCGCACCGCACTATTAAATCTCGCCCCCCTGAATTAAATTTATTTAGCCCAGAGCCTGCCATGAACCTTAGCGAATCAACCGCAACCCTCGTGCACCTGTATACCGGTGTGTTTGCCGTTTTAATCCTGGCAAGCCTTATCGGCCAAGGCCTAAAAATGCGCGCCCAAACAGATGGGGCTAAAAGCCTGGTGGAAAATTTAAATGCCCGCACCAATGCCTGGTGGGTCATGGTGGGTGTGTTGGCCCTCGCCATGGCCGCAGGGGAAGTGGGTGTAGTGGTTTTATTTGCCTTTATTTCGTTTCAAGCCCTGCGGGAATTTGTCTCCTTAACCCACACCCGCCGGGGGGATCACCGGGCATTACTGTGGAGTTTTTTCTTTTTCCTGCCCCTGCAATATTGGCTGATCAGCACTCACTGGGTAGGCTTATTTATGATTTTAATACCCGTCTATGGCTTTTTATTATTGCCCATCTCCGCCGCTATCGGCAGCGACACCACACGTTTTTTAGAGCGCGCCGCCAAAGTGCAATGGGGCCTAATGATTTGTGTTTATTGTATTTCCCACATCCCCGCCCTTTTAATGTTATCCATACCGAATTTCGAGGGGCGGCAATTACACCTGGTGGCATTTTTAATTCTGGTGGTGCAATCAAGCGATGTATTTCAATACGTGTGGGGCAAATTACTGGGCAAACGCAAAATCTCACCGAATATTTCCCCTTCCAAAACCCTAGAGGGGTTAATCGGCGGTGTATTAACTTCCACCGCCTTGGGTGCCAGCCTTTTTTGGTTAACACCGTTTAACCTCTGGCAGGCCGCCCTCATAGCCTTAACGATTAATGTGCTGGGCTTTTTTGGCGGTTTTGTGCTCTCCGCCATTAAACGAGACCGGGGCGTAAAAGATTGGGGCTGGTTAATTGAAGGCCACGGCGGCATGTTAGATCGGGTTGATTCCTTAAGTTTTGCCGCCCCGGTGTTTTTTCATATTGTGCGTTATTGGTGGACGGCTTAGGTTACGGTATTTATTCACTGGCCATTAACCCAAGCAGCTTGATGGAATAGGTTGGCGACGACGGCCTGGCAAGGCAAATGCGGCAAAAAACTGGGTTTTACATTTAGGAAATCGCCACATTTAACGCCGCCAGACCTAACAAAGTAGTATTTCAACACGCGGTTAGATCAGACGACGGGGCCAAAGCAGCTAAAGGGGTTTGGCTAAAAATAAAATATTAAGATCCTGCCGAGGGGTAAAATCCTTAGCCGAAAATCTAAACCTTAAAGGGTCTATTTTCTTTAGCTCACCATCAAAACACAGGCTGATTATCTGCTGCGGATGTTGTTTTTGAATCGTCAGCTCAAAGGATTTAATCGGCCCCTGCCAATTATTGGCGGTCAGCAAGATATAGCGCAGATACGCCCAATTTATTCCTACAGGGCTTTCACGTTTTTTAATCCCAGCCTGGGTGGCCGCATCGATACAGGCTTGTTTCATCATGTCTTTAACAATCAACTCCGCGGGCATAGGCACGCCCGTGTCCACACTGGGTTTATACCTGTGGCGCACTTTGGTTACTTGCCCGGCCGGGAAATTCTGCTGCCAGGAATAATAATAACTCATGGTAAAACGCGGCGTGCCCTCTTGATCGAACCAGGCTTTGGGTAAAGGCGTTTTTTTAGCGGGCGCCACTTGATCTTCAACAAAGGCTTTAACCTCGGCAGGGGTCCAGTTAAATTGTGCAAACTGCGACGAAATATCAGCCCCATCAGCCATTTTCACTACCAATAATTGGCTCGTTACTTGGGGTTTATCATTCACCCAGAGTTTAAAATCGTCCAAGGAATTATGATCACTGATCCCTATATAGATGGGCGGCATAGGAAAGGTAACCTGAGTATTGATCGATGCTTTGCCGGTATTTAGAAAAATGTATTCCACCTCCACGGCGTGTTCACTGATTAACAGTACTTCTTTTTCCATACTTATATTAGGTTGCTGCATAAAAACGAGTGTGCCATTAACATCGCCCGAACTGGTGTCGTTAGCCCACACAGGTCGAATCACTAACACCGCCAACGCCAAACTGCACAGTATCCATTTGCCTCTCATAAATATCCCCTCACGCAGGGTTCACAGCTAAGAAAAAGCCACTATTGTGACCTAAATGGCAAGGTTTCCATACCCTTTGGGCTAATTTAATAAACGGGTGAAGGGATGAAACCGACGGAGGATTTATAGTTTAGGGATTAAAAACAGGTGAAATGGTGGAGGCAATGTCACTTGGTTAACCCTAGCGCCATCGCCCTTTCCTGGCCCAAAGGGAGCCATGTCCCTTGGTTAAGAAATTTGTAGGGCCAACCTAGTGGTTGCCCCATTGCGGCCGGCAAAAAGTACCAGGAGCCACAGCGATTTCGGTGCCCAAACCGAAGATTTCTATTCTGATCATTCTCAAGGACTCAAGAAATAAGACCTTGTAAACTCCGGCGGTATTGTCCAACAGCCTTAGCGATAGCAAATTAAATAAGGCACACCAGTGTTCAAACCACAGACACTAGAGATCTACAACCGCTTACGACGAAACGCCAGTAAACTACTCATTCCTGCTAACAAAAATCCAAAGGCTGCCGGCAAGGGCACCACCTGTACTTGCGCAACCGTATTTTCTAGCGATAAGGGCTCGCCTGCGGCGGATACCACCTCATTAACCTCAACTGAAAAATTATAGGGAACATCCCTCGGACTACGGGCCGTGAAATCCAAGAAAAATAAATTGACGGGCGGCGCTTGCAACTGAGTGAGACTCTGTTCGGGCAAAAAGGACAGCCCAAAAAGATTAATCTCACCATCATTGACTTGACTCCATTGTTGTAAACCTTCGGCATCCGAGCCTAATGCAGAACCAAAGTAAGCACCATTGAATTTAAACCCCTGCGGGTCGTAGTGCACATTCATATCATAACCAGCTACCACATCTGTCTGCCGAACCAAATTGACATCCAAGAAAAAAGATTCGCCAGCGGCGACTTGATCAGGCCCAACCCAATAAATGCTCGCTGCATGCGAAATGGGTGTAAAAATGATCAACAAAAACAACAGCGCATTATTAACATTCATACTATTCACCTTTTAAGTTCGCGGCACAACTGCCACCCATGATTTAAGAGCCGCCCGCACATTTTGGTATTAACTCTTTTTCAAAGTCGTCGCAGGCGTGGGGCCTGCGACGAAGCTATTGCCTGTGCGCACGGTAGCCGCTTAAGGTACGCAGTTAAGCCGCGTGCATTGCACAGCCAACAAACGGGCATCCACTAAATTAATGACACCATCGGCATTAATATCCCGCCGATCGAACCCCTGAACCTGAGTATTGCGGCCTGCAGTAACAATCGCCACATCATTGCGATCCACATCGCCATCGCCGTCTAAATCGGCCACCAGTTTAAGACTTACAACCAAGGGATCATGATCCGAAGAACGAAATGGATTGGGCGCATAAAAATTTACCTGCTGAGCAGCGGATTTAAATTCCAGGTTGTAATCCAGTGCCAGGGGTTCATCAGCATTAATATGCCAGGTGTGCGCAGCGAGGGTTTGATTTTTAAGGCTTGGGCTTGCCAACGCGTAATCTAAATAACCGGCCTGGCCATCAAATACGTAGGAATAAGCCTGCTCACCTTCATATTGGGCCATTAAATCGGTGAAGCCTGCTGCCTTTAAATGCCTAATGCTATCTTCCTGAGCATAAGAATTTAAATCGCCGACAATTAAATAGTCACTATCGATTATTCCAGTGGGATGTGCAGCCAACCAAGCAGTTAGCGCCTGAGCCGCTTTTAATCGAGTCTGCGCACAATTACCCTGCCCGTCCAAGACATCCGGGTCACCCACATCTAGGCAGTCAGAGCCCTTGGATTTAAAATGGTTAACACTCACTGTGAACGCCGCACCTGTGGCCATTAATTGGAACGACTGAGCAAGCGCCGGGCGATTTTTAGTATCGATAAAACGCGCATCCACGGTTGAGGTTAATAAGGCTGGCTGGCCAATAACGCGCACTTTATCACTGCGGTAAATAATACCCGGAGCGATTTCATCTGTGCCTATTTTATTCACCCCTGGGTGAACAAATTGCCAATTTTGCCCAGTAAAAGCCGATAAATCCCGCACCAACTCAGCCAGTGCGCTGGTGGAGGCATAACCATCGTTTTCCACCTCCAAAACACCCACTAAATCAGCATTTAATCCCGCCAATGCACTGAGCAGTTTAGCTTTTTGGCGCAACAATTCTAAGCTGTTATCAGCGCCCCGCGCAGTTGGAAAACCTCCGCCAGCACCATCACCGTTGAAAAAGTTTAATAAATTAAAACTCGCCACGCGCAAATTAGCGCCTGCAAATGACGGCGCCTGCTCAGCACGCTGGTTCGTCGCAACAAAAGAGGGCGTTTGTGTAGGTAAAATTCGGTACACGCCAAAATCAAAGGACATCACCCCCGTTAACTGGCTTAGGGTGTCGCCACTGCGCAGCGTATTTAACGCGCTTAATCCCGGCGCGGGAAATTGCACAGGATCGGGGTTTTGTTGATTACTGCCGTCATCCAACACAATTTGATTCAGCAGATTTTGCGCTGCGATTGTGGCCGCTTGCGCACCCGGCAAAGCCAAATGGGTAGGCTGGTACAATCGTCCATTGGCCAATAAAATTTGCCCATAGCGGCCGAGCTGGTACGTTTCATTTACCATCCAGGGTTGAGCCGCCGTCACCCGCATACTTTCTAAGGCTTCGAACTGATTTAGCTGATCGACCGGCAAACTCATTAATTGAGCCTGCGGCAGCGGATTTTGCCCACTACAGATAGCCAAGGCTTGGGCCTGAATTTGGGTTAAACCAAAGGTCTCTTTCACCTGCCCCAAAACACGCACACGATCCCCAACGGCCACCTGCGTCGTGGATACCACAAAAATACCTTCCGAAGTTAAAGGGCTAGCGTCAGCTTCCGCATCACTTGCCTGCATAAAAAAACCACCTAACTGACCTGCCCCTTGAAAAACTGCGGTGACAACAGCCTCGGTTTGAATCTGTGTATCTAAGAGTGGGCTTGTATCACTGCTGCCCTGCAGGCTATGCAAGGCTGTAGATGCGCTGCCACACGCGGCGAGCGAAGAATTATTAGTACCACCGTTATTGGCTGCCACATAGGTGCCTAAATCATCAAAGCTATCGAGCGCAAATCCATCCCATTCATCTGCAGGATTAAATGCATCTGTTGCAACCGCATCACCATGGGTGACGCTGGTTTTACGTCGCAGCGTATTATCAGCCGTGCTCGCTAATCCGCTGCCCCATTCCGCTCCTGGGTTGGCACCCACCTGGCCAATGACATCAATAACCTGACCGTTCTTTTTTAATACCACGGCATCATTGCCATTAAACCAACTGGCACTGTTGGTTTGATTGGCTTTAGCCGTAATAGCGGCCACCGCATTCGCTTGGGCCAATACAAACACACCGCCAGGGGCTACGCTTCCGACTAAATTAATACCCAAACTTGGGGTTGTGCTGCCATTAAAATAAATCTCCACCCTATAGCCTGTTAAATCCACAGCTTGGGCGGCCGGGTTAAAAATTTCCAGCGCTTTGTTATTACTTGAGCCTTCGATATATTCTGAAAAATACACCTCAGCCTGCACCGGTAACACAGTTGCCGCAAGGCTTGCGGCCATAATTACCCAATAGCTTCGCCACATAAACATGCCCTTATGATGATTTCCCTCAAGACTAAAAAAAAAAGATGTCAGACGGGTGAACGATATATGAATTAATTGCGGCGGATTTTTAACAAACATGACATTAAAATGATGCCTCAATACGGGCAAAAAAATCGACTTATTAACTACGGGGCACCGCTGGAAATTCAATCCTCGTGATAATCACAAGGCATTTTCGCCCAGGCGACTACAGAGCGCAGGACGAACCCATTGCAACAGGAGATTGAATTTTATCTGCATCGAAATCGAGGTGGCGCGAGGCAGGATGCCTAAGCCGAAAATCGGCGTTTATACAGTATAAATGACCGAATGAGCGCGGAAAAAACTAAGCAAACGCTGGATAGGTGAAATCCCGGAGGTGGCCCTTTGCCCTACCCTCGCGGCAAAAGGGTTGAAAAATCCAGGCAACTGCCCAACGCCTGCTGATTTTCGCACAGAAATTTTTTGAAACCATCATTTAACTGCCACCTAACTGTCATTAAAGCCACTTACGCTCGTCTCGCGCAGGCCTAACCCTGTAATTAAGCGCCTAGCGCTCAATTTAACAGCCTGCGGTCGATTTACATTTAACCTATAAGAGGTAGTTATGCGTAGTGTATTAAAACCAATAAGTGCAATAATGCTGGCAGTGGCATCCACGGCCAGCCAAGCCGCCCCTATTTTATTAGGTGTAGGCGAAATTAACGGCACCACCGATTTATCCGGGCTAAATTATGCCCTCGAATCCGGTGTCAGCGCTGCAGTACTCGGTGGTACAGGTTCGGGCATTGCTTATGCTGGCGGCAACCAGTTTTATTTATTACCCGATCGCGGCCCCAATGCCCAAAGCTATACTAACGGTGCTTTAGTCGATAACACCACTAGTTATATTCCGCGCGCCCACAAAATCAGCTTGAGCTTATCCGCCGCGAGCAGCGGAAGTTTACCCTTGAGCGTCAGCGCCCAACTGGAGTCCACTACCCTTTTTTACAGCAGCAGCCCATTAAATTATGGTGCCACTGCAGGCTTGGCCTCGGCAGTACCCAGCGTTAATACGGCTAGCAAATATTATTTTTCCGGTCGCAGTGACAATTTCGCTCCAGGCGCCAGCACTAATCCCTCTAATGCTCGTTTAGACCCAGAGGGAATTCGCATCAGCAATAATGGTAAAACGGCGTACATTTCCGATGAATACGGCCCCTATGTATACGAATTTGATATAGCCGCTGGCGAGCGCCTGCGCACATTTAATCTGCCTGCATCCTTAACAGTGGCTCAGAGTTTTAGCACCGAAACAGTCGAAATAAACGGCAATAGCGCAGGCCGCACCACCAATAAAGGCATGGAAGGCCTTGCCATAACACCCGATGGCAGCAAATTAGTTGGCATAATGCAGGCTAACGCGCTGCAAGATAAAAGCAAAAATGTGCGCATAGTCGTAATTGATATTGCCTCCGGTGGCACACAGGAATTCGCCTACAAAATAACCGATGGCTCGGGCGTAAGTGAAATATTAGCGGTGAATAATAACCAATTTTTGGTGTTAGAGCGCGATGGTAAAGGCTTGGGAGATGGCAGTAATGCGGCCACCAAAAAGATCTACCAAATCGATTTAACCAACGCTGAAAGTGTTGCAGGCATTACTGGCAATTTAACCAATAAAACCGTGGCCAAAACTGAGTTTTTAGATTTAACATCCAACTTAATCGCAGCGGGCTTCAGCGCCAACCAAATTCCAGCCAAGTTAGAAGGTATTGCCTTTGGTAGCGACGTACAAGTGGGCAACACTCAATACCACACGTTGGTTGTTGCCAATGACAATGATTACCTCAATTCAGTGGGTGGCTTAGCAAATCCAAACCGTTTATTTGTATATGGTTTTACCCAGGCTGATTTACCCCTGTACCAACCCCAGGCCATTAGCAGCGTACCCCTGCCTGCAGCCTTGCCATTATTGTTAACAGCATTGAGCGCCATGGGCATGGGGCTTGCGCGCCGCAGATCACGCTAGGGTTTTTTATTAAGGATTGCCATGGAGGGTGTTTTTTATAATTACCGCCTAGTAGCCTGTTCAACGCCAAGAATACCTAGAATTTCAAACACACCGGCAAACCATCCCTGTGGGCGCATTAACAAGACCCGCCTGATTGACGGTCTGAAATGATGTGTATTCATTGCTGGCGCCCCGGCAGTATGATTAATTCCAATTATTGCCTTGTTCAAAACCGTCGCAGCCATGGAGCCCTTGCCTGCGCCCAAAGGGGGCACTTAGGCACTTTTGTAAAAGTCAAAATTTGGAATTAATCAGCGCGTGCTTAACAGCCTATGGAAATAGGTTGGCGGCGCCGGTATGGCAAGGAATATATGACGGAAAAAACTCATTTACTAGGTGTAACCTCGGGATTTTTGCGCCAAATTTAACGCCGCCAGGCCTAGCAAGACAGTATTTCAACACGCTGTTAAGAAATAACTAGGCATCCTGGCCTGATTATCCTTAATCAAAATCACCACTAGGCCTTCCCTACTTTACGGCGCACACCGGCCAATAAGGCCAACACAGAGCCCAATAGCAGCGCAGAGCTTGGCACAGGCACCGCTTGTATTTGCTCTACCTCACCGTATAACCGCACCTTATCGCCTTTAGACAAAGTCAGGGTTAATACCGCAGACATAGTTTCACAGGAAAAATCCCCCGTGCCACACACCAAGCTGTTGGCGGCGGACCAACTTTTACTGGCGGTACCCGTTGTTATAGTGAAGTTATTGCCTATATCAACATTTTTTGGAATTTCAGTGCCGTTAACCGTAAAGTCAAATGCACGCAAAATACTGCTGCCCGCCAGGGGAGCAATTTTAGCTGTGCCGTTGTTATTGGCATCGGTTAAAACAGCCGTTAACTGAGATGTAGCATTCACAGCACCCGTCAGCATAGGCAGCAAAGGCGTGTTATAGGAAAGTGAATAGGTTTGATTAAACGCTGTATTGTTCATTAATGTAATATCAAAACTCAGCAGCGGGTCTGCGTCGTATTTAAGATCGTTAATGTACACTTCAGCGGCAGAACCAAACGCCAGGCTACTTCTGTTTTTCCACTTAAGGCCCGTATTAATCAAATCGAATACTTCAGGGTCAGAAGGGGTGGGAGTCCAGAGTGATTCGTCGCTTAAATCCCAGGTTTTACTGGTTTTTAACCCACTGACCAAACTGCCGTCGTCATTGGTTTGCTGTATGTCTACTTTTAAACTAACCGGTGCGGCATGGGCCGAGTAGGCAGCAAACAAAAATCCTGCCGCGCCTATAAGGGCGCATAAAATATTTTTATTCATAAGATACATCCTAAACCATAGTTGTAAGGGCGTGTGTTATTGCAAGCGCAACCGGTGCCGAGCTGCGCCATCCCCCACAAATCAGAATATCCATAGGGGCACAGCATCTGAGCACCGATTTTTTGCAGCTAGGTGACGCATAAACTGCCGTATTTTCAAGAGCAGAATTCGGCCTAATACAACCAGATGACCAAAATGAATAAAATTATATTCAGGCGGGTGAAAACCCATAATTAATCGGCACGCCCTACACGAACCTGTAACCGAGGCAATAAAACGTTAAACCACCTAATTTTTTGTCACAAAAAAGAAACATTTTGTACACATTTGTCGCAAAAAATTATTGTCGTAAACAAACCTCAACACACCTCCCAACCAAACATTAAACCCAATAAAAACAATTAGTTACAAAATACCATGAATTTACCGAGGCTAAACTCGGCAAGTGCCAGGCTCGCAAACAGCCGGGTGATGTTGCCTTTAAAAATATGTGTCGGTTATATTACCTAGGTGTCTAATTGCATACTTAAAATATCACCATTGTTACACTGGCCAGGCCCCGAAGCGCTTTATCTCGCCAGCTCATTCAACGCATTATTAATCACAGCCAACACAGGTATCGCCATGGCGCTCAAATCAATTTATCAATTAAAATCTTTTGTAGGGCCGCTTTTACTGGCCGCTAGTTTAGGCGCGGCTCATACGGCATCAGCCCAGATGGTCGACCTAGGCGATTTCACCGCGTCTACAACCCTCTCCTATCAAAACAGCTTCAGCACACAACAAACATCATTTACCGACTGGTATGCGTTTTCTGTTCCTGCGGCGAATTTTAATGGTATTACCGCGTCAATTTCCTTTGCGCAATTATTTGGATTGCAACTGAACAGCGAGTTGTACCACGGCAGCCTAAATGGCAACCAATTAAATATTGGTGCCCTGATTACCAGTGGCGCAACAAGCCAAACAAGTTTTGGGAATGCGGTGCAAACCACTTCAGTGATTCAGCCCACTGTGCTTAGCGGTGGCGATTATCTAATAAAGGTGAGTGGTGCCGTGATGGGCAGCCTAGGTGGCAGCTACGCGGGCATAGCCAATATGGCACCTGTTCCATTGCCGCCTAGCCTGCCTTTAATGGCCATGGGCCTTGGCTTGCTTGCGCTGGTAAAAACCCTGCGCAAGCGCGGTTAATCGCCTATTCAAGGCCGAGGGCTGGTTGATAGCACAGGCCTTGCAAATGCCTATTGAAGGCATATTGAGTTAAAAAAAAGCCAGCGATAAAGCTGGCTTTTTCGTGTTTGACTTATTCAAACAGCTATTATTCCCTACGACAAAATAGATCGTCCTATTCTATTGTGTCATCGCTCCGCTAAAACCTCTGCAGATAACCGGACCTGTGTGTTTAAAAAGGGGCTTACTAGCGCTTAGGCCGCAGCGTCGTTTAATACCAAGCCCAATATTTGGCGCTCGCCCAATAGGCGGGAAACAGACGTTAAATCCTTGGCTTGAGTAACACCGTCCCGCACTACCAGCAATAAACTGTCGAGAAACGGCGTCACGGTTAATGCCGCATTGGATTCTAAGTAAGACGGCATATCAAAAATGCAGATTCGATCCGCATAACGCTGGCTGATTTCAGCAATTAAGCGCTCGAAGGTAAAAGAGCTCATTAAATCTGCGCCAGCTATGCCCGATTGGCTATTGGCCACAATTTTTAAACGCTCATAATCAGTTGTTTGAATGATGTCGGCAAAATCGGCTGTGCCACTTAATACCTGGCCTAAATGCTTGTCATTCTTGCGCTTAAATAGGCTGTGTACCTGAGGGTTAAATACGTTCAGATCCACCAGCATAACGGTGTGCTTGCGCTCTCGGGCCATACTCAATGCCAATCGATGGGCCACGGTAGATTTACCTTCTCCATCACGGGCGCTGGTAATACCAAAAGTGCGCCACTGGTGCTCCTGCAATTTCGCAAATATCTGCGCTGCTAATAAATCAAAATGATGGCTAGCCTGGAGCATAGGATTACTTACCCAATAAATTTACGGATTAAAATGTAATACACCACATCCAGCGGCTTATATAAAAAATGCACGAGGCTGATAATCACCAGGATAAATCCCGCTGACACAGCAAGTGGTTGCCAAGTGACTAATGAGCGTTGCTGTAGAGGCGCGGTGGCCATATGAGGTATAACCACCAAGGGGGCCACCCCACTTAGCCGCATTAAACTCGCCTCCGAGCGCACGCTGGTGTCGAGTTTTTCTAAGCCGAATACACTCCCCACCCCGGCGGCAACACTTAAAATAACGGCCAATATAAATAGTAAAGGCCGATTGGGGCTGACCGGTTCTTCCGGCCGCATAGGCGGCTCAATAAGGGTAAAGCGCTCCCCTTTTTGCTCTTGTTCCAATTGGGTGGCTAATTTGGCCTGGGTCTGTTTGGCTTGATATTCCAAAACATTTCGATTGGCATTTTCTAACTCGCGCATAAGCGCACGATAATCTTGCTCAACCTTGGGTGATTGGCTGAGCGAGGCTTGTAGATTTTGAATTTTTGCCTGCAGATCACCCATCAGGCTCTGCTCAGAATTAATATTTTGTTCAATCGCCTGCAGCTGTGTTGCCAGTTGTATGTAGTCCGGATTATTAGAGTGTTCGAAGCCGGTCGATACACTACCGCTGCCCTGTTTATCCAACTGTTCGATCTGTTGACGCAGTTTAACCACATCTGGATGGCTGGCGGCATATTTGCTTTCCAGCACTTTAAGCTCTTGCGTTTTACGCTGCTTGATATCCGTTAAAAAGCTTTTATCGCGCAACTGCGCACCGCTGGCCAACAATTCGTTAATAGCAGTGTTAGTGCGGATCACATCAGGGTGATTGGCGCCGTATTGGGTTTTTAACTGTAGGGACAAATTATATAAATAACGCAACCGATCCTCAGGGGTAAGGCTATTTAAATCACCCCCGGTGACTATGCGGCTAGAGCCTAAACGGGCCAGCTCACCTTTTAAAAAAATTCGCCGCTCCTGCAGTGCATCAATACGCGCCGCACGTTCACGCGCCTCGGTTTCTGAGCGCTCCAGGGTGGAAAATGTGAACTGGCTGAATTCGGGCAGCTCTTTAGCATGCTCCTGTTTAAATTGAGCCATGCGCGTTTCCAACCCTTTTAATTTATCCCGCTCTTCTTCCAAGCTTTTACCTAAAAACTCCTCGGTTAGGCTCGCCATCTCTTTGCGATTTTTTAGGTTTTCATTGAGAAACAAACTGGTAATTTCGCCCGCCACTTTTTGGGCGGTGTCGGCATTACGGCTATGGTATTTGATCGAAAACGCAATGGTTGCTTCAACGGGCTTGCCGCTTCTAGGGTCAACTACGTCTGCGCTGATTATTTTGGTTTTTATGTCTCGGCGCATGTATTCAATAATCGCTTCCATAGGCTCAGATTTGCGATCATCTGCATAGAGATCATATTTTTTGATTAAATCACTTAAATTCGCAAACGTCATGGTGCGCTGGGTAATGGATTGAATGCGCTGATCGGCAAAACTCGTCACCGTGGAGCGCACTAAATCCTGCGGTATTTCCTGCTGCTCAATTAATATTGTTGATGAAGATACATAAGTGGGCGGCACAAAAATCGCCACCAAAAGGCCAATCAAAAATACCCCAGCCCCGACCCACAAGGCGGGCTTGCGGCGACGCCTTAACATTCGTTTTAGTTCCGCTAGTTCAAATTGCCCGTTCGCCATAGTCTATTTGCCATCGATCAAATTTAAGGGTATAGCTGCCAGCGCAAACCGATAGAGACCATGCTATTTTCGGCCTCTTCGCGGTTGGCGCGGGACGTATTTGCGCGCTCCACCCGACGCAGTTGTAAATCGCTGCTAAGTGTTTCGCTCAGCCTGTATTGCCAAGCTGCATTAAACGTTGTGTAAGACGTTGCATCATCATTATAAAAAGAGGTTTTAATCGGTTTGCGATCAACCAGGCTAATAGCCAGCTTTACAACTGACCGCTCAGACCCTTTACCCTCCCACCCGCTGCTTAAGCGTCGAGTTTCATCAACCACACCATTAATGCGCGTTGATATATCCTCGCTCAGTCCAATCGCCAAGGAATTAAGCTCAGCTGTACGTCTAATATCTATGGATGAAACTCGGGCATAATTTTTCTGGTGAAAATGTCCGCCCCACCAGGTTCGGCCGTCAAATTGAGATTTGCGTCGGCCAATTTTCCCGCTGAGCAACCAAAGCTCATTCCATTTATAATTGCGCTGCAAGGTCGCACCTGTAGTATCGACCGCCAAGCGACTTTGTAATTGATCAAGGCCATCAGTATATAAAGCCAATTGCCAATCCGCGTTGGCTTTGTCTTGGTACTTTATGGATGTAGTGTAATTTCGGTCATCATAATCCTGACTATCACTATTTGGCATGTAGTGATAGCGTACAAACGTGGCACCACCACTTAAGCTCGCCGAAAGGAATTCATTTACTTGGCGGTCCGCACTAGCATTAAATATTCGACTATTGACCGCCAGATTGCGCCGCACAAATTCACCAGACTCATATCCATTACCCAGTGTCGTCGAACGACTCACCTCCGCTTTAAGGGCATAGCGCGATAACTCCCCCTTAATCATCTGATCTAAGGATAGGCTGCGTAAATCCTGCTCAAATTCACTGTGTTCTGCGTATTGATCATCTTTGAGTGCCAGGCTTAATTGGCTCTCTTGGGATTGTGTTTTACGCCAAAGCTGCGAGTTAAACCACAATTGCCCTGCAGTATCCGCTATGGGGTTAGCTTCAGATAAGGTGATATTATCTTGATACTGCAAACGCGATTGCATGGTTGCCGCCCAATTAATATCCGCAGCTTGGCAATAGGGCACCATCAATGCACACAGCCACATACCCTGCCAATTTTTACCCGCACAACCTATCTGGCGCATAACAGGATTAGGGCACAAGAATGGTATCGCCGCTGGCTAGTGTGACGTTTTGCTCCAGATGTTTACCGCGCTCCACCTGATTGTAGTTAAATCGAATTACTGCCTGATCCTGCCCTGTGCGGCGAATTATTTTTATATCACTGGCATCCGCAAATGGCGTAACACCGCCTGCTTTGCTGAGCGCCTGTAAAACATCGACCGGCTGAGACAGCGGATACTCACCAGGGCGAGCCACCTTGCCGATAATAAATATTTTATTGCCTGCCACATTGCGCAAGCTGATATTCACACTCGGCTCATTAACCACTGCGGATAAACGCTTTTTAATATCCACACGCAATTCATCAATGGTTTTATTTTTTGCTTCCACCGCACCAATTAAAGGAATACTGATAAACCCGTCCGGGCCGATTAATATTTCCCGGCTTAAATCAGGTTCTTTCCATACCAATAATTCAATTACATCACCGGCTTGCAGGGCGTAATTATCTTTATTGGCAACTGCCGCCCCGCCCGGTTCTGTACCATGGCTGGACACAACCAATTCCGCCCCATGGCTAGACATAGCCAGAAGACAACAGCCTACATAAAACCAGCAGCGTTTTTTAGCAACAGCAAGCATAAGTAAATCCAAGTGTTTCATTTATGACACTTTAACCTGGCTATATGAACTTAATATTGCAATGCCAGGTTTAATGCTGGGACACCATGACAAGGCGCTTTAATAGCGTGTTGAAATAGGTTAGCGGCGACGGTCTGGCAAGGTCGTATTCAACAAGCTTTTACCCCTAGGCACCAGCAATGAATCAATGGTGCCCTAACGCAAACTCAGCATTGCAAGCGGTCAAAAAACCTGAACATTTTTTTCGACGGCTTGCATGAGCAAACCGAATACTACACCTTAGCCTGCTGGTTGCGACGGCGCATAAAAGCCACCAAGCCCATTAAGGCTGAGGACATAAAAATAACTGCAGAGGGTAAGGGCACCGCATTGACGGACAGGTTAAACGTGGCCGGCCGGTTAATCGAGTCAGAAATGGCGAACACACTGAGGAAATAATCGCCTGCTTTATCGATATTAAAATTTTGTTGTTTTGTCTTCTGCTCGGGTGCTAGCACCATGTCCACATATTTGGTGGAAGGGGACGAAATCATAGCGCCTAACATCTCAAAATTACCTACAAAACCTGTGTCTTGCAGGTTAATAGTGTACTTACCTGAATCAGAAAAATGAATTTTGGTATTTTTGACATAGGTACCTACCAAGGTTTTATTCCAGGCATCTGAGCCGCTGGCCGCTATATCAACACTCGCTGCCTGACTTAAGTTACTTGCAGCCGCCAATACAACTGCCGTAAAAACTGCGCTTTTAATTTGCATAACTACACTCCAAAGATAAATAAAAATTAAGCTGTGGTTAAGGGTTGGCTCGTGGCACTGATGTATTTGCGCACCAGGTAATCGCGTAGCGCTTGGTGTATTTGGCGGCTATCAACCGGCCCATCGCACAATTCCGCCAAGCGCTGCTGGATGTATTGCTCGTTAAAATGGCCTAAAACAAGCATTTCTAAGTCTTCCTCAGCGACCCGCTTATGCGGGTCATCAACGCCGTCATTAATAATTTTATTGAGCTGCTCGGCATCTAAATGAAAGTAACGCAGTAGTTCCTCCGCGCTATCGAGCACTGCAGGCATCAGGCTTGCGCCCTTATAAGAGCGATCATGGAAGGGCATTAATTTGCCCAGGGTGTTGCTGATGGAATAGCGAATCATGTCCGACTCTTTTACCCCCAACCGCTCGGCAATTTCCCGCACCCGCTTTTGTTCCCAAGCGCTCATGCGTACCGATATATTCTTACGTTTCGCCTGCATTTTGTGCCTCAAGATTAGTTATTTATAGTAGGTATAATGTAGGCACACTATAAGCAGTATTGCGGACAATTTGGTTTACATTTTGACTAAATTTTTTTGACGTTTTAATGCGGTTTTTATGACGAAAATACATGAAATTATCCGCCCCCAATTAGACCCAAGCTCTAGGAATTTAAAACAGGCAATACCTGACGCCATCAAATAAACCAAAAGGGGCAAGTGGTCATAAGGAAGGGAAAGGGATAAGCGCGTTTGGACAGGCAGTTCAGCTAAATCAAATACGAAAAAAAGGCCCCATAAGGGGCCAAAGGGTCATTTATCACTTCTACAGGCAAGGCCTGGGAGCGGATAAATTCTTGCGGAACGTTGATAACGTCAGGAGAGAACTGGATTAAGGTTTGAGAATGATGGATTAGCCTTTTAGAAACTACGACCTATTATGAGACCGATGGATCAACTGAGGATTTTAGCTAGGATAAAAATATACAATCTAACTGAATTGGTGATTGACCCATTGAAAACTGTCACCGACAGCCGTTCCTATTTGTGACAGTCAAGGCTGACCGAGCCAGCCCCTTTTGCGCGTGTAAGCGCCGTATTTTAGCCCCCTGGATAATCTGAGTCAGGCAGGTAAAACATGTTGCTCAAGGTTTTCTACAGATTCTAAAATAATGAGGCCTGCATAGGCAGGCCTCATTGAGCGCAAACAACTTATATTATTGAGCGGGCTGCGAGGCGAGCGGCTCTAATACAGCCTTTTCAACCTGAGTAGTTCCGCGCAACTGAATTACCTTCGGCGTGCAGGGCTTGCCACCGGTGGGAATAGTGCAATTAACAGCATAAAAATCATAATCCACCTTGTAGGCACTGTCTGAAATCGCTGTTACCACCAGGCTGCCGCCCTCCTTCGCCGTTGTGCAATATTGTTGGGTAAAATCCTTAGCGGCTGAATAAAGTGCTAAACATGTGCGATCGGCTGTATCGTTCAAGGAATAGATACCGGGGCCATTAAAATTATCCAACTGCAGCGATATCTGTGGGAATAAATCTGCACCACTGCCCAGTAGACGCAATTGAGCAAATTCTTCATCGCCACTTATAGCGGTTTCATTGGTGCGCGCCACCACTTCTTCGCGGACAATATTGTCATCTGTAACTGTGTATTTACCCACGGGCACGCCAGGTGTACCTCGGCCCGCCAGTGCAATATTCACGCTGGGTAATAATTTGTCATTGGAGACGATGGTAAGCGTTGCACTGTATTGCGCCGCCTCTAAAGGGCTAAATAAAACTGTAAATTCTTGCACGGCTCCAACAGCAATAGTTGCCGAGGTCAAATTTACACTAAAACCTGCACCTTGAACGGAGAGAGCACTAATCACTAAAGGCGCATTGCCGGTATTTTTCAGCACAAGCCTAAAGGGTAACTGGGTACCTACAAATACTGATTCGAAATCCAAGGGTTTTGCCGAGTCCAATGCCTGTGTGGAATCCTGTTTAGCGACCCAAATAGAAGCGCCTTTGCGGGCAACCGATACCTGAATGGATTGGCTCACCTGGGCACCTGTAGCGCCTGTGGCGACTAGATTGACGAATTGGCTGGCGGGCTTTTTAAAGAGGTATTTAATACTCGCCCCCGTCAATTGCGTGTCTTCTAAAGTCCAGGTTAGGGTGCAGGCCACTTCTTTTTTACTGCTATCTATACAGCGGGCAGAAAATGCCGCTTCATTTTCATCATCCACTTGGGCGGGTGCTTTTATATCTAAGGTAAACGCATTGGTGTAATTCCAAGTGGCTTGGGCTGCAGAATTAATAATGGCATTAACCCATTCTGATTGCTTAGCCGAGCGAAATAAGTCTTCTTTTACACCAGCAGGCTCACGCAGCTGGTTATAGCCTTTAAATAAAATTGCCAAATGGGTTTTAGCGATTTGTTTTTCCGCTTGGCTCAACGCCGATAAACCAAGGCTTGGGCAACTGATTAGCACATCCATATGGGCGGGATCGGCCCAGTAAGCTCGATATTTATCTGCCAGGGTATGGTAGGGCTTAAAATACGCGTCCTGCTCCAATTGCGCTTGCACGCCAGACCAAAGCGCAGTTGCATTGGAGGCTAGCGCCTTTTCGTCGTCTGCATCTAAACATTGCCGTGCTAAGTCAGCATTTAGATTTTTGCCGCCAGTAAAATAAACTAGGCTTGGTAAAAAATAATCAACCAAGCTGCTGCGTAAAATGGCCGCTTGATAGGCTGTGGCCGTTGCTTTGGTTGTACCTATTTTGCCTGGGCCTTCGATGCTTGCGCTTAGGCTGTAGAATTTACCAGCTTCAACCGTTTGTTCTAGGCTAGTGCTTGCAAGCCCATCAAGAACCAATGGCGAGGTTTGGTCTTTAAATCCACTAATTGCCAATGCCCGAGGGCGGCGATTATTAAAGGTAATTTTTACTTTATTGTCTGCCAGGTTTTCCACCAAAGCCTCAACACCGGAATCAGCGGCTAGGGCTGCACTCGCGTCAGCCGCTACAGCAGGCATATTGGCTATTTTATCCAGGGCTTGAATCAAGGCCTTCTCTATTAAAGGGCTCAAAACTGCGCCGGCGGAATATAAGTCCACATTTTTATCCACCTGCCGACTAATTTCATCGGCCAGTTTTTTTAGGTCGCCTTCTAGCTGGCGATTATTCTGTGCATTTAACGGGGCGATTAAATCAAAAAAAGCGGACACACTGAGCTTGTGGCTGTTCAATGCATCGTTAATGCTCGGCTCCATCACCATTAACGCCAGCGCCGTATTCTCTGCATTGAGTTTTAACCGCGTTTGGCCCGCACCGTATACATAGCTGATAAAATAGGTTTTGGTGTCTTTGTTACTGCGCAGAGCAACAAAGCTATTTTGGCTTGTTTTTATCTTGCTATCTACAGTCAATGCTGGGTCGCTCTCACCACCCACCCGTTGATAATTACTCATCACCTGGAGATTTTTCAGGCTCAAATCCGCAGGCTTGGTAATATCCAGCTCAACACCAAATCCATCAGAGCAAACAACATTGATGGCCGTAAAACTTGCTGACATCAAACCGCGCGGTCTATTGACGCTGCAAAGTTGATTCTCTGGCTGAGCAACAATTTGTATGTTGTAGCTGATGCCCACTTCAACCGCTTTGGCAAACTGCGCATCGCCATTGGCGGTAATGGCCAGCAGGTCACTGCCATTACTCAATTCCAGCTTGCCCGCTAAACCCTCAACTTTTACTGCTAGTTTATTCGTAATCGGCGTGGGCTTTGTGCTGCCACTTGAACTCGTTGAACTACTAGAACTCGCTGTAGGTGAGGATGACTTTTTGCCGCTGCCACAGGCAGTGATTAGAGTACACGCCAGCAGTGTGGTCGCTATAAGGGGAAGTTTCGCCAGTGATTTCATGAAGGTAACGCTTAAGCCAATGATGAATGGACAAAGCGTAAGTAAATTTAATGAAGATTGTGTGACACTTAGGCGTCATTTTGTCGCCTGAATTTCTTGCGCCAGACTGCGCCGCCTCATTGACTGGAAAAACGGCTAAACGACATGCACCAAATCTAATTACAGTGTCCTCTTAGCCAAAATTCCAGTCCAACGCAAAAACCCAAGCGTTCATTTTAGCAGCCCTAAATGGGCCTCTAAAATAAACGCTTGGGTTTATTACTGGCATCCATTGCGCGTTAGTGAGCCGTTCCTGGGCTATTTAGGGCATTTCCTTAATAACCTATTCCAAACCCTGTTCAATCACTACCGCGTCATCAAGGCGATACTGATATTCTTGGGCGAGTTTTTCAATTTCCACCTGTTGTTTTCCGGTAAAAGGCTCTTTTTGCTTGGCAACTGCCCAAAAGCCTTTATTTTGGTAGTTGGCCACCAGCTCCTTATTGATGTCGTAGAGTTTGCGATTATTCTCCATGCACAAACCAAGGTTTGCCCGCTGGGTTTGCAGCCGTGCTTCTATATTGGTCTTTTGGTGGTTAACCAAAGCCGCCGAACGCTGCAGCTCTTTTTGTTGCTGGCCACTTTCCTGCTGAGTTTTGGCTAGAGCCTCTTGCTGCTCTTGCGCTTTGGTTTGCCACTGGCTTAACTGCGCATTTTTACTGGCTAGCTCCGCTTGCGCCTTATCGAGCTGAGCTTTAAGTGTTTTATTCGCCTCATCCAACTCTTTATTTTTTTTCTCCATATCTGTTTTTTCAACAGTCAATTGACGCAGCATAAATTGGGACTTTGCCAGCGCCGCTTTTTGTTCATCACCCGCAGCATAAACATTTGGCGTAACGACACATGCAACCGTTAGCGCAATCAGACATTGACGAATCATAAGCTTCCCCTCTTAAAATTTAATGGTGAAATCAAGCTGTGCACTGTCGCTATCAAAATCCGACGCTTTATTATTTTTTAAATTTGTCACCGGATTAATGCTCGATGCACTTAAAAAGCTTAGCTTAATATTGGTATTGTCCAGCATAGAATATTCGCCGCTTAATACATAACCTTTATTATCGGTGCCGCCCAATAAAAAATCAGAATCCGTAAAGGCATCCAGCACAGCATCACGCTCCAAGTGGCGATAGGCAACACCTATATTCCACTGGCCGCGTTTGGCAGGCTTAGGCGTGCCCCATAGCATATCTAATTTATAGCCATCGACCTGTTTGGCATAATTGGTTGTATTTAGGTTGGTGGCGACAGTGTCTTCGTCGTAGCCTAAGTTTGTTACGTAATCGGCTGTTAAAACCAAATGCTCGCCTGCGGATGTCGGTATGTCATAAATCAGCGTTAGGGTTAAATCATTGTAATCAGCTGCCAAGGCAAATAATTCATCAGCAGAAGACGGTGCGCTGGATGTGCGGATATTAAACACTGTATTTCCGCGCTGCATGTTTTTAGGTGCCGAGTAGTCGGTGAGTTTACTATCCAGGCTATTTTTTTCACCGGCAATATTATCAAAGGCAAAATAGCCTATGGCCGCGCGCAGCTTATTCTGGTTCGCCTGCTGCCAGTTGAGGCTGGCTTCCATACTATAGAGCCACTTATCCTGCTGGGATAACTCAACTTCTTGAATGGGAAATGCACCAGCCATAAAAGAGGCAATTACACCGGCCCCCGAGCTTTTAAGCGAATACATTGTCCAGCTACTGGTTGCACCTTCAAACCCTAGATCTGCATCCCACACCAAATCACCGACCACAAATGGATTGGGCATACGGCCGAGTTTTAACTGCAGTTGTTGATCGAAAAAAGTGCCCACCGCATAGGCTTGGTCTAACGCTATGGATTGTTTTTCGCCGTAATTGCCCAGGGTTTGATTAGTGCTGACGGGATCAAGTGCATTACCCGTTGCTATACGCGTATGAAAATCAACTGCGTCATTTATTTTTGCATCCACCTGTAACCTTAGGCGATCACGCAGGCGCATGCGATCTTCTGTGGTATTGATAAATGCTTTATCTGCGGCCTTAGTGCGGCTGCCTTTTTCATTAACTACCTGGTAATCAATGACAGAAAGCGCCGCATTGTCGCTACCAAAAGTATCCTGCTGCAGGCGCAAGCGGAAATCACCACTGATTTTAATCTTGCGCAGCCACTCAGGTTG
The DNA here is from genome assembly GCA_046347475.1 of Marinagarivorans sp. Taxonomy (GTDB): domain Bacteria; phylum Pseudomonadota; class Gammaproteobacteria; order Pseudomonadales; family Cellvibrionaceae; genus CAMCXE01. Next base: position 587,130 of record JAXMGD010000001.1, on the reverse strand, counting down.
CGCACCGGCTATGCCCCAGCCTTCAGTTTTGGCCTTACTTAAAACCTCTTTGGTCACATCAGACTTCACGTCTTCGCGCACTTTGGTAGCAATATCGTCACGCACCGCTTGCGGCACATGCATCACGCGCAAGGTGTTGTTATCCGGTTGCTCCTTCAGTTTTTCATCGGCGATGAGTTTTTTAGCTTCCTCAACACTAATGACCCCCTTATCCACTAGCATTTTAATTAATTCAATATTGCTAGGTGTTTCCGCCTGGACGCCCGCACACAATGCTAAGGCGGTTAATCCGATTGATACACACAGTGCTGTGCGGCCTTGAATTTTTCGCATGTCTCTTCTCACACAATTTAGGAACCTCTGATTAAGGGGTATTTTCAAAAACGCACAAGTACGTCCTTGTAGCTCCCTCGCGGGCTTCCTGCCCGCGACGGTTTTGAAAATACCCCTTAATCAGAGCTTCCTTTACAAATTTACCGCCCACTACACTGGCGGTAGTGTTAAATTACAGGCTTGAGGTTATTTGCCAATTAATTGGCTGAGCTAAGTCCTCTGGGGGTTTGCCAAATTGTTTTAGCCCCGCCATTACTGATTCCAAGCGTTTTTTCACCTCTGGATCGCCGCTAAATTGGCTAATTTCAAAACGCTGCACCACGCCGTCAGGCGTTAGCCAATAGCGCAGAACCGCTTTATATTTTTTGTACTTTAGTTCTTCATCGTCACTTAAAAGACTATTTATTTTTTCTTTAAACGCGCCCGTGTAACTTCCCGATGCGCCACCACCGGCTAAAAAATCCCGCCCGCCTTTGCGCCCCACCAACCCAAAACCGTCACCACTGCCTGCACCATCCGCATCCAAACCTAAATCGTCACCGGCTGGCGCATCACTCGGTGCTGGCTCCGGCGCAGGTTCAGGCTCCGGCGGGGTTTCTTCGGGGATTTTTTCTTCCTGCACTTCTGGCTTGGGCGGCTCAGGGGGTGGGGGCGGAGGCGGCGGCGGAGTAACCAGGGTGATTTGTTGCTGCACTACTTTTTTTGCCGGTGCATTGTTGTCCGCTAAATACTGGCGCACATAATAAATGCCGGTCGCCGTTGCTGCAGTCATTACCATGCCGCCCACAAAAACTAAGGCGCGCAGCTTTTTCGATGGCTTTTGCACGTGCGTCATTACTTAACCAGCTTTTTAGTAACCAAACCCAACTGAGTAATTTCCAGCCGCCCCATTAAATCCAAAACATCTACCACGTTTTGGTAGGGAATTTGTGAATCGGCTTTAATAATGACCGGCAGGGTTGGATCTGCCGTTTTATATTGACGCAAAAGATTTTCCAATTCCGCCATGGAGACAGGAAAGGTATCTAAATACACAGTGCCATCCGCCGCAATGCTAATTGCTTTGGTTTTGGGCTTAGCTAGGCTAGGTGTGCTACTGGCCTTGGGTAAATCAACTTTTATGCCCTGCACTGTGGCAGTGGTCATAATAATAAATATCACCAGCAACACGTAGGCCAAATCCAGCATGGGCGTTACGTTAATTTCATCGTAGGCCGCAAGGTCATCATTCATTTTCATGAGGATTATGGCTCCCCGTAATATTCGGCTAATTTTGCAATATATTCATCGGCAAACACGCGCATATCGGCGATGGTGTCTTTAATAATTCCCGCTAAAAAGTTGTAACCAAACATCGCTGGAATAGCCACTAATAAACCGCCCACCGTCGCCACCAGGGCAGCGGAAACCCCCGGCGCAATGGCATTAATATTCACATCCCCGGCTGCCGCAATGGCCCCAAAGGTAATCATTACCCCTGCGACCGTGCCGAATAAACCAATAAACGGCCCACCACTAACCGACATAGTTAAAAATGTCATTTTGGCTTGCATGGTTTGAATTTCGCGGGTCATTTGTGCATCTAAGGCGGCGCGGATGGAATTAATCGCCTGGGGGCCAAGTACGGTCACCGCCTCAGCACTGAGGGTTGCACCAGTGCGGGCTTTTACTTCTTTCATGCCGCGGTGAAATAAATGAAATATGGGTGAGCTTTGATAATGATCGTGCTTGCCAAACAGCGCCTGAATAATTGGCCCCATATCGGCGTAGGCATCTTGGTTGGCTTCTAAATCGTAATCCAATAAGGCCGGGTCGCGGTTGCCGAGTTTTTCATACTGGCGCAAAAAGGCTTGGTTATCTTTATTGGCGGCGCGCAAATAAAAATATTTAGCGATCATAATAATCCAGCCGATCACCATCATAACTGCCAGAATACTCACCACTACCCAGCTGATATGGTCCATGCTGTTAATAATGGTTTTATACACACCGGCATCACCACCGGCGCCTAGCTGTTCGGATTTTTCCACCTTTAAAAAGGTATCGTTCATGCCTTGGTTTTTCGCTAAAAATTCAAAATAGCTGGGCGCTAAGGCTTGGCTGTAAAACGTTAATTCATCAACTTCGCCATCAAAGCCTTTTGCGCTGCCGTCTTGCCCGAGGGATAAATTGCCACTTAATTCTGCAGCGGCGAGAGCAGCCTGGGCTTGGGCGCGGCCATTAACCAATAATTGCAATTGGCCATTGGCGAATAAAACAGTCACCATTTGCCACTGATCCGCCGCCAGCGGGTTTGCCGCCGCGAGGTTTGCTGTGGCGCTGCGCAGGTTTAACAGCCCGCCATTTACATCAAGGCTGATGCTATCGCTGGCGCCTTTAAAAGTTAAAACGCGGCCCTGGGCACTGGCAGGGATTTTTAACCACAGATTAATAGCCCCACCGGTTGCACTGGCCCAGCGTAGGTTATTGGCGTTTTGCGTGGTTAATTGCGCGGCCGCCGTGAATTTTGCCGCGCCGCCAATTAATCCCGTTGCCGAATGCTCAACGGCGTTTTGGCTCAGGGCAACAGCATTGCCGCTGGCATCCGCCACAGCGGTTTGGCTGTCATTAAAATGTACGGCCAAGGCAGTGGCTGGCCCAAATAGTGGGTTTGCAGGTGCCGGGGCTTGTGCTTTGGCATTACCAAAATACATAAACAATTTACTGGTTTTATCCGGCGCTATTTCCGGCATCACAACCCAAACCAATAACACTTGGCTGATTAAATCAAAATGCTCCACTTGAAAATTCAGCGGTGTTTTATCGTCTTCCGCGACAAAACGCAGGTCACTTAAATTTTCTTGCAGGGAAAAAAAGTCATCAAAATTACCGGCATGCAAACGCACCAACACCGGCACTTGGTGCTGGGCTTCGGCCAGGCTACCGCCGGTTTTGCTGGTATCAACTACCAGGGGTAAACGATAGGTCCACTCCTCGTTCCACCAAGCCTGCGCCCAGAGGGGCGTTAGCAACAGGATAAGGGTCAATAAGTGCTTCATGGCCAGCTCCAAACAATCTTTGCAGCAGGCTAACAGGGCAATATTGCGGTTTTATTCCTGTTTTATTACCAATGTTACAATCCGTCCGCCTTAAGTTGGGCCGCAGGCCTTAATGGAAGCAGCTGGGCGCACCACCTGCTTCAGGCTACTATTGCCACGCTATCATGGCCGCCCTTTGTTACACCCTTAATTACGCCTTTTAATACTGAGCCCAAATTATGTTAATTCGCACCCACAGCACCGATTTAGCCACCGCCACAGGCCCCATGCGCACCTATGTATATGAGCCAGTAGAGGCAGGCCAATACCCCGCCCTTATTTTTTACTCGGAGATATTCCAACAAACCGGCCCCATCCGCCGCGCCGCACAAATGTTGGCAGGCCACGGCTTTATAGTGTTAGTGCCGGAAGTTTTTCACGAATTAAATCCCATCGGCTGTGTATTAGGTTATGACGACGCTGGGCGGGATAAGGGCAACGCCGATAAAGCCACCAAATTGTTGGAAGACCACGACACCGATACCCAAGCACTGATCGCCTACTGCGATAGCCTTGCCCAGCACAACGGCGCAATAGGCGCCATGGGCGTATGTTTAGGCGGCCACCTCGCCTTTCGCGCGGCAATTAACCCACGCATTTTGGCGGCCAGTTGTTTTTACGCTACGGATATTCACACCGGCGGCGTAATTCCCGCCCAACCCGGCAACGAAAGCCGCGTATTAGCTGGGCAAATTAAGGGCGCGCTGCAAATGGTCTGGGGCAAACAAGACCCACACATACCCGCTGCCTCCCGCGCCGAGGTTTATCAACTGCTGAGCCAACATAATTTAAATTTTACCTGGCACGAATTTAACGGCCAGCACGCGTTTATGCGCGATGAGGGGGAGCGGTATGATGCGGAATTACATTTATTGGGGTTTCAAATGGCGATTGGGTTTTTTCAGCGGTATTTGAAAAGGTAGATAGACAGAGCGGGTTAGCTGAAGGGTTAACCCGCGCGTTTTTTTCAAAAATAAACTCAAACCCGCGCAGGGGGGGGGCGCAAAAATTAAGGCTCTGAGCTTGCCGGATCAACGGCGACTTTCACCTCATAACGCTGCTTGGATGCAATAATCTGGATGGTTCGAACATAGTTGACATCCCCACCGGGAAACTCCCATTCCAAAATCTTTTCAGGCGGCGCATAGGATCGATCTGAGAATTTCTTGCCGAATTGTTGTTTTGAAAGCCGCAAGAGGTCTTCAGGCCCATTAAAACAGCTCGGTGACAATTCAAAATTCGCGCGATCAAAACTGGTATTTTTCTCCCAAATCTTGTAGGTACCCTGAGCGCTGACGAGCCAGTTATTTTTTTCCTGACTAAAGTTAATTTCTCTAAGCTGATGGGTGCCCGCATCAATTTTTTTCTCGCCGCTGGTTTTGAGCAGCCCTACTACACTCTGTGCAAATTCCTCAGGGCTCTGCACGAATATTTTCTTGCCCCCAAGCTTGCCCATCAGTTCGATCACTTCGGGACATTTCACTACAATCTCGGTACTCGACTCTACCGACGTTTTCTTCTTACCACTTTCGGCAAAACTGTATCCGCTGCACAACAAAAAAGTTAAAGCAAGAGAAATTATTTTAGCTGATGAAATAGATGTCATTTAGATTTACCCTTTTTTCTTAATTTTGCTGTGGCCAAACGCAATGGCCTTTTTTACTAATTCTGAATCCAGTTTCCCTGGGTTGCTGGGGAGGGAAGTTTTGCAGCTGTCAAGCAAATTCGTTGGATTCATTAAGTCGCTTCTACGCTGGAAAGCACCGCCTGTTTTTGAACGATCTGTTAAAGCGCCCTGCAAAGACGGGTTACTGTAACACTCAAAATGCAACATAGAATCCTTATTCATTTTTCCTACATAAGCAATAAGCTGGCCTTTTGCGACTCTTGTTCCAGGCTTTATATCAGGCAAAATTTGTAAGTTTCGTTCATTTACCGCACTTGGCAGAATTTCACCATAACGCACAAGTATACCGCCATGCCTTACTTCCAGGGCATAGGTACCCTCATAAAAATAATAAGGCCCTGCGCTAATAACTCCATCAGCAATCGCACAAATTGGAGTTCCAGGAGGTGCAATCAGATCACAACCTGCATGTTTTCTTTGCCCCTTATTTCTCATTGCACCAAAACATCGCCCAATTTCTTTATAGCTGGGCCCAGGGACTGCTGGCAAAGGGAAACTATATGCCCCCTGCGATATTGGAGCTTCGGTAAAGCCTGGATTGGGGACTAAGTTGGCAGGAAGTGGTTTTTGCTGCTGCTGAGCTTGTGCAATCCGCCCACCGCTGGTTGCTAGATTCTTATTTTCGGCCTTTACCGCCTCATTCCAATATTGCGTCAGCTCAGCAGAAGGAATACCTTTCACTAATTGGGTAATAGTGGTTTTACCAGGCTGGACAAGGCTGTCTGGATGAGCGAACTTTAAAACAAATTGCTGGAAATCTCGAATAGCGTTTTTCGTCCGATCACCGCAGTCACCATCAATTATAAGTGGTGACTTCAAGTAAGGCGTACCTGATAGTTTTTTATTTAATAAGCGTTGTACAAAGTTGACATCCACCGGCAAATTCATACCGTTTTTTCCTACTGAATTAGATATTGACGTCATGACAGCTCCTTACAGTTTATGAATTGAGACGACAATGATGCATCATTTTCTTAATATGTCAACACCCAGACTTATTGAGGTTCGTCTACCCCCTAACATCCTTATCTAAACCTTAAAGCAATTCCAGATTGATTTTTGGGATTACGTAGGCCGGAAAAGCCGAAGACGCCTTCCGAAATCTATCCGCGAGCCCGCGCGTCGGAAGGCGTTGCGCTTTTCCGACTAACGCACCACCCAAATTACGCGTTATATATCGCCCAAAATCGCAAGGAACACATCTCGGTCTTGGTAATGCTCAAAAATATCTTCGCGCCTATCAACCCTTGATGTTACGCGATCAAGCGCTCCGGAAAATTCTAAAAGTAAGGATCTGCCCATAATTTATCTCCTTTAAAAATCTCCGTTCAAATAATGCTAAAAGGCAAAACGCAAGCCCCCCCCAATGCTCCATGAGCTCACGCTTTGGCTAGCGCCTATCATAATGTTTAAAATTTTCGAGCATAAACGAGCTGCACTTGCCTCCCTGCAAGACCACCCTTAGAAAAACAGGATCTTTTCGAGAATGAATTGACAACACCATGTCAACATAAAATTGTTTGTACTGCAAAACTTCCGATATATGAATTTTTTTTGCATATTGAATATCGCGCTCAAGCTGCGGATCCCTAGCATCTTGCGAATAAGGAATACAAGCACTCAACCCTGGCGGCTTATGATAAAAATCAGAAACCTGCTCCACCAGACTGGACACTTGCAAACTATTGCCTTTGTAATTTTGATCATTATTTACAACCATCACTTCTTTCCCTAATGCACATGAGGCCACAAAAATAAAAGAAACAACAAAAGTATTCTTAGATACGATTTTCTTCAGCATCAACTCGTAACCCGGATTGGTTTTTGGAATTGCGTAGGTCGGAATAACCGAAGGCGCCTTCCGACATCTATCAGCGAGCCCCTTGCGTCGGAAGGCGCTGCGCTTTTCCGACCTACGTACTTCCCAACTTACGCGTTACGCTTTTGCGACCTACGCACTAGCTAATTTACGCGTTTGATTACAGGCTCACCCCAACTTACGCGTTGCCTCCATTATTTTGCTTAAAGGCAAAACGCAAGACCTGCCTCAATGCTCTTCATTCTAGCGAATACGTATATTTTTTTAGCTGATAAAAAATACCGTCGCGAAAATCAAAATCCAATGACAAACCAAGGGTATCATCTGAATCTTTAATAAATTTGGCATTATAAATCGTAGAATTGTCCGCAAGCCTCACCAACTCGACAGAATGAAAATTATTAAAAATCAAACCCTTTTCCATCGCCATAAAATTTTCAACGTACTTATGCACCATCAACAAAGTACCATCAGAAAAATCATCTTTAACAAAAAAATAATCCTCAATCGGCTTCTCTGAACACCCATCAATGGTTATATCTTTTCCAGAAACAGCAACATACTTTTTGGCAAGAAAAGGCTTTTCATTAAACTCTCCGCCAGGCCGCATACTATAAGAATCTGACCCCGCGACACAAATAACCCCACTGGATACATAATGCAAGAAAAAAACTTCCGCAACCCCAGCCCCCTGATAAAGCTTTAAATAAAATAACTTTTTCCTTTTATCCACACTCAAATTATGTTTATACATAAAAATATCGAAATCCCTACCCTGTAACGATTTTATTTTTGACTGGTCACCAGCAAAACAATCTTGAGTCATTGCGCAACCCAGGACCAACAAGCAAAATAATTTCATCACCCACCCCTAATAAGCACCAGCCATATTAAAAAAATTACTCGTAACCCAGATTGATTTTTGGGATTACGTAGGCCGAAAAGCCGAAGGCGCCTTTCGAAGTCTATCCGCGAGCCAACACGTCGGAAGGCACTGCGCTTTTCCGACTTACGTACTACCCAACTTACGCGTTACGAACTCGCCCAATATGCACGTTAGAACAATGAGAATTCCATCACTCTACTTTAGCCAACAAAACCGCTGCAATTTCCCCACAGTTTCATGTGCCAAATTTTAACGCCCCTGCACACTTATTAACAATTTAGACACACCAATGCTGCTAGGATAACCAGGCTCTGATGTGCCGAGCGCTTTTGTTCAACCTTCTCGGAAAACTAACGTATGCGTATGCCAAAATTGATTGCTGCAACAGCCGCCGCGCTGTTGCTTGCGCCCCTGAGCCAGGCGGATGTCGCTCAGGTTGTGGACATGAAAGTCGTCAGTGGTGAGTACTCCATAACCCCCGCCCGCTGCCCGCCGGAGTCTTGTGTGGTGACTAAAGGCACCTTTACCGGTTCGCTCACGGCTACCGTGGTGGCGGATAAGGCGTTTTTCTCGAATATTAAAATTTCCCCCAATAAAGATGGCTTTGTACTGCCGGAAGACCCCTACACCGCCAAACAAAGCGGCGCCACGGCGGACGGTAAGTTTAAGTTTGATGGTAAAACCCTCGATTTCACGGGTTTTATTGATTCGCGCCCTTTTGATGGTCCATTGGTGGATTACCACTTTGTGGCCCAGGGTGCAGGTGCAGTGGCGGATGCGCCGTTTAACCCGCAGGGTTTTTATTTGGCGCGCCAGGATTTTCGTAAATGCGCCTCCCCCATGTGTGGCGGTATGTTTGTGAAAAGCGTGAACCAGGCCTATACCGTTTGTGCCGACGGCAAGCGCGCTAAGGAGTGTTATGTGGCTGAGGAGAATTACAGCAAGTTGGGGTTTGATCCTTTCTCCGCTGCGCCCAATGTGGGTTTTAACACTCAATTATTGCTACGCGGCAGCTTAGAAAAGAGCAAAACGCCTAATGTTGGTAAATTGGGAGTATTTACCGCAGTCGCCGCCTACCGCCCCGCGAATGATGCTGAACCTACCGGCACCTTTTATGGCCTTGAAGATGCCGGCATTCGCTGCATTACCGCGCCGTGTTTTTCATTAAACGAATACACCTTAAATAGCCGGGAAAAACGCACGATTTCCGATCTTGATTTCTCCGCTGTAAAAGCAAGTGAAGAAGATGTTGCCAATGCCTATTTGGTGTTAGGCGAGGGCGATGTGGTACCGGCTGCGGGTGTGAATAAACGCGTGCGCCAATTAAATGGTACGGGTGTGAAAATGGTGGCTAACCAATTTTACCTGCCCATTAGCGCCCCGGTTGAAGAGTGCCCCGAGGGCTACACCGACAGCGTTAAAGGTTGCGTAACTAAAAATAGTTGTGCCTTTCCGCTGTGGGAACAAACCTCCGTGGGCGGCGCGCCCATGAAAGACCCAGTAACCGGTGAAATTCGCGGTGTAACCAGCCTCGCCTGCGTGGAAAAATGCCCGGAGTTTGCTCAGATTACCGCACCGGGTTATTGCACTATTAATCTGCCTTAATGGCGCCAGATCTGCAGGGATGCAGATTATAAAAAACCCCGCGTGGCTGTTGGTGCACGCGGGGTTTTTTATGGCTTGCATTTTTATCTGGATAAATAAGACTGTTAGTTGCATTGTGTTGGCGGCTGTGACGCGCGGAAACAATAGTGCAGAAGACTCTGGGGCGTAATTCGCTTAGCCTTGTTAGTTGTACTTTTTGTCTTTGCGTTGAGGGTTTTGATCTGTTTGCCTCGTCTATTCTTCCCCCTAGCCAGGAACCCCCACCCAGCCTCCCTCTTAAAAAGGGGGAGGAGCAGAACACCCTAAAACCAGAGAACTTTGCTCCCTCCCCTTTCAAAGGAGAGGGTTGGGGTGGGGTTTATCAACTTGGAGCAGTGGCTCGAAATAAGGGGAAAAATCCTAACAAAAGACAATCCTTTCTTGATGACACTAAAGCTCTACTTCGCCTGCAGTAATTCAAGCGCTTTAGCTTTAATTTTAGCGGCGTGTTCGGCGCGTTTTTGCGCCACCTGGGGGGATTCAGGCGGCGCGTGTAAGGCGGGCAATAATTGCCAAACCGCGCTTTCAGCTTGTTTAACTAAATTCTGCGCATCCGCCTCTAAATAATTCGCCGCGTTGCGGTAAAAACTTATTTTTATCCATTTATCTTGCTGCAAAAATAAAAAAACAATTTCGTGTTGGATTTTTGCAGGCGCCCATAAATACCAGTTCACCCGCACACCCGCTTGGCCTGCAATGGTAACTGGCGTGCGCACCACGGCGCGTTTTTCCTGCCATTGGCCTTGGCTGATGGCGTAGTCGCGGTCGGCCAAAATTGCGGCAATTTCGCCATCGACTATGGCCGCGATCTGCTGCCAGTGGAGGCCGCCCACGGGGTACATGTTGACGTCAAAGTGGCTGCCGGGCTTGCTTTTATCCTGGTATCTCAGGCCCAGGCCATTCATAGGGTCGGCAAATAGTTCCTGTTTGATCAGTTGGAATTGCTGGGTTTGCTGAGGGAACACAGCAGGGCTGGTGTACTCGCTGGGCGGAGTTTTGGTGCAGGCCGATATTAATAGCAGCGCCGAGAAACCGAGCGAGGCCCGCACACCAAGCAGCAGCCTGCGGCAAGAGCCAAAAATCCGTAGGGTGAAAAAAGCGTGAGCACTCATTAGGCGATACCTAACACATCCAGCCAGGGCAGGTTTTTATCGGCCACGGCGATAAAATCCGGGTTGTAGAGGCTGCCGGGGTTATAACGTAAGGGTTTGCCGTCCAGGCTGAAAAAGTCCCCACCGGACCCCTGCAAAATGGCCTGGGCGGCGGCGGTGTCCCAAATACAGGTGCGCCCCCGGCGGGGGTAAATATCGGCGCGGCCATCGGCAATCACACAGGCTTTGAGGGCGCTGCCCATAGGATGCTGCATCACGCCGCTGGGCCAATGGCGGGAGAGCTGCTCCAGCCAAGGGGCTTCAGCCTTGGCGCCCTGGCGGCTAACCAGGGCAATCAGGGGTTCATCAAACGGCGCCCGGCGGCTCTGCATGGGCGCGGTGGCGCCGCCCTGCACGCGCTTAAAACTGCCCCACTGGGCGCCGCCCCAAAAAGCCGTACCGGTGCGGGGCTGGTAAATATACCCATAGAGGGGCTGGCATTGCTTCATCAGGGCGATACACACCACAAACTCATCATTACCGGCGATAAATTCTTTGGTGCCATCCAGCGGATCCACCAGCCAGCAGGTGTCCGGCAGGAGGGCTTGCCCGGCTGGGGTTTCTTCTGACACCACCGGCAGTTCAATAACCTGAGGCAAGGCCTGCAGCAGCAGGTTATGGGCGGCAAGATCCGCCGCCGTGACCGGGGAGTCATCTTCTTTAAGGGCCGTGTTGTGGTCAATCACATCCAAAATGGCCGTGCCCGCAGCTTGGGCTAGGGGCCACAGGGCGCTGCTGAGCGCGTTAAAATCGAGGTTGCGTAGAGGCATTGAGGGCGAATCAACCCCGCCCCTGCAGGTAACTGCGTACCAAAAACAGCGCGGCAATGGAGCGGGCCTCGTTAAAATCCGGCCACTGGCATACAGCTTCTAAATCCTGCAGGGAAATAATGCGGGTGTTGAGGGGCTCAGGTTCATCGCCCACGGCCGTTTGCGGGTAGAGCTTGCGGGCCAATACCAACTGGGTGCTGTGCTGCATATAGTTGGGGGATTGGGCCATGTTTTTCAGCAGAATTAGCTCCTCTGCGGCATAACCAATTTCTTCTTGCAGTTCCCGGTTAGCGGCGCTGGCGTAGTCCTCGCCTGGGTCTAATTTGCCCTTGGGCAGGGACCACTGGTAGTCGTCGGTGCCCGCGGCGTACTCCTGGGCCAAAATGACTCGATCATCATCGAGCATGGGGCAAATAATCACCGCCTGATGGTTAGAGAGCAGGCGCTCATAGTCGCGCTCTACGCCGTTGGCAAAGCGCATCTGCAGGGCCTCGACGTGAAAAATCTTCGAGGAGGCCACGCGGCTGCGCTTTAACACTTGCGGTTTTGTAGGCATACTTACCCCCTGTTGAATTTTTCGTCGCGCGGCATTATACCCACAATGATTCCCTGGCAGGCCATCGATACGCTACTTCTGGATATGGACGGCACATTGCTGGATTTGCATTACGACAATTATTTTTGGCTAGAACATTTACCGCGCGCCTTCGCGGCTAAAAACGCCCTAGATTTAGCCACTGCTAAAAGCCAAATAGAAAACAAAATTAAAAAAATCGAAGGTACGCTGCAGTGGTATTGCTTGGATTACTGGTCGGACATTTTAGACCTCGACATAACGGCACTTAAGCGTCAAATCACCAGCAAAATAGCACTGCACAGCACCACCCTCGATTTTTTGCAGGCCGCCAAAGCCCAGCAGAAAACCTTAATTTTAGCTACCAATGCCCATCGAGCAAGCCTGGAAATTAAAATGCACAGTGCGGGCATTGAGCATTTTTTTGATGCCCTGGTAAGCTCCCACGATTACCAAGCCCCTAAAGAATCCGCCATTTTTTGGCAGGCCATTACCGCACAATTTAATTTAAACCCAGCGCGCTGTTTATTTGTGGATGATACGCCGCGTATTTTGTACGCCGCCCAAAATTTTGGCATTGGGCATTTGGTCCATATTAATCAGCCGGACTCCCAACAAAACGCTAAACCCTGCAGCGATTTTTTAAGCCTGCCGAATTTTGCAAGCCTTATATTGAGCTTAAATGCAGGGGGCAATCATGGCTGAGCGAGCGCCACTTACGGCAGTACGCATTGATAAATGGCTGTGGGCGGCGCGGTTTTTTAAAACCCGCGCCCTGGCCAAAGAGGCCATCGACGGTGGCAAGGTGCAGGTTAACGGCCAGCGGGTAAAACCCAGTAAAGAACTGTGCCTGCAGATGACACTCAGTATTCGCCAAGGCTTCGATGAAAAAACCGTGGTCGTAACGGGGTTGAGCGAGCAGCGCGGCAATGCCACCCTCGCCGCCACCCTCTACAGCGAAACACCGGAAAGCCTAGAAAAACGCCTGTTATTGCAGGAGCAGCGCAAACTGCAACAGGCGGCGCAACCTTTTAGCGAAGGGCGCCCCACCAAAAAACAACGCAGGCAAATTCACCAATTTATTCTGCACCACAGCGATTAAACCCACCTGCGCGTTTGCGCATGATTAGCACAACCGAGATACCTATGAATTCCCTGGATACCGTACAGCGTTTTTATTTTGATAATACCGATTTACGCGGTGAAATCATTACGCTGCATAAAACTCTGCTCGACGCCATGGCCCACCATCACTCCAGCCCCACCTGCCGCACCCTATTAGGGGAATTTTTTGCCGCCGCCGGTTTAATTGCTGGCATTTTAAAATTCGAAGGCATATTAACCCTGCAGGTGCGCGGCGACGGGCCCATCAGTTTAATCATGGCCGAAGCCACCCACGAGCGCTGCCTGCGCGGCATAGTCAACGCCCAAGAGGGGATTGAAGAAGCGGATTTAGCGGGTAAAAACCTGCAGACGCTGGTGGGCGATGGGGTATTAACCATCACCCTCGACCCCATTGAGGGGCAGCGCTACCAGGGTATTATTGCTCTGGAAGGCGCCACCCTCGCCGATGCGCTCAGCGATTATTTTGCGCAGTCCGAACAGCTGCCCACCCGGTTGTGGTTAGAAGCTGATACCGACAGAGCCGCCGGTTTATTACTGCAAGCCCTGCCCCCCACCGGTGAGCGCAAACACAATCAAGAATTGCGCGAAGAAGAATTTAACGGCGCGCTGCAATTAGCCAATACCCTCAGCCGTGAGGAGTTATTAAACCTAAGCCACGAAGATATTTTGTATCGTTTATTTAACAGTTATAGCCTGCGGCTGATGCCCGCCGTTTCCACTTCATTTCGCTGCAGCTGCTCCAAAACGCGCAGTGGCAATGCGCTTATTTCCCTCGGCATGCAAGACGCTTATGACTTATTAGCCGAGCAAAAAATTATCGGCATAGACTGCCAATTTTGCGGCCAGCATTACAGTTTTGAGCAACAGGATTTGGACGCCTTATTCCATGTGGATGCTGGCACCCATTAATTAATCCAGAGTGATACACGAGGAAAACCCTATGCCTACCGTAGTGATTACCGGCGCTAACCGAGGTATCGGCCTTGCGTTGGCGCAAGAGTACAGCCAACAACAATGGCACGTGATTGCCCTGTGCCGCACCAGCAGCACCGAACTTGCCGCCACCGGCGCCCAGGTGATTACCGGCTTGGATTTAAAAAACCTGCAGGGCCTTGCGCAAATTGTGCAGGAGCTTAAACATCAGCCCGTTGATGTGTTAATTAATAACGCTGGCATTTTGCGCCGGGAGCATCTGGGGGATTTGGATACCGCCAGCATGACTGAGCAGTTTATCGTCAACGCCCTCGCCCCCATAAAAGTGGCCGAAGCCTTTTTACCGTTGTTAAACCCAGGCGCCAAGGTAGCCTTTATTACCAGCCGCATGGGCTCCATCGCGGACAATAGCTCCGGTGGTTTTTACGGTTATCGCATGAGTAAAGCGGCCTTAAATGCAGCGGCAAAATCGTTTAGTGAAGACGTAAAAAGCCGCCAAATAGCTGTGGGGATTTTGCACCCGGGTTATGTGCAAACCGCCATGGTGAATTTTGGCGGCGACATCTCCGCCGAAGTGTGCGCGGGGCGTTTAGCACAGCGTATTGCTGATTTAACTATGGGTAATACGGGGAGTTTTTGGCATTCCAATGGGGATTTGTTGCCTTGGTAGCCATTACGCTATCTGCATGATTTTTAGCGCACGCAAAGTATCGACAATTAAAAAATAACCAGCCAGCTATTAGCAAGGATCGCTCTTATGCAGCCTAGTTTTACCCGCCAGAAGCGACAATCATTACGCTTAAAGAATTTTGACTATTCCCAAGCGGGCGCCTATTTCATTACCATTTGTTTGAACCATAAAGAATGTTTGTTCGGTGAAATAGTGCAAGGCGCAATGTTGTTAAACCCTGCGGGAGAAATGATTAGTGCTTTATGGCAAGAGCAAACGCTGCAATTCCCCAGCATCAGGCTAGACGCCTATGTGGTTATGCCCAACCATATCCACGGCATCATTTCAACTGTAGGGGCAACCCTTGTGGTTGCCCAACCAGCGTCAGTAGCTCCTAAAAAAGTGCCCAGCATCGCAGATATTGTCGGCGCATTTAAATCACGATCAACACTGGAATATATACGGGGCGTTAGAGCCTTAAATTGGCGGGCTTTTAATGGGCGCCTGTGGCAGCGCAATTACTATGAACATGTGATTCGCAATGAGGCGTCAATGACCAGCATAAGAGAATATATAGTTAACAATCCTCTGCAATGGCAGTTTGATACGGAAAACCCATACAGGGTTTAACATTATTGCCCCAAAGGGCAGGCACAAGGCCTACCCCTACGCGCAGTGAACAAGTGCAATTTTAATGGACCATATCTACGGCCTGCTCGATATTTACAGGCATTTTCTCGTAGGGGCAACCCTTGTGGTTGCCCACTCGCTATTACCTATAATCAATAATGCAAACGTTACAATCGCACTATAGGCGGGAAAAATAAGCCAATCGCCATGCATTGGCAAAAAGGGCAGGCACAAGGCCTGCCCCTACGCGCAGCGAATAAGTGTAATGTTAGTGGACCATATCTACGGTTTGCTCGATATTCACAGGCATTTTCTCGTAGGGGCAACCCTTGTGGTTGCCCACTTACAATTTCCTATAATCAATTATGTAAACATTGCGCACGCACTATAGGCGGGAAAAATAAGCCAATCGCCATGCATTGGCAAAAAGGGCAGGCACAAGGCCTGCCCCTACGGCAGTGGGCTATTGATTGGAAGCAACCAACGCGTGTAGCTATTTGGTTTTCAACAACCAAACAACCTCCAAGGTCTCACAACTGCCTTTGAGGCCGCCGTCCACTGGCACCTTATCTAATAGAGTTAAGCCGTAATACTGCTGATAATGTGCTTTAACCTCCACCTCGGGCACGGCAAAAGGTGGCCCTGGCATTTGGGTTTGGTCGTATTCAAAACAAATTAATAACTGTGGTGCGCGAGGGGCTAAATCAATTAAATGGCTGGAGTAGAGTTTGCGCATGGACTCAGGTAGAGCCACAAGCGCTGCACGATCGTAAATAGCATCTATTTTTCCAATCATTAAGTGGGTAAGCACAAATATATCGCCGACAAAAATATCAATTTTGGGGGCGCGATATAAAATGCAATTACCACACTCAATGCGGCTGGGTTGCACGCCCATTTCCGAGAATAATTGCTGTACCGCAATCTCACTTAATTCAGCGCCCACGACTGCATAACCTTGACCTAACAACCAGGCTATATCGCGGGTTTTACCGCAAAGAGGTAAAAATAATCGCCCGCCAACGGGTACATTTAGGGCGTTAAAATGCGCAGCCAAAAGCGGATTGCCCTGTGCTTGATGAAACCCTATGTCTAAGTTATTCCATTTATTGTGCCAAAAATCTGCATCCATAAAACGCCCCCTCTAAATATGATCGCCCAATATTAGTTTGAGCTCTCAGCGAATTTACCCAACAGAGCACTTGCCACCACGGGCGGCACAAACTTTTCTACCGCTCCGTTTAAAGAGGCAATTTCTTTTACCAAGGATGAAGAGATAAACGATAAATGCTCCGAGGGCGTTAAAAATAAACTTTCTAAATTGTCGTCCAGGGCGCGGTTCATATTGGCCAATTGGAATTCGTATTCAAAATCCGACACCGCGCGTATGCCACGCACTACACCGCAGGCGCGCTTTTCGGCTACCAGTGTGGCCAGCAGGCCATCAAAACCACACACCTGCACCTGGGCGAAATCCTTCAACACCTCGCGGCATAACTCCACCCGTTGTTCCAAGCTAAATAGAGGCTTTTTGCGGGGGCTGGCGGCCACGGCGACTACCACTTCATCAAACAGGCGGCAGGCGCGCTCAACTATGTCGACATGGCCGTTGGTAATGGGGTCGAAGGTGCCGGGGTAAACAACAATTTTCGGCGCGGGGGTGGGGCTGGCAGTCATGCCGAGTCTCCTAGGGCGGGGGAATGTGAGTGGGCGGGTTCTGGTGAGTGGCGGTAGAGCCTATAAGCCACCTGCCCGGCTTTTTTATCTTTAATTAATTGCCAACTCGCTGGCATCAGTAAGGGTTGGTTTAAGGGGGACTCCACATAAATGAGCGCATTGGGGGCGAGCCAGCCACCCTGCTGGAGAGACTCAGCCAGTGGCTGCCAGAGCTTGGCGGCAAAGGGCGGGTCCAGAAAGATTAAGGTAAATGGCTCGCTACAGCCAGCCTTTAGAAAACTCAGTGCATCTTGCCGGTGCACCTGAACTTGGTCCGTTTGCAGGGTTTTGCAGTTAGTTTTAAGTTGCGCCACGACCGCCGAGTGGGTATCGAGCATGACCGCAAGGCGTGCCCCCCGCGAGATAGCCTCAAAACCCAGGGCGCCGGAGCCTGCACACAAATCCAGGCAGCGGGCCTGGTGGATATCTGCCGCAAGCCAGTTAAACAGAGTTTCACGGATGCGATCGGCGGTGGGGCGCAGGCCTTCGATACAGGGAAAGGGCAGTTTGCGACTGCGCCAGATGCCGCCGATGATGCGCAGGCTCGATTGCGTGGGAGCTTGCGGCGGCCGGGTAGCAGGTTTTTGGGGGCGATTGGGCAAGGGATTCTCTTAAAACTAGGATTGGCAACGGGCGGGTGATCCGTTTGTAAAAACTTAATCGGCCCCCAAACGAGTGAAGGTTGAATAAGTGCGAGCGCCTGGACGGCGGCGATTTTGCCGCTGGCGTGCAGCAGATTCTCTTCATCACCCGTTACAGATGGTAGGATGACGGGATTTTAGTTTATTCAGTTAGCGACGCGCCAACATGTTCTCTAAGTTTACTTCCCTATTTAAAAGCAAAAAGCCGGACGCCGCACCCCAGCAGGCGCCGCAACCGGTGCCCGCCGAGGCGCCCGAGCAGCTTAAGTCCCACGGCATGGAGGCTCCGCAGCCGCCAGCCGCCGAGGAATATGCGCCTACCACTGAGCCC
Organism: Marinagarivorans sp.; assembly: GCA_046347475.1. Lineage (GTDB taxonomy): Bacteria > Pseudomonadota > Gammaproteobacteria > Pseudomonadales > Cellvibrionaceae > CAMCXE01. Next base: position 569,143 of record JAXMGD010000001.1, on the reverse strand, counting down.
CCGGCAACAGACACAAAAGCTACAGAACCGCCCGCCGTTTGGACTCAAACACCTGAGCCCGCGCAGCTGGCTACTGAGCACGCGCCGCAGGCTGCTGAGCACGCGCCGCAGGCTGCTGAAACGGCGCCGCATGCGGCATATGAGCCTGCGCCACCACCCATCTTCGAGCAAACAGCGTTCGAACAAAATGAACCTCAAGCCGAAATTTTCACCGCGCCACTCGCGGCGCCAGCTTCGGCAGAGCCCACCCCGGCTAAGGCTGAAAAGCTCGGCTTTTTCGCCCGCATTAAACAGGGCCTGGCCCGCACCACCAGCCAGTTTGCCGAAGGCCTGGGCAATTTATTTCTGGGCAAAAAAGCCATCGACGATGAACTGTTGGAAGACCTAGAAACCCAGTTGCTCGTGGCCGATGTGGGCATAGAAGCCACTAGCCTGATCATTGAAGACCTCACCGCGCGGGTCGCCCGCAAACAGTTGGATGATAGCGATGCCCTCTTCGCCGCCCTGCAGGAAAACCTGCGCAATTTATTGCTGCCGGTGGAACAACCCCTCGCCATTCCAGCGGATAAAAAGCCCTTTGTCATTCTGGTAGTTGGAGTGAATGGTGCCGGTAAAACCACCACCATCGGCAAGATGGCCCACCGGTTTTTAACGGAAGGCAAAAGCGTGATGCTGGCGGCGGGGGATACCTTCCGGGCAGCGGCGGTGGAGCAGTTGCAGGTGTGGGGTGAGCGCAACCAGGTGCCGGTGATCGCCCAGCACACGGGGGCTGATAGCGCCTCGGTCATTTTTGATGCGCTAAATGCCGCCCGTGCCCGCCAAGTAGATGTGTTAATTGCCGATACCGCCGGGCGCCTGCATAACAAAAGCCATTTAATGGAAGAGCTGAGCAAGGTGAAGCGGGTGCTGGCCAAAATCGACCCGGACAGCCCCCATGAAACCCTGCTGGTGCTGGATGCGGGCACCGGCCAGAACGCTGTTAACCAATGCGACCAGTTCCACCAGAGTATGGGTGTCACAGGCCTTGCCCTCACCAAACTCGACGGCACCGCCAAGGGGGGCATTATTTTCGCCCTCAGCCAAAAACATAAAATCCCTGTGCGCTACATAGGCGTGGGGGAAACCCTAGACGACCTGCAACCCTTCGCCGCGCGCCCCTTTGTGGACGCCTTATTCGGTAAACAGTCCGCCCAATGATTGAGTTTCGCCAAGTCAGCAAACGCTACGGCGACGGCCATGAGGCTCTGTTGGGGGTGAACTTTAGTATCGCCCCCAAGGAGATGGTGTTTTTAACCGGGCACTCGGGGGCCGGCAAAAGCACCCTGATGAAATTAATCTTGTTAATGGAGCGGGCCACCTCCGGCCAGGTGTTGGTGGCGGAGCAGAACCTGGCCAAATTACGCACCGGGCAGATCCCGTTTTTGCGCCGCCAGATCGGCGTGGTATTTCAAAACCACCAGTTATTGTTCGACCGCAGCGTTTTCCACAACGTGGTCCTGCCTCTGCAGGTGTGCGGCATAGATCCCAAAGACAGCGCCCGCCGGGTGCGCGCAGCCCTGGATAAAGTGGGCCTGTTGGAGCGGGAAAAGGCCAACCCCATCGCCCTCTCCGGCGGTGAGCAGCAGCGGGTGGCCATAGCCCGCGCCCTGGTGCACAAACCCAAAATCCTCTTAGCCGACGAACCCACCGGCAACCTGGACCCAGACCTCTCGGCAGAAATCATGCGGCTGTTCGAACAGTTCAGCCAGGTGGGCGTCACCATGCTCATCGCCAGCCACGACATAGCCCTGATTCGCCGCCTCGGCCACCGGGTGTTGGGCCTGGAACAGGGCCATTTGGTGTACGACGGAGCCCTCTGATGTCCGCCTTGAGCCTGAAAAAAACAGCCAATATGGAAGCCTGGAAGGCCCACCACCGCAGCTCCTGCGTGGAAAGCTTAGAGCGCATCCTGCGCGCGCCCCTGCAGTCCCTGCTCACCGCCCTTGCCCTGGCCATTGCGCTTATGCTACCGGCGGCCCTGTTAGTAGCCCTCAATAACATCGCCCAATTGGGCGAGCGCTGGGATGCCAGCCCCCGCCTATCGGTGTATTTAAAACCCCAGATGGATATGACCGCCGTCAACGCCCTGCAGGAGCGCCTTAAACACCGCAGCGGCATCAAGGGCATCACCTACATCAGTGCGGATGATGCCTTAAGCAAAATGCAAAACCTTGGCGACCTAGCGGAAATTATCCAGGGCCTAGATCGCAACCCCCTGCCCTCCACCCTCATCATCACACCCTTATTAGAAGGCGAACACCTCACCGGCCTTGAAACCCTGGCCGCTGAACTGCGCCAGGAACCCATAGTGGATCAAGTGGAATTGGATTTACTCTGGGTTAAACGCCTAGAACAGTGGCTGCGGCTGGGGCGGCAATTTGCCCTGGGGCTCGGCGGCTTATTTACCCTCGGCGCGCTTATTGTGGTGGGCAATACCGTGCGTTTAAGCATTGAAAACCGCCGCGATGAAATCCTCGTTACCCAACTGGTGGGCGGCACCCAGGGCTATATCCGCAGGCCCTTTCTCTACACCGGCGCCTGGTACGGGTTATTGGGCGGGCTATTGGCCAGCCTCACCCTCGCCCTAGGCTTTGCTCTCTTGCGCCTCACCACCGAGGAGCTAGCCGCCACCTATCAAACGGATTTTATTCTGCAGGGGCTAGGGTTTTTCGGCAGCCTCGGCTTAATCATCATCAGCAGCTTAATCGGCCTGGTGGGCGCTTGGCTGGCCGTCGGGCGGCACCTAAGCTCCATGACGCCGCAGTAACCCGGCTAGTCCTGCCCCTGTTGAACCGCGGCGAGTCTCGCTGCCGTGGGGTTGGCCCAGAGGTTATAGGCCATCAAAGCAAACAGACCGAGGGCAAAGGCTGCGGCCAAATAAAACCCAAAGCGCACATCCCCACCATAATCGCCCATTAACGCCATAGCCAAAGGCCCTAGGGCAGCCGCCAGGGCGGTAAAAAATAATAAAACACCCGCAATAGCACCGTGGCGATGCTTGGGAAAACAACTAATCCCCTTGGAATTAAGCGTGGGGTACACCATAGACATAAATAGCCCGGACAGCGGTAAGAGATAAACCCCCAGTTTGGCGCCGCCCAAAACACTGGCTAAAAAACACAGGGCAATGGCGCCCGTTAAACAACACAACACCTGGGCCCAGTGGAATTGATCCAGCAACCAGGCGCCTAAAAACCGCCCGGCGGCACGCAAAATAAAAAAAATGGTGAGCGCATAGGCCACTAAAAAAGGCATTTCAGTCGCCACCTGCGCTAAAAAACTCGGCATCCAGACATAAATCGCCACCTCAACGGCTACATACAGGCCGATGGCAAGGGAAAAACCCAAGGCATAAGGGTCTTTTAACAAAGCGATGCTGCCGGCCAGATTACTTGGCGCCTCTTGGCTTGGCTGCCGGACTGGATAATCCACTCGGCTTGCCAGCAGCAATAAAATAAAACACACAATACCCGCAATGGCGTACAGATATTTCCAGGATAAATCCCGCGCTAATAAAAACGCCACCAAGGCCGGGCCAATAATAGCGCCCACAGCAAAAAAACCTTCCACCGTATTCATGGTTTTGCTGTGCTGATGGCTGTTGGCCGTTAAATCGCCGATGAGCGCTAAAGCCGCTGTTTTAAAAATACCAATGGCCGCGCCACACAGGGCCAGCAAGGCCACAAAAACCGCATAATCCTCGCTAAAACTAAAGGCAAAACACCCGATGGTAAATATAAACAAGCCCACAATGATGGCACTTTTGCGGCCGATTCGATCAGCCAGGCTGCCAAAGGCAATGCCGCTAATGGCGATGGCCGCCATTGAGACATAATGAAATGCGCTGGCCTGAGTCAGGCTTAGATTAAATTCGCTGATTATTTTCGGAATAATCACACCCACCGCATCGGTGGTCATGGCAAACATCATAAACATGCAGTAGGTAAGCCAGCGCACTACACGGGTTTTATCGCAAGAATTAACCATACACACGCCTCATCAGATATTCACCCAACCGACACCGCGATTGCGTCTATCCTTCTATTCACCCGGCGCACTAAAACGAGCGCTGAGTGAATCGGCGCGGTTTATTTAAACCTGCGACGGCCTTTCGCCGAGTTTATCGCCACACGCGGCGGTGTAAGCGGCCGATTCATAAGCCTGCTTAACTTGGCGGCACCTAAAGAACACTCAGCATTTCAGACGCGTCGTAACTACGCCATTGTAGGCTCGTCAAAAAAATCGCTTTTTACGATCTGAAATCCTGTGCTTATTTAACTTTTGCACCCCTAGCAGGTAGCGTTTTTTGCAGTGCATTCGCAAAACACAGATTTAATTTGGCATCGCCTTGACTTGATTATTAACCGTGGTTTAATTAATTCAAGGACACGGCAAAAATATATTTTCTTTTCATCCCTTTTTTACACCCATAGGTGCCCAATGAGCAAAGGCAGTAATTCATCCGGGCTGCGCCGTTATAACGAGCGAGTTTTAATAACCTTTTTACGCAAATTGGGCGCCGCATCCAAATTTGAATTATCCCAGCTGGCCCAACTGACACCCCAAGCGGTCACGCGCATAGTGGATGATTTAGAAGCCGCCGGGCTTATTCGCCAACAGGGCCGTCGCACCGGTGGCTTAGGGCAACCGGCCACCTTGTATTGCATTAATCCACAAGGCGCTTATGCCATAGGCGCCAACGTGGGGCGGCGGGATTTACAATTATTATTAATGGATTTTGGCGGTGAGGTCATTGAAAAAATATCCCACGAATTTGACGTGCCGGATGCGGATTTTTTATTAGATAAAATTCACCAGGGCATTAAAGCCCTCAGCGTGCGCCTGCCTGCCAAACAACGCACTCGCCTCATGGGTATTGGTGTGGCCATGCCCTGGTTTATGGGCGCCTGGAGCCAGGAATTAAATATGCCCCCTGCAGTGGCCGCGCGCTGGAATAGCATTAACTTTGCCGCAGAAGTTAATGCCCGTGCCCGCCTGCCGGTATTTTTTGAAAACGACTGCTCAGCTGCGGCCATCGCCGAATTACAATTTGGCGAGGGCGTGCAGATTAATAATTTTATTTACGGTTTTATTGGCACCTTTATCGGCGGCGGCCTGGTATTGGATGGCAATTTAGAAAGCGGCGTACACGGCAATGCCGGTGATTTAGCATCCATGCCTGTGCCGCCCTCCCGGTTGGATTCCGCCCCTATTATTAGCGGCCCCTTTGAAACCCTGATGAATCGCGCCTCCATTTATGTATTGCGCCGCCATTTAAATAAACACGGATTTGCCATAAAAAATATCAGCGAGTTAAATCATTTTTTACCCGCCGCCCAACCCTACATAGACGAGTGGATCAGCGATTGCGCCGATGCCCTTACCTTTGCCCTATTTAGCGCCACCAGTTTATTGGATGTAGAAGCCGTGGTACTGGACGCCAATTTACCCCGTGATCTGCTGGAGCGTTTAGTGGATAAAGTAGGCCATAACATCAACCACTTTACGCCCAAAGGAATTTTTATTCCGCGTATTTTATGCGGCAAATTGGGTGCCGATGCCCGAGCCATCGGCGGCGCACTGCTGCCCTTTTACGCCAATTTTTCACCGGATAAAACCGTAATGCTCACCGGCGGCGTTCCGAAAAAAATCTTGCAATCCTAATCAATACACCCATGCCCACATAAACAATCGCACAGGAGTAACACAGCATGCTGGCATTAAACGATAAATGGCTGTGGGATTTTTGGCTCGCCCAGGAGGGCTCAACCTATCACCTGTTTTATTTACAGGCCAATAAAAGCCTTGGCGATCCTGAATTGCGCCACTGGAATGTTTGTATCGGCCACGCCAAATCCGAGGATTTAATGCATTGGCAGACGCTGCCCGATGCCTTGGCTCCCACCCTAAATAATTTAGCCGCCGCCGATTCCTACACCACCTGGACCGGCTGCGTTCTGCCGCATCAAAATACCTGGTATATGTTTTACACCGGCACCAGCCGAGTGGATAAAGGCTTGGTGCAACGGGTGTGTTTGGCTCAGTCTGAGGATCTAATTCATTGGCAAAAACACCCAGCCAACCCTTTGGTGCAATTAGATAACACCTGGTACGACGGTTTAATTTTGGATTATTGGCACGATGCCTCATTTCGCGATCCATGGGTTTTTGCGCACAACAACCAATGGCATATGCTGGTAACGGCGCGGGCCAATGTGGGCGCGCCGGATGGGCGCGGCGCCATTGGCCACGCAACATCAGACAATTTAATTGACTGGCAAGTACAAAAACCGCTATTTGCACCGGGCCATTTTGGTGAAATGGAAGTGCCCCAGGTGTGTTTTATTCAAGGGCGCTATTATCTTTTTTGTTCGGTATCCGCTAAATATCACTCCGCCGCCCAGCGCGCTGATCCGAGTTGCGTGCCAAAAACGGGCCTTAAATATTACCTGGCCGATTCACCCTTAGGGCCTTTTACACCAGAATCCAGTGGGTTTTTAACCGACAGCCGCCACAGCCACTTGTATGCCGGGCGCCTGGTACAAGGCCCATCAAAAGGCGAGCAGAGCCCCTGGTATTTTCTCGCTTTTGAAGGCTATAAATCAGCAGGGCAATTTAGCGGCTGTTTAATTGACCCCATTGAGGTGCTTGTGCAGCCTGATGGGCATTTATATCTCGCAGACTAACACTGCGCAAAAAGGCTTAATGTTTAGCTGCGCCTCAACCGCAGATTATTCACCTGCGGCGGCTCTATATACTAGCTTTACGGAAGTAATGAATACACATCATGTCAGACCGTCAAAAAGAGGGATCTTTTTGACGAGTCTACATGGATGTAAGCACGGCGTGTCTGAAATGACGTGTATTCATTGTTGGCGCCTAGGGAGTAGGTGGTACATTATTAAACAGGCAACATAAGCCGCCGAGTTAATAGCACTCACAAAGCCGATTTTGCCAACACCCAAGCACCTAAAATACCCGACTGTTCTGGGCGGCCCGGTGGGGTTATATAGGTATTTAAATCACTTAATTCTTGCCCCTGCCCATAACCTGCCATTAATTGATTAAATTGCTCGCGCACCAATGCAAACAAGGGCGCATGCTGCATCACGCCACCGCCTAAAATTATTTTTTGCGGCGCAAACATCAGAGTAATATTGACGCACATAAGCGCCAAATAATTTGCCTGCAATACCCAAGCAGGATGGTCGGCACTGAGGGTTTCAGCAGGTGCATTCCAGCGCGCCGCCATAGCGGGGCCAGAGGCTAAGCCTTCCAAACAATTTTTGTGAAATGGGCAAGTGCCCTGAAAACTATCCCACAAGGCTTTTTGCGGAATATACATATGGCCTAATTCTGGATGGCTAATGCCTTGCACTAATTTTCCATGGCTGACAATACCAGCACCTATGCCCGTGCCTATGGTGACATAAACAAAATTACGCAGGCCCTGCGCCGCACCAAAATGCCATTCACCCAAGGCAGCGGCATTCACATCGGTTTGAAATCCAATCGGCAAAGCGAGCGCCTGCCGAAAATAGCCCACCAGATCCGTATGGGCCCAGCCGGGTTTAGGCGTATGGGTAATCCAGCCATAGTGTTTAGCCTGGGGATTTAATTCCACCGGGCCGAAACTTGCGATACCCAAGGCCTGCAAGGCAAAACCCAATTGCGGCTGCTTAAAAAAATCCGCCGCGGCTGCAAGGGTTGCGCTAGGGCTAGTGGTGCTGATGCGGGTTTGCGCTAATATTCGGCTGTGCTCATCCGCCAGCATACAATTAAATTTAGTGCCGCCCGCCTCTATAGCGCCCCAGGCAGGTTTTAATTTCATTTGATTCGTCGCAACCATTGCCCTACCCCCTTTCACCGTTGGTTTAATACACGTTTTTCTAACAGAGTGTTGAATACTACCTTGCCAGATCTGGCGGCGTTAAATGTGGCGAAACAATCCTCATTTACTAGATGTAAACTCGTTTTTTCGGAAAATTTTCCTTGCCATACCCTCGCCGCTGACGTATTTCAACACGCTGCTAAGAATGCTCTGACTAAAACGCGCCGAGATAACTCAGCGCTATTATTAAAAGCGGATGACAGCACACAAGTGACAGCGGCTGAAAATTTTAGTAACCCGGCACTAAATGTCGCCGGGTTACTAAAAGCCGCCGGGTGAATCGTTAGAGCGTATATTTAAAGCCAATGGTTGAACTGCGGCCATTGATAGAGCGCGCGCGAATTACGCCATTATCAGGTGCCACACCTTCTTCTGCCTCCGTAATACCGACGGTATCGAACAGATTATTCACATTCAATGAAAGGGATAAATTATCGGTGAGTTGATAATTAACAAAGGCATTTACCTGGGTGTAACCGCTAAATTGCAGCTCATTGTTATCCTGCGCATAAGAGCTGGTCACACCAATTAAATTAGCGCCCAGGTTTAAATCCCCCAGAGTATATGAAGGTGTCAGGCTGTATAAAAAGTCTGGTTGGCGGCGAGGGGTGTGGCCCACGGTGGCCGGGTTCAATGGGTCTTTAACAATTTCCGCTTGGGTGTAGGTAAGGCTGCTCTCCACACTAAAGTTGCCTAAGCCCAGGTGGGATTCAACTTCTAAGCCGCGGGCTTCATATTCGCGGTTAAAGAATTTCTGCGTGGTAGCTTCATAATTTTGCTCCTGGGTTTTGGCAAAAAAGCCAGTCACATAAAGGGTGTAATTGTCCCCTTTGTATTTAACACCGGTTTCGATTTGTTTGACTTCATCAACAGCAGCACTTTCATCTAATAAACTGCCATCGGGCAATACATTTGGCCCAAATAACAAACGATCCGCATTAGCTCTGCCGCCTTTACTCACACGGCCAAACACCGATAGATTATCGTCAATTAAGTAAGTGCCCCCTAGGGAAAATGAGCTGTAGCTCCAGTCGTAATTGATTGGATTGGGATGGGCGGCATCCACAAATGAGACACTTTTTTCCGGTGCGGATATTTTGCCATCATTGTTCATATCCACATTATCGCGCTGCACCGCCCCCATATAACTTCCGGTAGCGGAGCCGGAATCGTGGCGCACACTCGCTTCCAGGGTAAATTGGTCCCATTTAAATTCAGCGGCTGCATAAGGTGCTTCGATGGAATACTCGCCACCATAATAGCGAGTGCAACAATTTCCCCAGAAGGGCACACCATAGGCAATCAAGCCATTTTCGGTCATCAAAGCGCCATTTTTATCCCGCACATTTAATAAAGCCGCGTTATCGCCTTTGACTTCCATTAAATAAGAATTCCACAGCCAAGAGGTTTTAATAGCTTGCTGAGCAGAATAAAGCCCTACATTAAACGTCATGGTGTCCAACTCTTTACTGAGTTTGACATCATTGGTAAAACTGCCCAAATCATTTAATTCCACATCGAATAAATGAATCCGCATGGCAAGGCCGTTGCCGTTTAGTGTATTGGGATTAATGGCTTGCCCGGCCATAGGGCCATTGGCATATTCTAAATGGCTACCGGCGCCGCCCACCGAATCCGCCACTGTTTGTGCGCTGCCCACATCGGCAGGAAATGGCGATACAAAACGGCCGCCGATGGAGGTTTTACGGAATTTATCATTCAGTGTAAAACCGCCACCTAAATCAAACAAAAATTCACCGCCCACCGCCGTGGTAATAGGGTGCATACCTTCAGCTACATCACTGGTGCGGCGGTTGCCGTTTTGGTCTACCCCTAGGTTATGCAATAAATACACAGAGTGTGGCGTGTCACTTAAGGCATCAAAACCTGGCAGGCTATCGCCGTTTGGACGCATGGGCATGGGTAAATAACCAATACTTCTGTCATCTAAATGCTTTAAATAAAAACGCACAAAACCACCCTCAAAAGTGCGGCTTAAATTTGCTTTTATTTGGCCGCCCTCGGTGGCTTTATAACCTGGGTCGCGCGGGCCACTACCTTCACGCAAAAAACCCCCTATATGAAAATTCCAGTCATTGCCCAATGGGGCGCCGTAATCAAAATCCGCGCGGGTTTGGTCAAAATCCACACCCTTGCTCAAGGCAAAACTGCCACCGGCTTCTTCACCAGTTTTGCTGATCATATTGATAATGCCGCCGGGAGAATTACTGGCAAATGTGGAGGCGGAACCGCCGCGAATGGATTCTACCCGTGCGATGTTCGCATCGGCGCGCAGAAAAATATCGGCATTACCAAAGGCGATATCGCCAAATTGCACCACAGGCAAACCGTCTTCTTGCAATTGCAAAAATTTAGCGCCGCCGGAGGCCACGGGTAAACCGCGCACACTGATGTTAGCGTTACCTTCACCGCCGGTGGCTTCTGCGCGAATGCCGGGAATATTGCGGAATATTTCCGCCGCTGAGCGAGGGGCAAAATTGGCAATTTCATCCATATTGACACTGCTGATGGATACGCTGGATTCCAATTGCGTCACCGGGCTTGCCGTACCCGTCACAATAACCTCTTCAATAACCTCTTGTTGTGCGGCGCCAAACGCGGGCGACATGATACTGGCGATAATCAGTGCAAGACTGTTGGGTAAAAAAGCGTTGTGGTGTTTCATATGCGCATCCCCGAGGGTAAATCATATTAGGTGCCGATAAATTCGGCTCTTCGTATTAATTAAAGCGCTGTGAATTAATAAGGTAAAGGCTAGGTATCAGACTGTTTTTTTATGGAATAAGCAATAAACCACTGAAACCCATCTAAGGCAGTATGAATAAGAGGGGAAACCCTAAAAAAAAGTACAAAGGCGGGTGCTGAAGGCATTAAAGGCTAATGCCTGCTGCAGCGCAAAACGCGTGCATATTAGCGTGAAATAGAACAGTAGCTTTATTCACTCTGGTGAAATTACTAGCTGTACGGAGGTAATGAATGCACATCATTTCAGACCGTCAAAAAGAGGGATCTTTTTGACGGGCCTATAGGGATGTATTCACGGCGCGTCTGAAATGATGCGTATTAATGGCCGGTGCCTAGGTAGTAAGTGAGCACATTGAGTTCACAGCGCTTATTCACCCGGCACCAAAAACCAATGGGTGAATAACATAGAGATGCCTTGATGAATCCCAGGGTTAGCCGTTTTTCACAAACGCCCGAGCATTGCCCTGTAAATCCGGTGCGCCCCTATACCCGCGACGGTATTAAAAATTAATCAGCGTGCTGCAAAGGGAAAAAAAAGCGGCCATAAGGCCGCTAACAGAAACGTGAAAATAAAAGCGAGCTGCGATGATCAAGGCGCAGCAGGGCTTAAGGGTTTGGCGAATAACCACTGGGAGGTGCCGATCACTCGTTGGCGAAAGCCACCTTCGCAGTAGGCTAAATAAAACTCCCACATGCGGATAAATACCTCATCAAAACCCAATGCTTTGACGGCAGCGTGCTGGCGGCCAAAGGCGTCTGCCCAGGCTTTAAGAGTGCGGGCATAATCCAAGGTCATATCTTTAAAATTCACCAACTCCATATCGGTGTGGCGGGTAATATTATCCATAATCACCTGCTGTGAAGGTAAACACCCGCCGGGGAAAATATACTGGCGAATAAAATCCATTTTATATTTGCCGCGCTCAAAGCGGTCATGGGGAATAGTAATCGCCTGCAGGAGCATTTTGCCGTGGGGTTTTAACAGGCTGGAGCATTTTGCAAAATAATGACCAAAATATTGATGGCCTACCGCCTCAATCATTTCAATGGACACCAGTTTGTCGTATTGGCCTTGTATATCGCGATAATCACACAGATGTACTTCCACCCGGCTACTTAAACCGGCCGCTTCAACCTGCTGGCGGGCATGGTTAAACTGCTCTTGGGATAGGGTTACACTGGTAACTTTGCAGCCGGTAGTTTGCGCGCAATAAATAGCAAGGCCACCCCAACCGGTACCAATTTCCAGCAGATGATCATCTGCCTTTAATGCCAACTGATCACACACCCGCTGCAACTTATTTAAGGACGCTTCATGCAGGCTTGCCGTTTCATTCGGATAAATAGCCGCCGAATACATCAAAGTGGGGTCTAAAAAGAGTTTAAAAAAATCGTTACTTAAATCGTAATGGGCGGAAATATTGCGTTTAGAACCCGCTTTAGAATTTTTTTGCCAGTAATAACGCCAGGCACCTAAACAGGAGGCAAAACGCTGCCAGCGTTTATTCATATTGGCAAGTGTGGCCAGGTTCATCACCATCACTTCAATTACCCGCGTTAAATCGGGGCTCTGCCAGGTGCCTTGCATATAGGCCTCACCGGAACCCACTGTGCCGCCAAATAAAATAAACCGGTAAAAAGACGGGTGCAGAATATCCACTTCAGCCACCACAGACGATTGCGCCGCTGGCTCACCAAATTCAAATACATGAGTGCCTTCGCGTAAAATTAAGGTGCCGCGCGTCAAAGAAGCAAATAAACGCATAACCCCATCGCGAGCTAGGCGATCCACCCAAGCGCGCCTTGCCGGTTGTTTAAGCCGTCCGGTCAAGCTATTAATATTTTTGCTGTGCGCCTGTTGCGCTACGCCTGCTAATGCCAAGGGGGAAATATCCGGCACAGTACTCATGGGGTTCTCCTATTATTCGCTCTAGTGGGCGCAGGCTTAAAAGCACCCAGCGCAAGCTGTATAGTATTTAATTAGGCATATTTTTAATATTACGCCTTATGCCGTAGCGCGGCCAATAAATGGCACGCGCTTAAGCCATAAACGCAGCGCCTGCCAATAAATAGCCGCAATTACCTTAAGGCTCATGACAGGCGCGCTCAAAATCATTTTACGCAGGTTCGCCACCGTTAGATCAAGGGCGGCAAGAGTTAGGGTTGCATCCATAATTTTATGCTCGCCATCGGCTTGGGTTTGCCAATTTTCAATATGCACCACTAAATGGTCGGTGGGCGCCGTGGAAATCCAGCGGTAGCGCATATGCAATGGATTAAATGGCGATACTTGAAAGACTTTTTGAAAGGATAAATCCTGCTTTTCTCCAGCCGCGCATGCAAGCACATACGCATGGCGCTCATCCCAAGGGGTGTTATTCACTTCCGCCAGAATATAGTCCACCTGGGTTTGTTGTTCATTCCAACAATAATAGGTGGTGAGCGGGTTCATGGAGATTCCCAAGGTGCGGTAATTGGCCAAAAACATCACCGGCCCCCGTGGCCGCACACCGGTGGATTTAAATACGGTATTGCGCACAGCCGTATCTAAATCAAGGCTTGGGTCGCCGTGAAAATCTCGGCGACAAAAGCGCAACCAATGCCAAGGCTTTGGCCCCAACCAATTCCCCAGCTGGAACTGGGCTGCCGTTTGGCAATTGCCATACAGCATAAATACGTTATAGGTAAATGCGTGAGATTTTGGCCAAAATCTGCGGTGGCGCAATTGGCCTTGGTAAATTTTCGCCGCCGTGGGCGCATCCAGGCTCGGCATGTTTAGGGCCTATGATTATTTAATATCGGCACAGCAACACCCAAATGATTAGCCACACGCAGTGCGCTCACCAAACCATCTTCATGGAAACCATTAAACCAATAGGCACCTGCAAACCAGGTTTTATTCACGCCATTAATATCCGCCCAGCATGCTTGCGCCTGAGTAGCCGCGGCAGAAAATACCGGATGGGCGAAGGTTACTTCATGAAAAATCAATTCCGGATTAATTAAACCCGGATCATTTAACGTGACGCAAAACGTAATGGGCGCGTGAATATTCTGCAAAATATTCATGTTGTAGGTGAGCAGCGGCGGCTGATCACCCGCGTCTTGTAATAAATAATTCCAACTGGACCAGGCCAGGGGACGTTTGGGCAAAAGGCTGGTATCTCGGTGCAGGGTAACGCGGTTGGGCCGGTAGGTAATTGCCCCCAAAATGGCGCGCTCAGCATCACTGGCATCAGCTAATAACGCCAGCGCTTGATCACTATGGCACGCCAGCACTACTTGGTCGAACAATTCACTGCTATCGTCATAATGAACCCGCACACCCTCTGCACTGCGCTCGAGTTTTATCACCTTCGTTTGGGCTACACAGCGGGCGACGTCGGCCAGTATGGGTTTAATATAAGCGCTGGAGCCGCCCACCAAAGTGCGCCACTGGGGCCGCTGTTTAATACTTAATAAACCGTGATTGTGAAAAAAACGCACGAAAAAATAAGCGCTAAATTCCAACACTTCCGCCGTGGTGGAAGACCAAATGGCTGAGCCCATGGGGGCCAAATAGTGGCTGATAAATTCGGCGCTGAATTTTAAGCGCTGCAGATAAGCCCCCAAGGATTCTTCCTGGGAGAGCTGCCCGGCTAAATAATCCCCGGTGGCCTGTTTATTAAAACGCACTATATCCAGCAGCATGCGCCAATGGGCGGGTTTTAATAAATTGCGGCGCTGGGCAAATAAAGAATTTAAATTGGCACCGGCATATTCGTAGGCGCCCTGCCCTTGGGTCACACTAAAGCCCATTACCGTCGGCTGGCTGCGGATATTTAATTCGCTTAAAAGGCGAATAAAATTCGGATAGGTCCAATCGTTGTAGACGATAAAGCCCATATCAACAGCGTAATCCACGCCCTGCCACCGAACGGCTTGGGTAGCGGTGTGGCCACCTAAGCGGCTTTCGCCCTCAAATAAACACACGTGGTGGCGACGACTTAAATAGTAAGCGCAGGCCATGCCCGCAATACCACTGCCAATAACGGCAATACGTTGTGTGTGCTCGCCCTGCTGCGGCTCTACCATGTTTTGGTTCTCGTAAGAAATTTCGCGCACAAGAGGCGCCAAAGGGGACTAAAAAATGCCATACAGGCCAACAGGGCATAGAGGCGGTAAGGAAAAATAACACTGGATTTGCGCTTTATAAATCCGCTAACGATTTTTGTGGCCGCCTCAGGTACGTCCATTAAAAATGGCATAGCAAAATCATTTTTAGCGGTGAGCCGCGTGGCCACAAAGCCCGGTCGCACCCAGGTAATATCCAGGGGTAAATGGGCCGTATCGCAGCGCAAGGCCGCCACAAAATAATCCAAAGCCGCTTTTGAGGCGCCATACATTTCATTGCGCGGGAAGGCCACCGCTGTGGCAAGGCTGCTCACCACACAGATTTGGCCGCGGCCAGTGGCTTTTTTAAGCAGCGGCTTCGCTAAATTGAGCGCCGCAATTAAACCCAAAAAATTCACCTGCATTACTTTTGCGTACTGGGCGTAATTAAACTCCAGATGAGTTTCATACTCGCAAATGCCAGCACAAAAAATAATCCCATCTAAAAAATCCGTAATGCTGTACAGCTCCTGCCGCACGCGCTCAAAATCCTGTGGGGCCGCCAAATCAAAGGGCAAACATTTGATGCGCGCCGGAAAGCGAAAACTCAATTGATTAAGCGCCGCCTCATCCCGCGCGCTGACAATCACAAAATGCCCAGCCTGGGCTAGTTGCACGGCCACTTCCGCCCCTATACCGGCGCTGGCGCCAATAATCCAGAGGGTTTTACCGTCCACGCAGGCTGGCTCGCAACATGCACTGACGCAATTTGTGAATACCCAGGCCAATAATGGGAATATGCTGATACACCATCGCGCCTAAATCGTAAAAATCTTCGTGGTAACTAATGGTGTGCGTGAATTTAATTTGCGTAGCCCCCACCAGGCTCAGCGCTTTGCCCTTGGCAATTTTGCGGTGCGCATAGTGCATGTGCCATTTAAAAAATGCCGCACTCTCGCCCACCACAGAATCAACAAAATCAAACCGGCAATAATCTAAATTGGCGGCGCTGGCGGCAAAATAACGCTCCAAGGCGGGCCAGCCGTCGATGCGGTGCAGCGGGTCTATAAAGGTAATTGCAGGGTCATACACCTTTTGCAACTGGGCGATAGTGTCGCGGCCAAAGGTGGCATAACAACGTTTAAATTCTTCTACCAGCTCGCTGCGAGCAACGAGAGAAGACGCAAGATGAGAGGACATAGGTATTCAGCCACAAAGTGTGTAGGGTTTAGTACGCACAGCCTCAGCAAGCAGATGACTGCCCGCCCAACTGCTTCAGCTTAATCATTGATAGGGTTAATCCAATCGAGCCATCCCGGCGTACACTTATCCAACCTAACCACTTTGGTGTCCCATGACTCCCGAATCCACTGCTCCGGCCCCCGCGCCCCTCGTGCGTAGCGACCACCTCAGCCAGCTATTACTGCGCGTTGGTCAGGAGGATCGCACCGCCTTCGCCGAGTTATTCCGCCACTACGGGCCACTCATCAAAGGCTTCGCCATCCAACATGCCAACAGCCGCTTCCCTATCGAGGCCGCCGATGAATTGGTGCAGGAGGTTATGCTGAAAGTATGGCTCAAGGCAAAAAGTTTCGAACCCAGTAAAGCCTCCGCCAATACCTGGGTATTTACCGTGATGCGCAACTGCCGTATCGATTTATTGCGCCGCAGCCAACGCCGTTTTTTTGAAAGCAGCGATATAGATGTAGACGATATTTGGGACGAGAACGACGATCACTCGCCTTTTACTTTTTTACACCAAGGCCGCCAGCAACAACAGGTTGCCCAAGGCTTTGCCCACCTACCCCTTGAACAAAAACAAGCACTCACCTTTGTATATATGCACGGCAAATCACACGCGGAAATCGCCGAAGAAACCGGCTTACCCCTTGGCACCGTTAAATCCCGCGTGCGCATGGGCCTGAAAAAACTCGGCGGCTTATTTAAGCAGGGAGAAGGATTATGATTTCCCACCACCCCGACACTAATTTATTAGTCGAATTTGCTAATGGCAGTTGCGATTGGGCCTTAGGTATTTTAATTAATACCCATTTAGAACATTGCCGGCATTGCCGCAGCCAAATTCAGCAACTTGAACAAGTTGGCGCCGCACTTTTATCCGCCGGGCCGCAGGTTACTGTTGAGGATGCGTGTTTAGAAAAACTCTGGCGCCGCATCGATGAAACGCCTGCACCAAACCCCGCTGCAGAGCCTAAACACGCACCCGTGGCAGAAGATGTACCTTCACTCGTGCAACGCTTACAGCCAAATGGTCGCTGGCAACGAATTTCCAAGAATTTAAAACAATTGCGGTTAAAAACCGGCCAAAATAAATACGAAGTGGCCCTGCAATCAATAAAAAGCGGCGGCCAAGTCAGCCGCCACGACCATCGCGGCATGGAATATACCGTGGTATTGCAGGGCAGTTTTTCCGATGCGGATGGTATCTATTGCACCGGCGATTTTGTTCTGCGCCAACCCGGCCAAGCCCACAAACCTACCGCCAGCCAAAACGAAGATTGTTTGTGTTTAACCGCCGTCGAGCAACCCGTGCGGTTAACCCATTGGATTGGGCGTTTGGTGAACCCCTTTTTACGCATCCATCCAGCCTAATTATTCTGTCATGCTTCCCACAGCGCTAATTTAGGCTGTGGGTTTTTTATAGGCGAAGCAGGCGGAGGTTAGGCATCCACCACTGCTAATAAATTCAGCCGGTCCAATTGCGCTTGTTGAGCGGTCAGCCAGACTTTCACCCGTTGGCGCTCCACCATGCTCAACACATTGGGCACTTGAGCCGCCGACCAAAAACTCTGGTTATTAAAATCTATTTTTTGCGCCAGCGGGCCGTGCAAACGCTCAAGCGTAATCACATACCCCTTGTGGCCTTGAACTTTTGTGCGGCAGGCTGAAGTTTCAAAACCGGTAAAGTCGTCACCACGGCCGAGGTTTTTCACCACAACAAAATGCACCGGTTGCTGGCTGTAGGTATCCACTAGTTTTTCCAACAAGCGTAACGCATCAACGCCATCATCCATTACATGCCACCAAAATACTTTAAAACCTAGGCTGGAAAATAAATTAAAGGCGTCACTCTGTTTAATCCAATCACCCAAACCAGCCGCGGTTTGCGCCGCCAAATCAACAATGATTACTGCATCTGGCAGAGCTTCAGCCGTAGTGAGCATGGTGTCTAAACTGGCAAAATCATCCACTCTCAGTGCGCGGGTAAATTCACCATAAAAGCGCGAAAATGTCCCGTGGGACACATCCGAATCAAAGCCTAAAAAATGTTACCCCCGATCAATAAAATACTGCGCCAACAAACGCGCGGTGAAGGATTTACCCACCCCACCTTTTTCGCCGGCGATAAAATGTATCTGCCCCATAACACCGCTCACTCATTAATACGCCTTCTGGCAAGAGCGTGCATTCTACGGGCATACACCTGCAGCCGCTTGGTTTTATTAACGCGCACGCACATTTATTCGCCCATCACTCTTTAAATCGGAAAAATGCGCACATCCAGGGCAAAAAATATTTTTTATGGAGCAGCTGAAATGAATATATTTACTGCAAAGGGCTTTAATTAAATTAGAGTGGCCTTTTGGGGGCAAATAGCCGTTCGTATGGATTCGCTCACTCACGCGACAAACCACAAGGCGGGGTGTTAATTAAACGTGACGTTATTGTGGTTTCAGCCCGCAACCTATTTTCGCCAGCAATACGCGTGTCATTAATTCGCATCTTTGATGGACCGGTGGTGATTTCCGGTTCGCCCTGTTATGCCGCTGCCTCCAAACGCCGTTTATACAAGAGCGCCACGGCGAGCCCATACACAAATCCCGCCGCAAGGCCGGTTAGATGTGCGCCGTTGGCCATGGGGCCTATGATGGCGTCGAGCAAGCCAAAAATACCAGCGGCAATCATAAGGAGGCTAAAGCCGATAAATACCTTGGGTAGGCGCAGGTTTGATTGGGGCACCAACCATTGAATGGCCAAAATACAGCCGAAATAACCAAATAAAGCACCGGATATACCGCCAAACCCCACCTGCGGCACAAAGGTGAATTGGCCGAAATTGGAGACTATGGCGGTAAATAAAAATAACCCTAAATACACATACCAAGGCAATTGCCGCTCTAAGCGGCCGCCAAAATCCACCAGTGTTAAGCCGTTAAAAATAATGTGTACTGCGCTCCAGTGTAAAAATGCCGGGGTGATAATGCGCCAAAATTCCCCAGTGGCCACCCAATAATGCCAGGCCGCAGGCCACACCGAGCCATCCAAGGGAATGGGAAAAAACAGTAGGGGTTGGCGCCAAGAAGGAGGGGCTAAGCAGAATAAATAACCAACAATACTTAAGAATAATAAGGTGTAGGTAATAGGAATGGTGCGGAAATTGGCAATCGCTAATTTGGGTTTTGCTCTAGGGGGCGCGGCGGTTAACTGCCGTTGAGGCTCTTGTTTAAATAAAGTAATTAATTGCTGCGCATACTGGGCAACCTCAGCGTTGGGCACCCAAAGAATTTGCCGGTCTAATTCATCAGTAAAACGATGGGGCAATTGGGCGGCCTGTAAATTGTGGGCCAGCACAGTCAAATCTTGCTCGGCCGAGTATTCGTGTAATTTAATCCAGCTCAATGGGCCACCTCTAAGCTCAACACAGGAAATATTGCCAGCCCTAAAATAAATGCGGCGGTTACTAAGACACGCTTAGCAACCGCCGTTGGGGCGCCTATCTGAATCTGTAGCGTACAGATTATTTTTTTACACCTTCTGGCTGACGCACACCCTCTACTGTTAAAAATAATTCAACTTGTCCAGCTGCAGGGCCGAGTTTCTTTTCCATATCAATGCCGAAATCAGCAGGTTTAATTGTGGTTTTACCTTCAAAACCCGCGCGGTAGCCACCCCATGGGTCACTGCCAGCACCAATGGATTCAACTGCAATGACCACCGGTTTAGTTACGCCGTGCAGGGTTAAATCGCCAGCTAAATCCGCCGTTTTAGGCCCGGTGGATTTATAACTGGTGCTGACAAACTTAGCGCTGGGGAATGCATCGGTATCGAGGAAATCTTTTGAGCGCAGATGTTTATCGCGCTCGGCGTGGTTGCTATCGAGGCTGGTCACCTTGATATCCACCGCAATTTTGCTGGCTTCGGGTTTAGCGTCATCATAAGTAAATGAACCACTAAAATCATTAAAACGGCCATACAGCCAGCTATAACCTAAGTGCTTAACGCGAAACTGAATAAACGCGTGGGCACCTTTTGTGTCAATAACGTATTCGGCTGCCTGGGCAGGCAACACACTTGCACCGGCCAGTACTGCGCCAAAAACAGCTGATAACCATAGGGGTTTGATGTGTTTCATGGTGTTTCCTCGTTGGGGTGATTGATAATTGTTAGAATTTTTATGACCGATTTAATTCGCTTGAGCTAGCTGCATTTAACCTATCTGCAAGCACCGCCTAATAATGAGTGCTTAGCCTCTGCCCAGCATACGCCGCAAAGTGCCATCGCGTTTAATAAAATGATGGTAAAGCGCAGCACCTGCGTGCAGGGTGGCTAGCGCGATAAACAGACAGGCCAGTACAAGATGCACTGTACCTGCCGTATCCTCTAGGTTTTCAATGCCCGTTATAAGCGCCGGAATAACAAACCAATTAAATACTTCCAAACCTTGGCCTTTGGCGGTGGTAATTAAATAACCCGACGCCAGCATAAGAAAAAACCACACATAAAGCAGAAGGTGAACCACGCGCGCCAGAATTAATTGCACGCGAGGGCCAGGCTCAGCCGCAGGGGTAATATTAATAAAGCGCCAGACTAAGCGCACACTCGTTGCCATGACCAACAGCACGCCTATGCTGCGGTGTAGATCTGGCCCCTGCTTATACCAGGGGTGGTAATAATCCAAACTACACATCCACAGGCCCAAGCCAAATAAACCAAAAACCGCGAGGGCTGAAAGCCAGTGCAAGGCTATAGCAAACCAGCCATACGTTTTATCGGTATTTTTTAACGGCATGGTCTGCTCCTAACTAAGTTTAGTGTACTGCGGCGTTTAAAAACGAGCGCTTAATGGAGAGCGCAATTAACAACACACCCCGTTTAGCTAGCCCGCGGGATTATCAGCAGGGAGGCTCTTAGTCACCACTTCAAATAAATCGTTCGATAATGGATGCCCGGCAATCCAACGCAATTGCGCCAGCATTAATGCCTGGCGGGCAGGGTTTTGCCGCTGCCATTTGGTGAGCGGTGCAATTAAGCGGGCGGCAATTTGTGGGTTTAATTGATCCAAGCTCAGCACCTGGCGAGCTAAAAATTCATAACCCTCACCGGAGGCGGCGTGGAATTGCGTTAGGTTTTGGCTAAACACCCCCACCAGTGCACGTATTTTATTGGGGTTTTTGCCATCGTAGGCCGGGTGCGTCAATAGTGTTTGCACGCGCTTCAGTGCGCCGCTGGCGGCGGCCGCCTGAGTGGACAGCCATAAATTCACCACCAGTGGTTCGTGCTGCCAGCGGGTAAAAAATTCCTCTAGCATATTGCTCGCCTGAGCCTGCAATGCGCTAAATGGGCTGTTCACAGCAATTTTTAATGCGGCGAGGCTATCGGTCATATTGGCCGCGCTAGTAAATTGCGCGGCTACTATTTGCGCAGGGGAAATTAGCGCATAAGTGCTGTTATCCACAGCCGCAATATAAGACAGCGCGAGGTTTTTTAAACTGCGGCGCGCAACCGCTTCAGCTCGGGCGGAAAATGGCCCTGTATCCAGCAAACGGGTGTACACCTGGTGCCATAGCGGTAATAAATGCTCGGCAAGAGCGCTGCGCAAAAATTCCCGCGCGCGGTGGTTGCCGTCTATATCCATAGGATTTTGTTGTTCAGCTAAATAGGCTTCGCTAGGCAAATCCAGCATAAGCGCAACCATGGCTGGGTCTAATGTTTCATCAATTAATAAAGCCCGGCAGGCCGCTAAAAAGTCTGCATCCACTGCGGCCGTATTGCCTGCTGTTAATGCGGTATTAATTTCGCCAATTAAACGCACAGCATACTGCTGCATTGCGTCCCAGCGATTAAAACCGTCTTCATCCTGCAGCACTATGGTTAATAAATCCGCTTTGCTATAGGGGTAATGCCATTTCACCGGTGCGGAAAAACCGCGCAATAAGGACGGCACAGGTACGTTTGGCACCTGCTCAAAAATAAATGTCTGCTCGGGTTGGGTTAGTTCAATAACACCGTTGGTAGCACTGCTGGTGTTAAGTTCTGCGCAGTGTAATGGGTAGGCGCCCGTTGGGCCTAATAAGCCCATTTGAATGGGAATTACCAAGGGCTGTTTTTCTGCGGCGCTGGCTTCGGGTGTGCTGGGGCAGGATTGGCGCGCGGTTAAATAAAAACGCTGCTCCTGCTGGCTGTAACGGCCGCTAAATTCCACCTCTGGGGTGCCAGCTTGATTATACCAATGCATAAATTGGCTGAAATCTCGGCCAGAGACTTCTGCCATACAGGCAATAAATTGTTCAATAGTGGCCGCTTGGCCATCGTGGCGATTAAAATATAAATCTGTGCCACGGCGGAATAATTCTTTGCCTAATAAGCTGTGCACCATACGCACAACCTCGGCGCCTTTTTCATACACGGTGAGGGTATAAAAATTAGAAATTTCCATATAGGAGCTGGGGCGCACCGGATGCGCCATGGGGCCTGCATCTTCGGCAAATTGCGCCGTGCGCAATAGGTTGACCGATTCCACTCGCTTCACCGTGCGGCTTAACATATCGGCGGAGAATTCTTCATCGCGAAAAACGGTGAAACCTTCTTTTAAACTTAATTGAAACCAATCGCGGCAGGTGACGCGGTTGCCCGACCAGTTATGAAAATACTCGTGGGCTACCACGCCTTCTACACGGGCAAAACCGGCATCGGTGGTGGTGGCGGGATGGGCGAGCACGCAGGAGGTGTTAAAAATATTTAGGCCCTTATTTTCCATGGCGCCCATATTAAAATCATCCACCGCTACAATCATAAAAATATCCAGATCGTATTCGCGGCCGTACACCTCTTCATCCCAGCGCATGGCATTTTTAAGGCTCGCCATGGCGTGGTCGCATTTATCCAAGTCTTTTGCTTCCACAAATATTTTTAATGCCACTGTGCGGCCAGAGCAGGTGATAAAACTATCCTGCACACAGGCCAAATCCCCAGCCACTAAAGCAAATAAATAGGCGGGTTTTTTAAACGGGTCTTGCCAGGTGGCAAAATGCCGCCCCTGCTCTAATTCCCCCTGCGCAATTAAATTACCGTTAGACAGCAAAAGGGGGTAACGGGTTTTATCCCCTTCGATGCGTGTAGTGAAACTACTCATGGCATCGGGGCGATCTAAATAATAGGTGATTTTGCGAAAACCTTCGGCTTCACACTGGGTGCAATACATCGAGCGCGAGCGGTATAAACCCTCTAGGGCGGTATTTTTATGGGGCTCGATATGCACAGAGGTTTTTAAGGTAAATTCAGCAGGCACTGTATGAATCGTTAAAAATTCATCATCCAGGCTGTAGTGCTCAGCGCTTAGAGGTGCGCCGTTTAATTCAATACTCACTAATGTTAGCTGCTGGCCGTGTAATTTTAACGGTGCTGAGTGCTCGCCATTGCGCTTAAAATTTAATTCAGCGGTTACTGCCGTGTAGTCATCAAAGAGGGCAAAATTTAATTGGGTGGTGAGGATGGAATATTCAGGGGCTTGGTAATCTTTTAAATAAGTGGTTACGCCAACGCTACTCATAACAGTCCTCAGGCAATTATTGCCATTTAAGCGGTGTTTCGTGGGTGTGAATATGGCTGTCG
The DNA here is from genome assembly GCA_046347475.1 of Marinagarivorans sp. GTDB lineage: Bacteria > Pseudomonadota > Gammaproteobacteria > Pseudomonadales > Cellvibrionaceae > CAMCXE01. Next base: position 545,502 of record JAXMGD010000001.1, on the reverse strand, counting down.
TCGGCGCAGGGCTCTTCTTTGGGGGGAATATAGCCTACGCGCTCCTCCACCGGCACATGCTGAGTTTCCCAAGCAATTATAGCCTGCAGGCAAGTGGCGGTTTGCTCAGGCGTTAAACGCACGCCATTGGGCCATTTACGCAGTTCAACAGCGGTTTTAAACGCCTGGTAGATGTCGGCGGTCATGGCTCTGATGATTTCATTAATATCCATAGAGACGCTACCTGATTAAAAGTATAGAGATACTAGCTGTACGAAAGTAATGAATACATATCATTTCAGACCGTCAAAAAGAGGGATCTTTTTGACGAGCCTACAGGGATGTATTCACGGCGTGTCTGAAATGATGTGTATTCATTGCTGGTGCCTAGGTAGTAAGTGGCTTGCAATTTTGCTCAGAGGACAGAAATAAAAAGGCCTTTAAGCACACACGCATCAAAGGCCTTTATTGGCTAGGTTTTAGGTAAAGTAACCCCCGTCTGCCCCTGATATTTACCGTGGCGATCGCCATAGGAGGTTTCGCAAACTTCATCGCTTTCAAAAAATAACATCTGCGCCACACCTTCATTGGCGTAAATTTTAGCGGGCAAGGGCGTGGTGTTGGAAAATTCCAAGGTCACATGCCCTTCCCACTCGGGCTCTAAAGGCGTCACGTTTACTATAATGCCGCAGCGGGCGTAAGTGGATTTGCCCAAACACACAGTTAATACACTGCGCGGAATGCGGAAATATTCCACCGTGCGCGCCAGCGCAAAGGAATTGGGCGGGATAATACACACGTCGCTTTGAATATCCACAAAACTGCTTTCATCAAAGTGTTTTGGGTCTACGGTTACCGAATGTACATTGGTAAAAATTTTAAATTCATTGGCGCAGCGCACGTCGTAGCCGTAGCTTGATGTGCCGTAGGAAATTAATTTTTGCCCGGCGTCGTTAAAACGCACTTGGTTGGCTTCAAAGGGTTCGATCATGCCATGCTCTTGGGCCATGCGGCGAATCCAGCGGTCGGATTTAATTGCCATGTTAAAAAACCTTTAATCGTTGGTAATAACTATATTAGGAGTACTTGCGCCCTGTTGGGCCTGCGCCCATAAACGCGCCGCTAATTGCCGGGCGATTGAGCGGTATATACGGCTAACCGCGCTGTTGGGGTCCGCCACCAAAGGCGGCCTACCCGCATCGGTTTGCGCGCGTATGGCCATTTGCAAGGGCAATTGCCCCAGCAGGGGCGCCGTGTATTCCTGAGCCAGCATCGCGCCGCCATCAGTGCCGAAAATGGCTTCTTGGTGGCCGCAGTTGCTGCAAATATGCAAGGACATATTCTCCACAATACCCAGCACCGGGATATTCACTTTGCGGAACATCTCAATGCCTTTTTTGGCATCCAGAAGCGCAATATCCTGCGGGGTGGTGACAATTAATGCGCCGGAGACCGGAATGGTTTGCGCGAGGGTTAATTGAATATCCCCCGTACCTGGCGGCATATCGATAATTAAATAATCAATATCCTCCCAGTGGGTGTTGCGCAGCAGTTGTTGCAGAGCGCCGCTTACCATGGGGCCGCGCCACACCACGGGGGTATCCTCGGTAATTAAATTGCCCATGCTGATCATGTGGATGCCATAGGCGGGAATGGGCTGCATGATATTCGCCGCGTGGGCCTGGGGCCGCACACCGCTCACCCCCAACATATGGGCTCCGCTGGGGCCGTAGATATCCGCATCCAAAAAACCGACGCGGGCACCCTCGGCGGCCAGGGCCAGGGCTATGTTCACCGCCGTAGTGGATTTACCCACGCCGCCCTTGCCGGAGGCCACCGCCACTATGTTGCGCACTCCAGGCACGGCGTTTTGGCTGTTGGCGGCGGTGACGCTGGCGGCCTGCCAGCCCAAATCCACGCTGAGTTTTAGCGGAGCCAGCGCTTGGCTGAGGGTTTGCACTAGGTCGTAGGCAATACCGTCGATGGGGTAGCCCAGTTCTATACGCGCCGCCGCTTGGCCGCCGGTTTGTGTAATGCCCTTAAACCCGTCTGCCGCTGTGAGACCCTGGCCGTCTGGCAGGGGTATGGGCGCAAGCAGGCTGAGGGCCGCATCGTGTAAAGAAGCCATGGTCAATTCCAACACCTAAAGATCAGCATTGTACCTAGGGTTGGGGGAGAATTTGCAGAAATACTGCTGAGATAAGAGGCCTGGGGTGGTTAGGGCTGTGCGGCCCGGATGGCGCGGGGCTTTAGTCGGGTTGGGGCTTTAGTCGGGTTAGGGCGAGTAGCTGCAGGCTCAGCGGCACTGTGAAAGAAAAGAGTTTGAGCGATGGGAGTACTTCCCGGATTGCGCTGCGCGGCATCCGGGCTACGACACCATTTAATTTACGGAATCAAAATAAACTGGCGGAATGCAGGCGGCCTACGCCGCCGCGAACACCGATAATTAAGAGGCTTCCCCCGGCAAATTCACATTATATTTTTTCAGCAAATCGTACAGAGTCGGCCGGGTAACGCCGAGTAATTTGGCGGCAGCGGAGATATTGTTTTCCGTCATGGTGAGGGCTTTTAAAATCGCGCTGCGCTCAGCCTGCAGGCGCACCTGGCGCAAATTAATGCTCACGCCATCGCTGCTCATCAAGCCTAAGTCAATCGAGCTGATGTGTTTATCTTCACACATCACCACCGCGCGTTTAACGCGGTTTTCCATTTCGCGAATATTGCCCGGCCATTCATAAGCTTCGATGGATTCGGCTGCCTCTTGGCTAAAGCCCACCACAGAAGGATTATTTTGTTCGGCATAAATGCGCAAAAAGTGGCGGGCTAATAATAATTTATCGCCCTGGCGATCGCGCAGCGGCGGGATATGAATTTCCATTTCACAAATACGGTAATACAAGTCTTCGCGAAAGGTGCCGTCTTTCACCATCTGCTGCAGATTTTTATTGGTGGCGCACACCACGCGCACATCCACCGGAATATCCTCGCGGCCACCCACACGCTCGATGGTGCGCTCTTGTAAAAAGCGCAGCAATTTAGCTTGCAAGGGCAGCGGCATATCGCCGATTTCATCTAAAAACAAAGTGCCTTCATTGGCGGTTTCAATTTTGCCGATGGTGCGTTTATTGGCGCCGGTAAAGGCGCCTTTTTCATAGCCGAATAATTCACTCTCCATTAAATTTTCCGGCACGGCGGCACAGTTGATTGCCATCATGCGGCCCTGCGCGCGCGGGCTTAAGCGGTGCAAGGCGCGGGCGAGCACTTCTTTACCGGTGCCACTCTCACCGGTGAGGGTACAGGTCACATTAGAGGGGGCGAGTTTTTCAATGGTGCGGCAGATTTTTAACATGGCCGGATCGCAGGCGATAATGCCATCGAGCGGGGCCTGTTGTTGTTCTTTTAAAATGCGGTTTTGTTCTTCTAAGCGGTGAATATGAAAAGCGCGCTGCAGAATTAAATCGAGGGTTTCCGCATTTACCGGTTTTTGGTAAAAATCGTAAGCGCCCATGGCAATCGCGCGCACAGCGTTTTCATAATCGCTATTACCGGTCATGACAATTATTTTTGCCGTAGGCACCAGGGCAGAAATTTCACGGATACAGCGAAAGCCCTCCTCCACGCCTTCATCATCCGGCGGCAACCCCAAATCCTGCAAAATAATCGGCGGTTCGTGTAGGCGCACGGCAGCAATCGCATCCTCGCGGTTGCCGGCAATAATCACTTCGTACTGATCAAAATGCCAACGCAGCTGACTTTGTAAACCTATGTCATCTTCGATAATTAAAAGCTTTTCTTTTTCGCTGGATTTATTCATTCGGCCTGAACTGTGTGAGGTCAACAACGGGGGGTTAGGCAACCGAGTTTAACCAGGGTGCCTAGTTGGCTTGCGTGCTAAACAGGGCTTAGGCAAACAGGCTTGGCGTGTTTGCAGTGCGCAAGCACCTTAACCAATGGTGCCGCTAAGAGCAACCCGTTAACCGAAGGCTCGCCAGGGCGCCACAAAGGGCAACCACAAGGGTTGCCCCTACGGCTTAGCGGCGGCTTTATTACGCCTGGGTAATATCCCGGTCCCTAAGGCCCATGAGGTACAAAATCGCATCTAAGCCAAGAGTGGAAATAGCCTGTTTGGCAGAGGCTTTTACCAGGGGTTTGGCGCGAAAGGCGATGCCCAAACCGGCCACGCTCAGCATGGGTAAATCGTTGGCCCCGTCGCCGACGGCGATCACTTGCTCCAGGCTGATATTTTCTTTTTGCGCCAGCTCCCGCAGCAGTTGCGCCTTGCGCTGGCCGTCCACCACGTCGCCCACCACGCGGCCGGTTACCTTGCCGTCAACAATTTCCAATTCATTGGCGAACACATAATCCATGCCCAGTCGAGCCTGAATAAAGCGGCCAAAATAATTAAATCCGCCGGATAAAATCGCCGTTTTGTAGCCGAGTTTTTTTAAGGTGGCCATCAGGCGCTCGCAGCCCTCGGTAAAACGCAGGGAGGCGGCCACCTCGGCCAACACCGCTTCATCCAAGCCCTTCAAGAGCGCCATGCGGCGGGCAAAGCTCTGTTTAAAATCCAATTCGCCGCGCATGGCCGCTTCGGTAATGGCCGCTACTTCATCGCCCACCCCGGCCGCTTTGGCCAGCTCGTCAATGACTTCCGCCTCAATCAGGGTTGAGTCCATGTCGAAGCACACCAGGCGGCGGGTGCGGCGGTACATGTTGTCGGCTTGAAAAGCGATGTCCACATTTAAACGCGCCGACAGGGCCGTAAAGTCGGCCCGCAATTGAATGCTGTCAGCAGGCGTGCCCCGGGCGGAGAATTCGACACAGGCCTGGGTTTGATCGTGCGCGGGGTCAATATCCAGCGGCGTGCGGCCAGATAGGCGGGTCATAGCGTCGATGTTTAGGCCGTGATGGGCCAGGATGGCGGTTAATTCGGCGATGTCTTCGGCGCTGATTTGGCGGCCTAACAGCGTAACTATGTGGCGCTCTTTACCCTGCTGGGCCACCCATTCGCGGTAGGCGCTTTCGGTAATGGGCGTAAAACGCACCTGTAAATTGCGCTCGTGCATGGCGTAGAGCACATTTTTAACCGCTTCTGAGGCCGCCGAATGTTGGGCAAATTCCGCCAGAATGCCTAGGCTTAGGTGATCGTGTATGACCGCTTGGCCTATATCGAGAATGCGGCACGGGTGTTGTGCCAAAATCCCCGTTACGGCAGAGGTCACCGCCGGTCGGTCTTGGCCTGAGACAGTAATTAACAATAATTCACGCACGTTACATCAACCTGGCAAAAGGGGCGGCATTATAGGGGATTTATTAGCCCGTGCGGCTAACTCACCTAGCACCTCACCTATCCGTGTGTGCGCTGTGTACAATGCGCGGCTTTTTCACCCGGCAAGCCCCCTGGGTGTACGTTTTAAAAGATCGAGGGACACCATTATTTTTCGCCTGCACACCGCCCACCTACCGCCATTATTTTGTTTAGCCCTCGGGCTTTTAGCTGGCCTGCTCAGCTGCGCGGCCGTCCTGCGCACAGTGGAGCGCGCCCAAGAGCAGGTGTTGATTGCCGACTACGGCCAATCCCTCGCCAACCTCGCCGCTAAACGGGCGGTGGATGCCACCCTCAACCATGACTTAGTGTCCCTGCAGGTGGTACTGCAGGATGTGGTGGACAACCCGCGCACCTTACTGGCGAGCATTCACGATGTGGAGAACAACCTGTTAGTGCAGGCGGGCTCCACCCAGGCCCTCACCCACGCCGCCGCCCTGCGCAGCTTTAGCGCGCCTATTCCCCTGCAGGATTCCATCGCAGGCTATGTGACGGTGAATATCGAAAGCCAAATGCCGGAAATTAAAGCGCTTTACTTAAGCTTCGCCATGGTGTGTAGCCTGTTGGTGATTGTGGCGCTATTAAGCTTGCTCAACCGCCCAGGCCCATTGGTGTCGGTCGAGCGCAAACCTAAGCAAACGCCAACCGCCAAGCCTGAGCCAAGCGCTGAAACTACCCTGGGCCTTGAAGAAGCCGCCCCAACGCCCGCTCCTGTGTATACCGCTTATCTGCGCTGGCAATGGCACAACCTCGCCACTCTGCGTCAACAGATTAGCGCGGAGCGACTGGAGCAATTATTTAATCGGCTGGAATTAATCTTGGTGGAAGCGGTGAAAATAACCGGCATTCACTGCCAAACCCGCCGCAACCAAGGCCGCCAAAATGGCGAATATTGCCTTACCTACAGTAGCGGCGAATCCATTTTAGTGGCCTATTACCAATTAATGGTGTGCGCACATTTAATTCATCAACTCGCCCAGGAAGAAAAACTCAAACTGGTTGTGAGCAGCACCTTAAGCAGCAGCGAGCCGCTCAACAGTGAACACCAGGCCGACCCTTTCCCCGGCCAAATCGTTTGCCTGCTGCCGGAGGGCATAGACGAGGAATGGAACGACTGGATTTATTTCAATGAAGTACCGGCCGGCCTGCAATTAATGGGTTTTGTGCCTCCGCTCGACGATGAAATCGCCGAACTCTTAACAGGTTTACGTGCGGCAATAAGAGCCCGTTCGGCCTAATAAAACAGCCTAATGACTGCTGTGCGGGATAATTACCCACCTATAAAAGCTACCGCTGCAGCTGCATTTGAGGGCTGAATGTTTAGAGTCCCTTAAGCGGGCAGAAAGAACGTCGTTTTAGATGCACCAAAATTTATCGGATTTTCTGTGCGTTTTTAAATCCTCCCTACCGAAATCTGCACTGGAAAATACCCACCCAAAATACCGCCGTGTGCAAACTCTCCGGCAGCACCGCTGTTAACCCCTGCGCATTTTGCAGTTGTCATTTTGTTTTGCGGCCTCGCACTCAGCTTTATTTAGCCGATGCGTGCTAGCATCGAAGCGTTTTTGATGCGCATGAATATCCAAGCGTACAGGCAATATTTATCGCATTATTTTGATTTTAACTGAGGCAGATGCCTCGCCACCTAAGCACATCCCCAGGAGGATTTCATGAAGGCATTGGTATTGCGCCAGCATTCATTCGCTCGCTTGTTCCCGGCCGCTATTTTGGCCACCAGCCTTGTCGCAGGCCTCACCGGTTGCGGCGCTGACCCGGTCGGCGGCTCCAGCAGCAGTTCAAGTTCCAGCAGCAGCTCAAGCTCAACTGGCAAACCTTCAAGCTCATCCTCTAGCAGCAGCTCAAGCACTTCATCGAGCAGCTCAAGCTCCTCCAGCAGCAGCTCTTCAAGCTCTTCCTCCAGCAGCTCAAGCTCAAGTTCGTCCTCCAGCAGCTCGGGCCTTGGCCCCATTATCGCCCGCACCACCTGCCCCACCGCACCGCCCACCCGCGCCAGCAACGTTGTTGTTCCTGATTACACCCAGCTAACCGTGCCTAAGAGCGTCTACACGCCGATGATGGTGCAACAGCCAACATTTAAAGCCACCCGCATTGACCTGCCCTGGAACCTGTACAAACCAGACCAAGCAGCCATGAACCCTGGCCAAAAATTCCCAATGGTGTTGTCTTTACACGGCGGCTATGGCCGCGAAGTTGATCAGGGCAATATTCTGGTGGACGGCGCCCCCTTCTTGTTAGGTGCCAGCACCGGCCTGTTAACCCCTGAAAACCGCGCCAAATATCCAGCCTATATCGTTATGCCCTGGTGCCGCTTGCAGGCGGATTGCTCCTTCTACTCCAACGAATGGGCCTCTAATGGCGGCGCCAACTTCCAAGTGGCAAGCCAACCCTCTAAATACGGTTCAGCAGTCATTGAGCTGATCGAATACATGATCAAGACCTATCAAGTTGACCCTGCGCGCATTTACGTAACCGGCGCCTCTATGGGGGGTGGTGGCACTTGGGAACTGGCCCAACGCCGCCCCGACTTGATCGCAGCCGCTTTCCCCATGGCGGGTCATACTCCGGCTCAATCCTTCTTGGATTCATTTGCCAAGAGCAAGGTACCCGTATGGGCGTTTAGCTCCAGCACCGACAACAACAACCCCTCACGCGATACAGATGCCGCAATTAGCTATATCAAAAGCAAAGGCGGCTGTGCCTGGACCACTAAGTTCGACAATATTGAACACGGCCATCTGTTATGGCAGCGCTCCTTCTTAGAACCCGGCTTGTGGGACTGGGTCTTCGCGCAAAAACAACCGCGCGCCGGCCAATAAGCTTAGGCTGAAGATAAAAGGCCCCTGCCGCCTCAAGCGGCAGGGGCTTTTTTATGGCTGAATGATTTGTGTTAATGATCGAATCTCAAAGCAATTGCCTAAAACTGAACATTCACCGAGATTGATAACAGGAGCAGGCCCCACAGCAATGTCATTTGGTGAAGCGTAGCTTCCTAACACCAACCCTCTCGCAAACGCAGAGTGGACTAAACCAACGCTGCTGGTAGCTCCCTCTCCCTATGGGAGAGGGTTGGGGTGAGGGCAGGATTAGGCACCGCAAACCAACTCAACCGCCCTAACCTAACGCCATTGCCAAAACTCAGGCATAAAAAAACCGGCTCTCGCCGGTTTTTTTCCTTTGCACAGTCTGTTTACATCTCAAATTTAACGACGGCATTCTTATCAAGCCAGTTATCCAAAGCCTCAACATCTTTGTCAGATAACATGCCCGCCGCCTGTTTCAGCTTCAGGCTTCCCACAACATACGCGTACAACGCATCGGCGTAATCGCGCTGGGCGCGAAAGAGATTCTGCTGGGCGCGCAACAAATCGACCAAGTCTCGCGTACCCACATCGTAACCTGCTTTAGTGGCATCCAAGGCGCTTTGCGAAGAGACAATGGACTGCTGGCGCGCTTTAACACTGGCAACACCGGTCATCACCGAAAGGTGAAACGAGCGCGTGGCCTGCACTATATCGCGCTCCGCCTGCAGCTTGCCTTCATCAGCCGCATACTGCTGTTGCAAGGCTTGGCGACGGCTGGCCGAGGTGTAACCGCCCGTAAAAATAGGTACTTTTAAACTGATAGCAGCGACCTTAGTGGTGGAGTCAGAATCCACATCATAGGCCGCAGGGCCGGTGTAACCATCGCCGCTGGAATCCGCTTTTTCATAACTCAAGCTGCCATACACGGTAGGCAAGTGGCCAGCGGCTTTAGCTTTGTAGTTGTACTTAGCCACCTGAGCGCGGCCGACGGCGCCTTTTAATTGCAGGTTATTTTTGAGCGCAAAATCCACCCACTCTTGGCGAGCTTCAGGCACTGGGGCGGTAACCGGGAATTTTGCTTGCAAAGGGCTAAGGCCGCTGTAGGCCTTGCCGGTCAAAACTTCCACCGCCTGCACTGCAATCCCAACCTGGCCTTGCGCCAACAACTTAGCGGCCACAGCCGCATCGTAGGCGGCCTGGGCTTCGTGCACATCGGTAATGGCAATCAAACCCACCGCAAAGCGCTGTTTGGTCTGCTCAAGCTGACGCGCCAAGGCCGCTTCTTCAGCCTTGGCGGTATTGCTGTTATCGACGGCTTTTAAGGCATCAAAATAGGCCTGGGACGTGCGGATAATTAAATCCTGTTGATCCGCCTGAAACTGGATTTCAGCTAAATCGCCCTGCACTTCGCTGGCGCGGTACTGATTCCACACCGCCAAATCAAACAGTGGCTGGCGCAGGCTCACACCGTAGCTTTTTTCGGTGGCGTCGCGGCCGCTCATTTGGGGCTGGCCGCTCACGTCTAATTCTTGCTTGGCAAGGCTTGCTTCCCCTGCCACCTGGGGCATAAGCCCTGCTCGCCCGATCACTGGGGCTTCCCGGCCTGCAGCCAAATTGGCCTGGGCGGCTTTAAATTGATGATCGTTTTGCAGGGCTTGTTGGTAAATTTCTTTCAGGGTATCCGCCTGAGCCCAAGCCGAGGCCAAACACAAACTCAACACTAGCGGGCGCATGCGCAGTTTATTCAATCTCATAACGATCCTAATCGGTTCAATTAAAGCGGCGGCTGCAGTTTAACTACTCATACCGCCATTGCCTAACATCTTTTTGCAAAACACCTGCTGGCACAACCAGTACAGTGGCGAAAGACGGCAGGGTGATGCCGTGTTTACAGATTTCCTCAGCTGGGGCCTACGCCCGATGGCATTAAGTTAAGGAACCTCTGATTCAGGTAATCCGTAGCGGCACCCCTTGTGGGTGCCTACAGATATTCCTGCTTAAAAAATCCATCACTTACCAACTAGGCACCAGCAATGAATACACATCATTTCAGACACGCCGTGAATACATCCTTGTAGGCTCGTCAAAAAGATCCCTCTTTTTGACGGTCTGAAATGATGTGTATTCATTGCTTCCCTACAGCTAGTAATTGCACTGGGCCTGCGCTCACCCGGCAGTTGGGGAGATTAAGGTAAGCCTGAGGCCAAAAAGTTTCCTTAAAATGAACACCGCTACAAGAGCCCACAAAATAATAGAGGCTTATCGCCTAATAAAAGCCCAACACGCTCGCACCGCCGGTTACCAGGCAGCGTTTAAAAACCTGAGTGGCGTTTAAATAGCGCGACAAAGCAAAAGCAGCTCAGCGCACCAAACCTTCCTATCGCCAGATTAAAAAATACCGAGCAAGTGGCATGGGAGCAACCACTGAGCACACGCCATGTCATTAAATTAAGCGGCTCAGGTCACTTGGCAATTTCAAAAAAGAATAACAGCCGCTAGTGGTAAGTTCGTCAAACCAGAGTTCAACACGCCCAGGGCAATCAGAAACCCAAGCCTAAAACCACGCAGTACACTTCGCTGTTAAACAAATCGACATTTGAAAATCAGTGCACTCTATATTTTGCACAAGAATTAAATGAAAATAAAAAAATCACCAGCCTAACGCCGCAGCCATTTACAGACTGTAACTTTTGAGCATATTCCACTGGCAATATCACACAGCCACAAAGCCGATTTAATTTTACGCTGCCACCACTTAACCGATTTTTCGATTAAGCACACCCAAACACACTCAGGAGAATTCTTATGGCTATTCGCACTTTAGATGACAACGAAATTGAACAAGTAGCAGGTGGCGCCTTAGCAACCACCTTTGTTGCCAGCACCAGCTCGCTTTCTTCATTAGCGTCCTCGTCCGGTTTTATTTATCACCCTATTAAAGTGCTGTGCAAAATAGGCGGCGGAGTAGGCCCAATCAGCTGCATGGAAGTTATGCCAGCCGGCGTTATCGCGCGATAAATCAGTGACCTTATTAACCTTTCGTAGAGCCTGATGCAAAACTCTGCGCCAGGTTGATAAGGCCTTTTTTAAGGAGGCTTTATGATCAGCAACCAAACCCTCAGTAACACCTTTATCACACCGGGTATTCGCTATTACCTGCACAAAAAATTACCCCATATCAGCCCCGCAGACGTCGATATTCGCACGGAAGAACTGCTTAAATTTCTCAACTTGTCACACCACTGCAGCGGCGATATACCCTTTAACGAAGAAATTGATGAAATCTGGCATCTGTGGATTATGGAAACACAGGAATATTTTGCCCTCTGCCAAAAAATACGCGGCCAGGCCAACAGCTATATCCATCACTGCTCAAGCGATTATCTGGAGTTTTTTGATGACAGCATTAAATCAAAGCAGCCGGATCTAGACAGGCTGTTTAATATATTGCTGAGCTACGTACACAACTACGGCCCTTTTGCAGCCGATCGAATTGGTTACTGGCCCCTGGCCTTGGATATTCAGCAAAACGCGCATTTATCCTTAGATGAATTTAACCAATGGTTGCTACGCCTAGTGCGCGAGCAATCCACGTTGTGCGCCTAACCCTATTTAGGAGTGTGTATGGCTAATGCATTATTTCGCGCAGAAGTATTGAGTGCGCCCAGATTAAACTGGGGCAGCACGCGCCTACGCGCACCAATGCCCTGGCCCTGGGTAACCGGCCTCTGCGCCCTTATTATTGCCGCTGGCATCCTAATGATGTGCACTCTGGACTATGTAAATAAAGCCAAGGTAAGTGGATTTTTAGCCCCCAGCCAAGGCCTGGTCAACCTCTGGTCTCCCAGTGGCGGGATTGTTCGCGAACTTTACGTAAAAGAGGGCGACAGAGTAACCCAGGGCCAAGCCCTGTGTTTAATTGCCAGCGAAGCCAATACGCCCTCCGGTGATACCCAGGCGCAAATTCTCGAGCAATTAACTCAAAAAAAACGCAGCCTTGAAGACTCCCTTGCACAACAAGATACACTCGCCAACCTTGAGGGCAGCAAACTCGCCGCCCAAAGTGAAAAACTCGCAACCGACCTGGCGCACAACCGCGCCCAATTAAATCTTGCCGACGAAAAAATTAAGTCACTTGAGCGAGTGGGTGATAAATATCAGCGCCTTTTTCAGCAACAATTTGTGTCCGAATTAGAGCTTGAGCAAGCACACCAAAAAATTCTCGATACCCGCCTACAGGCCCAGGGGCTTAGGCAAAACGATTTATTTTTGCAAAATGAAATAGCGCGCATGGCACAGGAACAACAGCTATTGGCCATTACCGCCGCTGAGCGCAAAAAATCCCTCCAGCGCGATATTCATCAGCTGCAACAGGAACTCCTGCAGCAAGAACACTTAAGCCAACACCAAGTTTTAGCGCCTGCGGCAGGAATTATCGGCATCCTAGGGGTACATCCGCACCAAATGCTCGCCGCGAACCAGCGTTTATTAACGCTTTTGCCCGAACAAAGCCCTTTGCAAGCAGTATTAATTGTACCCAGTCGCGCAGCAGGTTTTATTCAAGCGGGGCAACAGGTGATCATGCGTTACAGCGCCTTTCCGTACCAAAAATTTGGCACCCAACGGGGCACCATTATTTCTATCGATCAAGCCGTCACCCAACAGGGCGACACCAATGTATTAATTCCCATCCGCGAACCCAGTTATTTAGTGGCGGTGGCATTACGCCAGCAATTTATACGCACCTATGGCGCCAACACAGCTTTAAAAGCGGGCATGTTATTAGATGCCGATATTTATTTAGACCGCCGCTCCCTGGCCGATTGGCTGCTCGACCCGCTCAAAAGCATTAGCCGCAAAAACAGCTAAATGCAATGCGCTTTATTAAGCCGACAGCTCAATCAATCGCAATTTTTATGGGGCATCACTCTGCCTAAGCAAAACCGCCCGATAAATATGCATCCGCGAGTTTTAGCGCCGATTGAATAATTCGTCCAGCTCCTATTCACACGGAACTATCAGGAATAACTTATGCTGTCACTACAGAGTTTTTTTCAGCGGCAGCCGCCGGTGATAATGCAAACCGAAGCGGCCGAATGCGGCCTAGCCTGTTTGGCCAGCATTAGCCGTTTTTATGGCCGCAACTGCACCCTCATGAGCCTGCGCAGCCAATTTGATATTTCCCTTAAAGGCACAAGCCTTAGCAGCCTTATTCAACTAGCCGCTGCCATAAATTTAGATGCGCGACCCGTGCGTGCAGAGTTGGAAGAATTAACCGAATTACACCTGCCCGCGATTTTGCACTGGGATTTAAACCATTTTGTAGTATTAACGGCCACGACTCGCCACGGCATACAGATTATGGACCCGGCCAGCAGCGAAAAAACCCTCAGCCTCGCCGAGGCCTCACGGCATTTCACAGGCGTCGCGTTAGAATTGCACCCCAATAACACCTACAGCAAACCTGTAGAACCTGCACGCTTAGGCATTAGCGCCCTACTGCGCCAGATGCACGGGCTTAAATCTGCCTTGCTCAGTTTATTTTCTATCGCTTTACTGCTGCAATTATTGACCCTTGCCACACCTATTTTTATGCAAATGGCGGTGGATACGGTGGTGGTCGCAGAGGATCGGGATTTATTAACCGCCCTGGGTTTGGGCTTTTTTTTACTCGCACTCATGCAACCGATTATCGGCAGCTGCCGCCAATGGTTTGCCATTCGCCTTGCGCAGGCCACCGAATACCATCTACACCGCAATTTATATTCTCACCTACTCCATCTGCCACTGGCATTTTTTGAAAAACGCCAAAGTGGCGATATTATCTCCCGCTTTGATTCCCTCAAACAGGTACAAACTGCGCTAGCACAACACTTCATCGAAAGCATTTTAGATGGCTTATTGGCCGCGCTGACACTGCTGATGTTATTCATATACAGCAGGCCTCTCGCCCTGATTGTTATAGCCGCCCTGTGCTTATATGCTGGCTTAAGGGCCATGACGCACAACCCGCTGCGCACAGCAGGCGAACAGGACATAATGACCGCAGCCCAGAAACAATCCTATTTTTTAGAGAGCATTCGCGCCATCCACAGCATAAAAACGGCTGACAACCTAAGCCATCGCAGCAGTCGATTTAATAATTTATTGGTGGAAAATCAAAATGCGCAGCTTAATAAACATAAAATTGCCCTGGCTTATCATTTTGGCAATCAACTTATTTTTGGCATGGAGAATATACTGGTGACCTGGATCGGCATCAGCGCAATTCTTAATCAAGAGTTGTCCATCGGTATTTTATTCGCGTTCATCGCGTATAAACGTCAATTTACCACTCGTGTATCTGCTCTCATCGACAATATTTTTGAATTTAAGCTGTTGGATATGCATCTGCAGCGCATAGCCGATATTGCGCTTAGCCCCACAGAGGATAAAGGCCACCAACTGCCCAATGCGCAGCCTGCTGCACTGAGCCTGCAGAACGTAAGTTTTCGCTATGGCTTTAATGAGCCACTGTTATTTAATCATTTATCTTTAAATCTAGCGCCGTATGAAACACTGGCGATAGTCGGTCCCTCCGGCATGGGCAAATCCACCATCGTTAAATTATTATTAGGCTTATTAACCCCGTCCGAGGGCGCGGTGTGTTATGGCGAGCAGAATTTAGCGCACCTGGATAAAACCGCTTATCGCAAACAGGTGGCCGCCGTTACACCTGAAGATCGGTTAATTAATGGCTCCATTGCCGATAATATAATGTTTGGCCACGCTGATATTAACCAAACGCGCATGGAGCAAGCCGCTAGCAACGCAATGATTCACCAGGAAATCCTAGCCCTACCTATGGGTTACCACACATTAGTGGGCGAAATGGGCGCCGTGTTATCCAGCGGGCAAAAACAGCGTATTTTAATCGCCCGCGCCCTCTACCGAGCGCCCAAAATTATTATTTTGGATGAAGCCACCAGCCACCTGGATATTAATAACGAGAAAAAAATTCTCGCCAATATAAAAAATGCAGTGCCCTGCCAAATACTCATCGCCCACCGCCCTCACACCATCGCCTGCGCCGACCGAGTGATTCGCCTGACGCCACAAGGGTTTATTTATTTGACCGCGGAGGAGGCTCTGCCACCAACGCCCATAACACCCATGACACCCTAAGGTCACACACCAATGTCATTAAGTTAAGGATTTTGCCCCAATTTTTTAGGACATTTTCCCTTCGGTCAGAAACCCCCTCCCGGCCTCCCCTTTGGAAAGGGGGAGGAGCAGAACACCTTAAAACTAGGGCATTTTGCTCCCTCTCCTTATCAAGGGGAGGGCTGGGGTGGGGTTTTTGGAGGCATGGAATTCACTTGAAATACCTGGCGAAACCCTTAACTTAATGACATTGGGTCACACACTGCCTGATTCTGTGCCGTTCCAAGTGCCGCCGTGCTGTTCTAATCGGCGCGTCATTTATTCACCCGGCGATAAAATAGATCGTCCTGATCTATTTTGTCTTCGCCCCACTAAAATCGGCACAGATACATGGATCGGCTTGTTTTAGCGGCGCTCACTGCAGCTTAAGCCGCCGTTATTAACCCGACACCAAATGTCGCCGGGTTAATAAGTGGGTCGAAACTACCCAAGGCACAGCCACAAGCGTGCGAGCGCTACTTTTTTCCCCCCGATGCCGCTACAATGCCGCCCCAAATTTTGCCCCTCATTAAGCCTTTGTTGGAGCCTTTATGTCGTCTATCAAAAAAGTGGTGCTGGCCTATTCCGGCGGCTTGGATACCTCGGTCATTGCCCGCTGGCTGCAAGACACCTATGGCTGTGAAGTGGTTACCTTCACCGCTGACATTGGCCAAGGCGAAGAGGTTGAACCCGCCCGCGCCAAGGCACAGGCCCTCGGCGTTAAAGACATTTATATAGAAGACCTGCGCGAAGAATTCGTGCGCGACTTTGTATTCCCCATGTTCCGCGCCAACACCATCTATGAAGGCGAATATCTACTGGGCACATCCATCGCTCGCCCCCTGATTGCCAAACGCTTGGTGGAGATCGCCAATGCCACCGGCGCCGATGCCATCTCCCACGGCGCCACCGGCAAGGGCAATGACCAGGTACGCTTTGAATTAGGCGCCTATGCCCTCAAGCCCGGCATCAAAGTAATTGCCCCCTGGCGCGAGTGGGACCTGACCAGCCGCGAAACGCTGATGGCCTACTGCGAAAAACACAATATTCCCGTGGACTTTAATAAAAAGAAAAAATCCCCCTACTCCATGGACGCCAACCTGTTACACATTTCCTACGAAGGCGGCCAATTGGAAAATCCTTGGACCGAGGCCGAAGAAGACATGTGGCGCTGGTCCGTAGCCCCAGAGGCGGCGCCCGACAAAGCCGAATATTTAGAAATTAGCTTTCAAAATGGTGACCCGGTTGCCCTCAATGGCGTAGCCATGTCGCCCGCGAGCCTTTTGGAAACCCTCAATAAAATTGGTGGCGCCCACGGCGTTGGCCGCTTGGATTTAGTGGAAAACCGTTACGTGGGCATGAAATCCCGCGGCTGTTACGAAACCCCTGGCGGCAGCATTTTGCTAAAAGCCCATCGCGGCATTGAGTCTATTACGCTCGATCGCGAAGTGGCCCACCTCAAAGATTCACTCATGCCTCGCTACGCCGAGATGATTTACAACGGTTACTGGTGGAGCCCCGAACGCCTAATGATCCAGCGCGCCATTGATGAATCACAGGTACACGTAAATGGCGATGTGCGAGTGAAGCTCTACAAAGGCAGCGTAACTGTCGTGGGGCGCCGCTCCAGCAACAGTTTATTCGATGAAAAGATCGCTACCTTTGAAGACGATGCTGGCGCCTATAACCAAAAAGACGCCGAAGGCTTTATCAAGCTTAACGCGCTCCGCATGCGCATCGCTGCGCAAAAAGGACGCAAACTGTTTTAATTCTTGGGGTTCGATTATGAAACTATTTACCAAAAGCGCTCTGTTAGCCGTGCTAGCCACAGCATCACTACAGGCCCTCGCTGAGCGGCCCAATTTTAATTATTTAGAAGGCGGTTATTTGCGTCATCGCATTGATAACGGCTGCGTACAAGACGGTTTAAAAATTGCCGGCAGCGCGGAAATTTCCGACCGCGTTTTTGTTGCCGGTAGCTACAGTGATGTCAGCGACGACAACAAAAAAGACGCAAAACACTGCGGCTCTAGCATGTTGAAGGCGGGCGCTGGTCTCTATGGCGACTTTAGCGATTCAGCCAGTTTTTACGGCACCCTCTCCGGCGCTCAGTTCACGCCAGACGGCGGTGATTCTGATACCGGCTGGGCGATTGAAGGCGGTTTTCGCAGCTTTATTACACCTGAAATCGAAATCGGCGGCTTAGTTGGCCTGCAAGATGTCGGGCCGGTTAACGAAGCCTACATTGCAGTTAACGGTATTTACTGGTTTTCTGATCAACTCGGTGCTTATATTGAAGCGTCAGCTTCCGATGAGAGCACCAAGGGATTGGGTTTAGGCGTACGCCTGAGCTTCTAATCGACCCGTGCGCAGCGGGCCGCTAGGCTCGCTGCGCAAAGCTTCCGTATCCAGTTGACACCAATCAAGCCTAGCTTCACAAGATTGCGTATAATTGCCGCCGCTGCGGCATAGTGTCGCGCCAGCTTGATTTCGATTACACAATTGCCTCTATTTTTTGAGGGATCAATTCAGTAAGCCCGAAACAATTTATTCGTTCTAGAATTTCCCATCAGAGCGTTTAGGTTATTTGTTAGTGCGCAAGAGTGTTCTTGACGCTAACCCACCATTTTCTTTTACAGTGGATCAACATTATGAGCAGTGACATGGCACACGCCTCAGCGCACCCTCAGTACAACTATGACATAGTGCGGGCCTTTACCCTGGCCACGATTCTGTGGGGCATAGTCGGTATGAGCCTTGGGGTTTTTATCGCCGCCGAACTAGTTTGGCCAGGCCTTAACGATATTCTGCAGCCGTTCTCCCATTTCGGACGCATTCGGCCATTACATACCAACGCTGTGATTTTTGCGTTTGGTGGTTGTGCACTCTTTGCCACCTCTTATTTTGTTGTTCAGCGCACCTGTCAGGCGACGCTGTTTGGTGGCTGGTTAATCCCCTTTACCTTTTGGGGCTGGCAGGCGGTCATAGTCGCCGCCGCAATCACCCTCCCCTTAGGCTACACCTCAGCCAAAGAATACGCTGAGCTTGAGTGGCCGATTGATATTCTGATTGCACTTGTGTGGGTGGCCTATGCGATCGTATTTTTCGGCACCATCGTCAAGCGCCAAACATCCCACATATATGTAGCCAACTGGTTCTTTGGCGCCTTTATTATCACCGTGGCCTGTTTGCATATTGTTAACAATATGGAAATACCCGTGACGCTCTTCAAGTCCTACTCCATCTACTCCGGCGCCATGGATGCCATGGTGCAGTGGTGGTACGGCCACAATGCGGTGGGCTTTTTCTTGACCGCAGGTTTTTTGGGCATGATGTATTACTTCGTCCCCAAACAAGCTGGCCGCCCGGTTTACTCCTACCAGCTATCCATCGTGCACTTCTGGGCGCTCATCTCCGTCTACGTATGGGCAGGCTCTCACCACTTGCACTACTCAGCTCTGCCTGACTGGGCGCAAAGCCTGGGCATGGTAATGTCTCTGATCCTGCTGGCCCCCTCTTGGGGCGGTATGATTAACGGCCTGTTAACACTCTCCGGCGCTTGGCACAAATTGCGCGATGACCCCACCCTGCGCTTTTTAGTGGTATCCCTGTCTTTCTACGGTATGTCTACCTTTGAAGGCCCCATGATGGCCATCAAAACCGTAAATGCCCTCTCCCACGATACTGACTGGACCATTGGCCACGTTCACTCCGGTGCTCTAGGCTGGGTTGCCATGATTTCTATCGGTGCGGTGTATCACCTCATTCCTGTATTAACCGGCCAAAAACAAATGTGGAGCGTAAAACTCATCAATGTTCACTTCTGGCTCGCCACCATAGGCACTGTGCTTTACGTGGTCGCCATGTGGATCAACGGTATTTTCGTACAAGGCCTAATGTGGCGCGCGTTTAACGACGACGGCTCCTTGACTTACAGCTTTGTACAAGCCGTAGAGGCTAGCCGTCCGGGCTACATCATGCGGTTTATTGGCGGTGCGTTCTTTGTGTCTGGCATGTTTTTTATGGCCTATAACACCTTCCGCACCCTACAGGCCGAGAAGAACGAGGCCATCAATAACAATGCTCAACCTCAATTGGCTTAAGGGGTAATGTCGTGAAAAACCATGATCTAGTTGAGAAAAATATCGGACTAATGGTGGTGCTGATTGTTGTCGCCATCAGCTTTGGTGCCCTGGTAGAAATTGTTCCGCAATTTTTTTCGCCGCAAACCAATGAGCCCATTGCCGGTTTAAAACCGCTGCCCGCTAAAGAATTAGAAGGCCGCGATGTCTACATCCGCGAAGGCTGCCACGTGTGCCACACGCAAATGATTCGCCCATTGCGCGCAGAGGTTGAGCGCTACGGCCACTACTCAGTAGCTGGCGAGTCGGTGTATGACCACCCATTTCTATGGGGCTCTAAACGTACCGGGCCGGACCTTGCCCGCGTGGGCAAGCGTTACAGCGATGAGTGGCACAAGGCGCATCTGTTTAACCCGCGCAACGTAGTACCTGCGTCGAACATGCCCGCCTTCCCCTGGTTGTACGACAATATTCTCGATGGTGAGCACACCGCAGATAAGATGCGTGCGCTGCGTGCAGTAGGTGTCCCCTACACTGACGAAGATATTGCAGGGGCAGCTAAGGCTGTAAAAGGTATCAGTGAAATGGACGCTCTGGTGGCCTACTTACAACAGCTGGGCACCCTACTGACTCAGAAACGTTAACACCCAACATCACTAAAGCAGGTGTGGCCATGGACATTAATTTCCTTCGCAGTCTGTCACCGGTTTTTGTGATGATTGCATTCGCAGGCGTGTGTTGGTGGGCTTATTCACCCTCACGCCGTAAACAATTTGACGAAGCGGCCAATCTGCCATTTGCAGACGAGCCGCAGGACGCTGGATCTAATCCCTCAGCGGCAAAACCAGTAGAGAAGGGCTAAATATGACTACATTCTGGAGTCTTTGGATTATTGTTTTAACATCATCCTGCATCATTCTGGTGACCTGGGTGTTGTTGGCTAACCGCCGGGCGGCCGTGCATCCAGGCCTGGACCCGGATGACAAAACTACCGGCCACGTATACGACGGCATTGTGGAATACAACAACCCACTGCCGCGCTGGTGGTTTGTGATGTTTATTCTCTCAATCGTCTTTGCGGCGGTTTACCTAGTGCTCTACCCAGGTATGGGCAGTTGGAAAGGCACCTTGGGCTGGACATCGGTTGGTGAGCTGCAAGCAGATCAGGAAGCGGGCAAAGCCTCCTACGCCAGCAGCTATGATGTCTACAAAAATATGCCCATTCCTGAGCTTGCCAAAAATGAAGAAGCCATGAACATGGGCTTCCGCTTGTTTGCCAACAACTGCTCCGTATGCCACGGTGCTGATGGCGGCGGCAACTACGGCTTCCCTAATTTGATGGATTCTGACTGGTTGCACGGTGGCAGCCCCGAAAAAATTCTGGAAACTATTACTAAAGGCCGTATCGCTGCCATGCCCGCCTGGGGCCCTTCTTTAGGAGAAGAAAAAGTACTGCAAGTGGCTGAGTACGTATTAAAAATTTCTGGCAATGTACACGATGCTGCGCAAGCCGAGCTGGGCGCCAAGGTGTTCGCGGAAAACTGTGTTGCCTGCCACGGCGCGGATGCTAAGGGCCAATACGCCACGGGCGCTCCTAATCTCACCGATAAAACCTGGTTGTACGAAGGCACCCGCGAGAATATTCGCCAAACCATTCGCAATGGCCGCAACAACCAAATGCCTGCGCAAGAGCACACGTTGTTACCGGAGAAAATTCACCTGCTAGCCGCCTACGTTTACCACCTTTCAAACAACGCGGCCAAATAAATACAGCGTCTTTGGGCTGCCCCGGCAGCCCTTTCTCTATTCACCTCACTAGGTTGAAGCAGTGACAGACAAACCGCAGGGCGATAAGCCAGAAATTCGTTACGTTAATCTCTACGAACCCGAAGCCAAAATTTACACCCGGAAAATATCGGGCTTTTACCAGCGGCTGCGCCGTTACTCGGGAATACCGCTGGTAGCACTCTTCGTTTTACTGCCTTGGATTTCCATTGATGGCCGCCCTGCTGTGTGGCTGGACATGGCCCATCAAAAGTTTCATTTTTTATCTATCACCTTCTGGCCGCAGGATTTAATGCTGCTGGCTTGGTTATTTATTATCGCAGCCTATGGATTATTTACCGTCAGCACCGTTTTTGGCCGGGTCTGGTGTGGATTTACCTGCCCGCAGACCATATGGACCCTCATTTTTATCGTACTTGAGGACCTCTGCGAAGGTGACCGCAACAAGCGCATAAAACTGGATAAACAAAAATGGAATGCGGAGAAAATCTTCCGCAAAGGCAGTAAACACCTGCTGTGGCTGCTGGTGGCTTTTTTCACTGGCATCACCTTTGTAGGTTATTTTGTCCCAGCCCCCGAACTGGTGAGTGGGTTGCTGCCCCATATCAAACCCGACGGACAAATAGGCCTTGAATCCGGCGGTTGGCCTATCTTCTTTGTCGCACTCTGCTCGTTCATGACCTACCTAAATGCAGGCTGGATGCGCGAGCAGGTCTGCAAGTACATGTGCCCCTACTCTCGCTTTCAAGCGGCCATGTACGACAAAGACACCATTTATGTCCAGTACGACACCGCCCGTGGTGAACAGCGCGGCCCGCGCAAACCCAACGAAGATTACAAGGCCAAAGGCCTCGGCGACTGTACGGATTGCTCCTGGTGCGTGCAGGTATGCCCGGTGAATATTGATATTCGCAACGGCACCCAATGGGAATGCATTAACTGCGGACTCTGCGTCGACGCCTGCGACTCGGTGATGGACAAAATGGGTTACGCGCGCGGCCTGGTGCGCTTCACTTCCGAAACCCAATTAACGACGGGCAAATACCGCATCATACGGCCGAAAACCATTGGTTATGCGGTGGCCATGCTTATCATGATTGGCGCATTCTCTTATCGCTTGTCCATACGCGAACCCTTAGCGGTGGATGTGGTGCGTGATCGCTCTGCACATTTATTCCGCCTGGACGGCGACGATGTCCAAAATGTCTACACCGTAAAAATCAATAACATGGATCAGCAAGAACACACCTTCACGGTCGATGTGAAAGGCCAGTTCCCGTTTCGCATTATTAATGCCCGTCAAGTGCACGTTAAAGCGGGTGAGGTGTATTCCTTACCGGTGCGTGTAGCCGTGCCCAAGGCCGAGCTAAAAGGTGAAGAAAATCCCATCACTATCAGTGCCACCAGCGTTGAAACAGGTCTAACTGCGTCGGAAGACTCCACCTTTATGGGGCCGTCCCATGATTAATCCCGCCATCGCACAAAACCCAATTACCGAGAAAAAAAGCGCCTGGCGGGAACCCTGGTTTTGGATGGTGTTAGGCCCCCTACTCCTCACCATAGTCACCTCACTCGTATTTGTGTATATCGCCGTGAGCGGTGCGGACCAGCGTGTAGTAGACGATTATTACACTGAGGGTAAAGCCATAAACCACCGCTTTGAAGCGGATAAACTGGCTATAGCCCTGGGCGTGGGCGCACAGGTGCGGGTTGATACCATTTCCTCAGAGGCCTTGGTGGATCTGTCGGGTTTAACGGTATTCCCGGAGCAACTGACGATGTATTTTTCCCACCCGGTTAAAGCCACTGAAGATATCACAGTGCAATTAAAGAAAATAAATGCCAGCCGTTACCGGGTGGATTTACCCAAACAACTCACCGGCCGTTGGTATGTGCAACTCACACCTGCAAATGCCGCCGCTGATACAAAATGGCGCCTGGTGGGCGAGCTGGATTTAAACCAGGAGCAAACCCTAAGCCTTGCGCCCGAGGTGCAGTAATTCTTGCAATTTCCGCCTTGTTATCACTGTGGTTTGGAATCACACCCGGACTACTCCGCGCCGATCAATAAACAAATACAAGCCTTTTGCTGCCTGGGCTGCCAGGCAGTTGCCCTCACCATTGCCAGCTCAGGCCTTGCTGATTTTTATCGCTTTCGCAGTGAAGTCAACCAACGGGCCAAATCCTCACAGCTAAATTATTCCGCTTTTGACGATGCCGTTGTACAACAAGAATTTGTCACTGATGCGGTCGATGGCAGTAAAAAAGCCCATTTAATTATTTCAGGCATTACCTGCGCTGCCTGTGTTTGGCTTATTGAGCGTCACTTAAAAGCTACTTCTGGGGTGTTGGCCGCCGGGGTGAATTCGCTCAATCATCGCGCGTTTATTCACTACGACCCCCAGCAGATTGCCCTAAGCGATTTATTTCTGGCGCTGCATAAAATTGGCTACAACCCAGAACCACAACGCGCCCAAACACAATTTACCCACTGGCGCGATCAACAGCGCACCGCGCTCATACGTTTAGGTGTGGCGGGCATCAGCATGATGCAAGCTGGCATGGTTGCCGTGGGCCTCTACGCGGGTGCTCTACAGGGCCTTGATGAACACTGGCAATCTATTCTGCGCTGGATTACCTGCCTGTTCGCTATTCCCGTCGTGTTTTATGCCTCGCAGCCGTTTTATATAGGCGCCTGGCGCGCACTCAGTTTAAAACAGCTCAACATGGACGTGTCCGTCAGTCTCGCCTTGTTAATTGCATTTTTTGTCAGCTTCTACGCCTCGCTGACACAAACCGGTGAAGTCTATTTCGAATCCATCGCCATGTTCGCATTTATTTTATTAGCTGGGCGTTACATAGAACAGCGCGCCCGCTTTCGTAATTTTCAGCAAGGCAGCAGTACAGAACAGTCTATGCCGATGGCCGCACTGCGGGTTAATTCAGAATTAGTCGAAGAGCTTGTGCCCCTCTCACGCGTCAAAATTGGCGACCAAATTAAAGTATTAGCAGGAGAGGTATTTCCCTGCGACGGACGAGTGTTGCGCGGTGAAAGTTATGCCATCGAATCACTCATCAGCGGTGAATCCGCGCCGCAAGAAAAAACACCCGGCAGTACCGTTCTGGCCGGCAGCATTAATGGCGATGCCGCCCTGGTTATAAAAGTAGATGCCGTCGGAGCCAATACCCAACTGGCCAACATAGAACACCTGATGGATCAGGCCAGCAGCAATCGGCCCAAACACTTATCCTTCAACGACAAAATTAGCTCCTATTTTATTGCCGCTGTTTTATTCATTGCCGCCGGTAGTTATCTAGCCTGGCATTTTGTGGCGCCTGAAAAAGCCCTCTGGATTGCCTTATCAGTATTGGTTGTCACCTGCCCTTGCGCACTAGCCATCGCCATGCCCGCCGCCTGGATTTGCGCCTTGAACCATCTGCGCGATAAAGGCATTTTAATTAAATCCAGCGAATTTTTTGAACGCATACATTCGGTGACCCGCATTGTGTTCGATAAAACTGGCACCCTAACGCAAGGCGAACTTACCGTGACCCAAGTGCAATTGCTGCAGGATCGGGAGGAATCGGTACTGAATATTATTGCCAGTTTAGAATCCGCCAGCGTTCACCCCATCGCTGCAGCATTCAATCAATTTCCCCACGCAGGCCAGATACACGATGGCAAGGTAGTGACCAACCAAGGCGTGGAAGGCAGCTTAAATGGCGTGTATTACCGGTTCGGCACGGCGCACTATGCATCGCCGCAAAACACCCCGGCGTACCCCGGCATAGGCCAATGGCTACTGCTAACGGCCGATACCGTCCCCATCGCTTGGATTGAGCTACAGGACAAACTGCGGCCCCATGCTAAAGCGACTATTCAACAATTAGTGCACGCAGGCTTCGCCTGCGAAATTGTCTCCGGCGACCGCACTGAAAATGTTGCCCAGCTCGCCGAACAATTGGGCATTTACCCATTTAAAGCCGCCGCTACACCCAACGATAAACTCACACTCCTTCGTCAACGCCAAGAGGCGCACCAAGTGGTCATGATGGTCGGCGATGGAATTAACGATGTGCCAGTACTGGCCGGTGCGGATATTTCTTTGGCCATGGGCCGCGCCAGTACCCTGGCCCAAACCCAAGCGCAAGCCGTTCTTATCCAAAACGATTTATCGCTCATTCACTATTTATTTCGCTATTCGGCTCGAATGCGCAGCATCATCAGGGAAAACTTTATATGGGCGGTAGTTTATAATCTCATCGCTATACCCGCCGCCGTAGCGGGCTTGGTACCACCCTGGCTTGCCGCCGCAGGCATGTCCACCAGCTCGTTAATTGTAATCGCAAATTCCCTACGGTTATCACGCTCGTAAACACTCACTGCGAATGCCACACTCGCCAGCCTAATTGGCATTTATAAATAAAAGATTCCTCTATGATTAACATCGGCCAATTTAATTCTTTAAAAGTCGTAAAACAGGTTGAGTTTGGTGTATACCTTGACGGTGGCGAACGAGGCGAAATTCTTCTACCCCGTCGCTATGTACCACCCACAACACAGCTTAACGACGCTCTCGACGTTTTTATTTATTTTGATTCCGACGACTGCCTAATCGCCACCACCGAAAAGCCCAAAATACACTGCGGTCAATGTGCATTATTAACCGTAAAAGATGTTAACCGCGTGGGCGCCTTTATGGATTGGGGGCTTATGAAAGACCTATTGGTTCCCTATGCCGAGCAACACAAACCGTTTGAAGTAGGCCAAAAATATGTAGTCACCGCCTATACCGACAAACACAGCGGAAGAATCTTGGCCTCCTCAAAATTGCACCGCCATTTAAATGAAACAGCAACCCACTTCAAACCGCTTACCCCTTGCGCGCTTTTAGTATTTGGCAAAACCGACATGGGCTATAAAGTTGTGATAGAAGATCGTTACTTGGGTTTAATTTTTCGCGATGAAGCATTTAAACCGCTCAAATATGGGCAACGCCTAAACGGCTACATAAAAGGCCCACGCCCGGACGGCAAACTAGACGTTTTATTGCAGCTACCTGCGGGTATAGGGCGCGATGAACTAAGCCAAAAAATCCTCACCTACATCGAATCGCAAGGAGGAGTATCCCTTATCACAGACAAAAGCCCCCCTGAGGAAATTTACGCGCTATTTAACGTAAGCAAAGCGAATTTCAAAAAAGCCATTGGTGGATTATTAAAAACAAATAAAATTACGATCACAAAAAACTCCATAAAATTAAACAAATAATTTTACCCCCAAAGCAACAATAAGTAGCAATCCTATTACTATATATGCAGAACCCAACCATGACGCCAATCGACTTCCATTCGCTGCTCGACACCAACACCATTATCGAATCTCATTCACCCGTAATTCTAAGCGGCTACGAATTAGAGGAACTCGTATCACCACTCTCAAGCAATGAATTTGTAAATTCATACTTTACAAACAAGTCATTGTATGTTCAGGGGCACGCTCATAAATTCGATCACATTTTCAGCTGGGAAAAGCTGCGACAGGCACTCGCAAGAGGGCAAAAAATAAAGGATAAACGCTACAATATAATGGCGTCATTTGCGTGTGGTGAAGCATCAGGAAGCGCACGGCGCATGATGGAAGCCCATCATAATCAGGTAGGCGAACTCCTTAACGCTGGAGCCACTATCTGTATTACCAATATTCATATGGCCGATCCCTTTCTTGCCCGATGGGCACAGGCTATTCGCACTCAACTCAATTTTACGGGTACTGTCGGTGTGAACTGCTACGTTTCAGCAGATGGCTCCGGATTGCCTATGCACTATGACAAAAGAGTTGCAACAAGCATTCAGATAGCAGGAAAAAAAAGATGGCGATACTCGATCAATTCTGCAAAGGTGTGGCCGGATTCAAATGAGGTGTATCAGCAAGGACAGACTAATTCTAGCGTCGGGAAACTGCCCGATGAAATGGAGTTTCTTGAAGTAGAATTAAATCCAGGTGATTTGCTCTGCCTCCCTGCAGGCGCCTGGCATTCAGCCCGAGGTATTGGCCATTCTTTGGCATTAAATCTTTACTTTTCGCCTCGTAACTTTCTCGATCAGTTAACGCCATTATTACAAAAATTTGCAGCCTCTAACGAGCATTGGCGTGGCGGTCCACCGGCCACATTAGATAAGACTCAAGGAGAAATGCCAAGCGCGATTTCAGCCTATATTAGCGAACGCATTGATGAGTTTCACAAAATGTTTCTAGGCATTATCAACGTTCCAGGTGCGTTAGATGAACCATGGTTAAATTCATTAACCCAACAACCGTATACAGGATGGCAACCGGATCCATATTTACCCATCCCGGCAGTAGCTCACAACCAACAATTTCGTGTTGTCCCCTCATCACTCCGCTTCATTGAAATTTCTAATGAATTGGTTATCCCCTGCGATAACGAAGCACTAAGATTTCCTTCATATTTTGAGCCTTTTCTTTCGAGGCTCATCTCTCATACCGCCAGCTTCACTATTCCTGAAATTTTATTATGGCAAGAACAACCAGAAGCTCATTCGCCAAATGAAACGATTCACTGTCTACAAACCTTATACAAAAATGGACTTATAAAAAAGATATAGCCAACATCGGTCAAGTGTAGTGGCAGCCATGACGACTTGGGATAAACACTCACTTAGTGGCAGCAATTCAGAGGGGAGGGACTAACTAATAAATGAGCACAGCGATTCAAAGCGCCTGCGCATAGCAACAAAAGTGTACAAGTCAATACGGCAAACTTGGCTGGAACACCTAACCCTAACTAGGCCGCTTAGAATATAAAAATGAGTTTATGGTGAGCCTCCCTCTTGACGGATTTGAATCAAATGTAAAATCTTTAGAAATATTGCCAGAATGTAATACGTTTGCTGGGTAAATCACCATACGGTTAAACACTGCTTCCACACAAGCTATTTGCTCGAAATAGGCATTCGAGCCATTCATGTAACTTCCCTCCAACTGAATTAAAGCCCCTTCTTCATTTACAGCTTGATTATAGTAATCCACGTTATCCTCGGTTATTCTTTCAATTCCCGTTTTTTTATGCCTATATATCGAAGTCCCACCTTTTTTTTCATCACACAAATAGTGCACACACGCAAAATCTCTATCCCCGAAAGAATCCACATGAGGCAAACACTGTTGAGGCTTCAATTGATCCGGCGGCGTTACCACTAGCGAGTAGAAAGCACGCCCCCCAGATAAACTCTCTTTTTCCCAACCAAAAACATTCGCAAACAATACAGATAGATAGCTATAAACCTCATGAAGGTACATTTTTGGGGCGAGCATACGAACCCCGGGATAATAATTATCAACCCTTGAAAAATTGTAATTGGCGCTACAAAAATCAACCAACAAGCCAGGATCGCGCAATAAATTATCCACAACAATCACTGGCGTTCTGCAATACCCCACATCCAACAATTCGCAACGCACATCAGAATTATTTATTTGCATAATACCAACATACAACTACTCCACATTTAAGCAATACTGACCAAGAAAATTGTGGTGTTTTACAAGCATTGCCAGGTTAGAATTCACTTCACTTTTAATACCATTCAAAAAATTTTTAAGCTCCATCTCCGGCATCAAGTCGACAATAGGATGATAACTCGAAGGAATAATTCCTTGCCCCATCATAACCTGAAGCCAGGAGTCGATTCGAAACAATTCCCCTTCGACCTGATAGGATTTTCCGACATCTTTAAATAGATTTATTCGATGCATCAATTCAGCTGGAACTTCCATATTTTTACAGTAATGCCAAAAGCTACTATCACTGCGCTCCGTGGCTTTATAGTGCAGTATTATAAAATCGCGAATTCGAATATATTCACTCATCGCCTGATCATTGTATTCATCCACAAGAGATTGTTTAATCACTCCATGCGGAAAAAGCGCTAAGAGCCTAGTTATCGATGTCATAATCATATGAATACTAGTCGACTCAAGCGGCTCTAAAAATCCAGACGATAATCCGAATGCAATACAATTTTTATTCCACGCCTTCTTTCGTACTCCGGTTTTAAACTTGATAAGCTTTGGGTCACTTAAAGTTATACCATCAACGCTTGTCAGAAGCATATTCATGGCTTCATCATCAGACATATGGGCACTGGAATATACCAATCCATTGCCAACTCTATTCTGAAGTGGGATTTGCCAGCGCCAACCGGCATGGTGAGCTATTGAGCGGGTATAAGGTAAAGCATCAGCAACAGACGTTGTTTGCACTGCGATCGCACTATCACAAGGAAGCCAATGGCCCCAGTACTCATATCCCGTTTTCAAAGTTTGTTCTATCAACAACCCCTTAAATCCTGAACAATCTATAAATAAATCACCCACTATTTCCTGATTGTTTTCCATTTTTAGTGAAGTTATAAATCCCGATTCGGGATCTTGAGAAACTGAGACTATTCTTCCTTCCACCCGATTAACGCCCCTCGTCTCAGCCATATTCCTCAGAAATTTTGCATATCGCCCAGCATCAAGATGGAAAGCATAGTTCAATTTAGTTTTGCTATTGAGCGAAAAAAGACCTTCAAGTGCCGCCTTATACTCAAGACAATAGTCCCCCAAGTCGCTAGATACCCCTATTTTTTTCCCTTTCAGCCAAAAATGGATAAATTCGGTTATCAGCGTTTGCTTACCCGTAGTACCGAAAGAATGAAAATATTGCTCTCCAATATTCTTCCAGTTTTCAAATTGGATACCCAGTTTGAAAGTGGCATTTGTTGCACGCATAAACGCCTGCTCATCAATCCCTATTAGCCGATGAAATGTTCGCATAGGGGGAATAGTGGCCTCACCGACCCCCACCGTCCCGATCTCATTAGATTCAACCAAGGTGATATCCAGAAGTTCTCCCATTTGTTGGGACAATGCTGCCGCGGTCAACCAACCTGCGGTCCCCCCTCCTGCAATCACAATTTTCATTTTTCTTTTTGTCATTTTATATTCATCATCGATTCAGCTTATTTAGAAGCAAGGCTCTCATCTTTCTGACACTTAGTTTGTCAAATGGCGCCAAGAATCCCCGAGCAACTGACGGGATAAACTCGTTTGCTTTCTCTGCACCATTGAAGATGTAATAATCAAAGAAATGCTTCCATGCTTTCCTCTCCTGGGAAGATTTATCTCTAATGCCAAGCATTGCCATATATAAAGCGTTCATACCTGAGGTTAAATAAGAAGGTGCATCATCCCACCAATAATTGACCAAGAGATTATATGGCGCCAACCCCTCTACATGGTGCCACCACATGCTTGGTATAAATAATGCGTCACCACTCTCTAATTCGGCCACTTGAGCAGCCAAGAGCGCATCCTTAAATTTAGGGAATTTTTGAAAATCGGGGTTTTTGAAATCGACCAAACTTATCACTTGACCACCTGGTGTTGGCTCAAGTGGCCCAGGGTAAAGATTGGATATCTGGCCTGGAGGAAAAAGAGTAAATTTTCGGCTTCCGGCAACACAACATGCAATATTATTTAAAGCATCGAAATGACATGTGGCGATGGTTGCGCCACCAATCCATATGCTAACCCGCTCACCCATCGCATCTGGATGAGCATCCCTGGGTATTACAAGATCGTTTTCGCCACGAAATCCAGAGAAGTGGGTATCAATAATATTTGATGCAATGTAGTACGCGGGATAATCTACTTTGTGCATCCCCTCAAGAATAGCATCCAACGTGTCATCTATACGCCCTTTAAAACTTTCGTAATTCAATTGTGTAAAATCTTCGCTATAGAACATTCGCCCTTTATTTTCCGAAGGGATTTTACATACTACGGTGGAGCTTCCATTATAAAAGCGCTTTAGATACTCAACTGATTTTTTTTCGGAATCCCTCCCCGCTTGAACCACCGGCCAATCACTTACTAGCCGCTTAAGAATAACCGGCTCTGCCGCACAAATAACCTCCCTTGGAATCTTGCTCGGATCAATACCAAACAGCGTTTTTGTTTTTTTAAAGTTGGTCAATTTTTATCTCGATTTAGCAATAGCCGGCGATTTTTCCAGTCAATCAACTTTTGGACATTCGACGTGGATGCTACTATAAAATAAGCTGCCTGAAGAAACCCTGACCTATTCAGCTCCTCTAACGCCGCCCCGCTTAATTGATTTAACTTGTCAATATTTATAGTTTCAAATCCGGAAATTTTTAATTTGTCTTGATTTTGAAACTCAATATCCAGAACCAAATTTTCTAGCAACTGATATTTATTAAAAGCATCAAACATCATTTTTGTTAGAGGTATACCATCGCTGATAACTTCCAACACATTGGAAATATAATTCAAATAGAAGCTATTTCCTCCGTTTTCCAAAAACAACTCTTGCCCACCCTCATAGTTACTTTTAGGGTGATTGACATCTACATACACCATCGGATTATGCCTTTCGATTCCGCTTACAATTTCACGATGGATTCCAATCGAAAAGGGCCCTCTTGCCATGACCGCGGGGACATACTCTGCGTTCCAACCCAAATTTTTTTGATCCCCCCGGTTGATATCCGTCAAAAATAAATTTTCATTCCTTTCAAAGCCAAAAAGCACAACAGCCTGATACTCATCTGTTTCTGGATCTTTACGGCACAATATTGGATATTCCTTTTGAATATTCGCAAATTCATTAATGTATGCAACCGTGCTGACCACATTATCATCCAACTCCGCGGAAAATACAGAAGCCACCCTTAATCGTTCGTGGGTAACATTATTTAATAATTCGGATTTTTGCATGTGGTTACTACCGATATTTCCATCTATTAGGCCAAATTAAACGAAAAAGAGCCGCCTAAGCGACCCTTTTCAATCAACAACTCAATACAATCACTAGAAGTTGTAACGAGCACCTAGCTGGTAGCGTGCACCCAAATCATCATAACCAACCATCATGTCTTTGCTGCGCGCATGCTCACGACGATCCTCTCCGGTCAGGTTAAGACCTTCGAAAGACACGGACAAATCGTCTGTGATGTGGTAAGTCACATTCGCATCGATTTGACTGTACGCTTCAATATAGCCTGGGTTATCAACACCAACACCAGTTCGATTCAAGAACTCGTCACGCCAGTTGTAAGCCAGTCGAGCCTCGACGCCGTATTTTTCGTACATTAGCACGAGGTTTGCAGTATCACTTAAACCCAACAACGCAAATTGATTGGCGTCAAGATTCATAACATCAAACTTAATGTCGCCTCTTACAATTGTGTAGTTAGCTTGTAACCCAAAGCCTGTATCACCAAAGAAGTGCTGCCCAGCGAACTCGGCGCCATAAATCTTGGCTTCACGGTTGTTAACCGGACTACTCATATTGAAAGTCATCTCCGGGTCATCACCAGTCGGGGTGATAACCGGGTACGCAGGATTTTGCGAATTAAAGTACGCCTTCAATTCAGGGGTGTAGGCTGCAGCGCCTGCAGGGTACTTAGTCGGATTGGCCAAAATCTGCATCATAGCGAAGATACTGCCACTATCGACATCGGCCTTCACGCTCTGAAGCGCAGCCCTAGCAGCCTGCGCCCTTGGGCCTGCAGTTTGGTCTAGAATACCGGGGAACTTTCGACTAACCTGTTCCGTTCCGACAAAGTTGGCAACACGCTTTTCAAACACGCCAGCAGACACGTAACTGGCATCATCAAAATACCATTCCACGGAGATATCAACGTTATCTGATGTTAAGGGTTGCAATTTGGGGTTATTGCCGGTTGCTGTAGGCGTATTACCAGCGAGTAGTGTAGAACCGTTTGGATTATTAAAGCTCGTTGCCGCTCCCAGCTGCGACAAACCGGGGCGAGCCATGGTTTTGCTAAACGAGACTCTGGCCACAACATCATCTGTCAACTTGGATGACAAGTCCAAGTTTGGCAGCATTACATCATAGTTGTTCTCAACAACAGTTTTTGCGCCTGCAGGCTTGCTCACCGGGGTAAAGTCGTTATCGGCTGACCACGTAAAACGATCCACCGGCGGAGTATCAGAAGAAGAAATTTGGTTTGTGGATTCGTAACGCAAACCAGCCAACACATCAATTTCAAGTCCAGCTAATGCGCCCTTAGTACTTAACTGAGCATAGATAGCATCAGTATTTTCCTGAATGTCATTGTTGCTTCTGCTGTTTCGGACCTCTGGCTTGCCGTTCTTGTCGAGCAGCTGCTTATCCTCCACACCAATGTAGGCTTTTTTGTCAGTGTATTTGGCAACCAAAGCAGCTGCCAATTGACGCGCATCCGCACGGAAACCGATATGTGGGGAGTTACCCGTGCCAGCATCATTAAACTCTCCAGCCACATCAAATGGCTCAAAAGATCCAGCAGGGA
Source organism: Marinagarivorans sp. (assembly GCA_046347475.1). Classification (GTDB taxonomy): domain Bacteria; phylum Pseudomonadota; class Gammaproteobacteria; order Pseudomonadales; family Cellvibrionaceae; genus CAMCXE01. Next base: position 511,936 of record JAXMGD010000001.1, on the reverse strand, counting down.
ATTCACCTGGCGCCGAAGCCCCCCAGCCACCCAACACCTGGTTTTGGTTGCCGTTGTAGCTAATAGTGTTAGAACCCATTTCACGGCGTTCGATACCAAAATCAAAACGCCCATCATCAAACTTCCACTGAGCATCCACTTTAGCTTGCGTTACGTCCGATAATTGCTCTGCCGACCACACACGCAATACAGACGAACTCAAATCTTTCTCATCTAGGGTTCCATCTATGGTATGAGTCCAGGTAGGGATTTCTTGACCACTAAACCACCAGCTTGCACCAGATTTAATAGGGGCACCAACGCCAACGTCCAATTCACCCGAATGGCCAGGGCCAGTTGGCACACTCTCCATGGTTGAATCATGAGCATCGAAAATTAAACTCAACTCGTCGTTAACAGCCCACTTAACGTTCAGGCCAGTTGAACTCAAGGTGTCTTCCTGAGAGCGATACTGCTGAGAGAAGCCGATATCTTTTCTGGACGTACCATAGTTTTCGGTAATAAGTTTAGGAGTCTTAATAGCAGAGTTGTCAAATTCGACAGTTGTTAAATTCCCACCGTTTTGCACCCAAGTGGTCACTTCACCACGGTGTTCAGTTTGGTTGTTCTGTGCGAAGGTGTAGTCTAAGGTAGCTGTCACGTTTTCAACTGGCCTGTATTGGAAGGTCAGCTGCGCATTCGTACGATCACGCTCACGATCAGAGAAGGTATACCGAACATCCTTGGGGCGAGCGTAGAGCTGGTTAAGTGCTGGAGCATTTTTGAATATAGTGCTGCTAGCCTTGGTTTCATAGATGGTATCGCTATCACCGCCATGCCAACGATCTATTACCCAACCATTAACGGTCGCGCCTGTAAAACCGGAGTCACGCTCTTGGTAGCTTGCACTGAGCGAAACACCAAACATTTCTGCATCATCAGACCAGCTTACCAAGCCAGACAACTCAGGAGTTACATCACTGCCAGTACGGTTAGTAGTATCCATAACCGCCTTGCCACCAACAGACGCACTAAAACCTGGCTTATCTAATGGGCGCGCAGTCTTAATGTTTACAGCCGCACCGATACCACCCGCAGCAACATTTGCCTTACCTGTTTTGTATACCTCTACACCAGCAACGGCTTCGGACGCAAGATTTGCAAAATCAAATGCTCTTGAGTTACCACCGCGAGTAGATGCGTCAGCACCTGAACTACCACCGTACGCACTACCAACTGGGAGCGTTCTTCCGTTCAATGTCACCATATTGAAATCGGGGCCAAAGCCGCGAACGGTAATTTTAGAACCCTCACCATTTGAACGGTCGATAGACACGCCGGTTATACGTTGAAGAGATTCAGCAAGGTTTGTATCGGGGAATTTACCCATATCTTCTGCGCTAATAGCATCAACCACACCCGCAGCTTCACGCTTGATATCCATCGCCTTTTCCAAGGCGCCACGGATACCAGTAACTACTACTTCCTCTGCTGCTTCTTCCGCGTACACGTGATGAGCAGAGAACATTGTGGTTGCCATTAGCGACACAATCGCGCTTGATAATTTAGTCTTTTTTAACATTTGATTCTGACTCGCCTTATTTAGGTTCAAGGGTGAGGGTGGACGGATGTTTGAGGGTTACAAATACTTATTTGCGTTATTTTTACTGTCATTGCACAGCAACACTAACGAAATAAAAGCCAAAAAACGAAATGAAGACCAAAAACTGCGGTGCCACATTCGCTAGTTAAGCATGTATCTGAGATGTTTCATTCGTTCTAGGTTTTAGATGAGGCTTAAGTTTCAGCCCGCCTTACAATAGCCCAGCCAACCCAAAAGTGTTAGCTACCTATTAAAAGGTTACTTGAAACTTCTTTTCACCACTTACGACGGATGATTCGCGCAAGACCAGGACGACTGAAACCCCTTTTGATCGCCATTGCCATGTTTACTTTTATTGTTTTTTAGATTCTCCCGCCTGAGGACACCCAGGTGGAAGCAAACCATTTTCAACCAGTTGCCCGGATACTTCGCACACCGATTTAAAGACGCGCGGAGCACTCTCTTACAAGCTGGCCTATAGCAAACGATGCCACATTAGGACTTAAAAGAAAAGAGGTAGGAGACTTCTCTAAGAAATGTTTCTAGTCGTTTTTGCCGCCAATTTAAGAAATGTGCATTTTTGTTTCAATTGTACGAATTGGTCGACTTTACTTTTGCTCTTCTGGCGAGCAAGTCAGGACCAATAAGCACCCAGCGAGATCAAAAAACGATCGTTTTTATGGTGAATCATTACTCCCAATCCGCCAATACCGTAGGATTAAACATACAGAAAAGGTCGAATTTCAATCATATTGAACTATTTTTATCCACACCCAGTTACTCAAGAAAGCTTATTGAATCAGTGCTTGGTCGATTTAGGCTGACCTATCGGAGTGTGTGCACACTTTTCCTGGGGTGTGATAGTGATATGCATACAACCACCAAGACAATAAGTATAACTTTTGAACAAGGCGAATTATTTTTATACTGAATAGCCGTACAGACTTTACATATAGGGCAAAAAAGTGGAACAGCCGTCTATTGAATAAAAACACAGACGTTATTTAAAACAGGGAAATTTGTTAGGAGATAAAGCGGTGCGAAAGCACCGCTGAATAGGTCACATTATGGACTTGGAGGTTGTTCTAGCCAGCGAACACCGCAGGTTGTGGCCATGGCAGCGCCCGGCTGAATTACCGATAACCCTTCGCGCGTATTGAAGGCATTGATACCGCAACTAACGGGTTCAATAGCGATTGATGATCGATCAGGCGGTATGCAGATTTGCACATAATTAAACTGAGCGTCACCCCCTGTCTGCCAGATCGCCAAGCCGCGTTGCCCGCGCTCAGACCATAGAATGGTCTCTTGTCGCGAGGGACTAGTGCTTGCTGCAGCGCCCAACAGATAACAGGTATCAAAGGCTGTATCCGCGATAGGAGTTAACTGGGCGAATGGCTGCTGTTCATCCAAGGCACCCGTCGGCAGCAAGCGCTCATCTACCACTACGCGCTTAGAAGCCGGAATGCGCAGGCTTAGATCATCCATTGATTCACCCAGAGTGAAATAGGGATGCCAGCCTATGCCGACGGGAGCCTCGACAGTCGCCAGGTTATGAACCTTCATTTCCAATTCCAGTGAGCCGCTGGAGTCGAGGGTGTAGGTCATGGTAATGCGCGCAGGAAATGGATAGGCGTCACGGTCCCCAGAATAGTCATAAACGGCCTGCGCTTGTGCGCGGGTTGCGCTCATATGTGTCACGGTAATGTGTACAGGCAAGTGCTGAATAAAGCCGTGCAGGGCGTTGTTGCGGGCCGTTTCATTGATGGGGAACTGATAGGTGCGGCCAGCGAAACTGTAACGCCCAGCGTCCAGCCGATTCACGAAGGGATACAGGGGTACGCCGCGATAATACTGGTCCTGCTCGATGGCCTGCTGATCGTTAAACCCAGCAATCACGTTGTGCTGCACACCGCGACTGTCAGTGAACACCAAGCCATTAACGATTCCACCATGCGCCGACAGCAGTTCGAGGCGCGCTTTGTTATCGCCTGTGATCAGCTCAAAAAAAGCGTAGTTTTTATTCAAGCTCATGAGTTATTCCGCAGGCAGGGCGTCAACCCAGCGGCCATACGCTTCGGCGTAGGCGGCCATTAAATCGGCCTGCGGTTCAATCACCTTGAGTTTCACTAAGCCGCCAAAGGCTTCTTGAGGGCTAGCATAAAAACCGCTGCCGATTGCGGCTGCGCGGGCGGCCCCCTCAGCGCCGTCGGTGTTGTAGCATTCAACCGCTGCCTGGGTAGTATTGGCGAACGCTTGGGCAAATACATCGCTTAAAAACATATTGCCGTAGCCTACGCGCACCACATTACATTGGCCGCCCAAACTTTTAAGCACCTCAAACCCCTGGTTGAGCGCGAAGACTATGCCTTCCTGCGTGGCGCGAATCATATGGCCGACGCCGTGGCGATTTAACTCCAATTTTGAAAAGCTCGCCCCGATAGTGCGATTTTGGAAAATACGCTCAGCGCCATTGCCAAATGGATGAAAAATCAAACCGTCAGCACCGACGGGCGTATTAGCGGCCCAGGTGTTTAATTGTCCATAGTCGATGGATTGACCGCTGGCCCCCAACAGTTGGCGTAACCAGCTGTAGGAGCGCCCTGCTCCGTTGACACAAACCAGCACGCCATTGCGAGGGGCATCCAAGGTGTTTGTGACATGTAAAAAGGTATTCACACGCGATTGACGGTCGGCGGCTTTTTGATCGGTAACGCCGTAGATTACGCCGGAGGTGCCCGCGGTGGCGGCCACCTCGCCAGGATTGAGGACGTTCAAGCTAAAGGCGTTATTTGGCTGATCGCCGCCGCGGTAAGCGATGGGTATACCCTCTGGAATTCCCAACAACTGGGCGGCTTGGGCATTCACCTTCACTTGCACGCCGATACTGGGGCAGAGGTCGGGCAAAACCTGAGCATCTATATTCCAGTGGGCGAGTAGTTGGCTGGCCACTGTCTGGGTTTCAAAATCCCACAGAGTGCCTTCTGATAAACCGGAGGCGGTGGTGGTGATTTCTCCGGAAAGCTTCATGGCAATGAAATCGCCTGGCAGCATCATTTTATGAACGCGCGCAAATAGGCTCGGCTCATTTTCCTGCACCCAACGCAATTTAGCGGCGGTGAAATTGCCGGGCGAGTTGAGTAGGTGGCCGAAACAATAGTCGGCGCCCATACCTTCCAGGGCCTTGTTGCCGATCTCAACGGCGCGGCTGTCGCACCAAATAATGGAGGGGCGCAGAACATTGTGCTCTTTGTCGACCAACACCAGGCCATGCATTTGATAAGAGATGCCGATGGCCCCTATGCGCTTAGGGTCAACACCGGGTTTTTTAAATAAAACGGCACAGCCCTGGGCAATACAGTGCCACCAGGTTTCCGGATCTTGCTCGGCCCACCCCGCTTCAGGGCTGAGAATGGCCAGTTCGGTTTCAGGGTAAGTAGTTGAGGCGACGGCTTTGCCGCTTATGCCGTCCAGAATAGACAACTTAACGGATGAGCTGCCTACGTCGATGCCAAGGAAATGCATGTATTGAGCCTATAAGTGATCGGAAGATGAGAGGTTAGGGGTGCGCAAAGGGCTCAATGTGAGCCCCCGGCAGGGATTAAAAAGCGCGCGATTGTAGCATCGCGGGGGCGTATTTCGTTAAAAAATGCGCCCTACAAGGCAGTTTTTCCGCGCTGAATCACACTCGCAGGCGCGCCCGTGCCTGCAGTAATAGCAGAGGAAAGTGCTATAGTGCAGCAGCCGCCCAGCGGCCTTGTGGAATCTGGTGATCGACCCAGCCAGCCTCCCCACGATCGCCATTATTTCATTAACAATAAGACTGACGATTGAGACCCACTATGAACCCAAACGCCGCGCAACCCTCTGCGCAACCCTCTGAAAATTTTGTCTTTATCCTGCTGATTAGCTGTGTCGCCACCATAGGCGGTTTTTTGTTTGGGTTTGACAGCGGAGTCATCAACGGAACCGTGGAGGGCTTAAAGGTGGCCTTCAACGCCGATTCTATCGGCACAGGTTTTAATGTCGCATCTATCTTGTTGGGCTCGGCCATAGGCGCTGTGAAAGCCGGTGTATTGGCAGACCGCTACGGTCGGCGCAGCATGCTTATGGTGGCCGCCGTATTGTTTGTGATTTCCGCCTGGGGCGCGGGCATTTCCACTAGCTCCCTGGAATTTATTTTGTATCGCGGCCTCGGTGGCCTGGCGGTGGGTGCTGCAAGCGTAATGGCGCCCGCTTATATTAGCGAAGTAGCCCCGGCGCGCTATCGCGGTAGCCTCGCGACGATCCAGCAGGTGGCCATTATCGGCGGTTTAACGGCGGCATTTTTGAGCAACTATTTGCTGGCCAAGATTTCCGGCTCTGCCTTGCACCCACTGTGGTTTGGTTATGAAACCTGGCGCTGGATGTTTTGGGTTGCCGTCGCCCCCGCAGTAGTATTTTTATTTGCGTTATTTTTGATTCCTGAAAGCCCCCGCTATTTAGTAGCCAAACAAAAAGACCAAGAAGCCTTAAACGTGCTGCAACGACTCTACGGCGAGGCCATGGGGCAACAAAAACTTAAGGAAATTAGCGCCTCTTTGGCCGCTGATCACCACCAGCCACGCCTGTCGGATTTAATCGATACCACCACCCGTAAAATTCGCCCCCTTGTTTGGGTCGGCGTGGGTTTGGCCTCCTTCCAGCAATTGGTGGGCATTAATGTGGTGTTTTACTACGGTGCCGTCTTGTGGCAGTCGGTAGGTTTTTCTGAAAATGATTCGCTGTTTATTAACGTAGTATCGGGCGCCTTGAGCATAGCCGCCTGTATCGCCGCCCTGTTGTTGGTGGACAAGGTAGGACGCAAACCGCTGCTGTGGATTGGCTCAGTGGGCATGGCCATTACCCTCACCCTCTGCACCATTGCCTTCTCAACAGCCTCCTTAGACGCTAAGGGCAACCTGAGCTTATCTGAAAGCATGGGCACCCTGGCGCTGATTGCCGCGAATTTATATGTGATTTTCTTTAACTTCTCCTGGGGCCCAATTATGTGGGTTATGCTCGGCGAGATGTTCCCCAACCAAATTCGCGGCTCTGGCCTGGCGGTTGCGGGGTTTTCTCAGTGGACCTGTAATTTCGGGATCACCATGACCTTCCCTATTTTACTCGCATCGGTAGGCCTGGCAGGCGCCTATGGTTTTTACGCCTTCTGCGCAGCTCTGTCGGTGGTGTTTGTGATTAAGTTTGTGCACGAAACCAAAGGCGTTGAATTGGAAAATATGAAAGGCTAAAGCCTCAGTTGCATTGCTCCCTCCCAAAAAAAGGAGCAATGCAACCTTTTTCAACTGCCGTCTATCTCCCCCTCTGTCTTGAATTAACCATAGCGCCCTTTCTTTTCCGTCCAACCTGCCTTAAAAAATCGGCTCAAAACGCTATAATCCAAGCCCATTTTTACAGCGCGCGTTCGTGCGCGCCCTAAGGCTGACCATGAACCTAAGCGATCTTGTCCGTAGCCGTTACGCGACCAAAGCATTTAGCGCCGAGCGCACAATTCCTGCCGAGCAACTGGCCCAACTGTGTGATTTGCTGCGCTTTGCGCCCTCCAGCACCAACTCACAACCCTGGCATTTTGTGCTGGCGCAGTCCGCTGCAGGCAAGGCGCAGGTGGCCTGCGCCGCCCACGGACGCTTCGCCAGTAATGCCAGTAAAATTAACCAGGCGAGCCTGTGCGTCGTGTTTTGCGCCAAAACCGATTTACAGGACGATTATTTAGCGCAGGTTTTACAACAGGAAGAGCACGATGGACGTTTTGCACACAATCCAGCTTTTAAACACAGCGTGGATGCGGGGCGAAAAATGTATGCCGATATGCACCGAGAGCAATTCAACGACGCTCAACATTGGATGGAAAAACAGGTGTACCTAAATATGGGGTTTTTCCTGCTGGGAACCGCCCTTTTAGGCCTTGATGCGGTGCCCATTGAAGGCATAGACCGCGAAGTGTTAAACCAAGAATTGCAGCTGAGCGCCAAGGGGTTAACCTCAGTGGCGCTCGTGGCGGTAGGCTACAAAGCCGAGACAGATTTTAATGCCCAACTGCCCAAATCGCGCTTTGCCGCCGATAAAATCATGACTTTTATTTAGGGAAGCTCTAGTTAATTCCAAAGTTTGCTTTTTTCAAAAGCGCCCAAGTACCTCCCTGTAGCACAGGCAAGGGCGCCCCAACCTGAAAACAATTTGCGCCAAGAATGAAAGCGCATCAGCACAAAACAGGATGCGATTTCAGAAAAATTAGCGCGCCAGGATAAGGCGAATGTCCTGAAAAGCCATTCAAATACCGGCGTCCAGCACTAAGCGCTTTTAACGTCACGCACCGTCTTTTTTGCGCTGACGAATTCTGGCGATATTTAATTGCGTCTCCACCATCAGTTTACATTTCACCAAAGACACCAATTGCCAATTTTTAGCAGCACCGGGCCAACCTAAATCATCCAGGCGGATAACACCCTGTCCGGCGGGCAACAAAGGCGTTAGCCAACGCGCCATATGATCCCACGCGGATTCCTCAAGCGATACATCGCTCATTTTAGTTTTTGCCGTGGAGCGATTTAACGGCCCGCTGCTGGCAAGATAGGGCCAGGTAGCGCGCTCACCGGCGCACTGCAGGGTAATTTGTGCATCGTCCGACCAACCGCCGGTAATGGTTGCCGTCAAAATAGGCGCAGGCATTTCTAAGTGCACGGCTTTACGTTGCACGGCAAATCCTTGCTGCTGAGGAATAATTTCGAACAGGGCCAAACTATTAATATCGGCTAAATTATACGGATGCTGGTCTTGCCACAGCGTCAGGGCGCGGCGCAAAAAGCCAATCCAATGCACAAGCTGCTGCTGTTTTTCCTGGGTTTCCAGCTGCAAACGCAGAATCGCCCCTTTATCATCGCAAATGTATAAAACAATATACTGCGCGGCCACGCAATAAAATAATTGGCTCACACCCGGTTGCAGGTGATGACAAATAACGGCCAAGGGTTGTTGTGGCAGACAATAGGTATCCACCACCAAAGGGCAAAATGCCTCCTGCTCAACCGCTAAAAAATTCCACAAATCCCGCTCACTGTAAATATTCAGCGGCAGCAGATCATCATTTTGCCATTGCATACAGCAGTGTTTGCCGCCCAATGAAAATAAAAAACGGCGCTGGCGCATATCCGAACGATTAAAACAGCCAAATAATGCGCGCATTAATTGCTGCACGCGCTGGCTGCAGGCCGCGCTTAAATGGCTGGCGACCGTCTCACACTGCATCCACTGCCAACAGCTGTCGGTGAGTTCGCGCCAACACCAACGCAGATAATCCACCAGGGCCTCAGGCCCACTAAAGGATACACAGGCCCACTCTCCCCAACTGTTGCGGGTAAAACAATCCAAACGCTGAATTAAATTTAATTGTTGCGGGCCGTAATTTAAAACATCCAGCGCGCCGCCACTGGCCGCAGGATTCACTTCGATAGGCGTCGAGTGCCAATTAATAATCACTAACAATGCCTCCACCCGAGGATCGTCTTTATAAGCGGCAAGGCCTATGGGCGTATTAGCCTGCACAACCCAATTGTGTAACAGGGTGCGCGCCCGCTCGCTGCCCGCGTCTTTCTGTTCTGGCCAGATTAGTTTGGAGTGCGCGGAAATTATTGAATTTACGCTACACCACAAGAGTAATTCCTGCAGGCTATTGGCGGTGTATAAATCAGCCCCAGCATTAGTATCGGCTATGGCCCAAGCATTTGGGCTGGGCTTTTTAAGCCATAGTTGCCGGGTGCTTAAATCTTGTTTTATACCTGGATTAATCAGCAATTGTTTGCCGGGCTTCACACCAAAGGCCGCGGTTAATTTATGGCTCAGCAAGCGGAAATCATCACCGCAGAGTTTATTATTGAGGCCGCTATGGCGCGCGGCCACATTTAATTCCAAAAACGAGCGCATAAGCGTTGCCACTAAGGCGTCGTTTTCAGCCATCACATCTTTAAGGCTCCAACGGGCGCGCTCGTCTAAATACGCAATGCGGGCAGAACTCCAACCCCAGTGGCGACACAGGCGCTCCAGTACCTGTCGCTGCCACGAACGAGTACCCAGGGTCATTTTTTTTGAAATACCGCGATTGACCTTAAAATAAAAACTGCGCCGCACTACTTCCAGCCGCACAGAATCACAACGGCGCAGCAGGTACTCCTCCAGAAATTGGTAGAGCGCTATATAAGGGTCTAAATCATTTAAATCATCGCGCCCATCGTGGATTTTTTGTTTATGCCGCAAACTGAGCGGGGAGAATTCGGCTTGGTTATTGACGTAAGCTTCAAGCAGCACCAATTTCAATACGGATTTATAGGGGGCTTCGATGGCCTTGTGTAATTGCCAGAGCCCTGCACCGACAAACTCTTCGGCGGTAAAATGAGCTGACGCGCCAAAATCAATATAGTCTTGATCGTTAATAAAATGATTGCGCAGCAACACCGCCACATATCGGGCATATTCTCCTCTGCGCTCCACCGCTGCGGGCACAAGCCACCACACCGGCAGGCGGCCTGCCAACCAAATACTGGTGCGATAGAATTCATCGAGCAGCAAAATGCGCTGTAATTCACCGCTGGATTCTTCTGAAATAGGCAATAAATCACCCTGCAAAAAAGCCTGGTGATTCATCAGAAAAAAATGCACTTCAAGCCCCAGGCTCTGCGCCCACTGGCTAATTAACTGGGCTTTTTGCTCAAGCTTGGCCAAATCAGCGGCGGATATTTTAGGGTGATAGCAGAGCCAAATATCAAAATCACTGCGGGGCGTTTGTGCAATGGTGCCCAGGCTACCCATTAAAAATAAACTGAGAATTTTGGCTTCTTCACGCAAAAAGCGCTGGGGCGCAAAGCCACGGCTTAAACTGCGCGCCGCCGCAATCGTATCTTTATCCCAATTAAAGCCGACCACACCCACTGGTGTGCTCTTATCCACAAAACCTGGAAATGACGGGTGATTAACCTGAAATAACACGGGCAGCAGGCGTAGAAATTGCTGCTGGTTGAGTGTCAGGCCTTCTTTTACGCGTTGCAGTTTAAGACTGTTTAGCGCTAAAAAACGCGCACGCAGTTCCAGCAAGCGATTGCGGTCTACCGGCTCAACTATAGGGTCACTCATTTTTTGGCGGTTAATCATAAGCTGTGTCTAAAACACCTCAAAAACGCCTAAATAAATTGCTGTTTAATCCCTAAAGATGCATCCAAGCCAGAATATGAGCCGAATGGTTATAACCAACCTCGTAACTTTCGCTCAACTTTCCCAATAGTAGACCCTCGACACACTATAAGGGCGGTTAGACAAAAATAGTCTTAGACTGCAGGCTTTAGATAAAAAATGTCACCGCATTTACGGCCACACCGGCGCAGCCTGTTGATAGTTGACATTTTTTGTTAATGAGACGGATAAATTCAAGATAAAAACTCAGCCCCACACGCAGGTATTAAGCCTGCGTGCGGCTGGGTTTTTGAGGTGGCAGGGTGTTTTTATAATGGGTTGGCAGATTTTTTATTTTATTGGGGAAAAAATGTTTTAAGAAATGCCATATCCATATGTGCCTCCAGCGTATCGGCCAGGCGATTAAGGCTCTGCTCTTGTAACTGCCGGTAATCACAGGCCTTGGCATCAGCTAACCCAGCCCAGGCCAGAAGCGCCCGCTGCGCCTCAGGATGATTAAATACACCGTGATAATAAGTGGCTAAGATGGCCCCTGCAGTATCCATACAACCGTCGAACCCACCTGCACTTTCAAATAAGGGATTATTAAACGCAGGGCCAGAACTGATCCCCGCGTGAATTTCATAAGCCTCCACTTGGCAGCCGCGCATGACTGGATGCACCGCTCTAGCCTCTAGCCGTTTAAGAATTTTGTGCGGCTGTAATTCGGTGACAAAATCCAGCAACCCAAAACCCTCACTAACCCCTGCAGGGCCCTCTAAACCCAGCGGATCGGCAATCTGGTTGCCCAGCATTTGTAAGCCGCCGCATATACCCATTAATTTACCGCCCCAGCGCAGATGCCGTTGCAGCTTTTCCTGCCAGCCGAATTGTTTTAACTGGGCCAAATCAAAGCGGACATTTTTACTGCCGGGCAGAATTATTAAATCAGCGCCATTGGTGTGCTGATCCAATGGCACAAATTGCAGATTAACCGCCGAATTGGCCCGCAACGCATCAAAATCAGTGTGATTACTCATATGGGGCAATAGGGGCACCGCCACCTGCAAAGACGACGCGGATTTATGCACTTGCAGCTGATTCACCGCATCTTCCGCCTCTAAATGCAACAGATGTAAATAAGGAATAACACCTAACACCGGCCGACCGCTCACCTGTTCCAGCCAGTCAATACCCGGCTGTAATAATCCCACATCACCACGAAAGCGATTAATAACAAACCCCACAACCCTCGCCTGCTCGGAGTGGGATAACAACATTAAGGTGCCCAGCAGATGGGCAAATACGCCGCCGCGATCTATATCCGCAATTAAAATGACCGGGCAATCGATAGCCTCAGCAAAACCCATATTGGCTATATCCCCGCGCCGCAAATTAATTTCCGCCGGGCTTCCCGCGCCTTCCACCATAATGGGTTTATAACGCGCGGCCAAATGGGCGATGGAATCCAGCACCAGGGTTTTTGCCTGCTTTTTATACTGGTGGTAATTAAGCGCTTCCATATTGGATAATGCGCGCCCCTGCACAATTACCTGTGCGCCCGTGTCGCTGTTGGGTTTGAGTAATATCGGATTCATATGCACGCAGGGGGCTATGCCAGCGGCCTGGGCCTGCAGTGCTTGCGCGCGGCCGATTTCACCGCCGTCTGCGGTGACCGCAGAATTAAGCGCCATATTTTGCGGTTTAAAAGGCGCCACCGCATACCCCTGCCGCGCGAGCACACGGCATAACCCCGCCACTAAAGTGGACTTACCTGCATCCGAGGTGGTGCCTTGCACCATTAAACAGGCGTGTGGATTATTAAACTGGCTACGAGGTTTGGCGATGACCATGCAATGGAATCTCAATTATAAAAAGCGTGTTGGTGCCGCTCTGACGTGGCTGCTGGTATTTTTGTTAACGGCCACAGCCTGGGGTGCAGAACCAACCGGCGCGCAGATTAGCGCAGTGGATGCACGGGGCAAAACCCTAATTTTGCCCAAGCGGGCTGCGCGTATTATTAGCCTTGCCCCCAGCATTACTGAATTATTATTTTCCGCTGGAGCCGAACCTGCCCTGGTGGGCACGGTGGATTTTAGCGATTACCCTTTGGCAGCGGCTAAAATCCCCCGCGTTGGCAGCTACGCCAATTTTGATTACGAAGCCATTGTAAAATTACAGCCCGATTTAATTATCGGTTGGCAAAGCGGTAATCCAGCGGAAAAAATTGCCCATCTTGAGCGCTTAGGCCTGCCGGTCTTTTTAGTTGAGCCGCGGCATTTGGCCGATTTAATTGCCACAGTGCAAACCTTTGCCCGCTTAGGGGGCAATGAAACCCAGGCTCAAGCCAGTATTGACGCATTTAACCGTATTATTTCGCCCTGGCAAAACCGCCCAAAAAGGCAGCCTGCCGTGCGGGTGTTTTATCAAATTTGGCATCAACCCTTGATGACATTAAATAAACAGCATTTATTCAATGAATTGCTGGAAACCTGCGGCGGTCAAAATGTGTTTGGTGATTTAGCACCGCTCGCGCCTAAAATTGATATTGAAGCGGTATTAAAAGCCAACCCAGAGGTGATTATGGCCAGCGGCATGGATACCGCGCGGCCCCAATGGTTGGATCAATGGCAGCAATGGCCGCAGCTGACGGCGGTAAAAAACGCTCAGTTAGTATTTATTCCGCCTGATTTATTACAGCGCCAAAGTTTGCGCGCCGCACAAGGGCTGGAGCAAATCTGTATTGCTTTGGATAAAGTGCCTCATTAATTAGCGCCCCATAAGCGCCAGCAATCCATGGGCGCCGCCGCAGGCGGTGATAAACGCCGGGGCGCCCGCAGCCTCCCCCCATCCTTTATAGGCCTTGGGCGAATTTGATTTGCGTCAGGCAAACCTCAAATGCCGCTAAACCCCGCCATTAAACCTGCTAGGCTGTGCTCAAGCCTGTTTTACCGCAGCGAGCATCAACACCCAACGCGCAGGAGCAAGGCGTTATTTACCAACCATGGAAGAAAAACCTGCCTTGGGTGAACAGTTGAAGATGCACGGATTAATTCTAGCGTTCAGTTTTATTCAAAAACGCCAGAATTAATCAATAAAAACATCAGTATCAGGCGATCACACTAGGATTTAACCGCAATCAGAATCTGCACAGCTATTGGTGTGCAGGCCTTATTTAAATCTACTCACTTATTAGAAGAGTTCTGCCTATGAGCCTTTTTGAACGTATTGGTGGTGCGCCGGCGGTTGACGCGGCGGTGAATATTTTTTATCGCAAAGTACTGGGTGACGAGCGCATCAGCCATTTTTTTGAAAGCGTTGATATGGAGCGGCAGGCGGCCAAACAAAAAGCTTTTTTAACTATGGTATTTGGCGGCCCCAACCAATACACCGGGCTTGATATGCGCAAGGCCCACGCAGGTATGAATCTTACCGAAACCCATTTTGATGCCGTGGTTGAACACCTGGCCAGCACCCTCACCCAATTGGGCGTGGCCGCTGAAGACATAGCGCAAATTGCCACCTTGGCGCACAGCGTTAAGGCGGATGTGCTCAACCAGTAACATGGCCCTGGTTGAATTTAACCGGCAGGTCTTCGAGCTAGAAGAAGGCGCCAACCTGCTAACAGCCCTTGAGCAACGCGGCCTCAATCCGCGCCGCGGCTGCGGTGCGGGGGTTTGCCAAGGCTGTTTGGTGCAGGTGTTAGAAGGCCAGATTAACCCGCGCGCCCAGGAGGGGCTCTCTGCCCACCAAACCGCACAGGGCTTAGCCATGGCCTGTGCGTGCTCTGTGAGCGGCACCCTGCGCGCGCAAACCCCTCAGGCCTCGGCCACCCGCTACGCCAGTGAAGTGCTGCGCCAACGCTGGTTAAAAGGCGACATTTTGCAACTGTGCGTGAGCAAACCCTTCGATTATCAGCCCGGCCAATTTGTGCGCTTGTTTGCCGTCGAAGGCGCCGCCGAGGATTTGCACCAGATGGGGCGCTGTTATTCCTTGGCCAGCCTCCCCCAAGAGGCCCATTTAGAATTTCACATCCGAGTCTTACCCGATGGCCGCATGAGCAAATATCTGGCCCATATTCCGCTGGGCAGCCCGGTGTGGGTCGAAGGGCCTATGGGCCGGTGTTTTTACCAAGCCCACAGCCTGTCCCAGCCGCTGTTACTCGCCGCCATTGGCACTGGCATGGCACCTATTTTAGGCGTCGCCCGCGCGGCGCTTAAGGCGGGCCATCAAGGGCCCATTTATTGTGTGATGGGCGCAAAAGAAGAGCATGGCCTCTACCCTTTACCCGGCTTGCACCAGGTGGCCGCAGCGCCCAATGTGCATATTTATTACATAGTGCAGCAGGCAGGCCAACACAGCGACACCTACGAGGTGGGCGATATTTACAGCAAAATTCGCGAATTGTTACCGGATATGAGCGGCAAGCAAGCCTATATTTGCGGGGCCCCGAGTTTTGTACAGAAGCTTAAAAAACAGTGTTTTTTAGCCGGTGCTAACCTAACCGATATTTTTGCCGACGCATTTTTGCCCAGTTAAATTCGGCCCTTTTTACACGCCAGCGGTTTTTAAGTTGCTCCTGCGCGCAAGCCTTTGTAGGCTGGCGCTCTTTAGCCCTTCAACCTAGGAGCCCCCATGCACCGCAGCTTCCCTACCACCCGTATGCGCCGCAATCGTTTTGCTGAATTTTCCCGCCGTTTAGTGCGTGAAACCGAGCTTAGCGCCGGGGATTTTATTTACCCCATGTTTTTGCTGGAGGGCAATAATCGCCGCGAAGCCATTCACTCCATGCCGGGTATTGAGCGGTTTAGCCTGGATTTATTGGCCCAAGAAGTAGAAACGCTGCAGGCATTGCGCATCCCGGCCATCGCCTTATTTCCCAATATCAGCCAAGCCAAAAAAACCCTCGACGGCCAGGAAGCGTTTAACCCCGACGGGTTAATTCCCACCGCTGTGCGCTTTTTAAAAGAGCGTTTCCCTGAAATAGGCATCATTTGCGACGGCGCCCTAGACCCCTACACCACCCACGGCCAAGACGGCATTATTGATGACACAGGTTATGTATTAAATGATGAAACCGTGGCGGCGTTGGAGCAGCAAGCTCTGATCTGCGCCCAGAGCGGTGCCGATGTCATCGCCCCATCGGACATGATGGACGGCCGCGTCGGCGCCATTCGCAAAGCGCTTGATAGCAAAGGTTTTATTAATACACAAATCATGGCGTACAGCGCTAAATACGCGTCGAGTTATTACGGGCCGTTTCGCGATGCGGTGGGCTCGGCGGGTAATTTAGGTAAAAGCAATAAATATAATTACCAAATGGACCCAGCCAACTCCGATGAAGCCATGCAGGAAATTGCCCTTGATTTGCAAGAAGGCGCCGACATGGTAATGGTAAAACCTGCCATGCCCTATTTGGATATAGTGCGCCGAGTTAAAGAAACTTTTGGAGTACCCACCTTTGCCTATCAGGTGAGCGGCGAATACAGCATGCATAAATTGGCGATGCAACACGGATATTTAGCCGAAGCGGTGATGCTGGAATCCCTGTTATGTATTAAACGCGCAGGCGCCAATGGTATTTTGACCTATTTTGCGAAAGATGCAGCGCAGGCGCTACAAGGGAAATAATGCATTTTTGCGCTCCCACGCTCTGCGTGGGAACGCATACTTCAATACATTTTGAATATCCTTTAAATCATTAAAAGCCTACAACGCATCTATTCAGCATCTAAAAATAGATAGCGGTTAATTCGTCGAAGTTAAATTCTATGCGTTCCCACGCAGAGCGTGGGAACGAGTATACGAACAATTTATTTGGCGGATTTTTTAGCCGCATCCACTGCCAACACTAAAAACATATAGTTAGTCTCACCGCCGCCCATCACATATTCCGTCTGCTGCCAAAAAAACGGCCATGTTTTTAATTCCGGCAAATCCGGGCGAATTAAAGCTGTTCCAGAAATAACGCCGCCGGGGATATACGACCAATCGGCGCGATTATTCCCATAGGCGACAGTGGCCGAGCGCGCACCCACACCTGAAGCAAAAGACTGTGTGTTGCTGCCGGGGTGCACGCCCAGCACAAAATTCAGCGCACTTAAATAAGCATCTTGGGTGGTGTATTGAGGCCAGCTTTTGGCGAAGAAATATTGGTGCACACCAAATTCCTGAATCGTCCAACCCGCGCCCCAAATATTGGGTGTATAGGGCACACCATAGGGTGATTCTGTAGCGGCGCGCGCGCGCACGTTAATTTGGTATTGCTCCACCGCCGCATTCAAGTCCGCCACAAACACTTTATCCTCAATGGCATTCATAACTCGCCCCAAAGGCCAGGCGGTCTCAGCGATGTCGGCAATAATCGCCGTTTTTAATGCAGTGATATCCGCAAGATAATTAGTTTTGCGGGTGGATAAATATAGCTCGGCAGCGGCAAAAGTTTTGTTGTCAGTTTTTTTAGCGCGGCCAAGCGCTTTTTGATACAAATCTTCCGCAGCACTTAAAGATTCTTTTGCCATCCCAGGGTTGTACTCTTTTAACACCCGTGCGGCGGCGGCCAAGCCTGCCGCTACATATAATTCACGATCGGGGTTATCTTCGGTAAATACCCAGCGGTCATCCGGCGTGCCGGAGGTATCGTGTTTGCGCTCGCCAGCAGCTAATTTTGCATTAAACGGCAGATTATCCGTTTGTAATGAACCATCGCCAAGCATTACATACTGGCGTAAATCCCGGTCGATAATACCTCGGTACACACGCCCCATGGCTTTATAGCCACCCAACACACTTAATAAACCGTGCTCAATTTGTTGCAGCGCATCGTTTTTGCCGTCGGGCTGATGAATTTCCACTAGTTTATTTTTTTGATCGATACTGGTGGCATCGTAATTGAGGCCAAACTCTTCCACCATGGCGGCCAACAGCCACACGGTGCCCATTTGTGATTCCACCCGCAAATCAAAATCTCCCGCATCGTGCCAGCCACCAGCATTTAAATTCGGCACGCGCTCGCCGGGTTTATATTTTGTGAGCGTAGAGGGGCCAGAGACATAACCGTCGTAATGATTAAGATTTACCGGCGCCATAATGGCGTCATCTAAATGATCCAAGCCATGCCATACGCGGTATTTTTCATTCACGCGCATATGGCACATTTGCATGGGTAAAAAATATTCCAACGTGGGTTGCCACACATGGCGACTCAACACATCGTCGCCGATTTTAAATGCGGCCGTTGTTTGCCCGCGATACTCCAAAACATAACTGCCAACTTCCGTTACATCGCTAAAATCATAGGTGAGGTAGTGGTAGCGTAAGAATTTACCCCAAGCATTAGGCGCACCTTTGCGCAGCAATTGTTTGCCCTGCGCGGTTAATTGATACAACCGCACCTCATCGGCTTTTGTATCGGTTGCATCCTGCTCAATCACTAATTTTTTCGGCTGCAGGCGGGTATAGCCCACCTGGGATATTTGCAACACGGGCGTGTAAACCCAATCTTTTACCACATTGGGGGTAACCACCCATTCAATGGCATTTTTAGTGGCGTTTGCAGGAATGCTAGAGCGCACTATGTACCAGCCATTATTGTGGTTGCTGCGGCCATCCCACAATTCTAAATTGCCGCGCGAATTATTAATGGTGATGCGCCGAGCATCATCATCCGGCGCAATAGTGAGGGTTTTTCCTACCGCCAAAGGCGCCGCCAAAAATTCGCCGTGATGGGATTCAATTGGCCCATTGGCTTGGCGCGGGAAAATACCCGACTGCTGATCCATTAAAAAGGCTTTGCCAAATAATTCGCCAGGGAATAATTCTAAATTAAAGCCCACTTTGCCCACCCACTGCGCAGGCAAGGGCTGCACTAAATCGACGCTGATTTTAAATTGGCTGCCGCTTAAGGCTGTCACATTCACCTTATAGGTAAATTTTAAATCTGGGTAATTAATGGGGTTAAAACCGGTTTTGTCTTTAGTTGGGTCTGGATAGGACATGGTTTGGCTAATCGTGCCATTGGCTTTATCCAGGCTTTGCGATCCCCCCGCCGGGACAGGCGACCATTGGCCCGGCGATATTTCCAAACGCACATCCCCATTGGCGGCCACACGGCTGCCGTGTTGAATGAGCGTTACACCGGTTTGGTGGCCATCGGGGTAAATATCGCTAAATACGGTGACATCCAGGCCCTGCATATGGAAATAATTTTTATCATTAATACTCAGGCCTGCAGGCAGCGGTGCGGCCGGGGGTTTTGCCTGAGCGCCAAGGGCAACCAGCAAAAGCCCCAAAAGTGGTAGTGTTTTCATAGGCGGTGGACCTTGCATGTGTAGGGGAAAATACGGCGAGCAGCTTACCTCAGGGACTCCCAGATAAAAGCAACAGGTGCCGCAGAATAAAGGTTTTATTTATTACAACAAAGATTTAATTAAGCAGAATAATCCGATTTACCCAACCAAACTTTCCACCAACCTTAATTAATAAGGCCTTAGCTAACAGGCAGTTGGCAGGGATAGCAGTCAGCGACAAGGTGGTATTTACAGAAAGCGTATTAACAAGGCTGAATATCTGCTCCGCTCGTACCTGCGAATTTTCCGAAAGCACGTGTCAAATCCCACACTTACTACCCAGCCAACAATAAAGAATACATAGCATTTCAGACACGCCGTAAATACTTCCCTGTAGGCTCGTCAAAAAGGTCCCTCTTTTTGACGGTCTGAAATACTATGTATTCTTTATTTGCACCCAGCCAGTATTGCGCACTTCATTTACACACTGCTTATTCGTTCCCATACAACACGGCAATGAGATGATCAATAAATTGGCTTGTATCGTTTATCGTGATATGGCAGGACTAAATACTGGCCATATCAAAACATCAAAGGAACGATCCTTTTTCACACGCTTACTTAAAATGCATTTGCGGCAGATCGGAAATGACCGACTTTCACTCTGTGGCGATTTTAGAAAGACTCACCAACACCAAATATTCGCTAGATTTCCTACCAAGCGCACCGCTTAGTGATTCCTCAAATCTTAAAAGATAGCAACTCAACAACAATCAGCAAGAAAACCCCAAGAGAAATTGATTAAAAATCGCTCCTGTATTTGTCCAATTCACACGCAAGGAATGGCGCTTCAAATATAAATTTCGGCAACCTGAGCGCAGAAATCAAAAAGTACCATCAGCGCTCCAGCGCCCACTGATACAATTTATTTTTTTTCTCACCAGTAATACGCGCCGTTAAGCTCGCCGCTTGTTTGACAGGCAATTCAGTTAACAGAATGTCCATAATCCGCAGCGCCTCGGCATCAAGCTGATCTGCTTGTTCAGGTGGGGAAAACCCCTGCACCATCAACACAATCTCGCCTTTGCGCTGGTTGGCATCCGCACTCACTTGGGCGGCAATTTCAGCCAGGCTACCGGTTAAAAAGGTTTCAAAGGTTTTCGTTAATTCACGGGCCATAACCGCATCGCGCTCAGGCCCAAACACGGCTACCAAGTCCGCCAAACAGTCTTCAATACGATGGGGGGATTCATAAAATACCAGGGTGCGCGCCTCGGTTTTTAAGGCCTCTAATTGCCCGCGCCGGGCGCTGGATTTGGCCGCTAAAAAACCTTCAAAACAAAACCGATCCGAGGGCAAACCACTGGCACAGAGGGCGGCAATTAAGGCGCAGGCGCCGGGCACTGGCGTCACCCGAATACCCGCTTGGCGCGCCCAGTGCACCAGGCGATAACCCGGATCGGAAATCAGTGGCGTGCCCGCATCGCTGATCAGCGCCATACGCTCACCGGCCTGCAAACGCTTAAGCAACTGCGCCACACGGGCCTCATCGGTGTAATCGTGATAGGCCACTAAGGGCGTGTTAATTTGAAAATGCTGCATAAGTTTACCGCTGTGCCGAGTGTCCTCAGCGGCAATAAAATCAACGTTCTGGAGAATCTCCACGGCGCGGGGTACCATGTCGGCCAAATTGCCGATGGGTGTGGCCACAATAAAAAGTTCACCAACTGGGGTTAAACCTCGGCTCATATCAATGCCTACTGCAAAATTGTTGAAAAGGTATATTCATGTCGGTGTTTTCCCGCTGGGCGGCCATCAGCCTTGTGCCATTTTTATTTGGCGGCTGTGCGTCCACCCCCGAGCAACCTAGCAAACCCGCAAGCCAAGCCCAAAGCCTGCAACAACAGGTGCAAAAATGGCTGCAGCAGGCAGAAAAAACCCAAGGGCCCGAGCGCAATAACCTGCTATTACACGCCGCCGACGGCTATGTGCGGCTGCATAACCTAGAGCAGGCCCAAGCCGTTATAGATGCTGTGCCCGCCGCCGAGCTGGGGGGCGAATCCTACGTAAAACGCGCGCTGATTTATAGTTTAATCGCCGATAAGCGCGGCAATTATGCCGCCGCCAAAGAGGCCATCACCGGCCGCAATGTGCTCGCCCAGCTCAATTCCTTAAGTGGCGATACCGCCATAGCCGCGCGCAAACAGCGGGCAAAACTCTTTAATGAAAGCGCCGATTACACCAAAGCCGCTAAAGAGCGCCTGATGTTGGCAGGCTTATTAGCAGGCAAAAACCAGGAGGATCAAGCCGCTAACAATGCCGCCCTGTGGCAACTATTGTTGGAATGGCCCGAGGCGCAATTAGCCACCAGCGCCAACCAAGCCAAAGACATCAACGCCAAAGCCTGGTACGAATTGGGCCACCTCTACAAAAGCCAGCAATACTCCACCCAGGGCCAATTACAAGCCCTTAACCGTTGGATGAAACGCTACCCGGAGCATCCCGCCGCTAAACAATTGCCGAAAGAATTACTCGATTTACAACAGCAATTGGCGGATCTACCCAAACAAATCGCCCTCTTAATGCCCCAAAGCGGCAAGTTAGAAGCCGCCGCCAGCGCCATAGTGGATGGCCTTATGGCCGCCTATTACCAACAGCAGCGCAACGGCGCCCTGGTTCCGACTCTCAAGTTTTACAACACCGAAGGCGCGCGCACCCTGGAGCTGTACCAAAAAGCCGTGCAAGAGGGCGCCGATATAGTTATTGGCCCGCTGGAAAAAGAGCGCCTAGCCGAATTAAACCAACAGCCAAACTTGCCCGTGCCTGTGCTGGGGCTTAACACCCTGGAAGGCGCAAGCAACCGCCAGCTGTTTCAAATTGGCTTGAGCGTGGAAGATGAAGCCAAACAAATCGCCGCCCAAGCCCTGCGCGAGGGCCTGCGTAAGGCGTTGGTATTGCTACCCGCCAATGCCCTAGGCGATCGCAATCTGGCCACCTTCGCCAACACCTTCCGCCAACAGGGCGGGACGGTCTATGAGTACCGCTACGGCGCCAATACGGATTTTGGTGAACTCGCCCGCCGCGCCCTGCAAATAGATCAAAGTGAAGCGCGGGTTAAATCCCTGCAACAAATTGTCGGCCCGTTAGAAGCAAGCCCAATTCCCCGCACGGATATCGATATGATTTTCGCCGTGGTGCAGCCAGAACAAGCGCGCCAATTAAAACCCAATTTAAATTTTTATTACGCCGCGAATTTGCCCCTCTATACCACCAGCAGCGTATTTAGCGGTGAGAATAGCGCACAAAATGCCGACCTCAACCAAACGCGTTTTTTGACCCTACCCTGGTATTTCAGCAAAAGCGATGAAAAAACCGCGCTGGAAACCGCCAGCGATAAAAACCCCAATTTTGCCCGTCTCTACGCGCTGGGTGTGGACGTATTTAATTTGGCGCCGCGGTTAAAACAAACACAAAAAAGTGCCCTGCCCGCTTATTACGGCTCCACCGGCACACTCAGCCTGAATAACAATAATCAATTTGAACGCCTGCAAACCTGGGCGACCTTTGATGCCACCGGTATGGTGCAATTGCTCGGCAACGACGGCAGCGATACGCGCAATGACAGCTATCAAAACCAATAAACCCTTAAATACCAGCAAAAACCAAGGCGCCGCCGCCGAAGCCCTGGCGTGCCGCTATTTACAAGAACAAGGCTGGGAAGTGATCGCGCGTAATTTCCGCAGCAACTTTGGTGAAATCGACCTGATCATTAAACAAGGTCAATGGCTGGCTTTTGTAGAGGTAAAACAGCGCAAAAGCGACCGCTTCGGCAGCGCCGCCGCCATGGTCATACCACAAAAACAACAGAAAATAATGCTCACCAGCCAGTATTTTTTACAAGCGCACCGCCAATATCAAAGCTTTCATTTAAGGTACGACGTACTGGCCATAGATACCGGAAGCGGCAGCCCACAAATCACCTGGCTTACCAACGCCTTTTACGCCCAATAATTTATGCAACAGCGAATTTACGAAATTTTCCAGCGCAGCATCGAAGCCAAAATGACCGTCGGCGAAGCCCTCGCGCCGTTATTAGAATTAGCCGCAGGCACCCTGGTACAAGCCCTGCTCGATGGCAAAAAAATACTCGTTTGCGGCAACGGCCACTCCTCGGCCCTGGCGCAGATTTTTGTCTCCTGTTTAATCGATCAATACGACAAAGAGCGCCCCAGCCTTCCCGCCCTCTGGCTGGGCAGCACCATCCCCAGCTACACCGCCATGGCCGCGGAATCCCACCACGCGGAAATTTACGCCAAACCCATCCGCGCCCTGGGCCAAGAGGGCGACGTATTACTGGTGATTAGCGCCAGCGGCAATGCGGGCAATTTATTACAAGCCGTCACCACCGCCCACGAGCGCGGCCTGCAAGTTATTGCCCTCACCGGCGGCGACGGCGGGGATATTGCGTCGTTATTAGATGTCCAGGATATTGAACTGTGTGTGCAGGTAGAATCGCGCACGCGCATTCACGAAATTCATTTGTTATGCCTATACAGCCTGTGCGATCTTATAGACCACACATTGTTTGGCATGGACTAACCCAAAATAAAAGGCCCCCTATGACTCTGCTGCGCTCATTAGCTTTCGTTTTACCCTGTGTACTGTTGCTCACCAACTGCGCCGAAACACCGAAAAAAGAAGACTTCAACCCCCCGCCCCCGGCGGGCAAACGCAGCCTGGGTGAATTTGTTGACGATCAAAAAATTGAATCCGCTGTGTACGCCAATATTAATAACAGCAGCATGGATTTCACCGAAACCCATATCCGCGTGAATCGCTTTAAAGGCACCGTATTATTAACCGGCCAAGTGCCGGATGAAGAACTCAAAACCGAAGCCGGCCGCGCCGCCAGCGAAACCGCAGGCGTAGGCCCCGGCCGTGTGCACAATGAAATACAACTGGCCAGCAACACCACCTTTTTCACCCGCAGCAACGACAGCGGCTTAGAAGCCAAAATCCGCGTAAAACTTTTAGCCAACCGAGAATTTCAGGGCTCTAAAGTGAAAATTGTTGTGGAGGATCGCGTGGTATTTATCATGGGCCAATTAACACGCAAAGAAGCGCAATTGGCTACAGAAACAGTGGCCAGTACTGATGGGATTGAAAAGGTGGTGCGGGTGATCGATTTTGTGAATTAGTAAGATTCGGTTTTTCTCATCCCATCCCACCACGCCAACAAAAACCAAACCGCCCAATGAATGCGCAACCACTCAATCAGAGCAAGCCTGCAACCTAGCAGGCTTAGCCTCATTCACCCGGGAAAAGCACTTAAACAAAAGGATGCCTCATGACACGCACTTCGATCATTTCGATTTTATTTTTTTGCACCAACCTGTGGGCGCAAGCCCCCTATTACCCTGTAGAAAATTTTGCAAAACTTCCACAATACAGCAATCCACAAATATCTCCAGACGGGAGAAAAATTGCTGCCACCATAATAATAAATGGCAAGCCAATTATTTATGTCAAAAACCGGGATGAGCCCGCTAAAGTCTACCCCCCACTCGTCACAGCCGACACCTATTTTAGCCGCTACGCCTGGGCCAACAATGACCGAGTTATTGTCGCACTCAGGGGCACTAGCAAAAGAGGTAATGGTTTGTATAACTACCGGCGCTTAGTGTCGGCGCGTTTTGACGGCAGCGCCCCAGTGGGGTACAAAATGGAGCCGGATCAAAATGGATATTTTCGCCAATATGCTTGGATGGTAGGTCAAAACAAACAAGACACGCGGCATATGCTAATGGCGCTGGATGACGATAAAAACACCTTTAACGCACCGCTTGTACATCAGGTCGATTTAGAGACTGGCGAGAAAAAACTCGTTGAAAAAAACACACGGGGCATTGGTTATTGGGTTGCCGACCATCAGGGCAGGTTACGAATCGGCATTCGTTATAAAGATAGTACGCGAAACCAAGCTATTTTCTATCGCATTAACGAGTCAAGCCCCTGGGAAGAACTGCAAAACGTAAAAATTAGTGATAATGATCTACTGGAAGTATTTAGCTTTATGCCAGAGGACGACAACATTTTGCTCGTCACCACAGACCAACTCAGTGACGAAAATGAACTCACATCACCCGGAACGCCTGAAAAATTATACCGCTACAACCTAACTACTCGCACAATTGAAGGGGAATACGTTGACACCATTTATAACAAGATAAAGGCAACGGCCCAAAAGGCAATGCCGGGCTACGCGATCAACATCATCTCTCATGATGACAACAAAGAAACTTACACTTTATCCGCCTCCAGCGATGACAAACCGGAGCTATTTTTTCTCTATGATCGCAAGCTTAAGACTATGGATTTAATAGGCTCTGCCTATCCTCAACTAGAGGGAGCAGCGCTTGCAAAAATGCAAAAAATTACCTACCCCGCTCGAGACAATTATAAGATTCCAGCTCTGTTAACAACCCCCAATGAGGCCAACAAAAATCTTCCGTTTATTATTTTCGTCCATGGCGGCCCAGAATCCCATGACGAATGGGGATTTAACAATTACGTGCAGTATTTTGCCAACCGAGGCTACGGCGTTCTGCAGCCTCAGTTTCGTGGCTCAACAGGTTTCGGCATCGCTCACAACGAAGCAGGCCGTAAGCAATGGGGAAAGCTGATCCAAGATGACATCACGGATGGCGTGAAATGGCTCGTCAAACAGGGTATTGCCGACCCTAAACACATATGTATTGTAGGCGGAAACTTTGGTGGATATGCAGCGGCTATCGGACTAGCCAAAACACCTGAGTTATACGCCTGTGGTATCAGCATTAATGGCGTGATGGATTTGGAACAACTCTATGATGATAGCGATCATTATGCAGCTAAAAATGCCATACGCGATGCACTGAACGAGCGAAACAACCTGGAAGCGAATTCCCCAATCAAATTATCGAACCAAGTAAAAGCCCCACTGCTATTGATCGCAGCAACCAAGGACACAGTCGTACCTTTTACACACTCAACAAAAATGCACAAAAAACTTGCTGAGCAAAAGAAGCCCGTGGAGTTTATAGAGCTACCAAATGGAGAACACTGGCTCACCAGCGAACCTGATCAAATTAAAATATTCAACGCACTAGAAGGCTTTCTGTCAAAGTATCTAGGCCCACAACCGAAGAACTAACCAACGCCCTGCCAACCCCATTAAAACAGGGCTTGGCGGGGCAGCAGTTGATTCAACGGATAGATTTACAATACTGCTCGATAAAAGCCTCGTGGGTTGGGCACGCTACCACCGAGCGCTGTATTACCTCGTGAATATTTTTTAGGCGCGCAACTAAGCGCTCCTCATCATAAACATCGGCTACTGGATTATATTTCTCTGTTGTAATTCCCTGCCCTCGAAAAACAGACAACCAGCTAATCCCCGAAAATGACTCATCTGAATCTCGGTACACACGCCCTCCCTCTTTATACAACGCAATTTTATCCAGCAAACTCTGCGGAACCTCCATATCTCTACAATAGTTCCAAAAGGCAGAATCAGCGCGGCTTGTGGCCTTGTAATGCAAAATCAAAAAGTCTCGAATGCTCTGGTATTCAAACGATAACTGAGCATTAAACTTTTCAATAACCTCAGGGCAAAAATCTGCATTAGGAAACAGATCAATTAGTTTCGAAATTGCAGCTTGCACCAGATGAATACTTGTTGATTCCAGCGGCTCCATAAAGCCGCTGGCAAGACCTATGGCCACACAGTTCTTATTCCAAAACTTTTTGCGTTTACCGGTAAGAAATTTCAAAAAGCGCGGTTGCGCGAGTGGCTCCCCCTCGATATTAGACAATAGGGTTTCCACAGCTCGATCATCACTGATGTATTGGTCGCAAAACACATATCCATTTCCTGTTCGATGTTGCAGTGGAATTCTCCACTGCCAACCCGCTTCCAATGCGGTGGCGCGTGTATAGGGCGGCAATGGGTCAAGGCGTTTGCTGGCAACGGTAACTGCGCGGTTACAAGGTAAATAATGTGACCAGTCGTCGTAACCTGTTTTCAAAGCCTCTTCAATTAATAGCCCTCGAAAACCTGAACAATCAATAAACAACTCCCCCTCAATACACTCGCCTGTTTTTAGCGACACCGATTCAATAAATCCATCGCGCCCCCGCAGGTTTACCCGCTCCACGAGGTTATTGATACGCCGCACCCCCATTTTTTCAGCCATTCCCCGCAAATATTGAGCATAGAGTCCAGCATCAAAATGAAATGCGTAGGCAACTTCCTGCAATGGCGAGTTTTCGATATCAACAGGACGAACAAATCGATTTGCCTTCGAAGCCATTACGTTAAAAGAAAATTCCTGAATATCGGGCACCAGTCCTTTATTAAATAACTTCTGCCAATAATGCTGAAAAGCCAATCGATCTATTCGCGTACCGTAACTGCCAAACGGATGAAAATAGCTATCGCCAACACTACCCCAGTTCACGAACTCAATCCCCAGCTTAAACGTTCCATGCGTGAACTTTAGAAAATCATCCTCATCTAGCCCAATTATTTTATTAAAATACAAAATGGCAGGTATGGTAGCTTCGCCCACCCCAACAGTTCCAATTTCCTCGGACTCAATCAGAGTTATTGAGCATTCTTTGCCCTGAAAAACTTTCCCCATGGCCGCAGCCACCATCCAACCCGAGGTACCTCCACCCACAATAACAATCTGTTTAATATTGTTAGACTCTGTCATAGAAAATACCTACTCTCACTTAGAAAGTGCAGAAAAAAAAGATTGCCTAATATTTTTTAAATGCCCAACAGCTTCCTGCAATGAATACTCATTGGGCGCACCTCGATACCCAGGCTGCACCCCCAGTCCCGCCACCAACATATTTTCCCACAACCCCTCATCAATCAGCCTGGCATCTTCTAAGGGCACCATGCCAACCTGTTGAAACAGCCCGCTTCGATACGCATTTCGCTCTGACAACTTATTACCTCGCAGTACACTAAAGATCAGGCTTATGACATCATCAATCTCATTTTGCCAAGCGCACCACTGACGGTTAAGTTTTCGCGCAAAAATATCTATATGGTCAGATATGCGCACTATGTCAATCAGTGTCTGTAACTGTCGATAAAATACAGTTTCCTCAACAGCAAAAGGACTAAATCCAGAATGCTTTGCCCCCATATTTATGGTTCGCCCCGCCACATAGTTTGCTGGCGAATTCATCAACAGATCTTCTTCAAACTCTAAAATTTCTCCAAGAGGGATGGCATATTTAAATCTCCTCGACTGATTTACCGCCAAGGAATAATGTAGAAATTTTAAATCGCAAAACACCTCATTTTTACCAAAAAAATTATTTTGTGGCGACCCGAATAATTCCACCTCAGAAATACGCCAAGGTTTACGCCAATGAAAATCAAGAACTAGCGGATTCGCAAGAACTGGCGGATTGGCACTTGAACTTGATGATCCAACTCCATCATCGCAAATTGCATCTGACAAATAACTTCCCACGTCATTGGCAGCTACAGATTTTACTTTGACTGAATTGAAATCAATACTTTCAGCAAGAAATTTTTTATAGGCTACGGCATCCCAATGGAAGATCAGATTAAGTCCTTTAGCCATAGCTTTTCCAACATTGGGAGGCGCTGCAACGGTACCGCTTTGCTCCAAAAAAGTCGCAAAATTAAAATCCATAAAATTACAGTCGGCATGCCTAGCGATAGCAGCATAAAGCCTAGAAAACGAGCAATTTCTGAGTGAAATCCCAGTTGGTGCAGCAGGTATAAACACTTGTCTATGCTCGCTCCCCAATTGCAATCCCAGGCTAATTCTCGGCCTGAGGCGTTTCAAAAATACATCATGGGAAATTCCCAGCCATTCATGAAACTCTTCAATCCAGTCCCCGGCAGAAACCACAGGATTCAACTGCTCATTGTCATTTATTAAAGTGATGCTCTGGCTTAATACACCACGCAATCGAGCCAGTGCGATCGCAGCCCAGTAGGATTCAATGCAGCCTCCAATGATTAAAACTTCCGCAGATGATACAGGCGTTGGCATTAACAAAACACTCCATAAAAATTTAAGCCCGACGGAGGAGCTTGAGAGACGCCATCTAACGTCATAAGAAAATCCTTGTGGAATGGCATCGCCTCAACAAGCTCGGCAATGCTTTTTTCACACTCTCGCACTTTGTCTGCTATAAGTGGTTCTATCCCTGTATGATGCAACGGCCTAGAGGAGGGGGTATAGTGCTGTCCAATCAACATGGCAGCCCAACTTGGTGTTTGAAACAAGCCTATTTCATAGGAATCTATGGCGCCTGTGCGCTTAAATATCTCCAGGCGCTCCTGTAGACTATCAGGTAAATTCATGTTGGAACAATACTGCCAAAATGGGCTATCCGTTCTTTGCGCGGTATAATAGTGGGCTATGATAAAATCTCGCACACGCTCATACTCCAAGCCCATGATGCGATCAAATTCATTACGACTAAATTTAGAATCACCTTCGGGAGAATAAAATTCCAAAAACTTCATGATCGCCAACTGGATTAAGTAAATACTCGTCGATTCAAGAGGCTCCAAAAACCCAGATGACAACCCAATAGCCAAACAGTTTCCAACCCAAGAACGCTTACGACGACCCGCTTTAAACTTTATGAAATTCGGTTGACCTATCGCTTCAGTGGATATGCTGCGCTGTAAATAGCCGCAAGCCTCATCGTCATTTAACATCCCACTGCAATATACCAAACCATTACCGGAACGATTTACCAAGGGTATTTCCCACCGCCATCCCGACTGCATTGCCTCAGCTTGTGTATAGGGTTTATATACTTCATCGCTTTTTGAAGGAATTGCAATCGCGCGGTCACATAAAAGCCAATGACTCCAATCTTCAAACTCTTCCTTTAGCGCACCGCCTAACAGTAAAGAACGAAAACCTGAGCAATCTATAAAAATATCACCCGCTATAACGCGCCCATCCTCCAAATGCAGCTTTGACACATCGCCATTTTCAGCCTGCTCCACATGCTTAATTACACCTTCAATTCGCACGACCTCACGCGCCTCAGCATAGCTTCGCAAAAATTGAGCATATTTCACTGCATCTAAATGAAAGGCATAATTGAATCCACGCCAATCCAACCAATCTGGCTTTGGAAAAGTGAAGCGACCGTTGCGCGCTGCAATAACCGCCGTGGAACATGAACCGAAATCAGCATTAGGCCGATTATATTTATGTTGCATCCACGCCCAATAAAAATCATAACCTTCGATGGGGTTCCCAAAATCACCAAATGGATGAATATACTGCCCGGGCATTTTTGACCAATTTTTAAATTCAATGCCCAGCTTGTAAGTAGCATGGGTTGCGCGAACAAACTCCCGCTCATTCACCCCCAGTCGTTGGTTGAAATGACGCAACAATGGGATAGTCGCCTCGCCCACCCCGACGGTTCCGATAGCATCCGACTCAATTAGGCTAATATTTATTTCCGCCGGATGAAATTGATTGGCGCATGCAGCCGCACACATCCAGCCCGCTGTGCCACCTCCTACGATCACTAAATTTCGCTTCCGCATAAAACCTCCACACAAAAAAAAGGCGCGCAGCATAAGCTGCGCGCCCTTGCGCTAATGGATTAGCTTAGAAGGCTCCTGAAACCACCAACGAATAACGTTTGTCGTTATTGAAGTAGGAACGAGGAGTACGTACACCATCCTGATTAAATTGCAACTCGGTTTCTGTAACGGTGTTCAACAGGTTATTCGCTTCAAAACCGACCTTGTAGTTTTCACTTAAATTGTAGCGGAATGAAAAGTCCAGCTGCCCGTTTGCCTTGTTGTAAATTGGAGACATTGCAATAACGTCACGCGAATTCAACAGGTAGTCAGAACGCCAGTTATACGCAAGCCTGGTGCTGATTGATTCTTTTTCATAGAACAGCACTAAGTTGGCAGTATCCTTTGACAAACCGTCCAACGGCAAATCAGTAAACCAGCGGAAACTGTATTTGGCTTCACTTGATGATGCGGCACTTTCAGTGGTTTGCTTAGCGTCAACATAGGTGTAGTTCGCCTGGGTTCCTAACCCCGACCAATAACCGGGCAAGAAATCGAAGGTTTGTTGGTAAGCAATTTCAAACCCGGAAATTTTTGCATCACTTGTGTTGGCCCAATGGGTGTAATGATAAGGCTTGCCATTATAGGTTTCAGTCACCGGCGCGCGGCGGATGAGGTCGGAAATATCCTTATTAAATAAGCTAAAGGTTAATGAACCTAGCTCTGAGAAATACCACTCCGCAGTTAAATCGAGGTTTACCGAAGTTTCAGGCTTCAAGTATGGGTTACCCACATCGCGTGATTCATACTCAAGGCCACCATAGCTTGCGTACTGATTTCCAGATTTATTGGGATCTACGTCGGAAACATTTGGATTCTGAGCGAGAATATTGTTGTAACGAACATTATCCAGATCCGGCAACCAAATTGCCTCGGAGGCTGCAAAGCGAACGATCAAATCATCGGTTATACCAAAGCTTAGATTCAAGGAAGGGAGAACTTTGGTGTAATCTTCAGGGGTAATTGTACCTGGTAATACCACTGAAGCTTTCATGAGATCTCGATCGGCCGGAGGGATAAGAATATTCGCTTCCTTTCCACCCCAGTTGGCTACATCAAGGTACTTAGCATCGGCTGGCTGAACTACGAAACTGCCGGTCGATTCAAGCTGATATTTAACATAACGCGCACCGACATTACCTTTAATTTGCACCGGTAAATCGGTATTTTCAAAGGTCAACATGCCGTATATCGCCTGACGCTTCTCGTTTACCTCGTAAATCTCGGACGGTAAATATGGAGTACCTGCAATTGGATTGTTGGCAGCGCCGGTTCTATTTCGACGTTTATCGTTTAATGGATACCAAATATCGGCGCCACCACTCGCGCGAATAGGCTTGCCATCTGCTCCGTGATCCAACGCATCTGAAAACGCCTGAGTCCCCATGCTCAACAGGTTTGCGTTCGGAAACCAAAACGCCGTTTCCCCTCCCAAACTTTTTCCATCGAAAAAACTACCGGTGAGATCATAGCGTTCACAGAAGCCTGGATTATCAGCACAGGTCTTTGCAGTGTCGTTCCACTCCTGACTGATATTCCCCCAGTTCCAAGCAGATACTTTTCGATTTTGGGTTTTATCCGAAACACGAAAACCAGCTTTGGCAGACTTCAACCAGCCTGAATCAATGTCGTAAGTAGCATCAAACGACAACGCTTTAGAATCGCCTTCGTTGTCTTCTAAGTGATCCATAGCAGAGCGTAATATTGTGCGTGCTGGGTCGCGCAAACTGGATTCTTTACCTTCGACAGGTTTGTATCCCAAAAACTCAATACGTGGAATTGATCCACGCAAGTCAACATATACATCGGGCTCGGAGTGACCAATTACATTCTTTTTTGGATCTGGATCGACCTTTGGCTCTCGGGTATCAGAGGCTGTATATACAGTGACATCATTAACAGTGGAGTCAGCTTTAATGTACTGCAAGTCGGTAACCAGGGTTAATTGGTCTGTGGGTTTAAACTTTAGATTGAAGCTAAGGTCATTAATTGTGCTGGTTTCTTCATGTCGGCGCACACCTGTAGCATATGGAGTTTTAGTCAAGGTGCCATGAGTAAACCAACCGCCATCTCTACCACCAATGGTCACAGGAGCAAAGCTATTCACAAAAGATGAGCGCGCGGATGGAGTCCCGTCAGTTTCTTTTTGGTCAGCAAATTGTGTTTTCTTCCAGGTATCTGGCTTGAATGGTTCATCGTTGTACTCGACAAAGCGCTCATTCCATGCTAAGTCAGAATCGGAACGGTCGAATTCTAAGGTCGCAAGAATGGTATCATCTGGGTTTTCCCACTGAAGTGAAGAGGCAAAACCAGTGCGATCCCGCTCATTGTCTTGCTGTCTTAATGCAACTCCTGCGGGAGCAAAATAGGTATTCTTATTTTTGCCGTTCGACGATGGAGCATTATCATAAGGAAGACCTATTCCCTTGGTTGGATCCTGTTTATTGGGCACAGCCCCACCCCAGGGATATTCCACAACACCATCATTATTAACATTACAGTTTGCCCAGTCTGGGCACTCCTGCACCGGTTTTCCATTCGCTCCAATGAGGTATCCAGCCTCACCACGCTCATACCAGTTAAAAAGTTGAATACCTTCGCTACGCGAGGAAAAAGTGGAGTTTGAAATATTCAACAATGCACCAAATTCACCCGCATCTGTATCCCATACATTTGAAATAAGCCCAGAAACATCTGGTTCAGTTTTCTCAATCTTATCTGCATAGGTCGCTTTAACGGTTCCAGCGATTTGAAGCTCCTTTTTATCAAATGGCTTGCGGGTTTTCAGATTAATTGTTCCGGCAACTCCACCTTCGATTAAATCCGCAGTTAAGTTCTTAACAACTTCCACGCCCCCCATCAGCTCAGCGGGCACATCAGAGAAATTCAAACCTGATGATTTATTAGCACTAAATGTATCGCGGCCGTTGAACTCACTGCGAACTCGGTTTAAGCCGCGCACCACTGCTCCACTACCTTCAACCGAAAAGTGATCAGGGTCATTTGGGGCTGCAAATCGTTCGATTGAGACACCCGGGACACGAGCGATCGCTTCCACCACTGACTTATCGGGAAGCGCACTGATATCAGATGCGGTTACTACATCTTTAACCGTATCAGCATTGCGCTTAATTTCCTGAGCCTTTTCAAGACTCGCTCTAATACCGGTCACGATTACTTCTTCAGTTTCGACATCCGCGGCTCGAGCACCTTGTTGAGTTGCTGCGACAATACACACTGCCAACAGCGATTTTTTAAATACTGGCATGTGTGTTTTACGCGCTTTGGTTTTTTCCGAATGAGTCATTATTCTGCCCCAATTATTATTAATATCAATTTCGTGCCAGCACGCGGGAAGCCCCACAAAGACTGGCGCCAGGAAGGATAGTAGCTAGCGATTCCGGCGGAAGTCAAACTGACAATACGTGTTTTAGGCAAGAAAAAACAGATGGTGCTTTTTTTTGCCGATCTTGACTAAGAAGTATTTTCCATGCATCGATTTATCAGGCGAGAACACCTGACGGGTATCCATCAGCGCAGCCGCATCTAGGGCTGTTCCGTTCACCAGCAGCGAACCACTGCTGAGCGCATCCTTCACTTGTTTGCCGCTTTGCACCGCGCCCGCCTCGCTAAGTATCTGCGCTAGCGATTGGGTTGCCAGCACGTCGCTCTGTAAAGCTGTGGCGGGCAGGCCATCCTGGGCGAGCTGGGCAAAATCCTCTGCGGTGAGAGACATGAGTTCACCGCAAAAAAGCGCCTCCGTGATCCTCAAGGCGGCCTGTAGGCCCTTGTCACCGTGAACCAACTGGGTGACTTCGCGGGCGAGGATGGCCTGAGCCTGTGGTTTAGTGCCACTGGCGCGATCGGTCTGCTCGATGGCGTCGATTGCCTCAACACTTAAAAAAGTAAAGTATTTCAGAAACTTATACACATCAGCATCGGCGGTTGCGAGCCAGAACTGGTAAAAAGCGTAGGGGGAGGTTTTGGCGGCGGACAACCACACGGTACCGCTTTCCGTTTTGCCAAATTTGGTGCCATCGGCCTTTGTGACCAGGGGCAGGGTCATACCAAACACTTGGCCGCCGTGTAGGCGGCGCGTTAAGTCCACACCGCCGGTGATGTTCCCCCATTGATCCGAGCCGCCAATTTGCAGGGTGCAGCCACAGGTTTTGTACAATTCGGCAAAATCAAAAGACTGCAGCAGCATGTAGGTAAATTCGGTAAAAGAGATACCTTCTCCTTCGCGATCTAACCGCTGCTTTACAGACTCCTTGTTGATCATGTTGTTGACCGAGAAGTGTTTGCCTACATCGCGCAAAAAATCCAGCACGCTGAGATTGCCCACCCAGTCCAGGTTATTGACAACCAGGGCGCCACTAGGTGAATCATCAAAGTCTATGAATTGGCTGACTTGATCTTTGAGGCGCTGCACCCACTGGGCAACCACATCCGGGGTATTGAGTTTACGCTCTTGGGCTTTGAAGCTTGGGTCGCCGATCAAACCGGTGGCCCCGCCGACCAAGGCTATAGGTTTATGGCCAGCCCGCTGAAAACGCTTGAGGGCTAGCAGCGGTACTAGGCTGCCTATGTGGAGGCTGTCGGCAGTTGGGTCGAAGCCCGCATAGAGGGTGCGAGGGGACTGGAGAAATTCTTTTAGTTGTTGGTCGCCCGTCATCTGGGCAATTAGGCCGCGTTTTTGCAGGTCATCAAGCAAAGTCGGGTCAACAGGCATGTTTTGTCTCGCTAAAGTGAACTTTTTCAAAGCGCGACACCATACAGAAGATGCCCTGATGGCTCAAATCCTGGGCAGCTAATCCTCACTTTTTGCCTGATCTTATTCCAATAAATTTCATGCATTTTTAGTCTGAAGGGTGCTTCCCTAAAAATTTTCTGCTATAAATCCACCCGTGCCAACAGCTACGTCCTGACAATGAAAATAATCAAAACTATATGGCTCAAGTTACAGAACAGTGACCGCGAGGCCTTTCCTCGTTGGCATTTAGTGGTTGCCAGCTGCTTAGTGGCGGGATTAGTCACGCTCATTAACGTGCCAAAATCCAATAAGGATGCCGCGGAAACCCAAGCTTCGAGCAACGAAGAGCGCCCGAGTGTGTATACACCACTGGAAGGGCAGGCTGCACCTGAGGCAGAAGAACTGCTCAACCCTTTAGCCACCCTTATTCCCAAATCTAATCCGCTCTCCTTCTACGAATTTGACACTGCCCCCCAGCCAGCCGAAGCGACGCAAGACCCTCTGGTAAAACATGAGGTTGTTGGCAAAGGCGATAATCTCTCCTCAATCTTTCAACGCGCAGGCCTAGATAACAAAAAGCTGGCCGAGGTGTTGGAGAGCTGCAAAGAATCCAAAACCCTCAAACAGATGCATCCTGGCCATAGGCTGACCTTCACCCTCGACCCGCAAGGCGCCCTCACCCGCGTTGATTACCAACCCAATCTGTTGGAAACACGCACCTTTACCCGCCAGGGTGAAAAATTTGTCTACAGCGAAAGCAAACGCAAACCCGATATCCAAACCAAAGTTGCCAGTGCCGTAATTCAAAGCTCCTTATACGGCGCGGCTAAATCGGCGCAAATTAGTGACAAACTTGTTTACGACATGGCTAATGTTTTCGCTTTTGATATCGACTTTGCCTTGGATTTGCAGCCAGGCGACAGTTTTAAAATTCTCTACGAAGAAGCCTATTTGGATGGCAAGAAGGTTGGTGGCGAGCAGCTGCTGGCGGCTGAGTTTGTCAATGAAGGCAAGGTTTATAAAGCGGTTCGCTACCTGGATAAAGATGGCCAAGGGCAGTTTTACAGTGACGATGGCAAAGCGCTGCGCAAAGGGTTTTTGCGCACCCCCGTTGAATTTGCGCGCATCACGTCAGGCTTTAGCTTGGGGCGTTTGCACCCGATATTGAACAAAATTCGTGCGCACAAGGGTGTGGATTACTCAGCCCCCACCGGCACCCCGATTATGGCAGCAGGTGATGGCAAGGTTACGCTGGCGGGCACATACAGTGGCTTCGGCAACTGTGTGACCATCGACCACGCGGGTAATTATTCTACTTTGTATGGCCATATGAGCCGGTTTGCCAATGGCATTCGTAAAGGCAGCTCGGTAAAACAAGGCCAAATAATTGGTTATGTGGGTTCTACCGGTCTTGCCACTGGCCCCCACTTACATTACGAATTTCACATCGGCGATAAGGTAGTTAATCCCGTTACCGTAACCCTGCCCAAGGCGGATGGGATTGCTAAGAATGAGATGAGCCGTT
The DNA here is from genome assembly GCA_046347475.1 of Marinagarivorans sp. GTDB lineage: Bacteria > Pseudomonadota > Gammaproteobacteria > Pseudomonadales > Cellvibrionaceae > CAMCXE01. The sequence goes on along the minus strand of JAXMGD010000001.1, from coordinate 474,937 downwards.
TTAGTGCCCAGATTCAACCCTTGTTTGCTCAGCTCAAAGACGCAGCCGGTAAGCCGCGCGTGGTGGCCGTACAGCGGGGCACTCCAGCGAATCAAAACGCCCTTTAATACTCCCCAGTTCCCGAAAGGCGCCAAGCTTTATAGCTTGGCGCCTTTTTTATGGGTGTGAGTTGGGCTTAGCCCTTCCCTCAACGGCAAACTACTTTATGCGTTATTACATAGGTTTAATGTCTGGCACCAGCGTTGATGCAGTAGATGCGGTATTAGTGGATTTTCAGGGGCCTGCGCCAGTGCTGCTGCATACCCACAGTGAGCCCATCCCACCGAGCCTGCGCGCTCAGATAATCGAATTATTCACACCAGGCCCTGATGAAATCGACCGTATGGGGGCGTTGCATCGGCAGCTGGGTTACCTCTACAGCTCGGCAGTGACAGCGCTGTTAACGCAGGCGGAAGTGCCGAGGACACAGATTCTGGCGATTGGCAACCACGGCCAAACTATTCGCCACAGACCCAGCCCTGCGACGGGACACGCCTTCTCCCTACAAATTGGCGACCACCACTACTTGGCGCAAACAACAGGGATATGTGTGGTGGGCGACTTTCGTGGGCGGGACATTGCAGTGGGCGGCCAGGGTGCCCCGCTCGTACCGGGTTTTCATCAGGCGGTCTTTGGCAGCGCCACGGCGAGCCGCTGTGTGCTCAACATAGGCGGCATTGCCAACCTCACCTACTTACCGCGCGAAGGTGCTTGCATAGGGTTTGATACTGGGCCGGGCAACGGTTTGATGGACGCTTGGATCCAGCGGCACCAAAACCTGGCGTTTGATGCCGATGGCCTGTGGGCCGCCAGCGGGTCGGTCGATTCTGGGCTGTTGGTTCAATTACTTAGCCACCCTTATTTTTCACAGCCCCCCCCTAAGAGCACAGGCAAAGAAGAATTCACCTTGGCCTGGCTGGAGACTGTTTTAGCCCACTGCGCGCCTATCGAGGCCGCGAATGTGCAACGCACCCTACTGGAGCTAACGGCGGTGAGCATTAACCGTGCGCTGGAGCGCTTCTGCCCGGATTGCGATGATATTTATCTGTGTGGAGGCGGGGTCAATAACCAGCTGTTATGGAGCAGGTTAGAAGCCCTGCTGCAAAAGCCGCTGTCTACCACCGCCGCTGTGGGCGTGCCCCCCCAGTGGGTTGAAGCTATGGCGTTTGCCTGGTTGGCTAAGCGCTGTTTAGAAGGGCTGCCCGGTAATTTGCCGAGTGTGACTGGAGCGGGTCAGGCGGTGGTGTTGGGGGCTATTTATCCGGCGGGTGAAGCTTTTTAGCAATGCGAGAAGGTTTAGCGGCCGGGTCGGGCCCGGTTAGATTAAGACTCACAAGCCTTGGGCCCCTCTCAGGGCGCCGCTGTAGCCGAAGTTGTTAACTAAATTTTACTCAAAGAAAAGCAGGCAACCAGGGCCGCCCTTTATTCGGCTTATGGCTATATCCGAACACCAATACGCCGGACAAACCCAATCAACTATTAAATTGAGAACGACGAACCGCAGCCGCAGGTTGAGGTGGCGTTGGGGTTGTTGATGGCGAATTTGGCTCCCTGTAGGCCCTCTTCGTAATCCAATTGAGAACCCACCAAATAGGGGTAGCTCATGGGGTCTAAGAGCAGTGTGATGCCGTCTTTTTCAATGAGGGTGTCGTCTTCAGCGGCTTCTTCTTCAAAACTAAAACCATACTGGAAACCCGAGCAGCCGCCGCCAGTTACGTACACGCGCATTTTGAGCGCGGGATTGCCCTCTTCCTCGACCAAGCTGCGCACTTTTTTCACGGCGTTTTCAGTCACCAGCAGGGGGGACGGGGTGTAGGTTTGAATGGCGGACATAAGATGTACCTCGCAGATTACGGGCCGGATTATCCAGTTGCCCTAGTAATTCAGTCAAGTATTACCGATTTTAGCCCTAGGCGGGAGATTTCTCACTGGCATTCTTTTTAGCGGCGGGCGCAGGCTCTGCGGCGTCTTGGCGAACCAGGCTGCCGTTCACCTGTGCCCCCTTAACCATCTCGATCAACTGATAATACACATTGCCCGTCACCTGCGCCTTGGCGGCCAGCTCAAGGTGTTTGGTGGAGTAGACATCCCCCGTGACCTGGCCGTTGATTACCACTTGAGTGCCGTGGATTTCGCCCACCACCCGGCCGTGCTCCGCCACCACCACGCGGGCTTGAGTGCCGGCTTCAGCATGAACGTTACCTTTGATCTCCCCTTCAATTTGCAAATCGCCAGCGAAGTAGAGATCGCCGATGATCTTGGTACCTTTGGCGATGAGGGTATGAGTATTAGCAAAGCCCATGGTGGCTCCTAAGGGTCAGGTTGGTTGGCGGCGAGGCTCTGGCCATTCCATTTGAAGCGTTTGTTTACCGGCGCCTTACCCGGCGCACGCGCTTCCAGTTCGGTGTATTCAGGCTCAAAGCCCTCGGGTAAGACTATCTCACCGCTGAGGGTTTGGTAGTACTTAAATTTGAGTTTGTTGGCGCTAGCCTCGTAGCCGGGGGTGAGGTCTTTGAGTTCCAGGCCGCGCCATTGGCCCTGCTGCTTGCCCACCAACTTAAAATGCCATTCGCCATCGAAATCACTGATTTGCTCGAGGTTGGCCAGCTGCAGCACTTTAAGGCTGTAATGATAGCGCTGCGGTTCGGCGCCTCGGGTGTACTCCAATTCACCGATGGCCAAGCCCTGTTTGCCCTCCGCCGGGTTCATTAAGGAGCGGTAGAAGTTTAATTGTTGCTGCTGTAATTGCACCTGTTCTTTAAGTGCGCTGATCTCAGAGCGCACATCCTGGCTCGATTTGCGATCCACCTCTGCGCCCATCTCCATGTTGGCAAGCTGTTGGCGTATCTGGCTTTCGGAGCTTTGCGCCTGGGCCAGGGCCGCCTGAGCTTGCGCCAGATCCTCGCTAAGCTGGCTGCTGTGCCACTGACGCTGCAGATAGCTGCCCGCCACGACTGCGATAAATCCAAGGGCAACCCCGAGGCGAATAGACCAGTCCCGCAGGGGGCGGTGGGCGACCACTTTCATGGGGTAGTGTTTGCTGCCTTTTACTTTTACCGTGCTCATAAGAAGACCTAGGGCAACAGGGCGGGCTGGTTGAGGCCCATGGTTTCAGGTAGGCCCAGCATGATGTTCATATTTTGGATGGCTTGACCGGAGGCGCCTTTGGTGAGGTTATCTTCAGCCACCATAACCACCACTGTGTCGCGCCCTTGGGGCTGGCTTACCGCGATGCGGCACAGGTTAGTGCCGCGCACAGTGCGCGTCTGGGGATACTGGCCTTTGGGTAACACATCCACAAATGGCTCATTCTGGTAGCGCTCTTCAAATAAGGCCTGCAGATCAAGCCCCGGTTGCGTGAGGGTGGCGTAGAGGGTGGAGTGGATGCCTCGCACGGTAGGCAATAGGTGCGGCACGAAGGTCAGGTTAACGGCAGGAGCCCCTTGGGGCTGCATGTCGTTGAGACCCTGTTCTATTTCCGGCAGATGACGGTGCCCCTCAACCCCGTAGGCTTTGAAGCTGTCGTTCAGCTCGGCAAATAGATTGTCTACTTTCGCCTGTTTGCCCGCGCCACTGACACCGCTGGCGCTGTTGGCAATTAAGCGGCTGGTATCAATTAAACCGCGCTCAATCAGGGGTAAAAAGCCCAACTGCACCGAGGTGGGGTAACAGCCTGGGCAGGCGATCAGCTTGGCGGTTTTAATCTGCGCGCGGTTGACTTCAGGCAAGCCGTACACCGCTTGAGCCACCAGCTCAGGGCAGCCGTGGGGCTGGCCGTACCAGCGCTCCCAGAGGGCCACATCGCGGATGCGAAAATCAGCGGAGAGATCAATCACGCGGGTTTTAGACGCCATGAACTGCGGCATCATGGCCTGGGCAACTCCGTGCGGGGTGGCGAAAAATACCACATCCAATTGGTTAAGCTGGTTAAAATCCGGCGCGCTAAAACGCAAGTCGTAGTGGCCGCGCAGGTTGGGGAACATATCCGCCACCGGCATGCCCTCTTCCGCTCGCGAGGTGATGACGTCCACCTGCGCCTGTGGATGGGCCGCCAGTAAACGCAGCAACTCCACTCCGGTGTAGCCAGTGCCACCCACAATACCAATTCGAACCATAGCAACCTCGTCGCACCCCGCATGGTGTCGAGGTGTAGGAAAAATGAGGGGCGTATGGTAAAGACCTTTCTGGTAAAACTAAAGTTGGCCCTCCAGGGCCCTGGCCGACTGGGCACTCTGTGCGCTTACGCGCTGGCCGTAGGCGCTAGCGTGAGCCTGTGTGTGCTGGTGTTTCGCGCGGCGATTGACTGGCTGTGCGGCCAACTGCTGGGCATTGCGCCGGAAAATTTTGAGCAGCTGAGCACCCTGAGTCAGATCCTAAGCCTGGCACTGGGCGCGGCGGCGCTGTGGCTGTTGTATCACTGGGCGGGGCCCCAGGCCCGCCAACTGAGCGTGGCCCACGTGATAGACCGAGTACACAACCACCAAGGACATATGCCGTTGCGCAACTGGCTGTTGCAATGGGCCGGGGCGGTGGTGAGCTTGATGTGCGGCCAGAGCGTGGGCCAGGAGGGCCCGATTGTGCACCTAGGTGCCGGGGTGGGGGCCTGGTTGGGGCAGCGGCGCGCCCTGGCCCCTGACGAGTGCCGCATTCTTTTAGCTGCAGGCGTGGCGGCGGCCATTGGTGCCTGTTTTGATACCCCACTGGCCGGGGTGATCCTGGCATTTGAGGTGGTGTTGCTGCGCTGGCATATGGAGGGTGTTTTACCGGTCATGTTGGCGGCCGTGGTAGGCGCCCTGGCGTATCAGGCCACTGCCCTGCCCAGCCTACAGGTTAGTTTTAGCGATCTCAGCGGATTTTCCTTCGGCAGCACCCTGGGCTGGGCGGCCTTGGGGGCGCCCTTGCTGGGGCTGGCGGCGGGCCTTTATCTGCTCGCCAACCGCTGGGCCTTGCATCTGCGGCACTGGCCCCTCGGCCTGCGCTTGGCGCTGGCAACCCTCAGCACCGCTCTGGTGGCCGCCTGGCAGCCTGCGGTATTAGGGCTTGGCTTTGACAGCCTGGCGGCCGTGCTCAACAACCAGCTCGCGCTTAGCGCACTGCTCGCCTTGGGGCTGTGCAAGCTAGTGCTCGCGCCCTGGGTGGTGGGCCTTGGGGTGCCCGGTGGGCTCATTGGCCCCAACCTATTGGCGGGCGCGTGTTTGGGCGGAGCTTGGGGCGCCTTGGGCGCTGGGTTATTCGGCCTGCCGCCGGATGTGGCTAAGCTGTTTGCCCTTTTGGGAATGGCGGCCGTGATGGCTGCGAGCCTTAATGCGCCTTTGGCAGCTCTGGTGGCCGTGCTGGAGCTGGCTCGCAATGCCGATATTATCCTGCCTGCGATGGTGATGATCGCCCTGGCCTGCCTGGTGCAACAGCAGCTGTTGGGGTTTGCGGGTTTATTTGTGGAGCAGTTGAATACGCTTGGCAAACCTCTGCCGGGGGCTGAGGGCGACTCCAAATAAATTGCCCCTGGCGGCAGTTGCGCAATGCCCTCGTAATAAGCCCATTAGCTAAGGGGGCACACCGTTTTTTGGTACTGCAATCGAAAATACACTCTTCGCCTGGAGCCCAACGATGAGCACTGGGGTTTGTGCTGGGCTGGCTTGCCCTGGGCGGGGCTTAGGGATACAGTCCACCGCCCTTTTTGCGAGGAATTCTTATGTTGTGGTTAAAAGCGTTTCACATTGTGGCCTTCACCAGTTGGTTTGCCATGCTGTTCTACCTGCCGCGCCTGTTTGTGTACCACCAAATGGCCGATGACGCGGTGTCTAAGGAGCGCTTTTGCCTGATGGAGCACAAGCTATACAAACTCATCGGCACCCCGGCGATGCTCGTTACCCTGCTGCTGGGCATAGCCATGGCGGCGATGGGCTGGGACTATTACAAAACCCAGGGCTGGTTTCACGCCAAAATGCTGTTGGTGTTTTTCTTGATCGGCTACCACCACATGTGCGGCGCTTTTGTGAAAAAACTCGCCGCCGGCACCTGCACCAAAAGCCATAAGTTCTTTCGTGTCTTCAACGAAGTGCCGGTGGTGTTTTTAATTCTCATCGCCATCCTGGTGATCGTGAAGCCCTTCTGATGCGCACCACCCCCAGCCTCTACGCCATTACCGACCCAAATTTGCTGCCCGGTGAGCGATTGTTTCGCGCGGTTGCCGAGGCGCTGGAAGGCGGCTGCGGCTGGATTCAATACCGCAATAAAACCGCAAGCTCCCTGGCCCAAAGGCTTGCCGAAGCTGAGCGCCTAAACACGATTTGCCAGCACTACGGAGGCCAGCTGATCATTAATGATGATGTGGCCCTGGCCCTGGCCGTAGGCGCTGCGGGTGTGCATTTGGGACGTGAAGACGGTTCCATCGCCGCCGCCCGCGCACTTCTAGGGGCAGATGCCATCATCGGCGCCACCTGCCATGCACGCCTTGATTTTGCCCGCCAGGCTTTGGATGAAGGGGCTAGTTATGTGGCGTTCGGGCGCTTTTTCCCCTCCGCCACCAAACCCCAGGCCCAGGGCGCCCCACTGAGCTTAATTGCTGAGGCCGAGGCCTTAAAGGCACCTGTGGTGGTGATCGGCGGCATTAACCATAGCAACCTAGTGCCGCTTAAGCAGGCCGGGGCCCGCTGTTTTGCGCTGTGTGACGCGGTGTTTAGTGGGGAGGATGTGCTGGCGCGCTGTCGGCAATTGCTGGCACTAGCGCAGGCTTAAAACACTGAGCGGGCGGGCAGAAGACCTTCGCACCAGCATAGTTTGCCGCTATGGGCATGATCTCTACACATCCTGGCTAAGCCGCCAGGGCCTGATCCAGTGCCGTGAGCGCGCCGTTGAGGGCTTCTGCCAGGGCGTCGAAGGCTTCTGGGGTGAGAATTTCCTCTAGGGGGCCTTCGCTCGCTTTAAGGCGTTTTTCTAACCAGGCGGCCCGCTGGCTGAGGGCTTTGGCGCCCAGGGTGGCGGCGGTGCCTTTGATGGAATGGGCGGCGGTGCAGGCGCGCGGCCGATCCTGCTCGGCCAGAGCAGCGTGCAATTCGTCTATCAACCGCCCAGTCTCAGGCCCTAGGTTGGCGAGCATTTTTTGGTAAAGCACCCGCTTGCCGCCGAAGCGGCGCAGTATGTCATCAAGGCCATCAACCCAGTCGCCGCCGGCGGGCTCGGCCTCCCCCTTGGTACTGGGCTCGGCTGCAGGCGGCTGACCTGGCGTGGGAGTGGGTGTGGGAGTGGGTGTGGGAGCGGGCGATAGCTCGGAGGGTTGAGCCACGGGAGGAGCCTCGAACTGGTCCGGGGTTGGAGGCTCTGCCTCTGGTGATAAATCACCCTGAGCACCTTCAGTGAGGTCGTCCTGGGATTGGGCCTGGCCCTGTTCAGCGCCCGGCTCCTCGGCCGGAGCCATTGCTGATTGCTCGTAGCCGTCGGGTGAGGGTTCGCCTTCAGGTGCTGGCTCGCCATCAAGCGCATCCCCCAGTAAATCAGAAAAGTCCACTACCGGCAGCGCCTCCAGAGCGCTGAGGTCTAATTCCTCCTCGCGCAGCGCTGGGGTTTCGATTGCAGCCGCTAAGCCTTGCTCAACCGGCAGCTCTTGCTCCTCTTGCCCCTCTTGCCCCTCTTGCTCATCTTGCTCATCTTGCTCATCTTGCTCATCTTGCTCATCTTGCTCATCTTGCTCATCTTGCTCATCTTGCTCATCTTGCTCATCTTGCTCATCTTGCTCATCTTGCTCATCTTGCTCATCTTGCTCATCTTGCTCATCTTGCTCATCTTGCTCATCTTGCTCATCTTGCTCATCTTGCTCATCTTGAGCATCTTGAGCATCTTGAGCATCTTGAGCATCTTGAGCATCTTGAGCATCTTGAGCATCTTGAGCATCGGGCACGGGCTCAGCCGCTTCTGCCTGCGGTTCATCAAACGCTGAATCACTCTCCGCCGCTAAGGCGTCTGCTAGTTCCTCCCAGCCGGTATCAACTGGCTGCGCATTCAGTGCAGCCTCAAGGCCATTAGGGGCCGCCCCTTCAGGCTGGGTGGCAGCCTGGCCTGTTTTCCCCAAAGCTTGGCGGATGGCGGCCACCACCAGGCTTAAGTCAATAGGTTTGCTCAGGTGGCCATCCATGCCTGCGGCCAGGCACTCATCTTTGTCTTCGGCTGAAGCGTTGGCGGTCATGGCGAGGATGGGGAGTGTAAGGCCCTGGGTGCGCAGTTGGCGGGTGGCTTCTAGGCCGTCCATCACGGGCATTTGCAGGTCCATCAAGATCAGGTCGTAGGCGGCGCCCCGTGCGGTGGCCTTGTTGACACCATCGCGACCATCCACGGCCAGGCTAACCTTGGCGCCGACGCCGCCAAGCAGCTCCGCGGCCACCTGGCGATTGAGGGGATTGTCTTCCACCACCAGGAGGGACAGCCCGGCCAGCAGTTGGGGGGTGGCGCTCTGATCCGGCGCGGCCTGATCCCCCGCCAATACCAGGCTGATCACCTGTTCAAGGGCGGGCCGCACGATGGGTTTGCTCAGCTGCCAGAGGAACTGGGCGTCGTGGCCTTGGTGTTGCGCCAGCTGTTCTTTCTCCCGCTGGGTGAGCAGGAGGATCACCCCCAAGGGCTCGGGGTTGATGGTGTGGAGCTGGCGCGCGAGCGCAAGCCCGTTGGCGTCACTCAGGCGCCAGTCCACCAGGGCAAGCGTGAAGGCTTCACCGGCCCGCGCCCGCCCTTCCGTGAGGCTGAGCGCGTCGGCGGCGCTGTGGGCGCTGGTGACTTGGAACCCAAGACGGGTGAGATCCCGCTCCAACACCTCAATGGCCAGGGGGGTTTCATGCACCAGCAGTACCGAACCTGCTGCCGCCAACGACGGCTTAGCGGCGAGGTTCGGCGCCTCGCCTAGGGGCAGGCTCAGCTCAAAACTAAACTCACTGCCCTGCCCCAGCTCGCTGGTCAGGTGCAGCTGGCCGCCCATCAATTCGATGAGGTTTTTGGTGATCACCAAACCCAGACCGGTGCCGCCATAACGCCGTGTGGTGGAGGCTTCCGCCTGCACAAAGCCGTCGAAGATGCGTTTTTGTTGATCCTCACGAATGCCTATACCGGTGTCGCGAATGGTAAAGCGCACCCGGCTGCGCCCGGCACTGGGCTCGCTCGCCTGGGCGCTCAGCTGCACCCACACCTGGCCTTGGGCGGTGAACTTCAGCGCGTTGCCGATCAGGTTGATCAACACCTGTTGGATGCGCAGCTTGTCGATGAGCACCCGCTGGGGCAGCTCCGGGGCCAGGTCGAAAATAACTTCCACCGGCTTATCCCCCTGGTTGCCCGCCATCACCACCGCCACTTCGGCGCAGATGTCATCCAAAGAGCAGCAGGTGGGGTCTATCACCAGTTTACCGGCGTCGATTTTGGAGAAATCCAAAATATCGTTCAGCAGCCCCAGCAGGGACTTTGCCGCCGTTTGAGCTTTGTTGACGTAATCCTGCTGGCGCAGCCCCAATTGGGTTTGCCGCACCAGTTGCAACATGCCCAGCACCGCATTCATAGGGGTGCGAATTTCATGGCTCATATTGGCCAGGAATTGGGATTTAGCCAGGTTGGCCGCATCGGCCTGTTCTTTGGCTTGCCGCAGGCGGTTTTCCAACTCCTGTTGGCCAGTGATGTCGCGGCTAATTCCCGTGACCTTAAACACCGCGCCCGCCAAGTCCCGCTCGAAATAGGCGCCGAACTGCACGTAGCGCTGGCTGCCCTCGGGGGTGATAAACCGATACACCCCAGCAAATTCACCGGTGCCTGCCACAGCCCGCGCAAAGCCCTCACTAATGGCCGCCCGCTCATCCGGGTGTACCGAGTCAAACCAAGCGGGCATGGAGTGCGGTGGTTCATCCAGGGGCTGGCCGAAGATCTCGAACATGCGCTCGTTCCAATGCAGCCGCTCAGGCCCAGGTAGGTACTCCCACACTCCCAATTCCGCCACTTCCGCCGCCGCCATCAGTTGATCCTTAGCGGAAATCAGCGCCTGCTGTTGCTTAAGGCTCTCGGTAATATCCGCCGCCACGATCAAAAAGCCCACCAGCACGCCATCCTGGCCCCGCATGGCACTCAGGGTGAGGGATACTTTGAGCTGGCTGGCATCCTTACGTACATAGGTCCACTGCTGGGTTTGAGGGCCGAGTTCTAAGGCTTGGTGGCTCAACAGGGCAAACCCGCTCAAATCCTCCGGGTTGTCCACTCTTGAGGCGTAGGCGCTGAGTTCTTCGGCTAGGTGCAGCCGTTCAAAGGGCCGCTCGCCGAGCATCTCCTCAGCGCTGTACCCCAACATGCGCTCAGCGCCGGTGTTGAAGAGGGTAGTGGCGCCTTGAGTGTCGGTGGCGATGATGGCCACTTCCGAGGCGGCCTCCAGCACATCCCGCAGGAGTTGCCCCAACCGCTGATGCTCCTGCTCCACCGCTTTGCGGCTGGTGATGTCGATGCTTAGCGCCACGCATTTTTCCACCTTACCCGCCTGGCCGTGAAAGGGCGCGATCACCGTATCAAACCAGCGCTCTTCACCGCTTTTGGTGCGGTTACACAGCTCGGCCCGCCAGGGTTTACCCGCCAGCAGGCTCTCCCAAAGCCCCTGCCAAAATTCCTGCGGGTGTACGCCGGAATTGACCAAGCGGTGGGTTTGCCCCAGCAGCTCGGCCCGTTCAAACCCCAGGGCGGCGCAGTAGTTGTCGTTTACGTCTTGAATAACGCCCTCAACATCCGTCACTGAGTAGAGCAGTTGGTTGTTGATGGTGGTGAGCAGCACATCGTTTTCTTCTAAGGCGCGGCCCAAACGCAGGTTGCCCTCCACCAGTTCGGTGATGTCCTGTTCGATTACATAAAAACCACGTACGCCGGTTTTACTGGTGTCGGGCAGGTACTGCCCCAAATAGTGGCTGAAGGCGCCGGTGGTCTGGTCCACCTGGGTGTACTCATAGGTTTGCGGCATACCCGCCAGAGCTGCCTGCACCCGGCCAAACTGCTCCTGATAATCCTCGGGGCTGAGTAATTCCTCCAAACTCATGCCGGGAATGTCAGCCGCCGCCACACCAAAGCGGCCATGGTGCGCTTTATTCGCCACCTGATTGATTTGATTTTTATCCCAGTAACCAATCACAAAAGGCACCGCATCCAGCACAGTTTGCAAGTGGCGGCGAGCCTGCTCGAGGGTGAGGCAGCGCTGATTGTTCTTCTCCAACAGGGCCATGCTGTGGGCGAGCATTTTCTCCTGCGCCAACAAACGGGTTTGCGCCGTATGCTGGGGGCGCAAGTCCACCGCACTGAGCGCCGCCCCCACCACTTGCCCCGCGGCATTTTGAATAGGCACGGCGCTGAGCTGTACGGCAAAGACTTCCCCGCTGGCACTTTTGGCCTTCAACTCCAGGCCGCGCACCGGCTTGCCCTTCCCTAGGGGAGCCAGCGCCTGGTTGAGACCGCTTCCGCTAAACAGCTGCGCCAGGGGCCGGCCGATCACCTCCCGTGGCCCGTACTCCCAGAGCAAAATAGCACCCCGACTCCAGCTAGACACTTTGCCATCCGGGCGAAGGGTAAAAAGAGCTTCCTCGCACACCTCATCCACCGCCTGGCTGCGCGCCAGCTGGCGACTGGCGCCCATCATCTGGTCCCGCCCCCACAGCATGGCACCGGTGAGCGCCGCCACCAGCACACTGAACACCCCCGCCAGCACACTGCCCAGCCAAGGCCAGTGCGGCGCGGCGCGATACAGGGCGTAGCGCTGCTCCCGCCAGGAAAACAGCTGCACCTGATCCTTCGCCAACACCCCCGTTTGCTGGGGGGGCCAAATGGGCTTGAGGCCTTTGGCCTCCTCTTTAAGTAGCTGCCAGCCCGGCTCCGAGGCACCCGGCAGGGTGCCCAGCGGAATAAAAGCCAGCCACCAGCGGCTGCAGGGCAGAGCCGCCTCACAGCCGCGCAGGGATAGCATCAGGCCGCGCTCCGGGGCGCTCATGGCAAACAGGTCCGCGAGATTTTGATTCGCCTTGCTAGGCATTCCGGCCACAAGGCTGGCGCCGGGCACCAGCGCGGTGCCCGCTAGGTTAGCAGCCCCCACCTGCCAGCTCAGGCCACCGGCCGCAGGGGTTGCCACCGCTTCGAGAATACCGGCCGGTAGGCGGCGCGGCGGCGTCTGCTCTGACTGAGCGACTTGGGCGAGCAGGGCATCGTAGGCGTTAAGCTGCTGGGTGAGCGCGGCGAGGCTAGCGCCTTGTGCCTGTGTAAAGTGCAGGCGCTGCACCCGCTGGCTGTTCCACAGCAGAGCAGCACTGCTCAGCAGGCTTACGACACCCGCAATCAATGCCCAGAACCAGACGGTTCGGCTAGGTTGTACAGCCCTGACCATACGGACTTTCGGCTCCATGCGACGACACGCGAAAAAAGACTAAATCATCCTTAACCATAGACCTAAGCTGAGTATTTCGCCCGCCCTGGGCCCTTGGTTACAGCCTCAACACACGCGTGTTGGCGGCTCGATCATGAAGGCAGCGGCGGGTCTCGCCGAAGATAAACAACACATTAATGAGCCCGAATAGAGGGCCGATGATGGGAATAAAATTGCCCAGGAAATATACCCCGTAGCGAATTGCCAGGGTGGCAACCTGCAGCGGCGAGCCATCGACCATGACAATACGGATCGACATCACCAGCTTGCCAAGGGTCTGCCCGCGCTGCACCAACAGCAGCCCGTTAAACAGTAAAAACGCCAGGGCCCAGAGCGTGCCCGATTGCAGGCTGTAACTCCACGACCACATAGATTGGGTGGCCGCCTCATACAAACCGCCGAAATACATAGCGGGCAGCACCAGCGCGGAGAGGCAAAATGAATCGATGAGGTTGGCCACCAAACGCCGCTTGCGGCTGGCCAATTGTTGCGGCCGCTCCGTATCGAGCAGTTCAACGTGAGGGGCTTGGTAAATTGAATCATTCATAGGGAATCCCGGTGTGATGAGACGGCACATACCGCAGGGCAAGCCTACGCAGTTGCTCGTCCTATCTCAACACAACGCGCCCTGCTCCCCACATAGGGCGCTCGCCCATCTATAGCCGCTAGAACAGACAAAGGCGCGCTTGCCACAGGCCCAATTGAGGTTGTTCGAGTGGACATTCACCCACCGCGCGCACCGCCTTTGGGGGGCACACTAACAGGACTCAGCCTGAGAGGCTCAGTACAGGTGTAGGGGTTTACGCCTGCACATGAAAGTGCAAACTGGCCGCCGTTTGCACGTAGGGGCTTAGCCTTTGCGCATAAGAGCTTGGCGTTTGCGCATAGGGGCTTGGCGTTTGCGCATGGGAGGAGCTTAGCCTTCGCAAGGCGCCTGCATCAGCCGCCGCAGGTTGCGCCTGGGTTTTAGCCGCCGCTGACGCATCCAAAGGCGCCCCTGCGGGCTTATCCACTGGACCGCCGGGGGCCGACTCGTCTGCGCCAACCTTGCGGGCCGCGCCGTCATGGCTAGTGCTGTTAGAAGGCTCGCCTTGGGAGTGGGCATCAAGCCGCTCTTGAGCCAGTTGCTGCAGCGCTTGCTGCTCCATCTGAGAAGCCTCGGCCGCCACGGCGCGATCCTGATCAGAAGGCTCCGCCGGGGCGCTGGCCGCGCGCTGAATCACCCGCGCCTTTGCCAAAGTAGCTTCAGGTGATGACTCAGGCGCCGTATCAATCGACACCTCACCCCCCACGGCGTAACGGTTGCCATCCGGCCCGCGCTCATATTCATAGTGAATAGCGCCGCCGTAACTGCCCGCCACCGCCTTATGTGCCTGCTCATGGGCGCGCACTTCACGGTCCCGCGCCGACAACTGTTTCAACTGCGCAAGCTCTGCCTGAGCGATTTTTTCCTCCGCCGCCTGGCGCGCCTGCTTACGCTTATCCTGATCAGACACGGGCTCAAGCGGCACCCCCTTCTGACCGATTGCACCGGGCTCGCGCTTTTCCTTACCACTGGGCGCTGCAGCCGGCGTATGTTCCACCGGGCGAATACGCTGCAAACGCTGCGAAGACGACTCCAAGCCCACCGGTATCTGCCCCACCTGCGGGTAAGCAGCCGGTTGCGACGGCAGGCTAGGCGACGCATTGAAACTCAGCATAAAAAAGCCCTAAGCAGAGGTATCGAGCAGCCGCCCAAGGGATTGGCTACCGGCGGCAAATACTTTGGCCGAGGCATCGAACAACTGCCGGTTCTGCTGCAGATCCAGCAGCGCCTCTTCCACAGACGGCTTCGGCTCCACCGCTTTTACAGGCGAAGGGTTAGCGCCCTCCGAGGGCGGTGAACTCTTAACACTGCTGGCAATCTCTTGGGCGTTTGTTAGCATGCGCGCCTGGCTTTGCTGCATACCCACACTTGCCTGCTGCATCACTGAATTAATCATATCCACCTCAACACAACACAAACCTCTAGCTCATACCTAAAGGTTAGTATGGACTTGCTCCCGAGGCGGCCGAAATGGGCAAAACTTTAAGACTGAATATTTATTAAAAACACCCCAATCCTTGGCAGCGGCTATTTAGTTATTCCACTCAACTGGCACACAGATTCATGTCATCCCTCCTCCCCCGCCCATCGCGCACCCTAGTGCGTTTCATTGCACTGCTGCTGATAACCCTGGGGTTAAGCGGCTGTACCGTAAAACTGGCCTACCATTTTTTAGATTGGGGCCTGCAATACAAGTTAAATCATTACTTATCACTCAATAGCGAACAGTCTGCGCAGGCCAAACTCGCTATTAAAGAATTTCACGCCTGGCATCAAAGGCATGAACTACCGCGCTATGTGGAATTTTTAAAAGACGCGCGCGCCCGTTTAGCTGGCCCGCCATTAACCGCAGAAGAAATTGGCCGCTATCGCGAGCGTTTAAAAACATTTGGCGAACAATCCTTAGATCAATTATTGCCAAGCATTGGTGCGCTATTAAAAACCCTCGACGACAAACAAAAGCAGCAACTGTTTAAAACCCTCGACGAAGACCAAAAAGACTACGAAGACCTATACCTTAAACCCAGCCTCGCAGACATTCGCACCAGCCTCAAAAACGATGCGGTTAAATCCATAAAAAAATACATGGGCCGATTAAGTGAAGCGCAAAAAAATCGCATCAGCGCCTGGAGCGACGCAATCCTACCTTTTGGCGCCGCCGCCTCAGCCGAACAGGATAAATGGGAATTATTAATGCGCCAATTGCTCGACACACCTAACCGCAGCGATTACGCAGCGCAATTAAAAAATTTAATGCTGTACGATTTTTCAGCCTGGGACAGCGCCCACCGACACATCATGGAGCATAACCAAACCATCAGCTACCAACTCATGGCCGACATGCTCAACAGCCGCAGCAGCGAACAAACCGCCTCCTTAATTGAAAAACTGGATGTTTATATTGCGGATTGTGAGGATTTAATTGCACAGGCTAGAGACGAGGACAACAAAAACCTCAAGAATTGATCAGATGAGTGCAATATTAATCCGGCGGCTTTTGGTGCGGGGTTAATAAGCACGTTCACACAAGGCATCCCCTGCTGAGACAGGGAATATTCACATAAGGAACCTCTGATAAGGGGTATTTTCAAAAACGCACGAGTACGTCCATGTAGCTGCGGCGCGGGCTTCCTGCCCGCGACGGTTTTGAAAATACCCCTTAATCAGAGCTTCCATAAAGAAGTGTGCGCCAACAGCCGAAAAGCTCGTTTTACAGAAAAATAGCACCTGCACGGATTTCAGTGCAAAGGTACCAAGTCGCAATGACGTAAATCGATAGAATCACATACTCCAAGTCATCACCATTGCGTTTACGCAAAGCCAAGAATAAAACAATAGGAACAATAAAATAGCGCGGCTCCACCAGAGAATGCGGCACCACCGCCAGAGCACTTAAGGGATACAACCAAAAAAAACGCTTTTCAGCAAGCGGGGTAACCACCAAACTATAAAAACACCAAACGATTCCCAAGTACGCATACACCTTATGGGCCAGGCTAGCCTTCAACCAAATAACCACCTCATTGTGAATAAAACCACCAAAATTGTTATACCCATGCTCAGTCCAAAACGTCGCAATATATAGCGGAAAAGCACTCGCTCCGATGAAAAGCCAAAATGGCTGATGGTAAATAAGGGCTACTATTTTCTTTAAATTTGCCACATGCAAAGGCAACATCAACACAAACAAGACTAGAACGCACAGAAAAACTTGCGTCAGATGAATTCGCTCAACTTTATGAGACTCAGAATCACCAATGGCAACACCACCATTGAGAACAAAAAACACACCAAACCCGACAAACAACACAGGAAATGCCCACAAGTGTTTAGTCACAGCATTCAAGGCAACCAACGCCTTGTCAGACAACCCGTCAGACTGATTTAAATCCAGGAATTGATGCAAAGCCAAAACGAAACACAGTAGCGCCCAAATTACATTGTCCTGCCTAACCAGCATTGATAACAACAGTACAAATGCCGCAGCAAAAAAACGCTTATTAAGCGTAAACAAAACCGCAAGAGATACAAACGTAACTGACGTAATATCAGTATACAAAAGAAAAAAATAGGGGAAAAAAAGTGGGCATAAAAAATATACCAGCGCCGACTGGGCAGGATTATTGTCGCCCACTCGTTTGGATATCAAAGCAAAAATGAGCACACTAGGAATGGAAAACAACAAACCAACCATTCGCGCACCAAACAAACTCTCCAATCCAATTAGCTTTGCCAATACCGCCACTAACACGTGGTAACCGGGCAACATAGTTAAGCCAAATTCCTGGGGAGAACCTACCCTGCCCGCCCAAAAGGCCTGAATCTGACCAAAATGCGCCCCCTCATCTACCTTGATGCCATCGGGCAGCGCTATCTGCAACCCTAAAGGAATACAAGCGACAACCACCAGAATAAGCGCACCCCACGACCAAATTCCATTGATCGAACCATTGTCATATTGCACCTTCATTCACATACACCTTTTAAAATCCGTCTTTACCTTGCCTGGCAACTGAGTTGATTAAATCTCAATTACCACATCACATTGACGCGCACCAATCTGCAAACACGAGCAAAAATAGCTTACTCAACAAACTAAAAAACCACCCTATATGAAGCCGCCACCAATATTGGCTTACCACAACCCGGCATTAAAACTCACCTCAAGCCTACACTTCTGCACCCATTAGTGGCGTTTAACTGCATATATTGCAAAACATCCCCCTAAAGAAAGTCATATTAATCTCCCAGAGCAGTACCACTAAGCAGTCGCAATATTAACAAGGCGAGAACGCCCCAAATGTAATAAATTGTTACCTCGCCCCCTCTTTGAAATAGGTTTCCGGCGACGGCATGACACATCAAATTTTCAGACTGACTAAAAATGGCCCCGAGCCAATTAAGACTTTTTCTCGAATTCAAATGCCACAACATCAACTAAGGCGAAATTTGCCCAACAATTCGGATAGCCCACTACCATTTAATAATCGAATGCGCCTACGCACGAGGGAGGATAAAATGATTGCGATTTTGCCGGATTCACAGGGCGCAGAGGTATAATGGCCTCGATAAAACGTGAAACCAAAGTGACCAAGAGATAAATGAGATGACTAGAAAAATAAAAAGTCTGGGCGTATAAATAACACACCTCCTCCATACAAAAGTACAACGTAATCTCACAGGGAGATACCGCCCACTTTCAGACCTTATATTACATTGGAATTTTATAAGACACATCGATCCATAGATGCAGGGAGGGGCGCAAAACTCACTCGCGGAGCGAAAATCGCAAGACACTAAAAACGGGTTGCAACACCACTTAAAGGCGGCTCGAATTTTATAAATAAATGCCAGGTTATTTGCAGACTTTGCCTTTTTCAAAGCCTCCTAAGCATTCCTTGGAACTCAAAACGTACGCCGTAGGTAGGCACAAGCAATAAAAAAGGCACAATCTACAATTAACCAGCAGCTCCTTTTTAACTCGAAGGCAAAATAATTTCCGCTGCTACACTTTGCCGTCGCAGTTCCAAATCCGCGACTATTTCCCTGCTTTAGCCGTCGGCATAGCATCCCTGCCGCCGCTATTAACCCAGCACAAAAGCTCACTGGATTACCGTCCAGAATTCCATACATCATCCTAGACCACTCAATCCTTGCAGGGTCCGTCGATGCGGGCGAGTTTGCTAGTCACCACTAGAATCCGTCATCCCTATTTCCTGGGTAAAAGCTCACCTTTTTCCGTTTAAAAGGCTTTGCTGATCGTATCCCTACCTTTTTATATCTCCTTTTTCCGCTCTCCCTTTCGCGCCCATAAGACACACCCCGGCTAAAACACCTCAACCATATTTGTGTGACGCAGAGCACAATCTGGCTTATGAGCAAAAACACGATGGAGCCGGGCAATGTCATAAATAAGCGCAGCGCCCTCACCCCAAGACAATGTCCTTTAGCTGAGGCGTATCTGATCAATTCGGAGTTGTGCCTTTTTT
Organism: Marinagarivorans sp.; assembly: GCA_046347475.1. Taxonomy (GTDB): domain Bacteria; phylum Pseudomonadota; class Gammaproteobacteria; order Pseudomonadales; family Cellvibrionaceae; genus CAMCXE01. The sequence goes on along the minus strand of JAXMGD010000001.1, from coordinate 456,411 downwards.
CAAAACCGTCGCGGCGCCACCTGCGGCCGCCCTATTTCTAATCAACAAATCTTGAACTAAGGGATATTGGGGGAAGGGATTTAAGAAGGGGGGCGTGAGCGTAAGCCCGAGCTAATTCAAACAATTTTCTTTGCAAAAAATCTCGCATTAACTAAACACAGAAAAACACATTCAACTCTAACCTGGCCACATTCAGCGCAGCACAACTTGAGTTTTTTATCAGATTAAATTCAAACTCCATGGGCGTTCATTTAAATCACCATCTGCAGCCAAGCCTCTAAATCTTCTTCTTGCCAACGGCTTAACAAACTCAATCCATCCTCCACCACTTTCACATATACATCGATTATTTCACTGGCCAGTTTAAACACCTGGTGGCTGGTGGTGGCTATAGTGCCGCCGGAGAGTATGTCTTTTTCCACCGTGGACATTAAAAACATCAGTTTTAATTCGTAGGTTTTAATTAACGGCAAGGAGGGAATACCGCCCACTAGGAGTGTTTCCAAGCGCTCGGCTTGATGGCGGGATTTTTCATGTTGGGCGCGGGTGCAGGAAATTACGTAGCGCAATTTACGGTCGTGGTGATAATCACACACGCCCTTGGCGGCCGCGTAGGTGGCCAAACCTCGAATACGCGCAATTTGCTCAATCATGGCGGGCACTTGAGCGCAGACAAAATGGGTCAATTCAATTTGTTTAAATAAACGTGGATAGGCCTGGGCATCCTCGGCGGGTAGCGGCGCATTTTCCGCTTCCGCCACCAGCATAGACACAGGCCGCTCCACCGCCTTGCCAATCGACAACATCATGCCGTGTAACTGCTCGATAAAATGCGAGTGCAACTCGAAGTTATCAATCACCTCATCCTGCTGCCAATCCACGCGAATCGTAGCCCAGGCATTGTGCAAATTTTCTTTGTCGCGGGCGGAAAATAAACCGCCAGTTAATTTCGCAAAAGCTTCTAATGCCGCCAAACGGCGCTCAAATTGTTTTTGCAGCAGAATAAAATCGCCCTGAAATACAGTGTTGCCCGCCAACAACGCCATACTCATGCCGCGATGGCGCTGCACGGCCTTGGCCAGTTGGTTGAGCTGTTTGAGCAGGGAAAGCGCATCTTGGCGCTGGCGATAGGCAATACAAAAGGCATCCACATGGATGGCTTGCGCAGAAAGGTCCGTAGCTGGGGCATTCATAGGCATAGTCTGATTCAAGGTGGTGCAAGCTCTAAGAAGGGCGGGCGCTAATATGTAGCTCTATTCGCCTACCCTGCATGCTGCACAAGCCTGAGCAACGCTCATGCCATTTGATTTACGGGCAACCTGACGAAAAGTCCGACCAATTGAGCCCTGCTACCGAGGTAACACTTTTTAATGCGGCGCAGGGCCTCCTCGCCTCGCCAACAGGTGCAGAATAAGCGCTGCAGCGCAACAAATTCGCGGCCGGCGAGAAAAATACGCACCGGTTACCAAACGTTACACTCACTGTTACCCACAAATGGGCTCTGGGCGAGAATCAGGTAACAAATACGTAAATTAATCCCTTGCCGCCTGCGGCAAATGTGGTACAACTAAAGCGCAGTTAACCTTCCTTGAGGAAACAATTATGAACAAGCAACTATTACTGGGTGTAGGTTTGGGAGTGATTATCGCCACCGCAGGCACTGCATTAGCGCTGCGCGATAAAGCCCCCGACTTTGCTGAAGTATTAGAAGTGACTCCGATCAAACAAACCATTGAACCGGAGTTTGCTCAAGTGGTTAGCGTAACCCCGAAACGCGACCCCAACGAACCTGAGTTCGCTGATGTTTTAAACGTAAAACCCATTAAAGAGCGCGGCGCGTCCCAAGAAGTCTGCCGCGATCAGGTGGTTACCCACCGCCGCCCCGTACAAGATGATCACCGCGTACTTGGCACCGCAACCGGCGCCATAGTTGGCGGCTTGCTCGGCCACCAAGTCGGTGGCGGCCGTGGTAGAGACGCCGCAACCGCCGTAGGTGCTATTGCCGGTGGTGTAGCGGGCAACCACATCCAAGGCAATATGCAGCGCAACGACACCTACCAAACCTCCGAGCGCCGCTGCTCTACTCAGCGCGGTCAGGATCAAGTAGTGGGCTACGAAGTGACCTATAGCTTTGACGGCAATGAAGACACAGTGCAAATGGATCACAAACCTGGCCGCACGATTCCCGTGGTAAACGGTGAGCTAGTGTTGGATCAACGCGAGACTGGCCGCTACAAAGTAAAAAACAGCAAGCCCAGCCAATATGAAGTGGTGTACAGCTACAAAGGCCGCGAAGACATGATTGTGTTGGATCGCGATATTCCGGTTGGCAGCCGCGTACCGGTTGATAACGGCCTGGTGGATTTTAAAGCCCAAGAGTCTGGCCGTGTATTAGTACCTCGTGAAGAAATTCGCGGCTACGACGTGGTTTACCGCCCTGATGGCGAGAAAAATGCCAGCGTTATTCGCCTGCCCCACCAAGTTACCGTTGGCAGCCGCTTGCCGATGAAAGATGGCAAGATTCAGGTAGCCGTAGAAGACACTATGAATCGCGCGCTGTAATTTTTGCGCCGCATAAAAAAGCCCGGAGTGATCCGGGCTTTTTTATGCATCTTATTTTTATATCAAGGCTTTGTATAAATTGAAAAGTGAAATCCCGCTAATTAACAAGCCCACCAAAATCAGCAGTGTGCGGGTGGAGAATTTTTTACAGGCGTAGGCAGCAAAAGGCGCCGCAAATAAACCGCCGATAATTAAACCCGCCACCACCCGCCAAATGGTTTCATCCACCAACACAAATAAAGATGCCGCGCTGGTGAGAGTGAGAAAAAACTCCGCGAAATTCACTGAGCCTATAGTCGTGCGCGGATCGTGCCCTGTACCCACCAAGGTAGTAGTAACTACCGGCCCCCAGCCACCACCGCCGGAGGTATCCACAAAACCGCCCAACAGCGCTAATTTCGCCACATGTTTAGGCTCGCCCTGGCGCGCCACAAGGTGTTTGCGAAAGGCTTTACTTAATACATAAATTCCCATCAGCAATAAATAAACGGTAATAAATGGTTTGAGGGTTTTACCATCCACCTGGGTGACCAACACAGCCCCCAACACACCACCGATAATGCCGGGTATTAATAAACGCAAAAATAATTTTTTATCCACATTGCCGAATTTCGCATGGGAAATTCCCGACACCCCGGTGGTAAACACTTCCGCCATATGCACTGAGGCGGTGGCCAAGGCTGGCGAAGCTCCCGTGGCCAATAAAAAACTGGTGGAAGTAAGCCCATAGGCCATACCTAATGCACCATCAACAATTTGCGCCAATAGGCCCACCAGCAGAGCATTCCAAAACAGCGAATCATTAAAGGTGGCGCGAATAGTATCCACACCCGGCTGCCAACCGCTGCCAAATAATTGCGCTGCCCCCAGCGCCAATAAACCCAGCAGGGTAAAAATCGCAAACACCACCGCGCCGCGAATAACCGGGTGCAGCGGAATGCGCTCAAGGGGCGGCAGGCCTAAAGCGGTGTGTTCTTGGTTGATAGGGGTATCGGCATAATCTAAATCACGGATTTTCATTACAGCTCCAGGCGTGGCCCCTGTTGGGTTAATTAAACAGGGGCGCATGCTAGGTGTTTAATAATGCACAGTGAAATACCCGTTATTTATTTGCTTATAACTCTTTGCAAGGGCAGAAGTTGGGCTTGCTGCCTGCCGCAAGGCTTGACTCCATTTACACGACCTAAGGAGCCTGTGATAAATTGCGTTACTCGCTCTAGCGCCGTTGATTTCGGCAAAAAATACCTTTTAAAAGCCACGGCAAGAAAATAAACCACTGGACGAATCCTGCAGAAAACATAAATAAGTAGACAAAAAAGAATTCAACCTTTGCCCCAATGTGAACACTTAAAAAAGTCTGCAAAAATTCAGATAAAACACTTGCCAACAAAACGACCGAGTAACCAACCGGAAAGGTTAAAACTATCATTTTCAAATATACTAACTGCATCAGCTCAGAATCCAACCAGGCTTGCTCATGAGACAAAAAGCTATACAAGGACCAAATGCAAAGCAGCCCCCAGATCCCACCGGCAATCCACTTAAAAAATCTTGATCGATATTTCATACCACCTCTCCCACTTCGCGTTCTCCTAGGTTGTAACGCATATTTTTAATAAGCCTAAGGGCTTGGAATCGATCACGCAATCAGTCCTGAGGCACAAGCCCCGGATTTCGCTGCGCTGCATCCGGGCTACTGGTTGTATCGTACGGATTAGTGTGTCCGATCGGCAATGTATGCTCGCGCCAGTCAAACGCCTGAAACTCCGGCCCCATGCAAACGGCTCCCTACATCGGACCTGTGTATGTTCATGCCCCATGAAGTGGTGAATGAATAGCGTTGTAATTCAACGGCCTTGCTTGGTGGCGTTACAGAAAGCCCGCCACAAGGATTCCACTTAATCATGTCAGCCTTTAAAGAATCAAACAGAACCATCCACAATGTAAGTTATTGACTATATTGTAATTAATTCGGTAGATTACAGATAACACGCCATCGTCATTACAGATAATTATCCCCATGCCACAATTTAATCACCACGATCTGGCTTTACCTAACCCCTCCTTTGATTCCCCCTTGGTCGATGTATTAACCGAACTTGAGCATTTGCGGCGCCTACAGTTGCAGGGCTCCACGCCTGCCTCTCTATTCTTCCAACTCAAGCATATCTTCCACATATTAGAAAGTTTGGGCTCAGCCCGTATCGAAGGGAATCACACCACCCTGGCCGACTATGTGGAGAGTAAATTGGAGGGTACGGCGCCGTCTGACCAATTACGTGAGATGGAAAATATTGAGCAGGCGATGAGCTATATTGAGGAATCCATCCACAAAGGTACAACCATCAGCGAACACTTTATTCGCGAGTTGCACGCTTTAACCGTGGACAACTTAACTCGCGAGGGGGATCGCACCCCTGGAGCTTATCGCGAAGGTTCCGTACGTATTGCACAGTCTGAGCACCTACCACCAGAAGCCATTCAAGTTCCCGCCTATATGCTTGAGCTGGTTTCGTTTATAAACGCGCCGCATGCGCCAAAATATGACCTTATTAAAGTAGCTTTGGCGCATCATCGCTTCGGTTGGATTCACCCGTTTGGCAATGGCAACGGGCGAGTTGTGCGTTTACTTACTTATGCACTACTCATTAAATATGGTTTTAATGTACAAGCTGGTGGCCGGGTACTTAATCCCACGGCTGTATTTTGCAACGACCGCGATCAATACTATGCCATGCTTGCGCTTGCTGATTTAGGTACGGCCACAGGTCAAGAAGCTTGGTGCACTTATGTGCTTAAGGGTATTTTGGACGAACTAAAAAAGGTAGACCAACTCACCAACTTTGATTACTTGCGGAATAAAATTCTTGCGCCAGCCTTAGCCCATGCAAGAAGACGCTTGCTGATTACACACAAAGAAGAAAATATTTTACATATAGCCGCCAAAATGGGCATTGCAAAAGCCGCTGATCTGTCTGCGGCCATGCCAAACCTAAACGCAACTCAGCGCACCTACCAAATTAAAAAATTGGTTGAACGCAAAATGTTGCAACCGGTGAGTGAAGGCGCACGCCAATATAGCCTTGGATTTAGCAACAATTATTTACTGCGCGGCGTGATCAAAGCCCTGTCCAGCGAAGGATTTATTCCAGAATCACTTCAGTCAGAAAAAAATAATGGTCTTTGATTTTGTAATAAATCATGCTTAAGGCAAGCCTTATGGGCGCCTCCGATGGGCCTTGCGAATGCGGGGGCTTACTTTTATGCCTGCATCACTTACAACTTAAAGAATCTATCGCTTAGTAACGCTTGACGCCTGAAATCAAACGCAATCACGCAGAGCATGACCACAAGCAATACATTTATCATCCCAACCCAACCAGCAGGTCGTTACATTTATGAATTTACATTATTACTATTTTTTGCAAGAGTTTTTATCATTAAAAATGAACAACAAGGGGGTAATGTCCAACATAGAAGAATTTGAATTGATAGATGGTAAATTTAAAAAGCGTCCTGTAACGCACAACCTCTACCCATCGCCTTGCCCCCCCACACCGTGGGAGTTTATTCATTTGATGACATTCTCCGGGATGGACTCAATCATTGACGAGCGCCATCAGGAAGTTATGAATGAAAGTTTTGAAGTTCGATACAAGCATCTACCATCAGAAAATGATCACCAAGTTATTTTTAGAGAGTGCTACAAGGCAATGATGCTCATTCGACATGCAATTATTCACAATAGAGCGTCCATCGACACATCAGCATCCGGAATCAAAATAGAAAAACAATTAAAAAACAATAAATACAATCTAATTATTTCAAACGATGCCTATGATTCGTTAAAATATTTGTGCCTTCTTTTCTTTTGCCATACCGAGGCCGAAGACGCCTACTCTGCAATTATCATGAGACATTACTATCACCAATTTCGAAGCGGTGTGACATACCTTCAGAATGAGGCAGCGATAGAATTCATAGAATTACCTATAGATGTGGAATTTAACCCCTATCACAGATATAGATATCATATCGAAATAAATGATCTGAAGAAAATCAATGGGTTCTTTTTAATAGACAGGCAAGAAGGTATATTTGAGAAAAAGGATCTAAAAGGCGGGGTGTACAGACTTGACAACTGCGATGAATATCTCATTAAGAATTCCGGGGTTGCAAAATATTTAATTCCAGGGTACAAACTGGGGAAAAATGGAGAAATATCAGTTGACTCATTAAATGAGTGGAAAGTGGGCACCAAATATTTCCCCTATCAAAACCAAGCCACTCGACCTACACGGCTAGCGCCCTCGTTACCATGAAAAGCCGAAAACGACAAAATAATGTTATTTGAGTTTTTATAAGTATTAATGACTGGGTGACACTTACCCACAAAATTTTATCTTGGCTAAGCTCAAGCACATCAACACAAAACTTGAGCCGCGCCAGACGAAAATATCCGACATTTATACTCATGTTAGACGACTTACACAACTGTCTTTAACCTACCTTACCGACCCAGATCCCAACTGAACAAGCGCCTACCCCAATTGCTCTAGAGCTTGGTGCAATTGCGCTTTGGGCAATGCAATATTAAGCCGCATAAACCCAGTACCCTCTGCCCCAAAACTCACCCCGGGATTTAAACCCAAGCCTGCTTTATGAATAAAAAAATCTCGCAGGGCGCTGTCGGTTAGTTTGAGTTTTTGGCAGTTTAGCCAGAGCAAATAGGTGGCCTCGACTGGGTTAAAATGGAGCGGTTTATTCTGTAAAAACTGCGAGACCAAATTTTGATTGTCTGCCAAATACTGCATAAGCGCATCCAGCCAAGCGTCGTTATCGCGGTAGGCGGCGATAAAGGCGGTAATGCTAAAGGGGTTAAAATTGCCTGCGTGTAATTGATCAAACGCCTGGGTAAGTTTTTTGCGCAGTGCCGGGTTGGGGGTAATTAAGGCGGAGAGGCCCATGCCGGGGATATTAAAGGTTTTACTCGGCGCTACGGCGGTTATTGTGTTGTTGGCAACAAAATCGCCCAATTCGACATCGTTTATAAAATTAAGCAGCATCTGATGGCGGGCACCGGGCATAATTAAATCCTGGTGAATTTCATCGGAAAATACGTATAAATTGTGCCGCTTGGCAATCGTTAATAGTTCGCGCAGTTCATCCTGCTGCCAAACGCGCCCCACGGGGTTGTGTGGAGAGCAGAGCATTAATAATTTGGCTTGAGCGGCTTTGTGTTCTAAATCGGCAAAATCAATACTGTAGCTGCCCTGCTGGTATTTTAATGGGTTGTGCAGAATTGGTCGGGCGGTGTTTTGGGCTACGTAAAAAAAGGGCGGGTATACGGGGGGCTGAATAATATAGGCCTGCTGGGGATTTAATAGGCCTAGGACTGCAGCGTGTAACGACGGCACTACGCCCGGGGCAAAACTAATCCAATCAGGTTGTATCGTGCAGTTATGCCTGCGGGCAAGCCAGGCTTTTAAAACGGTTTTCATCTCCTCGGGGTATTGGGTGTACCCGTAGATGGGATGTTGTGCGCGCTCCATTAAGGCTTGAGTTATGGAGGCCGGGCAGGCGAAATCCATATCGGCGACCCACAAAGGGATAACATCGGCGCGGCCAAACATACGTTGGCGGCCTGCGTATTTTTCGCTATGGCTGTGGGTGCGGTCGATAATTAAATCAAAATCCACGTTGGGCGCCTCATTTTTTTGCCAGTGATGGTTGGCATTATGCGCAGATTTTAGGCTGATCGGTAGTTTTTTGGTTGCTGGTGAATTGGCTGGGGGTACTGTCATTAAGTTAAGAATTTTCTGAATAGAAATCTTCCGTAGGGGCGCCCCTTGTGGGCGCCTGAACCTCTGCGGCTACTGATATTTTTGGGCGAGCAAAATTGGGCAGCCACAAGGGCCGCCCCTACATAATGTAATTAAGTTAAGGATTTCATCTGGTTTTTTAGGAGATTTTGCCCTCTGCCAGAAACCCCCACCCAGCCTCCCCCTTGAAAAGGGGGAGGAGCCAAAAAACCTTAAATGATGGAATTTGGCCATTTTCAAGGCTATTTTGCGCCCTCCCCGTTTTAACGGGAGGGGCAGATATGCCTGGTGAACAAGCCGGAGCCTGGATTTAAGGCTTTTTACTTCGCTCCCTCTGGGGAATAAGGAACAATTTACGCTAATTATCCAATGGCATTGAGGAAAAGGAATTTTATTTAATCCGCTCCCACAATGTCACTTCCGATACGCTGTGCTGATATTTGCGTTTGGTTTCGCGAATTACAAAGGGTACACCTTCGGGGCCAGCTACCTCGCGGAAGTGTTCGCCGAGCATCTGCCGCAAACCATCCAGGGTTGTGAAGTTTTCGCCGTCTTTTTTATAGCCGCCAATCCATTCTTCTTTAGGTGTGTGTTCTTCCAGCCAGGTGTAGGGCGAGGCGATTAATAAAAGGCCGCCAATATTTAAACGCTCGTGCACAGTGCTTAAGAATTTGCTGGGTTTGTACAGTCTGTCGATTAAATTCGCTGCCAGAATAAAATCAAAACCGGTAAATTCAGCGCGCAAATTACAGGCGTCGCCTTGGAAAAACGCCACCTTGTCTTTTACCGCCGCTAGGCCCGATTGCTCTAGGCTGCGGGATTTATAGCTGACCAGTTCGCCCTCTTCAGCCAGGGTATAACGCAATAGGCCCTGCTCAGCTAATTGCACGCCTTGGTTAATAAAACGGGCGGAAAAATCAATGCCGGTGACGGCGGCAAAATCGCGGGCTAATTCAAAACTGGCGCGGCCGGATGCGCAGCCTAAATCCAAAGCCGTATTGTGGGGTTTGCCCGCTAAATAGGGGCGCGCCCAGTTAACTAGGGCCGCGGGGAAATTCGGTACGGAGAAATATTCATCGCCGTAGTGAAATTCGGCGTATTCCGACATGAGTTTATCGGTTTCGTAATGGGATTGGGGCACGGTTTTAACCTCGTCGCCAATAATGTATCGAAAACCTGCGTGCTGGAAAAAATGCCGCCGAAAGGCGTAGCGGGCCGATTTTAATGTTTCGTTGCCGCAGGCAATAAAGGAGCCGCCTTTAATTAAATTGTGGCGGTTATCAAAGGTGGGGGCGGTAAAATCATCGTACAGCGGATGTACTTCAAAGCCTTCGAACGGATAAATCGGTGTTTGCGTCCACTGCCATACATTGCCGGTGACATCATAAAAATCACCCTGGGCAAATTGATTGACCGGGCAGGCGGAGGCGAAATAATCCAGGTGTAGATTACCCGCCGCTGCTTCAGCGCCGACTTCTGTGCAGGCTGCCTGATCGTAGAGGCGATACCATTCATCCTCAGTGGGCAGGCGCACAGTTTGACCGCAGGCCGCTGATTTCCAGCGGCAAAACGCTTGCGCCTCTAAACAATTGACTTCCACCGGCCAATTCCAGGGCATGGCAATTTCTTCTGTCATAGTGCGCAAAAAATAGTGGCCGCTGTGTTGGCGCCAAAAAGTGGGCATGGTGGCGCCGGTGTAGTTAAGCCAGCCCTGCCCTTCTTCATCCCAATATTCGGCAGTTTGATAGCCGCCTGCATCGACAAATAATTTAAATTCGCCATTACTTACTAAAAAACGCGCGGCTTTAAATGCGGGCACTTCGGCGCGGTGCTCGCCGTATTCGTTATCCCAGCCGTAAAAATCCCCATCGGATTTTTTACCCAGGGTTACAAGGCCTGCTGGCACGGCAATTAATTCATTGCCAGGTGCGGGGCCAGAGGCTGTGCAGTAGGGCCAATTGTGTTGCGGTTGTACCTGGTGCAGTTGATGTTGGCGAATGAGTACTGAGGAGGTTTCTAAATGGATGCGCTCGTGTTCAACGCCCATGATGATGGCCCACCAGGGGCTTTGCCAATCGATGGGGCCATTAAGCGGCAGGGTGTCGATGAGGCTTAACACCAATTCGCGCACATGGCGGCGGTAGGCTTTTACTTCACTCACCTTGGGCCAGGCATTTAATTCCACGCCTAAATCATCCCAGCTCATTTCATCCACGCCGACGGCAAATAAGGATTCAAAACGTGGGTTAATGCGGGTGTCGATTAAGCGTGCCAGTACTAATTTATTAATAAAAAATGTGGCGGTGTGGCCTAAATAAAAAATAAGCGGGTGGCGCAGGGCGATGGGTTTTTCGTAGTAGGCGGCGTCGGTTTTTAGGCAGGTAAATAAATCGTCGTAAACATCAAATGTGTTGCAAAAATAATCCCGCAGGGCTTGGCGCAAAATACTTGTGTTGGGTTCGCGCAGATTTGGTGTGCGCAACAAGTGCCAAGTGTTGTTTGTGGTGTGCGCGGCAGCGCGATTAATTTTGGCTTGTTCAGTGGTTAGCAACACGCATCACCCCTTATGAGTTTGAATGAGCAGATAGGATTCCAGCCGCAGCCGGTGCAAACAGAATTCAGTTATACGGCTTGGGCGTTGGTTTTGATCAGTAACAACGGCAACTCTTCAACAGCGGGCCGAATTCTACCACCGCTACTGCAGCATGCCGCGTTTAAATCAGCGGCTTTTGACTTGACCACTCACACCAGCAACAGGGTGCCAAGGCCCAAAAAGGCCACAAAGCCTATGATGTCGGTGACGGTGGTGAGGATCACCGAGCCGGACAGGGCTGGGTCTATGCGCAGCTTATCGAGCAGCACCGGCAGCAACACGCCGAACACGGCAGCGGTGACAATATTGACCACCACCGCAATGCCGATCACCAACCCCAGCAGCAGGCTGTGAAACCAGAGCCAAGCCACGTAACCGATCACCAGCGCCCAGAGGACACCATTGATGGCGCCCACGCGCAGTTCTTTATCGAACAGGGCCCAGAGGTTGGATTTATGCACCTGCCCCAGAGCCAGGCCGCGCACCACCAGGGTGAGGGTTTGGGAGCCTGCAATGCCGCCCATGGAAGCCACCACCGGCATGAGTACGGCTAAGGCCACCACCTGTTCGATGCTGTGGCCAAACAGGCCGATAAACCAGGAGGCCAAGAGCGCGGTGAGCAGGTTGATGCCCAGCCAGAGGGCGCGGGTGCGGGCGGAGCGTTTGGCGGGGGCGAAGAGGTCGGCGTCTTCCGCTAAACCGGCTAGGGCCATGCGCTGGCGCTCGGCCTGTTCGTGCAGCAATTCCACCGCCGTGCTCATGTCGATGCGGCCGAGCAGCACGCCGTCTTTATTGAGCACCGGCAGGGCGCTGTAGCCGCTGGCGGCTACTACCTCGGCGGCTTCGTACATATTGTCCTCGGCGTCCAGGCTGGGGAAATCCTCCTCCTGCAACTCACCTAGGCTGGTGTGGGGCAACACAGTGAGCAGCTGGCTAATGCGCACACAGCCCACCCAGCGGCCGGTGCGGTTGACCAGGTAGAGCACCTCGGTGTGTTTGGGGGCCTCCCGCCGCAGCAGGCGCAGGGCCTCGGCCACCCGCATGTTCTGCGCCACCACCAGCAGGTGGCTGTTCATCCAGCGGCCGATTTGTTGGTCGCTATAACGCTGGGCCAGGGCGTAGTGCTGGCGCTGGCGCTCGTCCATGCGGCTTAAGGCCAGGTCGATGGTGGATTCCGGCAGGCTTTCGGCCAGCTCTAATAAGTCCTCCGCCTCTAGGTCTTCAAATAGCTTGGGCAGCTCGTCGCTGGGCAGGTTGCGCAGCAACAACAGGCGCGCCTCACCGCGCAGGGCAACCAATACATCCAGGCGCATATCCTGGGGAATGTGGTGCCAGGCAATGACCCGCTTGGCCAGCGGCAGGGATTCTAAAACTAGAGCCAGCTCATCGATGGCGTAGGGCTTGAGGGCCTCCTGCAATTTAGCTTGGCTCTCACTGCCGGGGTTTTCGATAAGCGCGTCAATCAGCGGGCTGATGGGGTCGGACATGGTGTGCCTCGGTATCTCTGGCAGTGCCTAAACGCTTGGCGAATGCACCAGGCGCGCGTATGGGGTGACTCAATAAGTGTGGGGCCTAGGTTCCACTGTCATTCAACTCCCTCGCCCTCTCAGTAACGAGAGAGGGGACTGCCCCTGGAGATCTCGCTTTTAGCCCCCCTCTCCCTCTGGGAGAGGGTTGGGGTGAGGGTCAGAAAAGGCACTGACAACAGGTCATAATCTTTAACTTAGTGACATTGGCCTGAGTTCGGGTGACACCTAAAGCATAGAAGCAAAAAGCCTAAAAAACTCACAGCGCCGATCAAAGGGCTAGCCAGCGGTTAAACCTAACCCGTGCAGCTGAACCGCACTACAGCAGTTAGCTTACCTAGGCGAATTTCCCTTAAGATGCCGCCCCCTGGCACTACCTATCCTCGGAGTTGTTTTGTCCGCCACCTCAGCTTCCACCCACCGTCTCTCCTCTTATCAACTGCTGAGCCTGGCCCTACCGGTGGCCCTGCAGATGCTGATGCAATCAGCCCTCGGTATGGTAGACGTGATGATGGTGGCGCCCTTGGGTGCCACCGCACTCGCCGCCGTGGGGCTAGCCGCTAAGCTGCACTTTCTTACCCTGGTGTTACAAAGCGGCATAGCCACGGGCTGCAGCGTGTTGGTGGCGCAATACCTAGGCGCTAAAGACCTGGCCAACAGCCGCAGCATTTTGGCGGCGGCGCTCTGGACGGGGCTGGGTTTTAGCTTGCCGTTTTTCCTCGCCTGCGCCGTTGGTGCGCGGCAGTGGATGCCGCTGATCAACCCGGATGCTCAGGTGGCGGCCCTCGCCGCCGAGTTTATGATCATCACCGCGCCTGCCCTGCTGTTCACCCAGCTGATTGTGATTTACGAAGGCGCCCTGCGCGCCCAGGGGCAAACCGGCCTGCCGATGCTGGCCGCCATGATGTCCATCGTTACCAATTGTGTCCTTAACTATGGGCTGATTTTCGGCCATTGGGGCCTACCTGAGCTGGGCGTGCTCGGTGCCGCCTGGGGCACACTGCTTGCGCGCCTGCTTCAGCTGGTGATTGTCGCAGGCTGGGTGTACCTGCGGCCGAGCGGCTTTAATCTGGGTTTTGCGCAACTGATTGAGGCCTGCCAGCCTGCGCGCTTGCGGCGCTTTTTGGCCTTTAGCGCCCCCTTGATGGCCAACTACGCCCTCTGGGGCATAGGCAACACCTGCTACCACGCGCTTACCGGCTTTGCGGGTACCGAGGCGCTGGCCGCTATGGCGGTGATGGTGCCCATCGAGAGTGGATTGTTTGCCTTGTTTGTGGGGCTAGCCAGTGCCAGTGCCGTGCTGGTGGGCCGCAGCCTCGGCGCCGATCAGTTCGAGCAGGCCTGGTACCTGCACCGCTACTTCGACACGCTCACCCTCGCCCTGCTCCTGCTCCTGTGCAGCGCTCTTTGGTTGGCCCATGAACCCCTGTTGAACCTGTTTGCACCCAGCCCAGAGGTGGCCCAGGTGCTCAAGCACACCCTGGCGCTGTTTTGCCTCCTGGTGTGGATTAAGGTGCTCAACATGGTGCGCATCATTGGTGTTTTGCGGGCCGGGGGCGATAACCAGTTTTGTTTGATCACCGATACGATTGTGATGTGGGGCATTGGCCTGCCGGTGTTTGCCCTTTGTGTGTTTATCTGGCCGCAGAGTTTTATTACCCTCTACTGCCTGATGTTTTTAGAGGACGCCCTCAAGTTTGTCCCCGTCTGGCGGCGCATTTATAAGCGCCGCTGGCTTGCCAACCTCACCACCCAGCCCACAGCGCCCAAGGGGGAAATTCATGTCTGACACACAGCCACCGCGCAGCAAGGACCCCTTACACGGCGTCACCCTGGAGCACATAGTGACCCGCCTGCAGGCCCACTACGGCTGGGCGGCCCTAGGCGCGCTGATTGATATTCGCTGTTTTAACCAAGACCCGAGCATCAAAAGCAGCCTGACCTTTTTGCGCCGCACCCCCTGGGCCCGCAGCAAGGTGGAGGAGCTGTATCGAACATTGGCGCTTGCAGGCCGCTTCGATAACACCCCTTAAGGCACAAAAAAAGCCGGCACTTGGCCGGCTTATTTATTTACACACCGCGTTACCGGCAATAAGACGTAGACACCTTACTCATATAGCGGCTTGAACCCGAGCGCGTTACCCGGTAGCAATAGCCGCGCTCATCCAGCAGATATTCGCGGTTGTTGTACCAAAAAGTGCGCTCGCGCTCGTAGCCGTAGCCGTAGCCTTCCAACTGATCGTCCAAATCCCGGCGCTGGTCACGCAACTCACGGCGCTGGCGCTCGATCTCGCGGCTGCGGCGGTCGTACTCATACAGGTTCATACGGTAATTGCTGCGCTGACGTTTTAAATCCCGCTCCTGGCGATCCAAATCACTCAAGCGGCGATCCAGGTCCCGGCGTTGGCGATTCAAATCATCCAGGCGCCAAGGCTCAATACCCTCGTCGCGCCAATTGTTATTGCGGTAGTTGTTATTGCGGTAATTGCGGTCTTCCTGCCATTGGCGGCGACGGGCCTCCTCAATACGGCGCTGCTCCTCCGCCTGGCGGCGGGCCCAGTCCTGCTGCTGGCGATTCTGCTCATCCCAACGGCGGCGCTCGTCCTCCTGGCGGCGCCAGGCATCTTGGCGACGGCGATCCTCCTCCTGACGACGGCGTTCTTCCTCTTGGCGGCGGCGCTCATCGTACTGGCGGTTGCGCTCCTCTTCCTGGCGGCGACGCTCGTCATTCTGGCGCTGCTGCTGATCGTTCCAGCGACGCTGCTCGTCCTGGCGGCGTTGCTCGTCCTGGCGACGCTGCTCCTCCTGCTGGCGGCGCTGTTGATCCTGCTGCTGCCATTGCTGCTGGTTTTGCTGTTGATTCTGTTGCTGGCGCTGTTGCTCCTCCTGTCGGCGTCGCTCCTCATCCCGACGACGCTGATCCTCCTGTTGCCTACGCTGCTCATCTTGCTGGCGACGCTGCTCGTCCTGTTGGCGGCGCTGCTCATCCTGCTGGCGCTGCTGATCCGCCATTTGCTGGCGCTCGCGGTTAATTTGCTCGGGATCATTCCAAGACGCCGCTTGGGCCAAGGATGAAACTGCGAATAAAGACGAAATGCAGACAACTGCTGACAGCCGACGCATAGCCATACAAACCTCAAATCTGATGATGGGTAAATTAACCATAGAGCGTTCAAAATGAATTTGCTGTGAACGCAGTGGAATAGAGCTACAGCTCAAAAAGCGGGGACCGGCATTATACGAGGCGGGCTTTTTGTGGCAAGTACAGTTGTTCCAAAGCCTAACAATGTATGCAGCTTCCTACACACTTCGACTTGCTGCAAAGCGGCAAAGCTTTAGCGGCTTAAATTGAGAGGAGGTGCGCTATTTGGGCTAGCATTAAATAGTTTCTAATTAAGGGTCATGTCAATGAATATGCTTTTTAAACTCAGCCTTATTTTCCTGCTTGCTGCCCTGTGCGCCTGCGAATCAAAAACCCCAGCCCCCACCGGAGTAATACCAGCCGCGCAGACACAGGCTTTGAAGGATGCTAAGAATGTAGAAAAACAATTAATGGAAGTGGACCAAGCGCGCAGGAAACAATTAGACGAAAGCACAAACTAACCAGCCATTTTAAAGTTGCATTTGGAAAAATCGCACAGGTAAAGCAGGGCTAAACCTGTACAACTCAGACTGTTTAGTGTGCAAATAAACGAACGATCAAGTCTCAATGCAAAAAACCCTTGCGGCATTGCCACAAGGGGTTTTTCTTACTCACCGAGGTTGATTACCTAGGGCACTTTAGCGGCGTAATAAATACCGGCATTATCGCGCTTAACGGCCCAGGCCTGTTTAGCGAAGGTAAATAAAGCTTGGCAGTTGCAGGGCTCTCCAACTGTATCCACCCCAGTGGTGATGTTGTAAGTGTGCAGCAGTCCACCATTGTAATAATCCACCCAAACCAGAGATTGGTTATCAACGAAGGTTAACGCATAAAACGTATTTGTGGTGAGCAACTTAGCCATTGGTGCTGAATCAGCAAAATTATAAATGTTGCCATTATTCATTACCACCCGGGTTTTATCTGGGCTAAACCAATACACGTCCGAGTAAGCGTTAAAGGCGCCAGGCATTTCTTCGCTGAGCAACATCATGCTCTGCGCATCGTAGCGATATTTAGCGTAACGGTTATTGTAGCCCTGATAAACCAAAACTGTAGATTCGTCCAATGTGGCACGCAAATAGAGGCTGTAGGGTTGTGGGAAGTCAACCAACACCTGGCCAGACGCCGCATCATAAAGAGAAATGTTATCGCCATTTTCGCTCTTCACCACTACCCGCCCAGTGCCGAGAGGGGCAAGGCCCCTAACTATTTGTTTGACCTTAAATGCATGCACTATAGAGCGAGTCGCCAAATCGAGAGATGCAACTATAGCTTCAGGGTTCTGTCCGGGGTTAATCCCATCCGTATAGGTGAAATACAATAATTTATTATCCGGTGAAATAGCCAGATTCTGCGGGCTTGAGTCAAATTGAAAATACCGCTCCACTAAACCTGTGGTGAGGTTCATAGCGTAAATACGTTGGCGATCTTGGACCAGGTAATACAGATAACCGTTCACCTCATCAACCACTTGAGCACTCGGAGAATCAGTAAATATAAACGGCCGCGTTGATTGCACCGCCACGCCCGAGTCAACGCCCTGTTCAACATCAAAACTCACACGCGCATCGGACACATTGCCGCCAGCATCTTTTATCTGCACGCGCACAGTCTTTTTACCGGGCACAGAGAATTTTTTGGTTTGCACCGATGTCGCTGAATATTCGGTATCCCACACACCGTTATCATCGTAATCCCAACGAAAGCTTAAAGCGCTGCGCTCAGGATCCGTGCTTGCTGAAGCATCCAGCCGAATAGACATAGAGGTATCTAAGGCACCGGCGGGGACTGTTAACTTACCCACAGGCGCTTGGTTGTCGGTACATTCACTGCAAATGGATTGCAGGCTGCGCACACTGGGCACAGTGCCAAACCCGTAGAGCTGGCCGTCTAGCAAGAAGAGCGACCGAATTTCAGAGAGGGAAACTCGCTTAATTAACTCAAGCGAATTGGCGTTAAAAAAAACAACCTCAGAGTAATTTAAATAAAAGCCAAAATTACTCTGCGGCACAAAGGTTACTTGGTCAAAATTATAGTTCCAAGGCGGCGCCTGGGTGCTCACCACTTTTTGGCTTGCGACCTCTAACTTGTGACCCTCCGCATCGATCACATATTTATTCCCATCCAACGCCCAAGTGCCCGAACTAGTGGTTATGCTCGCTCCGGGTATTGTTTTGTAGGTGAGCGCGTCATTCGAAAAATCTACATAGGCTCCCGCACTTACATAAACGCGGTTATCGATTACAGCACGGTTACCTGTGAGCGGAACATTAGTAAGACTCGATATAAGAGTGCCTGCTTTCGCGTCTAATAGATTAATTGTGCTATTGGAATTACTGGAGCCCAATATACGCTCACCGTTAAGCGCTACCGCTATATAGCTGCTCGTGCTCGGCAACATAAATGAATGGGTTGCGGTGTAGTTGGCTATATCAACACGAATCGCATAGCGTCGCTCATTGTTTGAGTTGCTAATATTGATTTGCGGACGATCGACCACTTGAATAAAAGCGGTGGAGCTATCGGGGCTGATTTTGATCGCCTCCGGCAACATCTCAAGATTCAATTCTTTTGTGATTTGATCCAAGAGCACATCGTAAAAATAGAGTTTACGGGTAACCTGATCGGCCACTAAAAACAATCCGCTAGGCCCTACGGCTGCCACTAAACTTTGAGCACCAAAACGCCCTGCCACCGATGTATTGCTAGGGGCTTGTGCCACACTCGCACCGGGTGTTACGTCAAAAACTTCTGTCGCAGAACCTAAATCAC
The DNA here is from genome assembly GCA_046347475.1 of Marinagarivorans sp. Classification (GTDB taxonomy): domain Bacteria; phylum Pseudomonadota; class Gammaproteobacteria; order Pseudomonadales; family Cellvibrionaceae; genus CAMCXE01. Next base: position 437,994 of record JAXMGD010000001.1, on the reverse strand, counting down.
CTTGGTCATTTTTCGCCTGACCACTTACCACCTTAAGCCCGGCAACCGCAAAATTCGCTTGCACACTATTCCCAGAAGCAAATGGGCCATCCCATACGCCATCGCCATTCAAATCCCAGCGGAATAACCAATTGTTTATGGCAGAATCCATTGAAGATGTCATGGTAAAAGTAACAGCTTTACCAACCTGGTTGCTGGCTGGCGAAATGGTTAGATCAACGGCGACGCTTTGCCCGGGTTTGCACCCTAAGCAGGGGTGCGGATGGGCGATCAGCGTTGACTGTTGTGCATTGAGTTCTAGCACCAAATACAGCGCATCATCTTTTACGATAAGGTCTTTAATGGAGCGACTGAGCGTGATGGTTTGAATATTCTGCCCTGAGTAGGTGTTGATCACCTCCACAGATCCAGATGAGGTTATAGCAAATAGTAGATTGCGCTTAGGATCGCTCACTACTTTGATAGCTGGGCTCGATAGATTGTAACGGTCGCTGGGGGTTTTAAGCGGTAAAACACTCGCCCCAGTAATCCATAGGTTTTCATCGCGGGAAACGTAATAAGACGAACCGAAAGAATCCAAATAAAGGTTTTCAATCAAAACCTTATCAACAACTAAATCACTGCCGCGCAAAACCATCCGAGAAGCGGAATAATATCCAGAAGTGTAAATGTTTCCCGCCTCATTGGCGAATATCGAATAAACCTGATTATTGCTAGGCAGCGCACTCACAACACCTGTTTTACTATCGATAAGGGTGTACGCGTTATTAGCTGCTAGAAAATGGCCTGCATCGACATATATAAATCGCCCGTATTGCCCATCCAGCACAATTCCGCTTTCCACCACTTGTTTGCCAGTATCAATTGCCGAAACAAGCGTTTTTATTTTCTGGCTACCGACCTGCTGCACTAGGTATATTTTGCTTAAGTCGGCGGAATTAAACATTTCCTTGGGTGGGTAATCAAACTGGAAATAACGCTCGGCGCGGCCGCTCGACAGGCTGACCAAATAAACTCGCTTGGTAGTTTCATCCAAATAATAAACTGTGTCCTTGCCATCAAAAATGCCTTTGGTGACAGGGAAATCAAAAATATCGCTGGCCACATCGCGTGTTATGGGTGTTTTCGCACTCACCTGCACATTAATCGCCAATATAGCCTGGGCGCTGGCGCCTTTTGCGTCAAATACTTGCAAACGAGCTAAGTAGCTTCCCGGTAGGCCATATTGAAAACTGGCCTTGGAGGTAGCGCTTAGTTGCGTATCCCAATTGCCATCGCCATCAAAATCCCAACGGTACTGCAACGTATCTTGATCAGGATCGGAGGCGCCCGCCGCATCAAACAATACAGTTTGACCGGTTATTGGCTCGGCATTATCAACCGTTGCAGCTGCCTTGGGGGCCGCATTTAAAAAACACGCAGGGCAGTCGTAATTTTGAGCGATAAGCGTCAGCGCTCCACTTGCGCTTCGGGTTAGCGAAATCAATTGATGCTCAACAATACTCAAACCCACTAAGGGTGTGGTGGCAACAGGTTGAATTTGAATTAAGTCAAATGTTTCCGCATTCACTACTACAAGCGAACCGGTGTTCAACGCTAAATAGCCAAGCCTATTCGCACTATCAAAGCTAACTGCGGTGATTTTTGCACCGGCAAGATCCAGTTGATTACTCCTATTAAGCGCCGCGGTATCAAAAATTTGCCCGGTGGATGAGAGCAACAAACTGCCTTTGGGATTTAAATAAAATTGCTCGTCAGCTGCAAAAGCAAGCGCATTATTGGTCGCAGCGGTACGGACCACACCGTCTACTAGAACGTTCTTTGAAAGCCCGTAACGACTTGAGCCGTACACAATACCGCGCTCTGAATCAACTACATTTTCTCCGCCGCCATCTATCGAATAACCCATATACCCAGACGTCAGACTATACAGCCGCCCAAAAGGGTAATTGACAGGAGTTAGCACCAGCTGCTGATTGCTTATCGGCGTAAGAACACCAATCGAATCACCTAAATTAACTTCCACAAGGCTTGTTAAATCTGCCGCGGAAAGCACAAGCAATTTGTTAACTGCAGAAGTCCAAAAATCGGTGGTGACGCTAGCAGTGGTAGTGACAAAAATACGGCTATTATCAGGGCTGAGCGCAATCAACTTCGGCGAATCACTCAAAGCGATTGACTTAATTGTCTTGCCGGTTGCAACCTCAACGGAGCTTAGGGTTTTGTTAGCGGAATTGATGACGTAAGCTGTGGCGCCAGAGCTTGCCACTTTTATTTTGCTCACATCTTCAATGCTGGTAGCACTGACTTTAATCAGGCCCAACACCTTATCGTCAGCGTCGGCAATACCATCATTATCATCATCGGTATCGGCATTATCGCCAATGCCGTCCGAGTCGTAATCGAGGGTCTCTTTCGCGTCCAGTGGAAATTTATCTTTCGCGTCCACAACTCCGTCATTATCGTCGTCATCATCTTGATTATTGCCGATACCATCGCCATCGGTGTCTTTTTGCTCCTTAGGATTAAACGGTTGCGCATCCGCTACATCAGGGGCGCCGTCGTTATCGTCATCAAGATCGGCATTATCACCAATGCCGTCGCCGTCAAAGTCTTTTGACTCTTTATTATCAAGAGGAAATTTATCAGCCGTGTCAGCTACGCCGTCGTTATCGTTGTCGGTATCCTCTTTATCACCGATACCATCTTTATCAATATCGGCTGTTTCTTTGGGATTAAAGGGCAAGGCATCTTGCGCGTCGGCAACGCCGTCATTGTCATCATCGGGGTCAGCATTGTTACCCAGGCCGTCGCCATCATTGTCAGCCGCTTCGAGATTAGAGAGCGGGAAGCGATCGGTCGCATCGGGAATACCGTCGTTATCATCATCGGGATCCGCATTATCGCCGATGCCATCATTGTCAGAATCTTTCTGCTCTTTGGGATCAAGCGGATAGGCATCTAAGGTATCGGCTAGACCATCGTTATCGTCGTCTAAATCCGCCTTATCGCCTTGGTTATCGCCGTCCGAATCGCGCATTTCATTGGGATCGAGCGGAAAGCGATCCAGATTGTCAGCAACGCCATCATTATCATCGTCCGGATCGGCAGAATCGGCGATACCGTCTTTGTCGGTATCAATGATGGGAGCGGGCGGGGGTGTTGGCGTGGGCGTGCTGGCTTGCTGACCCTTGCCCCCTTTGCAGCCCAGAGTAAGGCTGAGCAAAGTGGCAAGCAACAGTATGGGGAACAACTTCATGGCATTATCCTTGGTAAAACTGAACTGAAAACGGCGGAAAATAGGGCGCGCATGCTACCAGAAGTACGAATTTGAGCGCATTGACCCCCATCACCGTTTTTTGCCCCTATCAGCTAGAGGTAGGGCTTAGAAATAAACGTTCTTAGAGGGAATTCAGGTTTCGGGGTGGGGGCAGATTTATGCTGGCATGAGACAGATCCCGAGACCTGAAACACTGACAGCCAGTCGAGGAAAACAGCCAGTTAAAATCTCGCAGCCGATTTCAGGCCCCACGGGGCTGATGCCTGTTTGGGGAATTAACCGAACAACTAGAATATAACCAGGCGATAGTGCAGAAGTGAAAAATAAATGGGCGCGCAGTGCGTCATGAGAAATTATTTAAACAAAAAGAATCAATCAATAAAATCGCGCCACATGCTTATGGGAAAAACGATAACCTGCCCCACGCACCGTTTGAATAAACCGCTGATGCCCATCCACGCTAAGGGCTTTGCGCAAACGGCGAATATGTACATCGACCGTGCGCGCTTGCACGTAAACACTGCCACCCCATACGCGCTCTAATAAATCTTCCCGAGAATGTACGCGCTCTTGATGGGTGAGAAAAAATTCCAGCAGGCGATATTCAGTGGGCCCCATTTGCAGGAGGGTATCGTTAATGGTTACCGTGTGGGTTTGCGGGTTTAGGCATAGGCCGCAGGCGTATAAAGGCTCTGAGCTAACATGGCTTTCCGTGCGTTTTAATACGGAACGCAAACGGGCCACCAATTCTTTAGGTGGTACAGGCTTAGTAATATAATCATCCGCACCGGCATCAAATTCTTGCGCAAGATTATTCTCAGCGTTGCGCTCGGTGAGCATTACAATGGGAATAGCCGAGGTTAATTCGTCTCGCCGTAAACGGCGGGCCAATTCCACTCCGGCGCGGCCGGGCAACAAAGAATCGAGCAACACCAAATCCGGCTTGCAATCCACAATCATGCCGTGGGCGCGGTAAATATCAGAAGCCTCTAAGCAATTAAAATCCGATAACTCCAAGGCCACACGCAATATATCCCGCGCAGGCCCCGGCTCATCTACAATGAGAATGGTTTTATCAGCAAGCAGATGTTCACCCATGGCTCTATTCACTTAGTTATTGATTAAATCTAAACCTAACGCTCACAAAAGTGCGCACAGCTTCTGCAAGTATTAGGCAGAGCTTACACGCCAATTTATTCTTTTCCACCCATTATTGTGTCGGGCAAAATATCAGCAATTTGTTAAGAATAAACACTGCACCAAGCAAACGGGTTGCATTTTTATCCAGAAACCGACAAATCAACTATTAGTTAATTCGCCACAAACACCAGGACGCATAAAACCAATAGGCAATTCACTAAAACTCAGATGATTAAACGGATATCGCAGCCACCCAGGCGACCTGCTTCGAACAGAGATTTCTTAAGCATCGATAAGCCACATAAACCTATCGATTGAACTGAATATAACAGCCTAATTGTGTCTTTTTCGTGACAAATTCAAAACCGGCGGGCGTCTCGCATTTTTTGCGTATTGGCCTGCAAATACGCCATTCCACTGTTTGCTTAGAGGTAAATACATCACGCAAACGTAGCGGAGTGTAGCCTAGGGTTCATATTGGTAACAAAAATGCCATATTTTAGTAACGCAATGTTCACCTTACTCATTCAGGCTAAACCAAGCAGATTAGGTGGAGGCCAGCAGGCCGACTAATAACCAACAAATTAGGCCTTAGGCAATTTGAGCACGGCCATTGAGAAAAACCCGCTACCTCTGAGCGCACACATCCCGCTTTTATAAACATATTTCGCTGCAACATTAACTATTTTTAACTCGGGCAACTAACCCAGCTATCCAACATGCGCACCCAGCCAGCACTCGAGCATTCTCGTCATTATTTAATTCAGAAATACCTGAGAAAAATTACTCGTTGGGTAGCGCGCCTGTGTTTTTGCGCGCTAATTTTAGTGCAGACTAGCTGCGGCAAAGGTGCGAGCAAACCCCAAGGGCAAGCCACACAAAATTCGGCAAGCAGCAGTGCATCAAGCAGTTCTAGCTCAAGCTCAAGCTCAAGCTCAAGCTCAAGCTCAAGCTCAAGCTCAAGCTCCAGTTCCAGTTCCAGTTCCAGTTCCAGTTCCAGTTCCAGTTCCAGTTCCAGTTCCAGTTCCAGTTCCACAGGAAAAATTAATTCGAATTCTTCTAGCAGCTCGACCAGTTCTTCTAGTTCTTCCAGCTCTTCCAGCTCTTCCAGCTCTTCCAGCTCTTCCAGCTCTTCCAGCTCTTCCAGCTCTTCCAGCTCTTCCAGCTCTTCCAGCTCTTCCAGCTCTTCCAGCTCTTCCAGCTCTTCCAGCTCTTCCAGCTCTTCCAGCTCTTCCAGCTCTTCCAGCTCAGGATTGCCCGAATCGTCCATCCATAAAGATGTGATTAGGAGTATTTGTATTTATTGCCACAAATCCAAGGGCGTAGCGGAAGATTCTCAGCTGGTGTTTACCAGCGGGCCGCAGTATTGGAAAATTGAAGCGGATAATATTGCACAGCTCACCGCCGCGGCGAATCGCTTAGGTAGTGAGGTCATCCTAGAAAAAGTGCGCGGCGCGCGTTTTCACGGCGGTGGTATACAACTGACACCCGACGCCTATGGCTACACAGTTTTAAAAACTTTTTTAACTGATGTAGCAGGAGAGCAAAATACAATTCCCACTTCAAATGCGGTTGAGCTTGAATCACCCAAGGCCAGCTACCGGCGAGCCAGTTTGTTGCTCACGGGCAAAATTCCCAACACTTATCCTGCGTTAAACAATGAACCTGAATTGGACCAAGCGCTCGATGGGCTTTTGGAGCAAGCAGAATTTTTAGAGTTTGTAAAACGCGGCGCCAATGATCGCCTGCTGACGCGCTCAATTAATAGCACCCAAAGCCTTGATTTTTATCTTTCTAATTATTACCCCATGTACGCCGCCACACTCGCAAGCAATGCCAACAAAAGCGAATACGTGCAGGCGGTCAGCCGCGAAATGGGCGAATCGCCTCTGGAATTAATTGCCTATGTGGTGAACAACAATCGCCCTTACACAGAAATTCTCACAGCCGATTACACGCTAGTTGGCCCCAAAATGGCGGCAATTTTTGAGGCCAATGTCAATCCAACCGCCAGCGAATTTGTACCCGCCGTCGACCAAGGACAGCTGGTATCCGCCACCCAAAACCAATTACCCAGTAGCGATTGGGAGGCGACCCACAAAGCATTTGCTCAGCCGGTGGGCCTGTTAAATAACCTGGGTTTTGTACAGCAATATCAAACCAACGCCACCAACCGCAACCGCGCGCGGGCTCGCTGGACGCTGCAACATTTTTTAGGAATCGACATAGAAAACTCCAGCACACGCAATATAGATGCAAGTGTATTAATTGATGTGCAAGGTGGAATTCCCACTCGCCTAGCCTGCAAAGTGTGTCATGATCGCATAGATCCCATCGCAGGAGCCTTTCAGCGCTACGGGCCTCGCGGCATGTATTTAGATGGCGCGTTTGGTATCGATACGTTAGATAACAGCTATAAACGCAGCACATTTTACCAGCCGGGTGATACCTGGTATCGCTCTATGCTGGCGCCAGGCTTTGAAGGCAACGTCTTTAACCTCAGTAATTTAATTGAGGATATAGACCCTTTGCGCATGCTGGCCGAGCACATCATTAAAGACCCCAAATTTGCTGAAGGCGCTGTAAAATTTTGGTGGCCCGCATTATTTGGTGAGGAAATGTTGCCCTACCAATTAGCGGGCGATGATTTGGGCCTGCGGCAGAAGGATTTATCGACCCTGGCTACAGAATTTTCTCAAACGGGCTATAACTTTAAACAGCTGATAAAAGCCATATTATTATCACCCTATTTTCGCGCTGCAGTCGGCACACACAGTTCTTACAAACAGGCTAAACGCCTGTTAACCCCAGAAGAACTGTTTAATAAAACCCAATCGTTAAGTCAATTTGCGGACAACCGGCTGCTTAAAGACTGGTTAATTGTGTATGGCGGTATTGATTCCTACAACGTTGAAACTCGCCAAAGGCAATTTTCACCCATGATGTACCAAGTAGCTAAACAACACGCCGCCGACGCCGCCTGCCAATTAATTCAAACCCAAGGCCTCATTGGCAGCGCAAGCCCAGCGCCCGCAACAACAGACCTCAGCCAAGCACTTGTTATAGGGGCTAATAATAGGCGCGAGCTGATTGCAGCGCGCGCAAACCACCAATTTATTCTGCGCAATACAGGCAATACACCCATAAGTATTCGCCTTGAATTTTATCCTCTGGGCGGCGCGGCTAATGACTTTGGCCTTATAACCATTGCCCCACGCAGCCAATGGAACTCGCCCGTCAACTCCACTCCGGGCACTTGGCGCCTAAGTAATGACACCGCACAAGCCATTAATCTCGCCGCCACCTTATTAAGCTTAGATGTGCAGGCGGCGCGCACCTATTTAAGCCAATTAATCTGGGCTTTTTGGGGTGAATCATCGGATACGCGCACCGATGAATTATTAAGATTTTATTTTTCGGCGCGAGCGCTGGCCGATAACCCAGCTCAAAATACCTGCGCAGGCACCTCTAATTTAACAGACGAGCAAAACACCGCTGTGTCCAGTTGGCGCATGGTGTTTATTCGTTTAATGACGGATTACAACTATTTGTATGAATAACCGCACACGACGAGAGTTTTTGCACAGCGCGGCAGCCTTGAGTATTAGCAGCCTGGCAACGCCTGGCAGGGCCATTGAACCTGATCCGCAACCCTTATTTTTATTGCACCTATTTGCCAATGGCGGCTGGGACTGTGCAAGTTTTTGCGACCCTAAAATAAACACCAATGGCACAATTAACACCTGGGCAAAAACTCAAACCATCAAACAGGCCGGGGCGTTACGCTATGCACCCATTGCCGAAAATGAGCGATTTTTTTCACGTCATTACGATAAAACGCTGGTTATTAATGGCATTAATGCACAAACCAATGTTCACTCAGCCGGGCGCTTAACCAGCCTTACCGGCCACAACAAAAACGGCTATCCCAGCCTGTGTGCCCTCTATGCTGCACACCAGAATAATCAGTTGCCCATGCCGCTGTTGGTGGGCAATTCCTTTGAGACGGCAGGCGTTATTGCCGCCACGCAGATTAATGGCGGTTTAATTGAGCTATTAAAGCGGCCGGTGGCAACTGATCAAAAATACCTGAACCCCGCCCAACAACAACTCATGGATAATGCAATTAGTCAAAGCCTCGGCAATAGCGGCGCCGATACATTTTACCGCACAGCCATTTTCAGCAAACAAGACGCCTTAGCCGACACGGTAGGGCTTTATCAAAGCCTCAACAACGCTGATTTAGTCAAAAGCAGTGCGGTAATTAATGACATCAAATTTGCAATGGCCGCTTTTGCCGCAGGCACCAGCCTCGCCTGTGATTACAGTATTAGCGGTTTTGATACCCACACGGATCACGATAAAAATATACTCGCGCCTTTAAGCAACCTGACGCTGGCTGCGGATGCCGCCTGGTATTTTGCTGAGCAACTGGGCATAGATCATCGATTATTAGTGGTTATCAATTCTGAATTTGGCCGCACACCTTTTTATAATGATGTAGCCGGTAAAGACCATTGGCCCTTTCACAGCGCCATTATTATGAAAAAAAATGTACGCTGGACTAACCGCGTTGTTGGCCAAACCGATGAGCGTCTCGTCGGTACGCCATTGAATTTAACTACTCTGGCACCGGATCCCAACGGCGCACTGTTGGACATGGGGCACATTCAATTGGCCTTGCGCCAACTGCTTGGGCTTACCCCAGCCGTAACGCAAAAATATTCGCTCAACTCAGCAGCACTCGACGGCCTTTTTTCATAACAGAGCGCGCCGACCGACCTATTTTTCTAAGGAAGTGGTATTTTCAAAACCGTCGCGGGCAGGAGGCCCGCGACGCAGCTGCATGGACGTACTCGTGGGTGTTTGAAAATACCCCTTAATCAGAGGTTCCCTAACTAACTATCCGGCTGGCGCAAGTTAGCATTTAAATCGCATTATCTTTTCGTCAAGAGCCGTAAAACCTACACAATAAATCTATCTCATCCATTGCAGCCCCTCAAGCGGTCAGTGTCACACAGCTGTCACCTATCCAGGCTACAAATAAAGGGATTTTTTGAGGCCGACATATGAAACAATTGTTACAAAGTTTACGCAATGGTGACACACTCATTACCGAGGTGCCCGCACCTAGCCTATCCCCGCAGCAAGTGTTAATTCGTAGCCACATAAGCCTTATTTCTACCGGCACAGAAAAAATGCTGGTGGATTTTGGCAAAGCCGGTTTGGTGAGCAAAATTCAACAACAACCGGATAAGGTGCGGTTGGTATTAGATAAAATCAAAACCGATGGCCTCTTAACCACGCTGGATAGTGTGCGCGCTAAACTCGATGAGCCGATTGCACTGGGCTATTGCAACCTGGGCACTGTCATTGCGGTAGGCAGCGATGTGACTGAATTTACGCTGGGTGATCGCGTGGTGAGTAACGGCCACCACGCCGAACTTGTTGCCGTAAATAAAAATCTATGCGCTAAAGTGCCCGCTGATGTTACAGATGAACAGGCAGTTTTTACCGTGCTCGGCGCGATTGCTCTGCAGGGCATACGATTAATTGACGCCCGCATTGGTGAAACCTATTTAGTGATGGGGCTGGGTTTAATTGGTCTCTTAACGGTGCAATTACTTAGGGCGCAAGGCTGCCAAGTATTAGCGATGGATTTAGCGGCCGAAAAAATTGCCGCTGCGGAAACCCTCGGCGCCCATGGAATATTAATCGACGCCCAGCAGGATACGACGCAGCAGATTAAAAATTATGTACCCGATGGAGTAGACGGCGTTTTATTAACCCTCAGCACTCAATCCTCTGAGCCAGTTGCCCAAGCCGCGCGGGCCTGCCGCAAACGGGGCAAAATTGTCTTGGTAGGCGTGAGCGGTTTACAGCTTTCTCGCGCCGATTTTTACGAAAAAGAATTAAGCTTCCAGGTGTCCTGCTCCTACGGCCCCGGTCGCTACGATCCTAATTACGAAGTGTTAGGCCAGGATTATCCAGTGGGATTTGTGCGCTGGACCCAGCAGCGTAATTTCTCAGCGGTACTACAATTAATGGCCAATGGGCTGGTGAATTGCGAAGCCTATATTACCCATCGCTTTATTATTGACGAGGCGGCAACCGCTTATAGTTTATTAGGCCAAGCGGGCGTGGGCGCAATTGTCTTGGAATATCCGCAGCAACACACCACCAAGCCTGAACGGTTTATTCATTATCCGCAGCATCTACCGAATACTGCCGCAGCTGCAGTTAAAATAGGTTTTATCGGCAGCGGCAATTATGCCCGCCGCCATTTAATTCCAGCATTTAGCCGAACCCAAGCGCAATTAAGTTTAGTCTCCTGCCGCAATGGCATTAGCGGCGTAAAAGCAGCACAGGATTTTAAAATTGCTACTGCCTGCACGGACAATCAATTAATACTTCGAGATACGGCCTGCAATTTGGTGGTCATAAGTACACAACACAATAGCCATGCTCGCCTGGTGCAGGAGGCACTCACAGCAGGCAAACATGTATTTGTGGAAAAACCCCTGTGTTTAACTCAAATGGAGTTGAACGCCATTTGCAGCTTGATGCAGCACCCGCACAACACACTGCAATTAACAGTGGGATTTAATCGCCGCTTTGCCAAACTAAGCCAAACACTCAAACGCTTAGCGGCGTCTACCGGCGAACCACTCATGATGAATTACAGCATTAATGCCGGTTTTATTGATAAAAGCCACTGGAGCCAAGACCCTAACCTTGGCGGTGGCAGACTGCTCGGCGAGGTGTGTCATTTTATTGATCTGTGTCGTTTTTTTGCGGGCAGTGCGATTGTTTCTAGCGCCATACAACCACTGGTTAAAAACGCTCAGACCAGTGATAGCTGGCAAATACTCTTAGGCTTTGCCAATGGCTCCAGTGCCTGCATTAGTTATTTTAGCAACGGCCATAAGTCACTTCCCAAGGAGCGGATTGAAATTAATACCGCTGGCAAAACACTGCAGCTGGATAATTTCCGCGCCCTTAAGTGTTTTGGCTTTGGGCCAGGCAAAAACATTAAACTCTGGAAGCAAGATAAAGGACAAGAGCAATGCGCCCAGGCGGTGGTCAACAGTATTAGCCAGGGTTTAGCCGCGCCCATTGAATTTAGCGAAATTAAAGAAGTGATGCAGGTATGCCTGGATTTATGGCAACAGGTGCGGCCCACCGAAGAACGCGCATAAAACCCGTCTATGGCCATTTTAACGCAACAATTTTTGGGGGGGCGGCTTGAACGTTTGGGCAAAAAAGGCGCTCAGCACCTTCAGCGCGGGCGGCGATTAGTTCACACCCTGCGGCATTTAAAATTAAGGCAGATCTATTTTTTAATTCTGCGGCGAGGCATTAAACCGGCCTACCGGCCGCCTCAACACAGCGCGCCGATAAACCCGCGTTTTAACATGCACAGGCATGCGCCCCTACATCGCTGCCTAAGGGCCAATCGGCTGGTGTTTTTAGATACACCCGCACCCTTCACGCTGGATTCTATAGACTGGCAACCTGCCCAGATGAGTAAACTCTGGCGCTATAATCTGCATTATTTTGATTATCTACAGCTTTGGATTAATCAAGAAGATACACCTGATGGCGCACATCCTTCGCAAGGGGATTTTTTAATCGAGCATTGGATAGCGCACAATCCCTATCCCCACGAAAACGCCTGGGAGCCCTACCCTACCAGCCTGCGCATTATTAACTGGATTAAATATTTCCAAGCGAAAAATCCAAATACTCTAGCCGAAAACTGGCTGCATAGCCTTTATCAACAGGGGCATTTTTTGAGCGCCCATATTGAATGGCACATTGACGCCAATCATTTGCTGAAAAATATCATCGCCCTGGTGATTTGGAGCCATTATTTTAATGATGCCTTTGCCCAACAATGGCGAACACGCTCCTGCGTGCTTTTGGCAAAACTCTGCGCAGAGCAATTTTTCCCCGATGGCGGCCATTATGAACGCAGCCCCATGTACCACTTTATTTTGATCCACCACCTGCTCGATGTTTACAATTGTTTACAGTACAGCACGGCAAGCACACCCCGCTGGTTAAATGACACCTTAAACGCCGGGCTAAATTATTGCCAGATTATTGTAAAACCCGACGGCCACTTCCCACTGCTTAAAGACAGCGCACAGGGCATAGCACCGAGTTTAAGCACTATAATGAGCTATGCGGAAGAACTCGGTTTAAAACCAACTCATCTGAGCCCTAAAGCCTTTTTTCATCTCCAGCAATCTGGCTACTTTATTGTTAAATCCGCTGAGGATTATATTTTATTCGATACGGGCAAACTTTCCCCCAGCCATCAACCTGGTCACGCGCATTGTGATGCACTGCATGTGGAAATAACCTGGCGCGGCCGCGATATATTTACCGATAGCGGCGTATTTAATTATGTTGCCAGTAGCGAGCGGCATTATGCTCGCTCGGTAAGAGCCCATAATACCCTAGCCATTAACGGCCAAGAACAACACCACATGTGGGATGCTTTTCGTGTAGCCGAGCGCGGGCACGCACGCAATATCATCACATCCGCCACCTATTGCAGCGCCGAATTTTATCCGTATTTTTCCCGCAACTGTCATATGGGTCATAAACGATCCCTAGAGATTATTCCCACCGGCGGCGTTAAAATTGTGGAGCGCTTATTCGGTGCAGGCAAAACCAGTGCAGACATTTTTTGGCATCTGGCGCCAGGCCTTGTGCCACGCTATGGCAGCGGTGCTCAAGCCGCAACACGCCAAATTGAAATCCGCGATGAACAGGATTTATTAGTTGCCACTATTGAGCTGCAAGACACTACAGCTCAAAATTTAGACCTTATCTGCTTTTTTACACAAAGCGAATATTTTCCAGCCTTTGGTGAGCGCCAGTTGCGTCACTGCGTGGTTTTTCAACTCAGGGACCTGCAACTACCCGCGCAATTTTCCTACAGCCTACTTAAGGCACCTCTGGGTAATTAGCGCCTTTTTAGTACTAGCTGTACGGAAGTCATGAATACACATCATTTCAGAGCGTCAAAAAGAGGGATCTTTTTAACTAGCCTACAAGGAGGTATTCACGGCGTGTCCGAAATGATGTGTATTCATTGCTGGTGCCTAGCAGCTTGTTGAAATACGTTGGCGGCGACGGTCTGGCAAGGCGAATTTGGCGAAAAAACCAGAGTTTACACGAAGTAAATGAGGATTTTTTCGCCAAATTTAATACAGCCAGAACTAGCAAGGTAGTATTTCAACAAACTGCTAGGTATGAGTGGGCACTAAATCTTGCCGGATTAATACCGTGTTCCGCGCAGTCTTCACATTTGTAACAAAAGCCCTACCGTTCTACAGCCTACTTAGACTGAAATATTTTCGTCAAAAAGCTGTCAGCTAGTTGCAACATCCGGTTGGCACAATGCATATAAAGCAGGGGTTAGATTGCCTCTGCAGCATTTCAACGCCCGAGGGTGCGCCATGAAAATATTATTTTTATCCCACTATTTCCCGCCTGAGGTCAATGCCCCGGCCACCCGCACCTACGAACACTGCCGGCAGTGGGCCGCGGCGGGCCATGAGGTGACAGTTATTACCTGCGCACCTAATCACCCCAAGGGCGAGGTTTTTAAAGGTTTTAATAATAGCCTCTACAACGTACATTTCGTAGATGGCATAAAAGTGATACGGGTGTGGACTTATATCACCGCCAATGAGGGCTTTTTAAAACGCACGCTAGGATATATTTCTTATATGGTGGCCGCCATTATTGCGAGTTTATTTGTGGGCAAACAGGAAATGGTGTTATCCACCTCGCCGCAGTTTTTTAACGGCTTAGCGGGCTTTTTTGTCAGCAAACTCAAACGCAGCCCCTGGGTATTGGAAATACGCGACTTGTGGCCGGAGTCTATAGTCGCCGTGGGAGCCATTAAAAATGCCACCATTATAAAATGCTTAGAACGTATTGAAGCCTTTTGCTACCGCAAGGCGGATCACATTATTGCGGTTACCCAATCGTTTAAAAAACATATTTTGGCCCGCGGCGGTCAGGCGGAAAAATTATCGGTTATTTATAATGGTGTTGACCTAAGCCTATTTGATAGCCAAGAAAACCAGGACAAAGCGGAAGCGGCTGCCTATTTTGGTGTGCCCTACGAACCTGCGATGTTTTTTGCCGCCTATGTTGGCACCCACGGTATGGCCCATCATTTAGAAACCATTTTAGAGGCGGCCCAAATTCTTAAGGATCACCCGTCCATTCGATTTTTAATGGCCGGGGACGGCTCGGAAAAAGCCAAACTATTAACAATAAAACAGGAAAAATCCCTCGAAAACGTCATTATGCTCGATCAACTACCGAAAGCAGATATGCCGCGCTTGTGGCAATTGGTGGATGCAAGCCTAGTGTTATTAAAAAAATCCGATCTTTTTAAAACTGTAATTCCCTCCAAAATTTTTGAAAGCATGGCGATGCAGCGCCCTATAGTATTGGGCGTTGAAGGTGAAGTGGCCGATATTATTCACGAATCCGAAGCGGGATTGTGTATTGCGCCAGAGGATGCACAGCAATTAGCGGCGGCGGTTGCCTATTTACACGATCAACCCACTGCCGCTGCCCGCCTGGGTGAAAACGGTTTGCATTATGTGGCCCGCACCTTCGAGCGCAGCCAATTGGCTGCGCAATTTATGCATATTTTAGAGGCCATTTACCGTCGTCGCCGTCAACCCCATGCCGCGCGCCCTCTTGCCACTCGCCAACTACCCTAGAGTTTTATGAACCCCACTACGCGCCCACCCACAATTTATTGGCAGGCTCCACTTACACTGTGGATCAGTTTCGCAGCGGCTTTTGCCGCCCTGGCCTGGGTTTTTGCCACCGGGCTTGAAAACCTCTGGTTTAATTGGCAACACAAAGAAGAATACAGCCACGGCATTCTCTTGCCGTTTATTTCATTATTTTTAATTTGGCAAAAAAAACACGAGATAGCAGCGGAACCTTTTGTAGGCTCCTGGGCAGGTTTAGTGCTGTTATTGCTCGGCACCCTGGGCTGTTATGCTGGCTCCATAAGCACCCTGTTTCCCGTTATGCAATATTCACTGCTGATTGCCTTAGGCGGTTTAACACTGGCCATTACCGGTTGGCGAGCGTTTCGATTTTTCGTAGTGCCCCTGCTGATTTTATTACTCAGCGTGCCACTGCCTAATTTTATTTATAAAAACCTGTCCTTTGAACTGCAGCTGCTGTCCTCCTCTATTGGCGTGCATGTCATTCGTCTGTTTAATATTCCGGTCTACCTTGAAGGCAATGTGATTGACCTTGGCAGCATGAAGCTACAGGTAGTAGAGGCCTGTTCAGGCTTGCGGTATTTATTCCCCTTAATGACTCTAGGCTTTATCGCGGCACATTTTTTTAATGTACCCCTCTGGAAAAAAGTATTGGTATTTGTTTCCACGATTCCGATTACGGTCCTTATGAATAGCCTACGTATAGGCATTATTGGCGTCACCGTAGAATGGTGGGGGCAGGCCATGGCGGAGGGTTTTTTACACGATTTTGAAGGCTGGGTGGTGTTTATGGGCTGCACAGCAATTTTATTTGCCGAAATGGCCCTTATAGCGCGATTATCAAAACCGCGCAGGCAGCTAATTGATTTATTAATGATTGAATTGCCCACCGCGCCCTTAACAACAGCTGCGCCTGAGCGCACACGCAGCCTACCATTAACTTATGTATTAGCCTGTTTGGGCGCTATAGCCGTGTCTCTGGGCGCTTATTTTGCACCAACCACCCAGGTAAATTCGGTTGCACGCGCGCCCTTTTCAACATTTGATCTTGAGCTTGGCCACTGGTCTGGTGTGCGCGCACCCATAGAACAGCGCTATATAGACGAGCTTAAATTTGATGATTATTTATCGGTAGATTATAAAAATAATCATCAAGACAGCGTAAACCTGTATGTGGCTTATTATAATGCCCAAAGCGCAGGCCAATCGGCCCACTCGCCACGCTCGTGTATTCCCGCTGGCGGCTGGGAAATACAAAATGCTTCCACTATCGACTTGCCCGGCATTGTTGGCAAGGGCGTGAATCTGCGACTTAATCGCCTGCAGGTACAAAAAGGTGATACCCGTTTAATGGTGTATTATTATTTTAAACAGCGCCACCGCCATTTAACCAACGAATTTTTAGTTAAGTGGTATTTGCTCTGGGATGCTATTACTCTGCACCGTAAGGATGGTGCGCTCGTGCGGATTAGTTTTGTCACGGATCGCAATACAACCCTAGAGCAAGCGGATCAGCGCGCAATTGATTTTCTCGCCCTGGCCTACCCTAATCTTCGCCGCCATATCCCCGATTAAGGCTGCGGCGTGATTTTATTTATCTGCTTCATAGTGGCCATGCTGTTAAGCCTGAGCTTTATCCCGCCTTTGATAAAGCTCTCTCCCACGCTGCACCTTATCGACGCCCCTAACGAACGCAAAGTCCATCAAAAAATTATTCCCCGCGTCGGTGGTATCGCCATAGTTGCTGGCGCATTAATTCCGCTGTTTATTTGGCTTCCCAGCCAAGCGACCAATGTTAGTTTATTTGCAGCCGTACTGGTGCTGCTCGCATTTGGAATTTGGGATGACCGGGCCGATTTAGATTATCGCCTTAAATTATTGGGCCAGTGTTTGAGTGCCGCCATGGTTATTATCGGTGCCGATATTCGGATTATTACCCTGCCCTTTGCAGCGGATTATCAGCTCCCATTACTCGCCAGCCAACTCTTAAGCCTTGTGGTATTAGTGGGGGTAATTAATGCCATTAATTTAGTGGATGGTTTAGACGGGTTAGCCGGTGGCTCCACATTGGTGGGTTTTAGTTTAATTGCTTTTTTAAGCCTGCAGGCTGGAGATATTAGCCTTACGCTGCTGTGTTTAAGCGTAGTGGGCGCGCTAATGGGATTTTTGCGTTTTAACACCCACCCGGCCATTATTTTTATGGGAGACTCCGGCAGCCAATTTTTAGGCTTTATTGCCGGGATTGCGTCCTTGCGCCTCACTCAACAAGCCGATGTGGGTATTAGCCCTTTATTCCCGCTATTATTATTTGCCATTCCTATTTTTGATACAGCGGCGGTAATAGCCCGCCGCCTGGCACAAGGGCGCTCACCGTTTTCACCCGATCGCAATCATATTCATCACCGATTATTAGCCGCAGGCCTTGACCATTACGAAACGGTGGTACTCATCTACGTATTGCAAGGTCTACTGGCGCTGCTGGGCTTTTATTTTCGTTACCATACGGATCTGGAACTTTTATTATTATTGGCCGTTGTATTAACGCTTTTATTTAGCGCGCTGCACTGGTGTGATAAACACCCCAATCGTTTAGGCCGTTTAATAGCCCCCCATTTGGCCGCAAGCCCCAGCCGCCATCAGCTTAAAGATGGTCTTTTACTACTGGGCCGTTATGGTTTGGCTTTTTTACTGCTTGCACTCTTGCTGCAAAGCGCACTCTTCACAGCGGTGCGCAATAGTGATTTATTTATTCTCATTATAGGCCTTACGCTATTATTTTTAAGTGCAGGCTTTATCAACCGCGGCCAGCCTACCCTCGCCTGGCCCGAGCGCTTAGGCATTTATGTGTTGTGCTCTACGGCGATATTTTTTTATTACCACATACCGGTGGAGTTAACCGCACAAAAATCCCTTATATTTTTGGCATTTCTAGGCATTTTTGCATTCACCGTCATCGGCCTGCAATTCTCCCGTCGCCACACCTTTGAGCTAAGCCCAACGGATTATTTAGTTATTTTTATTACCCTTACCCTAGCGTTTTACCCCGTTGCCGATCCACAAACCCGCAACCTCACCCTTAGCATCAGCTTTTTAATCGGCCTGTTTTACACCATGGAATATTTGCTCAATAGCCACATTTTTTCCTCCACTCAACTGCGTACGGGCCTGAGTCTTAGCTGCATTTTAACCCTCTGCGCCCTGCAGCATTTCGTTTAAATGCCCTCTCAAACACTGTGTAACAACTGACACACACAGTTAATAAAAATTTATCTCACACCCCATAACAACTGTCACGATTGTCACGGGCCTGCAATAAAAAGCAATTAGCCTTTTGCAGGCTGGGTGCTGCCCTAGTGTCACCAGACCATTTTGCCAATTTTACAGGTGTTTTATGCGTGTACGTGCTTCTTTATCTTTAGGTCTCTGTTTGTGCGCGCTTATGGCCACAACAGGCTGCGATAGTAAAACCGACCGCAAAACCCGTTACCTCAACCAGGGGAAAGAACAGCTGGAGGCTAAGAATTACGATAAAGCCCGCATTAGCTTTAAAAATGTGCTGCAAATTGACCCTAATGACCAAGAAGGGGTGTACCAGTTGGGCAAACTCAGCGAAGCCAAACAGGAATTTCAACAGGCCTTTGGTTATTACACAAAAGTAGTGGAATTAAACCCTCAGCACATAGGAGCCAACCTAGCCCTCACGAAATTTTATCTGGCCGCCAATGTATTGGATAAGGCAGAAAATAACCTAAGCACAGTAGAAGCAGCCGAGCCTGCTAACCTCGATGCCAAAGTATTAAGGGCGGCATTATTTGTGCGCCACAATAATAGCGAGCGGGCTCGGGAAATTATTAATAGTGTCCTCACTGCAAACCCCGGCCACCGCGACGCCTTGGCCATGCTGGCGGGCATGCACTACGATGCAGGCCGCGATGAGGAATCTCAGGCCACACTTGATCAAGCCTTCAAAACCTATCCGCAGGATGCAACCTTTTTAACCTTGCAAAGCCGTTTGTATCAAAAACTAGGCAAGGCAGATTTAGCCTGGGACACCTATGAAAAAATCGCCTTGTTAGAGCCTGAGAATTTCACTAAAACCACGGAAATTATCAAAATACTGCTGCAAAACCAGCAAATCGAGCGAGCACTGGGCCTGTTGGATAAATTTATTACGACCAATCCAACTAATACCGATGCCAAAATTGCTAAGGTTGAACTGCTGAATATTGTGGACCGCAAAGACCAAGCCCTTACACTGCTGGATAATTATATAGCCCAATACCCCAAAGAATTTAATTTTGGCCTCACCAAGGCCTCCTACCGTTTACAAGCGGGGCAAAAAGCCGAGGGCATTGAACAATTACAGGCGCTAAGTCGCGATGCTGTTGGCACACCCAGTGAATTACGCGCGCTTAATATGCTGGCCCGTGTTTATTTGGAAGATAAACAGCCCGATCAAGCCAAAGCAGCGGTTGATACTATTTTGAGTAAAAATGGCAAGGATTTAGATGCTTTAGAGGTGCGCGGTATTTTAGCCCTCGGCCGCAAGGATTTTACCCAGGCCATAGCTGATTTTAGAGCCGTGATTGCCGATAAACCCACCCAAAGCAAACTCTACCCAGCACTTGCCAATGCGCATATGGCCAATGGCGAGAGCGAGCTGGCCTTAACGGTGTTGCGCGATGGCGTTAAAGCCAACCCCAGTAATGCTAGCTTGCATATTGAGTTAGCCAATATGCTCAAACGCGCCAACGATATTAAAGGCGCTGAAACCCATTTTGAAGAAGCAGTCAAACTTGATTCCCATAACGCCAAAGCCCTAGACGGATTAGTCAATATTTATTTGGAACAGAAAAAAGGCCCAGCCATTCGGGTTTATTCTGAGCCTCTGGAGCAGGATAGAGAGTTGGGTTTACTCGCACGTTATTACACAGCACTTGCCTATGCGGCTGAAGATAAGCCGCAAAAAGCGTTGGAATTATTCGATGCGTTATTAAAAGAAAAGCCTGATTTTATTGAAGTGGTCTCTGCACGGGCGAAAACCATGCTGCAAATGGGCCAGAATGCGAATGCCCGCCAATGGTTGCGCCAGCAATTACCCAACCTGACCAACGACCGCGCCGTGGTTTATAACCTAATCGGCGAGCTGGCACTGGCCGACAAGGACTATGCCCAAGCCATTGAGCCTTTCCAACAGGCAATTAAATTGCAAGACAGCTGGGCTATACCCTACTCACATCTCGCCACAGCGCAGAATAAAACCAATAATTTATCTGGCGCCATAGCCACCTTGCAGGCGGGCCTTAGCAAACAGCCTAATCATTTATTATTGCTCAATGATCTGGCCTCTTTGTACGAGGCCAATAAACAAACGGATAAGGCGATCCAACTGTACGATACGTTTTACCACAGCAACGGCCAACCAGAAATTATCGGCAATAATTTAGCTATGTTATTGGCCAGTTATCGTACCGATGCCCAAAGCAATCAATTGGCGCTGAGTATTGCTGATCAACTGCGCAGCAGCAAAAACCCCTTGTATTTAGATACGGCAGGCTGGGTTTATTTTAAACAAGGGCGTATTAGCGATGCTAAGACCATACTGCTCGATGCACAAAGCAAACTGGATACGCCGGTTATTCATTACCATCTAGGTGCAGTTTATTTAGCAGAAAAGGATAAAACCTCAGCTAAATATCACCTGCAAAAAGCCCAAACAGATAAAAGCAATTACCCCGGCCGCAGCGACGTTGATTCACTCTTAAATACCCTTGCGCAGGAATAAACCGGCATTTTTAGCAGGATTTAATGTGGCGACTCAATTGACTGCTGTGATGGGGTACACGACCAATCACCTGTGCGCATAGGTTATGCCACTGGCTCGCTTTTAAAGTGATGCCGAGCACAGATAGATTGTATGTGTAAGACACCAGCCCTGCAGACCTTTGCGACAATAACGCGCAAATTAATTATGTCATTTATCTCGCGACGCAACAGATTCTCCATCTAAACGGACTGCGCACTTACGCCTGCAGCGCAAACGAAATTTTGCGTGTTCAAGCAAAGCACCCCGCGGCTTTTGTCAGCACCCGGCTTGCGCTTATTTTTACCCTGCGTTTAACCCCACAGGTTAATCCTGCCTGTGGGCCATCCAGTTAGCCCGATTGCCCCAGGCACATTTGGCCTCCTCCAGCGCGCGCTGTCATATTGGTCATAATTTTATGCGAAAAAATTCATAAATTAGCCATTGAACCTTAATCAAGTTTTGTGAGTATGCCTGAGCGTTATAACGCACTGCCCACTTGCAATGGACTATTGCACCGAGTCACATATATAGGCTCATTATGGTTACAGGGAGCTCGGGACGAAATCTCTAAGTTGTTTTAACAACCTGATATTCCAAAACCCTTTATGGAGTCAAACATGAAAATTAAAGCCTTATTAGCTGCCGCTTTAGTGGCTTCTTCTTCAACAGCGTTCGCCAAAATCGATAACGGTGCCGAGTATTCCACTACTACTGGTGGTGAATTAGTACTGGCCATGTGGGATGACGTTGCTAAAAAATCAATCCTGTTCGATACAGGTCTTACCTTCGTTGATATGGTTAATAGAAACGATGCTAAAACCAAAACCACTATCGATTTGACCGCTATCGATGCCACCTACAAAAGCTTTTTCAATAACGATTTTAGCAATGTTTATTGGAACGCTTTTTCAGGCAGCAAATGGAGCAACGGTGAGCAATTTGATAGCAGCAAATACTTTGGCGTGGCGTTCTCAGCTAAAGATCCCGCTTTTGAACTGGCCAACCCTCGCGATTTCGGTACTGTAACAGGCATCGTTGAAGGCGCTTATTCAGACCTTATCACTGCTAACACTAATTTCTCAGGCGATACTACTGGTGTTTCGGCCAACCTGTCCTACCGCTCAGCAAACTCTGCTGACCCTAAGTACCTAGGCAACCTTGGCATTTTGTGGACCGACCAAATCAAGGGTAACTACCCGCTCGGAACCAGTGCAAAAGCCGGTCAAGAATTAGGTTTCGTCTGGAATACCACCAACTTTGATACGGCTGAAGGCTCCATGATCAATCTTGGCAGCATCAAATTCGACCCAACTGCCAGTACTTTAAGCATCACTCCAAATCCAATTTCAACTCCACTACCAGCCGCTGCTTGGTTGTTAATGTCAGGTATTGCGGGCTTCGGTGCCATTGCTCGCCGTCGTAAGCAACAAGCTTAAGTTCTAATCCGGCGGCTCGCCGCCGGTTTTTGTTTACCCAATTCTTGGAGATTTCTATGAAAATTAAAGCCCTTGTTACTGCTCTGTTGGCCGCCGCTGCCGCCCCTTCGTTTGCTTTGGTGCCCGGCGCTGAAGGCAATAGCAACCCTGTTTTACACGTATATGGCACAGGTGCAACCGCCATCGACAAACAATTAAAACAACTGGTTAAAACCGTTTGTAAAACCGGCACCTTGGATATCTTCACTGACGACGTCAACAAGCCAGAAGGCAACAAATACGCCGCTTATTACTGCGTAGTAAGCCCTACTGAAGTTCCAGGCTTAACCGCTACTTATAATTTAATGATTCACAAAAACTCGAACGGTGGCTCATTTAACGGTGTTGGCCCCGTGGCTGATTCATTAGTGGAAGACCAAATGGTTATCGCCGGTAACTGTGGCGCCGCTGCCGCAGGTTCCGATGCGGGCACTCCAGTATGGGCCTGTAACAAAGCTAACGTTGATAATACTAATCTTCCTGATTTTGGTATCGCTGACGTAGAACCTTCTTTGTGGGCTAAACTGAACCAGTCTTTCACTGCTACCAATCTGGTAAGCACTGCAATGAACGGTAATACCTTCGGTATCCCCGTCACTAAAGCTCTGCGCGATGCGCTGCAAACAGCTCAAGGCCTGCCAAGCGGTTCTGAATTAGCGGCCGACCAACCTAACCTTTCGCGCGCAGACGTAGCCAGTATTCTCAATGGTGCCATCGCCAGCTGGGATCAATTTAAAGTGAACGGTGTAGCTCTGCCAGCCAACGCTTTAGTTGCTCCAGTGAACAAGCGCGTACAAGTGTGCCGTCGTGTTGATACCTCTGGTACTCAAGCTCAGGCTAACGTGTTTTTCCACAACTTCCCTTGTGATTCAGGTGCCACCAAAACGGCTAACGATAACACTGCGTTTAGCTCAACTGCAGACGGCAAAACAGCTGATGACAACCTGAACCCATTACCCGCTACCAACCCAGTTATTCACGCGTTTGATGGTTCAGGCGGTGTATCGGATTGTTTAAGCGTTTTACAAGATGCCAACGCCTGGGGTGTAGGTATTCTTTCTTTAGAGCGCAGCAGCAGCAAATACCGTTTTGTTAAAATTGACGGCGCTCTGCCTTCTTTGAAAAACGTAGCCAACAACACCTACGGCGACTGGTTTACTTCTACTATCCAATGGCGCGCCGCTACGGCTCCTAACGCACCTACCGGCGACAAATTAAAAGTGCTTGAGCTGATCCGTAACGATGCTTCAAGCCCTGCTATTTTGGCGCAAATTAATGCTTCCTTTACTCAATCTTGGACCACTGGCCCAGGTGAAGTAGGTTTGGTGGCTCTGCCTTATAAATCTTCTGTAACCAACAAAGTATTTAGCGTTGCCAACCCAGTTGCTACCGCTTCTCGCGAAGGCAAAACTGGTACTGGTGCTCCTAACTCCTGTAAGACGCCTATCATCGTAGGTAACGCTGAGATCTAAGCGTTTTCAGTGATCGACTCTTAATGGCCAGGGATGGCAAAAAGAATTAGTAAGGAAATAAAAAAGCCAGCGCAATGCTGGCTTTTTTATGTGCGCCTATGAGGCAGGCAAAATGCAGTTCGGCTTAAAGCCACTAAATAAACAGACTACCCAGATAAAATAACCCCGCCGACAGCGCAATCGTCGCAGGTAAGGTAAATACCCAAGCCAGCAAAATAGTTTTGACCGTGCTCCATTGCAAGCCAACTCGGTTCGCCACCATAGTGCCCGCCACCGCTGAGGATAAAACATGGGTGGTAGACACCGGCATACCGGTGGCGCTGGCAATACCAATAGCTGTTGCCGCCGTAATTTGCGCGGCCATACCTTGGGAATAGGTCATATCACTTTTGCCAATTTTTTCGCCCACGGTAAATACAATGCGTTTCCAGCCCGTCATGGTACCAAGGCCCAAGGCCAAGGCTACCGCCACGATTACCCAAAAAGGCGCGTATTCGGTGGTGGCGGTAATATCTTTGCGCAGACGATTAAGATCGGATATTTCTTTGCTGCTAAAGCCATCGAGCTTGGCGATTTTTTTCGCGCTATCGTCGATACACAATAACCACTGACGCAATTTGCGGCGCTCGTCTATGGCAAGCTCTTTATAGTGATCCACACCCTGTAACGCCTTTTTTAAGTTGCCAATAACGGCCATATTGGTGCGTGTGGAACACTGAAAAGATTCGCTGGATTGGGCATCAGACGTTAAAGATAAATCAATTTTACCGCCTACCAATTGCCCGTGATCCTGATAAAAATGCTCCAAATGCACAGCGGCGTCATAGGTGCGTTCAATGTCGTATTTGGTGCTGTCGAGGTTCACCACAAATTGCGCTGGGGCCAGGCCAATTAATACCAGCATGATTAAACCTATACCTTTTTGGCCATCGTTAGAGCCGTGTACAAAACTCACCCCCATGGCCGAGGCCACCAGTGTTACACGGGTCCAAAACGGTGGGTGTTTTTTGCCATCAATCTGTGCGCGCTCTTGCGGCGTTTTGTGAATTTTGGGGCCGTTAAAAACTTTTTTCAGCAGCACCAACAACAGGCCTGCAATTGAAAACCCCACCAAAGGCGAAATAAACAGCGACAGCATAATATCCAGCGCTTTTTTAGTATTCACACCTTCACTAATGGGAATATCCGCCAGCAACGCATTTGCCAAACACACACCCAATAAAGAGCCAATAAGTGTGTGAGAACTGGAGGCGGGAATACCAAAATACCAGGTGCCTAAATTCCAAATAATGGCGGCGGCCAAGAGGGAAAACACCAATACCATGCCGTGTACGGAGGTTATATTCAGCAGCATATCCACCGGCAATAAATGCACAATGGCATAGGCCACGCCGAGCCCACCTAATATAACCCCCAAAAAGTTAAACACCCCGGAGGCCACCACCGCTAAATGCGGCGACATAGCTTTGGTGTAAATCACTGTAGCGACCGCATTCGCCGTATCGTGAAAGCCATTAATAAATTCATAGGCCAATACAAAGGCCAGCGCTAAAAACAGCGCACTGCCCATTAAAAAACTCAGTCCGGTAAACATGTCTAACATAGTAGATTCGCTTAAATGATGATAAAAATACGGGACGGCACACAGCCTAAAACACGCTAAAGCAAAATGACGGCGCGGGTGTGCCGGGGGTTATTTAAAGTAGCTGGGTAGTTTTTATTATTGTGGAAAACCCTCTGTTGCTGTGATGTAAAAAACCAGGCTCAATTCCATAAGCCTTCAGGCTAGGTGTTTTTGAAGGCACATTTACCCGCCCCCCCAATTAGGGGCTGGCAGCTCCGCATTCAAATCTCGCGAATTAATACACTCGCCAAACAGGCGATGCCCTCCTTGCGACCGGTGAATCCCAAGTGTTCCGTGGTGGTGGCTTTAATATTCAGCGCATCACTGGCAAGGGCTAGATCCTCGGCAATCAAGGGCAGCATACGCGGTATATAAGGGGCCATTTTCGGCGCCTGGGCAATAATCGTCATGTCTGCGTTCACCACCTTAAACCCCTTGGCGCGCACCTTGGCTACCACCATGCGCAACAGGGCGCGGCTGTCGGCATTGGCGTAGGCGGGATCGGTGTCGGGAAAGTGGCGGCCTATATCGCCCAGAGCGGCGGCGCCCAATAGGGCATCACAGAGCGCATGCAACAACACATCGCCATCGGAATGCGCAATGAGGCCCTGGCTGTAGGGAATCACTACGCCACCCATGACAATTTTGTCGCCGGGGCCAAAGGCGTGTACATCAAAACCCTGGCCGATACGGATATTCATAGGCCCTGCTCCTCGTGGCGTTGCAGAATAAACTCTGCCAGAGCCAAATCCTCCGGCAGAGTCACTTTGATATTGTCGCGGCGGTCGGCCACCAACAGTGGCTGCGCACCCATAAACTCCATGGCGGAGGCTTCATCGGTCACCTCTCGCCCTAAGACAGCCGCCTGTTCTAAAGCCTGTTTTAACGCGCCAAGCCCGAACATTTGCGGCGTGTGGGCCTGCCAAATATGGCGGCGATCCAGGGTGTTGATGGCGGCAGCAGGCGTATGGCTGTCAGCCTGTTTGAGGGTGTCAGCCTGTTTGAGGGTATCACTCACCGGACAGGCCAAGAGGCCGCCGCGTTGTTGGCTCAGCACAGCGTTAATTAGGGCGTCGATGCGCTCTGAGGTCACACAGGGCCGCGCCGCATCGTGCACCAGCACATAATCAGCTTCGGTAGCGCTCTGGGCTAACAGATATTTAAGCCCGGCCAGCACCGATTCGGCCCGGCTGGCGCCGCCAATACAGCTCTGCACATTAAGCTCAAGGGCGGCAAGGTCAGGATCACACTCGGCGGCAACCAGCACTAAGCCGTCAATATCGGCGCGGTTTACAAACTTGCTGAGGGTAACTTCCAGCAGAGTTTTACCCGCCAGAGGCAGGTATTGTTTGGGCTTGGCCGCCTGCATGCGGCTGCCGCTGCCTGCAGCGGGGATTAGCACCCAGAGGCGGGGCGGAGGAGCGGTGATCATTGGGGTTTGTGGTTATCTTTTAAAAACAGAAAAAACGTCTCGCCTTCTTTAACCATACCCATATCCGTGCGGGCGCGCTCTTCTAATGTATCTACGCCCTGCTTGAGGGACTCCACTTCCGCCAACAACACGCGGTTGCGCTCGCGCAGGGCGGTGTTTTCGCGCTCCTGGCGGGCGATTTCTTTGTTCAAACGCGCCACATCCACAAAACCGCCCTCGGCCATCCAGAGGCGGTATTGCAGATAACCTAAAAGCACTAGCAGGGCGATTACCAAATAACGCATCAAACAGGCCGCAGGAAATTGACAGAAGCCGCTCCACACACGCCATGGCGGCCACCATAAAAAAGCCCCGGCTAAGCCGAGGCTTTAGGGTGCAGCTTATTTAAACTCAGCGCGGCCTTTGTACGCAGCCTTAGCGCCCAGCTCAGCTTCGATGCGCAGCAAGCGGTTGTATTTGGCGACGCGGTCGGAGCGCGAGAGGGAACCGGTTTTGATTTGGCCTGCGGCAGTGGCCACGGCCAAGTCAGCAATGGTGGTGTCTTCGGTCTCACCCGAGCGGTGAGAGATAACCGCCGTGTAGCCTGCATCCTGGGCCATTTTGATGGCGTCCAGGGTCTCGCTTAAGGAGCCGATCTGGTTGAATTTAATCAAAATCGAGTTGGCGATGGATTTGTCGATGCCTTCTTTGAGGATTTTGGTGTTGGTAACAAACAGGTCATCGCCAACGAGTTGGATCTTGCTGCCGATTTTATCGGTCAGCACTTTCCAACCGGCCCAGTCGCTTTCATCCATACCGTCTTCAATGGACAAAATGGGGTAACGGGCGGCGAGGTCGGCCAGGTAATCAGCAAACTCCGCAGAGCTGAAGGTTTTGCCATCGCCGTCCAAGTGGTAGCGGCCTTCTTTGTAGAACTCGGAGGCGGCGCAGTCCAGGGCTAGGGTGATGTCGGTGCCGAGCTTATAACCGGCAGCGGCAACGGCTTCGGCTATGGCTTGCAGGGCCGCTTCATTTGAAGGCAGGTTCGGTGCAAAGCCGCCTTCATCGCCCACGGCGGTGTTCAGGCCACGGCCGGAGAGTACTTTTTTCAGGCTGTGGAAGACTTCTGCACCCATGCGCAGGGCGTCGGCGAAGGTTTTCGCAGCTACCGGTTGAATCATGAACTCTTGAATATCGACGTTGTTATCCGCGTGCTCACCGCCGTTGATGATGTTCATCATAGGCACCGGCATGCTGTAGCGGCCTGGGGTGCCGTTGATATCGGCGATGTGGGCGTAAAGCGGTACTTTTTTGCTGATGGCGGCGGCTTTAGCAGCGGCTAAAGACACAGCCAAAATGGCGTTGGCGCCCAGCTTGGATTTGTTCTCAGTGCCGTCGGCGGCCAACATGATGTTGTCCAGTTCGCGCTGGTTGGCGGCTTCTTTACCCAGCAGCAGAGGCTTGATGGTGTCGTTGATGTTGGCAACGGCTTTTAACACGCCCTTGCCCAGGTAACGGCTTTTGTCGCCATCGCGCAGCTCTAAGGCTTCGCGCGAGCCGGTGGAGGCCCCGGAGGGTGCGCAAGCGCTGCCGACGGCGCCGCAGGCTAAGACCACTTCTGCCATCACCGTGGGGTTGCCACGGGAATCCATTACTTCAAAACCGGTTACGTTAACTATTGTGCTCATGATGTCTCCGTTGTTCGTTCTGTCGAGTGAAAGGGGTGTACAAAATTAGCGAATGTCCAAGGCGGGCAGGGATTTCACCAGCTCGTCAATGGCTTTCATCTGGGTTAAGAAAGGCTCTAGCTGATCCAGCGGCAAGGCGCTGGGGCCGTCGCAGCGGGCCTTATCCGGGTCGGGGTGTGCTTCTAAAAACAAACCGGCCAGGCCTACCGCCATACCGGCACGGGCCAATTCCGCTACCTGATGGCGGCGCCCACCGGAGGCGGCGCCCATGGGGTCGCGGCACTGCAGGGAATGGGTCACATCAAAAATAACCGGCAGGTTGCCCGTGCACTCGCGCATGGTGCGAAAGCCCAGCATATCCACCACCAGGTTGTCATAGCCCATGCAAGAGCCGCGCTCACACAAGAGCACCTGCTCGTTGCCGCACTCGCGGAATTTCTCCACTATGTTTTTCATCTGGCCGGGGCTTAAAAACTGCGGTTTTTTCACGTTAACGACCGCCCCGGTAGCCGCCATGGCGGCAACTAGGTCCGTCTGGCGCGCCAAAAACGCCGGCAGCTGAATCACATCACACACCTCGGCCACCGGAGCGGCCTGGTGGGGTTCGTGCACATCGGTAATCACCGGCACTCCAAAGGTGCGTTTTATCTCGGCGAAGATACTCAGGCCCTCATCCAAGCCAGGGCCTCGGTAGGAGTGGATGGAGGAGCGGTTGGCCTTATCAAAGGAGGCCTTAAACACATAGGGAATGCACAGTTTTTGCGTCACGGTGACGTAATGCTCGGCCACCTTAAGCGCCAAATCCCGCGACTCCAATACATTCATACCGCCAAACAACACCATGGGCAGGTGGTTGGCGACCGGCAGAGCGCCGACCTTAATCACAGGGGTTGCGCTCATGCATTGGCCTCTTTGTGGGCTACGGCGGCCTGGATATAACTGGTGAACAAGGGGTGGCCGTCGCGGGGGGTGGAGGTAAATTCAGGGTGGAACTGACAGGCCACAAACCAGGGATGCTCCGGCAATTCCACCACTTCAACCAGAGTGTCATCCGCGGACCAGCCGCCGATACTCAAGCCCGCCTGGCGCAGAGCGTCCAGGTAGCGGTTGTTCACCTCATAACGGTGGCGGTGGCGCTCGCGGATTAAATCCGAGCCGTAAATGGCGCGCGCTTTAGAGCCTTTCACCAGGCGGCACTCCTGGGCGCCTAGGCGCATGGTGCCGCCAAGGTCGGAGGATTCATCGCGGGTTTCCACCGCGCCTTCGGCGGTGATCCATTCGGTGATCAGGCCGATCACGGGGTGGCTGCTTTTGGGGTCGAATTCGGTGGAGTTAGCATCGCTCCAGCCCAATACGTTGCGGGCAAATTCAATCACCACCGACTGCATGCCCAAACAAATACCGAGGTAGGGGATTTTGTTCTCGCGGGCGTGGCGCACGGCCATCAGCTTGCCTTCCAACCCGCGCTCGCCAAAACCGCCGGGCACCAAAATACCGTCGGCGCCTTCGAGCAGTTTAAGGCCCTGCTCTTCTAAGTCTTCGGCGTTGATAAATTTAAAATTCACCTGGGTAAAGGTGCGAATACCGGCGTGGGAGAGGGCTTCGATGAGGGATTTATAAGCATCGAGCAGATCCATGTATTTGCCCACCATGGCAATGGTCACAGCTTTGGTGGGGTGTAACTTGCCTTCGATTACCCGGTCCCACTCGCTCAAATCCGCCTCCGGCGCCTCAATACCAAAGTGTTTGAGCAAAATGGCGTCGAGCTTGTGGGCCTGTAATAGGCGGGGAATGCGGTAGATGGTGTCGCAATCGGGCAATGGAACCACGCAGTCAAAACTCACGTTGGTAAACAGGGCAATTTTGCGGCGGGAATCTTCATCCACGGCGATTTCCGAGCGGCAAAGCAAAAAGTCCGGCTGCAGGCCGATGGTGCGCAGTTCTTTTACCGAGTGCTGGGTGGGTTTAGTTTTGGTCTCACCGGCGGTGGCTATATAGGGAACCAGGGTGAGGTGTATCAGCTGGGCATTACTTGGCCCCATATCGACTTTTAGCTGGCGGATGGCTTCTAAAAACGGTTGGGATTCAATATCGCCCACCGTGCCGCCCACTTCCACTAGGGCCACATCATAGCCCTCACCGCCCTCTAAAATGCGGCGTTTGATTTCATCGGTAATATGCGGAATCACCTGTACGGTGCCGCCTAAATAATCGCCCCGGCGCTCTTTGCGCAGCACGGTTTCGTACACGCGGCCGGTGGTGAAGTTGTTGCGGCGGGTCATGCGGGTGCGCAAGAAGCGCTCGTAGTGGCCCAGGTCCAAATCCGTCTCGGCGCCGTCATCGGTGACGTACACCTCGCCGTGCTGGAAAGGGCTCATGGTGCCTGGGTCTACGTTGATGTAAGGGTCGAGCTTCATGATGGTCACTTTAAGGCCGCGCGCTTCGAGCACGGCGGCCAAGGACGCTGACGCAATACCTTTACCCAGTGAGGACACCACCCCACCGGTCACAAATACAAAACGAGTCATGAAACGCTTAAAACCTTGAGTGTAAACATGCGCGCAGGGGCGCTGGACATTGCGCGGCAGGCACCAATGGCCACCAGCACAATAGGGCGCACAGGCGATGGTTGCCTGGCTGAACGGGGCGGCAGACTAGCAGATTCGGCCTTTCGCCTCAATCGCCGCAGGCGCAAAGCCGCGCGCATAAGCCGCTTGGCAGACATTTTGCCGGGCTGCACAGCCATTTGGCCAAAGCTGTGTTATGCTTTCTTCACCTGCCTTTGACTGAGCTTGTACTCCCTCAAAGCCTTCGCACCCTCTGCACCCTCTCGCAGACACTCAACCCCCCTTCTTAAAATCACGCGACGGTTTTGCTCTGGTGTTTTCGCTGGCAGTGTTCCCCTAGATTAGATATTGCGGCCTACAGGCTGCCGCAAGTCCTTTGAGACGACATGATGACTGCGTTTGCCCATCTCGGCCTGGCCGATGATTTGTTGCGTGCTATTGAAGAAAAAGGCTACACAGCCCCCTCTCCCATACAAGAACAGGCCATACCGGCCATATTAGAAGGTCGCGATGTGATGGCGGCCGCCCAGACCGGCACCGGCAAAACCGCCGGCTTCACCCTGCCCCTGCTGCAATTGCTGCGGCCGGGCAAAAGCGCCGCCAGCAACCGCTGCCGCGCCCTTGTGCTAACCCCCACGCGAGAACTGGCCGCTCAAGTGGGCGAGAGCGTCGCCACCTATGGCCAACACATGACCATGCGCTCGGCCGTGGTGTACGGCGGGGTGAAAATCAACCCGCAGATGATGGCCCTGCGCAAGGGCGCCGATGTGCTTATCGCCACACCGGGCCGCTTGATGGATCTCTACCAGCAAAACGCCATTGGCTTTAGCGATGTCGAGTTCCTGGTACTTGATGAAGCTGATCGCATGTTGGATATGGGTTTTATCCACGACATCAAAAAAATCCTTGCCCTTCTGCCCGCTAAACGCCAAAACCTACTCTTCTCCGCCACCTTTTCCGATGACATCCGCCAGCTGGCCCTGGGCATTTTGCACAACCCGGTGGAGATCAACGTCAGCCCGAAAAACTCTACTGCAGAGACGGTGGATCAATGGATCCACCCGGTGGACAAGACCCGCAAGGCCGAACTGCTCAGCCACCTGATCACCAGCCGCGACTGGCGCCAAGCCCTGGTGTTTACCCGCACCAAACACGGCGCCAACAAACTCGCCGCGTTTTTGAACAAAGAAGAGATACGCTCCAGCGCCATCCACGGCAATAAAAGCCAGGCGGCGCGCTTAAAAGCTCTCGAAGACTTCAAACGCGGTCGAGTGAACATACTGGTGGCCACCGATATAGCCGCCCGCGGCCTGGATATAGCCGAACTGCCCCAGGTAGTGAATTTCGACCTACCCAATGTGCCTGAAGACTATGTACACCGCATCGGCCGCACCGGCCGAGCTGGCGCAAAGGGCCGGGCAATTTCCCTGGTCAGCGCGGATGAATTTCACCAGCTGTGGGACATTGAAAAACTCATCGACCGCAAGCTCACCCGCGACACCATCAAAGGCTTTGAGCCTGAGCACGCCGTGCCCGAAAGCAAGGGCCTTAAGGGCGCCCCCAAGGTGCATAAGCCCAAAGTGAAACCGCACAACCGCCGCCCCGATACCCCCCGCGCCAGTGCGCAGGCAGCCTCGGTACAGCTGGAACCAGCGACGCCTAGCCTCGCCCCCAGTAACGATGGCATGGCACCCGCGCGCAAACGCTTAAGCCGCAATCTGCCCGCTGCCAAAGCGGAGCAAGCTGCCCCCGCCCAACGGGAAGCGCGCCCTCGGCAGGATACCGGCTCTCGCCAGGACAGTGGCTTTCGGCAGGATAGTAGCTTTCGGCAGGATAGTAGCTTTCGGCAGGACAATAATGAGCGCACTGAACGCTCAACTCCCGGCAAAAACGGCTTTAAAAAACACCCCCACAAAAACGCCGACAACAAGGCCAAAACCTTCCCGCGGGGCGAGAAAAAGCCGTACAACGGCGGCGGCGATAACCGCTCCTGGCAGGACAAACCCAAACATAACGGCGCCAGTAAACCCGCCTATGGCGGCAAAAAGAATCACACTCAGCCCGCCTATGTGGGCGTCTACCAACGCCCGGCGGACGGAGATTACCGCACGGAAGCCAAGCTGCAATCCTTTGGCAACCGCGCTGATATTCCCTTGGATAAGCTCAAAGCCCTGGACGATAAGCCCGCCCACAAACGCCCGGCCAATGGACACAAACAACATGCCAACGGCCAGCAGGCTTACGGTGGCGGCTACAAGGGCAAGTCCTCCAAAGGCAGTTACCAAGGCCAAGGCGCCAAAAAACCCTACGCCTCAGGCTCAGCCAAACCGACCTACACCAGCGGCTCAGGCAGCTATGTCAGCCCCGGCAGCGCGCCCGCCCAGGCTGGGGCTAACCCTTACCGTGGGCAGAACAATCGGGGCGGCTACAAAGGCTATAAAAAACCCCACACCACTGGGGATGAGCTGTAACCCAGTACACCGCTGAACCTATAAAAATCGCTGGACACAATGGCTCTCGCCACTTATAAGGCTCAGCCGATCTGGTAAGGCTGAGCCAAAACGGCAAGGCTCTGCCAAACCGATTGAAGGCTTCAGCATCCATCCTCTGATTACACACAAGCAGTACAGCTGCTTGATTTTTTGGCGCCTAGCGCCGTTTTTTATGCGCTCTTGGCGCGAGGAGTCACCCGTGAAAATTGCAGACAACTGCGTCGTTTCTATCCATTACACCCTCACCGATGACGAGGGCAACATCATAGACTCCTCCGCAGGTTCAGAGCCCATGAGCTACATCCAGGGTTTAGGTCACATCATTATTGGCCTGGAGCGGGCGCTGGCAGGCAAAAGCGCCGGTGAGACGCTTAAAGTAGTGGTACAGCCGGAAGACGCCTACGGCGAGATCGACCCAGACCTGATTCAAACCCTGCCCCGCGCCGCCTTCAGCGGTATCGACACCATCGAAGTCGGCATGGAATTTCAAGCGCAGGCGGACGACAACCACATTCAGTACGTCATCGTTAAAGATGTGACCGACGATGAAGTGACCGTGGATTCCAACCACGCACTGGCGGGTAAGGTGCTGCATTTTGATGTGAGCATTGAAGGCGTGCGCGAAGCGGACGAAGAAGAAATCGCCCACGGCCACGTCCACTAATCCCACCCGGCGGTCGATGAGCCTCAGCATCCGTCAGGCCCTGGCCCAGAGCAGCCGCCTCAGCGGCGATAGCGCCCGGCGGGATGTAGAAGTACTGCTGTGCCACTGCCTCAGCAAGCCCCGCAGTTACCTGCGGGCCTGGCCGGAGCGCGAACTCAGCGCGGCCCAGCAGCAGTACTTTTACGCCTGTTTAAGCCGCCGCGAGGCCGGTGAACCTATAGCCTACATAGTGGGCGAACGAGAATTCTGGTCGCTGCCGCTGAGTGTAAGCCCCGCCACCCTCATCCCTCGGCCTGAAACCGAACTGCTGGTAGAAACGGCGCTGACCCTCCCTCTGCCCGCCCAGTGCCGGGCGCTGGATCTGGGCACGGGCACAGGCGCAATTGCATTGGCACTGGCCCAGGAGCGACCCCACTGGCGGAT
This sequence comes from Marinagarivorans sp., assembly GCA_046347475.1. GTDB lineage: Bacteria > Pseudomonadota > Gammaproteobacteria > Pseudomonadales > Cellvibrionaceae > CAMCXE01. The sequence goes on along the minus strand of JAXMGD010000001.1, from coordinate 403,174 downwards.
CACGGCTACCGATCGCTCAGCGCAAGCTCTCCTGCTGGCAAACACCAACAGCCAACATCTTAAGCTGCCCGTTGAACTGCTCGAATCCGACTGGTTTAGCGCCCTCGCGGGCCGCCGCTTTGAGCTTATCCTCAGCAACCCCCCGTATATAGATGCCGCCGACCCGCACCTAGGCGAGGGTGACCTGCGCTTTGAACCTACCAGTGCCTTGGTTGCTGAGAACCAAGGCTTGCAGGATCTCTACACTATTATCGCCAAGGCGCCAGAGGTTCTAACCCCCGGCGGCTGGCTGGTGTTGGAACACGGCTGGCAACAGGCCGAGGCGGTAACAGAGTGGCTAACCGAGCGCGGCTTTAGACAAGTGCGCTGGCAAGCGGATTTGGGCGGACAGCCGCGTATGAGCCTGGGGCAATGGCCGGAGGATTCCAATGAGCCATCTTGAACAGCTCAATGATGATGAATTGTTGCGCTACAGCCGCCACATTTTGCTGCCCGAAGTGGACCTGGCCGGCCAAGAAGCGCTGAAAAAAGCCCGGGTTTTAATCATAGGCTTAGGCGGCCTAGGCTCCCCCGTGGCCCTATACCTGGCCGCTGCGGGCGTGGGCCAACTCGTTCTGGCTGATCACGATCAGGTGGATCTCTCCAACCTGCAGCGCCAGGTCATCCACCACACCTCAAGCCTAGGGCAGAATAAAGCGCACTCGGCCCAACAACAGATTGCCCTCCTCAACCCCCACTGCCAGGTACAGGCCCTTGCACAGTACCTTGACGAGACTCAACTTGGGGGGCTTGTGGCAGAGGTAGACCTAGTGGTGGACTGCTGTGATAACTTTACCACCCGCCAGGCCATCAACCGCGCGTGTGTGCACGCGGGTAAACCCTTAGTCAGCGGCGCGGCCATTGGTTTTAGCGGGCAGATTGCGGTATTTAACCTAGGTGCGGCAGCGCCCTGTTACAGCTGCCTCTACCCCGACTTGGCCGAAACACAACTGACCTGCAGCCAAAGCGGTGTAATCGCTCCACTGGTCGGTGTCATCGGTAGCTATCAGGCCTTAGAAGCGGTGAAGATAATGATCGGCTGCGGTGAAAGCCTAGCCGGCAGGCTGCAATTGTTCGATGGCCTGCGGGGGCAATGGCAAACCATCAGGCTCGCCAAAGACCCGCATTGCCCGGTGTGTGGCACTAGGCCAGAGACACCTCGGAGTGGCGAATAAAGCCGCGTGACATCACCGCCCAAGACTCCTTCCACTGCACCAGGGGCGACTGACTGAATTGGCTGCGCACGTACTGAGCGATGCGCCCTTCCACCAAGGCCAGCCATAAGTGCACGGTGTGTGAAACCGGCAGGCAGAACTCCAAGCCTTCCGCCAGCTCAGCCTCTCGCAAGACCTGCTTAAGAATGCTCTCCAAGCGCTCGTAAAAATGCACTATGCGCAAATGCAGTCGATCCGTTTCACCGGCCAGAGCATCCCCCGTAAGAATTCGCGTTACACCAGGGCTCGCCTGACAGAACTGCAGCAAGAGGGCAAAAATGTCCTCGCAGCGATTGAGTGCTGTTAATTCATCTTTGGCGGCAATGGCCGCAGCCGGCAGCAAAATCGCCTCTTCAATCGCATCAATCAGCCCCTCGAACATTTTTGTTTTACTGGGAAAGTGACGATAAAGGGCAGCTTCTGACACTCCAACTTCTTTTGCCAGGGCGGCGGTGGTAATGCGCACACCAGGACTGGCTTCCAGCATGCTGGCGAAGGCATCGAGTATTTGTTGTCGGCGGGGTTTTGGCGGGGGTGTCGGGGTCATGGTACATCGCTCTTATTGTAAGAATAATAGGCTAATTGCAAGGTTATTCGCGTCTGCAGGCCGAAACTACGGCCCACCAACTTGCCCTATGCGTGCTCACCGCCGCGCGGAAACCTGATGATCCACAGGCGGGCGCAGCGTCCAAGCGTGAGTCGGTTACGCATCGGCCTGTAGTTAGCAGAAACTATGCCTAGATTAGCCTGCCGTGGCACATAAGACAGCACAGGTTTTAGTGCCAGCTTGGCAGCCCACCCATCAGGCACGCCCGGAGGCATCAAACTCCCCGTTGCAGGGAGGCGCAATACCCAACTCTCAAGTCACATCCATCAATTACCACCCTATGTCGGATGGCAGCTATGGCCCTGCTTAAGCCAGAGGCTTAACCCCCAAAGCGATATTCCACTCGCCCCGCCACCTCGACTTGCACCTTGAATAGGGCGCCGGAGTGTGGGTACTCGGCCAATTCAGACTCGGGGCGGCTGCTGACGCTGGTGATATACAGGGTTTTTAAATCGGCCCCACCAAAAGCGGGCATGGTGGGGCAGCGTACCGGCAGGTGAATCTCCTGCACAATTTCACCGGCGGGGTTTAGGCGCACCACGCGGCCACCTTCATATAGCGCCGTCCAATAATAACCTTCGGAATCCACACAGGCGCCGTCTGGGCGGCCCTGGCCGTGGGGAAATTGGTGGAACACGCGGGTGTTACTGATGGTGCCTGCCGCCAGGTCAAAGTCCGCCGCCATAATGGCGTGGCTGGGTGTGTCGGCGTAATAAAGCGTGCGGCTATCGGGGCTGAAGGCAATGCCATTGGCGGTGAGAAGGTCGCCCACTTGATGGGTCACTACCCCATCAGGATTTAAGGAATAGATATTGGCGCCGTTGTAATCTTTGGGCGGGTAAACACTGCCGGCCCACAAGCGCCCTGAAGCATCCACACGGCCGTCATTGAAGCGGTTTTTCTCCAGGTGGGCTTCTGGATCCGCCATAAACTGCAGGTCTGTGTTCCAGCCGTCGAGCAAATAAAATCCGTGGCGCATGCCCAATACAAAACCACCCTGCTTGCGCAGCGCGAAACAACCGATTTCTTGCTCAAAGGTGAGGAAGTCGTCCTGCCCTGTGGCCGGGTTGAACCGGTGCAGCTGTTTGTTATTAATATCCACCCAATACAGCAACTGGGTTTCTTCATCCCAGCGGGGACATTCCCCCAAATTGGCGCGGATATCTAAGGCGATGCTCACCTGGCTCATGTGTACTCCAACAGGTTTTAGTCAAAATGGAAATAATCTAAATAATGGCACAGCAACCCACTGAATTAAACGCTCAAAACGGGTTTCGCCGAAGTTGATACGCCCAAAAGAAAAACCCCGCCTTGGGCAGGCAGGGTTTTAGGAGGTTTGGGCGTGGGCGACCTAGGGTCGATGCAGGCGTGGAGCCTAAAGCGTGTACTGGGAGGGGTACTGCCTTGCAACGCACATCGCGTGTTGCCAGCGGATGGTACGCCGCTGCCGCAGGTCTGCCAAGGGCAATTTAAACCTTGGGGCAAAAAAAAACCGCAACCTCATGTCGCGGCCAATTCTCACAGTATGTTAATCCTTAACCCTCCTCGGTGATCCCTTATCCGTCCTTGCGCCTGCTCCTTGTCACTAGGTCCATTCAAGTGCGAGCAGTTTAGTCGGTGGCTCAAATTTACCAAGCGGCGTTTTGCGCCAATGCGTGTGCGATATTTCCTACACGGCGTCGTTTTGTGATCTGGACTCCTTAATCTGCTGGCGCTGACGCTCAATCAAATGACGAATCAACAGGTCCCGCTCCGCCTCCGCCATGCGGGTAAACTTAACCCGCCAGTAGTAGAGGCCGTCGGCCTGAGCAGAGCACTCAACCACCTTACCTTCGGCGGCCACTCGGGTGTCGCTGGGCAGCAGGTGGAGCTTAAGGGCGATTTGGCTTTTCGCCGCCACGGCTTGCGGATGGGTAAAGCCTATGCCACAGGCACTAATATTCACCTCCCCCACCCGGCTGGCCATTTTTTGCATAAGCTCGCCATCGAGCATTAGCTGACTGGCGATGCGCTCCAGCTTTTGGTTCATAAGCCCCAATAATTTGCTCAACTGGGGCTGTTTGTGGGCGACAAGCCCCAGCAGCTGATTGATCTGCTCATCCATTTGGGTGAGGGAAGACCAAAAGGTGTCTTCTTTTTTACTTTCGCCGATCAGCCGGTAGGAGAAGCCGAGGGTGTCGTTGATCCGAAAGTATTGCCTGCGCTCCATGATGACTCCTAGAAAATATGGTCTGGCAGCGCACCCTTGGGTTTGGGGCGAACCTGGCGAGGCTTTAACAATGGATTGCTACTGGTGCGCTCCAACAGCAAGCGCTCTTGCTCGGTTAAATTGGGGTTTAGGTCCTGGGCGATGACTATTTCTACCCGCCGATTGCGCGCTCGTCCTTGGGCGCTGTCGTTACCGGTGAGCGGATGGGTGTCGGCAAAACCAGTCACTTCAAAACGGCTGCGCGCCAGTAGGCCTGAATTCATCAAGGCATCCGCCACGGCCACCGCACGCACGGCGGAGAGTTCCCAGTTGGAGCGAAAACGGGGAGTTTTGATGGGGACGTCGTCCGTATGGCCCAGCACCAAAATACGCCCTTGTTTAGTCTGCAATACACTCTCGATGGTGGCGAGGGTGGCCTGGGCCTGGGGGTTGAGATCGGCCGAGCCAGACTCAAAACTGCCCTGCTCCCGCAGACGCACAATGATATTGGGGCCGTCGGTCTCTATCTCCAACTCGCCCCGCTCCATCTGGCCTTGTAAGCGCTGAGCCAGTTGCTGGGCATCGGCTTGGGTTTGCGCAAGCGTTTGGTTGAGCTTTTCCAGCAGGGCTTTGGCTTCCTGATCCTGCTCTGAGGGTTGTTCCGGCGGCGTGTCCGCGGACTCGTTCTGGGGCACCGGCATGGGAATTAAGCCGGTGCCCTCTTGAGGAATGGCACCGTTGCCCAAGCTGCCCTGCATGGAGCTGGCAACTTCAGCGAATTTTTTCGCGTCCATTTCGCTGTAGGCCAACAGCAGGACAAAAAAACACATGAGCAAGGACATAAGATCCGCAAAGGTGATTACCCAGGGCGGCGCCTTTGTATGGACGGGGGTGGGCTCGTCATCATCGCTAAAATACATGGCCTACTTTCTCCCTTTGCGTTGGCCTTCGGGCAGATATGCTCGCAGCATGGATTCCACTAAACGCGGATTGAGCCCCTGCTGTATGGCCAGCACGCCATCGAGCATGAGGCTTTTGCAGGAGGATTCTTCCTGAGCCCGCAGGCGCAGTTTATCGGCCAGGGGAATGAACACACAGTTGGCTAACACGGCGCCGTATAAAGTTGTGAGCAGCGCCACGGCCATGGAGGGGCCAATGGCTTTGGGGTCGGACATATTGCCCAGCATACTCACCAGCCCCACCAGGGTACCGATCATGCCCATGGCGGGCGACACTTCACCAAACGCGCTGAACACCTGGGCGGCTCGCTGATGGCGCTGAGCCGATTCCTGCTTTTCTTTTACCAGCAGGGCTTTGACTAGGTCGGGGTCTTGCCCGTCCACCAGCAACTCCACACCCCGCTTTAAAAACGGGTTAGAAATACGCCGATCCTCCAACGCTAAGAGGCCGCCACGGCGCGCTACATCGGCCAGGCCCACCAGTTCAACGATCAAATCCTGCGGTTCAAGGGCTTTAATCTGCAACGCATGGCTAGCTACTTTGCCTGCGCCGAGAAACTGCGCCATACCAAACTTCGCCATCACCACAAAAAATGAGCCCCCCACCACGATTATTAGGGAGGGCACATCAAAAAACATCGCCAACCCGCCGCTTAATGAAGCCGCGAAGGCTAATAAAAATGTCACTCCGACCAGCCCAATGAGGGTTGCCAAATCCACGGGCGCCTCCACCCAGAAGTTAATCTAGCGTGTAGTAACTGTAGACATAAAAACCCGACTTCACCTGCGAAATAGTTTTATGCCGCTGGGGCTTGCAGCAGGGCGAGGCGGCAAGCTAGTGTTCCGCCTTTTTCGCGAAGCTGCGCGCATTCGCTATAGATGAGGAACCCCAAGTGGCCGCCAAGAAAAAAATCGATTTTGAAAAATCCCTCAGCGCACTGGAGAGCTTGGTTAGTGCGATGGAAAAGGGCTCCATGAGCCTGGATGAATCCTTAAAAGCCTTTGAAGACGGCATCAAACTCTCCCGCGAATGCCAACAAGCCCTGCAAGAGGCTGAGCAGCGGGTTGAAATTCTGCTTGCCAAGGGCGATACGGCGCCTTTTGATCCCGAGGAAACCACCTAATGGCCTTTGACCTAAGCGCCTATTTAGAGGCCCGCGCCCAGGAGGTCAATCAGTGGCTGGCCGATGCATTACCCAGCGCAGTGCCCGGTAGCCAGCACCTCATAGATGCCATGGGCTACAGCCTATTGTTAGGCGGTAAACGCGTGCGGCCTATTTTGACGCTGGCCGCGGCGCAGGCCTGCGGCGGTGCTACGGCCGCTACCCGGGCAGCCGCTGTAGCCTTGGAAGCCATCCACGCCTACAGCCTGATCCACGACGACCTGCCCGCCATGGACAACGACAGCCTGCGCCGTGGTCAGCCCACCTGTCATATAGCCTATGGCGAGGCGACCGCCATTCTCGCTGGCGATGCACTGCAGGCCCTCGCCTTTAACCAGCTCGTGCGGGCCGATGCCTCAGCCACAACTCGCCTAGCCCTCATCGAACACCTCAGCCAAGCCGCTGGCGCTCTGGGTATGGTGGCGGGCCAGGCACTGGACATGGCCGCTACCAATCAGGCTATCGACTTGGCCGCGCTTGAACTCATGCACCGCCACAAGACCGGCGCCCTAATAGAAGCAGCGGTAATCATGGGTGCTCTTAGTGCCGGGGAAAACGAGCCTGAGCGGCTTGATGCACTGGGCCGCTACGCCCGTGCCATAGGCCTTGCCTTCCAGGTGCAGGACGATATTTTGGATGTCACAGGCGATACCGCAACCCTTGGCAAACAACAGGGTGCCGATGTTCAGCTGAACAAATCCACCTATGTAAGCCTGTTAGGTCTAAGTGCCGCTCGCCAACACGCCCACCGTTTGGTGGATGATGCCCTCCAGAGCATTGTCCTCTTCGATGAGCGCGCAGAACCCCTAAGGGCCCTTGCCCGCTACATAATCGCGCGAGGCTTTTAGGGAAACTGAAATCCCCCTACTGCGGGCCCATCGAGCAATTAGTGATGGCCCTTTTCAGCTGAGGGTTAAACCTCAGCTCGGAAATCCCCCTGTCTTTAACTAGCGCAAGCGAATCCCTCCGAGGCTGAGTGCTCAGCAAGTAAAAAAGCAAATAACTAAAACATTTTTTTTCGCCAACATTTATCGCCACATTAACTAAACGGGCTAACTAGGCACGCGGGAATCTGCGCCGCTCGATTTACCCGCCCCTCCCGGCAAGCTGCGAAAGTGTTGAGTTGCAGCACCATCGCTCGATCGAAATCCCAGGCTATGGAACGCGCGGTTAAAAAAAAATTTAGTGATGGGTAATTCATAGCATCTATTGTGCGTATTTTTTCCCCTAGACGATGGCGCTGCGAGTAAACATACTCACAGCTTGACGCACAGTGCTCCAGCATCTATTACTCATGTATCCCCTTTAATATCACCCTTACCCCCAGGAATTAGCATGTTATCTTTTAGAATCAAAACGCCTTTTTGGATGCGCGCAAGCTGCGCGCTGATAGTCACCGGTGCCTGCCTAGGCCTCAGCCTGAGCGCGCAGGCGGACAGCGGCGACATGCTCAACGGGTTGATCCCCACAATAAAAAAATGGGGCGAGAACCCCGCATTAATCGCTGCGGTAAAAGAACAAAACGCAAAAAAAATGAGCCTAGAGGCTATACAAAAACGCGATAAAGAATGGATGGCCGCTACGGGGCTTGACGAGCAAATGAAAGCCCTCATGAAAAATGCCGCCGCTAATGAATTAAACCAATTAGAAGCCACTAAACCCTATTTTTTTGAAAGCATCCTCATGGACAATCAGGGTGCGAATGTTGCCATGACCAATAAAACCTCTGACTACTGGCAAGGCGACGAAGATAAATTCACCAATGCCTATAAAGGCGGTGCAGGCGGAGTGGACATTAGCAAAAGCAAATTTGATGACAGCGCCAAAGCCTATCTAGTGCAAATATCCGTGCCCGTGGTGGATGGCGGCACGGTGATTGGCGCGCTCTGTGTGGGCATCAACCTTGACGAACTTGAAAAAGCCAAATAGAGCACACCTTATGCAGTGGCTATATGGACTTACCCTTAAAAATAAATTGCTTCTACCCATTATTGTTATTACCGGCCTCAGCGCCGCATTAGGCGCTATAACGCTCGTACAACTCGCCTCCATCGACCAGCATATAAAGCTGCTGGGGCGCGTTAATTTAACCGCCGCCAATGACCTACTGGAAGCCGACTCAGAAGTACACAAAGTACTGGCGCAAGAGCGCAGCTTATTATTTCTAAACCCCGAGTCGGCGGAATTTATCCAAGCCGCCGAGGCCCATGAAAAAAGCCTAGCGGCGGCGCGAGAAAAACTGCGCGCCTTCCGCACCGCCGTGCCAGATGCCGAGCTGACTGCCGAATATAATGCCTATGGAGTTGCCGCGGAACGCTGGGAGCAGTTAACTAAAAATGTCGTCACCGCCCGCACCACCAACACCCGCGAAGGCCGCACCACCGCCATAGAAATTAGTTTTAAAGACGGCAACCAAGCTTTTAATGAGATGCGCCAGCACATCTACGCACTCAAAGACATGATCAACAAGCGCTCAGACGCCTTGATGCTCGCCTCGGAACAAGCCGTAGTGCACACTCGTTTTTTGGTTGGGTTCTTATTAGCTGTGTGCACGCTCATCGCGATGGCGATGGCGCTATTCATTCCGAAATTTATTGTCGCCCCCATATTAAATATGCGGCAATTTATCGCCCGGCTGATTAATGATGACGGCGACTTATCGCAGAGAATTCCCGTCGGCTTTCAAGATGAGCTTGGCAATCTTGGCGCCACCATTAATGAATTTATCGGCAGTTTGCGCGACCTTATTGCGCGGGTCATACGCTTAGGTTCCGTATTTCACCAACAATCCAAGACCCTCAAAGAATTAGCGCAACAAAATTCATCCTTGGTTAATCGCGAAACCACAGAAATTGCACAGGTCATGGGTTCAATTACTACTCTGTCCCAATCCGTGCAAAACGTCGCGCAACTTGCACTAGAAGCCGCCAATAAAACTTCCCTGGCGTTAACCGAGAGCGATAACGGCTTAAATGTAGTGGCGCGCACGGTTACAGGGATTAATCAATTGGCTGAAAAAGTGAAAAACTCTTCAGACGTCATCACCCAACTCAATAGTGACAGCGCGAATATTATTGGTGTGGTGAATGTCATTCGCGGCATTGCCGACCAAATTAATTTGCTGGCATTAAACGCGGCCATTGAAGCGGCCCGGGCCGGAGAACAAGGCCGGGGTTTTGCGGTAGTGGCCGACTCGGTACGGGAACTGGCATTTCGCACCGCAGAGTCCACCCAAGAAATTCAAGTCATGATTAGCAAATTACAGCAAAGTGCCCATCAAGCTGTAGAAGCCATGACACAAAGCCAAAGCATCGCAGAGCAATCGGTCACACAAGCGGGGGAAACGGGAGCGGCACTCAACCAAATTGACGTGTCGGTTAAGCGTATTAGTGCGGTGAATGACCAAATAGCGTCGTCAGCCAACCAGCAATCCATGGTGGCAGAACACATCAGCCAAAATTCGATTAATATTTCCCAATATGCCGAGGATGGTGCTCAACTGGCGTCAAATGTGGCCGAAGCATCCGACCAATTAGAACGGGTCGCCGCCGAATTGGACAAAGCACTGCGAAAATTTAAAACCAGTTAATGCCCACAATTATTAGCGTTTTATATCGGCGGGTTTTCGTGCCGGGATAAAAAAGCGCTTGTGCCGCAAACTACCGCCGGCAATGTAATAACAAGGAGAGCATTGTTTTGCCCGGTTTTTGCGGGGCCAGATAAAAATCATAGCAGGATGATTTATTCTGCCGCCGCTTATAGCCATAAACCATCAACTTATTTCGGGGGCGCTCGCAATACGCTCCGATTTGCCCAAACTCGCGCACGCCTTGAGCGGATTATTGCCCTGGCCCGACTACCCTTTTAATCGCTGTAAAATAAATGGGTTGCCCTGGCGCCTGTACCCTGGCGGTCAACACCAAACTGGTTACCTCAGGCCGCGCCATCTGCGCATCTATGGCATCACAGACGGAAGAGGCACAGGTGAATTCCAAAGGCACATTAACCGGCCTAATACTGGTACCGGAGCGGACATAAAGCGTTGTTTTGGGAAACTCATAATCAAACACTTGCCCAGTTGCCAGCTGCTTCTGCTCCGTTGCCAACCAGCTGTAGGTGTAAATCGGTAAATCGGTCAAAGGAATCACTTTCGTTTTCTTGACGCGAATGCGGTAAATATAACCGGGCTGATAGGCAAACCCGCTCACACTGGGAATCACCTGCAAAGACTCCTGTGAAAAATCAGGGGTAGCTGCAGATGAAACAATTAAACTCATACTCGGCGCAGGCAGATCATTTGGATCCCAATACTGAAGGGGGCCAACCCAAAGGGTTTCGATGGTTTCATATTCCACCCGGGTTTTAGGATCGACTTGAACCGGCGGGGTTACGCTAGCACTGCCGCCGCCCCCTCCACCGCCATCACCGCCATCACCGCCATCACCGCCATCACCGCCATCACCGCCGCAGGCGCTTAATAGAAACGACCAAAATACGACAAAAAGAAGTTGTTTAGTTGCCATAATACGCACTCCGTCTGACTCCACACATCAGAAATCGAGTATATCGCTGCGGCTTAAAATAGACTCGGAGATGGATCCCAAATTGCGCGCTGTGTCGGCACATTCATACCCAGCCGCCGAGATACACATAGGGCATCGCTACGTAAGAGTTCAATAGCCTTCAGATCCCGTGTTTTCACTTTGGGAGCCTCTGATTAATTCCAGGTTTTGACTTTTTTCAAAACCGTCGCGGGCATGGAGCCCGCGACGGAGCTACAGGGCAGTACTCGGGCGCTTTTGAAAAAAGGCAAAATTTGGAATTAATCAGAGCATCCTTTAATTAAAATGCTCTTATTAACCCGACGCAGATGCGCGTATCTATTTATTTTAGCGAGGCTCGCGACGGCTTCGCCAGGCGATGAGGCATCCTTGTCGCACTTGTTAACCCCGCTCTCGTAACCGCCGGGTTAATAATATTTGAGCCTTACCATTCAAAGCTTGTGACTACTTCCGCCAATTGAATTAAGTGATTTTCATAGGTATTAAAAACCAAACAGCAACCAATCGCAAAACAAATAAATGCGCATCCAAAAACTTCGAAAGCAGCTTGTTGAAATACCTTGGCGGCGATGCTCCAACAAAGAAAAAGGCGGAAGTTGCGCGCAGCAAATGATGATTTTTTGTCAAACTTTACACGGCGACACATAGGCAAGCAGTATTTCAACGAGCTACTAGAGCACGAAATTGCTATTCACAAGCCGCTAAAAACTGCATAAACGGCTCTCTAACAACTAAGGACTCCCTGAAAAATATTGCAGGCGATGCACTGGGTAGTGCAACTTTGCAAAACAAGCGGGCTTTACACTTACTGCCTAGGCACCAGCTTTGAGTACAGCTAGGAATAAATGAACATTTTTGCAAAATTCAATTAAGGATGCCCTGATTAATTCCAAATTTTGCTTTTCCCAAAAGCGCCCGAGCAACTCCCTGTGACGCACGCAAGGGCGTCTGTACCCGCTGGTTTTGAACAAGTCAAAACCAGGAATTAATCAAAGGCTCCTTAAGTCAGATCGAGAATTGATCGCCCCCCCCTTAAGGTGCTCGCACAGGCCTATTTGAAGCTGGAGCCAGGCAATCCCTAAAGGCTCTTGGGCGCGCAGAACACTCGGCAATTAATCCTTAACGCTGCACCTGATATTTCATTTCTTATGAAATTCTACGCCCCATACACCTCATAATCTCATCGGGTTGTTAATGCAGAGGTCCTACAAAAATCACCCTGCCAGCCCGGTCATTAGTCTCGCGCTCATAACCACCCACTCACTTCATGAAAGATGACCAAATGGCGAGAAAATTCCACAGAAATTAAAACCATGTCTGTATAGCAGATCAAGCAATGTTTGTTACCAATAAAAGATGCCCCCGTGCTTTCTCTTAACAACAGAGTTGCAGAGTTGCAGAGTTGCAGAGTTGCAGAGTTGCAGAGTTGCAGAGTTGCAGAGTTGCAGAGTTGCAGAGTTGCAGAGTTGCAGAGTTGCAGAGTTGCAGAGTTGCAGAGTTGCAGAGTTGCAGAGTTGCAGAGTTGCAGAGAGGATAAAAACAAACACCCCGCTCATGCAAGAATACAGGAGCAGGGAATCAGGCTTGCAAGCAAGCTATGAGCGCTCCACCTGCTGCGAGCGCAGCAGACGGAGGCAATTTAAAACTAAAACTTATGCTTTAGCTTTTGGTGGGCGACCACGACGCTTTGGAGCAGAAGATACAGCTGCATCAGCTACTACTTTTTTAGGACGGCCCTTACCGCGCTTACCAGCGGCAGCCTTAGGAGCTTTTGCTGCTTTAGCTACTTTGGCAGCCTTAGGTGCTTTAACTGCTTTAACTGCTTTAACTGCTTTTGCAGCTTTAACCGCTTTTGGTTTACGGCCTGGCTTGGCTTTTTTAACGACTGCTTTAGCAACCTTAACTTTCAATTTCTTTTTGGCAGCTTTTAATTTGGCAGAATCAAGCTTAGCGCGTTTTTTGCTCCACTTAGCTTTAAATGCTTCTACTGCTTTAGTCAGATCAGATTCAGCTTTGGCAGTAAGCTTCGCGCTTAATACTTCCAAGCGCTCGCCGGTCACGGCAGGAGCTTTAACAGCCTTGGCAGATACTTTAGCGGCTTTTTTGGCAGAGGCTGCGCCCAATTTAGCTTTCGCAAGAGAGGCACGAGCAACTTTTACTTTGGCAGAAACAGCTTTAACAGCCGCTTTTGCTTTAACAGATGAACGCTTGGCAGCAGGAGTTTTAGTGGTTTTAGCTTTGGCAGCAGCCGCTTCAGCAGTTTGTTTGGCATCTGCCAATTTTGCTTTTGCAGCGGCCAGAGCGGCAGTTGCTTTATCTAAAGCACCTTGAGAGGCAGCAGATACAGCCTTAGCAGGACGGCCGGCTTTTTTAGGAGCAGAAGCAGCAACCACAGCTTTTTTGCTGGGGCGACCGGCTTTTTTCACCGCTGGGGCTGCAGAATCAGCCTTACGTGGACGACCAACTTTCTTTGCTTGAACCATTTTCATAATCCTCGACGGACGGATGTTGTATATAAAAAGTAAATTGCATCTGCGCTCTATGCGCCTAAAGTCAATTTTATTTTATAAATTTCACTTTTGCACTATTTTTTTTAAAAAAATAGCAATCAAGGTGCGCACTACAGCAAATTTTACCAACACGATGAGCAAAATGAGCACTCACAACCCCCGATCAAAAGGATTTTTATATCTCGCGAGGACAATTTAGCCCAATGATCACGACTGAATTCCACCCGTGCCGACGCTCCTTCTTACAATTTATCCCAGGCGCATAGATTTCAAAACCACACAGACAACCTTATTGCTCATCAGCGCCACAAGCCTGAGCGTTTTAAAACATACGCGCGTTGAATCCTTGCGCTGAACCCATTCGGTGTTTGCTCCATAGCGCAGAGCGTTTTTAGTGTGCGCAATAAACCCTTTTGGGATGCCAATCAGGTATAGATGACGGCTCCGACAAAATGCGTTTGGTGTCTTGTATTTGAGAGCCAAACTGAAAACTCAAGTCACTCGGATAGAACTAACACACGCTGAGCAACTCAGAAACATGGCCCTATAATATTGGGCGCCGCTTTGTTTAACGGCGCTCACAGGCACCCATCAGCACGTTTATACTGCGGCCGCTTATAGTGAGCGAGCAAATCAATAGGCCCACAGATTGAAAGCAAAGGGGGCTTCCGGAAATTTACTTTTCGTGATGATCGCTAAGCATTTTGCACGGACGACTGCAAGGATGTAGGACGATCCCACGGATAGAGGAGGTAGATTTCCATCGAGAATGAAATCGAGAACGACACACGCCTAAATGGATTTAGGCGGTATGACCCCATGGACGGGGGAAGTAGAATTTCATCGGGAATGAAATCGAGAACGACGCAGGAGCCAAAGTCGAGCAGCCAAAATCGAGAATGCCAAAGCCGAATGCGTGAGTTTATGCGTTATAAATGACCGACTGAACACAAAAATAACGAAGCGAGGGCGCGAAAAGTAAATTTCTGGAGGCGCCTCAAAGAGACTCACCCCCTATAGATGTGTGCATGTTGGACACGCGGTAGCACACTTATTTCAGCACAAGAAGGCCCAGGTAGCAGAAAGCGGGTTTTGCTTAGCTCGATAAAACGCAAAGGGCAATCGACTAAATCAAGGCGGCACCCTTCCCCCCACAACCCTTAAATATTTGTCACGCTCAACTCAGCAGCAAAAAAAGTAGATAGCGCGAGACGGTCTGAGAAGTGCCCCATAAGGGCCGACAACAAGAACACACCTTTAAACAACAGCGCCCAGCAGTTGTTCTCATCGGCTGCATTAAATGATGCAATCGTTTGAGCGGATACATCCACTCCAACCAGATAGCGTTCGATAAGCAAACGTATCCAACGAAGCAACTTATTGAGCAGACACATAGCTACCCCGATAAATACCGTATGGCACTGCGCGCTACAGAGGACCACAATAAAAGCCGTGCGCAACTAGCACATAATCGATACTCCAATATGAGCCCATATAAATGACGGCCGCCAGTTGGGATACTGCAATAACTGCTATTTGCTACTGCGCATAGCAGACGACAGCAGCGGGTTTTAAATAATAGCCCCTTACTTAACAGCGGTTGAATACGCCTTTAAACACCTAAGGGCTATTTGCCACATTAAAATCGCCGATAAATCGGACGAGGCACACCCACAAACATTGCCGCTAAATTTATCCACGCGCGCACCAGAATCTGATTTAAGAGCCGCCCACTCCCCGCTAGCAAACGAAAATACCGCCAAGACCAAAGGGAACCAGAAGATAAATGCTTATTAAAGCTGACCAATGGCCGCAAACATAGTTTTCCACAAATGCTGCTAAGGCGCGTGTGGCAATGCTATTTATGGAAAGCTGGGGAACTTCTGAAAAATGCGATCAGCGAAGGTGCCCGCCGGGTGAATGTGCAAAAAAAATGGACGAATGCATGTATGCAGGATACTGACATGGATGGCCATGTCATTGTGGTATGCGAATCGCGCTCTTAAGCAATTGCTATTAACCCGGCGACATTTAGTGCCGGAATAATAAGAACCGAATAACGGCCATTCGCGGTGAGCCCATCGATCCGCTTTTCAACGAACTCAGAGCGGACAAAACCCTAACTTAAAACGTTGCCATGTATGGATTTCATCTGGAGTGAAATAGAGATTGTAGGCAGGGCGAAGCACGCCTAAATGGATTTAGGCGGTAGAACGACGCAGGAGCCAAAGTCGAGGAGCCAAAATCGAGGCGCCCAAGCCGAGAAACAATTGCCGAGTTTACACCCGGCAAATAAGCACTTTTTGCCAATTTCAAGAGGCAAGCGCGAGCAGGGTATTTTCAAGGGTTCTTTAGATGTGATCTGAGATTTTGACCCTGCAGCCTATCGCGAGTTTCTAGCCCAGCAAGTAAAAGCGAATAGACTATTTTATTAGCCCCTACCGATTTATGAGGAGTGCCGCCAGGCATTAAACTATCGCGTGTTTACCACCAGAGCGTCTTAGCTTGGTGTCGCCAGAATATAAAACCTGACACACTAAACGACAAAACCAAACGCTCAGGCTTAAACCCAGAGCTGGCATTTAATCGCGCGCGGCACCTTGGCGCCCCTCATAATTTAGCTGCGCGAACAAACAAACCACTGCGCGCACCGAAACCACTCAGTCTTCTTTCTATATATAGTATGTGTCTGATTGGCGGAGCAGAGCTTAATGCCCATGCCCGCAAACACAGGTACAGACTCTATAACTCGATGCGAGTGGATAGCGCGGGCTCAATCTCAAACAAAATTTACCAAGCACAATTTAAACGGCTCAGAATATTGCGCAGAGCCTAGCAAGGCAGCACTTCAACAAACGGCTAGCGGTCAAGCGGATGCACGAAATGAGGAAAATACCTCAACAGCAGCATAAAGATTGGCTTATTTAACAGTAGCCTTTTATGCAGAATATACCTGCAGCAAAAAAATGCGGCGCCAACTGAAGATAAACAGTCGCTAGTGTGATGAGCTTGATTTACCAGCGATTTTAGTGTCGAGTAAATATTATAGGCACAAAGGCCGCAATGACGACTTAGGGGCACCTCAGGAAATTCACTTTTCGTGCGCTGCGTTATTTTTGTGCTCAGTCGGTCATTTATCATAGGCTCCCTCATTCGGCTTTGGCATCCTCGACTTTGGCTTCTCGACTTTAGCCCCTGCGTCGTTTTCGATTTCATTCCCGATGAAATTCTACTTCCCGCTTCCATGGCAAA
This sequence comes from Marinagarivorans sp., assembly GCA_046347475.1. GTDB lineage: Bacteria > Pseudomonadota > Gammaproteobacteria > Pseudomonadales > Cellvibrionaceae > CAMCXE01. The sequence continues at coordinate 386,680 of JAXMGD010000001.1, read as the reverse complement.
GTCATTAGGTTAAGAATTTTCTGAATGAAAATCTGCCCTAGGGGCGTCCCTTGTGGGCATCCAAACCTCTGCGGCTACTGATATTTTTTGGCGACCAACATTGGGCGGCCACACGGAATCGTACCTACACATTCCCTTAACTTAATGACATTGCCATCAATGGAGTCGTCCTGCATCCCTGTGGTCGCCCGCGCAAAATGCCTCGCGATCATCACAATCAGTAAATTTCTGGAAACGCCCTTAAGCCGTCGTGCGTATCGATAAAACCAGCAGGGGCACACTTTTGCGAGCTGTAAAGCAACTAGAATCCGGAAGATCTATGGTGCCACCGCTTTAATGGGTGTAATCCGCAGAATTAAGTAACAAGGGTTTTACAATGGCCCACATCATGTCGATATGGTCGGCCCGATCATTAAGACAGGGCACATAACTAAAGCGCTGGCCGCCGGCGTGTAAAAACAATTCTTGGTTTTCGCCCTGAATTTCTTCCAGGGTCTCAATACAGTCCGTAGCAAATGCCGGGCAAATAACATCAACAGATTGCACACCCGCCGAAGCCCACTCAACCAATAATTTATCCGTGTAAGGTTGCAACCATTTAGCCTTCCCTAAACGGGATTGAAAACTAATAGCCCATGCGTCCGAAGGCAAAGCAAGCTTTTGTGCTACCGCATTGGCTGTCGCCACACAATGATCGTAATAGGGATCACCCTTATCAACGCAGCGCTGGGGAATGCCATGAAAGGAAAAAAGCAGTTTTTCGTTGCGACCATTTTGTTGCCAATGCTCGGAAATACTCGCCGCCAATGCGGCTATGTAATCCTTGCGATCATAATAAGCATTAACTAAGAACACTTCGGCAATATGCCGCGTGCGGCGAATATAACGAGCCACTTGATCGTATATGGGCGCTGTAGTAGTAGCCGAATACTGCGGATACAGAGGCAATAAAATAATGCGACTGACGCCGCGTGCGCGCAGCGCTTTTATTTGCCCTTCCAACTCGGGCTCACCATAGGTCATGGCGGCCACCACTTCCACAGCGTCCCCCATTTGGGCCTGAGCGATGTGCGCTAGGGCTTGCACTTGTTTATCGGTAATTGCTTTAAGCGGTGAGCCTTCTTCCGTCCACACCATTGTGTATGCCTGCAGTGCTTTTTTGGGTCGCAGCGGCAGAATAATGCCGTATAAAATCGGTAGCCATAGCAACCGCGGCAATTCCACCACGCGCGGGTCGCTTAAGAATGCGCGTAAAAATTTGCGCACGCTGGATACGGTGGGCGCCTCGGGGGTGCCTAGATTAAGTAAAACAATTGCAGATTTTTTTGAGGTCACAGGGGGATTCCACTAATTTGAGGCGAAAAAAAAGGCTCGTCAGAGCCAATTTTAATAATGTCCGCATCAGGCACAGGGCTAGCGGTGCGCAATAGGCCTACTTAAGTACGTCGGCAACGCGTTGGCGGATTTCATCAAGGGCGCCCACGCCGTTCACGCGAGAACATTTTGGAACACCGCCATGGGATTGAGAATAGGTGCGGTAAAAATCAATCAAGGGCTCAGTTTGTTCATGGTAAACCGCCAGACGCTTACGCACAGTGGGCTCTTCATCATCCGGGCGTTGCACCAGGGGCTCACCGGTCACATCGTCAAGGCCTGCTTGTTTTGGGGGGTTATGTTGGATGTGGTAAATACGCCCGGAATCCACATGCACGCGGCGACCACTTAAGCGCGCCACAATTTCTTCATCGTCTACGTGAAAATCTACAACATGATCAATGGGAATATTGGCATCGGCCAGTGCTTGCGCCTGTGGAATCGTGCGCGGAAAGCCGTCGAATAAAAAGCCATTTTTACAATCGTCTTGCAAAATACGCTCTTTTACCAAATCAATTATTAATTCATCAGAGACCAAACCACCCGAGGCCATTACGTCTTTTACCTTAAGCCCCAATTCTGTGCCTTCTTTAATAGCGTTTCGGAGCATATCACCCGTTGAGATTTGCGGAATAGCAAACAACTCCATGATGTGTTTAGCTTGGGTCCCTTTTCCGGCGCCGGGAGCACCTAAAAGAATAATCCGCATGAATGAGTTCTCCGAAGAATAAGGCAATAGGCCTGGACAAAGGGGTTAAGATACACGCAGGGGCAAACTTTCACAAGGTTAAGGGTGGCCTTGGCGCGCACGCTGGTTAATTTACAACCGGCCGCTCAGCGCAGCTTCGCTGCACACTCACCATTTATATACTGTCTGGTAAGGAGCTGCGGGTTAATTGCAGGTTTTTCTGTTTCCAAACCCCTCGCAAAAATGGAATCCAGGGCCAAACAAAAAGCAACTCTCTGACAATTCTCAAAAAGGCGGAGCCAGGGATGAATTATTAACCCAGCTGCATTTGGTGTCGGGTTAATAAATTAGGGGGCAGGAAAAACCTGTACACCCTGTTTTAATCCCAATAAACGCAGGTTTGATTCCGCCGCAACAAAAAATACTGTGTGCCCTTGACCGTTTTTAAATGGCCTGAATGTGTTTTGGCGCCGGGTTGGCGGTGTGTGTAGCAAAAGAATATTGGCTTAATTGCATTCACCTTTGGCCTGCTGCCACAAGGCGGCATAGGCGTCGGCGTCGCAATCAGCCCACTGTGTTTGGCGCTCGTTTATGATTTTATCCATGGCAATTACCCGGCGGGAAAACTTACTGTTGGCAGCGCGTAAACACTGCTCGGCATCTAATTTGACATGGCGGGCCACATTCACGAGGCTAAACAACACGTCGCCCAACTCATCGGCAACGGCAGCCGATTGCTCGCTCGCCAGCGCAGCTTCTAATTCATTAATTTCCGCTTTTAAGCCTGCAATAGCGGCCTTAGCATCAACAAAATCCATACCGAGTGCCGCCACGCGTTTTTGTAATTTCTCTGCGCGAAGCAAACCGGGCAGCGCAACCGGAATATCCGCCAATATCTGCCCCTGCCCTTTTTCGCTGCGCTCTTGTGATTTCAGTTGTTCCCATTGGGCTTTTATAGCGGCATCTGTTAATTCAGCCCCCTGCCTGCGGCTTTTTAGTGTGCCATCTGGGAATACATGGGGATGGCGGCGCAGTAGTTTTTGCGTAATGCCATCCACCACATCAGCCAAATCAAACGCCGCCTGCTCGCGGGCTAGCTGCGCGTAAAATACAATTTGAAACAATAAATCCCCCAGCTCATCACGCAGCTGAGGCAGGTCTTCGCGCTCTATAGCGTCAATGACTTCATATACTTCTTCCAGCGTATGCTTGGTAATACTGGAAAAATTTTGTTTTAAATCCCACGGGCAGCCATCTAGCGGGTCCCGCAGGCGAGCCATTAGCTCAATCAAATCGGCAAGTGTGTACCGGGGCATATCAAAAGCCTTGTTAACTGCACGTTAAAATACGTATGCGGCGCCAGTAAGCGCCTGATTCATTGCAGCGGCTGTTAATCACACACCCGCTCCACATTTGGTGCGGGCACCATGCCCGCGACGGTTTTGAAAAAGGCAAAGCCTGCAATTAATCACAGTCGCCAAAGGTTTAAACACTTACCCAGGCCGAGCAGATAAAAACAAGCGCTTGGCCTATATTTTACCCGCTGCACCAAGAGTAGCCATTAAATGCGGCGTTTTACGCTTGAAATATTTGGCAACCGACTCAAGCGCGCCAACACGCGACTTAAGTCGGCGTAGCTGGCCACTTCCACACGAAACGACATATCCACCGTATTTTTTTGTTTGTTAGACAGAGTTTGCATGGCACTAACGTTGATGCGTTCTTTATCCAGCAGTGTGGTGATGTCACGCAATAAACCGTGGCGGTCAAAAGCTTCCACAATAACGTCCACCGAATAAACCTGCTCAGGTTTTTGTGCCCAGTCCACTTTAATAATACGGTTAGGCTCTTCTGCGGCCAGATGCAAAATATTCGTGCAGTCTTGCCGGTGAATGGATACACCACGCCCTAGGGTGATGTATCCGGTAATGCGATCGCCGGGAATCGGTTTGCAGCACTGGGCAATGTGGGACATTAAATTGCCCACACCATCAATATAAATATCCGAGCCGTCCGGCTCTGCCGATTGCGCGCGGCCCACCAAGGAGGTAACCAGCTCGTTGTTTTTTTCCGGTTTAAATAAGCGCTCGGCGACATTAATAATTCGGTCGACACTTAAATCGCCGGTGCCCACGGCGGCATACAAGTCATCCAGCGTGCGCAATTTAAGTTTTTTCGCCAAGGCTTCGTAGTCGATATTATCAACGGCCAAGCGCAAAAATTCGTGATCCAACAAGGCGCGGCCATCGGCAATATTTTGATCACGATCCTGCTGCCGGAACCAGCCTTGTAAACGGCTGCGGGCCCGCGAGGTGGTGATATAACCCAATGCGGGCACCAACCAATCGCGGCTTGGTGCCTCGCGATTGCCGGTAATAATTTCCACCTGGTCCGCCGTGCGCAACGAATAATTCAGCGGCACTATGCGGCCATTGACCTTAGCGCCTTTGCAGCGAATACCTATATCCGAATGAATACGAAAGGCAAAATCGACCGGCGTGGCATTTTCCGGCAAATCCACCACATGCCCTTCGGGGGTAAATACATAAATGCGGTCTTGTTCAAACCCGCGATGCAAATGATCATCCAGCGGATTACCGCCAATTTCATCGTGCCATTCCAATACCTGCCGCAGCCACGCAATTTTTTGCTCGTAAGAATTAGAAGCGCCATCTTTATCGGATTTTTTGTAACGCCAGTGGGCGCAGACGCCGTATTCGGCTTCTTCGTGCATATCGCGGGTGCGAATTTGAATTTCTAATACGCGGCTGGCTGGGCCTTTTACAGCCGTATGTAACGAGCGGTAGCCGTTTTCTTTGGGGTTGGCGATGTAATCATCGAACTCGTTGGGAATATTGCGCCAGAGGGAATGGACTATACCTAACGCGCGGTAACAATCCTGTTCAGACGCCACCAAAATACGTACAGCGCGAATATCGTAGACTTCAGAAAAACTAATGCCCTTGCGTTTCATTTTGCGCCAAATACTATAAATGTGTTTGGCGCGGCCATTAATATCTAACACCTGAATGCGCTCATGCTCCATGGCGCCTTTCAAAATGGCGATCACTTCTTCTATATAAACTTGCCGATCCAGCCTGCGCTCGTCTAATAATTTGGCAATGTATTTATAATCGTAGGGCTGCAAATAGCGAAAGGATAAATCCTCCAGCTCCCATTTGATGTGGCCAATACCTAAGCGGTGGGCAAGCGGTGCATATATTTCCGATACTTCACGGGCGACGCGCTGGCGTTTTTCAATAGGGGCTTTTTTTACAGCACGAATAGCACAGGTGCGCTCAGCTAATTTAATTAGCGCCACGCGCACGTCGTCTACCATGGCCACCAGCATTTTGCGCACGTTATCCGACTGATCTGTGCTGGGCTGCCCCAGTACTTTATCGCCGCTGTGATTGGTGAGATTACTGATCGCCGCCATACGGCGCACACCGTCAATTAAGGTGGCAACTGTTGAGCCAAAAGCCTTGTCAATTTCGGCTAGGCTGCATTTATTTTCCCGCACACTGCGGTACAAAATAGCCGCCACCAAACTGTCTTTATCCAACTGCAAGCCGGCGAGAATTTCCGCCATTTCAAGGCCTGCACTGAAGGAGGAATAGGCCTCTGTCCAGCCATCGGTTTTATCGCCAGGCGCCTGCTCCAAGGCTTGGGCCAATTCACAGCTGCGCTGCAAATCGGGCACGGCATCCGCCGAGAGTTTGGCGGTATCGCGCAGATAATCAATCCAAGAGACTATATCAACCTTGCCATCAAGGGTGGTGGGTCTATCTTGCCTAACTTTTACCATATGAATAAAAACTCATTAAACACGTATGCGCCCGCTGGAGTTTAACTGGGCAAAGACCTCAGCTGCAGTTTCACCTATTGCCTGCTAAGGCGTGGCGGCCAAGGTATTTCCACCAGCGGCTAGAGCGATGGAATAAATTTTTGTTCCTCGCGCGGCTGCGCCAAACAAATATGCTCGCTGGCAACTGGGTGATTTGCGCGCCCGAGCAAGACCGGTCGATCAGGGTTGCTATTATTATAGTGTGTGAACCTCCACAATCGCGAAGGCCGACAGAGGTTTACAGATTCTTCGGCAAGGTTACCCGCTGTAACACTTAGTAACATAAGCCCTATTTTTTCTGCTGCATTAGCAGCGTGTTGAAATAGGTTCGCGGCGAGGGCCTCTCAAGGCAAATTGGCTGAAAGAACCGGAGTTTACACGAAGTAAATAAGGATTTTTTCGCCCAATTTAACGCCACCACAGCGAGCACGGCAGTATTTCTAAAGCGGCTAGGGCTGTGAAAATAGGCCGGACGACAGATAGCGGTCGCCTCGGTCGCAGATAATAGTCACGATTGTGGCGTTTTCAACACGGCGGCTTAAATCTAATGCGGCCGCCACTGCGCCACCGGATGACACGCCGCAAAAAATGCCTTCTATTCGAGCTAAATCCCGCATGGTTTGCTCCGCCCGCGCCTGGCTCATTTCAACAATCTGATCGATATTGCGATCGGTATATATGCCGGGCAAATAATCCGGGTGCCATTTGCGAATGCCGGGAATGCTAGCCCCATCAGCCGGCTGCAAACCAATTACCTGGATGGCTGGATTTTGCTCTTTTAAATATCGGCTGTTGCCCACAATGGTGCCTGTGGTGCCCATGGAGCTGACAAAATGGGTAATGCGGCCGTGGGTTTGGCGCCAGATTTCCGGGCCTGTGCCGGTGTAATGGGCCAGAGGGTTATCGTTGTTGCCGAATTGATCCAACACCTTGCCGCGCCCCTGCGCCTGCAGCGACAGCGCCAAATCCCGCGCCCCCTCCATACTGGCGGCCTTGGGGACCAAAATTAATTCCGCGCCATAGGCCAACATGGCGTCTTTGCGCTCTTGCGTCATGTGATCAGGCATCACCAAAATCATCTTGTAGCCTTTAATCGCCGCCGTCATCGCTAAAGCAATACCGGTGTTACCACTGGTAGCCTCGATGAGTGTATCGCCCGGTTTAATTTCGCCACGCAATTCTGCCTGTGTAATCATCGAATACGCGGGGCGATCTTTCACTGAACCTGCGGGATTATTGCCTTCTAATTTCAACAAAATGTGATTGCTGGTTACACCGGCCAAGCGCTGTAAACGCACCAAAGGTGTATTGCCAATAAACTGGTCAATGGTTGGGTAGAGATTCGCATCGAAGTCACTGGACATAAGGTACTCACCACAGGCGCTAAAACGGTTAAGGATGCGGATTCTACGCCATTTTATGCTAAGGTGGCGCCGCCTTTAGGAAAATTAACGACACCTCATGAATCGCTTCGAGACACAGTTTGGCAAAAAAATGTTGTGGGCCAGTATTCTGCCCTTGGCGGTGCTATCGTGCATTTTACTGGCGGCCGATATTATTGCGCTGCACACTGCACAGCGGCAGATTTACCAAAATTCCTTTGAATTAGCGCACCGCTTGCTCGCTCAATTTGAAATTTTAAACGATCAACCCATCGACGCCAAAAAATTCAGCCAATTAGCCGATATTCTGTTGAGTGATTCTGAAATTGTTGGCTTAAATCTGAGCGATGAGCACAACCATATTATTCATCAAGCCGGTGTAGTCAGCCACGCCGGTGCGCAGCTGAGCAATTCGTCGCGCCGCGGCAATACAGCCGCCGCCGACGATAATTGGGAAGTGCGCATTCCCAGCGGCGACCACACCTGGACATTAATCATGGATGATGAGCGCATCCATGTGGCGTTTTATCAAAACCTGTTATTTCACTTAATTATTTTTGGCGCCTTGCTGCTTATTTTAATGCTGATATATGCGCAGACCAAAACCAAGTTTTTAAACCCAATTCGCACGCTCACCCAATATTTATTATCCCTTAAACTCTCCGCTCATCACGCTGTACCCGCAGAAGACCAATTGAGCTTTCTCAATGATTGCGCACACCTCATCAATGAGGTGATTGAAAATCTCAACCGCGCGCAAGATGAATTGCGCAATTCCTACGAAGCCGCCCTTAGCGATTTTAAAGAATCCTTAGAGTCGGTGGAAATTCAAAATATCGAAATGGATTTAGCCCGCAAGGAAGCCATCCAAACTGAGCGCGTAAAAGCTGAATTTTTAATGCACGCAAGCTCGGATTTGCTCGAACCCCTGCACCAATGCATCGGTGCTATAGGCCAGCTTAGCCGCACCGGCATGAATGCCGAGCAGGCCGATTATATTAATAATTTAGAAACCACCTTAAGGGGCATTATTGGCCTGGCCCAGGATATTGTGGATTTTTCTCGCCTGGAAAATGGCAAATTACAATTGGATGTTAAAAATGTGCAGGTTCGCCAAGTGGTGCACGAGGCGCTGAGTTTTTATGCGCCACTGGCCGCTACTAAAAGCAACCGAGTGTTATCAATTATCCAACCGGATGTCATGGAAATTCTGCAGGGTGATCCGCGCCGCTTGCAGCAGGTATTGGGCAATCTGATCAACCAGGCGCTCAACCACGGGCGGCAGGGCAATGTTGCAATAAAAGTCAGTGTTGCCCGTGCTGAAGCCAATGCGCAGCTGGTGAAATTTAGTGTAATTAATTACAGCGGCGGCTTTGATGATGATTTTGTGCTGCATTTTAAGCGCCTGCTTGAGAGTAAACCCGGGGACTTTGCCATTACCAAAGGCATGGCATTAGGCCTATCCATCGCGCGCAATTTGGTGGAAAAAATGGGCGGCAGCCTGGGGATTGACCTTGAACCGGCCGGCCAACCCAGTATTTGGTTTACCGCCCGCATGCAGGTGCCACCCTCTCGCCTGCAGCCGCCTACGGCGCTCGCGCCTTTGAGCGGCTGCAATGTGTTAGTGATCGACGAACAACCGGCCAGTCGCCTAGAACTGACCACATTATTAACCAGCCTAGGGGCGCAATTTATTGAAGTGACCCGCATGGATGAGCTGGTTGAAGGGCTGCGCCCAATTCGGGAATTTAAACCGCAGATCGCGGTGCTGGATGTATTAAACCGAGCCAATCAATTCGATAAAGAAGCCACCCTAGCCACCATCGCGCGCTGCAATGAGCTGCTGGGTATTTCCTGCTTAGTGATTGCCAGCGGCACCACCACGGGGCTGCTGCAAAAAGACGTGGACCCGATCAACGCAGGCATTATTAATCGCCCACTATTGCCCGGTAAATTACACCAAGCGCTCTCCCACCAGATTTCCGTCACGCCTATTTTGGGCGCAATCAATTCCACTCCTAAAGTAATTCCAACCTTAACCGCCAACTTTAGCCACCGCATATTGGTGGTGGACGATAATCACGCAAATACCAAATTAGTGGCGGAATTTCTCAAACCCTTTGCCCTGGACCTGGTGACCTGTGATAGCGGTGCCACCGCTGTGGCACTCTGCCGCGAACGGCGTTTTGATCTCATTTTGATGGATATTCAAATGCCGGATGCCGACGGCTTTGCCGTGACCGCCAAAATCCGCGAATTGGAACTGGGTGATACACGCACCCCCATTGTGGCGCTCACCGCACAAAATGCCGCCGAAAACAGAACCAAATACATAGTGGGCGGCATGGATGACTATTTATCTAAACCCGTCAGCTATGAAGAACTCGTTGAACTGCTCCGCAAATGGTTGGGTAAAAAATTCAACCCCACAAAGGCGCCACGCCCCGCGCCTCTTGCGCCATTGCCGGAACCTGATGAGCCGGAGCGCCATCCATCGCCGGTAGTGGTGGTGCAGGAGAGCCTTAGACTGGCGAAAGATAACGCGGCTTTAGCCCGCGATATGCTGCAGATGTTAATTGATAGCCTCAAAGAGGAACCCGTGGATTGGGCCCAACTGCTGGCGGAGCACAACTGGAGCGCGCTGCAAAATGCCGCGCACAAACTCTATGGCGGCGCCTGTTATTGCGGTGTGCCCGCCCTTAAGGAGGCGGCACAGGAGCTGGATCGGGACTTACAACGGGGCCAGCTGGATAGGGTTGAGCACAAAATTGCCCTGCTTAACCGGGAAATTCAACGCCTGCTGGATTGGTCGGACGACTACGATCTCGACGCCCTATTCGAACAAGCCTGAAAACAGACACACGCCCACCCGGCGGTTAGGCTTCACACCGCTACCTATTTACACAGATGTTAACTAAATAGCTCGCAGCTTGCATGCTCATATACATTGGCGAATTATTTGTGTGCATTTTGGTAACACATGCACTGTTTGCTTGCGCCTTTTGGCCACGGATAAGGCCAGGGGCAGAGGTCAAACCCCAGTAGTCTTTATTCTTTATAACCAAAATACGGGTGAAGAACCTAAATAAGGCTGCGCAATGGGTGATTCAGCTGATTTTTAGATCGAAAGGAAATGTTTGCCGATAGGCGCCCGGCATGGAATGAGACATGCTTCTCATTTTTTGCCCGCATCACAAGTGCCGGGTACTTTTTCCCGACCTTAAGCAGAAGGAAACACCCATGAAACATCCAGTTGCAAGCCCATTAACCACGCTCGTGCAAACCCTCAATGACGGTATCGCCGTGTATAAGTCAGCCATCGCAAAAATGGAACACGATGACTGTAAAGAGTTATTCAGCGAGTTAATTGCCTGCCGCGAATTTGCCCTAGATTACCTACAACCCTACGTGGTGTTCCAAACCGGCGCGCCGGAACTGGGCCATGGTTTTGGTACGGTGATTCATCACACCTATTCCCAAGTGCTCGACAATCGCAATGAAGACCACGATGTAAGCCTGCTCAAACAATTGGAGCGGGTAGAAGATGAAACCCTCCGCGCCATGGAAATTACCGCCAAAACCTCGGCTAATGTTTTTGTCAGTAGCATTATTCGCGATTTAATGCCGCGCATGTTGGCATGCCGCGCACAGGTGCTCGGCCTGGAAGAAAAACTCGCCGCATAAAATGGCGCTGCGGAATTATTGGCGGCAAAACGGAATTTACCCTTCGCCTTTAGTATTGCGGTGAGCTTGGCCAAACCTTCCGTTGCGCGTGCTTCCTGAGGTTGATTTTAAGCGGTCAAAATTCTGATAGTTTTTGTCTGGAAGAAAAATGGGGCGACAGCAAACCGCGTTCGTTATTTTTAAGGGCACCTCCGGAAATTCAATTTTCGTGATGATCGCAAGGCATTTTCGCACGGGCGATTGCATGGATTTAGGCGGTATGACCCCATAGACGGGGGAAGTAGAATTTTATCGGGAATGAAATCGAGTACGACGCACGCCTAAATGGATTTAGGCATTAGAACGACGCAGGAGCCAAAGTCGAGGATGCCCAAGCCGAGAAAGGAGTTTATGCGGTATAAATGACTGACTAAGCACGAAAAACCTAAGCGAGGGCGCGAAAAGTGAACGTCCGCAGGTGCCCTTAAAGCGGATCTTTAATGATCTTCTGATTAGAGCCAGGCCAAGTTACCGAAAGGGCGAGGCTAAGGGTGAGCATCAGCATCTCAAACTCTCGAATTCAATGGGTGAATACGCCCAGGACAATACAAACCAGCCCGCAATAGTTTGCGTAGCATGACGCATAGCAAAAACGCCGGAAAAAACGCAAAGCCAAGGCTATTTTTAGTTACAATCCGGCCAACATCAATCGGCGGCGGCGGAGTTTAAACACCCTGCCGCACCACCCAACTGTGAGGTCAGCACATTTATTTATGCGCCTAGGCTCCTGGCACGCATTGTTCTTCGCACTGGTCATGCTGATATTTGTCGGCCAGTCTGCCGTTGCTGCTGTAGCCATCTGCCCCATGCAGGCCCAGAGTCAAGCCTCCCATTCAGCTCCGCCCTGCCATCAAGCCTCAAGCCCTGCAGCCCAGCAACCTACCCACAAGCATCCCATGCAAGCGGATTGTTGCCACCAGTTAGGCCATTGCCTGCTGCAGGCAGCCGCCCTCATCAACATGGAACTCACCCCGTTACCCGCTGCCAGCCGTGTAAGCGCGCTGTATGGCTACCAGCGCACAGCGCCCCATCCACAGGATTACCCTCTCTTTCGCCCGCCCATCCCAGCTCACGCCGAGCCGATCACCTAACCCCAGCTGCCGGGCGGGCCGTGCGCCCATATGCTCCACTGGGGTTGAGAGTGCCTATCTATTAATTACGCGCAGCCGCCAGGCTTTTTAATGGCCCCTGCTGCGCCCTCCCCTATTGGTTTAGTGAGGCTTATTTATGAGTCACGACATATTCACTCCTGCGCTCCAGCCTGAGGATCAGGCGCTCAGTGCGCCCGCGCAGGTTTCCCGGCGCCGCTTTGTGCTCGGCGCATCCAGCTCTCTCGCCCTTAGCAGTCTCACCTTAGGCCGCGCGCAGGCCGCCGCCCCAAACCCACCGGTGCTGAGCAGGCCGGTTTTTGACCTGGCCATCGGCTATCAACGCGTAAACTTCACCGGCCAAGAGCGCATAGCCACCACGGTGAACGGCTTGCTGCCCGGCCCCACCCTGCGCTGGAAAGAAGGCGAGCGGGTGACCCTGCGGGTGACCAACAACCTCAAGGAAGACAGCTCCATCCACTGGCACGGCATCATTCTGCCCTCCAGCATGGACGGCTCGCCGGGTTTTGATTCCGAACCCATCAAACCCGGCGCCACCTTTGAGTACCAGTTCGACGTTAAACAAAACGGCACCTACTGGTATCACAGCCACTCCGGCTTTCAGGAGCAGACTGGGCTGCTCGGCACCATAGTGATTGAGCCCAAGGAGCCGGACCCGGTGGCCTATGATCGGGAGATGACAGTGTTGCTGTCGGACTGGTCGGACGAGGCGCCGCAGGTAATTTACGCCAAGCTGAAAAAACGCAGCCACTACTACAACTTCCGCGAACGCACCCTGGCCGACACCTGGCGCGACCTTAAAACTCAGGGCCTGGCGGGCAGCCTAAAAAGCCGCCGCATGTGGAACCAGATGCGCATGAGCGAGCGCGATATAGCGGATGTCACTGGTTATACCTACACCTATCTGATGAATGGTGTAACGCCTGATCGCGGCTGGAGCGGCCTGTTCAAAGCGGGCGAGCGGCTGCGGCTGCGCATCATCAACGGCGCCGCCATGAGTATTTTTGATGTGCGCATCCCCGGCTTAAGCATGCGGGTGGTGGCCGCCGATGGGCAGAATATTCAACCGGTGCAGGTGGATGAATTTCGCATAGCGCCCGCAGAAACCTACGACGTCATAGTGACTCCCCAAGCGGATAGAGCCTACTGCCTATTCGCGCAAACCATCGACCGCTCAGGCTACGCGCGTGGCACTCTCACGGCAGATCCGAAACTTAGCGCACCGGTCCCCGCCATGGACCCACCGCCTATCCTGGGGCATCAGGATATGGGCATGGGTGGGATGGATCACGCGGGCCACGACATGGGCGCAATGGACGCCAACGCACCGTCGCACCAGGGCCATGACATGAGCAAAATGGACATGAGCGGCATGGATCACGCAGGTCATGACATGAGCGCCATGGATAAAGGTGCTATGGATAAGGGCGCTGCGGATCACTCAGGTCACGACATGAGCAAAATGGACACAACGGCTATGGAGCACGCGGGCCACGACATGAGCAAGATGGCAATGCCCGGCATGGATCACTCAGGCCATGACATGGGCCACATGGATCACACATCCCAGGCCAACGCCGCAGCCAAACAGGCCTCGCCCCTGGCACTGGCGGGTTTCGGCGCTAATTTCGCCCATGGCGAAGAGGCCATGATCCTGCATCAGCCCAGCGAATTTGGCCCCCATGTGGACATGCGCTCAATGAGCCCCTCAAGCGGCTTAAACGACCCCGGTATCGGCCTTAGGGATCATCAAACACGTTTGGGGCGGCGCGTGTTGCGTTATGCCGACCTCAAAAGCCTGCAGCCCACGCGGGATAAACGCCAACCGAGCCGAGAGATTGAGCTGCACCTCACCGGCAACATGCACCGCTACATGTGGTCCATCAACGGCATCAACTTTATGGGCGCCGAACCGCTGCAGCTCAGCTACGGCGAGCGTGTGCGCATTATTTTGGTCAACGACACCATGATGACCCACCCCTTCCATTTGCACGGCATGTGGAGCGAGCTGGAAACCGGCGAGCCGGACTTTATCCCGCGCAAACACACCGTCATAGTGCAGCCCGGCTCTAAAATCAGTTATCTGGTCACCGCCGATGCCAAGGGCCGCTGGGCTTACCACTGCCATCTGCTCTACCACATGCTGGGCATGATGCGCACTGTGCAGGTGGTATAGGAGATGAGCATGCATAGCTTAATTTTGAAGCGCACAACACGGCTCGCTCGGTTGCTCTTGATCGGCATGACCAGCTGCGCAAGCCTCAGCCAGGCGGCCGAGCACAGCGGCCACGGGGACGCCATGAAACACGACCACGGCGATAACCCGCTGCTGGTGTACGGTGCGATTGACCATCTGGAGGCACTGCTCGATAGCGACCAAGAGGCCTACTCTTTGGAAGCCCAAGGCTGGATTGGCAAAGACCTGGATAAATTCTGGCTGAAGACCGACCTTGCCTTAAGTGAAGGCGAGCTGGAGGAAGCCGAAGTACAGGCGCTCTATAGCCGCGCCCTATCAAGCTATTGGGACCTGCAAGCGGGCGTCCGCCACGACGACCGGCCCGGCCCGAGCCGCGACTGGCTAGTGCTGGGCGTGCAGGGGCTGGCGCCCTATTGGTTTGATGTGGACGCGGCGCTGTTTGTCACCCGTGGCGGCCAAACCTCGGTCCGGCTGCAGGCGGAATACGAGTTATTAATCACCCAGCAGTTAGTCCTTAGCCCAGAATTGAGCCTGACTTTCTACGGCCAAAACGATCCCCTGCACGCCACGGGCTCAGGGCTAGCCGAAGCCACAGCGGGTGTGCGTTTGAGCTACGCATTCAAACGGGAATTTGCGCCCTACATAGGCTTTAATTGGCGTGCTCACTACGGCCAGACGGCGGATTATGTGAGGCAACAGGGGGAGCCCGTCGAGCACAGCGAAGCGGTCATAGGCCTGCAGGCCTGGTTTTAGCCCGCTAGCCCAGCTGGACTTGGGTACAATCTGGGGTTTGCCGTTTGCATCCTGCATGCGAGCAAACCCGGCTTGCGCTGAACGTCATCCGCGCGATTAATCATCTATAGGCATTTAAACCGAAAAACATCAGTTAAACCCCTACCAAGGGTTTAACTGATGCAGTTAAGTTAAATGCCCGCGCGGAATTAAATAACTAAATAACTGACGCAACTGCTCGGCGGATAATTGGCGCAACCTAAGAATGTTTTGCTCAGGAATTGTATCGGCATCCGGGTAACGCGCTAATAAATCCTCCAGCTGCTGCTCGCGCAAAATATGCAATAAAGGAAAGGGCGCGCGGTTGGTAAAATTACTGACGTCGTTAGGTTCTGTATCGGCAAAATAATAATCCGGGTGAAAACTCGCCACCTGATAAATGCCCTCATAACCCTCCCGCCACAACCAGTCTTCTACCTCATGGACAAAATCGTTGTAGGCGAGAAAATCATCCAGCGCCTGGGTCAACACCAAAATACTGGTATCCAATTCTGGGTGCTCGTCCAAAAACCTTAATTCAGCCTGCAGCTGTTGTATTAAGGCTTCAGCCCGCGCCTCGGCCACCACTTCAATCCGCACCTTATTCGCCATAAAGGGCTTGCGCGCAAAAGGGCACAGATTTAGGCCTATAACCACCTCTTGCAACCATTGGGCAACAGCGGCCTGAGGGTCTGCTGGGTACATAACAACTCCTGAACACTAAACGGGGCAAAGCGCCCATTGTAAACCGCGCATAAATAGCTAAGCACCCACACACCGCGCAGCCCAGTGTCGTTATAATCGCCGCTTTTTTTGAGGAGCAAGCCATGAGTATTAGCAAAGATCAGGTTGTCAGCGTGCACTACCGCGTCAGTGAAGCGGGCGGGCCAGAGCTTGAGCACAATTTCGACACCATCCCCATGGTCTACCTGCACGGCCACAACAACCTGATGCCCGCCTTGGAAAAAGCCCTGGAAGGTAAAAACGTCGGCGATAACCTAGAAGTCACCCTGGCCGCTGCCGACGCCTACGGCCCCTACATAGAAGGCGCCACCCAGCGGGTGCCGATTAAAAACATCCTTAATAAACCCAAACGCCTGCTGCCCGGCGGCCTGGTGCAGCTCAATACCAACCAGGGCGTGGCCAGCGCTCGCGTGCTGAAGGTGGGTAAATTTAACGTCGATGTGGATTTGAACCACCCATTTGCCGGTAAAGACCTGTCGTTTTACCTAGAAGTCAAAGAAGTTCGCCCCGCCACCGAAGAAGAAATAGCCCACGGCCACGCTCACGGTGTTGGCGGCCATCAGCACTAAAATTGCCCGCGGCCAATGCCAGGCAAGCCTCTAACAGCTCCTCGCAGTAGGCCTTCGGCAACGGGCTGGCAAGGCAGAATTGCCACAATCGGCTAAGGGTTTAGCCAGCGCCTGCACGGGCTTAAGCAGAGCCCGTGCAGGCTTGAGTATCATCGGCTGGTTTACGCCTCCCGCAACAGAGGGTCGCCCGGCCCTCAAGTTACTCCCTCCTTAACTGATCTCCTCGCGCCGCCGTCCGGCCACAATTGCCACCCAACTGCGCACCTGAATTGCTCACCGCCTTGGCTCGCACTCGCGCTCAGGGGTTTGGTTTCACGTCTGAGGCGGCGCCCTCGCACCCCCAATAAGCCTCTCTACCCCCTTAGATGCATCGGCCAATACTTGCCGCAGGCCGGTTTTTCACGCCGCCGCAGGCGCCCCCGCCCCGTCGCCCAAAACCCCGCTTAAGGGGCTGAAACATGTTTCACGGAAAAATGTTATGCACAATCCCTGTGCGCCAAACCAATGGCGCAGGTCAAGCACTTTTTTTGTGTCATTTTTTTAAAGGAGGGGGTGGACATTTATATATTATTGATTTTATTTGTATTTTTTAAGAGATCAAAAAATAACCAGCACCCCCGGGCCCAGCGATTTTCGGCCTTTAAACCAGTTTCTCAAATGCTATCCACTAAGTTATCCACAGATTCTGTGGACAGACTTGGCAACAGCTTTACCACCAAAGTCGCAGTAAAAAGCAAGGGGGTAGCGGCATTTTTTAGCGGCGATTTAATTACCCGCCCACCGAGTTGCCCGCCCCAATGCCGGGAAGCTAACCACTCGGCAAATTCTCCCTCGCCATGAGCGCTTCGCACCTAAGGCTGGTAGACTCGCGGCTTTTTTGGAGCGCTCCATGTCCCTCGACAGCATCGAACAACAGATCAGCTACGGCATCGGCCGCCAAATGGGCGACCAGCTGCTGGGCAACAACCTTCCAGGCATAGATGTGGCCGCCGTGTGCGAAGGCTTAAGCGACGCCCTCACCGGTACAGCCAGCCGCCTCACTCAAGATCAGCTGCAGGCGGCTTTCTCCACCCTCAATGAGCGCCTGCACGAGCAACAGAACCGCCAGGCTAAGCTACAAGCCGCCGCTGGCGAACAATTCCTCGCCCAGAACCGCAACCGGCCAGAAGTCGTCACCCTCGAATCCGGCCTGCAATATGAAATCCTGCGCCAGGGCGAAGGCGCTAAACCCTCTGCCACTGACACTGTAAGCACCCACTACCACGGCACCCTCATCGACGGCACTGTATTCGACAGTTCCGTCGAGCGCGGCACCCCGGCCCAATTCCCCGTTAACCGGGTTATCGCCGGTTGGACCCAGGCCCTGCAATTGATGCCCGTGGGCTCTAAATGGCGCCTGTACATTCCGTACCAGCTGGCCTATGGCGAGCGCGGCGCTGGCGGCGCTATCGCCCCCTTTTCGGCGCTGATTTTCGATGTTGAACTGCTGTCCATCGTCTAGTAGGAAGCCTTGGCATGTGGTTTAAAAACCTGCGGATTTACCCGCTCACCAGCCCCTTCACCCTAAAACCCGAGGCTCTTAGCCAAGCGTTAGAGGCGCAGGCATTTAAACCCTGCGGCAATCTGGACCCCATGCGCTACGGGTTTGTACCACCGCTGGGGCGCCACGGGATGGACCTGGTGCAGGTCACCGACGGCAACATCATGGTGTGCGCGAAAAAGCAGGAAAAAATCGTCCCCGGCGGTGTGGTTAAAGACGCGCTGGAGGAAAAAATCGCCGCCATTAAAGCCGAGGGCCGCAGTGTCGGTCGCAAGGAGCGGCAAACCCTCAAAGACGAAATTCTCTTTTCATTACTGCCCCGCGCCTTCAGCCGCACCCGTTTGGACTTCGCCTACTTCGACCTGAAAAAACAGTGGCTGGTAGTGAACTCAGGCTCCGCCAAGCGCGCCGAAGAGATCATTCAAGCCCTCCGCCTGGCCCTCGGCACCCTGCCCTGTGTGCCTTTGGCCAGCGAGGTTAACCCAGTGATGCAGATGAGCCAGTGGCTGGGCCAAGGCTATGCCGATGCGCCGTTTGTGTTCGGCGAAGAATGCGAACTGAACGCGCCTAAAGACGGCCGCATAGTGCGGGTTAAGAAACAAGATCTCAGTGCCGATGAAATCCGCAATCACCTGACGGTAGGCCTGCGGGTTCAGAAAATGGCCCTGCACTGGAAGGACGCTATTTCTTTTGTGCTGGACGAACAATTAGCCGTTAAACGGCTGAAATTTAACGATGTGCTGAGCGAGCAGGCGGATGACCGGCGGGCCGAATCGGCCGCAGAGGAATTCGATGCCTCATTCGCCATCATGGCCCTGGCGGTGCGAGATTTTATTGCCGAGCTGCTCGCGGCCCTGGGCGGCCAAGCGCCGGTTGATCAGCTCTAACGCTAAGCCTACCGGCGCATCGGGGGTTTGGTTTGGTTTATTTTCCTTCAATAGTGAGTGAATTATGTCCTGCAAATACCTTGGTGCCTTATTTCTAGCCCTGCTTCCTTCCCTTGGTTTGGCCGAAGACGGCATAGCTCAAGCAAAAACCTTCGATGACTTATACCGGTCCTTGTGCCTTAAGAACATCAATACCCTAACCAAGCTTAAAGAGCAGTTGGCCCTGACCCCGCAGATGTCCCCCGAGCAGTCGCGCCAGGTGTTGCGCGGCGCCAAAGGCTTTGCCTGGCGTATTCCAAGCGATGAGGGCGCATTCATTCTCACCCTTGAGGATAAACGGCCGGTATGTACCGTCTTGGCCCACCACGCCGATGCAAAAACCGTGGAGGAGTTGTTCCTAAAACTCGTCAACGCCCCCTTCGCCCCGCTGGAAGCCAAACAGATCAGCAGCCGGGAAGACAAAACCAAAGCCAACGGTACCGCCCGCACCCTTACCTACGAATGGCAAGCCAAGCAGGGTAAACATAAGTTGGTATTTGTATTGAGCACCTCCAGCTACCCCAAAGCTGACCTGCAAGCCTTTGCCAGCGTGTCGTTAGTGACCGAGGAGTAACAGACGCAGCACCCCCTGCTGGAGCGCGCAAGGCGGCTCCAGTGGAGGCTGCGGTTAGAGCTTAAAGCTTGGCGAGTTTCTGGCTTTTGTAACGCTCGTACAAAATACCCACCCGTTTTACATAGGCCTGGGTTTCTGCAAATGGCGGGATGCCTTGGTATTTGGTGACGTTGGCAAGCCCTGCGTTGTAGGCGGCGGTGGCCAGGGCCACATCGCCTTTTAGCTCGCCCAACAAATAAGACAAGTAGCGGGCGCCACCCATAATATTTTGCCCCGCCTCGTAGGAATTACTCACCCCCATATCCTTTGCCGTGCCGGGCATAAGCTGCATCAAACCCACCGCGCCCTTGCCGGAGCGCGCCATAGGGTTAAAACCGCTTTCAGCGTGAATGACGGCGCGCACAAGGGCGGGGTCGACAGCGTAGGCTTCGGAGGCGACACGAATGTGATCGCTGTAGTCGGAGTGTAGGCGGGTGGTGTACCAATCGACAGAGGAATTGACGTTGCAGGCGAAGCAGCCATAGGTGAGCACTTCGTAGGCGGCATCCACAGGCGCGGCGTCGGAGAAGGAGGCGACACCTTTTTTGTCGCGGAACTTAAACACCTTGATACTGGAGGCGCCACCAGAGGCTTTAGCCCCGGCGCCCAATGTGGCCGTGCGCCCACCCGCACTAATCACCGCTTTACCCTCTGCCAGGGCCAGGTCGGAGAAAAAAATGCTCAGGATAAGAAAAGGGGCTGCTGCTTTCACGTTGGATGCTCTTTATTGTTCTACCAAAGTCTCCCGCCACCCGAAGGGTTTGCCTCGACTGAGTCTAGGGCAGGAGTGGGCGCCGAACAAGCAGGGCAAGCGTGCAACATTCCCATAAGTTGAGAAATTAGTACTAGGCGCCGGCCCCAGTGTGAACCGACGCATGAGTCATCAGCCGCCCAGATAACGCGTGGGATCGGGTACCTGGGCGTCTAAAAACCCCTTACGGCGCAAGCGGCAGGAATCGCAACGCCCGCAGGCGCGCCCTTCATCATCGGCCTGATAACAAGAGACGCTCTGGGCATAATCCACTCCAAGGGCCGTGCCGCGGCGGATAATATCGGCCTTGGATAAGTGCAACAGCGGCGTTTTAATGGCAATAGGCCGCCCTTCCACCCCAGCCTTAGTGGCAAGGCTGGCCAACTGGGCAAAGGCATCAATAAACTCCGGGCGGCAATCCGGGTAACCGGAATAATCCACAGCGTTCACACCGATAAATATCGCCTGGGCCTCCAGCACCTCGGCCCAACCCAAGGCGATGGAGAGAAAAATAGTATTGCGGGCGGGGACGTAGGTGACGGGTATGCCCGCAGGGGCGTCCTCCGGCACGGCAATGCTGGCATCCGTAAGGGCCGACCCGCCGATGCTGCGCAAATCCAAGCTCACTTGTTTGTGCGCCACCACGCCCATGGCCTGAGCGCAGCGCTGGGCAGCCAATAGCTCCGCCCGATGGCGCTGGCCATAATCAAAACTCAGGGAGTAACACTCATAGCCCTCGGCCTTAGCCATGGCCAATACGGTGGTGGAATCGAGCCCGCCGGAGGCGAGAATGACTGCTTTTTTACCCATAACACACCTAGTCAGAAGCGTTTAAACGCCGGGAACCTCGCCCCAAAGCTGTTTATGTAATTGCAATTGAAACCGTACCGGCAGGCGATCCCGCAGTATCCACTGGGCAAGCTCACGGGGATTCACTTGAGTAAAGCTGGGTGAGAACCACACCGCCGCCACTTTCCCAGGCAATTCATGCTGCGCCGTCGTAAAGCTCGCCCATTGGAAATCGGCGTAATCGGTGATCACAAATTTCACCTGATCGCTCGGCTTTAACAAAGCGATGTTCTCCCAACGGTTTTTATCCAGCTCGCCAGAACCCGGCGTTTTTAAATCCATCACCACCGACACGCGCGCATCAACCCCACTGATATCCAGGGCGCCGGAGGTTTCCAGGGAAACGTCAAAACCCGCATCACACAGGGCGCTAAGCAGAGGCAAACAATTGGGCTGGGCCAGCGGCTCTCCGCCGGTAACGCAGACATAGCGGGGGCTAAAGCCTGCGGTTTCTTCCAAAAGGCTGGCAATGCTCCTGCGCTCACCACCGAAAAAGGCGTATTCAGAGTCGCAGTAGCCGCACCTGAGCGGACAGCCGGTTAAACGGATGAACACCGTGGGCAGCCCCGCCGTCAGAGCCTCGCCCTGCAGGGAGTAAAACACCTCCGTAATTCGCAGGCTTGCCTCAGTCATAGTCACTACCTTTATTAAGCACTTAAAGGGCTTTTGCCCCGTTGATCAACACCACCTGCGGCCATCGCCCAGGTTAAAACTCAGCGGATAAGGGATAGGGTCATATGCCGATGCTCAATGCCCGCATCCCAAAACACCTCACCGCAGGCAACAAATCCCTCCCGCTGATAAAACCCTTCTGCCTGTAGCTGGGCATCAAGGCTCAGCTGGCACAGGCCCGCTTGGCGCGCCCAAGCAATCAGGTCGCGCAGCAACAGCCGGCCCAACCCCTGGCCCCGCGCGCTTTTACACACCGCCATGCGGGTAATCTTGCCTGAACCGCCAGCTAAACCATCCGGGGCGCCATAGGCCTGCACCGGGGTAAGCCCATGCGGCGGGTTGAACACCGCATGCGGCTCAGTGAAAAAAAGCAGCCTGGCATAAGCCACCAACCTATCCAGCTGCCACAGGCAAAAATGGCGGGCGAGCACATCCAGATCATCCCACTCCAAAGCCTCAGGCACCTGCTGCTCGATAATAAAAACCGCACGACGCAACTGCTGTATGGCGTCCTGATGGGCGGGCCAAGCGCTATGCGTGATCCGCGGAGTCATTTAACCAGCCCGCCTCTAACATCTGCCCGATCAATTCCTGATCCTCAGCCCCGTATTGCCCCACATCAATAGGTTCATAGCTACAAATAGCCTTGGCGAGGGCCTGGGAACAGGTAGCCATCTCACCATTCACAAACAGCATCACCCCCTCGTCCTGCACCACATAAGCGGCGCGACAGGCCGGGCTCAAGCGCAATCCCTCCAGCAGGTCTGCACTGGGAGGCGATTGACGTTTGACCTCAGTGGCAAAACGCCCCACCCATTCTGTCAGCTGGGCCTCGCTGTCCATTAAGGCCTGCAGGTGTTGTTTAAAACGCGCCACCACCCAGGGTTTGATCTCGCCCGGGTCCTCCTGCAACGACAAATCGGGATCACTAAAGCGCTGATCAGCCGACAACTCCTCGGCCACAAATTGGCTAAACCCCAACAACATCTCACTGTCACTGGGCGCCCTAAATCCCACAGAAAACGTCACGCAATCGTCGCTCTGGGCAATACCCCAATGGGCCACATTGGGCGGCAGATACAGCAGGTCGCCAGGCTCCAACACCCACTCATCAGAGGTCGTAAAGCTCTGCAGGATTTTCATATCCGTGTCGTCCCGCAAGGGCGTACTCTCATCCACCCGTTCCCCCACGCGCCAGAGCCGTTTGCCTTGCCCCTGCAGTAAAAACACATCGTAATAATCAAAATGCGGCCCAACGCCGCCACCCTGGCTGGCGTAGCTCACCATCACATCATCCAGCCGCCAGTTGGGGATGAAGCGAAATTGATTCAGCAGCGTCTGCACCTGGGGAAATATTTGGTCCACCGCCTGCACCAACACCGTCCAATGAGACGGAGGTAAGGTGGCAAAACGCTCATCGGGCAGCGGGCCGTGCTCTAGATGCCACTCGCTGTGCAAAGGCCCGGCGGGCTTTGGGATCTCAATAACCAAACGCGACTCCACCTCTTCCTCCAGCGCCAACCCAGCAATTTCCTCAGGCGCCAAAGGGCAGATGAAGCCGGGCAGCGCCTGGCGAATAAGTAGGGGCTTTTTCTGCCAGTAGTCTGCCAAAAACTCTGCAACTGACAGAGAGCCTAAATGGGTAAAAGGGGAAGTCATAAGCGCCGCGCAAAAGTCGCCATTGTGCCCCATTTGGCTTATTCAGCCCAGCACAGCCTCCAAGGGGATGATTTTTTCTTGCCATGGCCTTAAACGCTGTGGCAGAATCCTGCTCCCTCAAATTTGGGATGGCGGCCGCGCGGCACTTGCGCACTCTAGCCCCATCACAGCGTTCTGAGGTGTTAATAGCGAGCGGTCGTGGCGGAATTGGTAGACGCACTGGGTTTAGGTTCCAGCGCCTTTGGTGTGAGAGTTCGAGTCTCTCCGACCGCACCACTATAAACACCTCCCTCTAGAATCATCCGAATTACACAAAATTACTGAATTTACTGAACGAGGCACAGCATGCAAGTTTCGCTTGAAACAACATCAAGTCTGGAGCGCCGCCTGACCGTAGGAGTCCCTGCGGATGTGGTTGATGGCGAAGTAAACCGCCGCCTAGAAAATGCTGCCCGAAGTGCACGCATCAACGGCTTCCGCCAGGGCAAAATCCCCATGAGCGTCGTGCGCCAGCGCTTTGGCCAAGGCATCCGCCAAGAAGTCCTCGGCGATGTCATCAACCGCTCACTGGATGATGCCTTCCGCAAAGAAAACCTGCGCCCAGCTGGCCGCCCACAGATCGAACCTAAGCAACTGGGTGCAGGCAAAGATGTAGAATTTGTCGCCGTATTTGAAGTGTACCCCACTGTAGAGCTGCAGGATTTAAGCGGCCAAGCGGTCACTCGCTATTCAGCTGAAATCAGCGATGCCGACGTCGATGAAATGATCGAAATTCTGCGCAAGAGCCAAGCCAAATGGGAGCCTGCAGCGCGCCCTGCCGCCACCGGCGATCGCGTTAATATCGACTTTGTCGGCACTCAAGATGGCGTCGCCTTTGACGGCGGCAGCGCCCAAGGCCACAGCCTGCAGTTGGGCTCCAACACCATGATCCCAGGCTTTGAAGATGCCATAGTGGGCATGTCTGCTGGCGAAACCAAAGACTGCGCGCTCACCTTCCCCGCCGACTACCATGTTGAAAGCCTTAAAGGCGCCAACGTCAATTTTGCCATTACCCTCAATAGCGTCTCCGCCGAGCAGCTGCCCGCCGTTGATGACACCTTTTTTGCCACCTTTGGCATCACAGAAGGCGGCATTGAGCGTTTTCGCGCCGACGTTAAAAACAATATGGAAAACGAGAAAAACAAGGCCTCCAAAAACCGCCTGAAAAACGACGTTTTTTCCGCTTTGTTGGCCATTAACCCGGTGGAAGTCCCCAAAAGCCTGGTTAACGAAGAAATTGACAGCCTGCGCAACCAAGCACTGCAACAGTACGGCCAGCTCGATACCAGCAAGTTCGACGTGCGCGCACTGATGCCCGATGACCTCTTCCGTGAACAAGCCCTACGCCGCACTTCGCTTGGCTTACTCATCTCCGAAATCATCGTGAAAAATAACCTCAAACCCGATAGCGAGCGCGTGCGCAGCCTCATCGAAAGCGCGGCGGCTTCGTACGAAGATCCTCAGGGCGTTATCGATTATTACTACGCGACCCCCAACCTGCTGGCCAGCGTAGAATCTGCCGCCATTGAAGACCAAGTCGTTGAGCTGTTGATTGGCAGCATGCAAGTGAACGATCAGGTTGTTCCCTATCAAGACTTGATCCGTCCTGCCGGGCAATAATCCGCCTCAACTAGGCGGGTAGCTCTCGCCCGCCGGCTTTTATTAAGCGCCCAGGTGGCGCTTTTTTATTGGCTATACAACCTCTTGAGCCCACAATAATCGCCCCAATGGCGCGGTTGCCGCTCTGGACTTTTTCTGGAATATCTTTGTTTCTCGGGTTAAGCTTGGATGTGCTCAGCCATCTCACACACCAGCCGATAGCGGACTGTAAACCTTAAGACAGAACCAAGGATATCCTTGATATGCGCGATTTTTACCTACCACCCTCAGCAGTACAAACGCCTCAATCTGCGCTCGTTCCCATCGTTATCGAGCAGACTGCTCGGGGTGAACGCTCGTTTGATATTTACTCTCGCCTGTTAAAAGAGCGGGTGATTTTTTTGGTCGGCCCCGTTGAAGACTATATGGCCAACTTGGTTGTGGCTCAATTATTGTTTTTAGAAGCTGAAAACCCCGACAAAGACATACACCTCTACATCAACTCACCGGGCGGCTCGGTGACTGCGGGTATGTCGATCTACGACACCATGCAATTTATTAAGCCCGATGTAAGCACTATGTGCATCGGCCAGGCCTGCAGCATGGGAGCGTTTCTGCTCAATGCTGGCGCCAAAGGCAAACGCTTTATTCTGCCCAACGCCCGCACCATGATCCATCAGCCCTCTGGCGGCGCTCAGGGCCAAGCCTCGGACATTCACATCCAAGCGCAAGAGATCCTGAAAATCCGCGAGCGTCTTAACACCCTCATGGCGTTTCACTCAGGGCGCAGCGTGGACGAAATCGCCCGCGATACTGAGCGCGACAATTTCATGAGCGCTGAAGAATCCAAAAACTACGGCCTGATCGACGAAGTGTTACTAAGTCGTGACGCGCTTGGCAAAGATAGTAAAAAATAACCCTAAGGGCGGTTCAAAATGAATTTGCCCACAACTGATGGGTTTAAAAGAGCAAACCGGCCACAATATAGGCCTGCTGTTTTGACCCTATTGTTTAATTTGGTGGAGAGGTTTAATGACTGACCACAACAGTGATACCGAAGATAACGGCAAGCTGCTGTACTGCTCATTTTGTGGCAAAAGTCAGCACGAGGTGCGCAAGCTTATTGCTGGGCCGTCCGTATTTATTTGCGATGAGTGCGTTGACCTGTGTAACGACATTATTCGCGAAGAGGTGCATGAAAATACCAGCGAGGCCAGCAGCGATCGTCTGCCAACCCCCAAGGAAATTTCGGCCACCCTCGATGAATACGTGATCGGCCAAACGGCAGCGAAGAAAGTCTTAGCCGTTGCGGTGTACAACCACTACAAGCGCTTGCGTTTGGGTGGCAAGAAAAAGGGCAAAGACGATGTTGAACTCGGCAAAAGCAACATTCTGCTCGTAGGCCCCACCGGTAGCGGTAAAACGCTGCTGGCGGAAACCCTGGCTCGCCTGCTCAATGTGCCGTTCACCATCGCTGACGCCACCACGCTGACCGAAGCGGGCTACGTGGGCGAAGACGTTGAGAACATCATCCAGAAGCTGCTGCAAAAATGTGACTACGACGTTGAAAAAGCGCAGCAAGGTATTGTGTATATCGACGAAATCGACAAGATCTCCCGTAAATCCGACAATCCATCGATTACTCGGGACGTGTCGGGCGAAGGTGTACAGCAGGCCCTGTTAAAACTGATTGAAGGCACCATAGCGTCGGTGCCCCCTCAGGGTGGTCGCAAGCATCCACAACAAGAATTTTTGCAGGTTGATACCAGTAATATTCTGTTTATTTGTGGGGGCGCCTTTGCAGGCCTCGACAAGATCATCCGCGATCGTTCTGAGAAAGGCGGCATCGGCTTCTCGGCGGTGGTCAAGAGCAAAGATGGCTCCAAAACCATCGGCGATTCGCTGAAAAGCTTGGAGACTGAGGACTTGGTGCGCTACGGCTTGATCCCTGAATTCGTCGGCCGCCTACCGGTGGTTGCTACCTTAGAAGAACTGGACAAAGCCGCACTGGTCGCCATCTTAAGTGAGCCTAAAAACTCCTTGGTTAAGCAGTATAAAAAGCTGTTTGAAATGGAAGGCGTGGAAATTGATTTTCGCGATGATGCGTTGCGCGCTGTAGCCGAAAAAGCCATGGAACGCAAAACCGGTGCTCGCGGCCTGCGCTCCATTATGGAAGCCGTCTTGTTAGACACCATGTACCGCATCCCATCGGAGACTGGCATTGCCAAGGTGGTGGTGGATGAAACCGTCATCAAGGGTGAATCAGTGCCCCTGCTGGTTTATGAAAACGCCACCGTGCCCAGTAAACGGGCCGCAGAAGAATAAATCTTCCAACGCTTCAAAGGCCCTACGGGGCCTTTTTTGTGGGCGCTGAACATTGAACACTGCGCCCCACTATAACTCGATGGCGTTTGCACCCGCCCCCCTAAATCCGCCCCGTCGTTTAAGCAGCTCAAGCCTTCCTTTTATACGCCAAACGGTGCGCAGCCGGTAGTTAACCCTCAGCCCAAGCGCGCGTCTTGAAGCTCCTGTGGTTCTGTCCTCATCTGGAAATGTCGATTCGTCCGCGCAGTCAGTGCCTACACTTAGACGCAACGGACAATCCATTCGCCAATTCCAACTCGTCGCCACGAGAAGTACGGCAGTTGGTCTTATACTTTTAATTCATTCACTATCTTTATAAATAAGGGCTGCAGGGCGCGCAGCCAAAAGCGGGGATAAAGGCGTGCCGTTAAAAATTAAATTTTTGTTTCTCATGATGGGTGTTTTAGGACTCAATGCGCTGGCGTATTTTTACGTCGCCGAAAAAATCCATCTGCATCAATTGCGCGCACAAGCGCAGACCGTAGTTGCCAATGTAGAAGCCTTTGGTTCCTGGGTGGCCAATTCAGGCCGCGTATGGGTAAAAGCCAATCAGTCGGAGAGTTATTTAAGCCGCGAAGAATATTCGGTTAATGACGGTGAGCTGGCGCAAAAGGTGGTGTTTTTCAGTAAAAACCCCGCCTTGGCCCAGCGCGAGTTCGCTGATGTGGTTATGCACTCAAGCTCGCCAACTAAATTTCGCATGACCTCTGAAAATGTCATGAACCCCAATAATGAGCCCGACGGCTTTGAAATGCGCGCTTTACAGGCCATTAACAAAAGCCATTTAAGCGAATTCACCGGTGTCTATGAGGGCGCCTACCGCTACGCAAAACCGATTTACCACACCGCCAATTGCCTTAAATGCCATGGCGAAACGGCCAACGCCCCTGAGGATGTGATCAAACGATACGGCAGCCAGCATGGCTTCGGTTTTAAAGAAGGCGAGCTAGCCGGGATTATCAGTGTCTCAATTCCTACCCAGCCCTTATGGACGGATTTAGCGCAATATTTCGGCCCATTAGAAATAGGCCTGATATTAAGCACCCTGATTCTGAGCCTGCTATGTGTGCATATTTGGATCAGCCGTCCACTTCGCCAGCTTGCTCAAGAGGCCGACAATCTCTCCCTAAGCACAGGCCTATTTAATCAATCCACTGCGCCACTGGCCACAGCCGCCAACGAACTATCAGCGCTACAAAAATCCATCGGCCGCTTAAGCAGTGCCACCCAACATGCATTGAAAAAATGGCGCGACACCCAACAGAAAAAGAGCTGACGCGTTTAGGTTCGGTAATGTAGCTAAGCGATTGGCGGCCCGCTTAATCCGGCGGACAAAGCGGGGCGGCTTTGGTGTACTCTTGCCGCCCTTGCTTACCTTCACTTATTTGCTGTTGCCACTCCATGATTCAATTAAATAACCTCGGCCTACAACTGGGCACCAAAAGCCTATTAAACAATGCCAACCTAACCATTTTTCCAGGGCAAAAATGGGGCGTGATTGGTGTGAATGGCAGCGGGAAATCCAGCCTATTTAAGCTGTTGCTCGGCCACCTACAGGCCGACAGCGGAGAGGTAAAAATTCCCAAAGACTGGCGCCTAGCCCATATGGCTCAGGAGGTCGCCAATTCTGAACGCACAGCCCTGGACTATATCCTCGATGGTGATACGCAATACCGAGCCATAGAAGCAGCTATTGCGCAGTGTGAACAAGGTGAACAGCTGGCCGCCCTTTATCACCAATTTGAAACCCTGGATGGCTACACCGCCCCGGCCCGTGCGGCGCGTTTATTATCCGGTTTAGGGTTTCAACCGCTCGACGCCCAGCGCAGCGTGAGCGATTTTTCCGGAGGCTGGCGCATCCGCTTAAACCTCGCCCAGGCCCTTATGTGCCCCAGCGATTTATTGTTATTGGATGAACCAACCAACCACTTGGATTTAGACGCGACCTTCTGGTTGGAGGCCTGGCTGCAAGCCTACAAAGGCACGCTGCTGATGATTTCACACGACCGGGATTTTCTTGATAATTGCGTTCAGGCCATCGCCAGCTTTGAAGGCCAGCAATTAATCAGTTACAGCGGTAATTACTCAGCTTTTGAGCGCCAAAAAGCTGAGCGTTTAGCCCAACAAAATATTGCCTTTCACAAACAACAAGAACGCATGGCCGAAATTGCCGATTTTGTGCGGCGCTTTCGCGCCAAGGCCAGTAAAGCAAAACAAGCCCAGAGCCGCTTAAAAGAATTGGAGCGCATGGAAAAATTAGCGCCCGCCCACAGCGATTCCGAATTTAGTTTTCGTTTTCCCAATCCAGAGCGAGAAGTGCAAACGCTGTTAACCCTCGCCGAAGCGTCCTTAGGTTATAGCCAGGCTGTGGTAACCAAAGTGCAAGCCTCTTTATTCGGCTCGAGCCGCATTGGATTACTTGGCCATAATGGCGCCGGTAAATCCACCTTGCTTAAATCCTTAGCCGGCGCCCTGCCCTTGTTGGCCGGCGAGCGGACGGAAAGCCCGCATTTGCGCATCGGTTATTTTGCTCAACATCAATTGGAAGCCCTGGATATTCACGCCAGCGCCGCGTTGCATTTACAGCGTATTTCCCCCAAAGCCAGCGAGCAAAGTATTCGCAATTTTTTGGGCAGTTTTGGCTTTATCGGCGAGCGCGCGTTAGAAACCATCGAGCATTTCTCCGGTGGTGAAAAAGCCCGCTTGGCGCTTGCGATTGTTGCCTGGCAAAAACCTAATTTATTGCTGCTTGATGAGCCCACCAACCATTTGGATTTAGAAGTGCGCCAAGCACTTAACGATGCTTTATCGGCATTTGAAGGCGCTATTGTGGTGGTATCCCATGATCGCCATTTATTGCGCAATACACTGGATGAATTTTGGTTAGTGGCCGACGGCAAAGTATCGCCTTTTGAGGGCGATTTAGACGATTACCACCAATGGTTAATCGCCGAGCGCAAAGCGGCCGATGAGCCCGCCGCCAATAAAGCCGTCGATGGCAAAAAAGAAATTCGCCAAAACGCCGCCGCACGGCGCGAGCAATTAAAACCCCTCACCCAAGCCATTCGCAGTGCAGAGAAAAAAATGGATCTTTTGCAAAAAAATATTCAGGAAAAAGAAACGCTCCTAGCTGACCCCGCGCTATACCAACAAGACCCAGCCAAGGCGCAACGAACGGCGCAGGAGGTACAAAAACTGCGCGCTGAATTAACCAGCTGTGAAGAATCCTGGTTAGCGTCTCAAGAAGAATTAGAACGCCTAACTGCGCCCGATGCATAACTTGAGGTTAAGAACCTAAAAACCTTAATTAAATTTTACGGCAGCCATCGAACACTCATATCTGAAGGCCTTGTTACACGAATTTGGCTCAGCACAGCGATGCTATTTTTTACCTAAGATTTGGAAAAGGCGCCTATCAACTGAGCTTTAGGCGCTCTCGCGACACACGCAACAGTGGTTTTTAAGTTGAAAATATCACTCCAAAATGTCTTTCATAGATAAAGTAGACAAGGCATTGGTGGTCAGAAGGGTTTCACTGTTGGGCGAATAGGTACTGTTTCAGCAGCTCAAACCATCGCAAACGGCAATCTGTATAAGGCCTTGTTAGCAGGACTTAGGCAAGCTTGATAAGAGGATGCGTTTGTCGCGGGCTTGATAGGTACGAACAAGGAGCTGCATCACTTAAATGTGCGCGGAGAACAACGCCGCATACTTAGCAATCCACTCCTGAGCTGCTTCATCCTGTGACATGGTGCGATCAAGATACTGTTTATTGTCCGCACGGTAGTGTTCAATTTGGCAAAGCTGCTCGGCCATACGAATGGCAAATGCGTCCTCAGGGTCAATCTGCACGCACACCCAGTTGCCGTGTTGTTCCGGTTGTACCCGCACCACACTGCCTTTACCAATAAAGTGGTTGTTATCCAGATCAATGCCTAAAACCACTTTGTCTTGCACACAGGGCTGCTCGGCGGTCCAAAAACAAATACCCGCCTCTTTATGCTCAGGCGAAAAGGCCGCCGCACTGCTCATAGGCGATTGCGCAGCGGCGGTTTGGTGGGGAGTAGTCGATAAAAGCGTGACGGGGATTTCCCGCGGATGCTGAATATATCCGCTGCGGAAGATTGGCTCGAAATGGTAAAAGCTTTTGAGCCACGAGTAGTAGCTTTCGATCCAAGGGTGCCACACCTCGGCACTGTTAAATATATTAACTAACATCCAGATAACCCCAACAATGACTCGCACTGTTAATCACCGATATCTTACGTATAGCTAATTTTGTGCCGAAAATCATTACCTTTTGGGCAGCTCGACCAACGGTCAGGTCGGAAGGAGTTTTTTTACCGGTCCATAGGACAAACGGTGTACAGGCGTGATGCCTAACCTGGTTAAAGCTTCAATATGCGCCTTAGTGGGGTACCCCTTGTGTGCAGCAAAGCCATATCCAGGGTAGGTTTGGTCCAGAACCAGCAGGTCGCGGTCGCGAGTTACCTTAGCCAAAATAGAGGCGGCGCTAATTTGTTCGACACTGCTGTCACCGCCCACTATGGCTCGCGCGACATATGGCCACTTGGGCAGGCGGTTGCCGTCCACCAAGACCTCATCAGGCATTACCGCAAGCCCGTCTACCGCCCGGTGCATCGCCAGTAAACTGGCGTGGAGAATATTCAGCTGATCGATTTCCGCCGGGCTCGCCCGTGCAATGGAAAAGGCTAATGCCTTGTCAATTATTTCGGCAAACAGCTGTTCGCGGCGTTTTTCACTGAGCTTCTTAGAATCTGCCAGGCCTTTGATCGGTTTTAATGGGTCCAAAATCACAGCGGCCGCTACCACGTCACCTGCCAAGGGGCCGCGTCCCGCCTCGTCAACACCGGCAATTAGGCTCATAGCAGCGAGGTCTCAATGAGACCTTGGATTGCGTCTGCCGCCTGTTGATTTGCATCGCGCCGCAAACTCTGGTGCAAACGCAAGAAGGCGTCTTTTTGTCGGTGATGAGCCTGTCGATCACTCAGCAGTTCGCCGACGGCCTGACACAAATTGTCAGGGGTTGCCGCATCTTGTATGAATTCGGGGACAATTTTTTCCCCCGCTAATAAATTGGGTAGGCCGATCATGCTCACCTTCACCAGACGCTTGTAAATCCAATAGCTCAAGGGCGCCACCTTATAGGCGATCACCATGGGCTTTTTCAGCAGCATAGCCTCCAGACTGGTAGTCCCCGATGCCATAAGTACCACATCGGCGGCAGCCATCAATTGATGGGAATTGCCCAGATGTAATCCAACCTGCAGGCTTCGCCCCGCCAAGAGCACTTTCAGCTGCTCTAAGCGTTTGGGATTGGCCGCTGGGCACAGCACGACTAAATTGGGAATAGACGCCGCCAATTGGCTAGCCACCTCCAAAAACAACGCTCCTAAGCGCTCCACCTCGGCCTGACGACTGCCTGGCAGTATGGCTAACACTTGGGTATCAGGTTGAATCCCTAAAGCCTTTCTGGCCGCGAGGGTTTGATCGTCTAAGGGGATGGAATCGGCCAGTGGATGACCGACACAGACAGCCCTGATGTGGTGGCGCGCGTAGATGTCATTTTCAAAAGGAAACAGGGTAAGCATCAGATCAACCGCTGTTTTTATCTTTTTAATACGCCCCTGCCGCCAGGCCCACACCGACGGGCTCACATAATGAGCAACGCGAATACCGCGATTACGCAGGATCATTTCCAGGTGCAAGTTAAAATCCGGCGAATCGATACCGATAAAGACATCCGGCAGTTTTTGCACAAAATAATCAGCGAGGGTTTTACGTATGCGCAGTAATTCAGGCAAGCGTTTTAAGGGTTCAACAAATCCCATCACCGCCAAGCGATCCTGCGGGAAAAAGCTTTTAAATCCCTGCTCTATCATGCGGCTGCCGCCAATGCCTTCAAAAATGGCATCCGGATAACGGCGCTTTAATTGGGAGATTAATCCCGCCCCTAAAATATCCCCCGACTCCTCCCCTGCCACCATGCCGATGCGTAGCGGTTTTGCGGCGAGGTTAACGGACGATCCCACGGGAGGAGTTCTCAAGGGACTGAATAAAGGGCGCTAGGTGTGCGCATTCAGGCAACAGCGCCTGCAACTCCACGAGCGCATCATCCAGGGTAAGGCCGCGACGATACACCGTCTTAAAGGCTTTATTTAACACGGCTATGTCGTCTTTGCTAAAGCCCCGCCGCTTCAAGCCTTCCATATTGATACTGCGGGCCTGGGCGGGGGAGCCGGTCACCATCACGTAGGCGGGAATATCCTTGCCTACGGCACTCCCCATGCCGGTAAACGCGTGCTGGCCCACGTGGCAAAACTGGTGCACTAGGGTATAGCCGCCGAGGATGGCCCAATCGTGGATCACCACATGGCCCGCTAAGGCGGCGTTATTCACCAAAATGCAGTTGTTGCCCACCAGGCTGTCGTGCCCCACATGCACATAGGCCATCAGCAGGTTGTTATCGCCGATTTGAGTGTCGCCGCGATCCTGCACTGTGCCGCGGTGTATGGTGACACCCTCGCGAAATATATTGTTGTCGCCGATGGTTAGCGTGGTAGGTTCGCCACGGTATTTAAGATCCGGTGTGTCTTCGCCCAGAGTGCTAAATTGATACACGCGATTATTGCGGCCCATTTTAGTGGGGCCTTTGATCACCACATGGGACTCAATACGACAGCCAGGCCCTATCTCCACGCCGGGGCCAATATAGCTCCAGGGGCCAATAGAAACGCCCTCAGCAATGGAAGCTGCGGGGTCGATAATGGCGGAGGGATGGATCAAGCCGATACCTCGATTTAATTTGCAACGGTGCGGTCAGCACACATAATAGTTGCAGATGCCGCCAATTGCCCATCTACTTTCGCTTTGCATTCGAATTTCCAAATGCCGCGTTTTTCACCGAGGATCCTGGCTTCTAAATACATTTGATCGCCCGGCACCACTTGGCGCTTAAAGCGCACATCATCAGCGCCCGCATAAAGATAAATTGAACCGTCTTCGGGGGTTTTATCCATGGTTTTAAAGCCTAAAACGCCACAGGCTTGCGCCATAGCTTCAAGAATTAATACACCGGGGAAAACAGGGAAATTGGGGAAATGCCCCTCAAAAATAGCCTCATTAATGGAGATGTTTTTATAGGCCACAATAGACTCGCCAACGGTTAACTCAACCACACGGTCAATAAATAAAAACGGGTAGCGGTGCGGTAAGTATTTGCGAATCTCTAAAATATCCATCATAGGAAGTGCCTCTGCCTATTAAATTTTATCGTTTTTGGGTTGCTCTAATGCCTTAATGCGCTCAACCCAAGAATCCAATTGGGAAAAACGCACGGCATTACGTCGCCATTCTTTTACTTCTTGCAGTGGCACACCGGAGGAATAGTGACCGGGCTCAGAAATAGATTTGGTTACTACACTCGCTCCGTTAAAGTGAACATGATCGGCAATTTCAACATGACCGCTAATGGCTACAAAACCGCCCATGGTGCAATGGGCACCGACAACGGCTGAACCTGCAATACCCACACAACCGGCAATCGCCGTCTGCGCACCAATTTTAACATTGTGGGCAATGTGCACCTGGTTATCGATAATTACACCCGCAGCAATCTCGGTTGCGCCCAAGGCGCCGCGATCAATACTGGTATTCGCACCGATTTCAACATCATCGCCGATAACAACGCCGCCGAGCTGGTGAATTTTCTGCCAACCCTCGCGGCTGGGGGCAAAACCAAAACCGTCCGAGCCAATAGTGGTATTGGCGTGGATACGCACCCGTTTACCCAGAATCACATCGTGGTATATCACTACATGGGGGAATAAATAACTGCCTTCCCCCACACAACTGCGCGCACCAATCTGTACACCCGCGGCCAACTGCACGCCTGCGCCTATCTGCGCCTGCGCACCCACCACACAAAATGGCCCAATAGCCGCATCCTCCGCCACCACTGCGCTAGGGTCGACAATGGCCATGGGGTGAATGCCGGTCGGAATCTGCGGGCAGACTTCAAACAATCGGCTAACTTTGGCGTACGCCACATAGGGCTCTGCCACCTCGATTCCATTTGGCACCTGCCCTGCCAATGCAGGCCCTACTATGTAGGCGCTAGCCTTCGCAGAGGACAGCAACTTTGCCAGTGCAGGTTTGGCTACGAACGACAAATCACCGGCGCCTGCCGCCTCAAGCGAGGCGAGGCGACTGAGCACAATAGCGCCATCGCCTATGCAGCGCCCGCCCAGGTAATCGGCTAGCGCCTGAAGTGTGTACGCCTTAGTGGTGTGCATGTTACTTAGCTTTGTTCAGCTTTTCGGTGACTTTAGCTGTGATATCCGCAGCAGGGTCGGCCCAAAGAGCGGCCTGGCTTTTTACTATAAGATCAATTTTCTCTGCCGCCACTAATTCATCGATGGCCGCCTTCATCTTGGGCTGCATCTCTTGCATGATGCCCATAACGACTTTTTGCTGTTCGCCTTGAATTTTTTTCACAGCTTCTTGGTAATCATCATTCAAAGACTTCAGTTTTTTCTTGGTTTCTTGTTTTTTATCTGCAGGCCAGGTCTCGCCTTTGGTTTTTTCTTCTTTCGCCAGGTTTTCGAATTCAGCTTTTAAAGATTCCGCTTTGGCCACCAAGGCTGCGTAATCGGCGCGCGCTTGCAAAGCTTTCTCAGCTTTTTTGGCCGCCTCTGTTTGCAATACAGCGCTCTCAATATTCAGTACAGCCACCTTACCCGCCAAAGCATAGGGTGCCGCAAACAACAAAGCAGCCAGAGAAATCATTTTTGTAAAACGCATAAATAGCTCCCAAAATAAATGAACAAATAAAAATTAAAAACCGGCGCCCAAGGAAAATTGAAACACTTCAGTGCGATCTGTTTCGTTTTTGTGGATCGGCCTCGACACACTAAAGGTCAAAGGCCCGAAACCTGACAACCAACTGAGCCCCAAACCATAAGAAGAACTCAAACGGCTCAAATCAACGTTGCTGCAGTTTTCTTGCAATTCGCCGCAGTGGGTATCAAACACGTTGCCAGCATCGACAAACAAAACAGTTTGGAATGAGCGCTGATCTTCGATGAATGGCAAGGGAAACAATAATTCCGCGCTGAATTCTACGAGTACGTTACCGCCGTAAGCGCGTGTACCACCCGTTTCTTGAGCTGCCATGGCCAACTTGCCAACTTCGCCATCAAAGCCACAGGTTTCTAAAGTTGGATCGTCGCACAAAACATAGGATGAGCCTACAGTTGTGAATTGCGAACTTAAACTGTCTTCGGCAACAAATGATGTACCTTTGCGTGCATAACTAAGACTCGGTGAAGATTGTGGCCCCAATGTGTAACGGCGAAATCCACGCACCGAACCGAATCCGCCTGAAAAGAAATTATTAAAGAAGGGATAACGATCCATGTCACCGTATCCATCTCCGAACCCCAAATCAGTTTTGAACCGAAGTGTCAGATCTTCTGTCAGGGGCTGAAAATATTGACCATTGAACTCAAGTTTATAATACTGCAAATCAGTGGAAGGCAAGCCCACTTTTAGAGTCAGCGACTCTTGATTACCACGAGTTGCCAATATCCCGCGGTTTAAAGTACTGCGCTGCCAACTAGCACTAACATTTAACGAGTTGTACACATCGCCATACAAATCAATAAAACCAGGCTTTGAAATACGTAAATTTTGTTCGGACACCAAACCGTCAACATAAGAATAATCTTCAGGCAGACCATCTCCATCGGGATCACTATTACTAAGCCTATAGACGTTGCTAGCATTTATGTATGTGTAAGCGAACTGCGATAAATCGAGCTCCTCTGGCGAACTGATAATTTCTTGTCCAGCGTAGCTTTGCAACTTCACTTCGGTATGATCAAAGCCCATACCAAAATTCACACGCTGAATTTCAGAGATGGGGTAGCCAAAATTAACGCTCAATCCATAATTATTGGTAGTGTAATCTGCAACATTGGAATATCCATAATCGCGCTTACTGTAATAAAGCGATATACCACGACTTACCCCATCCGGTGTAAAATAAGGGTCGTTGTAGTTAAGACTGTACTGGGTTACGTATTTATTGTAACTAACGGCAACACCCACCTCTTTCCCTGTGCCAAGCCAGTTTTTTTCTTCCAAGCCGGCCTGAAAAATAGCTCCTGTACCCTGCCCATAACCTATACTGCCATTGATGGAACCAGAAGGTTGCTCTTCAACTTTGTAATCCACGTCCACCAAGTCGGCCGACCCTGGTACCTCTTTATTTTCCACTTCGACCGATTTGAAGAAACCAAGTCTTTCCAAACGCACCTTGCCCTGCTCGATTTTCGCCTTAACCGCTGAAGCGGATTCCATTTGACGCATTTCACGCCGCAGCACTTCATCCGTCGTGCGGGTATTGCCTTTGAAATTCACACGGCGGACATAGACGCGCTGACCAGGGTTGATAAAAAAATCTATATCTACAGTTTTATTGTCTTCATTGCGACGAGGGATACCTTCGACTTTAGCGTTTGTATAGCCCGCATTTCCCAATAAAGTGGTGATGTATTCTGATGTGGTGGTCATCAGATTTTGCGAGAAGGTGTCACCCTTGGCTAGCAACAACACCAATTTTATAGACTCCTCGGGCAGCACGGGGTCACCGGCCAACGAAACCTTCTCAACCTTATAAATATCGCCCTCGTGCAGATTAAGAGTGATAAAAACGCTTTTTTTATCCGGACTCAGGGCCACTTGAGAGGACACCACTTTAAAATCCAGATAACCGCGATCAAGATAATAGGATTCTAATTTCTCAATATCCCCTTTGAATTTTTCTTTCGCGTAATGGTTTTTACCGCTGATAAATGAAAACCAGTTCTTCTCCTTTAAATCGAACAAATTTTTTAAGGTTTTATCGTCAAAGGTGTTGTTGCCGACAAACTGGATATTGACGATACCCGAAACCTTGCTCTCATCGATTTTTATATCGAGCTTAATTTGGTTATTCGGCTGTTCAACAACCTTAGCCTCCACCTTGGCGCCGTAGCGGCCTTGAGCTACGTATTGCCGTTCCAGTTCGTGTACCAAGCCGTCAAGCGTGTCTTTCTGAAAGATTTGCCCAACGGCTATACCCTGATCTTTCAGCACTTTATTAAGCTGCTCGGTTTTAATCGCTTTGTTACCGTCGAGCTTAACCTCACTAATGGCGGGCCGCTCTTTGACTGACACAATCAATACACCGCCTTCGTGCAACACCTGAATATCCGAGAAAAATCCAGTGGCAAATAAAGAGCTAATCGCTGTATTGATGGTGTCTTCGTCGGCCGTATCCCCCACTTGTAACGGCATAGCGGCAAATACGGGGCTTGCCGAGACGCGCTGCAGGCCCTCGACGCGTATGTCGCTAATCCGGAAACTTTCGGCCCAGGCAAAAGAAGGGAGCGCTGCGGCCAAGGATAAAATAGCTAAGCCACATTTAAAGGAGGTTTTGGATTTCACAGAGGTAAAAATCTTTGTTAATGTTTTTGTTTGACAGCTCAAGTGAAGAGCTGTGATGTGCGTTAGCGCGGAAAATTATTGAGGAGTTAACGCATGAGAGTTACAGCCGCAGGATGTCGTTGTAAAACGCGACTATCATCACGCAGCCCAACAGCGCCATTCCAACTTGAGCACTGTAGAGCTTAAGTTTCTCGGATACGGGTGACCCTTTTGCCGCCTCTAGCAGGCAATACACTATGTGCCCGCCATCCAATACAGGGATGGGCAATAAATTGAGTACCGCCAAATACACACTCAATTGCGCCAAAAAGCCCAGATAATAGATAAATCCAGCTCTGGCGGAATCGCCCGCCACTTTAGCAATGCCTATCGGGCCGCTCAAGTTTTTCGTCGATATTTCCCCTACCACCAGCTTCTTAATGGATAACAACACCATGCTGGCTTGGCTGAAGCTCTTGTCAAAACCGTAGACTATGGCTTCACCGGCAGAAAAAGTGCGCAGACGCTTTAAATGTTCCGGGATAGGCGCAAGTTTGGGGTATACACCTATGCGCCCGATCAGCTGGCCCTGCTGTTGCTCCGCATCTGGGGTGACCACCAAATCCTGCAGCAGGCCGTCGCGCTCGATGCGCACCGTAAGCGGTTTGTTGGCGCTCTGCTTGATGATGCTCACCCACTGTTGCCAGGACTCGATCGCAGTGCCATCCAGACTGATCAGCTTGTCCTCTGCCAACAGGCCGGCGCGCTCAGCCGCCCCCTTGGCGACAACCTGGCCGACCACGGGCAAAATCTGCCGCCGGTAAAGTTCAAACCCCAGGTCCGCAAACGGGTCCGGTTCGTGGGTGCCCTTTAGCCAATCGTGCAGGGGAAGGCTG
The DNA here is from genome assembly GCA_046347475.1 of Marinagarivorans sp. GTDB lineage: Bacteria > Pseudomonadota > Gammaproteobacteria > Pseudomonadales > Cellvibrionaceae > CAMCXE01. Next base: position 346,878 of record JAXMGD010000001.1, on the reverse strand, counting down.
TAGCTTCGCTCCGCGTGATCGGGGCCAAGAGTGGTCAAATTGAGCTCTCCGCTCTCGCCTAAGCGGCGCAACAGTTGTTCAAACACCGCCTCTTGGGTGGGGGTAGGCACGGCGTCGACGGCGATAATTTCATCACCGACCCTAAGGCCCGCCACAGCGGCTACAGACTGGGGTTTTACCTCGAATATCTCTGGGGCGAGGGACTCAATACCGCGAATGCCTAAAAACGCAAACACCAGCATAGCCAGCAGCAGATTAGCTAAGGGGCCCGCCGCCAGAATCGCCATTCGCGCCCAGGGGCTTTTTTGGCTGTAGCTTAGATGCCGCTCGCTCGCGTCCACAGGGCCTTCGGCCTCGTCCAGCATTTTGACATAGCCGCCGAGAGGAATAGGTGCGAGGCAAAATTCCGTACCCTGCTTATCGTGGAAACTTAAAAAAGGTTTCCCCATGCCGATGGAGAAACGCAGCACGCGCACGCCACACAGGCGAGCCACTTTGAAATGGCCGTACTCGTGCACGCCCACCAGCACAATGAGCACCAGGACGAACATAAACAGGGTGTAGAAAAAATCAAATAACGCCATCAACGGTTATCGCCTCACCTGGGAAAGTTGCCGAAGTGCCGCATCTCGGGCGCTCAGGTCGGCGGCATAGACTTCCTCTAAGGCATCGGGTTCAGTATTGCGCCAGGATTGCATCACCGCATCCACCACCTGGGCAATCTGCACGAAGTTGATCTGCCCCTCAAGGAAAGCGGCAACGGCAATTTCATTGGCGGCATTTAAGGCCGCAGGCGCCAAACCACCTGCACTCATGGCGGCCTTAGCTAGCGCCAGGCAGGGGTACCGCTCGGCGCAGGGTGCAGCAAACTCCAGGGCGCCTAGGGTTAAAAAATCCAACCCCGCCACACCTGAGTTTATGCGCCCAGGCCAGGCCAAACAGTGGGCTATGGGTGTGCGCATATCCGGCTGCCCCATCTGAGCCAACACTGAGCCATCGGCATATTCCACCATAGAGTGAATGATGCTTTGCGGGTGCAGCAATACATCAATCTGGCTGGGGGCTGCGTTGAACAGCCAGCAGGCTTCGATAAACTCCAGGCCTTTATTCATCATGCTGGCCGAATCTACGGAAATCTTGCGCCCCATTGCCCAGTTGGGATGTTTGCAGGCCTGTTCAGGGGTGACCTGGGGTAACTGATCTAAGGGTAGGCATCGAAACGGCCCGCCCGAACCGGTGAGCACAATGCGTTTTACACCAGCGGCTTGCAAGCTCGTAAGGGGATAAGGCAAACACTGAAAAATCGCGTTATGTTCAGAGTCTACCGGTAAAACCTGAGCGCCGGAGCGCTGGGCCGCCTGCATAAAGAGGCCCCCCGCCATGACTAAAGCCTCTTTATTGGCCAGCAGCAAGCGCTTGCCTGAGTTGACGGCCGCCATGGTAGGCCGCAGCCCAGCGCCCCCCACAATAGCGGCCACCACTGTATCCACGGCCGGGTCACCCGCTGCAATGCACAGCCCCTCCTCCCCTAACAAAATCCGTGTGCCGCAGCGCGCACCCAGGCCTGCCTGGAGTTTCGCGGCGGCGGCCTCGTTGGGCACCACGGCCAAACGGGGCTTAAACCTCAATACCTGTTCAATCAGCTTGTCGATCTGGTGATGGGCCGTAAGGGCATACACTTCAAACTGCTCGGGGTGCTGACTGAGTACATCCAGCGTGCTGACGCCAATAGAGCCTGTGGAGCCCAGCACGCTGACTCGCTGCATAGGCCTTGGTGGGCTGCCCAACGGCATCACGAGCCGAGCACCTGTAAATAACTTAAGGCAAACACCGGCGCGGCGGCGGTAAGGCCGTCGATGCGATCCAAAAATCCGCCGTGCCCCGGCAGTAGCGAGCCCGAATCCTTAACCCCCGCCTCCCGCTTTAACATGCTCTCCAGCAAATCACCCAACACAGAGATCATCGCCGCGGGCATCACAAGCGCCAAACAGGTGAGTAGCGACAGGGATGGGCTGAAAAAAGATACCCCTGCGGCCAGTATTAACGCGCCCGCCCAGCCGCCCAGCACACCTTCCCAGGACTTGCCTGGCGACACACTGGGGGCAAGTTTGTGCTTGCCGAACGCTCGCCCGGTGAAATAGGCGCCGCTATCAGCGGTGGCCACCACACACAGGAGTAAAACCACCCAGCCCACGCCCTGCTCCTGCTGACGCAGGTACCAAAAAGCCAACAAGGTGGGCAGGAGCGCGCCCAGACCTATCAGGCTGCGCACAGGTTTATTGGCCCAGAAATGGGTCAGGCGCGGATAGCGGCTCACCCAAATCAGCGCTAGAAACCACACCCCCAAGGCGCAGCCCCAGGCGACAATAAGGCTCTGCGGCGCGTGATGAAACATAAACCAAGCCGCCGAAAGAATAATCGCCACAAACAACCCCCGCGCCCAGGCTGGCAGCAGGGCCAGTGCCGCCCACTCCCAGGCCGCCAGCGCACACACCAGGGCCATACAGGCATTGAACACCGCAATAGGCGCGGCAAACAGCACCCCTAAGAGAGCGCCGCTGAGCACCAGGGCAGTCACCACACGCTGCTTAAGCACTGGGGCCACCGTTAGCCATGGCATCTATTTGCTCCGAGGTATAACCATAACGGCGCTGGCGCTGATGGAAATCGTCTATGGCGATATTGAGCGCGGCAGCGTCAAACTCCGGCCACAATAGGGGCGAGAAATACAACTCCGCGTAAGCCGCCTGCCAGAGTAAAAAATTGCTGATGCGAAACTCCCCGCCGGTGCGAATAAGCAGATCCAGTGGTGGCAGGCTCGCCGTGGACATGTATCGATCGAGAATATCTTCGCTGAGATCAGAGGTGGGAATCTCCCCCCAGCCCATCGCCGCCTGCGCCTTGTTGGCCGCCTGAGCTATATCCCAGCGGCCGCCGTAGTCGGCGGCAATTACCAAGGTATCCTTACCGCCCGAGGCAATGGCTTCGGCTTCTTCAATGGCAGCGAGCAGGGTTTTATTAAAGCGCGCCCGATTGCCGATCACGCGCAAATTAACGCCCTCATCTTTTAACTCGCGGGCTTCTTTTTTTAGGTAGGTAAAAAACAAGCCCATCAGCGCATCCACCTCCACCGGTGGGCGGCGCCAATTTTCGGAGCTAAAGGCAAATAGGGTTAGAGTGCTTACGCCCCGCGCTCGTGCGGCCGCCAATACATCGCGAATACGCTCAACCCCCGCTTTATGGCCAGCAATGCCCTGCCGTCCTTCGCGCTTGGCCCAGCGATTATTGCCATCCATGATAATGGCAATATGATTTAACCCTTCACGACTCAATGATTACCTGCCTTTTACTCGCATAGTTCACAGCCTGGATTGATCCAGTCGCAGCGACCGGTTCAAAACAGATGGCACGCTGATGCAGCCACAAAAATTTAACGATGGGTATAACGGCCTTGGAACAACAAAAAGCCTTTTGCCGCAATCAATGCGGCAAAAGGCTTAGGGCCTAATTAAATTTCCATTAATTCTTTTTCTTTAACCGCTAAGGTTGCTTCCACTTCCGCTACGTATTTATCGGTCAATTTTTGAATTTCTTCCTGGGCGCGGCGCTCATCGTCTTCGCTGATGGCTTTGTCTTTCAACAAATCTTTAAAGTGGCCGTTGGCATCGCGGCGAATATTGCGAATAGCCACCTTAGCCGCCTCAGCTTCACCCTTGGCCTGTTTGATATACCCCTTGCGCGTTTCTTGAGTCAACGCAGGCATCGGCAGGCGAATTAATTCGCCCATAGTGGACGGGTTTAAGCCCAAATCCGATTTTAAAATGGCTTTTTCTATGGCCGGCACCATGGCTTTTTCCCAGGGGCTGATGGACAGAGTGCGCGCATCTAATACCGTTACGTTGGCTACTTGAGACAAGGGCATTTCACTGCCGTAATAAGAAACATACACCGTATCGAGCAAACTGGGGTGGGCGCGGCCCGTGCGAATTTTATTGAAGGTCACACTCAAGCCTTCAACGGTTTTTTTCATGCGCTCGCCAGCGTCTTTTTTAATGTCATTAATCATAAATTAGGCCTCTTCAATTAATGTACCTTCATCCTGCCCCACCACTATATTCAGCAGAGCACCGACTTTATCCATTTTAAAAACCCGCACCGGCATTTTGTGTTCTTGGCACAGACAAATCGCCGTTAAATCCATTACACCCAAACGCTCAGCCAAAGCCTGATCGTAACTTAAACGCTCATAACGCGTCGCTGTGGGATCTTTCATTGGGTCGGCGGTGTAGACGCCGTCCACTTTGGTGGCCTTTAAAACAATTTCCGCTTCCACTTCAATACCGCGCAAACAGGCGGCAGAATCAGTGGTGAAAAATGGGTTGCCCGTACCGGCGGAGAAAATAACCACTTCGCCATTTTCCAGCAAGCGGATCGCGCGGCGGCGGTCGTAGTGCTCCACCACGCCACTCATGGGAATAGCCGACATCACGGTACAGGCAATATTGGAGCGCTCCAGCGCATCGCGCAGCGCCAGGGAATTCATCACCGTAGCCAGCATCCCCATGTGGTCGCCGGTAACGCGATCAAGGCCTGCTTTGTTAAGTGCCGCGCCGCGAAATAAATTGCCGCCGCCCACCACTAAGCCCACTTGCACACCGATACCGACCAGCTGGCCTATTTCTAAGGCCATTTTATTGAGCACTTTAGGGTCGATGCCGAAGCCCTCATCGCCCATTAATTGCTCGCCGCTGAGTTTTAACAAAATACGTTTGTATTTGCGATCACGCATAGTGGCCATAGAAAATCCCCCTTGAGGTGTCGAACATTTTGCGCAAATAGCCGATGCACTCAGCCGCTTGCGCAAAAGGTTTAATAAAAAACCTTAATAATAAAAAGGCGGGAACAACCCGCCTTTTTTTGTCTGGCTTGCCTGGGGCAATTAACCCTTTGAAGCCTGAACTTGTGCAGCCACTTCGGCGGCGAAGTCGGTGGTTTCTTTTTCGATACCCTCACCCACTTCAAAACGCACAAAACGCACAACCTTAGCACCGGCTTTTTTCACCAGGTTGCCAACAGTGACTTCTGGATCTTTAACGAAGGGCTGTTCAACCAGGCTGACTTCTTTTAAGAATTTGCTGATACGGCCGCCCATCATTTTCTCAACGATTTCAGCTGGCTTGCCGGCCATATCAGGCTGAGCGCGGATAATTTCTTTTTCTTTTTCAATTATCTCAGCGGCCATGTCATCTGGATTAACCACTTGCGGGCTAGACGCCGCTACGTGCATGGCAACGTCTTTGGCCAATTCAGCGCTGCCGCCAGCTAATTCAACCAATACAGCGATGCGGTTGTTGCTGTGTACATAGGCGCCTACAACAGCACCAGCGCTGCCAACAATAGTGGCGCGACGCACGGAAATGTTCTCACCCACTTTTTGCACCAGCGCTTGACGGGCGTTTTCTAAATCGCCATCCATCAGGGCTGCGATGTCGGTTTGTTTGCCGTCAAACGCTTTGCTTAAAACGCTGTTAGCAAAATTTAAGAAGTTTTCATCGCGAGCAACGAAGTCAGTTTCGCTGTTCACTTCCAATACTAAACCGCTGCTGTTATCGGCAGCGACTTTAATGGCAACAATGCCTTCGGCAGCTGTGCGGCCCGCTTTTTTCGCAGCTTTTAAGCCGCTTACTTTACGCAGATTTTCAATCGCTAATTCGATGTCGCCGCCGCTGGCTTCTAAGGCTTTTTTACATTCCATCATGCCAAGGCCGGTGCGCTCACGCAGCTCTTTAACCACATTGGTTGAAATACTCATAACTATAATCCTCTAAAAAATCGCTTATTTGATCGCCGTGCCTTCGCTTTAAAAGGCCTTACCTATTAACAAACTACTCGTAACAAAAAGGGGGCATGCCCCCTTTTGTGTACTGCCTATGTGCCAAGTGCGGGCGATTAGGCTTGATCGGCGGATTCGTCAGTGACTTCGACAAATTCGTTTTTGCCAGCCGAACCTTCGATGCAGGCATCCGCCATAGCGGCTACATACAATTTGATGGCACGGATGGCGTCGTCGTTACCTGGAATGATGATGTCGATGCCGTCTGGGTTGGAGTTGGTATCCACGATACCGATTACTTTGATGCCCAGTTTGTTGGCTTCTTGCACGGCAATACGCTCGTGATCAACGTCAATCACGAACAAAGCATCGGGCAGACCGCCCATATCTTTAATACCACCGATAGAAGACTCTAACTTCTGCATATCGCGTGAGCGCATCAGAGCTTCTTTTTTGGTGAGTTTTTCAAAGGTGCCGTCTTTGCTCTGAGTTTCTAAGTCGCGCAAGCGGCGGATAGAGGCGCGGATGGTTTTGTAGTTGGTGAGCATGCCACCTAACCAGCGCTGGCTTACGAACGGCATACCGGCGCGGCGTGCTTGTTCAGCGATGGTTTTTTGTGCGGCGCGTTTGGTGCCGACAAAAAGAATTTTTTTCTTTTGTGCCGCCATTTGTTTAACAGTCTCTAAAGCGCTGTTAAAAGCAGGCACGGTTTGTTCGAGGTTAATGATGTGAATTTTGCTGCGCGCGCCGAAAATGTACTTGCCCATTTTGGGGTTCCAGTAACGGGTTTGGTGACCGAAGTGGACACCGGCTTGGAGCATTTCACGCATGGAAACGGTTGGCATGATAAAAGTACCTTAATAAGTTTGGGTTAAGCCTCCACAAACCCCAGCGTTCAACCCTCAAGGGGCACCCAGAACGCGTGTGACGGAATGTGTGTGACATAATGGATGACCTGCCCGATTGGCAGGGCGCGCTTTATACCACAGCACCCCCTAAATTTAAAGGCCTGAGGCTCTGATGGAGTTCCTGTATCTTGCGCTCTTGAGCTTCGCCGCTGGCAGCCTGCTGCCCCTGCCTTCAGAAGCCCTGCTCATCCCTCTATTAAAAGCAGGCCACAACCCCTGGCTGTTGGTGGCCACCGCCAGTATCGCCAATAGCTTGGGCGCCCTCACCAATACACTGCTGGGGCGTTATGTTCGAACTCTGCCCCACAAGCGCTGGTTTTACTTTAACGCCGAACAAATTAGCCGGGCGGAAGCCTATTTCCGCCGCTATGGATTAGCCTGTTTGCTCTTCACCTGGCTGCCAGTAGTGGGGGATTTGTTTGCCCTGGCGGCGGGTATTATGCGTGTGCCCTGGCGGCTGAGCATTGTGTTAATCGGCCCGGGTAAAAGCCTGCGCTACGGCTGTGTTGCCTATTTTGTGCTGCACTGTGATACCGCAATCAGCACCCTTAGGCTTATGTTCGCAGCCGACTTAGCCTAGACTTGCCGCCTCTTTTACTTACCTGCCGCCCCCATGAGCCTGTTGCCTACTTCTGATCGCCAAGTACTCAGCGTCAGCCAATTAAATGGCCAGGTGCGGCAACTGCTGGAATCCCTCCCTCTACTCTGGGTGGAGGGAGAGATCAGCAATCTCTCGCGGCCGTCCTCCGGCCACTGGTACTTCACGCTCAAAGACGCCAACGCGCAAATTCGCTGCGCCATGTTTAAAAACCGCAATATGGCGGTGCGCTGCGCCGTGAAAGATGGCGACAAGGTTGTGGTGCGCGCTAAGGTGAGCCTGTACGAGGGGCGCGGCGACTACCAATTAATTGTCGAGCACCTGGAGCCTGCTGGTCTTGGTGACCTGCAGCAGCAGTTTGAGCAATTGAAGCTGCGCCTGGCCGCCGAGGGCCTGTTTGATGAGCACCACAAACAGGAGCTGCCCTACCTGCCTGCCCGCATCGCCGTAATCACTTCCCCCACTGGCGCCGCCGTGCGCGATGTCATTCAGGTGCTGAAAAAACGCATGCCCTACTGCGCGGTGCTGGTGGTGCCGGTGGCCGTGCAGGGCGCAGGTGCCGCCGGGCAAATTGCCGCTGCGATCGAACGGGTGAATCGCGAGGCGCTGGCCGAGGTGATTATCCTCGGGCGCGGCGGCGGCAGTCTGGAGGATCTATGGGCCTTCAATGAAGAACCCGTGGCGAGGGCCATCTTTGCCAGCCGCATTCCGATTATCAGCGCCGTAGGCCACGAAACCGATGTCACCATCAGCGATTTCGTCGCCGACCAACGCGCGCCGACGCCTTCAGCCGCAGCCGCCCACGCTGTGCCGGACAGCACCGAGTTGCTTGCCTATGTGCAGGGTTTGGCCCTGAACCTCACCCAGGTACAGAAAACCCAGTTCGGCAGCCTCAACCAGCGGCTGCAACTCGCCACCAGCCGCCTGCACAACCCCCGCAGGCAACTGCAATTGCGCCAGCAGCACATAGACCTGTTAAGCCTGCGGCTGCAAAAAGTCATCCGCCAACAGCTCACCCAATGCGACCAGCGCCGCACCCACGTGCACCACCGCCTGCTGCAACAGTCCCCCCGGCACCGCCTCGGCCTGCAACAGGAGCGGCTCAAGGCCCTGCACGGGCGCTTAAGCCATGCCGTGCTGGCTGCGCTGAGTCAAAAGCAGCGTCAGTTGCAACAGGCCGCCGCCCTGCTGAATAACCTCAGCCCCATGCCCACCCTGGAGCGCGGCTACAGCATCTGTTTGAACGCCGACGGCAGCCTGATCCGCCGCCGCGCGCACATTCCCCCCGCGCCTTTTCGCCTGTGGCTGAGCGACGGCGAAACCTGGGTCGCCGAGGTTGCTGCACCCCATACCCCACCCGATTGTAATTAGGTTAAGGCGGGGCTCGCCCTGAGCTTGTCGAAGTATATGTGTGCGTTTCTCTATTGCTGAGGAACGACTCAGCCCGCCCAACTGAATCCCATTGCCCCAGCGCAGCCACTGCGACCTATAGCTCCTGGGTGCCATTGGTCGCAACCTGTTAATTCGTTTTTGATGGTCGCCCATTCTTAGGCTTAACTTCATATACACCGCACGCGGACAACGGATTTTTCTGGGGACAATAATGAAACAGCTCATCGCCATTTTTGACCAATTTAACGTCAACAAAAAGCTGTCTATTTTCTTTGGCCTATTGCTGGGCGTGCTGCTGATTCAAGCAGGGCTAAGCCTTGCGCTGTTGAAAAACGTCGGTGCTCACGGCGTTACCGCCGCCAAAGAATTAGCGCCGCAAACCGAAAGCGCCATTTTGATGGAGTACCTGGTAGCCGAGGCCCACCGCACCACAGAGGAGACCATTGAGGGGGTACCGGGCTCCGACAAAGAAACCACAGAGTTTCTAGCAACGGCGCGCTGGTATGTGAACGCTCTGTTAAAAGGTGGCAGCCGCGATGGGCTGGATATAGTCGCCACGGATAACCCAGCGGTGATCCAGAAATTTGAAGAAGTGGGCCGCCAGATTGACCGCTTTGACCAGCTGGGCCGTCAGCGCATTGAACTATCGAAAAACAAGCTGAACGCCGGGGGCGATGTGGACGCCAAGTTCGATGACAGCTTCGAACAGCTGATTAAAAACCTCGACGATTGGCAAGCCTCCGCCGGCAAAGCCCTCACCCCCGAAGTGGCGGTGGCCATAGGGGATATGAAGTATTACATCACCGCAGGCCATCTCTACCTTGAAGAACTGCTGAGCGGCGATGACACCAACACTCTTGAAGGCGTGCAAGAGCGCTTAAATCAGGCGCTCAATCGCATCAGTGTACTGAACAAAAGCGGTATTGCCGACACCGCTAGCCTGAAGAAAAGCCTCAAAGAATTTAACGCCTTTGCCGTCATCCGCTTCCAAAATTACAAAAGTTATGCCGACCAAAACCGCACCCTGGAAAGCCAGTTTAATGAGGCCTACGACACCTATTTGGTCAACGCCAAACAAGCGCAAAAGCTTACCGAACAGGGCATTAGCCAAAACATTGCATCGCTAAACCGGCAAACCAATACCGCCTTTTGGGTGAGCTGCTTAAGCTTGGGCTTGGGCGTAGCGCTGGTCATGCTCGCCATAGTGCTAAGCCGCAGAACTATCTCCGGCCCCTTGGTACAGGTTGAGCAACAGGTGAGCAACCTAGCCAGCGGAATGCGGGATTTAAACCTGCCCATCGACGGCCAGAATCGTCAGGACGAAATTGGCGGCGTGGCCAAGGCCGCCGACCGCTTCCGCAAATCCATTATTGATAAACAAATTGCCGACGCTAAAGCCGCCGAGGACCGCCGCCAAATCGAAGCGAAATTAGCCCAAGAAGAAGCCCTGCGCGCCGAAGAAACCCGCCAGCGCGAAGAGGAGAGCCGCCGCCAGGCCGCCGCCCAACGGGAGGCGGAAGCCGCCGCGCGCCTGCGCGCCGAACGGGAAGAACAGGCCCGCAAAGAACAAGCCCGCCTAGAAGAAGAAACCCGCCTGCGCGCCGAACAAAAAGCCGAAGCCGAGCGCCAAGCCCAGGTGGCCGCTGAGCGCCAAGCCGCTGCCGAGCGCGAAGAAGCCGCCCGCTTAGCGGCAGAAGAAGCCCTCGCCAGCAGCGTCAATCAATTCGCCAGCGCCATTGCCGAAGGCCGCCTTTCCGAACGCGTCGCCCGCTCCGGCGGCACAGGAGCCCGCGCGCGCATGGAGCAAAGCCTCAACACCATGGCATCCACCTTGGAAACCGTCTTAAACGATTTGGCCAAAGGCACCAATGCGCTTGCCCAGGGCAATTTATCGCAGACTCTGAACACACCGTTTTTAGGCGTGTTTGAACAATTGCGGCAGGATTTTAATAACAGCTGTAAAAATCTTTCCGCCCTAGTAACCAACATTCACCACAGCGCCGAGGCAGTGGCATCCGGCAGCGGAGAAATTAGTGTGAGCAACGAAAACCTAAGCCAGAGAATTGAAGAACAAGCCTCCTCGGTAGAACAGATTGCCCGCACCGTGGATGAATTAGTGGATCAAATTAAACAGGCCACCGAAAACGCCGAACACACCAGCCAAGTGGCTATTTCCGCCAATCAAAAAGCCAGTGACGGCAATGTCATTTTGCAAAATACCATTAAGGCCATGGGGCAAATTGAAATGTCCTCGCGCAAAATTGGCGAGATTATCGGCGTCATCGACGAAATCGCCTTCCAAACCAATTTATTGGCGTTAAATGCCGCCGTTGAAGCAGCCCGCGCCGGAGAACAAGGGCGCGGATTTGCCGTGGTGGCAGGCGAAGTACGCAATTTAGCCCAGCGCTCGGCCGATTCGGCGCGACAAATAAAATCACTCATTGGCGATAGTTTAGAAAAAGTCAGTAACGGTTCTGTGCTCGTCACCCAAACCGCCAAATCCATCGAGGAATTAAGCGGTTTAATTCAATCATCGCAAAATGCCATGGGCAAAATTTCCCACAGCGCGCGCCAGCAATATATGGGTGTGGAAGAAATTCGCCGCAGCATTGCACAAATTGAAACGATCACCCAACAAAACGCCGCCCTGGTGGAGGAAGCCACGGCCACCAGCGAAGCCCTGGCCGATGAATCCCGCGAGCTGCGCTCTATGTTTAGTCAATTTACCCTGGCTAGCGCTTAAGCCTGCAATCGCAGGCGGTTCATACCCGGGCGGATTAACAGTCGGTTAATTCGCCCTCTATGCGGCACCCAACTCGAGTACACTTGCGCCCAGGTGAATAAGTTGAGGTGGCCCATGCGGTGGGATAACGAACGGCGCAGTGACAATGTTGAAGATCAACGCTTTGGACAATCCCAACCGCGCAGCGCCCTCGGCGCAGCTCCACTCCTACTGCGCCTACTGCCCTTTTTACTGCAAAACCGCTTTGGCCGCGGCCTATTGGTGATTGGGGCCCTAGTCTATTTCGGCGGCAAATGGCTGGGAATTGACATAGCGCCTTTATTACTGGGCAGCCCCGCCCCCGTGCAGCAGGCCGAACAACCCAGGCCAGCAGGACAGGACCCGCTGGCAGATTTCGTGTCGGTAATACTCGCCAGCACCGAAGATACCTGGCAAGCCATCTTTGCCAACAAGGCGCAGCACTACCGCAGGCCCAAATTAGTCTTATTTCGCCACCAGGTGCAGTCCGCGTGCGGTTTTGCTGAAGCGGCCATGGGGCCGTTTTATTGCCCTGGCGATGAAAAACTCTATATCGATTTAAATTTTTATCAGGTGATGAAAACCCAATTGGGTGCGCCGGGGGATTTTGCCCAGGCCTATGTTATCGCCCATGAAGTGGGGCACCATGTACAACATTTGTTAGGCATTAATGCCCAGGTTGAACAACGCTCGGCAGGTTTATCCGCACCTGAGCGCAACCGCCTCTCCGTCAAACAAGAATTACAAGCGGATTGTTTTGCCGGCATCTGGGGCTTTTACGCTAAACAGCGGGGTAATTTTTTAGAAACCGGTGATTTAGAAGAGGCGTTAAATGCGGCCAGCGCCATAGGGGATGATCATTTACAAGCGGCCGCCCATCGCCCCATACGGCCGGAAACCTTCACCCATGGAAGCTCTAAAGAGCGCGTTTATTGGTTCAATAAAGGCTTTACTGAAGGCTCCCTCGCAAGTTGCAATACCTTTGCAAGCGAACATTAATTCAGATGCACCGTTTAAAAATGGGTTAATAAATCCAGTTAGTTTCGCCACCCGCCATAAATACCGCAATTGAAGATGCGCCGTGAACACAGGCGGGCGACCCCATCAAAAAGTGTCTATCTTTTTAGTCGTCGCAAGAAATCCACTTTTATAACAGCCACACAAAAGCCTTTGCGCTTGAGGTTAATTTCAGCTAACGCGCACAGGGTAAAACTCACCTGCAATAAGCCACCCGAATTACCCGCAATACACAGCACTTCTTTGCAAATGCAAATTGTTAGCATTTGTTCTCGGCGCGTAACAATTCAGTGTTTAATCTGCACAATAAAATCCCGCCCTTGTGGTGTTTAATCGCTACTTAAGGTTTTACCCTTAGGCTTTCGATAAACCCATCACACAACGGTTGTTACATGCGCATTGCACTTTTATGCTCAGCCCTCGCCAGCATCATGCTGACCGGCTGCAGCCAACTGGGTGTTAAACCCTACGAAAGAGGCCTTTTGGCCAAAGAATCTATGTTGCTCACCTCCGATCCTTTAGAAGCGGGATTGGATGAGCATATTTATTTCAGTAAAGAAGCCAGCAGCGGCGGCCGCGGCTTTGGCGGAGGTGGCTGCGGATGCAACTAACAAAACCCGGCACTATTGCCCAAGCATTAGCGGGCGCCACCTGCGCCCTACTCGGCCTCAACACACAGGCGGGCGAGCCTGGCAGTTGGGATTTTGATACGGCGGTGTTGTATTACGGTGAAGACAACGGCCGCGTGCAGGCGTTGGAACCTGTGGTTGCGGCTACCCGTTATTTCGCCGACGAACAGCAATTGGGCATTAAATTAACGCTCGACTCCCTGACGGGTGCTTCGCCTAATGGCGCTACGCCGTCTGATCAGCCGCAAACCTTCACCCGCCCCAGCGGCAAAGGCAGCTATACCATCGCTCCGGGCGAAGCCCCCTTGGACGACACCTTTAAGGACACCCGCGGCGCCCTCAACCTCAACTGGTCATCCCCCATTAACAGTGACTGGCGCTACAGCACGGGATTTAATTTTTCCGCCGAACACGATTACTTTAGCGCAGGCCTGAACGGCTCAATTACCCGTTATTTAAACGACAAAAACACCGAGTTGACTCTCGGCTTGGCTGCAGCCAGTGATTCGGTGAAACCAGAAGGGGGGCTACCGAAAGGCTTAGGGCGTGTGGCCAACCCGGGTAAGGCAAATTTCTGGCCCTCATTCGAGGCCACCCGGCAGGGCGATAGCGACAGCAAAACACTTACGGATGTATTGCTGGGTGTGACGCAAGTGATTAACAAGCGCACCATCATGCAATTTAACTACTCACTTAGCAGTAGCAGCGGCTACCTGACGGATCCCTACAAATTGCTCAGCGTGATCGACGCCACCACTGGTAAAACCGCCGTGGATGGCTCAGGTGCGCCTATTTATGTGTATGAGCAACGGCCGGATTCGCGCACTAAACATGCGTTTTTCTGGCAAACCAAATACATGCTCGAGCGCGGTGATGTGATCGATGGCTCCTACCGCTTTATGACCGATGACTGGGGCGTGACCTCCCACACTATCGATCTTAAGTACCACTGGCAGTTGGACCACGCCTACCTTGAGCCGCATCTGCGTTATTACCTGCAGTCGGAAGCGGATTTCTACCACCGCTACGCCCTGAGCACCGATTACGACAGCGCCACACAAACGCTGAAATTAAGCGATGCCAGTGCGGATTACCGCCTAGGCGAGTTAACCGGCACCACCATCGGCCTGAAATACGCGCGGCAATTTAATCAGCAGGAGTTCTCCGTGCGGGCCGAGTATTTCCTCCAGAGTAATTCCGGCGATAAAGGTATTGGAGCATTGGCCAACCAGGACTTGTACCCTGATACCAAGGCGGTGATGTTCACCCTGGGGTATTCGTTCTAACACACCCTCCAAGTGGCTCGGCGCACGGCCGAGCCACTTGCAACCACACCGGCCCGATCCTCAAGGTGTGCAAACTGGCACCTTCGCCCCTGTACACTGACCACAATTAAGCCCTTCCTTGGGGCGCCTTTTGTTGCTCAGAACACCGCCATGATTAAACTCAGCCTCGCAGCCGCTCACAATCCACTCGGCCACCCCCCACCCGAACTCACCCAGCAACCCGGGCCGCTCTGGCAACTGCGCTTTAACGCCATGGCCAGCCCCTGCGAGGTGTTATTAGATGCACCGGATTTAAACCAGGCACAGCTCACGGCACTGTGCGAACAACTCGTATGCGAAACCTGGCGCATCGAACACAAATACAGCCGTTATCAAACCGGCAATATTATTCACACCCTCAATCAGGCCCAAGGCCAGAAGGTATTGGTGGATGCTGAAACCCAGCAATTGCTCGCCTTTGCCGATACCTGTTTTCAGTTAAGCGGTGGCCTATTTGATATTACCTCGGGAATTTTGCGGCGCCTTTGGCGCTTTAAAGGCGATCAACCCGTACCTACGCCCGAGCAAATCCAGGCCTTGTTGCCCCTAATTGGCTGGCAAAAATGTTTATGGGATGGGCACTATCTGCAAATCCCGGCAGGCGCTGAAATTGATTTAGGCGGCATAGGCAAAGAATATGCGGCGGATAAAGCGCTGCAATTACTCGTGCAGGCCACCCAAGGCCAACCGGCCGCATTTTTGGTTAATTTCGGTGGCGACATAGCGGCCAGTGGCCCCCGCACCTGCGCAGCCCCTTGGCAGGTAGGCTTAAAAAGGGGTGAGCAGGTCGTGCACATTCCGCTGGTGAAGGGCGGTATTGCCACCAGCGGCGACAGCCATCGCTTCATCTGGCACCAAGGCGTAAAGCTCAGCCACATTCTCAACCCGCACACCGGCTGGCCGGTCACAGGCGGCCCGTCTACGGTTACGGTGTTCGCCCACAACTGCACCCAAGCGGGCATGCTGGCCACCTTTGCTCTACTGCACGGCAGCGGCGCTGAAGAATTCCTTTCCCAGCAAAATTGCACTTATATACTCGGCTAGCGGCCCGCCGCCAAGTGGGCCCAACAGCCCCCGAGCCCAGTATTTAGGCCGCCACCCCCTGCAGGCTGGCCGATCCGGGGCTAGGCTTACAGGATGCTTTTTGCGGTGAAGAATTCGGCTATGGTATGTTCCTGAGCCTGCGAACAACGATGTACCGGCAGTGCGGCGCTTTGCACTGCGCATAACAAGAATAACTCTGTGAGGACGCACCATGCGGTTGATTAAATGGACCATCCTACTTGGCCTAGTGGCCGGCATTTTTTGGGCCGCCGTGCCCTGGAGCTTGCGCTGGTATCTGGATAAACAGTTAACCCAGCTGGGGCTGGAGAGCCGCCTGCGGGATTTCTCCATTAATTATGTGGCCGGGGAATTTATTCTGCAGGGCTGGGAAGTGCGCCGTAAAGGCGAACTGGTGCTCCGCGTGGACCAGCTGCGCCTAAGCCCAGACCTTGCCGCCTGGCGAGAAGATCGCCTGGTGCTGCGCAAATTCAGCGCCCAGAGCCTGCGCCTTAACTGGCAGAGCGCCGATAAGGGCATCACCATCGCAGGCCAATCGGCGGCCCAATGGCAACAGCTGCTTAAGCTAGAGCGCGGTGCCCAACTCACATCAGTCACCCTGGAAAATGCCGAGTTGTGCCAAAGCGCCAGCAGCGGCGATCAGTGCTGGGTGGTAGGCTCAGGCCAAGGCAGCGATTTGGTCTGGCGTTGGGATCGCGCAGGCTGGCAACTGGCCAGCCGCTCAAGCCTGGTGCTGAGCAAAACCCATTTGCAAAATCAGCAGGCGAACCTAGCCGTGTTTTTGCTGGAAACCTCGCAAATGCGGGATTTTGTCTTCAGCAACGATTGGTCGCGCATCGGCCAGTGGCAGCTTAACGGCGTGCACCTGGTTGAGCGCAGTCTTGATGAGCAAAAAAATGTCGATAACGCCTACCAAACCCAAGCCGCCTCAGTGCTCATCAACGACCTAGGGCTTAAAACGGGGCAATCCACCCAGCTGCACATAGGCCAATTGGATATCACTCGGCTGCGCCAAACCTGGCATCAAAACCGCGAACAAGTCCTGCAAGCCACCGCTCAACTGCGTCAATTACTGCCTTTTTCCGAACAGTTTTTTAACCCTGCGGCCCCGCTAACACTGGCCATAGACAAAACCCATATAGTCGATGGCGCCGTCGCCTGGCGGGATGAGAGTGTTACCCCGGCCGTGATTGAATCCTTAGTAGGGCTGAACGGCGAGCTGGGCAGCCTGAACAGCCTCAAACCTGATCAACCCACTAGCCTAACCCTAGTGACCAAGCTGGGGCAGCGCAGCGAGTTTCAACTGCGCGGGCAGATTCGCCCCTTCCAAAACCCCCTCTCCTTCGACCTGCAGGGTGATATGCGCAGTATCAAGCTGGCCAATTACGCCAGCTACTTCGCCGCGCTCTATCAGGAGAGCCCAAAGGATGGCGAACTGGACGGCAGTATCACTATCAGCAGCGCGGCGAATCTATTCAAGCTTGAAGGTAATTTAGTGCTCACGGAACTGCGCACTCTGGGTGATGGCAACCTAGCCCGCCAGGGGCTGGATATGACGCTTGGCCGCGCCTTCGAGCGGCTGCGCGGCGAGAGCCAACAAGTCACCGTTAACTGGCGCTTTTCCGCCGACATGAGCAAAGAAAAAGACCCACTCAAAACCGCGCTGGCCAAGAGTTTTAAGACCACGCTGCTGCGCATGGCACAAAACGACTGGCGCTCGGCAGGCGTTACCAACTTAGCGGGCCTGGGCAGCAATCCTGAGGGGCCATTGAGTTTTGACGCCTTTCGCTACAGCCCTCATGAGCGCGATCTCTCGCCAGATCAAGAGCGCCGCCTAAAGGACCTTGCCGCCTTGGTGAACCGCCGCCCGAAGGAAAAGCTCAAGCTCTGCGCTATAGCCACCTCGGTGGAATGGTCGGCCCTCTACAACCACGGCGCCCCTTTAGCGCCCGGCAGCCTGGTGGCTGATGACCAACTGCAGTACCTCATCGACCTATCGGCGGCCCGTGTACGCAGCATTAAGGTTCAGCTTGGGGAGCTGGGCATAGGCAGCCAACGCTTTATCAGCTGCGAACCCAAGGTCGAGATGGGGGCTAAGATCATGTCGTACGTAAGCGTGGAGATGCTCTAAGCACGCGGATGCTTAGGCGTGGGTACTCAGGCCTGCGGTTTGCGGCGGGCCATCCACCACTCTTCAAGCCCAATTAACAAAAGGGCCAGTAACAGGGGCAACAGGAAATACAAGCCGCGAAATACCAAAAGCGCGGCCGTAAGGGCCTCCGGCCCCACATCTTTGCCGATACACAGGAGCATCAAAGCCTCGAACACCCCCAACCCACCGGGCACATGGCTAAGCACCCCAAGGGTAATGGCAATAGCAAAAAATACGATAAACAGCTCAAACCCCACGGCGCCCGGCGGCAATAAAATCCACAGCGCAAAGCCCGAGGCCACTATATCCAGGCACGACACCGCCAGCTGCAGGGACAAAAACCGGTGCCCCGGGTGCAAAGGCAGCTCGCGGCCAAATAATCTAAGCCCCTGCAGCCGGTGGCCAAAACACCCCCAGGTGCCGAGGCTGAGCAAAAACACCACCGCCATCACTTGCAATAACCACCCGGGCAGATGGATCACCTCTTCAACCTTATCGCTCTGCCACAAAATACCCATGGCACCGAGCACTCCTATGCCCAAACCAAAGCTCAAGGCATTAATAACTATGGCCCGCGTCACTTGGCCTGCGCTCGCGCCCTCTGCCATGTAATGACGCATGCGTAGGGCGCCCCCAGTCAGCATGCCCACGCCCAGGCTGTTACCCAATGCATAGGCCATAAAAGAGGTTTTAACAATTTTTTTGGCGGGGACCTTGGCGCCAACTAAGCGCAAACTGCCAAAGTCATAGCCCATCAGTGCAACATAACTGACCGCTGTGGCGAGCAGAGCCAACAGTAGCGCATGGGGAGGGGTATCCTGAATAGACAACCAGACCTGATTGAGGTCGAGTTTTTTCAGCAGCTTGGCCACCCCTTCATACACCAGGGCGGCCAGCGCAAGTGCGATCAATGGGTAGAGCCAGTGCCGAGCCGCTTTCAGCCAACGCTGCAAGGATGCCAGTATGTTCATTGAGACCCGCGCATAAACCCAGTCACTAAGGCGGAATGCCTAAAAAAAAGCCCTCGCAAAGAGGGCTTTAAAGATATGGCGCACCCGGAGAGATTCGAACTCCCGACCAAGTGGTTCGAAGCCACCTACTCTATCCAGCTGAGCTACGGGTGCGTAAGGCCGCGAAGTATGGCGGGAAAATTGAATTTGGGCAAAACTTTTTTACCAACAAAACCAATCTTCTAGCCCCAAAGGCCACTCAGAAATACAGGCTCAGGGCCTACGCACAACCCAGTTTGCGCCTGCGCTTACACGGGTTCATAGACCACCAGTGACGCGCTGCGCACCCAAAGGTTGCGGGCCGTCGCCCAAAACGATACCGACCTAAAAACGCGTTTGAAAAACGAAAAGTAACCCGTTCGCAAGCTTGCCAAACCTAGCAGCAGCATCACAACCAAACATGCCAATTAGCGCTCGCACATTCGTCAGGTACAGAAGCGGTTCACTCTGGACCGAGGCATCAAGGCGGCAATCAACACAGCGCTAAACATAGGCATCTGCGAGAGCGCCCCAGGCGAGCATCGTGCCCCGCCCGGGGCTTGGGCTTAGCTAAGCTCGTAGCAATCAAGAATATCCCGCACCAAACCACTACGCACTATGTCGCGGCGCTCGAATTCGTGTATGTACACATTATCCAAATGCCCCAACCGCGCCACAGCATCAGCCAAACCGTTCGGGCCCTTGATGTCGCTTTGCTCAATATCGCCGTTGATCACGACTTTGCAGTCTTCGCCTATACGCGTTAAAAACATTTTCATTTGCGCAGGCGAAGTATTTTGCGCTTCATCGAGAATAACAAAGGTTTTGCTATTAAATGTTTTGCCGCGCATAAATGCTAAGGGCGCAGCCACAATACGGCCGTGGCGCAAACAATAATCCACAGTGCCCGCACCTAAGCGCTCATTTAAAATATCGCGAAAAGCATCAATATACACAGAGAATTTCTGATCTAAATCGCCAGGTAAAAAGCCCAGGCTTTCACCCGATTCCACTGCGGGGCGGGTCAAAATAATGCGTTCAATTCGGCCGGATTCCAACGCCTCCGCCGCCAATGCACCCGCACAATAACTTTTACCGGTACCGGCAGGGCCGATGCCAAACGTCAGCATGTGGGTATTAATGGCGTTGATATAGCGTTGTTGGGAGGAGGTTCGAGCGCGGAAAGGTTGGGTAGAGCGAGGCGGGGAGTAGGCGGTTTCAACTTGCTGGGAGCGGGATCTTATTTCGACTATGTTGTCGTCAAGCCTGTTGCGTTTGCGCATTGATTTTGGATGTATGGTTTCGTAACTCGGATCACCGTGAAACGTTGGATGGTGGCGTCCGGCATGCGATTTTTTACCCATAAATTCATGTCCCCTAGAGGTGAATGTGGTAGTTGAAATGCAAAACGTGCCTCGATTTAAGCTGAGCAGTCAGCTCAAATGTAAACTTTTATTTACCCCCCTTTGATGTGATTTGGTTTATCGAAAACAACCCAACTGATGTTGCCTACACCCTATTGCAGCCATATGACAAACCCGCCGCACAGGTAGAAATTCATTTGCACAAACCATTCCGCATGACACAGAAGTACTCGCAATGACAAATACTCTATCGCTACTTTCACACAAGGTCTGAATGTGCTTTCAACTGATATTAGGTCGATTCAATGGCGCTTGTCCAATAGATTGCACATTTATTTTTCAACCAATCAAACAGTGCTAGGTTATAAGGCTCGATTTAGACAGCCCAAGGCGCTAAAGGCAAAAAGCGTTTTAAGTAAAACGGCGGGAATAATGGGGGCAACTTGAAAGGCGCCTTATGCAGCCCACAGCTTTGGGGCCTGCAGGCTACATATTAAGCGCAAATACTTGGGCTAAATCCGTGCGCTAATTCCACCAACACGGATCCCGCATAGCGCGCAGCTAGGCGCTACGTAGCATGGAGAAAAGGGTGTCTTTGATATGCAAGCGCTGTTTTTTTAAGTTTTCGATATAGCTATCTGACGAAACTTCTGCGCCCTGCTCAATGCGATGAATTTCTTTATCCGTTGCGTGATACTCATCAAACAATTTCGCAAAATGGGCATCACTTAATTTCAAACGGTGGATGGTATCTTTGTACTCTGGCAACTCAATGGCAAGGCTGTGGTTCTCAATCATAATAGGCTCCTGGGTTGATGGTGTATCCATTGTGCAAAGCCAAGGCAAAAACACATTGATACACATCAACCTTTAATCGCTATTTTTTCCGCGCCCAACTCACCCGAACCGCCCCTTCTTTATCACTTATGCCCCGCAAGAAATTCCGTTCCACTAAAAAATAGCCGCTCGTTTTTCTTGTTTAAACCCGCTTTCGGAGGACAATCACGGACGGCCACTGGATGTCTTTTTAAAAAATAACCGATATTAGTGAAGACACACTTAAATATGCTCTGATTAATTAAGGCCGTGACATTTTTTATATTTTTTCCCGCTCCTACACCAACAGGACTCATTGCGCTCCCATTTGAGGGCTGGCAAAAAATCCCCGTCCAGGTACCACCAACGCCCGTCTTCAAAAACAAAACGCGAACGCTCGTGCAATTGCTCAAGTTTATTTTGCTGACGAAAAAAAGCCACAAACTCCACGCAATTCTCGACAGCGGCCAACACATGCAATGCGAGCCACTGAGTATCGGCAAGGCTTTGAGTTAACTGCGCACGCTCATCCGGCTGCTGGCGGCTGGGATGCAAGGTCGCCAGTAAAAACTCCATCTGGCCTGAAGCGAAGGCACTGTATCGGGCGCGCATCAACTCCTCAGGCTTAGTAATGGCCTCGCCGCGCCAAAACCGCGCGCAGCAGTTGGCAAGTGGCTGCCCGCTGCCACAGGGGCAGCCTGATTCAAAACTCAACACACCCAAACTCCCCAGCTTTGCCGTGCAATGCGCTAAAAACGATTAAACTTGCGCATTTTGCCATGCATAAACACTCCTACCATAGCCTGCGCCAGGCACGTCTAGCCCGCGCCACCAAACCCTTTAACGCCCGCGGTGCGCGCTTAATCCGCTGTGAACTCTGCCTGTTGGCACAAAGCCACTGCATCTGCGAGCAGACTAAGGCCACTCACTGCAGCGTGGATTGGATTCTGCTAATGCATGAGGACGAGGTGCTAAAACCGACTAATACCGGCCGATTAGTAGCCGCGCTATTCCCTGCAACCACCTTTGTATTTGAGTGGGGGCGAGTGCATCCGCCCAAGGAATTACAGAAACTCATTAGTGACCCCAGCCGTTTAAATCTGCTGGTCTTCCCAGCGGAAGATGCCCTAACGCCCTCCTGCGCACAGCGGCAGGCTGCGCAGAATAACCAGCGGCTCACCCTTATTTTGTTGGATGGCACCTGGAAACAAGCCCGCAAAATGTTCAATCGCACCCCCTGGTTGGCGGGCTTGCCTAGCGTGAGCCTACCGCTATCCAGCTCTCAATACGCTCTGCGCAAGGCCGCCCATGAAGGCTGTTTATCCACGGCCGAGGCAGCCATTGGGCTCCTGGATCAGTTGGATATAACGGCCGCGGCCGCGCTTCGAAGCTATTTCACGCGGTTTAATGAGGCCTACGTGCACAGCCGCGGTGTGCGCCCTGAGCCGGACGGCAGTGAAAATATAAGCGAACAAGACTGAAGAAAAAGCCAGTTAATACTCACACAGACCGGTATACTGCGGCCCGCCAGCGAGGTAAAGCCAGCCATTTGAGGCAACTTGTTAGTAACGCTAAGTAAGTCCATCCAAAATGCCAAATACTTTGCCTTTTATTGACGCGCAAAGGCTTATACTCGCTCCACGATATAAAATTCTCTCCATGGAGACGAGGCATGACTCATCTAGTTGCAAAAACCATCGCTCTGACCGCTTTGAGCGTTGCTATAACCGCCTGCGGTAGTGGTAAAGACGCTAGCGCGAAATCCTCTAATACTAATAACGAGCCAGTGGTTGTAGATCAACGCGCGGTGGGGATTACGGAAGACAACCTGGAAACTGTGTTGGCGACTGCGTTTGAAGTAACGACCCAAGCCGGCCCCGGCAGCAACGATGCCAACCAGCCTCGTCCCGTATACATGCAAGGCAATTTGGGTGACGGCCTCTCCAACATGGCGAACGCCCAAGCCAACAGCACTATCCCAGATGCCGCTACCGGCATTGACTTCCAAGCCAGCAAAGCAATTTGTAGCCAAGGCGGTACAGCCAGCGGTACAGTTGGTTTGGACACTGCCAACCTGGGCGCCAACGGCATCACTGATTTCTTGAAGCTGTATGTAGATTTCAGCTTCGGCGAATGTAAGACCGCTCTGTTTTGGTTGAATGGTAAAGCAACCGTGTCCTTGTCCTCTCAATCGGGCATTCTCTCCAACAACAACGACAGCACCCTGTTAATAAAATTGGGCGCGGATCTCAAGCGTTTCTACGTTGCTCAACCTACAAAAAATGGTAAGCAAGTAGGTCGTAGCCTCGATATTACTGGCAAGGTTGAGTTCTCCATCTCCAACCCTGAGCGCAAATACATCCGCGCCGAGTTGAACGGTGTGCCAGGCTCTTCCTTAATGTTCTATGAGAAGGGCAAAACTGACCAGTTGGTTCAGCTCAACGAGTTCGAATCCTACCTGCAATCCAGCATGGTTGATGGCAGCTACTCGGTAGGCGTCAAAGGCAGCATGGTAAGCATGGGCAAAGCCACGTCTAACAGCAAATCTCTTCCTACATCTCGGTTGAAAATTTACACCGATAAAACCATCACTGGCCAAGGTTTTGCTGTTCCCCATGACGGTATCTTGGTTGTTGAAACAGAAAATGAAATTGCCCGCTTTGAGATTCTTAATCAGGTTGACCTCAAATACACCCTGGACAAGAAGAAAGATGGCACCATCGACTATCAAGTTGATACCACCTGGGCTGACTTTATCAGCGAAAAAACGGGTCTAAAGCTGGATTAATCCACCCCAGCCCCCTCCCAAAAGCCATCCTCGGATGGCTTTTTGCGTTTTTATGGTCTTTACAATTTGTTACCAAAAATGCCATTACAAAAACCCATCTTCAGAGGCATTCTGCACATTCGCCTTTTATTGAGCTTACTGTGTGCTTAATTTAGCTAGTCGTTATTTATTACTCTTTTTTTTGCTGGGGCAAAGCTGGCTAATCCATGCCGGGGCGCCCGGCGATACGCTCTGCCAGGCGCCCTGCTCTACTGATGGCAAATGGGAGCTGAGTGTTGGCCTGGGTTTGGGCGTCAGCACCAACCCGCTCAAAGATGGCAGCGATATCCCGCTCATAGTGCGCCCCAAATTAAGTTACTACGGGGAGCGGATGTTTTTCGACAATTATGAGGCGGGGCTCATGCTGTGGGAGAACCCCACGCAGCAGATTAATTTATTAATCGCACCCAGCCTGGAGCAACTGTATTTTCGCCGCTGGCAGTACGTCTCACGCAGCCTTTCGTTAAATCCAGAATCAATTAAGGGCGACGGCGCATCTGACTCACCACAAGAGGCTATGCGTCATTTACGCCATCGCCACACCAGCGCCTTAGGTGGTTTTGAATACAACGCCTCGTTAAGCGATGTGGTTGATGGCCTGGAATTTAATTGGCAATTCTTGGAGGAATTATCGGGTTACCACTCAGGCCGAGAAATGCGCCTAGCGATAAGCCGGGATTTTCTAACCTACTGGCGCGCAAGTTTTGGAGCCAATTTTCAGAGCCGGGATTACATCAATTATTATTTCGGCGTTGATGCTCAAGAGGAAAATGCTCTATTTAAGGAATACCAAGCTGAGCGCGGCGGCTGGTCTAAGCTTGTGCGCGTGGAATATTTAAAGCCCCTCAATCAGCATTTTGCTATCAAAGGCAGTGCTGCGTTAAAGCTTTTTTCATCTGAAGTAGCGTCCAGCCCTCTGCTGGAAGAATCATCGGTATACAGCGTGTTTGTAGGAGGTGTTTATTATTTTTAAACACCTTTTTATTCGCGCAGGCATCATAACCCTCAGCGTGTTGAGCTTATCGCCCTGTGCCGCAGCGCAAGATCCCACTGTCGAGTTAACCCTCACACCGCGCCTGTGTGTGCTGGGGGAGGCCGAACAGGAATGCCAAGGTAGTATTACGCTGCGCTGGCAGGCCCAAGCGCTCACCAACACCTGTTTGTTTCAAGACGGACTTACTGAGCCTTTGCACTGCTGGCAACAAACAAGCCTCGGTGAATTTACCCTCGCACCTAAGGCGAATCGCACGGTGCGGTTTTATCTTGCCGACGGCGGTGGCGCGGTTTTGGCCGAGGGAAAATTTCAGGTGTTGCAACAACACACAGTTCATCGTAAACGGCGTAATCCCTGGAGCTTTTATTAATGAACACCGCTGACACCTGCCAAATATTATTAGTGGAAGATGATCTGCGCCTAGCACATTTAATTGCTGAATATTTAACGAGCCAGGGTTTTAAAGTTCATACGGAGACATCAGGGCTTAAGGTTGCACGCATAACGGCGGATATTTGCCCGGATTTAATTATTCTCGATATAAGTTTGCCGGGCAAAAATGGCCTGCAGATTTGCCAAGATATTCGCAGCGATTATCATGGGCCCATTATGTTTTTAACGGCCCGCACGGAAAATGCTGAGCAAATTCAGGGCTTGGAATCCGGCGCGGATGATTACGTGTTAAAACCTGTGGAACCACAATTGCTGTTAGCGCGCATCAAAGCCCTGCTGCGCCGCTACGGCAGTGATACCAATGTGTCGCAACAGGAGATCTGCCTGGGGCCACTGCATATTAATTTAAAATTGCGCACAGCAAGCCGCGGCGGAGAAACCTTAAGTTTATCCAGCCATGAATTTGATCTCTTGGTCACCTTTGCCAAACATGCAGGCCAAGTGCTCAGCCGTGAGTACTTATTTAGCCGCGTATATTCTCGCCCCTACGATGGCTTGGATCGCACCATTGACGTGCGCATTTCTCAGTTGCGCAAAAAATTGGGCGAAGCACCGGATGCGGCACATATCATTAAAACCATTTGGGGGCGCGGCTATTTATTGGTAGCCGACGCACTGTAAAACCCTATGGGGCGAGTATTTTTCTCCCTCTACGGCTTAATTTTGGCCACCCTCCTCGGCGCAGGTTTTATTCTTGATCAATGGGTGGGCGCGGCGGATGAAGATGCCCTGCAACCGGCGGAACTTATAGCCACGGAAATAGCCGCCGCCCAGTCGCCCCCCTTAGCCTACAACACCCCTGAGGGTTGGTCGGTTGAGCACTTAAGCGGGGCCGATCTGACGAACAATCAAACCCTCAGCGATTTAAAGGACAAAAAAAGCCTTGCTATTGCCAGCGTTGATAACGCCACCGGTATTTATTATCGCGATGTATTTCGTTATTTCTCCGACCAGCAGATTATTCATCTGCGCTATGCCGTCCCCCACGCCCCCGAACCCTGGCAATACCGGGCTATTTTAATAGTGGTGTATTTATGTATTGGACTTGCGGTATTTAGCTGGCTGTGGCCCTTGATGCGGGATTTGCGCCGCTTAGCACTGCAAACCCAGCAGCTGGATTTTGCGGAAGCTTTTTGTGGTTTAACGCTAAAAAAAACCTCGCCTTTATTTGCGCTATCAGAGGCGTTTTGCGGTATGAGCCTGCGGCTGGCATCCGTCTTGGCATCCTATAAAGAAATGACCTACGCCGTATCACACGAATTGCGCACACCGCTTGCCCGCATGAAATTCGCACTCACCATGGCGCAGGATCAAATGGCCAGCTGCAATGTGCCCACTAATGTTCAGGAGCAATGGCAGAGCCTTTGGTTGGATGTGAATGAAATGGATGCGCTGGTCAATCAATTATTAAATTACGCTAGCTTCGAACAAGAAAATCGCCTCCTGCAAGTGCAGACGGAAAACATAAAGGATTTTCTCGCCGATTTAGTACACCGCGCCCGCAAAGCAAATCCCCAGCTAATGATTTCCCTACACTGCGAACCCAGCGTACCGGTGGCGGCGGATTGGCAATTAATGGAGCGGGTGATGATTAATTTATTGGAAAACGCCGCACGCTTTGCCACCACCTCTATCGAAGTGCGCGCCAGCGCTGAAGCGGAATTAATTCAGGTATCGGTTGCCGACGACGGCCCCGGCGTGCCCAGCAGTGAGCAGGCGCGGGTATTTGAATCTTTTGTGCGCCTGAGCAACACACAGAATTCCAGCCAACGGGGTTTTGGTTTGGGACTGGCGATTGTTAAACGCCTGATGCGCTGGCACGGCGGCGACGTGTGTTTAAGTACAGCCGCCTCAGGGGGAGCCTGTTTTACGCTGCATTGGCCCCGCGAGGGCACTCGCGCCGAGGGCAAAGGGCACGCACAGCCCTAAGCCGCCGGGTACAACTCATCGGCAATTTGATCGGTGGCGCGCACCAGGGCATCAACAATACTCGGCTCCATGGAGGAATGCCCCGCGTCGCGAATAATCTGCAATTCAGACCCAGGCCAGGCCTGGTGCAACGCAAAAGCATTGTCCAAAGGGCACACCACATCGTAACGGCCATGCACAATGATGCCGGGAATATCTTTTAATTTATGCGCGTTCGCCACAATTTGGTTGGGTTCCATAAAGGCGTTGTTAACAAAATAGTGAGCCTCGATGCGGGCCAGGGATAAGGCCCGGTGGGGTTCGGCAAAAAAATGCACGATTTCAGGATTGGGCCGCAAGGTGGCGCAGCGGCCCTCCCAGGTCGACCAGGCTTTAGCACAGGACATTTTGGCTAATTCATTGGCACCGGTTAAGCGCTCATAATAAGCCTGCATTAAATTTCCGCGCTCCGCCTCGGGAATGTGGGCGATAAAATCTTCCCAATAATCAGGGAAAATACGGTCGGCACCGGCCTGATAAAACCAATGTAAATCCTCCGGGCGGCACAAAAAAATCCCCCGCAATATCATCGCCATCACCCGCTCTGGAAAAGCCTGGGCGTATAACAGCGCAAGGGTTGACCCCCAAGAACCGCCGAATAATACCCAGCGATCAATCTGCAGATGTTCCCGCAGGGCCTCTATGTCGCTCACTAAGTGCGCACTGGTGTTGTTGTGCAGCTCGGCATGAGGCGTGGAGCGGCCGCTGCCGCGCTGATCAAACACGACGATACGGTAGCGGGCCGGGTCGAAAAAACGCCGGTCGTTATGGCTGCTACCGGCCCCTGGGCCACCGTGAACAAATAACACTGGAATGCCATCGGGGTTACCGCTCACCTCCCAGTAAATACGGTGCAGATCATCCACCGCCAGCTCACCGGTAGTATCAACCCGCAGCTCAGCATAGAGTGTTTTCATCGGTCTCATCTCCAAAGGCATTCAGTGGTTAACATCCCACCCTATCACAGCCCCCCAAAGGGCAATAGGCGTTGCATCAATAATAGAAGCTCTTAACCTCTTAGACGAATCTTCAGGCGCTCTTTTACATGAAGGGACTTGCATGGGGCTTCCTAGCCGCTTGTTGAAATACGCTGGCGGCGACGGTATGGCCAGACTAATTTGGCGAAAAAGCCGGAGTTTACCCCCAGTAAATGAGGACTTTTTCGCCCTATTTAACGCCGCCAGACCTAGCAAGGTGGAATTTCAACAGGCTGCGAGCAATCTGCGCGGGCGAGTAATTGTGTACCGAGTGAATAAAGTGTTCGTTAAATACTCGACAGCGTGTAATTCGCCCAATGAGCTTGAGGCTGGATGGGTAACATAATAAATGCTGAGTTTGTTACTATGCGCCGCCTTAAAACGCGGGCATTTAGTGCGCGCATCGATCAACACAACTAACGGAATCACTCAAGTGAAAACCACCGACACCGTATTTAAGCTCAGCCTATTAAGCTTATTAATCAGCCAAAGTGCATTTGCAGCGGAAAAACCCCGTGAAATTGAAGAAATAATTGTTACCGCAACCAAACGCGCGACCAATTTGCAGGATACACCTTTAGCGGTTTCTGCCTTTAACCAAGAAACCCTGGCTGAAAATCATGTAGTGAATTTAAATGATTTACAGGGCATGGTGCCAAGCTTACACATAGCGCAAAACGGCACACAAAATACCCCCATGGTCTATATGCGCGGGGTGGGTTCATCCGACCAAACTGAAAGCGGCGACCCCGCGGTAGCATTTCATATTGATGGTATTTATTCGGCGCGCTCTCAAGGGGCCACCGCCTTAATGTACGATTTAGAAGCCAGTGAAATTTTGCGCGGCCCACAGGGTACTTTATTTGGGCGCAACTCCACCGGTGGGGTTATTAATTTACACACGGCAAAACCGCAGGATAAATTTGCCGCAAGCCTAGAACACACACTCGGCAGTTACGATCGCGCCGCCACCCGCGCCATGCTCAATGTGCCGGTTAACGAAAGTTGGGCGGTGCGTTTTGCAGCGGCAACCGACAATGCTGACGGCGTAGTGGATTTTGCCCCCAGCTCTAATTTAGGCGAAAAATACGGCTCCACTGATTTAACCTCGTACCGCTTTAGCTCTTTATTTAAACCCAACGATGCGCTGCAATGGTTATTAACCTTCGAGAATTTTAACGATAAAGGCGCAGGCCAGATTCCCACCCTTACCGGCGGCAGCGATCGCAGCGCTTATATTCAAGTGCCGGGCATGAATGATTATGAGGTGAATTCTCTGCGCACGCGCTTGGATTATACCTTCGACAGCGACATTACCCTCAGTTATTTAGGCGGCTACACGGATTCAACGCGGGTGTCCCGTTGGGATCGCAGCTGGTTACCAGGCAATTACGAATGGGGCGGCTGTATTGAATGTAATCACGATGCCACCCAGCACGAAATTCAAATTAAAAACAGCGACGCTGCCGATTGGAAATGGATGCTGGGATTATTTAATTTCACCGAAAATAATTTAACCCACTTTGACATAGTGCACCCAAACCGCGACACACGCCCAACCGGCAACAGCAATCCTATTTATTGGGAAACCTACCGCCAGCCCGATCGTGGCTTGGAATCCAACAGTGTGTTTGGCCAAACCACCTACAGCTTTACCGATAACCTGCGCGGCACCTTAGGTGCGCGCTACACCCAGGATAAACGCTGGGATAAAGGCGGCCGCAATATTAAATGCCCCTCCGACCCGAACACGGCTACACCCGGCATTGCTGACAACCGCCAGTTAGCGGCTGCAGGGCAGTGCTGGGTGGATAATATCAATGACACCTCGCCGGATTGGGATAAGGTCACGGGGATGGGGCGAGTTGAATTTGATTTAAATGACGATGATTTAATTTATGGCTCAGTAGCAACCGGTTTTAAATCCGGTACTATTCAGGACGGTGCTGGCTATACAGGCACTACTGCCATGACACCTGATGCGCTCGCGGCTGTGATCGCAACTAATAATAATGAGGCCGCGGGCACTCAGGCCTACATTAACCCGGAAGAAAATATTAACTACGAGCTAGGCTTTAAAGGTTTATTTTTGGAACAACGCCTGCAAATATTTGCCTCATTGTTTTCCACCCGTTATACGGATTTACAAGTCACCAGCAATATCACCACGGCTACCGGTGCGGATCTGTTACGTAAAACCAATGCGGGCAAGGCCACAATTAATGGATTGGAGCTGGAAGCTAATTGGTTGGTTGGCGAGCAGGGTCGCTTTGAAGGGTCTTTGGCGCTTTTGGATGCCACCTATGATGAGTTTTATACCGTAGATTCATCGTTCGGCGCTGACGGGGTCACGTTTAATCCCAGCGCGAAAAATGCCAAATTTCCCAATTTGTTAAATTTCAGCGGCAACCAGTTGGTGCAAGCACCCGATGTGGCCTTCACCCTCAGTTATCGCCACGATTTTACTCTGGCAACTGGCGGCACCCTAACGCCGCGCTTGCGCAGCACTTACTCGTCAGAGGTTTGGTTTGATCCTGCCAACCGAGGCGACCGCCCAGCGGGCTTTAAAAATCTGCCCTATGCCGCCGATCTTGACCGCCAAGATGCTTATGTTAAATGGGATACCAGCTTGCAATTTAAACCTGCCTCGGCGGATTATTTAGTGGAAGCCTTTGTGGATAATCTCACCGATGAAGAGATTAAAAACGACCAAGGCCGCTGGAATAGCCGGGCGCAGCCCAACTTTATGTGGGCCCCTGGGCGCACGTTTGGCATGCGAGTGAAGGTTGATTTTCAATAAAATCCGCCATAAAAAAACCGCGCTTAGCGCGGTTTTTTTATGGGCTTTGACTACTGGCGTTTGCTGTGAATTTTTTCTTTAATCCAGTTTAAATGGGCGCCGAGTGTTTGCGCGTCGATAAATAGGCTATTGGCTTCTTGCTTAGCGGCCTCCACCCAACTCATTACTTTGCGCTCGTCCTGATCGGAAATGGCCAGGTGAAAAAATTCTTCGCGCAAGCGCTCAGCCAGCTGGTCAATTAAATTGATATTGTTATGGCGCAGCTCTCCAAAACGCTCTTCAATATCGAGCACAATTTGTTCAAGCTCTTGCAGCAGTAACAGGCTGGAGCGGCTATTGGAGCGCAACATGCCGAGAATTTGCTGGCTTTTTTCAATACTCAGCTGTTTCTCGTTGAGCCCTTCCAGCATTATAGCCAGGGCATCTTTTAAGCGGCCCAACTTGCCCTCATCCTGGGGGGAATTTTTAATTAAGAGCGTCACACACGGGAAATTAATAAAAATACGCCGCCCGCGTGATAAAAAGCGCGTTTCAGTTTGCGCCACCCGGCTTAATAATTCAATTTCCAACTGTGAAATGGGGCCTGTGCTGCTGTAATTTTCACAGCCAAATTGACAGCGCAGCTGCACACAGGATTGCAGTTGGTAGGATTCCATGCATTCAAATAATAAACGCGCCAAATCGCCGCTGACGCTGACATGAAAACTTTCCCGTAAAAAATGGATAACGACACCCAAGTCCCCCATGGAGGCAACGGCGGCCATAAAGGCGCCGGAGGCTTCGTTTTTTTCCAATTCTAATTTGGTGAAATTAGAGGCCAGCGCCAGGGCACCGCCGATTTTGCCGCGCAGAATCTCAGCCGAAAAAGGTTTGAGAATATAATCGATACCACCGGCATCATAGCCGCGCAGGATTTCATCCAGGCCGTCGTGGCTGGATAAAAACAAAATCTGCAGGGTGGGGCGGCGGGCACGTAGCGCGCGGCAGGTGGCATAACCGTCCATGCCAGGCATATCCACGTCCAAAACGGCCACCGCAATCGGGTGTTCCTCGCACAGCGCTATGGCTTGTTGGCCGCTCTCGGCGGTGAGCACATTAAATTCACCCACTAAAACCCCCGCCAGTAAACGCAGGTCCTCCGGGGAGTCGTCTACAAACAGTACGGTGGGTCGCCCTTCGTGCATAGAGTGTGACCATGGGTTAATGGACGAGATGCGGCAGGCACCGCAGGCTGATTAGAGAGCCTGTGATCCATCCGAATCGCGGCCAACTCTTATCCAGTCTAGACCCGCAATGGCCATTGTGCTCTAACGCTGTGATCCTCAGGCGCCAACACCGT
This sequence comes from Marinagarivorans sp., assembly GCA_046347475.1. Classification (GTDB taxonomy): domain Bacteria; phylum Pseudomonadota; class Gammaproteobacteria; order Pseudomonadales; family Cellvibrionaceae; genus CAMCXE01. Next base: position 314,674 of record JAXMGD010000001.1, on the reverse strand, counting down.
CAAATCCCACCCGCCAATCCGCTTCGGTCGCAATAATCTGCCCGTGCAGAGCCTGGGTGTAAGGCAGCAAGTGCTGGCAGTAAAAAGCTGCCATCTGCTGTTTTTCCTGGTAAAAGCCGCCGGCTTGGCCTTCGGCCGCCGCGCTCATGCGCAGCCACATATAGCCGTAGGCCACAAACCCGGCCAGGTGCAAATAGGCGACGGCGCAGTGGCCAACCACAGTTGGATCGGTTTTAGCCCGCATTAACACCCATTCGGTGGCCTCCTGTAAGCGCGCAAGGGCTTGAGTGAGCGCCGCGGTTTCAGCGGCTGGCAGCGCGGCGGTTGCTAAAAACTGCTCTATTTCACGCACCCAAGGGCCCAATAGCTGGCCTTGGCTGCCGAGAATTTTGCGACCCAATAAATCCATGGCCTGAATGCCGTTGGTGCCCTCGTATATTTGCGTGATGCGAATATCGCGCACGTACTGCTCTTGCCCCCATTCACGGATATAGCCGTGGCCGCCGAACACCTGCTGGCCAAGCACGGCGGTGTCAAACGCCTTGTCGGTCATAAAGGCTTTGGCAATGGGCGTGAGCAGCGCCACTGTGTCGGCATGGGTGCGGGCCGCTTCGGGGGCGGCGTATTTAGCGCCGTCCAGCGCCATGGCCACATAGAGGTAAAAAGCCCGCCCCGCCTCGTTAAACGCGCGCATGGTGAGCAGCATACGGCGCACATCCGGGTGTTCAATGATGGGGTCCGCTGGCCCCGATGGATTCTGCACGCCGCTGGGGCTGCGGCTTTGCAAGCGCGTGCGGGCGTACTCGAGCGCTTGGGTAAAACTGCCGTGGGCGGCGCCCAAGCCCTGAATGCCCACCACCAGGCGCTCGTAGTTCATCATGGTAAACATGCAGGCGAGGCCCTGATTGGGCTCGCCTACCAACCAGCCCTTGGCGCCGTCAAAGTTCATCACGCAGGTAGCGCAGGCTTTGATGCCCATTTTTTTCTCTAAGGCGCCGCAACTGAGGGCATTTTTAAGCCCTGAGCGCCCCTGCTCATCCGGCAAAAACTTAGGCACCAAAAACAGCGAGATACCTTTTACCCCCGCCGGAGCATCCGGCAGCCGCGCCAAGACCAGGTGAATAATATTGTCGGTGAAGTCCTGCTCGCCCCAGGTGATAAAAATTTTGCTGCCGCTAAGGGCAAAGCTGCCGTCCTCCAGGGGCACGGCCTTGGTACGCAACAGGCCCAGATCGGTGCCCGCCTGGGGTTCGGTTAAGTCCATCACCCCAGCCCACTCACCGCTGTATAACTTGGGCAGGTAAAGCTGCTTAATTTCATCGCTGGCGTGGGCGTCGAGGGCGACGCAGGCGCCCGCCGTGAGCATGGGCGCCAGACCAAAGGCCATGCAGCTGCCCTGCACTATCTCCTCCACGGCCGCCACTAGGGATTTAGGCAGGCCCATGCCGCCAAACGCCGGGTTGCCGCCAAGGCCCACCCAACCGCCCGCGCTGTAGTCCCGGTAGGCCGCTTTAAATCCCTGCGGGGTGGTCACTTGGCCATGGTTGAGCTGGCAGCCCTCTTCATCCGCCTCTCGATTAAGCGGGGCGAGCACCTCCTCGCACCACTTGCCGGCCTGCTTTAAAACCTCCTGCGCCGTCTCCCAATCCACCTCCGCCAAGCCCGGTAATTGCGGCCAAAAGCTCGGCAGCTTAAAGACCTCGGCCATTAAAAAGTCGAACTCCTGCAAAGGGGCTTTATAGTGCGGCATAACCGGTTCTCCAAAAGCATCAGTGTTGGCTTGAGCCTCAACGGCTCAGGCTAAAAAACCCAAGACCCACAATAAAAGACTAAGCTAATTTGCCAGCTTTGCCCTGCCAAACAAAAAAACGTAGAGTGCGGCCCGAGCAGAAAAAGGCGGCCGCCCCAATCGAAGCCTACCCAGGAGAACCCAACGGCTAGGCCTTATACTCCGGGCCGCGTATTTTTTACGTTTACATCCCACCCACTGTTCTACCCGCCTCGACCATCAAGCCATTTAGGAGCCCCCTGTGCGCAGCATGCACTCAAGCAGCACCGCCCCCAATAGCCCCGCCAACTGGCGCATTGTTTGGGTGCTTTTACCCTACCTGATGGAATTCCCATGGCGGGTGGGCCTTGCGATGGCGCTGTTGGTGGGGGCGAAACTTGCCAACGTGGCCGTGCCTATTGCCCTTAAGCATATTATCGACAGCCTCGACTCCCGTCAGGCCCTCCTGATTGTGCCCCTGGGTTTGTTATTCGCCTACGGCGCCCTACGGTTTTTATCCACCTTTTGCGGTGAGCTGCGCGATGCCATTTTTGCTCGCGTCGCCGAGCGCGCCATGCGCCGAGTGACCTTGCAAGTATTTAAACATTTGCATCAATTGGATTTGAGTTTTCACCTGGCGCGCAAAACCGGCGCACTGGCGCGGGATATTGAGCGCGGCACCAGCGGCATCAGTTTTTTGCTGCGGTTTATGCTCTTTAATATTTTGCCCACCCTGCTGGAAATTGCGCTGGTGGCAGGCATTTTATGGGCACAATTTCATTGGCATTACCTGCTTACCGTGGTGGGCGCCGTAGTGCTCTACGCGGTATTTTCTATAGTCATCACCGAATGGCGCAACCGTTTTATCCGCGAAGCGAATGAACAAGATAATCGCTCCAACACCCGCGCCATGGATAGCCTGCTTAATTACGAAACGGTTAAATATTTTAATGCCGAAGAATATGAGCTGGCCGAATACGACAAACAACTTGCCGACTGGGAAAGCTCGCGTCTTAAAAACCGTTTGTCTTTGTTTGTATTAAATTCCGGCCAAGCCCTTATTATTGCGGCCACCGTGTGTTTTATGATGATTTTAGCCGCCTACGAGGTGGCCAATAAAACCATGACCCTCGGCGATTTGGTCATGGTTAATGCCCTTATGATCCAGCTATTTATTCCGCTCAACTTTTTAGGTTTTGTCTACCGGGAAATTCGCCAATCCCTGATTAATATCGAAAACCTTTTTAACCTACTCGGCGAAAAAAGCCAGCTTAAGGACACCACAGGCGCGCCCGATTTAAGCTTTAAACAAGGGGAGATTTGCTTTGAAGCGGTGAGTTTTAGCTACGATAAAACCCGCCCAATACTGCAGGATGTCTCCTTTAGCGTACGGCACGGGGAGAAACTCGCGTTAGTTGGCGCCAGCGGTTCCGGCAAATCCACCTTAGCGCGCTTATTATTTCGCTTTTACGACCCCGATAAGGGGCGCATTTTAATTGATGGCCAGCCCATCAACGCCGTAAACGCCCACTCCCTGCGCTCACTTATCGGCGTGGTGCCACAAGACACCGTACTTTTTAATGACAGTATTTTTTATAACATCCATTACGCCAACCCACTGGCGTCCGCAGAGGCAGTAAAACGCGCCGCTGAGCTGGCGAATTTGGGCGAATTTATTAGCCGTTTACCGCAGGGCTTTGACACATTGGTCGGTGAGCGCGGTTTAAAAGTCTCCGGTGGCGAAAAACAACGTATTGCCATCGCGCGTATTTTATTAAAAAACCCACCGATACTTATTTTTGACGAAGCCACCTCAGCATTGGATTCCAGCACGGAGCAATCCATCCTCACCGCCCTAAATTCCCTCGCCTTAAAACACACCACCCTCGTCATAGCCCACCGCCTCTCCACCATAATGGACGCCGATAAAATAGTGGTACTAGAACAAGGGCGCGTCATAGAGCAAGGCACCCACCAGGAACTGCTGCAATTGAATGGGCGCTACTGGCAGCTGTGGCAGCATCAGCAACAGGAGGAGGCCACATCGAACAAAGATAAATAATTATGCTGAGGCACAGACCCGTAGGCGAAGAAAAATGAAGGTACAGTATTTCAGCCAGGCTTTGATTGCGTACATGTAGCCTCGACAAATATATCCTCCGTTCTGACAAAATTTTATGCTGTGCATTTATTACCTCTGAACGCCCCAAAAGCAGCGGCATACGAAATAATCGACATAGAGAATATCAGGTTTGAATCGACTGGCGAAAACAGAACAACAAAACATTATTAAAAAATTTGCCACATTGAACGCAACCATAGCGGACAGGCTAATGTTTAGAGATTTCCGAACCAAAAATTGGCGGTCAACTACCTGTGCCCCTCCATGACGGCCACACAAGTGCAGCAATCGAATGTCCCCGGATAAATTAACGTGTATTGCTTAAGCCAACTCAGTCACTTATCACCCCTTCCCCGAATATACTTACCACTATAAAAACAGGCATTACCGTCACAAGCATTGTGTTCGCGTATCACCAATTTTAGTTGGCAACAACAGGTTACATTTTACCGTACAACAACCAATCCCCTTTGCTGGCCAATAGTTTTATTGTGCCTCCGCTTCCACTAAAGAGCTCATCTCTTGGCTTTTTCGAGCGAACCAAGAAATAGTCGTAGCGCTCACCACTATGTTCTATCCAATCAAATCGTTCAGGGTTCCAAGTGGATGGCAATGTCCAAGGAGTGTTTTTGTAGCGCAAAGGAACGTTATGGGCCATGGGGTCGTGGGAGAAATTTGGCACTGCAACACCCCCCTTTTCCGCCTGGTAATAGCTACCATAATGCATATAAGCCGGTGAAAAGGTCAGTGCGGAGTCTTGATCGAACATCAGAGCCAAGACTGTTTTATTGGGAGACATTTTGTCCAATACAAATGTAAAGTCGGCGTCATTCTGTTTGAAACTGGATAGTGTGGCGTAATTTAACAAAAGCGTGCCGAAAACCAGCCCAATACCAAGAAGAAAACGACAACCGAACGATAGCAAGCCGTAGCGCTCAATAGGACTTTTTAATTTGTCGGGCTCAAATAAGAAAAGGCTAAGCGGAAAAAGGAATACTGCAAATCGCAGATTGACATAAGCAGTGTCAAAAATCCAATAGGGGATAATCATAAAGGCGCCTACAGCGCATAAGGGTGGCAACCATCTGCGCCAGTTGCGCGTAAGTTTTGCGCCCACTATCAGCGGCCAAAACAGCAAGATTAAACTAGCAGCAATATAATCACTAAGGGGTTGCTTGCCGATAGAATAACTAATCAGCTCAAGAAAACGCTGTTTATGCTCGTGTTTAATTGTTCTTTCCTTAAACTGCTCCGCTATATAACCCAGCTCGTTACCAACCTTTTCGCTGACATGGGCAACAAAATTTCCCGGCTCAATACGAGAAGATTGGGAGGCTTCATTGCTTGAAAACCAAATCGCTACGACAGGCAAAAGCACAAGAAAGGGCAGCAATTTTCTCTTGACGTCGCCAAGATTATTGCTCACAAGCAAAATTGCCGCCGCGGCGACCATTGAAAACGCCCAGGCCATGGCATGCGCAAAGAAGAGCAGCGCTGAGAAAATGGCCGCAAACAAAAAGTTTTTATAGTTTCGCGGTGAGCGGCCATAACCAACACAAAAGGCGAAAAATGCGATAGCCAACGGAGTGGCAATAACGTAACTGAAAAAACCCCAATAGAATGAAAAGCTAAATGCCGATGCAAAGCTTGGAAATACCCAATACCTATTTGCCTCCAGTTTATTCAACAAAAGTGCTGTGGCTAATGGAATTGCCAACACTGATAATGTGTAGGTGATTTTTAGCGCTGTAACCGCCGAGAATACCGCCCCGAACAAGATACTAATGCTATACCCCACCAGGTAGGGCGTGAGCCAGTTTATTTTATAGTCATCAGAATACTCCGAAAAGTTGAGTATTGCGTTCAGCTGGGCGGCATGATCTGGCAAGTCTCCCAAAGGTAGATAGGTGATTACCCATAACGGCAAGATTAGGAAAATGCTAAACAAACCGAACAGAGACCAATATACATAGTCGCCAACTTTTCCCTGTAAAAGCTGTTCTAGCTGAGCGATCAAGCGGGCTTGGAGATTATTATTCATTAAGTGGACCATCCTATAAAAACAGCTTCGCCTGAGAGATGAAATAAAGTAATGCAGCCGACATAGGCAAATACATAAAAAGACAAAACCTATCCGCAAGCGCAGAGGTGCTTGGTTTAAATGCAAGAAACACCACCAACGCAACTATGTAGTAGCGCTGTTCAACCAAGGGTAGCGGGACGACCGATATGATCATGAATAGATAAAGCACCCACATGCGCCACTTCTGGGGCGATTCTTGCGCCAACACATAAAAGGACAGCGCACTCCATGCTATGGGGAAAAACGTTAAGGCTTTGGCGACGGGGAACTCAACCGTGTAATGCAACACAACATTGCGCAGGTAAAAAGACAAGCCAAAGGAGTTGTATTGGTGGCTATTTGAATAAGTGGCCATATAGATGACAAAACACATGGCCAGGCCGTACCAAATTTTGCCGTTATCCTTAAGCAGGTTGAATATCTTTTCTGTAGAGGCGAGGTTGTACGGCAGAAAAAACACAAAACACAGCAATAGTAAAAAATATAAATTAGATAGGTTGATGGAGATTCTGTGTTGGTGGGAGTCGCCAACGGCTACCCCGCCGTTGAAATAAAAGAAACAGCCCGCCGCCACAGAGGTAAGCGCATAGGGCAACAGTTTTAGAAAGAGCGGCAAAAATTCTTGTTTAAAGGAGTCCCAGCGGCGAACAACAAGGTGTGGCCAATGCTCACCTATAATTAATACTCCACAAAATCCCACCCAAATAAGGTTGGTCTGCCGCATAAAAATCGCTAAAAGCGCGAACAAGGCTGATGCCGCATAATTTTTTTTGAGGGTATAAAGAACGGTTAACAAGATAGCCAGCAAGGCGGGTAAATCTGTGTAAATCAAACTGAAAAACGGCAGTATTATGGGCATTAATAAAAATTGTAAGGTGCGTGTATCTCGATCCGGGTGCTTAAGAAGCGTGCAAATATGCCAAAATACCGGCAAGGCTAGGCACGAAATACATAGATGAACAAATCGCGCAAAAGGAATAGAAAAATGCCCTACGGCTTTGAGGACGCCTGCGATGATAGCGTGGTAGACCGGCAGCACCGTGAGCGATGTTTCTATTTTGTAGTCACCGCTAAAGAAGGCCCATATTTGCGGTGTATGAAAACCCTCATCCGCCGTTTCATGGGGAAGGCTTAGCAGGAGGGTAAAGGTAAAAACGAGGATGGTTGCGGCAAATAAAGCAAACTGAACGCCGCTCATAGCAACATAACTATTCGATACTTTAGGATAACTCCCATCGCATCCCTTAAGAAACTCAGACATCGGGCACCTATATTTTAAGCGCTCAGCAGTGCGCCGAGCCTTTATTACGGGGCCAGGATTCTAGAGGAAACCCTGTTCTGCCGCAAAACCAAGGCTTGGTTTTGAGCAACTGTTCCTTTTTTGATCAGACCAGCACCATTGCATGGCTGGATAATAACGACGTTCTAGCCGCCGCGCGCCCCTGCTAAATAAAGCCAAAATGCGCTCTGGCGAACGTTTTTACCTGTCAGGCTAAGAATAAACCATGTCGCGAGGTTCTACCGCCCAGTCGCGCTAAGATTAATCTCAGGTTGGCTTCAAATAATTTTGGGATGCCCTGATTAATTCCAGGTTTTGCCTTTTTCAAGAGCGCCCGAGTACCTCCCTGTAGCTCCGGCGCGGGCTCCATGCCCGCGACGGTTTTGAAAAAGGCAAAACCCGGAATTAATCAGAGGTTCCTTTGCTAAATTTCCCATTATCCGCATACATACTCACCTAAGCCCACCAGAGAATTGAACCTTAGATGGCAAGCGCCTACTCGGCACAGCGCCCTTATTCGACATTACAAGCCTTGGCATTAACCGCGTGGATTTTGAATCGGGTTATCGGCCCCTTCAGTCACCGCAAACCCACCGGGTACGCGGCATAGAACTTGATCTGACCTGGCGGGCCAATGAGCGCATGGAGTGGATCGCCAGCGGCGCGCTAATGGACAATAAACTCAGTGAAGCGAATGACGAAAACCTCTCAGCCAGCATGGTTGCGGATAACACACTGGGCATGCTGGGCCGCTTTAGTTTTTACGAAAGCTGGGCGTATTATCTCGGCGTTAATTATGTCAGTGATCGATCCATCGATACACCAGGCGAGGCAAAACTTGGCAACTACACACTGGTAGATATGACACTGGAAAAAACCCTCGAAAGCCATACTGACAAATGGCAGATACGCCTGATTGCCAAAAATATGCTCAATGAATACCGCCCCTCAGTTGCCACACCCGGCATCCGCGTCACCCCCACCCCAGGCCGCCAAGCGCTTTTAAAAATCACCTATGCGTTTCAAAAATAATTATTTATCGCACGGATAATGATAGGGGCGAAAAGAAGTCAACGTGCACCCACCGCCCTGGGGACGTATTTTTATGGATTGAATGCAATTTTATTTGCCTCAACCTTAATACATCTGGACGCATCAAAAGCCTATCCGGCCCTCGCCGCCATAGGCTTTTCAACCCTCTCTATTGCGGCGGGCACTATTTTCCGCGTGCAATTATCCATCACCAATTATGTTAGTTTGCTGGTGATTGTTATTGGCATAAGATTGGTTTCACCATAAATACACAGGATGCTACACTCGCAGGCCTTGTTGCTAAACCTTAGCCGCGCTAAAACCCGGATTGCGCTGTATCCGGGCTACCTTACACACCAAAACTCTTTTTTGTACGCCATTGGCACCCAGTGAAAAAACGCACCAGTGGTTATTCGAAAAATCGGCTGTAAAAGCTGGGCAACACCATCAATAACAGCCCCACAACAATTATCAACAAGGTGCCATCAACAAAATAGGGGTACACCATCAACCCCAGCCCCGTAAAACGCACCAGCGGATTGCCGCGTTTTTTACCGTACATAAAATAGCTTAGGCCGATGGCACTAAATACTAAGCCTAGAATGAGTTGGGTTGTGTTCATAGAGAGCAGAAGCCACAGAATTAGCTGTGCATTTTATATTCGATCAGTAAAGACGCCATCCGAAGCTGTGCACACCGCTCTTTATATCGCAGGCACAAACTCTTTGCGTGCCTTTGCGACTTTTGCGCGCATAAAACACCCCTCCACATGATCATTAATCAACCCCATCGCCTGCATAAACGCAAACACGGTTGTAGGCCCCACAAATTTCCAGCCGCGTTTTTTAAGCTCTTTTGACAGCGCAATTGATTCGGGCGAGGTGGACTGAGTTTGCGCGGCGCTCGCGGGGCGGGGTTTGGGTTCGAAACGCCAGAAATAAGCCGCCAAGGAGCCTTCTTGTTTCACCAGCTCAACGGCGCACTTAGCATTATTGATTACCGCCTCAATTTTTCCCCGGTGGCGCACTATGCCTTCATCTTGTAATAGGCGCTCTATATCTCTCTCAGTGAAACGCGCAACCTTATTAAAATTAAAACCCGCGAAGGCGGCGCGGAAATTCTCGCGTTTTGCCAAAATAGTGCGCCAGCTTAACCCCGACTGAAAACTCTCCAAACAGAGCTTTTCAAATAAACGCACATCATCACCGACGGGGAACCCCCATTCTTGATCGTGATAAGGAATAAACTCCTCCACACTGGCACACCAACTACAGCGCTGCTTGCCGTCGGCACCTGTTATTAATTCACTCATAACCTTCCTCAAAAAATGCTAATTTTAATATGCGCTTTTCAATCTATTGACCTGCACCTTAGCGCCACTAGCCCAGCAACAATATTCGTACTGCTTACCTTATTGCACTTTATTCATCCGACTAAACCTGCGAACACAGCTGTGTTTCAGTAGAACTCGCGGCTTTCAGCCGAACAATTGGTCGCCAGGAAGCCATTATTATTCCGATAAAAACCAGACAAGCTCAACTGGGATAAAACACTTGGCCGCGGCAATGGCCAGCTTGCACCACAACAAAAACAGAATCAGGTAAATGGCTTAGCGCTAGCGGTTAACCAGCACACAGCTCAAAAAAATATTTAACTTAAGTGTTAAGGAGCGCACTGTAACAAATTGTAAAAGATCTTGATAAATTGATTTTTAATGTTTTTCATTTTTGCAAGTGCAAATATGGCTAGCGGTTGGCTTTTGCGCCGTGAATTGCAACGCGATTTTTCGCGCGTTTCGCTGCTCTAATAACAAAAGAGGTTTTTCGGTGAAGTCACCTCTTATGGCCTGATCTCTTAGCAGGCACACTTTTATCTCTCGAAGGAAAATCACATGCATTTACTCTCCACGCAATTCAAACGTCGTCTAACACAATTTAGCTCTCTCACTTGTTATTCATTATTAAGCGCATCACTCTTAAGCGCACCATTGAGCCATGCGCTTTCAAGCACATCCAGCTCTAGCAGCTCATCAGGCCGCAGCGGCTCGAATAGTTCGGGCAATCTATCTGGATATATCAGCTCCTCCAGTTCATCTAGCGGCGGCGGGGTATCTACGGGCAGCTGCACAACCGAAATATTGTTTAATCACGACAGCAGCAGTGCAAGCGCAGGCGGCCTTATAGAAGAAGGAGATTGCACTCAACCTGGCGAACCACAGAGCTTGGTTGATCGCTACTCATTTACTCTGGAGCCAGGCCAGCAAATAGGATTTAAACACAACTTCGGCAACTCGCCCGTGCACCTCAAAGTGCTCGATGACCAGGGCGTCACGCGCAGCGAAGGAAGTGGCTTGGGGGTTAGCCTGCCGGCCAAGGGCGCCATGCTTGCACTGGGCGCTGGCACTTACACGTTAGAGGTATCATTTGTCGATCCTACCGAGCGCGGTTATTATTTTATCCATACCGTAACCAGCAACCCCGAGCCCGCCTATATAGACCAGGAAACTCTGGCCGCTAAGTGTTCGGCCATTTGGCCGCTCACGCCCACAGATGAGGATTTGTTTTTCCCTATCACCTGCTCCTCCGGCAGCTTAGGCACCAATCATTTTTACCAACATTTTTCGCTTGATTTACCTGTCGAGTCCGACATTGCACTGGAACTATTGAGCGCTGATTTTAGCCCTCAAGTCAGCATTTGGAATGAGGCGGGCGAGTTGGTCTACCAAATCAAAAGCGGCGTTGATAAACCCCTTTTGATTCCAGCGGAAAACTACTTAAAAATGCCGGCGGGTCGTTACGCCGTTGAATTTACCACCGCAGCGCCCTATACCTGGGGTGATTTCCACTATAAGTTCGTGAATCTCAACTGGGTGGGCGGCTCGTCATCCAGCTCCTCATCTGGCTTTTCTTCCAGCTCTTCGTCCAGTTCGTCATCAAGCAGCAGCACAACCAGCAGCGGTTGGTGGAACGCTTCCTCCAGCACTAGCTCCGGGGGTTGGAGCAACTCCTCTTCAGGCTCAATTTCATTGGGCGGATCTAGCGGTTTTGCGAGTTCATCTAGCTCATCGTCGGGTTTTGCCTCATCTAGCAGTTCCACCTCAAGCTCTGGTCGTTCGTCCAGCTCATCCAGTACCTCAACTTCATCCTCAGGTTCCGGTGTGCCCTCCTGTAACGAGCGGCTCACGCTCAATTCACTTGTCTCAGGAGAGCTACATTCTGGGCCTTGTTTAATGGGGCCGAGCGAAGACTTGCGCTCATATCAAAACTACCTGGTGTTTTTAACGCCGGACCAACCGGTAAGCTTTGCGCTGCAAGCCAGTTTTGATTCAGTCCTATCTCTGAAAGATCGCCGAGGCCGCACCCTGTTGAGCAACAACGGAGCTGGCAATAACGCGCACTTGCCAGCCAGCGGCGGCTACCAGGTTAAAGAAGCGGGCGATTATCTTGTCCAAGTCACCACCAAAGAAGTGCGCACCTTGGGCTCATTTCAGCTAAAGGCTACTGCATTGGCAGTTGATCCTTGCAAAGTGATTAAACCGTTAACATCCGGGGCTTTTGCGACCGGGGCTTTAGAAAAAGGCGACTGCTACGATGCAAAAGGCGGCCAATTTATCGATCGCTACAGCTTTTCTGCCAAAGCTAAAACTAAAATTATGCTGGCGTTGGACGGTAAATTTCCTTCCAAATTAACCCTGCGCGCCCCCAATGGCGAGGTGTTGGCCAGCAACGCCACGAGCATCCCAAACAAAGGGTTTTTAAAGCTTCCCAAAGGTGTTGGCGGCCAATTTACCGTAGAGGTTTCCTCAACCAACCCAGCCACCGGCGGTTACGTTTTGCAATTTCACCAGAAGGATTAGATGACCGATAAACCCTTTTAAATGCGACACTCAAACTCGGGCCGTTGGCGTGGCCCGAGTTTTTTATTAAGTAAAAAATGCGGCTGATTTTTTTGCCGACATTAACATTCATGTTCTAACACCACTTCGCATTGCGCGCGTACACACTAGCTGTACGGAAGTAATGAATACACATCATTTCAGACCGTCAAAAAGAGGGATCTTTTTGACGAGCCTACTTAGGATGTATTCACGGCGCGTCTGACATGATGTGTATTCATTGCTGGTGCCGAGGTATTATTTCGAAGCCGGTTGTATTTGATGGGTGCACTTTTGCCGCGCACCCCATTACCTTGCACTTAGGTACAATATGGCCATTGCTTACCTGGAGTGCTTTATGAACCTTCGCGATCAACTCATCAGCCAATTCGATAGCGCACTGCGCAGTTTGACCGGCGGCACCCAGCCGGTTCTGCGCGCTAACCCGGCTCAGGCTCTGAGCGAAGCCGAATTAAGCGCTGAACAAAAGCGCCACGCGGCGGGCCTTATGCGGGTGAATCACAGCGGTGAGGTGTGTGCCCAAGGGCTTTATCAAGGCCAGGCGTTAACCGCGCGCTTAGGCGATACCCGCCAAGCCATGCAAACTGCCGCCCAAGAGGAAATCGATCATTTGGCCTGGTGTGAGGCGCGCCTGAAGGAATTAAATGCACGCCCCAGCCTGCTCAACCCGCTGTGGTACGGCCTGTCATTTGGGCTTGGCGCAGCGGCGGGTTTAGTGGGTGATAAAGTCAGCTTAGGTTTTGTTGCCGCCACGGAAGAAGGCGTCTGCCAGCATTTAAATGAGCATTTAACATCGCTGCCTAAGGAGGATGAAAAATCCCGCGCGATTATCGAGCAGATGCTAATTGACGAGCATCACCATGAACAAACCGCGCTTGCCGCTGGCGGAATTAATCTGCCCGCACCGGTAAAAATGCTGATGCGTTTAACCGCAAAGGCTATGACTCATTCGAGTTATCGAATCTAAGGAGCCTCTGATTAATTCCAGTTTTTGCCTTTTTTCAAAACCGTCGCGGGCATGGAGCCCGCGACGGAGCTACAGGGATGTACTCGGGCGCTTTTGAAAAAAGGCAAAAACTGGAATTAATCAGAGCATCCCTAAATGAGTCGTAGACCGTTTGCTCTCTTCCGATAAGTAACCTGGCGCGAATAAAGCAGGGACCCTCAATTTAATTTAAAGTCGTGTATTTGTATGCTTCCCTCATCGTCCGTACCTTCGCTCAAATCGTAGGAGATCACTTCAGGGTATCCAAAATCCTTGTTGTACGCTACGTTCATGGAAATTGGGTCCTCATCTATTACCGCCTGAACGCTTCCGAATATAGTCTCAACGGTTGGAAGCCAGGCGAGAGACTTGTCATAGGCTCGGCCGCTAGGCGTGTAAAAAGCCCCTGATACTTTCCCGTAGTCGACCGTTATAATAACTGACTCCTGAGCGAGACAGTCGCAGTAAACAATCCATTTAAATTGATAATGCTCCAGGTTTGAGCGCTTCCATAAATCCATGTTGGCAACTAACAATTTTTGTTGTGCCTGGGGAGTTGGCTGAGTTGTTTTCGGGGGCTCGTCACTAGGGGCAACACAGCCGAATAATTGACTCAACACAAAGACCAAAGGCAATAGTTTAGCGTTCATCTTATTGATTTCCTTTTATTCAGGGATTTGGGGAAAGCGGGCCCCAGCAATGAGCTCGTAATGAACTAGAGGGGCAGATTGGGAATCCGCCCTGAGGGAAAATAATACGAAATGGATTGAGGCACATGTAAAAAATTGTAATACCGACCACTAGCGCTCATTTTTAGCCCAAGTATTTTTTGACGTGCGCGCAGCGCGAGTTTTTTCAACAATTGCCCCGCATGATCCAAAACCATTTAAACCCTCCCTACCACCCCCATAAAATAATCCTCGCATTGAGCTCGCTGGACACTTAAAAAAATTAACCTGCCTCAGATAAGGTTCATAATTCATCCTCCCAGCAAAAGAAAGCGCTAGATTGCCTCAACCACCTCAAATTCATGGCTCACCACTACGCCCGCAGCGCGCAACATAATGGATGCCGAACAATATTTTTCGGCCGAAAGCTGCACTGCCTTTTCCACTTGCGCAGATTTTAATTGCCGACCAGTCACAATAAATTTCATGTGAATTTTGGTGAAGGGCGAGGGCACACCTTCCGCGCGTTCAGCGGCTAGCTCGCAATGGCAATCAACAATTTGCTGGCGGGCTTTTTTAAGAATGCTTATAACGTCAAAGGAGGCGCAGCCGCCCACGCCCAATAAAATCATTTCCATCGGCCGCAACCCCATATTGCGCCCGCCGTGATCCGGCGGCCCGTCCATCACCACCGCATGCCCAGAACCCGACTCACCTACCATCAGGGTGCCATCCACCCATTTCACTGTCGCTTGCATAACGCCACCTGCTCAAATCGTCAAAAGAGGCTAGATTATCAGGGCCTTAGGGCTGCGTCACGACACCAGGCCGATTCACGGCGCGGCCAATGTGTTCGGTTAATTTGGCATTTTTATTGAGGACTATCTAACATTATGTGTTGGGAATGCTGGTGGGCCTTGCACGCCGAGCGCATAATCCGTTGGCTATACCGCCGGAATTTTTAACAGCGTCTATAATGTAAGCAATTCTGTATTGAATTGGCTCGGTTGATTGTTGCGCAGGTTAGACTTTTAGCGGTATAAGGATAGAAGACGGCCTTATGCTGAATTCTTAGCATACGCCTACACAACAATAACAACCGAATTCTTCTAGTCACGAGGATCGCATCTTGGTTTCAGTCTCCCTCTCCCCGCATATTCGTAACGTAGAAACATTTTTAGCGCACTGTCACCGCCGCCGTTATCCCGCCAAAAGCACCCTGATTTACGCTGGCGATAAAAGCGACTCGCTGTATTACATCATCAAAGGCTCAGTTACCGTTTTAATCGAAGACGAAGAGGGCCGAGAAATGATTGTGGCCTATCTCAACGATGGAGATTTTTTCGGTGAGATGGGGCTGTTCGATGAAAAAGACGCACGCAGCGCCTGGGTGCGCGCCAAAAGCGAGTGTGAGATCGCCGAAATTAGTTATGCCAAATTCCAAGAAATTTCCGAAACCCACCCGGAATTTCTCTTTGCCCTGGGTTCGCAAATGGCTCGCCGCCTGCGCGCAACTACCCGCAAAGTGGGCGATCTAGCCTTTTTGGACGTCACCGGCCGCGTCGCGCGCACGCTGCTCGACTTGTGCAAAGAGCCCGATGCCATGACCCACCCAGACGGCATGCAAATTAAAATTACCCGCCAGGAAATCGGCCGCATCGTCGGCTGCTCCCGCGAGATGGTGGGCCGCGTTCTTAAAACCCTGGAAGATCAGGGCCTGGTAGCGGTTAAAGGCAAAACCATGGTGGTATTCGGCACCCGTTAAACGCCCGTACCCCCCATAAAAAAGGCCGCCCATGGGCGGCCTTTTTTATGGGGGGTA
The DNA here is from genome assembly GCA_046347475.1 of Marinagarivorans sp. Lineage (GTDB taxonomy): Bacteria > Pseudomonadota > Gammaproteobacteria > Pseudomonadales > Cellvibrionaceae > CAMCXE01. The sequence goes on along the minus strand of JAXMGD010000001.1, from coordinate 299,020 downwards.
TCGGGAACTACTTAAAAAAACAGCTCGCGCAACTTCTCCCCTGGCACTGGGGCGCGCATAAACGACTCCCCCACCAAAAACCCATACACGCCCTGCTCATTCATGGCTGCAACATCCTCCCGCGTGAAGATGCCACTCTCGGTGATCACATATTTTCCCTTTGGAATCAAAGGCAGCAAGTCAAACGTGGTGTTTAGGGAAACGTTAAACGAGTGTAAGTCTCGGTTGTTTATGCCCACCAAGGCATTGGGTAAATCCAACGCCAACTCAAGCTCGGCGCGGTTATGCACCTCTACCAATACATCCAGCTTGAGACTGCGGGCATACTGGTTCAGCTCGATTAACTCACTCGGTGCCAAGGCGGCCACTATGAGCAAAATGGCGTCGGCGCCGAGCACTTTGGCCTCGGCAATTTGGTAGGGCGCCACCATAAAATCCTTGCGGATAGCCGGTAGCGCCGTGGCCGCGCGGGCCGCCTGCAGGTATTCATCCGCACCTTGAAAAAAATCCACATCGGTCAGCACCGACAGGCAGGCTGCCCCGGCCATCTCGTAGGAGCGGGCAATCTCCACCGGGTCAAAGGCATCGCGAATAACGCCCTTGCTGGGGGAGGCCTTTTTGATTTCGGCGATAACAGCGGGCTCCTTGCGCTCAATGCGTTCAATCAGGGCGCGCTCAAAACCGCGCCCAGCGGGCGCCTGCTGGGCGGCGCGCTCCAGGTCAGCAAGGCTGCGCTGAAGCGCGCACTCCTGAATTTCCGCCCATTTGCGGTCGATAATCTTGCGGAGAATGGTCGGCGGTTGGTGGCTCACGGCAGGTCTCTAAATATTAGGGTTCAAAAAGGAATTATTGTGGCACGGGCGCCCGGCCAGGTCAGCCCGCACTTGCCAAGACTTGTGACATCTCAGCTAAGTCAGTCAGCTTCTCCAGCGCCAAGCCGGTCGCTATGGTGTCTTCCGCCATAGCAACGCCCTGCCGAAGGTCATTCGCCAGGCCCGACACATAAATGGCCGCTCCCGCATTTAGCGCGATCATATCGGCGGCGGCCTTGCCACGCGGCGTAGCACGCTTGCCTAGCGCATCTTTTATCAGGCTTAAGGATTCCGCTGCCGAGGTCACTTTTAGTGCCTCAAGGCTCTGGCACTGAATGCCGAAATCCTCCGGCGTAACGCTAAACTCACCTAAGCGCCCCTCTCGCCACTCGGCCACATGGGTGGGCGCCGCCAGGCTAATTTCATCTAAGCCGTCATCGGCATTCACGACCAACACATGTTCGCTACCGAGGCGCCCCAATACTTGGGCTAAGGGACTGCAAAGTGCTCGGCTGTACACCCCCAACACTTGGCGCTTCACCCCCGCAGGATTGGTCATGGGGCCGAGAACATTAAAAATCGTCCGCAAACCAAGTTCTTTGCGGGGGCCAATCGCGTGTTTCATGGCGGAGTGATGAGCCTGGGCGAACATAAACCCGACCCCCAACTGTTCAACACAGCGGGCCACGTGCTCAGGCGTAAGCCCTAGGTTTACCCCAGCGGCTTCGAGCACGTCAGCGCTGCCGGAGACGCTGGTAATAGAGCGATTACCGTGTTTGGCCACACGCCCACCCGCCGCCGCCACCACAAAGGCCGCGGCGGTGGAGACATTAAACAGCGGCGAGCCATCGCCACCAGTGCCGCAGGTGTCCACTAAGGGTGTTTTACCTGGTGCTATGGCAACGGGCGTCGCCAACTCGCGCATCACTTGAACAGCGCCGGCGATTTCATCGATGGTTTCGCCTTTGATTTTCAACGCTACCAAAAAGCCGCCGATCTGCGCAGCCGTTGCCTCACCGGTCATGATCTGGCGCATCACAACGGCCATGTGCGCCTGACTGAGGGAGCCCCCATCTACCACCCGCGATAGTGCTTCTTTTATCTGCATGCAAAACTGCCTTTATTAAGACCTGCGCACCGGAGGGCGCAAAAAAATTTTCAATTAGCCGAGCCTCGGCTCAAAGAGAATGGGCTCAGGTTGAAGGCGCTGAAAGGATTCTGCAACCCGGTAACAACGCCGGTTCCCATGTAGCGAAGGGCCCCGGCGAGATCACAAGCGCCGCCATCTGCCCCAGCCCCCCCCATCATCGGCCACTCTTATAACCGCACAACCCAGCTCTTCAATGTAATACACCTGGCTGTAGCTAAACGAAGCGCAGTTATCGATCATTAGAACCAAAACAGGCGCCCAGTGTACACGGCCATGGCCCCAGCGGCTGTTAACGCCCTGCCCCTGCCAACAACTGGCCAGCGCACCCCCATTAACCAGGGTAAAAATGTGACAAAAGTCTCGTCGGTGCTGTTTACAGCCACAGGGGTGCGCTGTGCATTAGTCGCAGTGCGGCGGCTCATGCCGCTGTCCAGGTGTAACAAAATTCCTTTGTAATGCAAAGACCTAGCGGGCTACGCCGATTTAATCTGAACCTAGTGTAGGAGACTGTAGAAAAAAGGAATAGAATTTGCTCAAAGCACCCGTTAGCCCAGACTTATCGTCGCTTAGCAGATACTACCCATGTTCAAGCACACCTCAAAGCCCGGATCGTTTGATGTGATTACCCCCAAAGGCCGAGAGCCCATGCAGCCTTCTAAATTACTGGGGCAAATCCGTACCCAAACTCTACTGGGATGCGAGCAACTGCTCGCACACATGTTTTCAGCGGTTGACGATCTTTTTTACGACCTATCAAAACGGGCCTCTAGTAATAACGAAGCGAACCTCTACTTTGAGGCCATGCGTGAGATCCGAGTAAACCGCGAGGGCACTGCCAAGCGGTTTTTACATCAAGTAGGCATTGCGTTTGCGCACCTGGCTGATCGCGAGCGCTTTGGTTCTGCTCCATCCAAAGAAAACAGCAACATCAACCTATCCCTGGTTGAGGGCGATGATTTAGAAATCGATTTGGCCAAAACCACCATGATCAGCAGCGCCCGCGCGTTGTTTAATGACGATCTCTACCACCTCACCGCACGCCTTAACGAATTACTTCCTCTGCTGGATATAGACGAAAACAGCAACCCGCTGGACCCAGAACAACTGACTAAGGCGTTTATCATCGCCTGCCAAGAACAGCTGCACATCAACATAAAAGCCCGCCTGATCGTTTTTAAGCTGTTTGAAAAACACGTCCTTAAACAACTGGGCCATATCTACCACGACGCCAATCATGTGTTAGTTGACGCAGGCTTGCTGCCCGAATTGGCCCGCACAGTGAAGAAAAACGCGCCGCAGATGCCCGCCACTTCGCTGGACGATTTGGCCGCCCACAGCACCAACCCCAACGCCCTAATTTCTCGCCCCCAGCCCCAAGCGGCGCCTTTTTTTATGGGCCAAGAAGCGCTGGGGCTTTTGCTTGCGGCCGTGCGTCAAAGCAGCAGTGGCGCCCCCGCGGGCGCGGCCATGCCTGCCATCAATTGTTTTATCTTTACCAACAACCCAGGCCCAGTGATGACAGGCCAAGAGCTGGCCAGCCGCTTAAGCCAAAGCCAACCGGTGGTTGACGAAAAAATCGCCCAGGCTCCGCGCAATGTGATTGGCGATATTGTCAGCGATCTGCTGGCGAGCAATGACCCAGAGCTGCCCCACGCGTTGGATCAGGGTGACGAAAACGTCATTAATCTAGTGGCCATGTTTTTTGACCAAATCCTCGCAGACGATAATCTGCCGAGTGTGGTGCAATCCCTGATCTGCCGCTTGCAAATCCCCATCCTGCGCATGGCAATCAAAGACAACAGTTTCTTTGACAACCCCGACCACCCCGCGCGCCTGCTGGTCAATAGCCTATGCAGCGCCGGTCTTGAACTGGATGACAGCCGTCCGCTTGATAAGGACCCGGCCTACAAAAAAATGCTCGATGTGGTGCAGCATATCTGCGCCCACCAACAACAGGACGAGTCTATTTTTATCGAGGCCCGCGCCCAGCTAGTGGACCTGCTGGAAAAAGAAAAACGGAAATCCGGCCTGGTCGAGCAGCGCACAGTCCAGGCGGAGGAAGGCCAATACCGCATGCTGCAAGCGCGCCTTGTGGCGCAGAACCTGATCTACGAAAAAATCAAAGACCAAGCGCTACCCGATGACATCAGTGAGTTTCTCTGCGGCCAGTGGCTGCAGGTGTTGGTGTTTTTGCACCTGCGCTTTGGCGAGGACAGCGCGCAGTGGATGGGCGCGGAACAGAGCATCATCGACCTGGTTTGGCTCAGCCACGACCACAAAGATCAGCGCTCACAACAGCGCCGGGAGCGTATGTTGCCTGAGCTTTTGGATCGCCTTGACCAGGGCCTTGAAGGCGTAATGACTGATGCTGTTGAGCGCAATCAGCTGGTGGATAAGCTTGAAACCATACTCAAAGCTGTGGGCGCCAAACAGCTGGATGGCAAGCAGTTTCACAGCCTCACCTCCTTACAAAAAGAAGAGTTAGGCCGAGGTGACAGCGCGCAAAAATCCTGGCAGGAAATGAGCGTGATAGAAAGGCAAATGGCCCGCCACGAAGAGCTGTTTAATCAGTACTACGTGGAAGCCAAAGAGATGCCGATTGGCACCTGGATTATTTACGCCGACGAAACCGGTCGCCTGCAGCGCTGCAAACTCTCATCAAAAATCGATAGCGACACTTATTTATTCGTCAATCGCTTGGGTTTTAAGGTCTTGGAAAAAACCCGCAAACGCTTAGCGCTCGATCTGCAAAATGGCAAAGCGCGGGTGATCAACACCCAGCCGTTCTTTGATCGCATGATGACGATGATTGTGAATCGCCTGGAAAATGCCAAGAGCGATGCTTAACTAAAACATCGCTAACGCGTGCGATGAACAACACTATTAAAAACAGCGGTGGACTTGCCGACCCAACAAGTCAACACGCCAGACCTTGGCGCCTTTCGCCGAGCTGAACACCGCACTCACTGACTGGCCGCACTCCCATGGAAAACACCTTAACTCATTTGGCGTTTTTAGCCGGCGCGGGCCTCTCCCTGGCGCTTACCCTTACGCTCTGGGTAACGCGCACCTCTCGCGCCTTGCATCCGAGCATCGCCCTGGCCACCGGCGTTCAAAGCCTCTGGTTATTTAGCCTGGCCTACTGGTATGCGCCGGGCAGTTGGCCCAGTCAAACCTGGGTAAGCAGCCTGGAGTGCCTGCACTACAGCCTCTGGCTGCTCACGCTCGCGCGCATCATTCCGTTTTACTGCGAGCGCCCGCTGCCCACGCCATACCGATTTTTTATTCTCGGCCTCAGCCTGATTTTTGTATTCGCCAATGGCATCAACGCCTTCTGGCCAGAGGCCAGCCCGTTTAACACTCAGCGGCTGATGGTCTGGCAGGGCCTGACGTTATCGATTGGCTGCCTGGTGACCATCGAACAGCTCTACCGCAATATCACCAGCGTGCGGCTACTGAAGCTCGTCGCCCTCAATCTTGCCGCCATGTTTATCTACGATATTTACCTCTACGCGCAGGACCTCATATTCGATAACGCGAGCAATTTCTTCGCGCAAGTGCGCGCCACCGTGACCATTGCCGCCTGTACCTTTATGATACTGGCCACCTTGGTACTCAAACACCACAACGCGCAACCGCCCCAATTGGTGCTATCAAGGCCCATTGCGTTTTATTCCACGTCATTAATCATCGCCGGCACCCTGCTGTCTGCGATCAGCTTTGCAGGTTATTACATGAGTCTATACGGGGGCGATTGGGGCACCATTATCTATTCGCTACTCCTGGTGGGCACCCTGATTTTGCTGGCCAGCGCCTTTAGTTCCAGCCGCCTGCGGGAGCAACTGAGCGTGTTGGTCAACAAACACCTGTTCAGCCACAAATACGATTACCGCACCGAATGGCTCAATGTCATCGACCAGCTATCCAAGCCGTCCAACTCCGAGGAGGTGTACCAGCGCGCCCTCAGCTCGGTCACCAATATTTTTAAAAGCGCCGCTGGCGGGCTGTGGCTAAAACGGGGCAACGTGTTTGTGCCTGTGTATCAGGCCCCAGATCTAATCGCGCCTCGCCAGGCCCAAGAGCCCAGCCACAGCTCGTTTATTCGCACCCTCGAGCGAGAGGAATGGGTGTTCTTTCCCCACGCCGGTAACGCCTCGCAAAGCCAGACACCCAATGAGCAGCTGCCTAACTGGGCGAAGGATGTAGCCAACCTCTGGCTGATTCTGCCGCTCATAGACAAAGCCGAGCTGATCGGCTTTATGGTATTGACCGCCCCGGCGCAAAACCAAGAGGCGCTCAATTGGGAAGATCTGGATCTACTTAAAATCCTCGGCCGCCAGGTCGCCCACTACCTCTCACGCCAGGCCCAAGCGGATCAATTGGCCGAGGCGCGCCAGTTTGAGACATTCAACCGTCTCTCCGCCTACATGATGCACGACCTGAAAAATCTCATTGCTCAGCAGTCCTTGGTGGTTAAAAACGCCGCCAAACACAAGGACAATCCGGCGTTCGTAGAAGATGCGATTCAAACCATCAGCAACTCCGTCAACCGCATGCAGCATCTGTTGCAAAAACTCCAGCACACCAGCGGAGAAGAAGTGCGCGTGCTGCTGCTGTCGGAAGTTCTAATGGACGCCGTCAAACGCTGCCAAAAAGCCATGCCTGCACCAACCTTGCGTATCGATGATGGCGATCTACAGGTAAAAGCCGACCGCGAAAGCCTGACGATGGTGTTTGCACACATGATTCAAAATGCGCAGGACGCCACCCTTGCCAGCGGTTATGTGGATCTGTTCATCACCCGCCAGGAGGGTTTTGCTGTGGTGCTCATTGAGGATAATGGCCAGGGCATGGATGAAGAATTTATCCAAAACCGCCTCTTCCGCCCCTTCGATACCACCAAAACAGGTAAAGGTATGGGAATCGGAATGTATCAAGCGCGCGATTGCATCACCAATCTGGGTGGGGAAATCAGCGTTGAGAGCGTCCCCGGCGAAGGCACCACCTTCTTCATTCGCCTTCCCTTGGTGCAAGAAGGCGTTGTAGCCCTACCTAAGCCTGCTGCGGCCTAAGCGTGCTACAGGCAATCATCGGTTACCATCGTGATGACGAAGACCATTGGGTGGCCCAGCTTGCCTGCGGCCACAATCAACACGTGCGCCATGATCCTCCTTGGAACCTGCGCCCATGGGTGATCCAACAAGAGGGGCGCGAGGATCATCTTGGGCACCCCCTCAACTGCGTTAAGTGCGACCAACAGGCTCCTCGCGATGAGCGCCCCGCTCAGGTATCAGCGCACCCCGGCCTATTCCCCGCCAATACACTTACCCTCGCCCGGCTTTTAGGCCGCCTGTTAGAAGCTAAGCGCGGGACGGTGAGCTGCGCCGAATCCTGTACTGGCGGCCTTATTGCCGCTGTCATCACCGAAATTTCCGGCAGCTCCGCTTGGTTCGAGCAAAGCTGGATAACCTATTCCAACGCCGCCAAACACCAGCAACTGGGGGTCAGTAGCCTTGCACTCGGGCAAGGCGCCGTCAGCCAAGCCACCGCCGAAGCCATGGCGCAGGGCGCCCAGCGCGCCAGCAACGCCCTGTGTGCCATGGCCACCAGCGGTATCGCAGGCCCAGGCGGCGGCACTGCGGACAAACCCGTCGGTACCGTATGGATAGCCTGGAGTGGCCCCTGGGGGATCAGTAGCCGATGTTTTCATTTCATGGGCGACAGACAGGCCGTGCGCCTCCAAGCGGTAGATGCAGCCATAGCTCAGTTGATCGCGCTTTTAAAGGCCTAAGCCATTTTTCATACCGAAAAAATAACTGTATAAATTTACACTAACTGGTTGCGCATACAGTATTTTTATAATAAATTAAAACTATCAACCGAGCAGGCAAAACGCCCTGCCCTTCGCTATGCCCATCCCACGCCGCCTATTGAGGATTTTATGGACGCCAATAAAGAAAAAGCCCTACAAGCTGCCCTGTCACAAATCGACCGTCAATTCGGCAAAGGTACCGTAATGCGCATGGGCGATCGTGAAAAGGTCAATATCCCGGCTATCTCCACCGGCTCGCTGGGTCTTGATGTCGCACTCGGTATCGGCGGCCTCCCCAAAGGGCGTATCGTTGAAATCTACGGTCCGGAATCCTCGGGTAAAACCACCCTCACCTTACAAGTAATCGCTGAAGCTCAACGCAAAGGCGGCACCTGCGCCTTTATCGATGCCGAGCACGCTCTCGACCCTATCTATGCGGAAAAACTCGGTGTAAACGTAGACGAACTCATCGTTTCCCAGCCGGATAACGGTGAACAAGCCCTCGAAGTAGCCGACATGTTGGTGCGCTCTGGCGCTGTTGATGTGTTGGTAGTCGACTCAGTCGCCGCCTTAACACCTAAGGCCGAAATTGAAGGCGAAATGGGCGATCACCACGTAGGCTTACAAGCCCGCCTCATGTCGCAAGCCCTGCGCAAAATTACCGGCAACATTAAAAACGCTAATTGCTTGTGTATTTTCATTAACCAAATTCGTATGAAAATCGGCGTTATGTTCGGCAACCCTGAGACCACTACCGGCGGCAACGCATTAAAATTCTACGCGTCGGTACGCCTGGATATTCGCCGCACCGGCTCAGTAAAAGAAGGCGAAGAAGTTACCGGTTCGGAAACCCGCGTCAAGGTGGTAAAAAACAAAGTGGCCCCCCCCTTCAAACAAGCGGAATTTCAAATTCTCTATGGCCAAGGCATTAACCGCTTAGGTGAAGTGGTCGATTACGGCGTAAAACTCGGCATGATCGACAAAGCGGGCGCTTGGTATAGCTGCCAAGGTGAAAAAATCGGCCAAGGCAAACAAAACGCTATCCAATATTTACGCGAGCACCCGGAGCTTGCCCAAAGCCTAGAAGAGCGCATTAAAGCCGAAATGCTCGGCAGCGGCGCAGGCTTAACCACCACCAGTGCCGAGGACTTTGCCGAGGAAGAAATGTAAGCGGCAGTTTTAAAAATATTTTTAGCACAGTACAGCTTATTTAATATCAAAAAATAACTCGCGTGTTTACAAGGACGTAAACCCGCTGCAGCCAACACCGCGAACAGACCTGCTGCGGTGAGGTCGGCGAAAAATGTAAATCCTAGTATTATCGCTCCTAAGCACCACTATTTGGCATCCAATAATTCGGTGTCACTCACCGAGCAAAGAAATGGAAATAAGCATTTAGACTTCTCGTGCCGCACCGACTAGGATTAAAGGATGAATTTGAGGGAGTGGCAACTGCAACTGCAACTGCAACTGCAACTGCAACTGCGACCTAGATTCAAACATTTATTTGAACCCCCATTCAGGCAAAGATAGTTAAGGAGGCCCGGAAAAATATAGTCTGAGAAATGTTTGCCAGACAAATTTAGATTCGGGACACCCTACCAAAAACATAAAGCTGCGAGAGAGCGCTTCGACTAGCCGTTCAACGTGTATTTTCTCTTGTCACCGCCATGATCGCCCCTCGAAAAAGGCTTATCAATGGAACATAAACCCGCCACATCCTCTATTTATCCCTACGCCATAATGCTGTTATCCCGGCGGGAACACTCTAAAGCTGAGCTAAAACAAAAGTTAGTGCGTCGCTTTGGCGCTGAAGCACTCTTAACCATCGAGGAGACGCTGGCGCGCCTTGCACAGGATAATTATCAGTCCGATGAGCGTTTTACCGAAAGTTTTATCACAAGTCGCTTGCAGCGCGGCTACGGCCTAAACAGGATTAAATTAGAGCTGCGGCAAAAAGGCATTAACCAGGAGGGAATTAATCAAATGACCCAAGATAACAGCATCCAAGAACAGGAACACATACAACTGGAGCGCATGTGGCGCAAAAAATTTAATACCCAACCCAAAACAAGCCAAGAGCGCTACCAGCAACAATGCCACCTAGCCAAAAAAGGTTTTCGCAAAGAAGTTATCGAACAATTTTTTCGCTCGCCCATATGGGACGAACACTAGCAACCCAGCGAATTTTAGCAATAGGTTAACAAGGCCATTTAAATGCATTGACCATTGCAACAAAGGTTGTGCGCAGCAATGATTATTTTAAGGGCACACTCCGCAATACTTGCGTTACGGAAGTAAGGAATACACAGGATTTTAGGCCGTCAATAAGAGAAATATTTTTGACGAGCCTACAGAGTTGTATTCACGGCGTATCTGAAATTCTGTCTATTCTTTAGTTTCAGCAAGAGAGCAAGTGCAGCCAGGACGAATAAGGTATTATTTCGATGAGCGGTCAAGCAGCCAAAGCACGTTTTCAACCGGCTCATTTTATGTAAATCGTAGGCCAGGTTAAATGAGCACAGCCTCAAATCGAAATTGAGATCAAACATCGCCCTTGGTAAGCGACTCAGTGTATATTTAACCCACATACCATCTTCTGAGGAGCACAATAATGCTAGGAAAAATTGTTACCAATACCCCGAACACCGGTAAGACAGGCGCAAGCTTTGCCTTAGTTATCGGTGCAGGCATTTTTATCATCGCACTAGGCATGCAAAGTTTTTATACAGTATCAGAAGGCTACAGGGCAGTAATTCTGCGCAATGGCTCCCTGGTGGGCACGGCCGAACCGGGTTTCGGGCTTAAAATTCCCTTTATTGACTCCATCGTTAAAATTAGCGTGCGAGACAATATTGCCCGCCTGGAATTACCCACCTACAGTTTCGACCAACAACTTGCTACCACACGCATTTCGATTTCTTACCGCCTGATGTCTGACAAAGTAGATGAAGCCTTTAGCCGTTACGGCGGTGAACAGGGGATTGTCGAACGTTTGATTCAACCTAAAGCCACAGAAGGATTTAAGGAAACCTTCGGCAAATACACCGCAAGCCTGGCCATTCAAGAGCGGGAAAAACTGGGCGCAGATGTCAACACTCGTATTATTCAAAATATCGAGGGGCCGGTCGTCATTACCTCGGTACAAATAGAAAACATTGATTTTTCCGCCCAATATGAACATTCAGTTGAAGAGCGTATGTTAGCTCAGGTACTGGTCGAAAAAGAAAAACAGAATCTGGCAAAAGAGCGTGTGTTAGCTGAAATTAAAGTAACCCAAGCCAAGGCCCAAGCAGACGCCATAGAAGCACAGGCACGCGCAGAAGCCGAAGGAATTCGATTAAAAGGTGAGGCAGAGGCAAAAGCTATTACCGCACGCAGCGAAGCCTTAAAAAATAATGCTGCTTTAATTGAATTAGTAACTGCAGAGAAATGGGATGGGAAATTACCCAGCACCATGCTGCCGAATGCGACTGTACCGTTTATATCGACGAAATAGACAATAAGAGGACTGGTTAAAACACTAATTGCGATCTGTATAGAAGCGTTAGAAAGGGGGTTGTACGCATACAAACCATGTATTAATACAGATCCCTTATTCACAAATTGCAAGCGATCGAACCAGATTATTATGCTGCGCTCGACGGGAGATTTCTAACACTGAGGAACTGCCTACTCAAGACGTTCCGATTCTGCCGCCAGAGTAAAAATGGTTTGGCTGTTAACCCGGCGGCAAAATATACCCTAGTGCTCTAATTGGTCTTCGCTCCAGTATAAGCGGCGCTGGCGACGACTCCGCGGCCTCGACATCCATGCCGCAATTATTAACCATATGCTAAATTTCGCCGGGTCAATAAATCACCCGCATCTGGTACACGACGAGATGTATTTCAGCTTAAGATAGCCAACGTAGGGCTACTGCGAGCATTCTGAAAAGAGCTTTTTTTGAGTGGATACTATAAGTATCGTGCGCGCACAACCTTTACGCGCTCCGCACCAGCCCCCTCATTACCTTCATCGCTCCCGCCCCCACCACCAGGCAACTCCTCTGGCCGGTAGTATTCACTCTCTATCGTGCGGTCAATTAGGGTTTGTGATGTAAGCTGATTTTCAACTAAACCCAGCCCCCCATAATTAAATGCTGGAGCTCCTATTGCGGGTGTGGGCGCCTTGGCCAAGGAGGAGGAAACAAGATACCCATATAGATTACTTTGGCCTTCTGAGCGGAAAATATTACCTGCCAACACAGAGCCAAATACCACATTTTTAGCAGCAATCTGAATATCACCTCCCTTATAAAAATCGGTTAAAACCGTGGTGAAGGTTTTGCCGCTGACGGCATCTGGGACTATCTTGGTACGCGTAACACGATTGCGGCCATTGGCCTCCTTTTCCATCTCACTGCTTTCCTCAGCCTTATCTGATTCAACATAAGCAGCCTCGGTGGTAGTAATTTTTTTATCCGCTGTACCAGCGCCGCCAGCACCACCCGCCATCAAAGCGACATTGCCAAGATTATCGGCGGTTGTGGAATTATATTTTCCCTCTTCGCAAAAGTTAGAGGGAATTAAATTAAGAGCTTTATCTGGCAGATTTTCGCAAACGCCCGGAAGTGCAACGGTAACCTTGGCTCGGGATTCTACTATGGGATTGCCATCATCCGGTTTAGGAATGGTCACGGAGCGGCCCTTGGGGCCCGCGAAATTGAGCGCCACTGACTTTACGTCACCCTCAGTGCGAATAAAACCCGATGCTAATAAAGATGCAGCTGAAATATTATTGCCGCCGCCATCTTTTCCCTTAAGCACAACATTTCCATCAAATAGAATAACCCCCGGCGCAACAAATCCTTTCACATTGAACTGCGTAGCTGGCGCCACCTTACTTTCTGGTTCCCAGCAGCCATTGGTACAAAATACTAAATCTTTCGCGCAATTACTCAATTGCACTCCCTTGTTATCCAATGGGCACAAATAGCCGGTGGTGTTTTGCTTATCAGACCCGACAAACTCGTATTCGCCGTCAAGTGCGCCAGTTTTATCGGTGCGTTTGACATTTTTTACGGTGACCAGTGTACGAGTTACACTTGCATTACCCACCCTCGCGGCAACAATTCTAATCAGATAATTGACGTCTTTTTCGCTATCCCAGACATCGATTGGCCGGGGTTCCAAACTGTATTCCTCGATATAATTAATGGGCAGCAAGGACGGTTTTTGCAGTTGCATTTTAGCGCCGCTGCCACAGCTAGAGTTAAAAACGGGCGCGGTTGCGCGGGTAACGGGAAGCTGGTTTGCAGCGCTACAATTAATTCGCTCAGCGCTCGCAGCCGTATTTGCCTTATCTAAATTAATTGTAAGCGCGCCGCCGGCTTCTACCGCTTGATAACAGCTATCTGAATCGCAATTACCACTCAAACTCGCCGTGGTTTTACTGCGCACAGCGAGAAAGTTGGTATTATGCTGATTAGTGATGGTAACTGAGTTGCCTACCACTTCTTTAACTTCCGGGCGAACCGCTGCAGCAACGTTTTTCGGGCGGCTGGGCTTGTAGAAAATATCACCGTTGGATTTAACTGACCCGGCATAGCCCTCTTCAATGTTTACGCCAGCGCGGCCCACTAATTCATCAGTAACCTGTGCGCTGCCGCCTAGTGTTACAGTGCCGTTGGTCTTGATTTCTCGAACTTGGTTGTCACGAAGCACAACATCGCCGGTGGCAAAAATTGCAGAGATTCCAGTTATTTTTGAGGTGGCGTTCACCTTGCCATTAACCGTAAGCACCTCTGACTTACCCTCAGGGTTGCGAATATCAACAGTGCCTTCAAGCTTGCCGTTGTCATTAAACACAACTACTGTTGGCGGCGGAATTTTAGGGCGCCCAGCACCTGAAAAAACGTTATAAACTACCTGTAAATTTGTGCCCACCTGCGCATTCGTATCCTGAGCGGCGAAATTTACAATAATTTCTTTATGCGCCTTGACAGCTCCGGCGGCTGGCACCTCATTGATAGAAAGAATGTCTGGTCGCAGTTTATTTTTGCCATCATTAGCGTCGGTAATCGCGCTATCTGCTGTGAGTTTTTTTAATTCAGCATCCGGCATTGCAGCCAATATTTGGCGAAATGCTTCACTGCCTGCCCACGCAATACCTTGCGCATTAACCTGAGCTTGAGCGGTAATTTGTTTATCCTGCGCGCTTTGCACGCCCATCATCACGGCAAGGCCCATGGCGGTGATACTAAAGCCCACCAGTACGGACATTAGAATGGTGGCGGCGCCCCGTTGATGGTTAAATGATTTTATACGCATGGAATTAGCTCGCGAACGTAAGGCTAAGGGACAACAATATTGATTAAACAAATAGTGTGAGGGCGCGGCATAGGCGGGGCGCCCGCATCAAAGCTGTAGACCATCGCCGGGTCAAAAGCATTTAACTGCACCAACGGGTGTTTCGGTGCAACCGCAGGAGCAACAACCTGCGGTGCCGCGCCAAAAGGTGCACAGGCCCCATCAGCGGTAGTATCAAATGTAATTAATGGACTTTTAAAAGCAATTGCTTTTTGCAAGTCCTGCAACTGAACTCGCGCTAGCTCTTCAGCGGGTGTTACCCACTTGTCGTTCTTAATAATTTCTGCTGCTAAATCAGTATCTTTGGTGCAATCACCAAGTTTCATTTCAAACAGCTCAAGCACATAGGTATCAGTATCGCGGCGCGATAGCGCGCGCTTACACACATATTGGGCACCATTTTTATACCGCCAGGCCATGCGCGACTCACCCGGCGCTGCCACCTTATCCTCAGGTTGAGCCAAAAAATCCAGGTTTTTGTTGTCCGTAGGTGCGCGCCCCATATCAAATCCAGCTGAGAGAATTTCTTGGTCAAGGCGCAGAACAGCGAGGGAAATATCACCTTCATGGCGCGCATCGGTTTTGGCTTCTGCGGCGGTTCTAACCAAATCATGGAACATAGAAATACTGGCCAAAATGGCCAACATGGATACCACCATGCCCACCATAAGGCTGATAAGGGTCGCACCGCTTTGGCGTGCACTCTTCATTATTTGACTGCCTTTTCAGGGTTTTTTAAACCTAAGCCATATTCGATTTCTTCACTTTTAGGACCAATAATAGTCAAGGACGATGCCACAATATTTAATTCAACCGGATAGTTTTTGCCGTTGATTGAGTAAATTTCATTATGGGCTGCACATTGGCTCGATACATCTTTCGTTCCACCAGGCAGGTTAATTTTCCCAGTGGCTGGAACGAATTCCCCACCGACGGGAACACAGGAAGCCTTGGGTGAATACAGATGTTCACGCAAGCCATTCACAATCGCCTCTTGGCGGGCCATATCTTCCTGGGTAAGCATTACATGTGAGGTGATGGCCAAGGTTCCCAAACTCACCAAAGCGGTAATTAGAGTTCCTATCATGGCCTCAATTAAGAAATCCCCTTTTTGTTGATTTAGGCTACGCATATCAAAACGCCCGAATAATATTGGTCTGGTCTTTAGGATCGGATTTAGCTGTTTCCTTGTCGGCTGCAGCAGGGTCCTTAAATACATCAGCGCCTTTTACCACTAGGTTGATGCCAGTAGTGGGGTCGAATGAACTATTGCATGTGGTGCAGGGGTCTCCCGAACATAGACGCACGCGCCCACGCACATCGAAAAGAGCACCGCAAAATGCTGTGTTATTGCCAAAGGTGATGGATACATCCTGCCCCATCTGATATAGCGGCTTGGCGCCCTTGTCCTTGTTATTCCAATCTGAACCGGAGCAGTTCAGTGGGGTTGTGGGGGCGCTGGCAACATAAATCCCATCACCTTTGCGGCACAAGGCAGCTGCAATAGATGCAGCAGGGAATGCCGTGTTGGGTGCTGGGTTTTCGCCAGCGGCCATACCTTGGCTATTGCGCATGGCTAGCGCTTTAGTGGTTCCCAAGGCGCGCTGCACACCAGCGAAGTCTTTTTCCAGTTGCGCGTTGCGAATCCAACCGGAGGCTAAGGGCGCGGTGACAAAGGCTAAAAACGCCACCACCGCTAACACGACTAACAGCTCCACCAGGGAAAAGCCACGCTTGCAATTCATACTCGACCGACTCGCTACTGTGCCGCTGCCGGCAGCTTGGTACAGGTTACAGGGCATTTGGTTGGTTCGTCGCAGTAGCGGGTTGCGGCACCGCGCAAGACCTCGAGTATTAAGGTGCACTCCTTAAACTTTCCGGTGGTTTGGCCCACGGCACTTACTTGGTACTTGCCACTTGCTTGATCGACCAACTTGTATTCAAAACCAAATGTCGCGGGTTTGCTCGAGGGCCCCCAACTGGTTACTAATTCTTTAACAGCAGATGTCGTGGTCGCAGCGGTAGCGGGATAACTCAGGATCCGCCTAAAGCGCCCTTCAAGAGCAAGGCTTAAGGCCTGCAGGTCACCATAGGCGGCGTCCGCCTCACCGCGAAGGATAAATTTTGAGTAATTAGGGACTGCAATGGCAGCAAGGATGCCGACGATCGCGATGGCCACCAGTAGTTCGATTAGAGAAAAACCGCGTTGCAGACAATGTGTTTTGAGCATGGCAGCCCCTTATGTTTGTGCATTCACGCACCAGCCTTAGCCCGCAAATTTGAATAGTGAAGTTATGCCAGTACGTGCATGACCGAGCATCGTGATCGGCCTGCCCCCATGCTGCGCTGAGGGGAAATGCACTGGGTTTTAGCCCCTAAGCTGAGTTTATTGACTTCGACTGACTTTATTAATGGTTATAAGAAATCGAGAACTTAGAAGGTAGCATAGGATGTTCATCATGGTACCTAAGACACTAAGCTGGTTCAATAAACCTGCCATTTAGTCACTTAGTCTGATAAACATCCGTCGGGTTTTCGCGCCGATTAAAGGAAAAATAGCCGAATGAATAAGGACAAAGATAAGAACCATGCCTCATTTTGCAGGCAAATCACTGCGTGTTTTCGTCCGAATAACGCCCATTGTGCGGCCGATCCGGGTGAAGAGCCGCTTATCGGGAAGTGTCCGCACAATAGGAGCGATGAGGGGGTGGGAACTTAAAAATAGCGCATGCGTGGATTTATTGGGGCTAATCAATCACAGGAAATTACTGGCTAGAAGCTTCGCACCAGTGCACAAGCTCCTTGTGTACTGGTGTTGTATCAGCTAACCGGGGCAGTTTTGATCGGCCCCCGAAGCGTCAGTTAGCCTAATTAGCTGCCTACAAATAACGCGAGCGCAGTACGCGGACATCGTTACCGGTGCTGGCGGGTGGAGTGCCACTGGCCGTGCCGGGTACCGTTTTACCGTCGTAATATTGCGGCTGAATGCTGTGGTCTATATTGGTGGCCGCTGACAGCAGATTCTGCGTCAGCCCAAGCCCACCGTCATTTAGCACAGATCCCCCTGAGGCAGAGGGCGTGCGCGCCAGGGCGGAGGAAACCACATAACCGTACACCGTAGTGGTGCCTTCTGTTTTGAGCATGTTGCCCGCCAGCAGCGAGCCAAACACCACATTATCCGCCGCTAGTTGTATGTCACCACCAGCATAGGGTTGTTGGGTGATGACCTCTGTTACGGTGGTACCCGCCGACGAGTTAGGGGTAACTTTGGTAATCACATAAGACGTGCGGCCATCCGCCTGCAGGTTGGCCACTGTGGTTTCCGAGGCCTTGTCGCCAGCCTTGAAGACCGCTGTGGTGGTGGTCACCGAACGACGATAACCACCGGCCATAAGGGCTACATTGCCCAATTTGTTCGCGGCGGTGCTGTCGAAGCTGCCATCGGCCAAACAGAAGTTGCTGGGGGTTAGGTTGAGTGAGGTGCTGGCAAGGTTTGAACACACACCGGGCAGGGTTGTGCCCGCAGCAGTGCCGCCAGCTGGGCCAGCAAAATTCAGTGCCAGGCTTTTGCCTGTGTTGCCTTCGGTTTTAATGAACCCCGCAGCGAGAAATGCTGCCGACGAAATGGGGTTAAACTTCAAGCTCAGGTTGCCGTCGAAAAAAATTACCCCCGGCGCCACTTTACCGACCAAGACAAATGTATTCGGCGCTGCACCTGCCGTGGATCCGCCCGGCTGCACTGTCCAGCAATTGTCCGTGCAAAAAACGTTTTTCGGCGCGGCCGCCACAGTGCAGCCGGGCACCTGGGCACCGAGTGCATCCAGTGGACACAAGTAACCCAGCGAGCCCGACCTCACCAACTCATATTCGCCATTTAGCGCCACCGCAGGGCTGGGCGAGACAGCGGCCCGTTTGACGTTTTTAACTGTCACCAGGGTTCGCAGGCCGCTAACGCGAATGTAGTAATTGGCCACTGCCTGTTGTTCCCAGACATCAATTTTGAGCGGTGTCATCTCCAGGGGCGGCAGCTGCATAATCAGTTTTAGACTGGGTGTACCTGTTCGAAATTTTGTGTTCGCCACGGCCGTAGCGCAGCCTGCGAAACTCGGTGCTACGGCTTCGGTTGCCGGTTGTAACGAGGGCGGTGCAGGAAAGGCCGGAGGGGGAGAACAGGTGAGGCTAGTTTTGCTGTAGGCCGAATCCAAAGTAGGCGGATAGGCTGTCAGAGCGCCGCCCGCCTCAGTGCGCTTAAAACAGACGCCAAAACCACAGCCCGACAACGCGGTGGTGGTCACACTGCCGATGTCATTGAAAATAAGGTTGTTCTGATTGTTAATGGATACGGACCCACGGGCGGCAACGGCTGACACTATATTGCTACCCCCCAAGGGCGGAGCGCCGGTTCTGTAGCTGATGTTGCCGTTGGAAAATACGCTGCCAACAAAGCCTTGGGTAATATTGACCCCGGCAAGCCCCACCAATTTATCCAGTACCTTGCCATCCCCCGAAACATTTACTGTGCCGTTGGCGGTAACTTCTTTTAATACAACATTGGAGTTGTTAATGGTCACATCACCGGTCGCATGCACGGCGTTAAGGCCGGTGACCTGGCTGGTCAGGGTGACCGAGCCCTTCACCGATAGGGTCTCTTTGCCCGCCGCTACGTTTTTAAAGTTCACTGTGCCCTGTAGGCCAGCATCGTGGTAGAACGTAATGGGATCGAGGCTGGGCAGCCCGGAACCGGCCCCCGTGAAAATTCCGTACACCATCTGCAATGTTGTACCCACGCCAGCCATGGGATTGACTGCCGCTAGGTTTACCGTCACCTCGGTGCGGGCCGGTAAACCGCCGCTGGCAGCAACTACGGCCCGGTTGATCACCGTAGGGGTCAAACGCCCTTGAAGATCTGCGCTGCCCGCCGGTTTTTGCACATTCGTGCTGTCGATAGGCGTCATAGGCTCGTTGAGCGGCAGCACGTTCACCAAGCCGATGGGCATGCTGACTAACAACTGCCGAAAGGCTTCACTGCCCGCCCACGCCAAATTCTGTGCGCTCACCTGGGCCTGCGCGGTCACCTGTTTATCCTGGGCGTTTTGCACGTTGAACATAAGGGCGAGGCCCATAGCGGTAATGCTAAAGCCCACTAGCACCGACATGATGATGGTAGCGGCGCCCTGTTGGGCCTTAAGAGGTTGCGTGTGCATAGGTGTTCTCATAGGTGAAGATGAGCCGCTCGTCAGTGGGCTGTATCAAAAAATATTGGCCAAACACAGGCTGTGGGGCCTGCTGGGTACGGCGTTGGCGTTGCCGGAATAAACGGTGGATACGTCGAACACCCCGAGGGTTAAAACAGGGTGCACAGCGGCGCTGGCGCCACTGGCCATGGCGCCATAGGGCATACAGGCGCGATCATTGGCCGCCAGCGAGGTAAAGGTGATTAGGGGGCGCGTAAAGGCGGCTGCTTGGCTCGTCAGGTTTTGCAGCTGCAGGTCAACTAAACGCTCAGCAAAGGTCCAGTTGGCATCAATGGCGAGGTTGACCGCCAAATCCCAGGCCAGGGTACAGCTGGCCGCTGGCGCGCTGGACAGATCGAGGATGTAACGGCCATTACTGGTGCTGGATGTGGCACGGCGGCAGATGAACCCGGTGCCGTCGTTAAAGCGCCAGGCAACATCCTGGCGGCTACCATCGGCGGATGCCCTGGTGGCAAAATCCAGGTTGCGCCCTTCGCCCGGCGTGCGCCCCATGTTAAATCCCGCCGCCTGTAACTCCGTATCCAGCCGCAACACCGCGAGGCTTAAATCACCCTCTTGGCGAGCGTCTGTTTTGGCTTCAACGCTGCTGGTAACCAAATTGCGGAACATCGACAGGCTGGCCAATATGGCCAACATAGAGACCACCATACCCACCAATAGACTGATTAAGGTGGCGCCCGCCTGCCGCTTCCACTGCATACTTAACCAGCTCCCAGGGTATAAGTGGCATTAGTGGTGTCGTTAGTAACCGACATATCCGCCATGGGCAGGCTGAGGCTGTAGGTCTTGCCGCCAATACTGTACTGCACAGTGCGGTTGGGGCAGTTCACGCTGTAGGTGAGATTGGTTTTATCCGGCAATGTAAATTTGCGTTTGTCAGCGGCGAGCGTGCACTGGTTAGCCGCAGGAGTATTGGGGTCGTGGTTATGCAGCTGCTCGCGCAATGTGGTGACAATCGCTTCCTGGCGCCCCATCTCACCTTGGCTGAGCATGACCCGCGAGCTGATGGCCAGCATCCCGAGGCTCACTAGAGCCGTGATCAAGGTGCCCACCATGGCTTCAATTAAAAAATCGCCGCGCTGCCGCTTGAGAATGTACATAGTCAAAATGCTCGTATGAGTTGGGTTTGGTCTTTACTGGCGTCGGTAGTGGCATCCGCCCCCGCCACCGCCACTTTTAATGCCCCGCTGTCCAAGCGGGGGTCGAAGTTGAGGTCACAGGTGGCGCAGTTGGCGCCCTGGCACAGGCGCACGCTGCCACGGGCGTCAAACTGAGCGCCGCAAAAGGCCTGGTTGCTGGCCCCAAA
Organism: Marinagarivorans sp.; assembly: GCA_046347475.1. Classification (GTDB taxonomy): domain Bacteria; phylum Pseudomonadota; class Gammaproteobacteria; order Pseudomonadales; family Cellvibrionaceae; genus CAMCXE01. Next base: position 278,335 of record JAXMGD010000001.1, on the reverse strand, counting down.
GGTGATGCTGACGTCCTGGCCTAAACGGTGTACCGGGGTGTCACTGGCGGCCGCACGGCTACAGCTGGCGGCATCGTTTTTGTTGGGTTGATCCAGCTGATAAATCAGCAAGCTAGTATTCAAACGACACAGCACGGCCGTCGGGGTAAATCCCACCGCCCCTACCCCCTGGGCATTGCGCATCGCCAGGGCTTTAGCCGTGCCCAAGGCCCGCTGCACACCGGCAAAATCTCGCTCCAACTGGGCGTTGCGAATCCAGCCGGAGGCCAGCGGCACAGTAGCAAAAGCTAAAAAGGCCACCACCGCTAACACCACCAATAGCTCAATGAGCGTGAACCCTCTTGTGCCGCTTGCCGGTGCCATATCAGGGCGCCCGATCGCAGGTGATTTGACAAGCGGCCGGGTCGTTGCAGTAGCGGGTGGCGGTACCGCGAATGACCTCGAGTATAAGGGTGCAATTTTTAAAATTACCCGTGTTCTGGCCCAGGCTGCTCACCCGGTATTTACCGGCGGCGGCATCGACCAATTGATATTGAAATCCAAAGGCCACCGGCTTGCTGGCGGGGCCCCAGCTGGCGACCAGGCCTTTGACCGCGTCGGTGTTATTGGTGGCCGGGGTGGCCGGGTAGCTGAGGGTGCGGCGAAAACGCCCTTCCAGGGCAAGGCTCAAGGCCTGAAGATCCCTCCAGGCGGTATCCGCCTCGCTTTTACGAATAAATTTGGAGTAACTCGGCACCGCCACTACGGCCAGGATGCCGACTATGGCGAGCGCCACCATCAACTCGATCAGGCTAAATCCCGCCTGACGCGGGGTACATCGGGGTGTCAGCATGTGCGTGGGTACATCGGCAAAGTGAATTAAGACCGCAGGTTGGGAGGCTCAAGCCCCCCACCCGCTTGCGGCTAAGGCCTTTTTCGGCTCAAAAACCAATACTTTAGAATTTAGCAGCTGGCTAAATTTATGGTACTTAGGCATCAGATTGGTTGCAACTGAGAGGCGATGCAGCGGGCGTCACGGGTCCCGATTCACTTCCGCTGATAGGTTCAAGGGGCTCTTTTTTAGATTAAAAAATCACCAATCCCGCAGGCTTAGAACCAAACCCCACAGACGCCCCTGGAAAAATGTGACCTGGTTGATTTTTAACCGCTTTCAGAAGGAATTAGGTGCCGTTCGTCGGTTGGCCGCCTAAAAGGCCGAGGACGAGCCCTGGTGTATTGGCCTGTGAATTGCTTCGGCGCCTTGCCGAAATCGACTTTGGGTGGGAAATAACACCTGCTCGAGCCCTTGATGGAACAAGACAGGATTTAGGTGAGGGCGCGGCCAGCCGCAGGCCTAGCCGCCGGTAGTATTCATAAACCGCACTATCTGCGGCTCATTCGCCTGATCGAAATGATGCCGCTCCGGCTTGATGGCCATGGCGGCAATGATCTGCGCCCCCAACTCGTCCGGCGTCTCCCGCAACACAGCGCGCAGATCCAGGCTGTGTTCGTTGCCCAAACAGAGCAGTAGACGACCTTCGGCGGTTACCCGCACGCGGTTGCAGGTGCCACAAAAATTGGCGCTGTGAGGGGAAATAAACCCTATCTGGCTGCTGGCGCCCGGCACCTGCCAATAGACCGCAGGCCCGCCACTGTTGAAATCGCTGGGCACCAGGCTGTAGTGCTGGCCCAGCAGCCTACGCAGCTCAAGGCTGCTGACAAACTCCTCCTGGCGCACATGGCTTACGGCCCCCAGGGGCATCTCCTCGATAAAACTAATATCCAGGCCGCGAGCCAACGCAAATTCCACCAAAGACACCAGATCCTGCAGATTGTGGGAGCGCAACATAACGCTGTTGAGCTTGATGCGCGCAAAGCCTGCGGCCTGAGCCGCCTCTATGCCTTTTAACACCTGCGCCAGCTCGCCGGTGCGGGTGAGGGTTTTGAAGCGGACGGGGTCGAGGGAATCCAGCGAGATATTCACATGGCTCAGGCCCGCCGCTTTAAGCGGCTGGGCGAGCTTCTCCAGTTGCGAAGCGTTGGTGGTGAGCGCCAGGGTGTTAAGCCCCGGCAGGCGGGCCAACTCCTGCACCAGCCACACTAGGTTATTGCGCACCAAAGGCTCCCCCCCGGTGAGGCGAATTTTATTCACCCCCAGTGCCACAAACGCTGCGCCCACCTGCAGCAGCTCCTCAAGGGTCAGTACCTTCGAGCGGGGTAAAAAGGTCATCTCTTCGGCCATGCAGTAATGGCAGCGAAAGTCGCAGCGATCCGTCACCGACAGCCGCAGGTAGGATACGGCGCGGCCAAATCGATCCAGCAATGGGCCCGTCATGGCGCCAATAACTCATCAAGGGTCCAAAATTCCACCCGCTCCCCCGGCGCACAGTGGTGCTGGGCGGGCAGCCGAATAATACCGTCGGCGAGCATGAGCGAACTCAAGGCGCCGGAACTTTGATTGGCCAGAGGGCGGACCCCGTCTTCGGTGCAAGTCACGCGCACAAACTCCTCGCGGCCAGCGGCATTGAGTGGGCAGGCCGCGGGCAACCAGCGCGCAGGCGGCAGTCGCGCCTGGCCACCCTGCACTGCTTGGATAAAAGGCTTGGCCAAGAGGCAATAGGTGATAAAGCTCGACACCGGGTTCCCCGGCAAACCCAGCACAGGTGTAGTACCTATCTGACCGAACATAAAGGGTTTACCTGGCTTAATGGCGATCTTCCAAAAGCCCACCTGGCCCGAAGCGGCCAAACTGGCCTTGACGTGGTCTTCCTCCCCCGCCGATACGCCGCCGGTGGTAAGAATCACATCGACCTGGCTGGCAAGAGCTGCCAGGGTCTGTTGTGTCTGCAGCGGATCGTCCGCCACCCAAACCGACTGCACCTCAACCCCCATTAGCCGAAGGGCGCTGCCGAGCAATTGGCTGTTGCTGTTGTATATCTGCCCCGCCGCCAGGGTTTGGCCCGGTGCTACCAGCTCTGAGCCGGTGGCCACCAGCGCCACCCTGCAGGGGCGTAAAACGTCTACTTGAGTCATGCCCTGGGAGGCCAACAGCGCCAACGCCACCGGCCCCAAGCGAACACCGGCCGCCACCAAACACTGGCCGGGGCGCACATCCTGGCCCTTCGGGCGGATATTGGCACCGAGGTTGGGCAGCTCGGTAACGCACACACGGCCATCGGGGAGGATTTGGGTATTCTCCTGCATAACCACCGTATCGGCGCCGAGGGGGATTTCCCCGCCGGTGAAAATCCGCGCCGCGCAGCCGGGTGCCAGGGGCGCAGGGGCCACGCCCGCCGCTATACGCCCGCACACCGGCAAGGGCGCACAGGCCTCGGCTAAGCGCAAGGCGTAACCGTCCATAGCGCTGTTATCCGCAGGCGGCACAGCCAGGCTCGCCATCACCGGGCGAGCCGCTATAGCACCTAAAGCCTGATCCAGTGGCAGAAAGTGGCTCTGGGCCACGGGCACGGCCTGCTGCCAGAGGGTTGCTTGGGCCTCGGCCAGGCTCAACATGAGGGTTTTAACACCGCAACAAAATTGCACGGCTTGGTGCGGCTATCTAACTGAGGGCCAATAATCTGCCAGGCCGTGCGGCACGCCCCGGTGGAGCCGGGCAGGCAAAACACCACGGTGCCGTTGGCAAACCCCGCCATGGCCCGGCTTTGCAAGGTGGACGTGCCTATCTCCTGGGCGCTTTGGGCACGGAATAACTCACCAAAACCGGGGATCTGCTTATCCAGCAGCACCGCTACCGCCTCTGGGGTGGAATCGCGGCCACTAAAACCCGTACCGCCGGTAATCAGCACCACCTGGGTCTGCGGGTCGGCAATCCAGCGGCTGAGCACGGCGCGGATTTGGTAAATACAGTCCTTCACCAAACAGCGCTCCAACAACTGATGGCCATCACCTTCGGCCAGCTCAACCAGAGTTTGACCGGAGGTATCCGTATCCAGGCTGCGGGTGTCCGAAACAGTCAGCACGCTAAACGACAGGGGTTTTAAGCTATTGGGCATGGGGAGCCTCCTTCGGTGGGGCCAAATCTCAAAGGGAATGGCGCAGGAGTGTACACCCTCAGGGAAGCAGGCCAATAGCCCGCAAAACCGGCTAAGTCTCGTCCGGCCGCACGCAATCACTCGCCAAATCGCAGCGCCCAACATGCAACCAATTGGTTGCATGTTGGGCGCTGCGATGCTTAAATGTGACCACCTCCAACCTCTACCGGGTGATCCCTATGCAAAACACAATTCAACGCGAAATCACACTGCGCGCCTCCCAACAAAGGGTCTACGCGGCGATCGCCGATCCTGCCCAAGTAGTGCAGTGGTTTCCCGAAACCCTAGAGGGCACCTATGCAGTGGGTGAACAACCCATATTCGGCTTTGGCGCTCACGGTCGCAACCAGATATATATTGAAGCGGCCCGCCCCTACGATTATTTTGCCTACCGCTGGGTACCCGGCGCCGAACATTTTGTGGGTGATGTTTTATCGGTGGCCAACACCCTGGTGGAATTTCGCTTAAGCGATCTCGGTGACGGACGCTGTACACTCACCCTCACCGAAACCGGCTTCGCCCATTTACCCGCCGAGGTAGCGGCCAAATGCTTTACCCAAAATTCCGGCGGCTGGGATTTTATGCTGGCCCGTCTGGTGAACAAAATAACCGAGGTTTAAATGAGTGCAGCGGAAATATTCAAAGCATTGGGAGACCCCGTTCGGCTAGAACTGGTCAAGCGTTTGGCGGATGGATCAGCCTTACCTATCAACAGCCTCTCACAGGACTTGGGTATTTCCCGCCAGGGCGCCCGCAAACAAATAGCGGTTTTGGTCTCAGCTCAGGTATTTCAGCTTACGCCCGCAGGCCGGGAAACCCTGGTGTCTCTTAATACCGAGGCGCTGGAACCGGCCAAACAATTTATTCACAGCATGGAGCATCAGTGGGAACTGCGGCTGCAGGCATTAAAAGCCTTTGTGGAAGAATAAAACCCACCGCAACGCACAAAATGTGGGATGCTCTGAGATTAATTGCCCGGCACACATCAAAGGTCCACTGCACTTGCTCAATACGGCGAAACTCAAAGACAGTTTTTAGGTTGCCGCCGAATGAATAAACCTTAATTATCCGCCCCCGGCCACAGGCCAAAGCGCTTGAAATACCACACCATAAATGGCGTTTCGAGGGCAAAATAGGTCAAGAGCGTAAACCAAAACCAATTCACCTCTACCAACACCAGCGTAAAACGCTCATCACCACCGGCAAATTGAGAACCCGCCACAACTAATGCAACCACTGTAGCAATCGCATCATTCACTAATATTTTTTGCATATTAGCCCCGCAAAAACGCGGATACACCAGCAGGTAACCCAGCATAATAATCACCGAATTACTCAACAGAATTTGCCACTCAGCGGATAACATCAATCAAATACCTATATAAAAAGCACAGCACATGCGCGCACGTTATTGACCCTGCGGCTTAAGTCGCCGGGTTAATAAAACCAAAAAATTACGGATGTAGTGCAGATGTCACCTCTAGGCACAACAGCACGTCATCATGAGATGCCCTATAAACCTCGGCGACGCCAACACGCGGCCAAAAAAACGCAGCATTGTACATGGCCCCTGACCGGCATAGGCCAAGCCTGACTTAAACCTGCGGCGAAAGAATTAAAAAAACCACCGCTTGACGCCGCTGCGAGCGCGCCAGTACATTCCAAATGAATTACCCACTAAAAGGGAGGCGTTTATGCCCAATCCGCTGATTATCCTCACCCTCGCCCTTGGCCTTACTTTGGTTGGCTGCAGCAAAAAAACGCCGCCACCGGAACCAACTCAAACACCGCCGCCCGCAACAGCAACACCACCAGCAGAGCCCACTGCCGCACCTGAGGCGACGGATAGCGAGTTAGACAACAAGAAAAAAGCCATGGAATTTGCGCTCAAAGAAGACGCAATCAAAAATGATCCCAAGGGCCAATGGGCCATTAAAGCCACCGCCAGTAGCAGCTTCGCCAGCGACCTTAACGACCTGCAAGCTGGCTATCACCCTATGCAGGCCACCGGAGCGCCCAACGTCGCCAGCTACAGCGACGACAGCAACTCTTGGGCATCCAAAGACCCCGACACCGGTATTGAATGGTTAGAAGTGGAATACGCCAAAGCCGTCAACGCCAGCGAAATTCGCATCCGCCAATCCCACGCACCCGGCGCCATAGTCAAAGTTGAAGCCTTTGATGAAACCGGCACCGCGCGCACAGTTTGGAGCGGGCCGGACACCACGTCATACCCCAGCAATCAGATCAGCTGGTTAAACGTGCCCATACAACCCGGCACACTTAAAACGCAGAAAATAAAAATTACCCTCGCCACCAATATGATTTCCGGCTGGAATGAAATAGATGCGGTGCAGTTAATCGGCGAATAAATTCACCGCTATATTCGCAATTTTAACAATACACGTTGCCCGCACTGACCGCAGTGCGAAGGGAATGTCATTCAGGCGAGGATTTACTAAATCGCAATCTTCCGTAGCGGCGCCCCTTGTGGGCGCCCAAACCTCTGCGGATAGAGATATTTTTTGAGAACCAACGTTGTTGGGCGACCGCAGAGGCGCCCGAATATCAGCTCATTTCCTCAGCGCACAGAGGTTTTTGCGCCACCACTAAAAAATTAAAACTCGCCCCCTGCCAGGCAATCAGTTGTTCGAAATTACGCTCTAGCAAGGTGACCTTAAAACCCATTCCGGCTAGCAGCGTTTCTACTTCACTTATACTCACCGCTACCATCGGGTGTTCATCCTGCCAGGCAAGATTCTGCTGCGGGGTTGTTAATTCGATGCCGAGTTTGAGACTTTGACGGCTGCCCGCGCCGGGATAATCCCAGCGGGAAAAAAACGTAAACTGCTCATCGCCGTCATGATAATAGGTTGTAATACCAGCAGAATTATCAATGCCGCGTTTATCCACACAATCAAACACCCAAAACCCACCGGGAACCAACGCCTGCCACACCGCCTGAAAAAACCCACGCAGCCGCTCAAGGCTGCCGGTGTAATGCATGGAATACAGCAAACAACTGGCAACGTTATACTGGGGTTTAGCAGGAATCTGCACCATATCCGCCAGAATCCAGCTCGCCTCGGGGCAGCGGCTACTGGCGCGTGTGAGCATCGCCTGAGCATTATCCAGGCCGCTCATCTGCCAGCCAAATTTCTGCGCCTGCTCCATTAATTGCCCTGTGCCGCAGGCAATATCCAAATAATGCTGGCCGCAGGATTCATTAAATAATGCTTCTAAGCGCTTGAGTGTATTCGCCTGGTGGGCATAGGGAATATCCTGACAAAAGCGGTCGTAATAAATTGATAAATCTGTGTATAAATGGCTAGTGGCCACCTAAAATCCTCGTTTATTGGGTAGGTATTAACGACATCCAACGTCGCCAGGTTGATATTCGCTGCAGCTGCAGTAGGTTTGAAGTAAACAGCTACAAATATTAACGCCAGAGTTTTTAATATATTGACGAGACATCCACCGGCCACTATAAAGCGTAGCCAGTACTTCTTATGTACTGCCGCTCACTCCACAGAGGAACTCTCATGTCGCGATTATTAATGGGTGCTTTATTGGTACTCAGCAGCCAGGCCTTTGCCGAAAAATTCACCCTCACCAGCCCCAGCATTAAAGAAGGGCAAACCCTCAGCCTCGACCAGGTATTTAATAGTTTTGGTTGCTCTGGCAAAAATATTTCCCCCGCCCTTAGCTGGAGCCATCCACCTGCGGGCACCAAAAGTTATGCCCTTACCGTTTACGACCCCGATGCCCCCACCGGCTCCGGTTGGTGGCACTGGGTGGTGTATAACCTGCCCGCCTCCAGCACCGGTTTAGCAGCGGAAGCCGGTGAGGCCAGCGGGAAAAACCTACCCGCAGGTGCCGTACAAGGGCGCACCGATTTTGGCAGCACCGGTTTTGGTGGCGCCTGCCCACCCGTCGGAGATAAACCCCACCGCTACCAATTCACTCTGTATGCGTTAAAAGTGGAGCAATTAAATCTGCCCGCCGATGCCACGGCGGCATTTGTCGGCTACAACATTTTGGCCAATAGTTTAGGCAAGGCGCAGCTTACCGCGCGGTACGGCCGCTAGGGCTCACCCCGGCACTAACACGTGCTTAAGGCTTATGTGCCGGGCCTTTATTCAGCTAATTAATTAAGTTCCTCAGCACCACTTGCCGCCGCAGGCGCGTCGGCATTTTTTAAACCCTTTAATAAAGGAATTAAGGCTTTTTGCGCGCCGTCGGTTTTACCCAAGTCCATCAAAATTAAATTGCCGTGTTTGGATGCCTCCCGCAGCGCATCAATACGATTGGTTTCAATCAATAAAGCCAGCGCGGTGTTTTGCGGTATTTTCGCAAACCCATTTAAGGATTCTTGCAAACCTGCCGCTAAAATGCGGCGTGAATCCGCCAGGCCTTTCGCGCGCTCACGCTGAGCATCCGCCTCGGCTTCCGCTTGTTTGACGATGCGAATTTTTATCGCTTCACCCTCTTGCAAAGCGGCTTCTTTTTCCCGCGTCGCGGCCACCACACGATTAAATGAAGACTGCACCTCCGCCGACACCATGGGCTGATCAATTAACACACCCTCCAAGCGATAACCAAATTCAGATAATTTCGCCGTCAAAAGCGCCCGCACCTCATTCACAACGCGCTCGCGGTCATTAAACATTTCTTCCAAGGTCATACCCGCCGCAATGGAGCGCACCGTATTGAGCACCCAGGCGCGCACCTGCTCGTGGGGTTTTTGCAATTTATAAAAAGCATCTTTCGCGTTTTGTGGCTCCACCTGAATCATTAGATTCACCGGCAAGGACACAAACATATTGTCCGATGTTTTCACCTCAACCGTGGCCGGTACCGATTCAATTTTCAAAGACAATCGACCAGCGCTTAATTGAAAAGGCACACAAATCCAATTGATGCCCGCCTCCAGGGTGCAGGAATAACGCCCCAAAAATTGCACAATCACCACCGATTGCTGCTCCACAATGCGCACGCCCGCCAACAGCCACACCCCTAAACCCACTACCCCATACCAAAGTAAATCCATAATCATCCCCTAGCTTTTTGGTTGTTAATAATTAATTTCGCCCGGTGCATTAGGTGCGCCGATTACTACCTAGGCACCAGCAATGAATACACATCAGCAAAAAATTCAACGATCCTCGCCAAATAATTATTTAGCGCGCCCACGGCGGCGCACCCAGCGGCGCGCCACGCTAATACGCCAAATAATATTCACTGCAAAAAACCCCGCCAGGCCTGCAATCAGGCCCATAATTACGCTGCCCAATAAAAAAGGCTGCCAAATGGTTTTTATCCACTGCCAGGTAATGGCTGCGGGTAATTCAATAGCGCCGCCGCCTAATACTACCGCCCCGGCGCCATAGGCAGTTAATACAAAAAACGGTAGCGTAAAGGGATTGCTCACCCACACAAGGGCCACCGCAATGGGTAAATTGCCCCGCAATAGCAGTGCCCCAAAGGCCGCTAAAAATGCTTGGCCAGGGGTTGGTATATAACAAAAAAACAACCCAACTAAAAACGCCACCGCCACCGAGCGACGGCTTAAATGAAATAAATGTGGGTCGTCCAACACAGTGCCTAAGTGTTTAAGGCCAGGTGTTTTGCGCAGGGTGTCAGCATCGGGCAACCAGCGTTTAATAAACTTACGCGGCATAAATAAAACCATGGAAAAACAGGCTAAGCCTGAGTATACAGCCGCATTTACAGCCAGCGGCGGCGGCGAAAATACCAAAATGAACCACCAACAATGGACAACATAAGGCCCCACACAAAGGCATATCCATAGCGCCAGTGCAGTTCCGGCATAAAATCAAAGTTCATACCGTACACCCCCACTACAATGGTTAAAGGGCCTAAAATAGCGGTTAACACGGTTAAAAACTGCATGGTTTTATTCAGGTTGTGAGACGAAATAGACAGATAACCTTCAATTAAATCGCCGCACAAATCAAAATACATAGTGGTCAAACTGGTTAAGCGCTCGCAGCGCTCATATAAATCCTGCAGCGCGTGCTCAATCTCGCCTTCCTCTTCCACTAACTTCAGCGGCGTATTTTTTAGCAAATTGCTCACTAGCTTTTCATGATAGCTAAAAATTCGCTTTAATTTGCGCAGGCGGGATTTATAGGCGATTAACTCTTTCATCACATCATCGCTAGGGTGATCCTGCATGGAATCTTCCAGCTCCGTCAGGCGCGGCTCAAACTCCAGCACCTTATCCACGTAGCGCCCCACCGAATAATGCATGATGCGGCAGGCCAAAAAGCCGGGGCTGCGTAATAAGCCTGCAGGCACCACCTCATCCCACCAAAAATCAATGGCCGTGGAGGGCTTAGCATGCACACTGATCAGCCCGCGCTCCAAGGCAAACAGCGCAATGGTCTGCTGCTCGATGGTAAGGTCTTCGTTAAATTGTGTGATGCCGCGATAGAGGATCAGGGTGTGCTGACTGAAGGTCTCGGTTTTCGGTGGGTGGCGAAAGCGCTGCACATCTTCAATGGCCAGCGGGTGGCAATTAAGCTCCCGCAGCATGTGGCTTTCATCATCTGCGGCCTCCCCTTCCATATCCAGCCAAATAAAGCTATCGGCATGGGCCTGCCAGTAGGCCACCAACTCCTGCCCACCATGCTTAATCCGCCCATCCCCCAACAACACAATCGCCCTAATCACAGGCACCTCAGCGCGTTAAAAGGCTGGATTATTTCACACTCGGTGGGCTTTAGGGCGGCCCGCAGGGGGTTCAAATGCCCTCCTTCGCCCAGCATCCTTAATTTCACCCCCCACCCGTACCCATGTCATGAAGCTAAGGGTTTGGGGCGGTTTTCCCAGTGGTTTTTTGCTCGCCCTGAAACCCGACCCTAATGTCGTTAAGTTAAGAATTTTCTGAATAGGAACCGTCCGCAGGGGCGCCCCTTGTGGGCGCCCAAACCTCTGCGGCTACTGATATTGTTTGGCGACCAACACTGGGCGACCACAAGGGTCGCCCCAACAAAGTCCCTTAACCTAATGATATTTGGCTAGGGTTTCTGGCGGAGGGGAACATCGCTTAAAAAACCAAATGAAATCCTTAACTTAATGACATTGCAATCCGCACAGTAAAGCCATTAAAAATACCGTTTAATAGTGCTTAAAATACTTCAGGATAAATACCCAGACACAAAAAGCGGGCTCAGCCCTACACAGATTATTAAATTAAGAACAACCGCAGGCCATCCGAGGAAGATTACTTTTATTAAAATCCGCATTTAATAAGGTTAAAAGCGGCTCTCTTGCCGAAAATGGATTTTTAAAAATTCCCGCCTATGAACAGCACTCACTTAAACACGTCGCCCAAAATCCAGATTTGCATCCGCACGCCATACAGATATCTCTCAAAACCCCAAGTATTCTCCAGGTATTTTTACCCCTCAATACAGTTTGATTCCGCCTGCGTAAGAACTCAGTTTGCGCTCTATTATTGCTACATACAGGCCAGTGGCATTGCATGTTTTTTAGTTTGAAATATCCAAAAAAACATTATCCCTTAAAGTCTCTTTAACATTAATAAATATTCATACTTGAATAATCTTTTATATAAAAAATTAAAACGCAGATGTATCCGTTTGCATTTTAAAAAAATACACACAATGTGGTGTTTGGCTGCTTACAAAGTTGAACTATGTATCAGCTTGAACAGGTGCCCGCTTGCTTAAGTTGTATCGTATGATAAAAAGGGGTTCACACCCTGAATGCGCTTTAGTCTTACTATTAGCGAGCGCCCATGGGGGTCTTTTGCAGCGAGCAATTTCATTGCTCTCCCATAATAAAGCATGAGGTGGAACCTACTATGAACCTTCACACGATCAAAAAGCAGCTGACAGCGGGCAAGTTTGCCGCCGCAGTGATTTTGGGCGCCTTGGGGCTGAGCGTCTCCTCAGCTCACGCCTGTAACGGCGTACTCAACAGCGCCACCAACGCAACCGGCACGCACAACGGCTTCTATTACTCCTTCTGGAAGGACACAGGTAATGTGCAAATTACCTGCGGCGCAGACGGCAACTACGGTTCAAGCTGGAGCAACATCAACAACTGGGTAGGCGGTAAAGGCTGGAACCCCGGTAGCGCCAGCAAAGTCGTCAGCTACACCGGCCAATTTAACCAAGGCAACAACCTCAACCAGAACACTTACCTGGCCCTCTACGGCTGGACCCGCAACCCCTTAATTGAATACTACGTCATCGAATCCTACGGCAGTTACAACCCCGCTACCGGTTGCGGCGGCCAGAACCAGGGCAGCTTTACCAGTGACGGCGGCACCTACGACGTAGTGGTCTGCACCCGCACTAACCAGCCATCCATTGATGGCACCGCAACATTTAAGCAGTACTTCAGTGTTCGACGCGGTGATAACGGCGGCCGCAACGGTAAAGGATTCGGCACGGTCAACGGCACCATCACGGTTAAAAACCACTTTGATTACTGGGCCAGCAAAGGCATGAACCTGGGCACCCACAATTACATGATTCTGGCCACTGAGGGCTACCAAAGCTCTGGCTCATCCAACATAACCGTGAAAGACGGCCCAGGCCAACCGGTTTCCTGCGGCACCACTGGTGGTGTTGAAGTCTGCTGTAACATCAGTTCAGACCCAGACGGCGACGGCATGGGTACACAAGACGGTAAAATGTGCATGGTCACGGAAAAAACCGTGGGCTACCACCCACCCAACCCATCCGACGTTTTAGCCGCCGTTAACGTCGGTGGCACGGGCGCCGCGGTGCAACTCAACAACATCTACTTCGACCCCAACCGCTACATGACTGGCGGCAGCGCCAACTCCACCAGCTCAACCATCACCGGTGGCAATAACGACGTCTACAAAACCGAGTTATACGGCGACTTCAGCGCCTCCATACCCATGTCCAACCAACGCGTATCGGTTGAATTGGGCTTCGTGGAAATGTACTGGACCGAAGCCGGCCAGCGCTCGTTTAACGTCGCCATCGAAGGCCAAAACGTGCTGACCAACGTGGACCTGTTCGCCGAGGCTGGCGCTAACACCGTTTGGAAAAAAACCTTTGACGCCAACGTGACCGACGGCAAATTGGACATCCGCGTTACCTCCAACAAAGACAACGGCACTCTAAGCTCGATCCTGGTGCGCAAGTCCACCAGCAGCTCCTCATCCAGCTCCAGCTCGTCTTCAAGCAGCTCATCGTCATCCAGCAGCTCGTCTTCCAGCAGCAGCTCATCAAGCTCCTCCTCCAGCAGCAGCTCCTCTAGCTCATCGTCTTCTTCCGGTGGCACAGGCACTGTAGGCGGCAGCGCAGATGTGTGGCTGGTGCTGGCCCTGGGCGGATTACTCAGCCTGCGCCGTCGCAGCCGCTAAGCCTACTCGCTAACGACAAATGGCCTCTTAAGAGGCCATTTTTTTGAGCAGACGTAGACCGAATGATGTTCAAGGGACCCGACAAGGCAGATGTTAAACACCGCAACCATCCACAATGCGCTGTCTTTTATTCGCGGCAAAATTACGCTGTTGGCCGGAAAATAAATCCGGGTTACGTGTTACAGCATTTTACCTATACCACTAGGATATATTTTTAATGCATCGCCAATCATCTGCTTTTGGTCAAACCACTTCAGACTAAATTCAACCCCATCAGATTCGACAGCTCGCCACTCAGCTTGCTCATAAAGGCACTTATCTACGAATTTAGCCTCATAAACAAAAACAATTTCATGACCTGAATATCCATTAAGGCTAAACAGATTTTCAAGCACTCCCAACAATCGAAGATCATGAATCTCCACCCCAATTTCCTCCATAACTTCTCGCTGAGCAGCTTGCGCGGCGGTTTCACCAAATTCGATACCGCCGCCAATTGGAAGGAGGTAGTGCTCATCATTCTCCGGGTCATAGCCAACCGAAAGCAGGACTTTGTTTTTATGGCGAAAGAGGCACACAGCTTTAGCCCTGATATGCGACATGTTAACAACCCTGAATTAAAGCTCTTAGGTCGGAAAATGCAGCGCTTTCCAACGTGAATATTTTCTCGACGGCACATTGTTAAACCAGGCACAATGCTACCGAATTAATGTCGGAAGGCGCTGCGCTTTTCCGACCTACATGAACCGAAAAATCAATCCGGGTTACGCGTTTTTCCGACCTACATTAACCGAAAAATCAATCCGAGTTACGCGTTACTTATCTTTTTTAATTGAGGCCAACCACTCAGGCACATCGATCTTCTTTGAGTGTAATTTTTCAAGCAATTCAATTTCCCTCATCTGTTTATATTTATCCTCGTCAGAATCTCTTTTGCTTCACTCACCTATAGATACCACTCGGCGGAATTCATGCATAATTCTATTTTGATTTTCCGATAGCGCAGCAATACTTGATAATATTTCCTTAAGATGCAATTCATTTAACTTTTCAAATCTAGCCTCATCAGAAAGCTCTACCTGGCTAAGTTTCGCAGGGTTGGCCAGCTCCATAAGACGAATCAATGAATTAATTTCTGATTTGTCCGCACGCTTTTGATACGTATCAAGGATGGCTGACGTTAAATCTTCGATTGCTCTTTTAACATTACGATGCCTCATGTCTTTTCTGTACGTTACATAACGTAAGCCATTCACGTCAAATGGCGCTTCTGTGATCTCATCCCTTAGCAATACGGTTGGGAGATCGAAAGCCTGCCTCATTCCCAACTCATAGAATACATTAGGATTTTTTGAACTCATATCGCAAACAGCAATTGTTGATTCAACAACATTTCTCAATATATCAAGCTGAATCAAATTCGTATTTTTTGTTTCATCGGCACGAAATGGCTTGAGACCAGCAGCTTCAACAGAGGGCTTAATTATATCTTCATAGACCAATGTAAAATGGTCTTCCTCATACCCATTTTGAGGTGATATGGGCATGATTACAAAACACTGGTCATCCGGAGTCTTTTTGACCGGACTTGAATTTGAAGAGTCTTTGGACATCCATTATTTCCTCATAACAGTAGGTTTACAGGGCACTCGCGTCTTTCACAGATTTTCTCCCCGTCTATCACACCCTCTCGAAACGCCACCCAAAGAACAAATAGGTTCCGCTTCAACCAGTTGCAACACATCCAGCAAAAATCACTGCGCGCTTTATTTTAGATAACAGGGTGCTGTGCTAGGTTATCAATGATAAGGCTATGCCGCCTATCACCTTCGCAGCCAGCCATCACTAACAACCAATCGCCCACCCAATGAGGTTTCAATCGGCAAGGCATAAAAATAACGCGGCGTTTAGCGCCTTATACTTTAAACAAAACGGACAAACAAGAACGGGGTATGTAAGCAGTAATTGTTTTTCAACTGGCCAAGCCGCCGGGGTTACTGACACTACCCGCCTATTCAATTGCAGGGGGCGGGCTTAAGTAAAACTTAGCCGTTTTACACACCCATAACCCCGCAACCCTTTAGGTGTTAATGATTGGCATTGGCGGCGGCAAAGGGGCCATTAACCATCAAGCAACTCCAGCCAGGAAGGGCGCTATTGCGGGCAAAACTAACCCAGCCGCCGCTTATATCTCGCTAGGCCGTTAGTTACCTAAAACGCTATGCGATTAGGTTAAAGAATTTTGGCGCCTGCAGGCCCTAAAATTCCCCTCCTCTGGAGGGGTGCCCCGAAGGGGTGGGGTGGTAGATCGCTGTATTGCTCAATGTTCGCAGCCCGCGGTAATTATTGGCAAAAGATGTCCTCGTCCTCTGCACTAAAACCAGGGCCTCTCCCGCAACCACCCCGGCAGGCAAGCCTGCCACCCCTCCAGGGAAGGGGAATTTTGGGGCCTGCAAGCGCCATAATTCTTTCCCTGAATGAGATTGCCCCTCCCTTTGGGGCACCTCTCCACTGGAGGGGCATTTTAGGCCCTGGCCAGGGTGAAAATAGGCCGCCAATTCCTAACTTAATTACCTTGCCCAACCATCATCTCCCCTACCCCACTTCAAACCCTCGCCGCCGAGTGTTTTTAGCGGCTCGCCGCCGCTTGGAGCTGCCAATTGGTATCTTTAAACAAGGGCGCCGCAGCTTTTAAGCGCCTGCGCGCAGCTTTTTTGTGCGCTCAGGCAGTAAAAACATACGGCGACCTATGTTTTTACTGCGGCATCCTTGTTTTGCAGACCGATTCGCTATCTTTTTCACTCGGCGAGCTAGGTTCGAACACCCCTAGGGCAGTGACGAAGTGGGTGGGGGTACTGGCGAAGTAGGGGGGAGGGGGTGTGGCAGTGGGGGGAGGGGGGGTAAAGCGCCTTGTTGCAGGGGGCAGGGGGTGCCCCCTGCCCCGCTAAAGCCCAGGCTTAAGCCGGTTCGGCGCTGGTGCTTGCCCTGGCGCTGCTGCCGGGGAAGCGGTTGGAGAGGTCGGCTTCGATGGTTTTGGCGTTGGGTACGCCTGCGCGGGCGGCCATTTTGACGTTGCGGTAAAAGATCAGCGCGGCCTGGTAGGCTTCGCTGCCGCTGAGGGCGAGGCTGTCGCTGAGGTTATCCGCCAGGGGCGCCAGTTGGCGCTGGAGGCGGGACAATAAATCCACCGCTTGCCAGTCCACCTCAAAGGCGCCCACATCCAAATAGTTGGGCACCAAATCGGGGTTTTGGCTGGCGTATTCCCGCGCCTTGCCCACAAAGGCTTGGGTTTTATCGCCCATTTTGGGGATTTCTTTGCGCTCGTTGGCGCTGAGGCTGATGAGGTGAGGGGCGAGCTTGCTGGTGAGGGTGTTAAGGGCTGCTTGGATGTCTTGTAGGTCAGCCGGGGGGATGATCAAGTTAATGAGGTTAGGTTGCGCCATGGTCAAATTCCCTGTGTAAATTAATGAAGTGTGCTGCAGCGGCTTTGCAGGCCACCGCAGCTGCAGTCTCACAAAGTTACCGGGCGGACGGAAGAGGTTATTGCCGCGTGTTTGTGTGCGCTTTTGCCTGAATATGAAGTGATTAAGAGCCTTAAAGTTTATCCAGCCGTCCTAATCGGGATGACGGCCGTGATTTAGCTGTGCCCCCTGCTAGGGATCTATGGTGAATTCCGTGATTTCCATTCTAGAGCCGTTATCACAGCAGCCCCCCACCGATTCGGAGACAACAGGAAAGCCGAGAAGCGGGTCAAACTGCATGAAATAATGTTCTGATTGTCCATTGGGCCCACTCAACGTGAAGTTCATTGAGTCGCCATGGGCAGCCCCCTTATCGAGGTTCTCAATCTTGGCAAGTGTGTACGCCATGTTGGCAAACAGCTGTTCAATGCTGGCAAAGCTGTAGGTATCGACGGGCACGTCAGCGCCGCCTTGGGAGATCCTACTCATTTTGCCGCCCCTCACCCAGATGGTAACGGGTTGAGAGAAACTAAATTTCAATCCGCCGCCTGCTTTGAAGTTGTAGTGGTAATTCGCGGGAGCGTTCAACGCCCAAAGGGTTTGCGCGGCATTAAATGTGTCAAGCACTGAGTCAAGAAGCGCGTCTTGAGTGGGATCCACACCTGGCACAGCAGGAGCATCTGGCTGAGCGGCGGCAATTTGCTCAGCACGCGGGGCGGATTGCTCTGGAAGGTTTGATTGCGCAGCCGGTTTGGCGTTTCCACCACCGCAACCGGTCATTTGGCTTGCCAGAATTAATACTGCACACATGTGGATCCAGGTTTTCATAGCCGTTGTACCTTCAACACCTAAAATGATGGACTTGCTCGATCAGGTGGTCACATTTTAAACAGATACACCCGAGCAAACCGGAATTGATTGGCAATTTAATCACCAATTAGACTAATAAATAATCTTTAGATGGTTTTAGTTATATCACGTGGGGCGATGCCCGTGGGAAAAGTAGTAATAAATGGGGTTTGCTTCTGTGTTGAAGGCGGGTTTTTACTTCGGTTGGCTTTTTAACTGAGCCAATGGAATCACCCCGCCCCTGCGGGGCACCCCTCCAGAGGAGGGGAATGTGGGTTTGTGCTTGGATGGCTGGGTGCGATGGATTCAGGCCGGAGTTTTGTGTGGCGGGGAAGGGCTAAGCGCCTGATGGGGTGATCCATTCCCCTCCTGTGGAGGGGTGCCCCGCAGGGCCAAATGTCGTTAAGTTAAGCCCAGCTCCCTCACCCTAGCCCTCTCGGTAACCGCTCCTGGCGTGACTCTACCTCCTGCATCCGTGCAGTCGTCCCGAAGGGAGAGGGGACAGTGTGTACCAGCCTTCGAGCGCTTGCGTTTAACTCCCTCTCCCTCTGGGAGAGGGTTGGGGTGAGGGTAAGACAAGAAGCGGGAAACAGGCCAAAAACCTTAACTTAATGACATTGCCCGCAGGGCGGGTGGTTGGGGGCATCACTAAGGCATGTTCTGGTGGCCCGAATCAGCTCACCCCAGTTATCCGCTGCTGCGAAGCAAAGAGACTGGGGCCCTGGCTGAACGCAAAAAAAAGCCTCTAAGCAGGGCTTAGAGGCAAAGACCATTAGGAGTGAAACAATGAGGAAAACCTCGGCTGCCACCTGCATCAATCAGGTTTCAGTACTTATGAGTATTGCAGCGGTTGGCGGAATGTCTAGCCGCAGGCATACATCATTTAGCAGCAACAGATTGATATAGCTGTCTTTTTTGTTCTAGTACTGCGCACACACGCACAGCCGCTCAAGGCAATTATATTTTTTAGCTACATGGGGCCTAAACCCTTGGCGAGCGCGCAAGCTTTGTTATACTTCAAACACTCCTGGGGTGTTCGCCAGCCGACTAATCCCTGAGCCGATAAATTTACCTGGAGTTCTCCCGTATTACCCTGTGTGCATGTCCACTCGATGGAAAGCCTAATCGGTAACAGAGTCCTCCCCCTTGAACTGTCGGGTTCAAGGTATAGTTGTCAGCGGCATCCCAGGCTTTATTCCCTACCCCCTATCCCTCCTGTGTTTCGCCCCTAGCCTTGTGTCTGCCGTGCACACTCTCTGTAAAAAGACCTTAAGACGCCAGTTGCGCGCCTATCGCCGTTCGCTCTCAAGGGTTCAACAGCGCCGCGCCGCCCTGCGCTTGGCAACACAGTTTTGCCGCCTACCGGCCCTGCAAGGCTGCCACAGGTTCGCCCTGTATATCGCCAGTGATGGCGAGATCGACCCGGCTTTTTTGCTCAAACGCCTGCTGGCTCGGGGCAAAGAGGTGTACCTGCCGCGCCTCAATGCCGCGGCCACCGCCATGCAGTTTGTGCGCGTTCGGCGGGGGGAGCGCCTGGTGCGAAGCCGCCTGGGTGTGCGCCAGCCGCTACCTGCAGCCGGTGCCATAGATCTTAAGCAGCTCGATGTGATTGCGCTGCCCCTGGTGGGCTTTGATGCCTGGGGCCGCCGTTTGGGTATGGGCGGAGGGTTTTATGATCGCGCCCTGCAGGCCGCTGGGCGCCGCCCGCGACTGGTGGGCCTTGCGCACGCGGGCCAGCAGGTGCCGCGCGTGCCGGTTGAGGCCTGGGATGTGCCGGTGCAGTGGGTGGCCACCGACCGGTGCTTGCTGCGCTGCCCGCCGGTTCGCAGATTAACGGTATAACGGTAGGCACGGGGGGCGCCAGTTTGTATAGTGGCGGCAGTTTTAGTTACCGCGTGGAGTTTATGCCGAATCTGTTGCGTCATTCCGGACCTGGGTATTTTCTCCAGGGGCTAAGACTCATCTGCCAGCCACAGTTGCGCGCGTTTGTGCTCTGGCCCGTGCTGCTGAATATTGCACTCTTTGCTGCCACTGCGGGGCTGCTGGTACAGGGCTTAGGGCACTGGTTGGATTCCCTGCTGGGCGGCCTGCCCCACTGGCTGGAGTTTCTGCGCTGGTTGCTCTGGCCCCTGATCGCCCTGTGTGTGCTGGCGGCTTACGGCTACGGTTTTAATGTCATCACCACCTTAATTGGGGCGCCCTTTTACGGCCTGCTCGCCCAGAAGGTACAGGTGGCGCTCGGCCACCCCGCGCCGCCGGATGAACCCTTTAGCCAACTACTCAAGCGCACCTTTGCACGGGAATGGCAAAAGCTGAGTTATTTCCTGCCGCGCAGCCTTATTTTGGTCGCCCTCTCGCTGCTGGCACTGTTTATCCCCGGCCTGAACCTGGTGATGCCCCTGTTGTTTTTTATCTGGGGCGCGTGGTGTTTGGCTATTCAATATTGTGATTATGCAGCGGACAATCAGCTGCAGAGCTTCACCAGCCTCAAACAACAGCTGGCCCAACACAAAGCGCTCAGCCTGAGCTTTGGCGGCAGTTGTACAGGCGCCAGCATGGTGCCGGTGTTTAATATTCTCGCCGTTCCGGCCGCCGTAGCCGGTGGTACCGCCCTGTGGCTGGCGCGTGCGAAACCCTCGATTTCGGCAGGAGGCCTGCTATGAAAGTACCCGCCCGCCTACAGCCCCTAGTGGCCGACGGCATTATTGATGAAGTGCTCTACCCGCTTAAGTCCGGCAAAGAGGCCCAGGTGTTTGTGGTGCGCGCCGAAGGCGAGATTGTCTGCGCGAAGGTTTATAAAGAGGCCGCTCAGCGCAGCTTCAAACAAGCCGCCCAGTATCAAGAGGGCCGCACCTACAAGGGCGGCCGCCGCAGCCGTGCCATGGCCAAAAATACCCGCTTTGGCCAGGCGGAGGCGGAGAAAGCCTGGTTGAACGCCGAGGTGGAAGCCCTCAAACGCCTGGCCGCCGCCGGGGTGCGAGTGCCCAAGCCCTACAGTTATGTGGATGGCGTGCTGCTGATGGAGCTGATTCAGGATGAGAGCGGCGACCCAGCGCCACGCCTAGACGATGTGGCCTTCCCCGAAGACATAGCCGCCGATTATCACCTGCATATGATGGGTGAGATCGCCAAGATGCTCTGCGCAGGCCTGGTGCATGGCGACCTCTCCGAATTTAACGTGCTGGTGGATGCCTATGGGCCGGTGATTATCGACCTGCCCCAGGCGGTGGACGCCGCCCGCAACAACAATGCAAAAGCCATGTTCATGCGCGACATCAACAACATGACCCAGTACTTTGGCCGCTACAACCCTAGGCTGCTGCATACCCGCTATGGCGAGGAAATTTGGCAGCTGTTCCAGCAGGGTGAGCTGACCGCCACCACGCCCTTAACCGGTGTGTTCACTGAGGTACTGCAGGAGGTGGATTTGGATGCGGTGCTCAGCGTGATCGAACATGCGAAGGCCGAAGAGGCCGAGCGCCAGGCGCGCCTGCTGGCGGATCAGAGCGACGAATAAGCCCCACCGACCATGACCGATTCACAGCGTTTTTTTTGGGGTACCGCCACGGCTGCATATCAAATTGAAGGCGCCTGGTTGGAGGGTGGTAAGGGTTTGAGCATCTGGGATGCCTTCGCCCATACCCCCGGCAAGGTGGAGGCGGGCCACACCGGCGATATCGCTTGCGACCACTACCACCGCTTTGCCACCGACATTGCCCTGATGCAGCAACTGGGCGTCAATGCCTACCGGTTTTCCATCGCCTGGCCACGTATTTTCCCTCAGGGGCGCGGTGTGGTGAATGCCGAGGGGGTGGCCTTTTATAACCGCTTGATTGACGGCTTAATCGCGGCGGGCATTACACCTTTTGTCACCCTCTACCACTGGGACTTACCCCTCAGCCTGCAGCTGGAGCAAGACGGCTGGTTGAACCGGCAAACCGCCGAACACTTCGCCGCCTACGCGCAGTTTTGTTTCGGCGCCTTTGGCGATCGGGTGCAGCATTGGATCACCTTCAACGAAAGCTGGTGTACGGCGGTTTTAGGCCATGGCACCGGCTACTTCGCCCCCGGCCGCAGCAGCCCGGACGAGCCCTACATAGCCGGGCACCATCTGCTGATTGCCCATGGCCTGGCGGTGGAGGCCTTCCGCAAGGGCGGCTTTAGCGGCCAGATTGGCCTTGCCAGCAATTGCGACTGGCGCGAACCACTAACGGATACCCCAGAGGATAAGGCCGCCGCTCAGCGCAGCTTGGAATTCTTCTACGGCTGGTTTACCGACCCGGTGGTGTTTGGGGATTATCCCGCTGTGATGCGCGAACGCCTCGGCGCGCGGCTGCCGCACTTTAGCCCGGAGGATCAGGCGCGCCTTAAAGGCTCAGTGGATTTTCTCGGCCTCAACCACTACACCACCCATTTTGCCTCTGCCACACCCCCCAGCGCCCACGCCATAGCTCCGGAAGACGGCAACGGCGGTATGGCGGCCGACCAAGGGGTGTATCTAAGCGCTGACCCCAGTTGGCGCCGCACGGCTATGGGCTGGTTTGTGGTGCCCTGGGGGTTTCGCAAGATGCTCAACTGGGTTCACCAGCGCTACCCGAACTTGCCCATCTATGTGACCGAAAACGGCTGTGCCAACCCCTTGCCGGAGGAGGAGAACAGCCAGTGCGATCAGTTTCGGGTGGCGTTTTTACAGGCTTATTTGGCCGCCCTTCTAGACGCCAAGCAGTTAGATCAGGTGCCGGTGCAGGGTTATTTTTGCTGGTCCCTGCTGGATAATTTTGAATGGGCCTATGGCTACAGCAAACGCTTTGGGCTGGTGCACTGCGATTTTGCCAGCGGCGAACGCCGCCCTAAACAGAGTTTTTATTTCTACCAACAGCATATTCGCGACCACCATGAGCCAGACTGAGCACTCCTCCCCCTGTATGAGCTGCGGCGCCTGCTGCGCTTATTTTCGTGTGTCGTTTTACTGGGGCGAACAGGCCAGCGCTGGCGGCCAGGTACCCGATGAATTAACGCAGAAAATCAGCCCCCATTTAAGCTGTATGCAGGGCACCGGCAGCAAACCGGCGCGCTGCGTGGCCTTGGGCGGCGAGATCGGCCAGAGTGTGGCCTGTACCATCTATGAGCAGCGCTCTAGCACCTGCCGAGAATTCGCCATGAGCGGTGAGAACGGCGAACACAACCCCGAGTGCGATAAGGCCCGTGCCTTTCATGGGCTGGCGCCCTTGGTGTGGCAGGTTTAGCCTCGGCGCTGGGCGCAACCTGCTGAGTGGGTATATCCCGTAAAGCAGGCTCGATAACGTTGGGAATGTCTAACCTGCCGTAGGGGTACCCCTTGTGGGTGCCCGAATCGCTGAGAGGGTGCTGGACCGGGCGGCCACAAGGGCCGCCCCCACGCCAGGGATCCACTGTGTGCTGTGCACATGGAGGGTTTAGAGACCTATTTCCTAGGCAGAACCTTAGGCTCGGAACTATCTACCCACCGTAGGGGCACTCCTGGTGGGTGCCCGAACACTGAGCGGGTGCCGAGGCGGGCGGCCACGAGGGCCGCCCCTACGCCTGGGACCTGTTGCCTGCTGGGCAGATGGAGGCTTTAGATCACCCCATTGCCAAGCTAGGTTCGCCTCTATTAAGGCAGATTCCCCACGATCAGCGGGCCGATGATTTTGGTGAGCCATACCGGCAATTTTTTCCAGATGGCTATCACCAATTTGTACTTGGGGTTATCGGGGTTTAGGCCCGGCATAGCACCCCCGGCGGGCAGCAGGTAATACCAATAATGGCTATAGGGCTCAGCGCCCCATTGGCGTTTAAATTTAAAGGTGCCTGCGTCCTGGGTAGAACGGCCAAAATCAAAATATTGGTAGCCCTGCTCTATGGCAAAACCGAGTATTTGCCGGTACATCCACATATTGGCGTTCCAGCCGTTGGCCTTGCGCACAGTGGACGCCCAGGGGATTTCCAGCATATTGCCGTGGCCAATTAAAAACCCCGCTGATACCGGCTTGCCGTACATCCGCACCAGGGCGATATGGCAGTGCAAACTCGGCTCCTCCAGCAGGCGGGCAAACCAGCTTTTGGCATAGACCGGGGTGCCTAAATCCCGCATGTTTTGCGCAAATACAGAGTAAAAATCGTCCAGCAATTCACTTTTGCCCAGGCTGAACTGCGGGCTGTGTTCCAGCGCTTTTTTATACTGCGCGCGCACCTTGGCACCTAGCTGGTGCTCCAATTGTGCAGGGCTGCTGGGCAGTGCCAAAATCAGTGACGCTTTTTTGCTGGACCACTGGCCGTTGGGCATAAGGCCCTGCTGCATGCAGCGCACTTCAATATGGCGCAGGTTGAACCGCTGGTTTAACACGCTGGCGCTGGTTATTAACTCCTGGGCTACGTTGAAGTACTCCGACAGTACACCGCCGTAATTAAAATAAGGCACGGAGACTGCGAAGCGGCCAAACAAGGGGCTGGCCAGAATTACCAGGGGGATGCCGCCGATGATGCGGCTCTGCTCATCGAAGGCGGCCCAAATAATGCCCTCGTGACCAAATTGCTCTTTGATGAGCTGCAACCAAATGGCGTAGTGATAATTGTTGGCCGCGCAAACTTTAGCCACATAGGCATCCCACTGCCCCCACTCGGCTGAGGCCAGCGGCCTGCACTCAAAGGGGCTGCTGTGCAGGGCGGCAGGATCAATCAGAGTAAGCGCAGGCGTGCTTGCAGGCTTAGGGGCCGCATCCGTTGGGCTGGGTGGGTTTTTAAGCTCGGCAAGCTGTGCCTCTATGGCTTTGAGCTCCGCTGTAATGGCCTGCATGGCACTCAGGGCGTCTTGATGCTCAAGGCTGCCCGGGCTGAGGGTTTTAAATTGACGGGCGATCTCACCCTTGCGCTGCTTGGCGGCTTTTAACCGCGCAGTCAGTAATTCAGGCGAAAGTAGTGGAGTGGCGGTCATGGATTAAGCTGCAAGTATTGGGCCTCCATTCTAGCCACTTATGCCCCGGCTTAGCTAATCCCGAGGTGCAGAGGCAGATAAATCTTCAGGCTAGGATTGCACGGGTATTTATTTGCGCATGTTCGGCGGGAAAAACGAGCCAGCTGCGGCCTATTACGGGCGGGGGCGCCTTCAAGCATAAAGACTGTAGCCTGAAGCCTTCTCAGGCCATACGGCCGCGCAGATATTCAAACCAGGAGATATAGCGCACGAAGTGGTTGAGCTGCTGGGGCATGCCGATGCGCTGAATACGATAAGGCGCTTGCTGAATGGCCGCCGCGCAGGTGTTCTTTGACAGAGTAGAAACCGCCGCTAAAAAACCCGCCTGCTGCACCAGAGGCTCATGGTGAGGGGCAAAGTCATTTTGGGTGCCGGAGGGGTAGCAGAAAACTGCCGATGGCTGAGCCAGTTCGGCGGCAAGGCGCGCCTTGGAATGCGCCAACTCAGCAACCACCTCCTCTTGGGAGAGGGCATTAAAAGTAAAGTGCGAGCGGGCGTGGCAGCCGATACGCAGGCCTAGAGATTCCGCTCGGCGCAGCTGCTCCCAACTGGCAGGCTGATAATCCACAGGGGCCTGGGCCGGAATACTCAAGCCTACACAGGCCTGCAGTTGCACCAACAACGCCTCTATGGCCGGGCGCTGCAGTGCTTTAGCCACACGCGTCAGTTGGCGGCGGCTTGTGCGGCGGGCTGTGGGGCTGCTGAGGTCAAGGTCAAACCGCTGGCCGTTGAGTTCAAAGCTGTACAGGCCCGCCGAGGCGTGCCAACACAGGTGTGCCAGCTGGTTATCCCAGGGCCAGGCGGTGCCATCGATCAAATCCGTGATGACAAACAGGGTGGGCTTGGCATCGAAGCGAAGCAACACCGGCACCAGCTGCTCCACTTGATCGGCAAAGCCGTCATCCAGGGTGAAACACAGGCAGCGTCGCAGGGAATCCCCCCGGAGCGCGCGAGCCACCAGTTCATCCACAGAGAGAAATTGATACCCTCGCGCCTTCGCAAAACTCAGGGCCTCGGCGAGGAACTCCGGTGTGACACCGTCGTAGGCGCCAGTGGCCGCTGGCGGACGGTGCAGTGTGAATATGGTCGCCCAACTGCCCAGCAGGCCGGTGAGCAAGCGCTCGATGCGGGGGTCGGTATAAAGATAGTCTGCGAGATTCGACACCGTACAACTCCTTAAATCCAAGCAGACAAGCGCGCGCCAAAGGCGACAGGTGTTGCGCTGACGTCGTTGTGTAAACCAATACGCGTCAGCGCGTGCAATTTCTGGCCCATATGCACTATGCCGCGCTGGGTGGTCACAGCGGCGTGGTAGGTTTCCTCAACCAGTTGCAGGGCCGCGGCCGAGTAATCCCCATTCGGGAAACAAAATAAATTCACGCTGCGCTCCAATCTCTCCTGCAACAGACGTTGACTGTGCTGAATCTCATAGCGTAGCTGGGTTTCATCCAACCCATGGGTTAAACGTCGATGGGTACATGTGTGCGAACCTATATCGACCCAACCGCTGTCCTGCATCTGTTTAAGCTCAGCCCAACTCATAAGGGCCTGCGGCATGGGGGCGGCCAGTGTTCGCCAGGCCAACTGCTCCAGCGCGGCAAATAGTTCCTGGTCGGAATAGCGTTTCAAAAAACCTATGGCCTGCGCCAGGGACTCGCGATTAACGCCCCTGGCAAGGCTCGGTACCGCCTGCTCTAAAGCGTGAAAAATAGGATGTTCGCGCAACTGAGGCAGAGTGCCGTGCAGCAAGAGGTTGGCTACCAGATTGGGCCAGAACTGAAAGTCGGTGCCGATTTTCTCCGCCACGGCAAAGAGGGTGGCAGGTACCTGGGCCTGTTCCAGCAGGGGCAAGGCATATTCGATGTTATCCCGCCAGCCATCATCAAACGTAACGGCGCAGGCCCGCGCCGGCAGAGGCTCCCCGGCACGCTGCTTTGCCACCCAATCGGCCAGCCGCATGGGCGTGAAATAACGCCGCAGCTGAGCTAGGTGCATGGCGAACACCTCAGGTGTTACACACATGCCCGGCTCTTCAGCGCGGGTGCGGGGGTCGTCGGCGGGGAGAATACGGTGGTACATCAAAACCCATAGCTGGGGCGCACCTGAGTGCCAGCGCTGCGGCCCGGCAACCGAGGCTGCATATTGGGCGAGGGATTTGATAAGTGGCTTGAGCATCACGAACCTTGTGGATCAAAAACTGGCTACCGCTAGAGCCGTTAACTTGGCGCAAAAATAGGCAAACATCAAGCAAAAACTCACCCCCCACGCCAGTTTGGGGAAAACCTCACAGCCAGGCCTGACGGCGCCCGGCACTGCTCAGCCCCGGGTCCAGCATTCACTGTATGAGAAAAACGCTGCGTCTAAATCCGTGTCGGCGTCAAAAAGGCAATTCGTTGTGACAGACTGAAATGGCATTCGGCTGTACAGCACTGGCCAGGGTGTTTTTACTATCGTTTGGCTTCTTCTAAATGTTTGAGAATCTCCGGCAGATTGGGGGCGAGGGTTTTGGCTTTTTCAAGCCAGCGAATGCCCTCGGCTTTATTGCCGGTTTGCACCAAAATCCAGCCGTAGGTATCCAACACCTCGGCCGCATTAGGGGCTAGTGCCACCGCACGTTTGGCCGTATCAATGGCGCGAGCGTCTTTAGTTTCAAAATATAACCAGGCTAAATTATTCAGAGCCAGCACCGAAGGCGCTTGTAATTGCAGGGCTTGCTCATAGGCGCTGATGGCAGCCGCTTTATTGCCCGCCCCTTGCGCCGCTAAAGCCTCAATCAACAACGGGCGGGCGCTCTGGGGCAAGGCTTTGCGCCACTGGGCTAAAAATTCAACGGCTTTTGGCTCGTCACTTTGGTTTAAAAGGGAATAAATTAATTCAGCCGATTTATCCATCGCTTGCGCGTTGAACGATACCTGCAGCAGAGCCAAGGCTTCGGCTTTTTTGCCCTCCGCCGCCAACACCACACCGTTGAGGAAATTAAGCAGTGCAGGCTCTGCATTTCCCTTCGCGTATTCCGCAATTATCGCCCGGGCTTGCGCGATTTTGTCATCCGCCAATTCCAGCTCAACTAAAAAGGTCAGAATAGCGGGATTTTCCGGCTGTAATTTCAGCGCTTTATTAATCCAATCGCGGCTGTGCAAAATATCGGAGGATTTAAGCAACTGGGCTTTTTGTGTGTACAACTGCACTAACAGCTGTTTAATACTGGGCAGCTGCATGGCTTTGCGGTGCACGTCTTCTGCATTCACAATCGCTTTATCAATATCGCCATTGGCCGCAAACCACTGTGCCAACACCCAATTGGCCTGCCAATTGTCTTCTGCGCGGCTTTGGGCCGTTAAAAATACTTCCGCCTGCGCCAATTGATGCACCTGCTTAGCTGCGGCTAAATAATGCTCATAGGCAGGAATAAAACCCGGCGCCGCCGCAATGACCTGTTGCCAGGCGGGAAAAGCGTGTGCCCAATCCTGCTGAGCCTGAAACACCTGTGCCGAGCCCGCCAAAGGCAAATATTTTTCCGCGCCCGACAGCGGCACCGCCTGTTCAAATGCAGCAAGGGCTGGGGCATAGTTTTTCTGCTGCAACGCAAGCCAGCCCTGCCAAAAGAATTTACGGCCCCCTAAGGACTCCGGCAGGCTATTAATTAATTGCGTAATAACGTCCAATTGTTGCTTGGTGAACAATAACTGGAATAACACCTGCTGGGTTTCAAAATGTTGCGGGTCTTGAGCAAGAGCTGTGCGCAACTGAACTATGGCGTCATCAGTTTTATTTTGCCCGGCCAAATAACGCGCTTTGGCCATATAAATTTTGGGCTGGTTGGGTTGTAACTGCAAACTTTTATCCAGCCATTCAATCGCCGTTGCATCGCTGGCGTTTTTATCCAACAGGGCAATACCGTAAGTCGCTAAAATTTCCGCCGATTTAGGCTGGTTTTGCGCCGCCTTTTTTAATAGCTCTAAGGCTTCATCAATTTGTTGGTTGCGAATTTTGCTCAAAGCGGCCGCTTGTAACACGCGCGGCGCGGCGGTTTCCGGGTCTATGGTCGCATCAAAAATAGCCTGCGCCTGTTTAGTGTCGCCCTGCTGCAATTGCACCAAGCCCAATAAAGTGTTGGTGTTTTTATCCTGTGGAAATTGTTTTTTTAACTCACTAATCACCGCTTGCGCTTGATCAAAATCACCTTTTTGATACAGCTGCAGCGCCTGATTAAATTTCTGTTGTGCAGCGGCGCCTTCCGGGTTCGCCTCGGCGAGCATTTTTTGATAATGGTAAGCCTCGCTGGAGCGCCCCAAGCGCGTTAGTACTTCCGTTAATAAATTTAATACCCGCGCTTTGGCGGCGCTTAACATGTCGCCACTGGGCACTAAGCTTAAGGCTTTAGTTAAATGGCCTTCGGCGTCTTCCAATTGGTTGGCTGTTAATGCAATTTGCCCCAATAATACCCAGGCCTCTTGATCCTGCGGTTTTTGCTCTAGCCACTGTTTTAACAGCGTTTGCGCGCCGCTCCAATCGCCCTGGGCGGCAATCATTTGAGCGCGCCAAAAGGCCACTTCGGCAGGGTTATGCACCAGCTGCTCAAGCTGGGTTAAATGCTCCTGCGCCAGAGCAAAATCACCCTCCAGCGCGCCCAACTGCACCATTAATTGATGAAACTCAGCCGAGCTATTGCGTGTGGCCGCAGGTAAATTGAGCAACACTTTTTGCGCCGATTGATATTTACGCTCAGCAATTAATGCTCGCGCCCATTGCAGGTTGAGCGGTATATCATCTCTGGCGATTTTTTCCAACAATTCGGCCGCCGCCTGATTGGCGCCAATTTGCATATAGATATCAGCCAACAACGCCAAACCTTCCGCCGGTTGCTCGGCTTTGCTGGCGGCATTGCGCGCTTCAATCATGGCCGCTCGCCACTGGCCCTGCTGCTGGTAGGCGCGCGCCGTATTTAAATGCCGCTGGGCTTCATCGCCTTTTTGTTTGGCGCTGCGATCGCATCCAAATAAAAATAAACAACTAACAAACAAGATCAGCGCGTGGTTCAAGGCTTTCATTGTTATTTTTAACCTGATGGAGCTTTAAAATTGATAGCGAGCTGAAACACCCACACGCTGTTCGCTATATTCATTCGAGGCATCATCGGAGTGACGCTTAATGATGCCCAATAAAAAATCGGCGCTTAAGGCACGCGTAAAATCATGGGAAATACGCAGAAGGCCATTATCTTCCTGATAATCACTCAGCAGCCCCGTCTGTTTAAAGGCAGATTCACTGCGCCCCAGGCGCACACTAGCGCGCGTGTGTGCCGCAAAACTATAGTTTAAGGATACGGATACGGCGCGGTCGGTATAGTCCTCAGGCAGCGCAAAATAATCGTGGTTAGCATATTGTGCTTGCGCGCTCAAACGCAGGCCGTGCCAAAGTGCAGGCCCCATCCAATTTAAACTAGCCTGAGTGAGTTTGACCAAATCGTAATTATTGCTGAGCGAATCTTGCATCAGCGTTTCATCTAAAGAATTACCGTTGCCATCGCCAAATAAAGTGTCAGTAACAGCAGAACTTGCAGCTAAGGATAGGCTATGGCCATTTTTCTCGTAACCGAGATCCAGGCTGTAATTGGGTTTGCTAAATGCTTCCTGCCCGCGCGCTTTGGTATTTTGATAACCCAATTGCAGGGCATAATTAAGATGACTTAAACGCGCTTGATAACCTAAACGGGCAATTTGATATTTATAATCGGGCTCATCGGCATCCTGTCGTGTGCTCTCGCCCTGATTAAACGACAAGGATAATTGATCGGTAGGACTTAAATTGTGCTGCCAGACTAAATCGGCACCGTCGCGTTTGGCATCGACCGCTGTGAGGCGTTTAATGCGCACCGTTTCATGATTGGCGCCAATAATAATTTGATCCACCTTGGAGACATGCAAACGCACTTGTGGCTCTACTGACATTAATTCGCGCTCACCGGTATTGCTCAGCAGTGGTGTAGCGATATTGGACGTCAGCACTTTGCGCCGCGAGTCCTGCAGCGTTAAATTAACCCAATCGAATTCTTTGCCCAGCACCCACAGGGCGTCACCTTCTAAGGTATTCGTATCTTGCTGAGACTGCTCAGAAAAATAACTGCGCTCTGCCGAATAGGCCAATTTAAAATTGCTGTACCGATTGTTCTGTTGGCCATCCAACCCCAGCGCTAGTGTGTCCTGTCGCTCGTTAATGCCATTGCCAGCCGTTTTCAGCGCGTTATCGGTGACGACGCTTTCAAGACTTAGATCAGCTTTAAAATGATCTTGCGCGGGAGCGGCCCATGCACCCACACAGGCGCTGCACAATAAGCTCAAGGTTATCGATCGCTGATACACCATAATTCCAACCTTAACTATTAAATACCAGGCCTGCAAAATGCTCTTTGCCTAATGCGTCGATGGCGGATAACACCTCATCGGTAACCACTTTGCCAAAGGGCACCACCAACATACTAAAATCGCAATACTGCGCCAAAATGCGCGCCTCTGTGGATTGCTGAATGGCCGGGGCATCCAACACAATAAAACGGTCGGAGTAACGCTCTTTTATTTCCGCCACCAACACTTCCATGCGTTTAGAATTAAAAAATTCTGCCGCCGATTCACTGGAACCGCCCGAGGGAATTACCCGCAGGCGTTCAATACCAGAGGGATAAATGATGTTTTCAATCGGCACGGTGTAATCCGTCAAATAATGCATCAAACCCTGTTCAACCGGAGTGGCGCAATAGCGCTCTGAGGATGCACTGTAAGGGTTGCAATCCACATAAAGAGCCGTCTTGTGCTGATCAAGCGCGAAAGTCGCCGCTAAATTAAAAGCAAAAAAACTGCTGCCGCCGCCAGGCACAACCGAACTGACCAGCAAGACAACATTATCTTGCTTGCATTTTTGCAGCAAGCGGATACGAATTTCGCGAAAGGCATTTAAAAAACGGCGCTGGCGCATCCCGGTGAAGAGAATTTTTTTCTCATACAAATCCTCTTGCGTCCACATAATAGGCAAGGCCATATTTTTAATGGCACGGCGCCTGCGGTTATCATCAAGCGCAGCCTTTAATAATTGCTCGCTATTTTCTAAGGCATCTGCTCCCAGGTGCCCCTGTGGATGCTGTTCCATTGTGTACCCTTTAGCTGTGGTTAATATGCCAATAAATTGCTGTGGCCACGTAGGCCGCCAAGGTCATTACTACCACCACCAAAAGAAATATCATGTCTTTTTGCAGCAGGCGTTGACCTAAAGGCGTGTCGTAGTGCGGGATCGAGCCGATCAGTTCTATATCGGGCGGCAATTGTTTTTGTAAAATGCGCGAGGAGCGCAAATGCGGGTCCACTAATACATAGGCAATTAATAAACCTATGGGTAATAAAAAACCGAGTATCGGGCCCAGCGCGGCGAAATGTTTGAAATTTAACCCCGTCGGACGCAGCGGAAATTGTGCCGCCTCTTGAATGCGATAACTCACACCTTGCCCTTCGATATCTAAGGTCATCGACAGGCGCGCAGTTTCTTTTTTGCCGAGCATTTCTTCATACACGCGCTTAGTTACATCGTAATCGCGGGTTAATTCGGATAATTGTGCCTGATTGGCGGCAACTCGTTCAGCGCGTGCTCTTTCCTCCTCTTGCAGAGCCACTAAAGATTCTAAACGGCGTGTTTGAGTGCGCAGATCAACCTCGGCAT
This sequence comes from Marinagarivorans sp., assembly GCA_046347475.1. GTDB lineage: Bacteria > Pseudomonadota > Gammaproteobacteria > Pseudomonadales > Cellvibrionaceae > CAMCXE01. The sequence goes on along the minus strand of JAXMGD010000001.1, from coordinate 245,902 downwards.
TGGCTAATTGTTTGCGCAAATCTTCATAAAGTGGGTTTTCCACCTTGCCACCGGCACTGACCACATCACCGCTGGAGTGTAATTTACCCAGCGAGGTATCAATTTCTTTAATCTGTTGTTTAAGGGACACTATGTCGGGATAACTGTCCTGATAACTCAAGCGCAGCTGCTCCATTTGCGCCACCAGCGCTTGCCTGCGGCCACGCAAATCGTCTGACTGTCCGCGCACCTGTTGATATTGTGTTTCGCTGCCGAGCTGGCGCTGCACACTGGCCATGCGCGACTGAGTTTCTTCAATGGTGAGTTTGAGTGTTTCAATATCTTGGCGCAGCTGGCTTAAACGCCCTTGCACTCCGCTTTCAGTGCCGTCAGTATTGCGAGCATTAAATTCTTTAAGTTTTTCTTCCGCCGCTTCCAATTGTTTTTTATAGGTCTGCACCTGGGTATCAATAAAGGTATAGGCGCCTAAACTTTCATCGCGTTTTTTGCGGGCGGTGTGTTCGATAAAAGCATTTACTACGGCGTTGAGGGTTTCAAATACCTGGTCCGGGTTCCCGCCCTGATAAGAGATTTGAAAATAATTGTTGTTGCGCTCTTTATTAATGCGCAAACCGCCGCGCAAACCGCGCAACACCTGATTTTGCTGCTCCTGCGGGGTGTTATCATTCATCAAGCCGAGGGTTTTAGCGGCCGCTGACATCACCGCACGGGTGTAAATAATTTCGCTGGCCTGTTCCGAGCGATCAATTTGTGTCATTTCAGCGGCGCCTTTTAATAGCGGCTGAATAATGTTGGTTTCATCGGCAAATAATATGGCAGAGGTGCTGTAGTGTTTCGGCCAAATAACACCAACACCCAACACGGCAAAACTTGCCATAACAAATAAAAATACCACTAAAAACCTAAAGCGAATTAATTCCGCCTGTAAGGCCAACAGCATTTCTTTGAGATAAACCTTATCCATCCGCGTGCTCGCTGTAGGGAAAATGACTAACGCGCAGACTAAACCTGCGCGTTAGATGAGGCGCGTAACCTGGTGTAAATTAAAATGCGCGCTCAGGTACGGTGACTATGTCGGAAGGTTGCAATAAATAGTTGGTTTCCAGGCGGCCATCTTCGAGCAGATCTTCTAATAAAATGGTAAATACTTTGGTTTGGCCGTTGACCTTGCGATAAAGCTTGGCGTTATTGCCAGAGGCAAAATCACTGGTGCCGCCGGCGAGCAAAACCAAGTCCAACACGGTCATGCCCTCGCGATAGGGCAGCGACTGGGGATTGTGCACCGCACCGGTCACACGCACGCGGCGTTGGAAGTCGGTGCTGACGGGATTAGTAACAATAACGGTGACCTGCGGACTGCGCACAAAATTATTCAGCGCCGTGGCCAACTGCGTGGCCAACGCGGTAGACGTCTGCCCGGCTGCGGCCACATCACCGACTAGGGGCAGAGAAATTTTGCCGTCTGGCCGCACCACTACCGCCATGGATAATTCTGGATTGCGCCACACGTTCACCTGCAGGGAATCGCCCACGCCAATTTTATAATCGCCAATGGGGCTTGCCTCAGCGGCGGGTGGAGCCTCTTGAGTGGCCTGATTAGCACAGCCACTCAACGCAAAAAACACCGCGCAACAAGTGGCGCGCAACCATAGTGAAAAACCTAAACGTGCCATGATCAATTCCTCTTAAGTTAAAACAGTGCAGGTGTTTAATGCACACCCTTGCCGAGCAAAATAATTTCCACAGTTTGAATCATAATTAATATGTCGATAAAAAAACTGTGGTTCTTGGTGTAGTAAAGATCGTATTGCAATTTATGCCGCGCATCATCAACGGATGCGCCATAGGGGTATTTTAATTGCGCCCAACCCATCAAACCGGGTTTTACCTTGTGACGCAATTCGTAGTAGGGAATTTGTTTGGCTAAATCCACGACAAATTCGGGGCGCTCCGGGCGGGGGCCGACAAAACTCATACTGCCGGATAACACGTTGTACAACTGGGGTAATTCATCCAAACGAGTATTGCGAATAAATGCGCCGACTCGGGTAATGCGTGCATCGTTTTTCACCGCCCACTGGGCGCCGGATTTTTCAGCATCGGTGCGCATACTGCGGAATTTATAAATGCGAAACGGCCGCCCATTAAGACCGACACGTGTTTGGTGGTACAACACAGGGCCGGGGCTCTCCAACCGCACCGCTAAGGCCGTGAGCAACATAAAAGGCCACACCATTAAAAACACAGTGCTCGCCAACAGCAGATCCAAGATGCGTTTGGCCCACAAAGAGCGTTTGGAATATTTAAAGCCGTCGGAAAACAGCATCCAACTAGGCTGCAAGCTGGATAAATCAATTTTGCCTAATTCGCGCTCATAAAAACTCAGCGCGTAGGAAGATTCTATGCCCGCTAATTTACAATCGAGCAGCGCCACCAAGGGAAATTCACTGCCATCGCTGCGGCGGCGCTCATCAGGGCAAATAACAATTTCGGAGATTTGTTCAGCTTTGGCGAATTTTAACCAGTCGGCAGGTTCCGGCATGATTAACGCCTGATCCACTTCCACTGTTTCATTTTTATTGGCAATACAACCGACTACTTCAATAGCTAGGGTGCTTTTTTCCGGGGCTAATTCGGCGAGGAGTTTTTGCGCCCGCATGCCGGCACCAAATAAAACCACACGCCGTCGAAGTTGATTTAAATCCACCAGAGCGCGAAATGCCATGCGCAGAGGCACCACGATTAATCCAGCGGTGATTACACTCCAAAAAACGGCATTGGAGGCGTAACAATCGATTCGCCACAACTGGCCCAGAACAAACAGCGCCGCAGCGCCTAGCAGACAAAAACTCACCAACACCCGCAGCACCATGCTGAGCAAGCTCTCCCGCAGCAGTGCGCCATAAACGCCCATGGATAGGGTGCAGCAACCTAACAGCACAGCAAATACAGCGGCACCGTATACCGAAGGCGACAGGCTTAACAGGCTCTGCACCCAGAGGTTAGCCCCCGCCAGGGCGCCTGTTTCGACCAGGCCCAGCCAGAGGTACGGGGTGTGGATATAGTGCTTATTAATTCGGATATAAGACAAAATGACTTCCCACAAACATGCTAAAGGGCAATGGCTGATGTTGGCGCCGTAGTTCGCCATTATAGCGGGAATTCTCCCGCCTTCACGAGCTGCAGCTTGACAGCTCAAGCCTAATGGGCCGCTGTTGAACATGCGGTGATATTTTCACACTCAACCAGCAGGCCAGTAGTGCATGTTTTCCCCTACCAAGTAAACCCGCTAGACTAGTCTCTATCACTCTTATTAGGCACGCGTTATGAAAGTACTCATCACCGGCACAGCAGGATTTATCGGCTCCTCCTTAGCTCAACGGCTTCTGGCCCGCGGCGATGAGGTGATCGGGCTGGATAATATCAACGATTATTACGATGTTAACCTGAAGAAAGCCCGTCTTGCGCGCCTGACCTGCCAAAGTGGCTTCACCGATATCCGCGCCAATTTAGAAGATAAAGCCGCTGTTAATGATGCGTTTATTCAACACCGCCCCGACCGGGTGGTGAACTTGGCGGCTCAAGCGGGCGTGCGTTATTCCCTGGTCAATCCACAGGCCTATATAGACGCTAACATCACCGGGTTTTTAAATATTCTGGAGGCCTGCCGCCACTACGGCTGCGAGAATCTGGTCTATGCCTCCAGCAGCTCAGTCTACGGCGCCAATACCGCCATGCCCTTCTCCGTCCACAACAACGTGGATCACCCGGTGAGCCTCTACGCCACCAGCAAAAAAGCTAACGAATTAATGGCCCACACCTACAGCCATTTATTTAACCTGCCCACGGTCGGCCTGCGCTTTTTTACCGTCTACGGCCCCTGGGGGCGCCCAGATATGGCGCTGTTTTTATTCACCCGCAGTATTTTGGCTGGTGAGCCCATCGACGTTTTTAACTACGGCCACCACCGCCGAGATTTCACCTATATCGACGATATAGTGGAAGGTGTAGTGCGCACGCTGGATAAGGTCGCCGCCCCCAACCCGCTTTGGAACGGTGACAGCCCCGATCCGGCCACCAGCAAAGGCCCCTACCGACTGTACAACATTGGCAGCAATCGCCCTGTGGAGCTGTTGCGTTACATTGAAATTTTGGAGGACTGTCTGGGCAAAAAAGCCACCAAAAATTTGCTACCGCTGCAGCTAGGCGATGTGCCGGATACCTACGCCAATGTGGATGCACTGATTGAGGATGTGGATTACCAGCCCAGCACCCCCATTGAAGTCGGGGTGGAGAACTTTGTGCGCTGGTATCGCGACTATTATCAGGTTTAAGGCTGAGCAAGCGAGGGCGTAGCCTGCACACCGCCTCGGCCGCACCGAATGCACCGAGGCGTGCCCTTTAATCAATCCACCTCAGGCTGCTTTTTAACGGCCGCCTAACTGAAGAAATCCATTATGCCAACCATTCACGCCATGACAGTAGACGTTGAAGACTACTTCCATGTTGCCGCGTTTAACCGTGTTATCACCCCCGACGACTGGCCCAACTGGCCCTCGCGGGTGGAGGCTAATACCCAGCGCATGCTGGAGTTATTTGCCCAGCATAAAATTCAGATTACTTTTTTATCCTCGGCTGGGTGGCCGAGCGCTACCCAGAACTGGTGCGGCAAATCGCCGCGGCCGGCCACGAAATCGCCTCTCACGGCTATAGCCACCAGCTGATTTACCGGCAAACACCTGAGGTGTTTCGCGCTGAAACCCTTAAATCCAAGCAGATTTTAGAGGATATTACCGGCACGGCTGTGACGGGGTATCGAGCGGCCAGCTACTCCATCACCCGCCAGTCGCTTTGGGCGCTGGATATTCTGGGCCAGCTGGGTTTTACCTGGGACTCCAGTATTTTTCCCACCCGCCACGATAACTACGGCATTCCCGGCAGCCCCGAGGAGCCCTATCTATTAATCACCGACAGCGGCGCTAAGCTCACTGAGTTTCCCCTCACCACAGCCAAAGTGCTGGGCCAACCTATCCCAGCGGCGGGCGGCGGCTATTTTCGCCAGTATCCCTATTGGCTCTCCCGCTGGTTATTTGAGAGAGCAAGTGAGCAGGGGCGCAAGAGCCAGATTTTTTACTTGCACCCTTGGGAGATCGACCCGCAGCAGCCGCGCGTACCCAATGCCAGCTGGTTTTCCAACTTCCGCCACTACACCAATTTGCACCGCTGCCTGCCGAGGCTTGAGCGCCTGTTGAACGACTTTGCCTTTGGCACCATGTCCCAAGCGCTTAAGCAGTCAGCCCTGCACAAGACGCTTCAGCAAAGCGATCTGCTCAGCTGCGGTAAACAGGCTTAAATCAGCACACTTGTAAGCACACACCGGCGCCACCATCATAGGTGGCCCTGCAATAACCCACGAGGCACGTTATGCATCCAGAGCACGACCCCATCTGGTCCGCGATTTTGGCTGAGACGCGCCAAGAGGCCCAGCGAGAACCCGCCCTCGCCAGCTTCCTGCACGCCACCATACTCAACCACGCCACCTTTGAAGCGGCGCTGAGTTTTCACCTGGCCAACAAACTCGGCAGCGCTGCCCTCTCCTCTCTGTTGGTGCGTGAACTCATCGAACAGGCGCTGCGCCAGGATGCCAGTATTGGCAACGCCGCGCGGGCCGATATTCAAGCGGTCTTCGAGCGGGACTCCGCCTGCGAAGCCTACAGCCTGCCGTTTTTATACTTTAAAGGCTTTCACGCCCTGCAGGCCTACAGGGTGGCCCACTGGCTATGGAAACAAGGCCGCAAGTCCCTCGCCTATTATTTCCAAAGCCATATTTCTTTAAGCTTTGGCGTAGACATTCACCCCGCTGCGCGCCTGGGTAAGGGGCTGATGCTCGATCATGGCACCGGCATTGTGATCGGCGAGACCTCGGTGGTGGACGACGATGTGTCGATTATGCAAACGGTCACCCTCGGTGGCACCGGCAAAGAAAGCGGTGATCGGCATCCGAAAGTGGGAAGAGGGGTTTTGATTAGTGCCGGGGCCAAAATTCTCGGCAACATTACTATCGGCGAGGGCGCCAAGATTGGCGCGGGCAGCGTGGTGCTCAAACCCGTAGCGCCGCACACCACAGTGGCGGGCGTGCCTGCCGTGGTGGTAGGCGCACCCACCACACAAAGTCCAGCTAAAGACATGATTCACGAAATCAGTTGCGATGAACTCTGCGCTCAGTTGAAACAACAGGCGAGCAAAAGCCAGGGTTAAGCGGGCGAACCCGCACCAAGAAGTGGCGCTTTAAACTGAGCCGCTCGCTTTAGTTGGCGGGGCTCAGTTGGCCTTTGGCGCCGAAGGGGCAGCGCTGCCAGAGGTTTTGACCAGCTCCTTGCCCTGGGTAAAAATCGCCTTCTCCCGCTCGAACTTATCCACCACCTGCTGCTTTTCCGCCACACGAATCACCATAAGATTTTCCGTGTTAGCCAACTCCGTTTTGGTTTTGGCCAGACTGTCGAGCAAACTGGGCGGCACGGGTTTGGCGGCGCGCTCAAACTCTGCTGCCTTAACGCCGATAGCATCGATCTGACGCTTAAGGTTATTAATATTGCCGCGCACTAGGGCGATGTTGGCGTCCAGCCGATCCAACTGGCGCAACTTAGCCTCTTCAATATCCTGGGTTGAACTGTAGCGGCGGGAGAGCTGTTCATACTCATCCTTAACAGCCTGGCGCGCCTCTAAGGCTTTAATATCCTGCTCAGTCAAAGCAGGCGGTACTACCTTGATCACCCGCCCCGCCGCATTGAGCACCTCATAGCCGCGCTGGGAAAAGGCAGGCGGAATGCTGTGATCCATCACCTTAACGCCCTGATCGTTCACGTAGCGGTAATAGGCCGCCCGCTCTTCTTTGCTAGTTTCGGCAGGTGCCGCCCACACCAGACTGGTCAAACAACCGATGCCAAGCCCCACTGCGGCTAAAAAATATCTCATGCGTCAACACCATAGGTTTTACGGTACAACTCGATGGTTGCTACCAGCTCCGCCTGAGCGGGATCGGCGGCTAGGTAGCTAAGGATATGATCCAGTTTAATAATACTGACAACCGGAACTCCGGTGAGCTGCACCAGTTCTCCAATTGCGGATAATTCACCTTGGCCGCGCTCCTGCCGGTTCAGCCCTATCACTATGGCCGCAGGCTTGGCACCAGCCGCTTTGATAATCTCCAACACTTCACGCACAGCGGTACCCGCCGTGATCACATCGTCCACAATCACCACGCGGCCTGCTAAAGGCGCGCCCACCAACTGGCCGCCCTCACCGTGGGTTTTGGCCTCTTTGCGATTAAAACAATAGGGCACATCACGATCATGCTGATCCGCCAGAGCCACAGCTGTGGTGGTGGCCAGCGGAATTCCCTTGTAGGCGGGGCCAAAAATCATATCGAACTCGATCTCGGCCTCCATCAGCGCTTGAGCATAAAAGCGACCCAACTGAGCCAGGGCATGGCCGGTTTGAAACTGACCCGCATTAAAAAAATACGGGCTCTGACGGCCTGATTTAAGTGTAAATGAACCAAACTTCAGCGCTTGGCAGTCAAGTGCCAGCTGAATAAATTGTGATTGATAGGGAAGCATGGAGACTCCAAATTGAGGCACAGGCCGTGATTTTGACATGCAGCCACCGCAGCGGGCGATAAGCAGCTATTATTGTCCTGCGCCACCTGGTGGGATGCAGCATGGCCTGCGTCCGAACCTTAACACGATAACAACAAAGGCTTAAGGGGAAAACCCTACGTGGGTCAGGCTGCATCTGCCCGTGCGCATTGCGCACAGCGGCGGCTTACCGCAGCCGTGACCACTCTGGGTGGGCACACATTTACCTGTATTTACACGCAGCCGCTACAGCCGCAGCACGCTTAAGCTCGCGCCCACCTCGCCCCGTGGCACCCAACAGCACGGCAGGGGTTAGCGCACCTGTGCATAATTAACAATAGTTGTAAAAGACCGGTATGATACACAGTCCGTTTCTAAGGGGCCATCATGCGCATTATCTCACTCAGTGTCGACGGTATTCATCAGGCCGCCTCCCGCGGTTTATATGATTGGATCGCCAAGCAAGACGCTGACATTGTCTGCCTTCAAGACTTGCGGGCCCTAGAGCCTGAACTCGATCACCCCATTTTTCATCCGGAAGGCTACTTCAGTTATTTCTTCGATTCCGGCATCAAGCACTACAACGGCGTCGCCATCTACACCCGCCATGCACCTAAAGCGCTGATTTACGGCCTGGGCTTTGCCAGCGGCGTGGATATGGAGGGGCGCTACTTACAAGTGGATTTTGAACGCTACTCCATAGGCACCCTGCTCGCCCCCTGCGCTCAGGCTGAAAACGAATCCCTTGAGGTGAAGTTAAAGTTCTTTGAAGACATGCAGGCTTTAATGCACAAAATCACCCGCAAACGGCGGCATTTTATTTTCTGCGGCAACTGGGCCATGGCGCACACGCGCAAAGATGTGCAGAACTGGCAGGAGCATATGAGCACACCGGGCTTTTTACCCCAGGAGCAACAGTGGCTGAACCAAGCGTTTAATCAGCTCGGTTATGCCGATGCCTTTCGGCAAGTGAACAAAGATATGGACGAATTCTCCTGGTGGCCTTCAGGCCAGGTCGGCAAGGGCTGCGGCTGGCGCACGGATTACCACATCATTTCCGAAGCGCTTAAGCGCAAGGTGGAATACGCCACCATTTACAAAACCCAGGAGTTTTCCAGCCATCTGCCGGTGGTGATTGACTACGATATAGACGACTTAATTTGATTTAGCAGGATCAACCGAGGGAAGGATGGCCCTGGTTACACATTACTTATGCAAACCGAACCTGGCCCGCCTGCAGGACACGGTGCAGGAGGTTTGAGTGGTGTCGGCAATCAACAAACCCAGTTGCCCGGTTAATAAAGCCGTTTGGCCAAACAGCGTTAAATACCCAATTGGAAGACTTCATCACTCGCACAATACTCACGGACGAGGGCGGCCAGATTAGTTATCGGCCACACAGCGCTTCACAAAAGACGGCAGATGCCTGAGCGCTCACCGCAAGTCCCGCTAAAGATCCCCTATACTGAACCTATTCACCGCCCCATTGATTGAGCTATTTATGTCCGATCGCGTGCTCGATTTGCGCAGCCTCCTTCACGACCTCCACAAAACCAAACGCATCCGCCTGGAGGACGTTAATTTTTTGCTGGGTAGCACGCGCACCCGCGAGCAGGCGGCCATGCACCCGCTCAGCTACATCGGCGGCCAAAAACTGGAGGATTTAACGCGGCCCGGTAAACACCTCGATGAAATGGCGCTCACCGCCTGGATCGCCGAGCAATCAGGGCTTACCGTGTACCACATCGACCCCATGAAAATGCAGGTGGCTGAGCTGGCCGATGTGATGAGTTATCAGTTCGCCAAGCGCCACGATTTGCTCTGCGTGAAGATCACCCCCGATGAACTCACCGTGGCGGTGGGCCAGCCGTTTGTGACCGGCTGGGAGGAGCAGCTGATGCAGATCAGCCAGCGTCGCATCCGCCGCGTGGTGGCTCTGCCCAGCGACATTGAGCGCTACCGGGTGGAGTTTTACTCCCTGGCGCGCTCGATCTCCGGCGCCTCAGGCGGCAAGGGGCCCTCTGGCGTCACCAATTTTGAACAGCTGCTGGAACTGGGCAACCTTAAAGACCCGGAGGCCAACGATCAGCACATTGTGAACATAGTGGACTGGCTGCTGCAGTACGCCTTTGACCAGCGCGCCAGCGATATTCACATCGAGCCGCGCCGGGAAAAAACCCGCATGCGCTACCGCATCGACGGCTTGTTGCACCCCATTTACGAGTTTCCCGCCAGCGTGGGCACGGCCATTGTCAGCCGCATTAAAATCCTTGGCCGCATGAACGTGGCGGAAAAGCGCAAGCCCCAGGATGGCCGCATCAAAACCAAAACCCCCGACGGCACCGAGGCGGAATTGCGCCTCTCCACCCTGCCGACGGCCTTTGGCGAAAAACTGGTGATGCGGATTTTTGACCCGGAAGTGCTGCTGCGCAGTTTTGATGATTTAGGCCTAAACGGCGATGACCTGACCCGCTGGGTGAAGATGATGGAGAGCCCCAACGGCATAGTGCTGGTGACCGGCCCCACCGGCTCAGGTAAAACCACCACCCTCTATTCCTCTTTGAAAACCCTCGCCAACGATGAGGTCAATGTCAGCACCATTGAAGACCCCATCGAAATGGTGGAGGACGCCTTCAACCAAACCCAGGTGCAACACAACATAGGCCTGGATTTCGCCCAGGGCATACGCACTCTGATGCGCCAAGATCCAGACATAATCATGGTGGGGGAGATTCGCGATTTGGAAACCGCGCAAATGGCGGTGCAGGCGGCCCTCACCGGCCACTTGGTGATCTCCACCCTGCACACTAACGACGCGCCCACCTCTATCTCCCGCCTGCTGGATTTAGGCATCCCCAGTTATTTGCTGAAAGCGACTGTGTTAGGCGTGATGGCCCAGCGCCTGGTGCGCACCCTCTGCCCCCATTGCAAACAGGAAAGCGACATCAGCGCCAAAGACTGGGATGACCTAGTAAAACCCTGGAAGGTGGCCAAACCCAACAAGGTGTTTCGCGCCGTGGGCTGCCTTGAATGCCGCAATACCGGCTACATGGGGCGCCAGGGCATTTATGAATTGCTCTCTATGAGTGAGAATATCGCCAATTTAATCAGCGATGACACCGATCTTAACGCCCTGCGCCAGCAAGCCATGCGCGAAGGCATGCGCACTTTGCGGCTGTCAGGCGCTAAAAAACTGGCCGCCGGCCTTACCACCTTAGAAGAAGTACTCCGCGTTGCTCCTCCATCGACCAAATATCAATAACCTTTTATTCGGCCTACTGCTCAGTCTCGGCGCAGGCCTGGCCTGGGCTGATGCACCCGCTGCCAACCCGCTTGAACAGCCCCCCCATGCAACCAACCCGGCGCCCGAGCAGATCAACTCAACGGCACCACCCGGTTCATCAAAGGACGGCACTGCATCAAGCGACGGGGCTGAATCAGGCCAAGGGGCTATATCAAGCCAAGGAGCTCTATCAAACGGCAAGGCTGCAAGCGAGACGCCAGCCGCACCGCCCGCCGCCGAGCGAGCTGAGGGCGCTAGCAGCCAAACCTTAGCCGCCAGCGAGACACCCGCCGCCATTAACCCAGTCGAGGCCACCAAACCTGCAGCGGCGAGCCCAAGCCCTGCGACCAATCTAGCCGCCCCTTTAAGCGCCGAAAGTGCGCGCAGGTTTAGCGGCCAAGGGGAAGGCGGTGCCGCCATAGACCTGCACCCACCGGGCCGTTTTAGCACCGCTGAACCCCTCAATCCCAGCACTGAAAACCTCCTCAAGCCCGATCCTGCCGCGCCGCCACCGGCGCCTTTAGCGCCAGCGGCACCGTTTAGTTTGCTCGGCGCCAGCCTCGATCCCGGCAGTGCCAGTCGCCTGGCCTGGTCGCCGGAAGATTCGTTCTCCGGGATCGCCACCCCCACCCCCGTGCTAGTGGTACACGGTGCCAAACCTGGCCCCAAGCTGTGTTTAACCGCTGCCGTGCACGGCGATGAGGTCAACGGCATCGAGGTGGTGCGCAATATTCTCTACAACCTGGACCCCAACCAACTGGCGGGCACCGTCATAGGTGTGCCCATAGTCAACATGCAGGGTTTTCGGCGCAACTCCCGCTACCTGGCCGACCGCCGCGACCTCAACCGTTTTGTCCCCGGCAATAGCCAAGGGTCGGCGGCCTCCCGTATCGCCGCCTCGCTGTTTAACGAGGTAATTACCTCCTGCCAGTATCTGGTCGATATACACACCGGCTCCATGTCCCGCACCAACCTGCCGCAATTGCGCGCAGACCTGAGCAAACCTAGAGTCGTTGAGCTGGCCAAACTGCTGGGCGATATAGCCGTGCTGCAAAACAAAGGCACCAAGGGCTCCCTGCGGCGCGCGGCGATGGATAAAAACATCCCGGCGGTGGTTATCGAGGCGGGCGAGCCCTACACCTTTCAAGAAAGCGCCATAGAAAAAAGCCTCGCCGCCCTCCACCACCTGCTGACGCAACTCAAAATGTACAGTTACACAGGCCTTACGCCCGGCGCCCCCCAGTACTACAAATCCCAATGGCTGCGCGCCAAGGCGGGCGGCATGTTGTTTAGCCGTATCCGCTTGGGTGAGGTTGTTAAGGCGGGGGATCTATTAGGGGTGATCACCGACCCTATCACCAACCAAAGCAGCCCCATCCATAGCCCGAAAGACGCGGTGGTGCTGGGCATGGCGCTCAATCAGGTGCTGCACCCCGGCTTTGCCGCTTACCACTTGGGCATTCCCGCCAGCCTCGCCGAAGCCCAGCAGAGCGATGCAGGGCCTGAGGATTTTGGCAGCGATGCGGTGCAGCCGGACAGCCAAGATATTCACTAAAGCGTTGCACATTTTTAGCGGGCGGCCTGGTGTATCATGCCGCCCTTCCCTTACCTAACCCACAGGGCACACGTCATGCGCTCACTGCTGCGAATTGCCACCCGCCAAAGCGCCCTTGCGCTCTGGCAAGCTGAATATGTTAAAGCCGAACTGCAGCGCCACCACCCGCAGCTGTGCATCGAGCTGGTTCCCATGACCAGCCGGGGCGATGTGCTGTTGGATGTCCCGCTGGCTAAAGTGGGTGGCAAAGGCTTGTTCGTAAAAGAATTGGAGCAGGCTCTGCTGGATAACAGCGCGGATATCGCCGTTCATTCCATGAAAGACGTGCCCATGGAATTCCCCCCCGGCCTGGGCCTTGCGGTCATCTGTGAGCGTGAAGACCCCCGCGACGCGTTTGTTTCCAACCAGTACGGCTGCCTGGCCGATTTACCCGCAGGCTCCATTGTGGGCACCTCCAGCCTGCGCCGCCAAAGCCAATTGCTGGCCGCCCGCCCCGACCTTAGCGTGGCCTTTTTGCGCGGCAATGTGAACACCCGTTTGAGCAAACTCGATAACGGCGAGTATCACGCCATCATCCTCGCTGCGGCCGGGCTAATACGGCTGGGCTTTCACGAGCGCATCGCCAGTTTTCTCGATAGCACCGAGAGCCTACCGGCGGGCGGTCAAGGCGCCGTGGGCATAGAGTGCCGCACCCAAGATGATGATATTCACCGGCTACTCGCCCCTTTGCACCATCGGCTCACCGCCGAGCAGGTATTGGCCGAACGCGCTGTTAACCGTCGCTTAGAAGGCGGCTGCCAGGTGCCCATCGGCTGTTTTGCGGTTCACGAGGGCGATCAACTCTGGCTGCGCGGCCTAGTGGCGGAACCCGATGGCAGCGCCATTATTCGCAGCGAACGCCGCGGCCCCGCCAGCGATGCCGAAGCCCTCGGCATCGCGCTGGCGGAAGACCTGTTACAGCGCGGCGCCCAGCGCATTTTGCAGGCGGTATACGCCAATGGGCTCTAGCCCCTGGCGCATCTGGGCCACCCGGCCTGCCGCCCACAATCCCGCCTGGATCGAGCAATTGCAGCACCTAGGCTTTGAGGTCTTTGACTTTCCCCTGCTGGCCATAACCCCCCTGGCAGATGCCGACAGCCAACAGGCCATCAAAAGCCTGGTGCTGGATTTTGACCAGTTCGACAAGGTGATTTTTGTCAGCCAAAACGCCGTGCAACACGCCTTTAATTGGCTGCACGACTACTGGCCGCAACTGCCCGTCGGCATTAGCTACTTTGCGGTGGGCGATAAAACGGCCCGCGCCCTCGAAGCACAAGGCATCAGCGCTCAAGTGGCCTGCGGCATGACCTCTGAAGCGCTGCTCAGCCTGCCAGCACTGGGCGAAGTCTGGGGTCAAAAAATTCTCATCTGCCGCGGCCGCGGCGGGCTGCCCAAACTCGGTGAAAGCCTGCATCAGCGCGGCGCCTGTGTGCGTTACCTGGAGTTGTATGAACGGCTGATGCCTACCAACGCACATCAGCAGTTGCAGGATCAGCTACCCAGCCTGCCAGCCCGCGATCTCCTGGTGGCCTTTAGTGGCGAAACCCTGCACAATTTAGTCACCCTGTTTGCACACCACCCCAGCGCCCCCTGGGCTAATCCGCTGCTCGTACCCGGCAAACGGGTGGAAGAGCTGGCGCGGCAACTGGGTTTTGAGCAGGTCGTCTGCGCGGCCAATGCCGGCGAAGCGGCCATGCTCAAAAGCCTCACGGAATTTTGCCACCACCATTCTCCCCCAGCCCAACCCTAGGTTCACGCCATGACTGACAGCAGCGAAAAGCCACTAATGACCCTAGAGCCCAAGCGCTCATCCACGGGGTATTGGGTGCTGCTAGTGGTGTTTATCCTGGTGCTCGGCGCCATAGCCGTGGGCGTTGCCAACGTGCGCCATCAGCTCAAAAGCGAAATAAAAGAGCTTGAACACAAACTCACTGACCTAGGCCGCGATCAAGGTCAGCGCTATGACGATGTGATGGAGGACTTAGAGAAGGCTCGCTTTCGCATTGAGAACAACCTCAACAGTCACCAGGGCCGCTTAAGCGATATAGACCAGCGCTTAGAGGAACACCAAAAACGCCTGCAATCCCTCACCAGCCAGAGCCTGGACGAGCGCATGCTGACGGAGGCCCTGCTGCTGCTCAAACAAAGTAACCAGCGGCTCCTGCTTGAAAAAGACGTGCCCGGCGCTACAACCCTGCTCACCGAAGTGGAAAAAATGCTCTCCTCGGCCACAGGCCTTATCGCCAATAGCGAATTTCTCAGCCTGCGCCAGGCCATCAACCGCGACTTAACCGCACTGAAACTGCTCACCCCCATCGATAAAGAAGGCCTCTACCTGCAGCTCAATTCGCTGATCGAGCTGGCGCCCCAACTGCCCCACAAGCCCAGCTTTGAAGACAAGCCCGACAGCGTTGAACCGGTTGTCACCAGCAGTTGGCGTGACTGGGTAAGCGAAGCCTGGCTGCGCTTTAAAAGCGGCCTGAGCAACTATGTGCGCTTGGAAAGCCGCAACGACAAAATCAAACCCCTGCTGACAGAAGAATCCAGCCAGCTGGTGGAACTGACCCTGCGCTTGGTGTTGGAAGAAGCCCAGGTGTCGCTCTTGCAGGGCCGCCCCAACCTCTACACCACGAGCCTCAACAAGGCCGAAGCCCTGCTCAACCAATACTATTGGGAGAGCGCCAGCCTCAGCCAATACCTCGCCACCCTGCAGCAATTGCGCAGTGCCAACCTCAACCAAGAGCTGCCCTCCTTGAGCGAAAGCGTCACCCTGTTGCAGCGGCTCACCGAACAGAACAGCGCGCCCCCGGTGAAGCCTTCTGAGGTGAGCGCGCCATGATGCGCTGGCTACTCACCAGCATCCTCTTGATGGTGCTGTTTTCACTCCTGACCCAATTCCTCCTGCAGGACCCTGGTTTTGTGTTAATCGCGCTGGGCAACAGTAGCCTGGAGATGCGCTTTTGGCCGGCGCTGTTTAGCTGGATAATTTTCTGGCTGCTGTTGAGCCTCGGCGTCCGCCTGCTCAGACGGCTGCTGCGCGGCCTGCGCGGTGGCGGTTGGCGCACCCAGCGTGTTGCGGGAGAGGCACGCCTGCACGCGGCTTGGTTGCATTTTTTTGAGGGTGAATGGGCGCGCCTGCTCAAAGACAGTTTGCGCGCCCTCAAACGCAAACCCGATTTAATCCCCGGCCTACTCGCCGCCGAAGCCCTGGCGCAACTGGGTGAAACCATAAACGAAGGCGGCCGCATTCACGCGCTGCTGTGCGACGCCAAGCGGCAACACCCCAAACAAATACTCTCAATCGCCCTAGTCGGCAGCCGCATCGCTATACAGCAGGGCGATGAAAACGCCGCCTTACATTGGCTCCAACAGGGTCGCGCCCAAGCCCCGCGCAGCAAAACGCTGCTGAAACTCTACACCCAGGTGCTCAGCCAGAAAGGCGACTGGCCAGCTATAGCCGCCTTGTTACCTGAGCTCACCAAACATAAAGCCATGGATGAAACCGCCTTACACCTACTGGAAGAGACGACTCTAGCAGCACTTATTTCCAGCGCCGCCCAAACCGGCCTGGAAGCCCTGCAAAATGCCTGGGCGGGCCTGAATAAAAGCCAAAAACAGGCGCCGAGCCTCCTGCTGGCCTACGCCCGCGGCCTGCAAAAACACAATCGCGGCGAACTCGCCGAACCCCTTATCCGCAAGGCCCTCAATCGTGCATTCAACGCCCCATTGGCCGCACTCTACGGCAACCTAGAGGGCATTAACCCTCAGCAACAACTTAAAGAAGCTCAAGCCTGGCTGCAGGCTTACCCTGGGGAAATCAGTGTATTGATCAGCCTTGCGCAACTGTGTACCCGCCTACACTACTGGGGGCAAGCTCGCGACTACTGGGAGGCCGCTCACCAACAAGCCCCCTGCGCCCGCAGCTACCTAGCCCTAGCGGAGCTGTACACCAAACTCGGCGACAAGGCGCGCAGCCAAGAATTATATGAACGCGGCCTGACTCGCCTGGCCGAGCTGGAAGCGAACTTGTGACCAGCAGCACAATTTAGAATCTTCACTATTAAATATCCGGCGCCGGAGAAACTTCTCTCCCATCACCCAGTCACATCCTTGCGCGCAGATGTTGACCTCCCAAGCAGCAGACGGCGGGCCCCATGAGTCTGATTCATTGCATGTAACTCCTAAGGGTGCCGGGCCCCAGAACCCTGTTCTAGGGCTTTTTTATGTACCCATAAAGTTAGCGACGCTCCCGAGCGTTCAACACCGCCAACAACAGCACCCAAAAACACAACACCAAATTAAACAGCGGAATTTGCAGCTGATTAGGCATCGCATAAATGATGCTCACCGCCGGAATCCAAACCAACCAATTCGACACAATCACCGTCGGTAGGGTGCGCACCAGATAATGCCGGTCTAACGCCTGCCACCAGGCTTTTACACAAACCCCGCCTCCAGCCATAAATGTCAGGGTGATAGTGGGCGCCGCCCAAAATGCACTGTAAATAAATTGATCCACCGCCACTTTGGTGGCCAGGGTGAACACATCATTCCCCGCCCCAAACCAAACGGACTGCAGGCGATAAAACAGGTCCACCTCCACACCTTTTATTCCCCAAAATACGCAATAAAAAATACCCACCGCCACAACCGAACGGTTGTTACGCAATTGGCCGCTCAACCACAGATACACAAAAGGAATTAAGCCGCCAAAAAATGCCGTAGCCACAAAGGAATAAACATAACCATACTGTGTTTTCAGCGCACCAAAGAAATCAAAATAAATACCTGCACTAGGCACAAAAAAATACACCAGCAGAATAATCAGCGCGAAAAATTGCAGCACCAACCCCGGCACCAGTGTATTTTTTAACGCCCGAAAAATAGCAGTAAAAATCGACATAAATTCCACTAAACCATTAATTTCACACAGGCAAAAATGCATGAGCCAGGCCTTGCCTGTAGATGAGAACACACCTCGTTTAAACGACTAAATCCATTCAACAAACCAACCAGCCGGATATAGTCTTTTGCACCACTTTATTCGACAATTAAAGCACTCAAATCAATTAGTCTTACCTTTTAAAACAACTTAAATACACATTAATTTGAGTTAACAAAATTAATTCAATTTGGATCACAGTTACACAAAACACCCTCCGGCACACATGGACTTACAGGACAAACTGCGGTTACATGATACGTGTTGGAAAGGCTAGACAGCACCGCTGAATCAGCACGCATTCAAGCGATGTATAACTTCAATAACAACTCTCATCGAAGTGATCCCTATGAAAACTAAATTACAATCACTGGCCGCAATTGTCAGTCTAATCGCATTGCCCTTAACTGTATCCGCAGCGCCCGATCCTAACTTCCATATTTATTTGATGGTTGGCCAATCCAATATGGAAGGCCAGGGCGCCATTGAGGCCCAAGACAAAACTCCACCCGCCAATTTATTGGTGATGCACGATGATAAAAACTGTACCCAAGACGGTAAAAGTTATCTTCAATGGCGCCCGGCCGTGCCCCCACTTATGCGCTGCTATCAAACCGCCCACTCTTTTAATAATGGTGGTTTAAGCCCAGGCGACTATTTTGGTCGTGAAATGTTAAAAGCGGCTGCTCCCGGTATCAAAATCGGGTTAGTCGGTGCCGCCTACCAAGGGCAAAAAATTGAGTACTTCATGAAGAACTGTAATCCCTGCACAGCAACCAATCCAAATGGTTCAATTCCTGAAGCCAATGCCTACACTTGGTTGATTACCATGGCCAAAGAAGCGCAAAAAACCGGTGTTATTAAAGGTATTATTTTCCATCAGGGTGAAAGCAATACAGGCGACACTTCTTGGCCCGGTAAAGTAAACACACTAGTAACGGATATTCGTAAAGATTTAGGCATAGGCAATGTTCCTTTTATCGCAGGCGAGGTGGTGTCGGCAAATGGCGCCTGTTGCGCCTCCCACAACGTTCAGGTGCAACGTATTCCGTCTGTGGTGACCAACGGATATTACGTGTCATCTCAAGGCGCTACCAAGCGATCAGATGACATATACCACTTTGACGCTGCGGGTCAGCGTTTGATGGGTAAACGCTACGCAGAAAAAATGATTCCGCTGGTGGATCAAAACCTGAGTGGCTCATCCAGCAGCTCAAGCTCATCCTCTAGCTCCAGCAGCTCAAGCTCTTCCTCTAGCAGTTCATCCAGTTCAGGCCGCAGCTCGAGTTCATCGAGCAGCTCCAGTTCGTCGTCTAGCAGCTCTAGTTCAAGTTCCAGCTCAAGTTCCAGCAGCTCTAGCTCATCAGGTGACAATAATTCAGGTGTGGTTGCCGGCAGCAGCGATCCTTGGTTCCTGATACTCATGTTGCCACTATTAGCTTTAGTCCGTCGCGCGCGCGGCTAACACTTTAGGCCTGGCCGGATTTCATCCGCCAGGCCTTTCCCTCCTCTTCAAAGCCCGCTACCAATAATTTTGCGCTCATCATTCAGCGCAATTTAGCCGCAGTCAGCCTCCTGTACGTACATTTATTTTGTTACATCACTCGCAATGCACCATTCGGCTGCGCTCGCCAGGGCCAATTGAGTCGTGACGCGCCTATTAAAAAGCACAGGAAAAAGTAGTACTTCTTTACGCCTATCCAGCAACTTTTCTACTGGGCCACGCTGCAACCACTAGCTGGTTCACAGATATATAAGCTCAGCTCAGCGGCTAATTGTATTGTCTTACCAATTAGGGTTTTATGGCTGTAGATGTAGCCCTGACCCACGTCATCTGCAGCGCGCCGCCCTCGGGCAAGGCGCAGATTCCATAATAATTCGCTAAAAAGTGACCCTTATGAATACACCCTTGTTGAGAACATTAGTCGGCATTGCGGGTTTAATCAGCCTTCCCCTCACCGCACTGGCCGCGCCCGATCCTAACTTCCATATTTACCTCATGCTTGGTCAGTCCAATATGGAGGGGGCCGCCCCCATCGAAGCTCAGGACCGTGTGGCCAACCCGCGGGTTCAGGTAATGCAAGGGCAGAACTGTTCAGGGGTATCCACTCAGTACGGTCAGTGGCGAGAAGCACTTCCAACTCAGATCCGCTGCCCACAAAATGGTATTGGACTGGGGCCGGGCGATACCTTCGGCCGCACAATGGCTGCACTATCTCCTAGTAATGTCACCATCGGTCTGGTTGGCGGAGCCTTCGGCGGCGCTCGTATCGAGTACTTTTTGAAGAATTGTGGCAGTGATTGTGCCCCTCCCTATAACGGCTCAATTCCCGGCGCGCCGAACAATGGTAATAGCGGCTATCAGTGGGTATTGGATATGGCGAAAAAAGCCCAACAACGGGGGGTCATCAAAGGGTTTATTTTTCACCAAGGCGAAAGCAACGGTGATTACAACAGATCCCGTTGGACGGCCAACGTGAACACGTACATCTCCGATTTACGCAAAGACTTAGGACTTGATCCCGCCAAAACCCCTTTTATTGCGGGTGAATTACCTTACACGGGCTGTTGCTCTGGCTTTAACTCTGAAGTCAATAAACTGCCATCAGTCGTTACCAACGCTTACGTAGTGAAGGCCGACGGCGGCCTCCAAGACAAGGGTGACAGCCTGCACTGGAACTCCGCAGCTGTGCGTGAGATGGGCAAACGCTACGCCAATCAAATGGCTAAGGTTGCCGACATTAAGAGTACCTCAAGCTCATCATCAAGCTCGTCCAGCTCCTCAAGTTCCAGCAGCTCCAGTAGCTCTTCCTCAAGTTCTAGCTCCAGCTCCAGCTCGTCATCCAGCTCCAGCAGCTCATCCAGCTCTGGCCGCAGCTCAAGCTCGAGTAGTTCAAGCTCCAGCAGTTCATCAGGCACCAACAACACGGGTGAAGTAGCCGGTAGCACCGACGCGTGGTTTTTAGTGCTGCTATTGCCGCTGCTAGCGAGCTTCCGCCGCCCTCGCGCTTAATCCCGTGGTCAATCGGTAGGTCCCAGCCTTAGTCGCCGGGGCTTACCCTGTTCACTCTGGCGCAGCTAAAACTGCCGCCCCCAAGCCCAGCTAATTAACCCCCAACAAAACCATCGCAAAAAATTAGCGTTTTGGTTTACCTCGGCGCAAACCCGGCGGCACGGTAATTTTAAAGTCACCACGGGTTTTCGGTTTGATGGGTAATTTGTGGCTGCGCGGGTCATCGGGAATTAAGGCGCCTGCATGGCTGCCAATGACATCGCCCCGGCCAATTTTGCGCAGATAATCGCGCAGCATAGGCCAGTGTTTTTCATCGTGAAAACGCAACATAGCTTTTTGAAAACGCCGCTGCTCCAGCGTTTTAGGTGTATTCACCCGCGCGCTTTTATAGGTGATTTTTTTCAGCGGGTCGCGGCCGGAATAATACATGGCGGTGGCCAGCGCCATGGGGGATGGGTAAAAAGTTTGCACCTGATCCAAACGGAAATTATTGGCCTTTAACCACTTGGCCAAATTAATCATATCGCCGTCCTCACAACCTGGATGCGCGGCAATAAAATAGGGAATTAAATACTGTTTTTTACCCGCTTCTTTGCTGAATTTTTCAAACATGGCTTTAAATTGATCATAAGCCCCCATGCCGGGCTTCATCATTTTATTCAACGGCCCCGCCTCTGTGTGCTCAGGGGCAATTTTTAAATAACCACCCACATGGTGTGTCACCAGCTCTTTTACATATTCCGGGTCCTCCACCGCCAGGTCGTAGCGCAGGCCCGAGGCTATGGCGATTTTTTTAATGCCCGGCAGTTTGCGCGCTTTGCGGTACAGGCTAGTGGTAGGGGAATGATCGGTGACGAGGTTTTTACAAATGCTGGGGAACACGCAGGATAACCGCCGACAATTGGCGTGGATCATCGGGTCTTTGCAGTTGAGCATATACATATTGGCGGTGGGGCCGCCCAGGTCGGAAATCGCGCCGGTAAAACCAGGGGTTTTATCGCGAATTTCTTCGAGTTCTTTCAAGATTGATTCATGGGAGCGGCTCTGAATCACGCGGCCTTCATGTTCGGTAATCGAACAAAAGGTACAGCCGCCAAAACAGCCGCGCATGATATTGACCGAGGTTTTAATCATGTCATAGGCGGGAATTTTGGCGTTGCCATAGGCTGGGTGCGGCACCCGCGCATAGGGCAGGCCGAATACGCCGTCCATCTCTTCGGTGGTAAGCGGAATCGGCGGCGGGTTCACCCACACCTCCCGCTTGCCGTGGCGCTGCACCAGGGTGCGGGCATTCATGGGGTTGGATTCCAGGTGTAACACCCGCGAGGCGTGGGAATACAACACCGGGTCGGCGCGCACCTTTTCAAAAGATGGCAGGCGGATGTAGGTTTTGCTTGGGTCCAGATTCGCATCGCGGTGCAGGGGCATAGGAATAATCCGCACCGGCTCTTCCATAGCGGGGTTCGTTTCGCCGCCATTTTCCGATTTACAGCTGGCGGTATTCTGCTCCTTCATTTCATAGGGGTTGGGAATGCTGTCGATATGCTTAGGCCAGTCGATGCGCGAAGAATCAATTTCATTCCAGCCGCTGGGGATGGCATCGCGAATCACCACTGTACCGCGCAGATAACTCACATCGGCCAGGCTTTTACCCGCCGCCAGGGCATGAGCCACATCAACTATGGCGCGCTCGGCATTGCCGTATAACAAAATATCCGCCGTGGCATCGTCGAGCACGCTGCGGCGTACCTTATCGCTCCAATAATCGTATTGGGCGATACGCCGTAAACTCGCCTCGATGCCACCGAGCACCACTGGGGTATTTTTATAGGCTTCTTTGCAGCGCTGGGCATACACAGTTACCGCCCGCTCCGGGCGCTTGCCGGGCTCATTATTGGGCGTATAGGCATCGTCGCTGCGCAGGCGTAAATCTGAGGTGTAGCGGTTAATCATGGAATCCATATTGCCCGCGCTGACGCCGAAAAATAAATTCGGTTTACCCAGGGCTTTAAACTCCTCCGCACTGCTCCAATCCGGCTGGGCGATAATACCGACTCTAAAACCCTGCGACTCCAACAAGCGGCCAATAATGGCGGCACCAAAACTGGGGTGATCCACATAGGCATCACCGCTAATAATAATGATGTCGCAGCTATCCCAACCCAGGCGATCCATCTCGGCTCGGCTCATAGGCAAAAAAGGCGCGGGTTCAAAACAAGCGGCCCAATATTGGGGGAAGGAAAAAATATTCGGTGCGTGTAAAGGCACAAATTGGGCGGGTTTAGCAGCAGGGGATGACATGGAGGCACGACAAGGATGGCTATAAGATGACCATTGTGCCAGAAACCGCCGCCGCCCGGCAGTGCCTATTTCGCCCTTTTGGCCCTATAAAATAAGCGGTTTTTGCACAAGCCCCTTGAGTAAAAACTGCTTTAGCCTGCTGGCTTGCCAAGGCAATACCAGGCAGAGCGCAAAAGGTTTATCTCAAACAAAGCGTTACACTACGACACGTTAATCCAATCGAATTTTTCTAAACACAGCGCTTGCCGTTAGAGCCTATGCCAATTCCCCTCATCGCCAACCCGGTGTATTCATTCCCCTTTCCCGCCCAGCATCGTTTTCCCATGGAAAAATTTGCGCTGCTACAGGCCTATGCAGCCGAACAGGGTTGGCTTGAGAACAATCCCTTTTATCGCCCGGGAATAGCAAGTATTGGGCTTTTAGAGTTGGCGCACTGCCCCGCTTATTTGCAGCGTTTCATACACAATAAGCAGTCTCCCGCGGAGCTTAAAGCCATGGGCCTGCCCTGGAGCGAGGCGCTGGTGCGCCGCACGCTTATTTCCCCCAATGGTACTTTGTTAACGGCGCTCTTAGCCCTGGAAAAAGGCATAGCCTGCCATTTAGCCGGTGGCACCCACCACGCCCACCGAGATTTTGCCTCCGGCTTTTGTATCCTCAATGATCTAGCAGTGGCAGCCTTGGCCCTGATCAAACAGCGCCGAGTAAAGCGCGTGTTGATTTTCGATTGTGATGTCCACCAAGGCGATGGTACGGCGCGTATTTTGAATACTCATGCCGATATTTTTACCTGCTCCATACACTGCGAAGATAATTTCCCCAGCGAAAAAGCTCAGAGTAATTTAGACGTCGCCCTGCCCCGCGGCACACAAACCGCAGCCTATTTATCCTCCGTACATACAACCCTTAAGCAGGCTATAAGGCTTAGCCAGCCGGATATAATGCTCTACGATGCGGGCGTTGATATATACGCGCAGGACCCACTAGGGCATTTTGCGGTGAGCGAAGCGGGAATTTATCAGCGGGATTTATCTGTACTCAACACCTGTAAAAGCCTCGGTATTCCAGTGGCAACGGTTATTGGCGGCGGCTATGATGATAATCGAGCCGCTCTGGCCGCCCGCCACGCCCTGGTGATAAAAGCCGCTATAGAAGTGTTTGCTCAGAAAAGAAATTATTAACCCAGTGACGTTTAGTATTGAATTTATAAGTGCCACCAGAATGTGGCCGAAACTGTACATTTAAAAAAGCATGATTGGGCAAAGTAATTTATAAAAGTCTCCTTAAGGGCGCCTGAGGAAATTCAATTTTTGTGATGGTAGCGAGGATTGAGTGAGTTTAAGCGGTATCAATGTCTAATTGAGTACAAAAATAACGAAGCGATGCCGCGAAATGTGAATTCCCTGAGGCACCCTTAATGTTAATTAAACCATGCCGATAAATGTATTCGCACTGGCCACCAACCACTCACACCGAAACGCTCCAGCACACAAATACAATTGTTAGAGGGTGTTATGAAAGTTTCCATTATCGGCCTAGGTCATGTAGGTTCAGCCATAGCATTTGTGCTTTCACTTAAAAGCATTATCAAAGAATTAGTGCTGGTAGGGCGCACACCGGAATCCGTATTGGGCGATGTTTTAGACTTGCGGCACGGGCAATTATTTGTCGATGCACCGAGTAAAATTTCTGCAGGAACTATTAGCGACACCGCCGACAGCGATGTATTAGTAATCTGCGCATCCGTACCTATGGATGCCAATATGCAGGATCGCCAAGTACTTGGCCCCGCCAATGTAAAATTAATGGCCAATTTATTACCGCAATTAGCTCAGCATTCACCATCAGCAAAAGTTGTAATGGTCAGTAACCCAGTTGATATATTGGTGTATTTTGCCATCGAATTAACAGGCTTTGCGCCCCAGCGGGTGTTAGGCACCGGCACCCTGGTGGACTCGGCCCGCTTTCGACAATTATTGGCCGAGGATATTCAAATACACACCGAGGATATTCGCGCTTATATTCTGGGCGAACACGGCCAAACCCAATTCCCGGCTATGAGCGTAGCCACAGCCGGTGGCGAAGCCATCGACGACACACCCCAACGCCGCGAATTATTTAAACGCGCCTCCCAGGCAGGATTTGAAGTACTGCGGCGCAAAGGCCACACCAATTACGCCATTGCGCTCGCGGCGGTAGATATTATTCACACCATTATCACCGACACCAAACACACCATGCCGGTAAGTTTAAAATCCGACGGGTTTTTAGGTGTCGATGATGTTTGCTTAAGCCTACCGGCGGTTATTGGCAAAAATGGCGTCGAGCGCATCCTGCACCCAAAGCTTAACGACGAAGAGCAACAAGCTTTTTTGCGGTCAGCCAATCATTTAAGATCAATTATTACCTCAATAAAAAGCCAAATTTAACGGCGATTGTTCAAGCACACAAAAATATCCTGAACAATTACTTTATTCTTCCTGACATCATCAAATTTGCTTAAAATTCTCCTGTACTGAGTTTAAAACAGGCATTTTGGTTAGGCGCCAAGGCACATTCCCTCGGCTATTTTTTCTCAACCCAACCATTTAATAGGCTCCCGCAAACATTTAATAATCCCCCTTAATGCTTCGCCGACAGATTACGCAAAGCCGCCAATTTGCCTGAACGCAGGGTTTTATCCTGTGGGCTTGCCGCTAGAGCCACTGATTTTTCGAGCGCCATTTGAGATTTGGATTTTTCACCCAAACCAAAATAAGCCTGCCCCAACAACTGATAAAAATGCCCTTCCTCCTGCTTTTTAACAGCTTTTTTCAATAAAATTACAGCGCTGCTGTAATCTTTAGCCTGCAGCGCTCGCTCAGCCAAACTCGCCAAATAATAGGGATTTTTTAATCTGTGTTGATGCAACTTATCCGCCACTTGCTCGGCCATTTGTGTGCGCCCCTGAGATTGATACAACACCATTAAATTGCTCAATGCTGAGGTGTTTTTACGATCCAAATGTACAGCCGTTAAATAAGCCTGCTCAGCATCCAACCCGCGCTGCTGCGCCTTATACCAAACCCCCAAATTAACCCAGGCATCGGCATATTTTTTATTTTTTTCGATAGCCGCCTGTAAATAATCAAATGCCTGGCCGGACTCCTGCCGCACCATAGCCTCAACCCCTAAATTATTGTAATAACGCGCCAAGGCCTCCGCATCACTCATTTCCGTGGATTTAAACTTAGCGGACTCATCTGCGGTAAACGCCCCCAGAAATTCTGCCGTCACCCGGTTATGGCCGAGTTTCACCAGTGCATTGACATGGCCTAGGTAATACATAGTCTTATCCCGCTGCAGCCACTGGAACGGAATCTCCACCGCCTGAAATCGCGCATCCATCCCCAAATAACGAGCAGATGCCACATAGAGAGCCGCCAGGGATAAACAGTTACCCGAACGGGAATAAAACGCCTCGCTGGCAGTTTGAGTGCGCTGATTGTTATAGATAATGTTAAAACCAGCCGCGCTGTAAAGAAGCTGATGCAACGCCGTAACCTGATCCGTGCGGCGTTTTAACGGCTTGATACGTGTATCCAAGGCACTCTGCAAGGGCACTGGCAATGCCAAAAAGTCCTCCATACGCACCTGCTCCGCCCGAACGCACTGCACGGCAAACAACCCCAGCACTAGCATCAACCAACTGCGCATCCTCATCTTTCACCTCACTAACCTATCACCAGACCGCCATTTACACTCCCAAACGGGGTATGTCTCAGCACAGGAACAACCCCCAACAAGGCCATGTTGGACGTGCTACACATGAAATTTCCTGCGTCGCGCCTAGGCCTTA
Source organism: Marinagarivorans sp. (assembly GCA_046347475.1). GTDB lineage: Bacteria > Pseudomonadota > Gammaproteobacteria > Pseudomonadales > Cellvibrionaceae > CAMCXE01. The sequence continues at coordinate 219,297 of JAXMGD010000001.1, read as the reverse complement.
GGTTTGCGCTTAACCATCCGCGCAATTTCGCTCCCACAAACTGTGTCAGCTTCCATTTAAAGCCTATACCGCCAACCGATATTCTGCCCTTGTGATCGGCATACCTAAGACATACGAAGCCCTGGTCATCGCTAAAGCAAAGGAAGATTGATTTACCTCAGATGGATAAGATATAAAAAACTTCGTTGGCAATGGCGAAGTTATTTATCCAGCACGCGCTGAAGTATTTAGAAGGTTCATCTCAGGCGTTAAAGACAAGAGAGGGTAGAGACGAAGGGAGCGGGGACAACGATTAACTAGCCAAAAGACTTAGAACGGAGGGATTACCCACGAAAACATTAGTTGCCATGAATAACTGATATAGCCGCAGTTGGAGCTGGCCGATATGTAAAATTAGCTCTCAATTAAACTTGTGGGCTAATCGTAAAGTACGAAATGATAATAACAATGTCCAAAAACAAAAAAGCCAACCCTAAGGTTGGCCTTTTCAAAAAAATCAGCACTCCCCCTAAAGAGAATGCCCAGAACCTACTCTGCGCTAGCAGCTGATTCCAGATCACCCACCATCGGACGATCTACTAACTCTACATAGGCCATAGGCGCCTTATCGCCGGTGCGGAAGCCGCACTTGATAATACGCAGATAACCGCCTGGGCGAGTGTTGTAGCGAGGGCCCAACTCGTTGAACAATTTACCGACGGCAGACTTGCTGCGCAGACGGTTAAAAGCCAAACGGCGGTTGGCAACACTATCAACTTTGCTCAGAGTAATTAAAGGCTCAGCATAGGTTCGCAGCTCTTTGGCTTTGGGCAGAGTTGTTTTGATCAACTCGTGCTCAACCAGTGAAGCAACCATGTTGCTAAACATGGCCTTACGGTGAGAGCTTGTTCTATTTAGCTGGCGACCACTTAAACGATGACGCATAACTTAAACCCTTTGTTGATTGCTTTCTCAGCAGTCATATCTAAGGCCCTTACGGGCCTTTTGTTAACATTTAGTCGCTATTTTTCAAACTGGCGGGCGGCCAATTCTCTAAACGCATACCCAAAGACAAGCCGCGTGATGCGAGTATGTCTTTAATTTCAGTGAGTGATTTTTTACCCAGGTTCGGCGTTTTCAACAACTCAACTTCAGTGCGTTGGATCAAATCGCCAATGTAGTAAATATTCTCTGCTTTGAGGCAGTTAGCCGAGCGAACCGTAAGCTCCAAATCATCCACTGGGCGAAGCAGGATTGGATCAATGAGATCTTCCTTCTTCTCAGGTTCAGATTCTTTCTCACCTTCCAGATCCACAAACACAGCAAGCTGTTGTTGCAGAATGGTGGCGGCGCGTCGAATGGCTTCTTCAGGATCGATGGTACCGTTAGTCTCCAGGTCGATCACCAATTTATCCAAGTCAGTACGCTGTTCAACACGCGCACTTTCTACGGAATAAGCCAGGCGGCGCACTGGGCTGTAGGATGCATCAAGATGCAAGCGGCCAATAGTGCGCGTCTCATCGTCAGAACTCTCGCGCGCATCCGCAGGTTGATAACCGCGACCACGCGTGATGGTCAGGCGCATATTAAGCGCCACATCACCCGTAATATGCGCAATCACAAGGTCTGGATTTTTAATCTCAACGCTTTGATCCACAGTGATATCGCCAGCGGTAACTACACCTGGGCCTTTTTTGGCCAGGCTAACTACCGCGTGATCTTTACCATGCATAACAATCGCGACATTTTTCAAATTCAGCAGAATTTCAATAACGTCTTCTTGTATGCCTTCGATTGCACTGTACTCATGCTGAACCCCGTCGATCTCGACTTCGGTAATGGCACAGCCAGGCATAGATGACAGAAGAATGCGGCGCAGAGCATTACCCAGCGTGTGACCGAAGCCGCGCTCAAGTGGCTCTAACACCACGCGGGCACGCGTAGGAGCAAGCTCGGTGACATCAATATGACGCGGAGTCAAAAATTCATTTACAGCTAACAGCATAGTTAATACCTATGTTAATACCTGGTTTCGCAACCAGGTGAATAAGTGCCAGAGATATTCAAGCGTTACTTAGAGTAAAGTTCCACAATCAGGTTTTCATTGATGTCGGCCGACAAATCAGCGCGATCAGGAACGCGCTTAAACACGCCTTCTTTTTTCTCACTATTTACATCGATCCAATCAATGTCAGCGCGCTGAGAAGACAGAGTCAACGCGTTTTGAATGCGCAGTTGATTCTTAGCTTTTTCACGCACGGCAACCACGTCGCCAACTTGAACTTGGTAGGAAGGAATATTCACAACCTTGCCATTTACCATGAGCGATTTGTGCGATACCAACTGACGAGACTCAGCGCGAGTGGCGCCAAAGCCCATACGGTAAACCACGTTATCTAAGCGGCACTCCAAAAGCTGCAACAGGTTTTCACCAGTAGCGCCTTTACGGCGAGCAGCTTCTTTATAGTAGCCACGGAATTGCTTTTCTAAAATGCCGTAAATACGACGTACTTTTTGCTTTTCACGCAACTGTACCCCGTAATCAGACAAACGACCACGACGCTGACCGTGCTGGCCGGGGGCGGTTTCTAATTTACATTTTGAATCTAACGCACGCGCACCGCTCTTTAAGAAAAGATCAGTACCTTCGCGGCGGGATAATTTACAAGTAGGTCCAATATAACGAGCCATGAATCAGTCTCCTACACACGACGCTTTTTAGGTGGGCGGCAACCGTTGTGCGGTATGGGGGTCACATCGACGATATTCGTGATTTTGTAACCAACATTATTCAGCGCACGAACAGCGGATTCACGGCCAGGGCCAGGACCTTTAACTTCTACGTCCAGGTTTTTGAGGCCGTATTCCAATGCAGCTTGACCTGCGCGCTCGGCAGCAACCTGAGCGGCGAATGGAGTACTTTTACGTGAACCACGGAAACCTGATCCGCCGGAGGTAGCCCAGCTTAGAGTGTTACCTTGACGATCAGTGATGGTCACAATGGTATTGTTAAATGAAGCATGAATATGGGCAACACCGTCAACTACAGTCTTTTTGACCTTCTTGCGCGGTGCTGATTTAGCACTTGGCTTTGCCATTGGAAATATTCCTATGAGTAGCGAGGGTTAATTATTTCTTAATTGCCTTGCGAGGGCCTTTACGAGTTCGAGCGTTTGTCTTTGAACGCTGACCACGCACAGGAAGCCCCTTACGATGACGAAGGCCACGGTAACAACCGAGGTCCATCAGGCGCTTAATACTCATAGACACTTCACGACGCAAATCACCCTCTACTGTGATTTTAGTAACTTCGTTACGAATCAAGTCGATTTGGTCTTCAGTTAAGGAAGAGATTTTAGCGTCTTCGGCAATGCCAGTGGTGGCGCAAATTCTCTTAGCGGTGGTGCGGCCAATCCCGTACACATAGGTGAGGGAAATGACGGCGTGTTTGTTGTCTGGTATGTTGACACCAGCGATACGAGCCATTTTTTAACTCCAGATGGTAAAAATATGTGTGTTAACAGCGACCCAAACAAGTAAAAGAAAACCCCAAGAAAGCTTGGGGTTTCTCGATTTATCTTATGTGATATCACTAATTTTTATAGCAGGGCTATTTATCAACTTAGCCTGCGACAGTTAACACCCCTAAACCGGCCGAACATCTCAACCGGGTTGGTCTTGCGACCAAATTAGCCTTGACGTTGCTTGTGCTTAGGCTCTGCGCTGCAGATAACACGCAGTACACCCTTGCGACGCACAATTTTACAATTGCGGCAAACGGCTTTAACAGAAGTACGAACTTTCATTGTTAACCTCAATTATCTGGCAGAGCTGCTGCCATAGTTTTTCAAATTTGCTTTTTTCATTACTGATTCATATTGATGGGACATCAAGTGCGACTGCACCTGGGACATAAAGTCCATGACCACAACGACGACGATCAATAATGATGTGCCGCCCAAATAAAACGGCACTTTGGTAGCAACCACCAGGAACTGAGGCAATAAAGCGACCCCAGCCATGTATACAGCGCCCACCAGTGTTAAGCGAGTAAGCACAGTATCAATGTACTTTGCCGAGTGCTCACCAGGACGTATCCCTGGAATATATGCACCACCACGTTTCAAGTTTTCAGCCACCTCTTTGGGGTTGTACATCATGGCTGTGTACACGAAACAGAAGAGAATAATTAGCCCGGCAAAGAGGATGAAGTTTAACGGTTGACCGGGGCCTATGAGAAGAGCGAACTCCTGAAATAGTTCACTTATTTTGCCTGTAGAGCTTTGACCGAACCACTGGGCGATCGAAGCTGGGAACAAAAGAAGGCTTGAAGCAAAAATCACAGGGATAACACCGGCCATGTTGATTTTTAATGGCAGATGGCTTGTTTGCTGAGTATGAGCAAACCTACCCTGCTGCTTTTTGGCATAGTGAATAGTGATACGACGCTGACCGCGCTCGATAAAAACCACAAACCAAACTATAGCAACAGCTAAAATCGCGATAACAAGTAGCAGCAACCAGTTTAGATCACCCTGGCGAGCGCTCTCTATTGCCTGACCTGCCGCACGAGGTAAGCCGGCCACAATACCGGCAAAAATGAGCATTGAAATACCATTGCCTATCCCGCGCTCGGTAACCTGCTCGCCAAGCCACATAAGAAACACGGCGCCCGTTACAATGGATGTGGTTGCAACAAGATAAAAAGACAGAGTAGGAAGGTCGGCATAGGCCATACCTTGAGAGTGCATACCTGCAACCATAATAAAGCTCTGCACAAGAGCCAAACCTACCGTCAACCAGCGTGTGTACTGGCTGATCATACGACGCCCCGAATCGCCCTCTTTCTTCAGTTGCTCCAACGATGGGATAACCGAAGTCAGCATTTGAACTATGATCGAAGCGGAAATATAAGGAGTAATACCGAGCGCAAGAATACTCATACGCTCAAGTGCACCACCCGAGAACATGTTGAACATGGCAAGGATGGTGTTTTTGTTCTGATTAAATAATCGTGCAACTTGCTCCGGATCTATGCCTGGCACAGGTATGTGGGTCCCTATGCGGTACACCAATATGGCCAGTAATAGGAAACGGAGCCGAGCCCATAGCTCGCCCAACCCTTTCTGATTTGTCATAGATAATGCGTTAGGGCCAGCCATGTGTACAATTATCCCTCAACCACTACTTTACCACCGGCCGCTTCAATTGCAGCCTTAGCGCCTTTAGTAACGGCAACACCTGTAACGGTAACCGCTTTGGTGATTTCGCCGGATAAGAAAATCTTCGCACGCTTGATACCGGCTTGAATCACATCTGCTTCCAACAGGGTTTGCAGATTGATTTCATTGCCCGCAACTTTGTTGAGTTCGTCCAAGCGCACTTCCGCACTTACACGACCTACACGGCTAGTAAAACCATACTTAGGCAAACGCTTTTGTAAAGGCATTTGACCGCCTTCAAAACCTGGACGAGGGTTGCCGCTCTTGCGAGCTTTTTGACCCTTGTGACCGCGACCAGAAGTTTTGCCGAGGCCAGAGCCAATACCGCGACCGACACGCTTGGGGGCCTGGATGCGACCAGGAGCTGGACTTAAGCTATTTAGACGCATGAGTTAACCCTCGATTTTCAGCATGTAGCTGACTTTATTGATCATGCCGCGCACCGATGGGGTGTCTTCAACTTCCACCGTGTGGCCGATGCGACGCAATCCCAAGCCGATAAGACAGGCCTTGTGAGCAGCCAAACGACCGGCTGCACTCTTGGTTTGAGTTACTTTTACTAATTTCTTAGACATAATAAGTATTCCGCTTAAGACTCATCAGGTGGAGAGATTAATTCAAAATCTCGTCAACTGACTTGCCACGCTTGGCAGCTACATATTCAGGAGAGGACATATCGGCCAGAGCTTGAAAGGTAGCGCGCACCACATTTACTGGGTTAGTTGAGCCGTAGCACTTAGCAAGCACGTTTTGTACACCGGCGATCTCTAAAACAGAACGCATGGCACCACCGGCGATGATTCCAGTACCCTGAGAGGCAGGTTGCATAAACACTTTAGAAGCGCCGTGGCGACCTTTAGTAGCGTAATGCAATGTATCGCCACTCAACTCAACAGTGATCATGTTACGGCGAGCAGCTTCCATCGCTTTTTGAATAGCAATTGGCACTTCACGCGCTTTACCGCGACCAAAGCCAACACGACCATTGCCATCGCCAACTACGGTAAGTGCAGTGAAAGCGAAAATACGGCCACCTTTAACGGTTTTAGATACGCGGTTAACCTGTACGAGCTTTTCTTGCAGGCCGTCGTTAACGCTTTTTTCTTTTTCATTGGTAGACATAGACGGCCCCTTAGAACTCTAACCCGGCTTCACGAGCAGCATCGGCAAGCGCCTTGATGCGACCGTGATAGCGAAATCCGCTGCGATCGAACGCAACACTGGTAATACCAGCTGCTTTCGCGCGCTCAGCGATCAACTTACCCACGCTTTGTGCAGCGGAGCTGTTGCCTGTTTTCTCGACGGATATACCTTTGTCCAGAGTTGAGGCTGAAGCCAATACTACATCGCCTGTTGACGAAACAATTTGTGCATAAATGTGGCGAGGTGTGCGATGCACACTCAGACGATTAACGCCTAAGCCACGAATTCTGATACGAGTACTGCGCGCACGACGCAAACGCGATTCTTTTTTGTCATTCATAGTCTTAAGCCTTACTTCTTCTTAGCTTCTTTACGCAGTACGTTTTCATCCGCAAAACGCACACCCTTGCCTTTGTAAGGCTCTGGTGGACGGAAGCTGCGAATTTCAGCGGCTACCTGCCCCAACAATTGCTTGTCTGCACTTTTCAATACCACTTCAGTTTGAGTTGGAGTCTCTACCGAAACACCGGCAGGAACTTCAAATTCAACTGGATGTGAAAAGCCGAGCGTTAAGCTAAGAGAAGAACCAGTGGCTTTGGCACGATAACCCACACCAACCAACTGAAGCTTTTTCTCAAAACCTTGGCTTACACCAACAACCATATTGTTTACCAGTGCGCGTGTGCAACCGGCTTGAGCGCGTGCTCCCTTGTCGCCATTGCGGGCAACAAAAGTAAGTACGTTTTCTTCACGTACTATTTCCACGCTGGAATGTATATTCAGATTTAATGTTCCCTTACCACCTTTCACAGTGATCGACTGACCTTGGAGCGTAACGTCAACACCGCTTGGTAAGTGAACAGGATTTTTTGCAACACGAGACATAACAATTTCCTGTTAATTCATCAAAAGACAGTGCAAATCACTTCACCACCAACACCTGCTGCACGGGCAGCACGGTCGGTCATTACACCCTTGCTCGTAGACACTATGGCAATGCCCAAACCGCCACGTACTGTAGGCAGCTCAGTTTTGGCAACATAATTGCGAAGACCAGGACGACTTACGCGGGCAACCTCAGAAATTACAGGCTTGCCTTCGAAATATTTAAGCTCCAACGTAATAACCTTTTTCAGGTCATCTGAGACTTCAATTGAACCTATGAAACCTTCAGATTGTAGAACTTTGGCTATGCTCAGCTTCAATTTTGACGCTGGCATAGTGACAGAAAACTTTCCTACCGATTGGGCGTTACGAATTCTCGTAAGCATATCGGCAACAGGATCTTGCATACTCATTACTTATATCTCCGGAATGGTAGTTTACCAGCTAGCTTTAACTAGGCCAGGTACGTCACCACGCATGGCAGCTTCACGCAATTTGTGTCGGCAAAGACCGAATTTGCGATAAACAGCATGTGGACGGCCAGTCACTCGACAACGACGCTGTATGCGCGAGGGACTTGCATCTCGTGGAAGTTTTTGCAGGGCTAACGAGGCTTGCCACACATCACCTTCAGATGAAGAAACGCTGCTGATGATGGTTTTTAATGCTTCGCGCTTAGCTGCCAATTTTGCTACTAACTTGGCGCGTTTGGCTTCGCGCGCAATCATGGATTTCTTAGCCATAAATTCCCCGATTAACCTTTGAATGGAAAATTAAAGGCTTTCAGTAACGCTCGGCCTTCATCATCATTGCGTGCGGTAGTAGATATACAAATATCTAATCCGCGCAGACGATCAATTTTATCGTAATCGATCTCAGGGAAAATGATTTGCTCACTGACACCCATGGAAAAATTGCCGCGGCCATCAAATTGCTTTGGACTGATACCGCGAAAATCGCGAATTCGTGGAATAGCGATGGACACCAAACGCTCCAAGAATTCGTACATTTTGTCGCTACGCAGAGTTACTTTACAACCAATGGGCCAGCCCTCACGGATTTTGAATCCCGCGATGGATTTGCGCGCCTTGGTGATAACAGCCTTTTGACCAGTAATTTTTTCCAAATCACCAACCGCAGCTTCCAACACTTTCTTGTCGCCTACCGCTTCACCTACACCCATATTCACGGTGATCTTGGTGATTTTTGGAATCTCCATTGGATTTTGCAAACCCAATTCGGCCATCAGGCGCGGGGCGATTTCTTCTTTAAACTGGACTTTTAACTTAGCCATAACTCTCTCAATGCGCTTATGCGTCTACCGCAGCGCCGGTAGATTTGAAAATACGGATTTTTTTACCGTCTTCCAAAATCTTAAAACCAACGCGATCAGCTTTTTTGGTTGATGGATTATAGATAGCCACATTAGAAGCCTGGATCGATGCTTCTTTTTCGATAATTCCGCCAGCGACGCCCGCTTGAGGATTAGGCTTTTGATGCTTTTTGACCATCTGAATGCCAGATACGATCAATTTGCCATCAGACAATACTTTATTTACTTTGCCGCGCTTGCCTTTGTCGCGGCCAGTGAGAACGATAACGTCGTCATCACGCTTAATTTTACGCATAACCGATCCTCAAAACCTCAGGCCACTTACAGAACTTCTGGCGCCAAAGAAATTATTTTCATGAATTTTTCGCCGCGCAGCTCGCGGGTAACTGGTCCAAAGATACGAGTACCGATGGGCGAGTCTTGGTTGTTAAGCAACACAGCAGCATTGTCGTCGAACTTGATCAAAGAACCGTCCGTGCGGCGAACACCTGATTTGGTGCGCACCACAACCGCTTTCATCACTTGGCCTTTTTTAACTTTGCCGCGTGGGATAGCTTCTTTAACGCTTACTTTAATAATGTCGCCAACATTGGCATAGCGACGGTGAGAACCGCCCAACACCTTAATACACATCACGCGACGTGCACCGCTGTTGTCAGCAACTTCCAAATAGGATTGTGTTTGAATCATTGTTTATCTCCAATACCTAATTCGAACGCCGATTAAACCGCGGTGGCGCGCTCGTCGATTTTTACTAAAGTCCAAGACTTAGTTTTAGAAATCGGGCGAGACTCTGCGATAGTGACTAAATCGCCAATTTTGCACTCGTTGTGTTCATCGTGTGCTTTTAGCTTGGACGATTTGCTGATGTACTTACCATAAACGGGGTGTTTCACGCGGCGTTCAATTAAGACAACAACGGATTTCTCCATTTTGTCACTCACTACTCGGCCGGTGAGTGTACGTGCAGTTTTAACTTCACTCATGGTTACTTACCTGCCTTTTGCGTAAGAACAGTTTTAATACGCGCAATTGTACGGCGGTTTTGCTTTAACAAATGCGTTTGCGCCAGTTGACCCGTAACAGCTTGCATACGGAATTTGAATTGCTCCTGGTGTTGTTCCAGCAAAAGAGCTTTCAATTCATCAACGGTTTTTTGGCTGAGATCTTTGGCGTTCATTACATCACCGACCGTCTAACAAATGTTGTTGTAATTGGGAGTTTTGCAGCGGCAAGGGCAAACGCTTCACGCGCCATTTCCTCTGAAACACCTTCCATTTCATATAGGACTTTGCCCGGTTGAATTTGGCATACCCAATATTCAACGTTACCCTTACCCTTACCTTGACGAACTTCCAGAGGTTTTTGAGTAATTGGTTTATCCGGGAACACACGAATCCAAATTTTACCGCCACGCTTAACGTGACGAGTCATTGCGCGACGTGCTGCTTCAATTTGACGAGCTGTCAAACGTCCGCGATCCGTTGCTTTTAATCCAAATTCGCCGAAGCTAACTTTCGAGCCGCGTTGAGCAAGGCCACGGTTGCGGCCCTTCTGTTGCTTACGAAACTTCGTACGCTTAGGTTGCATCATATGGCGTACCCCTTACTTAGAACCTTTTTTCTTTTGATTAGCTTCGACTTCTTCGATGCCGCCTATGATCTCGCCTTTAAAGATCCAAACTTTCACACCTAGGATACCGAACGTGGTTAGTGCTTCAGCGGTGGAATAGTCAATATCCGCACGCAGCGTGTGTAAGGGCACACGACCTTCTCGAGCCCATTCGGTACGAGCAATTTCTGCCCCGCCCAAACGTCCGCTCACTTGAATTTTTACACCTTCAGCGCCTTGACGCATGGCGTTCTGAATCGCGCGCTTCATGGCGCGGCGGAACATAACGCGACGCTCTAACTGTTGAGCAATGCTCTGGGCAGTTAAGGCGGCATCTAAATCAGGCTTACGAATTTCTTCAATGTTGATGTGAACGGGAACACCCATGCGCTTAGATAATTCCGCGCGCAATTTCTCAACATCTTCACCTTTTTTACCAATCACTATGCCTGGACGCGCGGTGTGAATAGTCACACGGGCGGTATTGGCAGGGCGCTCGATATCAATGCGGCTAACCGAAGCATGAGCGAGTGATTTTTGCAAATACTCACGCACTTTAAGATCGATCAATAACTTATCAGCGTACTGACCGTTGCCTGCATACCAAGTCGAAGTGTGCTTTTTAACAATTCCGAGACGAATACCCGTCGGATGTACTTTCTGACCCATAACGTCCGCTCTCTTATTTGCTGGCTACTTTGACGGTGATATGGCACGTGCGCTTAGAAATACGGTCAGCTCGACCCTTAGCGCGCGGCTTGACCCGCTTCATGGTTAAACCTTCATCCACAAAAATTGTGGACACTTTTAATTCGTCTACATCGGCGCCTTCGTTGTGCTCGGCGTTAGCGATGGCGGACTCAAGCACTTTCTTAACCAGCAAAGCGCCCTTCTTAGTGCTAAACGTCAATACATTCAGTGCTTCTTCAACACCTTTGCCGCGAACTTGATCCGCAACCAGGCGTGCTTTTTGCGCTGATAGACGTGCACCGCGTAATACTGCTGCTACTTCCATCTCGATTACCCTCGTATGCCGGTCTGATTAACGCTTAGCTTTTTTATCAGCAGCGTGACCACGATAGGTACGGGTTGCTGCAAACTCACCCAGCTTGTGACCCACCATCTCTTCATTAATTGAAACGGGCACATGCTGTTTGCCGTTATGCACGGCGATTGTTAGACCTACCATTTCAGGCAGAATCATTGAACGGCGCGACCAGGTTTTGATGGGGCGACGATCGTTTTTCTCTACGGCAACTTCCACTTTTTTCAACAAGTGATGATCGATGAAAGGGCCTTTCTTCAGTGAACGTGGCACTGCAAATTCCTCGCTAGCTAGTTAATCGTCGCCAATTACTTGGTGCGACGACGCACAATCATGTTAGTGGTACGCTTGTTCTTACGAGTTTTGTAACCCTTCGTAGGAACGCCCCATGGAGACACTGGGTGACGACCACCCGATGTACGACCTTCACCACCACCATGCGGGTGATCAACTGGGTTCATGGCCACACCACGAACAGTTGGGCGTACACCTCTCCAACGTGTTGCACCAGCTTTACCCAAGGAACGCAGGTTGTGCTCGCTGTTCGATACTTCGCCCAAAGTGGCGCGACAATCAGACAGAATTTTGCGCATTTCACCGCTGCGAAGACGCACAGTGACGTAAGCACCTTCTTTGGCGACCAACTGGATGCTAGCTCCCGCTGATCGAGCCAACTGAGCGCCTTTACCAGGCTTCAATTCCACGCAATGGATATTGCTTCCGAGCGGGATATTGCGCAGCGGCAGAGTGTTACCGACCTTGATAGAGGCGGCATTGCCGGATTCTATTTTGTCACCTGCATTCAAGCCCTTAGGAGCAATAATGTAGCGACGCTCACCATCGGCATAACATACCAACGCGATATGAGCTGTGCGGTTGGGATCGTATTCCAGACGCTCAACAACAGCAGGGATGCCATCTTTACTACGCTTAAAGTCGATCACTCGATAATGTTGCTTATGACCACCGCCAACATGGCGAGTGGTGATACGGCCAGCATTGTTACGGCCGCCAGATTTGCTTTTCTTCTCCAACAAAGGAGCATGTGGTGCGCCCTTGTGCAGATCAGCATTAACAACGCTAACAACAAAACGTCGGCCTGGAGATGTGGGTTTACGCTTAACGATAGTCATTTCTACGCACTCCTTATTCAGCTACAGCCAGGTCAAATTCTTGACCTGCTTCAAGACGGACGTAGGCTTTTTTCCAGTCGCTTTTCACGCCCAAACCGTGGCGAGTACGCTTGGTCTTACCTTTGACGTTTAACACCTGAACATTTTGCACTTTCACATTGAACAGTTTTTCAATGGCAGTTTTGATTTCAGGCTTAGTGGCATTTTTCAGCACTTTGAATACGACTTGGTTAGAAGACTCTGCGATTACAGAGGTTTTCTCTGACACCACAGGCGCTAACAAAATCTTATAGATTCGCTCTTGATTCATACCAGAGACTCCTCAAGTTTTTTGAGGGCTGCAACGGTCACGACCACTTTGTCAAAACGAATCAGACTTACAGGATCAATCGCCTGCGCATCTCGCACGTCAATGTTGTGTAAGTTACGAGCAGCCAAATACAGATTTTCGCTCACTGCATCGCCAACGATTAACGCATTGGTCAAATTCATTGCGGTCAATTTAGCCAACAGAGTTTTGGTTTTAGGCGATTCAACATCGAAATCCTGAACCAAAACTAAGCGATCCTGACGAACCAGTTCAGACAAGATGCATTGCACAGCCGCGCGATACATTTTCTTGTTGAGCTTCTGATCGAAGTTGCGTGGGCGAGCGGCGAACGTGGTACCGCCCCCTCTCCAAAGCGGGCTACGGATACTACCGGCACGCGCCCGACCCGAACCTTTTTGCTTCCAAGGTTTTCTGCCACCACCCGACACATCGGAGCGGTTTTTTTGTGCTTTACTGCCCTGACGACCACCAGCCATGTAAGCTACTACAGCTTGGTGCACCAAGTCTTGATTAAACTCTCTACCAAATGCAACGTCTGAAACACTCAGGGTCCCAGCAGCAGCACCGTTAGCTGTTGCAATATTGATTTCCACGGACGACCCCCTCGGAAATTAACCGTTTTTACGCGCTTTAACAGCAGGACGCACGATCACGTCACCACCGGGAGCACCTGGAACCGCACCTTTTATTAAAAGAAGGTTGCGCGCTACGTCGACCTTAACAATCTCGAGGCTTTGCACGGTCACGCGCTCAGCGCCCATATGACCGGCCATTTTCTTGCCTTTGTAAACGCGACCTGGGGTTTGGTTTTGACCAATAGAACCGGGAGCACGGTGAGAACGTGAGTTACCGTGGGTCGCATCCTGCATGGAGAAGTTCCAGCGCTTAATTACGCCCTGGAAACCCTTACCCTTGGATTGACCGGTAACATCCACGATTTGACCTTCAGCGAAGGCTTCAACAGTAATTTGACCACCGACAGAGAAAGCGTCCAAAGAATCAGCACGCAATTCCCAGCTGCTAGCACCGGCTTCAACTTGCGCTTTTTCAAAATGACCTTTGGCAGGCTTAACCACGCGGGACGCTTTGCGAGAACCCACAGTCACCTGCACGGCTGTGTAGCCGTCGGACTCCAGACTCTTAAGCTGAGTGATGCGATTGGGCCGAGCCTCAATCACAGTAACAGGAATGGATGAACCATCCGCTGTAAATAGACGTGTCATACCGCTTTTGCGGCCGACAATACCGATATTCATTTTTATGACCTCTTAGTGTACGGGGCTCTTACCCGCTATGGCCGCCCATTTCAGAGCGTTACACACCCCTTTTTAAGGGCTGGCTTGGAGTTTTAACCAAGACTGATTTGAACTTCTACACCGGCTGCAAGATCCAGCTTCATCAGTGCGTCAACAGTCTTTTCAGTTGGCTCAACAATGTCTAACAGACGCTTGTGAGTACGGATTTCGTATTGATCACGCGCATCTTTGTTAACGTGCGGCGAAATCAAAACAGTGAAGCGTTCTTTGCGTGTGGGCAGCGGAATCGGACCGCGCACTTGGGCACCGGTACGCTTTGCAGTTTCCACGATTTCTTGTGTGGAGGCATCAATCAACTTATGATCAAAGGCCTTCAAGCGAATTCGAATACGCTGATTCGTCATGTGAACCAAAACTCCAGAATTTTTAAAGAACTTTCGTGCTGTGCCCTACTTCTAATCAGGCACCCACAAAATGGAGGCGCAATTCTATGTATGCCCCCCTACCCCGTCAAGCCTTATTTGCAATTATTTTGCCGAACCATTCACAGGCATGACCATACCCATCAGGCGCCAGAAAAAACACCCCCGAGAGTCAATCCGTTTAAAAAATTAAAATACCTTTGCCGCCAAAATCCGAAAATAAAAAGGGGCCCAAGGCCCCTTTTTATCGGTTTTTGCAGACAGCTTCTGCGCTTATAAATTAAGCGAGAATTTTAGCAACAACACCCGCGCCTACTGTACGGCCGCCTTCGCGGATCGCAAAGCGCAGACCGTCTTCCATCGCAATGGGAGCGATCAGGGTGACTTTCATTTGGATGTTGTCACCGGGCATAACCATTTCAACGCCTTCAGGCAGCTCACAGGCGCCAGTTACGTCAGTGGTACGGAAGTAGAACTGTGGACGGTAGCCTTTGAAGAAAGGCGTGTGACGACCACCTTCGTCTTTGGACAATACGTATACTTCTGCTTCGAAGTGGGTGTGCGGCTTGATAGTGCCTGGCTTGGCCAATACTTGACCACGCTCAACTTCGTCACGCTTGGTACCGCGCAACAACACACCTACGTTCTCACCAGCGCGACCTTCGTCGAGCAATTTACGGAACATTTCTACACCGGTACAGGTGGTTTTAGTGGTGGCGCGAATACCAACGATTTCAACTTCTTCGCCCACTTTTACAATGCCACGCTCTACACGGCCAGTTACTACGGTACCGCGGCCAGAAATAGAGAATACGTCTTCGATTGGCATCAAGAACGGTCTGTCGATGGCGCGCTCTGGCTGTGGGATGTAGGAATCAAGCGCTTGTACTAATTTACGAACAGCAGATACGCCCAATTCGTTGTCGTCTTTACCTTCCAAAGCCATCAATGCAGAACCTGCAATGATGGGAGTGTCGTCACCGGGGAATTCGTAGGTGTTCAACAGGTCGCGAATTTCCATCTCAACCAGTTCAAGCATTTCGTTGTATTCGTCAGATCCTACGCCGCCACAGTCGTCGGCCAACAGGTCGGCTTTGTTCAGGAACACAACGATGTAAGGTACGCCTACTTGGCGAGACAGCAGGATGTGCTCGCGAGTTTGTGGCATGGGGCCGTCAGTGGTACCGCAGACCAGGATCGCACCGTCCATTTGCGCCGCACCGGTGATCATGTTTTTAACATAGTCGGCGTGGCCTGGGCAGTCTACGTGGGCGTAGTGACGATCAGCTGAGTCGTACTCTACGTGTGAGGTAGAGATGGTGATACCACGGGCTTTTTCTTCTGGTGCTTTGTCGATACCGTCAAAAGCAACCGCTTGACCACCCCAAGTTTCAGCGCATACGCGGGTAAGAGCTGCTGTCAGCGTCGTTTTACCGTGGTCTACGTGGCCGATTGTGCCGACGTTTACGTGGGGTTTGTTACGTTCAAATTTAGCCTTTGCCACTGTTATTTCCTCTTAAAAAGGTTTCTACGTTAAAAAAGTTTGCGTACTTTAGCCGCCCGTTGTGTTTCTGGCGATAATTTCTTTGACAATGTTTGCTGGTGCTTCGCTGTACTGAGCAAATTCCATCGAGTAGGTAGCGCGCCCCTGGGTTGCCGACCGCAGAGCCGTGGCATAGCCAAACATCTCCGCCAAGGGCACCTCAGCGTTGATAATTTTACCCATGGAGGACTCTTCCATACCCAATATCAGCCCGCGGCGGCGATTGAGATCACCCACCACATCACCCATATTTTCCTCCGGCGTAATGACTTCAACCTTCATGACAGGCTCAAGCAATACTGCCCCGCCGTGCTGCGAAAGCTTTTTAGTGGCCATGGAAGCCGCTATTTTAAAGGCCATTTCCGACGAGTCCACATCGTGATATGACCCATCGTACACGGTTGCCTTTAAGCCCAGCAGAGGATAACCCGCCAGCACACCGTTTTTCATTTGCTCTTCAATGCCCTTACCTATGGCCGGGATAAATTCCTTTGGTACCACACCGCCAACCACCTCGTTAACAAACTCCAAACCTTCTTTTTCAGCAGGCTCAAAGCGGATCCAACAGTGGCCGTATTGGCCTCGGCCGCCAGATTGCCGCACGAATTTGCCTTCGATTTCACAGGTGTTGCGAATCGCTTCGCGGTAGGCCACCTGAGGCTTACCTACATTGGCCTCGACGTTGAACTCACGGCGCATACGATCAACGATGATATCCAGGTGCAACTCGCCCATACCGGAGATAATAATCTGGCCGGTTTCTTCGTCGGTTTTTACGCGGAACGAGGGATCTTCTTGGGCCAATTTGCCCAAAGCAACCCCCATTTTCTCCTGATCAGCCTGGGTTCTAGGCTCCACCGCCAGGGAAATCACCGGCTCAGGAAATTCCATACGCTCAAGCGTGATTACACTCTCTATGGCACAGAGGGTGTCGCCTGTAGTGACATCTTTAAGACCTATGCCAGCAGCTATATCACCAGCCAAGACTTCTTTAATTTCATCGCGCTGATTGGCGTGCATTTGCACCATGCGGCCAATGCGCTCCTTACGGCCCTTAACGGGGTTGTACACGGCGTCACCGGAATTGAGCGTGCCGGAATAGACTCGGAAGAAGGTCAAGGTCCCCACGAAAGGGTCGGTGGCAATCTTAAACGCCAGCGCGGCGAACGGAGCTGCATCATCTGCGTGGCGCACAGCGGGCTGGCCATTATCCAAGATGCCCTCGATGGGCTTAACCTCGGTAGGCGCAGGCAGGTATTCAATCACCGCATCCAGCATGGCCTGCACGCCCTTATTCTTAAAGGCTGAACCGCCTATGACGGGAATAATCTCACCAGCCAAAGTACGCGCGCGGATACCCGCTTTAATTTCTTCCTCGCTGAGCATATCGCCCCCGAGGTATTTATCCATGAACTCATCATTGGCTTCCGCAGCGGATTCCACCAGGAAGCTGCGCATTTCTTCGCATTCATCCTCCATCTCGGCAGGAATGTCGCCGTAGGTGAAGGTCATACCCTGGTCTTGCTCATTCCAAATAATGGCTTTCATCTTGATCAGGTCGACCACGCCCTTGAAGTGTTCCTCAGCGCCGATGGTCATTTGCAGAGGCACAGGGTTGGCGCCCAGGCGGTTTTTGAGCTGCGCAACCACGCGGCGAAAATCCGCCCCAGTGCGATCCATTTTGTTAACGAACACCAAACGCGGCACATGATATTTGTTCGCTTGACGCCAGACGGTTTCAGTCTGCGGCTGCACGCCAGAGGTGCCGCATAACACAACTACCGCACCATCCAACACCCGCAGCGAACGCTCAACCTCAATGGTGAAGTCAACGTGGCCTGGGGTGTCGATGATATTGATGCGGTGGTCTTCAAATTGTTGCCCCATCCCCTTCCAGAAGCAGGTGGTGGCGGCTGAGGTGATGGTGATACCACGCTCTTGTTCTTGGGCCATCCAGTCCATGGTGGCGGCGCCATCATGAACCTCACCGATTTTATGCGACACACCCGTGTAAAAGAGAACGCGTTCGGTAGTGGTGGTTTTACCTGCGTCTACGTGGGCGCAGATACCTATATTGCGGTAGCGTGCGATGGGAGTTTTGCGTGCCACGGTGAGCCCCAAATTAGTGGATGCTAGATGAAGAAAAAGGCAGCATGATAGCTGCCTTTTGTTTCAAGCGAGTGATCGCATTAGAAACGGAAGTGCGAGAAGGCCTTGTTGGCTTCTGCCATGCGGTGTACGTCTTCACGCTTTTTAACCGCGCCGCCTTTATTTTGGGCTGCATCGATCAGTTCACCGGCTAAGCGGGCGGGCATGGATTTCTCACCGCGGTTGCGGGAGTATTCCACCAACCAGCGCATGGCCAGGGCGGTGCGACGAGAAGGGCGAACTTCTACTGGCACTTGGTACGTAGCACCACCTACACGGCGGGATTTAACTTCCACCAGAGGAGCTACGTTTTCCAGTGCTTCTTCAAACACTTGCACTGGATCTTTCTTGAGTTTTTCTCCCACGGTGGCCAGGGCTCCGTAGACGATACGCTCGGCTACAGATTTTTTTCCGCTGATCATCACGTGGTTCATAAATTTCGCCAGCGTTTGACTTCCGAATTTTGGATCGGGAAGGATTTCACGCTTAGCGACTACGCGTCTTCTTGGCATAAAAATGACTCACTTGTATTCAGGTTTGTCTGAGACTAAAAGGCTCAGCCTTACTGGTTGGTATAACGAGAAACGTTAAACGACCTTATTTAGGACGCTTAGTACCGTACTTAGAGCGTGCTTGCTTACGCTTAGCAACACCTGCAGTATCCAGAGAACCGCGCACCGTGTGGTAGCGCACACCAGGCAAGTCTTTTACACGACCGCCACGGATTAACACTACACTGTGCTCTTGCAAGTTATGCCCTTCACCACCGATATAAGAGGTTACTTCGTAGCCATTGGTCAGGCGCACACGGCACACTTTACGCAGAGCTGAGTTTGGCTTCTTAGGGGTTGTGGTGTAAACGCGGGTGCAAACACCGCGACGTTGAGGGCAGTTTTGCAACGCTGGTACGTCACTCTTCTGAACCTTACGTTTTCTCGGCTTACGAACCAACTGGTTGATCGTTGCCATGAAAATGGACTCCAAAAAATTGTCTTTGCTGAGTTAATAAAAACGGCAAAGGGATTAATTAAACAAAATGTAAGGGTGCCAAACACCCTCCCACAGAAAATGCGGGAGGCGCATTCTAATGATGCCTCCCGCTACCGTCAAGCTGATGCCCTTGCCTTAGTGGCAAAGGGCATCAACTCGACGAATTACTCAGCGCTGAGTTTCAGCGCTTCAGTCAGTGCTGCTTCAACCGCTTCAGCACTCACACCACCTTCCTGAGCCACCAGAGCTTCTTCGCGACGGCGACGGCGCGTGGCGTGATAGGTCAAACCTGTACCCGCTGGGATCAAGCGCCCTACCACCACGTTTTCTTTCAAGCCGCGCAGATTGTCGAGCTTGCCGGTAACGGCCGCTTCGGTCAGTACGCGCGTGGTCTCTTGGAACGAGGCCGCCGAGATAAAGGATTCAGTGGCCAAGGAGGCTTTGGTAATACCCAACAACACACGCTCATACTGGGCGGGTTGTTGATTATTGGCGCGCAGCTTCTCGTTTGCTTCCAAGGTGCGCTGGTATTCAGTCTGCTCACCCTTCACGAATTCAGAGTCGCCCATCTCGAGGATATCGACCTTGCGCAGCATTTGACGAACGATAACCTCAATGTGTTTATCGTTAATCTTCACGCCTTGTAAGCGGTAAACGTCTTGAATTTCGTTGGTGATGTAGCGGGCCAGTGCCACCACACCCTGCAAGCGCAGAATGTCATGGGGGTTAGAGGGGCCGTCTGACACCACCTCACCCTTGGCCACCACCTCACCTTCAAACACGGTCAATTGACGGTGCTTAGGGATTAATACTTCATAGTGGCTGGAGCCATCGGGCAGCAACTCACCATTGAGCGGCGTGATCACCAAGCGGCGCTTGCCTTTGGTTTCTTTACCGTAGGTAACCGTACCGGAGATTTCCGCCAGGATGGAGGATTCTTTCGGGCGGCGGGCTTCAAACAAGTCAGCAACCCGTGGCAAACCACCGGTAATGTCGCGAGTTTTAGAGCCTTCCTGCGGAATACGGGCAATTACATCGCCCACCTGGATCATGTTGCCGTCGGCCAGAGACAAAATGGCTTTGGGTGGCAGCATGTAGTGCGCAGGCTGGTTGGAGTTGGCAAGGATAAGCTCATTGCCTTTTTCATCCACCAGAGTAATCGCAGGTTTTAAATCTTTACCGGCCGAAGGACGCTCGGAAGGATCCAGAATCTGGATGGTAGACAGACCGGTGATCTCGTCTTGTTGACGACGGATCGACAGGCCGTCTTCCATGCCCGAAAAGGACACGCGACCGGCAACTTCGGAGATGATGGGGTGCGTTAAGGGGTCCCACTTGGCGATGATGCTGCCGCCTTTAACTTCAGCGCCATCTTTGGTGGAAATCACCGCACCGTACGGGATTTTATAACGCTCGCGCTCGCGACCGGCTGGGTCGGCAATCGCAATTTGACCGGAGCGGGATACCGCCACCAGGTCGCCGTTGTCGCGCACCACGGTTTTCATGTTGAGAACGCGCACCACACCGTCTTTTTTCACTTGCACGCTATCGACAGCAGAGGCACGGCTAGCCGCACCACCGATGTGGAAGGTACGCATGGTCAACTGGGTACCCGGCTCACCGATGGACTGAGCGGCGATAACACCTATGGCCTCACCCACGTTGACGCGGTGGCCACGGGCCAAATCACGGCCGTAACACTGGGCGCAGATACCGTAGCGGGTTTCACAACTGATCGCTGAGCGCACCATTACCTCGTCGATACCGGCAGCCTCTACGCGCTCTACCCAGTGCTCGTCGATCATAGTGCCCGCAGGCACTAACACATCGTCGGTGGCCGGCTTGAGCAGGTCGCGGGCAACCACGCGACCGAGAATACGATCACCCAGGGATTCAATAACGTCGCCACCTTCAATGACTGGGCTCATCACCAGGCCGTTGTCGGTGCCGCAATCTACTTCAGTGATGACCACGTCTTGGGCTACGTCTACCAAGCGGCGCGTTAAGTACCCGGAGTTAGCCGTTTTCAACGCCGTATCCGCAAGACCTTTACGAGCACCGTGCGTGGAGATGAAGTATTGCAATACGTTCAAACCTTCACGGAAGTTAGCCGTGATGGGGGTTTCGATGATCGATCCGTCCGGACGCGCCATCAGGCCGCGCATACCGGCGAGCTGACGGATCTGTGCAGGCGAACCCCGCGCGCCTGAGTCGGCATACATGAATACTGAGTTGAAGGAGTCTTGTTTCTCTTCAGTACCGGCTTTATTCACCACGGTTTCTTTGGAGATACCTTCCATCATGGACTTAGCCACTAGGTCGTTGGCGCGAGACCAGATGTCGATCACCTTGTTGTACTTCTCACCGTGGGTCACAAGACCTGAGGCGTATTGGCTTTCGATCTCTTTAACTTCCGACTCAGCGCGACCAATAATTTCCGCTTTTTCAGCCGGAATTACAAAGTCGTTTACACCGATAGAACAACCCGAGCGCGTGGAGTACTCGTAACCGGTGTACATCAAGCGGTCAGCAAAGATCACCGTGGATTTTAGGCCCACGATGCGATAGCAGTAGTTGATCACGCCGGAGATGGCTTTTTTCACCATCGGGCGGTTAATTTTTTCAAATGGAATACCGGCGGGCACAATCTCCCACAGCAATACGCGGCCAACGGTGGTGTCCTGCAGGGACGTGATCTCTTCGTTGCTACCGTCTTCACGGGTGATCACTTCTTTGATACGGCAGCGAATGCGCGCTTGCAGATCCACTTGTTTGCCGTGATAGGCGCGGCTGACCTCTTTGGAGTCGGTAAACACCATGCCTTCGCCGCGCGCGTTGGTACGCTCACGGGTCATCCAGTAAAGGCCCAATACCACGTCCTGCGAAGGTACGATGATCGGCTCACCGGAGGCGGGCGAGAGGATGTTGTTGGTGGACATCATCAGGGCGCGCGCTTCCAACTGGGCTTCGATGGTCAGGGGTACGTGTACCGCCATCTGGTCACCGTCGAAGTCCGCGTTATAAGCGGTACACACCAAGGGGTGCAGCTGGATCGCTTTACCTTCAATCAGAACAGGTTCAAACGCTTGAATACCCAAGCGGTGGAGGGTCGGTGCGCGGTTGAGCAACACGGGGTGTTCGCGGATCACATCATCCAAGATGTCCCACACAACGGGATCTTCCCGCTCCACCATTTTCTTGGCGGCTTTAATAGTAGTGGCAAGGCCGCGCAGTTCTAGTTTGCTGAAGATAAACGGTTTGAACAGTTCCAGCGCCATTTTCTTCGGCAGACCACACTGGTGCAGACGCAGGGTCGGGCCGGTCACGATTACCGAACGGCCTGAGTAGTCCACTCGCTTACCCAACAGGTTTTGACGGAAGCGACCTTGTTTACCCTTGATCATATCGGCCAAGGATTTCAGTGGGCGCTTGTTAGAGCCTGTGATGGCACGGCCGCGACGGCCGTTATCGAGCAGCGCATCGACCGCCTCTTGCAGCATACGCTTTTCGTTGCGGACGATAATGTCGGGCGCGTTGAGATCCAACAGACGCTTTAAACGGTTGTTACGGTTGATCACCCGGCGGTACAGGTCGTTCAGGTCAGAGGTCGCAAAGCGGCCGCCGTCCAGAGGAACCAGTGGGCGCAAATCTGGTGGCAATACCGGCAGAGCTTCCATCACCATCCACTCAGGCTTGTTGCCTGACTGCACAAAGGCCTCGATCAGCTTCAAACGCTTGGAGAGCTTTTTAACCTTGGTCTCTGAATTGGTGTTGGGAATTTCTTCGCGCAACATCTGAATTTCAGAAGGTAAATCCAGGTCGGTCATCAGGCGCTTGATAGCTTCAGCACCCATCATGGCCTCGAACTCATCACCGAATTCTTCCATCGATTCGTAGTACTGCTCGTCGGTGAGCAGCTGGCCGCGCTCCAGGGTAGTCATACCCGGGTCAACCACTACATAGCTTTCAAAGTACAACACGCGCTCGATAGAGCGCAGGGTCATATCCAGCAACAAGCCGATACGGCTGGGCAGGGATTTTAAAAACCAAATGTGGGCGACAGGGCTCGCCAGCTCAATATGGCCCATGCGCTCGCGGCGCACTTTCGCCAAGGTCACTTCAACGCCGCATTTTTCACAGATGATGCCGCGGTGTTTCATGCGCTTGTACTTGCCGCACAAGCATTCGTAGTCTTTTACGGGCCCGAAAATCTTGGCGCAGAAGAGGCCTTCACGCTCGGGCTTAAAGGTGCGGTAGTTAATGGTTTCAGGTTTTTTCACTTCACCAAATGACCAGGCGCGGATCATTTCCGGTGACGCAAGGCCGATGCGAATTCCATCGAACTCGTCGGGTTGGCCTTGGTTTTTGAGTAAATTCAGCAAATCTTTCAAGAGCGTTCTCCTGTGGGGGCAGCGCAAGGCGGGGACTCGTCCCCGCCGCCTTGTATCACGGGTTGATTAGGCTTCGTTTTCCAGTTCGATGTTGATCGCCAAGGAGCGGATCTCTTTCACCAATACGTTGAAAGACTCCGGCATGCCTGGCTCCATACGGTGGTCGCCATCCACGATGTTTTTATACATCTTGGTACGGCCCGCCACGTCATCGGACTTCACGGTGAGCATTTCTTGTAAGGTGTACGCGGCGCCATAGGCTTCCAGCGCCCACACTTCCATCTCTCCAAAACGCTGACCACCAAACTGGGCTTTACCGCCGAGGGGCTGCTGGGTAACCAAGCTGTACGAACCGGTTGAACGGGCGTGCATCTTGTCATCCACCAAGTGGTTCAGTTTCAACATATACATGTAGCCAACCGTGGTGTGACGCTGGAAGGCGTCGCCGGTACGGCCATCGTAGAGTTGCATCTGACCGGATTCCGGCATGTCAGCAAGGCGCAGCAGAGCTTTGATTTCTGACTCTTTGGCACCGTCGAATACAGGCGTTGCCATGGGCACACCGTCCACTAGGTTGCGAGCCAACTCCAACACTTCGTTGTCGGACAGGCTGGCCAAGTCTTCTTTATCGCGAGCGCTGCCGGTTTTGTTGTAGATCTCTTCTAAGAAGCTACGCACCTCAGCAACGGCTTTTTGCTGCACCAGCATGCCGTTGATCTTCTCGCCCAGGCCTTTTGCGGCAAGGCCCAAGTGCATCTCCAGCACCTGACCTACGTTCATCCGCGAAGGTACACCCAGAGGGTTGAGCACTATGTCCACAGGCACGCCGTTCTCGTCATTGGGCATGTCTTCCACAGGCATAATGACCGAGATAACCCCTTTGTTACCGTGGCGTCCGGCCATTTTGTCACCGGGCTGGATGCGACGCTTGATCGCCAGGTACACCTTAACGATCTTCAACACACCTGGAGCCAGGTCATCGCCGGTTTCCAGTTTGCGTTTTTTATCTTCAAAGCGCTCATCCAGCTCTTTGCGACGCTCGGCCAATTGGGCCTCCGCCTTTTCCAGCTGCTCGTTCAAATGCTCTTCATTCATGCGCAGTTTGAACCAGTCTTTTTTATCCAGCTCATCCAACATTTCGTCGGTAACCGGGGCGCCTTTTTTAACGGTTTTGCCACCGCTGGCGATTTGGCCAACTAAAGCCGCACGCAAGCGCTCAAAAGTAGCCTGTTCAACGATGCGGTATTCCTCATTGAGGTCTTTGCGCACTTTATTAAGCTGAGCTTTTTCAATCTCACGTGAGCGCTGGTCTTTTTCCAAACCATCGCGGGTAAAGACTTGCACGTCAATAACCGTACCCTTGGTACTGGTAGGCACGCGCAGCGAGGTGTCTTTAACATCAGAGGCTTTTTCACCAAAGATGGCGCGCAGCAACTTCTCTTCTGGGGTTAATTGAGTTTCACCCTTAGGTGTCACCTTGCCCACCAGAATATCGCCGGGGCCTACTTCTGCACCTATGTACACGATGCCGGACTCGTCCAGCTTGGCCAGAGCGCCTTCACCCACGTTGGGAATATCAGCGGTGATTTCTTCACTGCCAAGCTTGGTATCGCGGGCGATACAGGTGAGTTCTTGGATGTGAATAGTGGTAAAGCGATCTTCCTGCACCACGCGCTCAGACACCAAAATGGAGTCTTCATAGTTGTAGCCATTCCAGGGCATGAAGGCAATGCGCATGTTTTGGCCCAGGGCCAGCTCACCTAAGTCTACAGACGGGCCGTCGGCCAGAATATCACCGCGGGAGACGGTGTCGCCTAGACGCACAATCGGACGCTGGTTGATACAGGTGTTTTGGTTGGAGCGGGTGTATTTGGTGAGGTTGTAAATATCCACACCGGCTTCACCGGCTTCCACTTCATTGTTGGCTACACGAATCACGATACGGCCAGCATCCACACGGTCCACTACCCCACCGCGCTTAGCCACCACACACACGCCTGAGTCGGAGGCCACATTGCGCTCCATACCGGTGCCCACTAAAGGCTTTTGCGCCTTCAAAGTAGGAACGGCTTGACGTTGCATGTTCGAACCCATCAAGGCGCGGTTGGCGTCATCGTGTTCGAGGAACGGGATCAAGGAGGCAGCCACCGATACCACTTGGCGCGGCGACACGTCCATATACTGCACTTCCGTCGGCGGCATCAGGGCGAATTCCATCTGGTGACGCACTGAAACCAGCTCGTCAATCAAACGGCCTTCAGCATCCAAGGTAGCTGACGCCTGGGCGATCACATACTGGGACTCAGTAATGGCCGACAGGTACTCAATATCGTTAGTGACCTTGCCATTCACCACGCGGCGCACGGGGCTTTCTAAAAAGCCGTAGCTGTTGGTGCGAGCGTAGGTGGCCAACGAGTTAATCAAACCGATGTTGGGACCTTCAGGGGTTTCAATAGGACATACGCGGCCGTAGTGAGTGGCGTGTACGTCGCGCACTTCAAAGCCTGCGCGCTCACGGGTCAAACCACCGGGCCCTAAGGCCGAGACGCGGCGCTTGTGGGTCACTTCAGAGAGCGGGTTGTTTTGGTCCATAAACTGCGACAACTGGCTGGAACCGAAGAACTCTTTCACAGCAGCGGCAACTGGCTTGGCGTTGACCAAATCCTGCGGCATCAAGCCTTCGCTTTCAGCCATGGACAAACGCTCTTTCACCGCGCGCTCAACACGCACCAGGCCGACGCGGAATTGGTTTTCCGCCATCTCACCGACAGAGCGCACACGGCGGTTGCCCAAGTGGTCGATATCGTCCACCACACCTTTACCGTTGCGGATGGCGATGAGGGTTTTCAATACATCAACTATATCGTCGTTGGAGAGTGTGCCCTCGCCCTGCTCGGCTTCGCGGCCCAGCCGGCGGTTGAACTTCATGCGGCCAACCGCAGACAGGTCATAACGCTCTGGCGAGAAGAAAAGGTTTTGAAACAGGGTTTCCGCCGATTCTTTGGTGGGCGGCTCGCCGGGGCGCATCATGCGGTAGATTTCTACCAGAGCTTCCAGCTGAGTGCGGGCCGAATCGCTGCGCAATGTGTCGGCGACGAAAGGACCACAGTCCAGTTCGTTGGTATAGATGGTTTCGAATTCTTTCACACCGGCCTTAATCAGGCCGTTCACCACTTCGTTAGTGATTTCCGTGTTGCACTCGATCACCACTTCGCCGGTGTTGGTATCGACCACATCGCGGGCCAAGAAACGGCCTAAGAGGTAGTCGCGAGGCACGCTGAGCTCGTCAACGCCGGCTTTTTCCATCTGGCGAATATGGCGCGGGGTAATCCGCTTGCCTTCTTCGATAATGATTTTGCCGTCTTTGTCGGTGATGTCGAAGCTGGCCACATCACCGCGCAAGCGGGCAGGCACCAGCTCCAACTTCAGATTATGGTCGGCTTCAATACGGAATTTGTTGGTCTCGTAGAACATCTCCAACATTTGTTGTGAGCTGTAGCCGAGGGCGCGCAGCAGGATAGTCGCAGGCAGTTTGCGGCGACGGTCGATACGCACGAATACTAGGTCTTTCGGGTCGAATTCAAAATCCAACCAGGAACCACGGTAGGGAATAATACGGGCGGAGTAGAGCAACTTACCGGAGGAGTGGGTTTTGCCCTTGTCGTGCTCGAAGAAGACACCGGGTGAGCGGTGCAGCTGAGATACGATCACGCGCTCAGTACCATTGATTACAAAGGTACCGTTGTCGGTCATGAGCGGAATTTCGCCCATGTACACTTCTTGTTCTTTGATGTCTTTGATGGCTTTGGTAGACGATTCTTTATCGTAAATAATCAAACGCACTTTAACGCGCAGGGGTACAGCGTAGGTGGCGCCGCGCAGCACACACTCGTTGACGTCGAATGCGGCTTTGCCGAGGTTGTAGCTGACGTACTCTAAAGCGGCATTGCCCGAATAACTTAATATCGGGAACACAGATTTAAATGCCGCGTGCAAACCTATATCAAAACGGCTTTGTGGGGGCAGGTCTGCTTGGGTAAATTTGCGGTAAGAATCCAACTGAATTGCCAGTAGATAAGGCACATCCATAATGTGTGGCAATTTGCCGAAATCCTTACGGATACGTTTTTTCTCAGTGTATGAGTAAGCCATCAGTATTCCTCAGCTTGTTCACGGGGTGTTGTCTAGGTAAGACGGGGGAAGCGCACTTCCTGGTAACCGTGGTCTTGCACGCGGGCAGTTCAACAACTACCACTTCAGCCATTGCAGGCTGCAAACGGAAAAAGGCCAGCAGGCGAAACCGCCTGCCAGCCCTGCGCCAAACCGAGATTTGGCGTAATACAACACAACTTACTTGATCTCGACAGTTGCGCCGGCTTCTTCCAACTTCTTCTTGGCTTCTTCAGCGTCAGCCTTAGGAATCGCTTCCTTAACTGGCTTAGGAGCGCCGTCAACCAAGTCTTTAGCTTCTTTCAAGCCAAGGCCAGTCAACTCACGAACGGCTTTAATTACGTTCACTTTCTTATCGCCAGCAGAAGCCAAGATAACGGTGAACTCAGTTTGCTCTTCAACGGCAGCAGCAGCTGGGCCAGCAGCAACGGCTACGGCAGCAGCGGCGCTCACGCCGAATTTTTCTTCCATTGCAGTGATCAGTTCTACTACATCTTTAACTGACATTTCAGCGATGGCATTGATGATATCTTCTTTAGTCAGAGACATGACTCAATCCTATATAAACGAGCGAAGTGCTCAATAAATTGCTTGGTACAAGCAGCCCAATTAGGCGGCTTGCTCTTCTTTTTGGTCGCGAATGGCCGCAATAGTACGGACCAATTTGCCTGCAGCTGCTTCTAACATCGTCGCCATCAAGCGTGAGATTGCCTCGTCGTACGTTGGCAGAGTTGCCAACATGCCAACGTTAACAATCTGACCTTCAAACGCGGCCGCTTTGATCTCAAACTTATCGTTCTCGCGAGCGAAATCCGCCAGGATACGCGCGCCGGCACCTGGGTGCTCGTTAGAGAATGCGATTAAAGTGGGACCTACGAAGCTCTCGACGAGACATTCGTAAGCGGTGCCTTCTACAGCACGACGGGCCAGTGTGTTACGGACGATTTTTACCCAAACGCCGCTTGCACGAGCCTGTTTGCGCAACGCTGTCATCTTGCCCACGGTTACACCGCGAGAATCAGCAACAACAGCGGATAATGCGCCTTTAGCAACTTCATGGACTTCAGCGACAATCGCTTTTTTACCTTCAAGTCCTAGTGCCACGGGATTTCTCCAGTTGTGATAGGCAAGCCTATCGTTTTGTTTTCACACTCACGCCTTGCGGCTGTGAGTCATTGATTTGGTGATGTCATTCAAAAATCTGCAGTGGCCGCATCGATAACGACCAGGCCAACACAACACTCTGAACGGGGTCTCACCATCTGCGTAGGCCCTCGCATACTCGCGAGGATTAAAGAGCTACGCCCTGCCTACGGTCTTTGACAGTTCAGCGCTGCTGAACCCCAAAGTCATTTACTGCGGCAGTTGCCCGCCGCATGTGCCAAACGGCACGGATATTACGGATAAACCTTATTTCACATCCAAGGACGCAAGGTCGATATTCAAACCTGGGCCCATGGTGGAGCTAAGAGCGATCTTGCGCAGGTAGATGCCTTTGGAGGTAGCAGGCTTCAAACGCTTAAGATCGGTCACTAGCGCTTCTAAATTTTCTTTCACTGCTTGAGCACTGAACGAAATCTTGCCGATACCACCGTGGATGATGCCGCCTTTATCAGCGCGGAAACGCACCTGACCGGCTTTGGCATTTTTCACTGCAGTCACCACATCAGGTGTCACAGTGCCAGTTTTGGGGTTAGGCATTAAGCCGCGTGGGCCCAACACTTGACCTAATTGACCGACTACACGCATGGCCGCAGGGTCTGCGATCACCACGTCAAAATCCATCATGCCGCCTTTGATTTGCTCGGCCAGATCTTCCATACCCACAAACTCAGCGCCGGCCGCTTTGGCCGCATCCGCATTGGCGCCCTGAGTAAATACGGCTACGCGCACGTCTTTACCGTTACCGTGTGGCAGAGTGGTCGCGCCGCGCACCACTTGGTCGGATTTACGCGGGTCAATACCCAGGTTAATCGCGGTCTCAAAAGTCTCAGCGAACTTAACTTTGGATAATTCTTTGAGTAGGGCTACGGCTTCATCGATGCTGTACAGCTTGCTGGAATCGACTTTGGCGCGGATCTCACGTTGACGCTTGGATAACTTAGCCATCTTATAAACCCTCCACATCCAAGCCCATGGAACGGGCTGAGCCAGCGATAGTACGCACAGCGGCGTCCATATCAGCAGCGGTCAGATCCGGCTCTTTGGCCTTGGCGATTTCTTCTAATTGTGCACGAGTAACCTTGCCCACTTTTTGAGTGTTGGGGCGCGGGCTACCGCTCTTCAAGCCAGCCGCTTTCTTCAACAAGAAAGACGCCGGTGGTGTTTTCATAGTGAAGGTAAAGCTGCGGTCACTGTACACGCTGATGATCACAGGTACGGGCGAACCCAGTTCCATACCTTGAGTCTGCGCATTGAACTGCTTACAGAACTCCATAATGTTCACACCTTTTTGACCCAGAGCCGGGCCCACTGGTGGACTTGGGTTGGCCTGACCGGCCTTCACTTGCAGCTTAATATAAGCTTCTATCTTCTTTGCCATTGTTACTTCCCCCTATTGGGTTAAACGCCTCCCAGCAGCGGCGACTGCTGATCACAGGCTCCCCTGTTCCGCCCGAGAGCAGAACGTGAAAAGCCGCCGCAGGAAACCCTGCGGCGGCCGTGAAAAATATTAAGCTTTTTCGACCTGGCTAAATTCCAGCTCAACAGGCGTGGAGCGACCGAAGATCAGTACAGCCACACGCAAACGGTTCTTATCGTAGTTAACCTCTTCAACCACACCATTGAAGTCGTTAAAGGGCCCATCAATTACGCGCACCATTTCGCCCGGTTCAAAAATAGTCTTGGGCCTTGGCTTATCAACAGAATCGTCCACACGACGCAAAATTAACTGTGCTTCCGCCTCTGTAATCGGGGCTGGCCTATCGGCTTTGCCGCCAATGAAACCCATCACACGTGGAGTCTCTTTCACCAAGTGCCACGCGTCGTCATTTAACTCCATATTGACCAATACATAACCGGGGAAAAATTTCCGCTCCGATTTGCGCTTTTGGCCGCCGCGCATTTCAATCACTTCTTCAGTAGGCACCAACACATCGCCGAAATGCTCTTGCATGCCGTGCAACTCGATGCGCTCTTTAATAGAGGCCGCTACCTTTTTTTCAAAACCGGAATAGGCGTGAACCACGTACCAACGCTTAGCCATGGAGTGCCTCCTACTGTATTACTTGGGATGTGATCCAACCGAGGATCGAGTCGATCAGGGCAAGGATTAAACTGGCAACAGCAACCACACCCAACACCAGCAAGGTGGTCTGATTCGCTTCAGGCTTAGTGGGCCATACAACCTTACGCAACTCAATGCGAGCCGCTTTCAACAAACCCAAAAAGGCATGGCCTTTCGCGGTAAAAAGTGCGACACCCACAGAGGCAGCACCCAGCACAATCACGCCTATAACGCGCACAATGACGGGCTTATCACTGAAATAAGAATTTCCGAGCACCGCCAAGGCGATAAGCGCTACGATCACCAGCCACTTAACGAAATCCAAGCGAAATTCAGGCGCTTCTACTTTGGTAGTCATACTCGACTCAATGGAAGGGTTGGGATACCGACAGGAAGTACCGCAGATATGGCAGGCCAGGAGGGACTCGAACCCCCAACACCCGGTTTTGGAGACCGGTGCTCTACCAATTGAACTACTGGCCTAAACTACAACTGACGGCCCGAAGGCCGCCAGCTCATCACTCACTTAATTTGATTAAGCGAGAATTTTAGCAACAACACCTGCGCCTACTGTACGGCCGCCTTCGCGGATCGCAAAGCGCAGACCGTCTTCCATCGCAATGGGAGCAATCAGGGTGACTTTCATTTGAATGTTGTCACCAGGCATAACCATTTCAACGCCTTCAGGCAGCTCACAGGCGCCAGTTACGTCAGTGGTACGGAAGTAGAACTGTGGACGGTAGCCTTTGAAGAAAGGCGTGTGACGACCACCTTCGTCTTTGGACAATACGTATACTTCTGCTTCGAAGTGGGTGTGCGGCTTGATAGTGCCTGGCTTGGCCAATACTTGACCACGCTCAACTTCGTCACGCTTGGTACCGCGCAACAACACACCTACGTTCTCACCAGCGCGACCTTCGTCGAGCAATTTACGGAACATTTCTACACCGGTACAGGTGGTTTTAGTGGTGGCGCGAATACCAACGATTTCAACTTCTTCGCCCACTTTTACAATGCCACGCTCTACACGGCCAGTTACTACGGTACCGCGGCCAGAAATAGAGAATACGTCTTCGATTGGCATCAAGAACGGTCTGTCGATGGCGCGCTCTGGCTGTGGGATGTAGGAATCAAGCGCTTGTACTAATTTACGAACAGCAGATACGCCCAATTCGTTGTCGTCTTTACCTTCCAAAGCCATCAATGCAGAACCTGCAATGATGGGAGTGTCGTCACCGGGGAATTCGTAGGTGTTCAACAGGTCGCGAATTTCCATCTCAACCAGTTCAAGCATTTCGTTGTATTCGTCAGATCCTACGCCGCCACAGTCGTCGGCCAACAGGTCGGCTTTGTTCAGGAACACAACGATGTAAGGTACGCCTACTTGGCGAGACAGCAGGATGTGCTCGCGAGTTTGTGGCATGGGGCCGTCAGTGGTACCGCAGACCAGGATCGCACCGTCCATTTGCGCCGCACCGGTGATCATGTTTTTAACATAGTCGGCGTGGCCTGGGCAGTCTACGTGGGCGTAGTGACGATCAGCTGAGTCGTACTCTACGTGTGAGGTAGAGATGGTGATACCACGGGCTTTTTCTTCTGGTGCTTTGTCGATACCGTCAAAAGCAACCGCTTGACCACCCCAAGTTTCAGCGCATACGCGGGTAAGAGCTGCTGTCAGCGTCGTTTTACCGTGGTCTACGTGGCCGATTGTGCCGACGTTTACGTGGGGTTTGTTACGTTCAAATTTAGCCTTTGCCATCGCCTGCGCTCCTCTGAAGGTGGGATTTGGATCTTTAAGGATAATAATGGAGCTCATGAC
This sequence comes from Marinagarivorans sp., assembly GCA_046347475.1. GTDB lineage: Bacteria > Pseudomonadota > Gammaproteobacteria > Pseudomonadales > Cellvibrionaceae > CAMCXE01. The sequence goes on along the minus strand of JAXMGD010000001.1, from coordinate 186,650 downwards.
CGGAATTGAACCGGTGACCTCACCCTTACCAAGGGTGTGCTCTACCATCTGAGCTACATGAGCATAATTCACAACACACATTTGGAGCGGGCAGCGGGAATCGAACCCGCATAGCTAGCTTGGAAGGCTAGGGTTTTACCACTAAACTATGCCCGCTTTTATTAGCCCACCCATTTGACCGGGTGACCGCCAACTCAAGCCAGGGCTTTAGAACCAAAGCGTTAAATCAGCGGGTTATGCCGAGCATCTCGACATGGATATGGTGCAGGGGGGTGGATTCGAACCACCGAAACTTTCGTGTCAGATTTACAGTCTGATCCCTTTGGCCACTCGGGAACCCCTGCGGAATATTTTCGATTTTTGATGGAGCTGGCGAGAGGAATCGAACCCCCGACCGGCTGATTACAAGTCAGCTGCTCTACCTACTGAGCTACACCAGCCTAAAATCGCCAACTTAGGACCGCCCTAAATTGGAGGCGGGATTCTAGAGAATGTTTTTGCCTGATGCAATAGTCGAGCACAAAATTTGTCGTTCTTCCTTTTTCTTCTCCCCCACCCCGAGCATTTGACGCAGCGGATCAGGAAGTTTATCACCCAGGTCCGGGGGCATGGCCACCCACAACTCCAGTATCGGGCGCTTACTTTCGCGGATTTTACTGCTGATACCTGCGGCCGCCAGCTTTTCCTGCTGCCCCTTAGCTGCGGCCTCCTGATCGAATGAGCCCAGCGCTATGGTGTTAATAAACTCCCCTTTGGGGACTATGAAGCTGTCGATACCCCCCGCCTGTAATTCATCCAAACGTTTTTTGGCCTGAACGCGGTTTTCAAATCCGTCCAGGTACACCTGGAAGCCCCCCGAAACCGCTAGCTCCATTTCAAATAAATGGGCTTTGATTTCTTTTGCGCGCAGCTTATCCAACGCCTGCTGCACCAATTCACTGGTCTCAAACGGCCCCACCAGCACACACTGGGCATGAGAGACATCTTGGGTATGAGCGCTGTCAGCGCCCGGGGGCGGCTCAGCAACTGAGGTGGGCGCAGGTGCGACGGCTGGCGTCGCAGGAGTGCCAGTCGCCTGCTTATCCGCCTCACTTAACAGTACCACCGACCCCACACCCGCCGGAGTGCTGTACTTGTGGGCCGCAGGGCTTGTTGGCGGTTTGGCTGTCTGCCACCAAAGGAAAATACCTAGGTTCGCCGCCAGTAACGAGAAAAAAATCCAACGCATATGGGTTCATTCACACAGATTAAGGAGCCGGGTAAGGCAGTTTCTGCGCATGGGCCAGGCCGTCCAGCACCAGATCAGATTCGCAGCGAGACGGCAACTGTTGCCGAGCACAGATGGCTTGCAGCCAGTGGGCGTCGCCGCCCGTTAGATACCAAGTCGCTTGAGGCAAGCGCCGCTGGGCGCTCACACACAGTCCCATCAGCGCAGCGGTTAGCGCCGCTTCCACACAGGCCTCGGTGCCGTCGCCGGGTTCGAACCTCGGCCTTAAGGCCTGCGTTGACACTTGAACACGGCCAGTGCCGCCCCACAGGCTTTGAGCCTGGCGAGCAACGCCGGGCAGTATGTAGCCACCCAGATGCTGGCCGTCTGCGCGCAGCAGATCCAGCGTAACGGCGGTGCCTGCATCCGCCACGACCAGATCCCCCGATGCAAACTGCCGAGCAGCCAGAAGCGCCAGCCAGCGGTCCACCCCCAAACGGTTCGGTTCAGCATAGCCGTTAATCACCCCCGCTGCCGCAGGACTGCTGTAAGCGCGATGCACATCACAGGCGAACACACGCTGCAGGCTGCCGACGGCGGCCTGGGTTGCGGCATCGGCCAATACCGATGCCAGCCAAATTGAGTCCACGGTCAGCCCTGCCCAATCAGTTGGTAAGGCTTTCAACTGGACAAGTTCATCACTGGGCAAGCTGCCACTGAGCCCCAGGTCAGCCAAGCGCCACTTGGTGCAACTGTTGCCCAGATCAAGTTCTAATATGCGCATAATCTAGTGTGTGTGCGTTTGCAGGCGCAGGCTGATCTCGCCGCCCAGCAGGGTTTTTACCCCCGCACAGGTGCGCACCTGCAGGCCGCCATTGGCAGCGGCCGCCAAACACACGCCCTCCTCCCAAGCCCCCGCCTGATCGATCACAATCGTGCGTCCGGCCAAGCCGTTTAAGCGGTTCCACTCCTCTTGGTAAAAAGCAAAGCCGCGTGACGGGAAGTCGGCCAGCAACTGCGCTAAGGCTTCCAGCAGGCGCGCTGCCAACTGGTTGCGGTTAAAGCAGCACTGCTCCAAAAGACTCGCCCACCCCTGATGTTTGGCCTCCTCCGGCGGCATGTGGCTGTTAAGCCCCACCCCCAATACCAAATGAAACTGCCCGGATAGGTCGCCGCCCACCTCAATTAAAACCCCTGCGAGCTTGCGCCCCTCCAGCCAAATATCATTCGGCCATTTTAAGGCGAGCCCCTGAATACCCAGACTCTGTAAGCAGTGCACAATCACCACCCCCACAGCTAGGCTCAAGCCTTCCACCTGCGCCACCCCCTGCTCAAAGCGCCAACCGAGGGAGAGATAGAGGTTTTGAGCCAGCGGGCTGAGCCAATCGCGCCCCCGCCTGCCTCGACCCGCCGTTTGCTGCTCGGCCAGAACCGCACGGCGGTGGATACACCCAAGGCGTGCCGCATCTAGCAATAAACTGTTGGTGGAGGTCGTTTGCCACAAAACCTCCAGGTTTAGCTCGGCCGTGTGAGCGAGATTCGCGCGGATGGCCTCGGGGCTTAACAGATCCGCAGCCCCAGCCCAGCAATAGCCGCGACCGTGCCGAGAAGCCACCGGCACCTGCTGGGACTGCAGCTGCTGCACCAGCTTCCACACAGCCGCGCGGCTGATATTTAGCGCCGCGCCGAGCGCCTGCCCTGAGTGGTACTCACCGTCGCTCAAAATGGCCAATAGCTGTTGACTGCGCTCAAGCAAGCTCACCCCCTGGGACAGACTCACGATACTGGCGCTGGCAGCGCTCGCCTAGGCGAGTAAAGAGTTCATAACCTATGGTGCCTGCAATCTGCGCCTGCTCATCAACTCTGATATGGGGGCCAAAAAACTCCAATCGATCACCTTCGCTTGGCCGCTGTGACGCAGGTAAGCCACTGACGTCAAACACCAGGGAGTCCATCGAGACGCGGCCAATCAAGGGTAGACGCGCCCCTTTAAACCAGGCACAGCCTTTTTGCCCAAGGGCGCGCATCAGGCCGTCGGCGTAACCGCCGGATACCATAACCACCGGAGTTGCGCACTCCGCCCTGAAGGTCGCCCCATAGCCAACACAATCACCGGGCTGCAGGGTGCGCGTTTGAATCACTTGCAGCAACAGCTGCACCACCGGGGCCAACCGATCGGCGGCCAAATTGCCGGGGTTGATGCCATAGAGCGCGGCACCAGGGCGCAGAAGATCAAAATGGAATGCAGCTCCCAAAAACGCGCCAGCTGAATTGGCAAGGCTCAGCTGAATCTGCGGCAGGCGGGCGCGGGCCGCCTCGGCCAGGTGCTGAAATTGGCGCAATTGGCTTTGGTTAAGACTGTGCCCTGGCTCATCGGCACAGGCCAAATGGCTCATCAGCAATCGGCAACCTGCCAGGGGCAATTGCGGCAGCACTTCCAGCAACTGGCCCGGCTCCAGCCCCAGTCGATTCATGCCGGTATTCACCTTCAACGCAAAATCGGTGGCCGGGCCGAGACTCAAATAGCGCTGGGCCATGCTGGCCGAAATAAGCACAGGCGTTAAGGCAAAGGCCTCGCACAAGCCTTCATCACCGGGCTCAACCCCCTGCAACACAAAAATCTGCGCCGCTGGCACCAAGGGCCGCAGGGCAACCCCCTCTTCAGTGGAGGAGACAAAAAAATCCCGGCAGCCTCTGGCATACAAACACCCCGCCACCGCCTCCACCCCCAAACCATAGGCGTTGGCCTTAACCACCGCTCCAACGCGAGCCTTGGGCGCTTGCTGCTGCACGAGATGGTAATTACTCGCCAGGGCGGCAAGATCAATATTCAAGATGGGGTAACTGCGGGACATAGAAACAAACAGCGGGAAAATGGCGGCCATCTAACCAAACCGCAGGATAAAAGGCTAGTGCCGCAAGTACCTCTCACCTGAGTTTCAGCTACCGCTAAATACGACCAACACCTTTGCTGGTTGCCGCCTTAAATAGGGGCGAACCCAGCATTAACTGAAACGGTTCAGCAGCTCTCGAAATCAACCACAAAAAAAACGTGACGCGACAAGCAAAACACGCCGAATACGTAAATTTACGTATTTTCTAACAATAGGTGACCGTTTAGGGTCACTAGGCTCAGGAACCTCAGGCAATCACCTTCTATGTTCAAACAGGATTATTATGCTAAAGCAGCTACCAACTATAGAATTTAAAGCGCCCTTCAATTGCATTGTCGCGCTAGCCCATACCCTTTCGCTATGCGCCTGCACCGGTGGAACTATCTCATTTAACACTGAAAGAGCAGAAGTCAACATTGATGAAAACACGCATGGTGTTTTTTGGCATGCGAAAGCGCAAGCACAGGGAGATGTGAAAAATATCGCTTATAAAATCAGCGGGGCGGATGCTGCTTTATTTGCAATTAATTCTGCCAATGGTGCATTAAGCTTCAAGACACCTGCAGACTTTGAAACTCCTGCTGATAACGATAACAATAACATCTACGAGATCGATATCGAGGCTGAAGCCGCCAACAATACGGCCAAACAACATGTATTAATTTCAATTAAGGACGTTAGCAAACCGGTAATTAGCTTAGAAAAACCGAAACCCAACGAAAATGTTGGCACCGACAAACTCGGCTCCATCGAGACTGAAACAGCAGTGCGGTTTTATGATGCCGAATCTAATGCTCCGATTAAAGAGGGCAGCGTTACACTCAACACTTCGGCTTTAGCTCGAGACACGGCAGACCCACAGGTATGGAATGGGAAAATTACAGTTCCTGAAGGCAATTTAGATGTGCGGGTTAGCGGATTTTTGGCAGACAAAACTCGACTAAGCATCACCTCCAAATTATTAAATAAACCCTACGCTGCAAATCCTAGCTATCTCGGCATCTTCAGTGGGGCATATATTGTCTTTTTTGACCCACAAAAAAATCGCATAGCTAAATTAGGCCTTAAAAATAATTTTTGGAGCAAGTACTGGGAAGACCCAAGACTTGAAAGTTTTTACCCGATCTACGCATGGAACTCAGGCAAGGAGATTATCTATGCAATTAAAAATGACACAAATAAATTAAAAGCGTTGAATATAAGCGGCGGCATTCCCGAACTTTTTAGCGCAGGTTGCCTATCCAATGCCTTGGGTTTAGCCTACGACAAAACCAATAGCCGAGTAATAGCGCTTACCCAAGATTTTGATTCTGGCAGCCAAGTGTACCGAGCCCAAGCGGTCGCCACCTCCAATGAACAGGGGCGTGCATTTGTTGACCAACAAACTGATTCGGAAGCGCCTTGTACGCCAGCCATTACGCAAAATGTTTTTGAGGCTCCACTAAGTGCCGCGCCTGGCACCTTCAAGCATTTTAATTATTACGAAGCAAACAACACCTTCATCGTCGCAGATGAACGATTTTCGGATGGCATTAAAAAAACCCATATACAAGGTTTTAATAAGGCGGGCAGCAAACAATTTGAAACAATTTTAGGTGCCGACATTTCCAACCTTGCCATAAATCAAACTGCGGGCTTAATGTACGTGGTGGAAAATCACTCTTCAGGGGAAGGGAAAATAAAAGAGATCGAAATTAAATCCGGTGTTATCCGCGACATTGACATCCCCAGCCATGCTGTGACACTGGGCGCCTACACCAACATTCAAATCGATAGATTTAAAAATATTCTCTATATCGGCGATGACGTCAGCGACTCCATTTTTGCCGTGGATTTGGCAACGCAGCTTATAAGCGATTTAAATATTGCTCCCGCCAGACCCGGGCCTGAACCCGTGTCGGACTAAAATTATAGTTTCTCTCGTTCCCACGCTCCGCCGTTCCCTTGCTCCGCGTGGGAACGCATACTTCCAACTCAGCACCAGAAATTTCAACACGATCAACCTGATTCAAAGGATTTAAATTTTGAAATTCGACACCGCACATTAATAGGCATGCTCCCGCAGAACGTGGGAATGCGGGAAACACGAGGACTCAGAATGCTCTCAAGGCAATTCGGACGCTGCCTTAGCCTAAACACCCTTTCAAATAGTGCGATAACGCCAACCATCACACCTCCCTTGCCCCGCCCGCCCCCTACCCTCACAATGCCCTCCTGTTTCACACAGGAGATTTTCGGTGACACGACGCCGCGCCAAACCATCCGACGCCCAGCCCTCTGCCAGCCGCCGCTGGTTGCGCCATATTTTGATCAGCCTGTTTAGCCTCGGCCTCGTGGCAGGGGCAGCCCTCGCTGCGGTGTTGTGGGTGTGGAGTTTGGAGCTGGAGAAAGAAGTCACTGCTAAGTTTGAAGGCAAAAAATGGGCGCTGCCAGCACGGGTGTATGCGCGGCCTTTGGAGCTTTATGAAGGCATGAGCCTGTCGAGCCAAATGTTGGATGATCAGTTGGCGGTGCTGGGTTATCGCGCTAAAGATGTGGTGACGGACGCAGGGCAATTTAATAAGGCCGCGAAAGGCAAAAAGGGCACCGACAGCAGCTATACCCTCTACAGTCGTGGGTTTGAATTCGCCGATAAAAGTGATGCCCCCCAGGCCTTTAAGCTGGAGATTGCCGGTAACAAGGTGACTGTGCTCACCGATACCACTGGCAACCCCCTGCCCTTAGTGCGTTTGGAGCCAGAGGAAATCGGCGGCATTTACCCCAGCCAAATGGAAGATAGGCTGCTGGTAAAAATCGACCAGATCCCCAAACTGCTGGGCGAGGGCCTGATCGCCACCGAAGATAAGGCCTTTATGGAACACCATGGCGTCTCACCCATGGCCATTATTCGCGCCCTGTGGGTCAATCTCACCAGTGGCCAGGTGGTGCAAGGGGGCAGCACCCTCACCCAACAATTGGTGAAGAATTTTTACCTCAGCAACGAGCGCTCCCTCAAACGCAAGGCGCGCGAAGCCATCATGGCCCTGCTGCTGGAGAAGCATTACAGCAAAAGCGCTATTTTCGAGACTTATATCAACGAGGTGTACCTAGGCCAAAGCGGCGCGCGGGAGATCCACGGCTTTGCCCTGGCCGCTAAACACTACTTCCGCCAGCCGCTCAATGAGCTCAACGCCGGGCAAATCGCTTATTTAATCGGCCTGTGCAAAGGCGCCTCCTACTACAACCCCTGGAACCACCCACAACGGGCCCTGGAGCGGCGCGACGTGATTTTGCACGTGATGGCCAAAGAGGGCCTGCTCAGCCCCGACGAACTGAAGGCGCAACTGGATAAACCCCTAGGCGTATTGCCCCCCACGGATAACAGCCTGCAAACCTTCCCCGCTTTTGTGGATTTGGTAAAACGCCAGCTGCAGCAGGAATACAAAATTGAAGACCTGCGCAGCGAGGGTTTGAAAGTCTTCACCACCCTCTCAAGCGTGTTGCAGCGCCAGGCCGAGGCGAGCCTGGTGGATAAAACCCACAGCCTGGAGAAAAAATTCAAACAGGATTTGCAGTCCGCCATGGTGGTGACCAGCGTGGGCACCGCCGAGGTGTTGGCCTTGATTGGCGATCAGGCGCCACACACCGAGGGTTTTAACCGCGCCTTAGATTCCCGCCGTTCCATCGGCTCCTTGATGAAGCCCTTTGTGTACCTGACGGCCCTTGAGCGCCCGGAGGAATACAACCTGGGCACCATCCTCAGCGACACGCCCGTGACCTACACCCTGGACAACGGCCAAGAGTGGTCGCCGAAAAACTCCCACGGCGAGAGCCACGGCGATACCCCCCTCTATGCTGCACTGGCCCATTCCTATAACCAGGCCACGGTGCAATTGGGGATGCAGTTGGGCCTGCCCGCAGTGATTAAAACCCTCAAGGCCGCGGGGTACCACGACGACATAGCCGCAGTGCCCTCCCTCCTGCTCGGCAGCATCGACGCGCCGCCCATTCAAATGGCCGAGCTGTACCACACACTGGCCGCCGACGGCGTACACGCTCCTTTGCGGGTGATTCAAGAAGTGATCGACCAGGAGGGCCACCCGCTCAAGCGTTACCCCCTGGAAATTCAACAGCAATTTAGCCAAGAGGCCATCTTCGCCCTGCACCACGCCATGTACATGGTGTTTCGCGAAGGCACCGCCCGCAGCGTGGCCGGGTTGTTTGGCAATACACGCTTAGCGGGCAAAACCGGCACCACCAACGACCAGCGGGACAGTTGGTTTGCAGGCTTTAGCAGCGATTTAATGGCGGTGGTGTGGATGGGCCGCGACGACAACCAGCCCACACCGGTCTCTGGTGCCGGGGGCGCTTTACAAGTCTGGGCCGACTTTATGGCCAAAATTCCCACCAAGGGCTTGGATGAAGAACCGCCCAGCGGCATGGATTATTACTACATCGATGGCACCACAGGCCTGCTCAGCGAGCGGGGCTGCCCCGGCGCCCTTTACTTGCCCCTGCGCCTTGAGCAGGTTCCCACCGAAACCGCCGGTTGCGGCGGCGGCCTGCTCGATCGCCTCCTGCCCTCGGCCGCGCCAGCGCCCGGCACACCACAAGCACCAGGCGCACCCGGCACAGCGCCCAGCCCCGCCAGCCCCAATCCGCCCGCCAAACCCTCCTTCTTCAAACGCCTGTTTCAGGGCTAAGTAAGCAGGGCAATGCATTAAAAGCCTGCCGCGCGCCGGTGAGCCGTTCATCGCCCCGGCGCGGGAGGGTTCCTAGACAAGCCGCGCCGCCGGGGGCAAGATGGCGCCTTTTTTAGTCCAGCGAAGAGCGTTGCATGAACTACCTTACCGCCTGCGGCCTAGTTTCCCTCCTAACCCTCAGCGGCTGCGCCAGCTACGACGGCCCCAGCCAACGACACGAACGCTTTCCCGACACTCCAGCCACTCGCTACCCAGAGACCCACGGCTCCGAACCGGTACGGATAATCGCCAGTAACCGAGTGACCACACGCCAGGATGACGCGGAGGTAAGGGAGGACAGCACCGAAGCAGAACGCCCCTACAGCAGCCCGGACGACAGCGCCGCCAGTGCCCGTCGCGCACCGCCAGCCACCTACAACCGGCCCCGCCCAGTAGGTGCCGCTCCGGCGACTAACCGTGCGGTGAGCGGCGCATTGAGCAGCTTGGTGAGCCAAGCCCAGGCGGCCTATCAAGCGGGCAACTATCAAAGCGCCATCAGCACCGCCGAGCGCGGCCTGCGCATCGACCGCCGCGCACCCGCGCTTTATTTGGTCATGGCCCAGAGCTACCTCGCCCTCAATCAAACCGCGCAAGCCGCCCAGTTTGCCAACCAGGGCTTGCGCTACAGCCAAAGCGGCTCAAGCGAAGCGCGGGCGCTGGAAAAGGTGCGCACTAACGCAGGCGGATAAGCCGGCGTTTTTTTACGGTTAAACAAAATCCATTTGGGCAAGAGCGGACGGCAGGACAGGCCATCTCATCCCGGTGTCATTAAGCGAAGGTATTAGGCCGTTTTCCGCGCTTATTTTTATCCTCAGTCGGGCGTTCTCCCATTGGGCGCAGTATATTCGACTAAATTTTAAAAAAAGTGCCCAGATACTAAGCCATAGTCGCCCTCGCCATGGGTTTATCTGATGTTTTTCAGAATAAAATTTTGCGTATTTTTATTCTGTAGTAGGCCAAAAACACTGTCGCCCGTTTAAATATATATTTCGCTCTACGGCAGTAAAAAACCTCCCCGCTTAATAAAAGGCCCACTACTTAACCTAAATCAAAAATGCCGACCTAATAGCTAAACCGCCCTGGACGTGGCGGCCATAACCTGACTTCAATCAAATAACAGCATTTTTTTACTCCTAACATAAGCCCACAACCTTAGGAGTATCCCCATGAAATTATTACCTTTAATCACACTTGGCTGTTTATTCAGTGGCGCGGCAATGGCATACGACGCAGGCGATATTATTGTGCGTGCAGGTGTCGCCACTGTTGATCCAGCGGGCGACGGCGCGCTAAATGGCGCCCTGGATGTTAAATCCAATAGCCAATTGGGCCTGACATTAACCTATATGCTGAGTGAGGATTGGGGTGTAGGTGTATTAGCGGCTACACCCTTTAAACACGATATTACCCTCGCGGGCAAAACTATTGGCAGCACCAAACATTTACCGCCCACCGTTACCGCGCAATATCATTTTTCCCTCGGTGAAACCGTGCATCCATATCTAGGCTTGGGCGTAAACTACACGCAATTTTTTAGCGAAGAATCGGCCCTTGGCGATTTAGCGTTAGATTCTTCATTCGGGTTGGCGGCCGAATTAGGTGCAGATTTTAATTTTAACGAACACTGGGGCGCCAATGTTGCGCTGTGGTACATCGACATAGACACAGACGCAAGCCTTGACGGCGCCAAACTCGCCACCGTGCAAATTGACCCTTGGGTGTACAACCTAGGGTTGAGCTATAAGTTTTAGTCTGCAGGTGATTGACCGCCATTATTAAAATTGCGGTTTAAACTTCGAGTGCATCCACACATCGAGTGTAACCAAACATCGAGCGTATCGATGCTCGCCGGATGGGTCTTACGCACAAAAAAGCCAACACCTTAGGGTATTGGCTTTTTAAATTTTTAGGAGCCTCTGATTAATTCCGGGTTTTGGTTTTTTCAAAACCGTCGCGGGCATGGAGCCCTTGCCTGAACTACAGGGAGGTACTCGAGCGTTTTTGAAAAAAGTCAAAATTTGGAATTAGTCAGAGCATCCTTTAATTAGCGTTTTTTAATATGGCCTTTGCGCGCCCACAGATTACGCGCGATATGCACGGGAAATACGCCTAACAACAACACGCCCAAATACCAGTGCACGCTGGCCACACTCAGCGGAGTATCCAGGCCCAAATCCTGCGGATAATACAGCAGCAAACCACTGGCCACTAAAGCGACCCAAAGCCATAAATGCAGATAACCATCCCAGGGCCGCGCAGTTTTAGAGAAGCGATATCGAATCAGTTTTTTTCGCACATGCTCCGCCAAAAAATAGCCGAACACAATTAAACCCACATAAGCACCTAAGCCGTGAATTTCTCTTAAGCGCCCATTGAGCGGATGGGGCAACCCATCTTCGCCTGGGGCACATACGGCCAGTGCCACACCGGACAGCGCTAAAACACTAAAGCTTAGCAATAAACTCATTCGCGACTTTTTCATGCAAACCTAAACAGTGCCAAAAATTATTTAAACTCGGGCCAGAGCCCAGGTATTTATGCGCCCAGGCATCGCTCCTTGTGCCGCCTGCATTTTAATTTAACCCCCACCACTTAATTAGGTTAAAGGCACCCAGCGGCCACCCAAGCGGCCCAATAACTCATCGCGCTGGCCGGGAGGTGTGCCGGCTGCCACCTTGGTGAGCGCATCGGCGCGCCAGGCGCGGCGGGCTATGACGGACAGGGTTTGAGGGGGTAGTTCACGGCCCGTCCCCTCCAACAACAAGCCGGGAAATTCCCGGCTGGCAAGGCTTGTAGAGGTTGCAATGGCGGCATTGCACAGGCCACCTTTGTAGTGCACCTGGCCCAGGTGATCGAGAATATGAACCGGCAGGGTTAAATCACCGAAAACACGCAGATCACCCCCGGCATTGATCCAGCCGCGATCAACCCCTGCCGCTTGAATGAGGCTAATCGCTGCATCCACCGCAAACCCCTTGGCGATGCCATCCAAACAGACAAGCACGCCGGGGCACAGGCGCGCCGTGTGGCGCGTCAAGGTTAAATCCTGCCAGCAGCCTACCGGCTGCAATGCGGCGCCGTAGCGTTCCTTATAGTCCTGGCCGGGTAATACACCCTTAGCAATTAATTGCCCGCCCATCGCAACATTAAATACACCTGCGCTCGCCCGGCTCACCGCACGGGCCAAGCGCAAACAATTCAGTGTGAGTGGATGGCAAACCAAGGCTTGGCCCTCGGCGCGATTTAATTGGCTTAACTCGCTATCCACCGCGTGGAAACTTAATAATCGCTGGATCAGTTCAATACGCGCAAACGCCTCATCGAACACCGAGCTGTCGGGGGCTAAAGGGAGGGCAATTTCAACAAAACAGCCGAGCAATGGCCGCATGCGTTTGACACAAGCTGTTAGCGCCATCAGGTTTTCAGTGCGACCTGATGTACCGCTAACAGCCGTTTAACGCCATCGGTGACGTTGCGACAGGACAAAGTAGCGCCACTAATATTGGGAATATCCTTACCTAATTTAAATCCATCAGCGAGGGTTTTACCGCTGAAATTCTGCCGCCAATTGGCCTGGCGAACTTGGCCACCGTGGGTTTCCCGGTAGCTGAGTATTTCAATCCCCAACACCGTGCCCTGTGCCGAGATCGCCGCTGCATAGGTAATAAAATCGTGTTTGCCGATAACGTCATCCACCATAAACCAACCCAATAATGCACCGTTTTTTTCCACGCGCCAGGCTTTTTGTACGGCTTGACGCTGGCCTACACCGGCGATTTTTTTAATCTGCTCGCGCTGATCATCGGTTAAGGCTATAGGCGCTTCGGTAAACGAACTGGCATCGGCAAAAAGGGCTTGTTGCGCTTGCGGCACCGTTAAAAAATCCTCGGCGTAAACATAATGACCAGAAACAACCGTCGCAGCCAAAGTCGGCGCCATAATTAAAAACGGCACATTACGCATATCAATACCTCTTAATGTTAATTATTCCAGCCTGCGCGACAACAAAAGCCTATTTATTAAAAATTTAAACCGGCCTTGAAGCGCCATTCCTGTTTGGTTTTTTCAATTAAATGCAATCCCTCCGGCTGGCCTTCATAGGTTTCACCGCCCCCTTCTATTTGATCCATCCAAGTGAGCGTAAGCCAATAGTGTTCACCGCCGTAATGCAGGCTTGGGCCTGCAAATAAGGATTGGCGCTCCATGGCGACTTCTGTTTCATATTCAGTTTCATATAGGGCTTCCAGGCCGACAAACCAACTCGGCGCAAAGCGATAACTCACACCGGTACCCGCGGAAAATTCCACTTCCACTTCCATGGCCGTCGGCCAGTCAAAATCCTCGGGCAAATTATCAATCGGTGCCCGCGTGGCCCGTGTGCCCTCAGTGCCGAGATTCGCCACCCACACCACTTGCCCTTCTAAAAAATATTTTTGCAGCTGGAAATCAAGGGAAATACTAATAGCGTCTTTTTTGCGGCCGGAGTGAGGATCAAGGGTTAAATACTCCAAACCGAATAAAGCGGAGAGGCCAATATCATCTAAAGCTGGGCTTAAAAAAATGTATTTTGCCGATGTTTCAAGACCGGCATAACGCAAGCCGTAGTGCTCATCGCCTGGCATATAGCCATCAATTAATAAGCCTGAGGTATCTATTTGTTGGCCCTTAATTTCACCGGCCCAGGTAAACCGGTCTGTAACACCGTATTCCAATTCCGTGGTGGTGTTATAAGCCGTGTAATGGCCGCTGCCCTTATCACTGCGCTGGGTGACAATTTGATAAAACTCCATGGCGCCTTGCGGCAAGACTTCCGAGCCTTTCACGTAGCCAAACAGATTTTCATCGGCCAGCGCTGCGGAGGGCACAACTACCCCAGCCAGCATCAGCCCAAACGAACGCAAACCCATGCACACCCCCACAAGACACTATCGGTAATAACAATTGAAGCTAGATGAATCAATATACCATACGGGTATTATATTCAGATGAAACAAATTCTCATTTGATGCAAAACAAATTTTTAGGGCTTGGCTAAGCAGGGGGATTGGTTAAGCAAGGAGATTGGCTGAGCGGGGCGATTAGCCGCCAGTGGAGGAACGCGCGCTGGAGGTGGTACATTCCCGCCCGCTTACTATTTACGACCAACCAACAGGAATACTCCGTGCAAGAGATAATCGACAAGCTGCGCGCAGCCGCTCAAGTGGTGCCGGTACCGCTGGATTTACCCGACGAAGACCAATTGCTGGACATAGAAGAGGCCCTCCTAACCTCGCTGCCCAAAAGTCTGCGTCGTTTTTTGTTAACCGTGAGCGACCTGGTCATCGGCAGTTTGGAGCCTGCCACGGCGGCTGATCCCCACTCCCACACCTATCTGGCCGACATGGCCGCCAGCGCCTGGGAGCAGGGTTTGCCCCGACATTTATTGCCCTTTTGCCAAACCGGCCGCTGCTATTACTGCATCAACATGGAAGATGCCGTGGTGGTTTGGTCCCCGGCGACAGGGGAATCGGACGCGGAATGGGATGATATTTGGCACTGGGCGCAAGCCGTCTGGCTGCCCTCCGGGCGGCGGGCTTAGGGCTTAGGTGACGGCCGGAGTAAACAGGGAATCTGCACTACACTTGGGATAGATGCCCACTGAGGCATTGGCAGGGTTTAACTCGGAGTCCCTATGCTCATATCCCCTCGCCCCAGCAACGCGCCGGGGCGCAACGGCACATCCTTAGCAAGGCCGCCATGAGCTGGTTGTTGGAGCATGGCGTCAGCATTGTGGTATTTAGCCTACTGACAGGTTTTAGCCTCGTCAGCGGCCTCAATTGGCTGCGCCTGCACCGCAAGGTAAAAACCCTCGAAGCCGCCCCCGATAAACACACGATAATCACCCATTTTCTCAATGAACAGGATGCCAAAACCCAGCGCTTAAAAAATACCTCCCTATTGGCCATGCCTGGCCTTAACAAAAAGGCGCTGCGCATGCGCCATGCCTACTTAAAAATTGAAAGCCGCATGTTGGAGAGCCACCCCTACAACAGCCGCGACTATTACATTGGCCTGGTCACTCACCTAACCCAACTCCTCAAAATCCTGGATGGCGACCACGAACACCATGAAGAAATAGCCAACAGCCTGCACCAAGCGGCCGACGCAATTGCCTTATCCCCCCGCGAGCGGGAAGAAATAATCGAATGCATCGAAACACTGCTGCAGCGCGCCGATAGTGCCCACCTGGATGCCGCCGAACTGCAGGCTCTGGGTAAACGGGTGCTGGCCATACTCAAACAACACGACGACCCACAGCAGCGCCAACGCGCTGCAAAGGCCTACGCACTCAATGAAGTGCAGAAAAAAACCCTGCAGCAAACGGACTTTTTAAAACAGGTCGCCCACAACAATAAAAATCACAACCAACTCATGTCCAGCCGCTGGGAAGACGATACAAACAGCGCACAATTATTGGAAAAAGCCCGGGAATTTGAGCGGGAAAATCACCGTTTAAGTATGCAGATCAGCCTGCTGCAACACGAACTCAACAGCAGTCGTCGCTCCCCCTTTGGCGCCGGTGGCGATGAGGGTGAAGAGGCCAGCAGCCTTGCCGACCAGTTAATTGAATTTAACGAACAGGAAATTAAAAAGCTTAAAAACACCATCCGCTCGCAGAAAAAAATCATTTTTGAGCTGCAAGAATCCCTGGAAAAACACACCTCGATCAGCCCCCAGGAGCGCCAGGACTACACCGAACAATTGGCACAATTACAGCGCAACCTGGCACAGGCGGAAACCTGTATTGAAATGCTAGAGCAGGAATTAGGCGAGTTGCGCGAGCGCTTTAACAGCGTAAAACAATTTGAAGAGGCAGCGCAAAACGAAGCCTTAAAAGCCCAGCTTGAGGCCATAACTGACGGCATAAAACCCGCCGCCACCGAAGCCTCGCAGCAAAAAAATGAGCTGGCATTTATTCAAGAAGCGATTGCGGCGGATTCGCTGGAGGATTTATCGCTACTGATTTACCAATATTATTTGGATCAACAACACAACCCAGTACTGCTGATTACACACAAAAATCGCCGCATTGAAATGTGTGCCAACGGCAGTTTAAATGTGAAGCAAAAAAACAGCATGACCGGGCTTAGGCCCAACGAGTCCACGTTTGATCGCAGCAGCGGGCAACTGCATTTTCAATTCCAATACATCGGCGGCATATTAACCCTGCCACCCAACGCCACGGGCGGGCAGGAAAATGCCCTTAAAATCGCCCGTATTGCCGACCGCGTGATTGATAAAATTATGGCCAACCACGCCAACCGGCAGCTAAAAAAACAAATTGAAGCCGGCAGCAACATCGCCAAACAGCTAGCACGCGACATTGAAAATGCCTACGACCAGCAGATCAACACCTGCAAAACGGTTATTTTTGATAACTTCAAAAACATCCAAAATCTTTTGCAAAGCAAAAACGCCACCCCCACCCAAATTGCCAGCGTGAAGCAGGCTGAGCAGGATATCTTAGAAGAATTAATGGCCAACAATAGCTACCGCATAAAGCTGCGCCGGGAATTTATTAACCTGGTGAAAAAAATCGAGGATAAATAAGTACTCTGTGGGGTGCAGCACACGCTTTGGCCGCCAGCCTCGAAACCCAATCAATTCGCCCAGCAGGCTCACATTCGCGCAGCGAAATCCATGCCGACAAGGATTACCAGCCTGTCGCCCGAGTCAATCCTCAGCCTTAATCGTGCAGCTCAACACCCAGCTTGCGCGCCAATTTTTCCAGCAGGCTGGGAATATTATAAAAATCCGTCGTGCCCACCACCGTGCCGCAGGCGGCGCACTGGATAAACATAATTTTAAATTTAGCGTCCTTTACATCATCTTGCTCCACCATCTCGAACGCTTCATGCTGACATTGAGGGCATTTTGACTTGGCCATATACACGCTTCTCAGTTAAAAAATTCAGGCAAAAAATATCGCGCAAAAACTTCACGCAAAAACTTCGCGCAAAAACTTCACGCAAAAAAAAGCCCCGACGCGATTACGACGGGGCCGGGTTGAGCTTAGACGCTATTACTTGTTCTTAGCGGCAGCAGCTTTTTTCTCTTTTTCTTTGGCGATAACCGCATCGGCTACGTTGTTCGGACATGGAGAGTAGTGTGAGAACTCCATGGAGAACTGACCGCGACCAGAGGTCATGGTGCGTAGGGTGCTGATGTATCCAAACATATCGGCCAGAGGTACGTTGGCCTTGATACGCACGCCTGTGACGTTGGCTTCTTGGCTGGTGATCATGCCGCGACGACGGTTAAGGTCACCGATTACGTCACCTACGTTGTCTTCTGGGCTGTACACATCCACTTTCATGATGGGTTCTAGCAGCTGTGGGCCCGCTTTGGGCATGGATTGACGGAAGGCGCTTTTGGCGGCGATTTCGAACGCAATGGCCGAGGAGTCCACGGCGTGGAAGCCACCGTCGATCAATTCAATTTCCACATCCAACACAGGGAAGCCAGCCAAGGGGCCTGTGTCCATCATGGACTTAAAGCCTTTTTCAATGGCGGGGAAGAATTCCTTCGGAACGCTACCACCCACAACGGAAGTCTTGAAGATAAAGCCTGTATTGGCTTCGCCTGGGCGGATGCGGTAGTCGATCTTACCGTATTGACCCGAACCACCGGATTGTTTCTTGTGGGTGTAGCTGTCTTCTACTTCGCGGGTAATAGTTTCGCGGTAAGCCACTTGCGGTTGGCCGACTACCAGTTCCACGCCATAGGTACGCTTAAGAACGTCCACTTTAATATCCAAGTGCAGCTCGCCCATACCTTTGAGAATGGTTTCGCCGGTTTCTTGGTCGGTTTCCACGCGGAAGGTGGGGTCTTCGGCCACCATTTTGCCGATAGCGATACCCATTTTCTCGGTTGAACCCTTGTCTTTAGGGGCAACGGCGATGGAGATTACCGGCTCTGGAAACACCATGGCTTCCAGGGTACATTCGTTTTTCGGGTCACACAGGGTGTGGCCGGTTTGCACGTTTTTCATGCCCACAATAGCGATGATATCGCCCGCTTCGGCACTGCTTAATTCATTGCGCTCGTTGGCTTGCATTTCCACCATACGGCCTACACGCTCGGTTTTACCGGTAGCGGAGTTCAAAATGGTGTCGCCTTTGGCCAATTTACCGGAGTAAATACGCACGAAGGTCAGGGCGCCGAAACGGTCGTCCATGATTTTAAAAGCCAGGGCGCGGAAAGGCTCGTCGGCAGACACGATGGCGTACTGGCCATTGGGGTTACCTTCAGCGTCGGTGAGCGGCTGTGGGTTAACTTCGTGTGGAGCAGGCAAATAGTCCACAACTGCGTCGAGCAGTAATTGCATACCCTTGTTTTTAAAGGCTGAACCACAGTAAGTGGGGAAGAAGGCCAGTTCACGGGTACCCTTGCGGATGCAGCGCTTGATGTCGTCGATAGAAGGCTGCTCGCCCTCCATGTACGCCATCATCAGGTCATCGTCCATTTCAACGGCGGTTTCCACCAGTTGGTCGCGGTACATTTCGACATCGTCCAGCATGTCAGCTGGAATATCTTGAATGCTGTAGTTTTCGGGTTGGCCAGACTCATCCCATACGTAGGCTTTGCGGTTTAACAGGTCTACTACACCTACGAAGGTGTCTTCGCGGCCGATGGGTAAGGTCATGATTAAAGGCTTGGCGCCGAGGACTTTTTTCACCTGCTCAGTTACGCGCAGGAAGTCAGCACCGATGCGATCCAGTTTGTTTACGAAGATCAAACGGGACACTTTAGAGTCGTTGGCATAGCGCCAGTTGGTCTCTGATTGCGGCTCTACACCGCCGGAGCCACAGAATACGCCGATACCGCCGTCCAGTACTTTTAATGAACGGTACACTTCAACGGTGAAGTCAACGTGGCCCGGGGTGTCGATAACGTTAAAGCGGGTGCCTTTCCAGAAACAGCTTACTGCGGCTGACTGAATGGTAATACCGCGCTCGGCTTCTTGTTCCATGAAGTCGGTAGTGGATTCACCTTCGTGAACCTCACCAATTTTGTGGATTCTACCGGTCAGCTTAAGGATGCGCTCGGTAGTTGTGGTCTTGCCGGCATCTACGTGGGCGAAGATACCTATGTTTCGGTAGGTTGATAAGTCAGTCATAGCACTCTCTATAAGCTGGGGTGAAAATTGGCCAGCACAATACACGAAATCGTGCCAATTTGCCCAAATATTGCGAAGCACCTGGGTAAAGGCTGGCTTTTTTCTCGAATTATGCTGAGTTGGCCGCGTTTGTTAACTCACGCGCGCGGCAGTCTGACGGGCTTTTGCGACAAAACTCGGACAGGCTGTGATGCGGGCAGGGCATGCGCGCCGATTGCGCGCCTTAGGTTAAGGCGTTCTGCTCCTCCCCCTTTCCACAAATTGCAGGAGCAATTGGCACAGCGCAGCTGCCTGAGAGGTAAACCACAGGAATGTGGTTTATGCAGCGGGAGGCAGGAAAGTAATGTCATTAAGTTAAGCCCATCTCCCTCACCCTAGCCCTCTCCCAAAGGGAGAGGGGACAGTGTGTACTAACCCTGGAGAGTTTGCTTTTAGCTCCCTCTCCCTCAGGGAGAGGGTTGGGGTGAGGGTAAGAAAAGGAGAGGGAAACAGGCCAAAAAACTTAACTTAATAACCTTGAGCAGGGAGGGGGTTTTGGGGTGAGCGGAGACCCAGAACACACCCAAACTGAAATCCTTAACTTAATGACATTGCCAGCCAAACCCCCGTCAGCCAGCGCTAAACCAGGTTGTCGTACAGGCTTTTATCGCCATTGTGTTTAAAGCGCTTGTATTCCCATTGGTACTGCTCGGGCACTTCTAATACGGCCTCACTCACCCCCAGATTCAGCGCGGCCACGGCCTCGGCGAGGTCTTCGCTGAATAGCTTTGCAGGGGCCGGGCGGAAATAAATCTCGAAGCCACCCGCAATGCGTCTTGCATACCCAAACACGGCGCCGCAGCCGGTGTTTTGAATCAGCTTGCACACCAGGGTCATGGTAAAGGCGGGCCGATTAAAAAACGGCGCCAGCAGACCACTCTTGTCATCCTTAGGGGTTTGATCGGGCAGCACCCCCGTAAGGCCGCCTTTTTTCAACGCCGCCACCATCTGCATGAGGCCCCGGCGGTCAGTGGCCACCAGCGTAGCACCGAAGCGACCGCGGCCTGCTTTTATATAGTCGCTCACCTGAGGCAATTTTTGCGGCTGGAACATGAGGGTGGCGTCGCCCAGCTGATCCAGATAACGGCCCAATACCTCCCAGTTGCCTAGATGCGGTGCCAAGATGATGACCCCTTTGCCCATATCCTTCGCCCGGTCAAAATGCTCGCGGCCGTGTACCGCCGTAATAAGCTTTAGCAACGCGGGCCGATCACAACGCCACACCACCGTGCTCTCCAGCGCCAGGCGGGCGGTCTCCAGCACGGAGGCGCGCACCAGGCGCTGTTGTTGGTCAGGGGTTAAATCCCCTAAGCAGTAGGCGATATTGCGGCGCGTCACCCGCACCATGTTGACGTTAAACAGCAGCGCCAAGCGCCCCAGCATCGCACCTAAGCCCCGCGCCCAGGCCATGGGCAAACGGCCGAGGGTTTTGATGATCGCGAGGGCAAGGGTATCGAGCATAGAGAAGCGCCAGCACAAAAAGGCGCCATTGTGCCAAGCGTGTGGGTTTTGGCAACGCCCTTTCTTGGTGAATGATCCACAACCCCCTATAATCCCTGGCTTTTTATCGTTTGGCCGCCGCTCGGCCTTTGTGTACCGCTTTTAACCCCAGGAGGGTTTAATGACGCCCGCTCCCGATGTATCAACATTTCAAGGTCTCATCCTCGCCCTGCAGCAATACTGGGCCGAGCAAGGCTGTGTCATCCTGCAACCTCTCGATATGGAAGTGGGCGCAGGCACCTTCCACCCGGCCACTTTTTTGCGCGCCATAGGCCCGGAAACCTGGAACACCGCCTATGTGCAGCCCTGCCGCCGCCCCGCCGACGGCCGCTACGGCGAAAACCCCAACCGCCTGCAGCACTACTACCAATTTCAAGTCATCTTGAAGCCCTCCCCCAGCAACATCCAAGACCTCTACCTAGGCTCGTTAAAACGCCTAGGGCTGGATACCAGTATTCACGATGTACGCTTTGTGGAAGACAACTGGGAATCGCCCACCCTCGGCGCCTGGGGCTTGGGCTGGGAGGTGTGGTTAAACGGCATGGAGGTCACGCAATTTACCTATTTCCAACAGGTGGGCGGCTTAGAGTGTTACCCGGTGAGCGGGGAGATCACCTACGGGCTTGAGCGCATCGCCATGTACCTGCAGAACAAAGAATCCATTTTTGACCTGGTGTGGACGATTAACCCCCAGGGCGAGCCGGTCACCTACGGCGATGTGTTCCACCAAAACGAAGTGGAAATGAGCCACTTTAACTTCACCCATGCCAACGTGGAGTTTTTGTTCCAGAGCTTTGACGTGTACGAAGCCGAAGCCAAACGCCTGATGGCGCAAAACCTGCCGCTGCCCGCCTATGAAATGGTGATGAAAGCCAGCCACGCCTTTAACCTGCTGGACGCCCGCCAGGCCATCTCCGTTACCGAACGCCAGCGCTACATACTGCGCGTGCGCACCCTGGCCCGCGAAGTGGCGCAAGCCTACTTCGATGCCCGCCTAGCCCTCGGCTTCCCCCTGGCCCCCGCCGCCCTGCGCGATGAAGTCATCGCCCGTGTCAACGCCGAACGCAAAACCCAAGAGGTCAACGCCTAATGACTAGCCACGCTACCCATCAGTTTTTTGTTGAACTCGGCACCGAAGAACTGCCCCCCAAAGCCCTTCTAAGCCTGCAAGAGGCCTTCGCCAACCATGTGCAGGAGGCCCTTAAAACGGCGGGCATCGGCTTTGCGAGCCTCAAGGCGTTTGCCAGCCCCCGCCGCCTGGCCCTGCGCATTGATGGCCTGGCCGCCAGCACGCCGCGCCAAGCCGTCACCCATTGGGGGCCACCGGCCAAAATGGCCAAAGACGACACAGGCGCCCCCAGCAAAGCCGCTCTTGCCTTCGCCGATAAACTCGGCGTGGGCTTTGACCAGCTGCAAGTGGCCAACGACGGCAAGATCGACAAACTCGCCTACCAGGCTGAAGTCGGCGGCGACTCGGTGCGGGATTTAATGGCCGGTTTCATCAGCAATGCCCTGGCCGCCCTGCCCATCCCCAAACGCATGCGCTGGGGCGCCAGCCGCAACGAATTCGTGCGCCCGGCCCTATGGCTGGTGATGCTCTGGGACAACCAGATTTTACCCGGCGAGATACTCGGCCTCACCGCTGGCAACCAAACCCGTGGCCACCGCATCCACGCGCCTACACCGATTACCTTGAGCGATGCCAGCCAATACGAAAGCCTGCTTAAAACCGAGGGTTTTGTGCTGGCCGACTTCGCCGCTCGCCGCAGCCTGATTGCCGACTTGGTTAAGGCTGAAGCCGCCAAACTCGGCGGCACGGCCGTGATCGACGCGGATCTACTCGATGAAGTGACCGCCCTGGTGGAATGGCCAGTGGCCCTCGCCGGCCGCTTTGAGGAGCGCTTTTTAAGCGTGCCCGCCGAGGCCTTGGTGTCCTCCATGAAAGAGCACCAGAAATATTTCCACCTGGTGGATAGCTCCGGCGCGCTGCTGCCCTACTTTATTACCCTGGCCAATCTGGTGAGCAACGACCCCGCCCAGGTGATCGCGGGCAATGAAAAAGTCATCCGCCCGCGTTTGAGCGACGCGGCGTTTTTCTTCACCACCGACTGCCAAACGCCGCTTGCCACCCAGCGGGAAAAACTCAAAACCGTTATGTTCCAAGCCCAGCTCGGCAGCCTGTTCGACAAAGGCGAGCGCCTGGCCCTGCTCGCAGGCCGCATGGCCGATCAACTCGGCTGGGATGTAAGCCTCGCCCAGCGCGCAGGCGAGTTATCCAAGGCCGACCTGGTCAGCAAAATGGTTTATGAATTTGCCGAAATGCAAGGCATTGCAGGCTACTACTACGCCCGCAACGACGGCGAACCTCAAGAGGTAGCCGAAGCACTTAAAGAGCAATACCTGCCGCGCTTTGCCGGTGACGCCCTGCCCGAGAGCCACACCGGTTGCCTGCTGGCCCTCGCCGATCGGCTCGACACCCTCGTTGGCATCTTCGGCATAGGCCAGATCCCCACCGGCTCCAAAGACCCCTTCGCCCTGCGCCGCGCCTCGGTGGGCATCCTGCGCATCCTGATTGAAAAACGCCTGGATCTGGACCTTAAAGCCCTATTGGCAGCCGCCTTAGCAGGCTTTAACAACCTGCGCGCCGACACCCTCGACACCGCTTTGGCCTATGTACTTGAGCGCCTGGCCAGCCTTTACAGTGACCAGGGCATAAGCCCCGAGGTCTACCAGGCTGTCAGCGCCAAGGGTTTAAGCAACCCGCTGGATATACACCACCGCATCCAAGCCGTGGCCGCCTTCAGCCAGTTGCCCGAAGCCGCCAGCCTCGCCGCCGCCAACAAACGGGTGTCCAATATTCTGGCGAAATTACCCGAAGCGCCGGAAGACAAAATCAACCCCGCCCTCCTGCAACTGCCCGCCGAACAGGCCTTGGCGGCGGCTTTAAACAAAGCCCAAGCCGAAGTTGGCCCCCTGCTCACCGACGGCGAATACCAAACCGCCCTCAGCCAGCTTGCCGTGCTGCAGGAGCCGGTGGATGGTTTCTTTACCGATGTGATGGTCATGGCCGACGACCTGGCCCTGCGCAACAACCGCCTGGCGCTATTGCAACAGCTGCGGGATTTGTTTTTGCAGGTGGCGGATATTTCTTATTTGGTAGTGAAGTAAATACACCCCGACTATGCGGGTAACGCACCCGCATTATCTTGCGTCCTAATTAGGGTTATCTCGCGCCTGTGTGGCAACGCATAGGTTTAATGGAGCAAACCTTAGGGCACAATTAGCGTTAACCTGTCTGACCTGCCGAGGAATTTATTATGCTGCTAAAGTCGCTCGAAATTAAAAACTTTCGCGGGTTTAAACAAGTGGAAGTTGAGAAGCTTGGGGATGTGAATCTTATTGTTGGACAGAATAATGTGGGGAAGAGCTCTTTTTTAGAAGCACTTGAAATATATGCCAATAACGGAACTCTGGATTCTTTTTATAAAATAGCCAAGCGAAGAAACGAACTGGTTGTAGATATAAAATCACCGGAACAACGCGAACGGGTTGACTTAAGAAATTTTTTTTACAACTGGAACACCGACTACAGCACCTTTGAAGCCGTGCGAACAGGCCAAAATAACACTTCTATAGGCGAGCCAAAATCCGCATCACAATTAACAATTGACCACTGGTACGTTTTCACGGACAGCGCAACAGGTTCGATAAACATCGCAGGTCCGGAATTCGGAAATCATTCCGCTGGCCGCAACTCGACAGTTCGAGATGAATTCAAACGAAAAAAAGGGAATGATGACATTGATCTTGGCCATAATAAAAAATACCCCCCCATTAGACACAGTGCAGTACCAACAGGCAACTGCCCACTAGAGGAACTGGCCGAGCTTTGGGATCACATAGCGCTCAACCCTCATGAAGAAAAAGTTCTTGCCGCCATAAATATCATAGAGCCGAAAATAAAAAAAATGGCATTTGTAAAGGCACATAGTTACACGACCAGCAGAGTACCAATTGTTCGCCTCGAAGGAACAGCCATAACAGTGCCGCTCACGTCGATGGGGGATGGAATGCTTAGGGTGTTACAAATATCACTAAATGCGATACAAGCTGAAGGCGGAATATTACTCATTGACGAATTCGAAAATGGCTTGCATCACAGCACCCAAAAAAAAATATGGGAATTTATTTTTTCCTTAGCAAAGGACCTCAACATCCAGGTATTCGCCACCACGCATAGTTTGGATTGCCTAAAAGCTTTCTCAGCCGTCGCGCAAGAAAGAACAGACTTAGAAGGCGTCGCCCTTGGATTGGGCCGTAGCGCGCGGAAATCAAACAAGGGGGAAATTATCGCAACGGTAATGGACGAAGAAAGCTTAAGCCACTTGCTAAGCATGGAATATGAGGTGCGCTAATGTCTGGATTAAAACTTTTTGTTCCTGTGGAAGGATCTAGTGACCAGGCTTTTTTTAAAGGATTTTTTAAGCGGGCATTCCCCGCTTTGTTAGTAGATGTCAAAATCGACCCAGACCACTCCAAAAAACAATCCGTGCTTAACAATATCAAATCCGATCTGGCTCTTCTGGATAGAAGTGCCAACACGAGTTTTTTATATATCGTCGATGCGGATACAGCCAGTAAAAATGCCAAAGGATATCACGCAACCCTCGCAGAATTTCAGAGGCAATTTGGCGAAAAAGGTTATCAGCTGGACTCCAGTACACAACAACAAGACTCATTAATTGTTTTTAATAATCCCGATTTATTGCCGATTGCCTTATGGATCATGCCCAATAACGCATCAGATGGTATGTTTGAAGATTGGATTGCAGACTGTATTGCTCAAGACCCTATGTTCGCACAAGCGAAATCAGCAGTTAGCACCATCCAAAATCCCATTTTTACAGCGGTTCAAAAACCGAAGGCCGATGTTTATACATGGCTCGCCTGGCAAAAAAGGCCTGCACTTAGCCTCGTGTATGCCTTACAGAAAAACCTAATTACCTCTAGCCCCACCTTCCAGAACTTCAAACAACAATTAACCCAATTTATTAAGCGCCTAGAGCAAGAGACCCAAACATGATCACCTGGCTGCGCTCCGCGCTGTTTTCCATCGTTTATATCCCCAGCACCATCTTCTACGGCACCGCCACCCTGCTATTGCGCGGGCTGCCGCCGAGTATTCTGCCCCCCGTCCGGCTGCACCGGTTTGTTATCAGCTGGTGCCGCTTAAACGTAGAGTGGCTGCGCATTATTGTCGGCGCCCGTTACCAGGTAAGCGGCTTTGAGCATTTGCAGAATGTGCAGGGGCCCGTGATGGTATTGGCCAAACACCAAAGCACCTGGGAGACGCTGTTATTACAGCTGGTATTTTTCCCAGCTATTACGGTGCTGAAACGGGAGCTGCTGTCGGTTCCGTTTTTCGGCTGGGGCCTGCGCGGTTTGCGGCCCATTGCCATAGACCGGGGCAACCCCCGGGATGCCCTAAAGCTGGTGAGGGAGCGGGGCCTTGAGCAGTTGGCGGCGGGCAATAATATGCTGCTGTTTCCCGAAGGCACCCGCACCCCCATGGGGAAGCGCGGCAAATACGCCCGCAGCGGCGCCGATATCGCCATCAGCGCAGGCGTGCCGATCATTCCGGTGGCCCTCAATTCCGGCAAGTGCTGGCCGCCCAAGCAGCTGCGCAAATATCCGGGCTTGATCAGCGTGGTAATCGGCGCCCCCATTCCTACGGCCGGGCGCACCAGCAAGGAGTTGATTGAGCAGGTGGAGAACTGGATTGAGGGGGAGCTGGCCCGTATCGCCGCCGCAGAGACCCAGACTAACCCTTAGGTAGTGTCGTCAAAATTAACACTCTTAGCCCAGGGCGCAGCCAAATTAGATTTTAACTGGCTGTTATTATTAGCAATAACAATAAGTGCACAGATCCTGCTAGGCTACAGCTCCAGCCCCCTATGAGAGAAGTACCCATGGAATTCCCCCGCGCCCTAGTACTGAGCCTAGGCCTCAGCCTCACCGCCAACCTCGCCCACGCCAGCCTGCTCGATTACAACCTAGCCCTGCAAAACAACCTCACCGGTGCTGTCCACGTTGAGGGCATGAGTTTTATCGGCGGCAACCTCACCGCCACTCAGTTATCCGAATTCAACAGCGGCAACGACACCCCTGTCGGCACCTTTGACGGCCTAGAAGTGGGCGGAAAGGTGAGCGGCCAGGTGAAAATTCTCAACGGCGAAACCGCCGTATATAAAACCAAAGACGCCGCCGCACAAATTGAGTGTGTGGGCAGCGTTAACTGCGCCACTGGCGGTGTTGACCTGACGGCGAAAAAACAGGCCCTCACCAGTGAAATGACCAGCCTGTCCAGCAGCTACAAGGCCCTGAGCAGCAATGCCAGCGCGGTTAAAAACGGCAACCAGATAAAATTGCAATACAGCGGCAGCGACAGCCTGGCTGTGTTTAACCTCACCGCTTCGGACTTGTTCTTCCAAAACTCCAGTATTGAACTGGCCCTGGGCAATGCCAGCAAGGCGATTATCAACGTCTCCGGCAACCTCAATGTCAGCAACACCAACCTCACCGGCGCCTGGAACTACTCCAACACCCTGTGGAATTTCTACGACGCCACCAGCCTGAACTTTAACGCCATGGCGGTAAAAGGCTCGGTATTGGCCTTTGGCGCGGATGTATTTGACGGCGGCGGCTTTGACGGCTCCCTGTACGCCAAGTCCTACACCAACTCCAGCCTTAGGGAAATCCACGGTTTCTTCTGGACGCCCCCCACCAGCAACACAGTGCCCGAGCCTGAAATGTTCGGCTTGATGTTGGGCGGCTTGGGCTTATTGGGCCTGGCTCGCCTGCGACGCAGAGCATAAACGTTCGAAATAAAAAAACCGGCCTAGGCCGGTTTTTTTATGCCGGCAGATCAAGGCTGCCGCGCATGGTAATCACGGCCTGCCCCCACAGATGTACCCGCTCTCCCAGCTGACTCACCTGCATCAAGCCGCCCCGGCCAGAGGCCTGCCGCGCCCAGAATTGCTCAAGAGAGCGCTTTTTGCCCCAGTAGTCCGCCAAAGCGCAATGCCATGAACCGGTTACCGGGTCTTCATCAATGCCAAAACGCGGCGCAAAAAAGCGCGAAACCACCTGATAGTGTTTATCAACCGCAGCTGCCGTCACGCCCACCCCGCGGTAGGGCAAAGCCGCAATGGCTGGCAGGTTAGGCACTAAGGCCTCCACCACTGCCACATCCGCCAGCTCCACCAACAAATCTTCACCGGCGCGCTCAAATGCCAACGCACCAGGAAATAAATTCTGCAGAAGGTCGCTGGCGGCCAGGGGCTCGGTGCGAATGAGAGGGAAATTTAATTGCACACCAGCATGCAGGCGCGTAGCTATAAGCTCACCGCTGCGCGTATTAAAACGTAAAAGATCCGCCTTAATTTTATGCT
Organism: Marinagarivorans sp.; assembly: GCA_046347475.1. Taxonomy (GTDB): domain Bacteria; phylum Pseudomonadota; class Gammaproteobacteria; order Pseudomonadales; family Cellvibrionaceae; genus CAMCXE01. The sequence goes on along the minus strand of JAXMGD010000001.1, from coordinate 158,679 downwards.
CCTGCCAAAGCACCCAAGCCGCCGCCAAGGTCGCGTGGCCACATAAATTCACTTCCGTGGTGGGCGTAAACCAGCGCAAATCCCAACTATTTTCCCCGGCGGGAATTAAATAGGCGGTTTCAGATAAATTAAATTCTGCCGCTATGGCGGCCAGCAAGGTTTCGCTTAAGGGGTTTTCTAACACACAGACAGCGGCGGGGTTGCCGCCGAAGGCTTTGGGGGTAAAAGCATCTACTACGCAATAGGGAATAGCCATGGGTTTTAGTCCTCAGTATGGCCTAATTAATCCCAGGTTTTGCTTTTGCTCAAAACTACTCGCGCAGGTTTCAAATAAAGCAAAACCCAGAACTAATCAGAGGCTCTCTCAATTAATCACAGCATTAATAACTCGAGCGCGGTGTGGTATCGGGATTTATCTCACCATACACCTCATCAGGGTCGATATGATTAAGCAATAATGCCTCGCGCACCGCTTCAATATGGGCCAACACTATTTGATAACGCTCGCCATAGTCGTATTTATTCACCTCAATGGCTTTGGGCATATAGGTAAAGGCAATTTTGAGTGCCCGCAGTGTATCGTCGTTTAGGTTATCGCTCATAAAAACCTCGGCAGTGAATTGGCCTTTTCGCTTTAATAATTTATGTACCGCAAGTGCCGCAACCAGCAATTAAAATTCCATTTCCCCTAATAGGATTTTAGTGCGCGACATAAGATGCACTTAAAACCCCGTTCGCCCTGAGCCCGTCGAAGGGCCTAGCAAGTAGCTGACTGTAATGCTAGCTGTACGGAAGCAATGAATACACATCATTTCAGACCGTCAAAAAGAGGGATCTTTTTGACGAGCCTATAGGGATGTATTCACGGCGTGTCTGAAATGATGTGTATTCATTGCTGGCACCCAGGTAGTAAGTTAGTGCGCCTCATCCCAATTATTCCCCCCCCCTGCCTCCACCAACAAAGGCACGTCCAAAGCCAACACCCCGCTCATAAGTGAGCAGATGTTTGGAATTAAATCCGCCACTAGGGATTCATTAATTTCAAATACCAATTCATCGTGCACCTGCATAATAATGCGCGCATCCAGCTGCTCAGTGTGCAAATAATTATCCACCGCCACCATGGCCATTTTAATAATATCGGCGGCGGTGCCCTGCATAGGCGCGTTAATGGCGGTGCGCTCAGCGCCCTGGCGGCGGGCGCGGTCATTACTTTTAATATCCGACAAATACAAACGCCTTCCGCATAAAGTACTCACGTAGCCCTGCTCGTAGGCCAGTGCGCGGGTTTCATCCATATAGCGTTTTACCCCAGGGTAACGGGCAAAATACAGGTCGATATATTTTTGCGCCTCGCCGCGCCCAACATGTAATTGTTTGGCCAGGCCAAACGCGCTCATACCGTAAATTAAACCAAAATTAATCGCCTTAGCGCTGCGGCGTTGATCCTGCGACACCTGCGTAAGCGGCACACCAAACACTTCCGCCGCCGTCGCCCGGTGCACGTCTTGGCCGCTGCTAAACGCATTTAATAAACCAGCGTCTTGGGAGAGGTGCGCCATAATGCGCAATTCAATTTGCGAATAATCCGCCGCGACAATTTTATAGCCGGGCGGGGCAATAAACGCCTGGCGAATTTTACGGCCCTCGGCGGTTTTAATCGGGATATTTTGTAAATTCGGCTCAGTGGAGGAAAACCGCCCAGTGGCCGCCCCCGCCTGATGATAAGACGTATGCACGCGGCCGGTTACCGGGTTTACCATATGCGGTAATTTATCCGTATAGGTAGATTTTAATTTGGCCAGGCTCCTGTGCTCTAACAATAATTTAGGCAGCGGGTAATCCAGCGCTAAATCCTGCAACACATCCTCTGCGGTGGAGGGCTGGCCGGTGGCGGTTTTTTTCAGGGCGGGGATTTTTAGTTTATTAAATAATATTTCCCCTAACTGTTTAGGCGAGCTTAAATTAAACTCCTCCCCCGCCAGCTCAAAAGCGTCTTTTTGTAACTGCTCCAACTGGGCAGCCAACTGCAGGCTCTGCTGCTGCAATAATTTAGCGTCAATTAAAGCGCCGGTGCGCTCGATGCTCTGCAATACCGGCAACAGTGGCATTTCAATGTTTTGATAGACGTGCAACAAACCGGCATCTTGGCTAATTTGCGGGAAGAGCGCACGGTGCAAGCGCAGGGTAATATCGGCATCTTCGGCCGCGTAGGGCGCCGCTTTTTCAATGGCAATTTGATTAAAGGTCAGTGCCTTAGCACCCTTACCGGCAATATCTTCAAAATGAATAGTTTGCCTTTGCAAATAGAGTTCCGCTAAAGAATCCATATCCTGCCGCGTGGTGGAATTCACCACAAAACCTTCGAGCAAAGTATCAAAGGCAATACCCTGCAAATGAATACCGGCGTTGGCCAGCACGTGTACATCGTACTTAATATGCTGGCCGAGTTTTTTAATCTGCGGGTTTTCCAGCAGCGGTTTTAAAGCGCCCAACACCTGCTCTTGAGTTAATTGCGCAGGCGCACCTAAATAGTCGTGGCCGAAGGGCACATAGGCCGCCTCGCCCGGCGTGCAGGCAAAAGACACCCCAACAATTTTCGCCTCCATATAATTAAGGCTGGTGGTTTCGGTATCAAAAGCAAAATACTCAGCGTTTTTGAGTTTTTCCACCCAAGTATTTAAATCATCTAGGGTAAAAACACACTGGTAATCAATGCTCGGTTCAGGCGCTTCTACTTCCTCGCCGACATCTGCAGCCACTTCCACCAAAGCGCTCGGTGCAGCGGCTAATTCTTTAATCCAGCTTTTAAATTCCAAGCGCTCATACAGGGTTTTTAAGGTGGCAACATCCATGGGTTTGCTGTGTAAATCCGCAAGGCTAAACGGCAGTTCACAGTCGGTTTTTATAGTGGCTAATTGATAACTTAAGCGCGCCATAGGTTCGTGTTCGCGCAATTTTTCCGCCAAGGATTTAGCGCCGCGAATAGGCAGGCCCGCCACTTCATCCAAACGCGCATACACTGCATCTAAATTACCCAATTGGCTTAATAAAGCCTGCGCGGTTTTTTCCCCTACCCCTGGCACGCCGGGGATGTTATCCACCTTGTCGCCCATCAAAGCGAGAAAATCGATAATTAACTGCGGCGGCAGGCCGAATTTCTCCAGCACGCCCGCCTCATCCATGCGCGTCTCCGTCATGGTGTTGTGCAGGCTCACCAAGGGGTTTACCAATTGCGCCATATCTTTATCGCCGGTGGAGATAATCACAGGCCAGCCCGCCGCCGCGCCTTGGCAGGCCAGGGTGCCAATCACATCGTCCGCCTCCACGCCCTCAATCACAATCAGCGGCAGGCCCATGGCGGTAATCGCCTGGTGAATAGGCTCAATCTGCGCCCGCAAATCATCCGGCATGGGCGGCCGGTTGGCCTTGTACTGAGCAAACAAGTCATCGCGAAAGGTTTTGCCCTTGGCATCAAACACCATAGCAATAGGGCTTTGCGGGTAATCTTTCAGCAGCCGCCGCACCATATTGAGCACTAATTTAACCGCCCCGGTGGGCTCGCCTAAGGCGTTGGTTAAGGGCGGCGCGGCGTGGAAGGCGCGGTATAAATAGGATGAGCCATCGACTAAAACCAAAGGTGCTTGTTCGCTCATAAAAAGCCTGTAATCAAAAAGCGGCAAGCATAACCCATCGGGGCGGCAAGTACCGCCGATAAGATTGGCGGTGTCGGTGAATGTACATTGGCTTCTGAGGAAAGAATCAAGGGCTGCGGCCCAGCCGCCTGTGCAACACACCTTATCGCTAATTATTTGTGCGCAGGATCTGCGCGCAATAACACAGCCGCAAATTTATAAAATATTTAACGTCGCAAACTGAGTTCCTAATTCTTCGCGTTTTTGCTCTGAAGGCGCCGCATCTAAACAACCTTGAGCGAAGCTGCGTGCTTCTAGTTCTCGGCCAAGCAGCGCACATGCCTGCGCTTGTATATACAACAGCAGCCATTGGCCCACTCCACTAGGCTGCAGCGATGGCGCCACAACTTCCAGTGCCTTGAGCGGTTCATTAACCTGCAATAGATGCTCAGCGAGAAAATATCGGGCAACAATTACACCTGATGAGAACACATTTTTATCTTCTCGCAATTGGGCAATTACAGCCAATTCAAACTGTTCCTGTGCCCTGCTCATATGCCCGAGCGCCGCTAATACACCACCGTAGCAGCCATGATAATGCGGCAAGTCGATATAGTCGGGCGCTGCCAATGCGAGGATTTTTTGGAACAAAGCTGCTGCCGCCTCAGGCTCCCCGTTATTCCACAAATCTAGCGCCGCTTTGCCCATTTGCGGTAACGGATTTTCGCTGTTCATTGGATTCCTGCCATTTACGTAAATTGAGCATTCAAACTGAGTCGAGCAGACAACAATAAAGAAACTAAAAGTTCTTTAATTCTGCAACTTGAATGTTTTAATTGGTGAGTAGCTATTTATTCACACCTACAACAAGGCCAACCGAGGGCTTGCGAAAAAGGGGGGCTGCGCAAATTAATTATGGCAAACAATTACGCAACTGCAGGCTAACCTGCCCTAAGCTGGCACGAACAAATCACCCGGCGGCATTAGGGATAAAGCGCCAAGCGCGTTAGAATGCCGAGCTTTTACAGCGGGCATTTTTATGGCAGAGCAACCCCTTCTTGAAACCCCCTTAGCCAACACCCACCGCGCCCTCGGCGGCAAACTGGTGGACTTTGGCGGCTGGGCCATGCCGGTGAATTACGGCTCACAAATTGAAGAGCACCATCAAGTGCGCCGCCATGCGGGCATGTTTGATGTCTCCCACATGACCGTGGTGGACGTAACCGGCACAGGCGCCAAAGCCTATTTGCAGTACCTCTTAGCCAACGATGTAGCCAAACTCACCCAACTGGGCAAAGCCCTCTACAGCGGTATGCTCAACCATGAAGGCGGCGTGGTGGATGATTTAATTGTCTACCTCACCGATTTTGGCTACCGCCTAGTCGTCAACTGCGGCACCCGTGCCAAAGACCTCGCCTGGATGGCCAAGATCGCCGAGGGCTTCACGGTGGAAATTCACGAGCGCCCAGAGCTTGCCATGATCGCCGTACAAGGCCCCAACGCCCGCGCCTTAGTTGCCCAAGTACTGAACAACCCCGCCCTGCTCGATCTAGGCATTTTTGTCGGCCAACCCTTAAGCGGCGCACACGCCAACTGGTTTGTCGCCCGCACCGGTTACACCGGCGAAGACGGTTTTGAAATTATGCTGCCAGGCGAACAAGCCGTAGCCTTTTGGCAGGCCCTGCAAGCGGCCGGGGTAAGCCCCTGCGGCCTGGGCGCGCGGGACACATTGCGCCTTGAAGCCGGGATGAATTTATACGGCCACGAAATGGACGACACAGTGTCGCCGCTGGCCGCCAACATGGCCTGGACCATCGCCTGGGCGCCTGCCGAGCGCGATTTTATAGGCCGCGCAGCGCTCGAAGCGCAAAAAGCCGCAGGCACCGACAAGCTCGTCGGCCTCGCCCTCAAAGGCCGGGGTGTACTGCGCGCGGATTACCCGGTTATTATCCCAGGCACCGAGCGGCAGGGCGTTATCACCAGCGGCACCTTCTCCCCTACCCTGGGTTACTCCATCGCCCTCGCCCGCATCCCCACAGGCCCCAGCACCGAAGTAGGCGCCAAGGCAGCCGTGCTGATTCGCAATAGCCCAGTAGAAGTAGAAATTGTTAAACCCTGTTTTGTGCGCTTAGGCCAACCCGTTTAAGAGCGTATTTTTTACCCCTAATTTTTGAGGAATTCCCATGAGCCAAGTCCCAGCCGAACTTAAATACGCACCCAGCCACGAGTGGGCCCGCCTAGAAGCCGACGGCACCGTCACAGTCGGCATCACCGACCACGCCCAAGAAGCCCTAGGCGACGTAGTCTTCGCCGAATCCCCCGCCCTCGGCTCTCAAGTGGTGGCCGGTAAAGAAGCCGGTGTAGTGGAATCGGTAAAAGCCGCATCGGATATTTATGCGCCTATTAGTGGTGAGGTGGTTGCGGTGAATACTTTATTGGACGACGCACCGGAAACTATTAATTCAGAGCCTTATGGGGCTGGGTGGTTTTTTAAAATTAAGCCGAGTAATCCGGCGGAGTTGGAGGCGCTTTTGAGTGCGGAGGGGTATCAGGGGAGTATTGGTTAAATGTTTTTTTAAGGGGCATCTGGTGCCCCTTTTTTTTGGGTGGGTTTTGGATTGTGGTGGGGATTGTTATTGTGGTGTGAGACGCAGGCTGAGAAGTAATGCCCAACAATCACCGCCACAAATAAATACACGCACTTTTTGAATTTAATACTAAAAGCATCTGGAGTTACTGCAATGTGGCATGTTAGACATAACTGTCCAACCTACGCGCTAGAGTTTTGATTTGACAACCCTGTGGTCAAGAGAATATTAAATTATGGTGCCACCACAGCAATGGCTCGTTTGCCATCAATCTCAATCAATTCAAAAACTTCAGCTGCGTGAGTAAATTCAGAAATATAATACCGCAAGTCGTTTTTGAGTGAGCCACAGAGAGACACAGCGCAATAGACTGGTTTTTCGTAGCCATCCAACCAATACCAATTTTCGCCAGGGGTAATGCGTGATATAGCGAAGCGACGGCGGCTATTGAGCGCGTGAGCGTCATTTGCCTGCAAAGGCTCACTTAGCTCGGGTTTGCTCACACTCCCTCCGCCACTGCTTGAACTCGGTTCGCCTACTCCGCTACCGTTTCCAAAATAAGATAACCCTGTCTCCCCAAAAGGATCACTATCGAGCGCTACTCTATACCGCGTTCCAATTGGATCGAAAATTTCTTCGTCAATACTTAGCAATTTGGCTTGGTAAGAACTTTCGTCATACACCGAACTAAATCTTTGCTCTTCGACAGTTATTTTCCTGCGGACACCCCATTCAGGCTCAAAGCCAACTCGTCCGAAACCTAGATCTCTATCCGCATCCCTTACACTTAATCGGATAAGTTTGTCATCAAATTTACTGGTATTGGCGCAAAAGGAGGCGCTCTCACTAGGGGGAAAGAAGTTATGGGGATCGTAAAATTTGCAAAATACAGGCGTACTGCTTAACTGTAGTGTGGCCACCGCCACACCCACTTAAGATAAGACTCGCTAAAAGTATTTTGAATACGCGTTGCATTTATGATACTCCTGCCGGAATTTATCTTTATCGTTTCTGAACAGCTCGAAACGCACATCATTAAATTTCATTTCTATTTGGCTATTGAACAGCGCGGCAAAGTTGAACGGCTGATCCTTCAGCACTTCCATCTGGCTTTAATGTCGTATTGGGAGAGCTTAGAGCTCACAATTGACAATGTGCCTAAACACCTTGCAGTTGTATATACGGAATTTTACGTATATGGCCAATTGTGTGAGGCATCTAACTAAAATAATTCCTTTCGCAGAGCACCTAACAAACAGGTAGGGCAGCTTGTTGACCGCCGCCCTGATGCCATAGTATTCCGCAAAAATATGGAGCAACTTAATTACCCACCATACGCACCCGCGATCGATACCCCCAATTTGTATTAAATTGTAAAAACATCCAATATTGCCTTTTATTTTCATTGCGCCATAAAAAAAATCACCCTATCATCTACCACTGCAGATAACCCATGCAGAAAATCATAATTCGCTTTTTGACTGGATACATGGATTTTTTTTGCGAAACAACTGGAAAGCACCTGTTAAATATGAGGAAATGCAAATGAGCAGATTTTTTAATTTGTTAGCCTGGGCTGCAATATGCGCATCTCCAGCTAGCCTAGCCGCCACTCTACCGGATGGTTTTACGGCGACGGACATTGGCGATGTTGGCATAAGTGGATCGGCAGATTATATCAATGGAAAAATTGTAGTAAGTGGAGCTGGGGCAGATATTAGTGGCTCGACTGATGCTTTTACATTTATTAGTAAGCCTTTATCAGGAGACGGTGAAGTAACTGCAAAAATAGAAAATTTTTCAAATAATGACTATTGGGCGAAGGTGGGGCTTATGATTAGAAATAATCAAAACACTAATTCTGCTCATGCACACTGGATGTTAATTGGGGGCAAACAGTCTATTTTTGAATATCGTAAGGATTCAGGAGCTGGGACAGCAAGCTCATCAGGCCGCCATGATGAAGATTTCAAAAATCTAACAGCGCCAACCTGGCTTAAGCTTATTAAAAAAGGCAACGAAATAACGGCCTATAGCTCTGCGGATGGCAAATGCTGGAATAAACGACTATGGAGTTATGAGAAGGCTAACTATGCGAATGAACCTTTTCCTAGCAAAGTAAATTTCAGCGGCAACGAAATTAGAGCGGGGGTTGCAATTACCTCACATATTAAAGGGCAGTTGGCCAGCGCCACTGTTTCCAACTTAAGCGTAGTAACAAGCTTGTCATCGAATATAAACGCTGCTTGCGATAGAGCCCAAGTCGATGGAACTCTTGACATACCTACAAATTGGATAAGCCCGCCTGCTCGCTTTGGAGATTCTCGGTGGGATTATACAAACACTCAGCCAATAGGCACCGCTTGGACTACCGAAAATTTTGCCCTTGACTCCAACTGGACTCCCAACGCATCAGCCGGATTTGGGGATCCGTCATTTCATAACATTGAATACGATGTCCGCAAGACGGACTGGGGGACGCAAGATTTATGGTTGCGCAAAAAAATTACGTTAAACTCTCAATCGGATATCGATTCGTTAATGTTCTGGGGCAGATGGAAAAATGCAATTGAAGTCTATATTAATGGCGTTCTAGCGAATCAAACCCCTCAGGGGCGGGATCAATATGTATACTTAGGACTTTCTAAAAAATCGCGCGCATTACTCAAGATTGGATCAAATACCATTGCCATACACTCTACACAAACGGGAAATGATCGCTATTTTGATATTGGAGTTGCTAGAGAAATTAAAATGGCGCAACTACCAATTAGCAATGGAGTGGAATCAATACGTGCCCTCACTTATTTGGCAGATTTATGGGGCGAATATGTTTCTTCTGCGGGCATATCAGGGTCAACAATTGGGATTTCAAAAAACGGAACATTGGCGTTATCACGCGGATACGGTTACTCGGACAAAAAATTAACGACTACCATTAATCATAACGCATTTATGCGATTGGCCAGCACGGATAAAATGATTTCTGAGGCGTTATTAAAAAAGATGATGGATGATGGGTGGATACGAGCAACTGATAGAGTCTTTGTCGATATATTTCCCAAAGAGACTCTTGCTCCTCCTAAGGGTATGGTTCGAGATGCGAATATTGATCGGGTAACAATATCAGATCTAATTGAGCATAAAAGTGGTCTTTCTGATATCGAAGGCGGCCAGACTGGCGCTGAATACATGTATAAAACCTTTGAGATAACGGCTGACCAATTTGATGGCAAAAGGTACGCGAGCTGGCTACTTGGAAAAGGTATAGATATGTCGAAATATGGCATTTACAACTACAATAGCTCCGCCTATTCGCTCTTAAGAATTGCCGCAGATGAGGTACTAAGGAAGCACGGTACAAGTTTTGAACGGTATTTATCGGAGGTCGTCGCACCCAATGGAATGGGCGTGGCATATGAGAGGCTGCCTGGACGTAAAACACAGTGGAATGAGCCAGCTTATATAAGTGACACCAATGAGCCATGGGATCGTTGGATTGGAATGGAAAATGCGTTTGCTATCGGGGCGACAAATTCAGGCTTTGCAGCATTTTTTGCTAAAAATGCGGGAGAACATTCGTACGATCCAATCACAAAACAATTCAATCCGCTCAATGATGGCTGGCATGGCCATCCAGGCGCCATGGAAGGTAGCTGGTCAATTGCTGAAGAAAATGAAACTCGTCGCATTGCTCTTTTTACAAAGACAAATTCAGGCGGATTTTTCAATCCGGGCTACGATCTAATCAAAAGCAAAATAGACAGCCAACCCACCTGCCTGACTGGAGACTTTGTGGCCCCATCTAAAGATAAAGAGCTATTTATTCAAAGTTATTGGAGACCAGAAGCATACATAAACAAAGAATCCATGCAATTCGCAAGTACTGCACAAGCAAGCATAATCGAAGGGAGCTGGTGGGTTAGCGCAAAATGGAAAGTTCTGGAAAAACAATACAAGGAAGCAGGGATAACAAAAACTGGATACCTGATATTTAATGCCTGGTCCAACCAATATTTGTATCTTGCGAATAGCCAGGTTCTTAGCGGCCCCTTAAGCGACGCTAACAGCCCCCCGCTAAATTACTTATGGAGCTTCGAATCATTAGGTGATATTAGTCAGTACAAAATTAAGAGCTTAGCTTCGGGTTCTAACTCATACCTAAATATAGAGGCGACCCAAGCGAGAGACATGCCATTTCAATTGAAAGCTGATGGTTATCGAAGTGGATATTTTAGTTATTTATGGTCATTTTGCGAGAAATAACACGATAAGTGGATTGATCATTGGTAAGCGGGGTGGGCAACTTGTTGCCCACCCCCTCAAAGCCTTAGCACTCCCCGCAAATATTGCGTAACGTATTAGCCTCAAATAGCGGACAAGCAAGCTCTCCCACTCTACACACCACTAAACTTTCAGCAGCGCACACATTTCTGCATGGGACGGATTTTTGTCTATTACCAAAATATATATCCCTTTTGATATTTCAACATTTTTCTGGCCGCTCATATCTCCGGATAAATATTCAAACTAATATAACGCGTAAGTCGGATTTTCTGCAGGTCGGAAAAGCCCAGCGCCTTCCGACGTTTCGCCACAGTACAATGCAAAAATAAAAAATAATTTAAACTGGATAATTACATCGGGATATTTTCGGGCCAAAAGATAATTCTTTGGAAAATTTTCACCTTCGAAAAAAGTCGCGTCGAAAACAGACACGTCGGAAGGCGCTGCGCTTTTCCGACCTACCCTCCAAACAACCTAAGCCCTTTACGCCACAAAAACGCCGCTAACACCCCCGCCAGTAAACCAAATAAATGCGCCTCAAACGACACATATCTGCGCAGTGGCAAAATCCCCCAAATCATCCCGCCATAAAAAAATATCACCGCCACGGCTAGGGCAATACTGGTAAAACTGCGCTCAAACCAGGCCATTGCTAACAATAACCCCCACAAACCAAAAATCCACCCGCTGGCGCCTATGTGATTGGCCGAGCGCCCCAGGGCCCACACCAGCAAGCCGCCAACGGCGACAATAATAAAACTCGCTTGGATAAAACAGGCCTTGCCCCGCAGCAATACCAAAAACGCCAACACACCAAACCCTGCCAGGTTATTCAGCAGGTGAGTAAGGCTGGCGTGTAAAAAAGGTGCGGTGAAAATAGTCCAGATACTACCCACTTGGCGTGGGTGGATACCCCATTGATTGAGCCAGCCGCCGGTCAGCAGGCTGCCGATAAACCCGGCCAGCATCAGGCCACATAAAACAGCAATAAAACGAACCGATTGATCTAAGGGCATAGGGCCTCCACAATGTGTGGCCCAATTATGCCAGAAGCCCATTCATCTATGACATTTGATTATTCCTGGCACAGCGCGCTGATTTTTATCTTGTTTATCTGGAGCGGGTTTGTGCGCACGGGCCTTGGTTTTGGCGGCGCCCTACTTACCATGCCGTTTATTTTACTGATTGATAACCGGCCGTTAATTTATTTGCCGGTGATTGCCCTACACCTGCTGATTTTTTCCCCTATTACACTTTGGCAGAGCCGCCGCCAGCAGGGCGCCGAGGGCAAACTGTTTGCCCAGGTGGATTGGGCGCTCATTAAACGCACCCTGCCGATTATGCTGCCCGCTAAATTATTAGGGGTTATCGGCATTATTAATTTACCCAGCCATATAATTACCCCGATTATTTATGGCGTAGTGGGCATTTATGCGCTGAGTTATGTGCTGAACAAACCGATTGTGAGCAACAAAGCCTGGATGGACTGGCCGCTATTAAGCCTGGGGGCTTATTTTAGCGGCACCTCACTGGTGGGCGGGCCGCTGATTATGGCGGTATATATCGGTAAGGTTGCCAAAGAGCAGATGCGCGATACCATTTTTGTGCTCTGGTTTATTTTGGTGGCGATTAAAATGCTGTCGTTTTTACTACTGGGGGTAGATTTACAATTGGCCGCCCACCTATGGCTACTGCCAGCGGCTTTTATCGGCCATGTTTTAGGCGAATATTTTCATCGCTTTTTAATACAGCGCGAGCAAAAGCAGTTTTTCCGTATCATCGGTGGTTTTTTATTATTAGCCTGTGTGAGCGGTTTATTAAAACAGGCATTGGGGGCGTAAAAAGGGCTCTGCGCAATTAAAAGGCTTTAAAACCAGATTTTTTACACTGCGCCCGCCTTAAAGCGCAGCAGATTAAACCAGCCCAAACACAGTGCCAAGCCGCCCAAGGGTGTCACCATGCCTAAGATGCTGGGTGCACCCAGGGCCAGCGCATACAAGCTGCCGCAAAAAATAATTACCCCTAAAACCCACGCCCAAAAGCTTAAAACCCAAGCTTTTTGCACAGGCACACACCCCAGCCCCAAGAGCGCCAGGGCGTGAAAAAATTGATACAACACCGCCGTGCGCCACACCTCCAAACTTGTATCACTCAGCAGAGTTTTTAAACCATGGGCGCCAAATGCACCGGTTAATACCGCACAGCCGCCTATAAGCGCTGCGGCCTGAATAGCTTTGTTCATAATCCTCTCAAAAATAGTACTCGTGTAATAGGCGCAAATTAGCATTTTGCGAGCTGGATTGCGCCGCCCATTAAGCAACTGAGTATGATGGCAAGTACATTATCTGCTCTACACAAGGCATTCACTGCAGGAGTCTTCGCCATGGCCCTAAGCTTATTTAACCGCACCTATACCCGCTGCACGGCGCTGCTACTGTGTTTGCTGTTAAGTGCCTGTGGCGCAGACCCAGCCTCACAAGGCGCCAGTTCCAGTAGCTCAAGCTCTTCCAGCGGCAAACCAAGCAGCAGTTCCAGCAGCTCTTCAAGTTCCAGCAGTTCCGCAAGTTCGAGTAGTTCATCCGGCGCCCGCAGTTCGTCAAGTTCGAGCAGCTCGTCCAGTTCTAGCTCGTCATCTAGCAGTTCTTCTGGCCAGGTCAGTGTGTATCAGCGCGGCGATTATATTCTCGGTATGGATATTTCCTACTGGTCGGAACAATTGGCCAATAACGCCCGTTATGTGGATACCGACGGCGTGAGTAAAGATTTATTAACGCTGCTGAAAAATCACGGCATTAATTTTATTCGCCTGCGCACCTTTGTAGACCCTAAAGCCGCTTACGGTTACGCCTCTACCATTAATGGCTGCAGCGGCAAAAGCCAGGCATTTCTCGGCAAAGATGACATAGTGCGCACCGCCCAGCGCATTAAAGCGGCTGGCATGGGGTTTTTATTGGATTTTCATTACAGCGATACCTGGGCCGACCCCGGCAAACAAATTATTCCTGAAGCCTGGCGCGGCGCGCGCTCGGTTGACCAATTAGCCAGTGAGGTTTCGCGCTACACCAGCAGCGTTTTAGAGTCCCTGCGCGCGGTGAATGCGCTGCCAAATATGGTGCAAGTAGGCAATGAAATAACCCCCGGTATGTTAATTCATGTGCCTAGTGCCAATACCGACTGCTGGGGCAATAATTCCACCGTAAATAGCGCCGCCAACGGCCAAGCCAGCAACGCCAACTGGGCCAATTTAGCCCGTTTATTGCGCGCAGGTTTACAAGCCGTCAAACAAGCGGACCCAACCATTCTCACGGTTTTACACACAGAGCGCACCCATAGCCCCGGCGATGTGGAGTGGTGGCTCGATAGCGCGCTTGCGCAAAAATTAGAATTTGATGTAATGGCGTTTTCCGCCTATGCCGCTTTTCAAGGGCCAGCCAGCAATTGGCCAAGCAATTTACAACGCTACGCTAATCGTTATCCGAAGTTGTCTTTTTTAATTGCCGAATACAATCCAGAAGCGAAATTAGCCAACAAAGCCATGCGGGATTTAGCCAATAAACGCGGCCTAGGCACGTTTTTATGGGAACCCACCGAAAGCGGCAGTTGGGGCCAGGCTTTATTTACACGCTCAGGCAATGTCTACACCGCCATTCCTGAACGCTTTCAAGAATACGACGCCCTGCGCAAGGAATATGGCCTTTAGCGCACAATAATGCCTGTGCGTACTGCGGGAATGAGTCGCTTTAAATTACTTTTTTGCGTTGCTATATGGGTAAAAATTTAAACCGGTTTGTACAAGGGGTACGCGGTGTAGCAGTAATGGATACAGGTTTTTGCTGCGGGCAAGATGTAAAGGGCTCTAACTATTCAGCACACTCTATTGCCCTATTAAGCGATGGCGGCACATTTATGCACACGCAAGCCAAACGGCAGAATAAATTCGCGGTGCAGCAGTGGTGATGACAGTTTATTGCAGACCGTCAAAAAGAGGGATCTTTTTGACGAGCCTACACGGATGTATTCACGGCGTGTCTGCGATAACCTGTCTTCAGCACTGCGGGCGGAGTACGCATTCTTCCGATTATTTCTAGCAAGAAAAGGGTAACTAAATTCCTACCACATCAAATCATCAGGGATTTGATAATCCGCATAAGGGTCATCAACCTGCTCACCCTGGCTGGCAAGCTGCGTTTGGCTGATAATAAAACTACTATCGCGCTCGATTATTTTATTGGCAACAGGGTAAGGCACCAGCTCGTAACGCTCGCCGAGTTTAGCAATCGCCAACTGGCCGTTTAACAAGGCTTTTTGCAAGGCTGCATTTATAAGGATTTTTTTGATGGTGCTGCCATCGGTAAAGTTGTAGGCAATGTCGCCACTGCGCGGCTGTTTATTTAATTCAATCAGCTGTTTAATCTGCGCCACGATGGCTTTTTTATGAGCCTCTTCATTGCGCTGGGCATTTAGTGCCTGATCTTTTTGCAGCTTGGCAAGGCGCGCCTCTTCAGCCGCAGCCTTAATAGGGTCGATGAGTTTTTCCTTAGTTTTGTGCTGCACTTTGGTTTGTTTGCGTTGCTCTTTTTGCATGGTTTTGGCTTTTTTGCTATCCACCAAACCCGCTTTGAGCAATTGATCTTGCAGTGAACTCATACACAGCCTCGGTTAATTCAAACAACATTTTTTAAATTTTTTGCCGCTGCCGCAGGGGCACAGGTCATTGCGGTTAGGTGTGGCTGGCTTGGTAAACGGTGTTTTGTCGCCTTCAATACTGGCGGCCATTTCGCGCATTAACAGGAAAAAATGCGTAACACCTTCGGCGATTTCGGCAAATAATTCATTGACGTTGTCCGGCAACTCCTCAAGATTCTCCATTTCCTCAAGGGCGCTATCCCAGTGGGCAATTAAAAACAGCATATTCACCAATACCGGGTGAAATTCCGCCACATTATTTAAGTCTTCATCATCCGAATCCGCCGCCAACTCCTCCCACACGGCATAAAATTCCTGCCACACATCTTCACAGTACCAATAGGCCTGCAAATAACCATCACACCACTGGGCCACTTCAGCGCCGGGGGGTTTCGATAGCGGGCCAAAGTGCTCGATCAACCAGGGGCCGTCCGTCATTAAGGCTTCAACCGCCGCTACAATCGCCGCCCACTGCTGCGCTCGCGGGCTATTGGCCAATACGGCGCCTGCACTATCGGTGGCCTGGTTGAGCACCAATTCCAACAGCTCATCTTGGCCAAGCTCAACCGGTGCGCTGAGTCCGCCGACCAGGGCGCCCAGCGCACGATGGGGTTCAAATACATCGTCGTATCGGCCGGCAAAACCGCTTAAAAATGTTGTTAGGGAGGCGAGAACTGAAGAGGCGGACATAAGTAACCTGACTGGCAAAAACTCAAGCATACCTTATGTGGCTAAAGGCAGCAGTGCGGCGCTATCGATCCATCTAGCAAAACCGTGTGACATTTATGTGCACAATGCGGAATTTCCCGCATAAATAGCCACATTTTTTGGCCTAGCTGAACGTTTAGTGAAACTTAGGGCCAGTTCAACAAATAAAGATTGACTAAACGGGCAAAAGGTTTAACCTACCCTAGAAGCTAGAAGGTGCGGCTTTTTTTGTGTTTACCGGTACGATGTTCGATTTGTAGTAACTCGTCTTGTTTCCTCACGCAATCCCTCTCTTTGGCTCAACCCTGGCGTCAAACCCAGGTGACGAAACTTCAAATTCTTACATTTTTAAGGTAGTACATATGTCAACAATGACCGGCACTGTTAAATGGTTTAACGAAAGCAAAGGTTTTGGTTTTATCTCTCCAGAATCTGGCCCTGATGTGTTCGCCCACTTTAGCGCTATCCAAGGCGACGGCTTCAAGACTTTAGCAGAAGGCCAAAAAGTTCGTTTTACCGTTACTGAAGGTAAAAAAGGCCCACAAGCCGAGAACATCACCAAAATCTAATTCAAACCCTTATCAGCCAGTATCAAAGCGGTTCGCCGTCGAAATTGGCTCTTAGCGGTACAGCAGGTTCATCGAGCAATCTTTAGTCCCTGCGCTTTGGCTAGCCTAAGTGTTAAAGCCAAAGCATTTAGTAAGTAGTTGGATTAAAAAAAGGGTAAGGCCTAGGCTTTACCCTTTTTTGTTGCCTGTCTATTGAGCAATACCCCCAGGAGGCCCCGCCATGCGCTCCCTTGAAGAGTTAAGCCTTTATCTGCGCGAATTCGCCCGCGTTCGCGACTGGACCCAGTTTCATAACCCCAAAAATCTTTGCATGGCCCTCAGTGTTGAAGTGGCCGAGGCCTGTGAGCATTTTCAGTGGTTAACGCCAGAGCAAGCCCACAACCTCACCCCAGAGCAAAAAAATGCCGTTGCGCTGGAGCTGGCGGATATTCAAATGTATTTAGTGCGCCTGGCCGACCAGCTGGGTATTGATTTATGGCAGGCGATTGCGCAGAAAACGCAGCTCAATGAAGCAAAATATCCCGCCGAATTAGTGCGCGGCAAAGCGGATAAATACACCGCCTACCCGCAAAAGCACAATCCGCAATAACACATTTATTCAGGGCTTTTTATGTGGTTAGTGACCGATTCCGCAGGCGATGAGTGCCTGCCGTGGCTGCCTCAACGTATTTTTTGCATCGGCCGCAATTACGCCGACCACGCCCGCGAAATGGGCCACGACCCCGAGCGGGAACCACCCTTTTTTTTCACCAAACCACTCAGCAGCCTATGCCCCGCCGAAGGCAACTGGCAGCTGCCGGATTTTTCCAAGCAGGTGGAGCACGAAGTGGAATTGGTACTGGGCCTTAAAGTCCCACCCCAGCAAGGCCGCCATGTGAGTGCCGAAGACGCCAAGGGCTGGATCGCCGCCGCAGGCTTGGGTATTGATATGACGTGCCGAGACCTGCAGCGAGAGGCTAAACGGGAGGGCCGCCCCTGGGACATAGCCAAGGGTTTTGACGCCGCCGCGCCCCTAACACCGCTGCTAACCCTGGATTACGCGCAGCTTAATACCCTAGGCAGCATGCACTTAGCCGTTAACGGCAGCCTGCGCCAGGCGGGGCATTGGCAGGATATGCTGTGGCCGCCAGGGGAATTAATCGCCCATATTTCCCGATATTTTGCCCTGCAAACCGGCGACCTCATTTTTACCGGCACCCCGGCAGGCGTAGGCCCACTGAAGACGGGCGACCATTTAACCGCTCACCTGGACGGCCTGCCCCACAGGGTGGACTTAAGGATTTGCTAAGTGCTCAAAGCCTAGTATTAACCCGCTCCAGCCACCGCTTAAGCAGGCGATGGAAAAGGCAGCAACCGCGATAATCCCCCACAACAACACAGGCATAAAGCGTAAAATACGGTTTTTGCCCTGAGGTCCCCGTGTCGAAGTTGAACCCCCGCCAACATGAAGCCGTGCGCTACATCGATGGCCCCTGCCTGGTACTGGCGGGGGCGGGCAGCGGTAAAACCAGCGTGATCACCCGTAAAATTGCCTATTTAATTGAAGACTGCGGCATGAGCGCCCGCCACATTGCCGCGGTGACCTTCACCAACAAAGCCGCCCGCGAAATGAAAGAGCGGGTAGGCAAGCTGGTGAAACGTAAGGACGCCCAGGGGCTTACGGTCTCTACGTTCCATAATTTAGGCCTGAATATAATTCGCCGGGAATACAAGGCCCTCGGCTATAAACCGGGCTTTTCTATTTTAGATACCGAAGATGCACGCAGTATTATTAAAGAGCTCATGCTGCGCGATGGGGATTTAAATACTGAAATACTCGATGCGGTACAAAATCAAATTTCCAATTGGAAATCGGCATTAATTACACCTCAGCAAGCACTGGAGCGCGCCGAAAATGGCCGTGAACAAACCTTTGCGCTTGTGTATGAGCGTTATTTGCAAGCATTGCAAGCCTACAACGCCGTGGATTTTGACGATTTAATTCGCCTGCCCGCGCAATTATTTTTAGGCCATGAAGAGGTATTACACCGCTGGCAACAGCGGATTCGTTATTTACTGGTGGATGAATATCAAGACACCAACTCCAGCCAATACATGCTGGTGCAAAAATTAATAGGCGGCCGCGGGGCGTTAACCGTAGTGGGCGATGACGACCAAAGTATTTATGCCTGGCGCGGCGCACGGCCTGAAAACCTAAGCCAATTAAAATTGGATTTCCCCAATTTACACGTCATTAAACTGGAGCAAAATTACCGCTCCACCGCGCGCATTTTAAAAGTCGCCAACCAGGTCATTAGTAACAACCCCCACGAATTTGATAAAACCCTCTGGAGTGATTTGGGTGTGGGTGAAATGCTGCGGGTAATTCGCTGCCCCAGCGAAGATGCCGAAGCCGAACGCGTAGCCAATGAAATTCTTAGCCAAAAACTGCGTCGCCAGGCGCAATTTCGCGATTTTGCCATTTTGTACCGTGGCAATCATCAAAGCCGTTTAATCGAACTTAAATTGCAGCAGTACCAAATCCCCTACAACATGAGCGGCGGCACCAGTTTTTTTGCCAAAACAGAAATTAAAGACATCATGGCGTACTTGCGCTTATTGGTGAACCCCGCTGATGACAATGCCTTTTTGCGTGTCATTAACACACCTCGGCGGCAAATAGGCACCAATACCCTAGAGGCATTGGGCCGCTACGCCACTGAGCGCGAAATCAGCCTGTTGGATGCCTGCCAAGAGATGGGTATTCAAACCTTGATCACCGGCAAAAGCCTTGATCGCGTGCGCCACTTTGCCGATTGGCTGCAAAAAGTACGTGAAAACTGCCACAACAACGATCCGGTGGCCGCCATACGCGAAATGGTTGAGGACATAGATTATGAATCCTGGCTACATCAAAATGCCAGCTCTCCCAAGGTGGCGGAAAAGCGCTTAGAAAATGTTTGGTATTTGGTGGATTCCATTAAAAATCAATTGGAGCGCAATGAAGATGAAACCAAAAGCCATGAAGAAAATTTAAACGCCGCCATTGCTAAATTATTACTTCTGGATTTATTAGAGCGCCAGGAGGAAGAGGACACCGGCGATCGCGTGCAAATGATGACACTGCACGCCTCTAAAGGCCTAGAGTTTCCCCATGTATTTTTAGTTGGGTTAGAAGAGGAATTATTGCCCCACCGCAATTCCATCGACAGCGGAAATATCGAAGAAGAGCGCAGGCTGATGTACGTGGGTATCACCCGCGCCCAGCGCACCTTAACGCTCACTCTGGCGGGAACGCGCAAACAATTTGGCGAAAAACAAGAGACCACGCCCAGCCGTTTTCTCGATGAAATGCCCCCTGAAGATGTCGAAAAAGAAGGTTTTGGCAATGCAACTGCTGAGCAGGTGGAGAAAAAAGGTAAGGAAACCATTTCTAATATTATGCGTTTATTCGATGAATAACCCCGGACTTATCCAGCCATGCTAAATGATCTGTTTGCCGTAATGGCACCCACCTTAGTCGGTACCTTAATCGGCTGGATATGGGCGAAAAAAGCCATTCCCTTTCCTGCAGATTTTGTTTCCAAAATTGTCATGTACATAGGCACGCCTTGCCTATTTATGTCGGTAATGAGCCAGGTACATGTGAGCGCCGATGAGGTGAGCAAAATGGCGGGCGCCTTTGCGCTGGGGCTTTGTTTAATGGCGCTGATCAGCGTGGCAATAATTCGTTTAATGGGCCTGGAAATGCGTGCCTATTTGCCGCCGCTGATTTTCCCCAATAACGGCAATATGGGATTGCCTATTTGTTTATTTGCAATTGGCCAGGAGGGGTTAGCGCTGGCGCTGGCGCCTTTTATGGTCATGGTGCTGGCGCAATTTACACTCGGGTTATTTATTGTGGCGCCGAATGATGGCAGTGTGTGGCGCCGCTGCAAGGATATTATTCTGCACCCCATTATTATATCCATGGTTATCAGCGTGTTGTTATTGACGCAACATTTAACCCTGCCGCGCTGGATTAGCAATACGGTGGATGTAATGGGCGGGTTTGCCATTCCGCTGATGATGATTACGCTGGGCGTATCACTGGCGCGGTTTCGTTTGACCCTGTGGGCAAAGACGCTATTTTTTAGTATTTTGCGCGTGGTGGGCGGCGCAGCGATTGGCATTTTAATTTGTGAATGGCTGAACATTACTGGCAATGAAAAGACCGTTATCACGCTGCAAATGGCCATGCCCATGGCGGTTATGAATTATGTTATTGCCCTAGAATACGACCGCAAGGCTGATGAAGTAGCCGCTATGGTGTTGATGTCTACGCTTGTTGGCTTCTTGGTTTTGCCTATTTTAATTTATTGGTTAAAGCTGGCGTAAACACGCTAGGCCTGCAGTATTAACCCGGCGAAAAACGCCGGGTTAATTTTTATTTTTTAACCTAAGGCGGCTAGGGCGGCCGTGTAATTAGGTTCATCGGCGGTTTCAGCCACTTGTTCGGTGTATAACACCTTGCCCTGCTCATCAATTACCACTACTGAGCGGCTCAATAAGCCTGCTAACGGCCCATTGGCAAATGCAACACCATAGCGGCTGCCAAAATCAGAGCGAAAGCTGGATGCAGTAGCAACCCGTTCAATACCTTCAGCACCGCAAAAACGCTTGCCTGCAAAGGGTAAATCGGCGGAAACACATAACACCTGTGTGTTGGCTAAATTCGCTGCACTTTCATTAAATGTGCGCACCGACAGGGCGCAGGTGGGCGTATCAATTGAAGGGAAAATATTCAGTACCACTTTTTTCCCGCTCAGGCTTGCCAGGGTGATTTCGGATAAATCCGCTTGTACCAGGGTAAAATTAGGTGCCTGGCTACCTACAGCCGGTAATTCACCCACGGTTGAAAATGGATTGCCTTTTAACGTTACAGTTGCCATATAAACCCCTATAGTGTGTTGGGAATTAAGTGAGCGGCGTGCAAAATGCCGGGGCCCGATAATACCGGGATTCTCTTAGCCCTCCTACGTTTTTATGGATGGCAACAGAGAATTGCCAAGCCCGGAATTTATGTGGGGTTTAACAAATGTTTATTAACGGCTTGTTGAACTAGATTGGCGGCGACGGTATGGCAAGGCAAACTTGGCGAAAAAGCCGGACGACTGCATGGATGCTGGACGACCCCATGGATGGGGGAGGTAGAAATTCATCGGGAATGAAATCGAGAACGGCGCAGGAGCCAAAGCCGAGGAGCAGTTGCCGAATTTACACCTAGTAAATGAGCATTTTTTGCCAAATTCAACGACGCCAGAGCGAGCAAGGTAATTGTTCAGCGCTTCATAGATTTAAACGCCTGCGCCCTTAACCGCTATACTCAGCCCAACCCCAAGCTCACCCCCAAGGCAATTAACCATGGCCTCGCAATCGACCCAATTTATTCAGCGTTTGGCGCAATTAGTCAAAATACCCTCAGTCAGCTCCACAGATGCGCGCTGGGATATGAGCAACCGTGCTGTGGTGGAATTATTGGCCCAATGGTTGGAACCCTTAGGATTTAATTGCCAGCTGCACGCCATTGATAACAGCCCAGGTAAATTTAATTTAATAGCCCAGCGCGGCAGCGGCCCTGGCGGCTTGGTGCTCGCCGGCCACACCGATACAGTGCCCTGCAACCCGGAGCGCTGGGCGCAGGATCCCTTTAGCCTGACCGAGCGCGATGGCCGCCTATACGGCTTGGGTGCCACCGATATGAAAGGATTTTTCCCGTGTATTCTCGCGGCGCTCGAACAGTTGCCACCCGCCGATTTTAAACAGCCATTAATTGTACTTGCCACCGCCGATGAAGAATCCACCATGAATGGTGCCCGCGCGTTGCAGCAACAGGGCTTTCCCGCTGCGCGGGCCGCCATTATTGGCGAGCCCACCGGCCTGCAACCCATTCGTATGCACAAGGGTATTTTACTGCACGCTATTGAGGTAATTGGCCAAGCTGGGCACTCCTCAAACCCTAACTTAGGCACCAGCGCATTAGAAGCTATGCACAGCGTCACTAGCGAATTAATGAGGTTTCGCGCCGAATTACAAGCAAAATATAATCACCCCAGTTTTTCCTACCCAAAACCAAGTTTAAATTTAGGCTGTATTCACGGTGGCGATAATCCCAACCGCATTTGTGGGCGCTGTGAATTATTATTTGATTTACGCCCCCTGCCCGGCATGGATAGCCACGCCATTAAAGACGCCTTAAAGCAGCGCTTAATCCCCATCGCCGAACGCACTCACACGCAGATTCATTTAAAAGAATTATCTCCCGGCATAGCTCCCTTTGAAGAAGCTGCCAGCAGCGAATTAATACACAATGTTGAAGCCTGGTGCGGACAGGGCTCGGCGGCGGTAAATTTTGCCACCGAAGCGCCTTTTTTACAGCAGCTTGGCATACAAACAGTGGTATGCGGGCCGGGTTTTATCGATCAAGCTCATCAACCCGATGAATACATTCCGCTGCCACACATCCCCTTAACGGTGGATTTTTTACTTAAAGCCATTGGCCATTATTGTTTATAAAACCGTGCGCCATAAAAAAGGGCGGTAAAACCGCCCAAAGCTGAAAGTAGAGGATAACTCCACTATCAGAGGAGGGGCCTATACAGCCAATTCAATAACGCCCTGGTTGTTGCGTACGGCATAAGTGGCTAATTTAACCTGCGGATCTTCCAAACACTCCCCTGTGCGCAAATTAAAATGCTGTTTATACACAGGGGATGCCACTACCAAATGGCCTTTTAAATCCCCCACTATGCCACGCGATAACACAGCTGCATTGCTAAACGGATCAATGGCATCCAAGGCATAAAATTCATTGTTCACATTAAAAATAGCCACTTGCTGGCCTTCAATTAAAGCCCGCACGCCTAAAAAGTTGCCGATTTCAGATGCCCGGCACACGGCCTGCCAATGGTTCTGCACAGTTGTATTCATAAATAACTCCACTTAGGCCGGTTCTAATTCATTGCTGTTAACAAAACGCACCAATTCTTCTTCGGTGGCGGGGCGAATTTGCGCGCGCTCCTCCACAAACACAACTGTATTATCAGTGGCGTCCGAGTTGACAAAGGTGCGAAAGCGCTTAACTTTTTCGGCATCGTCAATGGTACTTTTCCACTCGCACTGATAGGTGTTTACCACCGCTTGCATTTCCTGCTCAAGCTCGTCGCCAAGGCCTAATTTATCGTCAAGAATTACTCCTTTTAGATAATTTAATCCCCCTTCGAGATTATCCATCCACACCGAAGTGCGCTGCAGGCGATCCGCCGTGCGTACATAAAACATTAAAAAGCGGTCGATGGTTTTGACCAGTTGTTCATCATTAAGGCCTGTGGCAAATAAATCCGCATGGCGCGGTTTCATGCCGCCGTTGCCACACACATAAAGGCTCCAGCCATTTTCTGTGGCGATGACGCCCACGTCTTTACTTTGCGCTTCAGCGCACTCACGGGTGCAGCCGGATACCGCAAATTTTAATTTATGGGGCGAGCGCAGACCTTTGTAGCGATCTTCCAACTGAATAGCCATGCCGACTGAATCGAGCACACCGTAGCGGCACCAGGTGCTGCCTACACAGGATTTTACCGTGCGCAATGATTTGCCATAGGCATGGCCGGTTTCAAACCCGGCATCCACTAACTCCCGCCAAATCAACGGCAATTCATGTTGCTGGGCGCCAAATAAATCAATCCGTTGGCCGCCGGTAATTTTGGTGTAGAGGTTATATTTCTTCGCCACCTGGCCCAATACAATTAATTTATCCGGTGTAATTTCACCACCGGCAATACGCGGCACAATTGAATAGGTGCCGTTTTTTTGCAGGTTGGCCATAAAGTGGTCGTTGGTATCCTGCAGTGGGGCCAGTTTATCGTCCATAATTAATTCATTCCAACAGCTGGCAAAAATAGATGCCGCCGTAGGTTTACAAATATCGCAGCCTAAACCCTTGCCGTGTTTTTCCACTAATTCGTCAAAGGTTTTAATTTTGCCTACGCGCACTAAGTGATAAAGCTCTTGGCGGGTATAGGCAAAGTGTTCGCATAAATCTGTATTGACCTCCACGCCTAATTTGGTTAATTCGCTGTTCATCACCTGGGTGGCAAGTGCCACACAGCCGCCACAGCCAGTGCCCGCTTTAGTGCAGCTTTTAATCTCGCTAATGGTACACGCGCCCGCTTGCACGGCAGCGCAAATAGTGCCCTTGCTTACATCGTGACAGGAACAAATAATGGCGCTCTCAGGCAGGGCATCCACCCCCATACCACTTGCCGCCGCGCCATCAACGGAAGGCACAATTAACGCAGCGGGATCTTCCGGTAAATCCATTTTATTTAGGCATATTTGCAATAAATTGCCGTAGGCTTCCACTTCACCCACCAGCACAGCGCCAAGTAATTTTTTGCCGTCGGCGGAAACAATTAAGCGTTTGTAAACTTCTTTTACGCCATCTTGAAACACATAGGAAATACAACCGGGCGTGCGGCCGTGGGCATCGCCGATGCTCGCCACATCCACACCCAATAATTTTAATTTGGTGCTCATATCCGCACCCATAAACTCATCGCTGCCGCCGGTTAATTGGCTGGCGGCCACTTTTGCCATTTGATAGCCCGGCGCCACCAAGCCAAATATTTTGTTATCCCACAGAGCGCACTCGCCGATGGCGTAAATATTTTCTACGGAGGTTTGGCACTTGTTATTCACCACAATGCCGCCGCGCTCGCCCATTTTAAGCCCGCTAACACGCGCCAATTCATCCTGCGGGCGAATACCGGCGGAGAATAAAATCATGTCGGTTTCTAAAAATGAACCGTCGGCAAAGTTCATGCGATAGCGGCAGGTCTCACCCGCGACAATTTCTTTGGTATTTTTTTCGGTATGCACTTTTACATTCAGCGCTTCAATTTTGCGGCGTAATAAATTGCCACCGGCTTCATCTAATTGCACCGCCATTAAACGGGGCGCAAATTCAATTACATGGGTTTCAAGGCCGAGATCTTGCAGCGCTTTAGCCGCTTCAAGGCCGAGCAAACCACCGCCTACTACCACGCCGACTTTGCTCACTTTGGCCGATGCCGTAATGGCTTCTAAATCTTCAATGGTGCGGTATACCAAACAGTGGGGCTGATCTTTACCTGGCAGGGGCGGCACAAATGGATAGGAGCCAGTGGCCAATACCAATGCATGATAGGGCTCGGTGTGGCCGCTGGCTGTCGTTACGCAATTATTAGCGGCGTCTATAGCGACTACTTTTTCATTTAACTTATAACGCACACCGTTCGTTTGATAATAATCCTCGGAGGTGAGCATTAAATCCTCTGCTGAGGCGCCGGAGAAGTATTTGGATAATTGCACGCGGTCGTACGCTAAGCGCGGCTCTTCCGCGAAGGTGACTACCTCGTAGGATTGAGCATCCGGGTGTTGCACTAAATTTTCAATTAATTTGTGGCCGACCATGCCGTTGCCGACCACCAGTATTTTGTATTTGTTCATAAAAAAAGCCTCTGGTTTAAGCCGACAAACGTTGGCAAGTTGATACAAAATCGAACGCTGGAGTTTGTAATTGCTGCGCTAAGCGCACCACCTCACCCACAACAATTAAAGAAGGCGACTGCAAGCCGTGCTTGAGGACACTGGCCGCTAAATCGGCAAGCTCGGTAATCACCACACGCTGATTGGACCGACAGCCATTTTCGATTACGGCCACGGGTTTATTTACCGCCATACCGGCCCCTTGCAGCTCATCCGCAATCCACTGGGCGCGGCTTAAGCCCATGTAAAAGACCAGTGTGTGGTTAAGACCCACCAACCCCGCCCAATTAATGGCGGTGTCCGTTTCGCCCTGGGCGGTAATCAGGGTGCAGCCCTGGGCCAAGCCGCGATGGGTCAATGGAATGCCTGCATAGGTGCTAGCGCCAGAGGCGGCGGTAATGCCGGGCACCACTTCCGCCTCAATTCCCGCTTTGCGCAGGGTTAATAATTCTTCGCCACCGCGGCCAAACACAAATGGGTCACCGCCTTTTACACGCACGACCTGCAACCCTTGGCGGGCTTTCTTCACCAATAAGGCGTTGAGGTTGTGCTGCGGAATACTGTGCTGCCCCTTACTTTTGCCCACATAAAATTGCGGCACCTGTTTGGGAAATAAGCCGCGAATTTCTTCGCTCACTAGCTGATCAAACAAAATTAGATCCGCCTGCTCAATCACCCGCAGGGCGCGCAGCGTTAATAATTCAGGATCACCAGGGCCTGCTCCCACCAGCCAAACCTTACCGGCGGACTGAGGGGATTTAGTTGGAGTATGGGTTAAGGGCGGCATAGGGTTACTTCGCTGGGAAAATACGGGTTAGCAGGCTGCCTGAGGGATGATGCCCAGGCCGAGCCAGATTGCTGTCGTATAGTCAAAGCACGATGCGCGCCAAGTTCGAAATATTATATTTTTTGCTTTAAAAACAGTGTATTGTGATATTGAGTGGAAATACATCGGGCCTACACCTCGGCCAATCTGCACCAATTAAATTCACAGCACCTCAAGTTGAGGCCTCTAAAGGTTCATTGCGGGCAGCAAAAATGTTTTTTATGGATGCACTTGCGCACCAATTTAATACATTCTTAGGCGCTTATATTTTTCATCGCTCCCCAAGACGTATTTAATACGCACCATAGATAAGCAAAACCGCCTTGAGCGAGCCGAGATTCTGTCTGCCCACCGAATCGGCTATTATGAAGCTATGCGCCCTGCAACACATTGTGCGCTTTCCTCACTCAAACGCGGCGCCCCGGCAGCCGCTCCTGCATCCCACTTAAGAGCACCTACTATGGCATTTGGCGGCACCCTATTTACTGTCTCAGCGCCCTCCGGCGCGGGAAAAACCAGCTTAGTGAACGCACTGGTTGCAGCAACTCCGGGGGTTAGGGTGTCCATTTCGCACACAACGCGGGCCATGCGGCCAGGCGAGGCGAATGGGGTTAACTACCATTTCGTCGAGCCCCCCGAGTTTTTAGCCATGCTGGGGGAAGGCGCGTTTCTTGAGCACGCCCAGGTCTTCAATCATTATTACGGCACATCATCGGCCTGGGTAAATGAAACCCTGGCCTCGGGCGTTGACGTGATATTGGAAATTGACTGGCAAGGTGCCGCTCAAGTGCGCCGCCAAATCCCGCAAGCGGTGAGCCTATTTATTCTGCCCCCCTCCCAAGCCTGCCTTCAGGAGCGTTTAACCGGGCGCGGCCAAGATGCCCAAAGTGTGATCGATGCGCGCATGGCAGAGGCCAAAAGCGAAATTTCCCACTATGTAGAAAGCCACTACATCATAGTCAACGATGACTTCAACCAGGCGCTCAGTGAATTTCAAGCTATTGTCATTGCCCAGCGGCTCAGCCAAAACAAACAATCCGAACGCCACGCCGCGCTGTTATCGAGCCTGTTGGCCTAAGCCGCGCTGATTCCCCAGCGCAAAAAGGTTGAGCGGCATGGTCGATTTGCGTACACTCTCTAGCCCATTTTTTTAACCCAGAAAGGCATTTAGCCTGAGCTTGGATGGGGCGGCGCCCGGTACTGTTTTTATCGCCTCGGGCCTTTACCATCGGGTACTTACACGCTGGCGTATACAGCTTTGCTGATGGCCGGTGCGCACCAGACTACCTTCATTTATAGGCACATATATTCATGGCACGTATCACTGTTGAAGATTGTTTAGACCACGTAGCAAACCGCTTTGAGTTGGTAATTGTGGGCAGCAAACGCGCTCGCCAATTGGCCATCATGGGCAAACAACCTATGGTTCCCGCCGAAAACGACAAGCCAACCGTTTTAGCCCTGCGGGAGATTGAAAAAGGCCTGATCAGCGTTGATATTTTAAAAGAACCCGATGAGCAACGTGTTGTAGTACCCAAACACATCCCACCGGTTGATTCATCGTTCGACGAGTAAATCTATTAGGAGGGCGTCTTGTTAACCATCGACTCGCTTTGCCACAGGCTGTCCTCTTATTTAGAACCCGCCCAAATTAACCCTGTGCGCCGCGCCTACTACTATGCGGAGCAGGCGCACACGGGGCAGTTCCGCCGCAGCGGCGAACCCTATATCACCCACCCTCTGGCCGTAGCCAATATTCTCGCTGGCATGCACATGGACCATCAAAGCCTGATGGCGGCCATGTTGCACGATGTCATTGAAGACACCGGCATAGGCAAACAAGCCCTGCACGACCAATTTGGCGAGGTGGTAGCTGAGCTGGTGGATGGCGTCAGTAAACTCGCCAAAATCGAATACGAATCCCAGGCAGAAAAACAAGCTAAAAATTTCCAGAAAATGGCCCTCGCCATGGCCCGGGACCTGCGCGTCATTGTGGTAAAAATGGCCGACCGTCTACACAACATGCGCACCCTCGGCGCCCTAGCGCCAGAAAAAAAGCGCCGTATTGCTAAAGAAACCTTAGAAATTTACGCCCCCATCGCCCACCGTTTGGGCATGAACGACCTGCGCATTGAATTTGAAGATCGCTGCTTTACCGCCATGTTTCCCTTGCGAGCAGCGCGCCTGCAGGCCTCGTTAAAAAAAGTGCGCGGTAATCGCAAAGCGCTGGTGGAAAATATTCAAGCCGCCATTGAGGCGCGCCTGGCCCGCGAAGATATAGTGGGCGATGTCATTGGGCGGGAAAAACACCTCTACAGCATTTACAATAAAATGCGCAGCAAAAATAAATCCTTTAACGAAATTATGGATGTGTACGCATTTCGCATCATCGTTGAAGACATTAACACCTGCTACCGCACCCTCGGCGCCGTACACAATTTATATAAACCCATGGCAGGGGAATTTAAAGATTACATCGCCATTCCAAAAATTAATGGTTATCAAAGTTTACATACCGTATTAATTGGCATGCACGGTGTCCCCATTGAAGTGCAAATTCGCACCAAAGAAATGGATGAATTAGCTGGCCGCGGTATAGCCGCCCACTGGCTGTATAAATCCGTCGGCGGCGATGAGCACAATGATCCGCCGGTAGCACGGGTAGATCGCTGGATTTCGCGCATTTTAGAACTGCAACAACACACCGGCAGCTCCATTGAATTTGTTGAAAACGTCAAAATGGATTTATTTCGCGAAGAGGTATATGTATTTACCCCCAAAGGCGAAATTATTGAATTGCCCCAGGGCGCAACGCCCGTTGATTTTGCCTATGCCGTACACACCCAAGTGGGCAACCGCTGCGTGGCCTGCCGCATTAATGATCGCCCGGCACCTTTATCACAAGCCCTGCAAAGCGGGCAAAAAATTAAAATTATCACCTCCGAATCCTCGCAACCCAATCCTAATTGGCTGAACTTTGTGGTGAGTGCCAAAGCCCGCTCCGCAATTCGCCACTATTTAAAACACCAGCGTCATATGGAATCGGTGGAATTAGGCAAACGCATGCTCAGCCGTGCGCTCACCAATTTAGGCATGCAACTGGAACAATTAGCCGACCCCGAATTTAATCATTTGCTGGAAGCCAACAAAGTCAGCTGTGTAGACGAGTTGTACGAAAGTATTGGCATGGGCAAACGCGTTGCGCTCTCAGTTGCCCAGTGTTTAAAACCTGATGGTGACAATAAAGGCTATACACCCGCGCCCCTCACCATCGATTCATCCGACGGATTATTAATTCATTTTGCCCGCTGCTGCCGCCCTATTCCCGGCGACCCGATTGTGGGGCATTTAAGCAGTGGTAAAGGTTTGGTGGTACACCGTGAATCCTGTAAAAATGTTACCGACCTGCGCAGCAAGCGAGAGAATATCACCGAGGTAAATTGGTCGATAAAAGTGGCGGGGGAATTTCTTACCGATATTCGTGTGGAGGTGGAATCCGAGCGCGGGATTATCGCCTCCCTAGCCACACGAATTGCCGAAACGCGCACCAGCATAGAAGGCATTAATGTTAGCGAGCGGGATGCGCAGCATTCGGTTATTACGCTCACCATAGGAGTGCGCAACCGGGTTCACTTGGCAGACGTCATGAGAAGGGTGCGCACCATGCGCAGCGTCAGCAAAGTCTCGCGCGCAAAAAATTAATAGGCGTGTTTTTCGGAACTTTATGTCATCAACAATCAAAACCGCATTTCTGTAAAATTCCCTCGTTTCTTCTTTTCTTCATAACTATTCACCACTGTCTTTTTTAATTGGATTAATCTCATGACCAACAAAGCCATCATTTTTACCGACAAAGCACCTGCTGCCATAGGCACCTATTCACAAGCCGTAAAAGTGAACAATACGGTGTACTTGTCAGGCCAAATACCCCTGGTGCCGGAAACACAAGCACTGGCAGAAGGGGATTTCGCAGCTCAGGTTCACCAGGTATTTGAAAATCTACGCGCAGTTTGCCAGGCAGCCGATGGGGACCTAAAAGACATAGTAAAACTGAATGTTTTTCTGACGGATCTGAGCAATTTTCCCGTTGTGAATGAAGTGATGGCCGAATACTTTAGCGCTCCCTACCCTGCGCGCGCTGCAATCGGCGTAAAAGAATTACCTAAAGGGGCCGTAGTTGAAGCCGACGGAATCATGGTCATTTAAATGTACGCGCCTATGATTAACGCTGGGTTTTACTTTTTCACCCTATTCGCAGGTCTTCAGCCCGCATCAAAGCAAACAGGAGCAATTGTTTTTTGCAAAAAGGCAAACCCAGCAATTAATCAGCGCATCAATTAAACCCCAATAAAAAAGGCAGCCTAGGCTGCCTTTTTTATTTTTATGTTCAACACTAAAACGGGATGTCGTCATCAAAAGAATCCATCGCCGGTGGCGCAGGCTGAGGAGGGGCCTGTGTGGCGGGCGCTGGGCGGCTGGGCGCCTGACGCGGTGGGTAGCTGGGTGCAGGGCCGCGCGCCTGTGGCTGCGCAGGCTGACCAGCGGGTTGATTGGCATAACCGGGTGCGCCGCCGCCATAACCAGGCCCACCACCGTAGTTGCCCGCAGGTGCTGGGTCGGCATAACCGCCGCCCTGACCATAACCGCCATAGCCATCGTCCATACCACCGGCTTGTGGGCCGGCCGCGCCGCGCCCGTCTAATAATTGCAGCTCAGAGGCCACAATCTCGGTGGTGTAGCGCTCAACCCCTTGCGGGTCGCTCCACTTGCGCGTCTGCAGGCGGCCTTCGACGTAAATTTTGCTGCCTTTCTTTACGTATTCACCCACAATTTCCGCCAATCGCGCCCAAAATACCACCCGGTGCCACTCAGTGCGCTCTTGCATCTGGCCACTTTGTTTATCCCGCCAAGCCTCAGAGGTGGCGATGCTGAGATTGGCAATAGCAGAACCGCCAGCGGTGTAACGCACCTCTGGGTCCTGGCCGACATTGCCGACTAAAATTACTTTGTTTACGCCTCGAGCCACAATGAGCCTCCTCTAAAATTAACAACTAAAACATGGTGTGCCGCGCAGGCTTTAGGCTACTGGCTCGCCGCAAGCGTTGCCAGATAGTGATCCAACTGCTGGCGATCAAATTCGTCGTCCTTCACTTTCAAATGCAATAAACCCTGCTCTTTGACCCAAACAGCCTCGTGAACACCGGCAATATGCTCCTTTAAAGGCTCAACGGGCGGCTCCTGCTGTAAGGCAACGGATAAGCTGGTTAAATATACAGGTTTCTTCATGAATAATGCTAGCGTAAACCACAGGCTTGCCAACACGGCAGTGGAATAAAACACGGCTAGGGTGCTGTGGTGCTGGACCCAGTAGCCGCCCAGGGTGCCACCAGCGGAAATACCTAAAAACTGGCAGGTGGAGAAGAGGCCCATGGCCGTTCCCTTGGCGCCTGCCGGTGCCTGCTTACTCAGCAGCGATGGCAGTGTGGCCTCCAGAAGACAAAAACACATGAAAAACACAAATAAACCACCCGCCCATCCCATCCAGGTGGTGCCCGCCTGGTGCAGCATAACAAGGCCTGCCGCCAAGCCCGCGATAGCCGCCAGCAGCACTGGTTTAACCTTGCGTTTGCGCTCAGCCAAGTGCATAAACGGCATCATGGCGATAAATGCCAGGGCGAGTATAGGGCCGTAAAATTGCCAATGGTCAGTGGCGGCGATACCGGCGTCCTGCATCGCCAAAGGCAGCGCCACAAACAGCGCCGACAAAATAAAATGCAGCGCAAATATGCCCAGATTCAAACGCGCCAACTCCCCATTGCGCAGGGATTGGCCGATCATGGCGGGCACCGGAATGGCATCTTTACCCCGCACCGTAGGCGGAGGGTTTGGCACCTGACGAAACAAAATGTAACACCCCAGCACCGAAAGGCCTGCCGTTACCCAGAAAATGGACGACAAGCCCCAAAAAGACGCCAGGGTAGAGCCCAGCACCATGGCGATCACAAATGACACGCCGATAGACGCACCGATTACAGCCATGGCTTTGGTGCGGTTCTGCTCAGTGGTGAGATCGCCCACTAAAGCCATAATAGTGCTGCCTACAGCGCCTATACCCTGCAGGGCACGGCCGATAATCAGGCCCCAGACGGAATCGGAAAATGCAGCCACCAGGCTGCCGATAATCATGATCACAAGACCAATAAAAATAATCGTTTTGCGGCCGTAGAGGTCGGATAACAAACCCAGCGGCATTTGGCATATGGCCTGGCTCAGGCCGTATGCCCCTATGGCGAGGCCTAAACGCTGTTCGGTGCTGTCGATATAGTGGCCGCCGTAAAGGCTCATAACAGGGAACACCATGAACAACCCCATCATGCGAAACATATAAAGAAGAGCGAGCGAAGAGACTGCTTTTAACTGCGAGGCCGGTTGAGCTGCGGACACAATAGCTACTCCGAAAAAAATGCCGCTGATTCTAACAGCACCTAAGCGCTATCGGTGGAACGATTTCGCGAATCACCGCAGGCTAACTAAAGATTGCCACAGCGAAAAGAGAGAATCTGCTCAGTTTAAAATTAGCGTTGCGCTAGTGACAGCGAAGATGTTTCAGTTACAATCTGTGCGATAATCTTTGCAACCTAAGCGCACAGAATTCCAGGCCCCCATTAGCCAAGGCAGACAACCATCGTGACCGCATCCCCAGCCCCTACTTCCCCGACTGTTCAGGGCATTATTCTTTTCTCGATTAGCAGCAGTTTGCAAACTGGATTATTGGCGCAATTAATTGGCGATAAAACCGGCCTTAAGTGCCAGGTGTCAACTCAATTCTCTCCGGATTTAGAAGGCGCGTACCTCTATTTGGTCGATTGCCAAGGCCGCTCCATTGATGATCTGCAAGCCCTGGTGGCAGAAATTCAAGAACACAATCAGCCCTATATCGCCGCGCTGTTAAATGCCACCACTGAGAGCGACCATGAGCAACTGCTCGACTGGCCCTGTATTTCAGGCTTGTTTTCCACCGATACCGACCAAGAGAATTTACTGCGCGGCCTTGAGGCTCTGCTCAAAGGCGAATATTGGGTGCCGCGCCGCTTGCTGCACTTACATTTTGAGAAGAACCGTCGCGCGCCCTCCAACAAACGGCTCGATATTAAATTGACCAAGCGTGAGCGGCAGATTCTAAAACTGATTAAAGATGGCGCCACTAACTTCGACATAGCCGAAGCCCTCGAAGTGAGTGAACATACGGTTAAGAGTCATTTGTACAATGTGTACAAAAAGATTGGTGTACGTAACCGCCTAGAAGCGAGCAATTGGGTTCGGGATTTAGAAGACATTTAACGCTTTTGCCCTCTGCCGCCCTTAGGCGGCAAACCCCTTATTACTAACACCCCGCCTGTCACCTCATCCAACCTCCACTCAAAAGCGTAATCACGCGCCTTAGGTACCGCGTCCATCTAGCGCGCAAAAAAGGCGTATTATCGCCACTTAGCTCTAATAATTTTCCGAGGATTTATGGTAGACACCATCATCGTTCGCGGTGCCCGCACGCACAATTTAAAAAATATCGACCTGGATATTCCTCGCGATAAATTAATTGTCATCACCGGTTTATCCGGTTCCGGTAAATCCTCTCTGGCGTTTGATACGCTGTATGCGGAGGGACAGCGCCGCTATGTGGAAAGCCTTTCTGCCTATGCGCGGCAATTTCTGTCACTGATGGAAAAACCCGATGTGGACCATGTGGAGGGTTTAAGCCCGGCGATTTCCATTGAGCAAAAATCCACTTCCCACAACCCGCGCTCCACCGTCGGCACCATCACTGAAATTTACGATTATTTACGGCTGTTTTTTGCCCGCATCGGCGAGCCCCGTTGCCCCACCCACCAGTTGCCTTTAAGCGCACAAACCATTTCCGAAATGGTGGACCAGGTGTTGGCTATGCCGGAGGACAGCAAAGTAATGCTGCTGGCACCCGTGGTGCGCGATCGCAAAGGCGAACACCATCATGTATTTGAAAGCCTGCGCCGAGATGGTTTTGTGCGCGTGCGTGTGGATGGTTTAGTGGTGGATTTAGACGATACTCCAGCCCTCGATAAAAAGAAAAAACACAGCATTGATGTAGTGGTGGATCGCTTTAAAGTGCGGCCGGATATAAAACAGCGCCTAGCGGAAAGTTTTGAAACGGCGCTGAATTTGGCCGACGGAATCGCCATGGTGGCGAACATGGATGACGACGCGGAGGAAAAATTATTTTCCGCCAAACACGCCTGTCCTCTGTGTGATTATTCCCTGTCGGAATTGGAACCGCGCATCTTTTCGTTTAACAATCCCGCTGGTGCTTGCCCAGAGTGCGATGGCCTAGGGGTAAAACAATTTTTTGCCGCCGAAAAAGTCATCATTGATACACAGCTGAGCCTTGCCGAAGGCGCTGTGCGCGGGTGGGACGCGCGCAATTTTTATTATTTTCACATGCTCACCTCCCTGGCTAAACATTACAAATTCGACGTAGATGCACCCTGGCAAAAACTCAGTGCCAAACACCAGAAAGTTATTTTGTATGGCTCGGGCGAGGAAACGGTTAATTTCACTTATGTAAATGAACGCGGCGATAAATTCCAGCGCTCCCACGCATTTGAAGGTGTTATTCCCAACTTGGAGCGGCGCTACCGGGATACAGATTCCTCTGGCGTGCGCGAAGAATTAGCCAAATACTTATCCAGCCAAGTCTGCCCCAGCTGTAATGGCGCCCGCCTGCGTTTAGAGGCGCGGCATGTGTTTGTGGATAATAAGACGCTGCCCGAATTGGTCGACATGCCCGTGGGCGATGCTCACACCTATTTCACCAAACTTAAATTTACCGGTGCCAAGGGCAAAATTGCCGAGAAAATCTTAAAAGAATTACGCGACCGGTTTCGTTTTTTAGTGGATGTGGGGCTGAATTATTTAACCCTCAGCCGCAGCGCCGATACACTCTCCGGCGGCGAAGCCCAGCGCATTCGTTTGGCCAGTCAAATCGGCGCGGGCCTTGTGGGTGTGATGTATATTTTGGATGAGCCCTCCATTGGTTTGCATCAGCGCGATAACGACCGTTTGCTTGGCACACTGAAACATCTGCGGGATTTAGGTAATACGGTCATTGTGGTGGAACACGATGAAGATGCGATTCGCTTAGCGGATCATATTATTGACGTGGGCCCAGGTGCGGGTGTGCACGGTGGGCAAATCATCGCGCAGGGTAAATTAGCGCACATTGTAAAAGCTAAAAATTCGCTTACGGGCGCGTATTTGTCGGGCAAAAAATCTATCGCCATACCGAAAACCCGCCATGCCGCCAACCCTAAAAAAATGCTGGTTTTAAAAGGCGCAACGGGAAATAACTTAAAAAATGTCACTCTGGAAATTCCCGTCGGTTTATTTACCTGTGTCACCGGCGTGTCCGGCTCAGGCAAATCCACTTTAATTAATAATACGTTGCACCCCTTAGCGGCCACGGCGCTCAATAATGCCACCACGTTGGAGGCCGCCCCCTATCAAGCCATTGAGGGTTTAGAGTTATTTGATAAGTGCGTGGATATAGATCAAAGCCCCATAGGCCGCACGCCGCGCTCAAACCCCGCCACCTACACGGGAATTTTCACCCCCATTCGGGATTTATTTGCCGGCACCGCCGAGGCGCGCTCGCGCGGCTATAAAGCCGGGCGTTTTAGCTTTAACGTGAAAGGCGGCCGCTGCGAAGCCTGCCAGGGCGATGGCGTGGTAAAAGTAGAAATGCATTTTTTGCCCGACGTGTATGTGCCCTGCGATACCTGTAAGGGCAAACGCTACAACCGCGAAACCTTGGATGTGCATTACAAAGGCAAAAATATTCACGAGGTGCTGGATATGACCGTGGAAGATGCCCGCGCATTTTTTGATGCGGTGCCTTCAATTGCCAGTAAATTACAAACCCTCATGGATGTGGGTTTGTCCTATATTCGCCTGGGCCAAGCGGCTACCACGCTCTCCGGGGGTGAGGCACAACGGGTAAAACTGTCGCGGGAATTATCCAAACGGGATACGGGCAAAACGCTGTATATTTTGGATGAACCCACTACCGGTTTACATTTTCACGATATAGCGCAGCTATTAGCGGTATTGCACCGCCTGCGCGACAACGGCAACACCGTCATAGTCATTGAGCACAATTTAGATGTGATTAAAACCGCCGACTGGGTGGTGGATTTAGGGCCAGAAGGGGGTGGTGGTGGTGGACAGATTATTGCCACCGGCACCCCTGAAGCTATCTGCAAAGTTAAAGCCTCCCACACAGGGCGATTCCTAAAAACCGTATTGGAGGCGAAAAAATAACTTCGGCCAATGACGCAACAAGCAAGGCAATGTCAGGAAGGTGAGGATTTTGAGCTGTTTCCCGCGCCTATTTTTGCCCTCACCCTAACCGATGCCATTAAGGTAAGAATTTTGAGCGGTTTTTCAGGCCTATTCTTATCCTCACCCCAACCCGCTCCCTGAGGGAGAGGACGCTAAAATCAAGGCTTCCAGGGCTAGTCTTACTGTCCCCTCTCCCTTTGGGAGAGGGTTAGGGTTAGGGTTAGGGTGAGGGCGCTGCGCTTAACTCAATGACACGGCCCAGGAGGAAATCCCGTTAAAGCTTCAGCCCCTTAAAGGGCTTCTCCGCCAAGCAGTCCACCACCCGCTTAGTGTGCAAAAGCAGCCAGATGTGTCTGCGTGGTTTATTCTTTAACCCATACTCTATGAAGCGCACCGCCTGCGCATTCACACGCCCACACATTGAGATCCGCCCATGGAGCCCAACGCCACGCCTGCCAAAATGCTGCAACAGCTGCACGAAACCCTCGCGGCCGGAGTTATTGCGGCCCCAGCCAGCCTGCGACTGGTACTGGTGAGCCTACTGGCCCGCGGCCATCTGCTTTTAGAAGATGTACCGGGCGTGGGTAAAACCACCCTGGCCAAACGCTTGGCCGCCCTGGTGACCGTGCCCTTTAAACGGGTGCAGGCCACGCCCGATCTCACGCCGACAGACCTTATCGGCAGCAGCCACTACGACAGCAAAACCGACAGCCAAAGATTTACCCCCGGCCCCCTGTTTACCAGTTTTTTGCTGCTCGATGAACTCAACCGCGCCAGCCCCCGCACCCAGGCCGCGCTTTTGGAGGCTATGGGGGAAAATACCGTTACGCAAGAGCGCAAAACCCGCCCTCTGCCCGAGACTTTTTGGGTCATTGCCACGCAAAATCCAGTGGAATTTATCGGCACCTACCCATTGGCAGAGGCACAACTCGACCGCTTTTTTATGCGCCTGCATTTGGGTTACCCCAGCCCCAATGAGGAGGTGAAGATTCTGCTCATGGCCCAAAGGCGGCAGGAAGCGCCCATGCCGGTGCTCAATGAAGAATCCTTGATCAAGCTGCAAGCTCTGGTCAGCCGCGTGAAGCTCGACAGCAAAATACTGGAGTACATCGTGCGCCTTGCGGCCGCCAGCCGCGAACATCCGCGCCTGCGCTTAGGCGCCAGCCCCCGCGCGAGCATCGACCTAATGCGCGCCTGCCAGGCCCTGGCGCTTATCAGCGGCCAAAGTTTTGTCACCCCGCCAATGGTGGCCGAACTCATCAAACCCATCTGGGGGCATCGCCTGGTGCTGCGCCAGGCGGGTGAGCGGGTGGAGACTATCCTCGATGACATTCTGCTGAAAACCGCCGCCCCGGCCATGCCTAAAGAGCAACAAGCTCCCGCTAAAGAGGGCGCCCGGGGAGTTAAAGAACCCAGAGCCACCCCCAAAGCGAGCGACGCCGACGGTGTGGACGAGTACTAAAATCACCTGCCAACCTGCGGGGGTATACGGGCTGGGGTTGTGTGCCCTGCTGTTGATTGCCTTGGTGATCAGCGGCCAACAGCTTTTGTGGTTGCCTCTGTGTGCTCTGCTGGCCAGCTTAATCCTCGCCTG
Organism: Marinagarivorans sp.; assembly: GCA_046347475.1. Lineage (GTDB taxonomy): Bacteria > Pseudomonadota > Gammaproteobacteria > Pseudomonadales > Cellvibrionaceae > CAMCXE01. The sequence continues at coordinate 119,869 of JAXMGD010000001.1, read as the reverse complement.
GTATTGGCCCGCCTGGGTGGCGCGCAGCCTGTGTGTGCAGGCTCACTGCCTGAGCGAGCTGCGCCAGGGGCAAACGGCCCAGTGGCAGGTTCACCTCAGCGCTCGCCTCCCCCTCTGGGGTTTGCACCTTCGCGGCCCCCTGGATATGCACCACAGCCAGTTCATCCCAGGCCGCAGCGCCGAGCTTACACTTTGCGCCGAGCCGCAACTGACCGGGATAATCGATGGCCACTGGCAATGTCGCCTGCAGTACCCGTTTAATCTCTGGCCTCGAACCCTAGAGCTTTCCGTCTGCAACCTAACCCTGCTGCCAGGGCTTGAACCCATCGAATATCTACCGCTGCCAATACCTGAAATCGGCCCGGCGCCGAAGGCGTTACTCTGTTATGACAGCAGCGATGGGTTTGCCCTGGGCACCGATGCAAATCAAAGCCAAGCAGTGCAGATTAAGCTGCTGGCCAATCTCAGCCGGGCTCTGGTGGCTAGGGGTTATGACGTCTGCCTGGCGACAAGCCTTGGGCTTCTGACTCTGCCGGCCTACAGCGGCGCCTTTAACGCCTTGGATATGGCCCTGGTACATGCGCAACAGGCCCCCATGCCCGCAGCAGATCTACTCGCCCGCTATAACCAACGGCCGGACGCGCAGTTAATCATCGCGCCTCAATGGCTCAGCGCAGCGAGTGTTCCAGAGGTATTTCCAGGCCAACAGCTCTGGCAATTGTTGTTTGATGAGGAGCGCTTTCAACACCCGTTAAGCCGCAGCCGTCACAGCCACCGGCGCCTTGGCGCCTATCACTGGCAGTGGGTGATCGAACCGCAACAACCCCTGGCGCGGCTGTTTTATGCTCAGCATTAGGGAGTTGTTGGCCGCCCCAGTGGAGCCGGTACCGCCTTGGCGCCAAGCCCTCAGCCTATGGCTTACCGCGCCCAGCTGCAGCGCGTTATTGAGCCTTTGGTTGCCTGTGAATCTAGCCCTAATGGGCGGCGCCCTGGCCTGGCTGTTAACCGCCGGGCAATGGTTACTCAGCCGCATAGAAGGCGATCAGCAACGGATTTTATTGAGTTCGCAATGGAGCCTGTTTGCCAGCCTCTTGATATGCCTAGCGGTAATCTGGTGGCAAGGGCCCATGGCCGCACTGGCTGCGGCCTTAAGCCTCGGCACTGGCTGGGCCTGGTTCAGCCAGGAGCGGGCATTTTGGCTGCAGCTCCTCGCCAGCGGCCTTAGTATGTTGATCGCGCTGCTGCTGGGGCAGGACGACACAATCGCCCTGCTGTGGGCCGTCTATTTGCCGAGCTTATGGTTCTGCATCATGCCCGTGCAGCCGCGGGCAACAACATCAGCGGCCGCGCGCCATATCGATCAAACCACCCTTATCTTCTGGGGCAGCCGCATACTGGCAACACTTCTGCTGCTCACCCTCAGCACAGGACTCTGGCTTCTAAGCCCCCGCTTACAGGGCGCCGCCTGGCTGCCACTGAACACCGCCGCTCACCTGCAAATGGCCGAGGGCAAGGCCGCAGCCAATCGGGAGCTACTGGCCACCCGCAATCGCCTTCAGCAGGAATGGCTGCTCACGCTAAACATCGACCCCAAATCAACAGCCACCACCAACGAATTCGCCGCCTTCGGCGAGCGCTTTAGCCTGGATCAACTGGCCGAACAAGGGGCCGATGGCCCCCTATTAGCGCGGGTCAAGAGCCCCCAGGCCATCAACCTACAGGTCAGCCGCTTTGATTGGTTCGACGGCACTCAGTGGGTCAACACCGGGGCTCAAAGCGAAGCCGTGTCCATGCCCGACGAGGGCCTACTGGCTGCCCAGGACAGCCGCCTCTGGCTAAGCGTCCGCTGGCTGCAGCCAAGCGCTAAAACCCTCGCGGTGCCCGGCGGATGGCAGTGGTTACTCGCGCCCAGCGACGCGATCTTAGTCGGAGCCCAGAGCCTGGCGCTGCCACAAGTACCACCGGCGGGTTTTAGCTATCGCATTGGCAGCCATGGGTTATCGTTGGATGGGCACCCCATCGCCCAGCGGGACGAGCTTTTGCACCCAAACTATCTCGCCGTGCCCGAGGCACTGAAGGCCCCTCTCAACAACTGGCTGCAGGCTAACCTGCCCACTCTGCCTGATGCCTGGCAAAAGGCTTTATGGCTGGAGCAGCATCTGCAGACGCGCTATGGCGCCAACCGGGCCGCCGTGTCCCCCTCCTATAAGCGGGACCCGATAGTGTTTTACCTCAACGAACAAACCGCAGGCCGTAGCGAAACCGCCGCCAGCGCCCTCACCCTGTTACTGCGCAGCCTGGGTATTCCCACCCGCCTCAGCTGCGGCTGGGCACTCACCCGGCGCAACCCCTTCACAGGTCTATTTGACCTGAACATCTCCGCCGCCCACTGTTACAGCGAGGCATTTATCAACAACCACGGCTGGGTGGAACTAGAAGCCTCCAGCCTATTCGCCTCTCGCCCCTCAACCCAGCGGTTAAGTGTTGGTGTGCTGGAAGCGCTGCGCGGCTTAGCACCCGAGCACAGCGCCCGACGCATTGCACTTTACGGCCTCTGCGCCTTGGCGCTACTTCTGATCGGCTTGAGCCTACTGCGGCCGCTAAGTCTGTCCCTGCGGCAAACCCCACTTATCAAGCGCTGGCAGCTCAAACGCCTAGCGAAGGCACCTATCACCGGCGACGACCCGGCGGAGCAGTCTTTAGCCCGCCTCGTAAACGCCTGCGAACTCATCGGCTATCGCTTTCCTCCCGGCAGCGGTATTTATCCCTGGGCCTGCCTTTGGCAAACCCTCCTACCGGATTTTGATGCCGAGCAGTACTGCGCGGACTTCTATCACCACCATTTCGGCCTCAATACCCAAGGCGATATCAGCGCCCAACATCAAACCCTGCTGCATCGACTCAGCCAACTGCCCTGGCAAGACCTCACCCGCTGGGTTAAGCCCCACAGCGATGGTCACTAACAGGCTAACAAGCCCCATAAAATCGCCCTCACAGGGCTAAGTGAACTATTCCGACAGCCGTGCTTCAAAGCGCTTAATATCGAGCCTGCGGCCAGGGCTAAGCCCGCTAGCGAGGCTCCCATTGGAGTGCTACACTCCTTCGCAGAATTACAGGAGGATCAGTAATGGCTACATACCTTAAGACCCTAGACATGCTTGCCCCCGGGCAAAACCTCAACGCCTATGTGCAGGCGGTGAATGGGTTTTCGGTGCTATCGGCCGAGGAAGAAAAAGCCCTCGCCGAAGAGCTTTATTACCATCAGAACCTAGACGCCGCCCGCAAGCTGGTAATGGCCAACCTGCGTTTTGTCATCCACATCGCCAAATCCTATTCCGGCTACGGCCTGGCCCAGGGTGACCTGGTACAAGAGGGCAATGTGGGCCTGATGAAAGCGGTCAAACGCTTCAACCCCGAAAAGGGCGTGCGCCTCATTTCTTTCGCCGTGCACTGGATCAAAGCGGAAATTCACGAATTTATTCTGCGCAACTGGCGCATAGTCAAAATCGCCACCACCAAGGCTCAACGCAAATTATTTTTTAATCTGCGCGGCCAGAAAAAACGCCTCGGCTGGCTCACCTACGATGAAGCCAAAGCCGTTGCGCAGGATTTGAATGTAGAAGTCAAACACGTACAAGAAATGGAAGGCCGTTTGTTCGCCTCAGACGCTGCTTTTGACGCCGGGGTCGATGAAGACGACGATACCGCCTACCAAGCGCCCGTTAACTACTTAGAAGATCGCCGTTTTGATCCAGCCGCCATGCTCGAAGACTCTGACTGGGAAACCTCCAGCGTCAACAGCCTAGAAGTAGCCATCGAACAACTCGACGAGCGCAGCCGCGATATTTTACAGCGCCGTTGGTTAAACGAAGACAAGGCCACCCTCCATGATTTAGCCGCTCATTACGGTGTTTCAGCCGAGCGTATTCGCCAGCTGGAAAAAAACGCCATGAAAAAAGTGCGCACCATGATGGAAGCCTAAGCCTGGCTTTAACCTGCAGCTAAAACCCAATACCCGCTTCGGCGGGTATTTTTTTGCTCGGTGTTTCCCCCTGTAGCCTGCGAATTAAACCTAAAAGCCGCAGTTGAACTCGTTAACATTGCGACGGCGGCTCCAGCGCCAATGAGCCCTAGATAGGTTGTTTGTAGCAATCAGCATATAAGCGTGTGCCAGCCAAACTTGCCGGCGCGTAACAGTTAAAAAGTGCGGACGAGCAACGAAATAAACAGCACCCGAACAGGCGTGATACTCGCAATCAAGATAGGCAATAAAACGAGGGGAAACATAGATAAAAAAGCTCGCCCCAAGCGCGGGGCGAGCAAGCCCAATTAAATGGGTTTAGCAGTAGCCAGATCATAACCCACGCGCTGTGGATTAGAATTTTTGTTCGCTGTATCAAAATCGTTGTAGTTAACTTCGATTTTAGAAAAGCTAATTGAGATACTTTCTTGTGGATCACCATCGCCAGGCGCGCTAATGGAATAGCCGCTAACGATGCAATCAAATAAATCTATATTCATGTACTCAACAACTTTGTCAGTGCCGGTTTGCACGAATTTAAATTTCGCCGTTTTACCGGCAGAACCCACCACTGACTCACGGAAAAAATCAGTAACTGAATTATCAGCCGCTTTAGTGATAGTCACTTCACTAATAGAAGGGCGAGTCGCTTCACGGTTTGCCAGGTTACCCGGCTCCATGCTTACACCGCGACCAACGCCAAACTGCAGCGAAGAAATTTGAATGTGATCTTTGTAACCGTCTGCAGTTACGTTGCCTTTGATGCCTTCGTAGATAAGATAAATAGCCATAATAATTCTCCGCCGAATAAATTAATTGAGGGTTTTAAATTTAAAAAGTGATACGTTTTTTGTTTGTCACCTGGTGAGAGTGATACTAGACAAAGCCTTGCACGCTCACAATAGGGTGAATTTCACCCCTCCTACGCGCACCAACTACTTGTTAAAAAAGCCGTCAGTTAGTGGCTGCAAACCCCCAAAATTCATCTCGCACGACCCATCGATAGCCACCGCACTAAATTCGGCCCTCTGCCCATTTAGCGGTTTTGTCTCCGCGATACACAGTGCGATAAGGATGAAAAAAAATGCTTCATATCCAGATGCGGCAGGTTAGTAAGAGGCTATTGGCGGGCTAAAAATATTTTTACCCGGAGCTCACATTTGTGACAGAAATCACACGCCATCTAGACCCCAGCAATGAATACACATCATTTCAGACACGCCGTGAATACATCCCTGTAGGCTCGTCAAAAAGATCCCTCTTTTTGACGGTCTGAAATGATGTGTATTCATTGCTTCCGCACAGCTAGTAAGACCAGCATCACAGACCTCTGGTAGATTGGAAAGGCGGTTAGCCAACTGAGCGGGGTTGGGGGGAGTCAAGAGTCCACTTCCCGAATACTCATCAACCCCCACACTCACACCCGCCCCCACACCGGAGAAAAGAAAAGTAGTAAAACCAAATATTGCGCATCAAATAATATGATGATTACCAGTCCTGCTGACGAAATTGCGGCACGGTTAATTGGGCCGGCAATTAATGATATGTGCGGCACTTAGGCCGCATAACAAATAAGAATTTTGTTTTAAACCGAGCAAAACAGAAAACAGGTCTGACAACTTCTCGATTTTTTAGAGCAATACAGTTTATTGCGAAGTGCGTCATATCGTATTAACTAACCGTCGCTAAGTAAAAAACACCCTAATTCTCTACTCTATGAGTTCAATCGGCTGGCGCTCATTATGTCTGAGTGGTCAGTATGTAAGGGCTAATGTTCAAACCAAAAATACGCACCGCGAGAATGCTATGACTACAAAAACCTCTTTATTTCCAGTGCCTGCCTTATCCAAAGTTTTTAAGGGTGTTGCTCTAGCGGCAGCCCTCGCCGGTGCTTCCGCTGCACAGGCTAACGTGCCTGCCATTAGCGTGAACGGCAAACAAATTTTATTTAATGGCAAAGCGGGCAGCATTGCGGGCAACAGCTTATTTTGGAGTAATACCGGCTGGGGCGGAGAGAAGTTCTACAACGCCTCTGTTGTTTCGTATTTGAAAAATACCTACAAATCCCAGCTGATTCGGGTGGCGGTAGGTGTAGAGGGCTCCGGCAGCCTGGTGACTGGTTCTGCCGCCACCGCCACTGCGCCAGCCACTCAACCTGACGCCTCCAATAAAACCCGCGCCTTTGCCGTCATCGACGCGGCAATTGCGAACGATATGTATGTGATCGTGGATTGGCACACGCACAATGCCGAAAAATATCAAAGCCAGGCTATTTCGTTTTTCCGCGAAGTGGCCTCAAAGTACGGCACCAACAATCACATCATTTATGAGGTATACAACGAGCCACTGCAGGTGTCTTGGAGCAACGTCATTAAGCCCTATGCCGAAGCTGTTATTGGTGAAATCCGCGCCATTGACCCGGACAACCTAATTATTGTCGGCACCCCTTCTTGGTCACAAAACGTGGACGAGGCGGCACAGAACCCTATCACTCGCTGGAAAAACATCGCCTACACCTTGCACTTTTACGCAGGCACCCATAAGTCGGAACTGCGCGCCAAAGCACAAACGGCGCTCGACCGCGGTATTGCTCTGTTCGTCACTGAGTGGGGCGCGGTTAACGCAGACGGCGACGGTGCGGTGAATTCAGGTGAAACCAATACCTGGATGAACTTCCTCAAGAGCAACAACATCAGCCACGCCAACTGGGCGCTGAATGACAAAAAAGAAGGTGCGTCCTTCTTGAATGTGGGTGCAAGCGCCACCGGTGGCTGGAACGACAGCAACCTCACCGAATCCGGCCGCTTGGTAGCTGGCTTAATTCGTGGCTGGCCGGGTGTTAGTACGGCGAATACATCCAGCTCCAGTAGCTCAAGCTCATCCAGCTCCAGCAGCAGCTCATCATCCAGCTCAAGTGGCCGCTCCAGCAGCTCGTCATCCAGCTCTTCAAGCTCTAGCAGCTCATCATCCAGCTCCAGCAGTTCTTCCTCAAGCTCCTCAAGCTCCAGCTCGTCTTCAAGCTCCGGTGGCGATGGTGACGTGGTAGCCGGTGCGCTGGGTTGGGCCGATAGCCTAGGCCTACTTCTGCTGGCACCTTTCGCCTGGCGCCGCAAAACTCGCGCTTAACCTCAGCGCCCAATAAAAAACCCGCCTCGGCGGGTTTTTTTATGCCTGCTCTTAGCCATCGGCGAAGGGCATCACCTGGGCAATGTCAGCACAACCACTTAAACGCATCAGCAGCCGATCAACCCCCATTGCGATACCCGCACATTCGGGTATTCCCTCCGTAAGAGCCGCTAACAGCCTCGCATCCGGTTCGATAGGAGATTTATGCCGTTGTTGTCGCGCGCGATTATCCGCAGCAAACCGCTTGGCTTGCTCATCCGCATCGGTCAGCTCCCAGTAGCCGTTCGCCAATTCAAGCCGATCCCAAAAAATCTCAAACCGTTTGGCCACCCGTTCACCCTGCGAGTTGACCATCACCCGTGCGAGCGCCGCCTGGCACGCAGGATAGTCCTCTACCACCACCAGGCCATCCGCAAGCTGAGGCTCCACTTGATGACTGAAAATAAGATCCAGCCAAAAATCTACCGGCTCATTGCTAAAGTCCACCTTCAACACCTGCCGAGCGAAGGATTCTAGCTGCGCCGCCGAGGCGGTGTGGGGGTTAAGACCGGTGGATTGGGCAAACAGCGCACCGTACTCCACCCGCTGCATCGGGGTGGTTGGGCTTAGTTCAGCGAGCAGGGCCAGGGTTTCGGCAATGAGTTCTGCGTGGTTGAAGCCGCTTCTATACCACTCTAAAAGCGTAAATTCAGGCCGATGCCTGTGGCCATGTTCATCCTGTCGGAAGGCTTTACCCAAATAAAAAATATCCCCACTCCCCTGGGCCAGTAGGCGCTTCATGAAAAATTCGGGTGAGGTTTGCAGGTAGCGAGTAGCCCCGCCTACTTGGCAGCGGATGGCATCCAAGTTGGGGTCAGTGACGGTGTATGTGCCCAGGCTAGGCACATCGACTTCGAATACATCGCGGGCATAAAAAAACGCGCGCAATTGCTTCATCAGCTGCGCGCGTTTTTTTAGCTGAGGGATGTTTGCAGTGGAGGCAAACACGCAAGCTTATTTGTTGACGCGACCTAGGTATTCACCGGTGCGCGTATCAACGCGAATAACTTCACCGGTGCTTAAAAACAGAGGGACTTTTACCACGGCGCCAGTGGAGAGTTTTGCAGGCTTGGTGCCTCCGGTGGCGGTATCACCGCGCAGGCCGGGGTCGGTTTCGATGATTTCCAGCTCAACGTGGTTGGCGGCGGCAACGGCCAGTGGCGAACCGTTGTAGAGGGTGACAGTACAATTGTCTTGTTCTTTCAGCCATTTGATGGAATCGCCTACAGCAGCGGCATCGGCCTGCACCTGCTCGAAGGTTTCCACTTCCATAAAGTGCCAAAACTCACCATCGTTGTAGAGATACTGCATATCGCGATCGACCACATCGGCGCCTTCGAGGGTGTCGCCCGACTTAAAGGTTTTTTCCAGGGTGCGGCCGGTTTTAAGGTTTTTCAGTTTTACACGGTTGAAGGCTTGGCCTTTGCCGGGCTTAACGAACTCGTTTTCAATGATGGAACAGGGGTCGCCGTCGAGCATCACTTTTAAGCCGCCGCGAAAATCGTTGGTAGAATAACTAGCCATTTTGCCCTCAACTCGGTTTAATCAAACATTTGGGTTAAAAAAAGGCGCACATGATACCCCGAACCATCCCAACTTGGCACATAAAAAGCTGGCAGGAAGAGTTAAGCCAGCTGGTGCGCAGCCCAGCCGAACTCATTGCCCGCTTAAATCTCGACCCGGCCCTGCTGCCTGCGGCCAATAAGGCCGCGCAGGCCTTTCCCGTGCGCGCAACTGAGTCCTATCTGGCACGCATCACCCCCGGCGATCCCCATGATCCTCTGCTTCGCCAAATTCTTCCGCTTGATGCAGAACTGACCAGCCCAGCCGATTACAGCCGCGACCCTTTGCATGAACACGCCGCTAACCCCGTACCAGGGTTAGTGCACAAATACGCCGGGCGTGTATTGCTGGTGGCCAGCGGCGCCTGTGCCATCAACTGCCGTTACTGCTTTCGCCGTCATTTTCCCTATGAAGCGAACACACCGGGGCGGCAGGAGTGGCAGGCGGCACTGGACTACATTCGCGCCGACAGCAGCCTCGATGAAGTGATTCTCAGCGGCGGCGACCCGCTGGCGGTGAGCGATAGACAATTTGCTTGGCTGCTCGCGCAATTGGATGCCATTCCCCACATTAGCCGCCTGCGTATTCACAGCCGTTTACCCATAGTGCTGCCCAGCCGGATAAGCCCTGAATGGCTAGATATTCTGAGCGCGAGTCGCTTGGATAAGGTACTAGTCATTCATGCCAACCATCCAAACGAACTCGATGAGTCTGTTCGATCGGCGCTGCAGCGTGTGGCGGCCATTGGGGTCATGCTGCTCAATCAGAGCGTGTTATTGGCGGGGGTTAATGACGATGCGAGGGTGCTGGCAGATTTGAGTCGCGCACTGCTGAAATTCGGCGTGCTACCGTATTACCTACACCTGCTGGATAAGGTGGACGGCGCCGCCCACTTTGCCGTGGCGGATGACAAAGCCCAAGCCATCAAAGCCCAATTACTTGCAACCCTGCCGGGTTATTTAGTCCCGCGCCTGGTGCGCGAGCTGGCTGGCGCGGCTTCTAAGACGCCTTTTTAAAACGGCGGCTATACTTGGTTAGAGTCCGGTGTATGATTGACCATATCGCTTAAAACCTCGCCACAGTGCGCCGCAGTAAGGCATTGGATGCTGAAATTCGGCTTTTTTCGTCCTGCGACGGGCTATAAGGCTGTGCCTAGGCGGTTAAAAAGTTATTCTGCACGCGATAAAGCGCCAGAGTTGCCAACACACACCGGCTTGTAAACTTCACCAGGGTACCGGCCGGGCTTTCACGCCAATAGGCAACTGCGCATACCTAACAACAATAATTAATTCCCGATTGGACGCGTTAACTTAATGGATGAGCTAAAGGTACAACACATGACAGACACTTTTGATCCGCTATTGATGCTTCGCTCCCTGGGTCTTCCTGAACCGGATTCCACCCAGTTGAATTTTTGTGGTGGCGCCCGGCTGGCCAAGGTTGCCCAGTGGGTGGATGACCTTAAAGCCACTCAAGTCTCCCAAACGGGGGTAGCGCTCTATAACGCCCTGCCTGAGGTGCTGCGCCTCAAAGCCGACCCGCTGGCCAAGTACGAGATTTTGGAAACCCTGCGGCCTGCCGTGCAGCAGTGTATCGCCGGGCTTGCGCTCACCTATTTGCATCAGCCCGTCACCCTGTCGGAATCGGCACAGAAAACGGCCATAGTGGCCCAGGCGTTGGAAAAACACCTGATCGACGGCTACACCCAAGTGGTTTTTGAACTGGCATCGGCGAACAAAGCCAACAACTACGGCCGCCATGTGTTTATCTGCGCTGTTCATCGCGCCCTCACCTCCCTTGGCCTGCTGTTCTGCCGCTCCTTTCAGCTTTATACCCAAGTGCCGCGAGGCCTCTGGCGCCACCTCCACAGCCTCTACCGCACGGCAGAAGCCTTTGACCTAGAAAGCCTCACCGCCAACGACCCTATTCTCGGCGCGCCCCTGCTGAGTATCAGCGAAGCCTACTTGCGGGTGCTGGCAGCCGGGGTGGCGCGCTTAAACCAGGTGGCCCCCATGGAAGCCATGCGGGTGTTTCATGCTCTGGGCAACTGGGCGGGGCACATTCAGCTGGCCACCATGGTGGCCGATGACCCCAACGTCGCCTTCTGGCTCAACCTAGATGCAGACCGCCCGCCCCTCGGGCGCGATCGCTACCTTAAAACCCAGGGTGGCGACGTACGCTCATTAGATTTCAGCCGCCTGCTCAACCAACTGCAACGCCTAGCCAGCGCCCCGCCTGAGGCAGGGCGCAGCAGTGAAGAACTCCCCATCTCGCTCATCAATCACCTCTGTCAGGCCTGGGAGGGGGAAACCCACCGGGATATGGACCGTCGCGGCACCGCCGTCGTGGCCAAGGTTGCCGTAGGTTTGTTTGAGTGCCACTACCAACTCGCTGGGGAGCGCACCTTCGATGAATTCATGCAGGAGCCAGACGAAATAGAAGAAGTAGAAATGGGCCTGCCCAGTTTTGCCAATCTCGGCAGTAAAAACGATCAGCGTGAACAGGCCCAGAACAGCCTGGGCCAGGTCTTTGATGTACACATTATCAATCAAAGCAGCGGTGGCTATTGCCTACAGTGGCAGGCCGACACCGAGGCTCGCCTAGAGGCCGGCGACCTGATCGCCATTCGCGAACAGGGGCGCCGCAGCTGGAACCTATGCATGGTGCGCTGGCTGCGCAGGCTCAAAGACGGCCCTCAGGTGGGGCTTAAACGCCTCGCCAATAACCCACAACCGCTGGCCCTCAGTGCACGCTTGGATGATGGCGACTTCTGCCCGTTTATGCGCGGCTTTTGGTTGCCCGGCAACCAACAACCCGGTGGCAAAACCCTGCTGGCCCCTTCTCTACCGTTCCAGGCCGGGCACAGTATTCGGGTGAAGGTGGACGGCAACATCACCACCGGCCGCTTGGATCAGTGCACGGGCGGCAGTGCGAAAGTGCGGCACTTCACGGTTAGCATGAATTCAGGGTAATGCTGACTGGGTTAAATTGTGGTTTCTAATATCAAGCGATCACGCAAGTTTGATAGGATGCTCGGCCCTGATCGCCTCTTCTAGCCTTCAAACTCTTCTGGATACCCGCCGCGCTCATGATACCCGCCACCTTGCGATTACTCATTATCCACGACAGCCGTAGTGAAGCTGAGCGCCTGATTAGCCTGTTGCGCAATGCAGGGCGCCAGGTTCGGGCCCAATGGGTAGAGAGCGAAGAAGCACTGGTAAAACTGCTGCAAGAAGCCAGCTGGGATTTGCTGGTGGTTGGCGATACCGCCAAGGTGTTGAGTGCATCGGACGCCATCAAACAGGTGCGCCGTCTCGCCCGCGATGTGCCCGTCATACTGCTCACCGAAGAGGGCTCCACCACCACCGTTGTAGAAGGCCTAAAGTTAGGTGCCGCCGACGTGGTATGCATGGATGAAGACCAACATCTGCTATTGGTCATCAACCGAGAAGTCAGCAACCGGGAGGAGCGCCAAGGCCGCCGCTATGCCGAGCGTCGCTTAAAAGAGGTGGAACGCCGCAACCAGCAACTGCTGGATAGCTCCCGCGACGGAATTGCCTTTGAAGAAGACGGCATGTTCCTCTATGTTAACGACTCCTTTGCCGACATTTTGGGCTACTCCAGCCGAGAAGATTTAGAATCCCTGCCCGTTATTGACGTCATCGCCGACGCACAACAGGACGCGGTCAAAGCATTTTTAAAAGAATTCAAACTCAAAAGCGACGACATAGAAACAGCCACCACCATCTGGCAAGTGGTAGATGCCGAGGGCACTGGCAAAGCGCTCAACTTTGAAGTGCGCAAAGCCCTCTACGACGACGAAACCTGTGTGCAGTTAGTGGTGAAGCCCGGCGTGCAGCGCGGCGAAGTCCAAGTGGCGGCCCAGATGCAGCAGATTCGCAATCAAGATGTGGTCACCGGCCTGTTCAACCGCCATCACCTGGTAGAACAACTAGAACAGGTGCTCGCCCGCACACTGGCCGAACACTCCAACTCAGCCCTGGTCAGCATTGAAGTAGAGGACTTTCTGGGCATAGTGCAAACCCGCCTGGGTGTCGCGGCGGCCGATATAGCCCTGGGCATCATCGCCGCCCACTTAAAAAGCCTCTGCCATAGCGGCGAAATACTCTGCCGCTACAGCGACGATTGTTTTATGTTGCTGATACCCAGTATTTCTGCCGACGCCGCCCTGGGGCGCGCCGATGCCATCTGCCGCAATTTACGTGAGCACATAGTGACGGTGGACGATGTCACGCTGATGTTTGGCTACGCCCTGGGCATAGGCTTGATCAACGACACCACCGTATCGGCGGAAACCCCCATCGCCCACGCCATTAAAGCCCTCGAACTGCTCCACAAGGAGCGGGCGCAGAATAAAAACCTGTTGGCGCGCATCTATGAGCCGGAGGCCGTCAAGGCCAGCCAAGAGCGTGAACACAATGAAAAACAAGTGGCGCAGATGGTGCAAAAAGCCCTCGATCAGGGCCGCTTTAAGCTGTTATTCCAGCCTATCTTGAGCCTGCGCGGCTCGGACAAAGAACACTATGAAGTGCTTCTGAGAATGCGAGAAACCGACGGCGAAGACCTAACGCCAGCGGAGTTTTTTGACGTGGCCGAAAAAATGGGCGCCATGACCCGCATCGACCGCTGGGTGGTATTGGAATCCATAAAATTACTGGCTGAACACCGCGGCAAGGGCCACCCCACGCGCATGATCATCCACTTAAGCGAATCCTCCATCAAGGACAAATCCCTCGTGCCCTGGCTCGCTGTGGCGTTTAAAGCGGCCAAACTCTCAACCGATGGATTAATTTTTCAGTTAAACGAGGTGGACGTTAACAACAACCTCAACCACGCCAAAGAATTAACCTTTGCCCTGCAGGCCTTGGGCTGCGACGTGTGTATTAATCACTTCGGCTGTGTGCTGCACCCCTTTGCAGTGCTGAGCCACCTAGCGGCCAATTTCGTTAAGGTCGACGGCTCGTTTACACAAGAATTACAAAGCGGCCACAGTGAGCCCAAGGCACTTGCCGATCTGGTGGGCCAACTCCATCAACTGGAAAAAATCACCATAGTCCCCTTCGTAGAGAACGCCAGCGTGCTCTCAAAACTCTGGCAATCCGGGGTACATTTTATTCAGGGCTATTACCTGCAAGGGCCAGCCGAAAGTATGGATTTTAATTTTGACACGGAAAATTAATACGCGGGCTTAGGCGATTTATTAAACGCTCGCAGGCTCAAATATCGGCTGTTTTACTACTACAAAACGCTGCCTCGGCACTTTCATGCGCCGATAAATAAGACTAAAGTTTGATTTATAGGTGGCCATTTCTGCACAGAATTAAATTCTTGCTAACGAAAATCTAATTCGATTTGAAAAAATATCGATAAAAATCAAAATAATCAGATATTTTTTCGTGATCAAGGCCGTAATTTCGTGTGACCCAAAACACATTCCCGCTATTTCCTTGCGGCCGTACCGCCGATTGTGACCTGCGGCGCGGAAGGTCTGCGGCGGCACAATAGAATGACGCCGGTGCGAGTGTCTCTCCAAGCAAACCTGGGAGCCTCCAGTAATTCCATAACTGAACCCAGTTACCGATTAATAAAGTATTAAATTATTCCCCGGAGTGGCCGGAAGCTCTCGCGGTGTACATGGGTTCTTAGACCACAACTATATCCTCCTGGGAGTTTATTGCGATGTCTGTTACGAGATTTAGCAACGTTAAAACGCTTGCAATGCGTTTAGCCATTTTAGGTGCCGTCAGCACCACCCTGACCGCTTGCGGCGGCGGCATTTTACCGGGCGTAGGCGGCAAGAGTTCATCCTCTAGCTCCAGTTCTAGCTCAAGCTCGAGTTCATCCTCGTCCTCCAGTTCATCCTCCTCAAGCAGCAGCTCAAGCTCTAGCGGCGGCGTACCTTATGGCCTTTGGATCCAAGAGAGCGCTCTTGGCTTCTGTAACTTTAAAGGCGTTGTGGACACTGTTTACTCAGGCTTTACCGGCACAGGTTATGCCGATTCTGAAAACGCCTTGAATGCCAGCGTGAGCTACAGTGTAATCGCCGCCAATGCTGGCACCTACACCAGCACCGTGCGCTACGCTAACGGCGCCTCCTCTGCCCGCGGCTACGACATTTTGGTGGATGGCACCAAAGTAAAATCAGGCCTTGGCACCTCCACCACCAGCTGGACTAACTGGAGTGACGAAGTCATTACTCTAAATCTCCCAGCTGGCGCACACACCATTACCCTGCGCGCCACCGCAGCCTCCGGCCTTCCCAACATCGACCGCGTTGGTGTTAAAGAAGCGGGCGTTACGGCCGCCGCCTGTGGCACCGTGAGCTCGTCGTCTAGCTCTAGCAGTTCTTCTTCAAGCTCGTCTAGCAGCTCAAGCTCCAGCAGCTCTTCTTCAAGTTCTTCTAGCAGCTCAAGCTCCAGCAGTTCTTCTTCAAGCTCTTCTAGCAGCTCAAGCTCAAGCAGTTCTTCTTCAAGTTCTTCTAGCAGCTCAAGCTCTAGCAGTTCTTCTTCAAGCTCTTCTAGCAGCTCAAGCTCCAGCAGTTCTTCTTCAAGCTCTTCTAGCAGCTCAAGCTCCAGCAGTTCTTCTTCAAGCTCTTCTAGCAGCTCAAGCTCCAGCAGTTCTTCTTCAAGTTCTTCTAGCAGCTCTAGCGGTGTTGTAGGTAACCCTGTGACTGGTGCGACCCTCTACGCATCTAAATGCGAAAGTTGTCACGGCGGGTCCGGAGAGGGTGATATTGCTTCTTCTGAAGGCATTGTCAATCCAGCCATAGAGCCCACAAAAACGATGTATACACTCTACGGAGGCATGTTGCTTCCAGAAGCTCTCAACTTAGAAAACTACTTATATAAATACATGCCATATAAGGCTAGTGCGACGAAAAAACTTAAAACAACTGAGGCGGCAGATATCTCTGCATACAGTTTGACCTTGCCATCGGCTGAGCGCGGTAAAGTTCTATTCAATTCAGCTACTCAGGGATGTGTCAAGTGTCACGCAGGCACCGACGCATTTAGCATGGCATCTCTTGGCGCGCCAGCAGACGGTGAATTCCCTGCGGGCAATGCTTATGATCCTTTAATTGAAGGACCATCTTATACCATGCTGGCGAAGTATATTGTTACCAAAATGCCTCAGACTAACACTGCCAAAAAGACAAAATTTGGTACCTGTGACCAAGCCTGCGCTAACGACATAGCCAAATACATCTGGACCACCTTCCCATAACCGGTTTGTGATTTAGATTTACACAAGGCAGCCTAGGCTGCCTTTTTTTATGCCTGCAAATTTGCCCCCCTTTCAAAATGCTCTATGCTAGGCACCCCAAACCCATTGCGGAGCATGTTATGAATAAATTGAGCTTAATTATTGGCTGTATGTTTGCTCTTCCCCTTGGCAACACATTTGCCGAAGTTGTTTTATATGAACAGAATTTCGAACACCCGGTTAATTTTGTTAACGACGGCGGTGACGTCAATATTTTTCGCAGTGTGAATCAGCTTTATGCTAATCAACCCCTAGGGTTTGAATTTGCACAAACCTTCACAGTTGAAACACTTTTAGTTGGGGGCCATTCTGCTTGGACGGTTGCAGAGAATTTAGGTGGTGGATTTAAAGACCCTCAGGGCATTGCAGGCGAGCATGTAATTTCCATGTTATCCAATCGCCAAGATGATTGGTTGGCGCTGTCTTTTGATGTGGGCGCCTATAAATTTCTCAACTTTGATCTCGATATTTCCTCGATAGATTTAAATAATTTTGGCGGGCCATTTTATGATGGCAAGGCACCTAAATTTCAGTTCTCGCTGTTTGATAATCCAAGCGGTGCCGTGGGGTTAGGTAGTGGCAGTTTTCTTTCTGGTGCAGAGGCCACAGGCAAACTGGCGGAAAATCGCTGGACGTTTGATTGGAGCCATGCGGCGGTTGGGCTGAGTACCGCAGGCAATACCAACGGTCATGTGACCTTACGGGTAGACCTGCTGGAAGGCGGCTATGGGGCCATGGATAATTTTAGAATTGCCGCATCGGATATTCCGGCGGTGCCTGAACCAGCTAGCTGGCTGATGTGGATTGCAGGGTTGGGGTTTGTGTACCGCGTGGCGCGCCGCATGTCTCAATAACCTGCGCAGTTGCATGCTGCTTGATTGGCGCTTGGGAGGGCGCCGGCAGGTGCTTCACTCGGCGCTGTCCAACCCTCTCAAGCGATACCCGCTGAGCCGCTCATTCATTTTTTTAACCGCTAGAATCTTGACCGTGCCTTTGTTTTGGCCGCTAGGCAAACAGCAGTAAACATGCTGTGATTGGCGTAAAACGCCATCAAGAAGCCTATGCACACACGCCTTAACCTACTCGCCTTAATGCCACTCCAGGCATCTGTATTGGGCGATACACCCCTCACAACCCATGTTTCTCGGTGAGCATGCAATGGAGCTAACTGCCCTCTACCACCAAGAAGCCCCCCGAGTTCGGGCCAGCTTAGTGCGCCTACTAGGGGATTTTGATTTGGCGGAGGAGGCTCTGCAGGAAGCGTTTGTGGCGGCGCTGGCGCAGTGGCCTCACGAAGGCGTCCCGCAAAACCCCCGCGCCTGGTTAGTGTCCGCTGGCCGCTTTAAAGCTATAGATGCCCTGCGCCGCCGGGCGCGTTTTGAGCCTTTGACGGAAGTTCTAGCGCTCAGCCTTGAAGCGCAGGAGGCCTGGGAGCCCTGCGTGCTGGAGGACGATCTGCTGCGCTTGATGTTCACCTGCTGCCACACCAGCCTGAACGCCGAGGCCCAATTGGCGCTCACCCTGCGCGAGGTCTGCGGCCTCACCACTGAGGCGGTGGCGCGGGCGTTTTTGGTCAGCCCTAGCACCCTGGCGCAACGCATTGTGCGGGCCAAACAAAAAATCAAAGCCGCTCGTATCCCCTATGAAATCCCTGAACGCAGCCAGTTGCCTGCGCGCCTGGGCCAGGTATTACAGGTAATTTACCTGCTCTACAACGAGGGGTATAAAAGCACCGAGGGCGCGGGGCTTATGCGGCCTGAATTAGCGGCGCAAGCCATCAGCCTCGGCCAGTCTCTTTGGGAGCTGCTGCCAGAGCCGGAGGTGGGTGGCCTACTGTCTCTAATGCAGTTGCAAGAGGCCCGCGCCGCCAGTCGCCAGGATGCCGCAGGCGCCTTAGTGCGCCTGGAGGATCAAGACCGCGCACGCTGGGACCGTGCCGCCATAGCATTGGCCAGTGCGCGCCTGCAGGCTTGCCTAAGCCGCGCCCCGGCTGGCCCCTATTGTTTACAGGCGGCCATTGCCGCTTGCCATGCTGAAGCGGCAAGCTTCGCCGCTACCCCTTGGGCGGAAATCACCGGCCTATACCACGCCCTCTGGCAGCGGGAACCCAGCCCGGTGATTGCGCTGAATCACGCCGTAGCACTGGCGCATTGGCAGGGAGCCGCAGCTGGGCTTGCCGCACTGGCGCCGCTAGCGGCAAACCTTGCCGACTATTATCTGTTTTACAGTGCCCGCGCCCAATTATTGGAGCAGTGTGCCCGCTATTCTGAAGCCACCCAGGATTATCAACAGGCCCTAGCCCTGGCACCTTCTGGCCCCGAGCAGCGGTTTCTCACAGAGCGCCTGCATCAGCTAGGCTCAATGCAAACACCCCCTTCGCCCTCCGTCCAACAGGATCCCCCATGCAGCAGCCCCTCTTAGAACTTGAACGCCGTTTTGCAGCACCGTTACACAGAGTCTGGCAGGCCTTCACCACCGCCAAGGGCCTTGCCGCCTGGATGGGGCCTGAGCAGACGCAGGTCGAATGCAAGGCGCTCAACCTAACGCCAGGCGGCCATATGCACTACGCCCTCCATAGTGAAGGGGCCGAACCGTTTTATGGTCGCTGGGATTTTATGGCCGTTATGCCCTTTCAACTCTTGGATTACCACCTGGCCTTCAGCGATGCCGAGGGCAGCTGCGTGTACCACCCATTGGCCCCCGGCTGGCCCCTGCAAACCCGCGTGCAGGTGGTGTTTGAGGCTGATGAAGACGATACCCGCCTGTTGATAAACGCCTGCCCCGCCATGGGCAGCAGCGATGAAGAAGTGGCCAGTTTTACAGCCTCCATCGAACACCTGCAGGCAAACTGGCAGGAGGCCTTTAGCGCTCTGGATGAGTATTTCGCACAGGAAAAAGCCCGCACTGGCAGAGGCTAGGGGCCAGTTGATCCTGGGGCGCCAATAAATAATTTGAGCCGCTGTCGATTCATGGCGCCGCCATTCGACTAAACAGCACCCAAGCCTGCGGCAAGCGCCCACAAAGGGGTACTGTTCCATTTCTGGCATCCACCCACACTGAGGCCCCATGGTTAGCCTAAAACAAAAAATTATCCCCCACCTTTGGTTTGATACTCAGGCCCGCGAGGCGGCGGAATTTTATTGCAGTATTTTCCCGAATTCCGCCATCACGCAGGTTAACCTTATACAAGATACTCCGTCGGGCGATTGTGAGTTGGTGAATTTCCAACTCTGCGGCCAACAATTTATGGCCATAAGTGCAGGGCCTTATTTTACGTTTAACGAGGCCATTTCCCTGGTAGTGTATTGTGATGATCAAGCGGAGATAGATTTTTACTGGCAACAGCTTTCCGCCGAGCCTGCGGCTGAACAGTGCGGATGGCTAAAGGATAAATTCGGCGTGTCTTGGCAAATTGCGCCCCGCTTAATGGAGCAGGTTTTTGCCCAGAATAATCCCCAGTTACAAGGGCGCGTGATGCAGGCTGTTCTCGGCATGAAAAAAATTGATGTAAATCTTTTAACCCAAATCATTGGAGAAACTGATGCGTATTCAGGTTAACACTTTAGTTAATGCACCTATTGAGCACGTGTGGCACTGCTACACAACCCCTGAGCACATTAAACAGTGGAATGCCGCGAGTGAAGACTGGCACACCACCGCCGCCACAGTGGATTTGCGTGTGGGCGGGCAGTTTTCCTCGCGCATGGAAGCTAAAGATGGCAGTTTTGGTTTTGATTTTGCTGGCACCTACACACAGATCATTCCCTATAAATTAATTGAATACAGCTTTGGCGAGCGTAACGCTTGTGTGCAATTTAGTGCGGATGCGCAGGGTGTATTAGTGAGCGTGGAATTCGACGCCGAAGAAACCCACTCCATTGAACAGCAACGAGAAGGCTGGCAGGCAATTTTGGAGAATTTTTCTCGCCATGTGATGACGCATAAAAATGTCTAATTTCAGGGCAAATATTTTTAATTTTTGATTTGAATTAATAACCCAGCGATATTGGGTCGCCGGGTTAATAACATACGTATTTTTAGGCGCACCCAGGCAAAACCATGACACAAACAACTACCCTATTCGCCACTGAGCGCACTTACCCCTGTTCCTGCGCAGCGGTGTTCGCCGCTATTGCTGAACCTGAGCGTTTGGCGGTGTGGTGGGGCCCCAATGGCTTCACCAATACCTTTACGGAATTTAATTTTGCGCCCAACGGCCGCTGGCAATTTGTGATGCACGGCCCGGACGGCGCAGACTATTCCAATGAGTGTGAATTTTTAGCCATTGAGCCTTATAAATCAGTGCAGATTCGTCACCTCAATGCGCCGCACTTTACCCTCAGTATTAATTTATCCGCCGTGGAAGGCGGGTGTTTTCTGAGCTGGCAACAAGCCTTTGACGACCCGCAGGTCGCCCTAGCGGTAAAAGCCATAGTGGAGCCTGCCAATGATCAAAACCTGGCGCGGTTACATCGGCATTTACAGGCTTTTGGTGATTTTGATTAAACCTACTGCAGCTGCAGATAAAAAATTGCACAGCCTTGTCGAAATTAGCATTGCTGATTCGATTAAATAAGGTAAGTTTTAATGTGATTGCCAGGCCCTTTGTTAGAGTGATGGGCGTAATGCCTGAACCATGGGCAAAGAAGGAAGTGAGTGCTTTATTGCTAACGAACCCGCAGTGATGAACACAGCCTATTTCAGACACGCCGTGAATACATCCGTGTAGGCTCGTCAAAAAGGTCCCTCTTTTTGACGGTCTGAAATAGGCTGCATTCATCACTGCTGCACCGAGAATCGAGAATCGAGAATCGAGAATCGAGAATCGAGAATGCAGCTTGGCGAAATCCTTGCCAAACTACAGCTCGTGTGAAGAAAGACAGTAATGTCATTAAGCTAAAGATTTTTTGATTAGTAATACCTGTAGGGGCGCCCCTTGTGGGCGCCCAAACCACTGCGGATTAACTTAACTTAATGACAGAACTACCAATCGACCCGCTTAACATAGACTAAATATCCGGGCATCAAGAATAATCAGCGACGTTTTAGACACTAGAGGACGAAATAATGATTACACAGATTTACCTTAACCTGCCGGTTGCGGACCTAGCTAAATCACTAGCCTTTTTTAACGCGCTGGGTTTTGCTCATAATCCGCAGATGTCCAACGAAGCGGGCGCCTGCATAATCATTAACGACAGTATTTTAGTCATGCTGTCTACCCACAACTTATTTCGCACCTTCACCCCCAAAGCCATCTGTGACACCCACAGCGCCGTTGAGGTGTTGATCTCATTAAAATGTGCCAGCCGCGAGGCAGTGGATAATCTAGTGGCCAAGGCGCTCGCCGCCGGTGGCAGCACCTATGATGAACCTGAGGATTTAGGCTTTATGTATTCACATAGTTTTGTTGATCTCGACGGCCATGGCTGGGGGCTTTTTTACGCGCCAGAATAAACTAATACGCACGCTCAACTACTTCAAGCCGCACACACCAAAATACTCTAAATGCACAGCCATTTATTAAATAGGCCTAATTATGCCCAAGCTCACCCACCCGCAAGTCTGCATTAATTTAGCGGTGCAGAATTTGCCCGCAAGCCAGGCCTTTTTTACCGCTTTAGGCTACAGTTTTAACGCTGACTACACCAACGATAAAGCCGCCTGTTTAATCCTGAACGAAAATACCTTTGCCATGTTATTGCAACCGGAATTTTTTAATCAATATGCGCCTGCTGGCCTTAGCAGCCAAGGCAATGAAGTATTAATTGCCCTGAGCCTGCCCGATCGCGCGGCGGTACATGATGTAATAAATAAAGCCCTCGCCGCAGGCGCCAGTTGTTTTTCCGACCCCATAGACCACGGCTTTATGTTCCAACACAGCTTTAAAGATCTCGACGGCCATGTATGGGAATATTTTTGCATGGAGGGCACACTATGAAATACCTATGTTTAGTGTACTGCGACGAACACGAATTTAACCGCTTATCCCCCAGCGAATGGCAGGCCCTTAATGAGCGCTGCGTAGACTGCGTGGCCAGCCTACAAAATAGCGGCCATTATATTGCAGGCGATGCATTACACCCCGTGGCCACGGCCACCAGCGTGCGCCTGCGCGATGGCAAGGTATTAATTACCGACGGCCCTTTTGCCGAAACTAAAGAGCAGTTAGCCGGATATTATTTATTAGAAGCGCGGGATTTAAACGAGGCTTTATTGCTCGCACAAAAAATCCCTGCGGCCAGCATGGGCTGTATTGAAGTGCGCCCGGTGCGCACGCTGGACCCAACCCGAGACGAACGCATTAACCCCATTATCAATCCTTAAATAAAGGCACTCTTATGAAATCCCTATCCCCCTATATTATTTTCTTCGGCCGCACCCGTGAGGCATTGGAATTTTATCAGCACGCTCTTAAAGGTGAAGTGGTCGCCCTGATGAAATTCGCCGATGGCGGCAACGCCTGCGCCGAGATGGGTGCTAATCCTGAAGGCGTGATGCACAGTGAATTTCGCGCTGAAGCCGTGCATTTTTTTGCTTCCGACGGTATTCCCGGCAGCAGCCCTATTAATGGCAACCGCATTACCCTCGCCATTAATTTCTCCGACCTAGATGAACAAGCGGCAGTATTTAATGCACTGGCTGAAGGCGGAGAAATTAACCAGCCTTTAGCGGATCAATTCTGGGGCGCTAAATACGGTGAGTTAACGGATAAATTTGGCCTGCGCTGGTCGCTTAATTGTTTTACGGCACCTGCACATTCTTAAAAAATAATTAACCGCGATGAGCCTAATATGTCTATTAACCTGCACCCAAGCACACTCAACACCCGCGCCGACACGCTATTTGCCGGTTTAAAAATACCCGTTACCGAGCACTCGGTAGAAGAAATACCCGCCCTGTGGGAGCAATTTGTCGCGCAACAATCATCACAGTATGCCCAGGATAATACCCATTATGGCCTGTGTATGGCAGGGCCTAATGGCACCGAGTATATGGCGGCCGTAGCGGTTTTACCCGGCACACAACTGCCGCCAGACTGGTTTCAATTATCGGTTCCCGCCGCCACTTTTGCGGTTTTTCCTCATACAGAATTCGTATGGCGTATCCGCGAAACCATCGAAGCGATTTTTGCCCCCGGTGCTTTAGCCTATCCTCATCACCCCTTAAATAACCTCGGGTTTATTGAGCAGTACACAGAGGAATTTAATTCAGAAACGGGTTTAGGCGGCATGAGTATTTGGGTGCCGGTGCAAACTTAACTCCGGCGCCCGCTGTTAAGTTCGCAATGATTTGCAGCTCAGGAGCCGGTGATTAATTCCCCGAGGATTTTGCCCAATTAGGCTGCAAGCGCGGTGAATTTGAAGATGGCAGTTTGTTGAAAAAAATTGAATTCACTCCAACCGGTGGGATTTTAATTTACCCAGGCAGCAGCTTTGATAGCGGCGCAAAAGTGTTATTGCTATCAGACGCGCCGGGAAATAAGGCTGTTTTTAAATGGCGATGCACCACCACGCTGCCGCAACACTACCTGGCCCCAACCAGCGCCGCGCCCTGTGAGCACAGCCAAGAACTTTAGCTAAGCTAAAACACCGCAATTTTTTCAGGTTCCTAAAAACATATTTTTAGCCACTCATTTAAATAGGAGTAACCGTATGTCCGGCACAGTGTCCTTATACCGCGTATTTAAAGCCCCCGCCGAGCGCGTTTACCGCGCCTTTTTGGATGCCGACGCTCTCACCAAATGGCTGCCGCCGCAGGGTTTTACCTGCCAGGTGGAGCATCTAAACGCCCAAGTGGGCGGCAGTTTTCGTATGGCGTTCACTCAATTTGCTAACGGCGAACGCCACGGTTTTAGCGGCGAATATTTAGAATTAGTACCCTTCTCACGGATTCGCTACAGCGACCGATTTGACGACCCGAATTTACCCGGCGAATTAATTGTCAGCATAGAATTAACCGAAGAAATTGCAGGCACCGCTGTCACCATCAGCCAAACCAATATTCCCGCCGCCATCCCAGTTTCCGCCTGTTATTTAGGCTGGCAGGAATCCCTCAACCAATTGGCGCAACTGGTTGAAGCCTGCACGGGCTAAACACGCCCAGCAAAGTGAACATAATTCAAAACCCTGCACAACAGCCCCTGCCAGCGCAATGTCCTTAAGTTAAGGATTTTGACCTATTTTTCATGATATTTTCCCCTCCGCCAGAAACCCCACCCCAACCCTCCCCTTAAGATGGGGAGGGAGCAGAATAACCTTGAATACAAGCAAAACTCTTTGAGTTGACGGCTTTTGGCCCCTCCCCCTTCTCAAGGGGGAGGCCGGGAGGGGGTTTCGTGTCGAGGCCCCTGTTTCGTGCGGGGTTTTGACTTTTAATAGCCCTATCTAAAACCGCTTTTATTGCCAAAAAAATGCGCCTTCAACGCCGCTTAACCCCTCATTGCAATCTCATTAAGTGAAAGATTTCTCAATAGAAATCGCCCGTAGCGGCGCCCCTACAACTTCCCTTAACTTAATAACATTGCCCCACATTAATCACCTCAATCAGATCCCCCCTTATTGCCGCCATGCGGCATTCAGCCTAAAGTGCCACTCCCCTAACGCGCTAAACATCTGCGCCCTACCCCGCCCCGAGGTGATTTATGTTTGATGCCAAAGTATTTGAAGCCACCTACAAGGACAGTTACTCCGCCGATTCCATCAGCGACGAGCGCTATAACCAAAGCTGGATTAAAGCCAAAGAAGCCTTCGAAACCTTCCAAAAAACTCAAGAAGTAAAAGACGCTGAGGGCTTTATATTTATTGCCCCCAAAACCAGCAAAAAACAGGTGGGCGCGCTCACCCAGGCCACTAGCAGCAACGCCCTAAAAACCGGCGCCATTATGGCCGGGCTTAACACCCTCACCGGCAAATACGTCGCCTTTTACGATATGTCGGGCAAGCGCTGTAAAACCGATGTCAACAGCCTACGCAGCCACCTTACGATTAACAGCAGCAAACACACCTACTGCGCAGAAGAAAATCTAATAGTCAGTCATTTACATGTGCGCTTTTACGCCTGTATTGCCTTTCGCATCGACGCCAGCGGTGTAGTGGTTATTCCGCCCTGCGGCCACCACAAGCCGTTCGTCAAGTGCAAACAAACCCTGCGTATGTTAGCCATTGGCTATGTGATGGAATCTGCGGATTTATAAGTGCCTGGCGGCCAACCCCATTGGCCGCCCATTAAACCCTGCCCGCACGTACGCCGCACCCGCCCGATAAAGTATGATGAGCACTACACGCTGTTCACTCATTCACTACATCAATAAAAATCGGAGCTGCCATGTCGAACCCTGTTTACCCACCCGCCGCGCACATCGCTCAAGCCGCCCACATCAATGCCGAGCGTTACCAGGCACTCTACCAACAGTCGATCGAAAACCCCGAAGCCTTTTGGGGCGAGCAGGCCCGCAGTTTTTTAACTTGGCAGCGCCCCTTTAGTGAAGTATTCCGTGGCGATTTCGCCGCAGGCGACGTGAGCTGGTTTGGCGATGGCACCCTGAACCTCGCGGAAAACTGTATCGATCGCCACCTGCCCAAACGCGCCGCGCAAACCGCCATTATTTGGGAGGGCGATAACCCCAGCGAATCCAAACACATCAGCTATCAAGAATTACACGACCAAGTCGGCCGCCTGAGTAATTTATTAAAAAATAAAGGCGTTAAAAAAGGCGATCGCGTCTGTATTTATATGCCGATGATCCCCGAAGCGGCCTACGCCATGCTCGCCTGTGCGCGCATCGGTGCTATCCACACAGTTGTATTTGGCGGTTTTTCGCCAGAAGCCTTAAAAGACCGCATCCTCGATGCCGACTGCAAAATTGTCATCACCGCCGATGAAGGCCTGCGCGCAGGCAAAACAATTCCATTAAAAAACAACACCGACCGCGCCTTGGATTTTTGCCCACAAGTTAAAACCGTCATTGTGGTTAAACGCACCGGCGGCACTATTAATTGGTTCGACAACCGCGACTGCTGGTACAGCGAAGCCGACGCCCTAAGCACCACCTGCCCCGCCGAAGAAATGACCGCCGAAGCACCCTTATTTATTTTGTACACCTCCGGCTCCACCGGCAAACCCAAGGGCGTATTACACACCAGCGCCGGGTATTTGCTGCAGGCGGCCATGACCCACAAATACGTGTTCGATTACCAAGAAGGCGAAGTCTACTGGTGCACCGCCGATGTAGGCTGGGTGACCGGCCACAGCTATATCGTCTACGGCCCCCTCTGCAACGGCGCCACCACACTCATGTTTGAAGGCGTGCCCAGCTACCCGGATGCCTCCCGCTGCTGGCAAGTCATCGACAAACACCAAGTGAACATCTTCTACACCGCCCCCACCGCCATCCGCGCCCTTATGGCCATGGGCGATGAACCGGTCAAACGCTGCTCCCGCGCATCCTTGCGCATCCTCGGCTCCGTGGGCGAACCCATCAACCCCGAAGCCTGGCAGTGGTATTACCAAGTAGTCGGCGACAGCCGCTGCCCCATCGCCGACACCTGGTGGCAAACCGAAACCGGCGCCCACTTAATTACCCCCATGCCCGGCGCCCACGCCCTCAAACCCGGCTCCGCCAGCCTACCGTTCTTTGGCGTAGAACCCGCCCTGGTGGATGCCAACGGCCAAGAAATTGAAGGCCCAGGCGAAGGCAATTTAGTCATCAAACGCTCCTGGCCCAGCCAAATCCGCAGCGTCTATGGCGACCACGAACGCATGGTGCAAACCTACTTCGCCACCTACCCAGGCTTTTACTTCACCGGCGACGGCGCCCGCCGCGACGCCGACGGTTATTACTGGATTACCGGCCGGGTAGACGACGTATTAAACGTCAGCGGCCACCGCCTCGGCACCGCCGAAATCGAAAGCGCCTTGGTGCTGCACCCACGAGTCGCCGAAGCCGCCGTAGTGGGCTACCCCCACGACATCAAAGGCCAAGGCATTTACGCCTATGTCACCCTCATGGCGGGGGAAACGGGCGATGAGGGCTTATTAAAAGATTTAGTGGCCCTGTGTAATAAAGAAATTGGCCCGATTGCTAAACCGGATTTAATTCAGTGGGCGCCTGGGTTGCCTAAAACTCGGTCTGGGAAAATTATGCGCAGGATTTTAAGGAAAATTGCGGCTAATGAGGTGGATGCGTTGGGGGATACTTCGACCTTGGCGGATCCTAGTGTGGTGGAGCAGTTGATTGGGGCTCGGTTGAATAAATAGGGCGCTCTTTCGAAAAAATGCAACGTAGCCAGCGCTCGTGACGTGTTGTCATAAGTAGAATCTGAATGATGTAGCATGCGATTCCACCGAAGTGAAACAGGCTAAACGAAACAATTTTTTAATCAATATAGGTCTTTATAAAATGGATACAGATCAAAAGACAGAATCACTTGCAGCATTGTGTGAAGATATTGAAAACGATCACGTTCGATTGCCAGAATTTCAGCGAGATTTCGTATGGGAGATTCAAAAAACATACGATCTTTTTGATTCCCTGGTTAGAAATATTTTTGTCGGATCTTTAATTTACGGAATACCCAGTTTTGAAATTACTGTTCGCGCCATAGATGTTCGCCCAAGATCAGGCAAGGGGAGTCGAAAAAAATTAAAGCTAGAAAGTTTCACGAAAGAGAGAATAGATTCTCTGGTGCAGGTTCACAAATTCCGACTACTTTTAGATGGCCAGCAACGGGCCACCTCTATTTATCGCGCTTTAAAAGGCGACGACGAAGTGTACTTGGTTCTTCGAACAGAGGAAGAACTTGAAAATCACGTAAGAAATACATTAATCGCCAAGCGTAACCTTGAACAGGTTTTTGATGAGTTTCGTGGGGATGTTCCTGCCGGAAAAATCGGGATCAAGCTTTCAGATGTTTATCGAATGCATTGCGGTGATATGCCTCGTGAAGCCGACCGATTAAAGCCTTTCTTGGAGAGTACCAAGCTCAATTTTAGCTCAGAAGAGGAGGCGAAAGATTCTGAGGCTTTTAACTCGTACATTACACAAGCTAAAAACTTGGAGAAATTATTTAACCAAGAGAAGCTTGTTTCATACTATTTATTGAATACAGATCAAGACAAATTTGCGCTATTTTTTGAGCGATCCAATAGCAAGGGGATTCAGCTTAGCTTCATTGATATTCTTGCTGCAAAACTCTACTCAGGGTTTAATCTGAGGCAGAATCTTGATGATTTCAAGGAGAGATTTCCGGGTCTACCAATAAATCGTGAAGTACTTGTTCGCGCTATAAGTTGTATTGTAAGCGGCGGCAAGGATACCGGGCGCGCCTTTATTTTAAGCGGCCTAAATTCGACGCACTTTCAAGACAATTGGGATAGTGTAACTAATTTATACCAACGTTCGTATGAATATCTCCTTACAAATAAGATGATTGTGGGATACGCATGGATGCCATATGAAAACATGCTTATCCCACTCATGATGTTCTTGCGGCATATCCGCAATTTCAATTTTTCAAATATATCAGAGAAACAAAAAAGAGTACTTCACCTTTGGTTTTGGCAGGCGATAATGTCGCGCAGATACTCGAGTGCGGCCCAGACTCATGTTCTTGCTGACGCCCAGGTACTAGAATCAGTTGCAAATGAAGATTTTAGTGCGGCCGCGGGATTATTAAGAAAGCTGCGCCCAGATATTGCATCAATCGATGAGCTGAGATCTATTCATAAAAAATATGATGCCGTATATAAAGGAATTCTAAATCTCATTAATTTCGACTCCAAAGGGCTCACAGGGTTAGAAAATGGGGCGACGGTTTCTAATCTGGATGAAATAGATGACCACCATATCTTTCCTCGAGATTATTTGAGAAAGTCTTTGGTGGACGCGGAATCCGATAATGATATTGATATCGATAGCGTTATAAATCGTTGCCTTATACCAAGACTTGCAAACCAAAAAGCAGGCAACAAAGCGCCGTCAGTTTATCTAGGAGAACTTGCAAAACGAAATGCCGATCTACAATCTGCGCTGCGCTCGCACCTCGTTCCCCCAGAGTTGATTCTTGGGGAATATGATACTGATTACGAGGGCTTTTTGCAGCTTAGAGGGGAAAGCATTATGAGCATAATCAGGAAGCACGTTATTGAACCTCGCATGCAGTTTATAGAGTCTAACTAGTGATGCGGCAGTTGAGCTAGCACGTAGGTTGGGCTAAATGTAGGTTGGGCAGTAATGCCCAACATTTCTAACCAAAACCCAGCGCAAAAATACTTCAAAATCCCGATGTTTTAAAATATCATAACGGAGAGATGTGCATGTTGGGCATTACTGCCCAACCTACGACCCGCAACACGCGGGCAGCGAATCGCAAATAACGGAGAATACCATGGAATATCGAAGAGCAAGAATTGCAGGTGGGTGTTATTTTTTTACGGTAACACTGGCGGATCGCAGCAGCGATTTATTGGTTGCGCATATCAATGAATTGCGGGCGGCGTTTAAGGCGGTAAACACGCTACACCCATTTACCATCAATGCCATGGTGGTGCTGCCGGAACATCTGCATTGCCTATGGACGCTGCCGGAACATGATGACAACTATTCCGTCCGCTGGATGTTAATCAAACGCCACTTCTCCCTGAACATACCAAAAACCGAAACCATCAAGTCTACCCGTATACGAAAGCGCGAACGCGGAATTTGGCAGCGCCGCTTTTGGGAGCATTGCATACGGGATGAGCGGGATTTTAATAATCACATTGAATACATACACAACAATCCAATAAAACACAATTATGTAACCCACGCGCAAGATTGGCCTTATTCATCAACACATAAAATTGCGTAATTCACGACCACAATAAATGATAAACGGACAACCGCCTTATCAACCCATAAAAAACCCAGGCTGTGAGTACTTATGAAGCAAATAGTAAAGGTTATATTTTTTCTGCTTTTCACCTTTTTAGGAATAGCTGACAATGTTAAGTGTGTGGTAGCAGATGAGCCTACTGTAAATTTTGAGCAGGTTAGTTTTGTATTTGTTGTGGGCCCGGACGGTTACAGAGGTTTTTCCCGCGGCTTATCCAACGATCATCTGCGCGAGGCTTATATTAATACCTATGGGCTAATCTATAAAAATGCAAAGGGTGCACATCTCAGCTTGCATAACGACGCACCCCCTCCTGATACTTATCTATACGAAATGTACCTAATTGGAGAGGGCGGCGCTAAAAAGATTTACCTCACTGATCGCGGGCTAGATGATGGCAATTCATGGATCGATATGGATGCGAATGATCATAATAATCTGGTCCAGCTAATTAAAGCAAAGAAGACATTTCATTTTATGGGCTTTACCGATGATTTGAAGGCCAAAAAAGAAGATGTAGTTGAGCGAGCGATTCATGTATTCGGATCGAAAAAAGGTGATCACGCAATTACAGATTTTTCTGTGTTTAAAGCGGAATATGACTATTACCTAGAAACCAAGGCCAGAGAAGACATGCGTGCGACAAAAGTCGAGGAGCGCACGGGTATGCAGTCCAACCAAGTGGCGTTAACTAACCCCTCCCAAAACGATACGACCAATTTAGCAACTCCCGACAAGGCTAGCACCGCCGCCGTTACCCAACCTCCCGGCAATAAATCTGCATCTGACGCATCTGAAGCTATACCTATGTTAAATCAAGATGAATCCGTATCTGATGCCGAATCGAGTCGCTACGGGTTGGGGCTGCTGATAGGTGCCGTTATTATTTCAATAGCGGGGTTGATCGCATACAAGTTTGTAAATCGTTAGTGAGTTGTACCGCAAAACGTGATATTGACCACAAGCGGCCCGCGCAGCTTTATTCTCGTTCCGATGCTGCGCATGGGAACGAGTGCGTCTATCCTAATACCTGCATAAAGCCATATAAAAACCGAATATTAAAAATTCCCCACCAGAGCGCTGGCAGTGTTGGGCATTATTGCCCCACTACATCCTTGCGCCGTAAAGCCTGGAGGCTCTAATGACTATGCCGATAGAATATTTAAACCTGGCGGCGCAAAGAAGCGCTGCGAATCCTGCACCCTATAGGCAACCCGAGGATTACGGGTACGACTTTAAAAGCTGGGTAAGCCCCTACACTAAGGGCGCACGCGCGGTAAATTCTGTGGCGCTGGTGCTGCAAGATTGGGCAAGTGATGAAAAACTTACGCAGGGTTTTAAACCGAGCCTACAGGAACACGGAAGAATCCTCGATCTTGCTACCAACCGACGCCTTGAGTGTATTCTCAAAGCCATTTTTGACCTTGGCATTGAACAAACATACGTTACGAATGTATTTTTATTTATCAAACCTGGCCATATGTCGAGCGCAATTCCAGCCAAAGACGTATTAAATTGTGCGTAGCAATATTTGTTGCCAGAACTCACGTTTAGCAAGCCAAAACTCATTTTGGCTTTGGGGCGACAGGCGCACAATGCGCTGGCCATACTTGGCGTACAACATATCCCGGTGCCTCACCCAGCGGCACGCATTGGCAATACCGCAGTCCATATCAATAAGTGGGTGGCGGCACTTAAATCGAATAAGCCGAATTAAATCTTGTTCTCTCGCTTCCAGCTTTTGAATCGAAGAGCATTTGTGTTGTGCATTACTTCTATCACACGAAGCTTAGATTAACCCAACGCGTAACCCGCACTAACTGTAGGGCGCACCTTGGTGCGCCGTATTCAGTGCACCGATGTGTTTAGGTTAGGCTAAATGTATGCCCAACATCTCCAACCCGAACCCAGCGCAACATTATTTAAAAACCACGATGTTTTAGAATATCGTAATTGAGAGATATGCAGAACGGCCCCATAAACCGTTCCGTTTAAAACAATTGACCCTTATTTTGACATCATTACTTGAGATATGCCTAAGATGAAAGTATTTACCGCCCTTTTATTTTTATGTGTTTTTGTCGCCGGATGTGCGGGAAATACCAAAAAAATCCCCTGCGATGGAAAAAATTGGACGCAGCTTGGTTATCGAATAGGCGCCAAGGGTAAATCCTTACAGGAGTTTCATAACTACAAAGCTAGCTGCAGCAAAAACCTTGAGGGCGTTGCGCTAAAATCCTATCTCGATGGCTACGCACGCGGGATTGTTGAATTTTGCACCTTCAAGAATGGCTACACACTTGGTTATTCCCAAGCGGCCGAGAACGTCAACTGCCCACCAGAAATCGAGGCCGAGTTTAAAAAGGGTTTTGCTGAGGGCAAACGGGTTATGGACAATAACTTACGCCGTATTGATAAAAGCATTAATACCCGCCCGCGCAATGGGTTTCGGATGTGAGCCATGTAGCGCGTAGGTTGTGCAGCAATGCCCAACATTTCCAACCCGAACCCCGCGCAAAAATATTTCAACCCCCCAACGTTTTAAAATATCGTAACGGAGAGATGTGCATTTTGGGCATTACTGCCCAACCTACGACCCGCACACACGCGGGCGGCGAATTGCAAATAACGGAGAATTCAATGGAATATCGAAGAGCAAGAATTAAAGGCGGGTGTTATTTTTTTACAGTGGCACTGGCCAATCCCAGCCGCGATTTATTGGTTGCGCATATCAATGAGTTACGTTCGGCGTTTAATGCGTTAAAAATCCTACACCCATTTACCATCAATGCCATGGTGGTATTGCCGGAACATCTGCATTGCCTATGGACACTACCGATGCATGATGACAACTATTCCGCCCGCTGGATGTTAATCAAACGCCACTTCTCCCTGAACATTCCTAAAAACGAAACCATCAAGCCTACCCGTATACGAAAGCGCGAACGCGGAATTTGGCAGCGCCGCTTTTGAAGCATTGCATACGGGATGAGCGGGATTTTAATAATCACATTGAATACATAGACAACAACCCAATAAAACACGAGTATTTAACTCGCGTACAAGATTGGCCTTATTCATCGATACATAAAATTGGCTAATTCGATGCGCGCCACGGCAACAATCGAGCCCCCATGTTAATGAAAAGCCCAGACTTAACTGCCTGGGCGTTCTAGATTGGCAGTTAAGGCCTGATTAGGAGGGCGGCTATAGGATTCGGTTAGTTAATTCGAACATCAAACGTCAGCCCCCTAGCACAACCGCTTCGGGGATAGTGTAGTGTTCGTAGTCATTGACCTCGATCAACCAATCGTAGCCTTGTTTTGTGGCTTTAATCGTTTCACCAGGATTTGTAGTGACCTCGTTGCCCCTGAAATGCAGCACCCGTTTCAGGCCGCTCGGCGGTGTGATATGCACCTCGGCATTGCCGAGCGTGCCTCGAATCACGCCAAACTCGCAATCAATAGGTTTGTTGTTGCCCATGTGACAGGGCAGCGGGCCAGTGGCGTGGTAGTGCGTGCCCTTGACCTTGGCATCGCTGGCCGGTGCCTTGCCCAAACCGAGCGCCTTGGGCGCGCCGGTGATAGCCACTGTCAGCGTGTAACTAGCCACTTCGTTGCGCCGCGCCGCATTGCGCATTAAATACACGCGAAGCTTATATTCGCCATCCGCTGGTAGCGCGGCCGTCCATTTGTTGCCGTCGGATGAGCCGACAAATAGGGCCTCGTCGTTACTACCCGGCGGCAGCACATTGAAATAGTTGGAGCCGTTGCGCGTCGCCAGCGTGACGCTCATCGTCTGGCCAGCCCTTGCACGCAGCGTGTAATCGATCGTCTGGTCGCCCTTGATCGTGCTCTTGATGATTGCTGAGGATTTTCCATTGGCAAACTGAACGTCACGGGTCTCGATGCCGTCAGCGTGGGCAAGAGAGAATGTCATCATCAACCGGAGCGCTAACACAGCCAGGAGCGTACAAAAGAATTTCATTGAGTTCCTCCAACAAAGTATGGGCACCTGACAACGCGTAACCCGGATTAAATTGTACTGCGCAAGTTGGATTTATTTAGTCATCACTTGTCGCGATTATTACGCAAATTTTTGAGTAGGTCGGAAAAGCCGAAGGTGCCTTCCGACCTCTATCCGCCACCAGCGGTGTACGATTTTACATCGCGGCGGTGCGGCGTTGTTCACGTCGGAAGGCGCTGCGCGTTTCCGACCTACCGAGTTAAATCCGGCGGCTTCGCACACTTCCTTACAATTTTTTTGCGCCCATTCAGTTAGCATCAAATTTTATTGTGAGGACACAGCGATGGAAATTTTAGCAAAACGCATCAATCAGCTTTCTTACCTGGCATTTTTGGGCGCGGCATTTTTAACGGCCGGTTGTGATGGGGGTAAATACCAGACGAGTTCATCCAGTTCTAGCAGTTCTTCTTCCAGTAGCAACGGCAAAGCGAGCAGCTCGTCCAGCACCTCAAGCTCCAGTTCATCCACCAGCTCCAGCAGTTCCTCTAGCACCGGCAGCAGTTCGTCCACCTCATCTGGCCATGTTATTTATAATCCCAATACACCGTTACGCACGACGGTTGGCGAGATTTCCAGTGATTTCCGCTATACCGATATAGAAGGCTGGGGTATTGGAACACCTGCGCGGCGCAAGGTATTTAACGATGAGGTATGCACCTCCTCTACCGGCCGGATTCTCACATCGGCAAAAGGTTATTACGGCGCTGGCTATTTTGATTTTGATAACAATGTCAAAAGTCGCTTAGATTACGCCCGAGTACTCAGCAGTGGCGGCCCGCGCAATGGTGAAAGCATAACTTTTCATTATTCCAACGGAACGCAAACAGCGCTGCCGGTACAACTATGGGTAAACGGCGTGTTATTAATTGACTCACTGGAATTTGAACCCACCGCTAGCTGGTCAACCTGGAAATCACTGACGATTGAAGGCGCGATTAATCTAAAAGAAATTCAAGTCAGCCTGGTGGCGAAAACAGCTTTGGGCGGCCCGCATATTGATACCACTACTGTACATTTTAGTTACGATTGCCAGTGGGAATGTGGTGCGCCAGCAACGGTGCAAGGCAGCTGCCCAAATGAATTACCGGGGACCTAATTACATCTGTGCTATTAATTAAATGGCTTGGCCAATAAACGAGACACCCATGCTAATAAACATCAGACGGCTACCGCTCTGGCATGTGTTAGGTTGGGTGTCCTGTGACTACCGCTGCGACTATCGCTAAAATGCACACACTAATTTGCACCGTATTATTGATAATCTCCAGCGGCCGCGCCTGGGCCGGTAAGCCTGCCGCCGCCGTTGAATTATCGAATCAACTCGATTGCGGTTCGGCACAATTACACGCGCATACTCGGTTAAAAAAAGCATTATCAACCCATGTAGTGCGCCAGCGCTTAACACTTAATGGCGCTAAAACAGCCCTTAAACCAGAGCAAGCGCCCAATCAACCGAGGCTTAATAGAACTGACTCGCTGCCATTTTATTTATCAGGCTGGGCCTGTTTAACTAACGCCAAACAGCAGGCATTTTTTTATTTGGTTTATTATTGTGGGGCTGAATCAGGCTGCGGCAAAGATAAAGAATGGGCACGCTTAATGTCATTGGACGGGCGGATTTTAAATCCTCAGGCGGCTGATTTAGAAACGGTTATGCGCACCAATGGCCTAGAGCGTTATGGGCAAGCAGGGGTGGAATTACTGGATCCGCTGGAATAAATCAGCTCGCCGGTTGCGCAGGAATGTCCAAGATTGGCGTCTCAAAACAAGAATAATTTTAATCAATTCTTTAGGTGCGCTGAGAATCTTCCATCTTACCGTGCAACCGACCGCCCAAAACTATTTGAACCAACTACCAGCCTCATAACACATTCTGGCCCCAATGCTTCACTAAGCCCCACAAAAACCGCCCAAATCAAGCCCTATAGTCGGCACCGAGGCTAAGCCGCACAGGGATTCCAGCCATAATCCTCCGAGTCTTAGTTACCCCCGACGCGGGCTGGTAAATTTGCGTGTTGAGTGAGCGCGTTTATAATCAATTGGCGCGTTATAACCCAATAACACAGGGAACCGAACCGGACGTCCCCAGCCTCTCGCACGAGGAGTCAATAGTGACCAAATATCTGCTTGCCTCCCTGGCGTTGCTGTCACAGCACCTTCACGCCGAAGCCGCCTATGTATGGGAAAACGCCTTAACACTTGAGTCCATCCACAATTTCTCGGGCGGGATTAAAAAAGGCTCCGCTGAACTCGCTAATTTAGATGTCACGCTGAGTATCGATACCGCCGCAGCGGGCTGGTGGGATAAGGGGACCTTGTTTATTTATGGGCTAGCCGATTACGGCAAAGACCCGGCGGACTATACCGGTGGCGCCCAGGGGACTTCTAATATTGCCGCTGAGGCGAATACCGCGAAAGTGTATGAATTTTGGTATCAACACCAATTGCTCGACGGGCATTTAAAACTATTAACCGGCCTGCATGATTATAATTCGACTTTTTATAGTCTTGAATCGGCCGGATTATTTACCGACCCTTCATTCGGCATCGGGCCCGATACCTCACAAGTTACCCCATCCATATTCCCCACCACCGCTTGGACACTGCAGGCCCGTTACGAGCGCGACGCTTTTTATACACTGGCTGCCGTTTACGACGGCGTACCGGGCAAACCTGAGCAACCAAGAGGCACCCACATACGTTTTGGCAAAAAGGATGGTTTATTTAAAGCACTCGAGGTGGGTTTTACTGAACAAGACGACTATAAAATTGGCCTAGGCCTGTGGAATTTAACTGCGGAACAGGAAAACCCTGTAGACGGTAGTATCAATGATAATAACCACGGCCTTTATCTGATCGGCGAAAAAACCATTTTTACCGACGCGTCCGTATTTTTTCAATTTGGCCAAGCCGACGACAGCAAAAATCAATTGGGCCGCTACTTTGGCGCGGGCATACAGATTAAAAATATCGCCCAAGAGGGCGATGCACTGGGCCTGGCGCTCGCCCAAGCGCAAAACGGCAACCCATTTCTAGCCGCCAACCCCGAATCACTACGCAGCGAAACAGCCATGGAGCTGAGCTACCAAATACCCTGGACTCAAACCTGTTCCAGCCAATTTAGCCTGTACCGCATTCACAACCCGGCAATGGATCCAAACCTTAGGGATTCAACTGCAGCGGGTGTGCGACTGGTTATTGGTTTTTAATTAGGGGCACCTCAGGAATTCCACTTTTCGCGCCTAGGTTTCTTCGTGCTCAATCAGTCATTTATACCGCATAAACTCCCCCATTCGGCGTTGGCATCCTCGACTTTGGCCCCTGCGTCGTTCTCAATTTTCTTCCCGATGAAATTCCACCTCCCCCATCCATGGCAATGAATTGACGACCGGCCTGTCAGCTCCATTTTTTTCGAATCAATAGGCAGGTTAAAATTTCACTTGCTGCGCGCGGTGATAGTTACGCTCTCATCCATGCCCGCCAATTTATTTCACCCGCTATGCAATATTTTTGTAGCAATGGTCATGCAAAGTACTCATTCGAAAAAATCAAACAGGGGTATGAGACTTGCTCGGCGGCACAATGACTGTCTTTGCTGCCTCAATTATTTATATTCTATCTAGTCAGGTGCGAACCTATGGGCGGTGTACATTTTTCACAGGTTATAGTGTCAGTGATGGCGCTGGCGTGTTTTGCTGGCTGCGCTAGCCAAGCGACTCAAGAGGACACCGAAGAGATCGCTTTTGTTGGCGCAGGAGATCAGCCCTCGTCCAAAAACTACACCATTGCTGTAAAAGCTATGTCCCAGACGGAATTAAAAACCTGTGGGCAATTGGCGCTCGCTGCTCACAACGATTTATCGACGCTTAAATTCGAAACAAGGGGATTATCGGATGATCGGCAGGCAATTAAAAATGCTCAAATTCAGATTGATACTGACAGAACGACTATAGACGCCCGTAACAACGCCAAAATCGCAGCGTTTAACCAACGCATAAAAGCACTGCACGAATCAATTAGCGCTTTTAATCAACGCATGGAATCACACAATTCAAACGTCACTACAGCCAATCGCAAGGTCGCCCAATTTAATATTAGCTGCGCAGATCGGCCCTATAGAGTTAGCGACCTTATAGTCCTGACTGAAGACGAACAAAACGCCTTAGCGATTTATGCCAAACCCTTTGAATTACCCGTCTACACTCAAGGCCCCTTTCCAGAGGATGAGTCGTACTTAATTAAGTACTAAGCGCAGGCTTTGCCTATCGGTTTGGGTTCCCACAAAGGATTCAACCCAGTAGTGCACTTAGTTTCCCAGCGAAGAATTCGCCACACACAAAATTACATGCCTGATACAAAAACCCCCTGAACAAAATAGGCGGCCAAGTGGCGGCTAGATTGCTCAGGGGGGTTACAGTTTAGCTGCTTAAAATGCCCAGATTTGGCGGCGCTTTATCCGGGGATGTTTGCAGCAATATTTTATCGGCACGCAAAATTGCAGGCCGCCCACTAGGTAAATAGGTAGGCTGACTATTCAACGCCTAAGCAATTATTCGCTTACGCTCCGCCCGGCGCATGCTTGCCAACACCACCAATTGCGCCACCAATAAACCCTCAATGGGTTTGCGGTAGCGCCCTTCATTAATAGCAATGGGAATCACGCCCTGCACAATAAACCAAGCCGCAATCATGCTGGGCAATAACCATTGGCCGCGCAGTTTGCGGGCATTTATTGCCAGCAGCACAATGACACACACAAATAGTGGTGCCCATAACCAACGCATGACGGATTGAATATCATCCACTAAACGGCCTGCTCGAATGTCGGGCCAGGAGTCGGCGAAAAATAGGAAAATGAGGTTTTCTTTAAGAATCCAGGCGTAGTCGGAGGGGCTCATGTGTATATCGTTCAAGGCGGCTTTCCAGTCGGTATAGCCTTTGGTGAGGTCTACCCTAACTTCTACTGTGCCCGTTCGTTGCGTGGACCAATCGCTAAAAGGCGCGAAGGGTTTAGCGCCGGTTGAGGGTGAGCCGAAACCCCAACGGCCGACATCTTTTACATCTACCTCAATAACTTTTTTACCCGATTGCGCATAAATGACATTCATGTGCCCCATACCGTGGGGCGCAAAATGCCGCACCATGTAATAAGATCGAGCCGTTAAGGGGCCTAAAACAAATAGGAAAATTAATATGGAATAAAAGGCTTTGCTGAATTTTTTATCCTGCTCCAACCACACCCATGTACAGGCCACTGCGGCCATAGGAATAGCAATACCGCGTGTGAGGCCTGCAGCAATCCAGAGAAAAATCATAATGCCGAAACTTGCCGCATCGCGTTTGCGACGGCAGCGCCAGGTGGCCCAGAGCGCGGCGCCGAGCAGCGGCAGCAGCAGTGTTTCCTGCATAAAATAAGCGTAAATACTGGTCCAAGATGGCATCAAACTTAAAAATGCCCAACCCGCCAGTGCCAGAGTTTTATTCGGTTGTACTTCACGTAAAAAGCGATACCACAACCAAGGCGTTAATAAAGCGAGCAAGGAGGTGCTATAGGCAACTAGCTCTGGCATTTTTAAGGTGAATTTTGCGAGTAGACCGACGTAAATTTGATAGCCGATGGGATCGGTGAAGGCCATTAAATCGCGCCGCAAAACATCTATACCTTGCACCCAATGCCGTTCTGGATCGCTAAAAATATGATCGACGGGATTGTAGGTATAGATGTACACAACCTTGATAAGGCCGCCCGCCACAATCAACGCATACAATAAAACGCGATCCGTGCGCAGGCCCATTTGCTGGGAGGCCGCCGCAATTAAACTGAATAGAAGTGCGCACCAGGCCAGGGCCAAAAACAGCGTGCGCCCGTCAAGGCTGCTGCGCCTTAGGTCCATCCCCATTTGGCCGCTGAAATCTTCGAACTGAATTTCAAGGCTGTTGGTGCCCGTGTGGAGCCATTGGCCAAGATCAACCGTGATGCCGCGGTTAACATCTTGCAGCCGTTCGGCTGAGTAGGCGGAGAGGTCGATGGCGGTGCCGTTAATGGACACGCCGAGTAATTTATCATCGGGCACCAGATCAAATACCCGAGGTGCGAACCCGCTTAATTCCAGTTCACCGCGCAAAACATAGTGCGCAGGGCCCGTACCCTGGAAGAGAAACGGCATATTGGTCGGGCGGGCAAGGCCTGCCGAATCGGTAAGGGTGAAATTTTTGCACCTAAACCCCGCGCTGAAGGTGAGCAGTGTTAATACCACAGCGGCTAGTGCCATTAACCACCAGCGGTGGCGAATGAAAGTGTAAATAGTCAAGCATCCTCCCAGTCAACGAGGGTTTCATTTATCGTTTCTGGAGACTATCACAAAGCCCAAAATGGGGCTGCGCGCTGGGTATAAAAAGCGCCCTCGGATCAGGCCTGGTGCCTGCGGGGCTCAGCCTGCCCTTCAACTCAATGTCATTACGTTAAGAAACACGGTGTGATCCTTGTGGTCGCCCAAATTGGGTCGCCAAAAAGTATCAGTAGCTGCAGAGGTTTGGGCACCCACACGGGGTGCCCCTACGGAAGATTTCTATTAAGAATATTCTTAACTTAATGACGCTGACCCTGATGTCAAAGGGGATGACTGCGCCGCAATGATGATGCATTCGCACAGGTTTAGCTGGGCGATAACACAACCGATCGAGACGATCTATTGTGTTATCGGATTATCATCACGGCCTTACAAACCGCCGGTTTAATAAAAAGCCTCACGCCAGCAGCCTGCAATCGAACCAGTACTCGCGTTATTTTTTGGATTTTTTGGGAATTTCGAGCATGAATTTAAATGCCCCGCTATCCATAGGCTTGGTGCTGGTGACTTCCACGAAATAGGTACCGCTCTCGGGTACCCGCCAAAATCCGCGTTTATTGGGTACTCGCGCTTGATGATGATCGCCCATGTCCTTAGCGACCAAGCCGCGCTGATTCATGATCAATAACAGGGGCTGAAACTCGGCCTCCACCGTCACAGCAATTTCTTGCCCCTTGCTCAATGAGGCAGTAAAACGCTGGTTAAAACGGCTTTTTAAAGCGCCCTGGCTACAGCTATGGCGTGACAAACGGCCTTTGATTGCACTGTTGAGCGATACGGGTAC
Organism: Marinagarivorans sp.; assembly: GCA_046347475.1. Lineage (GTDB taxonomy): Bacteria > Pseudomonadota > Gammaproteobacteria > Pseudomonadales > Cellvibrionaceae > CAMCXE01. Next base: position 78,802 of record JAXMGD010000001.1, on the reverse strand, counting down.
TACGGCACAGGGGTTTGTTCCACCAATGCCGGAGGAGGACGATGAACTCGAAGACGAGGAGCTACCGGAGCTGCTGGTGGACGAGCTGGTGCTAGATGTTGAGGAGGAGCCCTCCCCGCTGCCACCACCCAAACCACCCGAGGTTGAGCTTGTGCTTGAAGTACTGGAGGTGCTGGTTGAGGTGCTACTGGACGAAGAGGAGGAGACTTCTGAACTTGAGCTGCCCGTGACTAGCTCCTCGTTACCCAGCAGCAGCTCATAGGCCCCCACTGCTTCAGGTGCGAGGGTAGACACACTGAGTCTGTATTGGCCGGTAGCGGGCACGGTAAAACTGCTGAGCCCTGCGTGTAAGCCCATTAAGTCCCCGGCGTAATAATCCCCTAGGTTTATGGCTGTGCCGTTTTCGTCTGTTAATTGTACATAGGGCTCAATACCCGTTTGGCTGCGCGTGAGTGCGTACAGATGTTCCCCTGCGGTTAACTGCACTGCGTAGGCATCTGTGTAATGCTTTTTACCGCCACTGACATAACTACAATCCGTGGCGCTAATGTCTGAAGATCGCGGGACTAATTTTTCTAGCTGCGCCTGCGGTGTACAGGACACCAGGGGGGCATCTGGCAGCGGAAATGCCTGCTCCGCAAGTGCAAACTGTACAGTGGAGCTGCCATCCATACTGGCGGCATCGAAGGTCATGGCTTTTGCCGTGCCACTGCCGAAGACGTTAATGCCCTGACCGGGAGTCTGCTCATCGCGCAGTAATAGGCTGGTCGCACCCTGCGGTGTAATGCGCAGATAATGATTGGGTTTTAGCGTGACTTGGTAGCGATTACTTAAATCGGAATTTTCAGGTGTAACACAGGCGCCTTCACCTAGAGTATCTAACACGGCAAGCGCACCTGAAGCAGGAATTTCTAAGGGTTTCAGCGAGCACAGGGTGTTTAACCCACCGGAAGAGGATGAGCTAATACCGCCGGATGATGTTGACGAGGAATAGGTTATACCGCTGGATGAGCTTGAGGATGAAGCAGGCAAAGGGACATTTGGAACCCCATCTGCTTGGCTGGGTAACGCCCCTGCGCTGAGGACGCTAATAAGCGTCGTTAATATACTGGATTTAAAAGGTTGTGTTAAATGTGCCATGGATCATTCACTCCCGTTGTACTCATTAAAATTGCACTGTCTCCGAATAGGGCTAAATTGGCCGATATAAGGATCGAGCCCTCGGCATTAACTCAGCGCCGCTTGCACGCTATCCTGCGCGTACAGAGTTGTCTGTACGTAAATTTACGTAGCTGGCGGGATTTGATAGGCGGGCACGGAAATTTCGTGAATCCGTCGGCAGGGGCAATGCCAACTGGGCCGAATACACTCTAAATTATTACAGAGTTTTAATTATTAACCCGGCGACATTAAGTGCTGGGTTAATAGCAGTCGCAGGAACGGTAAATTGCAGGGTTGGCTGTGCGTGGGAAAATACCGACTGAGCACAAGCAGGTTTTTCAGCATTTAATGCACGCATTCAATCGGATGCACAACGCGTGCAGCGAAATCTGGCGACGAGATAATTAAACAGCCTCGAAAATTGCAGCGGGTGAAACGCAGGCTCGCGAAAAGGTGCCCACCGGGAGTGCCCCTTAGCAGCGTGTTGAAATACTGCCTTGCTAGCTTGGGCGGGGTTTTAGTCGGCGAAAAACCTCATTCACCAGGTAGTTAGTTTGCATTGATTACACCTGTCATTTTTACCTCAAACCAAACAACGCACAATGCGTTGTTTTTATCGCGCTTATATTTCCTCGCTTGCGATTTGCCTTAGACGCAAAAGAAAGCGGTTAAATAGCCACTGACCGGGTTTAAAAAAACAACACGCGCTATCAATTAGCGCAAATTTAATAGGCTAAACATCTGAATTATCGAGAGTGTCAGCCGGAATTAACACCCCAAGCTCAATCCACTCCAACAAAATAGGCTGGGTTTGTTCGAGTATAGGCCCACTAATATCCCCCTGCAGCAGGGCTTCAAGCGCCTGCTGGGGCGTGGTTTGGGGGTTGATGGCTTGCAGCCATTGGGCGCTTATCAGGGTGAGCGCCATAAATTTCACCGCAAGGTTAGCGTCGCGGTACACCACATAGGCGCTGGTGTCCGGGGCTGGGTTGGGGTTGTCCGGGCCGATCAGGTGCACCGGGTAGGAGTAGACCAAGCACCAGGCCAAGGGCGAGAGTTGCCAGGGGTGCTGCCAGGGAGTCTCGCCGGGGGCGGCGGGGCTTGGCTGAGGCGAGTCAGCTATATCCAGGGCCAACTCCACCCATTCATAGTGGGCCAGTTCAGGGATATACGCGGGCAAGGCGCTTAGCGAGGGCGGTTTGCTGAGAACAAACTGCACAAACTCTTCGGCAATGGCTAAAAAATAAGGTGTTTGGCTGGGGTGATGGGCAATAAACGCGCGGATAAGCGCCTGCCAGGCTTGCTCATAGCCGGTCTGGGCGCACACCTGGCTGCAGACGGGAAAGAATTGGCTCATAAACCCAGCGAGGTTGCGGTATACCAAATCGGCGTAGATATGCAGGGCGCGCAGATTGGCGCCGGGCGGTGGCTCGCCGGTTGGGTTGCGCACAAAGCTTAAAAAATCCCGCTGCTGAGCCGCTAAGCGGGCGGGGACTGGCAAGTTGCCAGCAGGCTTCATGGCGCACTCCGCAGGGTGTTGATTCCCAGCGCTGGGTTTTGCAGCTGTTTTATGCGCTGCACTTCTCGGCTTAGGGTTTGGATGGAGGGGAAGTTATCGTCCCGCTCCAGCAGCGTGGGTTTAACGCCGAAGCGCTGATAAACCTCACTGAGCAGTTGCCAGACGGGTTCATCAACGGCCTCAGCGTGGGTGTCGATACGCCAGTTGTCCTCCTCGCACCAGTGGCCAGCGATATGCAGGTAGCTGATGGCGGCGCCGTTTAACTGCTGCAAAAATTGCTGGGGGCAGTAGTGGTGGTTCTGGCTATTGACGTAGAGGTTGTTCACATCCAGCAGCAGATGGCAGTCGGCTTTGGCCACCACGGCATTGATAAATTCCACCTCGCTCATCTCCTGGGCGGGCAGGGTGTAGTAGGTGGCGTTTTCGATGGCGATGCGCTGGCCGAGTATGTCTTGGGCCTGGCGGATGCGGGCGGCGGTGTGCTGGACGGCCTCTTGGGTAAGCGGCAGGGGGAATAATTCGTAGAGCTGCGATTCATCGCCGGTGTAGCTTAAGTGTTCGCTGTAGTGGCGGATGTTGTGGCGGGCGATGAACTGTTTGATGTCCTGCAGCAGAGGGATATTCAAGGGGCCAATGCCGCCGATGGACAGGGAGAGGCCGTGGCAGATGATGGGGTAGACTTCGCTGAAGGGGCGCAGTTTGGCGCCTAAGCGGCCGCCTAGGTGCAGCCAGTTTTCCGGGGCGATTTCGAAAAAGTCGATGGGATCGCCTGGTGTGAAGCTTGCCAGTTCATCCATGAGGGGGCGGCGCAGGCCGAGGCCCGCACCGCCGATCTGAGCGAATAAATCGCGCACAGATGATTATTTAGCGTCTTTTTTATCGGCGCCGCATTTACCTTCGCCGTCTTTTTTCATGTTAGCGCCGCACTTGCCCTCGCCTTCTTTTTTCTCTTCTTTTTTGTCTTCTTTCTTAGCGCCGCATTTGCCTTCGCCGCCGCATTTGCCTTCGGCGTCTTTGCTGGCGAGCTGGTAACCGGCTTGCATAGAGGTGGCGCCGAATTGAGCGTCTTTCGCCAGTGCAGCGGTAGATAAAGACAAGCCAGCAGCAAAGGCGGCACCGAGGGCGAGGGTTTTGTTGTTTAGCATGGTAATGATCCTGTTGGGTTAAGGGATGGGCATTCTAGCGGTATTTTTACCGGCGTTATGGGAGTTTTTGGCAACCACTGAGTTCCGCCCAGAGCACCTGAGCCTGCTCTAAACGTGCAGGGGTTCCCACATCCAGCCAAACACCTGAATAAAGCTCGCCGGTAATACGCTGCTCCTCCATGGCCCAGAGCAACGCCTCCCGCAGGGGGAACACGCGGCGGGCAGCCGGAAAGCGGCTAATAAGGCTCGGGCGCAGGAGGCTGATGCCGCTAAAGGTAAAACGCGGCGCACCCGTTGAGCCCAAAAAACCCTGCGCGTCGAGCGCAAAATCACCCTCGCGGTGCTGCTCGGGGTTGGGCACTAGAATCAAATGGCCGAGCACGGCTGCGGGCAGCTCATACTGGCTGAGGTTGTTGAGGGGGTAGTCGCAGAAGACGTCGGCGTTGATCAGCACAAAGGGCTCGTCGCCCAGCAGCGGCAGGGCCTGCCAGAGGGCGCCACCGGTCTCCAGCGGATAGGGCTCTGGCGAGTAGATAATCCGCAGCCCCCAGGCGCGGCCATCGCCCAGGGCGGCCTGAATCTGCTCGCTTAAATAGGCGGTGTTGATGATTACCTCCTCGATACCGGCGGCACTTAAGCGCCGGAGGTTCTGGCCGATTAAGTGGCTATCGCCCAAGGGCAAGAGGGGTTTTGGGGTGCTGGCGGTGAGGGGCAACATGCGCCGCCCTTCCCCGGCGGCGAATATCATGGCGCGGCGAATCAAGGGGGGCCTATTGGGCGAGTTTATGGGGGTAATACCAGCTTTGCTGCTCGATCAAGGGCATCAGCCGCAGGTAAAACCACTGGTGCAGGCTGGCCAGGGCCGGGTAATGGCCGAGTACATCGAGGGTATAGGCGAGCACGCGGGGCAGGTCTTGAAGATAGCCGTGTTTGTTATCCCGCAGGGAGAGGCGAGCGAAGATGCCCAGCACCTTGATATGCCGCTGCAGGCCCATCAGGTCAAAACCCTGGATAAATTCTCCCTCCCGCAGGCGCGGCCAAATGCCCTGCTGCTGGGCCTGCTGGTAATAGGCCAGGGCAAAACTGCGCACCTGGGATTTGGGCCAGTCGACGTAACAGTCTTTAAGCAGCGACACCAGGTCGTAACTGGCGGGGCCCATAAGGGCGTCTTGAAAGTCGATTAAACCTGGCGGCAACAGGCGGCCCTGTTGAGTCTGCCGGTAGATGAGGTTGCGGCTGTGAAAATCCCTGTGCACCACCACCTTAGGCTGCTTGGCCACCGCCTGCTCTAGGTAACTAAAACACTGCGCAATCAGCTGCTGCTCGTCGTCATTGAGGGAGTACTGCAGTAATTCGCCGATAAACCACTGGGGGAACAGCTCCATCTCGCGCCGCAGGGTAGCGGCATCATAGTGAGCGAGCAGGTCTTGGGCGGGTTGGGTCTGCTGCAACTGCAGGAGGGTTTGAATCGCCTCACCGTAGAGGCCATCGACGCGATCCTCACTTAAATGGGCGGCATAGAGTTCATCCCCCAGGTCGCTCACCAGCAAAAAACCCTGCGCAAAATCGGCGCCGATAATCTCCGGCACCGCCAGCCCCTGCTGGCGCAAAAAGCGCGCAATGGAGCAAAACAACAGGCTGTTTTCACTGGCAGGTGGTGCATACACCGCAAGATAAGGCAGTTTTTCCAGGCGGAAATAACGCCTAAAACCCGCATCCCCAGACAGGGGCTGCCAGCTGCTAAACACCTCGCCGCGCAGGCTCAACTGGGTGGCCGTCCAAGCGGCTAAGGCGTCGATTAAACTAGGCTGCATACTATGGGCCTTACAAAAGAGTGAGCGCAGCGGCGCAAAGCCACCACCATAGCGCCTGAGGCCTGGGGTGTCGGCTAAGCCCGGCACGTTTTAACCTAAAAACCGCAGTTGAACTCGTAGCGAGGGTGACTAAGGCGCCGAATATGCCCACTTTTTGGTAAAAATTGGGCGAAAGCAGTAGTCACCTCTACGGTGAGCACAATTTTTACCAAAAAGTGGGCAGATTCAAGCATTAGGCAGCCGCAGTAGAGTTCAACTGCAGTTTTTAGGTTTAAGGATGCACGGCGGCGATTGCGCACAAAAGCATAATCTGTGCCCCAAGGCGTTAAGGCCTGGGCTGCAGGGCAAGGTTCTAGGGTACAATCGCCGCCCAAATTGACACTGCGGGAACGCCAGTATGCCCAAGCGCCCAGCTCGCCACAACGGATTGCCCAAGGCTTTAAGCCTCTTGGGGGCGGCAATCGCTATGGCCTATGGACCTTGCTCCCAGGCGGCAGACCCACTGGACTGGGTGCCCAAAGAGCGCTTAACGCCTGAGCAACAAAAAAACATGGGGCCCTCCTGCGGCGGCCTCTACCTGGACCCGCTGGCGAAGGAACCGGCGCCAACGGATCTGGATAAAGCGCCCATCTGTGTGGATGCCAACGGCGCCCACATGAGCGAAGGCCAAACCATGCGCTTAAACGGCGACGTGGTGATCTCACAAGGCAGCCGCAGGCTCAAAGCGGGCCAAATGCTCTACGACAAACAGGGCGATGAAGCGGCCCTCACCGGCGGCGTGGAAATCCGCCAACCCGGCGCGGTGATTCGCGGTGACGAAGCCCGCGTCAGCATGAGTAAAAACCAAGCCACCTTCACCGGTGGTGATTTTGTTCTGCACCAAACCCACCTGCGCGGCGCCGCCCAAACCATCGAACAAACCGCTACCGGCAAGGTGATCTTGCACCAGGGCAGCCTCACCAGCTGTGAACCGGGCAGCCAAACCTGGCTGTTGGAGGGCGAACGACTGCAAATCGACCCGCAGAGCGCCCAGGGCAGCGGCCGCGACATCACCGTCAGCATCGGCGGTATTCCGGTGTTTTACACCCCCTACATTATTTTTCCGGTGGGCTCTGAACGGCAATCCGGCCTGTTATTTCCCACCCTGGGCATGAGTAACGGCAAGCTCGACTACGCCCAGCCCTGGTACTGGAACATAGCCCCCAACCTGGATGCCACCCTCACGCCGCGCTACGCGGGGGGCCACGGCGCCCTGTTGGAAACCGAAGTGCGCTACCTGCACCGGCGCGCCAATAACGAACTGCGCCTTGCGTATCTGCCCAACGATGCCGCTGAACTGACCGAACAGGAGCGCGCGCTGATCGACCAGGGCACCCAAGAGCAGGAGATTCACCCCTTTAAAGACAACGAGCGTTGGCTGGTGAACTGGCAACAACAGGGCGGCTTTGACTTGCCCTGGTACAGCAAGGTGGATTACAGCCAGGCCAGCGATTTGGACTACCTGCGGGATCTCTCCACCGCCAGCTTCGCCGCCAACAACGACACCTATCTCAACCAGAGTTTTACCCTGGGCTACAACTTCGCCCACTGGCGCCTAAACCTGCGCGCCCAAAGCTACCAAAACCTGCTGCGCGACCTGGACGACACCTACCGCCAATTGCCGCGCATCAACTTTGATGGCCAATACCAACTGGGCGATTTTGGCCTCGTACTGCAAAACGAATACGTGCACTTTAGCCACCCCAACAGCCATAGGCTGGACGGCAGCAGTATTATCACCGGCAGCCGCAGCCGCCTGGACTACCAGCTCAACTGGCAATACGAGCCAGCGGCAGGCTTTTTCAAACCGGCCATAGGCGCCCAGGTCCTGGCCTACCAATTAGACGACACGGGCCTCTTGCCCGGCGTGGATACCGCACCCAACCTATCTAGCCAATATCTAAGCCTGGACTCCGGCCTGGCGTTTGAGCGCGACGCTGGCCAACAGTTGTTGGAGCCGCGCCTGTATTACCTCTACCGCGCCCACACCGACCACAGCGCCCTCTACCACCTAACGGCGGACGACCAGGCCATCAACTTTGATACCACGCCCCTCACCTTCGGCTATGAGCAGCTGTTTCGCGACCACCGCTATGCCGGTGGCGACCGCCTGGACGATGCCAACCACCTGGCGCTCAGCCTCACCGGCCGCCTACTCGATGATTCCTTCCGCGAATTCTTAAGCGCAAGCGTGGGGCAATTGGTGTACTTCGACCGCAGGCAGGTCTTTTTGGGCGATACCCCGGCCGACTCCTTAGCCGAGACCCGCTCGGACTTTGCCGGTCAAATTAAAGCCGCGGTAAGCGATACCCTCAACGCGCAAACCGATGTGCTCTACAACCCCAGCAACCAGCGCCTGATGCGCCTCACCACCGGCTTAAACCTGCGCCAGGACGGCAATTTATACAACCTAGGCTACCGTTTTGTGCGCCAGAACGAAGAAGCCGAAAGCCAGGTGGAACAAACCATCGACCAGCTGGATCTATCCGCCCTGCACAGCCTCAACCCCCAGTGGACGCTGATGGCGCGGGCCTTTTACGACATCAACGGCCACAAGCCCATGGACAGTTTTATCGGCACCCAATACGACGATTGCTGTTATAGCCTGCGGGTGTTGGCGCGACGCTGGGTGAATAGTAAACTCGCCGGCCTCGCCCAGGCAGGCCAACGCCAATACGACCAAGGCGTATTTTTTGAAATTGAATTAAAAGGCCTTGGCAGCTCCGGCCAACGCATATCCAGCCTGCTCAAAGACAGCATCGCAGGCTATAACCCTTAAGAAGACTTTATGAATTTACCCAAAACGCGCCTCTTTATTTTCTGCCTGGCCTTAGCAAGCCAAGCCTTCGCCGCCCCGCAAAAACTCGATCAGGTCGCGGCCATAGTGGGTAAAAATGTGGTGACCTTAAGTGATCTCAACAGCCGCGTCGCGGAAATTAAAAACCGCCCAGACGCAGAAAAAATTAAATTGCCGCCCGATGATGTGTTGCGCAAACAGGTGCTTGATCACCTGATTACCGAATCCCTGCAATTGGCCTCCGCCAACCGTATGGGCGTTAAGGTATCCCCCGAGCAGGTCAACGCCGCCATGACCAATATCGCGCAGAAAAACCGCATGACCCTCGAACAATTTGAAGCCATGCTGGTAAGCGAAGGCTTAAGCCCTGCCGTAATGCGCCAGCGTTTGCAGCGGGAAATTACCGTGCAACAGGTACAGCGCGGCGTAGTAACTCAACGCATAAAAGTCTCCGAATTAGAAATTGAAAACTTCTTAAAATCCGCCGATGCGAAATTCTGGATTTCACCGGAATACCACATAGGCCATTTTATGATTGCCCTGCCGCCCTCCCCCAGCGCCGCAGAAGTAGCCGAAGCCGAAGCGAAAATTAATGCCGTTTACGACGAATTAAAAAACGGCGCCGACTTTGCAGCCACCGCCATAGCCAAATCCAACGCCCAAGATGCCTTAAATGGCGGTGACATTGGCTGGCGCAAATCCGCTGATTTACCGAGTTTATTTGCCGAATTAGTGGCGGACATGCCGGTCGGCAGCCTCTCCAAACCCGCTCGCTCACCCGCCGGTTTTCACATTTTAAAATTAATCGACAAACGCTCTGACGCCAACCAAGTCATCACCCAATCTAAAGTGCGCCATATTCTGGTCAAAACCTCCGCCGTGGTCAGCGATGAAGAAGCCCGCGCCAAATTAAACAAATTGCGCAGCAGCATTTTAGCCGGTGCCGATTTTGCCAAACTCGCCAAAGAAAACTCCGAAGATATAGGCTCCATGTTAAATGGCGGCGATTTAGGCTGGAGCAGTCCCGGTATGTTTGTGCCGGAATTTGAAAACGCCATAAGTGAGGCCACTGTGGGGCAAGTGAGCGAGCCGTTTAAATCACAATTTGGTTGGCACATTTTGCAAGTGACTGAGCGCCGCCAAGAAGACATGACCAAAGAAGTATTACAGCGCAAAGCCGCCAATATTCTCACCAGCCGCCGGTTTGAAGACGAATTACAGCTGTGGCTTATGGAATTAAAAGAAGACGCTTTTATTGATATAAAAGTCCAATAAATTAACGAGAATTTCCTATGAGCACTGAGACTCAACAACCGGCCGCCATCGAAGATAGCGAACCCTTATTTTTTAACCGCGCCGACGCACATATATTTTTATCCAATGATCAATTAGACAGCATGCACAAAGAGGGTGTAGCTGCTTCCATGTTGTACGCCTCCGCGCGTTTTACCGCTTGGCTTATGGCCAGCAGTTTTCCCGACGCCAAACCCATGCAGGACGCCAAAGCAGGCGCCCTGGATTTTTTTACCGAGCGTTTTCGCGATATGCTCAACCAAAATATCGACGACTATATTGCCAATTTTGAGCAATATATTAAAACACCGCCCAAACCGGCTAACGACGCGTAGTAAATGCCAATTTGTTGGGCTCAGAAAATGAGAAAGGCGGGTGGCGTCTGCATGCATAAAATGACGCCTGACGCCAAAGCACAAAGATGAGGCCTGAGTGCAAAGTAGGGGGACGCTAACAAAGTGGAATGATGATCGAGGTTTTGGTTTTATCAAACACAGTGAAACCGAAATGATCTTTCTGCACATATCGGCAGTAAAAAACATGCCCCGCCGCCCAAGAGAAGGTGACGTGCTGTTTTACGATATCATCCAAGACTCGTCAGGCAAGAAAAAAGCCGCATGCGTGGCGATTGATGGGTTGCAGAGAATCAATCAAAACCCAAAAAAGGGCAACAGCCACAATAAAGTTATTAAGCAAACGTCCAAATCTAATTTTGGTGTTTTTGCAATAATCCTCAGCTCAATTGTAATAATTTTTTACCTTAAAGCATCCCAGCAAGAACCGGCAAAACCGAGCGCCAGCGTCGCTGAAGCACCGCCTGCTACAACGGTTAGAGATATTGAAACAAGAGAAATTGAAGGCAATTTCTCTTGTCAGGGAAAGACCTACTGCTCTCAAATGACCTCCTGCTCAGAAGCTAAGTTTTATCTTAAAAACTGTCCGAATCAAAAAACTGATGGGGATGGAGATGGTGAGCCTTGCGAGGATCAATGGTGCGATTAGCCTGGAGATTTCAGAATTTCAGTCGGTTATCAATCGTTCTGGGCGCTCAGACCACCCATACATTGTTAATGTTTATCTAAGCGTTTTATAAACATTTAAGTGAGCTAAATCATCATGCGAATTGCCATCACCCCAGGAGAACCCGCAGGCATTGGCCCGGAATTAATTGTCCGCTTTTGCCAGAATGCCAGCGCAGAACCCCGCGAATTGGTGGTATTTGCCGACGGCGATCTATTGCGCCAAACCGCCATCTTATTAAAATTACCGCTAAAACTTAAACCGTTTGCCGCCGAGCAATTCGCCCCCAGCGCGGCCGCTGAATTAAGCCTGGTGGATATTAAATGCGCCGCCCCCGTCACCCCCGGCCAATTAAATAGCGCCAATGCTGCCTATGTATTAAATACCCTCGCCGCCGCGCAGGATGCCTGTATTAAGGGCGAATGCGCCGCATTGGTGACGGGGCCGGTGCAAAAAAGTGTGATTAACGATGCGGGCATAGCCTTTAGCGGCCATACGGAATTTTTTGCCGAGCGCAGCGGCTGCGACCAAGTCGTCATGATGCTCGCCACCGAAGGCCTGCGCGTAGCACTCGCCACCACCCATTTACCGCTAAAAGATGTCAGCGCCGCTATTACCCAAGCCAGCCTTAGCCGCACCCTCGAAATTCTGCAGCAGGATTTAATAACGCAATTTGGCATTCCAGCGCCACGCATTTTAGTTTGCGGTTTAAATCCCCACGCCGGAGAAAACGGCCATTTGGGTATGGAAGAAATTACTACAATTACCCCCGTGTTAAATCAATTGCGCGCCAAGGGTTTTAATCTCATCGGCCCATTACCGGCTGACACCCTATTTACCCCCAAATATTTAACCCAGGCCGATGCGGTGCTCGCCATGTACCACGACCAGGGCCTGCCGGTACTTAAATACAAGGGTTTTGGCCAAGCGGTGAATATTACCCTCGGCCTGCCGTTTATTCGCACCAGCGTAGACCACGGCACGGCGCTGGATTTAGCCGGGCTTGGCAAAGCGGATTTAGGCAGCCTAAACGTGGCCATTGATTATGCGCAGCAGATGATTAAGGCGCGCACCCAGCGCCGCTAATATGCGCTACTGATTACCACTCCAAACACTCTCTGCTGAGGCACTATGTTAGCTAAACCCGTCGGCCATATTTTTCCCTCAGACCAGGCGCTAAGGCTTGCCCCCAGCCAAAGGCTGCATTTAATTTTATTGGGCGTGCAGGATGTGGCGCGCGCGGCTGAGTTTTACGCAGCCCTCGGCTGGCAAAAATCCCCCACCGGCAACGACGGCTTTGTAAAATTTAATTTAGGCGGTTATGCCCTGTGTTTAATCAACCGCCAAGCATTTGCCGATGATGCCGGGTTTAGCGCGGCAGCGGGAACAGAGCTTGCTAATCAATCAGCCACTCATTTTAGCGGCGTCGGGTTAATTTATTTGGCCAAGTCGCCTGAGGAAGTGCCGCGCATACTGGCTCAAGCGGTGGCCGCAGGCGGCACCCTCGTAAAACCAGCTACGCGCACCCACTGGGGTATAGCAGGCTATTTCAAAGACCTCGACGGGCATTTGTTTGAAGTGGATTATGAGGATGCTTGGGTATTGGATGCTGAACACCGGCTGGTGGTGGATCAGGTTAATTCAAGCAGCGTTATCACTTTATCCTAATCAGTCCCCTAAAAAAGGAAGCGTATATGCACATACAAGTTGACTCAAATGGTTATCCTTTTCTTGATCAATTTAGCGAAGAGGGGTTTGTCGACTGCACATTTAAAATAACGGAGTTCGATGAGAGCCCTGAGTATTTTCTGTTTAAACTAATGGCCAGCCACAATGGTAGAGAACTAGGTTTTAAGGTCGAAGTTCTCAAAAACATAGAGAGTGGCTTTAATTCTGAATGGCAATTATATAGCGACCATGTATACAAAAAAGGTGTGAAATTTATTCGCTCAGGCCCAGAGAGTGACTCGCTTATCAGTCTGCTTGCCTCACTCTATGGAATGGAAGAGTGCTCACGCAAAATGACTCCACAAGAAACATTCACCTGCATAGCCCTGCACCAAGGGGAGCTTAATTTGAGAGCCGAATGCGTTAAATTAAAGCTATTCGGTAGAGATTCAGGTAGCGATGTAGATTTGGATGAATGTTACTATGAATCATTTTTTAATCTAGATCTGGCAAATGGCTTTGTATTCTGGAATGAGAAAGATATGGATTATAGAAAGCCACTCATCCAAGGCCTGACAGAGGCATCTGGCTAACGATGAAGTTTATTGGAATGCACTATCAAACGCCAAATTACCAAACCTAGGGCCAATTATGTTTTCATTTTCGCACTCCTTAACAGCCATCCTATGTGTGTTGAGTGCATTTGCTACGCAGACGGCACTCGCCACCCCCGCCAACTGGCCAGAATTTATCTGGGCCGCCCAACAGACCACTGCTGCGCCTGCGGCGGGCCTTGATGCACTGCGTATCCAGCAATTAATTAAACAGGGCAAAAAAACTCAAGCCCAGGCGGAATTAGCTGCCGCGCTGCCCGGCCTGTTGCAAGCGCCGCAGAGCGATCAATTCACGGCCCTGCAGCCCTTTATTTTTGAGTGGGATTGGATCGCGCCACTGAAAAGCGCCCAGCAGGCCGCCATGAGCGCCAAACAATGGGATAAGGCCTATTGGTTGGCCTGTGTGTTGGCCGATTATTATCTGCAAGATGGCGACACTAAAAATGCTCGCGAGGCACTGGAGCAGGCGAGTTTCGCCGACCCCAAAAGCCGCACCGGTGAATATGCCGCGCTGTTAAATGGTGTGTTATTACAAAAACAGAAAAAACACAGGGAGGCGGCCAAACTTTACGAAAAAATCCCCGCCACCTCGCCTTTGTATTTAAATGCCCAACTGAATTTAGCCTCCGCCAATATTCGCCAGGACTGGTGGTCTGATGCCATCAGTTTTATCAATAAGGCCCGCAGCCAAACAGGCAAACAACAAACCGAATTATCCAACCACCTGTTGATGACGCTGGGGTTTATTCAATTAAAAGCGGGCTTTTATCGCGACGCGGCCAGCTCATTTAGCAATATCACCCAAGATAGCCAATATGCCAAACGCGCCGCCTTAGGTTTGGGCTTGAGCTATTTAGAGCAAAAAAAATATAAAGAAGCTGCCAATATTTTTGACCATTTAAAAGCGGCCACCCCCAGTGATATTTCCACTCTCGACGGCTATTTTCTGGCCGCCATTACGGCGCAAAACCGCAACGCCAGCACCGACGCCATAACACTGTATAAAAACGCCATCAGTTGGTACGAGACCCAATTATTACACCTGGCCGAAGTGAAAAATCTCTCCCTCAGTCTGCGCAGCCCCGAGGCTCTAGGCAGTTTAAAAACCGCCTGGGAAACCCTACCTATTCGCTCTGCGCGCACACCAAAATTACTGGCCCGGCAATTGGAGTTTTGGCGCTGGCAAGCTAACGCGCCCGCCGCTTTTAGCGCCCTGCTGCCGACGCTGCAAAGCGAGCTGGAGCGGGAATTAAGTGAAGCCCTCAGCCAGAGTTTGGAAGAAAATAATCAAGCCTTAAACGCTTATTTAAGTAATTGCCGCTACGGACTTGCCAATACCTATGATAAAAAATCCTAAATTATCGCCCTGGCCGCTGTGCCTAGGTTTGAGCCTTTTGAGCGGCTGCGCAGGCAACAGCCACAAACCCACCATTGCCGATGTGGACTTCAGCCGCGCGCCACCCAAAACCGAGCAACAAAGCGCCGCCGAACAAACCCGCAGCCAAATTGTGCAGTCTTATTATCAGTACATCGAAAAAGCCCCAAAAAACGATAAATTGCGCGAAGATGCCTTAGGCCGCTTAGCCGCCTTGGAAATTGATAACGCCAATTTAGACAGCGAAAACCCGCAATTAAGCCCAGAGGCCTTAAACCGCGCGAATAATTTATTGCAGCAGAGCCTGCGCGATTACCCTAACTCGCCGAATAAAGACCGCGCTTTATACCAACTGGCGCAGGTATATGAACAATTGGGCCGCACCAGTGAGAGTGTGCAGAGTTTAAAAACCATTATTCAGGATTTCCCCAAATCGCCATTTATTGCCGAAGCCCATTTTCGCATTGCTGAGGACGCTTTTAAACGCGGTGAATACCTAAGCGCCGAAAGCGCCTACAGCGAGGCCCTGCTCACCCCCAATAACGGTTTATTTACCGAGCGCGCGCTGTATAAACGCGGCTGGGCGCGTTTTAAACAAAACGTCTACAACGATGCGGCGGATGATTTTTTAGCGGCCCTGCGCCAGCAGACGTACAGCGACATAAAAGAACTCTCGGAGAGCAAAAAAGCCCTGATTAACGAATTGTTGCGCGCCGCGAGCTTAGCCGCTGCGCGCCTGCCTGACCAAGCCCTGCCGAATCTGTTGGGCGATGATTTTGTTTGGAGTTACGAATTTTTTGAACAGCTCGCCGAAGTAAAACGCCGCGTGTCGCCTGCACAGGCGGTGGCAGCCATGCAGGTATTTATTCAGCGCTACCCGCAATCGCCGCGCATGCCGCTGGCTTATTTATATCAATTGCAGCTGTACGCACAGTTAAACCAATGGGCGAGTTTTGATGACACGCTCACCACTTTATATAACCAGTACCAACCAGATGCCGCCTTTTGGCAGCAAAACCCCAATGTGGATAAAAATGCGGTGCTCACCGGCCTGCGCAAAAATATGCTCACCGCCGCAGGCCAGGGCTTAAGTGGCGCCAGCGCACAACAATTAAGCCACGCCAATGTCTGGAGCGAGCGTTATTTAAAACATTTTGCCGCCTACGCACAGCAGGACAAAATGTATAAACAATACGCGCTATTGTTATCCGCCAACAAGGATAATGAAAAGGCCTTGGGCTACTACGAAAAATCTGCCTTTGATGGCGATATTATTTTAGATAAAGACGCCGCCTACGCCGCTATTGTCACCAACGATCAACTGATCCAAAAATCCAGCGGCCCAACTCGCCAAGCCTTGGCCAGCAAAATGGCCCGCCACAGTAAAATCTATGCGCAGATGTATCCGCAGGATAAACACAGCATGGAATTATTGCTGCGTGCGGCGGATATTAATATTCAAGAAAAAAACAGCCAGCAGGTGGTGGATTTGCTAGCCAGTTTACCGCCGGGCAGCCCCTTGGCCGAGCAGCAAAAAGCCGCCGCATTTAAAGCCCTCGCGCAGGCGGATTTAAAACGCTTTAACGACGCTGAAACCACTATTTTAGCTGCCTATTCCAGCAAACTCACCAGCGCGGAAAATACCGCGCTAGCCGACAGTTTGGCGAGCATTGTGTTAAAACAAGCCGAAGAAGCTAAAAGCGCCAATAACACCAGCGAGGCCGCCCGCCACTATGCGCGCATAGCCACGCTCTTACCGCAACACGATTTAGCCGCGAAGGGCCTGTATCAAGCGGCCAGTTTAAGCGCCGAGCAGGGCCAGTGGGCGCAGGCTTCAGGTTACGGGCAAGAATTTGCCCAGCGCTACCCGCGCCATGAATTAATGGCCGATGTAAACCGTTTGTTATCCAGCAGTTATTTAAAATCCAACAACCAAGGCAAAGCTGCTGAGAGTTTAGAGGCGCTGGCGAAAAACGAAAAAGATGCCAGCGTAAAAGCCGCAGCACTTTGGCAAGCGGCGAATTTATACGAGCAACAAAACGATAAACTCGCCGCCGTGCGCGCCCTGGGGCAATATGTGGAGAATTACCCCAAACCCTATGGGCAATATATGGAAGCCCTGTATAAATTAGCGCAATTAAATGCTAGCGATAACAAGGCCCGCCAAGCGGCGCTGGATAAAATTCAGCAGAGCGCCAATCAAGCGGCCTTTTCCGACAAAACTGAGCGCACGGCATTTATTGCCGCCTGGGCACAGCTGCAAAAAGCCAATGAACAATACAGCCAATTTCAACGCATTCGCTTAGTGGAGCCTTTGGCGCAAAACCTAGCCTTAAAAAAACAGGCCTTACAAAACTGTGTGAGCCTATACACCCAGGCGGGGGCTAATAATCAGTTGGATATTTTGGCGGAGGCGAGTTTTCAGGTGGCAAGTATTTACGAGGATTTTGCCAAAGCGCTGTTAGCATCCGAACGGCCGCGCAATTTAAGAGGCGATGATTTAGAGCAGTACAATATTTTATTGGAAGATCAGGCCTTTCCCTTTGAAGATAAAGCCATTGAATTCCACCAGATTAATTTAGGCCGCTTAAAAACAGCGGATAACCCCTGGCTGCACAAAAGCCTGGATGCATTAAAACGCTTAACACCCGCCCGCTATGGCCGCAGTGCTAAGGTGAGTTTTTATGAATAAATATGCACACCTCATCAGCCGCAGCCTCGCTCTGGCCGCCGTTTTATTATTAGCCGCCTGTGCGGGCCAACCGGCCAAAGAATCCAGCGCTAAAGCCACCGCTGGAGCGAGCCTGCGCGCCGAGGATCAAGCGGCTTGGCAAAGCAGTATGCAATTAATTAAACAGCAAAAATGGGCAGAAGCTAAAAACGCGCTCACGCCCTTAGCCAAAAACAACCCGCAATTCCCGGGTGTATTAATTAATTTGGCGGCGGTAAATTGCCAATTGCAGCAATGGCAAGAGGCCGCTGCGCTGTTAAAGCGCCTGCCCAATGCCGAGCAATCGCCACAGGCTTTAAATTTAATGGGCGTAGTGGCAGAACACAGCGGGCAAATTACGCAAGCCGAGCAGTATTATTTAAGTGCCGTTAACAACCCGGCGGCGCCTGCTGAAGCGCAGTATAATTTAGCGCTGCTGTACGATATTTACTGGCAGGATCCGCTCAAAGCCCTACCCTATTACGAAGCCTACGCCCGCGCCCGCCCGGAAGATAAAGCGGTGAGCGATTGGATTACTGAAATTAAACGCAAAGCGAAGCGTTAATCTATGCAGAATTTACCGATACAACACCTATATACACGCATTCGCCTCAGCCTATGCCTTGCGGCCCTGTTGGGTGTGGGCACAATGCCGAGTGCCTTGGCGGCCCCCGGCAATGACAGCGCTACTGCGCCTGAGCCCGTCGGCATCGCCAATAACGCAGGCCCGGCTGATGAATCGCCGATGATGCTGTATTTAGTACCTTGGAACGCCAACCCGGAGAAAGGTAAAAGTGGCAAAAAATTTACCCTATACCAACCCTGGGGCAGCCATTTTGACCCACTCACCCCCGTGCAAATACAACAATTAAACGCGCAGTAATCTTTAAAAGCTCAATTAAATCTGCAGGCGCTATTTTTAAAAGTGGTTAGGGAAGCTCTGATTAAGTGGTATTTTCAAAACCGTCGTGGGCAGGAAGCCCGCGCCGGAGCTACATGGACGTACTCGTGCGTTTTTGAAAATACCACTTAATCAGGGGTTCCTTAGGTTCATTTAGTCGCTGTAAGGTTTAACGGCTTTTTTTACGTTAACGCGCCATTATTTTTATGCGGAGCATGCACCATGATTTTGCGCCATCTTTTTATTAGCCTGTGTTTTTTTCTCTGTATTCCCGCTGCGGTTGTGCAGGCGGGCGAGGAGTATCAAATCCTCGGCGCCAGTTACGGCACCGATGCACACAACATGGAAGTGACTGATCAATTAAAAAATCTTGCCAGCCAAGATCGCACGGTAAAAATTACTAACGCCTTATTCGGCTACGACCCAGACCCAGGCCGCACAAAAAAACTGCGCATTTTTGCCCGCAGCCCCGATGGCCAGGTGCGCACCTTTGAATATAAAGAGGGCAGCTACATAGACGGCGGCCAATTTACCGGCTGGGGCAGCGGCAACTGGGGCCAGCAGGGCTGGCGCGGGGGCTGGAACGGTGAGGGGCGCGGCCAAGAACGCGCACGCGGCGGCGACTATGTGATTTTGCAAGCCAGTTACGGCACCCGCGAGCGCAATGTGGATGTCACCCAACGACTGCGGGAACTGGCCCGACAAAATCGCACCTTTCGCATGGGCAACAACACCTTCGGAGTAGACCCAGACCCAGGCCGCATCAAAACGCTGCGGGTCTATGCCCGTGGCCCCAATGGCGAAAATCGCACTTTTGACTTCAGAGAAAACAGCGAGGTGGATGGCAACCAGTTCGCCGATTGGGGCGGCGGCAATTGGGGCCGAGGTGGCTGGAAAGGCGGCTGGGGCGACGAAGAGCGCGGCCGAGGCCACCATCAGGATCGCTATACCGGCGGCTTAAGCGTCATTTCCGCCCGCTACGGCGAGGGCAACCGCACCATCGACGTCACCCAGCAAGTACGGCGAGAAATCCGCGATGGCCGCTTGGATTTCACCGCCAACAACTATTTAGCGGGCCGCGACCCGGCGCCGGGCCGCACCAAATACCTCACCATCACCTACACGGGCGAGGATGGCCGCCGCCAAGAGCGCTCCATTCGTGAGGGCGATCAGGTGCGTTTGCCCTAAGCTGTCAATTCGTGCGCGAGCCCGCCGTCCGCCCGCGCGCTTTAGGTTAGGCTGGCAGCAAATTCTCATTACACGGGGGCTCTATGCAACACATTCACACCTTAGGCCGTTTTTTCACCCTAGCCCTCAGCATCCTGGCGAGCTTCTCGCTGGATACTCAGGCCTCTGCGGCGCCCCTGCTTACGAAAGACTATCCGGTCTACAGCCTGCAAAAAGACCTGCGCCGCTGTGCGGCCCCCGGCTGCGGTGGCTGGTGGGTCACACTGGTGAACGGCAGCAGCCAAAGCCTCCTTAGCGAGCGGCCCTTAACGGCCGAGGCACCCAGTGCCACGCCTGCGCCGGAATACGTTGCCAGCCTGGATTTCGCCTGTGTGGGCTGGAGCCCGGAGTCCATCACCCGCTTTACCAGCCTGGCCGAAGGGCACAGCCTGTTGGTTGCAGGCAAGCTCCTGCAGCCGCGCCCCGCCGATACCAACGCGGCACTCTTGCAATACGGCGCACTGCAGGTAAGCGACGGCTTTTACAGTGCGACGGCGAGCGCAGCGAAGGAGCCAGTCTACAGCCTGACCTCCACCGGCATTGTGTGCGCCGTGGCCCCCTGCCCCTCCTTTCAACTGCAAGCCATCAATAGCCGCACCAGCCAGGAGCTGCATGCCCTGGAATTTGCAGACACGCTAACCCCCGAGCAGATTCAGCGCGCCCAAAGCCTAATCGCCACCAGCGGCCTGTTGGTGAGCGGCAGCCAACAAGCCTTTAAGGGCCCTGCGGGTACGGGCACCAGCCTGCGTATTGGGCAGATCTTTTGGCCCTATCCGGCCGTACAGCCCGATTGATTCGGGCACCCCAACCCACTGGCGGCTCAACTGAACACCTCACTGCTCCCCCCACTACCAAGGCCCGCGCTCATCTGGGGGCTGCTGGCCAGCCTGGTGTGCGCCGCCGCATTGCTGCTGAGCCTGCACAGTTGGGATCTTGCCGTCTTCTATTGGCTTAACACCCAAGGCCGCAACATGCCCCTGGCGGCGGAGCTGATCACCCACCTGGCCGACCACGGCTGGGCGGCGCCGCTGCTGGTGTTATTACTGGCCAAACAACCGCGCTTACTGGCGGCGGCCCTGGTGGCCGCGCTGCTCATCCACCTGAGCGTGCGGGAGTTAAAACACTTTTTTGTGGTGCTGCGCCCCTGTTTCGACCCCACCATGGCCGCCCAGGTCTTCACTGCAGGTCCAGATTTAAACCTGGACAGCTACTCCTTCCCCTCCGGCCACAGCGCCACCGCAAGCCTAATTGCCGCCTGCCTTGTGGCCCGCTGGGGTAAACGCGCCTTCTGGCCCGCCATCCTCTTTGCCCTGTTAGCCGCCGCCTCCCGCAGCCTCCTCGGCGTCCACTTTCCCAGCGACACCACAACTGGCTTGGCCTTGGGGCTGGTGATCAGTGCGGGGGCTTTTTACCTCAGCGCTCAGCTAAACCTGGGCACCGGGCGGACGGCTCTCCTGTTATCCCTGCTGGTGTGGCTGACGGCCGGTGCTGTTTTGATTTTTATTCTCAGCACAGGCCAACACAACTTCCCCAGCTGGTTTAGGCTCGCCAGTAAGCTCGGTTGCTTACTGGCGCTGGGGGTTGTGCTCTGGCAGGCGGTGCGGGCTGCGCTCAGCCGCAGCTAAACCGACTGCAATACCTAGCGCAGGGCAAGCGGGGCCCAACGGAGCCCGCGAACAGCGCCGCAAGTAAAAATCACCAAGCCTGCAACTAATTCCACCCTCAGCCAGTAAATCCTGTCACCTCTTACTCAACAGGATTGTTTTATGGCCCAACACACCCTCAAACCCCTCGCCTTTGCCCTGCTTAGCCTCAGCCTTACCGCCTGCAACGATGGCGGCGGCTACAAAAGCGGCAGTTCTAGCTCATCATCCAGCAGCAGCTCATCCTCTTCCAGCTCCTCTAGCAGCAGCTCCTCATCCAGTTCCTCCAGCAGCTCCAGCTCGTCAGGCGCGCTGCAAAGCCAGGCCAATGCCATCGGCAGCAGCCAAGGCGCCTTAGGTGAACAGCTGGCCATGGCCTCCGACGCCTGGGTCCTGGGCGCAGACAACAAACCCACCAGCCTCAGCAAAAGAGGCTTCAGCCTCTACACCTTCGATAGCGACCCCAGCGCTGACTCGGCCTGCACCTCCAGCGCCTGCATTACCAACTGGCCGCCTTTGTTAGTGGGCAAGCTCGACGAGGTAAAACCGCCATTTACCCAAGTACTGCGCAAAGATGGCTTCAAACAATGGGCCCTGCGCGATAAACCCCTCTACCTATTCAAAGGCGATGCCGCTGCAGGCGACACCCTGGGCGATGGCAAAAATGGCCTCTGGCACCTGGCCCACAGCGCGCCCATCAGCTTGAAAACTGCAGCCGATAACACCAGCTATTGGGCCGCTTTCGGCAGCGTGTGGAAACTGGGCGCCGCCAGCCTCACCGATGCCAGCGGCTTCGCGCTCTACACTTTTGCTAAGGACGCACCCGGCAGCTCCAACTGCCTCGATACCTGCGCGAAAAACTGGCCGCCTCTGTTAGCAGGCGCCGCCGACACCGCCAGCGCGCCCTTTAGCCTGATCAGCCGCAGCGACAGCGAATTAAAACAATGGGCCTACAACGGCAAACCCCTCTACTTTTACAGCGGCGACAGCTTAGCTTCCGACACCAAAGGCCAAGGGCTCGCCAGCGGCGCTTGGCAATTGGCCCGCCCGGAAGCGGCCAGCATCAGCCCCTCCGCCCTCGCCAGCCGTTTAAGCGCCAGCGGCCCGGTGTACATCGCAAGCCTTAACAGCGCGGGTGAAGAGCAGATCAGGGCCGCCAACCAGCTGCAAGGCCGCAGCCTGTACACCTTTGATAAAGACAGCGCAGGCGCCTCCAGCTGCACTAAAACCAACGATTGCATCAGCAAATGGCCGCCCCTGCTGGCCGCCGCAGGCAGCAGCGCCCAAGCCCCCTACTCCTTAATCGAGCGCGCCCCCGGCTTAAAACAATGGGCGCTGGATGGCAAACCGCTCTACCTCTTTGGCAAAGATAACGACAGCAGCAGCACCGCAGGCGATGGCGTAGGCGGTGTATGGCACCTCGCCCGCAGCGCACCGGTATTAATTAAAAACCTCGAAGGCAGCGGTAGTTATTTTGCCGCTTCCAATGCCGCAGTCACGGCAACGGGCACCGCCGACCCCGCTCGCGCAGGCTTCACCCTTTACACCCGCAGCGCCGATGCCACCGGCGCCTCCAGCTGCACCGGCACCTGCGCCACCGCCTGGCCGCCCCTGTACGCCAGCGAAAGCAGCAAAAATTTCGGCGACTTCACCGTAATTAAACGCCCCACCGCCGAAGGCGAAACTCCCAGCTGGCAATGGGCCTACCTTGGCAAGCCTCTGTATTTTTATGCCCAGGATACGGAAGCAGGCCAAGCCAAAGGCGTAAGCGCGGCATGGCCACTGGCGCAGCCAAAATAAGGTGCCGCAGCCGAAATAAAGCGACCGAGATAACAAGGCTAAGAAACTCAAATACCAAGGAGCGGAAAACAGAAATGGTAAAGCCAAGGAAAAAACCACGGAGCAGCAGCAAATGAGAAAAGGATTTCACGGCAAGGATGAGCCTGAGCTCATGGCGCATTTGCCCCCCCTTTTTTACAAATTGCAGAAGGAAGTTGTGCAAAAGGGGGGAGAAGCCAAAAGACCTTAAACGAAGGAATTTCGCTTGTTTTCAAGGCCATCCTGCCCCCTCCCCTTTTTAAGGGGAGGGGTGGGGTTAATGGACACACGGATAACAGCACAATAATTTACAGCGCTGAATTTTTTAATTTACAAAAAAGGATTACCGCACGGCACATCCATCAGGATGACAAAGGAGCAGTAAAGGAGCGACAGGGACCCAACAGGAAACGGATTGTTACTGGAGGTTAGGGGTAAAAGGATTTACCGATTAATCGAATAATTAAGTTTAGCCTCATCCCCGGTAATACCGCGAAACCCCCAGCAGTGCGGCGGTTGCTCCTGAATGGTAATTTCCACATCCACCGGTCCTATGCCCAAATCCGTTTCCATCCTATGAAAAATCGCCTTAATTAAGGCCTTTTTAGTCTCTTCCGTGCGCCCCTGCATCATATTAATTTCAATGACGGTATAAGCATCACTGCGGCCACCGGGGTAATAAAAATCGTCTTTATCCATAGGGACAAAACGGTGCGCGCGCTTATCCTCCGGCATGCCCAACACCTCCTGCATACAGGCGTGCAACGTGTCGGAAAGCCTCGCCTTAATCGGGTTTAACTGCTCTTTAATACCGTAAATAATAATCACGCTCGCGCCCATCCATTAAAATTTAATTATTGATTGCAAACGGCAACTGCACATGCTCCACCGCCGCTATAAAATTACCGCCCGGCAAAAAAGGAATGTGCCCCAAACAGGGCGCATTAATGCGCTGCTGCAGGGTTTGTTTAATTCCCTCTAAGGCCGGTAAATCCTCTACCAGTTGATTCGCCACCCAACCGGCCAACACCAAACCATCCCGCGCAATGGCCTCAGCGGTTAAAATCGCATGACTAATACAGCCTAGGCGCAATCCCACCACTAGAATAACGGGCATTTTTAATTCCTGTGGCAAGGCACTTAAATAATCCCGCTCATTAATCGGCACGCGCCAACCCCCTGCGCCTTCCACCAAGGCAAAATCCACTTTATTCATTAAACTGCCGCGCACCAAACCCACCAAACGGTCAAGCGAGATGCGAATTTTTTGCTCGCTCGCCGCCAAATGTGGCGCAATAGGTTGCGGCAAACAAATGGGGTTAATTTGCCGGTAATCCATCTCAGGCGTGGTTAGGGCGTGCAGCGCTTCGGCATCCGCATTGCGCAAACCCTGCTCACTCATCTGCGCGCCCGCCGCTACGGGTTTTAAACCCAGCGTGGTTAACTGCTGTTGCTGAGCTTTTTTAAGCAACGCACAGCTCACCAGGGTTTTACCTACATCGGTATCAGTACCGGCTATAAAATAAATGTGCTTCACGGCCGCGTAACTCGATAAATACCCGTCTCACCCAATAAATTCGGCAAGAGTTTAGACAGCGGCAGTTTTTCATTGCGGGTTACCACCAAACGATCCAGCACCGTCATATTGAGTTGCTGGCACATAACTTCAAAATCGTTGAGTGTGCAAAAGTGAATGTTCGGCGTATTGTACCACTCGTAGGGTAAAAATTCCGACACCGGCATACGGCCTTTAAATAACAACTGTAAACGAGCTTTGTAATGGCCGAAGTTAGGAAAGGTCACCACACATTCACGGCCCACCCGCAGCATTTCAGCGAGGATTTTATCCGGGTAATACATAGTCTGCAGGGTTTGCGACATAATTACAGTGTCAAAACTTTTATCCTCAAAATTATGCAGGCCTTCATCTATATTTTGCTCAATCACATTGAGGCCTTTTTCCGCACAGCGCTGAATGTTGGCGCTGTCAATTTCCAGCCCATAGCCGCGAATTTTTTTACTCTGCTGTAAACGCTGCAATAGGGTGCCGTCGCCACAGCCTAAATCCAACACCCGGGCGCCGGGTTTTATCCAGCGGTCAATAATGGCGTGATCTAACCGCATTACACACTTATCCTCTGCATATAGGCTTTAAACAACTGTTCATAGCGGGGCTGTTTGGCCACTAAAAAAGCATCGTGGCCATAGGGGGAATCAATTTCCCCGTAGGTGACATTTTTATCGGCTTTTAATAAAGCATTCACGATTTCCCGCGAGCGGGCCGGGGCAAAACGCCAATCACTGGTAAACGAAATCACCAAAAAATCCGCCTGGGCCTGTTTAAACGCTTCAGCGGCATCGTCCTTATACTCCCGCGCCAAATCAAAATAATCCAAAGCTTTGGTCATGAGAATATAAGTATTAGCATCGAATATTTTGCTAAAGCTTGTGCCCTGGTAGCGCAAATAACTTTCAATTTGAAATTCCACCGGCTCATCAATGCCATGCTGAAAACTGCCCGAACGCAATTCGCGGCCAAATTTTTGCCCCATGCCGTCATCGCTTAAATAGGTAATATGGCCGATCATACGTGCCACACTTAACCCCTTAGCCGGGATTTTATTGTGTTTTAAATAAAAGCCGTCGCAAAAATCCGGGTCACTTAAAATCGCCTGGCGCGCCGTTTCATTAAAGGCAATATTTTGCGCACTTAATTTCATCGCCGAGGCCACCACCACGCAGTGGCGCACCCGCTCAGGCATTTGCAAACTCCAGCGCATAGCCTGCATACCGCCGAGGCTGCCGCCCACTACCGCCGCCCATTGCTGTATACCCAAACGATCCGCCAAACGCGCCTGCACCTGCACCCAATCGCGCACCCGTAGCGGCGGGAAATCCGCCCCCCAGGGCTCGCCCGTGGCGGCATTTATAGAGGCAGGCCCGGTAGAGCCGTGGCAGCCGCCGATATTATTCAGCGACACCACAAAAAATTTAGTGGTATCAATGGGTTTGCCGGGGCCAATATAGGCATCCCACCAACCGGGTTTGGTATCTTCAGGGGCATGAAAGCCCGCCGCATGGTGATGGCCCGAGAGCGCATGGCAAATTAATACCGCGTTAGAGGCATTGGCGTTAAGCGTGCCGTAGGTTTCCACCATCAGCTCAAAACGATCCAAACTGCGCCCACAGGTGAGCATGAGCGGCTCGTTAAAGGTGATTAATTGCGGCACAACAAGGCCGACAGAATCCGCAGGAAAAGGCATGGGCAATCAAGGGCCTAGGCAAAAAGGTGGGTAAGTGTAGTTTTGCTGCCCCCGGCGGGCAATAGACACACCCCTGGCACCCCACAATCAGCGAGGTTTTGTATGCAAAAGCCGAAAATAGTAGTGTTTACCGGCGCAGGTGTAAGCGCCGAAAGCGGCATTGCCACCTTTAGGGACGGCAACGGCCTGTGGCACAACCACCGCATTGAAGATGTCGCCTCCCCGCAAGGCTGGGCGCGCAACCCACAATTGGTGTTGGATTTTTACAACCAACGCCGCGCCGAAATAGCCCGCGCCCAACCCAACGCCGCCCATAAAGCCATCGCAGAATTGGAGCGTGCCTTTGATGTAAGTGTGGTCACACAAAATATCGACGACCTCCACGAGCGCGGCGGCAGCAGCCATGTGCTGCATTTACACGGCGAAAT
This sequence comes from Marinagarivorans sp., assembly GCA_046347475.1. Lineage (GTDB taxonomy): Bacteria > Pseudomonadota > Gammaproteobacteria > Pseudomonadales > Cellvibrionaceae > CAMCXE01. Next base: position 52,367 of record JAXMGD010000001.1, on the reverse strand, counting down.
AATTAAAGCGCGCAGCTGTGTGGATGAAGCGGATATTTATTCCATTGGTTACGCCGATATTAAATTGGGTGATACCAGCACAACAGGCCATCAACTGCGCCCTTATATTGTGTGGTTTGGCGAGGCGGTGCCGCTGTATGAAGAGGCGGAAGACATAATTGCCCAGGCGGATAAAATTTTGGTCATTGGCACTTCATTAAGTGTTTTCCCGGCGGCTTATTTATTACAGTCGGCGCAGGCCGATGCAGAAAAAGTTTTAGTGGGGCCAGCCATGGATAAAGTACCTCGGGGGTATCAGTATATTGCCGATACAGCGGTGGGGGCGGTGCCACCGTTAGTTGCGCAGTGGTTAGGAAAATAACAGTGTTTGCCATTAGTTTTCACACTCGCAGCACCCAATGAGAAACCTTGCGGCGAATATAGGTAAATATTAAACATCACCTTTTAAATAGAAGACTCAGCATGAAACTCGGACGCAACGATCCCTGCCATTGCGGCAGCGGCAAAAAATACAAACACTGCTGCCTTGACGGGGTAGCAAAAATACACGGCTAAATAGCCGATGAATTTTCTCAAGTGATGGCGATGAATCCGAACCTGAACTTGGAGGAGATTAATGCGCTTATGGGGCACAAAATGAACGAGCGGAATAACCGCCCCATTGCCGATTTTTGTGGATTATCTCCAACGCAGATGATGAATTGGACGCACGCCCCATTCGATGAATTATCCGGGGTAAAAATAACAACGCCAGCAGATCTAAGAATCTGCCCCGTCATGCGCTATTTAGACCTAATGATTCAGGAGGCTGTGCAGCAGGGCGGCTCATTTAAAGCAACGGCCAGAGGTAATTTACCTGCCCAGCTGGTAAAACAGGCTAGCGCTTTACTACCGGAATTTGCCATTGCGGCCTATGAGCAGGAGATTTCCATTAGCGATTTTGCGGGCAATAAAGAAGATAATGTCCGCGCACTGCATTACACACGGGTACTGGCTGAAATTACGGGAATACTGACCGCCAAAGATGGCCGCTTTTGGCTTTCCCACGCCGCCCAGACGCAATACCAGGCAAATGGTATTAACGGGTTTTTTAAACCCATGCTTGATGCCGCAGTCAACCAATTTGATTGGGATTACCTCGACGGCATTGAGCAGGATATTGACCTGCGCAACTTCTGGTTATTTATGCTTTGGCGCGTACACAGCCACGGTAGCCTTAAAAAAATGTTTAAAGAAGTGTCCATTGCATTTCCTGCCCTGCTAGCACAATTAGCGGCCGCAGGAGAAGAAGAGCCGGATTGGCTTTTGCCCATCATTATTAATACCCGATTCGTAGACCGATTTTTCAGTATTGGGGGTTTGTTATCTATGATCGTAGGGGTTGGCTTCTTGCAACTGAAGCCACCGAAAAAACCCAGGTGCTGCCTTTGCTAAACCAAACATTTGCATTTTCTGTTTGATGGCTTGGGGGGGTTGAGCGGATACACTTAACCCCAATAAAGCCGTTTATTTATCACACCTTTTTTCAACGGCTTTAATAAACTCTTGATTGATAGGGTACCCTGCATGCTTGTAAGCTTTTAGAGAATTTTGCAGCGTCTTTAAAAGAATGCTAACGTTTCCCTCAAGCCTATTACACGAAATGCCGTGACTGGAAACTTTTGCACTTTTTGCACCCAGAATACTCAATTCGTTGAAAAACAATATTGGAGCATCAGACATGCATTGCTCAGCTACAAACCTATTACCTTTGAGTGAGATTACTGAAAATGGCGCCCATGCTGCAAATGATGTCTTCCCTTCGGTATAAAACTTCCCAACACCGTCACTTTTGCATTCCTGATCTATTTTTTCAACATCCAAAACGATCAGGTGCCAGGCCCCCTGCACAATATTAAACCCGCCAGCGGCTGCCTGCACTTGAATCAAGCTATCTTTTTTTATCTTGTTTTTTAGTGAGCTATATACCTTAAATGTGAATGAATAATTGGGGCACCAGGGTACTTGAGATTGGATGTTTACGATATCGCCAACAACTTGCCCATAAACAACATCTTTTGAAAAAAATATGGTGCCATCGCTATTTAAGGGTTCCGAAGCGCTGTACGCAGAACACTCCATGCTGATGAGCAGTGCAGGGAATATTAAGAGAAATATTAGGTGCTTAATCATTAACTAATTCCTTCCGTTAGGTAGATACTTTTGCTTATCGCAACCGCAAGCTCTGCATAGCGCTCCTGGGCGATGTCAGAGTGAAGTGTTGGCAACACCCGCCCGCCGTATTTCGTGACATGCCTCGCCAAAATTCTGCGCACGCAAATTATAGCAGCACCTCGCGCCCAAAACTGATATCCAGGCTTTGGCCATTTATGCATTCCGCCTGGGCGACCAGGGGAGAGTGATGAGCGATTCTTTCGGGAATTTCAAACCACCTGGTAAAAGCCTGCACGAATAGCCTTGTAGTGCGGCTTACCACCGCGTCCTACACTTCTCCAATTAAATCAAAGCGGTGCGTCACAAACAATGGTAATCACTAAATTCTGCCCTTTGATCAATTCCGCCTGGCTTACCAGAGGTAATGTGATGAGCGATTGCTTCGGGAACTTAAACGTACCGAATAAAACCCTGCGCTTAAAACAGTCAGTTTAATATCCACGCTATGACGACTAAGCATGGATATACAACCGTATTCGACTGTACTGGCGAGGGTTTTAAATTCGAGCCTTAGGGTTGAGATAGACGCTAAATCTATAGACTGCGCGGTAATCTGTTGGCAGTTATCGAAAGCATTATCGATATGAACGGTGCAGAGCGTAGGTGTTGCGGGTGGTGCAGCAGTGCGGGCGCTAGTTATCAATAAGCAAGGTAATACACATTTAAATTTTAATATCGCCATACGTGCTGTCTCTTTTGGAGGGTTTCACTTCTGCCCCCTTGATCCCCTGATCCGCCCCCTTGATCTTGATGATCGCTTTAATTTAAACGATATTAAAGAATTCCGCGCTCGAACCTGTATACACCCGTTGATAGCGGCGAAGCAGATTGTTACATTACACGCCGAGTTTCACGACCACTGGGCATTGAATAGTTGCTCAGGCTATCCCACCGCACCGCACACCCATTAAGGACAAACCCATGCACGACAACTACACACACAAAGACTACACAGGTTACAAAATCAGAGCTCTGCTTTTAACCTTGCCAGCTGCGGCTATTTGCGTCGGTGCTATGTTTTATATCGAGTCCATTTTTGTATCATTTTTAACAATGCTGATTGGCGGCACCGCAATAGCCTTTCTGGGCGGGGGCTATGTATTAAGGCGCTGCCCGGAGTGTAAGCGCTCAATAAAATCCTGTAACTCAGCCGATGAAATTCAGTTGTGTTGTGATGCTTGCCATATAATTTGGCATACTAAAATGAAGCCGTCGTCAGACTGAAAATTAATTTCAGTTTGCAGGCTAGCGTTTAGCCTGCAAACCTTGAATGCTTGAGGCTGAACCCTCGGATACCAGCATCACGCCTCAGAACACAATAAATTCAAATCGCAGCACTTAGAATTGACTAAAAATCTGTACGCGCGGACCGCCGGAATGTTGAAAGCTTCTCAACTGGCCATCAATATGTGCGTAAACCGCCAGCAAAATCTAACCATTTCGCCTCCAAGGAAACATCATGTGGCTAAAAGCAATATTATTGTTCGGCTTTTTAGGCGCGACCTCTGGCTGTGCTACTTATAAGGTCGCCATGCAATCACTTTCGGGGTGTGCGAATTCCGAAAAACAACCAGAAAGTTATATTCGCGCTAAACGAATGGAAAAAGGGATATACGTTGAAGTGCTCGATTTTTACAACTGCGCGTACAGCCAAAACCAACCCAGGTTTAGTGTGGCAGGCTCCTTAGGAACTCTTTCTATAAAGTCGGGCAATTCAGATAACATCGCAACAGCATGCAATTGTCCACAAGCTTATGGGTTTACAATTGTAGGTGATACGCGGATGGTTGAAACTGTGGAATTTACCGTCAACGGCTATAAGAGGTCTTCGGTTGATGTGCCTTCACATGAATAGGCCGCGAGGCGGAAAAGCCAAAGACCTCTTCCGAAATCTATTTAACACTTAATTCAATTAATAATTACCGGGGATTTATGGCATTAGCATCAGCAATTATCGCCGCCTTTACTCTCTTATTGGTCGTGGCCGCCTGGACGATCAATACACTAAGAAGCCATGAAGGGAAATCATACTTCATTAAATCATTAATTGCCTTGATAGCCCTATTATTCACCTTTGGCAGCGGCCTCTGTGCGCTGGGCGCTACAATAATTTTAAATCCCGTGGCGATACTGGCATTTGCGGCATTAATTACCTGTGGTTATGCCTGCAAAGCTGTTTTTAAATGGCAACAAGGGCTGCCTGTTACGCCTGTGCACCCGCTTGTTCAAGTAGCGGCTGCCATTATTTTAACTACGTCGGCTTACGTTGTTACTGCCTACACCCTACGTATTGCCGGATGATTCATCTTACTAACGACGTTGCGGCCGTAATACATCAACTGCTAGAAATGGCAGCCATGATTTTAGGTGTTGCTTTGTACCGTAAACGTAATACTGAGGCGTTAAAAGCCGCCTCTTTTTACCCCGTGCTGGGCTGCATTATAGGTGCGGGGCTCGGCAATAAGCTGTTGCATCAATTACAACATCCAGAACAGTGGCCGATGATTACCAGCCATTGGCAATTAATTTTTAGTGGGCAATCTTTATTGGGCGGCTTAATAGGTGGCTGGCTAGGGGTGGAGCTGGTTAAATATTACTTGGGAATAAAAAAATCCACCGGCGATGACTATGTGGTGCCGCTGTGCGCATCGATTGCACTGGGCCGTATCGGCTGTTTTTTAGCTGGTTTGCATGAGGATACCTATGGAGCTGCAACTCAAATGCCCTGGGGTGTTGATTTAGGCGATGGCATTTATCGTCACCCTGCCCCTTTGTATGAAGCTCTTTGGGCGCTTGTGGCTCTGTTGATTATTCCTACCTTGTCAAGGCGGCTTAGCTGGCCAAGCGGCGGGCAATTTCGCCTATTTTTTGCCGCCTATTGCTTGTGGCGCCTCTATAGCGAAACCCTAAAACCCTCACCGCCAATTACCCATTTTGGCCTTAGTGCCATTTCTTGGGCGGCACTTATTACCTTAGTTATTTACCTGCCGCTGAGCATTCGCTGGTGGTTGCGCAACGTAAAACATCCCCAGGGAATTTATGCACCGTAAAACACGTCCGTATTTATTTTATTCCACCGCCAGCGGCCTGTGTGGCCAGTGCGCTCAGCGAGTGGAAGCCAAAATAATTATTAAACAGCAAAACGTTTATATGGATAAATGGTGCCCACAACACGGCACCGAACGGGTATTAATCAGTACGGATGCCGATTATTACCGGCGATGCCGCGAAGTGTTTATTAAACCGCCGGAACTGCCGCAGCAATTTAATACCCCGATGCGCTACGGCTGCCCTTGGGACTGTGGCCTCTGCCCGGACCACATGCAGCACAGTTGTTTAAGCATTGTGGAAATTACCGACCGCTGCAATTTGCAGTGCCCGGTGTGTTATGCCAGCAGCGGCCCGCACGCTGGCAAACATAAATCCCTCAGCGAAATTACCGCAATGCTCGATGCGGTAGTGGCTAATGAAGGTGAAGCGGATGTGGTGCAACTCTCCGGTGGTGAGCCGACTATTCACCCAGATTTTTGGGCAATTATCGATGCGGTGCGCGCACGTCCAATAAAACACCTGATGATTAATACCAACGGTATTGTGTTTGCCGAGGATAAAGAATTTTCCGAACGCTTCGCCGCCTTGGGGCCAGGTGTAGAGGTGTATTTACAGTTTGATTCTTTCCGGCCGCAGGCATTAAAAGAATTGCGCGGGGCGGATTTATCGCGTATTCGCCAGCAAGCGCTCGACAACTTAAATCGTTTAAATATCTCCACTACTTTAGTGATGACCATTAAAAAAGGCCTTAACGACGATGAGATCGGTGAAATCGTCGAATTTGCCAGCCGGCAAAATTGCGTGCGCGGAGTAACCCTGCAGCCGATTCAAGATGCCGGCCGCGTAGAGGATTACCGCCAACAACAGCACCGTATTACCCTCAGTGAAGTGCGCAGCAAACTGGCGGAACAATCCAGTTTATTTACCCTGGCTGATGTGGTACCGGTGCCCTGTAACCCGGATAACCTAGCCATGGCCTATGCTCTTAAAATGCCTACTGGCATTACACCATTGACGGGTATGATACCGCCGCAAATTCTAATCGAGGGCAGCGCCAATACAATTGTGTTTGAGCAGGATGAACAGTTTAAACAGCAATTATTCTCGGTGTTTTCCACCAATCATTCGCCCCAAGATCAGGCAAATTGTTTAGCTGAATTAATGTGTTGCCTGCCCAATATTCAAGCGCCGCAATTAAACTATGCCAATGTCTTTCGTGTACTGATTGTGCAATTTATGGATATACACAGTATGGATATTCGCGCCTTAAAAAAATCCTGCATTCATTTTGCAACCCCCAACGGCCAATTAATTCCATTTGAAACCTACAACCTGTTTTATCGGCCGGGCAAGCAGGAAGAATTAAACGCCCTGCGTGCAGGTATCAACCGGCCCGATGTCATTCGCTGGCACGAGGCTGTTACCCGAGGGGGTTCACAGGATTAAGCTTGACTCGAATTGGAAGACGCTCAATTGCACCCTCAACTTACCCCAAATAGGCCGCATTTATAACGCCTAACATCAACTTAAAACCATACAATTTCATTCACCCTATAACTCATGTTCCGTTTATCGCCAACCTCAAACAAGGAGCCAATATGTCAGAAGAACTCGGTTATTATTTTCACTCCCACGGGGACGACTTGCCTGATAGTGGGTTGTACTTTTATGATACAAAATTAGCAGACCTAATCACACTGCTTAAAAATAATCCCCAGCTTAAGAAGCTTGAAATTAAGAACAATTGCCTCGAAGAATTTCCCGCTGCCATAACACAGCTGACCGAACTTAATTATTTAGACCTATCCAATAACGCCCTAGACGAGATCCCGCAAGAGATATTTGAGCTGACCAACCTAGAAACCCTCATACTTAGGGAAAACACTATCAGCCAAATTCCCAGTGCCATATCGCGCTTACACAAGCTAAAAAAACTTGATTTTTTCGGCAATCGGTTAACCTCCCTGCCCGTTGAGCTTTCGGAACTTAGGCAACTAGAATCATTATGCCTCTATGGCAATCAAATTGAAAAAATCCCCGATTTTATTTTTGAACTACCCAATATCCGCTACCTAAACGCTATAGAGAACCCAGTAACCTGCGCGCCCGCCTTGGCAAAATTGCTCGCACTGACAAACCCGAAGCAAGATCCACTGCAGCTGATACAAAACACCTGGATCGATTTTGATGGATTTGCCTATATTAATTTATCCAACCAGAACCTACAGCATGTACCGGATGAGCTGCGCTGTTTAAAGTCTATAAAAGGCATTGATCTATCACGCAATCAATTAAGCCAATTGCCCGACTGGCTCACAGAGCGCCCCGAGCTTGAGCGCTTAGTCCTTGCGCACAATAAATTTGACCAGATCCCAAACGGCATAACCCATATTAAAGGCCTTGTGCATTTAGACCTTAGCAACAATACGCTTTCCCAGTTAGATACTGACTTTTCTGCACTGTCAAACCTACGCACGCTCAATATTAACGGCAATTTAATTGGCTGCAGCGGGGCTGAATTTAAGCTGCCTTGCGGCATTATTAGCGTTAATTTAGCGGATAATCAATTGCAGTTGGTTCCCACAGCCCTATCAAGCGCAGAGCTTGAAACGCTGGATTTACGCAATAACGGGTTCAGCGTTTTCTGTCCAACTCTGCGCGGCCTTGCTGTCAAATGCGCGCTAAAATTGCGCGGCAACCCATTTGCAGGCCTGCCCGAAACACTCGAAGACACGTGTCTTTTTCTAAAGACCATTAACCCCGCAGACAATTTCGATTTATTAAGTGCTAGCGATATAGATCTATCCGGCCTCAGTCTTACAAGCCTTCCAGCTTACATAGGTACATTACGCTGTGCGCAGATCATTAATCTAAGCCACAACACACTTACCGCTATACCCCATAGCATTTTTGCGCTGCCGCATTTAACAGAGTTAGACCTGAGCAATAATGAATTACTGGCACTGCCAGATCAATTACCGAGCAATCCACAATTGGTACGGTTTAATCTAAGCCACAACCGTCTTGAACATCTACCCGACTGGTTATTAGCCTGTGAAACCTTGACTAGCTTAAATGTCAGTCACAACCAAATCGGCTGCTGGAATTTTAATAATATGGGCATACATATTCGGCGTTTAAATTTACGCGGTAATTGTATTGCCATGCTGCACTCAAGTCAGAACGCACTTTTTGCGCTGGAAGAATTAGATTTATCGCACAACCTAATTAAACATTTAGCCGATGATTTTTTCCCAATGTTCACAGGCATTCGCCGCCTTGAACTGGACAATAACCAACTGCAAGAACTGCCCAGCACCATTCTTAACCTACCGCACTGCTTTATCAACTTAGACGAAAATCCTTTAATTAGACCACCGCTTGAGGTTTGCGAGCGAAGTATTGTGGCCATTCAAAAATGGTTTGCTGAGCGCCTAGTTCATTAATAATTAGCAGCACGAAATATTTTGGGTGGGCCAGTATTGAGGTGGGGGATTTTGTTGAGAGCGCTTTATTTAACGGCTGCAACTTGGTAAAAGCGGAGGATGTAAAAGCCCATGCGGTTAAATTTACCCAGCGGATCCCACAGCAATGTTATTAAGTTAAGGTGTTCGCACCAATATTCTAGGGTGTTTCCCCCATCTAGAAACCCCACCCCAACCCTCCCCTTGAGAAGGGGAGGGAGCAAAATAGCCTTAAAAATAATGGAATTTTTTGATTGAAGGATTGCCCCTCGCCCTTTCTCAAGAGGGAGGCTGGGCGCGGATTTGGTGTCGAGGAACCAAAACTCTTAACTTAATCACGGCGCCCCAGCAGCTGTTAGAAGGCCTGCGCACTATTGGGGACCGGGCCACTTACCACCTAGCGGTATACCAAGTTGATGCGGAGGACCTAATCAAGCAATTTGAAAAGTTGCTGGCATTTTATAGGGAGGCGGCGGGTAAGGGTTTAGCTGCGATTACCTATGCCGCTTAGGTTGGGCCTGGTCAAATGCCTTCGCAAAAAGGCCCCGCAAAGGGCTGCGCCCGCAGGCCTTTGCCGGTTCTCGCACGGGTGTACAGAACCAAATAAGGCAGTGGGCAATTTAGGCCTACGAGTTCTGCAGGGCGATTTCCGCTTGTAACTCTGTGTCGAATTTTATAACCAGGTGGCTCATTATTTCCTCAAACAAATCCATCTTGAATGTTCTTATTTGTTCATCGCTAAAGGGATTAATGCTGTCGGTGTAGTTATAGGGGAAGACTTCAAAACCTATGCTTAACAGCATGTTCCTATCTAACGCTAATATTGCTGTGATCTTGGGGTGTTTAATTTTATATTCATCCCCCGCAGATAAAAATCGAATGCCTCTTTTGGTCAGGCTTTCAATTACTTCCATATAAAAGTCATTTGACGGTTGAGGTGAGTCCTCTAGACGAGGCGCATCTGGGTCATAATTGCTATTAATCAAATCAATAGAGTATTGCCTAAAACGAGCCGAGTTGAGTGGTTCTGGATTGCGCTCATTAATATCGTTTAGTGTAAATACGTTCATGCTTAAATCACACGACGCTACAAATTCACGATTGGCTATGTGTTTGTATTTCCATGACTGGTTAACCAGCTCGCGATCGAAACCAACATCGATGTCTTCCCAATTTCGAGGATCCTCTTTGGACCAATCACCTTGTTGGCAGACCCTGTCTAACAGATCCCGTTCGTAGGGTATTCTGGGCAGCCTCAATGTTAGCTCACTGCGTTTGAATTTAAAACTTACAATATCGCCCTCGTGAATTAGTGGGCCTTCTGTGCCGGGTAAATAATTCATGGGATCTTTACACTCTGCCGCGCTGGCAAATTTCTAGAAAGGTTTGTTTACTTTGTCTTGCTTGGCTGGGCAGGTTATTTACCTTTTGTAATTCCGGCTTGGCCACAATTTGCCCCAAATAATCCACCATGCCGCTGCGCATATAGTGATGCAACGCATTATGTGCTTTAGCCGAACTGCTTGGCGGTAGGGCTCTGATTTTATCGAGGAGTTGATTGCCATGGCTGGCAAGCGACACTATGGCGCCAGGGTAAGAGGGCAAGCTGCCATCTAACTGCATAAAATTGCCTATTAATTCTACCTTTTTAGCTTCTAACATTTGGACGAGTTTGGGGATGTTTCCCTTGGGGTTTACAAGCGTAACCTTGTGGGAGGCTAATTGAGCGCCCACCTTCTCTAGGGCATGGGTTAATACAATGGCGCCTTCACCATCAATGTACCACTGGGCCTTATGGGTTGCGCTTTTCTGTATAGTTTGAGCGAGTTTGTCCACCAGTTTTTTTGCTGAATCGTTAAGCTTGCGAGCGTGATATGTAGCTAGGCATTCACTCGATTCTTCATCAACAAAAAATAGAATTGGCTTTTTGGCTTTTGTTATGTGCTTGGCCTGATCGTAGGCTTTTTTAACGCCGCCAATGGCGGCGTTAAGATAAATCGTTTTATCTTGAAGGGTCTGCGGTTCAATTTTCTTTATTTCGGCCCTTGAATAATAGTCTTTTTGTTCTTCATAAAAGCCACCTGGAGCAAATTCCCTTGCACGAATTTGCAGCTCATTAATATAAACCGTGGGATGCTGATCGCCTTCTTTCTGATTAATGTAATAAAAAACCCGCACATTGTTGGTTATAAATGGACGTTCGCGTTTTAGATCAACATGTTGGGCAAGGGCGTTTACTTTTTTATGCACTTTGCTCATTTGTGCGGTGTGCGGTGGGCTGTCGCGGCGGCCGCCCATAGGAGGAGGTATATTCACCACAGAGGTGTTGGCCAGTGCGCGCAAGCTTTCTATATCGTTTACAACTGCCTGGCCCGCTGCAGTTTTAAGATCAACGGACAGCATAAAATCCAACAGCAACTGAGTGTGGATTTTAATGGCTTTGCCGACTTGGCCAGTGGTTTTGGGGGAGAAATATATATAGCCGTTGATATCCGCTATATGAGAGGGGGCAATAGACATAACATCTCCTTGAGGGGTAATTTTGACAGCGGTTTTAGTATAAGGGGCACCTATCAGAATAACAATGCTGCCGCCGGGCTGGGCGCATAGAGAAGTGGCGGCAATCGGTGAGCGTTGCTTAGAAATACGAAGAACCGAATATTGAATATCTTCATTTAGCTCGCGCAACCTCATCAACTATCGCGAGAATATTGGTTTCTCGATGCATCCGCTCACTAAGCCGCTCTGCCTCCAATACCTGAGATTCTGAAATTTGCTTCGATACGATTAACAGCTGAGTTAGCATTTCTGATCGGCACAATTTTCCACAATGTTGTATTAACGCTAAACCAAGCACAGTATTTTTGGACACGCCACTACCGGTTAGATAGTTGGAGCCCAAATCACCGGCGGCTTCTATGTTGTACTGCCCAATGGCAAGCCGGGCGTAGCGCACCGATTCAGGGTAATTTTTCTTGGTGCCTAAGCCATTTCTATACGAATATGCCAGCAGATGTTGCCCTTCAGGATTGTTCGCTGCGGCTGTCTCTGAGTAGAGTTGGAAGGCTTTTTTAGGGTCTTTTTTAACACCACGGCCCTCGGCGTACTTTTTACCCAACCAGTTCTTCGCGGCATAGTTACCCTGCGCAATGGCGCGATTAATTAATTCCATCGCTTTGTCTGGGTTTTTGGCTACTACCTGGCCATTTTCATAATAATCAGCCAAATACACCATTGATTCTGCGTATTCTTGCTTGGCTGCTTTTTCAAATAATTCTACCGCTTCGGCATGTTCGCCACGCATGCCGCGAATGGTACCCATATAATTCTGAGCCTTCGCATAACCCATTTCTGCAGCCATATTCATCATGGCAAATCCTTGTTCTATTGAATATTCGTCTTTATAGAAGGTAGTCAAATAACCTAGCTCATAAAGGGAGGGGGCGTATTTTTGCTTGGCCGATTTTTCCAGCCAGGATTTTGCCTTAGCCTGATCCTTTGCATTGATATCCGTAAGGTAATAAAAACCTACCTCATATTGGGCTGCGGCATCCCCAGCGTCTGCCTTGGTCAGAATTTCTTTGGGAATTTCCGCTGCTGCAGGAAAACAGATCACAAGCAAAATAATAAACAGTGTTTTCCAAGGGCAAGCTTCAAATATATTTTGCATCAACCTAATCTACCAATAGTTTTGAGTGGAAAAAGGAACATTATTTAGATTGTGAAATGCCACGCAGTGTCGGCCAGGGCGGACACGTATTTTCGAAATGGTGAGGCAAAATCTGCCGCGTATAAAGCTGGAAATTAAGGTGTTTGCGCGGCAATTGCTGAGCGCATCACCGCTCAATAAACAACTGCCGGGGGAATTTGCGGGCCGCCAGCGCCTCGAAAATGTGTAAAAAATCGTTATATTTTGGGTTCTGTTCAGCCGGAATGTCGCTGAAATTAGGGAAGCCGTAATTGTGGCCCGCCTTCAATCTTAATTTCCGCACTGGTTTGGGCGCCCACAAGGGGCGCCCCTACGGCAATTTTTTATGCAACTAATATTTTACTTAATGACATGGCGTTTACCCTGTGGTCGTCGAAGGGTGGTTCGACAGGCTCACCACGAACGGGAATGCGACGGCTCACCATTGGCCTTAACCCGGCACAAACTCCATCGCATATTTCACCCCGCTTTGCGCCTTACCCGCCGCGAATTTAAATAATTTCACGCGGCTAATAATTTTGCCTTCCAGCTCTGGGTTGTTCAGTTCGCTGGCGAGTACTTTCACGGCGCTTACGCTGCCGTCGGCGGCTATGTTCAGCTCCAACACTAATTTACCGGCCAGGCCCGGTATCTGCCGGCGGGCGCGCTCGAAGAGGCTGTTAAGGCCGGGTTGGTTTTGGGCGAATACTCCGGCTATGTCTTTATCGCTGCGGCCAGTGCCGGAGGTGGCGGGGCCTGCGGCGGCGCTGTTGAGGGATTGTTTGAGCTGCTGGGCGGAGGCCTGCACCGCTTGTTGGTCTAGGGCGCGGGTGCTGCTGGCAGGGGCTGTGGCGTTGGCGTCTAGGCTGAGTTTGCGGTTGGTGCCCAGGTGATCGGTAGCGTTACTCACGGCGGCAGCTTGGGCGGTTTGGGTACTGGCGGTTTGGGCCAGGGCTTGGGTGCTGGGGGCGGTATCGAGCACGCTGGCCACTTGGTTGCCAAGGGCCAAGAGGCCCGTGCTTTGCGCCTTGGCGCGGGCGGAGGCTTTGTTGGGGTCGTTGGTGGTGGCGGCTGGGCGGTTGCGACCTAGGCTGGTATTGGGGGCGCTCTCCACCGGTTGTACGGGCTGCGGCTGCACGGGAGCGGGCACAGGCTCGGTGCGGAGCTTGGGCTTGGCGGGCGCCACAATGGGGGCGGGCTTAGGCTTGGGCGGCGGAATATCAATCACCGGTTTGGGCCGGTTGGCCATGTAATTGACGATGCGCGGCGCCACCGGCGCCTGGGTTTGCACCGGTTTAGGCGGCACCTGGGTATTGGCGATGACTAGGGCCAGCACTAGGGCCAGGCCTAAACTCAGGCCCGCGATCAGGTAAAAGTTGCGGTCGTTGCTGTTGTTGGGCTGCCAATCCAGCCCATAGCGGTGCAGTGCGAGGGTCGCGGCTTGGGCCATTAGGGTTGTCCTTGCGGGGCGGCTTTGAGGTTGGCCGCGAAAGCAATTTGGCGGTAATCCTGTTCTTTACAGAGGTCGATGAGTTTTTCAATTACCTCATAGGGCACAGTTTCATCGGCCATCAGGGTAATGGCGCGGCCCTGCTCGGGGGCGGCGATTTTACTAGCATTTTGCTGCAGGGCTTGCTCCAGCGCTTGCAAAAGCGCGGGGCCGTCTGCCTGCCATTGGTGCCAGTTGCCCAGGGGCTCTCCTTGCAACAGCACCCGCTCTTTGGTGACGGCGAGCACCAGGGTTTCCGCCGGGGGGTTGAGGCTTACCACCGAGGGCATGCGCAGGTCTTTAAGGCTCGGCAGGTTCTGGGGGCCTGCGGAGTTCACCAACAGGAAAAACACCAGAATGGTGAAAATATCCATCAATGAAACCAAGTTTAGGCCCGGCCCTTTGGCCAGTTGGTGGTGCCGCTCCATGCGGCGGGCGCGACGGGATTGGCTCATGGTTGGGCCTCCCCGGCGGCGGGCGCAGCTGGCTGATTTGCAGGTGGCTGATCTGCAGGTGCCTGTTCTGCAGATGGCTGCTCCGCCGGTGCGGCGGTTTGTTCGGCTGGCTCATGGCGGCCCAGGGCTATCTCGGGGAACAACTCCACCCACTGAGCCTGGGTGCCGGTAACAATTTGCGTCTGCCGCACATGGTCCATCACTTCCAACATGCTTTTGTAAGGTACCTGGCGGTCAAAAAATAAGGTGATAGCTTTTTCTGTGGGGAAGCGGCTTTTAATTTCCACTAAGGCTTCTTCAAAGCGGCGCCACTCACTCACATTTTGCGGCGCATTTAAACGGGTAATTTCGTCGGTATCGTTCGAGCGCAAAATCCACGCTTGCGGCGTTAATTCTAATTGCAGTTGAATATCCACCGGGGCGGCAGCGCCACTTTCGGCATTTTTGCTGGGCAGTTGTAATTGCAATACCGTCATGCGGGAGAATACCGCTGTAACCAATAAAAACGGCACCAAAATAACCATCAAATTCATAAAGGTGGTTACGTCGATTTCCGCCACTTGCTCCAAGCGATTTTTGCGGGAAAACTTTAACATCCTGTTTATTCCATGGTGAGGTTAAGGCATTTAACCGTGGCCATTTCAACGTTATCAATTAATTTGGCTGTTTTAGTCGCTAAAAAGGAGTGCAGTAATAACAGCGGAATTGCCGCCACCAAGCCAAAGGCGGTGGTGTTCATGGCTACGGCGATACTGGCGGATAATAATTCGGCTTTTTGTGCTGGGTCTGCAGTGGATACAGCGGTAAAGGCGTCGATCAAACCGATAATTGTGCCGAGCAGGCCTAAAAGGGTGGCTATATTGGCAAGGGTGGCTAAATAGTGGGTGCGCTCTTGCATTAATGGGGTTACTTCCATCACGCCCTCTTCCATTGCTGCTTCTACTGTTTCGCGGCTGGCTCTATTTAATAAGCGCGCAAAACCGTAATTAAATACGCGGGCCAGTGGCGTTTTTTGATTTTCCACCGCTTGGTGAGCGCGCTCCACATCGCGGGCTTTTAACATGGGTAATAAACGCTTCCAGAGGGCTTCGGTGGCGCGCTGGGTCATCGACAAATAAATAAACCGCTCAACGGCGATGGCGATGCCGAGGGTCATGACCAATAAAATCGGGTACATAAAAAATCCACCCGATTGAAAAAACTTAATGAGATCCATAATTTTTACCTTAAAACGAAAAAACGGGCGCGGCGCTAGAGGAAGGAGGTGAGAAGCAGGCTAGAGCGTGCAAAGCCTCGGCATTCTAAATGAATGCTCCTGCGAGCAAAACCCTCGCAGCAGCCGATCAAGTGCCTTTATTTATTGACAAAAAGGCCGATACTGCACCCACTCCTGACGCTATTTTTCTGAGCCTAAGCCCATGACAACAGCCATAACAAACACCCAGCCACTGATGCCGGTGGTGTATTTACCCCACGGCGGCGGCCCCCTGCCCCTGATGCAGGACCCGGCCCACCGAAGCCTTACCACCTATTTGCAGAGCTTAGGGGAGTTGCCAAGGCCCGAGGTTATACTGCTGATTAGCGCCCACTGGGAAGCGCCCAGTGCACTTTTTACCGCAGGTGCGCAGCCGGAATTAATGTTCGATTACGCAGGCTTTCCGCCCCATACCTACCAATACCGCTACCCGGCCCCCGGCGCCCCTGAGCGCGCGGCCGCCTGGGCTAAGCGCCTGAACCAGGCGGGCATTGCGGCGGGCACCCAGGTGCGCAATTGGGATCACGGCTGTTTTGTGCCCCTGATGCTCAGCCACCCCAAGGCGGATATTCCGGTGGTGCAATTATCCCTCCTACAGGGGCTTAACCCAGCCGCCCATATAGCGCTCGGCGCCGCCCTCGCGCCCTTGCGCCGCGAGGGGGTGTTGATCATGGGCTCGGGATTGTCCTTTCATAATATGGCGGCGTTTTTCCAGCCCTCGCAGGCCAACCTCACCCGCAGCAGCACCTTTGATGACTGGTTAAATGCAGCGCTGTGCGGCGAGGAGTTGAGCCATCAGGCGCGCTGCGCGCGCTTAATTGATTGGCAGGCAGCGCCAGAGGCGCGCTTTTGTCACCCCAGAGAAGAGCACCTATTGCCCCTGCATGTGTGTTTAGGCGCAGCCATAGAGAGCGAGCAAGCCCAGCGCAGCTACAGCGATATTTTGATGGGCGTCAAGGTTAGCGGCTTTACTTGGTGGTAGCCCTTAGGCAAAGGGGGTAAAAAGCGCGTAAACTCCGCCGCTTTTTCAAAAGCCCGCCGCGTGCATTTCAGCTTGCGCTTAGCCCTTACACCTTCTGAATTTTTTATGACACCCACCGAATTATTATCCCCCGCCGGCAGCTTAAAAGCCTTAAACCTAGCCTTTGCCTACGGCGCCGATGCGGTTTATGCCGGCCAGCCGCGCTTTAGCCTGCGGGTGCGCAATAACGAATTTGATTTGGATAATTTAGCCACAGGCATTAATACCGCGCACAGCCTGGGCAAAAAATTATACCTCGTCACCAACATTGCGCCCCACAACGCTAAATTGCAGAATTTTATTAGTGATATGGCGCCGGTGGTGGATTTAAAACCCGATGCCATGATCGTTTCCGACCCTGGCATTATCGCGCTTATGCGCGAGCATTTCCCGCAGATGCCCCTGCATTTATCCGTGCAGGCCAACACCATGAATTGGGCGGCGGTAACATTCTGGCAGAGCATCGGCATTGAGCGGGTGATTTTATCGCGGGAATTAAGCATTAATGAAATTGCTGAAATTAAACAGCGCTGCCCGGATATGCAATTAGAAGTATTTGTCCACGGCGCCTTGTGTATGGCTTATTCCGGCCGCTGTTTAATTTCCAGTTACGTGAATAAACGCGATGCCAACCAAGGCGCCTGCACCAACGCCTGCCGCTGGAATTATCAAACCCACAGCGCGGCGGAAGATAACCAGGATTTAATTCCCGTACAAAACTACACGCCCGAGCCTAAAAGTGTATTTGTGGAACAGGCGGAGCACCCGGGGGAATTATTTGCCCTGGAAGAAGACGAACACGGCAGTTATTTATTTAACTCCAAAGATTTACGCGCGGTGGAGCAGGTAGAAAAACTCATCGCCGTAGGTGTTGACTCATTAAAAATCGAGGGCCGCACCAAATCCCCTTATTATGTGGCCCGCACCGCCCAGGTATACCGCCGCGCCATAGACGATGCCACCGCCGGGCGCGCCTTTAACCCCGAATTACTGCGCGAATTAGACGGCCTGGCCAACCGCGGTTACACCGCGGGTTTTTTACAGCGTCACACGCCCGTGTCCTTGCAAAATTATCAGCAGGGCACAAGTGTGGGCGAGAGCCAACAATTAGTCGGCGAAATTATGGCCCAGCTGAGCGATGATGAAATTCAGGTGGATGTGAAAAACCGCTTTGCGCTTAATGATGAATTATTACTGCTCACACCCAAGGGTAATTATCGGTTTAGCGCCCAGGAGATTCGCAATAAACAGGGGCAAGCCGTGAGTGTTGCGCCGGGCTCAGGCCACATCGTCAGCCTGAAAATCCCCCAGAGTATTAATGCCGCCCATGCCATGCTGGTAAAAATCCATGGCGAGCCCTAAAACCCTCAGGCCAGATGAATATTTGTGGATTAATGATGAGTGCATTAACTGCGATATGTGTGTGCCCCAGTGCCCCAGCGAATCCATCGCCTTTGAGGGAAAACACTACCAAATAAATCCCGCCACCTGCATAGGCTGCGAGGATTATTACCACACACCTACCTGCATTGAAGTCTGCCCGATTGACTGCATTTTAATTCTGCCGAAGGCTGAGGGTGCTAAAAAAGCCACCCCTTAAAGGCGCAGAAAAATTACTCCTTTTTATGAGGCATTTAATGAATAAAAAAACGCTACTACCAGCGTTATCGATAGTACTGTGTAGCTTGATTATTGGTTTTGCCGTCTGGCAATGGCACCCGGTTGCCCTAAGCGATATTTACCAAGCATTTTTGCATATTCAGGCAAGCCAGTGGTGTTGGGCGGCCCTATTTACCTGCGCCTCTTATGCCTGTTCACTGCTGGGGGATTATTGGCATTTGCGCCACCAGCCTCAATTGGCGCGGCGGGATATTATCCTGGCGGGTTTTATCGGCGAAACCTTTAGCCAAAATACCGCAGGCCTTGCCCGCCAATGGGATTCCTCCCGCTATAGGCTCTACCCGGAATCCCCCGCCAGTGCCGAGGCCATCCAACAATTAAAACGCCACAACAGCACCAGTTTTATTTTAGGTTTTATCAGCCTGTGGTGTGTGGCACAAACCATCGCCCTCGGCCAAGGCCAGCTATTATTGAGCGGCAGTTTTTGGCTGCAAGGGCTGATAACGGCGCTGGGCATAGGCGCTTTAGGCCTATTTTGCGCGCTGCGTTTTTCCAATTGGGCCCCCAGCATTATGGCGGCCGATTGGCTCAGCAGTATTAAGCAATTAAAACTGTTTTCCGTCGCTGCCGCTCTGGGCCATATTGCCTGCGCGGCCGCCGTGTTGTGGCAATTCATGCCGGCCGACACACTGCCGATCATGCAGCATGCCTCGGCTTTTTTGGCGGCCTTAGCGGCGGGTATTGTGGGTATCACACCCGGTGGATTAGGGGTTTTTGAAGGCGGTTATTGGCTGTTATTAAACCCCTACCAAACCGCTAATCTAATGGCCGCCCTATTGGCCTACCGGCTGATGTATCACCTGATTCCCCTGTGTGTATCCGGTGTGTTTTTATTCGTGTACGAATGGCGCACGGTGTACGCCTCCCGCCAAGGGGTGCAGCGTTTTTTGCGTTTTGCGCACCTGCCGTTAGCCGTGGTGAATTATAGTTTTCCTAAAATTCTCTCCCTCCTGTTACTCATCGCCGGGTTAATTTTATTAATCTCCGGCAATACCAGTGCGCTGGATGACCGCCTGGAAGTGCTGATGGATATTATCGGCCTGCCGTTTATTGAAATCTCCCATCTGGTGGGCAGCATTGTAGGGCTGGTTTTATTATTTTTAGCCCGCGCGGTCAGCCTGCGCATTCGCTCATCTTATTACATTACCGTGTATTTATTGTGCTTAGGCATAGTAGCCTCGCTGCTTAAAGGCATAGATTACGAAGAAGCCCTGGCTTTATTAGCGGTACTGGCCTTATTAATTCCCAGTAAACACCATTTTTATCGCGACAGCGCCTTGAATATTCGCCTGCTAAACCGCCACTGGTGGGTGTTAATTGCGGTTATT
Source organism: Marinagarivorans sp. (assembly GCA_046347475.1). GTDB lineage: Bacteria > Pseudomonadota > Gammaproteobacteria > Pseudomonadales > Cellvibrionaceae > CAMCXE01. The sequence continues at coordinate 32,722 of JAXMGD010000001.1, read as the reverse complement.
TTGGCGTTTTCTATTTGGGTGGGGTTTTTCTGCTACAAAGAAGTAGAATACAGCCACGAGCTGTGGTGGCAATTTGAATTAGACAGCCACGCCTCGCGTTTTCTGCGCGCACAATTGTTTTTAATTATTTTTGGCCTGTGTGGTGCTATTTGGTTTTTCACCCAGAAAAAACCCTACCAAGCGCCGCTGCCCAGTGAAGAAGAGGTACTCAGCGCCGAAAGCCTGGTGCAGCAATCTCCCAACTCGGATCACTTCCTCGCCCTGACCGGCGATAAATTCTATTTTTGGTCCGCCAATGAAAAAGCCTTTATTGCCTATATTCCCACAGCGGCCTACTGGTACGCCATGAGCGACCCCTGTGGCGAAGCGGCTGAATTCCCCGCTTTAATTAGCGCCTTTCGCGAAGCGGCCGACAAGGTGGGCGCTAAAATTGTATTTTACCGCGTGACCACAGCTCATTTGCCAATTTATATTGATATGGGTTTACACCTAGTCAAACTCGGCGAAGAGGCCAAAATTAATTTAGCTGACTTTCACACCCAGGGCGCCGCCCGCGCCTCCATGCGCAATTTACTCAATAAAATGCCCCGCGACGGCTGGCAGTTTGAAGTCATACCTGCAGAAGAATTTGGCGCAATCTGGCCGGAGATTGCCACTATTTCCAAAGCCTGGTTGACAGAAAAAAATGCCAAAGAAAAAAGTTTTTCCCTCGGCCGCTGTGATTACAATTATTTATCCTGCTGCGACACAGCGATTGTGCGCAACAGCGAGCGCATAGTGGCGTTTATGAATATTTTACGGCCTGAAAACAAAGCGGAAATGTCCATTGATTTAATGCGCTACCACCCAGACGCACCTAAATCGGTGATGGAATATCTCACCCTGAGTGTTATTTTTTGGGCTAAGGCCGAAGGCTATCAGGCATTTAATTTAGGTATGGCACCCCTGTCCGGCCTCGATAACGACCGCTTAGCGTCCCTGTGGCATAAAGTGGGCGCTTATGTGTACACATTCGGCAGCGAATTTTATGGTTTTGTGGGCCTGCGCGCGTACAAAGAAAAATTCGCCCCTTTATGGGAGCCGCGTTATCTAGCCGTTCCCTCCAGTATGCACCTGCCCAAGGTGTTATTAAGCTTGGTGGCATTAATATCCGGCGCGCCCAAAACCAGCAGCGAGTAACCCTGCTTGAATAGCCACAGGGCACCGCTGGAAATTCAATTTTAGTGATAAAGGCTGGTTATTTACGCGCGAAATTAGTGAATTTATGCGGCAAAAATGACCGACTGAGCACGAAAACACCTTTGGGAGTTCGCGGAAGGTGAATTTCCTAAGGTGCTCAATTATAGAAATATTTCTCGCCCCCCTAATAGCACATCTCAGGGCAGCAAGAATGCAGCCTGCCCAATTAATAAGCTAATGGCCTGTGGTAAAAAATCACAGATTCGCAGCGGAAATAATCACTGCCCGCAAAAACACACTCCCCTAAAGTGACAACCACTTCGGCGCTACTTGAATTCCACAAGGACTTAGTAATCACTCGGGACAGGATAAGAGGCAAGCGGCAACAGAAGGAAACCAAAGGCAAGGAGTTAACCAACACACTGCCTTCAATAACCCAACTATTGGAGAAAATTATGTCACTTACTAAACAATCATTAATTAAAGGATTATGCCTAGCAGGTTTTGCCTGCATCTCATTCAACAGCTTTGCAGCGGATCGTGAAATCGGCGGTTATGTTGATAAAGCCGAAGACCGCTTCGTGCGCAACGTGTGGAATTTCGTGAAGAATTTCCAAAGCTGGCAAACCGTAGGTTCACACCGGTATTTAAACACTCAGTACTACTACAACCAACCCTACATGATGACCACGTCGCACCAAAATTATGTAGACAAAATGGACTTGGCTTATATAGCAGGCCACGGCAGCGCCTACTACATTCAAACCAATAAAAGCTTAAGCCAAGGGGTCGATTTACGCACAGTACCTGCCTACGGCGATTTAGCCACCGGTGGTGATTTGGAATTTATGATTATTGAATCCTGCAACACTGTCGCTACCGTGCCAGAAGTGGCCAATTGGTCTAGCCCCTACAGCGCCATGTTCCGCGGTTTGCATCAATTAGTGGGTTTTCACACGCTGAGTAATTCCGACAACGGTATACCCAATAATTACGCACACAAATTAAAAGCCAACGGCGGTGTGTGGCAGTCTTGGTTTGCAGCGGTGAACGAAGAGCGCTACTGGATTTTTAACCCCACTAATTCCGATGGCTCGCCCTACCCTGGCCTTGCCAGCGCCATTATGTACAGCTCCACCGAAAATGACCGTTTAGGCAGCTACGCGGCGGACCCCGCAGGTGGCACCAACGGTATGAAAACCTGGTGGCAATATTAATTGTTCTTAACCCCCTATTTACTTACATTTTGATGAACAGGAAATTTCACATGAAAATCTCTACTTTAGTAAACGCTATTATTCTCGCTGGCACCACGTTTTCGGCTCAATCCCTATTGGCCGCAGGCCCTGATTTAACCCTGTACCAATTTAGCCGCACGCCAGTAAAAACAGCCGATAGCACCTTGAGCAGCATGAAACAATTTATTGGCGAAACCCCCACCGCGGCCCGCGCCGATGACGATAACACCGTGCGTTTTGTGTCCGATAAAGACGTCAACACCACGTTTGAACAAAATTTAACAACCGGCGATCTGCGCTTTCAACGCAATTTTTCAGCCTACTTAGGCGATTTTAAACCCGCCTTGCCCGCCAAGGATGAAGCGGTAAAGATCGCCCAAACATTCCTTGCCGCCAATGGTTTAAATGCCACCAACGAGCGTGAAGTGACGGTGGCTCACGTCGGCGGCCTGCGCGCGTCGAGCATGATTGGCGATAAACCCGGCCCAGTCATTGATAAATTGGTAACCGTAAACTTTGCCCGCCAAATTAATGATGTACCGGTCATTGGCCCAGGTTCAAAAATGGTGGTTAATATTGGTAACAAGGGTGAAATCATCGGCTTAATTCGCCACTGGCGGGAATTATCCGGCAGCAAAAAAATCAGCGGCAGCGAAACCTATTCGGAAGAAGAAGCCAAGCGCTTAGCCATTGCCCAAATGAGCAAAGAATTTGGCAGCACCGCAGAGTTTGAAATTTTACAAACCAAAATTGCTTATTACGACAACAATGGCAGCTACCTGCAACCGGTATATGCCTTTGAAACACGCGTGATCAGCCACGAATTAGGTGATACCTTTAATTATGTCAGCGTAGTGCCCGCACTGATTAATGCCCCCGAAGCGTTAAATTTGCGCCCAACTGAGCAGATCTCGCTGGATCTTATCAAGCGCAACGAAAGTGTTAAGCCCACCACCATCACCAAAGGCTTTGATTAATAAACTCGCCCCACACTAAAAAACCCGGCCTAGTGCCGGGTTTTTTAGTGTGGGGCGAAAAATTTTTTGCTGTTATTTCGCCTCAGTCCAGAGCTGATTGGTTTTACCCGAACAGGTCCACATGCGAATATCACCGCCGTCATCGGCCGCTGCATCAGCTACTTCTACACATTTGCCGCCTTGTTTAGCCACCAATGAAAAAGAACCGTCCGAGGCATATTGTTTGCGAAAGCGCTGATTGTTGGCGCCGTTACAGGCGTATTGCAACAGGTTGGCACCATTATCACTGGAGCCTGAGGCCACATCCATACAGCGGCTGCTATGCAGGGCTTTTATTTGCCACTCGCCAGGAGCAAGCTCTTTAAAACGCCATTTTTGGTTGTAATCCTTGCTGCAGGTGTATTGCAGAATATTGGCGTTATCGGCCATGCTGGCCGACGACACATCCATACACTTACCACTGTAAACAGATTTAATACTCACCTCTTCCAAACCGCTGCCAACGACAACACCACTGCTGGTATCCACAGCCACTCGCGTAGACCAATTTAATGCCATGCTGGTATTAGAAGGAAATGTCAGCGGCAGCCACACGTATTTAGAATCCTGATAATTAGGATCCATCCAACGATCGCCTAAATACACATAAGAGCGCGTTTGTGTGCCGTCAATGGGGATAATAAAAGTAGGTTGCGAATCAAACGTAGTGCTGTTACCCACGTTTTGTAAACTACTCCAGGTGCCGCTTAAACTCGTAGCAGTGCCGAAGCGGGCCTGATTGGGATCCCAGCCTGAGGTAGTAGAGCTTAAAATAAAATACACGCCATTGCGCTTCATTAAAGCGGGCGCTTCACGTTTTTGGCCCACCCATATTTTTTGCACCAAGGAGCCAATTGCGGTGTAATCATCAGTTAATTTATAAAGATGCAAATCAGCATTTTCATTGGCCGCAGACAGAAAATACGCCGAGCCGTCGTCATCAACAAAGGCCGTACAATCCCGCGACATATAATCCAGCGGCCTAAAGCTGCCGCGATAGGTGTAATCGCCATCTATTTTATCGGCCACGGCAACGGCGGCACGCGCTTGGCCATAATTATCCGCACCTTCTTTATGCATCCACATAACATATTTTTTTGTGCGACTGTTGTAGATTATTTTGGGGCGCTCAATTTTGGCGCTGTTTAAATCGGCATCCGAGCGATCGGTTAAAATATCTTTGACGAATTCCCAGTTGCCCAACGTGCGCGAGCGATATAAACGCACACTTTTAAATACCTGGTTGTCGTAACGGTTTTCACCGTACCAATAAAAATAATCCCCTACTTTAATAATGCCGCCGCCGTGGGCGTGCAGAATATTACCCTGGGTGTCTTTCATGCTGATGCCGCTTTCAAGGACGGCAGGATTAAAATTAGCACCCCCCGCGCTCATCCAAGGTTCTAATGCGCCCGACGAACTTGAGGAGCTTGCTGAACTAGAAGACGATGAGCTTGAAGACGAACTGGACGAGGAACTGGAGGACGAGCTGCTGGACGATGAACTGCTGGCGCGCCCGGAACTGCTCGATGCGCTTGAGCTACTGCGGCCAGACGAGGAACTGGATGAAGAACTGGACGAGCTAGAGCTTGACGAGGCCCCCTCTACATCTGGCCCGCTGCAGGCGGTTGAAACCAGTGCGGCCAGGAGTGCAGCACTTAAAACAGGTATTCGGCTCATAAAAGCGCTCCTATAAAATAGGCAGCTATAGTGCACACTCACCCCTAGATGCGTCTGTGATAGGCATCGAATAAGCAACCTACTCACACCGCAAATGCGCAAAATAGATCAAGCCAAATAAATGCGCAGGGGCTAATCTATTTACACGCCGCCTATATTGTCAGGCTAATTTATTTGCCCAGCGATTAGCAGGGGCGAGTTAATGCTAATCGCCGCCCCTAAAATAGACAGCGCGTCAGACAGGCTGAAGACACGAGAATCCAGGATGATTATTTTATCTTCGATTAAAAAAATAAGAGGAATCATTCCGTGCTCCACTCCCTAACGCGCTGGAAGCGATTATTGACCTATATAGACGAGCATTTGCATGAACCTATGAGCACGCGACAGCTCAGCCAGGTGGTGCATCTTTCGGCTTATCATTTCCACCGGCAATTTTTCGCGCATTTTGGCATTAACCTGGGCGATTATATTAATCGTGTGCGCTTGCGGCAGGCGGCGTTTTTATTAGCCTACCGCAAGCATATCAGTGTTACACACATTAGCCTTAGCCTAGGTTTTAATAATTGTGAAGTTTTTTCCCGCGCCTTTAAGCGCTGGAGCGGCTTAAGTCCCAGCGCATTTCGCACGACGCCATCCTTAGAGTTTTTACATCAACAGAGCCAGCACCTCAACCTGATTAGAGGCCCAATTATGCACACGGCTACTCCCAATTACACAGTGGAACTTATCCACTTCCCCGGCCTAAGCCTTGCAGTATTACCGCACCGAGGCGCACCCGACCAATTAGGCAATAGCTTGCTTGATTTTATTAACTGGCGTAAACAAAAGGGTTTATCACCGGATAAAACCCGCACATTTAACATCGCCTACACACCGCAGGATATAGAACCCCAAGCCGATTTTCGCTTGGATTTAGCCGTTGAATTAAGCCACCAAACACCTTTGGATAACCCCAAGATGGAGCGCGGCACACTGGCAGGTGGTTTGTGTGCGCGGATAATTCACATAGGTGATGAAGATGGCTTAGAGCCTGCGGTGCTGTATTTATATGGGCCCTGGTTAAATGAAAACGGCTACGCACTCAGAGATGCCCCGCTATTTTTAGAGCGCAAAACCTTCTACCCGGCGGTGCCCCTGCATCAACGGGAAACCCATATTTATTTACCGCTGCAGGAAAAATAGCAGGTTTTAGCTAAACACTAATCCAGATAAACAGACGGCAAATAACTGGCAAATAAAAATCAAAGGTCAGAAATTAGCTCGCGGTGTAGCAGCAATGCCTAGCGCTTATTGCAGACCGTCAAAAAGAGGGATCTTTTTGACGAGCCTACACGGATGTATTCACGGCGTGTCTGCGATAAGCGCTAGGCATTGCTGCGGGGTGAGGAGGGTTAAAACCCCCACTGTAAAACCGCCAAATTAAGACCGAAGGAAATGAATCAACACGCCTTGCTATATTTCTGCTTGCGATTAACACCATTAAACAAAGCCTTAATCGCCGCAGCAATAATATTTTGATCCGCGCCCACACCAAAAAACGCTTTATCCGTACCCACTTTCACCTCCAAATAACACACTGCCTGGCTTTGGGAGCCGGTGGTTAAGGCGTGTTCGTGGTAATCCACCACTTGAATGGTTTGGCCAGTAAATTGGCTTAAGGCATTGGCCGCAGCGTCTATAGGGCCATTACCTGTGCCGCTATACACCACCGCCTCCTGGCGAAAGGCACCGTGAATATTAATGCGCACCGGATCGTCGCTAGCATTAATCGGTTTAATTTCATTGTAGTGATACACAAATGGCGTGGTTTGCGCAAAATATTCCTGTTCAAACAATGCCACAATTTCGCTGCTTTTGACTTCGCGACCGGTGCTATCACTTAAACGCTGCACAATGGCGCTAAATTCAATTTGCATACGGCGCGGCAAATTAAAACCCGCCTCCTGCTGCAATAAAAAACTCACCCCGCCCTTGCCCGATTGGCTATTCACCCGCACCACAGCATCGTAACTTTTGCCTACATCCTGCGGGTCAATCGGCAAATAAGGCACTTCCCAAAGCGCACCGGCTTGTTGCTGCGCAAAACCTTTTTTAATCGCATCCTGGTGTGAGCCGGAAAAGGCAGTAAACACCAATTCACCGGCATAAGGGTGGCGCGGATGAACAGGCAATTGTGTGCACTCTTCCACCAATTGCCGCACCTGATCCATATGGGAAAAATCCAAACCGGGGTGAATGCCTTGTGAATATAAATTCATGGCCAAGGTCACTAAATCTACATTGCCCGTGCGCTCACCATTGCCAAATAAACAACCTTCCACACGGTCTGCGCCGGCCATTACCGCTAATTCCGCCGCGGCCACCGCCGTACCGCGATCATTATGTGGGTGCACACTTAAAATAATACTGGCGCGATTATTTAAATGCCGGTGCATCCATTCAATTTGATCGGCATAGGTATTTGGTGTACCCATTTCTACCGTGGCGGGTAAATTAATAATCATTTTGTGCTCAGGCGTGGGCTGCCAAATAGCACTCACGGCATCGCAGACTTCTTTGGCAAACTCAATTTCAGTGCCGGAAAATACTTCCGGCGAATACTGATAAATCCACTGAGTTTGCGGATAACGCGCCGTAACCTCTTTCACCCAACGGGTGCCCTGTTCGGCAATGGCTTTTACGCCCGCTTGATCTGTGTTGTAGACAATACGGCGGAAGGCAGGCGCCAAGGGGTTATACATATGCACAATCGCCTGTTTAGCACCGGCTACCGCTGCTACGGTTTTTTCAATTAAATCAAAACGCGCCTGGGTTAACACCTCGATACACACATCATCAGGAATATGCCCGCCTTCAATTAACAGACGGGCAAAATCCCAATCAATTTGTGACGCCGAGGGAAAGCCAATTTCAATTTCTTTAAAACCCATGGCCACCAAATGTTTAAAAAAACGCAACTTGGTGTTAACGCTCATAGGATCCATTAAGGCTTGGTTGCCGTCGCGCAAATCGGTGCTCATCCAAATAGGTGGCGTGCTAATAGACCGGTTAGGCCAAGTGCGATCGCTCAAGGCCACCCCTTTAAAGGGGGCGTATTTTTCAGCAGGGTTCTTCAACATGATGCGCTCCAAATAATCAGTTATTGGTACACAGTATAGCCAAGAGTCGGCGCATTTAACTTGCGTATTTGGCATCTGTTGGCGTAGATTTGGCAGATTATTTCTCCATTAATTTACTTTGAGCAATAATCTGCCATGGATAAATTTGATAAAGCCATATTAACCGCCCTGCAGCGCCAGGGCCGTATGAGCAACCAAGAGTTAGCCGACGCCATAGGCCTCTCACCCTCACCTTGCCTGCGCCGCCTGCGGGCACTGGAAGAGGCGGGTTTTATCGACGGCTACGGCGCGCGCCTGAACGCCCGCAAATTAGGCCTCACCCTCACAGCATTTATTCAAATAAGCCTGGATAAACACACGCCAGAGCGCTTTGCCAGTTTCGAGAAAAAACTCACCAAATTACCTGAAGTGTTGGAATGCCATTTAATTACCGGCCAACAGGCGGATTATTTAGTCAAAGTGATTGTAAAAGACATGGATGCTTATCAGCATTTTTTGCTTAATAAACTCACTACGATTGAAGGGATTACCGGTGTGCACTCGTCGTTTGTACTTAAATCGCCGGTGCAAGACTATCATTTAGCCCTGGATTAAACGGCCAGCTGATTACCACTGGCCTGCATCGGCAGGTGTGTAATGCACCCAGCAATATCCACACTATTCGCCTGGCGACACAATAGATCGTCCTGCTAACACGGGCGAAAATAGATGGATCGCATTATTTTATGCAGGGCGCGCGGCGGCTTAAGTCGCCGGGTTTAACAGAAATAAGCCTGCACATACTCAAGCTCACACAGCAGCAGAGGTTCCCTAAAACCCTACCTAGCGTAGCGAAATCTTTTGTGAGCCACAGCACAATTGACGGCCTAAAAAATACTGCAGCCCTCAAAATCCTTGCTAAATTTCTCCATATGTTTTGCACGTTAATCACCTAGCGGGGCACAGAGAGGATTATTACAAAACTGCACAAGCGCCTAAGCATTAGGCAGACAATTTGATTCATCGCAAACAAAGTGCACTCGCTCGGCTGCGCCGCTAAAAGAATCGCCGAATATCGCCTACACTCCATAACCAAGCCCAGCTTGGCTACTAATGAGCGACTAAGCCTATGTCCCACAATGCCAACTCAACCGCCAGCCAAACGGCTTCCACCGAGACTGCACACAAGCTGCAAGAGTTAAAACTATTTATTTTTATTGTTATAGTTTTGTTTCCCCTGGCGAGCGTCGCCCTTATAGGGGCCTATGGCCTGGTTATTTGGCTATTGCAAATAATGGCGCGGCTTTAACTTTAACTTTAATAAGCCCTTATCAATAACCCCGCACAGCAATTAAGCCTTTATTTAATTGACGCGCGCCGCCGGGTTATTCAATAGCCAACACAATTCGAGATAATTAAACACCATGTCGGAACCCACAATCCATATATTAAGTTTTATTGTTTTAACCACCCCCGCATCCGCCGAGGCAGTGGCCGAGGCAATTACCGCACAGGCATTTTTTACTATGCCCATGTGCGATTTAACCCTCGGCAAAATCATCTTGGTCGCTGAATGCAGCGACTTGCCCAGCATTGAAAACGCTGTAGAACAGGTGCGTAATTTAATGGGTGTTCAAGCGGTGACACTGGTGTACCACCAGGTTGCCACAGCGGAAGAATTATCGGAGACCCTAACATGAGTGTAACGCGACGCGATTTAATTAAACACAATGCCGCTATGATTGCCGCTGCCAGTGCAGGCTTTCCTGTCGGCGCGCAGGCGAGCAATTTAATTACCGCCTATGACGACAGTAAAATCACGTGGAATAAAGCCCCCTGCCGATTTTGCGGCACCGGCTGCAGCCTCAATGTGGGCGTTAAAGAGGGCCAAGTAGTAGCCACCCACGGCGATGTATTATCGCCGGTGAATCGCGGCTTAAATTGTGTTAAAGGGTACTTTTTAGCAAAAGTTATGTACGGCGGCGACCGTTTAACCCAGCCACTGATGCGGCAAAAAAATGGCCAATACGCCAAAGATGGCGAATTCACTCCCGTCAGTTGGCAACAGGCGTTTAGCCTTATGGCCGCGCAGTTTAAAAAAGCCCTCAAAGAAAAAGGCCCCACCGGCATTGGTATGTTCGGCTCTGGCCAATGGACAATTTGGGAGGGATATGCCGCCGTTAAATTAATGAAAGCAGGGTTTCGTTCCAATAATTTAGACCCCAATGCGCGCCACTGTATGGCCTCTGCGGTGGCCGGTTTTATGCGCACCTTCGGCATGGACGAACCCATGGGCTGTTACGACGATATTGAAGAGGCCAACGCTTTTGTACTCTGGGGCTCTAATATGGCGGAAATGCACCCCATATTGTGGACGCGCATCGCCGACCGACGCCTAAGCCACCCCAGCACACAGGTAGTTGTTTTATCGACCTATGAACATCGCTCGTTTGAACTGGCGGATATAGGCGCGCTATTTACCCCGCAGACGGACCTGGCGATTGCTAATTTTATTGCCCATTACATTATCAGCAACAACAAGGTGAATCGCGATTTTATTAATCGCCACACTAAATTTAAACTCGGCGCCCAGGATATAGGTTATGGCCTGCGCGCCGAGCACCCGCTAGAAAAAAATGCCAAAAATGCTGCTGCCGCCAATGATGCCACCGACATCAGTTTTGATGACTACGCAAAATTTGTTGCGCAGTATGATGCCAAAAGCGTGAGTAAACTGACCGGCATAAGTGAAGAGACGCTGGTTAAAATCGCCAAACTCTACGCCGATCCCGCGATTAAAATAGTCTCTTATTGGACTATGGGCGTTAATCAACACACGCGCGGCGTGTGGATGAATAACCTCATTTACAATATTCATCTATTAACCGGCAAAATTGCCACCCCTGGCAGCGGGCCTTTTTCATTAACCGGGCAACCCAGCGCCTGTGGCACCGCCCGCGAAGTGGGCACCTTCTCGCACCGCTTGCCCGCTGATTTATTAGTAGCCAACCCAAAACATCGCGAAATAGCCGAAACTATCTGGCAGCTACCGGCAGGCACCGTTAATGAAAAACCCGGCGCCCACGCCGTGCAACAAACCCGGCAATTAAAAGACGGCGCCATTAATGCCTATTGGATTATGACCAATAATAATTTGCAGGCGGGCGCCAATATTATGCAAGAAGGCCTGCCCGCGTTGCGGCGGGATGAGAATTTTATAGTGGTATCGGATGTGTACCCCACCGTTACGGCACAAGCGGCCGATTTAATTTTGCCTGCCGCCATGTGGGTGGAAAAAGAAGGCGCCTTTGGCAACGCTGAGCGACGCACACAATTTTGGCACCAACTGGTTGATGCCCCGGCGGAGGCTAAATCTGATTTGTGGCAGCTGCTAGAGTTTGCTAAATATTTTACGGTAGACGAGGTTTGGCCCAAGGAATTAATCGCCAAAAAGCCTGAATTAGCTGGCAAAACGCTGTACGACATTTTATTTAAAAATGGCAAGGTCAACCGTTTTGAGCTGGCGCAGTGCGATGCAGAATTTAATAATCAAGAAGCCAAAAGTTGCGGTTTTTACGTGCAAAAAGGCCTATTTGAAGAATATGCCGAATTTGGTCGCGGCCACGGCCACGATTTAGCACCATTTGATCGCTACCACCAAGAACGCGGCCTGCGCTGGCCGGTAGTCAATGGCAATGAAACCCGCTGGCGTTATAAAGAAGGCTCCGACCCCTACGTAAGCGCAGGCGCTGGTGTGGAGTTTTACGGCCACGCCGATAAAAAAGCCATTATTTTTGCCCTGCCCTACGAGCCACCCGCCGAAGCACCGGACGCACAATATCCATTTTGGTTAAGCACCGGGCGGGTATTAGAGCATTGGCATTCCGGCTCCATGACGAGCCGCGTACCGGAATTATATTTAGCCTTCCCGGATGCTGTGTGTTTTATGCATCCAGAGGATGCCGCCGCCGCGCAATTGCGGCGCGGCGATTTAATCCGCGTAAGCTCGCGGCGCGGCAGCATGCTAACCCGCGTGGAAACCCGTGGCCGCAATAAACCCCCTAAAGGCTTAGTATTTATTCCCTGGTTCGATGCCAAACAACTCATCAATAAATTAACCCTGGATGCCACAGACCCTATTTCCAAACAAACCGATTTTAAAAAATGTGCTGTGCGCATTGAAAAGGTGGTCGCATGATGCCTAATTTATTCAAAAAACTGCTGGTTTTAATGTGCTTGGTCGCCCTGCCCTTTGGCATTCAAGCGGCCGAAGAAAAGTCCTTAAAAGAAAAAGCCGCCGAAGACCAAGCGCTGCAAGTGTTAAAAACAGCCCCCGCATTAGCCGATGAAAATGCCGCCCCCGAGGCTCTGCGCGATAGCGAAAATAAAGACATTAAAAAAACCCGCGCCTACCCCATGCAGCCGCCGGTGATACCGCACAAAATTGAAGGCTACCAAATATCGAAAAATGCCAACCAATGTCTGTCCTGCCACGGCCGCACACGCACCCAAGAGAGCCGCGCCCCTATGGTGAGCGTGACGCATTTTATGGATCGGGAAGGTAATTTTTTAGCCGATGTCTCTGCACGGCGTTATTTTTGTAATCAATGCCACGTGCCACAACAGGATCGCAAACCTGCCTATAACAACGACTTTATTCCGGTCGATGTTATTTTGGCTAAAAAAAAGGATAAGCAGCCATGAAGCCCCTAATCGCGCTGATTGCTCGGTATATTAACATTGCGACACGGCCAAGCCTGTATTGGAGCATGGGGTTTTTAACTCTCGGCGGTTTTATCGGCGGCATTATTTTTTGGGGCGGTTTTAATACGGCACTTGAGGCCACCAATACCGAAAAATTTTGTATCTCCTGCCATGAAATGCGCGATAACCCCTACGCGGAATTAAAAACCACTATTCACTACAGCAACCGCTCAGGTGTGCGCGCCTCTTGCCCCGACTGCCACGTACCCCACGAATGGACGGATAAAATTGCCCGCAAAACCCAAGCGAGCAAAGAAGTCTGGGGGAAAATTTTTGCCACCATTGATACCCGCGAGAAATTCTTAGATAAACGCCTTGAACTGGCCCAGCATGAATGGACGCGTTTAAAAGCCAATGATTCGCTGGAATGCCGCAACTGCCATAATTTCCAATTTATGGATTTCACCCGGCAAAGCCCCCGCGCCGCCGAACAACACGGCACTGCGCTGGCAAAAGGGGAAAAAACCTGCATCGACTGCCACAAGGGCATAGCCCATCAATTACCCGATATGCACAATGTGCCGGGCTGGCAATAGAATTTAAGGGGCAGGAAATTAATCGCGCATCCTTAACGCCGAGCTAAGTGGTAGTTTTTAAGTTGTGGCTTTGTGGAATACTTTTCGCAGCAAAACCACAATACAGCAGCTTAAATACTTTACTGTCACAGAGTGGTGATGCCTGTGCGATGTGTTAGGCGGCCTTTATGACACGGGGCGCAACACACTGCCGACGCGAGCCACAATAGTGCGGACTACTTGATCATCATGGTAGAGAAGATGGGCATCTCGCCATCTTTTACATGCGGAAAGGTCTCAAGCATTTTCGACCAATCATCATTGCTGGGGTCCTCAATGTACCAACAGTGATGCTGGAATTGCTCTAGGGTGAGACCTTCAGTTTTATTAGCAAAGTTAAGTAACGCAGTGGCAACTTGATAGCCCCAAGCAAGAGCTGCCCCCTCATTTTTTGCAGCTATGTATACGGCTGTTGCAGCCTCGTAATCTTCCATCAGGCCCTTCTCCCAAAGCTCGTAATCTTCCGGATAGTGGTAGATCATTCCAATCAAATATTCATTCATAAAATACCTAACGAGCGGGTATGCCCTTGTTCGATGGAGCCTAACCGCGTGTTGAATTAGTGCCTTGCGAGACCTTGCCGAGACATTTCAACACGCAGTTAAAGAAAGCAATTATGAACAACCGCCTGGCAGGTTATTAGCCTGCACAGGCATAACCCTTTACCGCTTTAATATGGCCGCAATCGGGCCGCTACCATAAGTGGGGCCACTCTCTGTCACCAGCGCGCTCACCGTATCAAGAAAGTCCAAATGGTTAAATCCTTTAGCATCGACTAAACGGTTCCCCTTAAGGTAAGAGCGAGCACCGGCTAATAAAAAGGGCGCATTATCAGGCCCATGGCTTGAGCCATCGCCCATGTCCGATACCATCACCACCAAGGTTCCCGCCAGCAAACTATCGCCCTGAGCATCTTGAGTTGCCTCTAAAAGCTGCACTAAATAAGTGAATTTTTGCGTTAAATACGCGCGGGCGATGACAAATTCATGGGCTGGGCGGCCTGCAATTATTTGGTGGTAGGACGCAGGATTCTCTCCAACAGGCACAATAAAATCAGACTGGTCAGAGCCTAGCATAAGCGTTGCCACGCGAGTTTTATCCCGCGCCAGTGCCAATACCGCCAATCGAGAATGCAGATCGCTCAGGGTGTCAAAGTCATTGCGCACGTCCGCATAATTACCTTTAAACCCCTCATCCAATACACTTTTTTGGCGTTGATTTAAATCGCCAAACAGAATGTTATACGCCTTAAACGGATCCGCTAGCGCCGCCTGTGGGCCTTGCAAGGTTTTCGACACACTGGTGTCGAGTTCTGCGCCTGCATTGAGCGTGATATTTTTAAAGGGATTATTCAGGCTCAATAAAGGCCCCAACTGCACATCCAATGTGGCGCGCTGGGGCCCATAGGAGCCACCCAGCGCGTTATAGGCCAAGCCGTGGCCTGCGGTTGTCATGGTTAAATTATTCAGAAATACTAAATCCTGTTTAATCGGCTCAAGGGGCTGCGACATACGCTCAAAGGTAAAATTGCCATCGCAGCCTTTAGCATTCCAATAGGAGGCAAGGACACCGCCGGGGATGTACACAAATAAAACGCGGCGAACAGCCGGTGGAATATAAGGGCTAGTCGCCTGGGCGTTAAAACATGGGGCGCCAAGCGCTGCAGCAGCACTTGCGGTTTTAATAAAGGAGCGTCGTGACTGGGCATTTATCATAAATTGATCCTGATCGATTTAAAAAGTTAAATACATTATTAAAAATTAATTCCAGGCGTGAAGATTAATTCCGCCACCCTAGAATCACAGCGCAGCTCCATTAATGTATTTGGGTTTACCGAAACGGTTACGCTCGTCGAGCAGCTATCCCCTGCGGTTACTATACGAAAATCAGGGCGTGTTGCTTCATACTGAGCAATCAGGTCATTCAGTGGAATGTTACGAGTAGAAATAACTAGCCGCTCCGTCGGCTCATGTTGAGTGGGCAGCGGGTTGGTGCAGCCAGGGAATTTTTTGATGAAATTTAATTTGCGGCCGTCGGGCAAATCAAGGGCTAGCGTTTGCGCTGATTGTTTAAAGCTCACAGTGCTATTAAGCCCGGCGACAAAATCCGTATCTTCTTGGGCGCTGACGCAGTTGGTTTCTTTTACCACCTCAGCACTTTTAATACTGAGGGCAGCGTCTGTTTGGCTGTAGTCGCCCTTAATGGCAAAACAGCCAACCTGGCCACCGATTTTATTCGTCCCACTAAATTCCAGCGTTAAATACCGCACCGGCGCCTGCTTCACGCCCAGTTTGGATTCAAAACCGGTGAGCACCCACTGGGAGTCGGCCAATTTATATAGGGGCTGATCCACTTGTCCGCCGCAGCCTGCCAACATAAGCGCACTGGCCATAAAGGCAATTTTATACATATAGATTCCTCAGGTTCCTAAATATCAATTCATATGTCATGGCTTTTAGCCTGCAGCAAGGATTGCGCCCCTGGCGCAGGCTTAATAAACCGCTTAATGAGCCCTTAGCCTATTCGCTCCAAGCGGGGTCTCCTCTATTAACCCGGCGGCACACTAAAACGTCCTGATTTAATGTGCCCAGTGCATGCCGAACAGGCGATGCTAGTAGCTTGTTGAAATACTACCTTGCTAGGTGTATCGCTGTGTTCTCCTGGGCGTCGTTGTGGCTTAAGCCATCTTTATCGCCCCAGCACTCAAACCCACGCGTTAATAAGCTAAGGACATTCAGGATAAACGCCTGGCCTAGCAATAACCAAGCAAAAATCAACGGGGCCACTGCAAACTCGCTAGCACTTTTACCCACGGCACAAGACTGATTGATTAATTTGTATAAAACGCTGGATTCTCTAATTATTAAACTGGCGCCGATACACGGATCTGCCTGTTTTAGCGGCTTAAGCCGCCGTTATTAACCCTAGGCAAAATGTCGCCCGGTCAATAATTCAGGCTGAGCGTTACAAATATGTACATATTTTTACTTGCCAATCTTATTAACTCCATTTCTCGGTGAGAGGCTATTGCTTTGCTGCGCTAAACTTAAGCCGCCTCTCATTAATTGCTGGTTTCGACATTTTTTTAAAACTGTCTGGAAATGGTTGCTAGCTGTACGGAAGCAATGAATACACATCATTTCAGACTGTCAAAAAGAGGGACTTTTTTGACGAGCCTACAAGGATGCATTTACGGCGTGTCTGCAATGATGTGTATTCATTGCTGATGCCTAGGTAGTAAGCACATCCCCGTGTATTTTCTCGGCAGCTATTTTTATCTTATTTATAAAAATGCTGTGCCCCCATTGAGCAATGGGTGTGTTCAGTGCGCATCCAACGCCCCGGCCAAGCCTAAAACCAACCATTCGCGTTTAAAAAACATTCGCCGACAACACTCAGCCCGCACACAGATTAATCTTTCGACATTAAATGCCCGGTTTATGCGTGTGTCACGGATGTCGCACCACTGGCTTAATGCACCGCATAGCGGGCACAGGCCATCAACCGGTCCACCGCAACGGCCTATGAAAAATAGTTAAAAAAATAGTGGAGGTGTTGGTGGGGTAGATGTGTCTTAGGGCTGACCTGAATACCAAGGCCCCAGCGGCCGGCCCGCGCCAAGGACGGCCAGGCCTATTTTGTGTCACAGGCTGTCGCCGGAGGGTGTTAGTTGACGGGGCTGCCCCCTCCG
The DNA here is from genome assembly GCA_046347475.1 of Marinagarivorans sp. Taxonomy (GTDB): domain Bacteria; phylum Pseudomonadota; class Gammaproteobacteria; order Pseudomonadales; family Cellvibrionaceae; genus CAMCXE01. The sequence continues at coordinate 15,478 of JAXMGD010000001.1, read as the reverse complement.
GCCCGCCAAGGACTCAAGCCCCGCCCTCGCGACTGATGCCCCTTAATGGCATAGGCTACTTATTTTTTACCGTGCGGCTAAATCTAGGGTAAGGTTGCAGCTATTTGTTCTTAAGGCTTCCGCATGTCGTCTGCAGACACAACCCCCGCCAGCACATCCCCCGCTCTATCCACCGGCCCAACCGCGCGGCGTGTTTTGCAATTCGCCCGCCGTCATTGGCGCATGGCGCTTTTACAAGTCAGCCTGGCGATTACCGGCACCCTATTAATGCCGGTATTTCCCAGTGTTACCCAATGGTTTTTTGACGATATTATTCCCAATAAACGCTACGACCAAATCACCCACGCGGCGCTGTTAATGTTCGGCGCTTTTTTTGCCATAGAGCTGCTGTTTTATTTTCGCACCCGAGTCAATAGCGCCTTCGAACAAATAATGGTGTTTGATTTGCGCGGGCAATTGCACCGCAAAATTAGCCATATGTCGCTCAGTTGGTTTGATAAACAAAGTACCGGCGATATTTTTACCCGCATGGCCGATGATGTACCCGCCACCCAGCGCGTGGTGCTAGAAGGTATAGAACAGGGTTTAACGGCAATTTTACAAATCATTATGGCCCTGGTGGTGATGTTTAATACCCATGTGGCGCTCACCTGGGTGGTATTAATTCCCACCCCTTTAATTGCGGCAGGCGGTTGGATTTACGCCAAATTATTAGCCCCCCGCGAATTACAGGCTAGAGCCGCCACCAGCGCCATGCACGGCATGTTGTTTGACACCCTAGCGGGTATTCGGCAAATAAAAAGTTATGTATTTGAAGAGCCGCAACAAGAGCGGTTTAATCACACCAGCCGGCATTTACAAGGCATTCAAAAAAAATTAATGGCGGCCGCAGCCCTCTATTCACCCTTAATGACCCTGCTGGGCAAAATGGGTTTGGTATTGGTCATGCTCGTGGGCGCCCAGTGGTGTATTCATCCGCAAGAACATCCGCTCACGCCCGGCCAATTATTAGCGTTTGTGTTATTGGTGAATATGCTGTACGAACCCATTGCACGCTTGCATGGCGTTAACCAAATGATGGTGTCGGGCCTGGCCTCCGCGCAGCGCGTATTTGCCGTTTTGGATCAAAGCGGCGAAGAAGATTTACAACACGGCATTGCGGTGGAACGCCTACAAGGCGCCATAGAATTTCGCGAGGTGGCCTTTGCCTATCAACCTCAAAGGCCCATAGTGCAAAGCCTTAGCATTAGTATTAAACCCTTTCAAACCGTCGCCTTTGTAGGCGCCACCGGCAGCGGTAAAAGCACTATTTTTCAATTAATCACCGGCTTTTATACGGCCAACAGCGGCAGCATCACGATAGATGAGCACCCCATTGAACAGCTGGCCAAAGCCGCATTAAGAAACAATATCGCCTACGTGACACAGGATGCCTTTTTATTCGCCACGGATATTCGGCAAAATTTATTATTAGGCAAACCCGGCGCCAGTGACGAAGAATTATGGCAGGCACTAAAATTGGCCTGTGCCGATGAATTTGTCGCCCGGTTACCCGATGGGCTCAACAGCCAAGTAGGCGAGCGGGGCAACCGCTTAAGCGGCGGCGAGCGCCAGCGGCTTACTATGGCACGAGCCTTTTTAAAAAATGCGCCGATTTTATTATTGGATGAAGCCACCTCGGCGGTGGATAACAAAAGTGAGCATTTAATTCAGCAAGCTTTGGATGCGTTAAAACAAAATCGTACCTGTTTGGTGATTGCCCACCGTTTATCCACCATTTTAGATGCCGACTGCATTTATGTGCTGCGCCAAGGCGAAGTAGTTGCCAAAGGCACCCACGAAGAATTATTGGCCAGCAGCCCCTATTATGCCGAGCTTGCCGCGCTGGCGTTTGACTCAGGCGCCAAGTAACCTCGCCCGCTATTACTAACTGTACGGAAGTAATGAATACACATCATTTCACACCGTCAAAAAGAAGGATCTTTTTGACGAGCCTACAAGGATGTATTCACGGCGTGTCTGAAATGATGTGTATTCATTGCTGGTGCCTAGATAGTAGGCCTCCCACAGAAAAGTGGCCAATAAAAACAACGCTGCCGCGGCACCGATTAACCCGGCGGCTGGGGCTATGGGTGCCGCTTGCCTGCCGCAACGCTTGGCTCAATACCACCGAGCCCGTAAAACCATCATTAAATTAAGGATGCTTTGACCAATCCCAGGTTTTGCCTCCTGCCCAAGCGCCACAAAAATAATCGGCAGCCGGTCACGAAATTGCTAATTAACGGGGCGTTTGCACCCAGCAGCTGCATTATTTTGATGCCGATTAAAATTGCCCGCACCCAAGCATCCATAATGCCTGCGTGAGTAATGAACTATTTTGGGAATACCTATGAGACAGCGCAGCTTTTTTCTTCTTGTCCTATTTAGCTTACAAGGCTGTATGAGTGACACCACTCCAAAAAATAACCCACCGCCGCCGGTGAATATCAACCCGGCTTATGTAGCCGAAGATATTACGCGCTGCATAGGCCCTGCGAATATTCCGCTTAACAGTGTAGAAAGCGTAGTGGATTGGATTAACGCCATGCCCAAACCCCTCACCCTCGCCTGTTTTGTTGCCAGCCTACCACGGCCACTGAAATTTAATGCCACCAATAGCCGCTCCAGCGTGCAACCGGCCATAGGCAATATTAATCCGCGTATTTTTGTGCAATACGATAATTTATGGTTATCCTTTGTGCCCCAAGAAGCCTTCAGCGCAATAAAAGATCCCGTCACGGGCGAGCGCAAACCCGTGTGGGATGCCGACGGCGAACAATTATTGGAATTTAGTTTGGAAGTGGCATCAGACCTGCCCGTCCCCCAATCCATAAAAGGTGAACTTGCCTTCCCGATTTTAAATACCCTACCGCGCAATGCTGCCTATGCACACATAGCCGATACCGCCAATGAAAGCCGCTGCAAAGCGTGCCACGGTTACGAGACTATTGTTGGCCAACTCGACGGCGCAGCCATTTTCCGCTCAAAAATGTTGCGCAGCGCCAAACAAACCCTACTGCGGCCGGATGATGTTTTACTGGATTATTTAGCCTGCGACCCCAACATTAATACCGGCCCCACCAGCGAAAACCACGAATGGTATCGCTGCCAAATGTTAAAAGCCTTTGTTGACCGCGGGCCTATCGAGTGGCAGAACTTCCGCTCGGATATAGCGCCTTGTATACAGGAATAATACCGGCAGGATTTTATCGAAACATTATGGCAACAGATTGCGGCTACTTTAAACGCTAAAATTTGTTGCCACTTCTTGTTGCCCATTGGCGTAGGAACTGAACCTGTGTGTACGCGCTTTGAGTAAAAAAGTCCCTCTTGTTGACGGCCTGAAATGATGTGTATTCATTGCTTCCTTACTGCTAGTAATAGCACGCAATTAGAATCAACAGGTGAGCAAGGATCGTTTTACAAAAAATTACAATCGTTAATTTAGGATTTCGATGAGCGCCTAATTTCAAGGCGTACTACCAAAAAACGCGCTGAGAGAGTCGCTCCCCAGCGGCGGGTCGGCCTAGGCCATAATACACAGATGGCTCTAGCTATTTTTTTTAGCTCGCGCGCGCACTTCAGCTCTTAGCCTATCCGGTGTAACCTTACCCCTTTAAGCCAGGCTATTCACTTTGGGTAGCCTCTAGTTAATTAAGTGCACATCCTCGTTAAAAGGAACTCCCTCTATGGCCCCCCCAGCCAACTTCTGGATGGGTAGCGTGCTTGCCAGCTGCCTCATAGCCTTAAACGCCTGCTCGGGTATAACCACTCAAACTCAACCGCAGGTGCCACAAGCCGCCCCAGTAGCACAGGCAGGTAAAGACCAAACCGCCGGAGCGTTTAATCTGGTGCGTTTAGATGGCTCAGCCTCCAAGGCCAATGACGGCAGCCAGCTGACCTACCAATGGAAACAACTCAACAGCAATTGGCTGGTGGTAGACGGTGGCCTTAACAACGCCCGCGTGAGTTTCTATATACCGGCCACCGGAATTCCAACCGAGGGCGCGGAATTCGAACTTACAGTGACGGATTCCGCAGGAAAAACCCATCGTGACTCAGTCAAAGTTTTACCCGAGCTGTGTTCACCGGCTCCAGGTGATTTATTAACTAATTGTTTTAGCTTGGCCAAACAGCCGGTGCAGATAAATAATAATGCCGCCCCCATCAAAGAAGGCTACGGCACCCGTGGCGCGCAATTGCAGTGGGCGCTGATTGACAGTGACGATGTCAAAATAGGCAAAGTGCTCGATGTTAAAACCGTCCCGCAAGCAACTCAAACTAATGCAACCAATCCAACTACAGCAAAAATCCAAACTACATTAGCGATTCAAGCCGCCCAGGGCCATCCGCAGGATTTATCCTCCGTGGGCAATGGGTTTATTGAGTTTGATATCCGGCTACTAACAGCCGCTTTGGATGCAGAATTGTTTACCAGCATTGGCTGCTTTAATAATTGCGCGCCGAAAATTCTGCCGTTAAGCCTCGCCCAAGGCAGCCAATGGCAACATATAAAACTGCCCTTGCGCGATTATTTTGCCCAAGGAATTGATCTCAGCCAGATTACACAGATGCTCGCCATCAGTGTGCGCAGCGCCAATAGCAGCCTCACCCACTTCCAACTCGATAATATTAAATGGCTGCCTGAAGAAGGCGGCAGCATACCGGCGGATTTAGATCTTACGCCCTCCCAACCATTTCAAATAGGTTTTCCAGCTCCCAGCGGCGCAACCGCCAATATAAGTGCGGTGATACCGGGAATCGGCACAACTGACTTAGCCAACGGCCCTATTTCCCCGCTCAATTGGGCGGTACAGGATGGCTCACTCATTATTAAGCGCCGAAATAACCAAGCCAGTGAATTGATCTTAGATCTTGCCAATTCTTGGGGACAGAATATAGCGTCTTATGTGAACGAATATTCACTGCGCTTGACCATCAGCAATACTGCTAACTTTGGGAATTTAAATGTCTCCTTCGGATTTAAAAAAGGAGATTTAATTGAATATGGCAACGAACAACAAATGATTGTAACCCACCTGGGTTATGGCTACCAATTTGATATACCCCTGAGCAGTTTTGCTTCATTGAGTGATTTATCATTGCAATCATTGCAATCATTGCAATCATTGCAATCATTGCAATCATTGCGGCTGCGCATGACGGGTGAACCCGGCAGCGCCCCCATTAGCCTCTCTAAAATTGAGTTAGTTAAGCCCAATATTGCCATAAGCGCAGCGGTAAACAGCCCAATGAAAATAGGTGCAGTCGCCCAAGAGGGTGAAACTTATAATTGGCAACAATGGGCAGGCACCGACGTAATATTGATAAACAGTACTAATCAGGGTTCAGCCCAAATTGAATTTAATGTTCCAGGGCAAAACACTTCCGAGCCGCTTCTACTAGTCAGAGAAACTACAACTAACGACTCGGTAAAAGAAGATATGTTTGCAATTTATCGGGTTGGCGATTGCAGGCTCCCGGACGGCTTGGTTTTTAAAGAATGCCTGGACAATCGCTTCGGGCCTGCGCTAACGCAAGGTAGAGTTCAACAGCAAAACATAACCTATTACTGGCCCTTGTACGATGTATATTTTGCAACCGAAGCGTACAACATAGTTGCGCGGGAAGTGTTAAGTGCCGATCCTGCCTTTAAGAAAGTGCTGGACGTCAGTTACAAAGTAACAGGAACCTACACCTACAATGGATTTTTTGTAATTCCCTTCTCAGAACAACAATTACTAAACTGGCAAGAGTTTGCAATGGGCAGTTTAGAATTTGATTTGAACGTGATTAACTATGGCGATAGTGGCGAAGTGATTAAAGTAGGTAGCGGAGCGTTGGAACACACTTTAGCACCACAACCCACCGGTCAATGGCGCCATATCAGCATCCCAATTCCAACGAAAGAAGAATGGCTCTCTGTGGCCGGTGACAATAGACCCTTTTATCTATTTGCGCCCAACCAAACTCGCGGCGGGCTGCACTATCAAATCGATAACATACAATTTAAAAAAGCGATTAATTGAATTATTGACCATTAAGTTCCGAGCAATAATCGCATTTTTACACGTCGAAGGATCGACTTGCTTTAGGTGTCGGCGAACATCAAGTGATGCTCATTAACATTATAAATCACGCGCAATGCTCGCCGATGCAATTCAAACACCGCAGGCGTGAGCCCCACCGGCTCACCATCGGCGTGGATTTCCATGGGTTTGCGCGTATAGAGTTCGAGGCCTTGTGCCTTGGCTACAATCGCTTCTTTAATTAAACGATGGCGGCCAAAACGAATAAACGGCAGGGAAATAATCAGTTTAAATAGATTGCGTTTTCTTAAGCCGGTGATATTGAGCCAGCCATTATTGGCATAACACTGTTCATCCACCACATTGCCGCCACCATAAAAACGCCCACAGCCGACAGATAAGTGCAGCAGCCGGTGGCGTTTTAGGCGGCCATCGATAGTTAACTTGGCTCTAAAAGAGCGCAGGCGTTTTAAAGCACTGATAAATGCCCGCAAATAACTCAATATTCCCCAGCGTTTTTTAATTTCGTCAGTCAACGCGTAGGTAACACGCACGCCCAACCCAATGTGAGCGACATTTACAAAATAATGCGCATTCACACTTGCCACATCTAAGGCTGTAGTATTACCCGCCACAATCAACTGACAGGCGAGGCGGGGGTCAGTAGGAATACCTAAATTACGCGCAAAATCGTTAGCGGTTCCCATGGGGATAATCGCCAACACTTTATCCGCCTCAATTACGCGCGTTAAATTGTGGTTAATACTGCCATCGCCGCCCGCCAAAATCAGCATATCCGCCTCGGCCATCCATTCATCCAGTTGCCAGGGTTCATCCTCGCCCAGGCTAAACACATGGGTTGAGATACCACCAGCCTGTAAAATTGCCAAACACATAGCTATATCTAAATCGGCCCCTGAGCGAGCTTTTTTATTGACGATCAAGACAGCCGAAGCAGGCGTCATAAATACTAACCTTTGTAAGGGTGGCCCGGCTTGCTAAGAGGCAAGAAATAAGCCCGCACAATACAGGTTTACACCTGCACCGGTATAGATATTAACCCGGCGACATTGAGTGCCGGGCTAATAACGGCCCACACCGGAGGCAAAAGCCGCCGCGAGCCCCGTTAAAACAAGCAGATCCGCGTATCTGCGCCAGTTTTAGCGGGGCGGAGACAAAATAGATCAGGACGATCTATTGTGTCTCCGGGCTAATACTACCTAGCTGAATGCGAAGAATACACAGCATTTCCCACACGCCGTGAATACGTCCTAAGTAGGCTCGTCAAAAAGATCCCTCATTTTGACGGTCTGAAATAATGTGTCTTCTTTACTACCGTACAGCTATTAGCCGCCTGCGCCTGAGCTAGACGCTCAAATGAATATAATTTATTTCTTTAATTTTTCCGGCTTCAATCTTATATTCTTTAACAGTACTTACGTATCCACATAATCCCGCATCAGATATTTCACTCAGCAGCGCGGGTCTAATCTCACTCTTAGACTTAAAGTTAAATACTTTATCAAAATTGCCCACATCTTCTATTTCGCGCCAAAACACCGAGTATTCGCTGCAGTAGAAATATATCTTCTCGTCGAACAGATCAGGGATGACACACATTTCAACCCCATCGCTTTGCCTAGCTGGCGCAGTTTCATCTTGAAATACAAAATAAACTTTATTCATAGTGTCCTCAGGCTGTAGTGGTCTAATACACCATGTTCCGGACATTTCTGTTGACGGCTAAGGCAGCGCCCCGACCTGCCACCTATACAAGCCTTTCAAAAGAGAACTCCAATTAATATTTGCAAATCGTGGAACAATAACCCAGAAGTACGCCGGTCTCGTTAAATTGGGCTATAACCACCTGGATAGAGAATAAAACACATCAACTACGGATCAGACAATAGGTTTAACCGCCTTTTGTTTCGTTTCTATATCCACCCATAGCTGAATAGGGGCCGCTATCAAGGCGAGATCAAAATATATTTTTGGATAGGGATTGCCATTTACTAAAACGCCCATGCCACTGATCGCCTTTACAGCGGTTTTTAGTGCGTTGAATACTTTGGTCGCTTTACTTTTTTTATCAATTAAACGAATAGTCGTCTGCCCAATATTGTCTGCGTCTTGATGGCCGCCATTGATTTCAATTAGATAGGCCGATGCCCGCTCAATAAACTCCCAATCCTGCTCCTGTTTTGGCAGCCCCTTCAGGGAGATCAAAATCTGCTCATATTTACCGTCTAGGTAAGTGTTTGCAAGGTCCGCCGCCGCTTGTACCACAGTAAAGCCCGGCTTTTGATCGGTTGGTTTGTAGCGGCAAAAGATAATATTGGCGTCTTCCTTCTCGGCAAGTTCGGCAACTAACGTCAAAAGTGTTTGGGTGGGTAAGAATGCTTCTATTCTGCTCATGTTGTTCCATACGAATGAAAAGTTATATCTCTGTCAGCTGGTGGCGCGTGATTTTGCACATCGCTGATGGCGTCTCGCTCGCGGGCAATCGGCTGTCCGTTGCCGCGATTACTTTTACCCACATTGTGGTGCTCAATGTTACCGGTCGCAGGATCCCTGAAGGAGGCATCCATTCTGCGGTAAGGCTTTTTGCCACCCGAGGTATTGATGATTAACTCGGTTTTAGAGCCACCGCCGATGTGTATTTTACCCTTAGCTTTTTCCTGACGGATAATTTCCCGGATTTTTTTATTGTGGGGTGCGCTAGGACTTTTTTTGGGGCCAGGCTTTTTATACGGGCGACCAGATTTTGTTCTTTTATTTTTCCACCTTTGTGTACCAGCTCCACATTGCTTGGCCAATCCCCAAGGATCAATCCAGGCCGCAGGGTCGCCAACATATGCGTAAAGTTGCAATCCGCCAAGCAGACCAATGGGGTCTTGGCTAATATAACTGCCCGCATCTGGATCGTAGTAACGAAACCGATTGTAATAAAGCCCGGTTTCTTCATCTTCATATTGCCCAGGCCAACGAAACGGGCAGGTATGAAGATCCCCGGTCAGGTTCTTCATCTCGCCCCAAAGGGAAATTTCAGCCGACCAAATTTTTTGGCCGTCCGGATCAAACATGGCAACCGGTACGCCCAAATAATCGCTCACTAATGGATAGAAATTATTGCCAACGAATTTCCCCATCGGCGTAAATGACTCAGGTTCAAATACCCAAGTGGCTGGCTGATCCAATGTTCCAGTGTGAAGTCGGGGCGGCGCCTGGGGCTGTAGCGGTTGCAGTATCGCATGGGATTGTTGCTCCAGAGGTGCCAAATAAGGCGAAGGAGCATCTGCCGCTTTAGCTCGGGGATTTAGCCACTCTACCCATTCATGCAATGGATTATTGCCATCCCACACCCAGTGAGTAATTTTATCCCGATAGGTTTTGCTGATTCTGCGCCCCAGTGGATCATAGGTGAAGCGAACCTCACTGCCATCCGGGCGAATTACCTTAGCCAGATTGCCGGTTGCACTCCAGCTGTAACGCCAAGATCTTCCATCCGGCAGGTATTTAATAATTAAATTACCTTCTGCATCATATTGGTACCGAGTAACACCATTTTTTTCCTGCTTCGAAAGCAATTGGCCAGCTGGGCCATATTCTCGATCCCGCTGAGATTGAGTTTTAAATAAATTACCTACCGCATCGGGTAAGCGCACGTCAAAATCTTGCTCGTTGTAGTGTGCGGCGGTTAAGTTACCCAAAATATCATGTTGGAAATTGGTCTCACGCTTGAGCGATTCAACGACTTTTAACAACCGGTCATCCATGCCCCAAAGATAGGTTTTATGGCTATGGGTTTTGTGGCCACTGGAAATGACATGCTCGATAGGCCGACCGAATTTATCGCGCTGCCACCGACTCTTTATACCGCCGGGCATAGTGCGCTGTATTTCTAACCCAAATTCGTTGCGTCTGTATTCAGCCGCAATATACTCGGCACTGTTATTTGCGATGCCAACCTGTGTTAAATTGCCCTGCTTATCGCGCACACTCTTCTGTGCAAAATTCATGGATGATCTGAAGGCACAGCGGTATCCCAGTGCGTCGTACTGGGATGTTACCCAATATGTTCCATCGCGTATTTCTTTTAGGGTATTGCCCAAAGCATCGCGTTCAAATTCAATTGTGCAAGCGGAGTTGCTTGCCGCCATCAGCTCTCCATCCGCTCTGTAGCTATATTTTTCCTGCTCGCCATTATGGTGATGAACCTCAATAATTCGGTCCATGGCATCATATTGATAAATTGAAAAGCGCTGATCTGGCCGTAAGGTTTTATGTACTCGCCCTAGGGAGTCGCGAATATGGCGGCGCATCAGACCATCAAAACCTTCCTCCGCCGTAACCGCACCATTAGGATCCAGCTCGAACCTGAATACTTGGCCATGTTCATTGGCAATGGCAATTAATTGCTCTTCGGTGTCATAGCGAAAGTTAACCTGCTTGCCCCCTTGGCTGCGGGCCACCAGGCAATTAAGGCCTTTATAACTTAATTGCACTTCGCTGTGACGGTCGCGGATTAAAATTAGATTATCCAAACCATCATATTTGAGGGTACGAAGATTGCCATCTGGCTCATTCACCGCAATCACACGGCCCAATAAATCATGGGTAAATTGGCGTTGATTGCCCATTTGATCTGTAGCAATAAGCAAATTACCCAAGCCGTCGTATTGCCATTGAATTTGCTTGCCCTGGCCATCGGCCACAGCAATCAAATTGAGTTGTTGATCATAGCTGAAGAAATAATAATTCTCAGCCGGATCAACAATGCAATACAACAGATTACCCACATAGCTAAACCGCGTTTTATTCCCCAAGGGGTCTATTTCTTGGCTGAGCTGGTTAAATTCATTAAATTCAAAATGCCATGGGCAACCGTCGAGTTCTTCAAGGCTTATCAGATTCTGACTGAAATCATAGGCAAAACGAGTAATGCTGCCGTCAGCATGGGTTGTTTGGATTATATTGCCCAGCTCATCGTATTCGTAAAGAGTTTTATAGCCAAGTGCGTCAACTTCACACAGTGCCTGTCCGTGCGAATTATATTGAACCGAGAAAACATTCTTAAGAGGATCGATTATTTTATGGGGCAATACCAGGTCATGGTGGTATTCACTCACATACCCCAGCGAATCGCGCACATAGGTAATATTATTCTCCAGATCATAACGAATACTGCGGTAATAAATCCCCTCATCCCCCCAGGTTTCAATACAGCGGCCGTTAGGTGAATACTCATCGAAGCGGAAATAAAAATTTAGCCCGTTGCGGTAGGTTTCCTGCACTAACAGATTATTCTGGTAGGCGTAATTCCAGGGCTGACCTAAGGCGTCATCCACCCGCACCAAATTATCATTTTCATAATAATACTGTACGGCACAGAAGGTTTTATCCGCCGCACTCGGATGCGGCAGGTATATTTTGGCGATTTGATTAAACCGGTTGTATTCCAACTGAATGACGCGCCCGGCACAATCGACGATCTGGCTTAGGCGATTTTGGGTGTCGTAATAAAATAAAATCCGCTCAAACACCGCCTTATGGCCCATGGCGGTTAAATTAAATAGACTTGGATTGTGTTTACTCGGGTGAAAATAATAAATATCACCATCACCTGTAGCCAGGGCGTAACCACTATTTCCGCCCTTGGCTCCTGCGGCATTTTGGCTATCGTCATCTCGGCGCAACCAAAGGCGTTCATCGCGGTTAAAACTGACCTCGTCACCTGTAACCACTGGAAATGCCACCGGGCGGCCATCGGCTAAACGAATGGCAATAGCGCCATTTTCTTCCATTAAGGCTAAGTCATAATTGTGGTGCCAGCCGTGGCCTAAGGGGCCTTGATAGATTGAGGTGCTAAACCAGGTGCGCTCCCACTTCAAAGGAATCGGGCCAGGAAGCGTAAAATCCACTGCATCGGCAAATAATTTACCGGCGGCTACATCCACCGGGTGGCCGGTAACGGTACATATTGCTTTGTGTACTTTATTGCGGATATTGGGCGGCACGCCTAATTTATCCATTATTTTTTTCGCCCGCTCGTGTACCGCTTGCGATAATTTTTTAAAACGCGCACTGCGTTTTTGTAAGGCGCGTAATTTTTTTAAGGCTTTGCCCAAGGCAGCAAAACCTACCTTCATCGCCATAGCCATCATATCGATGGTAGGTGGGCCGCCCACTAAAACCGGCATGCCTGCCGGTATGCCCATCACCATACTGGTAGGCAACACCATGCCGTAGGTTTTTTTCGGTTTTTTCAGGCGAATAGGCGAAATCATGCCTATATCTTGGCAACCCAACACCGGCAAAGCGGTAAAACTCAAGGGCGAGCCATCGGCTAATACCGTGGCGCTGCCCATAAAAATTTCATCTTCATTGCCCGGCGGTTTTACAAAGGGGCCGCCCATAGGAATATGCGGAATGACTTTACCAGCAGTACCGGCTGTGCCGCGCGGAATACCGCCGACTAAAACACTCGCGCCTATAATCGGAATATAATCCATTGGATCTAATATTAAGGCTATATGCGGGTGTGGGATGGGCACCGGCCCCACCGGCGGAATAGTCACAATATGGATATCAATTCCCATCACCGGATCAAAATGTTTTATTACCGGCATCATGCTGCGGCGCCCTCCAATTTTTTTAACCAGTCCGGGCCTAAGAGTTCTGCAAAATTGTGCTGAATTTCATTTTGCGCGGCAGGTTTAAGCCTCAACATGGCTTGGCCTACAAATCCTAAGGTGGATTGCTCGCGGGTTTCTGCAGGCATTTTTTTACCCACCTCCAATGCCGATAGGGCCAATTGCCAGGCGCGCGCAGGCTGCTTTAAGCGCTCACAGGAAAATGCCGCCATGCGCCAGGCTTCCAGTGCCGTCCATAAATCATTTTGCTCTTCGGCCGCGCCTGCCGTGCGTTCAAATTCGCTGGCGGCCTGTTCTAATTGTTCGGCAAGAAAAAACCCCGTACCGGTAAATAACATAGCTTGCAGCAATAGTTTTTCGCAGCCGGGAATATTATTGTTAACCCCTAGAGCGGCAAATACTTGCGCTTGTTGGTAATCGGCAATGGCGGGTGTGTAGTGCTGCATATTAAGCAAGCCGCCGGCGCGGGTGAGCAACACCGTGGTGGTCATATCCGGCCATTGGTTTTGCCGGGTAATAATAAGTGCATCCTCCGCAGCCGAATGTAACGCCGTTAAATTTTGCTCGGCAATTGCCGTATTAAGGCGTAAAAATAATAGCCGCAGTTTAGCCGCGTCACTGCCATCATCAGCTTGCTCGGCAATTGCCTGGGCAGCGGCAGTTAAATTAATAGCGGGGGTTTGCGTGAGGGCTTGATCCTGATAAGGCGCAAAATGCTTGGTTAAATACCCGCTGGCAGCCTCATCCAGCACCAGCCATTTTAATGCGGCGGGCCAAGTATTACGGCTGCGGCCAAGCCTACACAGCTCTTGCCACCAGTGTGCATAATCGTCGATGGATTTAATCTGCGCAGGCTTAATCACTAAGGTAAGCTGCTCAAGGCTTTTATCAAATAGCGCCAACAACTGATGAATTGTTGCTAGCAGTGCAGGCAAGCCACTGGCAGAGGCGGCATCCGCTCGCTGCCATCGGTTTGCTTCAGGCGCGCAGGTATTTTCTTCTGCTTCTGCCGCCAGTGCATCGTCTAATCCTTCGACTATTAAATGGTTTAATTCTTCATTTAATTCACAAGCAAATGCCGCGCTGCTCTCAAACGGGCTCGTCAGCTGAATAAACCAGGTACCCGTTTTTTCATCAAACTGCTCGTTAATTTTTACAAACGCATTGACTAAGGATTGATCGGCAGGATTAATCAGCCAGTGGGCAATACTGCGCTCGGATACTAAAAATTCGTCCCAGCTGCTTACGAGTTTCCCAACCTCTTGCTCTATAGGGTTCATAGGCTGCTCGGTGCGGTTAATTTAATTTAATAATCGGGCCGCTAACCATAACGCCCGCTGGATTTATTTGTACCGAACTTGCCCCCATCGACAAGGTAATACCCGCAGGCGTAATGGTGATGCTCGATGGCCCAACGGAGAGGGAAATTTGTGTCATGCCCGATTGGGATATTTGTAAGGCTGATAATTCTGCATTGGTGGTAATGGAAACCGACTGGGCCAATGCACTTATTTCCTGTTTACCGCCAACCTGCAGCGTTTGATTGGCACCTACCGTAGTTTCCTGATTAACACCGATGGAAAGGGTTTGGTTGGTTCCTACACTAATTTCCTGATTGGCACCGAAGCTTTGTGTATCGTTAGAGCCCACCGTTAGGCTGTGTGTCCCATTAATGCTCTCATCGCTGTTACCCACTACGGTACACGTGGAATTACCTTGAATAGTGCTTTCTTGGTTGCCTTTTACCGCCGCTGTGCGGTTGCCCGTCACACTAAAACTATCATTGCCACCGGTTGAATGGCTGGTGTCGCCAGCCACTGTGGTGGAGGCGTTGCCGTCTACTTTTGTGGTGGTATTACCGACGGTATAACGGCTGGCATCCTTGCCTATTTTCATGTTGTAATTTTTTTGTGCATTAATGCGAAATTCTTCGGCATCTTTTTTATCGTCAATGACCAATTCATTATAGGTGCCGCCGTCACCGCCTTTACTGGAGCGGGATTTCATGCCCATCATGCTTTTATTATCGGGCAAACTATAAGGCGGTGTATTGGCGCTGTTGTACACACTGCCAATTACTAAGGGCAAATCAGGATCGCCGTTAATAAAGGTGACGACCACTTCCTGGCCTATGCGGGGAATCGTCACCGAGCCCCATTTGGCGCCCGCCCACTGCGTAGATACCCGCACCCAACAGGAACTGGTTTCATCTTTTTTGCCGTAGCGATCCCAATGAAATTGCACTTTAATTCGGCCTTGATCATCGGTATAAATTTCTTCCCCGGCAGGCCCTACGACTACCGCCGTTTGCACGCCATCAATGCGCGGCTTAGGGGTATTAAACGCCGGGCGAAACGGTACCGCCGCCGGAATACAGACAAATTGATTGCTGTAAGGCGGCTCTTTTACTTCGCTTTCCAGAAAACTTACGTTGTAGGCAGTGTGGGTAATTTGCGTGAGTACATAACTTTTATTGTGATCGGCAAGCGCCTCTTCGGATTTAAACGTAAAGGTTTTGCCAACTTCAAATGAATGAATATTACTTGCGCCCAAGGCCTGCTCATAACGCAGCTCTTCTTGCTGCATACGCAACTTAGTGAGCGCATTGCCCTGGTCACTTTCTTTATAACTGCCAGGGTAGCTAAATTGCGGAAAGGAGCTGTTATTTTTTATTTTTAATTGTGTGCTGGTTTGGGTGAGCAGTGACTGGGTAAATTTTTCGTAATCAAAATCGGTTTGGGCAAAAGCGCCGGAGCA